>NZ_CP015511.1:0-3263775 GCF_001636925.1 Brevundimonas sp. GW460-12-10-14-LB2 | reverse complement strand
TCGGGGTTCTCGGGAAAGGTCGGGATGGGGTGGGGTGAAAAGAAAAACCCCGCCTGGCGGACCGGGCGGGGTTCGGGTTCTGCGGTTGCCGGGGTTCGGCGCGCTAAACTCGTCCCGCCCGTTCGGGCATGGTGGTGGTGCCGGTCGTACCGCCGATAATCGCGCCGCCGAGAGTCAGGCCGAAACGCGTCGCGGCGAGGCCAGCGACGGTCGAAACTTCGGCGATGAGCGAGCGCTGTGGCACAGGGCAGGTCCGGTTGAAATCTAAGCCTAGGGTGATCGGACGACCCTGACCCTGTCAAGTCGAATTGGATGATTTTTTCACGACAAGGCGCTTATTGTGCGTTTTCACCCCCATCGAGTCGACCCATGCCACCAATGAGGTTGAATTTTTCGCTTGACCGGCGCCGCCTCGGTCATCAACGTAAAGTCACTCATCAAGACCAGCCGAGGGATTAGGCCCTTTGACGCTGGGGCAACCATCGGGTCTCACAGCTCGAAACGGTGCCAACTCCTGCGGGGTCCTTCGGGGTCGCGAGAGATGAGTGGAGCATCGACGAGACGACGCTCCACGCTCTGTCACCGCATCGAGACTTGCTGAGCGAGAACGATGCGGAACGACGATGACCCTGGCCGAAACCACCCTGCTCGAAGACCCCGACTGTCGCCGCGCGACAGCCCTTACCCCTGTCCGCGAACCGACGCGTGAGCGCGGCGGCGCCCGCGACGTCATCGTTCCCATTCCCGCCGATTTCCGCCTCGCCTCGGGCGAAAAGCTGAACCAGCCCAATATCGTCGGCCGCCTGCACGGGCGGATCGGCGCTCCCGTCGTCGTCGTCGCCGGCGGCATCTCGGCCGGCCGCTTCGTCCACCGGACGGAGACCAACGGCTTGGGTTGGTGGTCGGGCGCTGTATCGGTGCGCGGGCCCATCGACCTGAGCCGGCTTCAGGTCCTGGCCGTCGATTTCGCCCCCGGCGCCGAGTTCCTGGACAAGGCCGTCACCATCACCACCCAGGATCAGGCGCGCCTGCTGGCTCTGGTGCTGAAACATCTGAAGATCGAGCGCGTCGCCGCCTTCGTCGGCTGCTCGTACGGCGGCATGGTCGGGCTGGCCTTCGCCGAATTGTTCCCCGACTGGGCCGAGCAGCTGATCATCGTGTCTGCCGCCCACCGCGCCCATCCCCAGGCCACCGCCTGGCGCGGCATCCAGCGCCGCATCCTGCAGTTCGCCGTCGCCGCCGGCCGTCCCGAGGAGGGCGTCGCCCTGGCCCGCGAACTGGCCATGACCACCTATCGCACGGCCGAGGAGTTCGACGACCGCTTCGACACCACTGCGCCCTCAGCCGTCGGCGGCGCCTATCCCGTCTGCGACTATCTGACGGCGCGGGGCCAGGCCTACCGGACCCACACCACCCCGGCACGCTGGCTGTCGATGTCCGATTCTCTGGATCGCCATAGCGTGACCCCGGAAGCCATCACCCCCCCCCTCACCCTGATCGGCTTCACCTCCGACCGTCTGGTGCCGATCGACGACATCCGCGAACTGGCCGCGCGGTTGCCGACCCTGTGGCGCTTCGTCGAAGCGCCCTCCCTCTATGGCCACGACGCCTTTCTGAAGGAGGACGCCTTCGTCGGCGACATCCTCCGCGCCGCCCTGAAGGATATCAAAGCATGACTTCCCGCCCCGCCAATCCGCACACCATCGCCGCCCGCACGGGCGTGGATACGGACACGGCCCATGGCGCGGTCATGCCGCCGCTGTATCTGTCGTCCAACTATTCCTTCGCCGGCTTCGATCAGAAGCGGAAGTACGACTACAGCCGTTCGGGCAATCCGACCCGCGACGTGCTGGCCGAGACCCTGACCGAGCTGGAAGGCGGCGCCGGCTGCGTCATTACCGCAACCGGCATGGCCGCCGTTGACCTGCCCCTGACCCTGCTGGAGCCGGGCGATCTGTTGATCGCGCCGCACGACTGTTACGGCGGCACCTGTCGCCTGCTGAACGCCCGCGCCAGGAAGGGGCATTTCGAACTGCTGCTGGTGGATCAAGGTGACCCCGTCGCCTTCGAGGCCGCACTGGCCCTGAAGCCTAAGCTGGTGCTGGTCGAGACCCCATCTAACCCTCTGCTGCGTCTGGTCGATGTCGCCAACATCTGCACCCGCGCCCATGCGGCGGGCGCCAAGGTCGTGTGCGACAACACCTTCCTGTCGCCGGCGCTGCAGAACCCGATCAAACTGGGCGCTGACTTCGTGGTCCACTCGACGACCAAGTTCATCAACGGCCATTCCGACGTGGTCGGCGGCGCCGTCATCTCGGCCGACGCCGAGGATCACCAGACCCTGGCCTGGTGGGCCAACTGCACCGGCGTGACCGGCTCGCCGTTCGACGCCTATCTGACCCTGCGCGGCGTGCGCACCCTATTCGCGCGCATTGAGCGACAACAGGCCACGGCCGGCAAGATCGCCGAAAAGCTGGCCGCCCACCCAGCGGTCAAGGCTGTCCACTATCCGGGCCTGAAGTCCCACCCCAATCACGCCCTAGTCGCGGCCCAGCAGGCCGGACCCGGCGCCATGCTCAGCTTCGAACTGCGAGGCGGCACGGACGCCGTGCGCGATCTGGTCGAGACGCTGGAGATCTTCACCCTGGCGGAATCGCTGGGCGGCGTCGAAAGCCTGATCGCCCACCCCGCCACCATGACCCACGCCGCCATGACGCCGGAACAGCGCGCGACGGCCGGCATCGGCGATGGTTTGGTGCGCCTGTCGGTGGGTCTGGAGCATGTCGAGGATCTGATCGCCGACCTGTTCCCGGCGCTGGACGCCCTCGTCCCGGCGAAGGCGGAAGCGGCGTAACTTTTTGCTTGCAGGAGCGGCCGAACCGGGGCAAATGCGCCGCCCCGGCCGCGGTCCCTTCGTCTATCGGTTAGGACGTCAGGTTTTCAACCTGAAAAGAGGGGTTCGACTCCCCTAGGGACTGCCACCGGCGGCGCCTTTTCAGCGCCTTTTCCGGACATCGTTGAGCGAACGCTCCGACCCCGGATTAAGATTTCGGTAACTATTTTGTCCGGAAACGGGCAGTAAGTCTTTCGATTCACGGACTTTTTTCGGACGCAGTCAGGAACTATCCACAGGGACTGTGGTTAACCCCTCGTTAGCTCGGCGCAGAAGCGCCTCTCCCTCCTGCACCGAGATCCTCATGTTCATCGCCATCGCCCGCCCGGCGGTGGAGCCCAAAGGCCCCGACGCCGTCGCCGTCCCCGGCTCTCCCGCCATCGCCGAACTGTCGCCCCGCGCCCTGCATGCGCGCCTTCTCCAGAATGCCGCCCTGCGCCGCATGCGCGGATTGGAGCGCCGCAGGGAGCAGCGTCTCGAAGACGCCGACTACTGGCTGCATGCCGCACCGATCGCCGTCCGGAAAGCCAGCGCCCTGCGCGAAGAACGCAGTTTCTCGCCGATCCCCTGACAGTCGCAACACACCCCTGAATACATACTAGAGTGATTTGGGGTTGATTTACCGACCCTCGGTATCCGACAAGAGCGGATGGGCGAAGTCGGATCGGCGCTGTCATCTGCGAAGGCGATCCTGGTCACGGGCGGCGCGGGCTATATCGGCGCCCATGTGTGCGAGGCCCTGGCGGCCGCCGGCTATCGGCCCGTCACCTATGACAACCTGTCGACCGGCCGGCGCCGGTTCGTACGCTGGGGGCCGCTGATCGAGGGCGATGTTTGGGACGCGGACAAGGTGCGCCACACCCTGATCGCCCACGACATCAGCGCCGTCATGCATTTCGCCGGCTCGTCCGTGGTCCCTGAATCGGTGCGTGCGCCGCTGGACTACTACCGCAACAATGTCGGCGGTCTGTTCGGCCTGTTGGGCGGGATGCGGGAAGCGGGCGTAAACCGGCTGGTCTTTTCGAGCACCTGCGCCGTCTATGGCGATCCCGGCGAAAATCCGATCACCGAGGCGACGCGGCTGGCCCCCGTCACCCCCTATGGCCGCTCCAAACTGGGCTGCGAGCAGATCCTGTCGGACGCCAGCGCCGCGCACGGGCTGAACGTCATCGCGCTGCGTTATTTCAACGCCAGCGGCGCCTCGGCGTCAGGCCTGATCGGCGAAGATCGGCCGGTCGAGACCCATCTGATCCCGCGCGCCATGATGGCCCTACGCGGCCAGATCGACGATTTCGCCGTTCATGGGACCGACTATCCGACGCCCGACGGCACCGCGGTGCGCGACTATGTCCACGTGTGCGACCTGGCTCGGGGCCATCTCGCCGCCCTGACGCAGTTGCTCGGCGACCGACGCGGCTTTTTCGCCTGTAATCTGGGGGCGGGTTGCGGCCATTCGGTGCGGCAGGTGGTTGAGGCTATCATGGCGCACAGCGACCTTCGTCTGCCCGACGCAGCCGGAGCACGTCGCGCGGGCGACCCGCCGCACCTGGTGTCGGACATCACTCTGGCGCGTCAGGCGCTGGGCTTTGCGCCACGCCAGTCGGACCTGCCTTCCATCGTCGCCAGCGCCTGGGCCTGGCACAGCCGGGTCAGCGCAGTTCGGGCATCCGGCGGCGCAGCGAGGCTTTCAGCTTTTCGAACTTCTGCCCCGCCGACTTGGGCCTTACCCGCCGCCGCAGCTCCAGCCCTCCACCCCACAGCGCATGGACCGGCGCTTCAAGATGCGGATGGCGATCATGCTGATGGACGATGGGGCTGACGCTGGCGTCGGGATTGACGACCTTGCCGCCTTCGAACCTCAGGGTCTCGCCGGGCGTCAGGCCCAGGGTCGCCACGCGACCATAGTTGGGGCGCACGGTCATCGCCGTCAGACCCTGATGGATCGCCATGTTGAAGGCCGCCTGATCGGCGCCGAACGCCCCGCCGATCTCGGATCGCGGCGTCGCCGCCAGCGACAGGATCAGTCGGGACAGGCGCGAGACCTCGGCGCGCGGCCCGACGATGGTGCCGACGCACAGACAGGCCTTGTCGGCCAGCTGCCGCGCCTGGGCGTCGCCGAACAGGGCGCGCAGATACTTCATATTGAAGGCGTGATCGGCCAGCGGCGTCTCGGCCTCGATATAGGCCTCAAGGCCCTTGGGCGCCGGATCGAAAGGCGGCGCCTGAAAGATCACGTCGCGCACGTCGCAGGCCAGAGCGACGCCTGACCGATCACCTAGCAGACCGGCGAAGGCCACGAACCGCTGCATCACCGGATGCGGCGCCCATCCGCGCCAGACCGGCGCATCGACGGCGGTCACCCGATGTTGGGCCAGAAAGGCGCGCAAATCCGGTTGGGCGTCGACCACGAGGGCCACAGGGCCCTCGAACACAGCCCGCAGCGACAGGACGAAGGGCGCGATGTCGGCCGCGTCGTATCCCGTCGCATAACCAACGACGACATCGCCGTCCGGCAGGGGCGTAAACCGGCGACCGACCTCGAACGCCTCGGCTAGCCAGTCCAGATAGTCCGACCGAACCGCCCCCTGCTTCATGGCCTCAGCGCACCCCCATCAGATCGGCGAACCGGTCGAACAGATACAGGCTGTCGGTCGGCCCGGGCGAGGCCTCGGGGTGGTGCTGGACGCTGAAGATCGGCTTGTCCTTGACCGCGATGCCGCAGTTGGTGCCATCGAACAGGCTGACGTGGGTCTCTGTCACCGCGTCGGGCAGGCTGTCGCGATCGACGGTGAAGCCGTGGTTCATCGACACGATCTCGACCTTGCCGGTGGTCAGATCCTTGACCGGATGGTTGGCGCCGTGGTGGCCCTGATCCATCTTTACAGTCTTGGCGCCCAGGGCCAGGGCCAGCATCTGGTGGCCCAGGCAGATGCCCATCAACGGCTTGCCGCTGGCCACCAGCTTCTGGATTTCCGGCACGGCGTATTCGCCGGTCGCGGCCGGATCGCCCGGACCGTTCGACAGGACCACGCCGTCGGGATTGCGGGCCAGAACCTCTTCCGCCGTCGTCGTCGCCGGGACCACGGTGATGCGCGCGCCGGTCGAGGCCAGGGCGCGCAGGATGTTGCGCTTCACACCATAGTCGATGACGACCACGTCCTTGCGGCCTTCGGTCTTGGGGTGCCCTTCCGGCCAGTCCCACAGACCCTCGTTCCATTCGAACGCCTGCAGGGTCGAGGCGGGCTTGGCCAGGTCCAGACCGACCAGCCCGGTCCAGCCCTTGGCCTGTGCGACCAGGGCCTCCAGGTCGAAGTTTCCGTCCGGGTCGTGCGCGATGACGGCGTGGGGCGCGCCCTTGTCGCGAATAATCTTGGTCAGGGCGCGGGTATCGACCCCGGCCAGGCCCACGACGCCGCGCCGCTTCATCCAGTCGTCGAAACTGGCGTCCGAGCGATAGTTGGCCGGATCGGTCGGAACGTCGCGGAAGATGGCGCCGCGCGCCGAGGTGTCGGACCCGCCGCCCATCTGCTCGATGTCTTCGACATTGGTCCCCACATTGCCGACGTGCGGGAAGGTGAAGGCCAGGATCTGGCTCATGTAGGACGGGTCGGTCAGGATTTCCTGATAGCCGGTCATGGCGGTGTTGAAGACCACCTCGCCCAAGGCCGAGCCGACGGCGCCCACGCCGATGCCCTGCAGGATCGTGCCGTCCGCGAGCGCGAGAACGCCGGTGGCGCCCGGAAGAATCTTCGTCGTCATGGGCGCGCTCCTAAAATCGAATCCGGCCGATACGAAGGCCGAAGGCAAACGGCGGCGTCGTTAAGCCCTGCCGCCTGCCCCGTCAACGTGGCGCGCGTCACCGCCCGTCGGTGATGGACGCCGGACCGATCAGCTGGAACGTCGCCTTCGCCCCGCCCTGGGCGTGCGGCGCCAACCACACGTCGAACAGACCGGGCTCGATGCGCCAGGTCTCGTCCGCGCCGATGAAGCCCAGTTGGCGAGCGTTCAGGGTGAAGGTCACCTTCGTGCTCTGGCCCGGCTTCAGCGACACGCGCTTGAAGTCTTTCAGCAATCGGCCCGGCTGGGTCAGGCTGGCGACCCGGTCGTGGATGTAGAGCTGCACCAGCTCCTCGGCCGGATGCGACCCGGTGTTGGTCACGGTCACGGCCAGGTCCAGCGTGCCGGCCCAGGCCAGCTTGTCGCTCTCCATCTCAACCGGCGCATAGCTGATCGCGCCATAGGTCAGGCCATAGCCGAAGGGATAAAGCGCCGTATTCGTCGTCTCGCGATAGCGGGCCTTGTATTCCTCGCTCGCCAGATCGGGATTGGCCGGGCGACCGGTGGTCTTGCGGTCGTAGGAATAGGGCTGCTGGCCCGACTTGTGCGGGAAGCTGACCGGCAGGCGCGCCGACGGGCCGTGATCGCCGAACAGGACGTCGGCGACGGCATGGCCCATCTGTTCGCCCAGGAACCAGGTCACGACGATGGCCTGGGCGTTCTTCACATTGCCTTCCAGCGCAAGCGCCCGGCCGTTCCTCAGCAGGATGACCATGGGCTTGCCCAGCGCCGCCATGGCGTCGACCAGGGCGACCTGCGGCGCGGGCACCACGATCTCGGTGCGCGACTGGGCCTCGCCCGACATATTGGTCGCCTCGCCTATGGCCAGGACAATGACCTCGGCGTCGCGGGCGGCGGCGATAGCCTGCTCGATCCCGCCGTCCAGCGGCGTCTCGACGCCCGAGCCGCGTGCGAGGGTCAGGTTCTGCGGATCGCTCATGGCCGCGCGGAAGCCCGCCTCCAGCGAAACACGTCGCTCGGGCGCGCCCCAGATGGTCCACGGCCCCCAGACATTGTCCACGTCGTCGGCGAACGGGCCGACCAGGGCGATCTTCTGGCTCTTCTTCAGCGGCAGCAGGCCGTTGTCGTTCTTCAGCAGCACGACCGACTTGCGGCCCGCCTCGCGCGAGAGTTCGACGTGTTCGCGCGACCCGACCACCGCCTTTTCACGCACCGGATCGGTGCCGCGATAGGGATCGTCGAACAGGCCCAGCGCCGCCTTGGTGTTCAGGACGCGGCGCACCGCCTCGTCCATGCGCGCCATCGACACCTCGCCAGAGGCGACCAGGCTGGGCAGATGTTCCAGATACAGACCCGACACCATCGACACATCGACCCCGGCGTTGAAGGCCAGACGGGCGGCGTCGCGGCCGTCCTCGGCGAAGCCGTGGGCCACCAACTCCTGCTCGGAGGTGTAGTCGGAGACGACGAAGCCCTCGAAGCCCCATTCGCCGCGCAGGATGTCGGTCAGCAGCTTGCGGCTGCCCGACGCCGGCACGCCGTTGACGTCGTTGAAGGCGCTCATGATCGACAGGGCGCCGGCGTCCACCGACGCCTTGAACGGCGGCAGGAAAACCCCGCGCAGCGTCTGCTCGCTCATGTCGGTGGTGTTGTATTCGACCCCGCCGACGGCGGCGGAATAGGCGGCCATGTGTTTGGCGGTTGCCAGGACCGCGTCACGGTCGTCCAGACCCTTTTCGCCCTGGAAGCCGCGCACGCGGGCGGCGGCCAGCAGGTTGTTCAGCAGAACGTCCTCGCCCGCGCCCTCGACGTTGCGGCCCCAGCGCTGGTCGCGCGCCACGTCCACCATGGGGGCGTAGGTCTGGTGAACGGCCGAGGCCGCCGTCTCGACCGCCGCCGCCCGCGCCGTGCGCCGGGCCAGTTCGGTATCGAAGGCCGCCGCCTCGGCCAGGGGCACCGGGAAGATGGTCGACAGGCCGTGGATCACGTCCGCCGCAAAGAGCAGCGGGATCTTCAGCCGGCTCTCCTCCATCGCCACGCGCTGGATGCGGCGGCCCGCCTCGGCGCCGATGCCGTTGAACAGGCTGCCGACCTTGCCTTCGCGGATCAGGGCCGTGACGCGCGCGGGATCACCCGTGCCGTCCAGAGGATTCACCGCCGTGGGCATCCAGCGGAACGGATCGGCCAGCAGGTTCAGCTGGCCGGCCTTCTCCTCGACCGTCATGGCCGCGATCAGATCCTCGATCTTCTGGCGGTGGCGGGCGACGGTGCGAGACGCTTGGGCGGAAACAGGCATGGGGAACACTCCGGCGCCCATCAGGGCCAAAAGCCCCAGGCCAGACAAGAAATTTCTACGGGAAGCCGCAGGCTTGAGAGGTCGCGTCATTTAGGCTGGCGCTCCTTTCGGGGGACAATCGAGCAGCGAAGCGAGAGGCCTAGCCTCTCGGCCCCGACGGCTTCAACCCCCGCCCGCCATGTAAATCGATGTAACGCCCCGCTGCGCGGTCACGCCGCGTTTCGCCCGCGTCATCCCAGGGCGATATCCAGGAACATCATTCCGACCAGGCCGATCATCAGGCCGATCATCGACCCCTCGCCCTTGGACTTCTCGCGGGTCTCGGGAATGATCTCGGCGGTGACGACATAGATCATGGCCCCCGCCGCCAGGCCCAGCCCCCACGGCAGGGCGCCGGGTAGCAGGTCGACCACGCTGGCCCCGATCAGGCCGCCGACCGGCTCGACCAGGCCCGAAGCCAGCGCCGCCGCAAAGGCCGGCCAGCGGCCGTATCCCAGGGTCGCCATCGCCGCCGACACCGCCAGCCCCTCGGGCATGTTCTGGATGCCGATGCCGAGCGCCGTGGACAGGCCCTGGTGCAAGTCGCCGCCGCCGAAGCTGACGCCCACGGCTGCGCCCTCAGGGAAGTTGTGCAGGGTGATGGCGATGATGAACAGCCAGATGCGCCGCGACAGGTCGCGCGATCCCGCCGGTCCGATGGCCAGCATGTCCACCGGCGCGAACCGGTTCATCAGCCCGATCACCGTCGCCCCGATCAGGACCGCCGCCCCCATGACGCCGGCCGCCGCCGCCGGACTGGCCCCGCCCGCCTGCAGCACGTCCACGCCGGGGATGATCAGCGAGAAGAAGGAGGCCGCCAGCATGACCCCCGCGGCGAAACCCAACAGGGCGCTCTGGGTCTGCACCCCCGCCTTGCGGAAGAACAGCAGCGGCACGGCGCCCACCGCCGTCATCATGCCCGCCGCCAGACTGCCCAGACCGCCTGCGGCGATGGGGGAAAGGGATTCCATCATCCGTCTGCATTGCGGCGAGACACGGCAAGAGACAAGCCCGAACCGTGGCGTTACAGAAAGCTTCATGTCCCAGCGCGCCGCCCTCCCCGTCGGCCCGAACGCTGCGTCGGCGCTGAGCGCCGCCCGGCGGGTCGTGGTCAAGATCGGATCCTCCCTGCTGATCGACGCGGCCACGCGCCAGCCGACGCGCGACTGGCTGGCCGCCGCCGCCTCGGATCTGGCGGCGCTGAAGGCTGAGGGGCGCGAAGTCATCGTCGTCTCGTCCGGCTCGATCGCCCTCGGCCGGGGCCGGTTGCCCGCGCTGGGCGCACGGCTGGAGGACAAGCAGGCGGCGGCCTCGGTCGGACAGTCGCTGCTGATGGCCGCCTGGTCAGCGGCCTTGGACCCGCACGGCCTGATCGCGGGCCAGGTGCTGCTGACGCGCGACGACACCGAACGCCGTCGGCGGTGGCTGAACGCCCGCGCGACCGTCGAGGCCCTGTTGACCCACGGCGTCATCCCCATCGTCAACGAGAACGACACGGTGGCGACCGAGGAAATCCGTTACGGCGACAACGACCGGCTGGCGGCGCGCACGGCCCAGCTGGCGCGGGCGGACCTGCTGATCCTGCTGTCGGACGTGGACGGCCTGTACACCGCCGATCCACACCGCGATCCGAACGCCGCCCATCTGCCCCTGATCGAGACGCTGAGCCCCGACATCCTGGCCATGGGCGGGGGCGCCAACGCGGACGCGGGCGTGGGTACCGGCGGCATGGCGACCAAACTGGCGGCGGCCCAGATCGCGCGCTCGGCGGGTTGCGCCACCATCATCGCCTCGGGCCAGACCCTGTCGCCGCTCAGCGCTATCCGCGACGGCGCGCGCGCCACCCTGATCGCCGCCCCCGACGGGCCGATGGCCGCCTATAAACAGTGGATCGCCGGCAGCCTGTCGCCGACGGGAGTCCTGACGCTGGACGCCGGGGCGGTCACGGCGCTGAAGGCAGGCAAGAGCCTGCTGCCGGCCGGGGTGACGGGCGTGTCCGGCGGCTTCGAAAAGGGCGACTGCGTGCGCCTGATCGACCCGGACGGTCGCGCCGTCGGGGTGGGGCTGGCCGCCTACGCCGCCGACGAGGCTGCGCGCCTTCGCGGCCGCCGCTCGGACGAGATCGAGACCCTGCTGGGCTATCGCGGCGCCTCGGTGCTGATCCACCGCGACGACATGGTGCTGGACGACCGATGACCGATCTGAAGACCCGAATGCTCGACCTGGGCCAGCGCGCCCGCGCCGCAGCCATGCTATTGCGCGAAGCCCCCGCCGCCGCCCGCACCCGCGCGCTGGAAATCCTGTCTGCAAGGCTGAAGGCCGCCGAGCCTGCCCTGCTCGCCGCCAATGCCCGCGACGTGGAGGCCGCCCGCGCCAACGGCATGACCGAGGCCCTGATCGACCGCCTGTCGCTGAGCCCCGCCCGCATCGCCGGCATGGCCGAGGCGGTGGCGACCATCGCCGCCGTGCCCGATCCGCTGGGCGTCGAGACCGAACGCTGGACCCCCGCCAACGGGCTGGACATCGCCCGTGTCCGCACCCCCATTGGCGTGCTGGGCGTGATTTACGAAAGCCGGCCCAACGTCACCGCCGACGCCGCCGCCCTGTGCATCCGCTCGGGCAATGCCGCCATCCTGCGCTGCGGCTCCGACTGCCTTCAGTCCTCCCTAGCCATCGCCGCCCTGATCGCCGAAGCCCTGGCCGAGGCCGGACTGCCCGCCGATGCGGTGCAACTGGTCGACACTCCCGACCGTGAGGCCGTCGGCCTGATGCTGACCGGGCTGAGCGGCGCCATCGACGTCATCGTCCCGCGTGGCGGCAAGAGCCTGGTCGCTCGCGTCCAGGCCGAGGCGCGAACGGCCGTGCTCAGCCATCTGGAAGGCCTGAACCACACCTATCTGCACGAGGCCGCCGATCTGGAGACCGCCCGCGCCATCGTTCTGAACGCCAAGATGCGCCGCGTCTCGGTCTGCGGCGCGACCGAGACCCTGCTGGTGGACCGGGCGGCGGCCCTGCGCCTGCTGCCCCCCGTCGCCGCCGACCTGATCGCCGCCGGTTGCGAACTGCGCGGCGACGAAGCGGCCTGCGCCCTGGTTCCCGCCATGACGCCCGCGACCGAGGCCGACTGGACCACCGAATATCTGGCCCCGATCCTCGCCGTCCGCGTCGTAGACGATCTTGAGGCCGCGACCGACCACATCGCCCGCTACGGCTCGGGCCACACCGAGGCCATCGTCACCACCGACGCCGAGGCCGCCGAACGGTTCGCCGTCAAGGTCGACAGCGCCATCGTCCTGATCAACGCCTCGACCCAGTTCGCCGACGGCGGCGAGTTCGGTTTCGGCGGCGAAATCGGTATCTCCACCAACCGCCTCCACGCGCGCGGCCCGGTGGGGGCGGAGCAGCTGACCACCTACAAGTACGTCGTGCGCGGCCAGGGCCAGATCAGGCCGTAGGTCGCGCACGCTCTCCCTCCCCGTTCGGGGAGGGTGGCTGAGCCGAAGGCGAGGCCGGGTGGGGGCGGCTGGCGACATCCCGCTGAACGAGAAAAGGCGGCTCGTTTCCGAGCCGCCCCCACCCGGTCGCTGGTGCGACCGCCCTTCCCCCGCGGGGGAGGGAGATTGGTGCTTCGTCTCAGCCGCGCTGCGGCAGCGCATAGGCGATGACGTAATCGCCCTCCGGCGTTTCCATGAAGTGATGGCCGGCGGCGACGATCACCAGATACTGGCGGCCGTTCTGTTCGTAGATCATCGGGTTCGCCTGGCCGCCGGCGGGCAGGACGTCGGACCAGACGGTCTTGCCGGTCTCAATGTCGATGGCGCGGATCAGGTCGTCGGTCGCTGCGGCGATGAAGATCAGGCCGCCCGCCGTGACCACCGAGCCGCCGTTGTTCGGCGTGCCGATTTCCAGCGGCAGCATCGAGGGGATGCCGAACGGGCCGTTCTTGCGCGCCGTGCCGAACGGACGGTCCCACAGGGTCTTGCCGCTCTGCACGTCGATGGCGCGGATCCCGCCATAGGGCGGCTCCTTGCACAGCAGGCCGGTGAAGGGCATCCGCCAGCCGGCGTTGACGTCGATCGCATAGGGCACGCCCATCTGCGGATCGCCCGCGCCCTCGGCCTTGGCGCCCTCGCCGGTCGTTTCTTCCTGATAGCGAGGGTCGTCGCGGGGGAACCAGCCCAGCTTGTTCGCCTCGGCGCGCGGCACCAGACGGTTGTAGTTGGGCATGTCGTTATAGTTGGCGATGATCACGCCGCGACGCGGATCCAGTGCCACGCTGCCCCAGTCCGAACCCCCGTTGTAGCCCGGATATTCGATGAAGCGACGGTCGGCAGTCGGCGGCGTGAACTGGCCCTGGTACGACGCCTTCTTGAACTGGATGCGGCAGATCATCTGATCGATCGGCGACATGCCCCACATGTCGACTTCGCGCAGGTCAGGCTTGGCCAGGGTGTTGAACAGCGAATAGGGCTGGGTCGCCGCACGCTGCGCCGGTTCAACGCCGCCGCGCGGGGCGGGACGATCCTGAACGCCGTGCAGGGGTTGGCCCGTGCGGCGATCCAGCACGAAGATTTCGCCGCGCTTGGACGGCAGGATCACCGCAGGAGTCACGCCCCCTGCGGTCGGCATGTCGACCAGCGTCACCTGTGAACCCAGGTCATAGTCCCAGACGTCGCGGCGGACGGTCTGATAGCTCCAGCGCGGCTTGCCGGTCGTGACGTCCAGCGCGACCAGGGCGCTGGAATACTGGTTCTCCTGGGGCCGGCGCAGCGACGAATAGTAATCGGCGGCCGAGTTGCCCATCGGCAGATAGACCAGGCCCAGGGCTTCGTCGCCCGTCGCTGTCGTCCACATGTTTGGCGTGCCCGGCGTATAGGTCTGACCGGCCGGCGGAGCGGTGGTGATGTCGGGACGCATCATGTCCCAGGCGAAGCGCAGCTGGCCGGTGACGACGTCATAGCCCTGAATGACGCCCGAGGCGTTCCAGCGTTTCTGGCCGTCCAGAACCTGATGGCCCGTGACGATGACGCCACGCACGACGACGGGTGGCGAGGTGATCGACACCATGCCGGGATAGGGATTGCCCATCCCTTCCTTGATGCTGACGGCGCCGTTGGTTCCGAAGGCGGGGCAAGGCACGCCGGTGCGCGCATCGACCGCGATGATCCGGCCGTCCAGCGTGCCTTCGATGATGCGCGTCGCGCAGGGCTGGGCCTGGTCGACGTTGGGTGTGGCGTAATAGGTCACGCCCCGGCAGGCGGCGGTGTAGGGGATTTGTTCGTCCGCCACCTTGGGATCATAGGCCCATTTCTGCCGACCTGTGTCAGCGTCCAGGGCGAACATCTTGTTGCGACCCGAGCAGAGATAGACGGTGTCGGCGATCTTCAGCGGCGTGGTCTCGGCGCCGAACCGTTCGCCGGGCAGATCGCCGGTGCGGAAGGTCCAGGCGCGCTCCAACTGGCCGACGTTGGTCTTGTTGATCTGGTTCAGCGGCGAATAACGTTGGGCCGCGTCCGATCCGCCATAGGCGGGCCAGTCCAGGCCGGCCTTGATCAGGGCGGGATCACCGAATGGTCCGCGCGCGCCGGGCACCGGGCTATCGACGCCGGGCGCGTTGATCTGTCCGACCACCAGGCCGAACACGACCGTCAGGGCCGCCAGCCCGAGCGCGCCGAAGCTTGCCGTCTTGCCGCCGCCGCGCGACCGCAATACCGGCAGCGTCGCCAGCACCAGGAACATCAGCACCAGCGGCCCGACCAGGCGTGGGATCATGGCCCAACCGTTCAGGCCCTTCTCCCACAGCGCCCAGATCACTGTGGCGACGAAGACCGCGCCATAGAGCCAGGCCCCACGCACGTCGCGATAGACAAGCAGAAGGCCCGACACGATCAGCGCCAGGCCCGCGATCAGATAATACCAGCAGCCGCCCAGCATCGCGAGCTGCACGCCGCCGACCGTCAGCACCAGACCGATCACGGCCAGCAGGATCCCGAGCAGCAACGTCAGCCATCCCCCAAGGCCGGTCGGGGTTGTCCATCGGGGCATGGGCGCACTCTCTGTGGTCTGCTGAAATCAGTCTTTCGAACGCCTCGAGACTGCGCCGGTTCCTATTGTCGCACCCCTGGAACAAAATCCTGTTGCGGCGCAAACGGCCACCATCAGCAACTTTTGACGACAAAACGCGTCCGATTGGATGATTTATTCTTTTTGTTTCGCTGAGAACGCCTCGCGGCAATAATATTTGCCTCTAACGCGTCGTTTGCGGCATATGCGAGATATGCATAAGACCCTGAAGCAAGGCGGGACATTCGTCGTCGAACCCCGCCGCCTGTCCAAGGCCTCGGCCGAACTGCGTGCACGCGGTTTCGGGGAGATCACGATTCCGCCCTCCACCGAGACGGCCGAGAAACAGGCGTCGCGCTGCACCGACTGCGGCGTGCCCTTCTGCCAGAACGCCTGCCCGCTTCAGAACAACATCCCCGACTGGCTGCGCCTGTCGGCCGAGAACGAGCCGCGCGAGGCCTGGCGCGTCGCGTCCCTGACCTCGACCATGCCCGAAATCTGCGGCCGCATCTGCCCGCAGGACCGACTGTGCGAGGGGTCGTGCACATTGAACCAGTCCGGCTGGGACGCCGTGACCATCGGCTCGGTCGAGGCCTGGCTGGGCGACCAGGCCTTCTCCAACGGCTGGGTCGAGCCGATCCGCCCGGCGGCCGAACGCGGCGAAACGGTCGGCATCGTCGGCGCCGGCCCGGCCGGTCTGGCCGCCGCCGACCGCCTGCGCTGCGAGGGCTATCAGGTCACGGTCTATGACCGTCACGACCGCGCCGGCGGGCTGCTGATCTACGGCATCCCCGGCTTCAAGCTGGAAAAGCATGTCGTGCAGCGCCGCGTGGACCGATTGATCGACGGCGGCGTCCAGTTCGTGCTGGGCTGCGAGGTCGGCAAGGACGTGACCCTGACCGAGCTACGCGAGCGCCACGACGTCGTCCTGCTGGCTATGGGCGTCTATCAGCCCCGCATCCTTTCCGCGCCGGGTCGCGGGCCGGACTCGACTGTCGCCGCCCTGTCCTATCTGACCCACCAGAACCGCCGCGACCTGGGCGACGCCGAACAGGACGGCTGGCACGAGGCGCGCGGCAAGCGGGTCGTCGTCATCGGCGGCGGCGACACGGCCATGGATTGCGTCCGGACCGCCGTCCGTCAGGGCGCGGCCAGCGTCACCTGCCTGTATCGTCGTGACCGCGAGAACATGCCCGGCTCGGCCCGCGAAGTCGTCAACGCCGAGGAAGAAGGCGTCGTCTTCGAATGGCTGGCAGCGCCCAAGGCCCTGCTGTCGCAAGGCGACCAGGTCACGGGCGTGCGCGCCGCGCGCATGCAGTTGACGGAAGGCCTGCCCGGTCAGCGTCGCGACATCGTGCCGGTTCCCGGCGCCGACTTCGACGTGCCGGCCGACATCGTCATCGAGGCCCTGGGCTTCTCGCCCGAGCCGTTCGCGGCGCATGAGGCCGATTTGCGCCTACGCGACGACGGCACCATCAAGGTGGGTTCGGTCAGCTTCGCCACCAGCCTGCCCGGCGTCTTCGCCGCCGGCGACGCGGTGCGCGGCGCCTCCCTGGTCGTCTGGGCCGTCCGCGAAGGCCAGGACGCCGCCGCCGAGATCGACCGCTACTTCAAGACCCGCACCGAGGAGGTCGCGGCATGACCTGGCTGAACAAATACGAACAAACCCGCGACCGGCTGGAAGCCGGCCACGCCTATGACCGCGCCTCCGAGCGCGACGCCTGCGGCGTGGGTCTGGTCTGTTCGATCGACGGCACGCCGCGCCGCGACGTGGTCGAATATGCGATCCGCAGCCTGAAGGCCGTGGCCCACCGCGGCGCGGTCGATCCCGACGGCCTGTCGGGCGATGGGGCGGGCATCATGGCCGAGCTGCCGCAAGGCTTCTTCGCCGAACAGGTGGCCTCCATCGGCCAATCCCTGCGTCCTGGGCCCATCTGCGTCGGTCAGGTCTTCCTGCCGCGCACCGACCTGGGGGCCCAGGACCGCGCCCGCGCCATCGTCGAGACCGAGGCCCTGCGCGCCGGCTTCTGGATCTATGGTTGGCGCCAGACGCCCATCGACCTGTCGGTCGTCGGGACCAAGGCCGGCGCGACCCGGCCCGAGATCGAGCAGATCATGCTGGCCCCGCCGCTGGACGACGCGGGCCAACCGCTGGATGGCGAGGCGCTGGAGCGCGAGCTGTATCTGTGCCGCCGCCGCATCGAAAAGACGGTCAAGACCGAGAACCTGGCCGGCGTCTATATCTGCACCCTGTCCGCGCGTTCCATCGCCTACAAGGGGATGGTGCGGGCCGAACTGCTGGGCGACCTGTATCCCGACCTGGAGGATCCGCGCTTCGTCTCGGCCTACGCCGTTTTCCACCAGCGCTATTCGACCAACACCTTCCCCGAATGGAAGCTGGCCCAGCCCTTCCGCATGATGGCCCACAACGGCGAGATCAACACGCTGAAGGGCAATCTCAACTGGATGAAGTCGCACGAGATCCGAATGGCGGCCGGCGCCTTCGGCGACCGCGACGGCGAGGTCAAGCCGGTGGTTCAGCCGGGCGGATCGGACTCCGCCGCCCTAGACAACGTCATGGAGGTGCTGGTCCACGCCGGTCGCCCCGCGCCGATGGCCAAGGCCCTGCTGATCCCCGAGGCCTGGGCCAAGGACGACGTGGTCATGCCCGCCGAACACCGGGCCTTCTACGCCTATTGCAACGCGGTGATGGAGCCGTGGGACGGCCCGGCCGCCATCTGCGCCGCCGACGGCCGTTGGATCGTGGCGGGCAAGGACCGCAACGGCCTGCGTCCGCTGCGCGCCGTCGAGACGGTCGATGGCCTGCTGATGGCGGGTTCCGAAGCCGGGCTGGTGCCGATCCCCGAGAGCCGGGTAAAGCGCCGCCTGCACATCGGCCCCGGCAAGCTGATCGCGGTCGATCTGAAGCACGGCCGCGTCTATGACGAGCATGAGGCCATCGACGCCCTGTCCGCCGCCCACCCCTATACCGAGTGGCTGGACAATATGGTGGATCTGGAGCCGATCATCGGCCCCGGACCCGAGCCGCGCTCGGCCTCCGGCGAGGCCCTAACCCGTCGTCAGATCGCCGCCGGATACAGCCGCGAGGACCTCGATCTGCTGCTGGACGCCTTGGTGCGCGATGGCAAGGAGGCGGTCGGCTCCATGGGCGACGACGCCCCGCCCGCGGTGCTGTCGGCCCTGCCCCGCCCGCTATCGCATTACTTCCGCCAGAACTTCAGCCAGGTCACCAACCCGCCGATCGACCCCCTGCGTGAAGCGGGCGCCATGAGCCTGAAGACCCGGTTCAAGAACCTGGGCAACATCCTGGCCGAGGAAGAGGCCCAGACCGACGTCTTCGTGCTGGACAGCCCCGTCCTGACCAACGGCATGTACGAGCGGATGATCGAGACGGTCGGCGCCGGCTCCACTGTGGTCATCGACTGCAGCTACGCCCTGCCGTCCAACGACGCCCGTCCGGGCGCCGGCCTGCGCGCCGCGCTGGACCGGATCATGAACGAGGCCGAGGCCGCCGCCCGCGACGGCGCGGCCCTGATTGTGCTGACCGACCAGGCCGGGTCGGCGGATCGGCTGGCCGCACCGATGATCCTCGCCACCGCCGGGGTCCACGGCCGCCTGACCAAGGCGGGCCTGCGCTCCTACTGCTCGATCGTGGTCCGCACCGCCGAAACGCTGGACCCGCACGGGTTCGCGGTCCTGGTCGGGGTCGGCGCCACCACCGTCAACGCCTGGCTGGCCCAGGATCTGTTTCAGGAGCGTCTGGACCGGGGCCTGTATCCCGGCCTGACGCTGCGCGACGCCTGCCTGAACTACAAGGCCGGCATCGAGGCGGGCCTGCTGAAGACCCTGGCCCGCAAGGGGATCAGCGTCGTCTCCGCCTATCGCGGCGGCTGCGAGTTCGAGGTGTTGGGCCTGTCGCGCGCCCTGACCGCCGAGTTCTTCCCCGGTGCCCCGTCGCGCATCTCCGGCATCGGCCTGGCCGGTCTGGAGCAGGCGGCGATGAAGCGGCACCGCATCGCCTGGGGCGAGGCCGTGCCCTCGCCCGCCATCGGCGGCTTCTTCAAGATCCGGTCGGGCGGCGAGGCCCACGCCCACGAGGCCAAGACCATCCACCTGCTGCAGGACGCCTGCAACCGCGGCGACTACCGCCGTTTCAAGCAGTTCTCCGAGGTCGTCCGCGCTCAGGCCGACCTGTCCCTGCGTGACCTATTGGACTTCCGCGAAGGCACGCCCATTCCGCTGGACGAGGTCGAAAGCGTGTCGGACATCCGCCGGCGCTTCCTGACCCAGGCCATGTCGCTGGGCGCACTTGGCCCCGAGGCGCATGAGACGCTGAACATCGCCATGAACCGCATCGGCGCCCGCTCGGTCTCGGGCGAGGGCGGTGAGGATCCCGAACGCTATCACCCGCGTCCTAATGGCGACGACGCCAACTCGGCGGTGAAACAGGTGGCCTCTGGCCGGTTCGGCGTCACGGCCGAATATCTGAACCAGTGCCGCGAGATCGAGATCAAGGTCGCCCAGGGCGCCAAGCCCGGCGAGGGCGGGCAACTGCCCGGCTTCAAGGTCACCGAGTTCATCGCCCGGATGCGCCACGCCGTGCCCGGAACGACCCTGATCAGTCCGCCCCCGCACCACGACATCTATTCGATCGAGGACCTGGCCCAGCTCATCTATGACCTGAAGGCCATCAACCCCGATGCGCGGGTGACGGTGAAACTGGTGTCCGCCTCGGGCATCGGCGCCATCGCCTCGGGCGTGGCCAAGGCCAATGCGGACGCCATCCTGATCGCCGGCCACAACGGCGGCACCGGCGCCTCGCCCCAGACCTCGATCAAACACGCCGGCCTGCCGTGGGAGATCGGCCTGGCCGAGGCCCATCAGGTGCTGACGCTGAACAATCTGCGCGGCTCGGTCACGCTGAGGACAGACGGGGGCGTCCGCACCGGTCGCGACGTGGTCATCGCCGCCATGCTGGGGGCTGAGGAATACGGCGTTGGCACCGCTGCCCTGATCGCCATGGGCTGTCTGATGGTGCGTCAGTGCCATTCGAACACCTGCCCCGTCGGCGTCTGCTCCCAGGACGAGCGGCTGCGCGAGAAGTTCACCGGCACGCCCGACAAGGTGGTGAACCTGTTCACCTTCATCGCCGAGGAGACGCGCGAGATCCTGGCGTCGATCGGCGCGCGCACGATGGACGAGATCATCGGCCGCACCGACCTGCTGCGTCAGGTCCGGCGCGGCGGCTCGCACCTGGACGACCTGGACCTGAACCCCCTGCTGGTTCAGGTGGACGAGGGCGCGGCTGGCAAATGGGCCGACAAGACGACCCGCAAGCCCATCGCCGACAGCCTGGACGCCGCCGTGCTGAAGGACGCCGTGCGCTTCCTGGATCGCGGCCAGACGCTGGAGTTGTCCTATCCGCTGAACAACACCCAGCGCACGGTCGGCGCGGCCCTGTCCTCGGCCATCGTGCGGCGCTTCGGCGCGCAAGGCCCGGCGGGCCGTCTGAAGCTCCGGCTGGAAGGCATCGCGGGCCAAAGCTTCGGCGCCTTTGCGGCCAAGGGTCTGGAACTGCATCTGACGGGCGAGGCCAACGACTATGTCGGCAAGGGGCTGTCGGGCGCCGAAATCTCGATCCGCACGCCCGAATGGCGCGAGGATCAGCTGATCTGCGGCAACACCACCCTGTATGGGGCGACCTCCGGCCGGCTGTTCGTCGCCGGCGCGGCGGGCGAGCGGTTTGCGGTCAGAAACTCGGGCGCCGAGGCCGTGGTCGAGGGGCTGGGCGCGCACGGCTGCGAATATATGACAGGCGGGCGCGTGGTCGTCCTGGGTTCGGTCGGCTGGAACCTGGCGGCGGGCATGAGCGGCGGCGAGCTGTTCGTGCTGGACCAGCCTGGCCATGCCGAGCGCGCCCTGAATGGCGATCTGGCGGGCGTGACCGACATGGACGAAGAGGCGGCTGATCGACTGAAGGGCCTGATCGAGGCCCATCTGGCCGCGACGGCCTCGCCCTTGGCGCGACGTCTGCTGGCGGATTGGGACAACGGCCTGAACCGCTTCGTCCGCATCGTGCCCCTGACCGACATCGTCGCCCGCACGGAACGCCTGAAGACCTCCGCCTGACACCGAACCGCCTGCCTTAGAAAGCCGCCATGACCCGATCCGCCGCCCTCGCCGTCACACTCGTCGCCGGGGCGGCGGCCTTCGCGTCTCCCGTTCTCGCCGCACCGGCCCTGCTGACGCACCAGGCGCCGTTGGTCATCGATAATGCGGCGACGGCCTGGATCCTGACCTCGACCGCCCTGGTGCTGCTGATGACCCTCCCCGGTCTGGCGCTGTTCTACGGCGGCATGGTCAGGAAGAAGAACATCATCAGCGTCGTCGCCCAGTCGGCGGCCGCCTTCGCCATCGTCTCGGTCCTGTGGTTCCTGGTCGGCTACAGCCTGTCGTTCGGCAAGGGACCGGAGGCGACCAACGGCGTCATCGGCGGCGTGCAGGCGGCCTTCCTGAACGGCGTGACGGCCCAGACGGCCCACAGCCTGCTGCCCGGCCTGCCCGAACTGCTGTTCGTCAGCTTCCAGATGACCTTCGCCATCATCACCCCGGCCCTCATCGCCGGCGCCTTCGCCGAGCGGATGAAGTTCTCGGCCAGCCTGCTGTTCTTTGGCCTTTGGCATCTGATCGTCTATGCGCCGATCTGTCACCAGGTCTGGGGCGGCGGCTATCTGGGCGGGCTGGGCGTGCTCGACTTCGCGGGCGGCGCGGTCGTCCACGTCAACGCCGGTATCGCCGGCCTGGTCTGCGCCCTGGTGCTGGGGCCGCGTCACGGCTTCGGCCGCGACAACATGGCCCCCGCCAACCTGGTCTATAGCGCCATCGGCACAGGCCTGCTGCTGGTCGGCTGGCTGGGCTTCAACGCAGGGTCGGCGGGCGCGGCGGATGCGCTGGCCGCCACGGCCGCGCTCAACACCATCCTGGCCGCCGGAGCCGCCGCCCTGGGCTGGATGACCATCGAACGGTTCGATCGCAAACGTCCGACCTTGCTGGGCCTGTTGTCGGGCGTCGTCGGCGGTCTGGTCGCCATCACCCCCGCCGCCGGTTTCGTCGATCCCAAGGGCGCCTTCTTCATCGGCCTGATCGGCGGCCCGGCCTGCTATGCGGGCGCGGTCTGGCTGAAGCACGCGCTGAAATACGACGACAGCCTGGACGCCTTCGGAGTTCACGGCGTCGGCGGCATCGTCGGCGCCCTGCTGACCGGCGTCTTCGCCACCACGACCGTCAACGCCCTGTCGGACGGCGCGACCGTGTGGAAACAGGCCGTCGGCTTGGTCGGCGTCATCGCCTGGAGCGCCGTCGGCACCTTCGTCGTCCTGATGATCTGCAAGTTCACCACGGGCCTGCGCGTCACCAAGGACGAAGAGGTCGAGGGGCTGGACTATACCCAGCACGGCGAGGCCATCCACTAGGGGCGCCTTCGCCCCGTCCGTCATCCTCGGGCTCGACCCGAGGACCGGATCATCCGCCGCTTCGCGTTAGAAGTCGGCCCCGGCCGCGCGACGTTCTTCTGTATGAGCGGCGCAACGCCTGATCCTCGGGTCGAGCCCGAGGATGACGAGATTGGGGACCGCCGGCCCCAAACGGTTGATCCCGCCTTCGCCAGCCCCCATCTTCATCTGTGACGGACGGTCTTGCCGATTGCGGGAGACCGACCGCTCGGTCGCTGACGCAAGGACCCCAGATGACGACGACGCGCACCCTCCTGTTCGACAGCCCCTTTCTGCTGGGCTTCGACCACACCCGCGCCCTGATCGACCGCGCCGCCAAGGCCGCGGCCGAGAGCTATCCGCCCTACAATGTCGAACAGATCGGCGATGCGGGCGTCCGCATCAGCCTGGCCGTCGCCGGGTTCGCGCCGGACGAACTGGCCATCACCCTGGACGGCCGGCAGCTGACCATCGCCGGCAAGCGCGACGACGCCGGCAGGGGTGAACAGGCCTTTCTGCATCGCGGCATCGCGGCGCGTGGCTTCGTTCGCAACTTTGTCCTGGCCGACGGGCTGGAAGTCGAGGGCGCCCGACTGGAGCACGGCCTGCTCCACGTCGACCTGATCCGGCCCAAGGCCGAGCGCCAGGTTCGGCGGATTCCAATTACGTCCGGGCCCATCGCGGCCGGCTGAAAACCACAGCCATTCGAACCGCCCGGCGATCCGGGCGTTGTCAAATATGAAGGAGGCGGTCCTAATGACGCCGATGACGATGACCAAGGAAGACTTTGCCGGATTGGGCGCCCCCGACCTCGTGTATGTGCGCGAGATCAAGGCTTCGGACCTGCTTGAAGAAGCGGTCGAGATCAAGGACGTGGATCTGAACCCCGGCCAGATGCTCTATGCCGTCCACAGCGCCGACGGCGAGCGTCTGGCGGTCATGATCGACCGCGATACCGCCTTCGCCGCCGCCGTGGCGCACAGCTGGAGCCGGTTTCCGTTCATTGATCTCATGGATGGCGGCGCGCAGGCGCCGCCGTTCAGGCCGCCGTCGCGGCCGTGGCGTCCTTGACGAACAGGGCGCGGATCGCATCGGTCGTGCGCGCCTGTCTCAGTTGCTCCCGCAGCTCGGGCGACCGCAGCGCGCGCGACACCGCCGCCAAAGCCCTGAGATGCTCGGCCCCCGCCTTGGGCGGTGCGAACAGGCCGACGATCAGATCGACCGGCCGGTCGTCCACCGCATCATAGGCCACAGGCGTATCCAGCCGCACGAACACCGCCGTCACCTTCTCGACCTCGGTGAGGCGCGCGTGCGGCACCGCGACCCCGGATCCCAGCCCGGTCGATCCCAGCGTCTCGCGTTCCATCAAGGCGTCGAAGATGCGGGCTTCGTCGATGCCCAGCGCATGCGACGCCGCCTCGGCCAGGGCATGAAGCGCCTGTCGCTTGGATGACGCGCCGCTGCGCAGCACCACGCCCTTGGGCGCGAGCAGATCACCGATGTCCATTACACAACCTCGATACACGCAGCAGACAACGGCGCGGCCGCCCGTTTAGAGACAACCGCGCCGAAGTCAAACTGAGGCTTAGTTCACCGAACCGTTGGACTTGGCCGTCCGTTCGGGATCGATCCATCCCACATTGCCGTCCGGACGACGATAGACGACCGCCAGACCGCCGTGAGCCGCGTTGCGGAACAGCACGACCGGATAGCCCGTCATGTCCAGCTCCAGCACAGCCCGTCCGACCGTAATGGTGCGGATTTCGTGCTCGGTCTCGGCGATGACCATCCCCACCGGCGGCGGGCCGTCGTTCTCGCCGGTGTCGCCGAAGACATCGTCCTCCACGCTGTCGGGATCACGCAGCACGATGCTGCGTGCGACTTCGCGGGCGGCGTTTTCGGTCTTCTCGGGCGACAGACCCTTGGGTCCGATGTGGTGATCCTTGAGCCGGCGCTTGTAGCGGCGAACCCGCTTTTCGAGCCGATCCAGCGCCTCGGTGAAGGCCGAGTGGGCGTCGCCGCCCATTCCGGTCGTCACCAGGGTCTGGCCCGACGCGAGGCGGACCCAACAGTCCACCTTGAAGTTGTGGCCGTCCTTGGACACCACGACCTCGGCGTCTTCACCGCCTCGGGCGAAGTATTTTCCGACCCCGTCTTCGAGTTCCTGGGAGATGCGCGAGCCTAACGCTTCGCCGACATCCACTTGCTTGCCGCTGACTTGGACTTGCATGCCGATAGAACGCGCCCGACCCGATTTGGTGTCAATCCAGATCACCGATTTGTGGTCACGCTTGGCTGTGGATGTCAGCCGGTCTTCATCATCCGGCGGCGCTCGACCGAGGACGGAATCCTCAAGGCTTCCCGATATTTGGCCACAGTGCGGCGGGCGATGTCGATGCCCGTTTCCTTCAGGATTTCCACGATCCGGTCGTCGGACAAAACGTCACCCTCGACCCCCTCGCTGTCGATCATGGATTTGATCTTGTGACGGACAGCTTCGGCCGAATGGGTCGATGCGCCATCCACCGACTGGATGGCGGCGGTGAAGAAGAATTTCAGCTCGAACACGCCCCGCGGCGTGGCGATATATTTGTTCGACGTGACGCGGCTGACCGTGGATTCGTGCATGCCGATGGCGTCGGCGACGGTCTTCAGATTGAGCGGCCTCAGGAACTCGACCCCGAAGGCCAGGAAGGCGTCCTGCTGGCGCACGATCTCGGATGAGACCTTCAGAATAGTCTTGGCCCGCTGATCCAGCGACTTGACCAGCCAGTTGGCCTGGGCGGCGCAGTCGGCGACGAAGGTCTTTTCGGTGTCCGATCGCGCGCCGGCCTGAACCAGGCCGTGATAGCGCTTGTCGACCAACAGGCGCGGCAAGGTGTCGGCGTTCAGCTCGACCCGCCAGCCGCCGGCGGGATCGGGCCGCACGTGCACGTCGGGCACGACCGTCTGCGCCGGCTCGCCGCCGAAGCCTGCGCCCGGACGCGGCGTCAGCGCCCGCAGTTCGGCGATCATGTCGGTCAGGTCCTCGCCATCGACCTCGCAGACACGGCGCAGGCCCGCCAGATCGCGCTTGGCCAGCAGGTCCAGATTGTCCAGCAGCGCCGCCATCGCCGGATCGAACCGGTTGCGCTCGATCAGTTGCAGCTTCAGGCATTCCGGCACCGACCGCGCCATGATTCCGGTCGGCTCGAAGCCGTGACAAACGCTCAGCACCGCCTCGATCCGCTCCAGCGGCACGCCCAGCCGGTCGGCGAACTCGGTCAATTCCCCCCGCAGATAGCCGCCCTCGTCGGTCGCATCGATCAGGGTCAGGGCGATGCCGTGGTCGGCCGGCGACAGGCCCGCGCTCGACGCCTGGGCCTGAAGATGTTCCCACAGTGTCAGCTCGTGCGCGTCGGGCCGCTCGCCCTCGCCTTCGAACATCTGGCCGCCCTTGCCGGCGCTGGACCAGTCCGACAGCCCCGGCTGGGCTTCGTCAGTCATCCGGTCGCTGGTGCGCTCACCGGGGGCGGCGTCGCCATAGACATCGTCCGAACCCGCATCCATGCCGGACACGGCCTCATGTCCGACCCCGTCGCCGAACGACATTTCACCGTCCGCCGTCGTCTCGACGCGCTCGACCGGCTCGGGCGTCTCGCCCTCCGGCTCCTCACGTTGCAGCAGCGGATTGCGTTCCAGCTCGGCCTCGACGAAGTCTTCCAGCTCGAGGTTCGACAGTTGCAGCAGCTTGATCGCCTGCTGCAGCTGGGGCGTGATGACCAGCCCCTGCCCCTGCCTGACCTCTAATCGTTGCCCGATCACGTTCGAAATCTTCCCGCCCGGCCGCCGAGTGGCCCGGAACTTGCTGGGGCAGAATGTCGCCTAACCGGTTAACGCGAGACGAACGCGGCCTCGAACCCCTTCGTCATCCTCCGGCAAGCCGCGGCTTCGCGGCGCAGACCGGTGGACCCAGCGGCGCCGAAGGCGATCTCACCCCCGCACGATATTGAAGAGCCTGCATCCGCGAGAGTTTCGCGCTCTCGCGCGCCGCTGGGTCCCTTGGTCTCCCCCCGCTTTCGCGGGGGTCGCCGGAGGATGACTACACCGTCAGATCAGATGTAGTTTTCGCCCAGGTACACCCGGCGCACTTCGGCGTCGTGGATCGCCTCGTCCGAGGTGCCCTCGAACAGCACGGCGCCGTTCGAGATGATCGAGACCCGGTCGGTGATGTCCAGGGTCTCTCGCACATTGTGGTCGGTGATCAGCACGCCGATGCCCTGGCTGGCCAGATAGCGGATCACGGTGCGGATGTCGGCGATGGCCAGGGGATCGATGCCGGCGAAGGGTTCGTCCAGCAGCATGAAGGACGGGCGCCCCGCCAGAGCGCGCGCGATCTCGACGCGACGCCGTTCCCCGCCCGACAGGCCGGTGGCCGGGGCGTGCCGCAGATGGTCGATGTGCAGTTCGTTCAGCAGCCGGTCGGTCTCGGCGCGGATCTGGTCGCGCGGATAGTTCAGCTCGACCACCGCCTTGACGTTCTGCTCGACCGTCATGCCGCGAAAGATCGAGGCCTCCTGCGCCAGATAGCCCAGGCCCATGCGGCTGCGCTGGTACATCGGCTGGCCGGTGATGTCCTCGCCGTCCAGCCAGATCGCGCCGGCGTCCGGCGGGATCAAGCCCGTGATCATGTAGAAACAGGTCGTCTTGCCGGCGCCGTTGGGGCCCAACAGGCCGGCGACCTCACCGCGCTGCACCGTCAGGGACACGTCGCGCACGACCTGACGCTGGCCGAACGACCGGGCCAGGTTCATCACCCGCAGGCCCTTTTCCGCAGGCGCGGGCGCCACGGCGGCCGGTTGGGGCCGCTCGTCCAGGTTCAGGGCTGACAGTTCCTTGCGCGCCAAATGCTCAGGTCCGTGACGGGCCAGACGGCCTCAGTTCGAGTTGGGATAGAAGACGCCCTGCACGCGGCTTCCGGCGGCGCCGCGCGGCGCGCCGTCCATGCGGGCAGTTTCGGTGTTGATGTTGTAGACCAGGCGCGAGCCGGTCAGGACGTTCTTGCCCTGGGTCAGGATGACGTTGCCCGTCACCTCGATCTCGCCGTTGCCGAGATTATAGACGGCGCGGTCGCCGCGCATCGACTGGTCGGGCGTCACGAAATAGACGGTGCCGCTGGCCTCGGCGCGTTGCAGATCGCCGCCCTCTCCGCTGACCAGGGTCAGGGTGTCGGCGCGGAAACGGTTGCCGCCCTGCGTCGCCTCGGCCCGGCCGCGCAGGATGATGCGATTGGGGGCGTATTCGACCGAGTCTGCGCCATAGGCGACGGGCTGATTGGTCGCCTGGGCCTGCGCGTCAACCAAGGCCGGCATGCCCACGACGGCGGCCGCCGCGACGACAGCCAGCGCCTTCGAAATCTTCGTCACGATCATCCGCCTGACCCCTTGGGCGTCAGAACGCCCTTCACCTTGTTGTCGCCTGCGCCGTCGAACACGACGCGCTGTCCCTGATCGTAGATCGCATAGGACGATGCGTTGATGGTTCCAATAGGGCCGGAACCCTGAACGCCCTTTGAACCGGTGACGTTTCCGGTCGAGGTGTCGACCACCGCCTCGGGCGTGGTCAGGACGAAGCCCGTGCCGCCGTCCGAAATGCGCACGTTCGGGCCGATCGTCACCGTCTTGGCCTGCTCGTCATAGATGCCGCCGTCGGCGGTCAGTTCGGTGACCTTGCGCCCGCCCAGGTTCAACTTCAGCGCCGGGCCGATCAGTTTGAACTTGCCGGTATTGGGGTCGCGCACGGCGCCCTGGGCGCCGACGGTGAAAGCGCGGCCTTGCGCGTCCTGACCGTGGAACAGGGGGGCGTCCAGGCGAACTTCCTGGCTCTGGCTGGCCTTGCGCTCCACCCCCGACATGACGGTGCGGAACACAGTCCAGGTCAGGGCGCCGCCCGCCAGCACCAGGATGACGATCGGCAGGACGCGGCGATAAAGCTTCACCCGCCGCGAGCGCGCGCGCCAGCGGGCGCCGGCCAGGGCGACCCTGGCCTCGTCGGCCTCGATGCGGGACTGTTCGCCGTGTTCGGTCAAGCGCGCCTCAGCTGTGGGCGAAGATGTCGGTCTCGTCCCAGCCGGCCAGGTCGAGCGCCGACCGCGTCGGCAGGAAGTCGAAACAGTCAGCGGCCAAATCGGTTCGCCCTTCGCGCGCCAGCATCATATCCAGCTTGGCCTTGGCCGCATGCAGATACAGGACGTCCGACGCCGCATAGTCCAGCTGCGCCTGGCTCAGCGTCTCGGCGCCCCAGTCCGACGACTGCTGCGCCTTGGACAGGTCCACGCCCACCGTCTCGCGCACTACGTCCTTCAGCCCATGCCGGTCGGTATAGGTGCGCGCCAGCTTGGAGGCGATCTTGGTGCAGTAGACCGGCCGCGTCTCGACGCCGAGGTGCAGCAGGAACATGCCGATGTCGAACCGGCCGAAGTGGAAGATCTTGGTCACCGCCGGATCGGTCAGCACCCGCTTCAGGTTCGGACAGTCATAGGCGGGCCGGTTCAGCCGCACGACATGGGCGTTTCTGTCGCCCGACGACAGCTGCACCACGCACAGCGGATCGCGGCGAAAACGCAGGCCCATGGTCTCGGAATCGATGGCGACCTCGGACCCCAGGTCCAGATCGTCGGGCAGGTCGCCCTCATGCAGGTAAACGGTCATGCTCAGGCTCTTACACGGCGAACGCGGCGCGCGAAACGGGCAAGCTCAACCACGAACGGGCCTCAAGCAGCGGAGCGGCGCGCGCGAAGGCGATAGGCCAAAACAAAGAAAGCGCCGCACCGTTCGGTGCGACGCTTTCTGAAAAATGGTGCCCAGAAGAGGACTCGAACCTCCACGGCCGTTAAGCCACTGGCACCTGAAGCCAGCGCGTCTACCAATTCCGCCATCTGGGCCCCGTCGGCAGCGCCTTGCGGCGTTTCCATCGGGAAGGCGCGGACCTCTAAGGGAGGCTCCGGGCGGGGTCAACAAGGATTTTTCGCCTTTGCGAGATTTCTTGCGCACGCGGCGCGGCAAGCCTGGCCGCGCATCATTTTCGATCCGCGTTCGGCGGTGACTTAATGGGCGCTAAGCCTGTTTTCTAACCCCGTCTTGAGTCCAGGTCGCCTAGAAGCGCCTGATGGCGGACCCGTCTCTCAGCCCCTCTGCGCCAGAGCGCTTCGTCCCGGAGCGCCGCGCCCGGCCGCGCGCGCCGTTTCGCCAGAACCGCCGCGCCCACGAGCGAGTGACGATCCTGGGTCAATCGATGGATCTGGTGAAGCCGGAAGAGGTGCTGCACCACATTCAGCAGGCGGTGCGACAGGGCGAAAAAAGCCTGATCGCCAATCACAATCTGCACAGCCTGTATCTGATGCAGAAGCGACCTGAACTCGGCGCCTTCTACGACAAGGCCGATCTGATCGAGGTCGATTCGACGCCGCTGCTGGCCTTCTCGCGCGCCCTGGGCCTGCACAGCCGGGGCTTTCACCGCTGCACCTATCTGGACTGGCGCGACCATTTCTGGAGCGTGGCTAACCGTCAGGGCTGGCGCGTCCTGTCCGTCGGCGGCGCGCCCGGCGTCGGCGACGAGGCGGCCCGCCGGCTGAAGCTCCGCTATCCCGAAGCCGACATCGCCATCCACCACGGCTTCTTCGACGCTCGGCCCGGTTCGTCCGAGAACGCCGCCGTCCTGGATCGGATCACGGCCTTCCAGCCCCATATCCTGTTCGTCGGCATGGGGATGCCGCGCCAGGAGCTATGGATCGCCGAAAACTTCGAGCGCCTGCCCGATTGCGTCATCCTGTCGGTCGGCGCCGCCTTCGACTATGAGGCGGGGGCTCAAAGCCCGGCCCCGCGCTGGATGGGACGCGCGGGCGTCGAATGGGCCTATCGCCTGCTGCACGATCCCAAACGGCTGTTCGTCCGCTACTGCGTCGAGCCCTGGACGCTGCTCCCTCTGGCCCTGCGCGACATCCGCAAGACCAGAGGTCGCAGCCCCTGATCACGTTATTCCTACTGGCCAGATAGATATTTATCGCCATGATCCCTCTGGCCCGCCGCGTGTTATCGACAGCGACGGAAACGGGAAACGGGGGTGCGCGTGCCGCAGCAGAATGGACCGCATGTCGCCATCGTCGGCGCGGGTTTCAGCGGCCTGCTGACTGCCGTCAATCTGCTGAAGGCCTCGCGCGATGTGCGCGTCACCCTGATCGAACGGCGCGGCGTTTTCGGTCCCGGCACCGCCTATGACACCGGCAATCCCGGCCATCTGCTGAACGTCCGCCTGGACAATATGAGCGCCTTTCCCGACCAGCCCAGCCACCTCGCCGACTGGCTGGCCGAACAGCCGTCGTGGCGCGCCCAGGACGGCTTCATCACCCGCGGCGTCTATGGCGACTATCTTCAAGCCCTGCTGGATGAGGCGCTGGACGACGCCCCCGACCGACTGAACCTGATCGGCGCCGAGGCTCAGTCCATCGATCGTCAGGACGACGGCTGGCGTATCCTGACCAGCGACGGAGCAGTCGCGGCCGATCAGGTCGTGCTGGCGCTGGGCAATCTGGAGCCCGCCTCGCCCCCCGGCGTCGAGGACGCGGTGCGCGCCTCCCCCGCCTATGTCGAAAACCCCTGGCGGTTCGATCCCCAGACGGCGCGCGACGCCCGCAATGTCCTGCTGATCGGTTCGGGCCTGACGATGGTGGATGCAGCCATCACCCTGCGCCGACCCGGACGCCGCCTGACCGCCCTGTCGCGTCACGGGCTTTTGCCCCGCGCCCACGCGACCGTGCCGCCCACGCCCTATGTCGGCGCCTTTTCGGGCAGCCCGGCCGAAATCCTGCGTCAGATCCGCAACGCGACGGCCGAGGCGGATTGGCGCGCCGTGTTCGACCGCCTGCGCCATTCCGCGCGCGACATCTGGCGCGGCTGGTCGCGGGTCGAGCGCAGCCGCTTCCTGCGCCATCTGCGTCCCCTGTGGGACGTGCATCGCCACCGCCTGTCGCCCGGCCCGGCCCGCGACATCCATTCCATGCTGGCTGCCGGCGAACTGACGATCCTGGCCGGCAAGCTGACCGAGCTGAAGGCGACCGACGTCATCGAGGTCTCGTGGCGTCCGCGCGGAAAGAAGCGCGCCATCAAGGAGCGGTTCGATCTGGTCGTGAACTGCACCGGGCCGCTGGGCGTGATCTCCAAGAGCACCGAGCCGATGATCCGCGACATCCTCGACAAGGGTTACGGACGCCCGGACCCCTTGGGCCTGGGCCTGCAGGTCGATGACGAGGGCGGTCTGCTGGACGGGGCGGGCGCCCCAGCGCTCGGCCTTCACGCCATCGGCCCCCTGACGCGCGGCGCCTTCTGGGAGATGACGGCCGTGCCCGACCTGCGCGGCCAGGCGCGCGATCTCGCCGCCCGTATCCTGTCGAACCGCCCCTAGACCGGAACAACCGACGCGTTTAGCCTTCACACTCGGAACCATCGGGGGCGATGACAGTGGGGGCAAGAAGAGGCATCGGCCTGCTGATCGCGGTCCTGTCGCTGGGCCTGACGGCCTTTGCGCCTCAGAGCGTGTCGGACTATCGGCTCGCCTCCGCCGACAAGGTGCGCATCGACGTCTTCGGCGAGGCAGCGCTGGGCGGCGAGTTCGTGATCGACGCCAACGGACGTATCGCCCTGCCCCTGATCGGCGAGGTCCAGGTTGCGGGTCTGACGAGCGCCCAGCTTCAGGACGCCGTCGCTCAAGCCTTGAGCCAGGGCTATCTGAACCAGCCGCGCGTCACCGCCCAGGTCCTGACCTATCGGCCGATCTACATCCTGGGCGAGGTCAATCGGCCGGGAGAATACCCCTATCTGCCGGACCTGACGGTGCTGAACGCCGTGGCGACGGCGCAAGGCTTCACCTATCGCGCCAATACGCGCCGTGTCTTCGTGCGTCGCGCCGGATCACAGGTCGAAGAAGCCCAGCCGCTGACCGCCGATGCGCGTGTTTCGCCCGGCGACACCCTGCGGATCGGCGAACGCTACTTCTGACCCGCTGTCAGATCGGCATCGCCATGATTTCCTTATAGGCGGAAATCACCTGATCGCGGACCGAGATCACCGTTTCCAGAGACGCCTCGGCCGAGCTCAGCGCCGTGACCACGTCGATCAGATTGCCCTGGCCCTGGACCGAGCGGGTCATCTGGGTTTCGGCCGCGCGCGACTGCTGGGTCATGTCGGTCATGGCGTTCTTGACCAGGTCGGCGAAGCCGCCGTCCCCGACGCCGGGCGCCTGGGCTGCGGTCGGCATGGCGCCGCCCTGAACTGCGGCATAGGCCTTGGCGGCCATCATCGGATTCATGGCCTAGCCCTCAGCGTTTGATGATGTCGAGGGTGCGGCTGTCCATCGACCGCGCCGTCTCGATGACGTTCAGATTGGCCTCATAGGCGCGCTGCGCCTCGCGCATGTCCATGGCCTCGACCAGGGTGTCCACATTGGGCCGCATCACATAGCCCTGGGCGTTCGCGGCCGGGTGCGACGGGTCATAGTCCATCTTGAAGTCGCCCTGGTCGGGCCGGACCTCGGCCAGGGTGACGCCTGTCGCCCCATCGACCTCGCGCGCCTGGAAGACGGGGATCTGGCGGCGATAGGGCTCGCCGCCCGGTGTGCGCGCCGTCGACTGGGCGTTGGCGATGTTCTCGGCGATGACGCGCATGCGCGACTGCTGGGCCTTCAGGGCCGAGGCCGCCACGGCCATGGTGCTGTTGGAGGGCGCGATGGGATCAGGCATTTATCAGTCCTCCTCAGCCGCCGGGCCGCTTGGCGGCCATGCGGATCATGGACATGGATTTCTGGTAGAAGCCGATGGCGGCGTCATAGGCCATGCGGCTCTCGGCCATCTTCAGCATCTGCTCCTCGACCACGACCGAGTTGCCGTCCAGCGTGGTCTCCGAATCGGGCGCCTTGGTCGGATCGAACCGGACCGGCGATCCCGCAGGCGCGATATGAGCCGCATTGGTGCGCACCATCTGCAGACCCCCGCCCGACCGCATGGCGGCGGCGAAGTCGGTCGGCTGTTTGAGGTCGCGCCCGACGAAGCCCGGCGTATCGGCGTTGGCGACGTTCTCGGCGATGACCCGCTGGCGGGCGTCCAGCCAGCCCAGCCGGCCCTTGATCTGCCCCAGCAGCGGTATGTCGGCGACGCCCATGGCGGTCTCCCGTGCGACGCGAATGCGCGCGATGGGCAGAAAATGCCGCCTGGATGGTTAATAGGGGGTTATCTCAACGGGTCGTTAACCGTGGTGGTTAACATTCGCGGCCTGAGCGCGGACTGCGCGGGGCCTTTGCAGCGTCATGAATTTCCTCGATCTCGCCCGGGCGGTCTTCGGCCTGGCCTTCACCCTCGGCCTGATCGGGATCGCGGCCTGGGCTGCGCGCCGCTATGCCCCGCAAATCCTGGCCCGGCTGAACGCTGAGCGCGGCGAGCGCCGGCTTCAGGTCGTCGAGACCCTGGTGCTGGACCCCGCCCGTCGCCTCGTTCTGGTCCGCGTCGACGACGAGGAGCGGCTGATCCTGCTGGGCGAAGGCCGTGAACTGATCGAACCGCGTCAGCCCCCTGTCGGCAAAGTGGGAGGCGGCCAGTGAAGCCCGCCGTCTTCGTCAAGCCGACCGGCGCCGAGCTGAAACGCGCGGCCCTGCTGTCGCTGTTCACCACCCTGGTCTGTCTGGCCTGGCCCGTCGCGGCCCTGGCTCAGCAGGCGGCGCAAAGCGGCTCGGCCCTGAACATTGATCTGGGCACCGGCGCCGGCCTGACCCAGCGCGTGGTCCAGCTGGTCGGTCTGATGACCGTCCTGTCCTTGGCGCCGTCCATTGTCATCATGACCACCAGCTTCGTGCGGATCATCGTGGTCCTGTCGCTGCTGCGAACGGCGCTGGGCCTGCAACAGTCGCCGCCGAACGCCGTCTTGGTGTCTCTGTCGCTGTTCCTGAGCGCCATCGTCATGGCCCCGACCTGGCAGGACGCCTATGATTCGGGCATCCGTCCGCTGATGGATCAGCAGATCGAACTGCCCCAGGCCTTCGATCAGGCGTCCGAACCCGTAAAAACCTTCATGCTGGCCCAGGTGGACCGCGGGGACCTCGCCCTGTTCACCCGTCTCAGCAAGATCGACCCGCCCCAGAACGTCCAGGACCTGCCCCTGCGTGTGGTCACCCCGGCCTTCATGATCAGCGAGCTGAAGAAGGCGTTCGAAATCGGATTTCTCCTTTTCGTTCCGTTCCTTGTGATCGATCTGGTGGTGGCCAGCGTGCTGATGTCCATGGGCATGATGATGCTCCCTCCGGTGGTGGTTTCCCTCCCCTTCAAGTTGATCTTCTTCGTGCTGGTGGACGGCTGGCGACTGGTCGCCGGAAGCCTGGTCGAGAGCTTCCAGCGGGCGTCAGGCACCGGATAATCCCCCGCCCCATATGGCTTTAAGCGTCATCGGCGCTTGCAAAGCGTATGGAAATCCGTGTTGATCCCCCGGTCCTCGCTCGGAATCGGGCGACTAACACTGGAAACGCTTCTTATGACCACTCAAGCCGAACTGATCGCCGCCGTCGCCAAAGACGCTGGTGTTTCGCAGGCCGACGCCGGCAAGGTGCTGACCGCGATCGTCGAAAACATCCACTCGACCCTGAAGTCGGGCGGCGACATCCGCATCTCGAACCTGGGCGTCTTCGACACCGCCGACCGCGCTGAGCGCGAAGGCCGCAACCCGGCTACCGGCGCGACCATCAAGATCGCCGCCTCCAAGGCCGTGCGCTTCCGCGTCTCCAAGCCGCTGAAGGACGCCGTCAACGGCTAAGCCTTTTCGGTCCTGAGATGCAGGACCGGCAATGCTCGACGGGCGGGGGGCGCGATGCGATCTCCGCCCGCTTCAATTTCAGGCGGCGCTCTTGGCGTCAGCTTCTTTTCTGAACGCCTGTTTGGCGCTGTTGACCCAGCCGACGAAGGTGTCGGCCTGGCTGGACAGATTGGCGAAGTCGCCCGTCCCCGCCACGCCCGACAGATTGTCGTCCAGCGCGACCCGCAGCGCCGCCGCCGACCGCGCGCCGGGAACCATCGGCCCAAAGCGCCCGCTCAGCCGCTGCAACGCGGCCCGATCGCCGGCCAGCGAATAGCCGACGCCCGCCCGGATCAGCCAGCTTTCCTCGGCCGGCGTCAGCGGCGTGGTCGCGGTCTTGTAACGATCGCCCAGCCGCGCCTCATAGATCGGCGCCGCCTCGCCCCACTTCTGCTGCTTCCAGAGGATGTCGGCCCGCACCTCGCGCGCCGGGTTCGACTGATCCCGGTCCAGCACCTCCAGCGCATGGTCGAACCGGCCCAGATCCATCAGGGCGCGCGCCTCCAGCGCGCGGCGCTCGCTGTTCATCGCATTGGGCAACAGGGTGGTGCGCGAGCCCCAGATGGCCTGCAACGCCTTCTCCGGCTGGCGGTCCATCAGATAGACGGTGGCCAGATTGGTCGCGACCTGAGCCTTGGCCACCCCGTCCAGACGCTCGTCCACTTGGTGCTTCAGCAGTTCGGCGGCCTGATCCAACAGGTCAACGTCGATCAGCCGGCGCGACAGACGCCGCACCATCTCGTCGCCGTCCGCCCCGATCGGGGTCAGTTCGCGGAAGTCATAGAACAGCGCCAGCGCCTGCACCGGCTGCAAACCGTCCGCCGCCCCGTCCAGGAAAAGGGCGCGGAAGGCGTTCGCCTGATCCGCCTGCACCTCGGCTGCGCCCGGCACGCCCGCCATCCGCTTGCCCGCGCCGCGCAGGGCGTCCAGCGCCTCGCGATATCGCCCCTGTTGCAGATAGATGCCCGACAGTTTGCGCACGACCGCCATCTCGGTCGCGTCCCCGCGCCAGCGCCATTTCAGCTGTTCCAACTGGGCCGTCGCCTGATCCGGGGTGATCGCACCCTTGTCCAGCTCCAGGCTGATGGCGCCCAGTTTCGCCGGCGTGGCGATCCCGTCCAGCGGCGCGCGCGCCACGGCCTTGTAGACCGCCAGCGCCCGGTTCTTGTCGCCGTTCAGCTCGAACATCCGCGCCTGCACCAGACGTGCGGTCAGTTGATCGACCGCCGGCGCATCCTGGCTGAACACATAGGCCAACAGCTGCTGGGCGGCGGCGAGATCGTTCAACTGGATCGCGGCCATGGCGTGGGCCGCGCCGAACCGCGCGCGCCATTCCTTGGGGAAGCTGTCGATGGCCGGGGCGCCGGCGGCGAAGTTGCGACGCGCCCCCTCCCAGTCGCCCATCTCCGAGGCGATATAGCCTAGCCAGACCTTGGTCGCTGGATCGTTGGCCAGGGCCGCGCCCGCGAAATCGACCTGGGCCTCCTCCAGACGCCCGACGCCGACGCGCGCCACGCCGCGCAGGCCGCGTACCTCGGGCTCGCCTTGCAGGTTCGGCGCCTTGGCGATCAGGGCGTTCAGCACCCCGATGGCCTCATAGTTCAGGCCCGACCCGACCAGGAACCGGGCGAGCGCCATCCGCGCCTCGATCGGCGCGCGCGGATTGTCCGCCGCCGCGATCGTCTCCAGCCCGGCCGCATCCTGCAGCCGGCGATACCGGTCCGAGAAGCCTGCCTCGCCGGTCGCGGCCCAGGCCTCGTCGATCAGCGCCGGATAGGCCGCCCGCTTGGGCGCATCCGCATTGCGGTCGCCCGCCTCCAGCCCGGCCGCCGGCGACGACAAGGCCAACCCCTTGGGCCGGCTCAGCGTCACCAGATCGCCCGCCGCCTCGATCTTCAGGTCGTCAGCCCCCGTCTCGACAGCCAGACCCTGCGCCGTCGGGATCAGGCTCAGATCGACCGTGCGCCGTCCGCCGGCGTAACCTTTGCCGGGCGCCAGGGCCGTCACCGCCGCGAACCGGTCCCCAACCAGCGGATCGGTCAGCCAGACCGCCTTGGTCGCCCCGGCCATCTGCGCCACCAGCACCGGCGCGCCGTCGTCGGACCGGCCGACCTCGACCCCGCCCGCCGCACCGTCTGGGCCGCCCAGGGTCACGGTCCAGGTCCCGCCCTGCCCCTGCGCCGAGATGCCCAGCCCCTCGGGTTCGGCGATCCTCAAGGCCGTATAGGCCGGCCCGGCCGCCCACTGCGCGTTCTTGGCCGACCCCAGCGCCTTGGCGCCGCTCATATCCATGCGGGCGGCGGTGTCGAACACGACCCATACCGCATCCCCCCGGCGGAAGACGGCCGCCCCCACCGGCGCGCCCCAGTCGAAGGTCAGGACCGTCTTGCCGCCGGCCGTCTCGGCCCGCACCGGCACCACGGCCTTGGTCGTCTGCGGCGCGGCGGCGTCCCCGCCCTCCGGCGCCTTGCCGGGCGCATAGAGGTTCAGCCAAACCGCCCCGTCCGCCACGCCCGAGCGCGCATCTGCGCCCTGTTCCAGCGTCAGGATCAGGTCCGTGCCGCCCGCGCCCCGGCTCGGCCGCGTCTCGACCGACTTCACCCCCGCCGGCGGATCGACCTTCAATCGCGAGACGTCGGGCGCGGCGGTGGTCCCCAGCCGAACGACAACCTTGTCGCCCTCGCGGCTGATGCGCGAGCGCACCCCGATGACGCCGCCGAACTCGACCCGCGTGAACTCGGCGTTGGCGCCGATATTGATGGACAGCGGATCGCGCGACCGGCCGACTTCCTGGGCCAGCGGCGCCATCGGCGCGAACACGACGGCGCCGGCCGTGGCGGCGGCCACGGTCGTCTTCAGGATGCGCTTTGTCGGCGAGGCCCCGGACATATCTCCCGACCCATGCCGCACAAGGCCTTTAATCGCGGTTAACCGCCGTTCACCGTGATGAGGGATGGCCTTAGGACAACCGGTCCACGCGACAGCGCCGTTTTAAACGCCCATAGTCGCCAGATGACCGATTATCCGCGCCTCAGCACCCTGAAGACCGGCCTGGCCTGTCGCTGCCCCCGCTGCGGCAAGGGTCCGCTGTTCAAGGGCTATCTGACGCTGCAGAGCGAATGTCCGACGTGCGGGCTCAGCTACGCCTTCGCCGATCCGGCGGACGGCCCGGCCTTCTTCGTCATGACGGCCGTCGGGGTGGTGGGGATGATCCTGCTGATGGTGTTCGACTTCACCGTCCACCCGCCGATCTGGGTGCATCTGGTCGTGACCCTGCCGATCCTGGTCGCCCTGTGCCTGGGCTGCCTGCGCCCCTTCAAGGCCTGGCTGGTCGCCGAACAATATGTCCACAAGGCCGCCCCGCCCGAGTTCTCCTCGAACGGCAAACACGGGCCCTTCTAGGGTTCGATCACCGTCAGTTCGGGCCAGCGCGCCCGCGCGCTGTCGACGGCCTTGGCCCAGCCCTTCGCCACCGGCCGGTTCGGGTTGGGTCGGATCGTCAGGGCGAACACGTCATCCAGCCCGAACGGCGCGGCGATGCTGAGGCGGTCGTCGGCCTCCAGCCGCACCCCGACCGCAAAGGTCGGCGCCACGAACCGCCCCAGCGCCTCGTCCGTCGAAGACAACGGCGCATAGGGTTCGCCGAACCGGTTCTGGAACCACAGATGCACCCGCGCCTGGTTGCGGACCTCGACCTGGCTGCAGACCGGTTCGTCGAAGGCGGCGGCGACGCGTTTGATGACCGCGTCTTCGGCCTCGTAGGACAGGTCCGACGCGTCGAAATAGGCCAAGTCGTAGTCCTTGACCCCATAGCCCGCCGGCCGCCCTGTCCTCGCGTTCCACACGGCCTGATAGACCGCTCCGGACACCAGCCGCCAATCAGGCAGGTCCAGCGCCCGGACGGTCGTCAGCACATGCATCAAACCAGCGTCGGCGCGCACGATGGCGGCCAGTTCCGCCTCCAGCGCGCTCATCCTCGCACCGGCCAGCCGTGGTCCAGCGGCCCGTGTCCGCCGCCCAGGCCCGGCGCCCGGCGGATCGCCTCGCCGACATAGGCCCAGGCTTCGGCCACCGCGACCTCCAGCGGTCGGCCCATCGCCAGACCGGCTGCACAGGCGCTGGCCAGGGTGCAGCCGGTGCCGTGGGTGTGGCGGGTGTCGACCCGCTCGGCCTCCAGCACCGTCTCGCCGTCTGCGGTCATCAGCAGGTCGATCACCGTCGGCCCCGACACATGCCCGCCCTTCATCAGCACCGCCCGCGCCCCCAGGGCCAGCAGCGCCTCGCCCGCCCGCCTCTGGCCGTCCAGGTCGTGGACCGCGAACCCCGTCAGGGCCTCGGCCTCGGGCGCATTGGGCGTCAGCAGGGCCGCGCGCGGGATCATCAGGCGCTTCACCGCCTCGACCGCCGCATCCGGCAACAGCGGGTGCCCGCCCTTGGCCACCATGACCGGGTCGACCACCGCCGGGGCGTCCGCTTCGTCCAGCAGGGCCGCGACCGTCTCGACCACCTCGACCGAGCCCAGCATGCCGGTCTTGACCGCGTCGGTCCCAATGTCCTCCAGCACGGCCCGCGCCTGGGCGGTGATCAGATCCAGCGGCAGCGGATGGACGCCGTGGACCCCCAGGGTGTTCTGCACCGTGATGGCCGTGATGGCGGTGGCGGCGAACCCGCCCATCATCGTCACGGCCTTGATGTCGGCCTGGATGCCCGCGCCGCCGCCCGAGTCCGACCCGGCCAGAATGAGCACCCGACCGTGATGAAGCGCGCTCATGCCGCCGCTCCCGAAAACAGTTTCAGCCCGACGATGCCCGCCACGATCAGCAGGATGCACACGGCCCTGACCGCCGTCGCCGGCTCGCCATAAACGAGGATGCCGACCACCGCCGCGCCCACGGCCCCGATGCCGGTCCACACCGCATAGGCCGTGCCGATCGGCAGCTTTTGCGTGGCGACCCACAACAGCACCATGCTGCCCGCCAGCGCGATCACAACCCCCAGCGAGGTCCACGGCCGGCTGACGCCGACGTTCTTGAGGCCCGAGGCCCACAGGACCTCCAGCAGACCGGCGACGACCAGCGTCGCCCACGGATTGATCGACATCACCCAGGACATGGCGACCAGATGGAACAGGCCGCGGTCCGGAGCAAGCCGCGATCAGCCGCCCAGCGGCCCCTTGAAGATGAAGAAGGCCCCAAGCGCGATGAAGGCGAAGCCGACCAGGTGGTTCACCGTCAGCTTCTCGCCCAGATACAGGACCGAAAACCCGGCGAAGACCAACAGGGTGATCACCTCCTGCATCGTCTTCAGTTCGGCCGGCGAATAGACCTGAATGCCGATCCGGTTGGCCGGCACGGCCAGCCAGTATTCGAAGAAGGCGATGCCCCAGCTGGCGATGACCAGGATCCACAGCGGCTTGTGGTCGAACTTCAGATGACCGTACCAGGCGAAGGTCATGAAGACGTTCGACAGGCACAGCATGACGATCGGGGCGATGTAGGCGGTCAGGGGCATGGGGCGCATCAGGTCTGTTGCAGACCTGCCCTCTACACCGGCTGCGACCGTCCGTCGCGGGGCTTCAAACCGCCGCCGTCACCGCCGCCATAAGTGTAGCCCGAACCTTCAGCGCCTGCACCGTTTCGCGCACATCGTGGACCCGCACCATCCGCGCCCCGCGCCGCGCGCCTTCCAACGCCAAGGCCAGCGATCCGCCCAGCCGGTCAGTCGCCAAGGTCGCCGTCGGATCGATGGCCTGGATCGTGCGCTTGCGGCTGGCGGCGTACAGCACCGGAAAGCCCAGATCGACCAGCGCGCCGAGCCGCGCCGTCAGCGCCAGATTGTGCGCCAGGGTCTTGCCGAAGCCGATGCCGGGATCCAGCCAGATCCGTTCGCGCGCCACGCCTGCCGCCATCGCCGCCTCGGCCCGTCCGCGCAGATAGTCCCCCACCTCGACGACCACGTCGCCATAGCGCGGGTCCGCCTGCATGGTGCGAGGCTCGCCCTGCATGTGCATCAGCACGACGTCGCAACCCAGTTCGGCCGCGACCGCCGCACTGTCGGGCGCGTGGCTCAGCGCGGTCACGTCGTTCCACATCGTCGCCCCGGCCGCGACGGCGGCGCGGGCGACGGCGGGCTTCATCGTATCGATGCTGATCGCCCCGCCCCAGCGCGCGCGGACGCCGGCGATGACCGGGGCGACCCGCGCGATCTCCTCGGCCTCGCCCACCGGCTCGGCGCCCGGCCGGGTGCTCTCGCCGCCGATATCGAGCACATCGGCCCCGTCCGCGACCAGACGCATGGCCTGATCGATCGCGCCTTCGGTCGAGGCCCACCGCCCCCCGTCCGAGAAGCTGTCGGGCGTCACATTGACGATGCCCATCACCTGCGGAATCGACACGGTCACGCCCTCTTCTGCGGGTGGGGCGTCTCGCCCCGTTTCAGCATCTCCACCAGGCGGGCGATGGCCTTGACGCGGCCCGCCGGGGTCTTCGGCGCCTCGGTGCGATAGGTCAGGGCGAACCGGTTCTGCGCCGTCAGGGTGTCGAACGTCGCCCGAGCCTGCGGCTCGGCGTCGATGGCGGCCATCAGGTCGTCGGGCGCGGTCGAGCCCTTGACGCGGTAGGCCGCGTCCCAGCGCCCGTCCGCCTTGGCCGCCTCGACGTGTTTCAGCCCGTGCGGCGTCATCCGCCCTTCCTCGATCAGGCGCGCGACATTGGCGACGTTGACCTGGCTCCAGACGCTCTTCTTGCCGCGTGGCGAGACGCGTTGCAGGAAGCTGTCAGCATCCAGGCTTTTCTTGATCCCGTCGATCCAGCCCCAGCACAGGAGCACATCCACCGCCTCGACCCAGGTGATCGAGGCGACGCCCGACTTGACCTTGAATATGCGGATCCAGAGCTCGGTCTCGCGGTCGTGGTTCGCAGCCAGCCAGGCCTCGAACGCCTCGGACGTCTCGAATGCTCGCAGCTTGCCCGGATCGACCACCATCGGCGCCATCAGGCCGACCGCCCGATCAGGCCGCCCAGCGCCTCCAGATAGGCGGCGAAGGCCTTGCGTCCTGACGGAGTGATGGACACGCGGGTCAAAGGCTTGTTGTTCACGAAGCTCTTGGCCACGGCGACGTATCCCGCCTCCTCCAGCTTCTTGATATGGACCGACAGATTGCCCTGCGTCGCCTCCAGCACCGTCTTCAGCTCGGTGAAGTCGGCGGCCTCGGCGTCGGCCAGATAGACCATGATCCCCAGCCGCATCCGGCCGTGGATGACCTCGTCGATCTTGCCGAGCGCGTCCAGCCCCATGGATCAGCCGACGTCCGCATCATTGGCGCGGGCCTTCAGCGCCGCACGGGTCATGGTCCAGCCCGGCCCCGCGAAGAGCACGAACAGGGCGAGGGTGCAGACGTAGAGATAGACCACCGCGTCGCGAACCAGCACCCCCAGCGCGACCGCCGTGATCCAGCCGCCCAACGATGTCGCCAGCATCCATGGCTTCTTCTTCAGACTGTAGGCCACGAACCAGGCCGCCGACTGAAGCGCGAAGATCATCGCCGGATAGTAGAGCCAGACCGCGAAGTCCTGATCGCGGCGGGCCCCCACGCCGAACACGATGATGATCGCCAGATTGGCCATGCCCGCGCCGCTGAAGGCCGCATTCAGGGTGCGCGTGACGATGGGGCCGGCCGTGCCCGTCTTGCGGTCCTCTCGCACGGCCCATGTCAGGACGATAAGGAAGGCCACCGTGATGGCGACCACGAAGCTGAGATTTCCCAGCGGCGGCCAGCGCACGACGCCCCACACCTGACCGATATGGAACAGGCATTGCAGACCGTAGAGCAGACCGCCCGCCAGATAGGCGACACCCAGCGTCAGGGTCGCCTTGGGATTATTGCCGCCCTGAACAATGGCCTTCATGAAGGCCAGGTCGGCCTCGGGGCCGGTGCGGGACTTGTCGGACATCGCTGTGTGATTCCTGTGCGACGGGCGCGTCCCTCGGATGGACGCCGCTGGAAGGGTTTGCAAATTATTCGGCGGGGACCAGGGCAGGCGCAGGTCGCTTGCGCCACGGCACGCGCCGGCCATTCAGCCACCGCCCTATGAAACTGTGACGGATCAGCAGTTCGTAGGACGCTAGGCACACGGCGAAGACGCCCGCCGACACGCCGATCAGCTTTACCCACCACGGCCCGGCCCAGTCCTGCACCCAGACCTGGGCCAGCATGACCAGCGGCAGATGCACGATATAGATCCAGTAGGAGGCGTCGGAGAGGTAGCGCCGAACCGCGCTGTGGCCCGAGGCGAACCGCAGGCATAGCCCCGTGGCCGCCAAGGCCGAGGCATAGACGGCGACCGCCGTGACGGCGGCGGCCACGGCCTTGCCGGCCGTCGGCTCGCCCATCGGCGCGATGCTCGGTCCGCCCGCCAGCACATAGGCCGCGACGCCCGAAGCCAGCGCCATGCTCAGGAACAGCGGCGCCCCCTTTGCGATGCGGCCCAGCAGATCACGCCGCCGATCCAGCGCAAAGCCCAGGCCGAAGGCGAGGCCGAACCCGACCAGGGCGGAGGTGTTCGGGATCACGCCCGCGTCCGGCGTCGGCACGGCGAAGAAGGCGATCCACTTCGGATCCAGCCACAAGGCCACAGCCAGCGGGGCGGCCAGCACCGCAGGCGTCCACGGGCCGATTAGCCCGCCGGTAATCCTGTCCACGACCGGACCCGCTCGCCCCGCGCGATCCAGCATGCCGAGCACGGCCCGCACGATCAGGACGACGGCGTAGAACAGCGTCAGCACCCACAGAAACCACAGGTGGGTCAGCGGAAAGTTGGTCCAGTCATAGGTCGGCGGAGGCGGCGGCGGCGCGCCGGGCGTCACCAGACCATTGGCATGAGCGTTCCAGATCAGGGCCGTGACGATCCCAGCCATCACCGGAAGCCAGAAGACCGCCAGCGGCCCGGCGATCCGCACCACCCGATCCTTGGCGAAGGCGATCCAGCCCCGCCGCGCCAGCATCCTATGGGCGAACAAGCCCGCGATGAGGAAGAAGGCCGTCAGGCGAAACAGATGGATGGCGAAGAATAGCCAGGCGGCGCCGATCGACCGGCTGTCGTCCGCCACGATCCAGATCTGCTGCGGAAAGAAGGACAGACTGGCGTGAAGCACCACCCCCAGCAGCAGCGCCCCGGCGCGCAACGCGTCCAGTCCGTGCAGCCGCTCCACCTGCTCTGCTTGCGATATCACCATGACGTCCCTCCCAAGATCGAGACCGCCGTATCTCACAGACATGTTTGCAATGCAAACCTGTTCGTCATGATGCTTTGGGTGGGCCAGTGGGTCAGCCAGACGCCCAAAGAAAAAACCCGCCGGGAGATCGCTCTCCCGGCGGGTCCATCTTCATATCAGGCCTTGGTTCAGTGAACCGTCGGCACGCTGGTCGCGGCCGGCGCGGCGACCGGAACCTCGATGTCCGTGCCGTCCGACACCGGCGTCACCGGCACCGAGACCGAAGGCCCGGCGTTGGGGAAGTTGTTCTCGTCGCGGTTCGGCGCGACGCCCTTCTCCAGCAGATCCTTGATCTCCTCGCCCGACAGGGTCTCGTATTCCAGCAGGGCTTGAGACAGCTTTTCGTGATCCTCGGCCTTGGTCGTCAGGATGGTGCGCGCCTCGTCCCAGCCCGAGGTCACCAGGCGACGGACTTCCTCATCGATGGTGCGCGCCGTCTCTTCGGAGATGTTCTGGCTGCGGGCGACCGAGTGGCCAAGGAAGACCTCTTCCTGGTTCTCGCCGTAGGCCACCGTGCCCAGCTTATCCGAGAAGCCCCAGCGGGTGACCATGGCGCGGGCCAGTTTGGTCGCCTGTTCGATGTCCGAGCTGGCGCCCGAGGTGATGTTCTCCGGCCCGAAGATCAGCTCCTCGGCGACGCGGCCGCCCGCCATGATGGCGATCCGGTCGATCATCTGCTGATATTTCATCGAATAGCGGTCGCCTTCCGGCAACTGCATCACCATGCCCAGCGCCCGGCCGCGCGGGACGATGGTCGCCTTGTGCACCGGGTCGGCCATCTTGACGTTCATGGCGACGATGGCGTGACCGGCCTCGTGATAGGCGGTCAGGCGCTTTTCTTCCTCGTTCATCGCCATGGAGCGACGTTCGGAGCCCATCAGCACCTTGTCCTTGGCGTCTTCGAAGTCGCGGTGGGTGACCATGCGACGGTCCTTGCGCGCCGCCGTCAGGGCCGCCTCGTTGACCAGATTGGCCAGGTCGGCGCCCGAGAAGCCGGGCGTGCCGCGCGCGATCGTCTTGACGTTGACGTCGGCGGCCAGAGGCACATCCTTCATGTGGACGCGCAGGATGCGTTCGCGGCCCGAGACGTCGGGGTTGGGCACCACCACCTGGCGGTCGAAACGGCCGGGACGCAGCAGCGCCGGGTCCAGCACGTCGGGACGGTTGGTCGCGGCGATCAGAATGATGTTCTCGGACGCCTCGAAGCCGTCCATCTCGACAAGCAGCTGGTTCAGCGTCTGTTCGCGCTCGTCGTTGCCGCCGCCGAGACCCGCGCCGCGATGGCGGCCTACGGCGTCGATCTCGTCGATGAAGATGATGCAGGGCGCATTCTTCTTGGCCTGTTCGAACATGTCGCGAACCCGCGACGCGCCGACGCCGACGAACATTTCGACGAAGTCCGAACCCGAGATCGAGAAGAAGGGCACCCCCGCCTCGCCCGCGACCGCGCGCGCCAGCAGCGTCTTGCCGGTGCCGGGAGGGCCGACCAGCAGGGCGCCCTTGGGGATCTTGCCGCCCAGACGCTGGAACTTGCCCGGATCCTTCAGGAAGTCGACGACCTCCTGCAGCTCGTCCTTGGCCTCGTCCACGCCGGCGACGTCGTCGAAGGTCTTGCGTCCCTTGTGCTCGGTCAGCAGCTTGGCCTTGGACTTGCCGAAGCCCATGGCGCCCTTCGCCCCGCCCTGCATCTGGCGCATGAAGAAGATCCACACCCCGATCAGCAGCGCGATCGGCAGGATGCCCAGCAGCAGGCTCATCCAGATCGACTGGCCGCCCGACTTGGCGTCGATCTCGACGTTGGCGGCCAGCATCTGGGCCACCAGCTGTTCGTTCGGATAGACGGTGGTGGAGGTGAAGCGTTCGCCGTTCTTCAGCTCGCCGTTCACCTTGTCCAGGCGAATGGTCACCTGTTTGACCTCGCCCGCGTTCACGCGCTGCACCAGCTGGGAATAGCTTATGGCCTCGGGCTTGCCGGCCGGCTGGCCCGTCACGCCGTTCATGGCGCCGCCCTGCGACAGCGCCGCATAGCCCGCCAGCAACGCCAGAATGATCACGCCGGTGATCGCCAGATTACGCAGGTTCATTGAGGTCCTCGGTCGTCCGCGACCCCGGTGGGATCGACGGTCTGGATGTGTCTGTCTGGGAAAATAGGGGCTTAATCAGCGTTACGCTATCGGGTGGCGGAAATCAGGTCGTCTTCGTGCGTCGTTTCGTCCAGCGCCAGCCTGAGCCGTTCCGCGACAAGGCCACGCCGTTCAACCCCTTCGCCTGCAAGAACCGGGGCCACCGCGTCGTCCCTGATCAACACAGGCCAGGCCCCGCGCGTCGCCGCCGGCAGCCGATTGATCTCGGCCCTGTCGGCGTCCGGCAGGCTGGCCAACCGCCCCCTCGCCGGAACCACAGACCAGCCGGGACGATCGGCGCAGAAGACGAACCGCCCGTCCCAAACCGTCTCGACGCCGGGCGTCAGCGCCAGCGGCGAAATGTCCCGCCTGCACAGCTCGCCGGCCTCGCGCATCAGCCGCGCCGTCGCGCCGACGGCCTCGCTCCGCGCCCCGCACAGGGTCGCCGCGAAATCCTCACCCGCCTTCAGCCGCGCCATCAGGGCTTCCAACCGCGCGCCGCGAGGCGGCGTCGATCCGCCGCCGACGCAGACCAGGGCCGCCGCCAGCGCCCGCGCGCCCACGTCGTGGTCCACACGCACCATGGCCTCGCCGTCGATGATCGGTCGCGCGCCGGTTTTCGCCGGCGCCTGATCGACCGATTGCGGCGTTGCGCCCGCCAAAGCCTGCCGCGCCCGGCTGCGCCCGAACCTCGGATCGGCGTTGGCCGGATCCTCGATCCAGTCCGCCCCCTGCCCGGCCAGCCAATCCCGCAACCCCGCCCGCCGCTCGCCCAGCAGCGGCCGCAAAAGCATTAGGCCTCGACCCTCGGGCCAGGCCGGCGACGGCGACCATTCGCGCACCCGTCCCAGCGTCGAGCCTTCGCTCCGCATCAGATCGGCCTCGGCGATATCGTCGGCGGTATGGGCGAACAGGACGACCGAGGCACCCGCCTCGCGCGCCGCATCCGCAATCAAACCATGCCGAGCCGCCCGCGCCGCCGCCGTCAGACCGGTCGCGGGCTTGTCTCCGCCCCAACTCAACCCGCGCCAGTCGGCTCCGGCGTCCCGCGCCGCCCCGGCCGCAAAGTCGGTCCAGCGGCCGCTGTCCGCATTCAGCCGATGATCGACGGTCAGGGCCAGCACCAAGCGCCCGCGCGTCCGCGCCCAATCTGTCGTCAGCCGCAACAGGGCGATGGAGTCTCCGCCCCCCGACAGGGCCAGCGCCAGCGGCCGGCCCGTGTCCCGCGTCAGTCGCGCATCCAGCCGCGCGAAGACCCGCGCCGTCAGATCGTCCCCAATCGCTGGGCTGGGCGTCAGGCGCAGGAACCCGTGGTCTTCAACTGCGCCGCCCGCGCCTTTTGCGGGTCGGAGGCGGCGGGCGCATAACGGCGCGTGAACTCAGCCAGGGCCGCGCACCCTTGCGGCTTCCGCTGCGTCGCGAACAGGGCGTCGGCCAGTTTCAGCGTCGTATCCGCCGCCCAGCCGATGCGCGGCCAGTCCTTCAGCGCGGCGGCGTAATAGGGCACCGCCCCCGCCTTGTCGTTCGCCGCCACCCGCAGGTCGCCCAGGCGCGAGTTGGCCTCACGCGATTGCGGCGTATCTGGCCAGGCCGCGATCACCGTTTCCAGCGCCCGCTCGCCGCGCGGCTTGTCGGTCGCCAACAGGGCCACCGCCGCCGCCAGATCCCGCGTCGCATCGCCGGTCGGCGAGGTCGCCTCGATCGGCGCATTCAATTCAGCCTGGGTCTCCAGCTTCTGCAATCGGCCCTCGGCGTCCGCCAGACGCGTCTTCAGCGTCTCGTTCTCGCGGGTGGCCTCGTCCAGCTGGAAGGTCAGACGCTCGTTGTCGCCGTTGATCCGGCGCACCGTGGCCTCCAGGTCGCCCAGGCGTCGGTCCATCAGGGCGAACTGCCCCTGCAGCGTCACCACCTCGGGGTCCGGCTCGACCAGCACGGGTTGGCCGGCGGCGTTTCTCTGGGTCAGGGCGCGCTCGAGCCGTCGCACATTGCGGTCCAGCTGGTCCAGGCGGCGATTGTCCCACTCGGTCCGCTCCATGATGTTGGGCTGCGCCTGCTGGGCGACCGCGCCGCCCCCGATCAGTAGGACGCCGAGGGCGGCGGCGGCGAGCAGATGAACGCGAGAAATCGAGAGCTTGGTCATGCGTCTAGCTTTCACCGATTTGGGGCCGCCGCAAGGCCGAGCTAGTGGCCGAGACCCAGATAGACGATGGCCGCGAAGAACAGGCCGACGACGATGTTGCAAAACACCAACAGAGCGATCGTCCGCCACAGGGCCGAGAACCACGACAGCGAATAGGCGCCCTTCATCTGGGCGAACACATGCACGGGCACGGCCAGCAGCCCCAGCGGAATGACGATGGCGCCCAGCCACCCGGCGATCGTCGCCGACAGCACCATCAGCATCAGCAGCATGGCCATGAAGGTCAGCGAGTACAGAACGAACACCCCGTGGTCGTACAGGGTGAAGCCGCGCTTCCACAGAAACAGCAGGGCCACGAACGGGATCGACAAGGGCACCAGCAGGAAGGCGAACTTGTACACCGTCTGCTGAAACTTATAAACCGCCAGGTCCGGGTTCTGCAGCTTCTTCAACACCGTGGCGCCGATGCCGTGGCCTTCCTTCTTGGCATCCTTGCCCATGACCTTCAGCTTGGTCTCGCCGCTCTCGCCGGTCGCCATGTCCTTGATCCCGGCTTGCCAGCTGCCGGGCTTCAGACCGTCGGCGCGGCCGTCGCGCTGCTCGATCTCCAGCCGGGCCAGGGCCGCGCGGCGGTCGTCGACCAGCTTTTGTCCGGCGTTGATCGCCATCTGCATTGTCGGGTCCGGCTGGGCGCCGCTTTCCGCCCGCATCTGGACCAGGGCCTTTTCGGCCTCGGCCAGGCCGACGCGCTGAGACGCGATCCGTTCGCTCATCTCCGCCGCCTCGCCGGACTTGGATTCCGGATGCGGCATGAAGCTGAGCGCGAAGAACATCACGAACAGGGTGAACAGGAAGATCGCCAGCGGCGAGACGAAGCGCGTGCGCTTGCCCTCGACCCACTCGCGCGTCAGCCGGCCGGGGTTCAGCCACAGCAGCGGCAGGGTGCGCCAGATCCGGGCGTCGAAATGCATGACCCCGTGCAGCAGCTCTTCGCCCAGGTGCAGCAGGCTGCGATGGACATGGGTCGGCTGGCCGCAGTTTGCGCAGAAGTTGCCGCTCGTTTCGGCTCCGCAATCGGAACAGACGCCGTGGGCGTGATCCTCGCCCGCCTTGCCCGTCGGCTTTTCGATCGCGCCCGCCACCAGGCCGCTCGTGACGACCGCGCCCGCCCCTTCGATATCCATTCGCTGATCCCCCGATCCCTGTGACGACGTTCTTGCCGCCGGCCCGGCGTCAGGACAAGCGCGGAAACGAAAAGAGGCGCCGACCCTGCGGCCGGCGCCTCCTTCAGATCAGCCGATCAGCCGGTCGTCAGCGCGGCGCGCCCGAGACGATGGCGGTGTGGGCGTTGCGGTTGCGGGCGAAGGCGTCCTCGTTCGAGCCTTCCGCGATCGGCCGCTCCTTGCCGAAGCTGATGGTGTCGATCCGGCCGGCCGGAATGCCCCGGTTGATCAGATAGGTGCGCACCGATTCCGCACGGCGGGCGCCCAGCGCCAGATTGTATTCGCGCGTGCCGCGTTCGTCGGCGTTGCCTTCGATGCGGATCGTCACGGACGGATAGCGTTGCAGCCACTGAGCCTGGGCGTCCAGGCGCGGCATGGCCTCGGGACGAACCTCATAGGAATCCAGGTCGAAATAGATGCGGTCGCCAACATTGACGACGAAGTCCTGTTCAGTGCCCGGCGCGGCCGAACCCATGTTTCCGCCGGTCACCGGCCCGGTGGGCGCGGTCGGATAGGCCGGGCCCGTCGGCTGGGTGGTGCCGTCGTTCGGACCGGGCACGCCGGTCTCGACCGGGGGCTTTCGGGTGCAGGCGGCCATGGCGGCGACGGCGCAGCCGACCATCGCCAGTTTGAGAATGCGGGAAGTCTTCATGGGGTCGTCTCCTGACGTATCGTTTCTGGCAAGGGGCGGGCCTCAAGCTTGGCTTTACTGTCTGCCTCGGCCGATTTTTCGACGCTAGAGGCGATAACGCACAGTTGAGCTTTAAGGCTCCGACGGTGTCGGTGCGGCGTTTAGGCGGGGCAGCTGTCGGCGCCCTGGTTCACGCCCAGATTGCTCGGGCCGCGGTCCAGCAGCGGCGACCACGCCGGGTCGGTCCCGCGCCCATTATAGCCCGCCTGCGACACCACGCGCCCCGACAGGTCCACGGTCCACAGACGCGTGTCGCCGCCCGGCGTCTGGCGCGCAAACATCACGTAACGGCCATTCGGCGCCCAGTTTGGGCCTTCCTCGAAATAGCTGGAGGACAGGATGCGCTCGCCCGAGCCATCGGCGTTCATCACCCCGGTCGAGAACCGGCCGCCACCCTGTTTGGTGAAGGCGATCAGATTGCCGGTCGGGCTCCAGGACGGGGCCGTATAGATGCCGCCGCCGCGCGAGATCGGCCGCTGGCCCGATCCGTCCGACCGCATGACATACAGGCGCGCCGAACCCGAACGGTCCGAGGTGAAGACGATCTGGCTGCCGTCCGGGCTGAACGACGGCGAGGTGTCGATGCCCGGGTCGCTGGTCAGGCGCGTGATCTGGCGGCTGCGCAGATCCATCACATAGACGTCGGTATTGCCGCCCCGGATGATCGAAAACGCGATCTTGTTGCCGTCGTTGGAGAAACGCGGCGCCAGCACCTGACCGTCGAACTCGCCCAGGCTCTCGCGCCGGCCCGTCGTCAGATTATACAGGTAGATGCGGCTGTAATCCTTGCCCAGCGCCACATAGGTGATCTCGTCCGGCTGCGACAGCGAGAAGCGCGGCGACATGATCACCTCGTCGCCCTGCGTCAGATAGGTCGGATTGAACCCGTCCTGGTCGGCGATGGTCAGGCGGTTGATCCGGTTCAGCGGCGTGCCCTCCTCGGACACGAAGATCACGCGGCTATCGAAGAAGCCGGCCTCGCCCGTCATGCGCTGATAGATGACGTCGGAAATCTTGTGCGCGATCCGGCGCCACTGTTCCTGGGTCGCGGTGAACTGATAGCTGACCAGCTGGCACTGGCGGTAGGGATCATACAGGCGGAAGCCGACGTCCAGCCGCCCGTCGCCGCGCGTCGTCACCCCGCCGTACAGCACCGCCTGCGCCCCGATCTGGGTCCACTGCGGGAAGTTCGGCGCATTGGCCAGCGTCAGCCCGGTCTCGATGAAGCTGGACGGGTTCAGCGGCTCGAAGAAGCCCGACCGCTTCAGATTGGCGCTGACGACATTGGAGATGTCCGACCCATGCGTCCCGGCGAATGGCACGACCGCGATCTGAAGCGGGCGCAGCACGCCCTGATCGATCTCAACCTCGACCGGCTGGTTCTGCTGAGGCGTCTGCGCCGCCGTCGTCAGAGGAGCCGCCATCGCGACAGCCGCCACGGAGGCCAGAAGAAGGTTCAGACGCATCAGATGCTCCCATAAGTCTCGAAGGATCGCCGCCCCTTATCGCCGGGCCGTTCGACTTTCGCCAGCTTCACGGGGAATGGGGCGACATTCGGGACGGGAGCGATCATTGATGCGTGATGCGTGATGCACTATCTTACAGCCATGCGCACTACACTCGCCATCGACGACGACGTGTTGAACGCCGCACGGGCCATCGCGGTTCAGACCCGAACCTCTGTGGGCGAAGTCATTTCCGATCTCGCGCGCCGCTCGATCACACAGGCCAAGCCGGACACGTCGCCCGAATTCCGCAACGGCATTCGTCTCCTGCCGCACCGCAAGGGCGCTGTGGTGACGACCGAACAGATCAACGCTCTGCGCGATGAACTGCCTTGATCGCGCTTTTGGACGTCAGCGTCCTGATCGCATTGATCGATCCAGCCCATACCGAGCATCTCACCGCCCACGCCTGGTTCGCACGTGAGCATCAAGCCGGTTGGGCGACCTGCCCGCTGACCGAGAACGGCGCGCTTCGAATCCTCAGCAATCCCAAATATCCGAACTCGCCGGGTGCGCCGGCGCAGGTGTTGCCGGCGCTTCATTCCTTGCTGAGCCAACCCGGCCATGCGTTCTGGCCCGACGGCATCAGTTGCTGGGCGACCGTTTGATCGCACAGGATCGCCTGCTTACCTCGGGCCAGCTGACGGATACCTATCTGCTGGCCTTGGCCGTCTCGAACGGCGGCCGGCTGGCAACGTTCGACCGACGCCTGGCGCCCGACGCGGTTAAGGGCGGCAAGAGCGCCTTGCATCTTATAACAGCCTGACGCTCACCGATTGCGGCACGCCCGTTCGGTGTTGAAGGTCGGACGGTAGACCCCGCCGGGGAAGCCCTGCGGCACGTCGAAGGGCGCGGTCTGGCGCAGGGCGCGCAGGGCACCGTCGGCGGCGGCGCGATAGACGTTCGACGACTGGGCGTTGATCAGGCTGGGCCCGCGCGTGATCCGCCCATCGGCCGACAGGGTCAGCTCGACCTGGATGCGCAGCTGGTCCGCGCCAGGGATGTCGCAGGGCAGGATCCAGTTCGGATAGACCTGATTGAAGATGGCCGTGATCTGCGGGCCCGTGGCCTGGGACGCCGCGCCCGCCCCCTGCTGCCCCGTCGCCGGTCGGCCGCGATTGTTGGTCGGGCGCGTCGGTCCCGCCAGGGCGTCCAGGTCCAGGCTCGGCTCGGTGCGCTGGGGCGCAGGGCGGGCCGGCGCGGGCGTCGCCGGGCGCGGGGTCGGCTGGGCCTTGGTCGGCGGCGCCGGCGTCGGCGGCTGGGGTCGAGGCGTCGGACGCGGCGGCGTCGGGGTCGGCGTGGGTTTCGGCGTCGGCGTGGGCGTCGGGGCCGGGCGCGGCGGCGTGGGCCGAGGCGGCGTCGGGGTCGGGCGCGGCTCGGGTTGCGGTGGCGTCGGCTCGGGCGTCGGCGGCACGGGATCGGGCTGCTGCACCGGGGCGGTCGCCGCGTCGTCGGGCGAAGGTTCGGGCTGCGGATTGTCCGCCGGCGCCGCCTGGACCACCTCCTCCGAGACGATGGTCACCGGGACCGAGGCGACCAGCGGCGTCTCGTCCTCGTCCGTGTTGTGCGACACCATCACGAAGGCGAGCGCGACCACCCCGGCGTGCAGGGCGAGCGATCCGAGGATGGCGGGGCTCGGCCGACGCAAAGGATTCAGGCCTCCGGCGCCGTGTCGGTGATCAGGTTCAGCTTGGTGAAGCCCGAGGCGCTCAACCGCGCCATCACCCGCGCCACCGCCTGATAGGGCGCGCGCCCGTCCGCCCGCACGAACACCGGCCGCTCGGCCGCCTTGTCGGCGCCGCCGGCCTCGGTCAGCAGACGCGTGGACAGGGCGTCGAACGCCGTCTCGCTGTCGCCGACGAAGATCGCGCCCTGCTGGTCGATGCTGACCGACAGGGGTTCGGACTTGATCTCAACCGCGCTGGCTTCGGTCTTGGGCAGTTCGACCGGCACGCCGACCGTCAGCAGGGGCGCCGAGATCATGAAGATGATCAGCAGCACCAGCATCACGTCCACCAGGGGCGTGACGTTGATCTCGGTCAGAGGCCCTTTACGCCCCCTGCGCCCCCGGCGCCCGCCGCCGCTCGCACCACCGCCCAGGGCCATGGCTCAGACGCCCCGCTTCAGGCTGAGGTCGCTGGGCGGCGGGGGCGGAGGCGGCGGGGCCGACGGGCTGCCCAGGCGGCGCGCGACCGCGGCCTGAAGATCGTCGGCGAACGCCTCCAGGCGCCCCGTGAACTTGCCCGCGTCGATCGAGAACTTGTTGTAGGCGATATAGGCCGGGATGGCCGCCGCCAGACCGATGGCCGTGGCGAACAGGGCCTCCGCAATGGCCGGCGCCACCGTCGTCAGATTGGTGTTGCCCGCCGCCGCGATCCGCCCGAACGCGTTCATGATGCCCCACACCGTGCCGAACAGGCCGATAAAGGGCGAGGCGGTGGCCACCACCGACAGCACGCCCAGGCCGTTCTCGATCCGCTGGCCCTCGCGCGAGATCAGGCTGTTCATCGCCTTGTCGATCCGCACCAGCAGCAGCTCGCCCTGGTGCTCGTTCAACGCCCCGCGCTGACGCGCCTCGCGCCAGTCCGACAGGGCGATCACCAGCATGCGCGGCAGGGCGTGGTCCGGATCCGGCCCCGCCTGGGACGCTACCTCTTCCAGCGATCGGCCCGACTGAACCGACTTTTCGAACTCGTCGGCGCGCTTGTTCAGCGCCGTGAACCGTACCGCCTTGTCGATGATGATCGTCCACGACCAGATCGAGGCCGCCGCCAGCCCGATCATCACGCTCTTGACCACCCAATCGGCGGTCATGAACAGCTCGACCGGGTTCATCATCGCGGCGTCGACAGGCGTGGTCATTCAGGCGCTCCGGGCGGAATCGAGATCGTCACGTTCCCTCTTCGACCGAGCGGACGTGACCATTGTGTGGCGTCCGGCCCGTTTAGCCCCGACCCGTCCGCCCGTCATCTGACAGGCGCGTCATAAGGGTTAACAGCGGGTTACTCGGACGCCGTCCGTCGCGCGTTCGGATCGACCGCGACAGAGACCGGGGCGCCGACGCTGATGATGACGCCCTCGTGGCCTTCCTTGGCGATGGAATAGGTGGCGGCGTCCTTCAGCAGTTGCTCCTCGCACTGGCGATCGCCCGCCCGGCCCAGTTCGGCGCAGCCGCGCTTGGCCGCGTCGGTCCAGCCCAGGACCCGGCGCGTCGCCGCCTCGGCGCGCTTGATCGCCGCCTCGTCTTCTGCGGCGGCTTGCGCGATCAGGGCCTGGCGCGCGCCCTGCTGGTATTGCAGCTCGGCCTGACCCGCCATCTTGCGCTCCCAGACCTTGTAATAGGGACAGCCCACCAGCCCGCCGCCGATCAGCAGCACGAACAGCAGGATCATGACGATCACCGCGCTGGCGGACATCTTGTAGGTTTCTGCGGCCATGACGTTTCCCCTCGTTGGCGCGATCCTAGTCGGCGGTCCCGCCGGCCGCCAGCCACGGCGTGACCTTCTCGACCAGTCCCTTCGACGGCCGTCGCGGCCGCCCATCCAGATGGATGCACACCGCCGTCACTTCCGCCCGGCACAGCACCTCGCCGGCCCGCTCCACGCTCTGGCGGATGATCAGCCGCACGCCCTTCACCTGCTCGTAGACGGTGCGCACCACTAGGGCGTCGTCGATCCGCGCGGGCTTCAGATAATTTATGTTCAGTTCCGACACCACGAAGGCCAGCGGCTCGGCCTCCTCCAGCAGATCGGCGTGCCCCACCCCGATGGCGCGCAGGAAATCGGACCGCCCCCGCTCGAAATAGCGCACATAGTTGGCGTGATAGACCAGGCCGGTGAAATCGGTGTCCTCATAATAGACGCGCACCGGCAACAGGTGATCGCGCCCCTCGAAACGGCCGGCGGTGGGTTGGTCGGAGATTGCGGTCACTGAAACCTCGTGCGTCGTGCAGACGCCATAGCCAGTCCGATCGCGACAAGCCATCCGATCACGGGCGAAGCGCCATAGCCCACCACCGGCGCCGGATAGGCGCCCAGCAGATTGGCCGCCGACAGACCGATCCAGAACCCGGCCATGGCCAGTCCGACGAAGGCTCGGGAGCCGCGCGCGCGCCATGCCATCCAAAGCAACGGGGCTGACAGCAGGATCAGAGCCATCACCGCCGCCACACCGAGGACCGGCGCCACCGCCCAGACCGTCGGCACGACATCCTCGACATAGGGAACGCGCGGCAGCGCCTCCGAACGCGTCAGGCTCCAGAGCGCCAAAATCCAGGACAGGGCCGCCAGCGGCGCCAGCGTCTTCCACGACCCTCTCGCCGCCGTTAGCAGCCCGGTCGTTCCCACCGCGAAGGCCAGGCTTGCGGCCCCGTCGAAGCTGAGACCGAACGTCAGGATCGTCAGGGCCGCGACGCCCGCCGTCCACACATCGTCTGCATCCTGCGCCACCAGCCAGAGCAGCGGCGCGCCCAGCAGCGAGGCGGGGTGAATAAGCACCGGCCCCAGCGACAGCCAGCGATGCGCGCCCTGCATCTCCACGCCCGTCGTCAGCATCAGGACGGCGACGACCAGGATCGCGGCCGCCGAGATCAGCCTCGAACCCCGGCCCGGCCGCGCCGTCCGCGACGCCGCCCACAGCGCCACGGCCCCGATCAGAAACGCCGCGGCCTGGACCGCAACCGACGCCGTCCCCGCCCCGGCCGCCCGGATCGCCAGCAGGCTGATCGCCGCCGTCGCCGTGATCTGTGCGATCAGTGCTAGGGCTGGCCCCTTCAACCGACGACGGATCACGGCTGGCGGTTCGGCGCGGCCATGAAGCCGGGGCAGTAGCTTTGGCGCATTTCGCGGAACTCGGTCGGCAGGGGGTCGTCGCTGAACAGGATGCGGTTGGGAATGGAGACGAAGCCCACCGCCGGACCGCCGGCGACGCGCCCGACATAGCCGCACACCGATCGCCTTTCGCCATTCTCGGCGTAGCGCAGCTCGGCGCCGCGCCCCGCCTGGGTGCGGATCTGGCGCATCACCCGCGCATCGGCCGGCTCGGGCGACGGGGTGTTCGCCGGCTGCATCAGCACCCAGACGCCGACCGCGCACAGGGCCAGAACCAGCGCCGCCGCGATTATCAGGCGCTGCTGAAGCGGGCTGCGATGGCGCATCACCCTCATGCGGCGGGCGCATCCAGGGTGAAGTCCAGCGGCGTGTCGGCGGCGGGCAGGCAGGTCCGATCCACCGGCTTGGACGGATCACGCAGGAAGTCGCGCGCCATCTTGCGCGTGCAGGGGCTGGCGTTGATGACGCCGTGGGTCGCATTGGTCACGATTACCACCTGGCTGTTCGAATAGCCCTTGGCGGCGGCCTCGGTCAGCGGCGGCGGGCAGCCCGGATCGATCTCGGCGGCGACGAACAGGGTCGGGATGTCGGTCTGGACCGGCAGGTTCTCGATCGGCAGCGCGGGCCGTTCACCCACCGCCGCGCAGACGTCGAACAGCCGCGACAGCGACGGGACCAGCACCTCGGCGACCGGATCACCGGCCGCGCCGGCGGCCAGCCGCGCCTTGGACTCGAACGGCAGTTCTTCCTTGCACAGGTGGGCCATGTGCTGGCCCTCGAAATAATAGGTGCGGTCCTCGGCGATCTCCGCGACCGGCGCCAGGTCGCCGGCGATGATCTTGTCCAGATCGACCGGCAGGCTGCGCACGCCCGCCGCGCTATAGGTCGTGTCCATCAAGAAGGCCGACAGGTCGTCGACGGTGAGGGTGCGCCCGTCCCTGCCTGTCACCGGACCGGCCAGCCATTTGCGCGCCTCGGCCTCGAACCGCGCTTGAAGGTCCGGATGCTGCGCCGCGCAGGCCGTCTGGGCCGCGCATTTGGCCAGGATGATTTTCACCGCCGCCGAGACCTGTTCGGGCGTGCCGACGGCCCAGTTGCCCTCGGGCGGCCAGGGACTGTCCATCACGGCGGCGCGCACGATCTGGGGCTGGTGGGTGATCACCGCCGCCTGGATGCGCGGCCCGTACGATCCGCCCCACAGGTCGATCTTGGCCAGACCCAGGGCCTGGGCCATGTCCTTCACATCGTCGGCGATGGCGGCGGCGTTGTACTGGTTCAGGTCGATCCCTTGCGCCTGATACCCCTTCAGACAGGCGATCAGCCCGTCGCGGTCCTTGTCGGACGGCGGCCCCGCATCGGTCAGTTCGACGCCCGGACAGTCCATCGACGGGTTGCTCGCGCCGCCGCCCCGTTGGTCGAACAGGATCACGTCCTGATCCACCGCAAAGGCTTCCGGGTTGCGGCGCAGCGCCGCCAGCATCCGCCCCGCCCCCGGCGTCAGGGCCCCGCCCGGCCCGCCGTGGAACATCACCATCGGCGGCAGCGCCTGGCTTGCGGCGTCCTTGTAGGGCGCGCTGGCCTTGAAGATAACCACCGCGATATCGATGCGCCGGTCGCTGACCGAGCCGTCGCGCGCCTCGTCCACCCTCAGGGTCCCGCACCGCACCTCGCGCAGGCCCGTCGGCCAATCACTGGGACAGGCCTTGTCGGTGAAGACGGGGGCCTCTGCTCTCGCGGGCGGCGCCAGACCGGTCAGGCCGGCCGCAAACGCCATCACGGCCAGGGTGCGCAGGATCATGGGACGACGGCTCCGGTTCGCCCCCAGCAAACCCCCGCCCGCCCCGCTTGGCAACGCCTATTCGAACAGGTCGCCCGGCACGGGTCCGGCGGCCGGTTGCGCCGGCGCGCTGAGGCCGAGATGCGCATAGGCCTTGGCGCAGGCCATGCGGCCGCGCGGGGTGCGCATGATGAAGCCCTGTTGCAGCAGATAGGGTTCGATCACGTCCTCGACCGCGTCGCGCGCCTCGGCGATGGCGGCCGCCAAGGTGTCCATCCCGACCGGCCCGCCGCCATAGTTCTCGATCAACGCCTTCAGGAAGCGCCGGTCCAGGCTGTCCAGCCCGGCCTCGTCCACCTCCAGCCGCGCCAGCGCCCGCGCCGCCACCAGTTTCGAGATCGTCTCGGCCCCTTCGGCCGAGGCGAAATCCCGCACCCGGCGCAGCAGACGCCCGGCGATGCGCGGCGTGCCGCGCGCCCGCGACGCGATCTCTCGCGCGCCGGCCTCGTCTATGGCCGCGCCCATTTTGCGCGCCGTGCCGCGCACCACCGCAGTCAGTTCGTCGGGGGTGTAGAACTCCAGTCGCAGCGGAATGCCGAACCGGTCCCTGAGCGGCGTAGCTAACAGGCCCGCCCGCGTCGTCGCCCCCACCAGCGTGAACGGCGCCAGGTCGATCCGCACCGAACGCGCCGACGGCCCCTCGCCGATGATCAGATCCAGCACATGATCCTCCATGGCCGGATACAGGATCTCCTCGACCTGGGGGCTTAAGCGGTGAATCTCGTCGATGAACAGGACGTCGCGCGGCTCGAGGTTGGTCAGGATCGCCGCCAGATCGCCCGCCTTGGCCAGGATCGGCCCGGAGGTCGCCCGGAACCCCACGCCCAGTTCGCGCGACACGATCTGCGCCAGCGTCGTCTTGCCCAGTCCCGGCGGTCCGAACAGCAGCACATGGTCCAGCGCCTCGGCCCGCCCGCGCGCCGCATCGATGAAGACCTTCAGATTGCCCTTGGCCTGCGACTGGCCGACGAACTCCGACAACGTCTGCGGCCGCAGCGCGCGGTCAAAGGATTCGCCGGTCTCGGCCTCGGGGGAGATGACGCGGGTCATGTCGATGCGGCTCTCATCGGCCCAACTCCTGCAGCGCCGCGCGGATCACCGCCGACAGCTCCGCCTCTTCGCCCAAACGGATCAACGCCTGATCCACGGCCCGGCGCGCATTGACCTCGGCGACGCCCAGTCCAAGCAGGGCCGACACGGCCTCGCCGGTGATGGACGGAACGGGCGGTGCGATCTCGATGTGCATGCCGGGTGCGACAGGCGCAAAACTGACGTCGCCCAAGGGCTTGCCCTTCAGCTCGGTCACGATCCGCAGCGCCAGCTTCGGCCCCACGCCGTTGGCCCGCGCCACCGCCGCCTTGTCCTCGCGCGCCACCGCCGACGCCAGTTCGCCGGGCGGCAGGACGTCCAGCACCGCCAGCGCCGCCTTGGGCCCCACGCCCTGAATGGCCAGCAGGGTCGTGAAGGCCCGCCGCTCGTCGCGCGTCAAAAATCCATACAGGCGCGGCCCCGCATCCTCGCTCCACTGCGAATGGACATGCACCGTCGCCTCGTCGCCCGGCGCCGGCAGCCGCCCCAGCGTCCGCGCCCCGCACGACACGACATAGCCCACGCCGGCGCAGTCGATCAGGCATTCCGCCTCGCCGACCTCGGCCAGCACGCCTCTCAACCGCCCGATCACGCCGCCCCCCGGTGCATCGCTTCCAGCAAGGACCGCTTCCTGAGTTGCGCATGGGTGATCGCGACGGCCAGGGCGTCGGCCGCATCCGCCTTCACGTCGCCTGCGGTCGGCAGCAGCCGTTTGACCATGAAGGCGATCTGGCTCTTGTCCGCATGGCCCGCGCCCACCACCGCCTTCTTGATCAGGTTCGGCGAATATTCCGCCACCGTCAGGCCCGCCTTGGCCGGCGCCAGCATCACCGCCGCCCGCGCATGGCCCAGCTTCAGCGTGGAGGACGGGTTCACATTGACGAACACCTCTTCCACCGCCGCCTCCTCGCAGCCGTGGTCGGCGCAGATCGTTCCTAGCGCCTCGAACAGATGCAGCAGCCGCTCGCTGAACGGCGCGGTCTCGGGCGGGGCCACCACCCCGTGCGCCACCCACCTCAGGCGCGCGCCATCCGACACCACAACGCCCCAGCCGGTGCGTCGCAGACCGGGGTCCAGGCCGATGATTCTGACAGGTTCGTTCGCCATCCGTTCCCCTCATGCCGCAAAGAGGGTTATCGGGCAATGAACGGTTTCAGTCGTCGCGCGGGTCCAGGCTGTAAGCGACCACGCCCGGTATGGCGCACAGCTGTTCCGCCAGCCGCTTTAGCTGGCTTTCCTCGGCGGCCTTCAATCGCCAGGTCCGTCGAATGGTCTGTCCATCGATCAGCTCGAACCGGTCGTGTCGCGCGTCCGCATCGATGGCTTTCAGCGCCGCCTCGATCGCCGGCTCCGGCGACGCCTCGCGCCGTTCCCAGCACACTTCGGCGTCCACCACCGTGCGCGCGGGCAAACGCCCGTTGATCAGCCTCAAGCCGATCAGGATCAGGGCCGTGACCACCGTCGCCGCCGTCCCCAGCGCATAGAGGCCTGCCCCGAACAGAATGCCGATCGCCGAAGTGATCCACAGCGACGCCGCCGTGGTCAGTCCGTGGATCGAAAATCCGGTGCGGAAGATCACGCCTGCGCACAGGAACCCGATCCCCGTCAGCACGCCGTGCGCCATCCGCGTCGGGTCTGTGACGATGTTCTCGTCGGGCAGGGCGCGGAACGCCCAATCGGCCTGCGACATGGCCGCCAGCATCAGCAGGGCTGACGCCAGGCTGACCAGGATGTGCGTTCTCAGGCCCGCCGCCCGGCCCCGCCATTCGCGCTCGAAGCCGATGACCCCGCCCGCGATCACCGCGCCGAGGATCGGCAGGACGGCGCCTTCCAGACTACCCAGATTCATCCGCGCTCAACGACGGGCCGAGCGCGGATGTTCCTTGGACGGACGATGCTGCGACATCGTGGTCGCAGCGCCCGCCTCAGCCGTGCTTTTCGATATAGGTCTCGGGGTCCTTGTTCACCGGCTTGACGCCGGTGATGTACTCGGCCTCGAAGGCGGCGAACTTCACCGCCAGCTCATGGCGCGTCTCGACGTCGGCGTTCATGCGGAAGTCGGTCAGCCCCTGCCGCTCTTCCTCGCCCATGTGTTTGGAGTTGACGACGTTCGCCTCGCCCACCGCGTCGAACCAGGCCTTGGTGCCGACCTTGTGCTTTTCGACCGCCTTGACCGCATCGCGCAGCTTGTTGTGGTCCTCGATGGCGTCCTCGGTCTCGCCCTCGACCGTGCCGTCCTCGGCGTCATTGGCGCCCTCGCCCTGCTTCAGCAGCTCGGGATAGAAGAACCGCTCCTCGGCCTCGGCGTGCACATCCAGGAACGCCGACAACCGCGACCAGACGGCGCTCAGCGCATCGGTGTCTTTGGGGTCGATCTGTTCGATGATCGCAAACAGCCGACGCTGTTCGGCATGGTCGTCGAGGATCAGCTGGGTGATGTCCATAGGGGGCTCCAGGCGTAACGGTGAAGCCTCGTTACGCCCGGCGCACGACCCGGTTCCGTGCGAACGACTCGCGGTCGTTCGGGATCAACCCGCGTACTTGGCCGCGTCCTCGTCGGAGATGTCCTCGTTGGAATAGACCGCCGACACGTCGTCCTCGGCGTCCAGCGCGTCCAGCAGCTTGAACAGGGTGCCGACGGCCTCGCCGGTCACCGGCACTTCGGATTGCGGCTTCCAGACGATGGCGGTGGACTTGGGATCGCCCAGCACCTTGGACATGGCCTCGGCGACGTCGTTCAGGTCCTCGAAGGCGGTCCAGATCGTGTGGCCCGGGGCGTCCTCATAGATGTCGGGCTTGACCAGGTCGCTCTCGACGTCTTGGGCGCCGGCCTCGATGGCGGCCTCCATGACGGCGTCTTCCGAACCGGCCTCGGCGGCGTAGGTGATCTTGCCCACCTTGTCCCACATGAAGGCGACCGAGTTCATCTCGCTCAGGGCGCCGCCGTTCTTCTTGAAGGCCGCGCCGATGTTGGACGCCGCCCGATTGCGGTTGTCGGTCAGGGCCTCGACGATAATGCCCACGCCGCCCGGACCCCGGCCCTCGTAGCGGACCTCCTCCATCGTATCGACGTCGCCGCCGGCGGCCTTGTTGATCGCGCGCTGGATCACGTCCTTGGGCAGGCTTTCGGCCTTGGCGTTGTTGACCGCCAGACGGAGGCGCGGGTTCGCCGCCGGATCCGGCAGGCCCGACTTGGCCGCCACGGTGATGTCGCGCGACAGTTTGGAGAACAGCTTGGAGCGCTGCGCATCGGCGCGCCCCTTGCGGTGCATGATGTTCTTGAATTTCGAGTGGCCGGCCATGGGATCGTCTTTGAGCGTTCTGAACCTGAGCCGCGCCTCCTAAACGAAGAGCGGCATCCTGTCACGATACGCCGATCGGGGGCGACAGGGGTGGAACCTGTACCGTTTGGGCGTATTGATCCGGGCAAGACAGACGGAGCGTAAAGCCATGACCGCAGACGACACCATCTATGAAGCCGAAGGCTATATGGACGAGGACCTGCACGAGGCCGACATTGTCGAGTGGTACGAAGCCCGCCCGGTCACCGTCTCCACCGCCGTCGCCACCGGCGCCATCGTCACCGCCTTCACCCTGGGCGCCCTGACCGCCGTCGGCGCCCTGTTCCTGATCGGCCGTCTGGACGATTAAGGCGCTAGACGCTCAGGCGTAAGGCCAAGGCCGCCAAGGCGACGCCCAGGACCGGCAGGGTGAGCACCACGCCCACCTTGAAATAATAGCCCCACCCGATCTTCACGCCCTTTCGCGCCAGGACGTGCAGCCACAGCAATGTGGCCAGCGAACCGATCGGCGTCATCTTCGGCCCCAGGTCGCTGCCGATGACATTGGCGTAGATCATCGCCTCCCTCGCCGCGCCGGTCGCGCCCGAGGCGTCGATCGACAGGGCGCCGATCAGGACCGTGGGCATATTGTTGGCGATGGCCGACAGGAAGGCCGTCAGGAACCCGGTTCCGAAGGCCGTGCCCCAGACCCCGCCTTGCGAGAATCCGTCCAGCAGGCCCGCGATCTGGCGCGTCAGACCGGCGTTGCCCAGCCCATAGACGACCAGATACATCCCCAGAGAGAAGATCACGACCTGCCACGGCGCCTCGCGCAGCACCTTCGTCGTGCTGATGACCGCGCCGCGGCCCGCCATGACTAACAGGACGACCGCCCCCGTCGCGGCGACGGCGGACACCGGGACCCCTCGCGGCTCAAGAACGAAGAAGCCGATCAGCAGAAGCGCCAGGATGATCCAGCCCCACAGGAAGGTCGCCCGGTCCTTGATCGCGCTGGACGGTGCGGCTAACCGCTCCACGTCATAGGCCTTGGGAATATCGCGCCCGAACACCACAAACAGCACCATCAGCGTCGCCGCGATGCTCGCCAGGTTCACCGGCGCCATGACCGCCGTATAGCGGTCGAAGCCGATGTCGAAGAAGTCGGCCGAGACGATATTGACCAGGTTAGACACTACCAGAGGCAGGCTGGCCGCGTCGGCGATGAAGCCCGCCGCCATCACGAAGGCCAGCGTCGCCTTGGGGCCATAGCCGAGCGCCAGCAGCATGGCGATGACGATGGGCGTCAGGATCAGCGCCGCCCCGTCGTTGGCGAAGACCGCCGACACCGCCGCGCCCAGCAGGACGAACAGGACGAACAGCCGGCGCCCTTGGCCGCCGCCCCATCGCCCGACATGCAGCGCCGCCCATTCGAAGAAGCCCGCCTCGTCCAGCAACAGGCTGATGATGATGATCGCGACGAAGGTCGCCGTAGCGTTCCAGACGATGTCCCAGACCACGGGAATGTCGGCCAGGGTGACGACGCCCAGCAACAGCGCCGCCGCCGCACCGCCCATCGCGCTCCAGCCGATCTGCAGCCCCTTCGGCTGCCAGATCACCAGGGTGATGGTGACCACGAAGATCAGAAAGGCGACGATCATGGGCGGCTCCATCTCGGCCAACCGACGACCGCAGAGCCCCCTCTAGCTTGCATGACGCCGTATTTCCAGTATCTTGGAATAATGGAATCCGAACCCGCCATTCTCGCGCTCGCCGCCCTGGCGCAATCCACGCGACTGGACGCCTTCCGGCTGCTGGTCCGCCATGCGCCGGACGGCCTGCCGGCCGGAGAGATCGCCGACCGGCTCGCCGTCCCGACCAATACGATGTCGGCGCATCTGGGCGTGCTGTCGCGCGCCGGACTGATCGCGTCCCAGAGGCGCAGCCGGTCGATCATCTACCGGGCCGATCTGGATCGACTGGGCGAGGTCGTGCTGTTCCTGCTCAAGGACTGCTGCCAGGGCCGCGCCGAGCTTTGCCAACCTTTGCTGGCCGAACTGGCCCCCTGCTGCGACTGAGGCCAATGGACGTCGTCATCTATCACAACCCCGCCTGCGGCACGTCGCGCAACACCCTGGCCCTGATCCGCCACGTCGGGATCGAGCCGCATGTGATCGAGTATCTGAAGACCCCGCCCAGCCGCGCGCTGGTGGCCCAACTGGTCGCACGGATGGGCGGATCGGTGCGCGATATCCTGCGCGAAAAGGGCACGCCCTACGCCGACCTCGGTCTGGACGACGCCGCCCTGTCGGACGACCAGCTGCTGGACGCCATCGCGGCGCACCCGATCCTGATGAACCGCCCCATCGTCGTCTCACCCCTGGGCGTCAAACTGTGCCGCCCGTCCGAGACGGTGCTGGACCTGCTGCCCGACCATCTCGCCAAGCCCTTCGTCAAGGAAGACGGCCAGGTCATTCTCGACGCCTAGGTGCGGGCGCGAGGTCTATGACGCGCGTTGCCCGTCCAGCCAGTCCAGACGGCTGAGCTGCAGGTTGATCGCCAGTTCGATGCGGGGACGCTCGATCGGGTCCAGCGACACCACATACTGACGCAAGGCGGCGATTTCCGCCTCCACCGTGCGCCTCAGGACCGCCATGGCCTCAGCCTTTCGGACAGGCGGCAGGCGGTCCCACATGCCTGAGCGCAAGCGGAAGGGATCCAGACCGACACTGGCGGCGCGCTCGGCGTCACAGATCCAGTCTTCCATCACCGCGACTCCCTGCGGCGTCAGGGACAGAAGAACCGTGCCCCGGCCCGAGCCCGTCTCGGCCGCGTCGATCACGCCACGATCCGTCAATCGTCGAATGGCCGGATAGACAGCGCCCGCGCTGCCCCGCCATTCCAGAGACATCGACTCCTGGAACGCCTTGCGCACCTTGAAGGCGGTCGAGGCTCCGCGATGATGGATTTCCGACAGGATGGCGCCTTCCAGCTCCGTCAGGCTTCCTTGCCGATTGTTCATTTGACCCGATCCAACTCGATAGTCCTAATCGGACTATCGACGTCCATGGAGGAATACATGATCCGGTCCCTGTTCAAACGCGCCATGGCGGCGTCCTGTCTAGCCGGGGTCAGCCTATCGGCTGGCCTCGCTGCGGCGCAAGCCGAACCCGTCTCTCAAGCGACCCCTCAGTCGACCGCCCCGGCGCCGGCGGCCGCTGTGGCCCGCATTCCGCTCTATGTCTCGGACGGCCGGGCGCTTCTGATGATGCGGATCAACGGCGGCCATCCTGCGCCCGTCGTCTTCGACACCGGCACCAACGGCAATCTGATCTACAAGTCCTACGCCGACGACATCGGCATGCCGAATGTGGGACCGTCCCAGTCCAGGGACGGCAGCACGGGTCTGATGGTGCCCGGCTATACGACCAGTCTGAAGGGCGTGACCCTGGGCGGCTATGCGATCACCGAGGGCCCCGCCACCGTCTTCGAGTTCAGGGACGAGGACGAAGTCGGCATCTTCGGTCCCAACAGCTTCCCCGGGAAACTGGTCGAGATGAACCTGGCGAAAGGCGAGCTGCGCATCATGGCGCCCGATGCGCCCCAGCGTCCCGAGGGCCCCGGACACGCCTATTCCGACGACGAACGACTGCCGGTCGTCGCCCTCGATCTGCCGGGCGCCTCGGTCGAGGCCACCCTTGACACCGGCAACGACAGCGCCTTCCTCCTGCCGCTGTCTCTGGTCAGCCAGATCAAGCTGAAGGGCGAGCCGCGCAAGATCGGCATCGCGACCTCGGCCGCCGGAACCCAGCCGGTGTACGAGGCCCAGGCCGACGGCCCGGTCAAGGTCGGCGGCGTCGAGGTCGACAGCCCCAAGCTGCGCTTCATCGAGGGCGGAACCCCCAATGTCGGCCTGCCCATGATGCGCAAGTTCAGGTTCGTCTTCGACCCCACCAACGAACGCACCTGGGTCCTGGCGGGCGACTGACGTTCAGGGCGGTCCGATGTCGTCAGGCGTCGGACCGTTCGGGCGTCTGCGGGACGCGATCCGTCAACAGCTTCAGGACCTTGGCGGTGATGGCCAGTTCCTCGTCCGTCACGCCCGCCAGCAGTCGGGTGCGATCCTCGCGTGCGACGCGATCGGAGGCGTTCAGCGCCTCCAGCCCCTTGGGCTCCAGCCGGATCAGGTTTGCCCGTCCATCGCCGCAAAACGGATGACGCGACACCAGACCTTCTTCGATCGACAGCTTGATACGGCGTGACAGCGACGCCTCCGATATCCGCAGGATCGCCGCCAACTCCGCCTGCGTCAGCCCCTTGGGCTTGGACGCCAGAACATACAGGTGCGCACGCTGGGCCGCCGTATAGCCTCGACCGCGAAACAGCGCATTGGCGCGCGTGATCCACGCCCGGGCCACGAAGGCGATGCGCATGGACACGACCAGCTCCAGGCTGGCGCGGGGATCGTCCCCGGTCGTCGCCACATCCGTCTCCGAGACGTTCAGATAGAAGGCGTCATCAAGATCAGCGGGGTCGTAAGACATCGGAATCTAGGATTTGGACGTGGAACGGCGGAAAACGGCGACAGCCCCTACCCCGCGCGTAGGTTCTCCACCACGCTCCTCAGCCGCGCCGGCAACGGCTTGGGCCGGCGGGTTTCGGCGTCGACGTAGACGTGGACGAAATGGCCGATGGCGGCGGGAACGTCGACGCTGCGCTTGAACACCGCAAAACCGTAGGTGACGCTGGAGGTGCCGATCGCATCGACCTTGATCCCGACCTCGATCACGTCCGGGAACTTCAGAGACGAGGTGTAGCGACAGCCCGAATCCACCACCAGGCCGATGGACTCGTCCAGCGCATTGGCGATCAGCAGGTGGGCGTTCACCGCCGAGTCGACGAACTCGTAGAATTTGGCGTTGTTGATATGGCCGTACTGGTCGTTGTCGGCCCAGCGGGTGGAGACCATGTGAAAGGCCTTGTAGGTCGCCCGTTGCGCCAGCGCGCCCTCGTCTCGTTTCGGCATCGTCGTCTCCCTCGGCGACGCGAACCGTCGCTCTCGATCCCGACGCTCTAGCTTGGACGACGTTAGGTCAAGCGCCTATCGGTAGGTTGTTGATGACGAAGGCTTGACCACATGATCCTCACGACGCGCGCCGCCGTCCTGTCCGACAGGGGCGCCGCCCGCCCCTACGCCGACAGCCGCCCTCTGTCGGTCCAGGCCGTCACGCTGGACCCGCCCGGCCCCGGCGAGGTGCTGGTCGCGATCAAGGCGGCGGGCCTGTGCCACTCGGACCTGTCGGTCATCAACGGCGACCGCCCTCGCCCCCTGCCCATGGCCCTGGGCCACGAGGCGGCGGGCGTGGTCGAGGCGCTGGGGGACGGCGTCACCGATCTCGTCGTCGGCGATCACGTCGTCATGGTCTTCATGCCGTCGTGCGGCCACTGCAACCCGTGCGCCGGCGGCCGTCCCGCCCTGTGCGAGCCTGGCGCCGCCGCCAACGGCCGGGGCGAGCTTCTGTCCGGCGCCCGCCGCATCTTCCGCGAGGGCGAGCCGGTCAACCACCACCTCGGCTGCTCCGCCTTCGCCGAGCGGGCCGTCGTCTCGCGCCGCTCCCTGGTCAAGATCGATCCCGACCTGTCGTTCGAGGAGGCGGCCCTGTTCGGCTGCGCCGTCCTGACCGGCGTCGGCGCCGTTGTGAACACCGCCGGCGTCAAGGTGGGCCAGAGCGTCGTCGTCATCGGCCTGGGCGGCGTGGGCCTGGCCAGCGTGCTCGGCGCCCTGGCCTCGGGCGCCAGCCCCGTCGTCGCCGTCGACCTGTCCGAGGACAAGCTCGCCCTGGCCCGAACCCTCGGCGCGGTCGAAACCGTCAACGCCGCTGACCCCGATGCGGTCGATCAGGTCCGCGCCCTGACGAACGGCGGCGCCGATTTCGCCTTCGAAATGGCCGGTTCGGTCCGGGCGCTGGAGGCGGCGTGGAAGATGACCAAACGTGGCGGAACCACCGTCACCGCCGGCCTGCCGCCGCCCGATGCGGCCCTTGCCGTCAATGTCGTCTCCCTGGTCGGCGAAGAGCGCACGCTGAAGGGCTCCTACATCGGAACCTGCGTCCCCAGCCGCGACATCCCCCGCTACGTCGCCCTGTATCGCCAGGGCCGCCTGCCGGTGGATCGCCTGATGAGCGGCGTCATTCCCCTGGATGACATCAACACCGGCTTCGACCGCCTCCACGCCGGCGAGGTCGTGCGACTGATCGTCAGACCCTGACGACACTGTAATCCCGCCGCCCGGTTTCGGCCGCAAATCCGCAGACCAATGTCCGCTCAAGCTTCAGCGGAGATCTCCCATGCGCCCGTCTCGCCTGTCCTGCGCCGCCGCGATGTCGGCCGTCGTCCTCGCCTTCGCCGTTCCGGCGCTGGCGCAGGAGACCTCGCCTCAAAACAACGCGGAAATGGCGGCCATCTTCGCCGCCGACCAGGCCGTACGGCAGAACCTGACGCCGGACTTCTTCAAGGACCGTGCCCGCGTGACAGCAATGCTCGCCGAAGACGCCGCGCGCCGGGTCCAGACCCGCGCCCTGCTGGACGCCGGCGCGCTTAGCACCGGCGAGGACTACCGCGCCGCCGCCTTCGTCTTCCAGCACGGCTCCACGCCCGAGGATTATCTGCTGGCCCATAGCCTGGCCGTCGCCGCCGTCGCCAAGGGCTCGCCCGAAGGCGCCTGGATCGCCGCCGCGACGCTGGATCGCTATCTGCAGATGACCGAAAAGCCGCAGATCTACGGCACCCAGACCCGCAAGACCCGCGACGCCCCCGCCACCCTCGAACCCTACGACCGCGCCCTGATCCCCGACAGCCTGCGCACCGTCTTCGGCGTCCCGACCCAGTCGGAGCAGGACGCCCGTCTGGCGGCCGTCAACGCCGCGGCGGAGGCCGCGGCGTCCAAGCCCTGATTGCTCAGTTCGCCGCCGGCTTCGGCGGGGCGTTCTTCACATACTGGTCCAGCCAGCGGGTCATCTCCCACAGGGTGTGGCCCACCGATTCCCGCGCGCGGTATCCATGCGCCTCCAGCGGCAGGGTGACGTAGCGCGCCGTCGCCCCCAGCCCCTTCAGCGCCGCATAGAAGCGCTCGGACTGCACCGGGAAGGTGCCCGAGTTGTCGTCCGCCTCGCCGTGGATCAGCAGGATCGGCTCGTTCAGCTTGTTCGCATAGGTGAAAGGCGACATCTCAGTATAGACCTCGGTCGCCTCCCAATAGTTGCGCTGCTCGGACTGGAAGCCGAACGGCGTCAGGGTGCGGTTATAGGCGCCCGACCGCGCGATCCCGGTGCGGAACAGATCGCTGTGCGCCAGCAGGTTCGCCGTCATGAAGGCGCCGTAGCTGTGCCCCCCGACCGCGATCCGGTCGCGGTCCGCCACGCCCATGCCGACAACGGCGTCGACCGCGGCCTTCGCATCGGCGACCAGCTGCTCGACATAGGTGTCGTTCGGCTCGGCCCCGTCCTTGCCGATGATGGGCATGGAGGGGTTGTCGAAGATCGCATAGCCCTGGGTCAGCAGGAACAGATGGCTGGACCCGCCGGGCCGTACGAACCGGTTCTGCACGTCCACCGTTTGGCCCGCCACCGCCGCATCGGTGAACTCGGCCGGATAGGCCCACATCAGCATCGGCAGCGGCCCGTCGCGGTCCTTGTCGTAACCGGCCGGCAGATACAGCGTCCCCGACAGCTTGACCTCGTCGGCCCGCTCATAGGTCACCAGTTGCCGCGTGGCCTCGGCCAACTGCGGCGCCGGATCGGGGAAGTTGGTCAGCCGCGTCGTCTGTCCCGTCGTCAGGTCTCGGATCTGCAGATTGGGCGGATCAAGCCGCGTCTCGCGCTGCGTCACCACCCGCTTGCCGTCCGCATCCAGGAAGCCGACCACCGCCTCGTAATCCGTATTGGCCGAGGTCCACAGCCGTTCGCTGCGTCCCGTCGCCGGGTCCATGGCGGCCAGGAACGGGAACTCGCCCTGCGGCGTCGCCCCGGCGCCTGACATCAGGATGCGCCCCTGCGGATCGAAGCGGATCACCGAACGGCCCTGCGCATTCGGCTGGGTCACCGGCTGGCCCGGATTGTCGTAGCGCGCCTGATAGTTCCGCTCCAGCAACACCCGGCCCTCGCCGGGGTTGGACGGATCCACCACGAAGCGCGTCTCATGCCGGGTGTTGAACCAGCGGCTGTTGACGATGGCCAGGTCGTCCCGGCCCCAGACGACGCCGCCATACCGTTCCTTCAGGTCGATCAGTTTGACGGGCTCGCTCGTGAACGGCGCGGCCTGCATGAAGACCCGGTCCCGGAACTCGGCTTGCTTGCGGATGTCGCCGCCGTCCAGCGCCTCGACCCAGGTCAGGGTCGCCGGCGCATCGGCCCGCCAGCCGACCGCGCGCGGCCCCGGCGCCACGGCGTCGAAGGCGGTCGGCACATCGTCCCTCAGCGGCAGGTCGGCGACCGTGCGCACCACGCGACCGTTCAGATCCGTCACCACAATCTCGGTTGGGAACAGGTCGTCCGGCACCGCATAGGAATAGGGCCGCTTGGCGATCTCATGCAGGATGTATTTGCCGTCCGGAGACACCGACGCATCCAGATAGACCGCCGGCGCCCCGATCGTCCGTGCACGGCCGTTCAGCGGAACCAGCGTCAGCTGGCTGGTGAAATAATGGTCGAACAGGGCCTCGTCGCCGGGGTTCGACAACAGGTCCTGATAGGTCCGCACCGGCGCGACCCGCCCGGCCGTCTCCTCGATATTGGGCCCCGTGGGCGCCGCCGTCACGTCCGGCGCCGGACCGCGTCCCGCCGGGACCGCCTCGACCAGCAGACCCGAACTGTCGGGCAGCCATTCATAGCCCGTTCCGCCCGTCATATTGACCACCGGATCGATCAGCTTGCGCGCCCGCGCCGAGGCCACGTCCACCACCCACAGCTCCAGCCCCGTCGGCCGGTCCAGCACGAAGGCCAACGACTTGGCGTCCGGCGAGAACCGCGGCGCCGTGAACCGCGCGCCGTCGGGCAGGGCCACGACGCGAGGTTGCCCGCCATCCACCGCCTGCAGGCTCAGACCCGTCAGCCACGCCACCCGGCTTTCGGCCGCGCCATTATTCCTCGGATTGATCCGCGTCCCCGCCAGCCGCAGCATCGGCTCGGCAAGGGCCTTGATGCTGGGCAGGTTGGACCGATCCATCAGCACCAGCGTCCGCCGATCCGGGCTCAGCATCGACGACGGCGTCGGCTTGGCGTCCAGGATGTCCGCGATCGGCGCCGGCGGCTGCTGATAGACCATCGGCCCCGCAGCCGGCGCCGCGTTCTGGGCCCCCGCGTTCTGGGCTAACGCCCCACCCGCCACGCCGCTCAGCAGCACCGCCGCCAGAACCAGCCCAACCCCACGTCCACGCATCATCATCGTCTGAAGTCCCCACAAATCCCGAACTCGAGACCTAACCCCGCCCGCACATCGGCGCCAACCCGTTTTGGGTCAGGCAGTCATTAGGTCGCTGGCGGGATCAAACGACGATTTCCCCGAACGCCGGTTCGATGCCTCGCTTCGTTTCCAACCGCAGAACATAGGCGCCGGGCCTGAGCATCATGGCCCCCCGCGCCTGGCCCGCCTCCAGCAGAAAGTGATCTGCCGGGATAACCATGCCTTCCTGCATATGCAGCGCTTGCAATAAGGCCGGACCTTCAAAAGCCGGGATCGAGACTTCGACCGCCTTCCGCAGGGGGTCAGCCGCCAGCCAGCCCGGCCGTCCAGCCACGCGATCCAGTCTCGGATGAAAGACGCTCAGGTCCACTCGACCTTCGAAATCGCTGTTGGCGAAGGCGATCCCGTTGCGCGACACAACGATAGGCGCGGTTGGCTGGAAGCGCTTCAAGACAGCGGCGACATGCGGCGCGTCCGCTTGCGGCCGCGTTGCAGGCCAGTTCCACGACTGCTCGATGGTCAGGGGATCGATGCCGGTCAGCGCCTTCAGCCGGGCGGCGAACCACAGGCCGCCGCGCCCTTCAAGCTCCATGGCATGACTGTAGCCGCATAAGACGAAGATCCGCGCATCCGGTCGGCCCTTCAGCACCGCCTCGACGAGATTGTCGACCTGCGCCGCTTCTCGCGCTGCTATCTGCTCATCACCTGACGCCGTCGCCGGCGGCCTTTGGTCCCACCGCCATTCGTAGTCCGCGAACGTGTAACCGAGCGCCGCCGCCTCCCTTACGGCCTCCGCATAGACCGGATCGGCGATGTAGTAGCCGAAACCGGAATGCAACGGATCTCCCAGCCTGTATCTGCGTATGCTGGGCGCCGCCTCCTGCTGTGGCTGGAGGAAGGTTTCGGTGGCGAAGGTGTCGAAACCCAGCGGCCTCAAAGCCCGCATGACGCGCGTTGCGAAACCGCGATGGCCAGATATGTTGTGGGCCTCGTTGAGTATGACGATCTGCCTATCTGTCGCGGCTTCAACGATGGCGGACAGGGCATCGCGGCTCTCGGCGTCCGACATGTCTGGCAACTCGGCGTCGGCCGGCCGATCCCTTTCATCGCCGCCGATCGCCGTCGCCTCGTCGCCAAGGAAGGCAGCAAACTGCGCCAGAAAGCCTCCCGCCGCCGGACGGCCTGCAGCCGCCTGCGCCTTCAGCTCGAGATACTGCGGCAAATACCGCCCTTCGACCATGAACTGCTGCTCGGCGCTCAATGGCGTCTGCGACCAAGCAGGTCGCACACCCAGCGCCCCCGTCGCAACGGCCGCCAGCCCTAATCCTCGTCGTGTCAGCATTCGTCCCTCCACCTCACCCTAAACCGCAGGTTGTGATTGACGGAAGTATGGCGAGCCTTCCCTGCGTCGAATGTTTGCGTGTGAACGGCGCCTCTTTTGGCCTTGTCGCGCATCGACCCGATTTCGACGGCCACAAGAAAATCGTAGCGGTCTGCGGCGCCTTCGGAGTTTCCGCTATCGGCGCCTTTGCTTAGGAACGACAGGCATGTCCGTTCGGCGCTATTCCATGTCTCTAAATCTCGATCGTCTCACCGCTCAGGAACAGGACCTGCTTCGCCTTCTGGCTCAGGGTCACACCGCCAAGACCATCGCCAATCTGACGGGGCTGTCGGTCAATAGCATCAACGAAAGGCTCCGATCGGCACGGCGCAAAACCGGCGCAGTCAGCAGCCGCGAGTTGGCGCGCCGTCTCGCCGATCAAGCTCCACAGCCGCCACAAGAAAGTCGGCCCAAACTATTCGGTGTTGGCCGCCAGACGCCCGGGCGGCACTCGTCGGGCTCGGATCGAGCAGCGACCGGCAAGGTCAGTTTGTGGAAAACAGCGATGGCGGTTGGGGTAATCTTTGCGGCCGCATTGGCGGGCCTCGTCACCAGCAGGTTTCAATATCCGGCTGTCTCATCCTCTGGAGCCACATCACCGCTAGGGTCGGCCGCGCATAGCTCTGGAGGGGAGGAATGGAGAGGATTCTTTAGGCCCAACGTTCCGGCCGTGGCCTTCCTGGTTCCCAATGCGTCCAAACCGTACAGTGCGACCCCGCAGGTCATGCTATTCTGCGAAGGCCCATCCATGACCGCCATCGTGCGGGGATTTTCACCCCGCGATGCATGGCCCCAACCTGAGATGGACCTGCGGGTCGGCGACGTCGTCAGAACAGGCTCGCCTCGGGTGAAAGGCGAGGCTGACGATCCCGCCCTTGAATACGCATTTTCGATCGCAGACGAGATTTTGGAGCCTTTGGCACAGGGCGCACCCATCGCCTTCACCTTTGATGGCCAGACCATTTCAGCGCCGACAATTTCCGAACCCTGGCGCAGCCGTTTCGTGAAGGCGTGCGGTGATCTGGTGCATCCCGGCATGCGCCGACGCAGCGCCGTCAGCGCCCGCGTCTATTGAGCATTGAGCAGCGCCTCGACCTGATCGCGCTCCGGCGCCGAGGGCTGCGCGCCCGGGCGGGTCGCGGCGAAGGCTCCGGCGGCGCAGGCGAAGCGCAGCGCCTCGGCCGGGTCCATGCCTTCCAGCAAAGCCACCGTGATGGCGGCGACGAAGGCGTCGCCCGCGCCCGTCGCATCGACCGCCTCGACGGCCGGCGGGGTCGCCCAGGCCATTTCGACGCCGCGCTGATACATGGCCGCGCCTCGGGCGCCCTTGGTGACGACGACCCGTCCCCCGCCTCGGTGCAGGCCGTCGCCATAGAAGGCCGCCTCGGTCTCGTTGACGACGATCAGGTCGGCGCGGCGCAGCAACAGTTCCGAAACCGGCGCGGCGGGCGCCAGATTGGCGCAGACGAAGCCCGTCGCCCGGCCCACCGCCGCCTCCACCGTCTCGATCGGCAGCTCCAGCTGTACGATCAGCGCGCCCTCGATCCGCTGCGGCAGCTGTTCAGGGGTGACCATGTGGTTGGCGCCGGCCGCGACCACGATCTGGTTCTCGCCGGTCGGATCGACGGCGATCAGGGCGACGCCCGTCGGGGCCGCCACATCCACCTCCACCCCCGCCAGATCGACGCCCAGATCCTCCATCAGGGCCAGGGCCTCGCCGGCCATGGCGTCGTCGCCCACCCGGCCGATCAGACAGACCTCGGCCCCCAGTTTCTCGGCCGCCAACGCCTGATTGGCGCCCTTGCCGCCGGGATGCCGCGCCAGGATCGCCCCGGTCACCGTCTCGCCCGGCGCCGGCAGTTGGGGCGCGGTGGCGACCAGATCCAGATTGATCGAGCCGACGACGGTGATCCTCATTCGGCGGCCTCCAGGGCCTGAGCCTTCAGCTTGGCGACGATCAGATCGAACACCCCTTGCGCGTCCGCCGCGACCGCCCAGCGATGCCGCGCCGTCGCCGGATCGATCCGGAACTCCACCGCCGTATGGCCTCGCGTCAGGTCCGAACCCGTCTCCACCTCGATCCGGCAGGGCTTCGTCTCGAACAGGTCGGGCTTGATCAGCCAGGCGATGGGACACGGGTCATGCAACGGGGCCGCATCCCACCCCACGATCTCGCGCTCGACCCGCTGCGAGAACCGCAGCGTTGACGCCGCCGCCCGCGCGGCCTCGCTGTCGATGGCCTCTATCGCCAAGATCCGGTCCTCGGTCGCGCGCACCTGATGGGTCGCGTCCAGGCCGAAGGCGACGACCCGACAGCCCGATCCGAACACCACCGCCGCCGCATCCGGATCGGCCCAGATGTTGAACTCAGCGGATGCGGTGACATTGCCGCCTTCCGACCGCGCCCCGCCCATGACGACCACCGGCCCCAGCCGTTCGGCCAGCCGCCGCTCACGCCGCATCGCCAGCGCCAGATTGGTCATCGGCCCCAGGACGGCGATGGCGACCGAGCCTTCGGGCCGGCTCATCACCAGATCGACGATGGCGTTGGCGGCCGGCCCGTCGCCGACGATCCCCGTCGGTTCGAACGGCTCCAGATCGCCCAGACCCTCGACGCCGTGAAACTCGCCCGCGCCCGCCGGCGGACGTTTCAGCGGCCGCTCCGCCCCGCCGAAAACCGGCACGTCCTCGCGCCCGGCGATCTGGCGGATGATGCGCGCATTGCGCTGGGTCTTGGCGCCGGGAACATTGCCCCCGACCGTGGTGACGGCCAGCAGCTCCAGCTCGGGCGCGGCGAAGGCCAGAAACAGCGCCACGGCGTCGTCCACGCCGGGGTCGCAATCGATGATCAGGGACTGAATAGACACAGCCCATGACTAGGCAGGCCGGCCGCGCGGAGCAAGCCGCAACCGCGCCTCAGACCCGACATGCCTGCACGCAGGCCTGGGCCAACACCTCGGCCGAATCCGTCAGCGGGATCGGCGCATCCTCGGCCTTCAGCAGCAGCGGCACCTCGGTGCAGCCGGCGATCAGCCCATGCGCGCCCGCATCCGCCAGGGTCTGAGCCAGCCGCAACATCCCTGCCCGCGCCGTCTCGCCGACATCGCCGCGCTTGACCCCATAGACCAGGCCCATGAAGGCCTCGCGGTCCGCCCCCTCCAGCAGCACGGTGTCGACGCCGCGCGCCGCCAGCGCCTGCGTGTAAAGCCTCTCGCCCCCCGGCGTCGCCAGCACCCCGATCCGCTCAACTCCAGAGGCCGCCGCCGCATCCGCCGTCGCCGCGATCATGTCGATGAAGCGCAGACCCTTCGCCTCGCACGCCGCGCGGATGCCGTCCGCCTGGGCGTGGGCGGTGTTGCACGGCATGGCGATCACTTCGGCTCCCGCCGCCGCCAGCCCCTCGGCCATCTGTCCCAGCACCAACTCGGCCTCGCCCGGCCGCGTGTTGCGATCGGGAATTTGGGGGTTCAGGTCCATCACCACCCGGATGTGATCGGCGTCTCCTTCCGCCGGCGTCAGCGCCTGCACCCGCGCCAGAAACGCCACCGTCGCCGCCGGTCCCATGCCGCCGATCACGCCCAGGATCTTGCTCATCGCATCACGCCCCATCCCACGACCGCCGCGGCGGCCAGAACTGCCGGCACGGCGTAGCGGCTCTTCCAGGCCCACGCCACCGCCAGGGCGACCGCAAAGATCGCCACGGCCGCCGCCATCGACGGCGCCCGCTGCAAGGTCGCCCAACCAAGCTCCACGCTGGTCGCGGCGATGATCCCCACGACAGCGGCGGCGACCCCGCCCAGAACATCGTGCAGCCGCCGGTCCTCGACCACCGCCTCCAGCCGCTCATAGAAGATCATCGAAAAGGCGAAGGCGGGCGCGAACACCCCGGCCGTCATCGCCAGCGCCCCGCCCCAGCCCGCGACCACAAAGCCGACGAAGGTGCAAAAGATCACCAGCGGCGCCGGGATCACCCCCGCAAAGGCGATCCCGTCCAGAAACGCCGCATCGTCGATCAGCCCGCGCCCCACCGTATCGGCGCGCACATAGGGAATGGCGGTATAGGCGCCGCCGAACGTCAGCAGCCCCGCCTTCAGCCCCGTCCAGAACATCGCGACCCAGCCGCCATCGCCCGCCGGCCCCGCCGTCTGTCCAAACACCGGCCCGCCGTTCCCCAGCCCGTGCATCGCCAGGGCTGCGAGAACCGCCAGCGCCACGACCCCGACGGCCAGGCCGACCCGCCCGACCCGGACCAGCAGATAGGCCGCCCCGCCCGCCGCCAGTACGATCCAGAAGGCCGCTCCCGCCATGGTCGCCGCAAAGCCGACGACGGCGACGGCCCATAGCCAGCGATCCTCCAGAATATGCGATCCAATCTTGCAGACGGCGCGCACAATCACCGCGACCACAGCCGCCTGAACCCCCAGGAACGCCCCGGCCAGCAGGCCCACGACCGGCGACAGCGCCACATAGGCCCAGCCGATCCCCAGCATCAGGATCAGCCCCGGCAGCATGAACCCCAGGCCCGCCAGCAGACCGCCCATCCGCCCCCGCGCCCGCATGCCCATATGCACGCACAGCTCGTGCGCCTCCGGCCCCGGCAGGATCTGCAACACCGCCAGCAGCCGGTTGAACCGAGCGCTGGACATCCACCGGCCCTGATCGACCAGCTCGCGCCGGATCATCGCGATCTGCGCCACCGGCCCGCCGAAAGCCAGCAGCCCGAACCGCAGGAACCGCAGAAACACCGCCGTCAAAGACAGCGCCGGCGGAACAGGTTCGATCTCGCGCACCGTCACCCGCCGCCCCCGTCTTCACCGCTTCGAGCCCGCGCGATCCGATAGGGCCCCGCGCGCAGCGCCAGCGGCCGCCCCTTCCAGCTCAGTCGCACCGCGCCCTCGTCCACCAGGGCGTCCACCGCGGCGTGAACCTGTGGCATCGCCTCGCGCCACGCGCCGCCCTCGCCCGCGACCACCCGCGCGACCTCGCTGGGGCAGACGGTGGCGTCCTCGGCCCGCGCGGCCAGAAGCGCCAACGTCGCCTCGCGCGGGTCCATGACGCGCGCCGCCTCTACAGCGCCCCTTCGATCTCGGTCTGATAGCCGAACAGCCCCTGCGCCCCGCCGGTGTGCAGGAAGACCACCGTCTCGCCCTTGAATTGTCCGGCGCGCGCCAGGGCGATCAGCCCCTTCATCGCCTTGCCGGAATAGACCGGGTCCAGCACGATCCCGTCCAGACGCGCGGCCAGGGTCAGGGCGTCGATCACCCCCTGGTCGATCAGGCCATAGCCCTCGCCCACATAGTCGCAGTCGGCGACCACCTGCTCGCGCGTCACCCGGCCCGGCTGGCCCAGCAGGGCGGCCGTTTCCTCGGCCAGTTTGAAGACGTTCGCCTCCTGCTTGTCCTTGGGCGCCCGCACACCGATGCCCAGCACGGGAATGTCCGCCCCCATGACCGCCAGTCCGGCGACCAGGCCCGCGTGGGTGCCCGCGCTGCCCGTCGCCGTCACGATCCGGTGAACCTCCAGATCCATCTCATCGGCCTGGACCACGATCTCGCGCGCGCAATCGACATAGCCCAAAGCACCCGTAGGGTTCGATCCGCCGCCGGGAATGACATAGGGCTTGCCGCCCCGCGCCCGCACCTCGGCCGCCGTCTTCTCCAGCTCGGCGACCATGTCCGTCCCGCCCGGCACGGTGCGCAGGTTGGCCCCAAACAGCCGATCCAGCAGCACGTTTCCGTTGCCGACATAGTCCGTCGCCTTGGACCCCGTCCGCTCTTCCAGAATGATCTCGCACGCCAGACCGTGGGCCGCCGCCGCCGCCGCCGTCTGGCGCACATGGTTGGACTGCACCGCCCCTTGCGTCACCAGCGTGTCGGCGTCCTCTTCGAACGCCGCGCCCAGCAGGAACTCCAGCTTGCGTGTCTTGTTGCCGCCGCCGGCCAGGCCGGTGCAGTCGTCGCGCTTGATCCACAGATCCAGACCCAACTCCTCCGACAGGCGGGGCAACGGTTCCAGCGGCGTCGGCAGATGGGCCAGGCGGATGCGGGCGAAACGGGCGAGATGCATGGGACGGTTTCCTGTTCGCCGTCTTGATAGCCCGCGCCCGTGACATTCAAAAGCGCCGGACCCAAGCTGGCGGCCCCTACGCTCCGCCCTCGACCTCAGCCCGGCGCGCCGGCCTCGGCCACACGCGTCGGCGCGACGAAGGCGGCGTCGCACAGGGCCTGGGCGAAGGCGTGGGACGTGACCGCCTGGCGATCCATCAAGGCATCCAGCACCCCGGCGCCCGCATCCACCGTCACGACCAGCGGATAACGCCCGACCACCTGACCGCCCTGCGCCGGATCGCGCAGTTCCGCCGTCGCCCGCATTCGGTGTTCGGCGCGATCGCCGGCCAGAATGGCCAGGCGCGGCGCCCGGCTCAGCGCCTCGACATGGATGCTCAGGTTCAGCCGATGCCGGCCGCCGGCGCACAGCCCCATTTCGTTCAGCACCTCGTCGTTGAAGGTGTCGGCGAAGTCGTCCTCGGCGTCCAGCCAGCCGGTCGTCGTCGTGACGCTGCCGATCCGCGCCTGCTCGGCCATGGCGGGCGACAGGGCCATCGGCGCCCCGCCGACGTCCACCGAGGCGCAGGCCGTCAAGCCCGCGCACGCCAGAACCGCGATCACGGCGGTCGTCTTGATCTGTTTCATCATTCCCTCTCCCTAGAGCTTAACACCAAGCTTGGCTGCGAATGAACGCCGCCTGAACGTCGTTCGACAAGTGGTCCGGAGCTAAGCCGGCGTCCAAGCGTTGCCGCCGCATGACCGCCGCCGCGCCCCCTTTGGATCTGCAACGCGAGCGCGCCTATGTCCGCGATCTTGGGCGCGCCTTCGCCGGCGCCCTGGTGTTCAACATTCCGCTGTTGATGACGATGGAGATGTGGGCGCAGGGCGTGATCATGGACCGCTGGCGGTTGCTGACCTTCATCGTCGCCGGCCTGCCGCTGCTTTACGGCCTGGCCTATTACGCCGGCTTCTCCAAGCGGCGCGGGCCGGTCAACGATGCGCTGGACACCGCCGTGGCCCTGGCGGTCGGCTTCATCACCGCCTCGGTGCTGCTGATCCTGTTCGGCGTCGTCGAATGGGACGCGCCGCCGCGCGAGGGCCTGGGCATGGTCGCGCTTCAGGCCATTCCCGGCGCCATGGGCGCGCTTTTGGCCCGGCGTCAGCTCAGCGGCGACGGCGGAGGCGACACCGACGAGGATCAGGCCTCCTATTTCGGCGAACTGTTCCTGATGGCGGCCGGCGCCCTTTTCTTCGCTCTGAACGTGGCCCCGACCGAAGAGATGATCCTGATCGCCTACAAGGCGACGCCCGCCCACATCTTGGCCCTGATCGCCGTCTCCATCCTTCTGCTCCACCTGATCGTCTTCAAGGCGGGCTTCGCCGGTCAGGAAGAGGCCGATCATCCGCTCAAGGCCTTCCTGCATTTCACCTTGCCCGGCTATGCCATCGCCCTGGCCGTCAGCCTGTTCACCCTGTTCCTGTTCGGGCGCACCGACGGCCATGCCGTCGCCGGCGTGGTCCAGACCATGGTCGTCCTGGGCTTCCCCGCCGCCATCGGCGCCGCCGCCGCCCGTCTGTTGGTCTGACCCCATGCCCACGAAGAAGAAGCCCGCCGCGTCGACCCGCCCTCTGTTGCAATGGGGCATGGCCTTGCTCGGCGCCGTCATCACCCTGACCGCCATCGGCATCGTGGTGTGGGAGGCGCTCCAGCCCACAGCCCCGCCCGCGCTCAGCGCCCGCATCGTCGCCGTGGACGTCACGACCGCAGGCCAGGTCGCGACCGTCCGTGTCCAGAACGACGGCGACGACACCGCCGCCGCAGTGGATATCGAAGGGGTTCTGGGCGACCAGACCGCGACCGCCAGCCTGGACTACGTCCCCGGCCACGGCCACGCCAAGGCCTACCTCCGCTTCGACGCCGATCCGCGCGCGGCGGCCGTCTCGGTCAAGGGCTGGTCGGCGCCCTAGAGGGCGTTCAGGCCGCCTGGGCCAGCACCGCGTCCTGCATCCGCTCGACCGTCTGCTGGGGCGCGCCGGCGCCGTCCACCGTGGCCCGCAGCGTCTCTTCCAGCGCCGGGGTCACGCGCACGCTGGCCATGGCCCAGCCGGAAAAGCCGCGCGCCGGGATCGGCTTGCGCTCGATCACCACCACCTCGTCATGACGCGGATCGCCCGCCAGCCGCGTCATCAGCCGGTCCAGATCCTGCGCCGCCCCCTCCAGCACCTGCAGGAACCGTCCGTCGTGGATCAGCAGCGCCCCGGTCAGGTCGTCGCGCGCATTGTTCCGCTGCGACGTGGCCAGAATGTCCACCTGCATCATCAGGCTGTCGGCGTTGCCGCGCGCGCGGCTGGTGTAGAGGACGCGTTCCAGGTTCAGGCTCATATCCTCGTTTCACTCCGCCGACGCCGGCATCCGGCCCAAGCTTTGCGCATAGCCCAATAAATCCGCCGCGCCTACAACGACTTATGTGCGGTTTCGGACAACTCGACATCCGCCGCGACGCGGGTTAGCCTGCAGGCGTTCTCCGGGGGGTCGCAATCGAGCGGCTGAGATAGAGGTTTCTCCTCTGACCCGTCGAACCTGATCCGGGTCATGCCGGCGAAGGGATGAGTAACGCTATCGGTCCTCACGCTACAGGACCCTCGCGCCCGACGTCGGCGGACCTCAAACCGTTTGAGGCCGCCATGAACATCCAAGTCACTCCGCCCGCCCTGCCCGAGGAACCCAATGTGGATCTGGCGCTGAAAGACGCGCGCGAACAGGTGTTGAAGGAGACCGGGACCATCCCGACCGGCGAGCGTGCCGGATCGAGGAAGGTCTATGTCGCGGGCGAACTCTATCCCGACATCCGCGTCCCCTTCCGCGAGGTCGCCGTCCACGCATCCGCCAACGAGCCGCCGGTGACCATCTATGATTCATCGGGCCCCTACACCGACCCGACCGTGACCATCGACATCAAGCGCGGCCTGCCCCGCGTCAAATCCAGCTGGCAGTTGGATCGCGGCGACATCGCCCCCGTCGCCAATCCGCGCGAGGTCAAGCCTGAGGACAACGGCCATGCGTCGGGCCGCCACCTGGCCCCGCGCTTCGACACCTCCAACCACCGCGTCTTCAAGGGCGTCGAGGGCCGCCCGGTCACCCAGTACGAATACGCCCAAGCCGGGATCATCACGCCCGAGATGGAATATGTCGCCATCCGCGAGAACCTGCGCCGCGAGCAGAACAGCCCCTGCATCCGCGACGGCGAGGACTTCGGCGCCGCCATCCCCGACTTCGTGACGCCCGAGTTCGTCCGGCAGGAGATCGCGCGCGGCCGCGCCATTATCCCGCAGAACATCAACCACCCCGAGGTCGAGCCGATGATCATCGGCCGCAACTTCCTGGTGAAGATCAATGCCAACATCGGCAACTCGGCGGTCCTGTCCTCCGTGGACGACGAGGTCGACAAGCTGGTCTGGGCCACCCGCTGGGGCGCCGACAACGTCATGGACCTGTCGACGGGCCGCAACATCCACAACATCCGCGACTGGATCATCCGCAACAGTTCCGTCCCCATCGGCACCGTGCCCATCTATCAGGCGCTGGAGAAGGTGAACGGCGTCGCCGAGGACCTGACGTGGGAGGTGTTCCGCGACACCCTGATCGAACAGGCCGAACAGGGCGTGGACTATTTCACCATCCACGCGGGCGTGCGCCTGCCCTTCGTGCCGATGACGGCCAAGCGGGTGACGGGCATCGTCAGCAGAGGCGGCTCCATCATGGCCAAATGGTGCTTGGCCCACCACAAGGAGAGCTTCCTCTACGAGCATTTCGAGGACATCTGCGACATCATGCGCGCCTATGATGTCAGCTTCAGCCTGGGCGACGGTCTGCGCCCCGGCTCCATCGCCGACGCCAATGACGAGGCCCAGTTCGCCGAGCTGCGCACCCTGGGCGAACTGACCAAGATCGCCTGGGCCAAGGGCTGCCAGGTCATGATCGAGGGCCCTGGCCACGTGCCGATGCACAAGATCAAGCAGAATATGGACGAGCAGCTGAAGCACTGCCACGAGGCGCCCTTCTATACGCTTGGCCCCCTGACCACCGACATCGCCCCGGGCTATGACCACATCACCTCGGCCATTGGCGCGGCCATGATCGGCTGGTTCGGCACGGCCATGCTCTGCTACGTCACGCCGAAAGAGCACCTGGGCCTGCCGGATCGTCAGGACGTCAAGGACGGCGTCATCACCTACAAGATCGCCGCCCACGCCGCCGACCTGGCCAAGGGCCACCCCGCCGCCCGCCTGCACGACGACGCCCTGTCACGCGCCCGGTTCGAATTCCGCTGGGAGGATCAGTTCAACCTGGGTCTGGACCCCGAAACCGCCCGCAAATACCACGACGCCACCCTGCCCAAGGAGGCCCACAAGACCGCCCACTTCTGCTCCATGTGCGGCCCCAAGTTCTGCTCGATGAAGATCAGCCAGGACATCCGCGACGCCGCCGCGGCCCAGAACGACGCCGGCGCCTCCCTGTCGGAAGCCGAAGCTGGCATGGCGGAGATGAGCGCGAAGTTCCGGGCTGGCGGCGGGGTAGTGGAGGTGAAGGTGTGAGTCTCACATCACATTCACAATGAAGAGGCCTGACCGCGCGACGAGGTAGCCGTCCTTGACGATGAAGGCCTCAACGCTGTGGCTCCCGTTGTACCGGGTAGTTTCCTCACGGGTAAGTTTTCCGCGCTCGACGGAGTCCTCATCGAACCCACCTCGAAGTTGTCGTGCTTCAGCAGCCTGACGTCCTGTGTTCACAATCTGCCAGTAGACCCTATATGGCTTCGCTAAGTCGGTCTGCGCGTGGAAGCGGAGCGTCGTTTCCTTTGGGAGCGCTGGTCCGTCACTAGGATACTCTTGAGCGCGGAAGCCCTTCGGATCAGCAGTAACCGAGGCAATGCGGACATTGCCTAGCTGCAGCGTTGGCCAACTGGGATTTTTGCGATGTGGTGCGTCGAGGAAGCGTCGGAATATCGATGCGGCTGATGCCGTTATCCCTGTTCGTGGCGACACCTGATCAAGAGCGTCCTCGACGAGACGCCTGCCCATACGAGGGGCAAGCGCTTCGACGATTTCCCAGTAATCTGATGACCGTGCTGCTGCGGTGAAATCGGAGCGGGCGGTTTCCAGCCAATCGAAAAAGGCTCGCGACTTGTGAGGTTCTCCGTTCCAAGAGTCGGCGAAGTTCTCTCGTGGGTCACTTGGATTCGCAATCCAGTGAACTTCGCCTCGCTTTTCAATGTGGTTGTCCATCCTCTCGAGGATGGAAAATAACGCGCCCGAGATCGTCGTTTCCTGATTGTAGGCGTGCGCCGCTAACGTGGTGAGAATGATCGACGACGGTCTGTTTTCAGGTTCGTCTCTGAAGCGGAGGTCGCGATGTCTTTTCAAGATTTGAACGGCGACCTGCAGCGGCGTCTTTACGCGGTAGGTCGGGATATCGGCGACGTCTACTTTCGCCTCTGCAACCCTGATGGCTTCCCGACGTGCCCGAAAGACCGGAGCCATCCTTTCATAAAACCAGCTAGCGTAGCCATTCGGATTGCTGGTTGGCCAACTCTCTGTAGTCAGCGTGTAGAATGGATGCGTCCTGTCTGTGATCGCAATCGCAGTAAGCGCGCGATCATACTGAAATCCTCCACTCTCAAGCAATATCCGCTGCTGGGCCCCATCTGGTAGTGACGGCAAGAGGTCTATGTGAAATTGGGCACCGTCCGCGTAGTTCAAAGTCCAAACACGGTCCCACTCTTCTGGCGGTTCCATGCCCTTGGAGCGGGCGTAGGAACGAGTCTCACGGCCCATAGCATCATGAAGAGCCTTCTGGGTCGTTTGCCCTTTGCGTTCGCTGACTTCGCAGACGATGTCTAAATCGTAGTCTTCGGCATCTGAAGCTGGCCGAATGGCCGTACCCAAGCGAAATGACCCCTGCGTATAGACAGAGACGTCAAAGTCGAAAAATTCGGAATTTGGCCGCCGCATCCATTCGGCAATTGCTTGGTAGCTTCTGTCGGCGGCCTCGTATCGAGACTCTGGCACTTCTAGGCTCTTGCTCAGTGCCTCGAGCAAGGCCTCTGCCTGTGAAGTAATAGCCATTTTCTATCGCGCACCACGTCGGCCTATGTTCTATTAACGTTCCACACGCGTGGCGGGTAAGCAAGGGCATTGGGATGACATCGGTCGATAAACATGGGGAGGGATTATTCGCCCTCGAGGACCAAATCCGAGAGTGCTATGGGCGGGTAGTCTACAGCCACAAAACCTACGAGAAGATGGGCGAGCGATGTAATGACCGTTTGACCCACATAAAGCTGGCGCAACTGATCTTCAGCGCTGTCACCACGGTCGGAGTGGTAGGGTTGGTTTTCACCAAAAACTCGAACGCCTACTTGTTCGGCACCACCATTCTTTCGCTGGCCACTCTTGGACTTGCCACCTACGCGAAAGACATAGACCCAGGCGGCTCAGCGCAGAAGATGAAGGCCGCTGCTAATCAGGCCTGGGATATCCGGGAGAGCTATCTAAGTTTGCTTACCGACATGAAAGTCGGAGATTTATCCCTTAGCGATATCCGACAGCGGCGCGATGATCTCCAAGAGCGTCTAAACGCTGCGCACGCTTCTGCGCCACAGACAGATGCGAAAGCCTATCGCGCCGCTCAGAAGGCTCTCCAGATCAATGAAGACCTGACCTTCGGTCCCGGCGAAATCGATCAGCTGTTGCCCGTGGCGCTTCGACGTTCGTAGCCCATGCCCACCCTCGTCCTCCTCGCCGGTCCGAACGGCGCCGGCAAGACCACCTTCATCAACGGCTTCCTGCGCGAGCGGACGGAGACGTTTCAGTTCGTCAACCCGGATGAAGTCGCGCGGGGTCTGACCGGCGACGGCCCAGCGCGCGATCTGGCGGCCGGGCGGCTTGTGCTGGAGCGGCTGGACGCGCTGACGCGCGCCGGGTCGGACGTGATCCTTGAAACCACTCTGGCGACACGATCCCACGCCGTGCGCATTCGCCATTGGCGGGCGCTCGGTTATCGGGTGGAACTGGTCTATCTGCGCCTGCCCGACGCCGACTATTCGGTTGCGCGCGTCGCGCGCCGGGTCGCGCGCGGGGGACACGGCATTCCCGAGGATACCCTGCGCCGCCGCTTCCTGCTCAGCGCCGAATATCTTGAAACGACCTACAAGCCCGCCGTCGATGCCTGGAAAATCTACGCCAATGGCGATGATGGTCTCGATCTGCTAGATTGGGGACCGCGATGAACAAGATGCTGCTCGACCACGAAACCGCGCTGAAGGCCGCGCGCCGCGCCGCCGAGATGGCGAAGCACGGCACGCGCGAGGAGCAGTCCGGCAAGTTCCTGCCGCCGCCCGGCTGGAAGGGGCATCTGGTCACCGCCGCCGACGCCGCGCCTGCGCCGAAAAAGCGGGCTTAAGCCTTCCCTCTCCCGTTGGGAGAGGGCTTGAGCGTCCGAGAGCGAAGCGATTGGAAACGCGAAAGGGTGAGGGTCGGCCCTCGCCTCAGACGCACGACCCTCACCCTTTCAGCCAAGGCGCATCGCTGACGCTCTGCGGGCTTCAAGCCCTCTCCGAACGGGAGAGGGAATGCACAGCTAGCCCCGCTACCTATGCACGACGTCCCTGCCCCGGCCGTTGAAATCCCTCGCCTTTCGCGAAATCGACGCCCTCTACCCGATCACGCTCCGGGGCGGCCTTAGACTGGCGGGGCGTCCTGTGTCGGGCGCGGGCGACAGGCCGGGGATGGGATGGACGACGACCACAGCTATGACGACGGCGGGTTCGAGGGGCCGCGCGATCCGTTTTACGATGCGATGACCCAGCAGGCGCTGGATCAGATCCGCATTCTGCGCGAGGCGGGTCTGGAGCAGACGTATCGTGACGCCCTGCATCAGGATTCCTCGCCCGAGGCCGAGGCGGCCTTCTGGCGCGCGCACGGCCTGCCGATGCATCTGTTGCGGCTGCCGGACCTGGTCACCTCGGACCCCGCCGCGCGCGCGGCCGACCGGGTGCGGAACCGGGCCTATCGCCGCCTGTCGAAAGAGGCGTGGGAGGCGGCGGGCACGGCCTATCTGGCCGGGTCCACGGCCGAGGAGGTCAGCGCCGTCTATGGCATGGCGGTCAGCACCTTTCGCGCCCGCGCCAGGGACGAAGGCTGGCGGCGCGAGGATCAGCCCGATCCGCTTTGCGAGCCCATCGACCTGGAGGCCGAGACGGCCGACGGCCTGCCCGACTATGGCGCCATGGCGGCCCACGCCCTGGTGCGGCTGAACCGGGCGCTTCAGGCCGGGCGCGCGCTGGAGGCCGCGCGCTGGGTGCGGCTGCACGCCGACCTGACCCGCATGGCGGCCGCCCCGCCCACACCTTCGTCTCCGCCCCCGCCGAAGCCGCTTGCGCCGCCCCCAACGCCGCCCAAGGAACCCGACCTGGGCGAGCGCGCCGCCGCCGTCGCCGAACAGGTCGGACTGATCGCCCGCGAAGCCTGCGCCCTCAAACGCGGCGATTACGCCGGCCGCGACGCCCTGATGGCCCGCCTCCAGGCGCTCGACGACCTGAAACCGGCCCCGAGATCAGACGAATTAGACGAAATAGACGGTGTTTTTGTCCCCCGACCGCCGGACTGACCGTCTCCTCCCCATCGCCTGCGATGGGGAGGAGGACCGCGCCCTCTGGGCGGGGTGGAGGGGCTCTTGAGGCCCAACAGACGTCGATTTTACAGAAGGAACCCCTCCGTCACGGCGCCGAGCGGCGCCGCGCCGCCTCCCCGCTGCGCAGGTAGGAGACGGCCTAGACCTCCGATGCGATCTTGCGCAGGGCCTCTTCGAACACTTGGGCCGGCTGGCCGCCCGAGATCAGATATTTGCCCTCGACCACCACGGCCGGGACCGAGGTGATGCCGCGCGCGCGCCACAGGTCTTCGGCCTGGCGCACGGCCTGGGCGTAGCGGCCCGAGGCCAGCACCTCGCCCGCCTCGGCCCGGTCCAGCCCGGCCTTTTCGGCGGCGGTGGTCAGGACGCCGGCGTCGGTCAGGTTCTTGTTCTCGGTGAAGTGGGCGGTGAACAGCGCCTGTTTGAGGGCCTTCTGCTTCTCCGGCGCCGTCTCATGCGCCCAGTGCAGCAGCCGGTGGGCGTCGAAGGTGTTCCAGATGCGGCTGCCGTCGGTCATGCGCATGTCGAAGCCCACCTCGCCCGCCCGTTCGCGGATCATGGCGCGGTTGGCGGCGGACTGCTCAGGGCTCGCGCCGTATTTGCGGCCGATGTGTTCGACGATGTTCTCGCCCTCGGGCGCGATCTGGGGGTTCAGCTCGAACGGCTGGAAGGCGATGTCGGCGGCGATCCCCTCGCCCTTCAGCGCGTCCAGCGCCGTCTCCAACCCGCCCAGCCCCACCACGCACCAGGGGCAGACGACGTCGGACACGAAGTCGATCTTCAGGGTCTTGAGCGGAGCGTTCATGGCGCGGCCTTCTGAAACAGCGTGTGTTGCTTTCCGGATATGGCGACGCCGCGCCGACCGGCAAGGTCTAGCCTAGGCTCAAATCCCGGGGCGGACGTATCCGGCGCCAGCGCGCCTCCACAAAGGCGAAGGCGCCGAAGGCCATCAGCCCCGCCGCCGTCAGCCCCAGGATCCACGATCCGCCCGGCTGGGCCTCCAGCGCATCCAGCGCCGCCGCCGTCGTCGTCACCTCGCCCGAGCGCGCATGCAGCCCCGCCAGAACCACGAACACCCCCAGCGGCAGATAGGCGAATCCTCGCGCCGCATAGCCCGCCCGCGCCAGCGCCGTCGCCGTGCCGCAGAAGGCCTTGGGACAGGCCAGGGCGTCGTCGAAGTCGTCGCGGATGGCCCTGACGATGTTGCCCACGCCGACGCCCAGCACCACCAGCCCCGCCCCGATCAGCAGCACCTCGCCGAACGGCATCCCCAGCAGCATCGCCGCCTTCTCCTGGTTCTCGGCCACGCTCTCGGCCTGGGCCGCCGAGGCGTTCGTCGCCTCGCCGAACTCGTCCAGATATTCGAACACCCCCGACGCCAGCACGCCGTAGAACAGGCCGCTGACCGCCTGACCCGCCCGGGTCGTCCAGCCCTTCAGGTCCGTCCCTTCATGGTCCGCGTCGAACACCGCCTGCAACACCCGCCAGCCGACGAAGGCCCACAGACCCAGCCCCAGCAGCACCAGCCAGACCTTGCCGAACGGCTGCTCGGCCAGCCAGCCCGCCGCCCCGCTGGTCCCCACCGCATCGCCGATCCGGTCCGTCGCCGCCAGCAGCGTCAGCGCCCCCGCCGACAGGTAAACGAAGCCTCGCGCCCCATAGCCGACCCGCGCCGCCCATTCGATCAGGGTCGCCAGCGGCGGCAGGCGAAAGGTCTTGGCGGCGTTCATGATGTCTCCCACGTCAGGACGCCCTCAACGCGCCGGCTAAGGCAAAGGCTCCGCTTGTCGCTGTGTCGATATCCGACAGACGCCGGCGGGCGTGTGCCGCTAGGGTTCGCCTCCTTGGGAGCCGTTCGCTTGAACATCTACGAGTTTCACTTCTTCGACGAGGCGGATCGCCGTCCGCTGCTCGACTTCTTCGACGGCGCCGACGACGCCGCAGCGCTGGAAGCCGCGCGGTCGCAGCTGGCGCGCCATGCCTCCTGCGCAGGTGTCGAAGTGCTGGAAGCCGGGCGTCTGGTCGGCCGCGTCACCCGCTGAGCCTCGACTGCGCTCTGCCCGATCGCGTACACAACGCGGTAAAGACACGACTTTTCCCCAGAAAGCCGCGTGACATATAGCAACGCTGTGTCGAGTTTCGACAGACGCCGCGCTCAGATCGCCTTATGCGCGAACTCATGAACCGCCTTTCGCCTGGCAACCGATTGATCCAAGGGCTGAACCCCGACGATCGCGACGCTCTCCTCTCCATCGCCACTCCGGTGGAATTCGCGCCCGGCCATGTGTTCAGCGAGCCTGACGACGCCATCGAGCACCTGCATTTCATCGACAGCGGCTTCTGCTCCTCGGTCGCGGTGCTGGAAGACGGCCGGACCGTGGAGACCGTGATGATCGGGCGCGAGGGCGTGCTCGGCGTCGTCGCTTCGGTCGTGCCGCACCACGCCCACACCCGCAGCGTGGCCCAGGTCGCCGGGACGGCGCGCCGGGTGGACGCCGCCAAGTTCCGCGCCCTGTCGGCGCAACGGCCGGGCGTTCGCGACGCGGTCGCCGAATACATGGCGCGGCTTCAGGGCGAGTTGGAGCAATCAGCCGCTTGCAACGCCCTGCACCACGCCGGGCAGCGGTTCGCTAAATGGCTGCTGCGCTGCCACGACCGGGTCGAGGGCGACACCCTGAACCTGACGCAGGAGTATCTGGCCTCCATGCTGGGCTCGCAGCGGACCACGGTGAACGAGGCGGCGCAGGGGCTTCAGAAGGCGGGGGCCATCGCCTATTCGCGCGGCCGGATCACGGTGCTGGATCGCGCCGCCTTGGAGCGGGCGGCCTGCGAATGCTACCGCCGGGGCGGAGACCGGCAGCCCTAGTCGACCTGGGCGGCCGGCAGTTCGAGGACCGCCTTCAGCCCGCCCATGTCGCTGTCCGCCAGCATCAGCCGCCCGCCGTAGGCGCGCGTCAGGTCGTCCACGATCGACAGGCCCAGGCCCGACCCCGGCGCGCTTTCGTCCAGCCGCGCGCCGCGCTGCATGACCGTGTCGCGCTGATCGGCCGGCAGGCCCGCCCCATCGTCCTCGACCACCAGGATCATCTGGCCCAAGCCGCTGCCGCCCGCGGAGACGCGCACCCGACGCCTGGAGAACTTGGCGGCGTTTTCGATCAGATTGCCCAGGATTTCCTGCAAATCCTGACGCTCGCCCAGGAAGGACAGGCTGTCGGGCGCGCGCCAGTCGATCTCGACGTTCTTGTCTCGGAACACCTGTTCGATCATCACCGCCAGCTCGTCCAGCACCTCGGCGACGGGCGTCGTCTCGCCCAGACCGTGGGCGGCGCGGGCGGCGGCGCGGGCGCGACGCAGGTGGTGATCGACCTGGCCCTGCATGATCTTGGTCTGGCGCCGCACCAGTTCGGGCAGATCGCCCTCGCTCGTCCCCGCCTCGGCCAGCATGACGGAGATCGGCGTCTTCAGCGCATGGGCCAAATTGCCGACGTGGGTGCGCTGGCGATCCACGACCTCCTGATTGTGATCCAGCAGGCGGTTCACCTGCTCGGCCAGCGGCTGGATTTCCTGAGGGTACGAGCGGCCGATCCGCGCCGACCTGCCCTTGCGCACATCCGCGATCTCATCGCGCAGGTCGAACAGGGGGCGCAGGCCGATCCGCACCTGGATGAAGACCGCCGATACGAGGCCGAGCCCCAAGATCAGGAAAGCGATCCAGGTTACGCGCGCGAACTGGCGCGTGTCCGCGTCGACGTCGGAGCGATCCAGCGCGGCGATGAAGATGACCGGATGTTCGTGCCGTGGGATCGACTTCATGCTGGCGGCGACGCGCAGCGGCTCGCGCGTCTCGGCGTCGTCCTTGGGCCCGGTGGTGTTGAAGGTGATGACGTCGCCGAAAGCCGCATCCAGGCGCGCGGGCAGGTCGGCGGGCAGGGCCAGGTCATAGCGCCACAGCGAGGTCGAACGCGCCAGGCTGACCAGCCGTCCGTCGGGGCGAACCTCCATGATCTGCCAGTATTTGCCCGACAGCAGCCGCAGAGTTCTGGCGTCCTGGATTTGCGGAATGGCTTCGCCCTGCGGCGTGCGGCTGGCGCCGACCACGATCTCGTCGATCGTTTCGTTGAGCATCGCGCCCAGACGCCGCAGGGCGGATTCCTGAAAGGCCTGGGTCAGCACCAGCGCTGAAATGACCAGAGCGACCACGATCCAGGCCGAGGCCAGCCAGATCAGCCGGCGCGTCAGGGAGCGACCTGGGCGACCGAACCAGCGGCCCCAATCGTGGAGCCCACCAGCGTTGGGTTTCGAAGCCGTCGCCTCGGTCACGCCGGGTCGGATTCGCCCGCCAGCGGCGTCAGCCGATAGCCGAGGCCGCGCACGGTCTCGATCCGGTCCGATCCGACCTTCTTGCGCACCCGGCCGATGAATACCTCGATGGTGTTTGAATCACGGTCGAAGTCCTGATCGTAGAGGTGTTCGACCAGTTCGGTGCGGCTGATGACGCGCCCCTGATGCATCATCATGTAGTGCAACAGCCGGTATTCCAGCGAGGTCAGGCGCAGGGGCTCGCCATTGACGCTGGCCCGCGCTGCGCGGGGATCCAGCCGCAAGCCACCGCACGACAGGGTCGCCGAGGCGATGCCCGCCGAGCGGCGCAGCAGCGCCCGCAGACGCGCCAGCAGTTCTTCGGTATGGAAGGGTTTGGTCAGATAGTCGTCGGCGCCGGCGTCGAAGCCCGCCACCTTGTCCGACCAGGCGCCGCGCGCCGTCAGGATCAAAACCGGCATCGTCTTGCCCTCTCGCCGCCAACGCTCCAGCACCGACACGCCATCGATCTTGGGCAGGCCCAGGTCCAGGACGATGACGTCATAAGGCTCGTTCTCGCCCAGATAGTGGGCTTCCTCGCCGTCCGGCGCATGGTCCACGGCATAGCCCGCGTCGCCCAGCGCCGCCTTAAGCTGACGCGACAGATCTGCGTCGTCCTCGACCAGAAGTACGCGCATCAGTTCGGCCTGCGACGTTGATTGTTGTTGTCGGGACGCGCCTGTCCGGTCTGGCCATCGACCACGACCTCACGCACGCGTCCGTCGCGTTCGACCAGGACGGAATAGTTGCCGTCGCGGCGCGGTTGAGTGTCGATGGGGCGACCGCCGCCGGCCTCGCCGCCACGACGACGGGCCTCGTCGGGACTGACGCGCGGACCACGGTCCTGCGAGCGCTGGTCCTGATCGCGCGACTGGGCCTGCGCCGACGTCGTCACGACGGGCGCGAAGGCCAGACCGAGAGCCAGGGCCAGGGCCGGAGGGGCGATCAGGAGGGGGGCGGGTTTACGAAACATGGCGACCGATCTAGTCCCGATCATCTGAACGGGCGCTGAATACGTCGTATAGTTTAAAGCGAACGCTGCTCCAAACCGTAGACCAAATCAGAAGACGGCGGTGTGACGTCTTTTTCATCCAGATGAACCGAACCTGATCGATCCTGTTCAGAACCGGCTCAGTCGCCGGGTGCTCAAATCGCCTCATCGCTGGTCACCCCGACCGGCAGAACATTTGAGGAGATCGCCATGCGCAAGCTCATCGTCCCCGCCATCGCCCTGGCCGCCGCCTCGGTCGCCGCGCCGTCCTTCGCCCAATCCTACCACCGCCCGGCCCCGCCCCATCACGCCAGCTATGGCTCGTGGCAGTCGATCAACGCCCGCCAGGCCAACCTGGATCGCCGCATCGATCAGGGCGTCCGCAACGGCCAACTGAGCCGCCGCGAAGCCACCCGTTTGCGCGGAGAATTCAACGGCCTGCTGCGTCTGGAGGCCAACTACCGCCGCGGCGGCCTGACCGCCTGGGAACGCCAGGACCTGGACCGTCGCTTCGACCGCCTGTCGGCCCAGATCCGCTACGAACGCCGCGATTACGACAACCGTCGGGGCTGATCATCTCGACAAAGACACCTTGGAAGCGCGGCCGCAAGGCCGCGCTTTTCTTATTTGATCGGAAGCCGCACGGCCGGGCGCTGCGCGGCGCATCCTCAAGCACACCTTTGCTTCAGAGGGTCGGGTTGCGGGCGCTTCAAATGTCGCCCGCGCTGCGACCGACCCAGCTTCCTTAGTTTTATGAATCCTTTAGGTCGGCGGCGCGGACTCGCATCGCGCCATTATGCCGCCCGGTGGTCTGTTCCCGCTCGAACTTGAGCGAGGAGGCCGGATTGGCCGATGTGATTTTTCTGGCGGTGGGTGCGGGGGCGTTCGCCGTCTGCGCCTTGCTGGCCACAGCGTTGAAACGGGTATGACGATGATCGCCATGCTCTGGGGGGCGGGGGCGCTGGTCGTCGCCGTTTACATGGTCGCGGCCCTGCTGCGGCCCGAGCGGTTCTGAGGAACCGGGACGGATTTCATGAACATTCAAGGATGGGGCGAGATCGCCCTGACCCTTGGGCTGGCCGTAATGCTCGGCTGGCCCATCGGCGTTTATATGTCGCGCGTTTGGAACGGCGAGCGGACCTGGCTGGACCCGGTGCTGAAGCCGGTCGAGGCCGTCTTCTACGGCGCCGCCGGCGTCGATCCGAAACGCAGCCAGGGCTGGCTGGGATACGCCGGCGCCCTTTTGGCCTTCAACCTGGCGGGCTTTGTCCTGCTGTATGCGATCCTGCGTCTGCAGGGCGTGCTGCCGCTGAACCCGCAAGGGTTTGCAGGCGTGTCGCCGCATCTGGCCTTCAACACCGCCGTCAGCTTCGTGACCAACACCAACTGGCAGAGCTATGGCGGGGAGGCGACCCTGTCGACCTTCACCCAGATGGTCGGCCTGACGGTGCAGAACTTCGTCTCGGCGGCGACGGGCGCGACGATCGCGGCGGCCCTGGCGCGGGCCTTCGTCGCCAATCGCGGCGAGGGGGTCGGCAACTTCTGGGCCGATCTGACGCGCACGACGCTGTATGTCCTGCTGCCCGCCGCCTTGATCCTGGCGGTGGCCCTGGCCGGTCTCGGCATCGTTCAGAGCCTGGCGGCCCATGTGACGGCGACCGGCATCGAGGGCGGATCCCAGACCTTGCCGCTGTTCCCGGCGGCCAGCCAGGTGGCGATCAAACAGCTGGGCATCAACGGCGGCGGCGTCTTCAACGTCAACGGCGCCCATCCGTTCGAGAACCCGAACGCCATCACCAATCTGCTGACCGCCGTGGCGATCAACGTCATGGGCTGGGCGGCCTTCTTCGCCTTCGGCCGCACGGCCATGGCGGGACGCGACATCCGCGCCCTGGCGGCGGCCGCCCTGATCCTGCTGAGCGCCGCCAGCGCGGCCATGTATTTGATCGAGACCCAGCCGGCCCCGGCCCTGGTCGCGGCCCAGGTGGACGCCTCGGTCAATATGGAGGGCAAGGAGGTCCGCTTCGGCGCGCCCGCCTCGACCGTCTGGTCCGTGGTCACGACCGGCGCCTCGAACGGCTCGGTCAACTCCATGCACGCCAGCTTCATGCCCCTGGGCGGCGGGTTGCAGATGTTCCTGATGCAGTTGGGCGAGATCCTGCCCGGCGGCGTCGGTTCGGGCATCGCCATCATGGTCGTCATGGCCCTGCTGTCGGTCTTCGTCGCCGGCCTGATGGTCGGGCGCACTCCGGAATATCTGGGCAAGAAGATCGAGGCGCGCGAGATCCAGTTCGCCATGATCGCGGTGCTGATCCTGCCGCTGGCGATCCTGGGCTTCACCGCCGTGTCGGCCGTCTTCCCGACGGCGCTGGCGGGCCTGCTGAACAAGGGGCCGCACGGCCTGTCGGAGATCCTCTACGCCTACACCTCGGCGGCGGCGAACAACGGCTCGGCCTTTGCGGGTCTGACCGCCAACGCCCCCTGGTGGAACACGACCCTGGGTCTGGGCATGCTGTTCGGGCGGTTCATTCCAGCCGTCGCCGTTCTGGCCATCGCCGGCAGTCTGGTGGTCAAGCCCAAGCTGGCGCCCAGCCCCGGCACGCTGCCGACCGACAATGGCCTGTTCATCGGCCTGCTGATCGGCGTGGTTCTCATCCTCGGCGGCCTGCAGTTCCTGCCCGCCCTCGCCCTGGGACCGATCGTCGAGCACTTCCAGGTGCTCGCGGCGGTCGCCGGCGCCTGATCCTTCGGACATCCTGACATGACACAAGTAACTCTGGATCCCCGCGAGGGCGGCCGTGCGTCGCCTCTTGCGGGCGGCCTCTCGGGACAGATGATCGGACGCGCGGTTGGCGACGCCTTCGTCAAGTTGAACCCGGTCAAGCTGATCAACAATCCGGTCATCTTCACCACCTGGATCGTGGCGCTTCTGTCCACGCTCTCGGCCGCTGCGGCCATCGCGAGCGGTCAGTCAGCGGGCTTTGCGGTGCAGCTGGCGCTGTGGCTCTGGGCCACGGTTCTGTTCGCCAATGTCGCAGAAAGCATCGCCGAAGGGCGGGGCAAGGCGGCGGCCGATTCGCTGCGCGCCACCCGCGTCACGACCAAGGCCAAGCTGATTGTCGATCCGAAGACCGGCAGCGTGGTCCCCACCAATGCTTCAGAGCTTGAAGTCGGGTCGATCATCCTGGTCGAGGCCGGCGACGTGATCGCCTCGGACGGCGAGATCGTCGAGGGCGTCGCCTCGGTCAACGAGGCCGCCATTACCGGCGAGAGCGCCCCGGTGATCCGCGAAAGCGGCGGCGACCGTTCGGCCGTGACCGGCGGCACCACCGTCGTCTCGGACTGGATCAAGGTGCGCATCACCGCCAAGCCCGGCTCGACCTTCCTTGATCGCATGATCGCCATGGTCGAGGGCGCGGACCGCCGGAAGACGCCCAACGAGCTGGCTCTGGCCGTGCTGCTGGCCGGCCTGACCCTGATCTTCCTGATCGCGGTCGTGACCCTGGTGGGTCTGGGCGCCTATTCCGGCGTCGATCTTGATCCGATGGTGCTGGGCGCCCTGTTCATCACCCTGATCCCGACCACGATCGGGGGTCTGCTGTCCGCCGTCGGCATCGCCGGCATGGACCGGTTGCTGAAGGTTAACGTGCTGGCCACCTCGGGCCGTGCGGTGGAGGCGGCAGGCGACGTCGACACCCTGCTGCTCGACAAGACCGGCACCATCACCTTCGGCAACCGCATGGCGACCGAGGTCATTCCGGTCCCGGGCGTGCGCCCCGAGGCCGCCTTGGCCGCCGCCGTTATGGCGTCGCTCGCCGACGAGACGCCCGAGGGCCGCTCCATCGTCGAGCTGGGCCGCAACGCCGGGGTCTCGGTCGATCAACCGGCCGGCGCCGTCGCCATTCCCTTCACCGCCGTCACCCGCCAGTCGGGCTTGGACGTCGGCAAGGACAGCTGGAGGAAGGGCGCGGTCGATGCGGTGCTGAAGGATCTGAACCTGACGGACGGTTCGGCCCCGGCCGAGTTCCGCCAGGCTGTGGACCGGATCGCCCGTTCGGGCGGCACGCCCCTGGCCGTCACCCAGAACGGCGTCCTGGTCGGCGTCATCCACCTGAAGGACGTGGTCAAGCCGGGCGTGAAGGCGCGCTTCGCCGACCTGCGCCGCATGGGCCTGCGCACCGTGATGATCACCGGCGACAATCCGGTGACGGCCGCAGCCATCGCTTCGGAAGCCGGGGTGGACGACTACCTCGCCGAGGCCACGCCCGAGGACAAGATGCGCCTGATCAAGGCCGAACAGGCCAAGGGCCGTCTGGTCGCCATGTGCGGCGACGGAGCCAACGACGCCCCGGCCCTGGCCCAGGCCGATGTCGGCGTGGCCATGCAGACCGGCGCCCAGGCCGCGCGCGAGGCCGGCAACATGGTCGATCTGGACAGCGACCCGACCAAGGTCATCGAGATCGTCGAGGTCGGCAAGCAACTGCTGATCACGCGCGGCGCCCTGACGACCTTCTCGGTCGCCAACGACGTGGCCAAATATTTCGCCATCATCCCGGCGATGTTCGTGGTGGCCCTGCCATCGCTCGGCGCGCTGAACGTCATGCGTCTGCACAGCCCTGAGAGCGCCATCCTGTCGGCGGTGATCTTCAACGCCCTGGTCATCGTGGCCCTGATCCCGCTGGCGCTGAAGGGCGTCAAATACCGGGCCATCGGCGCCGGCGCGCTTCTGGGTCGCAACCTGCTGATCTACGGCCTGGGCGGCCTGATCGCCCCGTTCGTCGGCATCAAGCTGATCGACCTGCTCATCTCCGGCCTGGGTCTGGCGTGATGCGTCGGGAGGTCTCTCGCATCCTGCAACTCGTCGTGGCGGTGCTGGTCATCGCCGTGATGTGGGGTGTGGCGACGCTGCAGCAGACCGATCCGCGCACGCGCTCCAACCCCATGGCCATTCATCCTGTTCGAATAGAGAAATCCAATGCGTAAATCCTTCTCCAAGGCCTCGGGCCGCAACGACGCCTGGTTCGCCGCCGCCTGCATCGTCGGCCTCGCCGGTCTGGGCCTATGCAGCGAAGCCAAGGCCCAGGACGTGTCGGCTAACGTCGCCGTCACCTCGGACTACGTCTTCCGCGGCGTCAGCCAGACCCAGGAAAACCCCGCCCTTTCGGCCGGCGTCGATCTGACCAAGAGCGGCTTCTACGCCGGCGCCTGGGCCTCCAACGTCGATTTCGGCGACGACACGGACGCCGAGGTCGATCTGTATGCCGGCTATCGGCCCGAGGTCGCCGGCTATGCGCTGGACTTCGGGGTGATCGGCTATCTCTACGCCGGTCAGCCCGACGGCGCCGACTATGACTATGTCGAGTTCAAAGCCGCCGCTTCGCGCGCCTTTGGCCCGGCCACCCTGGGCGCCGCCGTCTATTATTCGCCCGACTTCTTCGGCGCGGCCGAGGACGAGGCGACCTATGCCGAGGTCAACGGCGCGGTCAGCCCTGCCGACAAATGGACCGTCTCGGGCGCCGTCGGCCGTCAGTGGGTGTCGTCGGACCTGGACTACACCACCTGGAACCTGGGCGCGGCCTATCAGCTGACTGACAAGCTGGCGGTGGACCTGCGTTATCACGACACCGATCAACACGACTTCGGCGACATCTACGGCGCACGCGCCGTAGCCACGCTGAAGGCGACCTTCTGAGGCGACGGCCATGGTCAACCAACTTCGCCCGGCCCTCGTCATGACGGCCCTGTTCACCCTGCTGCTGGGCCTGGCCTATCCGCTGGCCGTCACCGGCATCGCCCAGGTCGCCTTCCCGGATCAGGCTAACGGCAGCCTGGTGCGCGACGCCGGCGGCAAGGTCGTCGGTTCGTCCCTGATCGGCCAGCCTTTCGTCGGCGCGACCTATCTGCATCCGCGCCCGTCGGCGGCAGGCGACGGCTATGACGCCGCCGCCTCGTCCGGCTCCAACATGGGGCCGCTGAACCCGGACCTGATCGCCCGCGTCGCCGAAAGCGCCCAGGCGATCCGCGCCGAGGACGGCCCCGGCGTCATCCCCGCCGATGCGGTGACGACCTCGGGTTCGGGCCTCGACCCGGACGTGTCCCCGGCCTACGCTCGGCTTCAGGCCGCGCGGATCGCCCGCGCCAGAGGCGTTCCCGTGCAACAGGTCCAGAGCATCATCGAGGCGCATATCGAGGGGGCCTTCCTGGGCTTCATCGGCCAGCCGCACGTCAATGTCCTGCTGACCAACCGCGCGCTGGACGCCCGCTTCGGGGCGGAGGGCTGATTGCCCGAAACGGCGCCCGCAACGCCCGCGACTTCAGCCGCTCCGCGCCGTAAGCGCGGGCGGCTGAAGGTGTTTCTGGGCATGTCGCCCGGCGTGGGCAAGACCTATGAGATGCTGCGCGCCGCACGCCGTCGAAAGGCCGAGGGGCTGGACGTCGTCGTCGGCGTGGTCGAGACCCACGGCCGCAAGGAGACGATGAGCCTGCTGCGCGGGCTGGACGTCATGCCGCGCGCGCCGATCGAACACCGCGACCGCGCCCTGATGGAGTTCGACCTGGACGGCGCCCTGGCGCGACGGCCTGAACTGCTGCTGGTCGATGAATACGCCCATTCCAATGCGCCCGGTTCGCGCCATCCCAAGCGCTGGCAGGATGTGGAGGAACTACGCGACGCCGGCATCGACGTCTGGACCACGCTGAACATCCAGCATCTGGAAAGCCTGTCCGACGTCATTCTGCGCATCACCGGCGTGCGCCAGCGCGAGGCCGTGCCCGACAGCGCCCTGACCGGCGCCGACGATATCGAGGTCATCGACATCACGCCCGAGGATCTGCGGGCGCGTCTGGCCGAGGGCAAGGTCTATGTGCCCGAGACGGCGCGGGTGGCGTCCGAGAACTTCTTCAAGATCGAGAACCTGACGGCGCTGCGCGAACTGGCCCTGCGCCGCGCGGCCCAGACGGTGGACGACCAGCTGCTGACCCACCTGCGCGAACGGGGCGTATCAGGGCCGTGGGCGGCGAACGAGCGGATCCTGGTCTTGGTCGGCGGCGACGCCATGACCGCCTCGCTGGTTCGCACCGGGCGGCGAATGTCCGACATGATGATGGACGCCCCCTGGTCGGTCGCTCACGTCGAAAGACCCAGCGGATCGCGGGCCGACGCCCGCTCGGCGGGACGATTGTCCGAGGCCTTCAAACTGGCCGAACAACTGGGCGGGCGGCCCGTGACCATCAGCGGCGACGACGTGGTGCGCGCCGTGCTGGATCACGCCCACCGCAACAACGTCACCCAGATCGTCATCGGCAAGACGCGCGGCGGGCGGTTCGCCGAATGGACCGGCCGGGCCCTGGCGACCGAACTGCTGCGCAAGGCGCAGGGCGTCGCCGTCCACGTCGTGACCGAGGGCGATCTGGTCGCGCCCGAACCGGCGGCCAAGTCGGGCGTCAGGGCGGCCTTGGACTGGCGCGGCTATCCGGCCGGGGCAGGGTTCGTCCTGGCGGCGACGGGGGCGGCTCTTTTGCTCGATACCCGGTTCGAGCGGGTCGATCTGGGCGTCATCTATCTGGCGGCGGTGGTGGCGGCCGGTGTGCTGAACGGGCTGCGGCCTGCGCTGGCGGCGGCGACCCTAGCCTTTCTGACCTACAACTTCCTGTTCCTTCAGCCCCGCTACAGCTTCCTGATCGGTTCGCCGACCGACTTCCTGACGCTGCTGCTCTTCTGGGGCGTGGCCCTGGGCACGGGCGCCCTGGCGGGGCGGGTGCGCGAACAGGCCAGAGCCGCCCAGCGGCGCGCCGCCGCCGTCTCGGCCCTGCTGGCCGCCAGCCAGACCCTGTCGGCGGGCCAGGATCGCGCGACCACGGCCCGCAGCCTGGCCGAACAGGCCTCGGCCGCCGCCGGCGCGGGCGCCGTCGTCCTTCTGCCCGACGGCGAGGACATTGTGCTAACGGCGGCCAGCCCCGACGGCGTGACCCTGACCCCCGACGCCATGGCCGCCGCCCGCTGGGCCTGGACCCACGGCGAGGTGACGGGCCACGGCACCGGCACCCTGCCGCAAACCCACTGGCGGTTTCAGCCCTTACAGGGCGTGCGCGGCCGGGCCGGCGTGGCGGGCGTCGACGCCTCGGCCGTGGCGGCGGGCTCGGACGAGGAACGCCTGGCGATGGCCCTGTTGGACCAAGGCGCCGTGGCGCTGGAGCGCGCCGATCTGGCCGGTCAGGCGCTGGAGACCGAGACCCTGCGCCGCGCCGACCGTTTCCGTGCCGCCTTGATGAACTCGGTCAGCCACGACCTGCGCACGCCCCTGTCCACCGTCCTGGGCTCGGCGACGACCCTGATCGACTATGGCGCAACCCTGAAGCCCGAGGTCCGCGACGACCTGCTGCTCAGCATCCGCGAAGAGGCCGAACGCCTGTCGCGCTATGTCGGCGACCTGTTGGACATGACCCGGCTGGAGGGCGGCGGCCTGAACGTGCGCACCGACTGGACCGATGTGCGCGACATCCTGAACACCGCCGCCGACCGGGTGTCGCGACGCCTGGGCCGGCGCAAGGTCACGCGCGATTTTCCGGCCCAACTCAGCATGGTCGAGGCCGATCCGGGCCTGCTGGAACAGGCCGTGGTCAACATCCTGGAAAACGCCATCGCCTACAGTCCCGACGGCACGACCATCGAACTGGCGGCTTATGAGGATCGCGGCGCCGTCGTCATCTCCATCGAGGACGAGGGACGCGGCATCCCGACCGCCGAGCTGGAACGGGTGTTCGACAAGTTCCGCCGCATGGAAGAATCTACCGATCGGGCCAAGGGGGCAGGCCTGGGTCTCGCCATCGCCAAGGGTTTCGTCGAGGCGATGCGCGGCCGTATCGCCGCCGCCAGCCCGATCCAGGACGACGCCGACGGCAAGCGCGGCACCCGCATCCTGATCAGCCTGCCTAAGTCCATCGCCACCCACCCGGATCTGCTGTGATGTCCGCCATTCGCCCCCAGGTTCTCGTCATCGACGACGAGCCGCAGATCCACCGCTTCCTGGCGCCCGCCCTGGACGCCGCCGGCTATGAACCCCGCCGCGCCGACAGCGGTCAGGAGGGCCTGCGCGCCATCGCCCTGTGGAGCCCCGACGCCGTGGTGCTGGACCTCGGATTGCCCGACATGGACGGCAAGGACGTTCTGACGCGGGCGCGCGACTTCTATCAGGGGCCGATCATCGTCCTGTCCGCCCGCGACCGCGAGGCCGAGAAGATCGTCGCCCTGGACCTGGGCGCCAACGACTACGTCGAAAAGCCGTTCGGTGTCGGCGAACTGCTGGCCCGCATCCGCGCCGGCCTGCGTCAGGGCGCGCTGACGCCGGTCGCGGGAGGGGTGGTCACGGCCAGCGATGTCGTCATCGATCTGGACCGCCGCGTCGTCACCCGCGCTGGCGAGCGGGTGAAGCTTCGCCCCAAGGAATACGACGTCCTGGCCCACCTCGCCCGCAACGCCGGCAAGGTCCTCGGCCACGCCGACCTGCTCAAGACCATCTGGGGCGCCGGCCACGCCGATGACGTTCAATATTTGCGCGTCGTTGTCGGCCAGCTTCGGCACAAGCTCGAGGCCGATCCGGCCCAGCCCGTCCTTCTCGTGACCGAACCGGGCGTCGGATACCGACTGGCGGACTGAGCCTTCCGGCGAGAGGGTTCGGCTGGCTCTTCAGATGCAGCCTCATAAAGGCCGGCGCGTTGTCTGCGGAACCCATGTCTGAACCAGGCCCCCTCCCCCCGATCGTCTATCACCCGGCCTACAGCGCCGAACTGCCATCGGGTCATCGCTTTCCGATGCAGAAGTATGCGCGCTTGGTGGAGGTGCTGAGAGAGGAAGGGCTGATCGGACCGGAGGGCCTGTGGGAGCCCGAACCTGCGGATTACTCCCTGCTCGCCGCCGTACATGATCCCGATTATGTGCGCCAGGTGCTGGACACCCGCGTTCCGCCGAAGGTCGAACGGGACATCGGCTTGCCGATCACCCAAAGCGTCGTCGAACGCACGCAGGCCGCCGTCGGCGGCACGCTGACAGCCGCCCGTCTCGCCCTTCGCCACGGCCTCGCCTGCAACACGGCCGGCGGGAGCCATCATGCCGGCCCGATGGGCGGCGCCGGCTTCTGCGTCTTCAACGACATCGGCGTGGCCGCGAGAGCCTTGCTCGATAATGGCGAAGTCGGCCAGGTCCTGGTGGTCGATCTGGACGTCCATCAGGGCGATGGAACCGCCTTCATCTTCGAACACGAACCTCGCGTCTTCACCTTCTCCATGCATGGCGAGAAGAATTTTCCGGTGCGTAGGGGGCCCAGCGATCTAGATATCGACCTGCTCGACGGAACAGGCGACGAGGCCTATGTCGCCCGGCTCAAAGACGTTCTGCCCGACCTGCTTCAACGCGTTGCACCGGATCTCGTCTTCTACATCGCCGGCGTCGATCCGCACGAAAGCGACCGGCTGGGGCGACTGTCGCTGAGCGACGAGGGATTGGCTGAGCGCGACGCCTATGTGCTGGAAACCTGTCTGGCGGTCGCGCCGCTCGTCGGAGTCATCGGCGGTGGATATGACCACGACATTGATCGTCTGGCGCGCCGCCATGCGACGCTCCATCGCGCGGCCGCCCACGCCTGGCGGCGCGGCTTGGCCCGGCGGGAGGCTTGATCGTGGCAGATCAGCCGCCGCTCATCATCACCGCAGCCCTGGACGACGGCGCCTTCGACTGGTTCGACGGCTTGCGCCAGGCGCACTTTCCCCGCCACCGCAACTTCATCCCAGCTCATCTAACCCTGTTCCACGCGCTCCCTGGGGCGCAGGAAGACTTCGTGTTGGAGACGCTGAAGTCGGCGTGCCGGCGGCAGACGCCCATCCGCCTCGATGTACGCGGCCCGTGGTCCTTGGGGCGTGGCGTGGCCTACCGCCTGGCGTCCGCCGATCTGGACCGACTGCGTGGACAACTCGCGGAGGCCTTTTCGCCCTGGCTGACCCGCCAGGATCAGGCCCTGTTCCGGCCGCACATCACGATCCAGAACAAGGTTGAGCCCGCAGACGCCAAACAGTTGCTTGAGTACCTTAAATTGGAGTTCGAGCCGTTCGACATTCTCGCTGAAGGCCTGCTCGTCTGGCGCTATCTGGACGGCCCGTGGGAGGCGATTGATCGGATCCCATTCGATAGCGAGCTGCCCCTCGACGATTAGAATGCACCCGACAGCGCGATGGCGACCCCGGCAGGACTCCAACCTGCGACCTCGGCTTTAGGAAAGCCTTGCTCTATGCCGCTGAGCTACGGGGCCACGCAGGACGCCGTAGCGGGTCGGGGCGGCGGGGGGAAGTCGGGGCGGCGAAAAAGTCGGGCGGCGGTCGTTCGACTCCGGCGTCGGGCGTTTGTGGTTAAGGCTGCTTAACCTACCAGATATCGCGGTGAACAAAGGACGAAACGGGCGATGTCAGCGATTCGGTCCTGATTCGTTTCGCCCTTGTTCCGCGAGAACGGAACGGCCGTTAACCGACGGGCGGAACGTGAGCGGTCAGGGCGCGCAGGCCCTCCAGGAGGCGGTCGGAATCGGCGCTGGTCTGGCCCTGGGCGGCCAGGGTCAGGCGGAGCGCGCGGACGTGAACCTCGACCGAGGGCCAAGACCAGCTGCCGGCGCTCTTCATCCGGTCGGCGATCTCGCACAGGCTGAAGGCGGCCTCGAAGAAGGTCGGGACGTCCAGATAGCCGGCCATGTCGACCATGGCGGAGGCGAAGGCGTAGATTTGGGCCGGAGCATCCTGCGGGCGGGTCGCGCACAGGGCCTCGATGGCGTCGACATTGGCCGTCAACAGGGTGAAGACGTGGTCGCGCTGTTCATCCAGCGCCTGGTTGGCGCGCGACTCGGCCTCGACGATCAGACGACCGCCAGGCCGCGCCATCTGACGCTGGAGCGAGGTGTGGACGCGGCGGACGGTGGGCGTCTTGGGCGCGGCGGCTGGCTCGGTCACAGGCTGACCTTCATCGGCTTCATCAGCATGTCGATGTCGTCCTGATCCATGTTTTCCTCGACCGCCTCGCCCAGATCGCCGGACAGGTCGCTTGAGCGGCGGCCGTCGGTGCCGGGGGGCGGCCCATAGTTGCGCACCCTGCGGTCGGGCCCGATGTAGTGTTCAGCCTCGACGAAATCCCGGTCCTCGCCGCCCAGCCAGATGATGCGCTTCAGCAGCAGGGACGGCGACAAGGGCTTGGCGACGATGAAGCTGGCCCCGCAGTCGCGGCCCTGCTGGACCTTGGCCTGGGAGGCGTGGCCCAGGATCATGATGACGGGCACATAGCGGGTCGGCGTGGGGGCGTCGCGCCGCAGCCAGCGCACGAAGTCATACCCGTCCATGTCCGGCATGATGCAGTCGATCAGGATCAGATCGACCGAGCGGCGCGCCAGCAGTTCGACGGCCGCCTGGGCCGAGGCGCATTTGACCTGCTCCTTGCAGCCGAAGCCCTGGACGATGGACCCCAGCATATCCAGCGACGTGGGCTGGTCGTCGATCAGAAGGACCGTGGTGTGCGCCAGATTGACCCGATCGCTCTTGGCCATGGCGTCAGAACAGCATCAGGTCGCCGGCGTCGGCGGTTGATTGCGGGCGATGCTCGCCGGCGGCGGGGCGAAGGCGGCCGGCCATGTCGGCCAGCGACAGTCGGCTGACGGCCTCGGACGGGCTGGCGCCGCCGCCCAGCATACGCAGGACGCCGGACAGAGCCTCGAGACGTTGAGTCAGGGCGTCCAGGGCCTGGGCCTGGGTCAGGGCGTTGGGACGTTCCTCAGGCGGAGCGCGGCGGACCAGATCGCTGACCAGGGCCTCGATCCCGTCGATGCCTTCGCGCACCAGCATCAGCTCGTCGGCGACGGCGGCCAGCAGATCGGCGTGTTCGGGAGGGGCGCTCATGCTTAGAACAGTTCCAGGGCGCCGGTATCGACCGGGGCCATGACGGGCACGGGCTTGGGCGCGACGACGTCGGTGACGGCGCGTTGCAGGGCGCGGCCGGTGACGGGCCAGTAGTGCAGGCGCCGTCCGCCGTCGCCGCGCAGGCTGCCGCCCACGACGGGAATGCCTTCGTCGCGCAGGAATTTCTCGGCGAAGTCGGCGTTGCTGCGTCCCACGTCGCGCAGGCTGTCGAACATACGGCCGCCGCCGAACAACTTGGCCTCCAGCCGGTCGCGACGGGCGCCGGCCTTGAGCATGTCGTTGATCAGCAGCTCCATCGCATAGGCGCCGTAGCGACGTCCCGCGTCGGTGCCCGCGCCCGAGCCTTCGGGCAGCAGGAAGTGATTCATGCCGCCGACGCCCGCCAACGGATCACGCACGCACATGGCGACGCAGGACCCCAGGATGGTGCTGAGCACGACATTGGGATCGGACGTGATGAAGTGCTCGCCCTGACCGACGTGAACGCGCTTTTCGACCGTGTCCTTCAGGGCGGCGAAACTCATGTCAGAGGACCGAAAACGGCTTCCAGCTTGCCCTTCAGCTGGGCGACGGTGAAAGGCTTGACCAGATAGTTGTTGACCCCGAACTGCACCGCGCGCTGGACCAGCTCGCGGTCGGCGCGGCCCGTCAGCATGATGAAGGCGGTCTTGGAGGTGGGGGGATGGGCGCGCACGGCGCGCAGCAGGCCCAGGCCGTCCAGGTTCGGCATATTGTAGTCGGAGATGATCAGGTGCGCGGGCTTGGACACGATCTCGCGCAGGGCGATCTCGCCGTCGGCGGCCTCGCGGATCTCGCGCACGCCGAGCTGTTGCAGGCTGGTGCGGACCAGCGAACGCATCGTCATCTGATCGTCGACGACCAGGCAGTGAAGTGAGGCGGCGGCGGGCATAGGTTACGCTCCCGATTAGGCGACAGACCGCGCGGCCGGATCGGCGCACAGTTCGAGAATGGCGGGGGACAGGCGGTGCAACGGCAACTGCCGCTCCACGGCGCCGATTTCATAGGCGGCCTTGGGCATGCCGTAGACGACGCAGGTCGCCTCGTCCTGGCCCAGGGTGCGGCCGCCGGCCTGGCGCATGGTCAGCAGGCCCTTGGCGCCGTCACGGCCCATGCCGGTCAGGATGACGCCGGTCATCGGACGCTTCAGCCGGGCGACGGATTCGAACATCACATCGACCGACGGACGGTGGCCGTTGACGGGATCACTGGCGATCAGGCGGCACCGGGGTGTCAGGCCGCCGGACACCTCAAGATGGGTTGCGCCGCCGGGGGCCAGATAGATGTGGCCCGGCTTCAGCGGGGCGCCGTCCACCGCCTCAGTCACGGTCGGGGCGCAGACACGGTCCAGGCGGGCGGCGAAGCTGGCGGTGAAGGTCGCCGGCATATGCTGGGTGATGACGGTCGCCGGGCAATCCAGCGGGAAGCCGCTGAGCACCGTCAGCAGGGCCTCGACCCCGCCGGTGGACGAACCGATGGCGAGAATCTGATTGGGATCGGCGTGATAGGCGCGCGGCGCCTCGGCGGCGGCGGGCGTGTCGCCGCGGGCGCGCACGCGCGAACGGGCGGCGGTCTTCACCTTGCCGATCAGGTCGTGGAAGGCGTCGACGCTGGCGATCGCCGGTTTGGCCACCGCGTCCACCGCGCCGATTTCCAGCGCGGCCAGGGTCACGTCCGTGCCCGCCGCCGTCAGGGTCGAGACCATGACCACCGGCATGGGCCGCAGCCGCATGATCTTTTCCAGAAACTCCAAGCCGTTCATGTTGGGCATTTCGACGTCGAGCGTAATGACGTCGGGGTTCAGGGCCTTGATCGCGGCGCGGGCCTCGATGGGATCGGCGGCGGTGCCGACGACCTCGATCTCAGGATCTGACTTCAGGGCGGCCGAGATCAGCCCGCGCATGGTCAGGCTGTCATCGACGACGAGGACGCGGACGGGGCTCATGCGCCACCCAGACGATAGGTGGTCAGGCCGGCGGTCTGAAGCTGGCTGGTCGCCGGGCCGGAGACGCGTTCGGAGTGGCCGATGTAGAGGGTCGCGCCGGGGTTCATCAGCGGGGTGAAGCGCTTCCACACCCGCTCCTGGGTGGCGTCGTCGAAGTAGATGACGACGTTGCGGCAGAAGATGACGTCGAACTTGCCCTTCATCGGCCAGTCGCCGATCAGGTTCAGTTCCTTGAAGCTGACCAGGCGCTTCAGCTGCGCGCCTGCGACCCACTGGCCGCGATCGGCACGGTCGAAATATTTGCGCCACAGGGTGACGGGCGCGGGCTCCAGCGCCTCTTCGGAATAGACGCCGTCATGGCCCTGGGCGACCATGTTGGGATCGATGTCGGTGGCCAGGATACGCACATCCAGCTCGGCCGCTTCGGGCAGGGCCTGAAGCACGGTCAGGGCCATCGAATAGGGCTCCTGCCCATTCGAGCAGGCCGCCGACCACAGACGGACCCGGCCGCCGGCGCGGGCGCGCGCCGCAAGTTCAGGCATGACCCGGTCGCGCAGGTCGTCGAAATGGTGCGGCTCGCGATAGAAGCGGGTGACGTTGGTGGTCAGGGCCGCCGTCATCTTCTGACGCTCGTCCACGCCGTCCACGCCCTCGACGAGGGCGCAGTAGTCGCGGAAGCTGGTCAGACCCAAGGTGCGCAGGCGCTTGGCCAGGCGCGAATACACGAGCGCGGCCTTGCCCTCGTTCAGGGCGATGCCCGCGTGGGCGTGCAGCATCTGGGCGATGTGGCGGAAATCCTCGGCGGTGAAGACGAACTCGCCCTCGACGATGGATCCCCGGCCGGCGGCGGCGGTCATGCGGCTTCGGCCTCGACTTGCGGCAGGATGTAATCCAGTTCGATCAGGCTGATCATGCGGCCGTCGATCGAGAAGATGCCCTTGACGAAGGTCTTGACCTGATCGCTGGCGACGTCGGGCGTCGGCTGGACCGAGGCCTCGCTCATCTGCAGGATGTCGGACACGGCGTCGACCAGCAGGCCGACCATGCGGCCGCCAATGTGGGCCACCATGATGACGTGGCGCGCCGTCGGTTCCGAGGTCGTCAGGCCGAAGCGCGCGCCTAGATCGATGATCGGCAGGACCGTGCCGCGCAGGTTGATGACGCCCTTCATGTATCCCGGCGAACGGGGCAGAGGCGTCGCCGGCGTCCAGCCGCGGATTTCGCGCACCGACATGATGTCGACGCAGAATTCCTGACTGCCGATGCGGAAGGCGATCAGTTCACGCTGGAGATCTTTGGCTTCGGTCATGGTTCAGCTCGCGAGCTTGAAGTCGGGACGGACGGATTTGCGGCGCATGTCGGTGACCAGCACGTCGACATCCAGGATCAGGGCCACGCGCCCGTCGCCCAGGATGGTGGCGGCGGCGACGCCCTCGACCTGCTGGTAGTTGGTTTCCAGGCTCTTGATGACCACTTGGCGCTGGCCCTGGATGGCGTCGAACAGCAGGGCCGCCTGCTGACCGCCTTCGGTTTCGACGACCACGGCGACGCCTTCGGTCGGGTTCATCGGCTGTTCGCGGAAGCCCATGATCAGGGCCACGTCGATCAGCGGCAGGAAGCGATCGCGGAAGCGGATGACGGGATCCACGCCGCCGACGAAATGCAGGTCGATGGCTTGCGGAGTCAGGCTCTCGACGATGGCCGGCAGCGGCGCGATCAGCGTCTGTTCGGCGGCGGCGACGACCATGCCGTCCAGCACCGCCAGCGTCAGCGGCAGGCTGAGGGTGAAGGTCGAGCCCTTGCCCGGAACCGAGCTGATGGAGATGCGTCCGCCCAAGGCCTGGATCGAGCGTTTGACCACGTCCATGCCCACGCCCCGGCCCGAAATGTCGGACACGACGGCGGCGGTGGAGAAGCCCGGCGCGAAGATCAGATTGTCGATCTGCTCGTCGGTCAGCGGCGCGTCGGCGGCGATCAGACCCTTGTCGACGGCGATCTTCTTGACCCGTTCGCGGTTGATGCCGCGGCCGTCGTCGGAGATTTCGATGACGATCCGACCCGAGCGGTGCAGGGCCGCGAGACGCACCGCGCCCTCGGCCGGCTTGCCGGCGGCGACACGCTCCTCGGGCGTTTCCAGTCCATGGTCGATGGCGTTGCGCAGCATGTGGGTGATCGGCTCGGCCAGGCGTTCGACCACGGTCTTGTCGACCTCGGTATCCTCGCCGGCCGTGACCAGGCGAACCTGTTTGGAGACCATGTCGGCGACTTCGCGGACCAGGCGCGGCATACGCTGGAACACCGACTTCACCGGCTGGGCGCGGATGGCCATGACGCTGTCCTGGATCTCGCGGGTCAGCAGCTCCAGATCTTCGAGGCCCAGCGCGATGCCGGACGACCGGGCAAGGCCGCTTTCCAGGACGCGCTGCGACAGCATGGCCTGCTGGATGACGAGTTCGCCGACGACGTTGATCAGGCGATCCACGCGGTCCAGATCGACACGGATCGTCACCGGCGCGGGCGCGACAGGGGCGGAAGCCGGCGCGGGCGTCGCCGCCACGGGTGCGGCGACAGGGGCAGCCGCCGGCTCTACGGCAGGTGCAGCCGCGATCGGGGCCGGCGCGGGCTCCAACTCCAGGGGAGCGAAGGGCACGACCTCGGCCGCCGGCTCGGCGGCGGCGCCAGCGGCCTTGGCCAGCAGGGCGGCGATGTCCAGATCGTCGCTGGCGGGCAGGACGGCGGCCGGTTCGTCGTCGAACGCGACGATGTCGGTTGCGCCGCCGGCGCCCAGGGGCGTGATGGTCAGATCGCAGTCGCTTTCGACAAAGTCGAAGACCTCGCGCACGGCCGCCTCGTCGACGGCGGCGGCCAGATCGACCGTCCAGGTCAGGCAGCCGTCCTCGATCGACAGCGCGTCCAGCGTCGGCGTCTCGCTGTCGTCCACGACGACCGTGACCGGGCCGAGGCGGCCCAGTTCGCGCAGCAGCAGGCTGGTCTCGTTGGCGTTGACGTACATCCGGCCCATCGGCTTGAACACGATGCGCCAGCCGACCGACGGGGCGTCGGCGCCCAGGTCGGCGATGGGCAGGGGCGCAGGCTCGTCCAGCGCCATGTCGAAGGCCATGGGGGTGAAGCCGAAGTCATCTTCGTCTTCCTCGACCTCGACCGGCGCCTCGCCGCCGTGGGTCAGGACCTGCATTTCGGCGACCAGGGCGGCGGACCGCGCCTCGTCCACCGGCGGGATCAGACCCTGGGCGGCCTGGATATGATCGGCCAGCACGTCGGAGGCGCGCAGCAGGGTCTTGATGGTGATGGCGTCGCACGGCTTACGGCCCGCGCGCAGTTCGTCCATCAGGGTCTCGAAGACGTGGGCGAACCGAACCAGGGCCTCCAGGCCAAAGGCCCCTGCCCCGCCCTTGACCGAATGGACGGCGCGGAAGACGGCGTTGATCGTCTCCAGGTCGGTCTGACCCTGTTCAAGCAGCATCAGCTTGGCTTCCAGGTCCGCGAGCAGTTCGTCGCATTCCTGGAAGAAGGTGGCTTTGATGGCTTCGAAGGCGTCCATTAGGTCGGGGTCCGGCGGGCTTCAGGCGATCAGGCGGCGACGCGGCGGACGGCGTCCACCAGCTTTGCGGGGTCGAACGGCTTGACGATCCAGCCGGTGGCGCCGGCGGCGCGGGCGCGGGCCTTCTTCTCGACGTCGCTCTCGGTCGTCAGCACCAGCACAGGGGTCGTGCGGTGGTTCGGATCGGCGCGGACGCCCTCGATGACGCCGAAGCCGTCCATGCGCGGCATGTTGATGTCGGTGATGATGACGTCGGCGCCCTTGGACGCCAAGGTCTCCAGACCGTCCACGCCGTCCACTGCCTGGATCACGGTGTAGCCCGCGTCTTCCAGCGCCATCAGCAGCATGTCGCGCATGGTGCGTGAATCGTCGATCGTCAGAACGGTCTTGGTCATGCCAACGCCCCCTCGGTGTTGAAGTCCGGCGCGCCGTAGGCCGCCCATTGTTCCGTCCAATATTGGGACACAGACCCTAAACTTAGGTTGACGCCGTCTGCCGCCCACGTCTTTCGCGCCGACAGCAGGATTTGCAGGCACAGGCCGCCCAGACGCTGAACTGCAGAGGCGTCCAGGACCACCGGATGACTGCGCAGGGCCAGCAGTTCAGCCTTCAGAGGCTCGGCCGCATTCAGGTCCAGCACGTCGGACAGGATCACGGTTTCGGTCATCAGAATTCCTCCCAACCGTCTTCGGCGGCGGTGACTTGAGGCCTGGGCGCAGCGCCGCCCCGGCCGATGGTTTTCAGCGCAGCGACCATGTGACTGGAGCGAGGAGCGGGCTTGGCGACGGGCACAGGCGTGCGAACCGGCGTGGGCGCAGCGGCGCGCGGCGACGAGGCCCCGACGCGGAACTGGGCGACCGAGGCTTGCAGGCTTTCCGCCTCCTGGGCCAGCGAATGGCTGGCGGCGGTCGATTGCTCGACCATGGCCGCGTTCTGCTGGGTGACCTGGTCCATCTGGTTCACGGCGGTGTTGACCTGGGCCAGACCGACGGCCTGTTCCTGGGCCGAGGCCGCGATTTCTGTGACTAGGCTGTCGATCTCGGCGACCCGGTCCACGATCCGTTGCAGGGCCTCGCCGGTCTCGCCGACCAGTTTGACGCCCGAGCCGACCTGCCCCGTCGAGGCCGAGATCAGGGTCTTGATCTCCTTGGCGGCCTCGGCCGAACGCTGGGCCAGGGCGCGCACTTCGGAGGCGACCACCGCGAAGCCGCGACCGGCCTCGCCGGCACGCGCGGCCTCGACGCCGGCGTTCAGGGCCAGAAGGTTGGTCTGGAAGGCGATCTCGTCGATGACGCCGATGATCTGATTGATCTGGGTGGACGAGCCTTCGATGGCGGTCATGGCCTGGACGGCGTCGCGGACGATGATGCCGCTCTTCTCGGCGTCGCCGCGCGCGGCCTGAACCACGTCGGAGGCTTGACGGGCGCCCGAGGCGGTCTTGTTCACCGTGGCGGTGATTTCATCCAGGGCCGCAGCCGTTTCCTCCAGCGAGGCGGCCTGCTGTTCGGTGCGGCGCGACAGGTCGTCGGCCGCCTGCGAAATCTCGCCGGCGCCCGAGCGGATGCCCGAGACATTGTTGACTACGACCGAGACGGCCTGCTGCAGCTGGGAGATGGCGGCGTTGAAGTCGGCCTTCAGCTGCGCGGTCTTGGGGTTGAAGTCGATCTCGATCCGGTAGGTCAGGTCGCCGTTCGACATGGCGGAAAGACCCTGGCCCAAGGCGCCGATGGCCTGGGCGTCCTCGGCGGCCTCACGCGCCTTCTCGGCCTCGCGTTCAGCGCGTTCCTGCTCGCTCATGGACCGGTTGGCGATCGCCTCCTGTTCGACGCGGACCTTTTCGATCGCGGCGTCGCGGAAGGCCACGATGGCCTGACCCATCTTGCCGAACTCATCCTTGCGCTCGGCGCTGGCGACCTTGATGTCGGTATCGCCGGCCATCAGTTTTTGCATATAGCCGATCATCGTGAAGATCGGGCGCACGATGGAGCGCGTCGCGACGAAGCCGGCGATGACGGCGATCACCAAGGCCGAGATCAGTCCCACGATCGTGGCGATCAGCGCGGTGCGGCTGGCGGCGGCCTGAGCTTCGGTCGAGGCCTTGCGCGCCAATTCGTTGGCGCTCTTGATCTGGTCGATCGTGTCTTCGACCGGTGCGACGTAGTTGTCGGCCGTTCCGTTGCGCCCGACCATTTGCACGGCCTGGGACGCGCGACCGTCGCGCACCATCGCGGAACCGGCTTCGACGACGTTCTTGTACCAGGTCGCATTGGCCTCGACCGCCTTGTCGATCAGGGCGGCGCGATCGGCCGGCAGTTCGCCGCGCAACTCGTCCATGGCCGCCCGAAACTTGGCGCGGTGCGCATCGACGCGCTCGATATAGTAGGGATCCTGAGACAGGAGGTAGCCGCGGAAGGCGTTCTCCTGGCGCGTCATGTAGAACTCGGCCGTCGCCGTGGTGCGGTTGGCCTGGTTCTCCACCGTGCGAACCTCGCCGGCCTTCTCTAACTGAAGCAGGCTGGTGACGACGACGACGCCCATGACGGCGATCGCCGCCAGAACGAGACCAAAGGCCGCGAACAGCTTGCGGCCGACAGACATATTCTCAATCAACTTCAACTCAGCATCCCCCGGTGGATAAGTAACTCAGAACGAATAGGTGGCGGCGGCGACGAGGCGGCCTTCATAGGGCTCGCCTGCGCTGTGGCGGTCGGTGTCGTACCAGCGCAGATCGACGGCAAAGGCGTCGGTCAGCTTCTGTTTGGCGCCGACGTTCCAGGCGTTGTAGTCGACGCCGCCGTCCGCCATGCGGTTGGCGACGGCGGCCGAAATCTTTGTCTTGGCGGCGACGGAGACCGTGCCTTGAAGCTCCAGCCACCAGGCCTCTTTCGTCGCCGCGAAGCCGTCGGGCGAATAGTTGACGCGCAGGCGCGTCGCCACGGGGCCCAGCTTGCGTGAAGCGTCCGCCTGATATTCCCAGTAGTTTTTGTCTACGCCGGCGCGCGACCCTGGCAGGTCGCGATTCATGACCCCCAGATCCAAGGTGAAACCGCCCGCCTTGGGTCGCCAACCGACCATGCTGACGATCTCCATGTCGTAGCCTTGAGATCCGGCGGCGTCAGAGACGAAGACGCTGGCGTAGCCTTCGCCGAAGCCGGCTTCCGCCTTGGCGAAAGGCGCAACGTCCTGATTGCTCTTGCCCAGCCCTTTGCCGACATACTGGCTGGCGACACCGACATCGAGGCCGAACGATTGGGCCTGGGAGGTGATCGGCGCTGCGAGGCCTACTGCCGCGACAACAAAGAAGGCTGACGAACGAAACATGATGATCCCTGAAGCTTCTGCATTCTGAAGCCCAAGGATGAGGCGATGATTAATATTAAATCTGAACCGGACCGTATGTAGGATTGCGTAACCCATAAGATGTGTCGACCAGCGTCCAAGCCGCGGCATCGTAGGGGGTGCGGGTCACTCCAAACCGAATTTGAGCGACTACGTATGTTCACGTAGTCGAAATGAGCCTATACGAAAGTTGTCAGAAAAGCGGCGAGGCCCGGCAGCCCAAGTTCTGTCGAGTTTTCGCATCCCAACTCATACTCCGGTGAAATATATCCAGCAGCCTAGGAACAGCACGAGGACATGATTTTCAGGTCCAGGACATGGTGGAGCGGGGTCTTGATCGCGTGTCTGGCTGTTCTTGTGGCGACGCTGGTTCGCAGCGCGCTCGAACCGTTTGGAAACTTCTATTATCTGCCGCTGGTCCCGGCGGTGATTGTTACGGCTCTGCTGGCGCAAAGGGGCGCGGTCGTGCTGGCGATCCTGTTGGCCATCGGGGCCAACCTGTGGCTGGTGCATCGCGAAAGCGTGCTGGATGCGGCGACCAACGCCGCGCTTTTCGCGGTCATCGCCTGGGTCATCGCCGAGGTCTGTCGTCGGCTGATCGACTCGTTGGAACAGGCCCGCGCCCTGACGCGCGATCTGGCGCTGCGCGAGATGCTGCTCGACACCATCGTGGCCACGACGCCGATCGTGACCCTGGACCGTGAAGGACGCACGCGCCGCGTGACCCCAGCCGCCGCCGATCTTCTGCGTGTGGATCGAGAGGCGGCGATGGCGCAGCCTTTCGGATCGCTGCTGCCCGGCTTCGACGACGCGGCCCTGGCGAAGGCTCGCCGAGGCGGCGAGGTGCTGAGCCCGTCCTCCGGCCCCTGGACGAGCGGGAATATAGACACGCCGGGGTCGCCGCTGACGCTTCACGCCAACGTGCTCCCGGACGACATCGCCCCCGAACACATCGTCCTGACGCTGGGCGATCAAAGCCAGGCCGAGACAATCCGCAAGGGCGAGCGCGACCTGAACGACAAGCTCAGCAGCGTCTGGCGTTTGAACTCGATGGGCGAAATGGCCGCGACCCTGGCCCACGAACTGAACCAGCCGCTGACCGCCGCCACCGTTTATCTACATGCCGGCCAAGCCGAACTGACACGGCTGGGGACGGTCGCGGAAGGGCCGGCCAGGACCATCGACTTGGCCAAGACCCAGTTGCTGCGCGCCGGCGACATCATTCGGCGCATGCGCGAACAGGTCGCCACAGGTTCGCGGTCCTTCACCGAAGAGCGCGCCTCGCTGATCGTCCTGGACCTGGCGCCGGTCTTCGCCCTGACGGGACAGGACACCGACACGACGATCGCTCTGGATGTGGAAGAAGACGACGATCAGGTTCTGGCCGACCGCATTCAAATTCAGCAGGCGCTGGCCAATCTGGTGCGCAACGCCGTGGACGCCGTCATCGGACGCGAGGGCGCGCGCGTGACGGTGACCGGCCGGACGCTGGGCGCGGACGGCTATGAGATCGCGGTGTGCGACAATGGCGACGGCATCCCCGAAGACAGAATCGACAGCATCTTTCATCCGATGGCGACGACTAAGGCCGGCGGCATGGGTCTGGGGCTGTCGGTCACGCGTTCAATCGTCGAAAGCCACGGCGCGACCCTGGTCGTCAGCCGGAATTCTCAGGGTGGAGCGACCTTTTCGTTTCGTTTGCCGCGTCCCACGGAGTCCGAAATCTGATGAGCCCGCACTCCGTTTTCATCATCGACGACGACCCCGCCATGCGTGACGCCTTGGTGCTGATGCTGCGAGGAGCGGGTTTCCGGGCGCGCAGTTTCGTCAGCGCCGACGACTTCCTGGTCAATCTGCCTGCAGACAAGAGCGCCTGCGTCATCACCGATGTGAGGATGCCGGGGCTTCAGGGTTCTGAACTCGTTGGGCGTCTCAAGAGCCTGCGCGGCGACACTTGGCCGGTGATCGTCATCACGGGTCATGGGGAGGTGACGCTGGCGGTTCAGTTGATGAAGGCGGGCGTCGTGGATTTCGTCGAAAAGCCGTTCGATCCGCAGCGAATGCTGGACGCGGTTTCCAGCTGTCTGGCCTCCCTGACCAGTCTTGAGGCCGAGCGGATCGCGCGAGAGGACGCCAAGGCCCGACTGGACACCCTGACCCCGCGCGAGCGTCAGGTGTTCGACGCCCTGATCGACGGCTGCTCCAACAAGGAGATCGCGCAAAGGCTGGAGATCAGCCCGCGCACGGTGGAAATCTTTCGCGCCAAGGTGATGACGAAAATGCAGGCCGCGAACCTGTCCACCCTGGTTCGGATCGGAATGCGCGCCGGCGACGCTTGAGCCGGACGAGATTCGTCGCCACCTTAGTCGCGATATGAGCGACCGGTCCGCAGGCCTCGCCCCGTCCCGCGTGACTGCGGTCCTGGGGCCCACCAACACAGGCAAGACCCATCTGGCGGTCGAGCGGATGCTGGGTCACGCCTCGGGCATGATCGGGCTGCCGCTGCGCCTGCTGGCGCGCGAGATCTATGAGCGGATCGTCAAACAGCGCGGCGCGGCGGCTGTGGCCCTGATCACCGGCGAGGAAAAGATCGTCCCGCCGCGCCCGCACTATTTCGTCTGCACCGTCGAGGCCATGCCGCTGGAGCGATCGGTCGAGTTCCTGGCCATCGACGAAATCCAGCTGGTCGCCGATCCCGAACGCGGCCACGTCTTCACGCAGCGGCTGCTGCATGCGCGCGGCCGGTTCGAGACGATGTTCCTGGGCGCCGGAACCATGGAGCCGCTGATCCGCCGCCTGGTCCCGGACGCTGAGATCGTGACGCGCGACCGGTTGTCCACCCTGTCCTATGCGGGCTCCAAGAAGCTGACCCGCCTGCCCCGCCGTAGCGCCATCGTCGCCTTCTCGACCGATCGGGTCTACGCCATCGCCGAACTGATCCGGCGTCAGCGCGGAGGCGCGGCCGTGGTGATGGGCAGTCTGTCCCCCCGCACCCGCAATGCGCAGGTGGCCCTGTATCAGTCGGGCGAGGTCGATTTCCTGGTCGCCACCGACGCCATCGGCATGGGGCTGAACATGGATGTGGACCATGTCGCCTTCGCTGGGCTGAGAAAGTTCGACGGGCGGCGCACCCGTTGGCTTTACGCCCATGAGATCGGCCAGATCGCCGGGCGGGCGGGCCGGCATCTGCGCGACGGCACCTTCGGCGTCACGGCCGAGGCCGAGGATCTGGACCCCGATCTGGTCGAACAGGTGGTCGAGCATCGGTTCGATCCGATCGAGGCGGCGGAATGGAGAAACGCCCGGCTGGATTTCGACACCCTGCCCGATCTGCTGCGCTCGCTGACGGTGACGCCCCAGCGTTCGGGGCTGAGCCTGACGGCGGAGGCGCTGGACGAGACCCTGCTGCGTCGCCTGATCAAAGACGAGGAAATCGCGCGCGTGGGGCGCTCGCGCGGGGCGGTCATGCGTCTGTGGGAGGCGTGCCAGTTGCCGGACTTCCAGAAGACGACGCTGGATGAACACGCCCGGCTGGCCAAGGACGTCTTCCACGCCCTGACCGGCAAGCGCGGCCGGCTGACCGACGACTGGATGGCGCCGCGCTTCGCCTCCGTGGATCGTGACGACGGTCAGATCGACCAGCTGTCGGCGCGGCTGTCGGCGGTGCGCACCCTGTCCTACATCGCCAACCGGCCGGACTGGGTTCACAACGCGCAAGGCTGGCGCGACAAGACCCGCGCGCTGGAAGATCGGCTGTCCGACGTACTGCACGAACGGCTGACCGCCCGGTTCGTGGATCGCCGCACCACCGCCCTGATGCGGGCGCTGAACGTGCGCGAAGACACGTTTGCAGGCGTCGCCGATGACGGCGAGGTCACGGTCGAGGGACAGGTCGTCGGCCAGCTGGAGGGCGTGCGGTTCCAGATGGAGAAGGGCTCGTCGGCCCTGGAAGACCGCACCCTGCGCCAGGCCGCCGTGAGGGCGGTGACGCCCGAGATCAATCGACGGCTGGGACGTCTGGCCGCCGAGACCGACGACGGTTTCTCGATCACGCCGGACGGGGCGGTGCTGTGGCGCGGCGTGCTGACGGCGCAGATCAATGCGACGCCGCAGGGGGTCGATCCCTTTACCCCCTCCGTGCGTCTGCTTGGCGATCTGGGGCCGACGCCCGCCCGCGAGCGCGCCCAGCGCCGGATCGAGGCGTGGCTGGCGGCGGAAGCGGGACGTGCGCTGCGCGATCTGCGACGGCTGCGTCAGGCGGTGGAGTCGGGGACATTGAAGGGCCTTCCGCGCGGCATCGCCTTTCGCCTGATCGAGGCCGGCGGCGTGATCGACCGGCGCGAGGTCGAGCGCGATTTAGCCGCGCTCAGTCAGGTCGAGCGCCGCACGCTGCGCAGTTTCGCCATCCGCATCGGGGCGCATTCGGTGTGGCTGCCCGGCCTTCAAAAGCCGCGCGCCCGCCATTTCGCCCAGGCCTTCGTCTCCGCGCCGCTGATCCCGGCGACGCCCGATCTGATCCCCGCGCCGGTGGAGCCGCCCTCGGCGCGTCTGTTGTCCGCACACGGATTACGATTGGCAGGACGCTGGCTGGCGCCGGTCGAGACGCTGGAGAAGATGGCCGAGTTGCGGGCCGCCAATCACGGTCGGCTGTCCGACGAGGCCCTGACCGATCTGGGCTGGCGCGCCGATCAGGCGAAACAGATCATCGCCGCCCTGAAGGTGGAACGCGCCCGCCTGCCCGACAAGCCGGGCGCAGCGCCGATGATCGTCAAGGACTCGCCCTTCGCGGCGCTGGCCGTGCTGACCGAAGCGCCGCCTGCGCGACCCAAGCGTCGTCGGCCGCGTCGAAAGGCGAAGGCTTGAACGAGAACGCCTGTCGCATCGACATCTGGCTGTGGCGCGCGCGGTTCGTGAAGACGCGTAGCCTGGCGGCCGGTCTGGTGGAGCGGGGGGCGGTGCGGCTGACGCATCAGGGGCGCGAGACGCGGCTCGACAAGCCCAGCCGGTGCGTTCACGTCGGCGACCTGTTGACCTTCGCCCAGAACGGACGCGTCACCAGCCTGAAGGTCGAACGGCTGGGCGAAAGGCGCGGGCCTGTCGAAGAGGCCCGCGCCCTGTACTCGCTTACGGTCTAAACGGCCTCAAGTCGCGCGCAGCGCGGCAGGCCCTACTTCTGAATGACGAACTCGCCTTCGATGTGCAGCTTCACCTCGTCGGAGACGGCCGGCAGGGCGTAGTTGATGCCGAAGTCCGAGCGTTTGATGGTCGCTTCGCCGTCGAAGCCGGCCTTGTATGCGCCCATGACGGTTCCGGCGCCGTTGAACTCGACCTCGATGGTGACGGGCTTGGTCACGCCCTTCAGGGTCAGATCGCCGACCACGGTCGCCTCGTTGGTGTCATCGGCGTCGACCGTGACCGAGCGCGAGACGAAGGTCGCAGTCGGATATTGGGCGGTGTCGAAGAAGTCGGCGGTCTGCAGGTGGGCCTTCAGACGGTCGTCGTTGGGCGCCACGTCGGTCAGCGGGATGGTCGCGGTCAGGGTCGAGGCCGAGGGGTTGGCCGGGTCCAGCTTCAGCACCGCCTTCACGTTCACGAACTGGCCCGTATAGGTCGACAGGCCGAAGTGATTGACCGACCAGGTGATCTTGCCGTGGCTGGATTCCAGATCGTAGGTCCCGGCGGTGACTTCGGCAGGGTTCTTGGTCAGGGCGGCCTGAGCCACGACCGCGCCGCCTGCGACCAGGCTGACGGCGGCCGCGCCGGCGACGGCGTATTTCGTAAAGGGGGTGCGCATGGGGATTTCCTGTCGACGGGGCGGATATGCAATCAATACAGTTGCGATTAGGCGCCGTTCTGTCAAGGCGCTGCGAATGGCTCTCGCCTTAAGCCGCGCTGTTGACAGTTGGTTGCGTGGCCGCCATGTCGCAGGCCTCCCGCCCACAGACCGACACCCGTTTTTCGCCCAATGACCTACATCGTCACCGACGCCTGCGTGAAATGTAAGTTCATGGACTGCGTCGAGGTGTGTCCGGTGGACTGCTTCTACGAGGGCGAGAACTTTCTGGTGATCGCGCCTGACGAATGCATCGACTGCGGCGTGTGCGAACCGGAATGCCCAGTCGACGCCATCGTGCCGGACACCGAGGACGAGCCGGACGGCAAATGGCTTCAGGTCAATGCCGAATACGCCAAGGTCTGGCCCAACATCACCGTCAAGGGCACGCCCCCCGCCGACCGCGAGCAGTACGAGCGCGAAACCGGCAAATACGAGAAATACTTCAGCCCCAAGCCGGGCAAGGGTTCCTGATTCAAGGACTGGCGGCGCTCAAGCCTTGCCGTATTTGCACGTCCGCCCTGTGGACGTTTTGAAATTCCGCAGATTTGTGATAGGTTCTGTTTCATTGGATCGGGCGGTCCGCTAAATCTTCGCGCCGCCCGTGTTTGCGACAGAATCCCGCCCTAGACGGGATCGGCCAGAGGTTTGGTGATCCGTTTCCGCTTTTGACGCCCAACATCATCCCCTCCGACGGAGCGTTCCGGCGGATGAGATCCTGTTTGCGTTTCCTGCGCCTTCGTTTCGCCCGGCCCTGACCGGGAAAGGACGATTATGACGAGCAAGACTGGTCTGGAGTTCAAGGTTGGCGACGCGGTCGTCTATCCGGCGCACGGCGTCGGCAAAGTGGCGGCGATCGAGACCCAGGAAGTCGCGGGCATGTCGCTGGAGGTCTATGTCGTGACCTTCGACCACGAGAAGATGACCCTGCGCGTCCCGACCAAGAAGGCCGTCACGGCCGGCCTGCGTTCGCTGGCCGCCGACGACGTCGTGACGAAGGCCCTGACCACCCTGAAGGGCCGCGCGCGCATCAAGCGCACCATGTGGTCGCGTCGCGCCCAGGAATACGAAGCCAAGATCAACTCGGGCGACCTGATCTCCATCGCCGAAGTGGTTCGCGATCTGCACCGCGCCGACACCCAGCCGGAACAGTCCTATTCGGAGCGCCAGCTCTATGAATCGGCCCTGGACCGCATGGCGCGCGAAGTCGCCGCCGCCAACAAGATCGACAAGGACGCCGCCGTCGAGCTGCTCGCCAAGTCGCTCAGCGCCAAAAAGCCGATCCCAACCGCCGAAGCCGCCTAAGCTTCGAGTTTCGGACAAAAGAAAAGGCCCCGGAGCAATCCGGGGCCTTTTTTGATGAATCGCCGAGCCGGGATCAGAAATATTCGGCGTTGGCCGGGCATTGGGCGCTGATGCGGCGCGCCGTGATGCTGGCGGGGATATAGGGGGTGCCGCGCACGATCTGGGCACCGCCGCGGAAGCTGAAGCTGGTTTCCGTGTAGGTCCCATTCAGGCGAACAGCGATGCGACGGCCCTTGCGGTCCTGGCAGGTTCCCTCGAAGCGGGCATTGCCGTTGCCGACCACGCGGGTCGGATAGGTGCAGCGCCACTTGTTGGTCGACAGGCCGCCGAAGAATCGGTTGATCTCGCTGGGCCGCACGCACTTCTGCTCGGTGTCGCGCTGGCCCACCGCGCTGGTAGTGTATTCCCAATAGCCGGGCAGGACTTCGGACTGAGCCGCAGTCTGGGCCGGGGCGATGGCGGGCGAGGCCAGCATGAAGCCGCCGGCCATCACCGGGGCCAGGACGGCGAGCGCGCGCTTGGGCAGGCGATCGATCAAGGACGGACGGGACATGGAAGCCTTCTGTTCTGCTTGGGTCTCTTTTGAGGTCGTCATCATATGGGCCATACAGGGCGGCATTTGAATGACGGCTGAACGAGGCGTGGGGACGATGCGTCCAGACTCGGCTTGACGCCGAACCGCCTCTTCCCTTATACGGCCCCCTCTCGCGCGGGCTGGTTCCCGCGCGCAACTGTTTCATGCGTCCTCTCCCACGCTCGGGCTGGACGCCGCACCTTAAGGATCTGACGATGTCGCGTCGTTGCGAACTCACCGGTATCGGCCCCATGGTCGGCCACAACGTGAGCCACTCGAACATCAAGACCAAGCGCCGCTTCCTGCCGTCGCTGAAGACGGTCAAGGTCACGTCGGAAGCCCTGGGCCAGACGTTCAGCCTGCGCATCTCGAACGCCGCGCTGCGCACCCTGGACTACAAGGGCGGCCTGGACGTCTTCATCGTCAAGGCCCGCGACGAGCAGCTGTCGGTCGCCGCCCAGCGCATCAAGCGCCAGGTTCGCGCCAAGCTGGCCGAGCAAGCCGCCGCCGCCGCCTGATCGGCGTTCGCGATATAGAGTTCTGGAAGAGGCCGGTGGAAACGCCGGCCTTTTTCTTTGCGCGTCATCCGGGCCGCGCTAAGCCTTTTGCATCAGTCGAAAGGGACGTTCGATGCGCATCACGGTTCTGCTCGCCACTGCGAGCCTTCTGGCCCTGACCGCCTGCGCCACCGCCCCGGCCTCGACCGCCGCGACGACGCGCGAATCGACCCCCTACACCCTGGCCACCGATCAGCCTCTGACGGCCGAGCAGCAGGCGATGCGGTTCGACAAGGCCGATCTGACGATCAAGGTCATTCCCGCCGACAAGACCATCGAGGCCGTCGCCGTGCTGGATTTCACCGCCAAGGCGCCGCTGGAGGCCCTGGTCGTCGATCTGGATACGCTGCTGAGGATTTCGTCGGTCCAGATCGACGGGGTCGAGGTCGCCGTCGATCGCTGGTCCAACCCCGAAGGCCGGCTGACGGTGCAGTTGCCCCAGACCCTGGCGGCCGGACAATCCGTGGCCCTGCGTGTCGCCTACGCCAGTCAGCCGCGCGTCGCGCCGCGCGCGCCCTGGGACGGCGGCTTCGTCTGGTCCACCGCGCCGTCGGGCGAACCGTGGATCGCCACGGCGGTTCAGGGCGAGGGCTGCGACATCTTCTGGCCTTGCATCGACAGCCCGCACGGCGAGCCGGGCCGGGTCGATCTGCACATCACCGTGCCCTCCGCCCTGTCGGCGCCGTCCAATGGCCGCTTCCTGGGCAAGGTCGATCACGGCGACGGCTGGACCACCTGGAACTGGACCGCCAAGTCGCCCAACACCTATGCCATCGCCCTGAACGTCGGCCCCTATGAGGAGGTCGCGGGCGAGTACCGCAGCCGTTTCGGCAACACGATCCCGATGGCCTACTGGCATCTGAAGTCCGATACGCCTGAACAGGTCCAGGGCCTGTTCGCCCAGTTCCCCAGGATGCTGGACTTCTTCGAAGCCACCGTCGGCCCCTTCCCCTTCGGCGACGAGAAGATGGGGGTGGTCGAGACCCCGCACCTGGGCATGGAGCACCAGACGATCAACGCCTATGGCAATGGCTACAAGATCGACGGGCGGGGCTATGACTGGCTGTTGCAGCACGAATTCGCCCACGAATGGTTCGGCAACCAGCTGACCAATCAGAACGCCGACGACATGTGGCTGCACGAGGGGTTGGGCAGCTACATGCAGCCGCTCTACGCACGCTGGCTGCTGGGCGACCGCTATATGCAGCGCGAACTGGCCAATCAGCGCGAGGGTCTGGTTAACAAATATCCCGTCGTTTCAGGCACGCCCAAGACCGAAGACGAGGTCTACAAGGGCGATGTCGGGCCGGGTCTCGACATCTACAACAAGGGTTCTCTGATCAGCCATTCGCTGCGGATGCTGATCGGCGACGCCGCCTTTCACGAGTCGATCACCCGGCTGGTCTATGGTCGACCCGATCCCCGACCGGGCAATTTCGCGCCGCTGTATCGATCCACCGGCGACTTCCTGACGATCGTCAACGACGTCACAGGCCAGGACTATGGCTGGTTCTTCCGCAGTTATCTCTACAACGCCGCCCTGCCGGTGCTGAAGGAAACGCGCGAGGGCGGGGTGCTGCGGCTGGAATGGACCACCGGCGACGGCGGGGCGTTCCCCATGCCGCTGGAGGTCGAGATCGACGGCGCGGTCCAGGTCGTGGCGATGACGGGCGGACGGGGGCAGATCGCGGTTCCTGTGGGGACCCATGTGCTGATCGACCCGCAGAACAAGGTGCTGCGCCAGATGGACGTGATCGACGAACTTCAGGCCTACAAGGCGGCGCAGAAGGCGAAGTAGCGGCGGGTCAGGCCCCCGCCACCGTCACCGACTGACGCACCATCTGGCAGCGTTCCTGGGTCGTCAGGAAGGCGATGTCCGCCGCGTCCCGCCCGCAGGCGATCCGCACCAGACCTTCGACCGGCGCCAGGCCCGTGGCGTCGACCAGCCACCAGCCGTTGTCCAACCAGACCTCGAAGATGGCGTGGAAGTCGGGCGGGCTGAGGTCGAACGCAAACGCGCTGACTGCCCGCGCGGGAATGCCCGAGGCCCGACACAGGGTCATGCCCAGGTGGGTGAAGTCGCGGCACACGCCGGCCCGGTCGATGAAGGTGCGCGCCGCTGTGGTTTCGGTGTCCGACACGCCGTGCTCATAATCGACGTTCTCGGTGATCCAGTTCAGGATCGCCAGCACACGCGCCCCGCCCGCCGTGTCGCCGAACTCGCGCGTCACGAAGCGGCCGAACTGATCCGACGGGCAATAGCGGCTGGGCTGGAGATAGGGCAGGACCTCGGCAGGCAGTTCGCCCCAGTCATGTTGGGACACGCTGGGCGGCAGGCCCTTCAGCACGCCGTTTTCGACCACCGCCTCATAGGTCAGCTTGACCTCGCCCTCGACATGGCAACGCAGGGTGCGGGCGCCGAAGTCGACGTCCTCGTCCTCATGGAAATCGACCGGCGGGTCGAAGGTCAGGGTCTCTTCCAGAATGTCCTGGCCCGGCCAGTGCGCGACCTGGATCTTGTAGATGGCGTCCGTCGGCGGATCGAAACGATAGACGAGTTCGGCGCGGACGCGCAGTTTCATGAAAATCTGCCGATCAAAGGGAGATGAGAAGGTTGCTGGTGAACGCCACGCGGTCTGGGCCGTTCCGTGGTGGTCCGCGCCTTCTGGCCTGTGCAAATCGACAAGACAAGACAGTGTGTTAATCTGAGCCCCATGATCGCTTCCCCTGCCCTTCTCGCTCTTCGGGAAGCCACCGCCTCAGCCCACGAAACCCTGGAAGTCCAGGCCCGGATCGAGCCGCGTCTGTCGGACCACGCCACGCGGGCGGCGACCGTGGCGGCGTTTTACCGCTTCCATGCCGGACTGGAGCCGCTCAGTCATCCGCTGGCGGCGGCGTTGAACGCCGAACTGGACGCCAGCTTTGAACCGCGATCACGCGCGAACGGGATCGCCCAGGACCTGACGATACTGGGCCAGCGCGTTCCTCCCCCCGCGCGTCCGGCTGCGCCCGCCTCGGCCGGCGAAGCCCTGGGCTGGGTCTATGTGGCCGAAGGGTCGATGCTGGGCGGTCGGATCATTCGACGCCGGCTGGCCGCCGAGGGTCGCGATCTGGACGGCCTCGGCTTTCTGGATCCTTATGGCGAAGAGACCGGCGCACGCTGGCGAGCCTTCATGGATTTGCTGGACCGGGCCTGCGTTAGCGGCCACGTCACGATCGATCAGGTGGTGAAGGGCGGCATCGACGGTTTCGCCTTCGCCCACCGCACCTTGCAACCCCAGCCGCAGGAGGCCGCGGCATGACCGAGACGCTCGACCTGGCCGACGCCGCGCTGAACGAGTGCGATCGCGAGCCGATCCACATTCCTCAATCGATCCAACCGCACGGCTTCATGCTGGTGCTGGATCTGCAATCCCTGACCATCCGCCAGGGGGCGGGCGCGATCGAGGAGTTGACGGGCCGCAAGGTCTGGATCGATCGCACAGTCGCCGACGTGTTGGGCGATGTCGCCGACCGGGCCGTGCGCGCCATGGCCGCACATCAGGAGGCCGGCTTCGCCTGTCGCTGGCGCGCGACCAATCGTCTGGAATACGACGTTGTGGCGCATCGTGCGCCGGGAACGACTTCCGGCACGATCAACGATCTGATGATCATCGAGGTCGAGCAGAGCTCGCAGCAGGCCCGCCTCGGCGTCGATCTGATCGCCAACCTGGATGCCGCCGGCGCCGCGCTGGAACGGGCGGTGACGATCCAGACGGTGTGCGAGCGGGCGGCGGACGCCTTCCGACGCCTGACCGGTTTCGACCGGGTGATGATCTATCGCTTCCAGGACGACGAGGCGGGTCAGGTCGTGGCCGAAAGTCGCGCCGATGGATCCGGCTCCTTCCTGAATCACCATTTCCCCGCCACCGACATCCCGCAACAGGCCCGCGCCCTTTATCTGCGCAACCCCGTGCGTGTCATTCCCGACAGCCGCTATACGCCCCAGCCTCTTCGCCCCATCGCGCCCGGCGAGGCGCCGCTGGACATGAGCGACAGCGGCCTGCGCTCTGTCTCACCGATCCATCTGCAATATCTGCGCAACATGGACGTTCGGGCCTCCGCGTCCGTGTCGATCATCGTCGATGACGCCCTGTGGGGGCTGGTGGCCTGCCACAACGCCTCGCCTAAACTGCTGCCCTATGAGCTGCGCGTGGGCTGCACGGCCCTGGCGCGTAATCTGGCGCGACAGCTGAAGTCCAAGACCGACGCCGACCTGTACCGCGAGCGCACGCGCCTGCGTCGGATGGAGGACGAACTGCTTTCGCGGCTGTCGCCAGACCGGCCGATGCGAGAGGCGCTGGCCGAAAAGGCCGACGCCCTGATGCAGCTGACCAGCGCGGACGGTCTGGCCATCGTCAGAGACGGCGATATCGAGACCTTTGGACATACACCGCCCGAAGACGGCGTACGCGCCATCGCCGCCTGGGCTGCTGGACGGCCGGGCCTGCGCCCCGTCTCGTCGCACAACCTGGCCTCGGTTCTGCCGGCCGCCGAGGCCTGGAAGACGCACGCCAGCGGCCTGCTGGCGGTGACCCTGCCTCTGGATCAGCCGGTCTCGCTGCTGTGGTTCCGCTCGGAGGTGCTGGAAACGGTGCGTTGGGCCGGCAATCCCTCAACAGCGGAGAAGACTGGCCCCAACGCCATTCTGACGCCCCGCGCCTCGTTCGAAAGCTGGTCGGACACCGTCTCGGGCCGCGCGCACCGCTGGGGCCCCGCCGCCGTCGAGTCCGCCGCTCGGCTGAGGGACGCTCTGGCCGACTACGCCGCAGTCCATCAGATCCGACGGCTGAACCGATCGCTGCAGGACCGCCTTTCCGAGCGCGACTTGCGGCTGGAGCAGCAGCAGTATCTGATCCGCGAGGTGAACCACCGGGTTCAGAACAGCCTGACGCTGGTGTCCAGCTTCCTGGGCCTTCAGGCGCGAGAACAGGCGGGCGGCTCGGCCGCGACCGCGCTGAACGAGGCGCGACGTCGCGTGCGCGCCGTCTCTGCGGTCCACAGTCGGCTGTATCTGAGCGATCAGGTCACGACCATCGACATGAGCCGCTATATCGGCGAGCTGATCGGCGATCTGGGCTCCAGCATGGGGCCCGATTGGGCCGCCGCCATCGAAACCGATCTGGACCCGGTCTGCATCGAGCCAGGGCGCGCCATCACCATCGGCCTGATCCTGACGGAACTGATCATCAACGCCCAGAAATACGCCTATGGCGGCAAGCCGGGTCCGCTGCGGATCGCCTTCCAGGAAGACGGCGCCTTCTTCCGCATGACGGTGGAGGACGAGGGCGCCGGCGGGCATCTGGCCGGTAAGGGGTTCGGCTCGATGATGATCAAGAGCCTGGTCGGTCAGCTGGACGGGACGATCGACTATCGCGACCGCGCGCCGGGCCTCAGCGTCGCGTTGCGGTCGCGGATCGACCCGCTCGTTTAAGGGGCGGCCTGACGGCGCCTGTGGCGTCAGGTCGCAGGGCGCCGTAAGAGCCGGCCCATGTCCGCCCTGGCCTTTCGTCCTTCCTCGCGCGCCTTTGCGCTGATCGTTCTGCTGATCGCGGCCAGCGTGCTGGGCCTGGCGCCCATTCTGGTGCGATTGACCGAGACGGGGCCGGCGGCCGCGGGGTTCTGGCGGTTCCTGTTCGCCCTGCCCCTGCTGACGATCCTGGCGTCGCGCGAACCGGGCGGCGTCGGCGTGCCATCGAAATGGGCGCTGCTGGCGGGCCTGTTCTTCGCCCTGGACCTCAGCTTCTGGCACTACGGCATCGTCATGACCTCGGTCGCGAACGCGACGGTGCTGTGCAACCTGACGCCGGTTGTCGTGACCCTGTTCGGCTGGTTTGTGCTGAAGGAGCGGCCGCACCGGCTGTTCATCCTGGCCCTGGCCTTGGCCATGGGCGGCGCCTTCGCCATGGCGGCGGGCTCAGACGGCGGACAAGGGACCAATCCGATGCTGGGCGACCTGTTCTCCCTGTCGGTGGCGGTCTGGTACTCGGGCTATTTTCTGGCGGTACAGGCGGCGCGGCGCACGGCCGGGGCGATGCGGGTGACCTTCTGGGCGACCCTGCTGGGCGCGCCCCTGCTTTTGATCGTCGCCCTGGCGCTGGGCGAGGACGTCATCCCCGCCGGACCGGCGGGCTGGGCCGCCTGCGTGGGCATGGGCGTGATGCACGTCTTCGGACAAGGCGGCGTGGCCTGGGCGCTGGGCAAGCTGCCGGCCTCGGTCACCGCCGTGACCATCCTGATCCAGCCGGTCGTCGCGGGCCTGCTGGGCTGGTGGATCTTCGGAGAAACCCTGACGCCGGTTCAGGCCCTGGGCGGCGCCCTGGTGCTAGGCGCAATCGTCCTAGCGCAGCGGTCCCAACGCACCAAGACCGTCCAAGCCGCCGAGACCAAGCCGCAGGACGCATCAAACGGGCTCAAGTAGCGCGAGGCGCGGTAGCCCGAAAAAACAAAACGGGCGCGGGAGAAACTCCCGCGCCCGCCTCTAAGCCTTGAAGGCTGGATCGACTTAAAGGACCTTGAGGTCGATCGCCGAAGTCTTGCCGCGCTGGTTTTCCAGCTCGTATTCGACCTTGGCGTTCTCATCGAGGCCCTGAAGTCCGGCCTTTTGAACGGCGGTGACGTGAACGAACACGTCGGAGCCGCCGCTATCGGGCTGGATGAAGCCGTAGCCCTTGGTGGGGTTGAACCACTTGACCGTGCCGGTCGCCATGTCTGCGTCTCCGTAAACGCGCTTTTCCAGGCGGATCCCCCTCGAGGTGACCCGACAATCCATCTGGACAGCTCGTTCAGGCGAAGGAGCGAAACGCGGGTTTGGACCCCACGCGAAATCCGGACTGCAGCGATGTTGTCACCCGGCTTTTCCAGACGGTCAACAGCAAAGCGATTCGCACCGGACGCATTCAGGCTTAACGACAGAGGCCCCGCGCAGCCCCGTCGATGTGGAGATGGTTGGCGTGGGCGGCGTTGTAGTCGGGGGTCAACACCGTCGAGAACAGCTGGCAGGCCCCGTCGCGCAAGGCGTGCAGGAAGCGGCCGCCCGGCTCGCCTGCGGGCCCATCGCCGCGCCAATCGTTCAGAACGCTGACGGTCCGACCGTCCTTCAAGGTCACCGCTGCGACATCCAGCGCATTGGCCTTGGCATGTTCGCTGGGCCGCTCGGCCTCGTCCTGCGAGCCGTAGATGCGGCGGCATGAATAGGTGCCGTAGTTCTCCACCCGCGCGGGCGCCGAGCCCAGAATGTCACGCGAGGCCGGGCGCAGCACCTGTCGATCCCAGATGACGTAGCGGACCGCCAGCGGGCACTGCATGACGACATCGGCCGGCGCCAGCGGCGTCACCTCGCCGCCCGTGATCCGCACCGCCCCGCGCACCACGCAGAAGCCGCCATCGTCGCGGTCCGGCGCGCGTTCGACCTGAACGCCCGCATTGCGCAGCGCCTGCATACAGGCCTCGGTCGCGCCCTCGACAGCCTCGGGGGTGGCGGCGGTCGGCACATCGAAGGCGGCGACCTTTGCGGTGGTCGCGCGCCCGAGCGGACGATCCAGATCCAGCGGCTTCCACGGCAGGTCCTGGGGCGGGGCGAAAACGTTCAGCAAGGCAAAGCCGGCGCAGACCAGCAGCGCCAGCTCCCACACCAGATTCCACATGTCCGCCAGATCGCGCTTCATTCGGCCCCTCGCAGGCCGGACGGGCCCGGCGCCTTAACGCCCAGCTTCGCAGTCGGCTCCCTTGCCCTTGCTCTCTGCCAGCCCTCGGCCCACTCTCTCGCCATGGGAAAGAAATCCGACGCCTATGACGCCGAGCTGGAGCAGATCCAGCTGGCCATCGTCCAGACCCAGGCCTGGAGCATCGAGCATGGCTCGCGCGTGGTCATCGTGCTGGAGGGGCGCGACACCGCCGGCAAGGACGGCGCGATCAAGCGCCTGACCGAACATATGTCGCCGCGCCAGACCCGCGTCATCGCCCTGCCCAAACCCAGCGACCGCGAGACCAGCCAGTGGTATTTCCAGCGCTATGTCCCGCACCTTCCGGCGGCGGGTGAGACTGTGATCTTCAACCGGTCCTGGTACAATCGCGCCGGGGTCGAGCCGGTCATGGGTTATTGCACGCCCGAGCAGTACGCCCAGTTCATGACCGACGCCCCGCGCTTCGAACGGATGCTCACCGACGACGGGATCATCCTGATCAAGATCTGGCTGGACATCTCGCGCAAGGAGCAGGCCAAGCGGCTGAAGGAACGCCGCGAGGATCCCTTGAAGAAGTTCAAACTGTCGTCGCTGGACGCCGAGGCCGAGGCGCGGTTCGACGCCTATTCCGATGCTCGCGACCGGATGCTGGGCGAGACCGACCGCGATTATGCGCCCTGGACCGTCGTCGCCACCGACGACAAGAAAACGGCGCGCCTGAACATCGGCCGCTACATCCTGTCGGTGCTGAGCCACACCAGCATCGACATCAGGAAGCCGGATCCCGACGTTGTGTTCAGCGCCGGAAAAGCGAAGGGCAAACTGGCGCGCTGAAGCGCGTCAGGCCGTTCTGACGATCCCGCCAGAGGCCGCCACCGGCCAGGGCGTCAGCCGCCCGCCCGCGCAGGGACCGCCCTTGCATTCCCCGGTCAGCGGCTCGAACACCGCCCCGTGCCAGCCGCACAGGATCAGCGCGCCGTCCGGCGTCAGATAGCGGTCGATCTCCATCGCGATCGGAAAGCCGGCGTGCGGGCAGCGATCGACCCAGCCCGCGACCTGACCGTCCTTCCTGACCACGAAGCCGTGGAAGAAGGCCTCGCCGATCTGCAGCACGAAGCCGCGCGAGCCGGGATCGGCGATGTCGCTCTCGGCGCACAGCGCCACGCCGGGCGGCGTCTTCCAGACCCTTTTGCGCTCGGCCGGCGCCTCGGCCGCTTCAGACACGTTCGGCCTTCAGCGGGCGCGACAGCAGGCCGTCGATCAGACCATCGACATCGATCTCGCCAGCCAGCAGGGCCGCGACGCCTTCCGAGATCGGGACTTCCACGCCCAGACGCGCGGCCAGTTCGCGAACCGCCGGCGCGCTCTCATAGCCTTCGGCCACCGATCGTTTGCCGGCCAGGGCCTGTTCGACCGTCTGGCCCTGACCCAGGGCCAGACCCAGGCTCATGTTGCGCGACTGGGGGCTGGAACAGGTCAGAACCAGGTCGCCCAAGCCGCACAGGCCCGCCACCGTCTCCGCCTGCCCGCCCATCGCGACAGCAAGACGGGTCATTTCCGCAAAGCCGCGCGTGATCAGGGCGGCGTGGGCGCTGCGGCCCAACTGGCGCCCCTCGGAGATGCCGCAGGCGATGGCCAGGACGTTCTTCAGCGCGCCACCCGCCTCGGCGCCCACCAGATCGGTCGCCAGATAAGGTCGGAAGCCCGGCGCCGACAGGGTGTTCAGCAAGGCCTCGCCCAGCCCCTGATCGGCGCAGGCCAGGGTCACGGCGGTCGGCAGGCCGCGCGACACCTCGCCCGCGAAACTGGGACCGGACAGGACGGCGGCGGGGGCGTCCGGCAGGGTCTCGGCCAGCACCTCGGTCATCAGCTTCATCGTGCCGCGCTCGACGCCCTTGGAGCACAGCACCACCGGCACGCCGGCGCGATAGTGGGGCGCAAAGGCCGTCAGCGTCGCGCGCATGTGCTGGGCCGGCGGCACGGCCAGGATCACGTCGCAGTCGGCCAGATCGGCCAGATCGGCGGTGAATTTCAGGTCGTCGGCCAGAGGCACACCAGGCAGATACAGGTCGTTGGCCCGCGTCGCCCGCAGCGTCTCGACCAACTGCTGTTCGCGCGCCTGCAAGGTCGTGTCCAGACCGGCCCGAACGCACACCTGCGCCAGAGCCGTGCCCCAGGCGCCCGCGCCGATGACCCCTGCCGTGCGGAATTCCATACGCCCTCCCGAGGCTTGCTTATCGTTTACGCCTTGGCGCCCTTGCGGCCCGGCTTGTGCGAAGGATCGGACAGGGCGCGCGCTTCGTCCAGCGGCCATCGCGGCCGGGCGACCACGTCGATGTCGCTGGTCAGGCCCAGCGCCAGCCGTTCCGCACCGGCCAGGGCGATCATCGCCGCATTGTCGGTGCAATAAGCCATGGGCGGCGCCAGGAAGTCGAAGCCGTATTTCGCCGCCGTCGCCTGCAAGGTCGCGCGGATGGTCTTGTTGGCCGCAACGCCCCCCGCGACGACGAAGAGTTTGTGGTCATGCGTCTCCGCATAGGCCGCCAAGGCCCGCTCCGACCGATCCGAAAGTTGGCGCGCGATGGCGTTTTGCACCGCGTCGGCCAGATCCGCCTTGTCCTGCTCCGTCTGGCAGGTCTGAGCGATACGGAAGGCCGCCGTCTTCAGGCCCGAGAAGGAAAAGTTGCAATCCTTGCGGCCCAAGAGGGCGCGCGGCAGATCGATCTTCGACCCGTCGCCCTGAACGGCCAGCCGCTCCAGCGCCGGCCCGCCCGGATAACCCAGGCCCAAGGCCTTGGCGATCTTGTCGAAGGCCTCGCCGGCCGCGTCGTCGATGGTGGCCCCGATCCGGCTCATGTCGCCGACGCCGCGCACCTCCAGAAGCTGGCAGTGGCCGCCCGACACCAGCAGCAGCAGGAAGGGATAGGCCACCTCCGCCCCCAGCCGGGCCGACACCGCATGCCCCTCAAGATGGTTGACCGCCACCAGCGGCAGGCCGCGCGCCAGCGCCGCCGCCTTGCCGAAGCTGAGGCCCACCATGACCCCGCCGACCAGGCCCGGCCCGGCCGTCGCCGCGATCCCGTCCAGCCCGTCATAGCCCATATCGGCCTCGGCCATCGCGCGTCGCGTGACCTCGGCGATCATTTCGACATGGCTGCGCGCTGCGATCTCGGGCACCACGCCGCCATAGGCCGCATGGTCGTCGATCTGGCTGTGAACGACCGAGGACAACACCTCCGCCCGACCGCCCGTCAGGCGCACGACCGAGGCGGCGGTCTCGTCGCAACTGGTCTCCAGGCCCAGCACCGTCAGCGGACCGGGACGAGGGGGGACATCCCGTCCAGTTGCCGCATCGGCGCCGCTGCTATAGTCGGCGGACATCTCCATCGGGTCGAGGTAGCGACCCGGCGACCGGTGCGCAACGCTCATGACCTTTCCTCTCCGCATCGGCACCCGACGCTCCAAGCTGGCGCTCGCCCAATCCGGCATGATGCAGCGCGCCATCGGCCGCGCCCTGAACGTGCCCGAGGGAGAGATCGAGACGGCCGTTCCTCTGGTCGAGATCGTCACCACCGGCGACCGCATCCAGGATCGCCGCCTGCTGGAAGTCGGCGGCAAGGCTCTGTTCACCAAGGAGATCGAGGAGGCCCTGCTGGCCGGCCGGATCGACATCGCCATCCATTCGATGAAGGACGTCCCCGCCGAACAACCCGAAGGCCTATGCATCGCCGCCATCCCCGAACGCGAGGACGCCCGCGACGCCTTTGTCAGCCGCGACTTCGACAGTTTCGACACCCTGCCCTTCGGCGCGCGCCTGGGCACCGCCAGCCTGCGTCGCCAGGCCCAGGCGCTTGCCCTGCGGCCGGACCTGAAGGTCGAGATGCTGCGCGGAAACATCGACACCCGCCTGCGCCGCGCGGCCGAGGGCGATTTCGACGCCATACTTCTGGCCGTCTCGGGCATGACGCGCCTGGGCGTCACCGACCATATCCGCGAGAAACTGTCGCTGGACGCCTTCCTGCCGGCGCCGGGCCAAGGCGCCCTGGCCATCCAGACCCGCGCCGCCGACATCGACGCGCCCCTAAACGCCCAATGGGTCGCCGCCCTGAACCACCCCGAGACCGCCCTGTGCATCGCCGCCGAGCGCGGCGCCATGACGGCGCTGGAGGGGTCGTGCCGCACCGCCGTCGGCGCCTATGCCCGCATCGACAACGACACGCTACATCTGACCACCGAAATGCTCAGCCCGGACGGGTCCGCCCGCTGGCGGCGCGTCGGCGATCTTTTCCAACCGACCGAAGCCGACGCGCGCACACTGGGCCAACGCCTGGGCGGCGAGGTCCACGCCTCGGCCGGCGATCAGGAAGTCGATCCCGCGACCCTGGACGGATGAACGTTCCGCCGACACGAGTCTGGATCACCCGCGCCGAACCGGGCGCCGCACGCACCGCCGCCCGCCTGCGCGACATGGGGTTCGAGCCGATCGTCGCGCCCCTTCTGACCATTGAGAACTTGACGCCGCCCGTCCCCGATCTGGCGCCGTTCGCCGCCTTGGCCTTCACCAGCATCAACGGCGTGGCCGCCTTCGCCGCCCTGACGCCCCGCCGCGACCGTCCGGTCTTCGCCGTCGGCGATGCGACCGCTCAGGCTGCCCATGCTGCGGGCTTCGCCGATGTCCTCTCCGCATCCGGCGACCTGCGCGACCTCGCCCGCCTGATCGCCAGGGCCATCGCTAACGCCGCCGTCTTGGTCCCTCAGGCCGAAATGCCCGCCGGCGATTTCACCGCCGCCCTCACCGCCGCCGGCGCCCGTAACGTGTCGATCCATTCGCTGACAGTCTATCGCGCCATCGAAACGTCAGTCGCAGCGCCCGCACTGTTCGACGCCGTTCTGATCCACTCCCCCCGCGCCGGAAAAGCCCTCACCAAGCTTCATCACGCCCCCTTGGCGCACGCGGTCCTCGCCTGCATCTCTCCCGCCGCCGCGGCCCCGCTCGCCGCGCTGGGCCTGACGCCCGTTGTGGCAAAATCGCCCGACGAGACCTCATTGATCACGATCTTGAACGCGGCGCTTGGCAAGCGCGATCCGGCCGTATAAAGACCCCGTCTCGCGCGGACAGCTTCGTCCGTTGCAACCGGGCCGCTTTAGCTCAGCCGGTAGAGCACATCATTCGTAATGATGGGGTCAGGTGTTCGAGTCACCTAAGCGGCACCACTTCTCCGAGCGCGGTTCGCGCGGGAGGCGGCGTCTAGAGCGCCGAAATATATCCTCAAGGTTGAATTGTCACCTGCAGCGCACGTAGCAATCCCTAGCTAAGCAGCTTTGGCTTGACGGGATCGGTGTTTTGGGGCCATGGCGCCGCATTATCTATGCCCGCAGGCCGACATGAACGACGCAGTTGATCCCGTAGACATCGCCATCGGCGGACGCATTCGCACCCGTCGTGAGGAACTGCGCATCACCCAGGCGCAGTTGGCCGCCGGCGCAGGCGTGACCTTCCAGCAGATCCAGAAGTACGAGCGGGGCGTGAACCGCGTCTCGGCCGCCCGCCTGCTGCAGATCGCTTCGGTGCTGAAATCGACCGGCGCGGCCCTGCTGGGCGAACTGGAAACGGCCGAGGGCGACGAGCTGGCCCTGGCCGCCCCCGGGGTCGCCGAACTGCTGGCGGCTTTCCGCGGCATCAAGGACGCCGCTCAACGCGACGCCCTTCTGACCGTGGCCAAGGGCCTGCGCGGCTGATCAGGCCCGGTTGCTGGCGCTTTTCAGCAACTGCTCAACCTCATCGCGATGGTCGGCGCCGTCGAGAGCCGCGCCTGCCAGCCACGACTGGATGGCATCCAAGGCGCGAGCATCGCGTCCGTCCGAGCGGCCGGCGTCGGACAGACTCTGGCGGATGATCTCGATCATGCAGACGGCTTCGACCGCCGAGGTCGGAGCGTGATCGAGAAGCGTGGTTTCCGCCGCTTCCATCGGCGCCAGATCCAGTTCGACGAGCAGGTTCTCGCCGCTAGCGGACAGCGATGACGATACGACCTGTTTCGCCAGATTGGCCGTTTCCAGCCACGAGCGGAAAAGCGGCATGAAGGCGGGGGTGGTTTGGGTATTCATGACATTCAGACTTTCTGAAGCGTCCGGATCGATCCGGGCGCTGATTTGGGACGGGCGTAGGGGGCGCACTGAGCCTCCCAGACGCCCAAGAGGGCGAGGAGCAGGAGTTCGAACCAGACGACCATTCGGGTCGATACGATCGACCACAGCAGGGCGTCAGAACCGGCGATGCCGGCCAGATGGGTCGAGACCGCGATAAGCTGGGCGCCAGCGGCAAGAAGCAGCCACCATCGATCGTAACGGAGCGCCAGACCGACCAGCAGACAGAACATGGACACCGACAAGATCGCCACGCCCCACCGGAAATGCCCGATGAACAGGTGATCGACCAACGGCGTGCCCCAGTTAAGGACGACCAGAGCGACCAAGGCGATCCGCTCAGGCATGCGACCCTTCCAGAGCAGAAGCGCCATGACGCCGTAGGTCAGACCCACCAGAAACAAGGACAGCGGCGACCCCATTCCGACGGCCGCGATCAAGCGGCGACGGCGAGAACCGGGGCGAACCCAGTGGGTTTGACCGTCTTGTCTTCTTGCGCGCCATCCATGTGCCAGCCGACCTGATGGTCGTCGGCGACCTGGGCCAGTTTGCAGTGACTGGCGATGACGGCGCTACGAACCTCGGCCAGTTGGCTTAGGCCGCGCACCATATTGGCCAGCGCTTCCTGTCCAACCTCGGCCGCCAGACGTGCCTCGACCCGACCTTCCAACGCCGTCTGAACCAAGCGGCTGACCTCGATCATGGCCTGATCGACGGCGTGTTCTGCGGTTCTGACCTGTCGCGCCACGCGGACGCCGACGTGCATGTTCTTCATTGGCTCACCTTCCTTTAAGCCGTTTGGTCAGCGCATTTCAGCGGGAGCAAGCCGGTCGAAAAGGGATGGAACCACCATGCCCGCCGTCACGATCCCGATGGCGAACAGAAGGGCGATGGCGGCCCCGGCGACAATGATCCCCACTCTCGCCAGAGCGCCCCGAGGAGGCGCAGGCAGAAGCCAGGAAGTCGTTGGGTCGGAAACCGCATCGTCAGACTGTTCGGCCGACGTGGGATCATTGAGCGTATTGGGGCCGGTGTCGGGAATGAGTATCGACGCCTCTGAGTAGCCAATACTCAGTCGCCTAGCCGCCAGTTTGCGGTCCGAAACGCCCAGCTTGGCATAGGCGCGATGCAGGTGATTGCCGACCGTGCGCGGCGAGATACGCAGGCGCGCAGCGATTTCCTTGTCCTCAAGACCCTGGCCGGCCAAGCGGATACATTCGCTCTCTCTCGTCGTCAGGCCTTCTGGCATGGGGACCCCCTTGGGCCTGTTTACCCTAAAATGAGGGGGAGTCAGCCGATATGCTTACGCCGCAAAGCAGTTTCTGGCGGCTGGGCGCTACGTCAGATCACTTGAACATATAAGCATATCTTTATATGTCTGTCGGTCTGACACTGACAGGAGCCTCTCTTGGCCGCTCGTTCTTCCTTCCTCTTCACCTCGGAAAGCGTTTCCGAAGGCCACCCCGACAAGGTCGCGGACCGCATCTCCGACACGGTCGTGGACGCCTTCCTGGCCAAGGACCCGGAGGCGCGCGTGGCGTGCGAGACCTTGGTGACGACCCAGCGCATCGTGCTGGCCGGCGAGGTCCGCGCCACCCAGCCGGGCAACACCAAGGAACAGAACGAAGCCTTCACCCAGAGCATCATCGACAGCCTGGAGCCGCTGGTCCGCGCCGCGGTCAAGGACATCGGCTATGAGCAGGACGGTTTCCACTGGGAGACGGCGGACTACTCCTGCTTCCTGCACGCCCAATCGGCCGACATCGCCGTCGGCGTCGACTCGACCAACGAGAAGGACGAGGGCGCGGGCGATCAGGGCATCATGTTCGGCTATGCGTCGAACGAGACGCCGGAGTTGATGCCGGCGACCCTGCAGTACAGCCACAACATCCTGAAGCGTTTGGCCGAGGTTCGCCACGCCGGCGGTTCGCAGTTGGAGCCCGACGCCAAGAGCCAGGTCACGATCGAATACGAGGACGGCAAGCCGGTCCGCGCCACCTCGATCGTTCTGTCGACCCAGCACGCCAAAGGGCTGAGCTCCGAGCAGGTCGCCGAGATCGTCAAACCCTATATTCTCGAAGTGCTGCCGGAAGGCTTCACCGACGAGAACACCGTCTGGCACATCAACCCGACCGGCATCTTTGAGATCGGCGGACCGGACGGCGACGCCGGCCTGACCGGCCGCAAGATCATCGTCGACACCTACGGCGGCGCGGCGCCTCACGGCGGCGGCGCCTTCTCGGGCAAGGATCCGACAAAGGTGGACCGTTCGGCGGCCTATGCCTGCCGCTACCTGGCAAAGAACGTCGTCGCCGCCGGTCTGGCCGACCGCTGCACGATCCAGATCTCCTACGCCATCGGCGTGGCCAAGCCCCAATCGATCCACGTCGATCTGCACGGCACCGGCAAGATTTCCGAAGCCGTTCTGGAAGACAAGATTCTGGACCTGATCGGCGGCGCTACGCCGCGTGCGATCCGCCAGCATCTGCAACTGAACAAGCCGATCTACGCCCGCTCGGCCGCCTACGGCCACTTCGGCCGCGAGCCGGACGCGGACGGCGGTTTCAGCTGGGAAAAGACCGATCTGGTCGATCAGCTCAAGGCGCTCGCCTAAGACTTCAAGCGGCCTGATCGATGGTCAGGCCGCGCACGCCCGCCAGATTGGCGTCGGTCAGGTCGGTCTGACGGGTCTGGGCGCCGTGCAGCGTCGCCCGCCCCAGATCGGCGCCGGCCAGCACCGCGCGTCTCAGGTCGGCCCCCGACAGGTCCGCACCACGCAGTATGGCGCCGGTGAGGTCGGCCGGCATCAACCGGTCGGCGGCGATCAGAAGCGGCCCCAACTGCGCCTCGCGCATGTCCGCTCCGTTCAGTCGCGCGCCCCGAAGGCGCGCGCCGCGCAGGTCGGCGCGCCGCAGCTTGGCCGAGCGTAGGTCGGCGTTGTCGAGCTGGGCGCCCTGCAACTGCACCCCTTCCATATCCAGGCCGTAGAAGACCGCGCCCTTGGCCGACAGGGCGGTCAGGTTCAGGCCCGTGATCGACTTCAGCGGACGCAGGTCGACGCCGTTGAAGACCGACGGCTGCCCTTCCGCGCCGCCGGTCTCGCACCAGCGCGCGTGTTCGCGCAGCATCTCGGCGGCCGGCATCTTTTCCACGGACTCGCAGGACGACTTGTTGTCGGTCAGGGCGCCCTGCATGTCGGCGCCGTCGGCGCGCCACATGGTCGTCTTGCAGCCCACAAGGATGGCGTCGCGCAGGTCCGCGCCCGACAGGTCCGCCCCTGACAGATCCGCGCCGGCGAGGTCGGCGCCGCGAAAATCCGCCTGTTTCAGATTGGCCCGCACAAGCTTGCAGTCCTTCATCACCGCGCCGGAGAAGTCGGCCTTCACGGCGATGACGCCGGCCATCTTGGAGCGTTGAAGATTGGCGCCGGCCAGGCAGGCCCCGCTGGCCTCGGTCTCGTCGCGGTGGCGTGGTTCGATGACCTTGAAGCCCAATCTGGCGTCGGCGGCCGCGATGGTGCCCTCGCGCAGGTCCGCCTCGAACAGATCGGCCCCCGACAGGTCCGCCCCCCGCAGGCAGGCGCCGCGCAGGTCGGAGCGGCGCAGGCTGGCCTCGGCCAGGATCGCGTCCTGCATGTCCGCGCCAAAGAAGTTGGCGTTGTCCAGCTTGGCCCCGGTCAGATCGCAGCCTTCCAGACAGGCGGCGGCGAAATCGGCATCGGCCAGATTGCGGCCCTTCAGGCTGAGGCCCGACAGGTCCATCCAGGCGAAGACGGCGCGCGCGCCGCCGGGTCGGGCCTGGAACAGCCGATCGTGCCGGGCGCAGATGACGTCCAGCTCCGCCTGCGTCAGGCGCTTTCTCACGAGGGGTTCAGCGGCGAGGGCCATCAGGGCACATTACGCGTCCTGACTTAAGAAACCTTTGAACGGCGAAGCCGCCTCAGACGGTCAGCAGCCCCTGGGCCTGAAGGGCCTCGGCCAGCTCGCCTGGACCCGTCCACAGGCGCGTGTAGCCCGCTTCGCCGAGCCGCTTCAGCTCGGTGATCAGATCGGCCTTGGGCGAGGCGACGAAGCGGCCGTCGAACCCGGCGCCGTCCTCGCTGATGCGCACCATCGGACGGCCGGTTTCCAGCCGGTGCAGGAAGCCTTCGCACAGGGCCGCGCCCTCTTCGCACATCAGGCCGGTTTCCACGGTCAACCCTTGCGCGCGCAGGCGCTCGGTGCCGCGCCCGGCCGCAAACGGCGACGGGTCCATACAGGCGATCACGACCCGCGCCACGCCCGCCTCGGTCAGGAAGTGGGCGCAGGACTTGCGGCCCGACGACCGCGCGCCGCAGGGTTCCAGCGTGACATAGACGGTCGAGCCCGCGACATCAGCGCCGGCGGCGGGCACGGCCTGCTCCTCGGCATGGGGACGACCGCCCGGCGCGGTGGCGGCCTGGGCGATGACCCGGCCGTCCTTGACGATGACGCAGCCGACCGCCGGGTTGGGCCAGGTCTCGCCCATCCGGCCGGTCGCCAGGGCGATCGCCTGGGCCATGAAGGCCTGGTCAGCTTTGCTCCAGCTCATGATGAGGTCGGCAACGTCTCGGCGCGAGCGGCGTCGAGGTAGCGGGCTGCGGTCGGCTTCAGATTCGCGTCGAGATCGATCTCCAGCGGATTGCCCGTGGGGATTTCGACGCCGACGATCTCATCGTCCGGCACGCCGAACAGCAGTTTGACGATGGCGCGCAGGGAGTTTCCGTGGGCGGCGATCAGCACGTCCTCGCCCGCCTTCAGACGCGGCGCAATCTCGGCGTCCCAATAGGGCTTCACCCGGTCCAGCGTGGTCTTCAGGCTTTCGGTGTCGGGAATGGCCTTGCCGGCGTAGCGGGGATCGGCATTGAAATCGAACTCGCCGCCGGGGGCCAGCGGGGGCGGCGGCACATCATAGCTGCGGCGCCAGATCTTGACCTGGTCTTCGCCGTGCTTCTGGGCCGTCTCGGCCTTGTTCAGACCCGTCAGACCGCCGTAATGGCGCTCGTTCAGCCGCCAGTCCTCGATCACCGGCACATCGGTCAGGCCCGCCGACTGCAACGCCAGGGCGCCGGTGCGCTGGGCGCGCGTGAGGACCGAGGTGAACATCACCGTCGGCTTGAACCCGGCCTCAGCGATCAGTTCGCCGCCGCGACGCGCCTGGGCCTCGCCCTCCGCCGTCAGATCGACGTCGACCCAGCCGGTGAAGCGGTTCTCGAGGTTCCACTGGCTCTGGCCGTGGCGGAGCAGGATCAGGCGCGGCATTCGGTCGGTCCTTCGAAATAGGGCCTCTCGGGGTAGGACGCCCTCCGAAGTCGGTCAAGGCTCGCGGGCCGCGCCATCGCTTGTCGCACCGCGCAGGTCGGGGTAACGGTCGGATCGATGTCCGACCGTCTTTTCTTTCCCCTGGCGCTCGCCGCCGCCGTCGTGGTGATCGCGCTGGCGACCGTCTGGCCCTGATCCTCTAGAAAAGGATCTTGCGCAGGTTGATGCGGAAGACGCGCCCCTGCGGGTCCAGATAGTCGCGCTGATAGTTGACCGGTGCCTGACCGTCGCTGCTGGTCACCGAGACGCGGTCGTCAAAGATGTTCTGAACGCCGAAGCCGATCCGCGTGCCCTTCAGGAACGGGAAGCGCTCGACCCATGACGTGCGTTGGGTCAGGTCGGCGAAGGCGAACAGATTGACCGTGGTCCGGCCCGAGAAGTCGAGATCGGGCGAACCCAGCGCATCGCCGTTGACCGTCGTGCCCGAGCGCCAGTTGGCGTTGACGAACGCGCCCACGCCGTTTCTGGAGAGCCCGGTCTGAAGCTGGACCTCATGGCGCGACTGACCGCCCGAGCCGGAGATGGAATCGCCGTCCAGCAGATCCAGCGGCGCCAGACCGTCGCGAATGGTGACCTCGTCCTGGACACGCCAGGTGTGGGTCAGCGACAGGTTGAAGATGCCTTGGCCGGGCTGCATTCCCGATCCACGTCCCCCGCGCATCCGTCCGCCGCCGGGGCCGCCCGGTCCGCCCATCATCATCATTCCGCCGCCGCCCGGACCTCCGCGTCCGCCCGGACCACGGCCGCTCGCAGCCGCCGGGTTCGGCTTGCCGAACGGGCGCGAGAAGTTGAAGCCCCACTGTACGTCCTGCTGCTCGCGCTTGAAGAAGTTCAGCGGACGGGCGTCGATGGACACCAGATTGCCGTCCGCATCGCGAACGAACCGATCCGGCAGGGCTGCCTCAAGGTCGGGCGTGATGGCCGGGAAGCTGGAGATTTCATTGTCCGCCTCGGTGCGAGTGTAGGCCAGGTTCAGGCGGAAATCCTTGTCCGACACCGGCTGCCAGTTCATGCCCAGCTTCAGAATGCGCCGATCCTCGGCCTGCAGATTGGGATCGCCGCCGGTGATGCGGTTGATCTCGACGGTCTGGCCGGTCCGGAAGTCGAAGACCGGTGTATTCGGAGTCGATACTGTCGGGTCGTTCAGCTGCTGGACCGTCGGCGCCTTGCCCTCGTCGGAATAGTTGGCCGAGAAGGACAGCCGCTCGACCGGCGACCAGTTCAGCCCGGCCCCGACCGAGGATACGCCGCCGAAGTCGGACAGTTCTTGGTAGGCCAGGTTCAGATTGGCCGACAGGTCGCCGATCTTGGGCAGGACGCCGCGCTCGACGTTGGAGATCGGCAGATCGAAGTTGGCCTGGACGCTGCCTGCGTTGCGCGACTGCGACCGATCCACGGCCACGCCCGAACGCAGGCTCTCGGAGTCAAGCGATTGATAGCCGGCCCCGACCTTGATGGTCGAGGTGATGTCGCCGGCAGGCAGCTCATAGGGACGCCCGTTCAGCACCAGTTCCGCCGTCGCCGTCTGGGCCACGGAGTTGGCGGTGTCGCGCGGTCTCACCACAGCCCGGTCGGTCAGGTCGCCGAACGGATTGACGGTCAGATCGCCCGCGATGAGATCCTGCAGCGCATCCGCATCGACGCCGCGTCCCGTCGTGGTGTCGGTCTCGACGCGGCTGTATTCGCCCGTCGCCGTCCAGCGCCAGTCGCCGACATAGCCGTCGAACACCGTGCCCAGTTCGGCCGTGCGGGTATCGGTCTTGCGCGTCAGAGCGTCGGGCAGATCCAGATAGCTGAACAGATTGACGTCCTGGCCGGTCGGCGAGAACGGATTGGTCCCCGGCACGGTCAGCTGAACATTGGGCAGCCCGTGGTAGCTGAAGCTGTTTGAGTCCTCCACGCTGCCGCTCAGCGTCATGCCGACCTTGTCGTTCAGGTCGTGCTTGTAGGTCCCCGACACCGAAAGCTCGTCCGTCTTGGGCAGCAGGGTGCGATAGGCGCTAGCCACTTCGCTGTCGCCGCCGGCAGTCGTGCTGCGGTCGATGTCGCGCTCGGTCTCGAACAGGGTGTTGGAGGTCGTGCCATTGATATCGACCGACCAGCGATCGGAGCCGGCGATGCGCAGGACATTGTTCTCGTTGGCGGTGGTCGTGCGACCGCCCTGCTCAGGCCGGCTGACGTTGACCGAGGCGGTCAGGGACTTGAAGTCCGCCTTCAGCACGATGTTCACCACCCGCTGATTGGCGCTGTAGCCATACGACAACGCGGTCTCTTCCGGCAGGACGTCGAACCGTTCGATGGCCTCGGGCGGAATGCCGCGGATCTCGCGAAAGCCCGAGATACGCCGTCCGTTGACCAGGAAGACCGGAGACCCGCCGCGCGCGCTGCGGGTCTGGGCCTCCAGCAGGGTGATCAGCTCGCCGATGTTGGTCGCGCCGAACGCCTGGATCTGCGCGGCGTCGTAGGAGACGATCGGTTCCTGCCCGCCCAGGGCCACTCCGCGCCGCGCCGCCGTCACCTCCACGTCTGGCAGAACGACCGTCGGCTCTTCCTGCTGGACCTGCGCCTGGGCTTCTACCGGCTGGGCCTCGATGGTTTGGGCCTGAACAGGCTGGACGACACCGGCGGCGGGGGCCAGCGCAAGCAGGAGAAGCGCGGTCTGGGTCATGGAACGACGATCCGGGAGATAATTTCAGCCCATGTCAGGACGGGACAAACATGGCCGTAAAACGACACAATTCACGAACAAAGTGAAAGCGTTGCGCGCTTTCAACAGAATGCAAAAACCTGCGACGGAAAGCCCGGTCACAGCGCGTTAAAGACTGTTGGGTTGCATTCTGAAGGCGGCCTGCAAGGCGTGCTCAAACAGCAGTCTTGGCCCAACCTCGGAGTCCAGCGATGAAGACTCCGCGTTGACCGCCTCCGGGCTTTCGGCTATAGGCCCGCCCTCTTGAGATTTCCGCGCCGTGGACGTGTGCTCCGCGGCGTTTTCCGTTCGAAGGTTTGACATGGCCAACAACCCCGGCGCCCGCAAGGCGATCCGCAAGATCGAAGCGCGTACCGAAGTGAACAAGGCGCGCCGTTCGCGCGTCCGCACCTATCTGCGCAAGTTCCAGGAAGCTCTGGCCGGCGGCGACGCCGCCGTCGCCAAGACCGCCTTCATCGAGGCTCAGTCCGAGCTGATGCGCGCCGTCTCCAAGGGCGTCGTTCACAAGAACACCGGCTCGCGCAAGGTCTCGCGCCTTGCCGCCCAGCTGAAGAAGCTGTCGGCCGCCTGAGCCAAAATTAATCCAACAGCGGACGGAGCAGCTGTCGCTGTTTCGTTGTGGGATTATAAAGCAATATCAACGGCGAAGGCGCGCAAGCTCCTTCGCCGTTTTGCGTTGCAGCGCTAACTGTCAAAATTCAAAACTGCGATCGACGAGCCCCGATCTCTCCGAAATTCCAAGCGGTGTCAGGGTTTGGCGGAGTCAAACAATTTAACTGCGAATCGACCAACGAATCAGCGTTGACCCACCCGGCTCTCGGCGTAAGTTTTGGCCTCTAACGCACTTCCATCCCAGCACGGATGAAGACGGCGCGGAGCTTAGGTTTCGCGTTGGCGGGAGATGTCTGTTCAGAGGTTAGACCCCGTCCGAAAAGCCTCGCTTTTCGGCGCAGGAGAAGTCGTCCCTGAGCCATCGCCCTGAAGCGCGGAAGGTCGGAATGGTTCTTCTAAGGTGGGCGGGCAAAGATGGTTGGGGGCGCAACGGCGATGGCAGGCGGAACGAAGACGTCGGGACTGACGGATCCGGACCGTATCTGGAGCGAGGCGTCCGTGCGCCTGCGCGCTGAAATCGGCGATGGTCCCTTCTCCTCCTACATCGCCCCGTCGGCCGTCCGCCTGGACAACGCCGGCCATCTGATCCTGGTCACCCCGACCGCCTATGCCCGCGACTGGGTGCGCAAGAACGCCCTGCGTCGCATGAACGAGCTGTGGCTGGGCCTGGACGGCCTGTCGCGCCGTCTCGAGGTGCGCTGCCGCGCCGAAGTGGGTTCGGCCCCGCCGGCCTCGGCCGTGATGCCGGGCAATGTGGTGGACGCCGCCCCGCGCCTGGCCGCCTTCGCCGCCACGCCGCAGATGGCGCCCGCCGCCCCGATCAGCGCTGACGGCGCCCGCGCGGTGCGCGCCGCCGGTCTGCAGGATCGCCTGACGTTCGACAGCTTCGTCGAGGGTCAGGGCAACGCCTTCGCCCTGGCCATCGCCAAACAGGTGGCCAGCTGGGCCGACGGACACTTCAACCCCGTCTTCTTCTGCGGCCCCTATGGCTACGGCAAGACCCACCTGCTGAACGCCATCGCCTGGGAGGCCCAGCGTCTGCGGCCTGAGGCCAAGGTCGTCTATCTGACCGCCGAACGTTTCCTGTCGACCTTCGTCAAGGCGATGCAAGACCGCTCGACCGCCGCCTTCAAGGAAAGCCTGCGCTCGGCCGACATGCTGCTGCTGGACGACGTCCAGTTCGTGGGCGGCAAGACGTCGACCCAGGAAGAACTGCTCTCGACCCTGACCGCCCTGATCGAGGACGGCAAACGCATCGTCTTCTCGGCCGACCGTGCGCCCATGGCCCTGACCGAGGTCGAGCCGCGCCTGCGCAGTCACCTCGCCGCCGGCCTGACCTGCCCGGTCGAGGCAGGCGACCGCGAGCTGAAGATCGCCGTGGCCCAGAACCGTCTGAAGGCGCTGTCGGCTCTGGGCGTCGTCCAGGGCGAGGCCAACCCGGAGGTCCTGGCCCAGCTGGTGGACCGCACCCCCGGCTCGATGCGCGAGCTCGAGGGCGCCGTGAATACCCTGGCCGCCGCTGCCGGCGCGCGCCTGTCGTCGGTCTCGGTCGATGAAGCCTCGACCCTGCTGGGCATGGCCATGCGCGGCGGGCCCGAGCGCCGCATCACCGTGGACGAGATTCAGAAGACGGTCGCTGACCACTTCAACATGAAACAGGCCGACCTGCTCAGCGAGCGCCGCACCCGTTCGGTCGCCCGCCCGCGCCAGATCGCCATGTATCTGTGCAAGCAGCACACGACCCGCTCCTACCCCGACATCGGTCGCCGTTTCGGCGGGCGCGACCACACCACGGTCCTGCACGGCGTGCGCAAGATCGAGGAGCTGATGCCGCAGGACGATCAGATCGCCCGCGACGTCGAGGCGCTGACTCGCAAGCTGCGGGGCTGAAGCTGTGGAGCAGCGGGTCTGACCCGTTGCTCCCGCCGCGCAATCCGCTAGTGTCCCAGGTCACTTAACCGCAGCCGCCTTGCGAGTCGGCCGCGCCGGGCGAGACGACATGCAGCTGACCATCGAACGATCCGCGCTCCTGAAGGCCCTGGGCCACGTGCAGAGCGTCGTCGAACGTCGAAACACCATTCCGATCCTGTCCAACGTCCTGCTGAGCGCGGGCCGCGACCGGCTGGCCTTCGCCGCCACCGATCTGGACATGGAAATGGTGGACGAGGCCGAGGCCCAGGTTCAGGTCGAGGGTCAGATCACGGCTCCCGCCCACACCCTGTACGAGATCGTGCGCAAGCTGCCGGAAGGCGCCGAGGTCTCGTTGCTCTATTCGGGCGACGATCCCCGCCTGGTCGTCTCGGCCGGCCGGTCGCGCTTCAACCTGCCGGTCCTGCCGGCGGGCGACTTCCCCGTCATGTCCACTGACAGCGCCGGCGCCTCCTATGTCCTGCCCAAGGAGGATCTGGCCCGCCTGATCGACAAGACCCGGTTCGCGGTCTCGACCGAGGAAACGCGCTACTATCTGAACGGCTTGTATCTGCACACGGTCGCCGAGGCTGGCATTCCGCTGTTGCGCGCCGTCGCCACCGACGGCCACCGCCTGGCCCTGGCCGAAACCCCGGCGCCCGAGGGCGCAGCCGGCGGCCCCGGCGTCATCGTGCCGCGCAAGACCGTGGATCAGGTCCGTCGCCTGCTGGACGACGCCGGCGGCGCGGTGGAGGTCACCGTCTCGGCCCAGAAGATCCGCTTCCAGATGGGCGAGGCGTCCCTGACCTCCAAGGTCATCGACGGCGCCTTCCCCGACTATCTGCGCGTCATCCCGCGCGGCAACGACAAACAGGCCGACATCGACAACGCCCTGTTCGCCAAGGCCGTCGACCGCGTCGCCACCATCTCGGCCGAGAAGAGCCGTTCGGTGAAACTGGCGTTCGACAACGACCGGGTGAAGCTGACCGTACGCAACATGGAAGCCGGCCAGGCCGAGGAAGAGGTCGAGATCGGCTATTCCGACGAACCGTTCGAAATCGGCTTCAACGCCCGCTATCTGCTGGACGTCGCCGGCCAGATCACGGGCGAAAACGCCGCCTTCCGCTTCGCCGACCCGGCCTCGCCGACCCTGGTGCTCGATCCGGGCGATCCCGGCGTTCAATATGTGCTGATGCCGCTGCGGGTGTAATCCTGCCTCACGCGCGTTAGAGAGCGAGCGTGATCACCTCCCTCACACTCACCGACTTCCGCTCCTATGCAGGGGCGCGGCTGGAGATGACCTCCGGGCCTGTGGTGCTTCATGGCCCGAACGGGGCGGGAAAGACCAATCTGCTAGAGGCGATCAGCCTGCTGACCCCCGGCAAGGGGCTGCGCGGCGCGACTGCCGCCGAGATGGGCCGGCGCGAGCCGGGCCAGGCGACCGGACGCGCCTGGGCGGTCATGGTCGAACTGGATGATGAGACGCGGCTGGGCACCGGCGTGCAGGCGGCGGGCGCCGCGCGGCGCATCGTGCGGATCGACGGCGAGACTGCCCAGCCGGGGCGGCTGCTCGACTATCTGCGTCCCGTCTGGGCGACGCCGGAACAGGACCGTCTGTTTTCGGACGCGCGCGCCGAGCGGCTGAAGTTCTTCGACCGGTTGGTCTTCGCCGCCGATCCCGATCACGCCGCGAGCGTCTCCGCCTATGAAAAGGCCTTGCGTGAGCGGCTGCGTCTGCTGAACGACGCCCAGGACGGGCGTGAGGCCGACCCCGTCTGGCTAGACGCTCTGGAGGCCCGGCTGGGTGAGGCCGGAGCCCGCGCCGCCCTCGCCCGCGTCGCCGCCCTGCACGCGCTTCAGGCCGCCATCGACGCCCGCAGCGATCGTCCCTTCCCCCAGGCCGACCTGGGTCTGGACGGCGCCGCTGAACAGATGGCCGAAGCGGGCGCCGAGGAGGACGAGATCGCCGCCGCCATCCGCGAGGGCCTGGCCAAGGCCCGCGCCCGCGACGGCGCCGCCGGCCGCTCGCTGTTCGGGCCGCACCGCACCGACCTGACCGCGCTTCACCGCGAGAAACAGCGCCCTGCGGCCGAGGGCTCTTCGGGCGAGCAGAAGGCCTTGGTCCTGAACCTGATTTTGGCCCAGATCGCGCGGCTTTCAGATCATGCTGCGCGCCCGATCCTGCTGCTGGACGAAGCCCCCGCCCACCTCGACGAGGCGCGCCGCACGGCCCTGTTCGACGAGATCACGGCGCTGGATCTGCAGGCCTTCATGACCGGGACCGAACGCGACCTGTTCGCCGGTCTGGAAGGCCGCGCCCAGTTCGTACGCGTAGCCGGCGGCGCGCTAGAAACCGACTAGGCTCCAATCGCGGAATTCCTCGCTTTTTCGCCGGAATTTCCTATATGTTGCGGGCCTCGGCGCGGTGCGATCCCGCCGTCGATTCGAGCGCCGGGTCCGGCGCTCCATCCCCGTCCCGGTCGGGACTTCAGAGCCAATGACTTCATGACCGATCCGATTGCCGACCTGCCTGAATACGGCGCCGATTCCATCAAGGTTCTCAAAGGCCTGGACGCCGTGCGCAAACGCCCCGGCATGTATATCGGCGACACCGACGACGGCTCGGGCCTGCACCACATGGTCTATGAGGTGGTCGATAACGCCATCGACGAGGCCCTGGCCGGCCACGCCGACCTGGTCCAGGTCATCCTGAACAGCGACGGCTCGGTCACCGTGACCGACAACGGCCGCGGCATTCCCACCGGCATCCACGAAGGCGAAGGCGTCTCGGCGGCCGAGGTCATCATGACCCAGTTGCACGCCGGCGGTAAGTTCGACCAGAACTCCTACAAGGTGTCCGGCGGTCTGCACGGCGTGGGCGTGTCCGTGGTCAACGCCCTTTCCGACTGGCTGGAGCTGAAGATCTATCGCGACGGCAAGGCGCACCAGATGCGCTTCGAGCGCGGCGACACGGTCAAGTCGCTGGAAGTCACCGGCGACGCCCCCATTCGCGAGGACACCGGCAAGCCGCTGAGCGGCACCGAGGTCACCTTCTTCCCGTCCGTCACGACCTTCAGCCACATCGACTTCGACCTGAAGACGCTGGAACACCGTCTGCGCGAACTGGCCTTCCTGAACTCGGGCGTGGTCATCAAGCTGGCCGACCAGCGCCACGCCGAGCCGGTCGAGATGATCCTGCACTACGAGGGCGGTGTCGAAGCCTTCGTGCGCCACCTCGACAAGTCCAAAACGCCGATCCTGAAGGACGTCATCGTCATTCGCGGCAAGAAGGAAGGGATCGAACTGGATCTCGCCCTGTGGTGGAACGACAGCTACCACGAGACCATGCTGTGCTTCACCAACAACATCCCCCAGCGGGATGGAGGCACCCACCTATCGGCCTTCCGCGCCAGCCTGACCCGCGTCATGGGCGGCTATATCGAGAGCTCGGGCGCCGGCAAGAAGGAGAAGGTCTCCGTCACCGGCGAGGATGCGCGCGAGGGCCTGACCTGCGTCCTGTCGGTCAAGGTGCCGGATCCCAAGTTCAGCTCCCAGACCAAGGACAAGCTGGTCTCCTCCGAAGTGCGTCCGGCCGTCGAAAGCCTGTGCTCGGAAGGCCTGGCGACCTGGTTCGAGGAACATCCGGTCGAGGCCAAGCAGATCGTGGCCAAGATCATCGAGGCGGCGTCGGCGCGTGAGGCCGCCCGCAAGGCCCGCGACCTGACGCGGCGCAAGTCCGCGCTGGAAATCTCGAGCCTGCCGGGCAAGCTGGCCGACTGCCAGGAGCGCGATCCCGCCAAGTCCGAACTGTTCATCGTCGAGGGCGATTCCGCCGGCGGCTCAGCCAAACAGGCGCGCAACCGCGAGAACCAGGCCGTCTTGCCCCTGCGCGGCAAGATCCTGAACGTCGAGCGCGCGCGTTTTGACCGGATGCTGTCGTCGGACCTGATCGGCACGCTGATCCTGGCGCTCGGCACCGGCATCGGCCGCGACGACTTCAACGCCGACAAGCTGCGCTATCACAAGATCATTCTGATGGCGGACGCCGACGTCGACGGCGCCCACATCCGCACCCTGCTGCTGACCTTCTTCTATCGCCAGATGCCCGAGCTGATCACGCGCGGCCACGTCTACATCGCCCAGCCGCCCCTCTATAAGGTCTCTAAGGGCAAGCAGTCGCGCTACCTGAAGGATCAGGCCGAGATGGACGCCTATCTGATCGAGGAAGGCGCGTCAGAGGCGGAGTTGGACCTGTCCACGGGCGAGCGTCGCCTGGGTCTGGACCTGCAATCCTTGGTGCGCGAGGCCAAGGCCTTCAGCGCGGGCGTCGATCGCCTCAGCCAGCGCGCCCCCGCCTTCGCCATCGAACAGGCGGCGCTCGCCGGTCTGTTCGCCGAGCATTCGGACATGGCGACCGCCTCGGCCGCCGCCGCCGTGCGCCTGAACCTCTATGCCGAAGAGGGCGACGGCGACTGGACCGGCGCGCCGGGCGAACAGGGCGCCGTGGTCTTCACCCGCACCCGTCGCGCGGTGCAGGAGACGATCGTGCTGGAAGAAACCCTGATCCGCTCGCTGGACGCCCGTCGCCTGGCCGAACGCGCAAGCGCTTTCGACGGCGTCTTCGTCGCCCCCGCCACCTACCGCCGCAAGGACAAGTCCACGACCATTCGCGGTCCACTGGACCTGCTGACCGCCGTGCTGGACGCGGGCAAGAAGGGCCTGTCGATCCAGCGCTACAAGGGCCTGGGCGAAATGAACCCCGAGCAGCTGTGGGAGACGACGCTGGACGTCAACGCCCGCACCCTGTTGCAGGTCTCGGTCGAGCACGAGGAAGACGCCAACGACCTGTTCGCCAAACTGATGGGCGACGTGGTCGAACCCCGGCGCGAGTTCATCCAGGACAACGCCCTGGACGCCGCCGTCGACGTCTGACGGCGAAAGGGGCGCGGCCTACTGGCCGCGTCCGCCCGCGATGAAGGCCTGGATGGTCGGGAAGGCCGCCGTCTGGGGCCGCATGTCCTCACAGGCGAAGGATTTGATTGCGCCATAGATGCCGCCGGCCGGCGTCGCTTCCCACGGCGTGTCCTCGGAATAGCGATCGGTTTCCCCCCCGTCCGCACCATAGGTCACCGTTGCGCCCGAACGCGACTGGCCGTCCGAACACCGCACCATGACCTCTTCGGTTTCATGGCTGAGATTGGTCGCCTCGCCGCGCGCGGGCACCCGCGCCATCCGCGTCGTGGCCACGCCGTCCACCGGCGTCAGCGCATCTATATCCACCAGATAGACGGTGGTGTCGCTGCGTGAAAACGTGGCCCAGCTTTCGGCCGACGATGGCGATGCGATCGCCGCCGTCGCCAGGATCGCCGCCACGCCAGTTATTCTGATCATCCTCTTCCCTCCCCAGGCAAGACGATCATTTCATACCCGCCCGCGCGAGAATTCAATCTCTCCCGAAGGCTTCAAAAGCGTTTTCGATCAGGGCCGATCGCGAGACGGCAGGGCCTCGAGCTCTGCGGTTGTCAGCTTCTTTGCGATGCGCACGCGGCACGGATGAGGGCCCGTCGCCGGGCTGAGCAGTGAGGCCTGATCGCCGGGACACAGGCGGCCCGATCCGGCGACAGGTTCCAGCGCGATCGACAGGGCGCGGGTCATGTCGCGACAGAAGGGAGTTTCGATCTGAAACACCCCGGCGTCCGTCGTGCGAACATACAGGGTCTGGTCGTTCGGCGCGGTGAAGTTGCGCACCAGATTGGGCCGGAAGCACTGGCCGGCGTCGGCGCGGCTGGCCGTCGTCACGCCCGGCGACGGCGCACAGGCCGACAGTACGAGGAGAGCCGCAGACGACAGAATGAGACGATGCATATTCAACTCCTGAACAAGCCCCCGCTTCATCCTGCGCGCGTCGGCGAGAACGATGCAAGGCCGTCCGTCAGAACCGCAGACCGCCGTGGCGACACGCGCGCCGCCAGATCGCGCGGCAGGGGCGAGGGCTGATCAAGGATGACGGCGGCGACATGCTCGCCCAGCAAGGGCGCGACGCAAAAGCCGCGCGACCCTAGACCGCCGAGCACATAGAGACCGTCATCGAGAGCGCCCGCTACAGGCAGGCGATCCGGCGTCGTGGCGCGGACTGCAGCCCGATGCTGCACCGGCCCGGCCGCCGTGATGCGCTTGGCCAACGCCGGCAAGCGCGCTTCCAAGGTCGCCAGATTTCGTACGCCGTCGTCCTCGCGCGGCGCCGTGTCGGTGTCGCCCCGGTCATGGGTCGCGCCGAACAGCACGCCTTGGCCCGTTGGAACCGCATAGCCGCCCCAAGCCATGGGGTGGATGGTCACGTCGCCGTCGATCCAGTCCGCCTGCCCCCGCACGGGCGACAGGCGCGGCGTCTGGTCGAACCCTTCCAACAGGGCGGCCGATCCCCAACCGGCGGCGAGAACCACCGCATCGACCTCGCCCAGCACGACGTCGGCTTCGCCAATCAAGCGCCAGCGGCCGTCGGCGCGCTCCAGCCGTGTCACGCGCTCAGAGCGCGTCTCCGCGTCCGAAAACCATTTCGAGAGCACCGTCGCAGGGCGCACCGCGAATGCTCCCTTCATCAGCAGACCGCCTTGCCCCGTTGCTTCGCCGGCGACGGCTGACGCCGCCCCTTCGTCCAGCACCGCCATGTCAACGTCATTCCAGATCGGCTGGCGAGCGATCTTTTCGAACCGGACCGCATCCCGCAGCGCCTGGGGGAGTTGCAGCACGCCGTGGCCCGTTACGGCATCCGGGATCGAGGCATACAGATGTGCCGTCCGCTCCAGCGCCTGGGCGTGCAGGGCGGCGATGCCGAGGTCGCCGGCATCCAGGCGCGGCGTAACTAGGGCCGCCGGAAAGCCGGAGCCGCCCGCGCCCGGGCGCTCACCCTCGAACACCACGGCCCGGAGGCCCTGCGCCTTCAGCGCGCGCGCCACCGATGCGCCGGCGATACCCGCGCCGATCACGGCGACACGGGGCGGCGGTGACGGTTCGAACACTGAGGGGAGACGCGCCTCAAGCCGCTCGCGCTTGCGGCCATGACCGGGGCGCTTCTCGACGATGAAGCCCTGCCCAGCCAGGCCCCGCCGCACGGCTCCGGCGACGGTGAAGGTGGCCAGGCGCGCGCCCGGCGCCGAGCGCTCGGCGATCAAGGCCATCACTTCGGGCGACCACATGCCCGGGTTCAGCGCAGGCGAGAAACCGTCCAGGAACCAGGCATCCGCCACTCCCGACCACTGCTCCAGCGCCCAGGCCGCATCGCCCACCGCCAGGTCCAGCACGGCGTCGAAGCCGGGCAGATCCACCCGGTGAAAGCCCGGCGTCGCGGCCGGCCAGTTTGCGATCAAGGCCTCGGTCGCCTCCGCAAGTGCCGGCCAGGCGCCCAGCGCCCGCGCCGCTTCCGCCGCCGTCAGCGGAAACCCCTCGATAGAAAAAATGTGCAGCCGCCCGCCCTCGGGCCGCGTCCGTCGCCACAGATACAGCAGGGCGGCGATGTTCAACCCCGTGCCGAACCCCAGCTCGGCCACCGTGAAATGATCCCGTCCCATCCAGGCGTCCGGCAGGCCGCAACCTTCCAGAAACACCGCCCGCGTTTCGGCCAGGCCGTCATCGCGCGAGAAATAGACGTCGCCGAACCGGCCGGAGCGCGGCTCGCCCTCTTCGGTCCAGGTGAGCAGGGGCGAGGCGTCATCATCAGGCGTCATCGCGCGGCTCTAGCACCTTCGTCGCCGACATGAAAAAGGCCGCCCCCGTCGGAGCGGCCTCTTTGGGCTTTGGTTTCGACGCGGCCTAGTGGGCGGCCGCCGGACCATGCGCAGGTTCGGCCGGCGCGACGGGAACCGGCGCCGCGGCGGAGGCGTCGGCGCCCTGCATCGTCGTGGCCGCCTGGGCGGCGGTGTCTTCCTGAATGGCCTGATTGGCCGCCGCTTCGGCGTCCTTGGCGGCCTGATCGACCGTCAGCGCGGCTTCTTCTGCGCTGCCGGCGGCCTCGACCGCATCGGTGGACGGCGCTTCGGCCTTCTCTTCCGGGGCCTTGCTGCAGGCGGCCAGGACCAGGAGCGCGGCGGATGCGGCGACGAGGGCTTTGATACGCATGAAGATGTCTCCGAAGCTTGCGAGACCGGAACGTCTCTTGGCGCAAACGATAGGGCCGCCGCGCGCGGCAGGGCAAGTTAAGATCAGGAAAGTCGGGATCAGTCGGCAGTGATGCTGTTCAGCGCCTCTTCCATCTCGCCAAACGACGGCTGCGCCGATGACGGGATGTCGCCCCGGCCGATCTCGACCGAAATCTGGGCGGCGTTGCCGTGCAGGTGGGCGACCAGCACCGACTGAATGATCTTATAGTAGGCGGCTTCCTCGTTGATGATCGCCGTCAGGCGCGCCGCGAACGGACCGACCAGACCATAGGCCAAGAACACGCCCATAAAGGTGCCGACCAGGGCGCCGCCGATCATGCCGCCCAGAACCTCGGGCGGCTCGGTGATCGATCCCATGGTCTTGATGACCCCCAGCACGGCGGCGACGATGCCCAGAGCAGGCAGGCCGTCGGCCAGGTTCTGAAGCGCATGGGCGTTTTCCAGATGCTCGTGATGGTGCTTTTCGAGCTGCTTTTCCATCGCATCCTCGACCTGGTGCGGATCTTCCAGGTTCATCGTCATCATCCGCAGGGTGTCGCAGATGAAGTCGACGGCGAAATGGTCCTTCAGCACCTTGGGATACTTCTGGAAGATGGTCGACTCCTTGGGCTTTTCGATATGGCTTTCCAGCGCCACCACGCCCTTGGACTTCATCGTCTTGGTCAGCTGGAACAGCAGCGACAGCAGGTCCTTATAGTCCTGCTTCTTCCACTTCGGCCCAGCGAAGGTCTTGCCCAGCCCCGCCATGGACCCCTTGATCACCGGCAAGGAGTTGGAGATCAGGAAGGCGGCGATGCCCGCCCCGCCGATGGCCATCAGCTCGTGCGGCGCGGCGTGCAGGATCACTTCGAACTTGCCGCCCGAAATGGCGTAGCTGCCGAAGACGAGGCCGAACAGCAGCACGATGCCGATGATCTGGAACATGGAGGCGAACAATCCTGACGCGAGAGGTCGGGACTATCGCCATTAATCATTAAGACGGCGTTTCGCGAACGCCGCCTTCCCAGTCGCTATAGCCGGGTTTCGCCCTTCAGAATGGCGTTGCGTCCGGCCGCCGTCAGCTTCTGATAGCCCGCAGCCCCGCCCCGCACATAGAGGGCGGCGCCGGTCTTGGACGGATCGAAACCGTCGACCACCAGATCGGCCTTACGGTATTTGAAGGTGCCGGTCGTCTCCGCCGATTTGATCAACCGCACGAAGACCGGCTGAGCATAGGCAGGCAGCTTGGCCTCGACATGGTCGGAGAAGGCCTGGGCGTCGAACTTGCCTTCCACCACCAGGGCCGCCATGCCGGCCTTGCCGTCCTGGGCCGGCACAGGCACGCCATAGACGATGGCTTCGGTCACGCCCGGCGCGTCCATCAGCACCTGTTCGACCTCGGAGGTCGAGACGTTCTCGCCCTTCCAGCGGAAGGTGTCGCCCATCCGATCGACGAAGTAGAAATAGCCTTCCTTGTCCTGCTTCATCAGGTCGCCGGTGCGGAACCAGCGGTCGCCCTTCTTGAACACGTCGGTCAGGATCTTCTTCTGCGAGGCGGCCTTGTCGGCATAGCCCGAGAAGTCGTGGCGGATGTCGTTTCCGATCAGGCCGATGGCCTCGCCGACCTCGCCGACGCGCGCCAGACGACACAGACCGTCCGAGCCGCGGATCGGCTGTTCGGTCTCCACGTCGAACTCGACCAGGCGAATATTGATCTGCGACTTCAGGAAGCTCGGCACCCGACCGATCGCGCCCTGCTTGCCGTCGAAGTTGAACAGCGAGACATTGCCTTCGGTCGAGCCGTAGAATTCCAGGATGTCAGGAATCTTGAACCGGCTTTGGAAGTCGGGCCAGACATCGGCGCGCAGGCCGTTGCCGAACGCCAGACGCAGCTTGTGCTTGGTCTCGTCCTCGTGCGGCGGGCAGTTGACCAGATAGCGGCACAGCTCGCCGATATAGACGAACATGGTCGCGCCCGACGAGCGCACGTCGGGCCAGAAGGTGCTGGCCGAAAACTTCTTGCGGATCACCAGCCGCGCGCCGTTCAGCAGCGCCGCGCCCACGCCGACCAGGCCGCCGGTCGAGTGATACAGCGGCAAGACGTTGAAGATCCGGTCCTCGGGCGTCGAACGCGTGGCGCCGGCGAAGGCGCGCATATAGGTGCGGGCGCGCGAATGCGGGATGCGCGCGGCCTTGGGCAGACCGGTCGTGCCGGAGGTGTAGATATAAAGGGCGGTGTCGCGGTTGGTCAGGCCTTCGCGCGCCGACTTGGACGGTCGCACCGAAGACCCGCCGCGCACGGGCTTGTCCAGGCCGCGACGGTCGCTGGTCTCCAGATCGTCAGTCAGGCCCAGAACCCAGAGCGCCAGGTTGTGATCGACCAGAGGCCGCGCCTCCTCGATCTGACGCCAGCAATCCTCGTCCGCGACGACGTTGAACGCCTTGGAGATGGCCAGACAGTGGGCCAGCCCCTGCCCGTTCAGATTGGTGTTGATCAGGGCCGTCGCGATGCCGACCTTGGAGAAGCCGATCCACGCCGCCAGATACTCGATCCGGTTGGTCATCATCAGGGCGATGGTGTCGCTGCGACGCAGGCCCCGGTTCTTGGCCCAGTGGGCGAAGCGGTTGGCCATGGCGTCCAGGTCGCGATACGTCAGGGCGCGCTGACCGTCGTCGATGGCGATGTTGTCGGCGAATTTGTCGACGGCTTCTTCGAAGTCGTCGCAGAGCAGGACGTCGCTGTCCAACTCGATCGGCTTGATGCGTTTCAACAGACGGAACAGGCCGCGCGCGAACCGGACATCCCTACGGATATTGGCTACAAAACCCATGCGCGCCGTACTCCGGTCAATGCGTGTTCCACCCGGTCCGGTGATGGACGAAGGCGGCCGGTCGGGTCAACCGTAGGGTCCGCAATCCTTCGCGAACCTGACGAATTGCCGTCCAGCCGTGATCCATTTGTTCGGTTGACGCGGCGGAAATCCAGAGCACCGTCCTGCTTTTTATTGCCGCATTGACGGCAAATGCGGCGGCCTCGCGCACGGTCTTCGCCCCATTCCGGGCGGAAACGGTGTTTCTTCGGGGCTTTTGCGCTTTACGCGGAACGCCGTTGCGGAACGGCGGGTTGGTTGATCGACGTTATGGAGGACAGAAACAATGTCTATGACCTATGCCAACGCCAATACCGAAGCCCGCGCTGACGACACGACCTTCGTCCCGCGTTACGCTCGCACGACCAAGTCCAAGAAGTCGGTGAAGACCTGGATGATCCTGGCCCCGATCGGCGCGGTGGCGCTGCTTGGCAGCGGCGTCGCCATGATGATGGGCGGCGAACAGGCCGCTCCGGCCCAACCCGCCGAGACCGCCGCACCGGCCATGCAGACCGCGCCCGCCGCGATGACGGCCGCCCAGGCGCCGGTCACGCCCGCCCCGGCCGAGGTCGCGCCGACGCCGGCTGCGACCCCGACGCCGGCCGCCGCGCCTGCGCCGGTCGCTCGCCGCACCGAACCCGTGGCCCGTCGCGCTGCGCCGGCCGTTGAACGGCCCGCCGCCGCCCGTGTTGAGACGCCGGCTACGCCTTCGGGTCCGCAACCCTACACCGCGCCGGCCGCCTCGACGTCGAGCACCCGCCAGTTGAACACCGCGCCCGCAGCTTCGACCCCGGCTCCCGTCGTGACCACGCCTGCCGCTCCGGCGATCACGGTCCAGCCGCTGAACTGATCTCAGCAGAATAATGGAAAGCCCCGGTTTCGGCCGGGGCTTTTTTTATGATCGAGGTTCAGGCCCCGCTAACGCGCCAGATGACATTGCCCACATCATCGGCAACCAGCAGCGCGCCTTGCCGATCGATCTGCACTCCCACGGGCCGGCCCTGAGCCTGACCCTGGGCGTTCAGAAATCCGGTCAGAACATCCTGCGGCGGCCCGGCGGGACGTCCATCGACGAACGGCACGAAGATCACCTTGTAGCCGCTGCGCACGCTGCGGTTCCACGATCCATGCTGGCCGACGAAAACGCCCGAGCGGAGCGCTGGCGGCAACAGGCTCGCGCCTTGTCCGAACGTCAGCCCCAGCGACGCCGTGTGCGCGCCCAGGGCGTAATCCGGCCGGATCGCGCGCGCGACCATCGCAGGATTGGCGGGCGGACGCGTATCGACCGTCTGACCGTAATAGCTCCACGGCCAGCCGTAAAAGGCGCCCGGCGTGACCGAAGTCATATAGTCGGGCACCAGATCGTCGCCGATTTCATCACGCTCGTTGACCGTTACCCACAGCTGGCCGGTCTGCGGGTTCCAGTCCATGCCAACCGGATTGCGCAGGCCCGAGGCATAGACCCGCCGTGCGCCCGTCGCGGGATCGATCTCCAGGATGGCGGCGCGGTCGACTTCCTCGTCCAGGCCGTTTTCGCCGACGTTGGAGTTGGATCCGACCCCGACATAAAGCCGCCGGCCGTCCGGGCTGGTGACAAGGCTCTTGGTCCAGTGGTGATTGCGGCCGGCGGGCAGGTCCGCGATCTTCGTCGCCGCAGCGTCGATCTGCGTCTGGCCGCTCCGATACGGAAAGGCCACCACCGCATCGGCGTTGGCGACATACAGCCGGTCGCCGACCAGAGCCATGCCGAACGGCGACTTCAGTCCGGTCAGGAAATCGGTCTTGATCTCCGCCGCCCCATCGCCGTCCGCGTCCCGCAGCAGGACGATCTTGTTGGGGCTCGGGACACCGGCGCCGGCCTTGGCCATGACCTTGCCCATCACCCAGCCACGCAGACCGCCTTTCTTGTCTTCGGGCTTGGGCGGCGCATTCGACTCCGCGACAAGAATATCGCCGTTGGGCAGGCGATAGAGCCAGCGCGGGTGATTCAGGCGTGTCGCGAACGCCTGTACGCGCAAACCCGCCGCCGCGACCGGCGTCGCGCCTTCGGGCCAGCTCGACGCCGGGGCGATATTGACGGTGGGCAGAAAGCCCTGACGCGCCGCCGGCAGTTGCGGGTCCGGACCAAACCCCGCCGCGACGGGCAAGGCTGTCCCACCCGCGCAGGCTCCTAGACCGATCACCGTCGCGAGCAGTGTCGAGGCGAACAAAACCGTCCGTGGCGAGCGCATGGTCTTTGATCCTTACCGCGCCGGTTGGGCCGGGAACTCCAGACGACTGACATCATAACCAAGGGCCCGCGCCCGTTCGGTCAGGGCGCGCACCTGCTGCTCGTTTGGCAAGTCGCGCGTGTAGATGAACAGCCGATTGAAGGTCGGATCAGCCGAGATGAACCAGCTGTAGTCGTCCGCCCGGTCCAGCACCCAATAGTCCCAGGTCACGAACCCGGCCAGATATTTGACCCTCAGCTTGGCGTTTGTGCCCGGATCGAGGATCTCGCCTCGCCCGCCGATGGCCTTTTCCTTGCCGTCCGGCGTGCCGACCTGACAGGTGTCGCGCACATCGACGCGCGTGCCCTCCACCGGCGTATAGATCGACGCCCCGGCGACGCAGCCGTCGGTCAGCCGATCCGGCAGGCGCGCAATCTCGTGCCAGCGCCCGGACCACAGACGCTGTACATCCACCGGCTTGGCCGGCTGCGGCGCGCGATATTCGGACGGGGACGGTGCGGTCACGCATCCCGCCAGCGCGATCGCGGCGGCGGCGGATGCGGCGAGGGATTTCAGACTGGACATGGGCGTTTCCGTTTTGATGCCATAAGCCGCTTTCCGCGACCCTGGTTCCTCTACGTCACAACGCTGTTCTTAGACCTCTTGCCCGTCAGGTCGGAAATCTCACAGGACGTGGCAGTATCAATCGCTTGTCTTACGTCGCACATTGGCGTTGTCACCTCCGCTCGACGGAGACCTTCGGTGGATACTGCCATTCTGACTGCGAACCCAACCCTGTCCGCGCCGCGCCTGACGCACCTTCAGCGCCTGGAGGCCGAGAGCATCCACATCCTGCGCGAGGTGGCGGCCGAGGCCGAGCGCCCGGTCATGCTGTATTCGATCGGCAAGGACTCGGCCGTCATGCTGCATCTGGCGAAGAAGGCCTTCTATCCGTCCAGGCCGCCCTTCCCGCTTCTGCACGTCGACACGACGTGGAAGTTTCGCGCCATGTACGCGATGCGCGAACAGGCGGCGGCCGATCTGGGCGTCGAGCTGCTGGTCCACCAGAACCCCGACGCCCTCGCACGCGGCATCAACCCCTTCGATCACGGCTCGGCCCTGCACACGGACCTGTGGAAGACCGAAGGTCTGAAACAGGCCCTGAACCATTACGGCTTCGACGCAGCCTTCGGCGGCGCCCGGCGCGACGAGGAGAAGTCGCGCGCCAAGGAGCGGATCTTCTCCTTCCGCACCGCAGAACACCGTTGGGACCCAAAGAACCAGCGCCCCGAACTCTGGCGGCTCTACAACACGCGCAAAAAGCCCGGCGAGAGCATCCGCGTCTTCCCGATCTCAAACTGGACCGAGCTGGACGTCTGGCAATACATCCACCTGGAGCGGATCCCCATCGTGCCGCTGTATCTGGCCGCCGAACGGCCGGTGGTTGAGCGGGACGGCGCCCTGATCATGGTCGATGACGACCGGTTCCGGCTGCGCCCCGGCGAGACGCCCCAGATGAAGTCCGTCCGTTTCCGCACCCTGGGCTGCTACCCCCTGACCGGGGCGGTCGAGAGCACGGCCGCGACCCTGCCCGAGGTCATTCAGGAAATGCTTCTGACCACCACCTCGGAGCGGCAGGGCCGGATGATCGACCACGACCAGTCCGCCTCGATGGAGAAGAAGAAGCAGGAGGGCTATTTCTGATGGCCCACCAATCGGACCTAATCGCCCGCGACATCGACGCCTATCTGGACGCCCACCAGCACAAGAGCCTGCTTCGCTTCATCACCTGCGGCAGCGTGGACGACGGCAAGTCCACCCTGATCGGCCGGTTGCTGTACGACTCCAAGATGATCTTCGAGGATCAGATGGCGGCGCTGGAGGCGGACAGTCGCCGCGTCGGCACCCAGGGCGGCGACATTGACTTCGCCCTGCTGGTCGACGGCTTGGCCGCCGAGCGGGAACAGGGCATCACCATTGATGTGGCCTATCGCTTCTTCTCGACTGAGAAGCGCAAATTCATCGTCGCCGATACGCCCGGCCACGAACAGTACACGCGCAACATGGTCACCGGCGCCTCGACCGCCGACGCCGCCGTCATCCTGATCGACGCGCGTCGGGGCGTCCTGACCCAGACGCGGCGTCACGCCTATCTGGTCAGCCTGCTGGGCATCCGCCATGTGATCCTGGCGGTCAACAAGATGGACCTCATGGGCTGGTCCCAGTCCGTGTTCGACGCCATCGTCGCCGACTTCCGCGCCTTCGCCGCCCAGATCGGGCTTCAGGCCTTCGACGCCATCCCGATGTCAGCCCTGCGCGGCGACAACATCGCCGAACCCAGCGCCCATTCGCCCTGGTACGCCGGGCCGCCGCTGATGACCCTGCTGGAAACGCTGGAGGTCGGGGACGCTCTTCAGGCCGACCCCTTCCGCCTGCCGGTGCAGTGGGTCAACCGGCCCAATCTCGACTTCCGCGGCTTCTCCGGCCAGATCGCCGCCGGGACCGTGCGCCCAGGCGATCCCGTCCGCGTCCTGCCGTCGGGCAAGGCCTCGACCGTGGCGCGGATCGTCACCGCCGATGGCGACCTGGATCAGGCCGTCGCCGGTCAGTCAATCACCCTGACCCTGGACGACGAGATCGATGTCTCGCGCGGCGACGTCCTGGCCAGCGCCGACGCCCCGCCTGAGGCTGCCGACCAGTTCGAGGCCACGGTGGTCTGGATGGACGACGAACCCCTGCTGCCGGGCCGGCCTTACTTGCTCAAGATCGGCGCCAAACTGGTGGGCGCCACCATCACCGAGCCCAAGCACAAGGTGAACGTCAACACCCTGGAGCAGCAGCCGGCCAAGCGGCTGGAGCTGAACGAAATCGGCGTCTGCAATCTGTCCCTGGACGCCCCCGTCGCCTTCGCCTCCTACGCTCAGAACAAGGATCTGGGCGGTTTCATCCTGATCGACCGGATCTCGAACCGCACGGTCGGGGCGGGTTTGCTGCACTTCGCCCTGCGCCGCGCCCACAACATCCACTGGCAGGCGCTGTCGGTCGACAAGGCGGCGCGCGCCACGATCAAGAACCAGACAGGCCGCGTCGTCTGGCTGACCGGCCTGTCGGGCGCGGGCAAATCGACCATCGCCGATCTGGTGGAAAAGCGGCTCCACGCCGACGGTCGCCACACCTATCTGCTGGACGGCGACAATGTCCGCCACGGCCTGAACCGCGACCTGGGCTTTACGGAGGAGGACCGGGTCGAGAACATCCGCCGCGTCGCCGAAGTTTCCAAACTGATGGTGGACGCCGGCCTGATCGTCCTGGTCAGCTTCATCTCGCCCTTCCGCGCCGAGCGCCGCCTGGCCCGTGATCTGCTGGGCGAGGGCGAGTTCGTCGAGGTCCACGTCGACACGCCCCTGGCGGTGGCCGAGGCCCGCGACGTCAAGGGTCTGTACAAGAAGGCCCGCGCGGGAAAGCTCAAGAACTTCACCGGCATCGACAGCCCCTACGAAGCCCCCGAAAGCCCCGAAATCGTCGTGGACACCACCACCATGTCGCCCGAGGACGCCGCCGAGCGCATCGTCGCCTGGCTGGATGGGCGTTTCTCGACCGAGGACTTCGCCATCTAGGTCCGGAACCTTGACCGTTCGTCGGACGCTCTAGGACGCAATGACCAATCCGATCCAGAAGCTGGACCTCGACACCATTGAGCAGTCGCAGATCGCCCGCATCGCCGGGATCAATCTGACGCTGGGCGGTCTGGTCAGCGCGGGCGTGATCCTGCTGATCGCCTTCGCCGCCCATTGGCTGGTGACGCGGTCGCTGCGCCGGGTGCGCGAGCGCTCGGACCGCAGCCGTCAGGCGATCTATCTGCTGGAGCGGCTGGCCGGCTACGGCATCATCGCGGTGGGCGTCATGTCGGCCCTGTCGGCGGCAGGGCTGAACCTGTCGTCCCTGACCGTCTTCGCCGGCGCGCTGGGCATCGGCGTGGGTCTGGGTCTGCAGGGCGTGGTCAAGGAGTTTGTCTCCGGCCTGTTCCTGATTTTCGACCGGATGGTATCGGTCGGCGATTATATCGAGATCGAGGACATCGGCATTCGCGGCGCCATCATGGAGATCGGCCCGCGCGCCACACGCGTCCGCACCAACGACAACGTCAATGTCCTGGTGCCCAACTCGCGCTTCATCGAACAGCCCGTCACCAACTGGACGATGAAGGGCGACACCCGCCGCATCCATGTGCCGTTCACCGTCGCCTATGGCTCGGACCGGGGACAGGTGCGCGATGCGGTTCTGGCCGCCGCCCGCGCCAGCCCCTTCACCCTGCCGGAGACGGAGGCCCGCAAGAGCCAGGTCTGGCTGGTGGCCTTCGGCGATCGGGGCCTATCGTTCGAACTGGTGGTCTGGCCGACGCGCGACGCCGTCAAACGCCCGGCGGCCATGCACGCGGCCTACACCTGGCTGATCGCCGATGCCCTGGATGCGGCGGGCGTCGAGGTGCCGGTGCCCCAGACCGATCTTCGCCTACGCACCGCCTTCGGCCTGGACGGCGAGGAGGCCTTGAAGCGCCTCGGCTACGGCGTCGGCTCGCCACCGCGACCGACCGGCCCGCAAAGCCCTGCCCGAACCGCCAACGACGCCGCCGACGATGTCATGGCCAACGATGAAGCGGAGATGCCGGAACCGCTCGCTCCGCCCAGGGCCCGTCAGACGGACTGAGCCGCCTTGGCCTTCAACCGCCAGGCATGCAGCAACGGCTCGGTATAGCCGTTCGGCTGATCGACGCCTTCGAACACCAGCGCCCGCGCCGCCTGATAGGCCAGACTGTTCTCCGGGTCCGCCGCCATCGGCCGATACAGCGGATCGCCCGCATTCTGACCATCGACCTTGGCCGCCATGCGCTGGAAGGCCGCCTCGACCTGATCGGCCGTACAGACCCCGTGCAGCAGCCAGTTGGCGATATGCTGCGAACTGATCCGCAGCGTCGCCCGGTCCTCCATCAGGCCGATGTCGTGGATGTCCGGCACCTTGGAACACCCCACCCCTTGGTCGATCCAGCGCACGACATAGCCCAGTATGCCCTGGGCGTTGTTGTCCAGCTCGGCCGCCACCTCGTCCTCGGACCAGTTGACGCCATTCGCCAGCGGCGGGGCCAGTAAGGCCTCCAGCCCCGGCGTCTCGCGCCCGGCGACATCCTTCTGAACCGCGAACACATCGACCGCATGATAGTGAAGCGCGTGCAGGGTCGCCGCCGTCGGCGAGGGGGTCCAGGCGGTGTTCGCGCCCGACTTCGGATGACCGATCTTGTGCTCCAGCATGTCCGCCATCCGGTCCGGCGCCGCCCACATTCCCTTGCCGATCTGGGCCTTGCCCGACAGGCCGCATTTCAGGCCGATGGCGACGTTTCTCTCCTCATAGGCCGCGATCCAGGCGCTGGACTTGATGTCCGCCTTTCGCACTACCGGCCCGGACTGCATGGCCGTATGGATCTCGTCGCCGGTGCGATCCAAAAAGCCGGTGTTGATGAAGACGATCCGGTCCTTCACCGCCTGGATGCAGGCCGCCAGATTGGCTGAGGTCCGCCGCTCTTCGTCCATGACCCCGACCTTGATCGCATGACGCGGCAGGGCCAGCAGATCCTCGACCGCATCGAACAGCCTGTCCGTGAAGGCGGCCTCTTCCGGCCCGTGCATCTTGGGTTTGACAATGTAGACAGAGCCCGTCGCGCTGTTGCCGAACCCGCCCAGACCTTTGATATCATACAGGGCGATCAGGCTGGTCACGATGGCGTCCATGATCCCCTCGGGCGCCTCCGACCCGTCCGCCAGACGAATGGCCGGGGTCGTCATCAGATGCCCGACATTGCGCACGAACAGCAGGCTGCGCCCCTTCAGGATCACCGAGGACCCGTCCGGCGCGGTCCACTGGCGATCCGGCTCCAAGGCGCGGGTCAGGGTCTCGCCGCCCTTCTTGAACGTCGCGGACAGGTCGCCGCGCATCAGACCCAGCCAGTTGCGATAGGCCTCGGCCTTGTCCGCCGCATCGACGGCCGCGACGGAATCCTCCAGATCGACGATGGTCGACAGGGCCGATTCCAGCACCACGTCCGCCAGCCCCGCCGCATCGCTGCGCCCCACCGGGTGGCTGCGGTCGATCACCAGTTCGATGTGCAGCCCGTTGTTGACCAGCAGGATCGAGGCGGGTGCGCTGGCCTCGCCCGTGAAGCCGACGAACTGTCCCGCATCCTTCAGCGCGGGCGACAGTGCGCCATCAACTACCGACCAGCCGGCGACATCCGTATGCGAACCCTCCGCCAACGGCGCCGCCTCGTCCAAAAAGGCCTTGGCCCGCGCGACGACCCGCGCGCCGCGCGCCGCGTCATAGCCGCCGCCGGCCGGCAGGTCGCCCAACGCATCCGTGCCGTAAAGCGCATCATAAAGGCTGCCCCACCGCGCATTGGCGGCGTTCAGCAGAAAGCGGGCGTTCAGCACAGGCACGACCAACTGCGGCCCGGCCATGCGTGCGATCTCGGCGTCCACGCCTTCGGTCCCAACGGTGAACGGCGCCGGCACCTCGACCAGATAGCCGATCTTTTTCAGGAAGGCCTGCGACGCCGCCACATCATACGGCTGGCCCCGCCGCGCCCGATGCCAGTCGTCAATCTGGGCCTGCAAGGCGTCGCGTCGCGCCAGCAGCGCCCGGTTCTCGGGCGCGAACCGCTCGAAGATCGCCGCCGCCCCGCTCCAGAAGGCCGTCGCATCAAGCCCCAGCCCTGGCAGTACATCCTGCTCGATCAGGGCGATCAGTTCGCTGGCGATCTTCAGCCCGGCGCGATCTTCATGGGTCGTCATGACGGCCTCTCTCCGGCGCGACGCCGGCCTGTAACAATGCGTGATCAGGTAAGCTGAGGCCGCACATTGGCGCAAGGGTAACGTCGCGTCATCGCCGTCGCTTTTCTTACAAGGCGACGGCCGGCTGGTCAGAAACTCTTAACCGCGTCCGTGAACGGGACTGCAAGCGGCGGCGCCTATTGTGAGCTTACGGACGAACTCGCGTCCGGCCAGTCGAGCGTCTCGCCCATGCTGTTTCTTCTGAACGATGTCGTGTTCGACCTGGACGAGGCCTGCCCGGTCACGCCCGCCGACGCGCGCCGGTTCGAGAAGCTGGGTCTGGACTATCTGCTGGAACTGGGTTGCGAACTGTTCGCCGAGGACCCGCTGCTTCACCGCAACGATCCCGAACGCGCCCGTCGCCTGGCCTGGCTGATCGCCGAGCGCAGCCCGGACGTGAACGCCGCCCTGTTCGCGGCGCCGGCACCCGCCTGCAATCCCGACCTGGTCGAGCCGCGTTTCTGCACCCTGCCCGAACAGGTGATGCGCCAGCTTCAGTCCAAGGGCCGTCGCCTCGACGCCGTCTCTGCCGACCGCGCCGTTTGGAACCGCCTGGCCGCCTGATCGCGGCCTGAAACGCCGTCAGAAGACGGCGTTGAACACCACATGGACCAGCGTCGCCACGGCTACGATAAAGCCGAAGCCGACGACCAGCCCCACCGCCGGATGCAGCGGCGCCCGCTCACGCGGCGCATGGGCGATACGGTCTTGAGGATGGATGACAGCCATCGTCCTTGTCCTTTCCCTATTATCCCGGATCGATCCGGGAGGGGAGCGTCGGACTCTGACGGCCTGATCGTCTCCTCCAGAACCGAGCATGACTCCGATAGCCCTTCGTGGCGAGGGGTTATTTTACGTGGACCAATCGGCTGGACGTCGGCGCGTGGAAGTTGCACCTTCGCCCTCACGGGATGTTCGGGACTGATTGTATGAGTTCGAAGCTGGTAACCTGCGCCATTTCGGCGGTGGGATCGATTGTGTTTGCCGCAATGGCTCAGCCAGCACGGGCGGACTGGCTGCGGGCCGAAAGCGAACGCTTCATCGTCTATAGCGACGGCGGCGAGCGCGCCCTGCGCGATTACGTCCAAAAACTCGAGATTTTCGATCGTGTCATGCAGGTCCGACACGGCGGCTCGATCTCGGATGAGCCGCAGCGCAAAATGCCGATCTATCTCGTCGGCGGTCGCCGAGGCCTGACGCGTGTGCACCCGCAGAGCGGTGAAAACACGATGGGCACCTACTTCCCGACGGAAGAGGATATCTTTGCGGTCGCCATCAGAGGCGACGGCGACGGCGGGATGTCGGGCGACGACATCCTGATGCACGAATACGCCCACCACTTCATGCTGGGCAACTTCCCCGGATCCTACCCGGCGTGGTTCGTCGAAGGCTTTGCCGAATACTACATGACCGCAGACATCGACGTCCGAGATCGGAAAGTTCAGCTGGGCCAGTTCAACCAGAACCGCGCCTACTGGATTATGGCGGAAACCTGGATCCCGCTTGATGTCCTGCTGACCAAGCGTCCGGGTGAAGTTCGATCCGAGAGTCAGAAAGCGACCTACTATCCGATCGCCTGGCTGCTGACCCACTGGTTCATCAGCGATCCTGCGCGCCTGGAGCAGTTGGAAGACTATCTGAAGCGCGTTTCGGGCGGTGAGGACTCCGTAGCTGCGATGGAGGCTTCCACTGGCATGTCGCTTCGTGACCTTCAGGTCGCGCTTCGACGCTACACCCGTGGTCGCCTGATGGGCAGAACGCTCAGCGGCCAGTTCCCAACGGCCGACATCGTCGTCACGCGACTGTCGCCCGCCGCCGATGATCTCCTGCTCATCAATCAACGGCTCAAGATCGGCGTCCCTGACGAAGATCGCCAGGCCTTGGGCCAAGAGGTCGCCAGGCTGGCGGCCCGGCATGGCGACGATCCCTTGGCCTTGCTCGCAGCCGGCCATGCCGGTCTCCATTTCGGCGATCGCGCCGCTGGCGAACGTGCGCTTCAACGCCTGCTGGAAATCAATCCGAACCATGTCGAAGCCCTGCAGTTCCTGGCGCAGGAGCGGCTCAAACAAGCGCGCGAGGCCGAAGACGACGACCAGGCTCAGGCGCTGCGCGTCCAGGCGCGCGGCTATCTCTCTCGCGCCTATGCAGCCGGTCAGAACGACTACCGCACCCTTATGCTGATGTCCGAACTCCGTCGGACCCAGCCCGGCTATCCTAACGAAAACGATTTGCTGACCCTGGGCCTGGCGCTGGATCGCGCCCCTCAACTGGCGGCGGTGCGCTTCCCCTATGCGGACGCCCTGGTGAAAACCGGCAAGCCGGAAGAGGCGATCGCGGTGCTGAAACCGGTGGCTAACAATCCGCACGGCGGCGCCGCTTCCATCTTCGCAAGCGGCATGATCGCCGCCATCGAAAAGGGCCAGGCCTTGCCGGAGATCACGCAAGACGCCGAAGCGCCTCAGATCAGCGAGCCGGAGCCGGAAACCCCTCCGCAAACACCCTCTGAATCCGCCCCATCTCCCGCCAACGAGTGACTTTCGGCGCGCGGCAGGGTAGTCGCGCGCCATGTCTTCCTTGACCCTGCCTGAAGAAGCGGCGCGCCGCCGGACCTTCGCCATCATCGCCCACCCGGATGCGGGCAAGACGACCCTGACCGAGCATATCCTGTTGGCCGGCGGCGCCATTCGTGCGGCCGGCGCGGTGCGGGCGCGCGGCGAGAACCGCCGCACCCGTTCGGACTGGATGAAGATCGAGAAGGAGCGCGGCATCTCGGTCAGCGCCTCGGTCATGACGTTCGAGCACGACGGCAAGATGTTCAACCTGCTCGATACGCCCGGGCACGAGGACTTCTCCGAAGACACCTATCGCACCCTGACCGCCGCCGACTGCGCCATCATGGTGCTGGACGCCGCCAAGGGGATCGAGCCGCAGACGCTGAAGCTGTTCGAGGTCTGCCGCCTGCGCGACATCCCGATCATCACCTTCATCAACAAGCTGGACCGCGAGGCCCAGGACCCGATGGCTCTGCTGGACGACATCGCGTCACGCCTTCAGCTGGACCCCGCCCCGATCTGGTGGCCGGCCGAGAGCGGCAATCGCCTGCGCGGCATGGTCGAGGTCGGAACCGGCCGGTTCCAGCCCTATACCCGCAAGGCCGCCGGTTCAGCCGAGGATCCCGAACACCCCCCCGCCCTGCCGCTGGACCAGGCGGCCCGGTATTTCGAGGCGGGCGAGCAAGACAACCTTGCCGAGGCCGTCGAACTGGTCGAGGGCGGCTATCCGGCATTCGACCGCCAGGCCTTCCTGGAAGGTCACATGACCCCGGTACTGTGGGGATCGGCGCTTCGCCACTTCGGCATCGACGAACTGCTGAAGGCCATCGGCGACTGGGCCCCGGCGCCCAAGGTCATGAAGGCCAAAAAGGAATCCCCACCCGAGACCCGCAACGCCCCCGCCCCTGTCGAGACTGAGGTCGAACCGGGATCCAACGAGGTCACCGGCTTCGTCTTCAAGGTTCAGGCGAACATGGACCCCAACCACCGCGACCGGATCGCGATGTTCCGTATGGCGTCGGGCGCCTTCAAGCGCGGCATGAAGCTGAAGGTGCAGAACACCGGCAAGTCCCTGTCGGTCAATGCGCCGATTATGTTCTTCGCCTCGGATCGGGAACTGGCCGACGACGCCTTCGCCGGCGACGTGATCGGCATTCCGAACCACGGCGTGCTGCGCGTCGGCGACAGCCTGTCGGAGAGCGGCGTGGTCCGTTTCGCCGGCCTGCCGAACTTTGCGCCGGAAATCCTGCAACGGGTTCGCGTGAAGGATCCCCTGAAGGCCAAACACCTGAAGAAGGCGCTGGAAGGTCTGGCCGAGGAAGGCGTGACCCAGCTGTTCCGTCCCGAAATCGGCTCGGACTTCATCGTCGGCGCCGTGGGCCAGCTGCAGTTCGAGGTCATGGCCGACCGTCTGGGCGAGGAGTACGGCCTGGACGTGGTCTTCGAACCCTCCCCCTACGCCGAGGCGCGCTGGATCGCTCCAGGCGCGGAGGGCTCCGACGCGGACGTCGAGGACTTCAGCGGCAAATATCGTCCCCAGATGGCGCGCGACATCGACCAGGCCCCGGTCTTCCTGGCCAAGTCGAGCTGGGAAACCGGCTATGTCGGCGAACGCTTCCCCAAGATCGCCTTCACCAAGACGAAGGAGCGCGGCTAAGGCCGGCGCCGCAAACGACTTCCTTTGGTCACGCAGCTGAGCCATTCTGAGGTCATGTCGACGCTTCTCGCCCTCGCCAGCACCGTCTTTATGCTGCAGGCCGCCCCTTCCGTGGGGTTGGTTTCGTATGAGGAGGCGGTGCGCTGTGCGGGCCTGACCCAGGCCGCGTCGGAGCTTGAAGGCGGCGAGAGCGCCCAGGGGCGGCGGCTGTATGACGCCGCGCTCTACTGGTCCCTTGCGGCCATGCAGGCCGCGACGGCGGCGGGCAAGGCGGCGCCGGCCGCCGAGGCCGATCAGACCCGCGCGCGCATCGCCGCAGTGCGTCAGCTCAACGCCGATGCGCCCGAGGCGCGCGCCAACCTGCAACGCTGCCAGCAGAAGACGCCGAAACTCGACTAGGTCGCCGGCTTAAGGCCAAGCCGAACCGCATTCCCGGCGCTGCGTTTGCATTGGACGCCGCAGGTGACGCAGTCTGCGTCCCGAAGCGGGATAACCGAGGTCCAGCATGTTCGAATTCGGCCGTGATCTTCGAAAACTCTTCGCCCAGGCGCGAGAGAGCGAAGACTTGGGCTGGGTCGAACTGATCGGCGCGGATTTGCTGCGCGCCGAGGCGAGACGCGAAGCCACGGACGCCGGACGCGTCTCCTGCGCCCGTCCCTTCGAGACCGAGAACCGCGCCTGCGCCCTGTGGCGTGAACACGCCCGGCGCACCGGCGCCGCCGACAGTCTGGACCGGGCCGAACGCTGCGCAGACAGCCTGGCGCGTTCAGCGGTGGGCGAGGATCAGATCGCGCGGGCGGCCATGGCCAAGGCGGCGGTGCTGATGCTGCGCTTTGATCTGTGCGGCGATCCCGCCCGTCTGGATCGCGCGGCGACGACCCTTGCGGCGGTCGGACAGCCGCGCAGCCGACGCATCGCGATCAGCATGGCCGCGCTTCACGCCCGGCTGACGGTCCGCACCGCCCGGCTGAGCGGCGACATCGCCCGCCTTCATCAGGCGGCTGTCTTGATGGATGAGGCGGTGCGCAGAGACGACGCCGAGGACATGGATCTGCGTATGGATCGCGCGGCCCTGTCGCTGGAAATGGGCGTGGTGCAGCGCGACGTGCATCTTCTGGATCAGGCCGGCCGCGACCTGGGCGCCCTGGTCGAGGCCGCATCCCCTGACCATCGCCCCCTGACCCGCGCCCGCGCCCTGGCTCTATGCGGCGCTGGCCTGTCGGCCTTGGCCGCCATCGCGGGGCATGACGAGGCCCGCAATCAGGGGCGGATCATGTTCGACGCCGCCGCCGATCAGTTCACGCCGGATCACAGCCCGCTGGATTGGGCCGCGATCCAGGTGCTTCGCGTCGGCGACGACGCCCAGCCGCTGATGCTGCTGACCCAGGCGGAGGCCCTGACGCAGGGCGGCGAACTGATCATCGGCGCCCTGGCGCGCGAGCGGCGCATCACGCGTGAGGTGGCACTGGCAGAGGCGGTCAAGAACCTGACCGCCCTGATGACGCTGGAGACCCGGTTGCGGGCGCGCATGGCGACGGCGACGCCGCTCGACTGGGCCGCCGATCAGATCGGCATGGCCGAGATCATGCTGGCGCGGCATCGGCTTGGCGGCGTCGTCCCGACCGATCTGGGGCTGATCCTGGGCGAGGCGGCGATGACGGCCCGGGAAATGGGCGTCGACGCCCTCGCCGACCGCGCCGAGGCGTTGTTGAGGTCCTAGACCTCAGCCGCCCATGGCGACGAAGGCCCCGTTCAGGAACCGCGTCTTGCCATAGGCCATCCGCTGCCCGTCATCGGCCAGAACCCGTCCGCCGGCGGCTTCCAACACCGCCTGGCCTGCTGCGGTGTCCCATTCCGAGGTCGGACCGGTGCGCGGATAGGCGTCGAACCGCCCCTCGGCGATCAGGCAGAACTTCAGCGACGAATCCGTCCCCTGCCAGCGCGAGCAGCCGTGACGGGCGGCCAGACGCGTCGCCTCTTCGTCGGTGACGCTGTGGCTCAGCAGGGCCATGCCTTCCTGCGGCCGGTCGCGCACCCGGATCGGACGCCAGTCCTCGCCCGAATGCGCCTCGCCGGCCTGAAGGGCGCCGAACTGACGCCGAAAGGCGCCGCCCTCGGGCTTGTCGGTGCGCCAGGTCGTCGCCGTCGCCGGCGCCGTCACCACGCCCGCGACCGGATAGCCGTCATGGATCAGGGCGATATTGACGGTGAAGGCCTCGCCGCCGCGCACGAAGCCGCGCGTGCCGTCCAGCGGATCGATCAGCCAGAACCAGTCCTCGGCGGTTTCAGGCGCGCCATCGGCCGACACGGCTTCCTCCGCCACCGTCTGCACGCCCGGATACAGGGCCGCCAACCGTTCCAGGATCAGGGCTTCGGCCGCCCGGTCGGCCTGGGTCACCGGGCTGTCGTCGGACTTGGTCTCGACCGCCGTGCCTGCGCGCCAATAGGGCAGGATCAGCCGCGCGGCCTCCTCTGCGATCTCGGCGATGGCCAGGGACAGCGCGCCGGACGTCAGATCGCGCTCAAGAGCAGGTGTGGAAGAGGTCGTCATTGGCGGGTCGATAGACCATCCGGGCGGTTCCATGAACCGGCAAATCACTCCAACTTCGCGCGCGACACGAACTGTGACCTGAGCGCGCCAGACATCATGACCTCCCCCCACGACACAGACGCCGCTCCGCTGGACCTTCCGGTCGATGGGACGGAGCTGGCGACCTATATCGCGGCCAAGCTGTGCCATGACTTCATCAGCCCGTCGGGCGCCATCGTCTCGGGCCTCGACCTGATGCAGGACCCGACAGCTCAGGACATGCGCGACGACGCCCTGGCCCTGATCGAGCAGAGCGCCAGGAAGATGGTCGCCCTGGTTCACTTCGCTCGCGTCGCCTTCGGCGCCGCCACCACCAGCGAGAAGTTCACAGCCCGCGAGATCGAAGGCCTGGTGTCCGGCATGGTCCAGGGGGGCCGCGCCTCGCTCGACTGGCGCATCGCCGACGGCGAGTTCACCAAGCCCCAGGCCCGCGCCCTGACCAACCTCGCCTATCTGACCGTCGGCGCCCTGCCGATGGGCGGCGTCGCCACCATTCAGTCGCGGGTGGAAAACGGCCTGCTCTATCTGGAAGGCTTCGCCGAGGGCGCCCGCGCCCGGCTGAAGCCCGAGGCCGTCACGGGTCTGGCCGGCGAACGCCTGGTCGAGGGCCTGGCCGGTCAATGGATCCAGCCCTACTGGCTGTGGCTGACCGTGAACGAGGCCGGCGGCGCTCTACGCGTCAAGGTTGAAGACGGAAAGGTCGCACTGGTCGCGCGAATGCCTGCCTGAGGCGTTTCCAAACGACTCATTAACTGGCGTTTGAGATAAAAACAGTCCATGCGCCACGGGCGAAAGCCGTCGTGTCATTGAGGGATCGACCTTGGACTTCCGAACCTGCCTGATCGTCGACGACAGCCGCATCATCCGCAAGGTTGCGCGCCGCATCGTCGAGGGCCTGGGCTATGAGGTCGATGAGGCGGCGGACGGCTCCGAAGCCCTGGCCTATTGCACCGGCGCCATGCCCGACGTCCTGCTGGTGGACTGGAACATGCCCGTGATGGACGGGATCACCTTCCTGCGTCGCCTGCGCGCCATGCCGGGCGGCAGGCAACCCAAGGTGCTGTTCTGCACGATCGAGACCCGCCCCGAGCGGATCGCCGAAGCCCTGGCCGCCGGCGCCGACGACTATGTGATGAAGCCGTTCGACGGCGAAATCCTGCAGTCCAAGCTGACGGAGGTCGGAGCGATCGCCGCATGACCCCAGAGGACTTCGACAAGCTGCAGTCCCTTCTCGCCACCCGCGCCGGCTATCGGCTGTCGCGGGATCGGATCCACCTGGCTGAACACCGGCTGGGTCCGATCGCGCGGCGTGAGGGCTACGCCAATGTCGAGGCTCTGCTGACGAACCTGTGGGCCAATCCGGTCGCCTCGCTGGCCTGGTCGGTGATCGAGGCCCTGCTGAACGCCGAGACCTGGTTCCGTCGCGACCGCACCCCCTTCCGCATTCTCGAAACCGAACTGCTGCCGGCCCTGTCCAAGGCGCGGCCCGACGGACGGATCAAGATCTGGTCGGCCGGCTGCTCGACCGGCCAGGAGGCCTGGTCCATCGCCATGACGGCCAGGGAGATCGGCGTCGATGTCGATCTGGTCGCCACCGACCTGTCGCAACGCGCGATCGAGAAGGCGCGCTCGGGCCTCTATACCGGCTTCGAGATTCAGCGCGGGCTTACGGCCAAGACCATGCTGCGCTGGTTCGAACCGCGGGAAGACCAGTGGATCGTCAAGGCCGAACTGGCCGACGCCGTGCGTTTCGGTCGCGCCAACCTGCTGGACGAACCGACCGATGACGCCCGTTTCGACGTCATCTTCTGCCGCAATGTCATGGCCGATATGGAGCCGTCGCGCCGGGCGCGTCTTCTCGACGGGCTGGAGCGCCGCCTGGTCGATGACGGGTGCCTGCTTCTGGGCGTGGACGAAAGTCTGGAAGGCGAGACGGTCGCCTTCCGCGCCGTGAACGGCCGCCGGGGCCTTTATGTCAAGGCGCCGTCCGCGCTTCGCCGCGCGGCCTGACCCCCGCCCTTCATGCGGGCGATCAGCCCGCGTGCAGCTCCTGCTTCACCCGTTCGGCCAGGGTCTTGATGTCCAGCGGCTTGGGCAGGAAGGACACACCCGTCTCGTCCTGCAGCAGGTCCGAGAAGTCGCTCTCGGCATAGCCCGAGATGAACATGACCGGCGCGTCGCCCAGATATTTGCGCGCCTTCTTCAGCAAGGACGGCCCGTCCAGCCCCGGCATGATGACGTCGGAGATCATCATGTCGATCTGGCCGGCGTGTTCCTCGGCCAGCAGCAGGGCCTCCTCGCCGTCGGCGGCCTCGATCACCTCATAGCCGCGCTGGCGCAGCAGCCGGGCGGCGATGCCGCGCACGGCGTCCTCGTCCTCGACGAACAGGATGCGGCCGGCGCCCGACAGGTCGCGCGGCGCCTTGGCCTTGACCTCGACCGGCTGAACCTCGGCCAGTTCCGCCTCGCCCGCCGCCGGCAGGAAGATGCGGAAGGCGGCTCCAGCCCCCTCGATATTGCTGACGGTGATATGGCCGCCCGCCTGCTGCACGATGCCATAGACGGTGGCCAGGCCCATGCCGGTGCCCTCGTTCACCGCCTTGGTGGTGAAGAAGGGTTCAAAGATCTTGTCCGCCAGTTCGGGCGGCACGCCGGGTCCGGTGTCCGACACCTCGATCAGGGCCACCTCGTCCGTCGGCGCATCGACCCAGCCCAGGGCTCGCGCCTCGTCGCCCGTCAGGCGGCGCGTGGCGATGGTGACGACGCCGGCGCCCGGTTCGACCACGCCGCGCATGGCGTCGCGCGCATTGACGGCCAGGTTCATCACTGCCGTCTCCAGCTGCGACTTGTCGGCCAGCACGATCGGCAGGTCGCGTCCGTAGTCGGTCTCCAGCCGCACGTCCTCGCGCAGCAGCCGCCGCAGCAGGATGGCGAACTCGCCGACCAGTTCGCCAAGGTCCAGCCGCTCGCGCCGCACCGTCGACTTGCGCGAGAAGGCCAGCAGCTTGCGCACCAGATCCGCCGCGCGAATGGCCGTCTGACGGATCTCGTTCAGACCCTCGTACGAAGGATCGCCCACGGGGTGCCGTTCCAGCAGACCCGACAGCTGAAGCTGGATCGCCGTCAGCAGATTGTTGAAGTCGTGCGCCACGCCCCCGGCCAGCTGGCCCACCGCCTGCATCTTCTGGGCCTGGTTGAGCTGAAGCTCCATCGACTTCTGACCCGAGACGTCGAACAGCCAGATCCGCCGCTTGTCGCCCTCGGGCGCCACATACAGATGCAGCATCTTGTCGGGGTAGGCCCGCGCGACCAGTTCGATCGGGCCCGACGATCCGCCCGCCAGCTTCAGCCGCGCCTCGGCGATTCCGCCCGGATCGAACAGATGACCAAAGGCTGCATCGCGCGCCGCCCCCGGTCCGGTCAGAACGGCAAGCGCCGGATTGGCCTCTTCCGCGCGGCCGGAAAACAGGTCGTCGCCGCCGATCACGGCCGAGCCGAACGGCGCCCCGGCGGCCATGGCCCGCGCCTCGCCGGTCGCTGCGGCGGCCGGCGTGTGGACGGGCGCGGCGGCGATGGGCAGGACGGCGTCCGGCGCCGCGCGCATCAGGAACCTGCCCTCGCCCGTCTTTCCATCGCCGATCTGGCCGATGACGACCTCGACCTCGCGCTGTCCAATCATGACGATGGCGCGGCCCGGCTCGCCTTTGCGCGCCTGGGCGAAGGCCATGTAGAGGGCCTGGGCCGACTTGCCGCGCGGCAGGGCGCCGGTCGCGCCATTGGCCTCGGACCAGGCGGCGTTGAAGGCCAGGATCTGTCCTGAATCCCAGACCAGCGCCGCCGGTTCGGCCATGGCGTCCAGCACCTCGATGGCCGCATCGCTGCTCGGCTTGGCGTCCGCCGCCCGGCGGAAGCCGAACAGACCGATCAGGGCGATCGCGCCCACGGTCAGGATCAGCACCAGTCCCGGCGCCGAGGTCGGGTTGGCGCGAAACGCCGGATAGGCCAACGCCGCAATCGCCGCCACGACGCCGAACGCCATCACGCCGGACAACAGGTCGAACGAAGGGCGGCGGGTGGACGTCATACAGCCTCGCGAATCAGTGTTGCGATCATACGCCCAAATCCTGACGCCGCCTTACCGGCGCTTACGGGACTGGAAGACGAAGCCGATGATCTTGGCGGCGGCGTCGAAATGTTCGCGCGGAATAACCTCGTCCACCTCGACGGTGGCGTACAGGGCGCGCGCCAACGGCACGTTCTCGACGATCGGCACGCCGTGCTCGGTCGCCACTTCGCGGATGCGCAGGGCCAAGGCGTCGACGCCCTTGGCCACGCAGATCGGCGCCCCGTCGCCCTGATCCGGCTCATAGCGCAGGGCGACCGAATAGTGGGTCGGGTTGGTCACGATGACGGTGGCCTTGGGCACATTGGCCATCATCCGCTGGCGGCTGCGCTGCATGCGGATCTGCTTCAGCTTGGCCTTGATGTGCGGGTCGCCTTCGGACTGTTTGAAGTCTTCCTTCAGCTCTTCCTTGGTCATGCGCATCCGCTTGGCGAAGCGCATCTTCTGCCAGATGAAGTCGGCTCCGGCCGTGGCGCCCAGCAGGATGATCGAGGCCACGAACAGCGAGATCGCCATGTCGCGCGCCAGCGGCAGGATCGCCAGCGGGCTGATCGCGGCCATGTTCTCGAACTCGCGCAGATGCGGCTTCAACACCATCCAGCACACGGCGCACACGGCGATCAGCTTCAGGAAGGTCTTGACGAACTGCGCCAGGCCGTCGGGGCCGAAGATGCGTTTGAACCCCTGCATCGGACTGACCGCCGACCATTTGGGCTTCAGCTTTTCGGCCGTGAAGATCAGGCCTGACTGGGCGACATTGCCCCCGACTCCGCCCAGGATGGTCGCCAGCATGACGGCTCCCAAAAAGGGCGCCACGGCCCAGACGGCGCGCACCATGATCTGGTTGCCCGCGCCCGAGTTCAGCACCCCCAGCATCTCGTGCGGGGCGGCGATGAAGGGCAGCATCTGTTCGGCGATGGACGAGGCGAACCAGCCTCCCCCCATCAGGATCACCGCCGCCGCCCCCGCCAGCGACAGCACCTGGGCGACGTCGGGCGACTTGGCCGCATCGCCCTTCTTTCGGGCGTCCTCAAGCTTTCGCGGGGTCGCCTCTTCGGTTTTCGACTCGGGATCCGCGCCTTCAGCCACCAGGGCCTCCCAGCACGAAATACTCCGCCAGACGGCGGTAGCGGTCGATGAAGAGGGTGCCCAGCGCACCCAGACTCAGCGCGAAGATCGACAGGCCCAGGATCACGCTCAAGGGCGCGGCGGCGAAATAGACCTGGAACGACGGCATGACCCGCGCCACCAGGCCGGACGCCAGGTTGAAGATCAAAGCAAAGACCAGCACCGGCGCCGACAACTGCACCCCCAGCATAAAGCTGTCGCCCAGGGTCCGCACGGCCATCTGGGTGAAGTCGGCCATCATCAGCGGCTGGGCCGGCGAGATCAGCCGATACGAGCCCACCATGCCGGCGATGAACAGGTGGTGGGTGTCGGTGGCGAACAGCAGCGTCACCCCCAGCAGGGCCAGAAAGGCGGCGATGGTCGAACCCGGCTGAGCCTGCATCGGATTGGCGGTCTGGGCGAAGCTGAGCGTCGTCTGCAACGACACGATCTCGCCCGCTGTCGCCAGGGCGCTCATGAACATGCGCAGCAGCAGGCCGATCATCAGGCCCACGACCACCTCGCGGATGATCCACCCGACCATCAGCCCCATGCTGTCCGGCAGGCCCGGCAGCGAACCGCGCACCACCGGCCACAGCGCCAGACTGATGACCAGCGCCAGCGACAATCGCACGCGCGGGGGCACATAGGCCTCGCCAAAGCCGGGGATCAGCATCAGGATCGCCGCGATCCGGGCGAAGATCAGCCCCCCGGCCCAGACCTGATCAGCGGTCGCATAAGCGTCCACTACATCCCCGCGATGCGGGCCGCGATCTGGCGCATGAAGCCGCCCAACAGGGCGCCCATCAGCGGCAGGAACAGAATCAGGCTGACGAAGATGGCGATGATCTTGGGCGCATAGATCAGGGTCTGTTCCTGAATCTGCGTCAGGGCCTGAAACAGGCCGATCACCACGCCGACCACCAGCCCGACCAGCAGCACCGGAAGGCACAGCTGGATCGTCAGCCAGATGGCGTCGCGCCCGACGTCCAGAACTTCCGCGCCGTTCATCGGCTGCTCCCCGCAAACTACTGGGCAGAAAATGCCGACAGGATGGTTAACAGGCCGCTAACCACACGCGTCTTCGCGCAGACCTGACCATGGAAAAATCTCGTCGGCGGCCTTGAACGGCGCCGCTTCGATGCCGACTTCCCCGCCTTCGCCTTGGGGAGCGCCAGCCATTCGATTTCAGACGAATTAGACGAATTAGACTCTCTTTTTCCGACTCCACCGTCTGAACGCGCGTCCGCCTCGTAATGGGACGGCTCGCCCTCTCCCCTTCCCTCAAGCGCTCCGCTATCTAGGCCGCCATGACCGACGCCCCCGCCTCCAAAGTCTCCCAGGCCGACGCCGAAGCCGCCGTCCGCACCCTGATCGAATGGGCCGGCGACAACCCGGACCGCGAAGGTCTGCTGGAAACCCCCGCCCGCGTCGCCAAGAGCTACCGCGAGCTTTTCCAGGGCTATGAGGTCGATCCGCTCTCCTATCTGGAGAAGACCTTCGAGGAGACCGGCGGCTACGACCAGCTGGTCGTGCTGAAGGACATCCGCTTCGTCAGCTTCTGCGAGCACCACATGCTGCCGGTCGTGGGCAAGGCGCACGTCGCCTATCTGCCGACGGACCGCGTCGTCGGCATCTCCAAACTGGCTCGCGTCGTGCGCGGCTTCGCGCGGCGCCTGCAAATCCAAGAGAAGATGACCTCCGAGATCGCCGAGGCCATCCAGACCGTGCTGAAGCCGCACGGCGTCGGCGTGGTCATCGAGGCCGAACACAGCTGCATGACCCTACGCGGCGTCAATGCGCCGGGCGCCAGCCTGTCGACCAGCCATCTGATCGGCGTCGTCCGCGACGACCCCCGCACCCGCGAGGAGTTCATGCGTCTGGTGCTGTCGTGATGTTCGCCTGACAGGCGAACTGGCCCGACGCTTGCGGTGGAGGGATCAAAGGAGGCGCTGACGATGCCCTGGTCCCTGATTTCGACCCGCAATGAGACAGTTCAGATCGCCCGCGGCGGCTGGCTGGACGCGCTGCGTTTCATCGTGGCCTTCCTGATCATCCTGCATCACTTCCAGGCCGCAGGGCCCGAGCCGCTCGCCCATCTGATCAATCCGATCTTCGAACGCGGCGGCTTCCTGCTGACCAACTTCTTCCTGATCGACAGCGGCTATGTGCTGATGCGCGTCTATGGCGCGGCGGTGGACAAGGGTCGAATGTCGCCCGGCGACTTCTTCCTGAAGCGGTTCCTGCGCGTCGTCCCCGCGCATCTGATCATGGGTTTGTCGCTAGTCGGCTTCGTGCTGCTGGCGACCGCCGCCGGCTCGCCGCCCCGCAATCCCGAATGGTTCGCCTGGGATCAGTTGCCGGCTCAGCTGCTGCTGCTGCAATCCTATGGCGTGCACGGCGGCCTGGGCTGGAACGCCCCGACCTGGTCAATCTCGGCCCTGATTGGCTGCTATCTGGCCTTCCCCTGGATCATTCGCGGCCTGATGCGTCTGGGTCCGTGGTCGGCCCTGGCCGTCGGTGTCGGCGTCTATCTGATCGCCAACCAGCTGTGCTGGTCGTTCCTCGGCTATCCCGTCTATCAGATGCCGATGCGCTACGGCATCATCCGCGCCCTGCCGCTGTTCTTCCTGGGCATGTGCCTAGCCTGGTTCGCCCAGAAGGTCTGGATCGCCCCGCGCCTGGCCGGATGGGCCGGGGTGCTGGCCGCCGTCGGCTTCTTCGCGCTTCAGCTTCACGACAAGCACGCCCTCGTCGCCCTGACCCTGATCTCGATCATCATCCTGGCCGCCGGCGCCGTGCCTGTGACCAAGCCTTCGAAGTGGGTGGAGACCGCCGCCATGGTCTCCTTCTCCATGTTCATCTCCAACGAGGTGGTCCGCATCGTCTGGTTCGGCGTGGTCAATGCGGTCGAGGCGCGCGTCGCCTTGCCCCTCTTTGTTCAATGGGGCCTGTGGGGCCTGGGCGTCGTGGCGGCGGTCGCCTTCGCCTTCGCCTTCCACTTCGCGATCGATAATCCGATCCAGACCCGCATCCGCGCCTGGCTGAAGCGTCGCAGCGCCCGGCGCGGCAAGGCGCAACCCAAGCTCGGCCCGGTCATCTCCATCGACGGCTGATCGCCAGCGATCCTCGACCCCAAGGTCGCCTTGGCGACCGGCGATCCTCGACCCCAAGGTCGCCTTGGCGACCGACGATCCTCGACCAAAGTCGCTCTCTCCACCCGCCCCGCTCTCGGTCAATGTCGGCGTCCACGCATCCTGAAGGATGTGCAGAACGGCCGATAACGGCGACACGGGAGGAAATGGATCATGGCAACCGACGCACCCCTTGCGTCCGGAGGAGAGGAGCACACCGTCGATCGCAGCGATCGCCTGGTCATCCTCGCCTCATCGGTCGGCACCGTCATCGAGTGGTACGACTTCTATCTCTACGGCTCTCTGGCGGCGATCATCACCGTCCAGTTCTTCTCAGGCGTCAACGAAACCACCGGCTACATCTTCGCCCTGATGGCCTTCGCCGCCGGCTTTGCGGTGCGGCCCTTCGGCGCCATCGTCTTCGGGCGGCTGGGCGATCTTTGGGGGCGCAAGAACACCTTCCTCGTCACCATGCTGCTGATGGGTCTGTCGACCTTCGTCGTCGGCCTGTTGCCGCCTTATGCGGTCATCGGCATCGCCGCGCCCATCATCCTGGTGCTGATGCGCCTGATCCAGGGCCTGGCCCTGGGCGGCGAATACGGCGGCGCCGCCACCTACGTCGCCGAGCATGCCCCGCAGGGCAAGCGCGGCTTCTACACCTCCTTCATCCAGATCACGGCGACCGCCGGCCTGGTGCTGAGCCTTGTGGTGATCCTGAGCGTCCGCCTTGCGGTCGGCGAGGACGCCTTCGCCGCCTGGGGCTGGCGCATTCCGTTCCTGGTCTCGATCCTGCTGTTGGGCGTCTCCCTGTGGATCCGCCTGAAGCTGGCCGAAAGCCCGTCGTTCAAGAAGATGAAGGCCGAGGGCAAGGGCTCCAAGACCCCGCTGAAGGACAGCTTCGGCAAATGGCCGAACCTGAAGATCGTGCTGATCGCCCTGCTGGGCCTCACCGCCGGCCAGGCCGTCATCTGGTACACCGGTCAGTTCTACGCCCTGTTCTTCCTAGAACGGGTCATGAAGGTCGACGCCACACTGGTCTATGTGCTGCTGACCATCGCGCTTGTCGCCGCCTCGCCCTTCTTCATCTTCTGGGGCTGGCTGTCGGACAAGGTGGGCAGAAAGCCGATCATCCTGGCCGGCTGCCTGATCGCGGCCCTGACCTATTTCCCGCTGTTCAACGCCCTGACCCAGGCCGCCAATCCGAAACTGGCCGCCGCCGCCGCGTCTGCGCCGGTCACGGTCTATGCCGATCCGGCCGACTGTAATCTGCAGTTCGATCCGGTGGGCAAGACGGTGTTCAACCACTCCTGCGACGTGGCCAAATCCTATCTGGCCAAGGCGGGCGTGACCTACACCAACGTCGCGGCCCCGGCCGGCACCGTCGCCGAGGTGCGTATCGGCGATCAGGCCGTCATCCCCGGCTTCCGGGGCGACGCCATGGCCCCGGCCGACTTCGCCGCCCAGAAGAAAACCTGGGACAAGAGCCTGGGCGAGGCCTTGACCGCCGCCGGCTATCCGGCCAAGGCCGACAGCGCCCTGGTCAACAAGCCGATGGTGGTGCTGATCCTGTTCATCCTCGGCTTCTATGTGACCATGGTCTACGGACCAATCGCGGCGGCCCTGGTCGAGATGTTCCCGACCAACATCCGCTACACCTCCATGTCCCTGCCCTATCACATCGGCAACGGCTGGTTCGGCGGCTTCCTGCCCACCACCGCCTTCGCCATCGTGGCGGCGACGGGCAACATCTATTCCGGCCTCTGGTACCCGATCGTGGTGGCCCTGGGGACGGTCGTTCTGGGCTTCCTGCTGGTCAAGGAAGGCAAGGACGTCGATCTGAACGCCTGATCCTGCTTTCAGGCGGAATGACGGGCGGGTCGTCGCAAGACGGCCCGCCTTTCGCTTGTGAAACACCCCGTGCCCGGTTCAGATGCCCCGATGTTCAGCCTGACGATCCTCGGCCTGGTCGCCGCCTATATGGCGGTGCTGTTCGCCGTCGCCTGGTCCCAGGAACGGCCGTCGGCGCGCGCGCGCGGCAAAGGGCTGGGGCCGTCGGTCTACGCCCTGTCGCTAGCGATCTACTGCACCTCATGGACCTACTATGGCGCGGTCGGCACGGCGGCGCGCGACGGGTGGGAGTATTTGCCCATCTACATCGGCCCGGTGATCGGCCTCACGTTGCTGTTTCCGCTGTGGCGCCGGATCGCGGCGGCCGCCCGGCGCGAGAACGTGGGCTCCATGGCTGACTTCGTGGCCTCGCGTTACGGCAAGAGCCAGACTCTGGGCGCGGCCGTCACGGTCGTCGCCATCTTGGGGTCGCTGCCCTATATCGCGCTGCAGCTGAAGTCGCTGTCGATGGCCGGCGCCCTGCTGACCGCCGGCACGCCGGTTGCGGGGTCTGAGGGTCTGACGGTCCTGGTGCTGGCTGGCGTCCTGGCCTTCTTCGCCATCCTGTTCGGGGCGCGCCGTCCCGATCTGACCGAGCACAATCGCGGCCTGATCCAGGCCATCGGCCTGGAGTCGATGGTCAAGCTGGGCGCCTTGCTGTTCGTCGCCATCTTCGCCCTGGTCCTGCTGCTGAACGAAGGCTCGCCGCCGCGCATCATCGAGGGCCTGGGCGCCCTAGCCGCGCCGCCCGAGGTCACGCCGCGCTTCACCGCCATCACCCTGCTGTCCACCCTGGCCATCTTCTGCCTGCCGCGCCAGTTCCACGTCGCCTTCGTCGAAGGCGGTCAGCCGTCGGACGTAAAGCGGGCGCGGTGGATTTTTCCCCTCTATCTGCTGCTGACCAGTCTGGCGGTGCTGCCGCTTGTGGCGGCGGGCGCCCTGTTCGCGCCCTCGGTGAATCCGGACCTGCTAGTGCTGGCCCTGCCGTTCCAGCGCGGCGAGACCCTGCTGACGGCCGTGGTCTTCGTCGGCGGCTTTTCCGCCGCTACCGCCATGGTCATCGTCGAGGCCGTCGCCCTGTCGGCCATGGTGTCCAACAGCCTGATCCTGCCGTTTTTGGCGCGCGAGCGTTGGCGGGTGCGCGGCGACGCCTCGGACATGGCGGGGACCATTCTTCAGGTGCGGCGCGGCGCCATCGTCGCGGTCCTCTTGCTGGCTTGGCTCTATTATCAGGCGACGGACCAGTCGCGCGGCCTGGCGGCCATGGGGCTGGTGTCCTTCGCGGCGATGGCCCAGCTGGCGCCGGCCCTGTTCGGCGCGGTCCTTTGGCGCGGCGGCCATGCGCAGGGGGCGCTGGCGGGCATGACGGTCGGCATGGGCGTCTGGATCGTCATGCTGGCGCTTCCCCAGCTGTCGCCCAGCGCGCCTTGGCACCTGCACGTCATGCTGGGGATAGGCGACCCGCTGGCGCTCGGCGTCTTCGTCAGCCTGGCGTTGAACCTGGCGGCCTATGTCGGCGTGTCGCGCTTTGCTCAGCCCCGCCTGATCGACCGGGTTCAGGCCCGCGCCTTCGTGGATCGGCTGGGACCGGACTGGATGGAGGCCCGGCCCGCGCCGTCGGGCGCCTCGGTCGGCGATCTGCGCGCCCTGGTCGCCCGCTTCATCGGCGACGAACGGGCCGAGCGCGCCTTCACCGCCTGGGGCGATGAGACCGACACCAAGCTGCGCGACGCCGATCCGGCCGATGCGGCCCTGGCGCGCGCCGCCGAGCGGATGCTGGCCGGCGCCATCGGCGCGGCCTCGGCCCGGCGGGTCATCGCGGCGGCGTTGGCCGGCGTCGGGCGCGCGCCCGAGGATGTGGTGCGGATGCTGGACGAGGCGTCCCAAGCCGTTCAGTTCAACCGCGACTTGCTGCAGACCACGCTCGACAATATCGACCAGGGCGTGATCGTGGTGGACGAGGATCTGCGCGTCACCGCCTGGAACAGGCGCTACGTCGCCATGTTCGACCTGCCGGCCGGCTTCGTCCACGTCGGCCTGCCCATCGCCGTCATCTATCGCCTGAACGCCGAGCGCGGCGAGAGCCCCGACGACATCGAGGCCTGGGTCGAGCGGCGGCTGGAGGCGCTGAGCCGCCGCATCCCCCACGACCACGAACGCCAGCAACCCGACGGCCGGGTGCTGCGCTCCTCCGGCGCGCCGATTCCGGGCGGCGGCTACGCCACCAGCTACACCGACATCACCGCCCTGCGCCAAGCCGCGCGTGAGCTGGAAGAGGCCAACGAACGGCTGGAGGCGCGCGTTGCGGACCGCACCGCCCGACTGGACGAGGCCCGGCGCATGGCCGAAGACGCCACGGCCTCCAAGACCCGGTTCCTGGCCGCCGCCAGCCACGACCTGCTGCAACCGCTGCACGCCGCCCGCCTGTTCATCGCCGCTCTGAAGGAAGAGCCGGCGCTGGAAGACGCGACCAGCCGCACATTGGCCGTCAACGCGGACCGCGCCATCGACAGCGCCCACCGTCTGCTGACCGCCCTGTTAAACCTGTCCAAGCTGGAGGCCGGCGGGGTGCGGACCAATGTCGCACGGCTGTCGCTGGGCGGTCTGTTCGACGAACTGCGCCGCGAGTTCGCGCCCGTGGCCGAGGCCAAGGGTCTGAATCTGACCGTCATGTCCAGCGGCCTGTGGGTCGCGTCCGACCGTGATCTGCTGCGCTCCATGCTGCAAAATCTGGTGGCCAACGCCATCCGCTATACGGACGCCGGCCGGGTGTTGGTCGGGGCGCGTCTGCGGGGCGAGACGGTGCAACTGTTCGTTTGCGACACCGGACGCGGGATCCCCGACACCGAACACGAAACCGTCTTCGGCGAGTTCGTGCGTCTGCCGGGCGCTGTCGACGAACCGGGCGCAGGCCTGGGTCTGGCCATCGTGCGCCGCCTGTCCAGCCTGCTCGATCACCCGCTGGAGCTGAGTTCACATTTGGGACGCGGCACGACCTTCCGCATCACCGTGCCGCGCAGCGCGGCCGACCTGCCCGCCGAGGCCTCGCCGGTGCGCGAGGCGCGCCTGCCGCTGGCGGGCTTGCGCGTGCTGTGCGTGGACAATGAGCCGGTGATCCTGGACGCGCTGAACGCCCTGCTCACCCGCTGGGGCGCGCGGCCGACGCTGGTCGCCAGCGTTGAGGCGGCCAAGGCGGCGATCGGCCCCTTCGACGCCGCCGTGGTCGACCTGCATCTGGGCGATGGGCCCGAAGGGTTCGCCGTCATCGACTGGCTGAGGCCCCAGGGCGTGCGCCGCATCGCCCTGGTCACCGCCGACACCCGCGACGGGCTGAACGAACAGGCCATGGCGGCCGGCGCCGTCCTTCTGCCCAAGCCGATCAAGCCGGCGGCGCTGAAGGCCTTCCTGTCTAGTTAAGCTGGGTCCAGCGATTTGGCCAGGATCACCGCCTGGGTCCGGTTGTGAACACCCAGCTTTCGAAACACGCTGGTCAGATGCGCCTTGATGGTGGCTTCGGAGACGCCGAGGTCGAAGGCGATCTGCTTGTTCAGCCGGCCGGCCTTCAACCCTTCCAGGATGCGCAGTTGCGACGGCGTCAGGCTGGCCACGCGGCCGGCCAGATCGTTGTCGGCCTCGGGCACATCCGGCGCCCAGCTGTCGCCGGCGAGAATGGCCGCGATCGCCTCGACCATCTGCGGCAGGGACGAAGACTTGGGAATAAAGCCGGCGGCGCCCAGGCCCAGGGCATGTCGCACAACGGGCGCGTCCTCGCTGGCCGAGACGACCACCACCGGCACGGTCGGCTGTTCGGCCCGCACGGCGGCGAGGCCCGCCATGCCCTCGCTGTCCGACAGCTTCAGATCCAGCAACAACAGATCGACGGCCCCCGCGACCATCGCGGCCCGAGCCTCGGCAAGGCTGGCGCATTCCACCACCTCCGCGCCCGGCGCCGCCTTGTCGACGGCCGAGCGCAGGGCGGCGCGAAACAGGGGATGGTCGTCGGCGACGACGATGCGATCCATGGGCTTCCTTCCGTGCGCGGCGTCTGACCGGCCGCGTCGTCGCCATCATGGCGCGGTTCGACTTTGGTCGAAATTAGACCAATGGCCAATGGCTCCCCGAGGCCGGAGGCGGAAAGGTCGTCAAAGGGACGCCCGCGCGAGACGGGCGCGGGAGGTTCATCATGATCACGAAAAGCCTGATGGCAGGAGCCGCCGCCGTTGCGCTGATGGCGACGCCCAACGTGGCCTCGGCCCAGGACCAGGCCGCGCTCGAGGCGCGCATCGCTCAGCTCGAAGCCCAGTTGAACGCCCTGAAGTCCGAGGTCGTCGCCGCGCGAACCCAGCAGGCGGCGCAACAGCAGGACATCATCCGCCTGGAGACCCGCCCCGCCGCGCCCGCCCCGGTCCAGCAGGCCGCGGCGCCAGCGGCGCCCGGCGAAGGGTTCCGCATTGGCGACCACACGGTCAAGTTCGGCGGCTTCGTCAAGGTCGACGCCTACGCCAGCCGCTACTCGGGCGGCGACCCGGCAAACGGCGACGCGCTGCGTGAATTCCACATTCCCGGCTCCATCCCCATCGGCGGGACCGATGAGGATACGGCGACCGACTTCAACGCCCGCCAGACCCGCTTCTGGCTGACCACCGACGGCATGGTCGGCGGCCACAAGATCGGCACCCGGATGGAGATGGACTTCCAGACCCTGCCCGGCGCCGGCGACCAGCGCACCACCAGCCCGGCCAACCCGGCCCTGCGCCGCGCCTTCATCACCATCGACAACTGGCTGATCGGCCAGGAATGGACCAACTTCCAGAACACCGCCGTCCTGCCCGAATCCGCCGACTTCATCGGCGCGGCCGAGGGCACGGTCTTCGCCCGTCAGGTCCAGGTCCGCTACACGCGCGGTCCCTTCTCGGTCTCGGTCGAGAACCCCGAGACGACCGTGACCCCATTCGGGGGCGGCGCGCGCATCATCGCCGACGACAACAGCATCCCGGACTTCACCGCCCGCTATGCGGTGTCCAAGCCCTGGGGCGACTTCCAGATCGCGGGCCTGCTGCGTCAGCTGAAATACCAGAATCCCGCGACGAACATCGATTCCACTGCGACGGGCTGGGGGCTGTCGGCCTCCACCAAGATCAAGGTCGGCGCCAAGGACGATCTGCGCCTGATGGTGACGGGCGGCGAGGGCATCGGCCGCTACGTCGGTCTCAACTTCTCCAACGACGCGGTGCTGAACGGCTCGGGCGATCTGGATGCGATCGGCGTGGTCGCCGGCTTCGCCGCCTATCGCCACGTCTGGGCGCCCGGCTGGCGTTCCAGCCTGATCTGGTCTGCGCAGAAGGTGGACAACGACATCGGCTTCACAGGCCTGGCCGCCAACCGGTCGGCCCAGAGTCTCCACGCCAACTTGATCTGGTCGCCGGTTACGGCGTTTGATGTCGGGGCCGAGCTGATGTTCGCAGACCGCGAGATCGAAACCGGCGCCAGCGGCGACATGACCCGTCTGATCCTGTTCGCCAAATACGGATTCTGATTTGATGCCGGAGACGTCTCGCGTGCCTGATCCCGCCCTCTATCCCGTCCCTGCCGACTGGGCCGACAAGGCCCACATGGACCGGGAAACGTATGAGGCGGCGCGGATCGCCGCGCGCGAGACGCCCGACGCCTTCTGGGCCGAACAGGCAAAGCGTCTGGACTGGATCACGCCGCCGACCCGGATCAAGGACGTCTCCTTCAACAAGGAAGACTTCCGTATTCGCTGGTTCGAGGACGGCGTCCTGAACGTCTCGGCGAACTGCATCGACCGGCACCTGCCCCACCGCGAGGACGAGACGGCGATCATTTGGGAAGGCGACGATCCCGCCGACAGCCGCCACATCACCTTCGGCGAACTGCACGCCGAGGTGTGCCGCATGGCCAATGTGCTGAAGGCGCACGGGGCCAAGAAGGGCGACCGGATCACCCTGTATCTGCCCATGATCCCCGAGGCCGCCTACGCCATGCTGGCCTGCGCGCGCATCGGCGCGGTGCATTCGGTCGTCTTCGGAGGCTTCTCGCCCGACAGCCTGTGCGGCCGGATCGAGGACTGCGGCTCCAACCTGGTCATAACCGCCGACGAGGGCCTGCGCGGCGGCAAGCACATTCCGCTAAAGGCCAATGTCGACGAGGCCCTGACGAAGGTGAAGGTCGATACCGTCCTGGTCATCCGCCGCACCGGCGCCGACGTGCCGATGATCAAGGGCCGCGACTTCGACTATGGGCTGGAGGCCGCCAAGGCCGACGCTGACTGCCCGCCCGAGCCGATGAACGCCGAGGATCCGCTGTTTATCCTCTACACCTCCGGCTCGACGGGCAAGCCCAAGGGCGTGCTGCACACCACGGGCGGCTATCTGTTCTGGGCCGCCTGGACGCACGAGATCGTCTTCGACTATCGCCCCGGCGAGGTCTTCTGGTGCACCGCCGACGTCGGCTGGGTCACGGGCCACTCCTATATGGTTTATGGGCCGCTCGCGAATGCGGCGACGACCCTGATGTTCGAGGGCGTGCCCAACTATCCCGACGCCGGCCGCTTCTGGCAGGTGGTGGACAAGCACAAGGTCGAGATTTTCTACACCGCCCCCACGGCCCTGCGCGCCCTGATGCGGGAAGGCGATGCGCCAGTGAAGGCCTCTTCGCGCGCCTCGCTGCGTCTGCTGGGAACCGTTGGCGAACCGATCAACCCGGAGGCCTGGCGCTGGTATCACGAGGTGGTCGGCGACGGTCGTTGCCCCATCGTGGACACCTGGTGGCAGACCGAGACGGGCGGCCATCTGATCACCCCCCTGCCCGGCGCCACCGACCTGAAACCCGGATCGGCGACCCTGCCCCTGCCGGGCGTCGAGCTTGAGATCGTGGACGCCGAGGGCCAGCCGCTGGAGGGCGCCGTCTCCGGCAACCTGTGCATCACCGACAGCTGGCCGGGCCAGATGCGCACCGTCTATGGCGACGACCAGCGCTTCTTCGACACCTATTTCTCGACCTATCCTGGCCGCTACTTCACCGGCGACGGCTGCCGCCGGGACGAGGACGGCTATTACTGGATCACCGGCCGGGTTGACGACGTCATCAATGTCTCCGGCCACCGGATGGGCACGGCCGAGGTCGAGAGCGCGCTGGTCCTGCACGACGATGTCGCCGAGGCGGCGGTGGTCGGCTATCCGCACGACATCAAGGGCCAGGGCATCTACGCCTATGTCACCCTGAACAACGGGACCGAGGCGACCGAGGATCTGAGAAAGGCCCTGGTCGCTCACGTCCGTCACGAGATCGGCCCTATCGCCGCCCCCGACGTGATCCAGTGGGCGCCGGGCCTGCCCAAGACCCGGTCGGGCAAGATCATGCGCCGCATCCTGCGCAAGATCGCCGAGAACGAGATCGGCGCGCTGGGCGACACCTCGACCCTGGCCGACCCGTCAGTCGTGGACGATCTGGTCAAGAACCGCGCCGGGGCCTGATGACGCGGGTTCAATGCGGGGGCTGATGCGCCTATCTGTGCGTCACCCCGCCGCAGCCTGAGCCATCCATGCCTCGTTTCCTGTCCCGCATGCCGATCGACGGCTATCTGCTGGCCCTGATCGGCATGGTGATCCTGGCGGCGCTGTTCCCCGCCAGCGGACAGGCGGCCGTGGTCATGGACGGGGTGGTCAAGGCCGCCATCGCCCTGCTGTTCTTCCTGTACGGCGCACGGATGTCGCCGGCGGCCATCGGCGCGGGCCTGCTGCACTGGCGGCTTCAGGGCACGGTCTTCCTGTCGACCTTCCTGCTGTTTCCGCTGTTGGGGCTGGGCCTGGTCTTCCTGATGCGGGGGTCGCTTCAGCCCGATCTGCTGACCGGGATGCTTTATCTGTGCCTGCTGCCGTCCACGGTGCAGTCGTCCATCGCCTTCACCTCCATCGCCGGCGGCAATGTCGCGGGCGCCCTGACCAGCGCCAGCCTGTCGAACCTGCTGGGCGTGATCGTGACGCCGCTGCTGGTCGCCCTGCTGATCGGCGGCGCCAATGGCGGCATCCATCTGCAGTCCATTCTCGACATCGGTCTCCAGATCCTGGCTCCCTTCGCCGTGGGCCAGCTGTGCCGCCCCCTGCTGAAGGACTGGCTGACCCGCCACGCCAAACTGACCGGCCTGGTCGACCGCGGCTCCATCCTGCTGATCGTCTATGCCGCCTTCAGCGAGGGCGTCGTCGCCGGCGTCTGGTCCCAGGTCGCGCCGCTGGATCTGGCCAAGGTCATCGGCCTGAACATCGCCCTGCTGGCCATCGTCCTGGCCCTGACCCTTTTCGCCGGCCGCGCGCTGAAGTTCGACCGGCCCGACCGGATCGTCATCCTGTTCTGCGGCTCCAAGAAGAGCATGGCCACCGGCATCCCCATGGCCGGCATCCTGTTCGCCGGTCACGCCGTGCCGCTGATCGTCCTGCCGATCATGCTGTTCCACCAGATCCAGCTGTTCGCCTGCACCATCATCGCCCAGCGCTATGCGCGTGAAAATGAAGCGGCCGCAGTCATCGAACAGACCGCCTAAGTCCGGCGCGGTGAGCTGAAAGAGAGATCAGGGCTGACGAGTTTTAGTATTCCCATGCATAACATCATGCTTTCTGACGCATTAACATCGGCAATCAAGGTTAAGCCGCGTTAGGCGTGTTCGCTCGCGTGACCTTAACGGGCGACGATCTAGTGTTCCTCTGCAATGTGCAGATCGGAACCGCAGATGACCCAAGGTATCCTTCGCGCTCTCGCCGCCGCCACGCTCGGGCTCGGCCTGGTCGCCGCCGCCGCTCCCGCCTTCGCCGGGCCGACCGCAGGCGGCACCTATCGCCTTCGCGCCACCGTGCCTGTCGCCTGTTGGGTCAAGCCAACCTCGCCCGTCCTGGCGGCCGCCGGTCGCTCTGGAGAGGTGGTCGAGGCCTGCAACAGCCCCGGCGGCTTCACCGTCTCGGCTCAGTATCGCCCGTTGTCGCTGACCGAAAAGGCGGTGATGTTCTACGGTGACCGGACGTTTGATCTGGACAAGTCCGGCATGCAGACCCTGCGCCGCTCCAGCATCGCGACGATCCGTTCGGTGTCCTATCGCTTCGATGAGGTCGAACTGGAACAACCGCTGATCCTGGCCCTGACGATTCAGCCGATCTGATCGACGACCACATCGATCTCAATTGAAGAGAGGCGGGGACGCGCGACGTCCCCGCCTCTTTTTGTTTGGCTCCGGCGCTTAAAGTGCGGCGACCGTGAAGGTCAGGATGTCTGAATAGTCGCCGGCGCGCTTGCCGGTCGTGCTGCCGACGCTGATCGTCAGCGGATAGTCGTCCAGTCGCGCGCGACGCGACACCACATCGACCCGACCGCCGCGCGACAGGTCCATGTCGCGATCGCCCAGAACCAGACCATAGGGCACATACCATTCGCTTGCGCCCTGACGCAGGCGGCCCTGGTTCTGCGACGCCACCGAAACGCTATATCCGGCCGTGCTCAGAACATAGAGGGTCGTGCGCAGCTGCCGAACACCTTGGGTCAGTTCTCCCAAGTCGATCGTCGGCGTGCCGCCGTTGCGACGAAACTCGCCCTTTAGACCCATGACGGCGGCCGAAGGCACCTGGAGGCTGAGCGTGACGGGTTTTTCCGCCAACGGTCGGCCGTCCGGTGTTTCCAGATTGATGAAGGCGTTCTGGGAATAGAGACCCGCCGACAGGGTCTCAGCCGGGGCAGCGGTGAAGGAGAAGCGCATCAAACCACGCTCGCCGGCCGCCAGGTTCAGGGGCCGCACGCCGATGCGGCGCGCGCTCTGGCCCGCGCGCGGCGTGACATCCGCGCCGCCACGCTCGTCGACCAGGGCGTAGGCCATACGCTGGGCGCCGGCTTCGTTGACCAGACCGAACTGTTCGCCGCGCAGTTCGACGCGGCTGACGGCGGTGCACGGGCCGTCGCCCTGGTTCACTACGGCGACATCGAATTCCTGCACGGCCACGTCCTGATCGAACGGCTCGTAGCGCATCATCCATTGATCGGCGCCGGATTCGATCACCAGTTGGCAGCCCGGCGCGGCCTGGCTGGGCGCGGCCGCCATCAAGGTCGCCGTCGCAGCAGCGGCGGCCAGGAGCAAGGCGGATGTACGATTACGGGACATTTCAGCCTCCTCGGCTAAGTCTTGGGCTCAGGCTTCGGGCACGTCGAGCGGAACGGTAATGGTCTCGAGATCGAGCAGACCTTCGTTGTCCGCGGGAACCGTAAACTCGAACCCGAGCGCCGGCGTGGAGAACAGTTCGACGCGATAGCGCTTGCCCGGCTCCAGGTTCTGCACCGCAAACCGTCCAACCGAGTTGGTGAAGAACAGTTCGGGCTGTGCGTTCGCATCATCAAGGGGCGTCACACGACCCGAGATCAGAGACACAGGACGGTTTTGGTTGCCGACCAGACGGCCCAGCGCGCTGACGAACTTGGCGCTGCCGACCTGGATAGCGTAGCCGCTCTTGTAGGTCGGACGGACGCGCGCGATGCCGTCGCCGATGTTGTAGCCCAAAGGCGCGTCGAGCACGTCATAACGCACCGACTGGTTCACATAGGCGGTCAGGTTGTTCGCCACCGCGCCGCCCAGCAGGCCGCTGCGGCCCGTGTAGCGACCGCCTTCGAAGCTGTCGCCGACGATGACGGGATGATCGTCGATGCTCTTGTGCGGATAGACGATGGCGAAGCTGTCGTAGATGTTGCGGCCCACAGCGACCTTGCCCCCGGTCGTGGAGATCGACGATCCGAAGCGCAGGTTCGTCACCTGCTCTTGCGTGATATTCGAGAAGTCCCGCCCGAACGCCGTATGGCTCAAGCTGGCGTCGAAGCGATTGCCGACATAATCGAGCTGACCCGAAACGGTCGCCGGACCATCGTCATAGGTGGAGGCCAGCGAATAGCCGAAGGATCCGACGCGGTTCTCGCTGGACTGCTGCGCGCGCACACTACCGCTGTTGCGGGCCGAGTTATAGCGACCTTCGACACGGCGATCGTAACGCGGCTGCCAGATCAGGGCGAAGGTCGCGCCGAAGCCGCCGGATTGGAAGCCGCCGAAGCTGGCGCCGAAGTCGGAATACTCCAGCCCGACCTGCGCGCTCCACTCCGGGGCGAACCGGTAGGTGGAGGTGGCGTTGATCGAATAGGAATCGTCGATCAGATCGCTGCGGCTCATCCGATAGGAGGCGCTGACGTTCGCCAGCCAGTCCTGCGAGAACTGGTGCGAATAGCCGCCAGAAAAGACCCATGACGTCGGGTTCTGACCGGTCGGATTGCCGATGGAGGAGAAGTCTTCCGAGGTGAAGTCGGCGACGACGGTCCAGCTATCGAAGGTCTCGCCCAGATCGACGACGTGGTCGTAACCGAGCGCGAAGGCGTAACCGACGCCTGGATCGCCATTGCTGGCGGCGGCGTCCAGGCGAACGCGCGCGCCGTTGCGAAGGATCAACTGGCTCTGGCCCGACAAGGTCTGGGCGTCCTGCGACGCCTGGAAGCCGATGCCCACAGCAGGTCGGTTCTCGAACGCCTTGCGCCAGAAGCCGGTGAAGGCCAGTTCGCCTTCGGAATAATCGGGCGATCCGAAGATGCCGTTGTTGATGGCGCCGAAATAGGCCCCGTATTCGTAGTCGCCCGGTTCAAGCTCGATGGCGTCCAGATAGGCGCTGTAGGCGACCGTTTCGGCGCGGCCCGAGTCGTTCTGGATTTCGAGCTGAATGTCGTTGGAGCCGGTTTCCAGTGGCAGATTGGTCAGGTCGTACTGGCCGGGATCAAGGCGAAACTCGCGCACGAAGACGCCGTTTCTCAGCACACGGATCGTAGAGGCTTCCTGCAGCACTAACTGACGGCCGCCGGCCAGGACATTGTTGCGGAACGAGTCAAAGCGTTGACGCTGGCGCGACACGCCGACCCCGCCAAGTTGCGAGAAGCCCTGACGACCGCGGATTTCCGGTTCCAGATCGCCGAGATACCAGCGGCGATAGTCTTCGGGCTGATCGAAGACGAACCGGGCGTAGCGACGCTCGACATTGTACTCGCCGGTGAACAGATCCTCGCGGCCCTGAACGTCGGCTTCGAAGACCAGGCGCTTGTAGCGAATGGCGCCGTTCAGGAAGACGCTGGGCTTGCTGACATCGCCGGTCGATTCTCGACGCTGGATCGAGACGTTGCTGTTCAGATAAGCGCTGAAAGGTTCGGGAGGCAGGCCCGGCGTTTCCGGCTTGCCGCCGCGAAACAGCGACTCGACCGTCCGCTTCGTCGGATCGATGCGCAGGACCAGAACGGCCAGTTGCTCAGGGTCGTAGTCCAGTTGAATGCCGGTGTCGTTGATCTCCTCCGGCGCAAACGACGTGACGCCTTGCAGCCGCGTCGCGAGCTCGGTTTGGGCTTCCGGGGTCAGCAGGGGATCGATCAGCGTCTTGAAGCCCGCCGTGTCGACAATGAAACGATCGTCACGCGTCAACACGACCGGAAGTTCACCCAGCACGCGGCTGTTGAAGTTCAGCGGCACCGTCATCGGGATGTCGCGGTCGTAGGGGTTGATGTCGCGACGTTCCCGCGGCGCGGCAGGCGCAGCAGCAGTCGGCGGCGTTTGCTCGACCGGAGTCGGCGCCTCGGGCGTAGGCCCGGCCACCGTTGGGGCGGGCGCGGGCTGGGCGGGCGCCTGCATGGCTTGAACGCCGGAGGCGGCGGCTTCGCCAGCCGCCAGACTGGCTCGGTTCAGAGCCGCCGTGGCATCCTCTGCCGCCTGTTCATAGGCCGCGCTAGCCGCCCTGATGGCGGCCAACGCCGATGATTCCGGAACGCACGCCAGCCCCCAGGCCAGTGCGAAAACCGAAGCGCCCCCCAGCGCTCTCATCGTCCGAACTTCAACGTAACGGGCTTGGCGGGATCCAGCGCCGTGCCGGTGGGCAGTTTGAAGGTTCTCTTGCCGCCGCCGGGGGCAAGATAGCCGACGCCGACGGTCTTGGAGATTTCACCGCTGTCGTATTCGCGTCGGAAGGGTTGGCCAGCGGTGTCGGTGCCTTCCACGATCCAGGTGGCGCCGCTCATCAGGGCATAGCGCTTGCCGGTGTTGGACACGACGATCTCGATGCCGGGTTCGGCGGGCGGCGGAGGCGCGGCCTGACCGTTGGTGAGGGTGGGATCGATCTCGGGCGCCGGCGGGCTGACAAGGGCGGGCGTCACCGAGACGACCTCGACCTTCGGTTCGGCGCCAGGCGGCGCCACGACGATCAACGCCTTCATTGTGTAAAGGACCTGGACCGACACCGCGCCGCCGCTCTCGGGCGTGGCGGTCGGGTCGGTGGCGACCGGCAGCTGGCGGACCCATAGGTAATAGGCGTGGGAGGTCTCGATCTTGGGATCGCCGACCCATTGGACGCGAACTACCTGACGACCATTGACCGGCACCAGCCCTTGGGGCGGGAAGACCAGGAAGTCGTCGTCGGCGTCCGTCTCGGTCACATTGCCGTTGGCGTCGATATCCATGCGCGTGATGCGCGTCTCGAACGGCAAGGCGACGGATCCGACATTGCCGACTTCGATCCGGGCGGCCGATCCGGCGCCGGTCGTGGTCAGTTCGGACACCATCGGCGACACGCGCATGGCCCATGCGGCACCGGCGACAGCCATGATCACGAGCGCAACCGCAAACACGCTGATCGCCAAGGCGACAGACCGACCCCTGCGAACGCCGAACAATGAAGACATTGTGTTACTTCCCCCGAAGACCGATCTGACGCCGGCTTGAGATTCCCGTCGCGAGCCGCCGCGCCCAGGCTGCTGCAAGCGTCGCGCCAGCTTCACTTAAGCATGGCGTAACAATGGTGACTGAAACGCAAACAGGGGGGACATGCAGACCCCCCTGTCGCCGTTTCTCAAGTCGTTCTGAAGATCAGAAGGCTTGGATGTTGACGGTCAGCTGGCCTTCATAGGCGCCGGCGAGCAGCGACTTGGACGGAACGGGGATGTTCACGTTCAGGGCCATGGCCGACTTCCAGGCTCCGTGGCTGGCGCTGGTGGAGTTGGCGTTGGCGGCCAGGTTGATGTAGTTGCCGTTGGTCGCGGCGGCCGTGGAGCCGACGGCGCCGGCGGTGTAGGTGCCGGTGACCGAGTAAGGCAGGTTGGCCTGGAAGACGTTGGAGTCGTAACCGGCGCCCGAGTTGTTCACCAGGCCACGGATGTCGTTCTTGGACACGGTGACGGTGTTCGAGGTGTTGCAGCCGGCCAGGTTGGTGTCGATGGTGACGTTGGCCGGAGCGGTCATGTCAAAGGCATTGGCCGGGCCGGTGTCGTCCGAGGCGTAGATGCCGATGGTGCCGAAGTCGATCGTGGTCGAGGCGTTGCCGGTGTAGTAGGCGCAGTCCGTCGACACAGCGCCCTTCAGGGTGAAGGTCGCGCCGTCGTTGTTCGACGCCGTGCCATTGTTGTTGGCGGCGCCGCCCGTGATCAGCAGCAGCGAAACGTCGCCCTGGTTGTTCGGACCGTTGACGTAGTTTTGAGCCAGGTTCAGCTGGGCCGTACCGGTGTAGGTGCCGATGGCGCTTTGGGCATTGCCGTTGGCGTCATACGGGCCGCTGGCCGAGCCCTGATAGATCGGGTTGCCGGCCAGAGCCGGAGCGGCGGTCAGAGCAAGGGCGGCGACGCCGGCGAGAAGAGCTTGAAGCTTCACAGTAGTTCTCCCTTTAACGAGAAGCGGGCGCCGACGCGAGGCCGACGCCCTTCGATCTCAAGTCGTTCTGAAGATCAGAAGGCTTGGATGTTGACGGTCAGTTGGCCTTCATAGGCGCCGGCGAGCAGCGACTTGGACGGAACGGGGATGTTCACGTTCAGGGCCATGGCCGACTTCCAGGCGCCGTGGCTGGCGCTGGTGGAGTTGGCGTTGGCGGCCAGGTTGATGTAGTTGCCGTTGGTCGCGGCGGCCGTGGAGCCGACGGCGCCGGCGGTGTAGGTGCCGGTGACCGAGTAAGGCAGGTTGGCCTGGAAGACGTTGGAGTCGTAACCGGCGCCCGAGTTGTTCACCAGGCCACGGATGTCGTTCTTGGACACGGTGACGGTGTTCGAGGTGTTGCAGCCGGCCAGGTTGGTGTCGATGGTGACGTTGGCCGGAGCGGTCATGTCAAAGGCATTGGCCGGGCCGGTGTCGTCCGAGGCGTAGATGCCGATGGTGCCGAAGTCGATCGTGGTCGAGGCGTTGCCGGTATAGTAGGCGCAGTCCGTCGACACAGCGCCCTTCAGGGTGAAGGTCGCGCCGTCGTTGTTCGACGCCGTGCCGTTGTTGTTGGCCGAGCTGCCCGAGATGGTGATCAGCGAGATATTGCTGTTAACGCCGGGGTTCAGGGCATCGACCAAGCCAACCAAAGTAGTGTTGTTGGTGGTGCCCGACAGCGTCGCGATCGGGAACGGGCCGATGTAGAACGTTTGCGAACCAGTGGCAGAGCCCTGGTAGACGGTGCCGGCCATTGCAGGGGCGGCGATCATGGCGAGCGCGGCGGCGCCGGCCATCAGGGAAGCGAACTTCTTCATTTCAGTCTCTCCAAGCGAATGATTTCGCGAAAAATAGTCGATCGAGGCGGCAGTCCCTCCCCGTCCGATCTCGTCCAGTTAATCTTACATTAACAAACGGTCAACAATAAAAAACGTCGTTAGCTACGATTTTCGGTGTATTCGCGTGGCGCGCGAAATCTTCGTTCTGCTCAAGCAAAGCACAAATGCGCCTGCTTCTTCTTGAAGCAAGCGCGAAATCTATTCCGCATGCGCTATTAACTTGAACTTAATCGTTCAGACGCGAGGCGTTACCGTCACCGTCAGGGTTTCAGTATACTGACCTGCCAGAAGACCTGCTCCGGCCGGTTGCCTCGTGCGGAACTCGATCTTGCCGCCGCCGGCGGCGATGCCGTCCCCGCTGCTCAGCATTCCCATATGGTCGGCGCTGCTGAAGTTGGCCTGCACCGTGCGCGGTTCGGGCCGAAGCGTCGGAACGGTCAAGGTGACATCATAGGGCAGCACGCCCGCGAAGGGTCCTTCGCCCTGCGGCTTGGTGACGTGGGCCAGACCGCCCCGCGCCGAGGCGACACCCAGGTCGAATGGCACGTTGCAGTTCAGACCGAAGAGCGCGGTGGCGCGCTCGCCCCCCGTCAGCTCGCCGAAGTCGATGTCGCCCCCGCCCTGGATCTCGCAGCGCGGGACGATCTGTCCGACGACGTTGACGTTCAGCGTCTTGCCCACGTCGAGGTTGTCGGTGACAGGCTTCGCCAGCGCAGGCGACGCAATGGCGGTGACGATCAGCGCAACGGCGCCGCTTAAGCGACGGACCGACGCACGCAACGGCCTTGACGAATTTTGCATTGCCCCAATCCCGTTTCCGTCCCCAGGACGGCCCGTCACCCCGACGGTTCGCCCCACCCCTTCCAAAAGCCGTGCCACTCCGAATCGAGACGTTCGGCGACGGGCAGGCTTTGGTTAACAATCAGTTAACGGTGGCCGCTTTACGCCTAAGAGCAGCGGTATGCAATGCGTTTGCTGAACGGCGTTGTGCGTCAGGCCGCCGCAAGCGCGTGGCGTTCGGCGAACTTCGTCAACGTGTTCAGCGCGGCTCGGGCGACGACGCCAAGCAGGGTGTTTCGGCGATGATCACGCGAGTCCCTAGCGTCCTATCGTGGGACAACCACAGCTAGCGCACTGTTTCACAATGGCACACAAAATAGAGTGGCCGCAGGCAATGGCGCCGCTTCGTGGCCGTTGTGGACACGCGTAAAGGATCGGGACTGGAGCGGGTGAGGGGAATCGAACCCCTGACATTCAGCTTGGGAAGCTGACGTTCTACCTCTGAACTACACCCGCACAGAAAAAAACGCCGGAGCGGCGTGTGCGCGCTCCGGCGTCGATTGTCTTAGCCGCCTCGGCGGCCGCGCTCAAGGCAGAGGTTATTGCGCCGCTTCGACCGTCATGCCGCGCTTTTGCAGGATGGCCTGGACGCTGTCGTCGCCGGTCAGGTGGGCGGCGCCGACGGCGATGAAGGCGGTGCCGGAGCCTTCGAGCAGGGTCTGGATCTTGTTGGCCCAGTCGGTGTTCCGATCGACCAGAACGGCTTGATACAGCGCCGGCGAGGCGTCCTTCATTTCCTTGATCGTGACGCGGTCCAGCTTGGCGACGTCGCCCCGGGCCCAGGCCTCGACCATTTCATCCAGCTTGGTGGCGGCGTTCTCGTAGTCCTTCAGCGTCTCGCGCAGGAAGGCCAGTTGCACGTCGTCGGGCAGCCCGGCCAGGATGCCGATCTGTTTGTCGATGGTCTCGAAGCCGTGGATCGGTTTGCCGGCCGCCTCGGCCCGCGCCTTCAGCACCAGTTCGACGCCGGACTTGGGATCGTAGCCGGCCTTGATCAGCGGCGCGACCGACAGGCTGAGCGCCGCCAGCCAGGGCTTCATCGGCTGAAGCTGGGCGGCCGAGGCGCCCATGGCTTGGGCGGCCGCGTCCAGTTCGGCGTTTTCTTGCGGCGTCAGACGGCTGGACAGGGGCGTCTCGGGCGACAGGCCGTGCTGCTGGATCAGCGGCATGATGGCGGCCTGGTCATCCGGATTGCTGATCTCGAACCAGATGTCCGAGGCGCTGTCGAAGGCGGCCTCGACGCGGGGGCTGGCCCAGCCGGTCGTCGGGCGAAGCACATGGACCGAGCCGAACAGATACAGCGTCGAGTCCGCATCCTTGACCACCCACAGGGCGGGACCTTCTCCCTGGATCGGCGCAGGGGCGGCCGGCGCGGCGGTCTGGGCCAGGGCGTCGGCTGGAACGCCGGCGATGGCGACGAACAGGGCCAGGCCGCCGGCGACGCCCACGGCGCCGCGCGCCAGGCTGGAGACGGACGACAGAAGGCGATCGGTGAAGGTCATGAGAGGTCTCGTTGTTGTCGAAAATGAAGGAAATGCAGGACGGATCAGGCCTGATCGTCTGAGAAGATGGATTCGATGGGTTGGCCGAAGACGCGGGCGATCTTGAAGGCCAGCGGCAGGGAGGGGTCGTAACGGCCGGTCTCCAGGGCGTTCACGGTCTGGCGCGAGACGCCGAGCTGTTCAGCCAGCTGCGCCTGGCTCCAGTCGCGCTCGGCGCGCAGGACCTTGAGACGATTTTTCATGGCTCAGCCCCGCATCCGCGCCAGCCACCACCACACCCAGACGACGGTGTAGCCGATCAGCATGGGAGCGATCATCAAGGCAGCGCCGGCGGACACATAGTCGATGGGCGAACCGCCCGAGCCGATCTCGCGCGCGATGATCTCGCGCCACGGCCCGGCCGAGGACAGGATCAGGGCGACGCCGCTGACGCACATGCCGGCCGTGCCGCCCCAGTACCAGGCCGCCTTGTGCGCCTCCCGCGCAGCCTCGTCGATCACACGCATCCATTCGGCGCCGATCCACAGGGCGCCGGCCATGATGGCGGCGGCGAAGACTGCGGTCACGATCAGTTCGCCCATCTCGGGCGCGATCCATCCCGAACTGGAGGCGTAACCGACCGCGATGCCGCCGAGGAAGGCGAACAGCAGGCCGCCGCCGAACGTGATCACCGTCGCCTTGATTACCGGCCGCCACTTGCGCATCAGTCAACACCCCTTGTCCTATTGACAAGTTACATTGACATCGCGTCTCCGGACCTGTCAAGCGCCCTTTCCACAGAAAGAGACCCTACTCGACCTTGGCGGCGATCAGCTCGGGACGGGCGATGGCGCGGGGCGCGGTTTCGACCGGCGTCAGATCCGGCAAGGCCTTGCCCTCGTGATCGACCTGCAAATCCTCGAACCGGCGAGCCGAGACCATGACCTGGCTTTCGAGCGAACCGACGAACTGATTGTATTTGCCGACGGCTGTATCCAGCGCGCGCCCGACGGCGGAGGCATGACCGCCCATGACCGACAGCCGCTTGTAGAGTTCGCGGCCCAGGGCGGCGACCTTGTCGGCGTTGGCCGCCTGCTCTTCCGCGCGCCAGCCATAGGCGACGGCCTTGCACAGGGCGAACAGGGTCGAGGGCGTGACGATGACGACGCGCGAGGCCATCGCCTGTGTCATCAGGTCCGGCTCATGGTCCAGCGCCGTGACCAGGAAGGCGTCGCCGGGCACGAACAGGACGACGAAATCCGGGCTGGGCTTGAACTGGTCCTGATAGGCCTTGGACGACAGTTGGCGCACATGGGTCTTCAGGCTGGCGGCGGTGCGCAGGCCGACCGAGCGGGCGCGCGCCTCTTCGTCGCCCTCCCCGTCGTCGAAGGCCAGCGGGACCTTGGCGTCGATCACGAACATGCCGCCGCCGGGCAGGCGGACAATGAAGTCGGGCCGGTTCTGGCGGCCCTCGTCGTCGGCGCTGGACGTCTGCTCGGTGAAGTCGAACCGCCCCGCCATGCCGGCGGCCTCCAGCACATTGCGGCAGGTCTGCTCGCCCCAACGGCCGCGACGGCCCGTATTGCCGCGCAGGGCTTCGGTCAGCTTGCGCGCCTCGTCGCGCGTGGCGGACGAGGCCGTCATCAGCTGGGCCAGTTGCTCGCGCAGCCCCCCGGTCTCTTCGGACCGCGTCTTCTCCAACGCGGCGACATGCTCCTGGAACTTGGTCAGGGTGTCGGCGACAGGTTTCAGCTGGGCGGCCATCCGCTCGCGCGCCAGCTGGTCCTGAGCGCGGAAGGTCTCGGTCGCGCGACTGACCATCTGATCCGCCACGACCTGGGCCGACTGCGCCGCCTGGGCCTTGAGCAGTTCGCCCATGGTCACACGGCTTTCCTCGACCAGATCGATGCGCGCTTCGGCCGCCGCCAGCGCGCCGCTCATCTTCTGCCAGCCCATATAGGCCCACAAAAAACCGCCCGCGAACGCGGCGGCCAGGACAGCGAGGATCGGCACAAGCATGTTCATGCTCCGTTCCTAACGGGAGTCGCTTTCAATGAGAAGCGGGGCCCTTCCGGCGCCGCTTGTCCGGAACGTCGCCGTTGCGATGACGTTGGTGTCTCAGCCATTTGCACGAAGGACCCGCCCATGACCCCGGAAAAGCCCCACCGCCACGACACCGCCGCCGATGCGGTGCACGACGGCCGGCCGGTCGACGCCGAACTGGTGCGCAGCGGCCGCAAGAACCCGCGCATCGTCGTCATCCTGGCGATCTCGACGCTGGCGGCGGCCATTCTGCTGCTGGGCCTGTGGTTCGTGACCAACGGCGCATTCGATTCCAAGAACGCGGAGACCGGACCCGAGGCGGCCGCCGCCGAAACCCAGGCCTTCGCCGGCGACAACCAGACGCCGCCGGCCGCCGATGCGCCGACGGATGAAACGGGGCGCGCCGTGCCGACCCCGACGGGCGAAGCGCCGAACGTCAACGCTCCGACGGTGCCTTCGAACTAACTCGATCAGGCCGGGCGGCGGGCGCGCAGAGCCTGGACGATGGTGCCGTCGTCCAGCCAGTCCAATTCGCCGCCGACCGGCACCCCCCGCGCCAGCGAGGTGATCTCCACATCCGGACCGGCGATCCGCTCCGCGACATAGTGGGCGGTCGTTTGGCCATCGACCGTGGCCGGCAGGGCCAGCACGACCTCCCGTACGCCCCCGCCCCTGACGCGCCCGACCAGTTCGGTGATCCGCAGATGCTCGGGCCCAACACCGTCCAGAGCGGACAGCAGTCCGCCCAGCACATGGTATTTGCCGCGAAAGGCGCCGGATCGCTCCATCGCCCACAGGGCGCCGGCCTCCTCGACCACGCAGATCAGGCCATTGTCACGCGATCCGTCCGAACAGATGGCGCAGGGGTCGCGCGTATCCGGCGCGCCGCAAACCGAGCACGACACGACCTTTTCCGCCGTCTCGGCCAGCGACGCCGCCAGCGGGACCAGCAACTGCTCGCGTCGCTTCAATAGCGCCAGCGCCGCACGCCGCGCCGAGCGCGGACCCAGGCCCGGCAGTTTGGCGAGAAGGGAGATCAGCCGTTCGATCTCCGGCCCGGCGGAGGCGGCCATCAGAACAGTTTCGGCATTCCGGGAATGTTCATCCCGGCCATGGGGCCTGCGGCCTCGCGCATCAGGGCGTTGTTCTGCTCATCCAGCTTGCGCTTGGCGTCGGCATGGGCGGCGACGATCAGATCGGCCAGGATCTCGCCCTCGCCCGGGCTCAGCAGGCTGTCGTCGATCTTGATGGCCGTGATCTCGCCCGGGCCCTTGAGGGACACCGAGACCAGGCCGCCGCCGGAGGAACCCTCGGCGATCGTTTCCGCCATCCTAGCCTGAGCGTCCTGCAGCTTTTGCTGCATCGCCTGGGCCTGCTGCATCAGTTGGGTCAGATCTTTCATGCCCTCTAGATAGGGCGAACAAAGCCCGGGCGACAGAGGGCTTGTGCTCGGTGCGCGATATCGAAACCCAGCCTTTCGGGATTGGCGCTTGCGGCTGGTGCAAAACACCCTAATTAGCACCCGTAATCGTTGCTATTTAAGTCAGGAACGCACCCCATGGCCTATGACGCTACTCATCAACGCGACGTCCCGCTGTCGGACGCCGCCCTGTCGCAACTGTTCACCGAGGCGCGCACGCGCAACGGTTGGACGGATCGCCCCGTCGCGCCGGAACTGCTGCGCAAGCTGTATGACCTGACCAAGTTCGGACCCACGGCGGTCAACGGATCGCCCGCCCGCTTCGTCTTCATCACCTCGCCCGAGGCCAAGGCCCGCCTGATCCCGCTGATGAGCGAAGGCAATCGCGACAAGACGCAGCAGGCCCCGGTGACGGTGATCGTCGGTCAGGACATGGACTTCCACGACCACCTCGACGCCCTGTTCCCCCACGCGCCGGGCGCCAAGGCCTGGTTCGCAGACGAGGCCGGCCGGCGCGAGACCGCCTTCCGCAACGCCTCGCTGCAAGGCGGCTATCTGACCATCGCCGCCCGCGCCCTGGGCCTGGATGTCGGGCCGATGTCCGGCTTCGACGCCGCCGGCGTGAAGGCCGAGTTCTTCCCCGACAGCCATGTCGAGCCGAACTATATCCTCAACCTCGGCTATGGCTCGGACGAGAACCTGTTTCCACGCTCGCCGCGCCTGTCGTTCGACGAGGCCGCGCAGATCCTCTGAGCCGAGCGCTCAGCCCGAAACGAAGAAGGGCGGCCCGTCGGGCCGCCCTTTTGTCGTTCATCGCCGCAGCGATCAGGTGTTGGGCGGCGCAGACGCCGTCGCGGCGGGCGGGGCCGCCGGGGTCGCCTGAGACGCGGCGGGGGCGCCAGCGGCCGGGGTGGTCCCGGTCGCTTCGGTCGCCGCAGCGCCTTCGGTCACCGGAGCCTCGCCCGTCGCAGGCGCGCCTGCGGCCGGCGCGGCCGCGCCAGGCTGACGGGTGGGATCCGGCGCCGGAATGGCGAAGCCGCCCGAGCCCTGCGTGCGCAGCCAGGCGATCAGATTGATGCGCGTCTGGGTGTCGCGGATGCCGGCGAAGGACATCTTGGTGCCGGGCACATATTTGGCCGGCGCCGTGATGAAGCTGTTGATCTGGTCATAGCCCCAGGTCGGCGCCTCGGCCTTGTGCTTGGCCATGGCGTCGGAATAGGCGAAGCCCGGACGGTGCATGACCGGCCCGCCGACCACGCCCCACAGGTTCGGACCGATCTTGTCGGCGCCGCCCTGGTGCGCGTCATGGCAGGCCTGGCAGCGCGCGAAGGCGGCCTCGCCGGCGGCCAGATCGGCGGTCGGCAGCACCGTGCCCCAGTCGGGCGCCAGTTCGGCGGCTTCACCGCCGGCGGCTTCTTCCGGCGCATCGACGAAATAGCCCATCTTTTCGGGCGCTTCCGAATGATAGACAAGGCCCGAGGCCTGCTGGACGACCAGGATGACGAACGCCGTCCCCAGAGCCGCGCCGAAAATCTTGTTCCACTTAAGATCGCCGCTCATACGCCTGGTCGTTTCCCTCTGCCGGCCGGGCCCCTCGAAAACACGCCCCGGACATAATCTTGCTTTGGCGTCTCTGGCACGGTAGCGCCGCCTTCGCAACCGGCCCAACGCGCGACGGGCCAGACAGGCGTCAGGGAAGTCGATGAATCCGTTGATAATGATACCGGCTCGCATGGCCGCCACCCGCCTGCCGAACAAGCCGCTGGCCCTGATCGGCGACACGCCGATGATCGTGCGCGCCTATCGTCAAGCCGAGGCCTCGGGCCTGCCGGTCGTGGTCGCCGCTGGCGATCCCGAGATCGTCGAGGCGGTGGAAGCCGCAGGCGGCCGCGCCGTCTTGACCGACCCGGCCCTTCCGTCGGGCTCGGACCGCATTCGCGCCGCCGTGGACGCCATCGACCCCGAGGGCGATTTCGACGCCGTCATCAACGTTCAGGGCGACATGCCCTTCGCCAGCCCCGGTCTGGCCGTCGCCTGCGCCGCCATTCTGCACGGCGAGCCGACCTGCGACATCGCCACCCTGGTCGCCGCCGAGGCCGACGGGTCGGACCGGACCAATCCCGACGTGGTCAAGGCGGTGCTGGCCCTGGGCGAAGGCGAACGTCAGGCGCGCGCCCTCTATTTCACCCGCTCGACCCTGTATGGCGACGCCCCTGTCTGGCGTCATATCGGCGTCTATGGCTATCGCCGTGAGGCGCTGAACCGCTTCTGCGCCGCGCCGCCGTCGCCGCTGGAAAAACGCGAGAAGCTGGAACAGCTGCGCGCCTTGGAAATGGGCATGCAGATTTGGGCCGCCGTCATCGACGAAGCCCCCCTGTCCGTCGACAATCCCGCCGACCTGGAGGCGGCGCGGGCGCTGGCCTAGACCTCGTCGACCCAGGCCTTGATCAGGCTGTGGGCGATGGCGAAGGGCGGCGGGGCCTGAATGCTCGGATGCTCGCCCGCCAGCACGGCGCGCGCCTCGGCCCGCGTCAGCCAGGCGACGGCTTCCAGTTCGGTCTGGTCCGGTTGCGCCTGATCGTCCGACACCTCCGCGATCAGGCCGATCATCAGTTGCGAGGGAAAGGGCCAGGGTTGGCTGGAGTGATAGGCCGTGGCGATCACGGTCAGGCCGGCCTCTTCCTTCACCTCGCGGGCGCAGGCCTCCTCGATGGATTCGCCCGGTTCCAGGAACCCGGCCAGGGCCGACATCCGCCCGGCAGGCCAGGCCGCTTGGCGTCCCAGCAGGCAGATGGGCTCGGCCCCGCCGTTAAAGACCGGCAACATGATGGTGACCGGATCGACGCGCGGGAAATGCTCGGTCCCGCAGGCCGGGCATATCCGCTTCCAGCCGCCCGACGCCGTCTCGCTCAGCGTGCCGCAGTTGGCGCAGAAGCCGTGTTTGCGGCGCCAGTCGAACAGGCTCTTGGCCCCACCCGCGATCGCCGCATCCGCCGCCGGCAGGATCGCCGCCGCCGCCCGCAACTCGTGAAAGGCGCCCAGCCCGGCCAGCGGCCCGTCGGTCGGATCGATGGAGCCTTCGAACTCGATGGCGAAGACGGGTTCGTCGTTCCACAGGCCCAGAAACGCCTCGCGGTCCCGCACCAGGGTGCGCGCATGGCGCATCTGCAGCCACGCCAGCCTCGGCCCCTCGCCCGTCTCCTCGATCAGCGGCCGCCCTTCCCAGAGCACCAAGGCCTGAGCGTATGGCTTGGCGGCCTGCTCGGCCAGCCAGTCGGGATCATTCCTCAGGTCCCCGGCCCGATCGAGCGGATTGCCGGCGAAGGTGTTGTGATGGGCCATGCGGGTTTGTAGCTCTTGATTCCAACCGCCGCACCCGTCATATCTCCGCTTGGAGATCGCGGGCGAAGGTTTCGCCAATCTGGTCAGGGCCGGAAGGCAGCAGCCACAACGAATTCCCCTTCGGGTCGCGGTCTCTACTTCCTCACATCTTTAGTGCGCTATCGCTCGCCGCGCGGCGGCTCGCTGCTTGAGCGCGTTGGTGCGTCACGTCTCCTCCCCACCTGTGGGGAGGGGGACCGCGAAGCGGTGGAGGGGCTCTTGGAATCCCACAGAGCCGGAATGCGGTAAAACCCCCTGCGTCACGACGCGAAGACGCGCCGCGCCACTCCCCGCAAAGCAGGGAGGCGACTCGTTGAGAATCGCTTCTTCCCGTCCATCACCCGCTGTAAGACTTCCTCCCATGACGGACAGCGACACGAATCTCGACGGCCCGCCCTGGGAAGAGGACGACGTCGCCCCGCGCGACGAGAACACCGACGACATGTTCGGCGCGCCTGCTGCGGCGCCCGAGCCTGTCGTGGCGCCCGCTGCCGCCCCCGTCGCCAAGCCCGCCCCCGCCGAAGTCGCAGCCCACGTCGATGACGGCGCCGCCTATCAGGTGCTGGCGCGCAAATACCGGCCGCGCACCTTCGAGGACCTGATCGGTCAGGAGGCGATGGTGCGCACTCTGACCAACGCCTTCGCCACGGGCCGCATCGCCCACGCCTTCATGCTGACGGGCGTGCGCGGCGTCGGCAAGACGACCACCGCCCGCCTTCTGGCCCGCGCCCTGAACAACGAAACCGACGTCATCGACAAGCCGTCGCTGACCCTGACCGCCCACGGCCGGCACGACGCCGCCATCATGGCCGGCCAGCATATGGATGTGATGGAGATGGACGCGGCGTCGCACACCGGCGTCAACGACATCCGCGACATTCTGGAAAGCGTCCGCTACGCGCCGGTCGAGGCGCGATACAAGGTCTATGTGCTGGACGAGGTCCACATGCTGTCGACGCAGGCGTTCAACGCTCTGCTCAAGACGCTGGAAGAGCCGCCGCCCCACGCCAAATTCATCTTCGCCACCACCGAGATCCGCAAGGTGCCGGTGACGATCCTGAGCCGCTGTCAGCGCTTCGACCTGCGTCGTGTCGAGCCGGAAATCCTGGTCGAGCATCTGGGCCGGATCGCAGACCGCGAAGGCATGAAGATCGAGAACGACGCGCTGGCCCTGATCTCGCGCGCGGCCGAGGGGTCGGTGCGTGACGGTCTGTCGCTGCTGGACCAGGCCCTGGTCCAGGCCGAGCGGGGCGAGACGGTCAAGACCGAGACGGTGCGCGACATGCTGGGCCTGGCCGATCGGACCCAGACCATCGCCCTGTTCGAAAGCGTCATGGCGGGCCGCACGCCCGAGGCGCTGGAGAGTTTCCGCACCCTCTACGGTTTCGGCGCCGATCCGGTGCAGGTGACCAACGATCTGCTGGAACATTGCCACGCCGCCTCGGTCGCCAAGATGCTGGGTCCGAACGCGACCCGCCTGCCCAACGATCAGGCGCAGAAGCTGGCGGCGCTGGGCGCGGCCATTCCGGCGGCGACGTTGTCGCGCACCTGGCAGATGCTGCTGAAGGCGCTGGACGAGGTGCGGCGCGCGCCCAACCCGGCCGATGCGGTGGAAATGGCGATCGTGCGCCTGGCCTATGCCGCCGATCTGCCGGGACCGGAGGAGGCGCTGAAGCGGCTGCAGTCCGGTGAACCGATGGGCGGCGGCTCGGCCCCGCGTGGCGGCGGTGGTGGAAGCGGCGGCGGAACTTCGGCGCAGCTGGCCGCGCGACCGGTGATGGCGCCTGCCCTGCCCGATCCACAAACCTTCGAACAGGTCGTCGCTCTGATCGGCGAGAAGCGCGAGGTCGGGCTTCAGATGGATGTGGAGCGGTATGTGAAGCCGGTCTCGTTCAAGCCCGGCGCCATCGTCTATGAAAGCGTCCAGGGCGCGCCCATCGAACTGGCGCGCAAGCTGTCGGCCCGCCTGCGCGAATGGACCGGTCGCACCTGGCTGATCGCCGCCAACGGCCAGGGCGGGGCCGAGACGGTCATCGAGATCCAGAAAAAGGCCCGCGCCGCCGAACGCGCCGAGGTCGAGGCCAATCCCTTCGTCCAGGCGGTGCTTCAGGCCTTCCCCGGCGCCAAGCTGGGCGAGATCAAGACCATCGCCCCGACCGTGGTCACCCCTGAAATCCCCGACGTGGTCGAGGACGACGACGAGGACTGAGGGTTCGGCCTACCGCGGCGCGCGCTTGGCAAGGATGCGTTGCAGAGTGCGGCGGTGCATGCCCAGGCGGCGCGCCGTCTCCGAGACATTGTGGTCGCACAGCTCATAGACGCGCTGGATATGTTCCCAGCGGACGCGGTCTGCGCTCATGGGATTTTCCGGCGGTTCGGGCGAATCGCCAGTGGCGAGCAGGGCCTTGACCACGTCGTCGGCGTCAGCGGGCTTGGACAGATAGTCGACGGCGCCGGCCTTGACTGCCGCCACCGCCGTGGCGATGGCGCCGTAGCCGGTCACCATGACGATGCGGGCGTCCTCACGCTTCTCACGCACCGCTTCGACGATCTTCAGGCCGTTGCCGTCCTCAAGCCGCATGTCCAGCACGGCGAAGGCCGGGGCCTTGTCACGCAGCAGCTGCATCGCCTCGGCGACGGATTCGGCGGTCGTCACCTGAAAACCGCGCGCCTCCAGCGCCCGCCCCATCCGGGTGCGCAGGGCCTGGTCGTCATCCAGCAGCAGCAGGGACTTGTCGGGCAGGGCGGCGATGCGGGCTTCGAGTTCTGACATGCGTTTCTCTCCTGCCGCTTCAAGTCGGGACGGGTAGCGCGCGGGTCAAGGCCAAGGTTCCGCCTGCGACGCTTCGACCCAATCGCCTCATGCCGCGACCTCCAGCGCCGGCCGCGCCCAGCGCACCGCCACGCGCGCGCCACGGGGCGCCGCCTTGGCCTCCGATTGCGGCAGGCCCTGGCCCACGCTGACCGACCCGCCGGTCCGTTCCAAAAGGGTGCGGGCGATGAAGAAGCCCAGGCCCATGCCGCCCTGGCTGGGGGCGATGGGCGGCTCGACAGTTGCGCGAGGCTTGGAGGGTCTGGCGGCGGCGGCGATCTGGGCGGCCAGGGCCTGGCGCGCCTTGCCCTGCGGCCGACTGGTCACATAGGGCTCGCCCAGCCGGGGCAGGATGTCGCCAGCGAAGCCCGGCCCATCGTCCAGAATCTCGATCTCGATCCAGCCGGCGTCCACCACCGCCTGGACCCGCACCGTCGTCTTGGCGAAATCGGCGGCGTTCTCGACCAGGGTGGACAGGCCGTGGATCACCTCGGGCATCCGGCGCACGCGCGGCGCGGGCTGACCCGGCGGCGTCTTGACCAGCACATCAAAGGCCAGGTCGAAGCCCCGGTGGGGCTCCACCACCTCTTCCAGCAGGGCCTTCAGCGAGACGTCGGCATAGAGGGCGTCGTCGCCCTCGGGCTGTTGCGACAGCTGGGTCAGGATGCCCCGGCACCGTTCGGCTTGTTGCAGGATCAGGGCCGCATCCTCGGCCGCGTCGCTATCGGGGGCGGAGGCGCGCTGAAGCTCCTTGGCCACCACCTGAATGGTCGCCAGCGGCGTTCCCAGTTCGTGCGCCGCCGCCGCCGCCAGGCCGCCCAGCGCCGCCAGCCTCTGTTCGCGTTGCAGCACGTCCTGGGTGGTCGCTAGGGCCAGTTCCAGCTTCTCCGCATCGGCCGCCACCCGCCAGGCGTAGCCGGCGGTGAAGACCACGCCGGTCACCAAAGCCATGGCCATGCCGAGACGATAAAGCGTCGGCAGATGGAAGTTCTCGTGCGGTCGCCACGGCAGAGGCTCGGACCAGAAGAACAGCACCCCGACCGCGATCAGGGCCAGCACGCCCAGCATTAGAGCCTGACGCGCCGGCAGGGCCGCCGCCGCGATGGTGACGGGCGCGACCAGCAGCAGGCAGAACGGATTCTCCAGCCCGCCGGTCAGACCCAGCAGCACGCCCAGCTGGAAGATGTCGAAGCCCAGGTGGATCGCCGTCGTGCGCCCGTCCGGCAGGCTGGCCTCCAGCCGGCGCACCCGCGCCATGGCCCCCACATTCACCGCCGCGCTGATGGCGATCACGATCAGGCAGGGCCAGAGCGGCAGGGGGAAATGCAGCCCCTGATGCGCCGTCAGGATCGCCGCGCTCTGGCCGATGATCGTCAGCCAGCGCAGAACGATCAGGGTCCGCAGTGAAAACCCCCGACCGCGACGCGGCGCATCGCTCCAGCCGTTCAACGGCTCCGAAGAGGATGCGCCGTGCGGCGCCATGCGGGCTTCTGTCGAGGTCACACGCCTTCTATAGACCGATCACATCCGTTTCGTGAGAGGCCGTCATGCCGCGTCGTTCCATCCTGCTGTTCGCGGGCGCTTGCATCGCCATCGCCGTGGCGCTGGCCATCATCACGGTCGTCGTGGTCAGCGGCAGGGCGCCGACGTCGGACGGCGCGGAGGTGACGTCGACCGGCCAGCCCCTGGTCGGCGGCGACTTCAAACTGGTCAATCAGGATGGGCGGCCCGTCGATCAGACGATGCTGAACGGCAAATGGAGCCTGGTCTTCTTCGGCTTCACGTATTGCCCCGAGTTCTGCCCGACCACCCTGGCCGAGCTGGGCGCGGTGCAGCAGCGGCTGGGCGACAAGGCGGACAATCTGCAGATCGTCTTCGTCAGCATCGACCCTGAACGCGACACGCCCCAGGCGCTGAAGGACTATCTCTCATCCGACGGCTTTCCCAAGGAGACCATCGGCCTGACAGGCACGCCCGAACAGGTGGCGACCGCCGCCAAGGCCTACCGCGCCTTCTATCAGAAGGTCGGCGAGGGCGAGGGCTATACGATGAACCACTCCCTGACCGTCTATCTGATGGGCCCGGACGGCAAGTTCCGCACCGCCGTCGCCTATGGAATGGGGCCGGACAAGACGACCAGGATCATCGAACAGGCGATGGCGCGGGGTTAGCAGCGACCCCATAATCCTTTTGCAGGGTGACGCATTATATGTTGCCCTGCACAAACGGCGCTCGGCCGTATCGGATCGTCATGCTCTACGCCTTTCATGAACTCGCCTACCAGTCGGCCCTGCCGTTCCGGGTCGGCGCGCAACTGGCCCGCAGCTTCTGGACCTCGCCGTTCAACCCGGCGGCCGACACCGCCATCGGCCGCACGGCCTACGCCTCGGCCGAACTGTTCGAGAGCGTGACGCGGCGTTACGGCAAGCCGGCCTGGAAGCTGGAAACCATCGACATCGGCGGCAAGCCGGTGCGCACCACCGAACAGGTGATCTGGCAGAGCCCGTGGTGTCGCCTGGTCCGCTTCGCCCGCAACATCGGCGACCTGAAGCGCGCCAAGAAGCCCGCCTCCGGCCCGGCCGTCCTGATCGTGGCGCCGCTGTCGGGCCACTACGCCACTCTGCTGCGCGGCACGGTCGAGGCCTTCCTTCAGGACCACGACGTCTATGTCACCGACTGGGTCAACGCCCGGCAGGTGCCGATGCTGGAAGGCCGGTTCGATTTCTTCGACTACATCGACCACGTCCGGCTGATGCTGGCCGAGATCGGCGGCCGCGCCCACGTCGTCGGCGTGTGCCAGCCCGGCCCGCCCGTTCTGGCCGCCGGCGCGGTGATGGCCGAGGACGAGGACGAAAACCGTCCCCTGTCGATGACCTTCATGGGGTCGCCCATCGACGCGCGCCTGTCGCCGACCGTGACGAACCAGCTGGCCGAGGAAAAGCCCTTCACCTGGTTCAAGTCGAACATGATCCACACCGTGCCCCTGCCCTATGCGGGCTTCGGGCGGCGCGTCTATCCGGGCTTCGTCCAGCTCTACAGCTTCATGTCGATGAACGAGGATCGCCACCGCGACGCCCACTGGAACTATTTCACCAGCCTGATCGCCGGCGACGGCGACGAGGTCGAAAAGCACGAGGAATTCTACGACGAATATCTGTCGGTGCTGGACCTGACCGAAGAGTTCTATCTCCAGACCATCGACATCGTCTTCCAGCAGCATCTGCTGGCGCGGGGCCTGTTGGAGCATCGCGGGCGCAAGGTCGATCTGTCCAGGATCACCGACATCGGCCTGATGACCGTCGAGGGCGAGAAGGACGACATCTCCGGTGTCGGCCAGACCCAGGCCGCGCACGGCCTGTGCCCCAACATTCCCGAAGATCGCCGCGTCCTCTACGTCCAGCCGGGCGTGGGCCATTACGGCGTGTTCAACGGCCGTCGCTTCCGTGACGAGATCTATCCCCGCGTGCGCGATTTCATCGCCCAGAACGAGGCCGCCGGTGGCGTACCGCAACGGTCAGCGGCTGCCGCTTGACGAAAGCGGGGCCGGCGCTGGTCCCGTCCTCAGACTGTCGGTCAATCCGCGCGCGCGACGCTTATCGGTGCGGATCGACGCGCGCGCCGGCGAGGCCGTGGTCATCGCCCCGACCGAGCGCGGGCTGAGCCAGGCCGTCGCCTTCGCCCGATCCAAGGCCGTCTGGATCAGCGAACGCCTGGCCGTTCGCCCCAAGAGCCGCCCGCTGGAACCGGGCCAGGTGATCTCCCTGCGCGGCAGGCCTGTGCGGCTAGAGGCCGTGCCCGGCGCGGGCGCCGCGCGCCTGGTCGAGGACGGGACGATCATCCGCTCGGGCGGCGAGGGCGAGGCCTACGCCCGCCGGGTCGAGAATCTGCTGAAGCGCGAGGCGCGCGACACGCTTCTGGAACGCACCGACCACCACTTGCGCGCCCTGGGCCAGGGCCCGGTCAAGATGGGCATCGCCGACACCCGGTCGCGCTGGGGCTCGTGCAGCCCGCACAACCGCACCATCCGCTACTCCTGGCGCGTCATCATGGCCCCGCCGCCGGTCATCGACTACCTCGCCGCCCACGAGGTCGCCCACCTGGTCCACGCCGACCACAGCCCGGCCTATTGGTCCGTGGTCGAACGGCTGGTCGGGGACCACAAACCCTGGCGCAAATGGCTGAAGGATTACGGCGCCGCGCTGCACGCCGTGGGGCGGTAGGCGGAAACCCCGGCAGCCGCGCGCGTTTGAGCATGGCCCGCCCACTCAGGAACGCCCCATGAAAACGATGATCACCCTGTCGATCGCGCTCGGCCTCGCCGCTGCCGCCGCCTCGTCCGCCACCGCCCAGTCGCAGGCCACGATGAACGCCAACGCCGCACAGGAACTGCAGCGTGCCGATCGGGGGCTGAACAGCCAGTACACGACGACGATGGGACGGCTGTCGCCCGCAAGCCGCACCCTGCTGCGCACCGCCCAACGCACCTGGATCAGCTTCCGCGACCAGCAATGCCGGTTCGAGGCGTCCGGCGTTCAGGGCGGTTCCGCCTATCCGATGGTGCATTCGACCTGCCTTGCGCGTCTGACGACGGAGCGGACACGCCAGTTGCGGACCCTCAGCCAATGTCAGGAAGGCGACCTGTCCTGCCCCCGCTGACCCAGGCCTGAAATGCAGAGGGAGGCGACCGTCGGGTCGCCTCCCTTTTTTTACGCGCTGCTGGCGTCGCGATCAGAAGAACAGGGCGTCGCCCTTTCGCTCCGGCGCCGGGCGGCCTTCGGGCTGCTGCGGGTTCGGCGCATCGCGATAGCCGCCCTTGGGGGACGCCGGGCTGGACGGCTGCGGCGACGGCGGCTGCATCGGCGCCTGGTCGTCCGGGACATAGGGCTCGCCGGCCAAGGGATCGACGGGTTCGATGGGCAGGCCGTTCTGGTCCAGGCCGCTCATCAGGTCGCCGACCGGATCGGGCGCGACCCAGCCCTCGGGCATCGGCGGTCCGTTGGGGATGGCGGGGGCGTCCAGGCGCGGCAAGGCCGCCTCCATGAAGCCCTTCCAGATGGCGGCCGGCGACGAGCCGCCGGTCACGCCGCGCATGGCGGTGTTGTCGTCCTTGCCGACCCAGACGGCGGTGACGAAGCCGCCGGTGTAGCCGACGAACCAGGCGTCCTTGTAGTCCGAGGTCGTGCCGGTCTTGCCCGCCAGGTCGCGGCCCGAGATCGCCGCAGACCGCCCCGAGCCGCTGGTCACCACGCCGCGCAGCATCTGGTTCATGTAGTACAGCGACGGATTGTTGATCGCCTGACCGCTCTGGCCCGACTGGCGCTGATAGATGACGCGGCCCTGCGGCGTGCGGATGCGGCTGATGCCATAGGCGTCGACGCGGCGCCCGCCATTGGCGAAGGCGTCATAGGCGGTGGCCATCTCGATCGGCGAGACCTCGACCGCGCCCAGCGCCATCGCCGGCTCCAGACCGATGCGGCTTTCGATGCCCAGACGCCGCGCGGCGCGGGCCACGCTGTCGCGCCCGACCTGATCGGCGACATAGGCCGCCACCGTATTGGTCGACTGGGCCACGGCCTGGGCCAGGGTCATGTTTCCGCTGAAGGTGCCGGAATAGTTGCGGGGCGACCAGTTGCCGATGGTGATCGGCTGATCGACCACCGGGGTCTGGGGCGTATAGCCGGCCTCGACCGCCGCCAGATAGACGAACGGCTTGAAGGCCGAACCCGCCTGGCGCTTCGCGTCGACGGCGCGGTTGAACTGACTGTCGGCATAGGAGGAGCCGCCGATCATGGCGCGCACCCGGCCGTCGCCGTCCAGCGCGACCAGAGCCGCCTGCTGCACGCCCTTGCCGGCGTCGCGGTCCAGGATGCGGCGCACCGATCGCTCGGCCGCCGTCTGCAGCGTCAGGTCCAGCGTGGTCTCGACCACCATGTCCTCGGTCGGTTCGCCGACCAGGCTGCGAATCGACTTGTCCAGCCAGTCGATGAAATACTGGGCGTGCTGGGTCGCGAGCGTGCGCGAGACGATGACCGGCTGGGTCACGGCCTGTTCGCGCTGGGCGGCGGTGATGACGCCGGCCTCTTCCATCTCGTTCAGCACGACGGTGGCGCGGGCGGCGGCGCGCTCGCTCTCGGACACCGGCGAATAGCGCGAGGGCGCCTTCAGCAGGCCGGCCAGCAGCGCGGCCTCTCCGACCGTCAGGTTCTTGGCCGACTTGTCGAAATAGCGTTGCGACGCCGCCTCGATCCCATAGGCGCCGGCGCCGAAATAGACCCGGTTCAGATACAGGGCCAGGATCTCCTTCTTGGAGAATTTCATCTCCAGCCAGACGGCCAGCATCAGCTCCTGCACCTTGCGGCGCATGTTCTGGTCGGGCGTCAGGAACAGGTTCTTGGCCAGTTGCTGCGTCAGGGTTGAACCGCCCTGCACCACCCGCCCGGCGCGGACGTTGGTCGCCATCGCCCGCATCATGCCGATGGGGTCGAAACCAGGGTGGTGATAGAAGCGCCGGTCCTCGATCGCGATGAAGGCGGCCGGCACATAGTCCGGCAGGGCGTCCAGATCGGCGGGCGGCGCCATCTGGGTGCCCCGCGTCGCGATCAGCGCCCCATTGCGATCCAGATAGGTGATCGAGGGCTGACGATCGACCTGATACAGGCTGGAGGTGTCCGGCAGGCCGCGCGCGAAGACGGCGAAGAAGACGACCAGGAAGATCAGCCCCCAAACCGCCAGCACGGCGCTCCAGTAGAACAACCGTCCCAAGGCCGACCGGCGGGGCTTGCCCTGCGCCTGTGGTCCGCCCGCATTCACCGGTCCCGCCATGTCCGTCCTTCAGATGCCGCCTTGGGCGAGTTCTCGTTCATCGGCTGTGTATCGCTTATGAACGCCCGCCGAAACGGTCCCGCCGACTTCACGGGATCGTGAGCAGCTATTTCGCCGAAAGAAAGGCGCGCCGGGCCAGCCACACGCCGCTTTCCACCCCGTCGTATTCCACGCGCAATCCGGAGTCGCTCAGCAGAGCGCGATAGGCTTCTGGATCAAGACTGGCGTGATAGAGCGGCTCGCCCCGCCACTGTCCGATGGTCTCGCCATGCGCCTGGCCAGAGGTGAACATCAGCCGCCTGCCCTCGGCGACGCAAGCCGCCAGCTTCGGCAGCACCTTTTTCTGATCGTCGGGACTGAGATGAAACAGGCTGTGCCAGGCCAGAACGCCGTCGAACGGACCCGGCGGAAACTCATCACGCATATCCGCCACCGACCACACTCCTGTCGGCAGCGTCGCCTGAGCATGGGCGATCAGGCCCGGGGACGCATCCACCCCCGTCACCTGATGGCCCTTCTCCAGCAGGGCGGCCCCGATGGGCCAGCCCGAGCCGCAGCCGACATCCAGAATAGATGCGCCTGCGGGCAGGCCGGCGACGAACCGGTCCAGCCATATCGCTTCGTCCGCCCCGCCCGCGCCTGAATACAGGGTCGCGCCTCGATCTTGGACCCAGTCGTCGGCCTTGTCTCGATAAAGGCCGACGATCCGTTTCGCGGACGGGTGGGTCATGGCACCTATTTCGCCAGGAAGGCGTCCAGGTCGGCGTAGAAGGCCTGGGGCTGGTCGAACATAATGAAGTGGGCGCTGTCGTCGATCCGCTTCAGCTGGGCGTCCTTCAGATTGGCGAAGGACATCCGATAGATGCTGTCGGTGATCTGGGGCGTCATGCGCGGATCGTTGAACTTGACGTACAGCACCTCGGTCGGGGCGGTGATCTTGGACAGTTCGGGACGCAGGTCCGTCGTGATCAGCTCGCGGAAGGCGGCGGCCGAGACCTTCTGGTCGCTTTCGCGCATATCTTCCAACGCCTCGGCGCGGCGGCTTTCGGTGTTGATCATGCCGTTGATGCTGGCGGTCGCCTGGGCGACATAGGCCTCGCGCGGGCTGTTGGCCTGGGCGGCCCAGATCTGGTCCGCGACCGGCGTCACGCTTTCGGCCGAGGCGCCGGGCGCGGCGAACATCGCGCCCATGAAGGGGATCATGTCTACGACCATCAGCTTGCCGACCGCATCAGGATGACGCGCGGCCAGCATCATGCCGATGGTGCCGCCCATCGAATGGCCGACCACGACCGGCTTGGTCAGGCCCTTTTCACGGATGTAGCGGGCGATCTCTTCCGCCACCGGCGCGGCGACCGGCGACGGCGTCGCGCCTTGCGCATTGCCCTCGACCGGCGCGCCGGCGAAGCCCTGGACGTGGATGCGGTGTACACGCCAGCCCACGCCGTCCTGCGCCGTCAGATGATCCACCGTCCCCTGCCAGACCTCCGGCGACGAGCTGAGGCCGGGGATCAGGATGATGTCGCGTCCATCCATGTCTCCGTCCACGCGAACGTGGATGCGGTCGGACTGGAAGTCGGCGTGCGAATGTCCGTGGGCGTGACCCGCATCGGCATGGGCGCCATGCCCGTCCTGCGCCAGGGCGGCCGGGGCGACACACAGCATGGCGGCCGCCGCTGCGGCGCCGACGGTGCGGTTCAGAATGGATGCGATGGTCATGATCAAACTCCCCTTTGACGGCCGCTTATGCCGAACCAACTTTGATATGTAAAGTTCTCTGTCAGGTGACATGAGACAGGCGCCGCGCGGCTCTGTTAGACAGTCGGCATGAAGCCCGCCGACGCCGCTCCCGTCCAGTCCCCCCATGTCGAACCCGCCCCGTCGAAAGCCGGCGCGCAGCCTTTCGGCAAGGGCTTCGTCACCGACGCCTGGTATTTCGTCGCCCTGGGCCGCGACGTCGCCCCGGCCAGTCTGAAACGCTACGAGATTATGGGCGAGCCGGTGCTGATCGGCCGCACCCGCGCGGGCCAGGTCTATGCGATGCGCGACATCTGTCCCCACCGCGCCGCGCCCCTGTCGGCGGGGAAATTGGTCGAAAAGCCTGGCGAGGGCGAGACGGTCGAATGCCCCTATCACGGCTGGCGCTTCTGGCCCGACGGCGTCTGCGCCGCCATTCCTTCACTGGTCGAGGATCAGGCGTTCGAGGCGAACCGCATTCGCGTGCGGTCCTATCCGGTGCGCGAGAGCCAAGGGATCGTCTTCGTCTGGATGGCGTCGGACGCCCGCAATCCGATGGAGCCGGACCATGAGCCGCCGCTCTTCCCCGGCGTGGTCGGCGGCGAGGCCAAGCTGGTCGAGGCGATGGATTTCGACAGCCATATCGACCACGCCGTCGTCGGCCTGATGGACCCCGCCCACGGCCCCTATGTCCACCAGCAATGGTGGTGGCGATCCGAACATTCGATGCACGAAAAGTCCAAGGCCTTCGCCCCGACCGCGTTCGGCTGGGCCATGGTGCGCCACGCCCCCTCGTCGAACAGCCGCCTCTACAAGATCCTGGGCGGCGCGCCCGCGACCGAGATCACCTTCCGCCTGCCGGGCTTCCGCTGGGAGCACATTCAGGTCGGCGAAAAACAGGTCCTGGCCCTGACCTGCCTGACGCCGATCACCGATACCAAAACGCGGATCACCCAGATCTTCTGGTCCGACCACTGGGTATTCGGCCTGGCCAAGCCCTTCTTGCGGATGGGGGTCGTCGCCTTCCTGAAACAGGACGGCGGCATGGTGAACCTGCAGAACGAAGGCCTGCGCTACGACCCCGCCCTGATCTGGATCGACGACGCCGACAAACAGGCCAAATGGTATCAGCAGCTGAAGCGCGAATGGGCGAAGAGCCGGGCGGAGGATAGGCCGTTCGTCAATCCGATCCAGCCTGTGACGCTGAGGTGGAAAAGCTGAAGACGAACGTCTTCTCCCCATCAAGACGGGGAAGGAGACTGTATCGTTAGAGCTTCAGCCCGTTCTCCTTAGCCAGGTCGACCAGCTTCACCATCGGGCGCGGGCCCCAGTGGGCGATGACTTCGGACGCCGCCAGCGAGCCCAGCTTGCCGGCCTCTTCCAGCGTCAGGCCGCGCGCAAGGCCCAGCAGGAAGCCGGCGGCGTACTGGTCGCCGGCGCCGGTGGTGTCGATCACCTTGGCGACCGGATAGGCGGCGACCACGACGCGCTCGTCGCCCTTGATCACGACCGAGCCGTGCTCGCCGCGCGTGACGGCGGCGATCTCGACGATGGCGGCCAGTTTCGCGGCGGCGGCGTCGAAGTCTTCGGTCTCGAACAGGGCGCCCAGTTCGGCCTCGTTGGCCAGGACAATGTCGGCGGACTGGGTGATGAAGTCCAGAAGTTCGGCGCGCCAGCGGGCGACGACGAAGGTGTCCGACAGGGTGATGGCCACCTTGCGGCCGGCCTTGTGCGCGGCGGCGGCGGCGCGTTCGAAGGCGGCGCGGGCGGGCGCCGGATCGAACAGATAGCCTTCCAGATAGACGATCTCACTGGCGCCGATCAGGGCCTCGTCGATGTCGTCGGCATACAGCTGGTTTGCGGCGCCCAGGAAGGTCGCCATGGTGCGCGCGCCGTCCGACAGGACGTTGATCAGGCAGCGGCCGGTGCCGAAGCCCTGATCCGCCCCGCCCGTCAGAACCGGGGTGTCGAAGTGAACGCTGGCGGCGCGGATGTCGTGGCTGAAGACCTGGCCCAGCGTATCGTCGGCGACCTTGCCGATATAGGCCGCGCGGCCGCCGAACGAGCCGACGCCCGCCACGGTGTTGCCTGCCGAACCGCCCGAGGCCTCTACGCCCGGCGCCATGGCGTCATACAGGGCGGCGCTGCGTTCGGCGTCGACCAGCTGCATGGAGTTGGGCGCCAGGTCCTGGGCCGTCAGGAAGGCGGCGTCGCAGGGGCTGAGGACATCGACGATGGCGTTGCCGACGGCGCAGACGTCATATTGGGCGGTGTTCTGGGTCATGGTCGCGCCTTAGCCGGTCAACGCCCGCACGTCACCCGAAATCATATAAGGAAGCCCTTATATCCTCCGTGTCGCTTCGGTATGAGGACCGCATGACCCAGATCGCTGTCCTGACCCCCGATCCCGCCGACAAGACCTATGTCGGCCGCTGGCCCGAGGTACTGGAACGGTTGAAGGCGACGCTGGAGAGCACGGGCACGATGGTCACGGCAACGCCCTGGACCGGTCATGTCGAGGATGTGTCGGGCCTCGCGGCCTATGACCTGATCCTGCCGGTCATCGCCTGGGGGTATCACCGCGACCATGGGCGCTGGCTGAAGGCCTGCGCGACCTGGACCGAAGAGGGGCTGCCGGTCGCCAATCCGGCGCAGGTTCTGCGCTGGAACTCGGACAAGTCCTATCTGGCGCGTCTGGCGGACAGGGGCGTGCCGATCCCGCCGACGCGATGGACCGACGGCGTGAACCAGGATCAGGTGGACGCCGCCTTCGCCGAGACGGGCGCGTCGGTGCTGATCGTCAAACCCACGGTGTCGGCCGGGGCGTTTCGCACCCTGCGCCTGACGCCGGGCGAGGTGTTGAGCGATGCGCCCGAGGGCGCGGCGATGATCCAGCCCTATCTGAAGTCGATCGAGACCGAGGGCGAGACCTCGCTGCTGTTTTTCGGCGATCGGTTCAGCCATGCGGTCAACAAGCGGCCGGTGGCGGGCGACTTCCGCATCCAGGTCCAGTTCGGCGGCCTCTACAGGGCGGTGGCGCCGGACGCGGCCGCGATGGCCTTGGCTGAGCAGGTGCTGGCCGCCATCGACGAACCGCTGCTCTATGCCCGCATCGACATGGCCCGCGACGACGCCGGTCGATGGGTGCTGATGGAGGCCGAACTGATCGAACCGGACTTCTATCTGGACCACGACCCCGCGAACGGCGCCGGCTTCGCCGGGGCCGTCAAGGCGCGGCTTGAGCCTTAAGCCGCCTCGCGCACGGGCGGCAGCAGATTGTCCAGGTGGAGCAGGCTGATCAAGGCGCTGTCGACGGCGAAGACGCCGGAGACGACGCCAGCGCCCTGAGCTTCGCCCATGTTCGGCGGATCCTGCCGCGCCGCATCGTCCAACTGCATGATGTCCGACACGCCTTCGACCAGCAGGCCGACGGTGCGTTCGCCGGAGCGGACGACGACGATGGCATTGCGCGCGGACGGCTCGGTCGTGGGCAGGCCCAGCCTGACCGCCAAATCGATGATCGGCAGCACCGTCCCGCGCAGATTGACCACGCCCTTCATATAGGCCGGCGCGCCGGGGAGCGGCGTGGTCGCTGTCCAGCCCCGGATCTCCAGCACCGAGGTGATGTCGATGCAGAAGGCCTGGTCCCCGACTCGGAAGCCGACCAGTTCACGCTGGCCTGGCGCACGGTTCGTCATCAGAACTCTTCCCAGTCCGACTGAACAGCGGCCGCAGCCGCCCGCCCACCGCTGCCGGCCGCCATACGCGCGCGGGCAGGGGCGGCGTGGGCGCGGGCGAAGCTCTCGACCCGGGCCTTCATCTGCTGGATAGGAGCCTTGTGGATCGGCGACGGGGCCGCCGCGACCTGGCTGGTCTCGAAGCGGCCGACGAGTTCGGCCAGTTCGGCGGCTTCGCGGCTCAGGCTCAGGCTGGCGGCGGTCGACTGCTCGACCATGGCCGCGTTCTGTTGAGTGACCTGATCCATCTGGTTCACGGCGGTGTTGACCTCGGCCAGACCCACCGCCTGTTCCTGGGTCGAGGCGCGGATCTCGCTCATCAGGGTCGTGATCTCTTCGATCCGCCCCGCAATGCCGGTCAGGGCCTCGCCCGACTGACGCACCAGAACCACCCCGTCCTTGACCTGGCTGGAACTGGCCGAGATCAGCGTCTTGATCTCCTTGGCCGATTCCGCCGAACGCTGCGCCAGGGCCCGCACTTCGGACGCGACGACGGCGAAGCCACGACCGGCCTCGCCCGCACGGGCGGCCTCGACCCCGGCGTTCAGGGCCAGGAGGTTGGTCTGGAAGGCGATCTCGTCGATCACGCCGATGATCTGGCTGATCTCGTTGGAGGACCGTTCGATCTCGCCCATGGCGGCGACGGCCTTCTGGACGACCGCGCCGCCGGTCTCGGCCTGGCTGCGCCCCTGGGTGACCACGCCGTCGGCTGCCTGGGCGTTCTCGGCGGTCTTGCGGACCGTGGCGGTGATCTGATCCAGCGCGGCGGCTGTTTCCTCCAGGCTGGCGGCCTGTTGTTCGGTGCGGCGCGACAGGTCTTCGGCGGCGCTGCTGATCTCATGCGCGCCCGACTGCATCGATCCGGCGTTGACGCCGATCACGCCGACAGCCTCGTCCAGAGCGCCCATGGCCTGGTTGAAGTTGTCGCGCAGGACGGCGTAATCGCCGGGGAACTCATCCTGGATGCGATAGGACAGGTCGCCCGCCGCCATGGCCGACAGGCCCTTGGCCGTGCCTTCGACGACGGCGGCCTGAACCTGAGCGGCCTGACGCTCCGCCTCAGCGCGTCGTTCCCGTTCTTCCTCGACCGCGGTGACGTCCATGGCGAACTTGACGACCTTGTAGGGACGGCCTGCGGCGTCGAGGATGGGATTGTAGCTGGCCTCGATCACCACACGCTTGCCGCCCCGGCCGTAGCGCACAAACTTGTCCGCCACGAACTCGCCGGCGTTCAGCCGTCGCCAGAACTCGGCATAGGCGGGCGTCTGCGCCTCGGCTGGATCGACGAACATCCGGTGATGCCGCCCTACGATGTCACTGAGCGCATAGCCGACGACGGACAGGAAGTTCTGGTTTGCGTCGCGAACCGTGCCGTCCAGATCGAACTGGATCACCGCCTGGGAGCGATCGACCGCCGCCAACATGCTGCGCAGTTCAATAAGCTTACTGTCGTCTCTCGGCTTACTAAAAATACGCACCGGCAGATAACCTCTCAGGTGAATCTGGGAGCTTAATGCCACCTAAGCCGTTTAAAATATTAGCGATCTTGGTTAGCACGCTAACGCTCAACCTAGACGTTTATCAGTTCGCGTTTTCGCCCTCCCCATCGAACAGACCGCCTTTTTGAATGGCGGAAGAGATCGTCTTGGCTCCGAACCAATCAAAATCAGCAGAGGTCTCGCGCGAGACTTTGCAGCTCAAAGTCGCGATGCAGGTCATGCTGACCGCACGACGATGGAAATCCTGGGTCGCGGAGAAGTTTCGTGACGCCGGCCACACCGGCGCGCCCACGCTCGTCCTCTATTATCTCGTTGACCAGCCCAAAGGCCTCACGCTGTCGGAACTGTCCAGCCGGATGGAATTGTCCGGCGCGTCGCTGACCCGGCTGGTTCAACGGCTGGAGAAGGACGGCATGGTCAGTCGGCGCCGGATGGTCGGCGACGGACGCTCCTGGTTGATCGTGATGGAGCCGGCCGGTCGCGCGGAGATGGAGGCGTTCGAAGTTCACGCCGCCGCCATGCGCCAACGGGTGTTCGAGGGCGTGTCCGAAGACGACTTGGCTGCCGCGCTCAGGGTGCTGGACGCCGTGGCGGCCAGACTGGCGGCCGGTCCGGACGCGCCCGCCCGCCCCTAGGCCGTCTCACCCAGCGCCATCAGGCCTGCCCGCGATGGGCACAGGTCGGCGATGATGCAGGACAGGCATTTCGGCTTGCGCGCCGTGCAGGTGTAGCGGCCATGCAGGATCAGCCAGTGGTGCGCCTTGGGCAGCCAGTCCTCCGGCACGACCTTGAACAACTGGGCCTCGACCTTGTCCGGCGTGCCTGCATTGGCCAAGCCCAGCCGGTGCGAGACGCGAAAGACGTGGGTGTCCACGGCGATGGCCGCTTCGATCCCCAGTTCGTTCAGAACCACCGAGGCCGTCTTTCGCCCCACGCCGGGCAGGGCCTGAAGATCGGCGCGGTTCAGGGGGACCTCGCCCCCATGCTGGTCCAGCACGATGCGGCTCAGCGCGATGACGTTCCTTGCCTTGCCGCGATACAGGCCAATGGAGGCGATGTAGGGGATCAGCCCCTCCTCACCCAGGGCCAGCATCTTCTCCGGCGTGTCCGCGACCTTGAACAGCCGCTCGGTCGCCTTGTTGACCGAGACGTCCGTCGCCTGGGCCGACAGGGCGACGGCGACGACCAGGGTGAAGGGATTGGAGAAATCCAGCTCGGTCTTGGGCTCCGGCATGACGCCGGACAGGCGTTTGAAGATCGCCTCGACACGGTCCTCATCGGGCGGCCAACGCAGCACGGGGATAGCCGCCCCGGTCATCACGGCCGGGCGTTTGGCAGGCTTGGCGGCGGGCTTTCTGGCCTTTGCGGGCTTCATGCCTCGCTGTCGTCCCGGGGGCGACGCGGGTCAAGACCCAGGCCCTTGAGCGCTTGGGCCGTCAGGGCGGCGTCGGCGGCGCGCTCGCCCTCCATCCAGGCGCCGTGGGCCGTGCCGTAATAGACCGGCGCGGTCGCCTCGCCGGCCAGGAAAATGCGGTCCTCGACCGACGTGCGCAGCTTGGCGCGGTCCGCCGCATGGCCCGGCAAGGCGTGGGAATAGGCGCCGCGCGACCAGGGATCGACCCCCCAGCCGCTGACTGCGACCGCTTCCAGCCGGCGGCGCATGTCCGATCCCAAGGCCGCGACCAGTTCGGACACGGCGAAGTCGAACAGGGCGGCCGATCCCTGCGCCTCCAGCCCCCAGGCCAGGTCGGCGCCGAAATAGGCCTCGATCATCGGCCGCCCGAAGGGCCGCAGGTGATAGCCGCCGGTCTCGGCCGTATCGGTGCGGGTCCACAACTGGGTGTCGGGCTGGAAATCGCCGGCGCCGCGCACGGTCATATGCACCTTGGACGCCAGGCCCAGCGGCACGCCCGCCGTCGCCTCGAGCAGGACCGGAACTGGTGGATCGATGCGGATCACCTCGCCGGCGATCAGGCTGTTGGGCACGGTCAGGATGACGATCCGCGCGGTCAACTCGCCGCGAATGGTCTCCAGCCGCAGCACCGGTCCGGAACGGTCGATGCGGCTGACGGCGCAGTCCGTGACCGTGATGGACGAAACAGCCTCGCCCAACCGCGCGATCAGGCGGCCATAGCCCTCGCGCACCCGCCAGTTCACGCCGGTGTCGCCATAGGCGTCGTAATCGAGGCTGGACACCTCGGCGAACCGTGCGCCGTTCAGGGCGCCGGAGATGGCGTCCATGCGCGGGTTCCAGCGACAGTCGGGATCGAAGAAGTCCGACGCCGGGCGATCCTCACCCGCACCCGCCCGGACGAGGGCCGCCGCCTCGGTCACCCGCTGGTCGAAGGCGGCGAAGGCCTCGCCGAACTCGGCCTGATCCGCGCGGGTCATCTCGTGATCAAAGGCCTGGGTGCGCCAGGGCGGCGGCGTCTGGTCCAGCGTCAGCCCCTCGGCCTCGACCCGTCCGGCCAGCACATTGTCGTCGGCGGAATGCAGCCAGCCGCACCCCATGTCCAACCGTTCGCCCTCGGCCCGAACCGTCCAGGCGCGCCCGCCGATCCGGTCGCGAGCCTCCAGCACCAGAACCGACAGGCCGGGCCGCAGCAAACGGCGCGCTGCGGCGATGCCGGCGGCGCCTGCGCCGATCACCACGACATCGACCTGTGACGGCAGCGGCTGGGAGGCGGAGACGCGGGCGTTCATGGCGTCAGGACATACACGAAAACCGGTCGTGATCGGCGCCGTCCCTATCGCCTATTGATTTTTGGACGGCGGGGTCCATTTTAGCGCCGCTTCAAAACGCCGCACCTCCCCCGGATTTTCCATGTCGCCTGAACTCAAGAAACGCATGCCGCTATTCGCGGCCGCCCTCGTCGGCCTGGCCCTGATCGTGGGCGGCATCGTCTGGTGGGTGAACGGCCAGCGTTGGGAGAGCACCGACAACGCCTTCGTCCAGGCGGACACAACCCTGGTCAGCCCGCAACTGTCCGGTCGGGTCACCGAGGTTTTGGTGGGCGACAACCAGCGGGTCGCGGCAGGCCAGATCCTGGTCAAGCTGGACGATTCCGACCAGAAGGCCCAACTGGCACAGGCCGAGGCCAATCTGGCCGCCGCCATCGCCGCCGTCGGCCATGTCGACGCCCAGGCCGAGCAGGAACAGGCCACCATCGCCGCCCGAGCCGCCTCCGTCGCCCAGGCCAACGCCCAGGCCGGCCTGGCCCGCGCCGAGGTCGATCGTTACGGCAAGCTGGCCGAACAGGGCTGGGTCTCGCAACAGCGCATCCAGACCGAGCGCGCCTCGGCCGCCACCGCCGCCGCCAGCGTCCAGCAGGCCCAGGCCGCCCTGGTCGCCGAACAACGCACCGCCGGCGTGCTGGGCTCGACCCGCCAGCAGAGCGTCGCCGCTGTAGAACAGGCCCGCGCCGTCGTCGATCAGGCTCGCATCGCGCTGGAGCGCACCGTCATCCGCGCTCCGGTCGCCGGCGTCGTCGGCGCCCGCAGCGTGCGGCCCGGCCAGTATGTCAACGCCGGCACGCAACTGCTGTCGGTCGTGCCCCTGACCAACACCTACATCGTCGCCAACTTCAAAGAGACGCAGCTGGACAAGGTGCGCCTGGGTCAGAGCGTCGAGATTTCCGCCGATGCCTTCCCCGGCCGCAAGATCGAGGGCCGCGTGGACAGCTTCGCCCCCGCCACCGGGTCCGAGTTCGCCCTGATCCCGGTCGAGAACGCCACGGGCAACTTCACCAAGATCACTCAGCGCGTGCCCGTGCGCATCGTCGTCAGCGGCGCAGACCGAAGCCTGGCCCTGCGTCCCGGCCTGTCGGTGGACGTCAAGATCGACCTGAAGAGCCAGGGCGGCCAGAGCTTTGCCGAAGCCGCCACGACGACCGGAGCCGCAGGCCAGTGACCGCCGCCAACCCCGCCGCAGATGGCGGGGCCCCTGTCGCGCAAAAGGGTCCCGTCGCCGGCCATCCCGAAATCAACTGGACCATGCTGTTGCTGGGCTTCGCCGGCATGGTGGTGGGCCAGTTCATGGCCATTCTGGACATCCAGATCGTCGCCGCTTCCCTGCCCCAGATCCAGGCGGGGGTCGGCGCCTCGGCTGACGAGATCAGCTGGATCCAGACCGCCTATTTGATCCCCGAGGTGGTGATGATCCCTCTGTCGGGCTTCCTGTCGCGGCTGTGGGGGACGCAGCGGCTGTTTCTGGTCTCCTGCGCCGGTTTCGTGCTGATGAGCATCGCCACAGGTCTGTCGTCGTCGATCGACATGATGATCCTGTTCCGGGCCATCCAAGGCTTCGTGGGCGGGGCCATGATCCCGACCGTCTTCGCCGTCGCCTTCACCGCCTTCCCACCCGACAAGCGCGTCACCGCCAGCGTGGTCATGGGCCTGATCGTCACCCTGGCGCCAACCGTCGGTCCCACGCTGGGCGGGCACCTGACGGAGTGGCTGAGCTGGCGCTGGCTGTTCTTCATCAACGTGGGGCCGGGGCTGCTGGTGCTGTTCCTGGTCGGGCGGTACGGCAACTTCGACAAGGGCGACCCATCGCTGGCCAAGGGCTTCGACTGGTGGGGCCTGGGCCTGATGGCCGCCTTTCTGATGTCGATGCAGTTCGTGCTGGAAGAGGGCGCCAAGAACGACTGGTTCGACGACACCCACATCCTGTTGCTGACCGTCGTGGCGGCAGTCGCCGGACCGATCTTCATCTGGCGGTCCCTGACCTATCGCCAGCCGATCGTTGAGTTGCGCGCCTTTGGCAATCGCAACTTCCTGGTCGGTTTCATCATGACCTTCATCGTCGGTTTCGCCCTGTTCGGCGGCACCTTCCTGCTGCCGCTCTTCCTGGGCCGCGTGCTTGGTTATTCGTCGTCAGAGGTCGGCACCACCATGGTCGTGTCGGGCCTGGCCATGTTCGCCACCGGCCCCTTTGCTGGACGACTGGTGCGCAAGCTGGATGCGCGGGTGCTGATGTTCGGCGGCTTCATGCTGTGCGCCTGGGGCATGTGGGAGGCGCGCGTCGTCACCGATGACTGGGGCTTCTGGAACTTCGCCTCGGTCCAGGCTTTCCGCGGCGTCGGCGTTATGCTGGCCATGATCGCGTCCCAGCAGGTGACGATGGCGACCCTGCCGCCGCACATGGTCAAGAACGCCTCGGGGCTGGTGAACCTGTCGCGCAACGTCGGCGGGGCCTTCGGCCTGGCGATCCTGAACACCAGCCTGACGTCCAACACCGCCCTGCACATGAGCGAACTGACCAGCGCCATCGGTCAGGGCGACCAGGCGATGCGCAACATGATGGCCGGCATGGCCCAGCGGTTCGCCGGCTCCATCGATCCGGCCGCCTCGGCGATGAAGGCCATCTATGGGATGTTGCAGAAGCAGGCGACGACGATGGCGTTCGGCGACGCCTTCGCCCTGCTGGCCATCCTGTGCGCAGGCGCGGCCTTCGTCACGCTGGCCGCCCAGCCGGTGAAGGCCCAGGCTGGCGCACCGCCCTCGGACGTCCACTGATGGCGCGCCGTCGCGGACAGGTCGACGAACGAAAGAGCGAGGCGATCCTGGACGCCGCCGCGACCCTGTTCGCCGACAAGGGGCTGCAGGCCAAGATGGACGAGATCGCCAAACTGGCCGGCGTCTCCAAACAGACGGTCTATAACCGCTTCGCCTCCAAGCTGGAGATCGCCCAGGCCCTGGCGTCAAAGCGCGTCGAGGATATCGTCGCCCCCCTGCGCGGCGCCGGCGATCCGCAGACGGTGCTGGAGGCCCTGGCCCTGACGCTGCTGAACCGGGTGTGCAGCGGCGACAAGGTCGGCTCGATGCGCGGGGTCGCCCTGGTCTCGGTCGAAGCGCCTGACATCGCCCACGCCATCTATGAGGCCGGCCCGCGTCGCAGCCTGCGCGAACTGGGCGCCTGGCTGGCGGAACAGACGCGGTTGGGCCGGATGAACGTCGCCGATCCGGAAGAGGCGGCCGAGATGTTCGCCGGCCTCGTGCTGGGCCACGGCCATCTGCGCGCCATGCTGGACGTGCCGCAGCTGGAGGCTGACAAGCGCGCAGGCCGCGCCAGAGAGGCCGCCCGCATCTTCATGGCCGCCCATCCGCCCGCTACGGCCGCCAAGACTTCCTGAGCCCGGCGCGCTACAGTCGTCCCACCCTGTCGCTTGAGACCGCCTTCATGCTGATCCACCTGTCCTCCTGGCCCGAAATCGACGCCCGACTGAACGACGGCGGTCCGCTGTCCAGGACGGTGGTCGTGCCCATAGGCTCCAACGAGCAGCACGGACCGACAGGGCTTCTGGGCACCGACTGGCTGTGCCCGGAGATCATCGCCCACGCGGCCGAGAAGACCGACGCCAACCTGATGGTGGCCCCGACCTTTAACATCGGCATGGCCCAGCATCACCTGGCCTTCGCCGGCACCATCAGCTTGCGCCCCTCGACCTTCATGGCCGCGATCACGGACTGGGTGTCGTCCCTGAGCTGTCACGGGTTCGAGCGGATTTACTTCCTGAACGGTCACGGCGGGAACGTCGCGACCATCGAGACGACGATCTCGGAAATCTACGCCGAGTGGAGCTTCGTCGAGGACAGCCCGCCCTTCATCCTGAAGCTGAAGAACTGGTGGGACCTGCCCGGCGTCAATGGCCTGTGCAACCGCCTGTTCCCGACCGGTCACGGCATGCACGCCACCCCGTCCGAGATCGCGGTCACGCAAGCCGCCTATCCCGAGCGGATCAAGACCGCCGACTACAGCCCGCAGATCGCGCCAAACGGGCCGATCCGCGACGCACTGGACTATCGCGCCCGCTTCCCCGACGGCCGGATCGGCTCGGACCCGGCCCAGGCCAGCCCCGAGAAGGGCCAGCAGATCATCGACGCGGCGGTCCCCGCCCTGCTCGCCGACATCACAGCCTTCGCCGCAGAGACCCAACCGGGAGCGTCGCTCTGACCCGCAGGACGCCCACAGCCGCCAGCGCCGCCGTCGTCGGCGCCGAGATCCTGGCCGCCTCGGCCGAGGTGATCGCGGCCCGCACCGGGCTGATGGCGCAGGGCCTGACCAGCGCCAAGGGGCAGGACTTCAAGGAGCTGTCGCTGATGAGCTCCGAGAAGACCGAGGCGATGTCCGCCTCCGCCGACGCCATGGCCGCCAGCGCCGGGGCCATCGGTCAGCGGCTTGGGCGTGTGGCGATGGACGAGGGCGCCCATGCCCTGCGGGCGGCGGCGGCTGTGGCCCAGGCCCGCACCCCGGCCAAGGCGGCCGAGGCCCAGTTCAGCTATGCCATGGGCTGGTGGAGCCGGGCGGCGGCCCAGGCCATGACCCTGAACGGCGAACTGCTGAAGGCCCAGGCCGAGGCGCTGGCCCCGATCCACAAGACGGCGACCGCCAACGCCAAACGGCTGCGCAAGACGCGCTAGGCCGGCTCCACCAGCTTCAGCTTGGGCTTCTTGACCTTGGCGGGCTTGGCGGGACGGTCGGCCTTTCTGGCGGCCTTCTCGGCCTTGCGGGCTTCCTTCTCGACCGCCTTCAACGCCTTCTTAGCGGCTTTGGCCTCGGCCTTGGCGGCGTCGGGAGCGGCGTCGGCGGCGGCGGCCAGATCGGCCAGTTGATTGAGGAAGGTCTCGCGCTGGCCCTTGGGCAGCAGGGCCATGATCCGCTTGTCGGCGGCCTCAACCAGCGGACGGGCGGCCTCCAACCGGGCCGCGCCTTCAGCCGACAAACGCACCGCCTTGGCGCGGGCGTCCAAGGTCGAGCGTTCCCGCTCCAGAAGGCCCTTGCTGGTCATGCGCGTGACCAGATCCGCCAGGGTCGAGCGGTCGATGCCGGTCATGCGGACCAGTTCGGTCTGGGTCAGGCCGGCCTTGAGCGAGACAGCCTCCAGCACTGCGAACTGGCGCTGGGTCAGGCCGTCGGCGCCGGTCTCCTCGGCATAGATGTCGAGCGCGAGTTGCAGGGCGCGGTGCATCAGATGGCTGGGCGAGGTGGCCAGGGGGCCGACCTTCCTTGCCGCTTTTCCCGCCTTCACCATCGCGCCGCTCCCCTGAAGTTTCGTCCGAACACGTATCAGCTCTGCTTTACGATTTGACGGGGAAAGCGCGTCGGTTCCGTGACAGTTCCGCTTGGCGTCTAGAGCCCGGTATCGGGCGAGACGGGGGCCGGCTCGTCGTCCTTGATCAGGTGCTTCATGATGAAGAAGACCTGCCAGACGCCGAACACGGCCGAGGCGATCCACAGGCCGCCCCGGAAGGCGACCCACGCATCATCCGACTGGGTGCGCCAGACGATCTCGTTGATTATGCAGACGGCCGCGAAATACAGGCCGTAACGCAGGGTCAGGCCGCGCCAGCCCGCGTCGGTGATGCGGATCGCCTCGCCCAGCAGATATTTGAACGGATAGCGGTTCAGCGGCAGCGATCCCAACAGCACGACCGCCAGCAGGCCGTTCTGGATCGACAGTTTGATCTTCAACAGGTTCGGATCGTGGAAGACGATGGTCAGAACGCCGAAGATCAGGGCGAAGCCGCCGGTCAGCAGCGGCAGAGGCGCCAGACGACGCTCGACCACATAGCCGACGATCAGGGCGATCAGCGAGGCGCCGACCAGGACCCACGTCGCCTGAACCAGGGCTTCCTGCCCGTCCAGACCGCGCGCGAACCGGTTGATCGCATAGGCGGCCATGAAGGCCACGAGGGCGCCGAAATCGACGGCCTGGCGGATGTTGGAAGCCTTTTTCGGCGTCTCGGTCATGTCAGTCTTCCAGTCCCACCAGCGAGCGGGAGAAGGCGCGGGCGTCGAACGGTTGCAGGTCCTCGACCCCTTCGCCGACGCCGATCAGCATCAGGGGGGCGTCGGACGCCTGGGCCACCGGCACCAACACGCCGCCGCGCGCCGTGCCGTCCAGCTTGGTCATGACCACGCCGGTCACGAAGGCGGTGCGGCCGAAGATCTGTTCCTGAGCCAAGGCGTTGCGGCCCACCGTCGCGTCCAGCACCAGCAGGGTGTCGTGCGGCGCCTCTGGATCGACCTTCTTCAGTACGCGGACGATCTTGAGCAGCTCGTCCATCAGGGCGGACTTGTTCTGAAGCCGGCCGGCGGTGTCGATCAGGACGACGTCGTAGCCTTCGGCCCGCGCCTTGGTATAGGCGTCGAAGGCCAGGCCCGCGGCATCGGCGCCGTCGCGACGGCTTTCGAAGTCGGCGCCGGCGCGCTCGGCCCAAACTTTCAGCTGTTCACGGGCGGCGGCGCGGAAGGTGTCGCCGGCGACGATCATCACCTTGGCGCCCTTGCCCGTCAGATCGGCGGCGATCTTGCCCAGGGTCGTGGTCTTGCCCGATCCGTTCACGCCGACGAACAGGACGACATAGGGTTTGGGGCCGGACAGGGGGTCGAAGGTCGCCTGGCGCGGCGACAGTTCGGCGGCGACCGCCTCGGCCAGGGCCTCCTTGACCTCGCGCTCGGGCGCGTCCTTGCCGAACTTCAGCCCGCGAAAGCGTTCGACGATCCGGGCCGAGGCGGCCGGGCCGAGGTCGCTCTCAAGAAGATGCTCCTCCAGCTGTTCCAGCGACGCCTCGGACAGAGGCTCCTTGACGAAGGTGGCGACGACCTGATCGGTCATCTGTTTGGAGGAGCGCGAGAGCCCAGCGGACAGGCGCTGGAACCAGCCCTTTTTCGGCGTGTCGGTCATGGGATGGCTTTAGCGGGGGCGAAGGCGAACGTCATCCGCATTCGCGAACGGCGCGTGGGCGGTTTCAGACGGCGAGCGGGAAAAACACCGTCTAATTCGTCTAATTCGTCTGAAATCGGGGGCTCCTCGTCAGCGTGAGTGCGGTCGCGAGGACTATAGGCGTGGTGGAAACAGGGGATGGTGGACGGCGTCAAGAAATCGGTAGTCCGTTGAAATCATTGATTTCAGACCAGCGTCATTGCGATGGCTATCATCATTTTTTCGTCATCCTCCGGCAAGCCGCTTGCGGCGCAGACCGGTGGACCCAGCGGCGCCGAAGGCGATGCGTCGGCTAGGCGAATGCTTGAAGCATGGCGTGTGCGACAGGTTCGCGCTCACGCGCGCCGCTGGGTCCCCCGGTCGCTTCGCGCCGGAGGATGACGAAAGGGGCTCTTGCCTCCCATCTCTGCGCAAAATATACATTGCGCATACGTTTCATATATCTCGAGACCGTTATGGGCATCGTCAACATAGAGGACGAACTGCACGAGCAGCTGCGTCGAGCCGCGAAGGCGTCCTATCGCTCCATCAACGCCCAGGCGGCGTTCTGGATCAGGATCGGCATGTTGTGCGAGACGCATCCGGGCGTGACGTTCCAGGAACTGGTGGCGCGCGAGTTGCGGGCGGCGGGCGTCGATGCGTCCGTCCCGACGGGCGCCGCCGCATGATCAAGACGCCGGCCGAGATTGCGCTGATGGCCGAAGCGGGGCGACGGCTGGCCTCGGTCTTCACCCATTTGGACGCGATGACCCTGGAGGGGTTGAGCACGCTGGAAATCGACCGACGGGTCGAGGGCTTCATCGTCGACGAGCTAAAGGCGCGGCCGGCCAGCAAGGGTCAGTATGGCTATGGCTTCGTGCTCAACAGCTCGATCAACCAGGTCGTCTGCCACGGCGTGCCCTTGGCGGACGACATCCTGAAGAGCGGCGACATTGTCAACCTGGACATCACCCTGGAGAAGGACGGCTTCATCGCCGATTCCTCCAAGACCTATCTTATCGGCTCGGTGGGACCGCAGGCCCGGCGGCTGGTGCGCACCACATATGAGGCCCTGTGGAAGGGCATTCAGGCGGTGCGCCCAGGCGCGAAACTGGGCGACATCGGCTTCGCCATCGAAAAATACGCCAGGAAGGCCGGCTATTCGGTGGTGCGCGACTATTGCGGGCACGGCATCGGGCGCGAGATGCATGAAGAGCCGCAGGTGCTGCATTTCGGCAAGGCCGGGACCGGCGTAACCCTGCGCGAAGGCATGACCTTCACCATCGAACCGATGCTGAACCAGGGCGTGCGCACGGTCCTGACCGAGGACGACGGCTGGACCGTGGTCACCTCCGATGGAAAACTGTCGGCCCAGTTCGAACATACGGTGGCGGTGACGAAGGACGGTGTGCGGGTCCTGACCCTGAGACCGGACGAGAAGCGGGGCGCATAGGCGCGCGAAGGAGAGATTCCGTCCCTTCATCATTCGCGCCTATATGAAGGCCGACGACCGGCGCGGGCCGGGTGATGCGGACGATCCGATGGCTGATGCTCTGTTCCATTCTCCCAAGACCCACGGCTTCGTGCGCGTGGCGGCGGCGACGCCGGTCAGCCATCCGGGCGACCCCAGGGCGAACGGGCAAGAGCACGTCGCGCTGATCCGTCAGGCGGGCGAACAGGGCGTGGACCTGATGGTGTTTCCCGAGCTGTCGCTGTCGGCCTACGCCATCGACGATCTGCATATGCAGGCGGCGCTGCTGGACGAGGTTGAGCGACAGATCGCCGTAGTGGCCGCAGCGACGGCCGAGGCGGATGTCGTGGCGGTGGTCGGGGCGCCGATCCGCAACGGCGACGCCCTGTATAATTGCGCGGTGGTGATCGGGTCCGGCGAGGTTCTGGGCGTCGTGCCCAAGACCTATCTGCCCAACTACCGGGAATATTACGAGAAACGCTGGTTTGCGCCGGCGACGGCGCGCGCGGAAGACGTGCTCCGGCTGAACGGCGAGACGGTGGATTTTGCGTCGGGCCTGTTGTTCGAGGCCGTCAATCGGCCGGGCTTCGTCTTCTCGGTCGAGATCTGTGAGGACTATTGGGCGCCGCTGCCGCCCTCGACGCGGGCCGCATTGGCGGGCGCGCGGATCCTGCTGAACCTGTCGGCGTCCAACATCGTCATCGGCAAGGCGGACGAGCGGGCGATGCTGAGCGCCAGCCATTCGGCCCGCACCCTGTCGGCCTATGTCTTCGCCGCCTCGGGCTGGGGCGAGAGCACCACCGACCTGGCGTGGGACGGTCAGGCGACCATCCACGAACTGGGGTCGAAACTAGCCGAGGGCGAGCGGTTCGCCTTGGACAGCCATCTGACCATCGCCGACGTGGACGTGGACCGGATCGGGCTGGATCGTCTGCGCAACGGCACCTTCGCCGAATGCGCGAGAAACGAAGGCGAGCCGGCGGCGGTCGTGCCCTTCATGGCGCGCCAGGACCATGAGGCCAGCGAGCTGATCCGGCCTCTGGACCGGTTCCCCTTCGTGCCCGACGACGCCGGGCGGCTGGATCAGGACTGCTACGAGGCGTTCAACATCCAGGTCCAAGGGCTGATGCGCCGCATGACGGCGACAGGCGCGAAGTCGCTGGTGATCGGCGTGTCGGGCGGGCTGGATTCGACCCAGGCCCTGCTGGTGGCCTGTCGCGCCTTCGACCGGCTGGATCTGCCGAGAACGGACATACTGGCGTTCACCATGCCGGCGTTCGCGACCTCGGATGCGACGAAGTCCAATGCCTGGGCGCTGATGACCGCGCTGGGCGTGACGGGCGCAGAGATCGACATCCGCCCTGCCGCCGAACAGATGTTCAAGGACATCGGCCACCCCTATGCCGAGGGTCAGCCGGTGCATGACATCACCTTCGAGAACGTGCAGGCGGGCCTGCGGACCGACTATCTATTCCGGCTGGCGAACCAGCACAGGGCCTTCGTGCTGGGGACCGGGGATCTGTCGGAACTGGCGCTGGGTTGGGCCACATACGGCGTCGGCGACCATATGAGCCACTACAACGTCAACGGCGGGGTGGCGAAGACGTTGATCCGTCACCTGATCCGCTGGGTGGCGGCGGGCGACCTGATTGGCGCGGGCGCGCGCGACACGCTGCACGCCATCCTGGACACCGAGATTTCGCCCGAGCTGGTGCCGGCCAAGGATGGGGTGATCCAGTCGACGGAAGGGACCGTCGGCCCCTATGCATTGAACGACTTCTTCCTGTTCTACATCAGCCGGTTCGGGATGACGCCGTCCAAGGTCGCCTTCCTGGCGCATCAGGCCTGGGGCGATGCGGGCTCAGGGCATTGGCCGGCGAACACACCGGACGACGAAAAGGTCGAATACGACTTGGCCAGCATCAAAGGCTGGCTGCGGAAGTTCCTGATCCGCTTCTTCCAGACCGCCCAGTTCAAGCGCTCGGCCCTGCCGAACGGGCCCAAGGTGGTCACCGGCGGATCGCTGTCGCCGCGCGGCGACTGGCGTGCGCCGTCGGACGGCAATGCGAGGGTGTGGCTGGACGAACTGGACGCGAACGTGCCGGACTAAACCGTCTCCTCCCCATTTCATGGGGAGGTGGCGCGGCGCTCTTGCGCCGTGACGGAGGGGCTGTGTCCGCATCGCAAGCCTTAGTGGGACCTCAAAGAGCCCCTCCACCGCTTCGCGGTCCCCCTCCCCGCAAAGCGGGGAGGGGACGATGCGTGAATTCCCATAGGTTGAGTGTGGATATTCGCCGAACCAGTCGCTAGAAGCTTGGCCATGACCGACGACGTGACCAAAGATTCCAACGGCAACATCCTGGCCGACGGCGACAGCGTGACCCTGATCAAGGATCTGAAGGTCAAGGGATCGGGCGGGGTGACGCTGAAGCGCGGGACCTTGGTCAAGAACATCCGCCTGACCGGCGACACGGACGAGATCGAGGCCAACGTCGAGAAGGTGCGCGGCCTGGTCCTGCGCACCGAGTTCGTGAAGAAGGCCTAAGCCCCCTTTTCATCGGCCCCCTTTTCAAGCGCCGGTGCAGCCGCCATCTAGCGGCCTATGACCGACACCCTCGCCGCCCCCGCCTCGACCGCTTCCGCCAACAGCAAGATCCCCGTCACCGTCCTGACCGGCTATCTCGGCGCGGGCAAGACGACGCTGCTGAACCGGATCCTGACCGAGGATCACGGCAAGCGCTACGCCGTCATCGTCAACGAGTTCGGCGAGATCGGCATCGACAACGACCTGGTGGTCGGCGCCGACGAGGACGTGTTCGAAATGAACAACGGCTGCGTCTGCTGCACCGTGCGCGGCGACCTGATCCGTGTGGTCGCCGGCCTGATGAAGCGCCAACGTCCCGGCAAGCCCGCCTTCGACGCCATCATCGTAGAGACGACGGGTCTGGCCGACCCCGGTCCGGTGGCCCAGACCTTCTTCGTGGACGAGGACGTCAAGGCCAAGACGCAGTTGGACAGCGTCACGACCCTGGTCGACGCCAAACATGTGATGGCGCGCCTGGACGACTCCAAAGAGGCGCGCGAGCAGGTGGCCTTCGCCGACCGCATCATCCTGAACAAGGTCGATCTGGCGACGGCTGACGAACTGGACGCGGTCGAGGCGCGTCTGCGGGCGCTGAACCCGCTGGCGCCCATCGTGCGGGCCGAGCGCTCGAACGTGCCGCTGGATCAGGTGCTGGGCCTGCACGCCTTCGACCTGGAGCGAATCCTGGAGGTCAAGCCGGACTTCGTGAATCCGCCGCACGGCGCGGACGGCCATGTGCATGACGAGGCCTGCGGTCACGACCATCACGATCATGACCATGATCACGGGCACGATCATCACGATCACGACCATTCACACGGCGCGCGAGGCCACGCCCACCAGGACGACATCAAGGGCATCTCCCTGTCGCTGGATCGGCCGCTGGACGGGGCGAAATTCACCGCCTGGCTGGACCGGCTGCTGGGCGAGCAGGGTCAGAACATCCTGCGCGCCAAGGGCATCATCGACGTGAAGGGCGAGAACCGACGCCTGGTCTTCCAGGCCGTGCACATGATCCTGGAAGGCGACCTACAACGCGAATGGGGCGCCGCCGAACGCCGCTGGAGCCGCGCCGTCTTCATCGGCCGCGATCTGGACGAAGCCGCGCTGAAGGCCGGCTTCGAGGCCTGCGCCGCCTGATCTCAAACGTGGACTGACAGACAAAAGGCCGGCGGAGCGGTCCACCGGCCTTTTTCTTTGTTCAGCCCTTCTCGAACAACCTGTTCCAGCGGCGCTTGTCGCGGGCCTTCCAGGCGCCGCGGTGGTAGGCGTCGGAGCCGATCAGGGGGACGACCGTGGTGGCCTCGGCGAAAACCATCTGTTCGTGGGTGGTCTGGACCTTGCCCCAGGAGGCGGCCTCTTTCAGCGTCGATGACGAACAGGCGCCGTCGCGGACGTCGGCGACGGTGATCTGGACCGCATAGCGGTGCATCTCGGCCTCGACGCCGAGGATTTCGGCGCAGACGACGGTGTCCTGGGCGAAGTTCTTGGGCACGCCGCCGCCGACCATGAACAGGCCGGTGACGCCCGCCGCGATCTTGATGTCGGTCAGTTCGCGGAAGTCGGCAATGGCGTCCAGCATCAGATAGGGCTGACCGGCGGCCGCGCGTTCCTTCTGGTGCTTGACCAGACCGAAGCCGGCGGACGAGTCGACGAAGGCCGGGCAGAAGATCGGCACGCCCTCTTCATAGGCGGTCTGGATCAGCGAGCCGGGCTTTTTGGCATTGCCCTCGCTCAGCCACTTACCCATCTCCCAGATGAACTCGCGGCTGGAATAGCCGCGCGGCTCCAACCGGTTGGCGATCTCCAGGATGGTGTGATCGCAGGCCTGGAGTTCTTCCTCATCGATATAGGTGTCGTAGATCCGGTCGATGTAGTTGTCGCGCAGGACGTTGTCGTCCACCTCGCCGGCCGCCTGATAGTGTTTGAAGCCCAGGGCCTCGAAGAAATCCATGTCGACGATCGAGGCGCCGGTGGCGACCACGGCGTCCACCATGCCGACCTTCACCATATCGCGGTACACATGCATGCAGCCGCCGGCCGAGGTCGAACCGGCCAGGATCAGCCAGGGCGAGCAGTCCTTGTCCTCGATGGCCATCGAGAAGATGTCGGCGGCGCGGGCGGTGTCGCGCGACGAGAAGGACATCTTGCGCATCGAGTCGATGATCGGGCGGGCGTCGAACGACGTGATATCCACGTGCTCGACGACATTCTGCAGCAGCTGAGCCTTCTGGTTCGTGGTCGCGGTCATGGCGGAGGAATCCTTGATCGAAAACGATCCGTCGTTAGGCCGGACGGCGTGGACGGCTGAGACGTTCTACAGGGCGAGATTGTAGTGTTGGAAGTCCGTGCTCGGCACCCAACCCATATGTTCGTAGATCGCCCGGGCCGAGGTGTTGGTGTTTTCCGTGCTCAAGGTCAAACGCGCCGCGCCGACCTGCCTGCCGTGGCTTGCGGCCATGTCCAGCAAGGCTCTGCCGGCCCCCGTCCCTCGTGCGGAAGGCGCGACGAAAAGATCGTTCAGGATCAGGATCGACCGCATGGCGGCAGACGAGAAACTGGGAAACATCTGCACGAAGCCGACCGCCGCAGTCCCTTCGAAGGCCAGGAAAACGACCGACTGTTCTCGCTCGATCCGCTCAAGCAGGAAGGCGCGGGCGTCGTCCGGGGCGGACGGCCGGCGATAAAACTGGCGATAAGCGTCGAACAAGGGGACGAGGGCGTCGATATGCTCGACGCCCGCCTTTTGAACGATAATGGCCAAGGCGTCCTACTTCCGGCGCGACTTGCGCTGACCGGCCTTACCCTTGGGGCGTGAAAGGCGCACGACCTTGCGGGCGTTCTCTTCCGCCGTGGTGCGCACGGTGGGGATGGAACGCGGGGCCAGGCCGTAGAGCGAGGCCATCGGAGCGTCCTCGACTGCGGCGATGTCGTGTTCGCCATAGCCGTTGAAGCCCGTCGACATGGCCACGCCGTAAGCGCCCAGCATGCCGATCTCGATGAAGTCGCCTTCGCGCACATCGACCGGCAGCCAGAAGGGCCCCGGCATGTGGTCGATGGAATCGCAGGTCGGGCCGTAGAACTGGAAGGCCTTCAGCTCGCCCGCGCTTTCGCCGTCCCGCACCAGCTTGGTCGGGAAGGGCCAGCGCGAGTGGGTCGCGTCGAACAACGAGCCGTAGGAGCCGTCGTTCAGATAAAGGGCGTCGCCCTTGCGCAGATCGACGCGGGCCAGGATCGACGAGCTTTCGGCGACCAGCGCCCGGCCGGGCTCGCACCACAGCTCGGTCGTTTCCGACACCGGCATCTCGTTGAAGCCGCGATGGATGGCGTCGGCGTATTCGCTCATGTCCGGCGGGACCATGCCCGGATAGACGGACGGGAAGCCGCCGCCGACATCGACGATATCGACGATCACGCCCGCACGGCTGATCGACCGGCCGACCTGGGCCATGGCGGCCTGATAGGCGGTCGGGCGCATGCACTGGCTGCCGACGTGGAAGGAGACGCCCATCAGGCCGTCCTTGACCGCCTGGCGCGTCGCCATCAGCAGGGCCGGCGCCTGATCCGACGACACGCCGAACTTGCCCGACAGCGTATAGGCGGCGCCGTCGGCCGAGACGGCCATGCGCACGATCAGGTTCAGGTCGTCCGCGCCGCCGGTGGCGTCGAGGATCTTGTTCAGCTCGTCGATGCAGTCGAGCGAGAAGGTGCGCACGCCGTGATCGAAGTAGGCCTTGGTGATCGCAGACCGGCTCTTGACCGGATGCATGAAGGCCAGGCGCACGTCATGGCTGACCGAGCGCACCAGCTCGATCTCGGCGATGGACGCCACGTCGAAGCCGCGAACGCCGGCCTCGATCAGGGTTTCGACGACCCAGCGCGAAGGGTTGGCCTTCACAGCGTAGAAGACGTCGGCCTTTAGATTATCCTGGAACCAGCGCGCCGCTACGGAAACCGAACGCGGCCGCACGAGGGCGACGGGGCGTTCAGGGGACCGCTCACGGACCAGGTCCAGGGGAAGCTGATACGTGCGCAATTCACGTAACCCCCTGCTAATTGTTAAACCCAGACCGGCGTTAGCGGCGCAGACAGGACCTACGGGGTCCGCCGGAGAGCGCGATATGGGGACGCGCGACTGTCATGTAAAGAGGTTTTTTCGTGGCGGGGCCTAGGTTTGACTGTCACAAATCCGCTCTGCGCCCTCCACGACACGATCCGACGGCAACCTTGACCGTTCTGCGCCGTTGCGATGGTCGGAGGGTTTGATGAATCGTTGGCTGTTCTTTTGGCGCAAGATGCGGCGTCAGCTGTGGGTGCGCGCCACGGCCTACGCCGCCGCCGGGGTCGCCGCAGCCCTGCTGGCCGCAGCCCTGGCCCCCTGGGTGCCGAAGGAGGTGGCCGCGCGTCTGGGCGGTCAGTCCGTGGAATCCATCCTGACGATCCTGGCGTCCAGCCTGCTGGGCGTGGCCACCTTTTCGGTCGGCGCCATGGTCACGGCCTATACGTCGGTATCCTCGGCGGCCAGTCCGCGCGTCGCGGCCCTGGTGACCAGCGATGACGAGACCCAGAAGTCGCTGGCGACCTTCGTCGGGGCCTTCCTCTACGCCATCGTCGCCGTCACCGCGATCAATGCCCACTACTACGGTCAGAACGGTCGGGCGATCCTGTTCCTGATCAGCTTGGCCATGGTGGGTCTGGTGGCGTTTCGCCTCCTGGCCTGGATCAACCGTCTGTCCAGCCTGGCGCGGGTCGGTCACATGATCGATCTGGTCGAGGCCCGGGCGCGCGAGGCGCTGGAACAGCGGCGCGACAATCCTTTTCTGGGCGGGCGCGGGGGCCATCTGCAAAACGGCGCGGACGTGACGGCGCCGGAAACCGGCTACGTCCAGAACGTCGATCCCGATCGCCTGCAGGCCATGGCCGAAAAGCGGGATTGCCATGTGGAGGTGGTCGCTGCGCCGGGCGCCTTCGTGCGACGCGGCGAGGTCCTCGCCCGGGTCAGCCTGCCGGCCTGCGACAAAGAGGCCCAGGACGCCTTCTGCTCCGCCTTCGCGATCGGAGACTCGCGCTCCTATGATCAAGACCCCCGCTTTGGCCTGATCGTTCTGGGCGAGATCGCCGCCAAGGCCCTGTCGCCTGGTATCAACGATCCCGGAACGGCCATTCAGGTGGTGTCGACCGGCGTGAGGTTGATGGACATCTGGGCCCGAGACGGCGCGGAAGACGATAAGCGGACCCTGCGCGATCGCCTGATGATGCCGGGCGTCTCCGAAGACGATCTGCTCGACGATCTGTTCGGCCCGATCGCCCGTTATGGGGCCGGCGACGTTGCGGTCGCCATCAGACTGCAAAAAGGGTTGAGGGCGCTGGCCTCGATTCCCTGTCTGGCCGCGCCGGTCCGGATGATCGCCGATCAGGCGCTGGAGCGATCGCGGGCCGCTTTGCCGATTCCGGCGGACTACGCCCGGGTGAAGGGTGCGGCGGAAGGCTCCTGAACGGCTCGGGTCTGGACGAGATTGCGCCCGACGTGCGATTAGGACTTGCCCGAGCGCGATTTCAGCTTATTGCGGCGCCCCTTCGCCATAGCCTCCTAGCGAGTTCATGAGTTCATCCGCAGCCGCCGCCGCCCCTGGGCTAGTCCTGGCGCGTGACGTGTCGAAGACCTTCGGATCGCGAAAGGCGCTGGACGGCGTCTCGATTTCCGTGGCCTCCGGCGAAATGGTCGCCCTGATCGGTCCGTCCGGTTCGGGCAAGTCCACCCTGCTCCGCTCCATCACCGGTCTGCAGTCGATCGACGCCGGCGCCGGCACGATCCAGGTGTTCGGCGAGACCGTGCAGAAGGACGGCCGGGTCACCGGCGCCGTGCGCAAGGCGCGCGGCAAGCTGGGCATGATCTTCCAGCAGTTCAATCTGGTCGGGCGACTGAGCCTGTTCTCCAACGTCATGCTGGGCGCGCTGGGCCGTCTGCCCGGATGGAAGGGCCTGCTAGGCCTGTGGCCCCAGGCGGACAAGGACAAGGCCATGGCGGCCCTGCACCGCGTCGGCGTCAGCGACTACGCCGCCCAGCGCGCCAACACCCTGTCCGGCGGCCAACAGCAGCGCGGCGCCATCGCCCGCGCCATCGTACAGGGCGCCAAGGCCATTCTGGCCGATGAACCCGTCGCCTCGCTGGACCCGGTGTCCGCCCGCAAGGTGATGGAACTGCTGGTCGAGCTGAACAAGCGCGACGGCATGGGGGTGATCGTCACCCTGCACCAGGTCGACTACGCCATCCGCTACTGCGACCGCGTCATCGCCCTGCAAGGCGGCAAGATCGTCTATGACGGCCCGTCCACGGCGCTGGACCAAAAGCGCCTGATCGAAATCTACGGTCCCGAGTTCGAGGACGCGTTCTGGGAGACCAAGGCATGAGCCTGTCGCGCATTTCCCCCACCCGCCGTCTAATCGCTGCGGCCGGCGCCGCCGTCATGATCCTGGGCCTGGCGGCTTGCGGCGGCGGCGAGGACAAGAAGGCTGCGGGGGGCGCGCCCAGCGAGATCACCTTCTCGATCCTGTCCGCCGAAGGCCAGGCCTCGGCCGGCCCGCTGTGGCAGCCGCTGCTGGACGACATGTCCAAGGCCATCGGCGTGCCGGTGAAGCCCTATTTCGGTTCGAACTACACAGTCCTGGTCGAGGCCATGCGCGGCAACCACACCCAGGTGGGTTGGTTCTCGGCCAAGCCTGAGGTCGAGGCCATCGATCGCGCCAAGGCCGAGGTCATCGCCCGCACCGTCAACCGCGAGGGTCTGGACAGCTATCAGTCCACCCTGATCGTCAAGAAGGGATCGGGCATCACGCTCGATCAGGTCATGGCGTGCGGCAAGAAGTACAACTTCGGCATCGGCGACGCCCAGTCGACGTCGGGCACCCTGGCCCCGCTGACCTTCCTGTTCAATCCGCGCGGCGTGGTCCCCAGCCAGTGCTTCAAGACCGTGCGCTCGGCCAATCACCAGGCCAACGCCTTCGGCGTGGCGACCGGCGTGATCGACGTGGCGACCTCCAACAGCGTGAACACCATCTTCATGCGCAAGGAGAACCCGCAGCTGGCCGGCCAGATCGAGGAAATCTGGACCTCGCCGCCGATCCCCGAGAGCGGCATCGTCGTGCGCGAGGACCTGGATCCGGCGGTGAAGGAAAAAATCCGCGGCTTCTTCCTGACCTATGGCCAGGGCGAAGGCGCCGAGGCCGAGCGGCAGCGCAAGGTTCTGGCGGACCTGGAATATTCCCGCTTCACCGCCGCCGACGACAGCTATCTGGACCCGATCCGCGAAATGATCGCCGACCAGAAACTGGGCGAGGCCCGCGCCAAGGGCGATACGGCCGCCGCCGCCGCCGCCGAGCGCGAGCTTCAACGCCTGCGCAGCCTGCGTGAGGTCCGGCCTTGACCGCAGTCGCGTCTCCCGCCGTCGCGATTCCGGCGGCCCCCAAGAAGTCCGCCCTCGCCTGGGTCGCCGACGTCCTGGTCTGGGGCGGCGTCGCCGCCGTCCTGCTGTACAGCATTGACGCCGTCGATCTGGGCAACATCTCGCGTCTGTTCGCCGGCAACGACAGCACCCAGCTGTTCGTCCACGACCTGCTGCGTCCCGACTTCAGCGACTGGAAGATGTTCGTCGCCAAGATGTGGGAGACGGTGCAGATCGCCCTGTGGGGCACCTTCCTGGCCGTGATTCTGGGTATCCCGCTGGGTCTGGCGGCGGCGCGCAACATCGCGCCCGTCTGGGTCGTGACGCCGGTGCGCTGGATCATGAACCTGCTGCGTTCTGTGCCGGATTTGGTGATCGGCCTGCTATTCGTCACCGCCGTGGGCCTGGGGCCTCTGGCGGGCGTCCTGGCCATCACCCTGAATACGGCCGGGGTTCTGGCCAAGCTGTTCTCGGAAGCGGTCGAGTCGATCGACAAGGGTCCGGTCGAGGGCGTGCGCGCCACCGGCGCCGGCAAGCTGCACGAGATCGTCTGGGGCGTCCTGCCTCAGGTCGCGCCGCTGTGGACCTCGTTCGCCCTGTACCGCTTTGAATCCAACAGCCGGTCCGCGACCGTGCTGGGTCTGATCGGCGCGGGCGGCATCGGCCAGGTGCTGTTCGACAGCATGAACGCCTTCGATTTCCGCGCCGTCTCAGCCATCGTGATCGTCGTCGTGGTCGCCGTGACCCTGATCGACACCCTGTCGCAGGTGATGCGCCGCCGCCTGCTGTAGCGGCGGCGGTCCCCTTCGCGGGACTGTCATAATCCTCTGCTCTAAGCATCGCGAAATCGATGCTCAGGGAGAGCCTTGGATGATCCGCACACTGAAACTGGCGGCTTCGGCCGCCGCCCTTCTGGCCCTGGCGGCCTGTGGCGACAACGGCGGGGGCGGCTCCGCCTCCGGCGCGCGCTCCGGCATCTGGGCGGCCGGTTCGTCGACCGTCTTCCCCTTCGCCACGCGGGTCGCCGAGACCTTCGCGCGTGGTTCGGGCGGCGCGGCGCCGCGCGTCGAATCGCTGGGCACCGGCGGCGGCATCCAGGCCTTCTGCCAGGGCGTCGGCCCGACCACCCCGGACATCGCCAACGCCTCGCGTCAGATGAAGCAGTCCGAGTTCGACCTGTGCGCCAAGAACGGCGTCACCGACATCGTCGAGATCAAGATCGGCTTCGACGGCATCGTCATCGCCACGGCCCGTAACGGCAACGGCTTCAACTTCGAACTGAATGACCTCTACGAAGGCTTGGCCAAGGAAGTGCCGGGCGCCAACGGTCAGTTCGTCGCCAATCCGGCCAAGACCTGGAACCAGGTCAACGCCGGCCTGCCGAACCAGCGCATCCAAGTCTATGGCCCGCCGCCCACCTCGGGCACGCGCGATGCCTTCCTGGAGCTGGGCATGACGCCGGGCGCCAAGCTGGTGCCGGCGGTCAAGGCGATCGAAGGCGACAAGGACCGGTTCGAAGCCATCGCCCACACCCTGCGCGAGGACGGCGCCTGGATCGATTCCGGCGAGAACGACAACGCCATCGTCCAGACCCTGACCCGCACGCCAGGCTCGCTGGGGGTGTTCGGCTATTCGTTCCTGGAGCAGAACCTGGATACGGTGAAGGCCGAGACCATCGACGGCGTCGCCCCGACCGCTGACACCATCGCCAGCGGTGAATACCCGCTGTCGCGCAGCCTCTACATCTATGTGAAGAAGGCCCATATCGGCGTCATTCCGGGCCTGCAGCAGTTCGTGCAGGAGTTCCTGTCGGAAGGCGCCGCCGGCAAGGGCGGCTATCTGGCCGACCGCGGCTTGATCCCGCTGCCGGAAGACCAACTGCTTGCTCAGCGCGCGACCATCGCCGCCATGACCCCGATGGCCCGCCCCGCCAAATAAGGCGGAACCCGACCGCCGTTCCGCCCCTTCTTTCACCGGTTCGCCCCGTTGAAGCGCGAAGCGCTTCAACTGAAGCGCACGAGGCCGTAGAAGGGGCGGGATAGCTGTCAGGATGATTTGATGACCACCACGCCCGCGCGCCTGCGCAAGGCCGTACTGCCCGTCGCGGGCCTCGGCACCCGGGTCCTGCCCGGCACCAAGACGACCCCCAAGGAACTGCTGAACGTCGTCGACCGGCCGATCCTGTCCTACATCGTCGAAGAGGCGCGCGAAGCGGGGATCGAGCACATCGTCTTCGTCACCGGTCGCTCCAAGGGCGCCATCGAGGACTATTTCGATCACCAGATCGAGCTGGAAGCCCAGCTTCTGGCCAAGGGCAAGACTGACATCCTGGAAATGATGAACGCCGAACTGGCCTCGGCCGGGGAGATGAGCTTCACCCGCCAGATGCAGCCCAAGGGCCTGGGTCACGCCGTCTGGTGCGCGCGCGACATCATCGGCCACGAGCCGTTCGCCGTCATCCTGCCCGACGTCATCGTGGACTCGCAGCCCGGTGCTCTGAAGCAGTTGGCCGAGGTTTATGCCGAGACCGGTGGCAACATCATCGGCGTGGAATCCGTCCCGGAAGATCAGACCCACAAATACGGCATCGTCGATCCAGTCAGCCGCGACGGATCGCGCATCGTCATGAAGGGCATGGTCGAAAAACCCGCGGCTGGAACTGCGCCGTCCAACCTGTCGATCTCGGGCCGCTACATCCTGCAGCCGGAGATCTTCGACCTGTTGGCGACGCAGGAAAAGGGCGCGGGCGGCGAGATCCAACTGACCGACGCCATGGCGCGACTGATGGCGGATCAGAGCTTCACCGCCGTCGAATACGAAGGCGTCACCCACGACTGCGGCGACAAGATCGGTCTGTTGCGCGCCAACGTCGCCCTGGCCCTGAAACGCCCCGACCTGGGCGACGCGGCGCGCCAGGCGATCGCGGGCCTGCTGTAACGCAAGGGAAGGCGGCGGGGGTTCCGGTTTACGCCCGCCCCTGCTAACCCTCCGCGCAAATCATCAGGAGACGAACCATGGCGACTTCCGAAGGCTGGGACATGCCGACCGGCGACCTCATGAAGGGCAAGAAGGGCCTGATCATGGGCGTGGCCAACTCCAGCTCCATCGCCTGGGGCATCGCCTCGCAGCTGGCCGCCCAGGGTGCCGAGTTGGCCTTCACCTATCTGGGCGAGAGCCTGGAGCGCCGGGTACGTCCCCTGGCCGAAAGCGTCGGCGCCAAGCTGCTGATCCCGGCCGACGTCACTGACGACGCCTCGATGGATGCGGCCTTCGCCGAACTGGAAAAGACCTTCGGCACGATCGACTTCGTCGTCCATTCGGTGGCCTTCGCCAACAAGGACGAGTTGAAGGGCAGCTTCGTGGACAACACCACGCGCGACAGCTTCCTTCTGGCCATGAACATCTCGGCCTTCAGCTTCGTGGACGTGTCCAAGCGCGCGGCCAAGCTGATGCCGAACGGCGGCAGCCTGATCACCCTGACCTATCTGGGGTCCGAGCGGGTCATTCCGAACTACAACACCATGGGCGTGGCCAAGGCCGCGCTGGAAGCCGCGACCCGCTATATCGCGCGCGACCTTGGCCCCAAGAACATCCGCGTCAACGCCATCTCGGCCGGGGCCATGCGCACCCTGTCGCTGGCCGGCATTTCGGGGGGGCGCGGCCTGCACTCCAAGTCGGCGCAGTTCTCGCTGATCAAGGAAGAGACCTCGATGGAAGGCGTTGCGGGCGCGGCCCTGTGGCTGTGTTCGGACCTGGGCCGTTCGACCACGGGCGAAGTCGTCCACGTCGATGCGGGCTTCCACGCCGTGGGCCTGCCGGAAGACATAGAAGGTTGATCAAGGAGGGCTGATCCCAGCCTTCCGCCATCCAAGACGACGGTTTAAGGCCGGGGCATGACTGCTCCGGCCTTTTCCATGCGCGCCCTGCCCGCCTCGGCCTTTTCGTCCGCCGCCATGGCGACGGTGATCGGATTTGGCGGGACGGTCGCCCTGGTGGTTCAGGCGGGCCAGGCCTTGGGCGCAGACGCGGGCCAGATCGGGTCAATGGTGACGGCCCTGTGCCTCGGCATCGGGGCGCCGGGCGCCTTGCTGAGCTGGCGGCTGAAAATCCCCGTCGTTCTGGCCTGGTCCACGCCGGCGGCGGCCCTGCTGGCGGCCTCGACCCTGGGCCTGTCCTGGCCGACGGCGATTGGCGCCTTCATCTTCGCCGCCCTGCTGATGATCCTGACCGGCCTGATCCCGGCGCTTGGGCGGCTGGCGGCGCGGATACCGGCGGCCGTCGCCTCGGCCATGCTGGCGGGGGTGCTGCTGCCGTTCGTGCTGAGACTGTTCAAGGTCGTGCCGGACGAGACGGCCTTGGTCGTCGGGTTGATCGCGGTGTTCCTGATCTTCAGACGGCTGTGGCCGACCTGGGCCTTGCCCGCCGTGCTGGCGGCGGCCTTTGTGGTGCTGGCGATGCGGGGGCAGCTGGCCCTGCCCGCCGGGACCGACCTGTTCGGGCATCTGGAGCCGGTCGCACCCGTGTTCGACTGGAAGGCGGCGGTCAGCCTGGGCTTTCCGTTGTTTTTGGTAACGCTGGCGGCGCAGAACCTGCCCGGGCTGGTGGTCCTGCAGAGCGCCGGCTATCCGCCGCCCGCGAACCGACTGATCCTGTCGACCGGCGTCGCCAGCCTGCTGATCGCGCCGTTCGGCGGGCATGGGGTCAATCTGGCGGCGATCACGGCGGCGATCTGCACCGGGCCGGACGCGCACCCCGACGTCGCCAAGCGCTGGATCGTGGGCGTGATCTACGGCGGTCTTTATCTGGTCGTGGCTCTGTTCGCCGCGCCGCTGGCCGGGCTGTTCATCGCCATGCCGCCAGCGGTGCTCGCGGCGGTAACGGGTCTGGCGCTGATCGCGCCGCTGACCGGCGCGCTGCAAAACATGATGATGGATGTCGGATCGCGTGAGTCGGCCGTGCTGACGTTTGCGGCGACGGCTTCGGGCCTGACCCTGTTCGGCGTCGGATCGGCCTTCTGGGGTCTGGCCGTTGGGTTTGCGGCGCTGGCCGCGATGCGCTGGATCAGACCGACGGCCTGATCCAGCTCAGGGGGCTAGTCGCGCAGCGAGGCCGGGACTTGACCGCCGTTTTCGGCCAACTTCTTCCAGACGGCCTTGGACAGGGCGATGTTCTGTTCGGCCGAGCCGTGCTCGCCGGCGTGGACGTTCAGTTCCTCGGCCAGTTCCTTGCGGGCCGCCAGGCTGGAATCCAGGTCCAGCAGCTTAAGCAGGTCGACGATCGAGGTGCGCCAGTTGCCGCCGCCGCCCTTGGACGCCGCCAGATCGCTGAGCACCGCCTCGACATCGACGGGCGGCAGGGCCGGCGTCGGAGCGGGGGCGGCGCCCGGCGCGGGTTGGGCGCTGGGCGCCGGGGTCGGCTGAGGCGCCGCCTTGGGCTTGTGGCCCGTGATCTTGTTCCAGATCGAAGAGAAGATACCCATAGGTCGCGCTCCAGTTGATGCCGTCAGATAATGCCAGTGGGCGGCGACGGTTCAGTGACGCGCCGGAATCTCTAGACCGCGCTGCACGGCGGGCCGCGCCAGGCCGCGCTCCAGCCAGGCGGCGACGCGCGGGAAGTCGGCGAAGCCGACGATCTCGCCCGCTTCGTAGAAGCCGATCAGGTTTCGGACCCAACCCAGGGTGGCGACATCGGCGATGGAATAGTCGCCGACAAGCCAGTCGCGGGGTTCTCCCCCGTCATTGGCAAGCCGCGTCTCCAGCACGCCCAGCAGGCGGCGGCTTTCAGCGACGTAGCGGTCGCGTGGGCGCTTGTCCTCGTAGTCCTTGCCGGCGAAGCGGTGGAAGAAGCCCAGCTGGCCGAACATCGGGCCGATCGCGCCCATCTGGAACATGACCCACTGGATCGTCTCATAGCGGGTCGCCGGATCGGCCGAGAGCAGTTTGCCGGTCTTTTCCGCCAGATAGATCAGGATGGCGCCGGATTCGAACAGGGCCAGCGGCTTTCCGTTCGGGCCGTTCGGATCGAGGATGGCGGGGATCTTGCCGTTGGGGTTCAGCGACAGAAACTCCGGCCCCCAGGTCTCGTTCTTGGTGATGTCGATCAGGTGCGGCTCATAGGCCAGGCCGACCTCTTCCAGCATGATCGAAACCTTCACCCCATTGGGCGTCGGCAGGGAATACAGCTGGATGCGATCGGGATGCTGGGCCGGCCAGCGTTGCGTGATCGGGAAGGCGGACAGGTCGGTCATGGGTGCGGCCTCGGCTATTGCGATAGGCCTATGTCGGCGCCGCCCAGCCCATCCGCAACACCGACGGGAGCGGTGACGAAACTTCAGTCCGGCTCGCGCTCGCCCACCTCGGTCGGCGGCACGGCCAGTAGCCAGCCGTCGGCCAGGTGCAGTTCCGGCGTCGCTTCCTTGGTGAAGGGCAGATACCAGGTCGGGCCGCCGGCGGCGGGCGCGATCTCCAGCATGTCGTCCGCGCCGAAGTTCTGGACCGATTTCACCGTGCCCATGACGCCGCCCGCCGTGTCACGGACTTGAACGCCCAGAAGATCGGCGAGGTAGAATTCGTCCTCGTCCGGCTCGGGGAACCGGTCGCGGGGGACGTGCAGCTTCAGGCCGCGCAGGGCGTCGGCCTGTTCCTTTGTGGTGATCTCCTTGGCCCGGCCGACGACGCCGTTCTTGTCGGGCCGCGTCGAGGTCAGGGTCAGGGCCACGGTCCCATCGGCGCGCAGCAGGGGGCCGTAGGCGGTCAGGGCCAGGGGGTCGGCGGTGAAGGCGGTCACCCGCACCTCGCCCCGCACGCCGAAGCCGCCACCGACCTGGCCGACGAGGATCAATCTGCTGTCCGTGGTCATGCGTGTTCCTAACCCATGAAAAAGGCGGCGTCGAAAGACGCCGCCCTGATCATCGTCAAACCGAAAGGCTTAGCCTTCGGCCTTTTCCTCGGTCGCTTCAGCAGCCGGAGCCTCTTCGGCGGGCGCTTCTTCAGCAGCGGGAGCGTTCTTGGCGGCTTCGGCGGCGGCGGCGGCCTCTTCCTTGGCGCGGGCGGCGGCTTCAGCAGCCTCGACCTTGGCGGCGGCTTCGGCTTCCAGGCGGTCGGCTTCGCGCTGGGCGCGCTCGGCGGCGCGTTCCTGGGCCTTCTTGCCCGGAGCGCCCTTGTTCGGGTTGTTCGACTGCGTCCACTTGACCTTCTGGCCCAGGGTCTCGTCCTGCGACAGGAAGCGGGCGACGCGGTCGGTCGGCTGGGCGCCCTTGCCGAGCCATTCGGCGATGCGCTCGACCTTCAGGGCGACGCGCGGGGTGGCGCCGTCCTTGGGCAACATCGGGTTGTAGCTGCCGACCTTCTCGATGAACTTGCCGTCGCGGGGCGAGTGCGAGTCGGCGATGACGATGTGGTAGTAGGGGCGCTTCTTGGCGCCGCCGCGGGCCAGACGAATCTTCAGCATTTCAGGTCTCTTTCTAGGAAGTCGTTATTTCTTGGGAGGGAAGCCCGGCAGGCCAGGAAGACCTCCCGGAAGTTGTCCGCCGCCCAGTCCGGCGAGCCGGTCCTGGATGGCTTTCAGATCGTCGGCGGAGGGTTCGGCCATCTTGCCGCCGCCCAACGCCTTGAGGCGAGCCATGTCGGGGCCGCCGCCCATGCCGGGCATGCCGCCGCCGCCAAGGCCGCCCAGCATGGCGGCCATCTGCTGCATCTTCTTGGGTCCGCCGCGCGCCATCGACTTGACCACATCGGCCATCTGGCGGTGCTGTTTCAGAACCCGGTTCACGTCCTGCACATCGACCCCGGCGCCGGCGGCGATGCGCTTCTTGCGCGAGGCGTTCAGCAGGTCGGGCTTCTTGCGCTCGGCCTTGGTCATCGAGGAGATGATGGCTTCCTGACGCAGGATCATGCGGTCGTCGATGCCGCTCTCGGCCATCTGGCCCTTCATCTTGGCCACGCCGGGCAGCATGCCCATGATGCCCTGAAGCCCGCCCATCCGCTTCATCTGCTGAAGCTGACCGGCCAGGTCGTCCAGATCGAACTGGCCCTTGGCCAGTTTGCGGGCCATCTTCTCGGCCTTGGCCTGGTCCAGATCCTGGCTGGCCTTTTCGACCAGGGCGACGATATCGCCCTGACCCAGGATGCGGCCGGCGACGCGACGGGCGTCGAACACGTCCAGCGCATCCACCTTTTCGCCGGCGCCCAGATATTTGATCGGCAGGCCGGTGACGGCGCGCATCGACAGCATGGCGCCGCCGCGACCGTCGCCGTCGGCGCGGGTCAAGACGAGGCCGGTCAGGGGCAGGCGCTCGTGGAAGGCCTTGGCGGTGCGCACCGCGTCCTGGCCGGTCAGGCTGTCGGCGACCAGCAGGGTCTCGACGGGCTTGGCGATGTCGGCGACCTCGGCCACCTCGTTCATCAGCCCTTCGTCCAGGGTGATGCGGCCGGCGGTGTCAAGGATCAGGACGTCGAAGCCCTGGAGTTTCGCCGATTGCAGCGCCCGGCGCGTGATCTGGACGGCGCTCTCGCCCGCCACGATCGGCAGGGTGGCGACCTCGATCTGCTTGCCGAGCGTCGCCAGCTGTTCCATCGCGGCCGGACGACGCGTGTCCAGCGAGGCCATCATGACCTTCTTGCGATCGAACTTGGTCAGGCGCAGCGCCAGCTTGGCCGAGGTCGTGGTCTTGCCCGAGCCCTGAAGGCCGGCCATCAGCACAACGGCGGGCGGATTGGCGTTGGTGTTCAGCGGGACCGGCTCTTCGCCGCCCAGCATTTCGATCAGGCCGTCATAGACGATCTTGACCACCTGATCGGCCGGCTTGACCGAACGGATGACCTCTTCGCCGGTCGCGCGCTCGGTGGCGAAGGCGATGAATTCCTTGACGACCGGCAGGGCGACGTCGGCCTCGAGCAGGGCCACGCGCACTTCGCGCATCGCCTCGGCGACATCCTTTTCGGACAGGGCGCCGCGCCCGGTGATCCGGTCGAAGACGCCTGTCAGCCGCTCGTTCAGAGCCTCAAACATTCACTACCTCGTGTGGCGCAGGTGAAACGGCTCCATACGACAACGGCCCCCGGCGACGATCACGTCGGCGGAGGGTTCTCGCCGGGCTCGTCTCATCGAAATGAGGGTCGTCCCGGTGGAGACGCAGGTTCACTTGCGTCGGAAGCGGCGGCTTATGGCGGAAAAACCTTACAAAGGCAACCGGAGCGATCCGGTCACGCTATAAGAGCCAATATCGGCGCAGGGATTTAGCGGATTGTCATCATCGTGCTAAGAGCCGCGCCCTTTATAGGGGCGGCGTTGTCGCCAGGGTTTCAGACTTCGGGAGAAGCACAGATGAGCAAGGTGCTGGTTATCGGCGCAGGCGGCGTCAGTTCGGTGGCCGTCCACAAGATGGCGATGAACGCGGACATCTTCTCGCATATCACCCTGGCGAGCCGGACCAAGTCCAAGTGCGACGCGATCGCCCAGTCCGTGAAGTCGCGCTTCGGCGTCGACATCGACACGGCCGCCATCGACGCCGATGACGTGGCGGCGACCACGGCGCTGATCCAGAAGGTGCAGCCCGAACTGGTCGTGAACCTGGCCCTGCCCTATCAGGACCTATCGATCATGGACGCCTGCCTGGCCGCCGGCGTCGACTATCTGGACACCGCCAACTACGAGCCGCGCGACGAGGCCAAGTTCGAATACAAGTGGCAGTGGGCCTATCAGGACCGCTTCAAGGACGCCGGCCTGATGGCGCTGCTGGGTTCGGGCTTCGACCCCGGCGTGACCTCGGTCTTCACCACCTACATCAAGAAGCACCTGCTGGATTCCATCGAGACGCTGGACATCCTGGACTGCAACGGCGGCGACACCGGCCTGCCCTTCGCGACCAACTTTAACCCCGAGATCAATCTGCGCGAAGTGACGGCGAACTCGCGTCACTGGGAGAACGGCCAGTGGGTCGAAGGCCCGGCGCTGAGCCACAAGCAGACCTTCGACTTCGAAGGCGTGGGTCCCAAGAACATGTACCTCATGTACCATGAGGAGCTGGAATCGCTGGCGAAGTTCTATCCCGAGATTAAGCGCATCCGCTTCTGGATGACGTTCGGCGACAGCTATCTGAAGCACCTCGAGGTGCTGGAAAACATCGGCATGACCTCGATCGAGCCGATGTCGTTCCAGGGCCGCGAGATCATTCCGATCGAGTTCCTGAAGGCCCTGCTGCCCGAGCCGGCCTCGCTGGGTCCGATCACCAAGGGCAAGACCAACATCGGCGTCATCGCCACCGGCCTGAAGGACGGGGTCAAGAAGACGGTCTACGTCAACAACATCTGCGACCACGAAGAGGCCTATGCCGAGACCGGCAACCAGGCCGTCAGCTACACCACCGGCGTGCCGGCCATGATCGGCGCGGCCCTGATGGTGACGGGCCAGTGGAAGGGCGACGGGGTGTTCAACATGGAGCAACTGGACCCCGATCCTTTCATGGACATGCTGAACAAGCACGGCCTGCCGTGGAAGGTTCAGGATCTGGACGCCCCTCTGGACTTCTGATCGGACCGACTGAATGCAGACCCAGGCCGGCGATCCGGGCGCCTTTGCGCATTTCGACCTGAACCGCGTCGCCTCGCCCGCCTTCGTGGTGGACGAGGCGGCCATCCGTCGCAATCTGTCCGTGCTGAAGGGCGTGCGCGACGGAGCGGAGGCGCGCGTGCTTCTGGCGCTGAAGGCGTTTTCGATGTGGTCGCTGGCCGATGTGGTGGGCGAATACCTCGACGGGGTCTGCGCCTCGGGCCTATGGGAGGCGCGGCTGGCGCGCGAGTTCTACAAGGGCGAGCTGACCACCTATTCGCCGGCCTATACGGCGCAGGACCTGCCCGAGATCCTGCGTCTGTCGGATCACGTCATCTTCAACAACCCGGCCCAGATCGCCCGTTTCGCCGATCTGATCGCCAAGGCCCGGGCTGACGGGCAGGTGTTTGAGATCGGCCTGCGGCTGAACCCTGAACATTCCGAAGGCGAGGTCGCCAAATACGACCCGGCCCAGCCTTGTTCGCGTCTGGGCTTTCCGGTGTCGCAGCTGACGGCCGACCATCTGGTCGGCGTCGATGGTCTGCATATCCATGCGCTGTGCGAGCAGGACTTCCAGCCGCTGTCGCGCATCTGGGCGGCGGTGGAGCCCAAGCTGGCGCCGCTGCTGGGCGGGATCAAATGGTTGAACCTGGGCGGGGGGCACCACATCACCCGCGCCGACTATCAGACCGACGATCTGATCGCCTTCGTGCGCGATCTGCAGGCCAGGCACGGAGTTCAGGTCTATCTGGAGCCGGGCGAGGCCGTGGCGCTGGACGCCGGCATCCTGATCGGCGAGGTGCTGGACGTGTTCGACAACGGCATGCCCATCGGCATCACCGACATCTCGGCGACTTGCCATATGCCCGATGTGATCGAGGCGCCCTATCGCCCCGCGCTGCTGAAAGAGTCCGAACATGGGGTGACGGTGCGGCTGGGCGGGCCGTCGTGCCTGGCCGGGGACATCATCGGCGACTACGTCTTCGCCGAGCGGCCGACGCCGGGGACGCGGATCGCGTTTCTGGACCAGGCCCACTATTCGATGGTGAAGACCAACACCTTCAACGGCGTCCCGCTGCCGTCCATCGTGCTGTGGAACTCCCAGACGGATGCGCTGAGAACGGTGCGCGCGTTCGACTATTCGGCCTTCCGCGACCGCCTGTCCTGATCGCAAAGAAAAAGGGCGGCCCGCGCCGCCCTTCCCTGACCTATTCGTCTTTCGGTTCGTCCGCCGTCGGTTCGGCGTCGGGCTTGGGCGTCGAGCCCGGCTCGGTGACGACGATGCCTTCGGGCGGGGCCGACAGTTTCGACAGGTCGCCGCCGGCGCGCAGGACGTCCAGCGCGCGCTGAAGCTGATAGTCCTTGTCCTTGTCGAACTTTTCGCCCGGGGCTTCGCGCGGGGTGTGCGGACCCTTGCGCTCGGCGCCGATGGAGGCGTCCAGGGCCGTAGCGTAGGCGGCCTCGGAATAGATGAAGCTGGAGCGCGAGACGATGCGGGCCTCGGCCTCGTTGCGGGCGACTTCCAGATCCGGCTCGATGCCGATCTTCTGGATCGAGGCGCCCGAGGGGGTGTAGTAGCGCGCGGTCGTGATCGACAAGGCGCCGTCCTGACCCTGACGCAGCGGGATCACGGTCTGGACCGAACCCTTGCCGAAGCTGGTCAGGCCCACGATGGTCGCGCGCTGATGATCCTTCAGGGCGCCGGCGACGATTTCCGACGCCGAGGCCGAGCCGTAGTTGACCAGGACGACCAGCGGCAGGCCGCCGGTGATGTCGCCGGGCTTGGCGGAATAGCGCTGGATCTGCTCGGGCTTCCTGCCCCGCTGGCTGACGATCTCGCCGCGTTCCAGGAAGGCGTCGGACACGTCGATGGCGGCGTTCAGCAGGCCGCCGCCGTTGTTGCGCAGGTCCAGGACATAGCCCTTCACCCCCGGCTTCTCGGCCTTGATCTTGGCGATGGCCTCGTTCAGCTCGCGGCCGGTGTTCTCGTTGAAGGTCGAGACGCGCAGATAACCGAAGTCGCCCTCGACCCGGCCGGTGACCGACTGGACCTTGATGACCTCGCGGGTCAGGGTCACTTCCAGCGGATCGGAGCCGTCGCGCAGGAAGGTCACCTTGACGCTGGTGCCCACGGCGCCGCGCAGTTTCTCGGACACCTGGCTGACCGTCAGTCCCGCCGCGTTCTGGCCCTCGATCGAAGAGATCACGTCGCCCGCCTGGACCCCGGCCTTGGCGGCGGGGCTGTCGTCCATCGGCGAGATGACCTTCACCATGCCGCCGTCGGCGCTGATGGTCAGGCCGACGCCCGAATACTGGCCCTCGGTGCGTTCGCGCAGGTCGTCGTAGTTGGAGGGCGGCAGATAGTTGGAGTGCGGGTCCAGCGCCGTCATCATACCGGCCAGCGCGGCCTCGATCAGCTTCTTGTTGTCGACAGGGACGACATAGGCCTGCTCGACGATGCCGACCACGTCGCCGAACAGCTCCAGCATGCGGAAAGTTTCGTTTCGCGGGGTCTGGCTGCTGACAGCAGCGGCGGATCCGCCGAGCACCAGAGCGGCGCAGCCGACGAGGAGCAGTTTACGCATTCGGTCTCTTTCGGTCGGGCCGATCACTGTGGGCGCCCGTGGGAAGGTTAAGGCCCCGTCCTCACGACCAAATCGTGGCGACGCGGCGTCCCGCCGATAAAATCAGCGTCAGACGAGAATGCAAAGGACTATTGCGGGTTCAACGCAACCACGGTCCCGGATCGATCGGCCGTTCGTCGCGGCGCAGTTCGAAATAGACATCGCCGTCCGGGCCGCTGCGCCCCAGGGTCTGGCCGTCCGAGACCCGGGCGTCCGGGCCGACATCGACGCTTTCCAACCCGGCGATGACGGCGCGCCAGCCGGGCCCGAGGTCCAGCACCACGACATTGCCCCACCCAGTCAGCGGCCCGGCGTAGGCCACCTTGGCGTCGGCGGGCGCGGTGACGGCCGCGCGGTCCGCCCGCCAGCGCCAGCCAGAGGTTCCAGCGCCCCAGGTCTGGCTGGGCGCGCCGGCGACGGGCGAACTGAGGCGACCGCGTCCGGCCGGAAGGCGAGCGGTCGGCGTCTCTTCGGCCTGGGTGGTCGGGACCGCGCCGCCCAGTTCGCGGATGCGGCGCTCCAGCACGGCGGCGGCGCGTTCGGCGGCGCGGGCCTCAGCGTTCAGAACGGCGGTCAGGGCGGTCTTGCGCGCCGTCAGCCCCTCGATCTCGCCGCGCCGGTCGCCCTGCTCGCTCTCGGTCGTCAGCAGTCGCTCCGAGGACAGGACGGCGAGGCGGCGGATGCGCATGATCTCGGCCTGACGAGCGGCGAGCACCTTGGCGCGGCTTTCAAGATCCGGCGTCATGGCCTTGAGCAGGATGGAGGCGCGCACCGTGTCGATGGCCTTGTCGGCGGGCACCAGCAAGGGCGGCGGCGGCCGGCGGCTCATCATCTGCAGCGCGCTGAGCAGACGGCCCTGGGCGCCGCGCTCACGCGCCAGGTCCGTGACCAGTTCGGCCTCGCGTTCGGTCAGTTGCTGGAGGCGCGCGCGCTGATCGTCGATCTGACGGTCGCCGGTCTGTTCGTCGGCCCGCAGCGAGGCCAGGCGGCGCTCCAACTGAGCCAGTTCGGTCTTGGCGGCGTCGGCGTCAGCGCGCAGACGACGGGCGCGCACCGTTTCGTCGCGGTATTCGGCCTGGATGCGCGACAGTTCGCTCTCGGGCGCCTGGTTGCTCATCGCCGGGGCGGCGCAGACGAAACCCGTCAGCAGGGCCAGCGATAAGGGTATGGCGCGACGCATGTCAGTCGCGATGATAGGGCGATCCGGCCAGGATGGTCACGGCCCGATACAACTGTTCGGCCAGCATGGCGCGCGCCAGGGCGTGGGGCCAGGTCTGGGGACCGAAGGCCAGGGTCGAGGACGCGGCCTCGCGCACGCTGGCGTCCAGCCCGTCCGCCCCGCCGATAGCGAAGACCAGGCGACGCTCGCCCTGATCCCGCAGTTTGGCGATGTGGTCGGCGAAGGCGCGCGAGGAATAGGTCTTGCCGCGCTCGTCGCAGGCGATCAGGTGCGCGCCCTCTGCGGCAGCCAAGATCAGCTCAGCCTCCGGCGCCTTGCCGGGTCTGCGAGCTTCCAGATCGATCAGTTCGAGGGGACCGAGGCCAAGCGCGCGTCCCGACAGGGTGGCGCGCTTGGCGTAGTCGTCGGCGAGCGTCGCTTCAGGCCCCCGGCCCGGTCGGCCGATGGCGACGATGCTCAGCTTCATGGTGCTAGAGCCTGATCGGGTGAGGAGGAATCGCTTCGCGATTCCTCTGAAGCCGTGAATCAGGCTCCAAATCTAAGCGAGAGCATGATTCACGCTTATGTCGGAACCGCGTAGCGGTTCCTTCCAAAACGATCATGCTCTAGTCGCGGACCATGCGGTGAGCGGAATCGACCGCCCAGATCTTTTCGATGTTGTAGAAGGTGCGCACTTCCGGGCGGAACAGATGCACGATCACATCGCCGGCGTCGATCAGAACCCAGTCGCAGTGCGGCAGGCCCTCGACCTTGGCCTTGCCCAGCCCCTGTTCCTTGAGCGTGCGCAGCAGGTGGTCGGCGATGGCGCCGACGTGACGGTGCGAACGACCCGACGCCACGATCATGGTGTCGGCCATGGCGCTTTTGCCCTTCAGGTCGATCAGGACCATGTCCTGGGCCTTGTCCTCGTCGAGGCGGCTCAGCAGGGCTTCTTCCAGCGGCGTGGAGCCGACGGGGCGGGGAGCGGAATCATCGAAGCCGCGCGGGGAGGCGTCGGATTCAAAGCCGTCTTCGGAATGGAGAGGTTCGATAGGGTCCATCTCGTGCGCCGTATTCGAGACGGCGGCGTCTTGCGTATCATACGCGGGCGAGGGGGTCAGCGGAGGGCTCCGGGAGCGTTGACTAAAGAAGCCCTCTAGCACGGATGGGCCGCAACGTGAACCGCCGCCCGAATCATCCGGCGATCACGAGGTCGCGCGCACGCCTCCGCCGGTCCTAATCGCCGTGGACGACAGGGGGTTTAGCGGCGCCGTCAGATAGGTCCAGGCGGGGGCCTGAAGCGTCGGCAGAAGCCCCGCCTGCTGAGCCGGAATGCGGAAACCGGCGAAGCGAGCGGCGGCCGGCGCCGTGCGGCTGTCCAGCAGCGAACCCGGCCGGGCGATGACCGCCACCGGCATCAGCCGCATGATGTCGGTCCAGCCTCTCCAGCGGTGGAAGCTGGCCAGATTGTCCGACCCCATCAGCCAGACGAAATGCACGCCGGGATGCCGCGCAACCAGAAGGCGCAGGGTGTCGACGGTCCAAGCGACGCCGGCCCGGCTTTCGAAGTCCGAGACGATCATAGACGGACCATGCGCATGCTGACGCGCCGAGGCCATGCGGTCCGCCAGCGGCGCGCTGTGACGGGCGTCCTTCAGGGGGTTCTGCGGCGAGACCAGCCAGACGACGCGGTCGAGATCCAGACGCCGCATGGCGGTCTCGGCGACATGAGCGTGACCGTCGTGGGCGGGATTGAAAGAGCCGCCGAACAGGCCGACTTTCATGCCTGGAGCGAGGATCAAACCGTCGCGCAGCGCCCCGGAGCGGGGGCCGGCGCCTTTGGGCGCGGGACCGGCGTGGAAGAAGGACAAGCGGCGTCTCGGGCGGCGGGCGTTATGCTCAGCGGCGCCCTTATAGCGCGCGCCAATGTTCCGCCTACAGAATTCGTTCTCAGACCGCCGCGTCGAACAGGGCGTCGCGGGCTACGTCGGCATGGGTCATGGGGAACAGGTGCCCGCCGCCGGACACGACCTCGACCGAGACATTGGGCAGGCCGCGGGGCTGAACCGGCACATGGGTCAGGGCGCCGTGTTCGGCCTTCAGGATGCGAACCGGCCCAGGATAGCGTTTCATGGCCCGCCACGGATCGTGCGCCTGGGCCGCGTAGTTGGCCGCCTCCCAGGCCGGCGCGGCGGTCAGGCTGAACCCGCCGTCGCCTTCGTTCAGGCCTTCGGACAGATAGTCGGCCAGAACCATGTCGGGCCAACCCTTGAAGGCGCCGCGCCCGCGATAGGCGGCCATGGCCTGTTCGCGGCTGTCGAACTGGCTGCGACGGCGCAGGGTGGCCTTGGCGATGGGGATGGCCTTCATCAGTTTGTGGGCGAAGGGCAGGTTGAAGGCGAAGACCGCCGAGCGTTTCCAGATCACCGGATCGAACAGCACAAGGCTGGACACCCGATCCGGCCGGACGGAGGCCGCCAGAAGCGAGGCCGTGCCGCCCATAGAATGGCCGGCCATGACCACGGGCGGGCCGTCGATGGCCTCCAGCAGCGCCAGCAGGTCGTCGCGGTGGTCCAGCCAGCTGGTCTTGGGTCGCGCGAAGGTCGGCAGGGCCGATCGGCCATGGCCGCGCAGATCCGGCGCCCAGATCCGCAAGGACGCCGAAAGCGGTGACAAGAGGCTGCGATAGGTGGCGGCGTTGAAGCCGTTGGCGTGAGAGAAGATCAGATCGACCGCCCGGTTCGGATCGCCGAAATCCAGTACGGCCATCTCGCCGGCGCCCCAGCGATTGTCGATCGGCACGGACAGGCGACGCGGTGGGGACATCAACGCCGCATCCATGGTCATGCGACTTCGCGACAGGCGGCGCAGCGACCGTGCGCCTCGATCGTCGTGCGGGCGATGGCGTAGCCGGCGGCTGAGGCGGCGGCGTTCATGGCGCTCTGGTCCGGACCGCTGACCTCGCGCGTCGCGCCGCAGCAGTCGCAGATCAAGAAGGCGGCCGCGTGGGCGGCCTCGCCATCGTCGGTGCAGGCGACATAGGCGCTGATGGAAGCGATGCGGTGGACCATGCCCAGCCGTTCCAGAAACTCCAGCGCGCGATAGACAGTCGGCGGCTTGGCGGCCTGGCCGTCTTCGCCGAAGCGCGCGATCAGGTCGTAGGCCTTCACCGGCTCGCCGCTTTCCAGCAGCAGCGCCAGGACGCGACGACGCTGGGCGGTCATCCTCTCGCCCTGCTGGACCGCGCGCGCCTCGGCCGCCGCCAGGGCGCGGTCCAGCGCCCCGCCGTTCAGGCCGGAGTGGTCATGGTCGTGATCGCAGGCGGAACCCATACGCCACAGCTAATGGCTGGCGACCCCCACTGCAACCGACGCATCGCGGGTTTGCCGGTTGCGCGGCGTTGGGCTAGAAGGCGCGCCTCCGATCTTTAACCAGAGCGTCCTCGCTTCATGACCGACACGAACAATTCGCCGCTTGAAGGCAACGTCCTCTTCTACACGAACCCCGAACCGCTGGATCAGAGCGTCCACGGCGGCCTGGGCGTGAACCCGAGCGACAAGCCCTACGCCTTCGTGGCCCAGACCAATATCGTGCCGCTGACGGTCACCGAATTCTCGGCCGCCGCCCTGTCCTATCCGATCATCTTCACCGGCGAGAACCGCCAGCCGGTCGTCGTGATGGGCCTGAGCTCCAACGAAAACCTGTTCGTCGCGCCGGACGGCGAGTTCCGCGCCGACGCCTATGTGCCGGCCTATGTGCGCCGCTATCCGTTCGTCTTCGCCGACGACAAGCAGAACCAGCGCCTGATCCTGTGCATCGACCGCGGCGCCTCGATCGTCGCCGAAGGCGGCCAGAACCCGCTGTTCGTCGACGGCCAGCCCAGCGACTACACGAACATGGCGATGGAGTTCTGCAACAACTTCGAACAGGAGCGCCAGCGCACCGAGGGCTTCGTCGCTCTGGTCAAGGATCTGGACCTGCTGGACATCCGCGAAGCCCACTTCACGCCGCGCAATCCCGACGGCACGCCGGGTCAGCCGCAGAAGCTGGCCGAATACTATGCGGTGTCGGAAGACAAGCTGCGCGCCCTGCCCGCCGAGAAGCTGGTCGAGCTGCGCGACAACGGCGCCCTGGGCCAAATCTACGCCCACCTGGTGTCGCTGGTCGGTTGGGATCGCCTGATCGCCATGGCCGTGATGCGTCAGGCCCAGGCCCCGACCTCGGTCAACTAAGACCCGGTCTGTCGAAGATCGATCAACGCCCCGCCGGTTCGCCGGCGGGGCGTTTTTCGTTTCAGCGGCGCGAGAACAGCGCCCGCGTCAGGCAGGAAAAGACCAGACGCCCGGCCTCGTCCAGCAGGTCATGCGATGCGATGACGATGCCCTTGTCGTCGCCGACCGGATCCTTGCCCATCACCGTCATGCGACCCCGCAGCAGTTCGCCCGCCGGGGGATTGCGCATGTAACGCAGCCCATCGACGGCCAGGACCTTAGTCTGGGCCCAGCCGCCGGACTTGTCGGCCGCGAGACGGCTCCACAGCACATAGACCATGGCGTCCGGCGCGCCGTAGGCCACGTCCCAGCCCGGCGAAAACCGCTCGACGAAGACGTCCAGCGCCCCCTGATCGACCGCACAGGCGCCCAGCGGCACGACCTGCCCCACCTCCAGGTCTTCGAAATGGACGTGCAGCGGATCGCTCATGCGCAGACCTTGGGTTCAGGCGGGTTCTTCGGAAACGCGAACCAGCAGCTTGCCGTCGTGATCGCCGGTGAACAAGCGATTCAACGACCCCACCGCGCCTTCCAGCCCGTCGTCGACGTGAACCTTCCATTTCACACGGCCGTCCGCCAGCCACGGGCCCATTTCCGCGACCATCTCGCGGGCGCGCGGGGCGTAGTCCAGAACCAGGAAGCCCTGGACGTGCAAACGATGGGTGATGATGCGCGCGAAGTTCGGCGACGGCGGCGCCTTGGTCGCATTGTAGGAGGACACCAGGCCGCAGACCGCCATCCGGCCGTGGACCTTCAGCCGGTTGAACACCGCGATCATGATGTCGCCGCCGACATTCTCGAAGTTCAGATCGACCCCGTCGGGGGCCAGACGGTCCAGCGCCTCGCCGACATCCTCGTTCTTGTAATCGATGGCCGCGTCGAAGCCGAGTTCGTCGGTCAGCCAGGCGCACTTCTGCGGGCCGCCCGCGATGCCGATGACGCGGCAGCCGCGCTGTTTGGCGATCTGCCCCGCGATGGAGCCGACCGCACCGGCGGCCGCCGAGATGACGATGGTCTCGCCTTCCTTGGCCTTCAACACATCGGTGACGCCAAAATAGGCGGTCAGACCTGTCATGCCGAGCACCGACATATTGGCCGTCAACGGCAGGCCTGGCGCACGGTGGACCGGGCGAAGACCGCCTTCCGGCACGACCGCATAGTCGGCCCAGCCGCCCGAGGTCGGCATGACGACATCGCCGGCCTTGAAGCGGCTGGATCGCGAGGCTTCGACGACGCCCAGCGTCAGGCCGCGCATGACCTCGCCCAGGCCGACCGGTGGCAGATAACCCTCGGTATCGTTCATCCAGGTGCGATTGGTCGGGTCCAGCGACAGATAGACGGTGCGGACCAGCACCTCGTTCTCCTTCAGATCAGGGATGGCCGTCTCGACCAGTTCCAGATCGCCTGGCTGGATAAGGCCCTTGGGGCGCTGGCGCAGCACCCATTGACGGTTCGTCTTGCCGCTTGTCGAAGCCATTGGCGTCTCTCCGTGCGTTTTCTTTGGCCACCATCTTGGCCGCGACGGCGGCCTCGGTCGAGGTGTGCGCCAAGAAAAAAGCGACCCTTTCGGATCGCTTTGAAGTGGCATCATCGAGAATGAGGCGCGGAGGCGGCATGATCGGCTTTCGCAGATCAAGTCGGGGGGCGTCGCCGCCTCCACGGACCGATAACGACGGCGCCTGAAGCCGGTTCCCGACCTCGATCGCTTTTTTTGCGACTTCGTACTTTCGCCCATCGATGCTGGCGCAAAACAAAGAAAAGGCCTCGATCCCGAGGGACCGAGGCCGATCTTGGCGCCTGAAGGAGACCGCGTTTTAAGCGGCTTCTTTCTGGCGTGACGGGTGGAAGAACAGCGCCTGGCTGATCGCCGCCTTCACCGTTTCCGGCTGGAAGGGCTTGGTGATCAGGAAGGTCGGCTCAGGACGCTCGCCGGTCAGCAGGCGTTCCGGGAAGGCGGTGATGAAGATCACCGGCACATCCATGGTCTTCAGGATATCCTTGACCGCATCGATGCCCGACGAGCCGTCGGCCAGTTGGATGTCGGCCAAAACCAGACCCGGCTTGTGGCGGGCGACGGCGTCGATCGCCTCGTCGTGCGTCGTGGCGGTGCCGGTGACGCGGTGACCCAGTTCGGTCACCAGGCTCTGGATATCGGCAGAGATGATGGCCTCGTCTTCGATGACCAGAACATCGGTGGCCAGTTCGGCGTCGATGTCGGCTTGGGCGTCGGCGATCAGACGCTCCACGTCGCGCGGATCGGCGGACAGGATCTGCGCGGCTTCCGAAGGGGTGAAGCCTTCAAGGGCCGTCAGCAGGAAGGCCTGACGCGAGCGCGGCGCGATGCGCAACAGACGCTGCGAGGCGTCGCTGCCCGTGGTTTCCAGCGTGCCGGTTTCCAGTTGCGCGCCAGTCGAGGACCAGATGGCGTGGAAGACATGATAGAGGGCGACCCGCGGCGTCATATCGGCCGACAGTTGCTGCTCGCCGGCCGCCAGGGCCTCCAGAGCGACACGGACATAGTTGTCGCCCGTGGATTGATCGCCGGTCAGGGCGCGTGCGTAACGGCGCACGTAAGGAAGATGCGGCGCGAGTCTGGCCAGAAGGCTCATTCAGATAGTCCCCGACAAATCATAGCCCAATCCCGCGGGGGAAGGGCGCTGTAGACGGATTAAACGTCGCATTCGCACCACGGTTCCGCCGCTGCGAACAAGCTTTAGCATTAAAAGCCGTTCATGCAGGAACCCTGCAGGTCGGATGACGTTTGAGACCGACATCTTCTCATGATGACAGTTGGGTGGGCTTGGCTCTGTCTATGATCGATTCTCCAGACTCCTCTCGTGCCAAAGGCGACCCAAAGGGGGAGGCAGGGCTTGAAGAAGCTCGTCTTCGCCAGCAGGCCATCGGCGTTAAGCTGCGGCATATGTTCGACGAGGTGGTCAACGAACCCGTGCCCGATGAGTTTCTCGACATTCTAAAACGCGCCGACGCCAAGGCTTCGGACGGCGCCGCATGAGCACTTCACGCCTGGGGGCCGCTCCCAAACCCGCCTCGGCCGACGACGAGGGCTTCAAGCGCGAACTGGTGCTGCTGATCCCGCATTTGCGCGCCTTCGCCCGGACCTTGACCGGCGACCCGACCGCAGCCGACGACCTGGCGCAGGACGCCATGATGAAGGCTTGGGACGCACGCGCCAGCTATCAGATGGGCACGAACATGAAGGCCTGGACCTTCATGATCCTGCGCAACCAGTTCTATTCCGAGAAGCGCCGCTCGTGGCGTCAGTCGCAACTGGATCAGGAAGCCGCCGAGAGGACCCTGGTCGCCGTGGATGATCCCGAGGCGCCCGTCGCTCTGGACGAGTTGCGTCAAGCCTTGAAGACCCTGCCCGAAGAGCAGCGCGAGGCCTTGATCCTGGTGGGCGCCGGCGGCTTCGCCTACGAAGAAGCGGCCGAAATCTGCGGCTGCGCGGTCGGCACGGTGAAGAGCCGCGTCAGCCGCGCACGGCGTGCGCTGCAAGCCACCCTGGAACGGGGCGGTTACGGCCGCGACGGCAAGGCGGCAGGCGACGCCATGCGATCGATTCTCGGTGAGGCCGACAGGCTGGCCGGCGCCCGGAGCTGATCTGCGGTGAATGAGACGACCAGGGAGACCTCACGGTCGCGGCTCGGTCGCACGTGGCGCACGGATCGCTTTCAGGGCATCCGCTTTCGTCTGGGCGCGGCCATGGCCATGGCCCTCCTGCCGATCTTCGTGCTGAGCCTGATCCAGACCCAGGCGGACTTCCAAAGACAGGCCGACGACCGGCAGGTGGACCTTCAACTGGCGGCCGAACGCAGCGCCTCCAGCGCCAAGGCCAAGCTGGACAGCGCGCAGGTGCTGTTGCGCGCGCTCAGCCCCGATGCGGTCGGCCCGTATTGCGCACCGCGCCTGACGGCGCTGGTCGGACGTCTGGAAGGCTATGAAGGTCTCTATCGCGTCAGCCCGACGGGCGAGGCGGTCTGTGCCTCGGGCCGGGCGGACGGCGTGAGATCCGGCGTGGCGCCCGCCGCCCAGGCGACCTGGTTCCAGCGGTTGCGCAATGGTGAAGAACTGGTCGTCATGCGCGCCCCCGATGGCGCCGGCTATGAAGGCGCGCTGATCGTGGCCACACGCGCCGAGCGGCCGATGGGCCGGTTCGACGGCGCTATGGTCGCCGTGATCCCCTTCTCCGCCCTGCAACCCGATGTCACGGACGCCGCGCTGCCGTCGGGCGCTCAAGCCGCCCTGACCGACGGCGCGGGTCGTATTCTGACGGCCAGCGATCCCGACGTGTTCAAACTGTCGGCCGGCGACGACATCGCGGGCTGGGTCGACCGGGCGCGCGACCAGGGATCGGCCGTGTTCGAGGCCAAGGATGCGCAGAACCAGCGCCGCGACTATGCGGGCGCGGCCCTGGCCGGCGGCGATCTTTATGCTCTGCTGTCGGCCCCGGCGCCGGGGTGGCTGTCGTGGGCGCGGCTTAATCCGATCGGCACCTTGTTGCTGCCGCTGGGCGCGTGGTTGACGGCGTTCGCGGCGGTGATGCTGCTGTCGGAGCGGATCTTCATTCGCTGGCTGGATTATCTGGAGCGGGTCGCGGCCATCTACGCCAAGGGCCGGTTCTCGGTGCGTCCGCTGCAGGCGATGAACGCCCCGTCCGAAATCCGCACCATGGCGCGCACCCTGGACGAGATGGCCGAGGCCATCACCGTGCGTGACCGCGAACTGACCGACGCTCTGGCGGAGAAGGACGCGCTGATGCGCGAAATCCATCACCGGGTGAAGAACAACCTTCAGATCATCTCGTCCCTGCTGTCGATGCAGCAGCGCGCCCTGACCGATGCGCCGGCCAAGGCGGCGCTGGGTGATACGCGCCAGCGCATCTCGGCCTTGGCCCTGATCTACCGCACCCTGTATCAGAGCAACGACATTCGCCACGCCGATGCGCGCGAGTTCCTGAACGAACTCGTGGGGCAACTGGTCGCCAGCGAGGCCGGGCGCGGACCGGTGGTCATCAGTTCGGTGGACGCCGATTCTCTGCACGTCGATCCCGACAAACTGGCGCCCCTGGCGCTGTGGCTGGTCGAGGCGGTGACAAACGCCCAGAAGCACGCCTTCGCCGGCAGCGGCGGGGAGCTGAAGGTGCGCTTCCGCGTCCAGGGCGAGAAATCGGTTCTGGAAGTCGAGGACAACGGGCCCGGCGCCCAGGCCGGCGCCGAGGTCGGGGTGGGCCGCACCCTGATGAGCGCCTTCGCCAAACAGTTGCGCGGGGAGACCGAGTTCGCCACCCCGCCCGGCGGCGGCACCATCGCCCGCATGATCTTCGCCACGCCAGAAGCGCTCGCGCCGGTCGATCCGGCGGACAAGACGCCCGGAACCGCAGCGCTGGCGTCGCGTTGATGAGGCGAGACCGGCGGAGTTTCACCCCGGCCAACCCTGGAGCTTCCCCTATGCGCAAGATTTTCGTTCTGGTCGCCGCCGCCGCCGCCCTGACCACCGCCGCCTGCAACACCGTTGAAGGCGTGGGCCGCGACACCCAGGCCGCCGGCCAGGCCGTGACCGGCGCCGCCCAAGACGCCAAGAACTAATCGACGGCCGCAGCCCAGGCTGCAGCATTCGACCGGCAAGGCCCCGCATCGTCGGGGCCTTGTTCGTTTCAGGACCGCGATAGGAGCCATCCCGTGAACCACACCGCCCGCGACGCCGGCCTCAAAATCTTACGCCAGCACGCCCTGATCGCCGGCAAGGCCATTCCGGCCAACGGCGGCGGCATCGCCGTCGATGATCCGGCGACAGGCGATGTGATCGGCCATGTCCCCGATCTGGGCGCCGCCGAGACCGAACAGGCCATCGCGGCGGCGAGCGAGACGTTCAAGACCTGGTCGCGATCCGATCCGCACGCGCGTGCGGCCTTCCTGCGCAAATGGGCGGCGCTGATCGACGACAATCTGGAGGGTCTGGGCGCCCTGATGGCGCTGGAAAACGGCAAGCCGTTCGAGGAGGCCAAGGGCGAGGTCACCTACGCCAACGGTTTCCTGAAATGGTTCGCCGGCCAGGCCGAACGGTTGATCGGCGAGACTCAGGACAGTCCGCTGGGACATCTGATCCTGACCTATCGCGAGGCGGTCGGGCCATGCGCCCTGATCACGCCCTGGAACTTCCCCGCCGCCATGCTGACGCGAAAGCTGGGGCCGGCCTTCGCGGCAGGCTGCACCGCCGTGGTCAAGCCGGCCAGCCAGACGCCCTTCACCGCCATCGCCCTGGCCGAACTGGCCTATGAAGCTGGCCTGCCGAAAGGCGCCCTGTCGATCGTCACCGGGGACGCCGCCACCATCGGCAAGGCGCTGACCGATAGCCCGGACATTCGCAAACTGTCCTTCACCGGTTCGACCGGCGTGGGCCGCAAGCTGGCCGAGCAATGCGCCGAAACGCTGAAGCGGGTGTCGATGGAGCTGGGCGGCGCGGCGCCCCTGATCGTCTTCGCCGACGCCGATTTGGATCTGGCGGTCGACGAAACCATCAAGGGCAAGTTCAGGAACTCGGGCCAGACCTGCGTCTGTCCGAACCGCGTCTATGTGGAGCGGTCGGTCGCCGAAACCTATGCCGAGAAACTGGCCGCCGAGGTGGCCAAGATCGTGGTCGGTCCCGCCTTCGACGACGGCGTGAAGGTCGGGCCGCTGATCGAGGACAAGGCCATCGACAAGGTCGAAAAACATGTGGCGGCGATCAAGGCCGACGGCGGCCGGGTCTTGACCGGCGGGTCGCGTCACGATCTGGGCGGCCGCTTCTTCCAGCCGACCGTGACCCTGGGCGGCGACGACGCCCTGTTCCGCGAGGAAGAGACGTTCGGCCCCATGATCCCCGTCTTCGCCTTCGACACCGAGGACGAGGCGCTGGAGAAGGCCAACGCCAGCGACTATGGCTTGGCCTCCTATCTGTTCACGCGCGATCTGGACCGGGCGATGCGATTCAGCCGCCGGATCGAGGCGGGTATGTGCGGGGTCAACACCGGCCTGATCTCCACCGCTGTCGCCCCGTTCGGCGGGGTCAAGCAGTCGGGCTATGGCCGCGAAGGCTCGATCCACGGCATCGACGAATATGTGGACGTCAAGACGGTGACGCTGGCGCTGAAATAGCGCCGGGTCGCCGGGCCTGTAATTCGCCGCGCTTCTGCGGCATAAGCCCGCGATGAAGTTCCTCGACCAGGCCAAGATCTATATCCGCTCCGGCAACGGCGGCGCGGGCTCCGTGTCGTTTCGACGCGAGAAATTCATTCCGAACGGCGGGCCGGACGGCGGCGACGGCGGCAAGGGCGGGGATGTCTGGATCGAGGCGGTCGACGGTCTGAACACCCTGATCGACTATCGCTATCAGCAGCATTTCAAGGCCCAGACCGGCCACCATGGCCAGGGGCGCCAGATGCACGGCGGCAAGGGCGAAGACGTGCATCTGAAGGTGCCCGTCGGCACCCAAGTGCTGGATGAGGGCAAGGAAACCGTCCTGCTGGACATGGACACGCCCGGCAAGATGGAGCTGTTGCTGAAGGGCGGCAACGGCGGCTGGGGCAATGTGCGCTTCAAGGGGCCGACCAATCAGGCGCCGACCTACGCCAACCCCGGCCAGGACGGTCAGGAACGCTGGATCTGGCTGCGGCTGAAGCTGATCGCCGACATCGGTCTGGCGGGCCTGCCCAATGCCGGCAAGTCGACCTTCCTGTCGGCCGCCAGCGCCGCCAAGCCCAAGATCGCCGACTATCCGTTCACCACCCTGGCCCCGAACCTGGGGATGGTGGACCTGTCGCCGTCCGAGCGTTTCGTCATCGCCGACATTCCCGGCCTGATCGAGGGCGCCAGCGAGGGCGCGGGATTGGGCACGCGGTTCCTGGGCCATGTCGAACGCTCGGCCAGCCTGATCCACCTGATCGACGGGACCCAGGACGACGTGGTCGAGGCCTACCGTATCATCCGGGGCGAGCTGGAAGCCTATGGCGAGGGTCTGGCGGACAAGGCCGAGATCCTGGCCCTGAACAAGATCGACGCCCTGACGCCCGAGGCGCGCGAGGAGAAGGCCGCCGAGCTGGAGGCCGTCGCCGGTCGCCGTCCCATGCTGGTGTCCGGCGTGTCGGGCGAGGGCGTACCCGCCCTGCTTCGCGCGGCCTGGGCCGAGGTGAAGAAGACGCGCGGCGCCCTGGCCGGCGACAGCGACGCGGACCAGATCAGCGGCTGGCAGCCCTGATCAGGCCTCCGCTTCGGGCACCGGTTTGGGCTTGCGGCGGGTCGATTTCGGTTTGTCGGTCGTCTTGCCCTCGTTCGCATAGGGCTCGCCGTCGCCCGACAGCAGGATCGCCATCCAGCGCGAGCCCTTGAACTCGGCCAGGATCGCCATGGCCATGACCGCCAGCGGCGTGGACAGAAACATGCCGACCACGCCCCACAGCTTGCCCCAGAAGGCCAGGGCCAGCAGCACCACGACCGGGTCGATGTTCTGGTTGTCGCCCTGCATGCGCGGCTGGATGAAGTTGCCGACAACGAACAGGATCACCTGCAAACCGACCAACAGGATGGCGGCGGGCCAATAGCTTTCGAACTGGACCAGGGCAAACAGCGGCGGCGCAAGGCCCGCGACGGCCCCGCCCAGCACGGGAATAAAGCCGACGATGAAGATGACGAAGGTCCAGAACTCGGCGTTCTGAAGCCCGACGGCCCGCATCAGGATCCAGGCGACGACGCAGATCATCGCGCCGGTCACCGACTGCACCCAGATATAGCCCTCGACCCCGCCGCGCACGCGCTGGAACACCGCGACCGCCTCGTCGCGCTGGGCCTCCGACGGGAACATGGCGACGATCTTGCGCCGGAAGCCGACTTGGGAGGCCAGGAGAAAGCCCAGATAGATCAGGACGAAGAAGGCGCCCGAGGCGATGCCCTGCACCTGGAAAGCCATGGAGGTCAGCCAGCCGCGCACATCGACGCCGTTGATCAGATCCTGCGCCGTGGGCGGATTGGCCAGGCGCACCAGCCCGTAGGCGTCGCGAATGATCTGATCGATGCGCGGGCCGATGTTCTGGGATACGCCGGACGCTTCGCCGAAGAAGCCCGCCGCCCCGTTCACGATGATGGCGATGGAGGCGAAGAAGGCCAGCACCACCAGCGTCAGGGCCGCGATCCCGGCCATGCGGCTGTTCAAGGGCGTGCGCGCCTCGACCGACCGCTTCACTCCGTCGATCATGATCAGGAGAAAGATGGCCATCGCCAGCGGCGTCAGGATGTCCCGCAGCCAGTAGATCGCCGCCCCGGCCGCCACCGTGGCGATGACGCCGAGGGCATTGCGAGCGGCGACCCAGGACGGCGTGGCGATGGGGTTTTTCATGACCGTGTTGTCGAACCGCCCGCCGTCGCCGTCAATCGCTGTTCCGAGCGCGCGGGGAACGCGCTAGACCTTTGCCCGAGCCCCATGGGAGACCCCAATGCCCGACGCCCTGCCCGGCCTGTTCCTCGGCCAGTCCGACGCCGCCCAGCCGGAAAACCTGCTGTTCAACCGCGCCAACCGCCACGGCGTCGTCGCCGGCGCGACCGGGACAGGCAAGACGGTCACGCTGCAGATCATGGCCCAGGGCTTTTCCGACGCCGGGGTGCCGGTCTTCTGCGCCGATGTGAAGGGCGACCTGTCGGGCATCTCCCAGGTCGGTGCGCCCAACGAGAAGCTGGTCGCCCGCGCGACGGAGATGGGCCTGACCCTGACGCCGCGTGCCGCCCCCACCGTCTTCTGGGACCTGTACGGGCAGAAGGGACATCCGATCCGCACCACCGTGTCGGAAATCGGTCCGGTGCTGATGGCGCGGATGCTGAACCTGAACGACGTGCAGGAGGGCGTGCTGACCGTCGTCTTCCACGTCGCGGACAAGGAAGGTCTGCTGCTGCTGGACCTCGACGATCTGAGAAGCCTGCTGGTCTATGTCGGTGAGAACGCCGAGCGGATCGGGCGCGAGGTCGGCAACGTCGCCCCCGCCTCCATCGCCGCCATCCAGCGTGCACTGTTGCAGGTCGAGCAGCAGGGCGGCGACGCCTTCTTCGGCGAACCGGCGCTGAAACTGGAAGACATGATCCGCGTCGGTCTGGACGGCCGGGGCCAGGTCAATGTGCTGGATTCGACCCGGCTGATGAACAGTCCGCGCCTGTATGCGGCCTTCCTGCTGTGGCTGCTTTCGGAGCTGTTCGAGCAGCTTCCCGAGGTGGGCGATCCGGAAAAGCCGCGCCTGGTCTTCTTCTTCGACGAAGCCCATCTGCTGTTCAACGACGCCCCGCGCGCCCTTTTGGAAAAGGTCGAACAGGTCGTGCGCCTGATCCGGTCAAAAGGCGTCGGGGTCTATTTCGTGACGCAAAATCCGGCCGATATCCCCGACAGCGTCCTGGCCCAGCTGGGCAACCGCATTCAGCACGCGCTTCGCGCCTATACGCCGTCCGAGCAGAAGGGGCTGAAGGCCGCCTCGCAGAGTTTCCGCGCCAACGCCGCCTTCGACACGGCCGAGGCCATTCAGGGTCTGGGCGTGGGCGAGGCCCTGGTGTCGGTGCTGGACGAAAAGGGCGCGCCGACCATCGTGGCCCGCACCAAGATCCGCCCGCCGGCCTCGCGCCTGGGTCCCGCGACCGATACTGAGCGCGCCGCCGTCATGGCCGCCAGCCCGGTGCGGGGCCTTTACGAGCAGGTGCTGAACCGCGAATCCGCCGCCGAAATCCTGGCCAATCGCCACAGCGCCGCCGATCAGGCTGAAGTTCAGGCCAAGGCGCAGGCCGAGGCCGACAAGGCCGCCGCCATCCAGGCCAAGGCCGATCAGAAGGCCGCCGAGGCGCAGGCGAAGGCTCAAGCTCAAGCCGAAGCGCGGGCGGCGCGCGAGGCCGCAAAGCCTGCGCGTCGGTCATCCCGCGAAACCCCGGTCGAGGCCCTGACCAAGTCGGTCCTGCGCACGGCCGGGTCGACCCTGACCCGCGAGCTGATGCGCGGTCTGCTGGGCGGGTTGAAGCGGCGCTAGGTTCTGCTCGGGTCTTGCAACGCGGCGGGGGCGAGCGCATCTCCCGCCCATGTTCATCCAGACCGAACCCACGCCCAATCCGAACGTGCTGAAGTTCCTGCCCGGCCGCGAAGTGTCGCCGACCGCCGCGCTGGAATATCGCACCATCGACGAGGCGACCGCCTCTCCGCTGGCTGAGGCCTTGTTCGAGCTGGAAGGCGTCGATGGCGTCTTCTTCGGCGCGGACTATGTTTCGGTGACCCGCCAACCGCAGGGTCCGGAGTGGTCCGAGATGAAGGCGCCGATCCTGGGCGTCGTCATGGATCACTTCGTCTCGGGTCAGGCGCTGACGCGCGGCGTTGGCGGCGAAACCGACGGCCATGCCGAGGACGACAGCGAGATCGTCGCCGAGATCAAGGCGCTGCTGGACAGCCGCATTCGCCCCGCCGTGGCCCAGGACGGCGGCGACATCCTGTTCGATTCCTTTGACGAGGCGACCGGCGTTCTGAACCTGCGGATGCGCGGCGCCTGCGCCGGCTGTCCGTCGTCGTCGGCGACCTTGAAGGCCGGGGTCGAGCAGATGATGCGCCACTATGTGCCCGAGGTGACGCGGGTCGAGCAGACCCTCTGATCCGGACGCGGTGGCGGTTCTGCGACGCGCCGCCTAGAAGACGCCCATGAGACTTCTGGTGATCGATACGGCGCTCGGCGCCTGCACGGCGGCGGTGTTCGAGGACGATCGCGCGCTCGCCATGCGCTTCGAGCCTATGACCAAGGGGCACCAGGAACGGATCGGCGGCCTGGTGCGCGACGTCATGGCCGAGGCGGGCGGCGGTTTCGACAGCCTGGACCGGATCGGCGTCACGGTCGGACCGGGCTCGTTCACCGGTCTGCGCGTCGGTCTGGCCTTTGCCCAGGGTCTGGGCGCGGCGCTGGATCGGCCGGTCGTCGGTCTGTCGGCGCTGGACGCCCTCGCCGCCTCGCTCGCCAATCAAGACGGCCCCATCGCGGCCCTGATCGATGCGCGGCGCGGTCAGGTCTATGCGCGCCTCTTCGCCGATGGTGGGCCGCTTGGTCCCGATGAAGCGTTGTCGCTGGAACAGGCCGGGCGGCGGATCGCCGACATCGGATCGGGCGTCGCCCTGGTCGGCAATGGCGCGGCGGTCGTGACCCAGGCCTTTCCCGACCTGACCTTCGCCCATCTGGACGATCGGGTCGCACCGTCTCCGGAGGCGCTGGCCCGCCTGGCCGCCGCCGCCGATCCAACGACCCATCCGCCCCGTCCGCTCTATCTGCGCGCACCCGACGCCACGCCGCCCAGCCGCCTGCCGGGCCAGCCGCGCCAGCCCGCGCCATGACGGCGGCGGACCCCGCCTCACTCGCCGCCCGGCACGCCCAGGCCTTTGCTGCGCCGTGGGGCGCCGACACCTTCGCCGATCTGTTGTCGCAGCCGGGCGTACTGGCGGTCAGCGAGCCCGACGGCTTCATCCTGATCCGGACCGTGGTCGACGAGGCGGAAATCCTGACCCTGGCCGTGGTCCCGTCCGCGCGCCGCCACGGACTGGGGCGACGTCTGGTCGAGGCGGCGGCCCTCGCTGCGGTCCAGGCCGGCGCGAGGCGGCTGTTCCTGGAGGTCGCGGACGACAATGTCGCCGCGCGCAGCCTGTATGAGGGCGCCGGGTTCGACCCGATCGGCCGCCGCAAAGCCTATTATGCGGGGGCCGACGGATCGCGGACCGATGCGGTGGTGATGAGTCGCGAGCTCTGTGCGCCTGCCGCCAACCTGACGCTTCCCTGATGCGATCCAAGCCCCTATTCTAGGCGCATGGACCGGATCGAAAAACTCTGCGCCGAGCGCGGCATGCGTATGACCGAACAGCGCCGGGTGATCGCCCGGGTGCTGTCCAACGCCGCGGACCACCCGGACGTCGAGGAGCTGTATCGCCGCGCGTCGGCCATCGATCCGCACATCTCCATCGCCACCGTCTATCGCACCGTGCGCCTGTTCGAAGAGGCGGGCGTGGTCGAGAAGCATGACTTCGGCGACGGCCGCAGCCGCTATGAAGAGGCCGGCGACGATCACCACGATCACCTGATCGACACCAAGTCGGGCGAGGTGATCGAATTCTTCGACGCCGAGATCGAGCGGCTGAAGAATGAGATCGCGGAACGGCTGGGCTTCCAGCTGATCGGCCACAAGCTGGAGCTCTACGGCGTTGCGATCGAGGGCGCCGAGCCGTCCAAGCGCGAAGGCCTGATCTTCACCCGCCATGCGGCGCGGATCGATCCCGCCGATGTGGATGCGGGCTGACGCTCGGCTTGTCGCGACGCTTGCGGGCGATCATAAGCCCACGATGACCGAGACCCTGGTTCCTCAAGTCGAGACGGCGCCCCAAAAACGTCTGTTCATCAAGACCTACGGCTGTCAGATGAACGTCTATGATAGTGAGCGCATGGCTGATGTGCTGCGCCCGCTGGGTTATGGCGTCACCGACGACGTGAAGGCCGCCGACTTCGTCATTCTGAACACCTGCCACATTCGCGAGAAGGCGGCCGAGAAGATCTACTCCGAGCTCGGCAAGCTGCGGGAGATGCGCGACATCCGGCGCGAAACCGGCGGGGATCTGACCATCGCGGTCGCCGGCTGCGTCGCCCAGGCCGAGGGCGAGGAGATCATGCGTCGCCAGCCGGCCGTCGACATCGTCGTCGGTCCCCAGGCCTATCACCAACTGCCCGAGCTTCTGACCCGCACGGCGCGGGCGCGGGGCGAGCGGATCGGCGCCGACTTCGCTCCCGACGACAAGTTCGACGCCCTGCCCGCAGCCCGGTTCACCGAGGGGCCGACCGCCTTCCTGACGGTGCAGGAGGGTTGCGACAAGTTCTGCACCTTCTGCGTCGTGCCCTATACGCGCGGCGCCGAATGGTCGCGGCCGATGGCGGCGGTGCTGGAAGAGGCGAGACAACTGGCGGATCGGGGCGTGCGCGAGGTCACCCTGCTGGGCCAGAACGTCAACGCCTATGACGGCGAGCGGCCGGACGGGCGAAAGGCGACCCTGGCCGAACTGGCCTATGCTCTGGCCGAGATCCCCGGCCTGGACCGCATCCGCTATACGACCAGCCATCCCAACGACATGGCCGATGAATTGATCGCCGCGCATGGCGATCTGGACGCCTTGATGCCCTATCTGCATCTGCCGGTTCAGGCGGGGTCGGATCGCATTTTGCGGGCGATGAACCGCAAGCACGGGCGTCAGAAATATTTCGACCTGATCGACCGGATCCGCGTCGCGCGGCCGGATATCGCCATCGCGGGCGACTTCATCGTCGGCTTCCCCGGTGAGACGGATCGGGAGTTCGAGGACACGCTGGATCTGGTGCGGCGTGTGAACTACGCCGGGGCCTTCGCCTTTGCCTATTCGCCGCGACCGGGCACGCCGGCGGCGGGCATGGGCAAACAGGTGGAGCCGAACGTCGTCAAAGACCGACTGCATCGCCTGATCGCCCTGCTGACGGAACAGCAGACCGCCTTCAACGCCGCCCAAGCCGGCCGGACGCTGAACGTGCTGTTCGACAAGACGGGACGGCACGGCCACCGTCGCCAAGCGATCGGTCGATCCCCATATCTTCAATCGGTCCACGTCGATGACGCGGATCATCTGATCGGGCAGATCGTTCCGGTTGAGATCATCGCCGGCCAGCAGAACAGTCTGTCAGGCCGGCTCATAGCAGACGGGCTCAAACAGCCGGGTCGCGCAGGCTCGGCGACAGCCCAAAAAGAAAAGGCCGCTTGATGGCGCGTGAGTCTGAATTCGTCCCCTTGAACGATGCCGAATTGCGGGCGGTCATCGGGCCGAACAGTCGCCACGTCGCCCTGATCGAGGACGCCTTCAAGGTGCTGGTCGAGGCGCCGGGCGGCGGGGTCTCCGTCAATGGCGGCGCACGCGACCGCACGGACGCCCGCCAGGTGATTGAGGATCTGGCCAAGCGCGCGGCCCTGGGCGCGGAAGTCACCGAGGCCGACGTGCGCGCAGCCCTAGGACAGGCGCGCGGCGGTCGCGGCACGCCGGGCATGGCGGCGGCGGGCGTGTCGCTGCCGGGCGGCAAGCGCGGCGCCATCGTGCCCAAGACCAAGGCGCAGGCCGCCTATCTGGACATGCTGGGCCGGTGCGAACTGAGCTTCGGCGTCGGCCCGGCGGGCACCGGCAAGACCTTTCTGGCGGCGGCCTATGGCGCATCGCTGCTGCGGCGGGGGCAGGTGGACCGACTGGTCATCACCCGCCCGGCGGTCGAGGCGGGCGAGAAGCTGGGCTTTCTGCCGGGCGATCTGAACGAAAAGGTCGACCCCTATCTGGCGCCGATCTGGGAGGCGCTGAATGACATTCTGGGAGCCGAGGACGTGCAGCGGCGTCGCGACAAGGGCGAGATCGAAGCCGCCCCGATCGCCTTCATGCGCGGCCGCACGCTCAGCCATGCCTTCGTTATCGTCGATGAGGCCCAGAACACCAGTCGTCTGCAGATGAAGATGGTGCTGACGCGCCTGGGCGAGGGTGCGCGGATGGTGGTCACGGGCGATCCGTCGCAGATCGACCTGCTGAACCCGCGCGATTCCGGCCTGGCCCACGCCCTGCGGATTCTGGACGGGGTTCAGGGTGTCGGCATCCTGAAGTTCGAGGCTTCCGACGTGGTGCGTCACGCCATGGTGGAGCGGATCGTGCGCGCCTATGACGCCGACGCCGCGCGCGGACGCCCCGCCCCGGACCTCGAAGACCCCGCATGATCGAGATTGAAGTCGAGGCCGAGGCCTGGACCGGCGCCCTGCCGGACGTCGAGGCCATCGTCGAACGCGCGGCGCAGGCCGCGCTGGGCACGGTGGAGGGCGACATCGTCGTCCTGCTGACTGACGACGCCGCCGTGCGCGAGCTGAACGGCCGATTTCGCGACAAGGACAAGCCGACCAATGTCCTGTCCTTCCCTGCGCCGGAAAACGCCTTGCCGCATCTGGGCGATATCGTCTTGGCCTACGGCGTGTGCGCGACCGAGGCCGAGACGCAAGGCAAGACCCTGGCCGATCATCTGAGCCATCTGGTCGTCCACGGCGTGCTGCACCTCTTGGGCCGCGACCACGAAGACGACGCCGAGGCCGAAGAGATGGAGGCCGAGGAGCGCGAAATCCTGGCCAAGATCGGCGTCGCCGACCCCTATATCGCCGAGCAGGACTGACCCAATGTTCCCCGACGCCCTGCTGGACCGTTTCGCGGCCCCGATCCGCGCCCTGCCCGACAGGAAACGCGCCCTGACGTGGCGGCTGATCCGCATTGTTCTGGCGCTGCTGGCCGGCGCCGGGACGGCCTTTGCTCATCCGCCGTTCGGAGTGCTGATCGGGCTTCTGGGTTATCCGCTGCTGATGATCCTGTCAGAGCGGTCCGACACGGCGCGCGGCGCCTTCTGGATGGGCTGGCTGGCGGGGTTCGCCTATTTCTTCGTCGGCTGCTGGTGGGTGGCCGAGGCGTTTTTCGTCAATCCCGAACAGGCGTGGATGGCGCCGTTTGCGGCCAGCCTGCTGCCGGCGGGCCTGGGGCTGTTCTGGGGGACCGCCTGCGCCCTCTATCGCCGGTTCGCGCCGCTGGGCGCCGTGCGAGTGCTGTTGTTCACCGCCCTGTTTTGCGCCGCCGAATGGCTGCGGGGGCATGTGCTGACGGGCTTTCCGTGGAACCCGGCCGGCGCGACCTGGCGCGCGGGCGGCGGCATGTCTCAATTCGCCTCGGTCGTCGGCGTCTATGGGCTGAGCCTGGTGACAGTCGCGGCGACGGCGGCTTTCGCGCCTTTGATCGGGCCGGGCGACAAGCGCAGCCGCCTGATCTCGGCGGGCTTGGGCGCCCTGGCCCTGATCGCCGTCGGCGGCTTCGGCGCCGTCAGGCTGGCGCAGTCGGATCTTCAGTTCACCGACACGGTCGTCCGTCTGGTTCAGGCCGATGTGAAGCAGGAAACCAAATGGTCGCCCGAGGCCTATCGCTCCATCGTCGATCGCTATGTCACCCTGACGGGTCAGGCGTCGGCGCGCACGCCCAATGTCGTGGTCTGGCCTGAAGGCGCCCTGCCCGCCTCGGCCAACGACGTCTTCGCCTCAGCCGACGCCCAGGCCATCGCGGGCGCCCTGCGTCCCGGACAGACCTTGCTGATGGGCCTGGCGCGCGGCGAGCCGGACCTGACCGCGCCCGAGGGCGCACGCTATTACAACAGCCTGTTCGCCCTGGCCGACGAAGGCGGGGCGGGACTGAGGGTCGCCGCCGTCTATGACAAGCACCGGCTGGTGCCGTTCGGCGAGTACCTGCCTCTAGGGTCGATCATGACCTCCATCGGCCTGCGCAGCCTGGTGCATATGCCCAGCGACTTTTCCGCCGGACCGACGCCGGCCCCAATTTCGGTTCCAGGGGCCCCGCCGGCGCAGGTGCTGATCTGCTACGAGAGCCTGTATCCCGGCTTCACCCCGGGCGCAGCCGGGCGGCCCGAGTGGATCGTCAATGCGTCCAATGACGCCTGGTTCGGCGCGACCTCGGGCCCGCGCCAGCATCTGAACCTGGCCAGCTATCGCGCCATAGAGGCCGGCCTGCCCATCGCGCGGGCCACCCCGACCGGGATTTCGGCCATGATCGACCCGTGGGGCCGGATAGTCGAGGGCCAACGGCTGGAGCCGGGCGTCATGGGCGTCATCGACGCCCCCCTGCCCCGTCCGACGGGCGTCACGCCCTACGGTCGATTTGGCGATTTCCTGTTCTTTTTCTCAGTGCTAACAGCGTTCATCCTGTCCTTGTGGCCGTCGATCCGGCGATCTAGGGTCCAAGGGAATCAAGCAGCGATCTAGGTGAAGGGTGACGGCGATGGCGCGTGAAAAGGACGAGGATCCGCATCCCGTCGATCGCCATGTCGGCCGTCGCGTTCAGGAAAAGCGTCTCGACCTTGGCCTGACCCAGACCGCCCTCGCCAAAGCCGTCGGCGTCAGCTTCCAGCAGGTGCAAAAGTACGAGAAGGGCACGAACCGCGTCTCGGCCTCGAAACTGTTCGAAATGGCCGAGTTCATGAAGGTCGGCATCCCCTTCTTCTTCGACGGCTACAGCAGCGCGACGGTCGGCGTCGCCGAAGAGGCGCCCGCCTTCGACCACGAGCATCGCCCCACCAAGACCAGCGTTGAGATCACCCGCCTGGCGCCGCGCCTGCCCGCGCGCAAGCAGAAGCTGATCCTGGACATGATGCGGGATATGTTGGGCGACGACGACACCCAGAACTGAGGTCTAGCCGACCGCGACGATCTCGGCCGACTGACCGGCCACCGTCACCTCGTCGCCGACCCTTTTGCCCATGACGGCGCGGGCGAGGGGCGAGACATGGCTGACCGAGCCTGCGGCCGGATCGGCCTCGTCTTCGCCGACGATGCGCCAGGTCTGGGCGCGCCCATCCTCGCGCTCGATGGAGACCGAACCCCCGAACCGCACGGCCCCATCATCCTCGGTCGGCGCGATCAGTTGGGCCGAAGCGCGCCGTGGGGACCAGTAGCGGAGGTCCCGCGTCGCGCGCGCCATGGCGGTGCGGTCGCTCTCGATCGAGCCTTGCACCTGGGCGGCCGTATAGGCGGCGCGGGCCGAGGCCAGTTCGGCCTCGATCGCGGCCAGCCCCTCGGGCGTGACCAGATTGGGATGGGGCGAGATCGGGCGGTCCGCCAGGTCGGCGGCGGTGGCTTCCAGATCTTCTTCGCGGGTGAAGGCAACGCTCATGACACGGAACATAGCGATGACGACGCCTATAGCCAGCGCGGCCGCAAGCGCGCAAAGCCACGCCATGCAACAGTCCCCCAGTCTTACGACCTCTCGCACCGTTCACGTGATCGGCGCCGGTCCTGCCGGATTGATGGCGGCCGAACGGCTGGCGCAGGCAGGGGCGGCGGTCGTGGTGCACGACCGGATGCCGTCCGTGGCCCGCAAGCTGCTGATGGCCGGGCGCGGCGGGCTGAACCTGACCCATTCGGAACCGCTGGACCGGTTCATGACCCGCTATGGGCCGGCCCAGCCGACGGCCGCCGCCTGGATCGACCGGTTCACGCCTGCCGACCTGACCGCCTGGGTCGAGGCCCTGGGGCAGGAAACCTTCGTCGGCTCAAGCGGGCGGGTGTTTCCAAAGGCCATGAAGGCCTCCCCCCTGGTGCGGGCCTGGCTGGCGCGGCTGGAGGCGCAGGGCGTCGACGTCCGCACGCGCTCGCGCTGGACCGGTTGGCGCGACGGCGCGCTGACGTTCGAGACGCCGGAGGGCGAGCGGCTGGAACGACCCGACGCCGTGGTCCTGGCTCTGGGCGGCGCCAGCTGGCCGCGCCTGGGCTCGGACGGGGCCTGGGCGCCTTGGCTGGAAGCGCAGGGCGCGTCCGTGTCGCCTTTCCGACCGGCCAATGTCGGCTTCGATGTGGCCTGGTCGGCGCTGTTCCGTGATCGGTTCGCGGGCCAGCCGCTGAAAGGCGTCGCTGTCACCCATGGCGACCGGACGGCGCGGGGCGAGGCGATGATCGCCCGTTACGGTATTGAGGGCGGCGCCATCTATGCGCTGTCCGCCGCGCTGAGGACGACGGTCGAGACGGAGGGGCGCGCCGAGATCCAGATCGACCTGAAGCCGGATGTGGCGGTCGGAAAACTGACCGACCGTCTGTCGAAGCCGCGCGGCAAAGCCAGCCTGTCGAACCATCTGCGCAAGGTGGTCGGACTGGAGGCGGCCGCCGTCGCCCTGCTGTATGAGGCCGGCCCCCTGCCCGCCTCGCCTCGGGCCTTGGCCGAGCGGATCAAGGCCATGCCGCTGACCCTGACCGGCGTACAGGGACTGGAGCGGGCGATCTCCTCGGCGGGCGGCGTCGAACTGGACGCCGTGGACGAACGGCTGATGCTGGCGGCGCGTCCGGGCGTTTTCGTCGCCGGCGAGATGCTGGATTGGGAGGCGCCGACCGGCGGCTATCTGCTTCAAGCCAGCTTCGCCTCCGCCGTCGTCGCGGCCGAGGGCGTCATCGACTGGCTCGACAGCCGGGACTGAGAAAGGCAGGGTCGCGCGGTTCGATCAGGAGTATCCGATGCGCCACGCCCTCCCCGCTGTTTCCATCCTGGCCCTGATGATGGCCTGCTCGCCGGCCCTGGCGCAGGAGACGACGCCGAACATCGACGCCGCGCGGATGAATGAGTCGGTTCGGGTTCTGGCGTCGGACGATTTCGAAGGCCGCGCCCCCGCCTCGGCCGGCGAGGAAAAGACCGTAGCCTGGTTGGTCGAACAGTTCAAGGCGGCGGGGGCAGAGGGCGGCGGGCCGGACGGCGCCTTCGTCCAGGTCGCCCATCTGTCGCGCACGCGCCAGGACGGTCCGGCGACCGTCGTCGCGACCGTTGGCGGCAAGACCATCAGCCTGGAGCGCGGTCCCGACGTTCTGGTGTCCAGCGACCGGCCGACCAACCACATCACAGTGACCGACGCGCCTGTGGTCTTCGTCGGCTACGGCGCGACGGCGCCCGAGCGCCAGTGGGACGATTTCAAGAACATGGACGTGCGCGGCAAGGTCATCGTCGTCCTGGTCAACGATCCGGACTTCCAGGCGCCCGACGGGGATCCGGTCGCGGGCAAGTTCGACGGAAACGCCATGACCTTCTATGGCCGCTGGACCTACAAGTTCCAGGAGGCGGGTCGTCGCGGCGCGGCGGGGGTGCTGGTGGTGCATGAGACGGCCGGCGCAGGCTATCCCTGGTCGACGCTACAGAACTCATCGGCCGCGCCCAAGTTCGACATCGTGCGCGCCAACCCCGACGCCGAGCGTGCGGCGTTCCAGGGCTGGATCCAGCGCGCCAAGGTGGAAGAGCTGTTCACCGCCGTCGGCCTCGACTTCGCCGCCCTGAAGGACAGTGCGCGCAGCGCCGATTTCAAGCCCGTCGTCCTGCCCGGCCTGACGATGAGCGTCGATTTCGGCCAGATCGCCGACAAGGTGGAGACCAAGAACGTCATCGCCCGCATTCCCGGTTCGGAACGCCCGGACGAGACCGTCATGTATGGCGCCCACTGGGACGGCTACGGCGTCGGCACGCCGAACGCCCAGGGCGACAAGATCTATAATGCGGCGGTGGACAATGCGACCGGCGTCGCCGCCCTGCTGGAGCTGGCCCACGCCTTCGCCGACGGTCCGCACGCCAAACGCTCGGTCGTCTTCGCCGCCTGGTCGGGCGAGGAGGCGGGCTTGTTGGGCTCGACCTATTATGCCGCCAACCCGGTCTGGCCGCTGGAGACCACAGTCGCCAACATCAACGTCGACAGCCTGCTGCCCGGGGCCGAGATTGACCCGAACGTCGTCGTCATCGGCAAGGGCAAGAATCAGCTGGACGACATTCTGGCGCGCCATGCCACCGAGACGGGCCGCACCCTGATCGCCGATCCGGCGCCCCAGGCCGGGGCCTTCTATCGTTCGGACCACTTCCCCCTGGCGCTGAAGGGTGTGCCAGCCCTGTTCCCGGCGGCGGGTTTCACCGGCGCCAGCGCCGCCAGCCGCGACTACGTCCAGAACCGCTATCATCAGCCCACGGACGAATGGGATTCGACCTGGACGATGGACGCCGCCGCCGCCGATGTGGCCCTCATCTACGCCGTCGGTCGCGAGTTGGCGGACGGGGATCAGTGGCCGGAATGGAACGCGGGGGCCGAGTTTGGCCCGGCGCGGGACACCTCGAAGGCGTCGCGGCGCTAGAGTTCCAGCTGAAGCTCGGGTGCGGCGGCGGTCGTCGCGGCGCCCAGCGGCAGATGCAGGATGAAGGCGGCGCCCTTGCCCGGCTCGCTTTCGACCTCGGCCCAGCCGCCGTGCAGTTCGACCAGGGCTTTGACCAAGGCCAGGCCGACGCCGGGGCCGCCGCGCTCGCGCCGCACGAAGCGGTCGAAGACGTGGGCCTGTAGGTGATAGGGGATTCCGCGCCCGGTGTCGGACACCGTCAGGCGGATTTCGGACGGGCCCGTCTCCGCCTTCAGCTCCACCGCCCCGCCTTCGGACACGGCGCGCGCCGCATTCTCCAGCAGATGATCCAGCGCCTGGGCGATGCGGTGTTCGTCGGCGCGGATGGGTTTGAGATCGGCGGGACAGGACACGGTCAGGGTGGCGCCGCGTCCCTCGACCCGCGCCCGGACCTTTTCGGCGGCCTGGCTCAGCAGGTCGCAGACACGCAGATCGCCCAGCGACAGCTCCATCTCGCCGGCGTCGATCTGGGCCATGTCCAACACGTCGTCGATGGAGCGGGCCAGTTGGCTGGCGGCGATGCGGATGGCGCCCGCGTGCTGGCGGCTGCGCTCGGGCAGGTCGCCCATCGTCTCCAGCAGCTCGGAATAGCCGACGATTGTCGTCAGCGGCGTGCGCAGCTCATACGAGACGCTGCCCACGAACTCGCGCTTCAGCGCCTGGCTTTCGGCCAGGGCCTGTTCGCGCTGCACCAGCGCTTGCTCCAGCCCGCGACGCGCCGTCACGTCCGAGAAGGCGACCAGGGTCGCGCCGTCCGGCAGGGGGCGGGTCTGCCAGGCGGCAACGCGACCGTCCACGGTCCGGCCCTCGCCCGAGATCGCGACGCGACTTTCGGGATCGGGATCGGCGACGCGCGCCTTCAGCCCCAGCCACAGGGCGGGATCGGGCAGCACGGCCTTGCACAGTTCGGCCAGAGCGTCGAAGTCCGAGGCCGTCGCGATCTTGTCCGCTGACAGGTTCCAGAAGGTCTCGAACGCCTCATTGTGCAGCCGCAGTCGCCCATCCGAGCCGAACACGGCGACCGCGTCGTTCAGCTTGTCCAGCGTCGCGCGCTGAACCTGGATCTGGGCGTTGAAGCGGCTGCGCAGCTTCAGCTCGTCGGTGATGTCCGAGAAGATCAGCAGAATGCCGCCCAGCGGGTGCGGCTGGCGCACGACGCGCAGGGTGCGCCCGTCCGGCAGGGACCAACTGTCGTCCGGCGAGGCCTCCGACGCGCCATAGAACTCAAGCTCCCGCGCCTTCCAGCCGGCGTAGTCGACCACCTCGGGCAGGCTGCGACGCTGGCGCAGGCGATCCAGCAGCTCGGCATGGGTCGGACGTTCGTCCAGCCAGGCCGCGTCGATGTCGAACAGGGTCTGGAAGGCGGTGTTGTGGAAGGCCAGCCGCTTCTGCGGGCCGAAGATCGCGACGGCGTCGGCCAGGTGGTTCAGCGTCTCGTCATGGGCGTCGACGTGGCGGCGCAGGGTGTCGCGCGTCTCTTCCGCCTCGGTGACTTCGATGGCGAAGGCGGTGACGGCGCCGCCGCCCGCCGGCTCGGCGATGATGCGCCAGGCGCGCCGCGAGCCACCGCCGGTCGTCCAGCGGAAGCCTTCCTGGCGCACGCCCAGCCGCGCGGCCTCGGCGACCAGGGCATCGGCGCCGCGGTCGAAGGACACGCCCTTTTCGACGGCGTCGTCGATGCTTTCGGCATTGGTTTCGTTCAGCCAGGCGCGGTTGGCCCAGGCCAGTTTGCCGGTCCCGTCCACGACCCAGGTCGGGGTCGGCGAGGCGTCGCCCAGCAGGGCCAGGCCGCTTTCGGTCGCATCCGCCCCGGTCAGGGTGAAGCGCGAGGCGGGCGACAGCCGCAGCCAGGCCGAACCGCCCGCCACCCGGCCCTCGATGCGCCAGGGCTCCACATCGTCCAGCGCAACCAAGCCTTCGAACGCCTGACCTTCATGAACCAGGGCGTCGATCAAGGCGCCGTGGGTGATGCGGAGTTTGTTCAGGACGGCCGCTCCGGCGTCGTCATCGTCGCCCGCCAGCCGCGCGATCAGTTCGGCCGAACCGATCGGCAGACCGGCCGCCTGCCCGTCCGGCGTCAGGGCCAGGCTGACGTCGTCGAAGGCGCGCAGCATGGCGTCATGGCGGCTGAGGTCGGCCAGGGCCTCGACCCGCTCGCGCTCGGCGGCGACGGCGGTCTCATGCAACCGCCCACGCAGCAGCAAGGCCCAGGCGCTGACGGCCATGGCCAGTCCGGCTGCGCCCGCTGTGGCGACATAGGCGATGTCGGCCTCGGCCATTCGTGTCCCTGGAGAAGAGTCTCAGCCCCGATTCGCTAACCATACTCCAAGCGCGCGAAAAAGCGGCAGTCTCGTGATCGCGTCATCGCGCCCCGTTGCGGCAGGGCGTCGGGGCGGCGATATCGCGGGCATGACCGACCCTATCGCCCCCTCTCTCGATGACTTCGCCCGCCTAGCGCAAGAGGCCTTCGACGCCCTGCCCGGACCGTTCAAACAGGCGGCGGGCGAGGTGGTCATCCGCATCGACGACTTCGCCGACGAGGCGACGCTGGCGGAGATGGAGATCGAGGATCCGTTCGAGCTAACGGGCCTGTACCATGGCGTGGACATCGGCCGGCGCGACAGCCTGGGCCCGGCGGCCGAGCCGGCGCGGGTCTTCCTCTATCGCCGCCCCATCCTGGACGAATGGTGCGAGCGCGGCGACGTGGGGATCGGCGAACTGATCGCCCACGTCCTGATCCACGAGATCGGCCACCACTTGGGCCTGACCGATGACGACATCCACGCCATCGAGGACGACGCCGACTGAACCCGGCCTATTTCGCCGCCGGATAAGGCGTAGTCACCGCGCCGGAGATCATGCCGGGGATGGCCTCGCCCAGGCCCAGCAGTATGAACTGGATCGCCAGGGCGCACAGGATCAGGCCCAGCACCTTAACGATGATCGCCATGCCGACCTCGCCCAGCAGGCGGCTGAGCGACCCGGTCAGGGCGAAACAGACGAAGGAGACGGCGCAGGCCGCCGCGATCGCGACCAGCGAGCCCATGGTCCCGGCATAGCCCAGCTTGGCCGCCTCGCCCGCCTGGATGATGACCGCCGAAATGGCGCCGGGGCCGATCATCAACGGAATGGCGAAGGGCACGACCAGACGCTGGAACCGCCTGCGGGCATAGCCGCGCACGTCCTTGGAATCGGCCAGCGCATCCTTGTCGGCGAACATGGCCAGGAAGTCGCCGCGTGCCATGTCCAGCCCCAGGAACAGCAGCAATATGCCGCCCGCGATGCGGAACGCCGCCAGCGAAATGCCGAAGAACTGCAACAGGCCCAGGCCCGTGAACAGGAAGAAGGCCAGGAAAACGGCGGCGAAGGCGCAGATCAGGGCCGAAACCGAAATCCGCTGACGCAGGGTCGCCCCGGCCGTCGCGGCGGCGAAGATCGGCAGATTGCCGATCGGGTCCAGCAGGGCGAACAGGGTCACGAACAGGTTGACACCCAAATCGACTGCGTTCATCGCCTGCCCTCGCCCTCAATCCATCACGCCGCCCTGCCGACGCGCCCTCGTGTCCGGCATAGCCGCTCAGCGCGAGTCCGTCGATGACCGATCCCCAAACCCTCTCCGATCGTGCGCCCGACGAGCGGATCATCTGCGCCCTGGACGTCCCGACGACGGCTGAGGCGGCCGCCCTGGCCGAGCGGATCGGCGATGCGATCGGTTTCTACAAGGTCGGACTGCAACTGTTCGCGGTCGACGGCATGGCGCTGGCGCGGGAACTGAAGGCGCAGGGGCGAAAGATCTTCCTGGATTGGAAACTGCACGACATCGGCGCGACCGTGGAGAAGGCGACGGCCAATCTGGCGGGCGCCGACTGTGACCTGTTGACGGTCCATGCGCGGCCCCAGGTCATGGCGGCGGCGGCGCGCGGCGCGGCGGGCTCGAATATGAAGGTGCTGGGGGTTACGGTCCTGACCAGCCTGACGGCCGAGGACCTGTCCGCCGACGACCACAGCCTGTCGCCGGCCGATCTGGTCGAGCGGCGCGTGCGTCAGGCGTTGGAGGCCGGGATCGACGGCGTCGTCTCCAGCCCGCATGAGGCGGCGCGTGCTCGGGCTCTGGCGGTCGAGGCGGGCCGGCCCGACTTCCTGATCGTCACGCCCGGCGTGCGACCCGTCGGCGCCGCGCTGGACGACCAGGCGCGGGCGGCGACGCCCGAGGCGGCGCTTCAGGCCGGCGCGACCCATCTGGTCATCGGTCGGCCGATCACGGCGTCGAGCGATCCGCGCGCGGCCGCGAAACAGATCGCACAGCAAATCGCCCTGATCTGAAACAGACCAGGGCGACCGTTTCGTCTTCGGTTGTTCTCGCGCCAGGCGATCAGCCGCGCTCGCCTGGCTCCTGGGCGTAGCCGTGACGCGGCGGAGCGTGGGGCGCGGGCGCTTCGGGCGGCGGCAGGTCCCCGTAGTAGCCCGACGGCGGCGGCGGGGGCGGAGGCGGCGGCGGGGCCGTGTTCACTTCCGGCGGCGCCACATAGACATGAGCCGGGGCCACATTGACCGGCGCGGATTGCACATAGACCGGCGACTGATCGACATAGACCGGGCCGCCGACCTCGACCTGGGCGGGCGCGACATTGACCTGAGCCGGGGCGACCTGGATGTGTTGCGGACCGATGTTGACGGGCGCCGACTGCACATAGACCGGGGCCTGATCGACATAGACGGGCGGGCCGACATCGACCTGGGCCGGGGCCAGGTTGACCTGCGACGGAGCCACTTGGACGCGCTGCGGCCCGATGTTCACCGGCGGCGCCTGCACATAGATGGGCGGCTGTTCGATATAGGTGGGCGGTCCCATCTCGATCTGGGGCGGGGCCATGCTGACCTGCGAAGGCGCGACATAGATGCGCTGCGGCGCGATCTGGACGGGCGGCGCCTGGACATAGACCGGCGGCTGATCCACGTAATGCTGCTCATAGCGGTGTTCGTAGCGGACCGGCGGACGGCAGTTGCAGTCGACCGGACGTCCCGGATACGGACGCCAGCCTATATAGTCACGGCCGAACCCATAGACTGGATAGCCGACCGGGGCGCTGACCGGAGGACGGCCGACCAGGACCGAGGTCGCGCTGACGCCGCCGACATAGCCGCCGCCGTAATAGCCGTCCGAATAGCCGCCGCTTCCGACATAGGTCGTGCCGCCGCCGACATAGCCGCGCTGGAAGCTGGAAGCGCTGGAATAGGACCGGGCGCTGCTCGCCGAATAGCTGGAGGCGCTCGCATAGGCGTTGGCGTTGGCATTGGCGTAAGCGCCGCCGTTCACGTTCACATTGACGTTGTGGTTGGCGTTGTAGTTGCCGCCGCCGTAGTGACCGCCGCCGCCGCATCCCCCGCCGCAGCCGCCGCCGGGATGGCCGCCGCCATAACCCCCGTGACCGGGACCACCGGCCAGAGCGGGCGCTGCGGAGAGCAGCAGAGCCGCCGACGCGGCGGTAAGTATCGACTGTATCGTCACGGGACAGACTCCTCTGAGTTGTCCCGTGACTGGCAAGTCCGGCGCCTGTTTCTTAAGGCGTGGTTAACCTTTGCGCCCGTCGCAGCAGGCCCGACGTTTCAGAAATCGACCGCCAGACCCTTCTTCTCCCAGTCGCCGAAACGGGTCGGTTCGGGACCGGTCGGACCGCCGTATTCCATGTCCGCCTGAACGGTCGTTTCCGCCGCGCGACGATCCGCCGCTTCCTGAAGCGCGCGCCGCGCGGCCTCGTTGAGCGGCCGTTCAGGCGTGGCGTGGGGCACGTCGGCATTGAAGACGGGCGCCGCAACCGGCGCTTCTTCAGCGTCATTCGGCGCGAGGGTGGGATGTTCGGTCACAGGGCGGCTCCCTTGAGGCTTGATGCGCCTTCTCTCAAATAGAGGTTCAAGCCCGTGACGCCAGACGGATCGGGAATGGAACCACGATGAACCATCTGAAGACCTTCATTCTGTTGGCGGCGATGACGGCCCTGTTCGCAGGGGTCGGCTATTTGATCGGTGGCGCGACCGGCATGGCGATCGCCCTGCTGTTCGCGGGCGGGATGAATCTGTTCAGCTACTGGAACGCCGACAAGATCGTGCTGAAGATGTACCGGGCCCAGCCGGTCGACGAGCAGCACCCCAACGCCGTGGTCCGCAACTATGTCGCCGACGTGCGCCAGATGGCCCGCGACGCCGGCCTGCCTCAGCCGCAGGTCGCCATCATTCCCAACGATCAGCCCAACGCCTTCGCCACGGGCCGAAACCCCGAGAACGCCGCCGTCTGCGCCACCACCGGCCTGCTGGACATGCTGACGCGCGAGGAGGTGCGCGGGGTGATGGCGCACGAGCTGGCCCATGTGAAGAACCGCGACACCCTAATCATGACGGTGACGGCGACCATCGCCGGCGCCATTGCCGCGCTCGCCAACTTCGCCCTGTTCTTCGGCGGCAACGACCGCGAGCGGCCGGGCGGCGTTATCGGCACGATCGCCCTGATGCTGCTGGCGCCCATGGCCGCCGGTCTGGTGCAGATGGCCATCAGCCGGGGCCGCGAATATGAGGCCGACCGCGTCGGCGCCGAAATCGCCGGCGATCCCCAGGCGCTGGCTTCGGCCCTGCAGAAGATCGACGCCTACGCCCGGCGGATCACCAATCAGACGGCCGAGCGCAATCCAGCCTCGGGTCAGATGTTCATCATCAATCCGCTGGCGGGCCGCGGCGCGGACAATCTGTTCTCGACCCATCCGGCGACGGGGAACCGCGTCCGGGCCTTGATGGAGCTGGGCGCGAAGATGGGCATCCAGTCCCGCGCCCGGACGCCGGACCTGACCCAGCCGCGACCGGCCGCTGGTTTCACGACCACCGGCGTCCCGACTACCCCGACGGAGCCGCGCGGCCCCTGGGGGTGACGATGCGGGTGAACATGGGGCTGATCGTCGCGGCCTGAACGCCGTTTGCGGTTTGCACTCCGCGACCGGATCACCTCAGATGCGCCCCTGTTCAGCCATCGGGCTTTCTTGGGGAAATCCATGTCGCGTCTGCTCGCCTTCGTCTCCGCCGCCGCTCTTCTCGCCACGCCGGTCGCCGCCCAGTCGGTGGACCGCGTCGCCGTCAATGGCATCATCGATCAGGGGCTGAACCACAGCCAGGTGATGCAGACCGCCGCCTATCTGACCGACCGGATCGGCGGGCGGATGACCAACTCGCCCCAGATGCGCGAAGCCGAACGCTGGGCGCAGCAGCAGTTCCGCGACTACGGTCTGTCCGACGTGCGCGCCGAAGGGTTCGAGTTCGGCCGGGGCTGGTCCATCGTCCGCTCCAGCGCCCGCATGACCGCGCCGCGCCCGCTGGATCTGCGCGCCATCCCGGTGGCCTGGACGCCCTCGACCAATGGCGTGATCAGCGGCGGCGTGATCGTGGCCCCGATCTCCAAGGTCGAGGATTTCGACAAATGGCGCGGTAAGCTGTCGGGCAAGATCGTCATGCTGTCCCAGCCGGGCACGGGATCGGAGCCGACCGAGCCGGCCTTCCGCCGCTGGACCAGCGCCGAACTGGCCGAGCGCAACACCTATAATCAGCCTCAACATTCGCCGGCCGCCATCGAACGCTCGCTGAAGACCGTCAACTTCGCCACTCAGCTGGACGCCTTCCTGGCTGAACAAGGCGCCCTGGCCTGGGTGCGGATTTCCCAGCGTGACGGCGGCCTGCTGCACGGCACGGGCTACACCTATCAGGTGGGCGCCACGCCCAAGCTGGCGGGGATGGAGCTGGCGGCCGAGGACTATCGCCGTCTGGCGCGCCTCGCACTGACCGACGCGCCGCCGACGCTGGAGCTGATGAGCGAGGTCCGGTTCCACGACGAGGACGTCAACGCCTACAACATCCTGGCCGACATCCCCGGCACGGCGCGCGGAACCGAATACGTCATGGCCGGCGCCCATCTGGACAGCTGGGTCGCCTCGGACGGCGCGGTCGACAACGCCGCCGGCAGCGCGGTGGTCATGGAGGCCGCCCGCATCCTGAAGGCGCTCAACGTCAAGCCCAAGCGCACCATTCGTTTCGCCCTGTGGAACGGCGAGGAGCAGGGCATCCTCGGCTCGCTGGCCTATGTCGACCGGCATCTGGCGACGCGGGCTGCGTCGAACGATCCGGCGCTGGCGGGCCTGCCGGACAACCGCACCTGGCGCAGCCGCTGGCCGATCGAGCCGCGCGCCGGCTATCGCGATCTGGTCGCCTATTTCAATCTGGACAACGGCTCGGGCAAGATTCGCGGCATCAACGCCGAGGGCAATGTCGCCGCCGCCCCGATCTTCCAGGAATGGCTGGCGCCGTTCGCCAGCATGGGCGCGACGACGGTCTCGCTGCGCAATTCGGGCGGCACCGACCACGTCTATATGCAGACCGTCGGCGTGCCGGGATATCAGTTCATCCAGGACCCGCTCGACTATTCCAGCCGCCTGCACCACACCAGCATCGACAGCTATGACCACCTGAAGGCCGACGACCTGCGTCAGGCGGCCGTCATCCTGGCCAGCTTCCTGCTGAACGCCGCCAACCGCGACGAGCCCCTGCCTCGCATGCCGCTGCCGACCCAGCCCACGCCGAGCGATCCGTTCGAATATCCGACGGCGGATTAAGAGTTGAGGGGCGAGGAAAACCTCGCCCCTTTTCTTCTTATCGGATCACGCGCGCTCGACGCACATCGCCACGCCCATGCCGCCGCCGATGCACAGGGTCGCCAGACCCTTCTTCGCGCCCGAGCGCTTCATCTCGAACAGAAGCGTCGTCAGGATGCGCGCGCCCGAGGCGCCGATGGGATGGCCGATGGCGATGGCGCCGCCGTTGACGTTGACCTTGGCTGGGTCGAGACCCAGTTCCTTGACCACGCACAGGCTCTGGGCGGCGAAGGCCTCGTTGGACTCTACCAGATCCAGATCGGAAACGTCCCAGCCCGCCTTCTCCAGCGCCTTCTTCGACGCCGGGATCGGGCCGGTCCCCATGATCGACGGATCGACGCCGGCGGTGGCGTAGGAGGCGATTCGGGCCAGCGGCTCCCGCCCGCGCGCCTTGGCCTCGTCGGCGCTCATCAGCACCAGGGCGGCGGCGCCGTCGTTCAGCCCGGATGCATTGGCGGCGGTGACGCTGCCGTCCTTGGTGAAGGCCGGTTTGAGCTTCTGCATCAGCTCCAGCGTCGCGCCGTGGCGGATGTATTCGTCCTTGTCGACCGTCACATCGCCCTTGCGGCCGGGGATAACGACCGGCGCGATCTCGTCATCGAACTTGCCGGCGTTCTGGGCCGCCTCGGCCTTGTGCTGGCTGGCCAGCCCGAATTCGTCCTGCGCCTCGCGGCTGATGGACCATTTTTCGGCGATGTTCTCGGCCGTCTGCCCCATGTGATAGCCGTTGAAGGCGTCCCACAGGCCGTCCTTGACCATGGTGTCGACCAGGGCGACGTCGCCCATCTTGTGACCGTTGCGCAGCTGTTGGGCGTGCGGCGCCTGGCTCATGCTCTCCTGACCGCCGGCGACCACGATCCTGGCGTCGCCCAAAGCGATCTGCTGGGCGGCGATGGCGACGGCGCGCAGGCCCGAGCCGCAGATTTGGTTCAGGCTCCAGGCGGCGGCTTCCTTGCGCACCCCGGCGCCGACGGCGGCCTGGCGCGCAGGGCCCTGACCCGCGGCGGCCTGCAACACATGACCCAGGATCACCTCGTCGACCTCGTCGCCGGAGACACCGGCCCGCTCCAGCGCCGCCTTGATGGCGATCTCGCCCAGCTTGGACGCCGGAAGCGACGACAGGGCGCCCAGGAAGGAGCCGACCGGGGTGCGCGCGGCGGAAACGATGACGACGTCGGTCATGGGATTTCACTCTTTGGAGAATAACTCGGCGTGACCGTTTTGCCGCATTGCAGCGCGTTCGTCACCTGCGACGACATGGACAGGGCGCGATTCAGCCAATCGTCACCCTGTCGGCGCATTGTCGGGGAACGATAGAGGCGATCGACGGATTGGAAGGTCCATGCTGCGCACGCTGAAACGTCTTGTCACCCACGTCTGCACGCCGGACGAGCTGGACATGATCGAGCACTATCCGACGCGCGCGGAAAAGCTGGCGGATCTGTGGGTCCACGTCGTCGGCCTGATGCTGGCGGCGGTCGGCGGCATTATCCTGGCGGGTCTGGCCGGGGTCTATGCGGGGATCGGCGGCGTGATGGCGACCGCCATCTATGCCCTGTGCCTCGTCGGCATGCTGACGGCCTCGACCATCTACAACTGGACCAACCCCTGCGCCGCGCGACCGGTGTTGCGGCGACTGGACGAGGCGGCGATCTTTTTGATGATCGCCGGCAGCTACACCCCCTTCACCACTCAGCGGTTCGAGGGTCTGTGGGCCATCGGATTCACCACCCTGATCTGGACCCTGGCCTTCCTCGGCGCCGGGGTGAAGCTGTTCGCGCCGCGCATCTCGGACAAGTTCTGGAGCGGCGTCTATGTCGTCTTCGGCTGGCTGGCGGTCGCGGCGCTGAAGCCGATGGTCGAGACGGTGCATCCGATCGCCTTGGCCCTGCTGGTCATCGGCGGCCTGATCTATACCGCCGGGGTCTTCGTCTTCATCAGCCCGCGCGTGAAGTTCCGCCGCGCCATCTGGCACGGCTTCGTCGTCACCGGCGCCACGGTCCACTGGACGGCGGTTCTGGTCGGCGTCGTGCTGGCCCCGGCCATGAGCCACTGAACGACCGTCCGGTCCCGGCGCTTTTCTCCCCCTCTGGCGCATCGCGTCGCAACGGAGGATAGTGACGCGTTGCAACATCGCGAGAACAAGCGTGGCTGACGAAAAGACCAAGGGTGGAAAGACTGGCGACAGCGCTCAGGTCGTCATCAAGAAGTATGCGAACCGCAGGCTCTACAACACGCGGACCAGCGCCTATGTGACGCTGGAAGACCTGGCCACCATGGTGCGCGAGGGCACGGAGTTTGTCGTCTATGACGCCAAGACCAACGACGACCTGACCCGCCAGATCCTGACCCAGATCATCTTCGAGGAAGAGAGCCGGGGCGAGGCCTTGCTGCCGGTTCAGTTCCTGCGCCAGCTGATCGGCTTCTACGGCGGTCAGATGCAAGGCGTCCTACCCTCCTATCTGGAGATGTCGTTGGCCAACTTCGGCCGTCAGCAGGAACAGTTCGCCAGTCAGATGGGCCGCGCCTTCGGCACCGGCGCGGGCGCGACCCTGATGGAGGACGCCGCGCGGGCCAATATGGCGATGTTCGAGCGCGCCATGCAGATGTTCCCGGCCTACACCTATCCGCGCGCCGAGCCGACCCCGGCCGCTTCCGATGACAAGGCTGAGCCGGCCCCGCCGCCCGAGGCGCCGGACGCCTTGGACGAGATGCGTCGCCAGATGGACGAGATGCGTCGTCAGATCGAAAAACTGGCGGGCGGCAAGAGCAAATGACCGACCGGATCCAGGCCGTCGGCGGACCGGACCGGGTGGATCGCCGCGAAGGCGAACGCCGCGAGCGTGAGCGGCGCGCCCGATCCGCCTCGCGCGCCCTGGTCCCCGTCGATGCGCCTGAGATCGCCGAACCCCAACCGGCCCCGGCAAGAGCTGCCGTCCTGCCGACGCCCGAGCCCGGCGCCGCCGCCTTCGTGGCCCAGCAGATGGGCCAGAGCGGGCAGAAACGCGGCCTGCGCGGCGGCCCGCCGGTGCTGGATGCGGCCCGCTCCGCCTACCTCGGAGCCGAATATTCGGGCGCGGCCGAGCGTCGTCCGAAAACGGGCAAGACCGCCAAGACCGACATCTGAGCTGACGCCGCTCGGGCGGCACGGGGTTTGCTGGGGGCGAGGCAGAACGCTCTCAGCCGGACCCGCCCATGCCCGCCGTCTTCGCCCTTCTCGCCAAAGCCTTCGACGTCGCCGTCGTCGCCCTGATCTTCACGGCTTTTTCTTAAGGGCTATCGCGCTTCGCGCTACTTGAGCCCGTTGTTGGGGAGAGCCGTTGGGCTCACGCTCCGCCGAAATCGAAGTCCTTGCGCGACGCGATGATGGTCACGATGAACCCGGCCAGCACGTCCAGCAGGATCATGATCACGATCAGAAAGAAGGTCGAGGTCGCGAACCCCGGCAGCAGCAGAAACTCCACCAGCACGCCTATGAAAAGGATCATTGACAGGGCGTGATTGATGATGGCGATCCGCTGGCTGGAGGTGGACTTCACCAGCTCGAAGAACAGCAGGATCAGGCCGAGAAACAGGATCAGATCGCCGGATCCGATCGTCCATTGCGCGCCCGAGGTCATCGTGACGGAAAACAGCGGATCGCGCAGCAGCACGTCCGCCTGCACCATCCCCGCCCCGCTCGGCGCGCCGAACAGCACCACGATATTGTAGAGCACCACCGGGATCAGCAGCAGCGGAATGGCGAGCAGCATGGACGGTCCTCTTCGCAGCCGGTCCAACGGCTACGCCTGTTCACCCTGATTTAGCGCCGTTTTCAAAACGCCGCCACAAGGGTTCAAGCCTTGGGAAATCCGCCCGCCCGGCTGAGCGCCGACGGCGCCGGCCGGCCGATGGCCTCGCCGATCCAGCGCGCCGTCGCGATCAGGGCGTCCAGGTCATAGCCGGTTTCGAACCCGCCGCGCGCCAGCATATAGGCCAGGTCTTCGGTGGCGATGTTTCCCGTGGCGCCCGGCGCGAACGGGCAGCCGCCGATCCCCCCGACCGAGGCGTCCAGCACGTCAATCCCGGCCTCGACGCCCGCATAGGCGTTGGCCAGGCCTGTGTTGCGGGTGTCGTGGAAGTGCAGGCGCAGGCTCGCGTCCGGTGCGGCCGCCCTGGCCGCCTCGACCTTTTTCGTCACCGCCCAGGGATCGCCCGCGCCGATGGTGTCGGCCAGACCGATCTCGCCCACGCCCATCTCGGCGATGGCGCCAACCATGTCCGCGACCTGGTCGACGGAGACCTCGCCGTCGAACGGACAGCCCCAGACGCAAGAGATCATGGCCGAAAGCGACGGCGCGCCCTCGCTGGCCTCGGCGTTGTGGCGGCGGGCGACGATCTCGCCCAGCATGGCCAGTTGATCCTTCACCGCCAGGCCCTGGTTCTTCAGGCCGAAGCCGTCGGTGGCCGCGACTGAGACATTGACCTCGTCCACCCCGGTCGCCAGCGCCCGATCATAGCCCTTGCCGTTTAACACGAGGCCGATACGGCTGCGGCCCGCCTCGTGAGGCAGGGCGGCCATGACCTCCTCGGCGCCGGCCATCTGCGGCACATATTTGGGGTGGACGAAGGAGACGGCCTCGATCCGCTTCGCCCCCGCCTGCTCGAGCCGCCGCACCAGATCGGCGCGGACGGCGGGCTCAAGCACCGCCTTTTCGTTCTGCAGCCCGTCACGCGGCCCGACTTCGACGATCTGGATGAAGCGGCCCATTACTCGGCTCCCGCTGCGGCGTTACCGTTCCCGTTTCGGGGCGGCGGCGCATAGACGGTCAGGCTGACCGGATCGCCTGCCGAATAGTTGTAGCCGTTGACCGTCCCGACCGCGCGACCGGACACGCCCAGACGCGCCGCCGCCGCACGGAAGGCGTCGGCGTCGCGTCCCTCGACGATGGCGGGCCGCCCCTCCGCCAGGGCCTCGGCCGCGCCCTGGGCGTCGGTCAGGTCGGTGTCTCGCCCGGTCAGGAAGACGAAGCTGGGTTCATGGAAGCCGCTGATCGCCACCGGCCCCGGCGTGCGGCCCTGACGCGGGTGCAGATCGGCCGCCTCCAGCGCCTTTTCAAGCTGGGGCGCGATGGCCAGGGGCCGCAGTTGGCGGATCGTGCCCGACAGAGCCGCGTGCGCCACGATCCCGAAGGCCAGCGAGGCGACCAGCGCTGCGACCGGCGCGCGGTTCAGCAGAAGGAAGCCCCCCATCGCCCCCGCCGCCAGCGCCATGACCACCGTCAGCGCCGCCCAGGTCTGGGCCGTCGAGGTGCCATAGACGGTCAGTCCATAGACGGTGATGCCGATGATCAGCAGAGCCGCGAACGCGCCCAGGACCGCCCCGGTGATGCGCGAGACCTTGCCGATGGGTTGGGCCAAGGCGGCGGCCGCCAGCAGGGCCAGCGCTCCGAAGGTCGGCAGGGTGTAGTGCCACAGCTTGGTCGGCGCCAGTTCGAACATCAGCCAGCCCGGGACCAGCCAGCAGACCAGGAACCGGATCGCCGGCTCGGCCCGTCGGGCCCACCCCGTCGAGACGGCGGCGGGCAACAAAAGGGTCGAGGGGAAGAACAGCAGGGGCGCCAGCAGCAGATACATGCCGGGGAAGCCCGAATGGCTTTCGTGCGCCCCGGCGATCTTGGGCGCCAGGTCCCCGCCGATGGCCTCGCGCCAGAAACCGCCGTCGGTGGCGATGGTGATGGCGATGGCCCACGGTCCGACCATCAGGGCGACCAGCGGCAGACCCCACCCCCAGCCGAGGCAATACAGCCATTTGATGTTCCGATCCCAGATCGACAGGGCGATGATCGCCAGGGCCACGACCAGAAACCCGATCGGTCCCTTGATCAGGATCGACAGACCGATCCCGATCCAGAACAGCAGTTTATGCGGCCGGATCGGGCGTTCGCCCGCCTTCGTCGCCATATAGATGCGCGCCAGCGCCGCCATGGCCAGGGTCGTCGCGCCGCACAGCATGGCGTCGGTCTTGGCGATCCCCGCCTCGGTCGACAGCAGGAAGGTCGCCCCCATGATGGCGCCGCCGAAGAAGCCGACCCGGCTGCCCAGCATGGCCGAGCCGGCCCAGGCCACGGCCCAAGCCGCCAGCATGGCGCCCAGCAGGGAGGGGATGCGATAGGGCGCGATTTCGCGGTCCTCGACATCCGAGGTCAGGCCCACGGCGATCGCCTGCATCCAGTAGATGCCGACCGGCTTCTTCCAGCGCGGCTCGTCCTGATAGCGGATGTCGACATAGTCGCCGCTTTCCAGCATCTGGGACGTGGCCTGGGCGAACCGGCTCTCGTCGCGATCCAGCGGCGGCAGCAGCAGCAGGCCCGGCAGGCCGGCGATCAACGTCAGCAGGGCCGCGAGAACCGGCCCGCGCCAGCCGGCGATGCGGCCATCCAGATCGAAAGTCTTCATTCCAGACTCCTTACACGGCGACTACGCCTGCGTCAGCCGTCTCCCCTAAGCTCTCGTTATCCTCTATGGAGCGCCGATGACCGCCGAAACGCCCGAAATCTCCGTCGTCGTTCCCGTCCATGACGAGGCGGGCGCCGCCGTGCCCCTGGCGCGCGAGATCGCCGCCGCCTTCGCCGGCCGTTCGTACGAGATGATCTTCGTGGACGATGCGTCCAAGGATGCGACCTTGGCCGAGTTGAAGGCCGCCATGGCCGAACTGCCGGCCCTGCGCGTCCTGGCTCACGGGACCAATGCTGGCCAGAGCCGCGCGGTCCGCACCGGCGTCCTGGCCGCGCGCGCGCCGGTCGTGGTGACGATGGACGGCGACGGCCAGAACCCGCCGGCCGATGCGCCCCGCCTGGTCGATGCGCTTCTGTCCGCCCCCGGCGACGTGGGCCTGGTCGGCGGCCGTCGCGCCAAACGTCAGGACACCGAGGCCAAACGCCAGGCCTCCATCTGGGCCAACCGCATCCGCCGCAAACTGTTGGGCGACGACGCCGACGACACCGGCTGTGGACTGAAGGCCTTCCGCCGCGACGTCTTCCTGCGCCTGCCCTACTTCGATCACATCCACCGCTACCTGCCGGCGCTGATGATCCGCGAGGGGTTCAAGAACCAATATCTCGACGTGGACCACCGCCACCGCGAGGTCGGCCGCTCGAAATACACCAACTGGGGCCGCCTGCGGGCGTCGGTCTCGGACCTCTTGGGCGTCATGTGGCTGAAGACGCGGTCCCGCAAGCCGGGCGCGATTTCGGAGTTCTAGAACGCTGTCTCCTCCCCACCTCGTGGGGAGGTGGCGCGATGCCTCTTGCCGTCGTGACGGAGGGGCTGGCGCCGCACCTCCGACATCGGTGGGCCTTCAACAGCCCCTCCACCGCTCAGCGGTCCCCCTCCCCGCTTCGCAGATAGGATAGGCAAACAAAAAGGGCGGGACCTTGCGGTCCCGCCCTTCTGCATTTCAGCGTCGGTCAGCTTGGACTTAGAAGTCCATGCCGCCCATGCCGCCCATGCCGCCCATGTCGGGGGCCGAGGCGCCGCCCGACTTCTTGGGGGCGTCGGCGACGGCGGCTTCCGTCGTGATCAGGATGCCGGCCACCGAAGCGGCGTCTTGCAGGGCCGTGCGGACGACCTTGGCCGGGTCGATGACGCCCATCTGCACCAGGTCGCCGTACTCTTCGGTCTGGGCGTTGAAGCCGAACGAAGCGTCGCCGTTTTCCAGCACCTTGCCGACCACGATCGAGCCTTCGACGCCGGAGTTTTCGGCGATCTGACGGATCGGAGCCTGCAGGGCGCGACGGATGATCGCGATGCCGGCGTTCTGGTCGGCGTTGTCGCCCTTGACGTCGGCCAGGATCTTGGAGGCCTTCAGCAGGGCGATGCCGCCGCCCGGAACGATGCCTTCGTCAGCCGCGGCGCGCGTGGCGTTCAGGGCGTCGTCGACGCGGTCCTTCTTTTCCTTCACTTCGACTTCGGTCGAACCGCCGACGCGGAGAACCGCGACGCCGCCGGCCAGCTTGGCCAGACGTTCCTGCAGCTTTTCCTTGTCGTAGTCGGAGGTGGTGTCTTCGATCTGGCGCTTGATCTGGGCCACGCGGGCTTCGATCTCGTCCTTGCCGCCGACGCCTTCGACGATGGTGGTGTCGTCCTTGGTGATCGTGACCTTCTTGGCCTTGCCGAGCATGTCGATGGTGACGCTCTCAAGCTTGATGCCGAGGTCTTCCGAGATGACCTGGCCGCCCGTCAGGATGGCGATGTCTTCCAGCATGGCCTTGCGGCGATCGCCGAAGCCCGGAGCCTTGACGGCGGCGACGCGCAGGCCGCCACGCAGCTTGTTGACGACCAGGGTCGCCAGGGCTTCGCCTTCGATGTCCTCGGCGATGATCAGCAGCGGACGGCCCGACTGCACCACGGCTTCCAGGATCGGCAGCATGGCTTGCAGCGAGGTCAGCTTCTTCTCGAACAGCAGGATGAGCGGCTCTTCGAGTTGGGCCTCCATCTTGTCGGCGTTGGTGATGAAGTAAGGCGACAGGTAACCGCGGTCGAACTGCATGCCTTCGACGACGTCGACGGTGGTGTCGGCGGTCTTGGCTTCCTCGACGGTGATGACGCCTTCGTTGCCGACCTTGGCCATCGCCTGGGCGATCAGCTCACCGATTTCCGAGTCGCCGTTGGCCGAGATGGTGCCGACCTGGGCGATTTCCGAGTTGTTGGAGACCGGCTTGGAGTTCGACTTGATCTCTTCCAGCACCAGGCCGACAGCCTTGTCGATGCCGCGCTTCAGATCCATCGGGTTCATGCCGGCGGCGACGGCCTTCAGGCCCTCTTGCACGATGGCTTGAGCCAGAACGGTTGCGGTGGTGGTGCCGTCGCCCGCCTTGTCGTTCGTTTTCGAAGCGACTTCGCGGATCATCTGGGCGCCCATGTTCTCGAAGGCGTCTTCCAGCTCGATCTCTTTGGCGACCGACACGCCGTCCTTGGTCGAGCGCGGAGCGCCGAAGGACTTCTGGATCACGACGTTGCGGCCCTTGGGACCCAGCGTCACCTTGACGGCGTTGGCGAGCACGTTGACGCCGCGCAGCATCTTGTCGCGCGCGTCGGTGTTGAAGTGTACGATTTTAGCGGCCATGAGGGCAGCTCCTATCTATATGGATTGATTGAAGAACGTCGGACGTCGGGTGCTTAGGACAGCACGCCCAGGACGTCGGATTCCTTCATGATGATCAGGTCTTCGCCGTCGATCTTCACTTCCGTGCCCGACCATTTGCCGAACAGGATGCGGTCGCCGGCCTTCAGCTCCAGAGCATTGACCTTGCCGGTGTCGTCGCGGGCGCCAGGGCCGACGGAGACGACTTCGCCTTCCTGTGGCTTTTCCTTGGCGGTGTCGGGGATGATGATGCCACCCTTGGTCTTGGATTCTTCTTCAACGCGCTTGACCAGCACGCGGTCGCCGAGCGGACGGAACGCCATCGGACTTCTCCCTGTAAAACCCCCGGATCGGGGCGTTTTTGAAACGGTGTGCGGCTCTCTCGCGATCGCCGTTTTGGCAGCCGACCAGCGAGAGTGCTAACGCGAGCGGGAGTTAGGCAGAGGCAGGGTCATCGTCAAGCGGCGGCGGTGGATCGCCGCGCGAATTCTCTGTGACAAATGAACCGAAAATGAATGCCGACCTCCGGGGTCGTTCAAACTGGGAGCGATAGAAAGACCTCAACGCTGGATGCCTTCCCGCCCCGGAAACGCAGATCGGCAAGCAAACAAGGAGACCAAAATGTCCAAGCTGCTGAAGATCACTGCGGTCGCCGCCGCCCCCGTCGTGGCCCTGAGCCTGATGGCCGCTCCGGCTTCCGCCCAGTCGCGCGATCGCGACAACACCGGCCGTAACGCCCTGATCGGCGCCGCCGTGGGCGGTCTGGCCGGCGCCATCTATGGCAATGGCGACGGCAGCTATATCGCGGGCGGTGCGCTTGCCGGCGCGGCGCTGGGCGCGGTGGCCTCCAACCGCGGCTCGGGCTGCGAATACTACCGCGGCGGCCAATGCTACCGTAACCAAGGCCATTGGGAGCGCGAGCACGGCATCGACCGCAGCCGCTCGGGCTACGACTACCGCTACGACGGCCGCCGTTACGACTCGCGCTACGACCGCCGCGAGTATCGCAATGATCGCGACTACCGCTACGACCGCCGCTGGTAAGCGTTCGACGGTCTAGATGATCGGAAGGGCCCGTCCGGCAAGGACGGGCCCTTTTCGCGTCAGCCCATCAACCGCGTCATCAAGGCTGCCGTGGACGGATCCAGGTCCGCCGAGGGGCCGCCCGCGTCCACGTCCTTCAGGATCGCCTTGGCCAGGACCTTGCCCAGTTCGACGCCCCACTGGTCGAAGCTGTTGATGTCCCAGATCACCCCCTCGACGAAGGTCTTGTGCTCATACAGGGCCAGCAGCGCGCCTAGGGTTTCGGGCGTCAGGCGGTCCATCAGGATGGCCGTCGATGGACGATTGCCGGTGAAGGTGCGGTGGGACGCCAGGCGCGTCGCCTCCTCCTCCGACAATCCTTGCGCCAACCCCTCGGCCTTGGCGGCCTCTGTCGTCTTCCCCAGCATCAGGGCCTGGCCTTGGGCCAAGGCGTTGGACCACAAAGGCGCTTCTGGCGGCGACTCCGGCGCGTCCGCGTGAGTCTTGGCCACGATCACAAACTCGGCCGGGACGGTCTGCGGTCCCTGGTGGATCTGCTGGAAGAAGGCGTGCTGTCCGTTGGTGCCCGGCTCGCCGAAGACGACGGGGCAGGTCTGGCGCGTCACCGGCGTACCGTCGCGATGCACCCGCTTGCCGTTCGACTCCATCTCCAGCTGCTGCAGGAAGGACGGCAGGCGACGCAGGGCGTGGGCGTAGGGCGCCACCGTACGCGCCGGCCGGTTCAGGCCATCGACGTTGAACACCTGGGCCAGGGCCAGCAGAACCGGGGCGTTCCGCTCCAGCGGGGCCGAAACGAAATGCTCGTCCATGGCCGCCGCCCCGGCCAGCATCTGTTCGAACACGTCCCAGCCCAGGGCGATGCCGCACGACAGGCTGACCGCCGACCACAGCGAATACCGCCCGCCGACCCAGTCCCGGAAGGCGAAGGTGCGACCGCAGCCGAAGGCCGCCGCCTTCTCCGGCGCCGCCGTCACCCCGATGAAGTGTTTCGTCATCCCCTCGGCCGGCAGCGACGCCGCCAGCCAGGCCTTCGCCGCCTCGGCGTTGGCCAGGGTTTCCTGCGTCGTAAAGGTCTTGGACACGACCACCACCAGGGTGGTTTCGGGGTTCAGGCCCGTTAGCGCCTCGGCCATATCGCGCGGATCGATACTGGCGACGAAGCGCAGGTCGATGGCCGGGTCCAGCGGGCGCAGCGCATCCCAGACCACGCGCGGCCCCAAGTCTGACCCGCCGATGCCGACATGAACGATCGCCTCGAACGTCTTGCCCGTCGCGCCCGCCTCGGCGCCCGACCGCACCGCATCGGCATAGGCCTTCATGTCCGCCCGCACGGCGTCCACCTCGGCCGAGACCGGCTCGCCCAAGGCCTTGAAGTCGGCGCCCGGCGCGGCGCGCAGGGCCGGGTGTAGCACCGCCCGCCCTTCCGTCAGATTGACGGCCTCGCCGGCGAACAGGGCCGCGCGGCGCCCTTCGACGTCGCTGGCGCGCGCCAGGTCCAGACAGGCGTCGAAGGCGGCCTTGGTCCAGCTCTGTTTCGACAGGTCCAGATAGAGCCCCGCCGCCTCGACCGACATCCGCGCCAGCCGGTCGGGATCGGCGGCGAACTGGTCCACGATCCGCGCGGAGGCGGCCTCGGCGGCGGCTTGGTCGAAGGCGGTCCAGGCGGCGTCGCGGGTCATCGTCGTCTCCATCGGGAATGACAGGGTAAACACTCGTTTACGGCTGGGGCGTATTCAGGTTCAACGTCCCAGCGGACGCTGAAACAGGAAGTCACCTCCATGTCCTGCGGCCTTGCTCTCACGATCGCCCTGGCGATGTCCAATCCCTCGGTGGCCTTGGCCGCCGAACAGCCGGCCGCCGCGCCCGGCGCGCCGGTCTCGGTGGCGGGCGAGCCGCTGTTCGCCGACATCATCTCGCGCTCGACCAGCCTGAAGGCCGTGGTCGACGGCTGGGCCGCCGCCAAGGCCGCCGACGACGCCGCCTTCTTCACCAGCCAGGCCTTCACCGGCTTCAAGGCCCAGGCCGAACAGTTGGCCGCCCTGGACATGCAGGGCCACCTGATCCTGAAGGAACGCGGCACCGACGGCGATCTGAAATGCATCCTGCGCGGCATTTCCGAGGACATGCCCAAGAAGGTTCAGGCCGTTCAGGCCGCCGCTAACCCGGCCGAACGCGCCACAGCCCTGTCGGAACTGTCCTATCTGCTGAACGACAACGTCGAAGTCATCACCGCCCCGCCTAAGCCGGAAGTCTGACGCCTTCTAAAGGGCGGCCAGCGCCTCCAGCACGCCCTTGCCGTAGCGATCCAGCTTCGACTGACCGACGCCGGAAATGGCGCCCAGACTGTTCAGGTCGCCCGGTTCGGCGTGGGCGATCTCCAGCAGCGTCCGGTCCTGGAAGATGACATAGGGCGGGACGTGCTGTTCCGAGGCGCGGTCGCGGCGCCAGGCGCGCAAGGCCTCGAACCGGGCGCGGACGTCCGCGTCCATCGTCTCCAGCGCCGCATTGCGCCCTTCGCCCGATCGGTCACGACGACGCGGGGCGGTATCGGCCCTCAGAGGCGCGCGACGCACCTCGATCTGGCGCTCGCCGCGATAGACGGCGCGCACCGCTTCGGGATCGCCCAGCCCGACCAGCGGCTTGCCGTCGTTGGGATCCTCAGCCAGCAGACCTTCGAACAGCAGGTGATCGACGATCTCGCGCCAGCTGTTCAGCGAAATCTCGCGCCCGATGCCCCAGGTGGACAGTTGCTGCTCCCACGGCTGCACGTCCTTGGTGCGGGCGGTCAGGTGATCGACGACGCGATTGCGCCCGAACCGGCCGCCCAGCCGCTGCACCGCCGCCAACGCCTTCTGGGCCGGGACGGTCGCGTCATAGAGCTGAGGCGGGTCGCCGCAGATGTCGCAGACGCCGCAAGGCTGAGCGTCATGCTCGCCGAAATATCGCCGCACGGCCTGGGCCCGACAGACCGCGCCGTCCAGCATGGCGAACAGCTGGCGGGTCTTCCTGACCTGGACCTGTTTGACCTCCTCGGCCATCGGGCGGCTGTCCAGCCGACGCAAGGACCAGGCGATGTCGGACGGCCCATACAGGGTGATGCCCTCGGCCGGCTCGCCGTCGCGCCCGCCCCGGCCGATCTCCTGCCAATAGGCCTCCAGACTGCCCGGCGGATCGGCGTGGATGACGAAGCGCACGTCGGCCTTGTCGACGCCCATGCCGAAGGCGATGGTCGCGACCATGACGGCGCCCTCCTCGGCCAGGAAGCGTTCCAGCCGGCGGTCGCGCTCCTTCGTGTCCATGCCGGCGTGATAGGCGATGGCGTTGGTCCCGGCGTCGCGCAGGGCCTGGGCCACGCGGTCGCAGCCGTCGCGGCTGCCGCAATAGACGACGCCCGACTTGCCCCGCCGTTCGCGCACCAGTTCGATGACGCGGGCGTCGGTCTTGGCCCGAGAGGCGCTCTCCTTGCGCTCGGCCGAAAGTTGCAGGTTCGGACGCGCGAAACTGTCGACGAAGACCGTCGCCTCTTCCAGCCGCAGCGAGCGCAGGATGTCGTCGCGGGTGCGGGCGTCGGCGGTGGCGGTGACGGCGATGCGGGGCACGTCGGGAAACCGCTCGGCCAGCAGGCCCAAGTTTCGATAATCGGGGCGGAAGTCGTGACCCCATTGCGAAACGCAGTGCGCCTCGTCGATGGCGATCAGGCTCAGCGGCAGTTCCGCCAGCCGGTCCATCATGGCGCCCGCCGCCAGGCCTTCCGGCGACACATAGAGCAGGTCCAGCCCCCCCGACCGCGCCGCCGCCCAGATGGCCGAACGCTCGTCCAGCGACACGCCGGAATCCAGCCGCGCCGCCGCGACGCCCTGCTGCTTCAGCGCCTCGACCTGATCGGTCATCAGGGCGATCAGCGGCGACACCACCAGCCCCAGTCCGGGGCGCAAGATGGCGGGGATCTGATAGCAGACGCTCTTGCCGCCGCCGGTCGGCAGGACCGCCAGCACATCACCGCCCGACAGGATCTGCTCGACCACCTGCCCTTGCAGCCCCCGGAAGTCGGCGTGCCCCCAGACGCGCGCCAACAACGCCCGCGCGTCGTTCAGGTCAGGCGTATCGGTCGAGGAAAACTGGGGGCGCGTGGCCGGCATCCTTAAGCTGTGCACTCTTTGTTCCCGAACAGAAGACGCCGCCGGCCGCGATGGCGACCGGCGACGACGTCATAGGGGATGGTTTTAGTGGGCGGGCGCTTCGGCGAACTGGCCGCCGACGCGGTAGCGCCACAGATAGGACGGGGCGATCGCCGCCATGCCGGCCGGATGGTCGATGCCCAGATCGCTGAGGCCGAGCGCATCGGCGGCGACCACATTGTCCTTCTCCAGCATCAGCACCTGATCGTGCGTCAGCGGCGGGGTCAGGCCGACGAACCGGCTCAGTTGCAGCAGCGAACCCAGGGGCTTGGCGACGATGAAGGGCACCGAAACCAGCATCCGGTCGCGGCCCGTCTCACGACGCACCAGCTCCAGCACCTCGCGGAAGGTGTAGAGGCTCGGCCCGCCCAGTTCATAGGTGCGGCCGGCGGCGTCCGCGCGGGTCACGCCGCGCGCGATGGCCTCGGCGACATCGCCGACATAGACCGGCTGGAACCGGGTTTCGCCGCCGCCGATCAGCGGCAGGGCCGGCGCCATCGTCGCCATGGCGGCGAAGCGATTGAGGAAGCCGTCGCCCGCGCCGAACACCAGCGACGGACGCAGGATCACCGCGTCCGGATAGACGTCGCGAACGGCCGCCTCGGCCTGGGCCTTGGTGCGACCATAGGCCGAAGGGCTGGCGGCGTCGGCGCCGATGGCCGAGATCTGGACCAGGCGCTCAACGCCCGCCGCCTTGGCGGCCTCGGCGATGGTCTTGGCCGCCTCGGTGTGAACGGCGTCGAAGCCGCGCTTGCCGCCTGCGTCATGCAGGACGCCGACCAGATTGACGACGGCGTCCGCGCCGCGCACGGCCTGCGCCACGTCCGCGGGGTTGGTGATGTCGCAGCGCATGAACTGGATCTGCCCGGGATCGCCCAGCGGCTGGATTTCGATCGCCAGGACCGGGTTGCGCACGGCGACCCGAATGCGCCAGCCGCGACGCGCCAGGGCGCGCACCGCCTGCGACCCGATAAAGCCCGAACCTCCGAAGAGGGTCACGACGCCGGGGGCGAGGTCAGCCATGGGGAAAGCTCCAGTCGAAATCCGTTTCGGCGGGATAGACGATAGGGCGCCGCACCGCAACGCGGGCCTTCACGGTCACGCTGGCGTTCGACGCGCGGCCGCCCATCTGAGGCGGATGAAGCTTTTCACCATTGGCTACGAGGGCGCGACCCAGGCCGACGTCATCGCGCGGCTGAAGACGGCCGGCGTGCAGACCCTGGTCGATGTCCGTGCGGTCGCCGCATCCCGCCGCGCCGGCTTTTCCAAGACGATCCTGGGCGAGAGCCTGAAGGCCGAAGGGATCGACTATGTCCACCTGCGCGGGCTGGGCACGCCCAAGGCCGGACGTGACGCGGCGCGCAAGGGCCGCGTGGACGAGATGCGCGCCATCTTCGCCGATCACCTGGCCGAGCCCCAGGCGCAGATCGAGTACGAGCGGCTGAAGGCGCTGGCGGCCGACAAACCCGTCGCCCTGCTGTGCTTCGAGGCCGACCACGCCGGCTGCCACCGCGCCGTCCTGGCGGAACGACTTGCGGAGGAAACCGGCGTGGCGGTCGTGGACCTCTAGCCTTACGGCCGTCCGACCAACTGATCGACCGAACCGCTGGTGACCGGGTGATAGAGCGGCCGAGCCTCGGCGTAGATGCGCCGCGCGTTGCCACGACCCCAGTCGCCCTCGTTCCACAGGGTCTGGAACAGCGGCAGGACGAACTTGCGACGGCCCTGGCTGGTCAGGAACTTCTCGGCCGTGGCGACCGACGGCTGATAGCGATGGGCCAGGGCGATCTGCAGCCAGGCGAAGGTCAGTTCGGCGTTGCCTTCGTTCGCCAGGTTCAGCGTGCGCTCCAGATCGGCCAGCTGCGCGTCCGTCAGCCAGTCGGCGCCTGTCCGCAGACCCTCGGGACGCCAGCCCAGGAAGCGCTGGCGCTGCTGGGTGTTCCAGTCCGCCCACGGAATGGCCGAGGCCGGTCCCTTGTCCTTGAAGAAGGCGACGGCGGCCGCATCCACCGGCTCGAAGGCATGGGACACCGGCGCCACGGTGTTGGACGGCAGGCCGGGCTGATAGACCCAGGCGTCCATCTGCAGCTGACTTTCCAGCGCCGCGTCGCCCTTGATCAGGTTGTCGCGGATGTCTTGCAGGAACATGGCCGTGGTCATCGGGCGATAGGCGTTGCGATCGAAATAGCCGCGCAGCCACGCGTCGAACCGATCCCGTCCGACGGTGCGTTCGATGGTCCGCAGGAACAGGGCGCCCTTCTCGTAGGCGATGTCGTTCATGCCGTCGTCGGGATCGCGGCCCTTCAGGTCCAGATGCAGGCGGGTGTCCGCCGCCGGCAGGGACTTCAGCGTGTCCTGAAGGCTGTCCCAGCCCAGCACCTGCTCCTGCATGGCGCGGTCATGGCCATAGACCGACTCCATGATCCGGTTCTCGAAATAGACGGTGAAGCCCTCGTTCAGCCAGAAGTCGTTCCAGGTCGCATTGGTGACCAGATTGCCCGACCAGGAGTGCGCCAGTTCGTGCGCGACCAGCGACACCAGCGAGCGATCGCCGGCGATGATGGTCGGGGTGGCGAAGGTCAGCTTCGGGTTTTCCATCCCGCCGAACGGAAAGGACGGCGGCAGGACCAAGAGGTCGTAGCGGCCCCAGCGATAGGGGCCATACAGCTTCTCGGCCGCCGTCACCATCTGGGCGGTCGGCTCCAGCTCCCATTGGGCGGCGCGCAGGCGGCTGGGCTCGGTCCAGACCCCGGTGCGGCCGTCGAACGGTGCAAAGGCGATGTCGCCAACGCCCAGCGCGATCAGATAGGGCGGGATCGGATTGTCCATCCGGAATCGCCAGGTCTTCATCCCGTTTGCGGCCCGCTCGCCGATCGGCGTCAGGTGATCGGCGCTCATGACCACGGTCAGGTCTTCGGGTGCGGTGATGCGGGCCGAATAGGTCTGACGGATGCCGGGGCTGTCCTGGGTCGGCACCCAGGTGCGGGTCAGGATCGCCTGTCCCTGGCTGAACAGATAGGGCTTCTGTCCGCCGGCCGTCTGGCTGGGGTTCAGCCATTGCAGCGCCGCTGCGTTCGGGCGGGTGGAATAGCGGATGGTGATCTTGCGCCGCTCATCGGCGGCGAAGGCCGGGACATAGACTGTCAGCGGCTGGCCCAGGACGGCGTCGTTGTCGCCCACCACATAGCGCAGCGGCTGGCCCGCCGCGTCGCGCACGTCCTGAATGTCCAGATCGCGGATATCCAGCACGATCTCGTTGGCGCCCGGGATCGCCAGGATGTCCAGGGTCGCCGTGCCCGCCAGGGTCTTGGCGTTGAAGTCGGCGGTCAGGTCCAGGGCCACATCCACGACGCGGGCGATCTCGGGCCGGGCGTGGGTGTGGACGTCCACCGCTTCGGGACCGGGCGCCGGGGCGATGGCGGGCGGGGTCATGGCCGACCCTCCCGTCGTGGTGGAGCAGGCGCTCAGACCCATGGCGGCGGCCAGGGCGAGGGCGGAGACGAGACCGAGCGCTTTGCGCGTCATCGAGGTTTTCCTGGGCTGATCTTGACGATTGGCCCGGAGAACGCGCGGAAACGCGAAAAAGATCAAGCCTTGGCGGCGACCGGCGCGTGATGGGCCCGGAACAGCCGTCCCCGTTCGGCGAACAGCACCCAGCCCAAGGCGACCAAGCCAAAGACAGTGAAGCCGACCGACATCGGAATGGTCGTGCCGTTGAACTGCTGGCCCACCGCAAAGCCCAAGAGAGAGCCGACGATGGTGGAGATGAACCCCTGGATTGAGGCCGCCGTGCCCGCGATCTTGCCCATCGTCTCCATGGCCATCGATCCGAAATTGCCCGCGATTAGGCCGAAACAGAACATGGTCAGGGTCTGCAGCACCGCAAAGGTCCAGATCGACTCAAGACCGCTGATCGCCACCACCGCATGGATGGCCGCGATGCTGGTGAAGCCGATCAGGGCCGTGTGCGAAATCTTGCGCGACCCCAACTTCACCACCAGCCGCGCATTGACGATGGAGGCCACGGCGATGCCGCCCGCGATCAGGGCGAAGATGGCCGGGAACGCCGCCTCGGCGTGAAAGACGTCGGCGAAGATCTGCTGCGACGAGTTGATGAAACCGAACAGGGCCCCGGTGATCGCCGTCATGGCCAGGGTGTAGCCGACGGCCGTGCGATCGGTCAGGGCGATCTTGTAGGCCGAGACCAGCCGCTTGACCTGGATCGGCAGGCGATCCTCGGGCTTCAGCGTCTCGGGCAGACGCAACGACGCCCAGACGATCAGGCCGACCCCGATCAGGCCCAGCCCGGCGAAGATCCAGCGCCACGGCCCGACCAGCATGATCATCTGACCCAGCGACGGCGCCAGGATCGGCACGCCCAGGAAGACCAGGAAGCTGAAGGACATGACCCGCGCCATGGTGCGCCCTTCGTACCGATCGCGCACGATGGAGACGGCCAGCACGCGGGTGCAGGCGCTGCCCAGACCCTGACCGACGCGGGCCATGATCAGCGTCTCGAAGGTCGGCGCCAGGGTCGCCAGCAGGCTGAACATCACATAGACGCCGACGCCGAACAGCAGGACGGGTTTCCGGCCGAACCGATCCGCCAACGGACCGTAGAACAGCTGCGCCCCGCCGAAGCCCAGCAGATAGGCCGTCACTACCCATTGCCGATCGTTGTCGGTCGCCACGTTCAGGTCGGCGCCGATGTGCGGCAAGGCCGGCAGCATGGAATCGATCGCCAGCGCATTCAGCGCCATCATCAGGGCGATGAGACAGACGAACTCGACGAAGCCGAGCTCCTTCTTGGCGGACGCTGACGCAAGGGAAGAAGACATCCGGGCCAGATGCCCCGTCACGCCCCAATCCGCAACCGCACGCCCGTCATAAATTGCTGCAATGCAGCGAAATCGGGTTTGAACGGCCGGCGCCTCGCCAAAGCCGCGAAGCTTCGCTAGAGGAAGTCATGACAGAACAGATGACAGCACAGGCGGCGCTGGACCGCCTCGAAACCCTCTACACCCAATCCGTGACCAACCTGCGCGACGCCGTGCGGGATTTCGTCAATACCGGCGCGCGGCCCGATCCCGTCAAACGCGCCGAAGGGGTGTTCGCCTATCCCGAACTGCGCATTCGCTGGGACGGGGATCGCCCCCAGGACCTGGAGCCGCGCGCCTACGCCCGGCTGTCGAGACAGGGCAGCTATTCGACCACGGTCACGCGGCCGGACCTTTTCCGCCCCTATCTGACCGAACAGCTGGGCCTGCTGGAGCAGGAATATAATGCGACCTTCGAGGTCGGCGTCTCGCGCCAAGAAATCCCCTTCCCCTATGTGACCGACGGGCTGGAGGTCGCGCTGGACCGGTCGATGACGGCGGCCCTGGCGCGCTGGTTCCCCACCACGGACCTGGCCCATATCGGCGACGAGATCGCCGACGGCCTGTTCGAAATGGGCGGCGACTTCCCCCTGTCGCACTTCGACGGCCTGCGGACCGACTTCTCGCTGGCGCGGCTGAAACACTACACCGGCACGCCGGTGGACGACGTTCAGTCCTATGTCCTGTTCACCAACTACAATCGCTACGTCGACGAGTTCGTGCGCTGGGCCATCGAGCAGCTTCGGACGCCCGGCTCGCCGTATCAGACCCTGTCCTGCGCCGGCGGTGTGGTGATCACGCGCGACACGCCCAACCCCGAGGCGGCGATCAGCGATACGGCCTGGAAGAAGCACCAGATGCCGGCCTACCACCTGACCGCGCCGGGCCATAAGGGCGTGACCCTGGTCAATATCGGCGTCGGCCCGTCCAACGCCAAGACGATCACGGATCACCTGGCGGTCACCCGTCCGCACGTCTGGCTGATGATCGGTCACTGCGGCGGCCTGCGCGCCAGCCAGACCATCGGCGACTACGTCCTGGCCCACGCCTATCTGCGCGACGATCACGTGCTGGACGCGGTGCTGCCGCCCGACATTCCGATCCCATCCATCGCCGAGGTCCAGCGCGCGCTCTATGACGCCACCAAGTCTGTCAGCGGCATGCCGGGCGACGAGGTCAAGCTGCGCCTGCGCACCGGCACGGTCGTCACCACCGACGACCGGAACTGGGAGCTGCGCTATTCCAAGTCGGCCCTGCGCTTCAACCAGAGCCGCGCCGTCGCCATCGACATGGAAAGCGCCACCATCGCGGCCCAGGGCTATCGCTTCCGCGTGCCCTACGGGACGCTGCTTTGCGTTTCGGACAAGCCGCTGCACGGCGAGATCAAACTGCCGGGTCAGGCCAACCGCTTCTACGAAGGCTCGATCTCCGAACACTTGCAGATCGGCATCCAGGCGGTCGATCTGATGCGCAGCGAAGGCTCCAAGCTGCACTCGCGCAAACTGCGCGCCTTCGACGAGCCGCCGTTCCGTTGATCCCAACCGTCTCCTCCCCACAGCGTGGGGAGGGGGACCGCGGAGCGGTGGAGGGGTTTTGAAAGCCCACCGGCTCCAGGAGCCAGAAAAGAACCCCTCCGTCTCTCCGCTACGCTTCGAGCCACCTCCCCATGAGATGGGGAGGAGACAGGATCAGACCACCGCCTTCTCCAGTTCGCCCGGCTTGTCCGGCCGGGGGGCGGTGGCGGCCTTGCGGGTGTCCTGACGGCGCGGCAGTCGCCACACCTGGTGCGAGCGATAGCTGGTCCCGTCCCAAGCCAGGGCCGTCACGGTGATGGTCTTGGCGTCCCAGTCGATCTGGTTGAAGCCGGGCGGCGCGCCGCGCTCGCGGTGCGACAGCGTCCCGCAGCCGACGGCGTAGGAGCAGCGATCCGCCAGCGGGATCGGCATGGCGAACGGCACATGGACGTGGCCGGTCATGATCAGATCGACCCCCGCTTCGGCGAAGATCAGCGCCGCCTCGTCGCCGCGCTTGACGTCGCCGGTCATCGGCGTGCCCACCATCTCGATCAGCGGATGATGGCAGGCCAGGATTCGCAGCGCGCCGATCGGCGCCTGACGCAGGGCCTCGGCTGCACGCCGCGTCTGATCCAGATCGATGACGCCCTTCGACCAGTTGGGCCGCGCCTGCCAGCCGCGCGCGGTGACGACGCCGCGCACCATGACCGCATCGCTGCGGAACTGGCCGTCGTGAGCCGGAAAGCCGGTCGCCGTCTCGAACGCCCGCCAGGGATGGAAAACCCGCGCGATGGCGTCCCAATAGGGCACGTCATGATTGCCGACGATGACGAAGCGCGGCTCGGGCATGGCCCGCATCCATTCGCCCGCGGCCGTGAACTCGTCGGGAAACCCCTTCTGGGTGATGTCGCCGGTAATCAGCACCAGATCGTTCGGCGTGGCGTGGGCGTATTCCAGAGCGGCGGCGCAGGCGCGTTTGTGCTCGCAGCCGAAATGGACGTCGGAGAACTGAAGAACGCGGCCCACTAGACGCTGTCCTCGGCCGAGGGCGGCTTGGGCGCCAGCGCCTTGAAGGCCTTGGGCACGAAACGGATCACGGCCTCGGGCTTGAGCAGCAGCGGCTCGCCGTCGATCACGGCCGGGATCTTGGATCGCGCGCGCACCTCGATCCGTTTCGCCGGGCGGGTCGAGACGGCCGGATCCTGGCGCCAATCGCTGAACAGCGCCGTCGCGGCCAGGCGGAAGGCCTGGGTCGTGTCGCTGGGGTCCATGGCCGCAGCTTCCAGGCCGATTGGGTCCTCCATCGCCTTGGAGATCATAGGGCTGATCAGCACCAGCGCCTCGGTCCGGCGTCTCTCGCCGCCGTCGAGAGTGAAGCGCAGACGCCCCGAGAAGGCGCGTTTCAGGGCGCGACGGCCGTACTGCCAGGCCAGTTTGATCTTGCCGGTCCGCATCGCCTCGCGCGCCGGGGCCCACAGGGCGGGCGAACCGAGAATGGCGGCGCAGTAGAAATATTCGCCCTGAACCTCGCCGCCCGAAACGGCTTGGGGCTCGCCCTCCTCCAGCGCCCGCTTCAGGGCCAGCTTCCAGTCGGCGGTGCCATACAGCGCCTTGGGCAACATGTTCATCGTACCGCCGGGCAGGGGCGCGATCATCGGACCGTCAGGCTTGGCCTTCGACGCCACCGAGCGCGCCGTGCCGTCGCCGGCCAGAACGAAGATCACGTCCGGCTTGGCGGCGAAGGCGTCGGCGATGATCTGGTCGAAGTTGCCCCCTTCAAACGACACGACCTCGGCCTTCAGGTCATACTGCCCCAACAGGGCTTCGGCCTCGCCGGCGGCGCGTGGCCCCACGCTTCCGGACAGCGGATTGACCAGCATCACGGCGTGCCGGATCTGGGCATGGGGCGTCAACGCAGTTTTGTCGTCTGCATCGGAGGGGGGTTGGGCGACATCGGTCATGGCGGCCGAACGCCCCGCAGGCGCCGTCGTTCCGCCCAAGCGTCACCATAGTTGCGGATGCAGTCTGCCGACGCGGAACCTATGCCGCGAGGACACGTTTGCTGCCCACAGGGGCCAACACCCAGGGACAAAGGAATTCATCATGAAAAAGGCGATTATCGCGATTGCCGGCGCCGGCCTGCTGGCTTCGGCCTGCGCCAGCGACCCGTACGGCTATAACAACGGCTCGAACGAAACCGTCCGCCAAGGCGCCATCGGCGCCGGCCTGGGCGCCGTCGCTGGCGCCATCATTGGCAACAACGTCGGCGGCGGCAACGCTGCGACCGGCGCCCTGATCGGCGGCGCCCTGGGCGGCACGGCCGGCGCCATCCGCGGCTCCAACCAGGACCGCAACAACCAACAGCGCTACCGCGACAATCAAGGCCGCTACTACTACTGCTACGATAATCGCCAGGACGAGTGCTACTGGGACAACGGCCAGCGCCGTTATTGATCAGTGATCAAATGCCGGTCGCGAAGGTCCGCGACCGGCGCTAGGTTAAAGAGGCGGCCTGTCGGACGACGGGCCGCCTCTTTTGCGTAATGGGCCGGCCGAGCCGGAGGAGGGCTGAGATGAAGCGATTGATGGGTCTGGCTGTGGCGGCCGTGGGTGTGCTGGCGGCGTGCGCGCCGATGCCCAAGCGCGAGGCGCTGGTGGTGGGCGAATCGCTGTGCGCGCCGGGGCGTTTCGATATCTACTTCCTGGAGAATCAGGCGCGACTGACCGAGCCGGCGGCGATGGTGCTGAAGGCGGCGGCCACGAAGGCCAAGGATTGCGACGTGCGCAAGGTGCGCGTGGTTGGCCTGGCCGACGCCACGGGAACGCCCGAAGCCAATCTGAACCTGTCGCAGCGGCGCGCGCGGACGGTGGTCGAGGCGCTGACCCAAGCGGGCATGCCGGCGCCGATCTTCGAGCTGAACGCCGCAGGCGACGCGGGTGCCACGACCGCAGCCGGCAATGACGAACCGCTGCGTCGCCGCGCGGAAGTGATCTACGAGGCCTATCCGCGCTGATCGACGCGGGGGCGGGCGCAGCGATGGCGCGGGGACGCGTGACGCATTAGGTTGCGGCGCTCCCCTCGCCTGCCGGAACACGCGTTTGCGCCTCTTCGCTCTTCTCCTCGGCCTGCTGTTCAGTTTGACGGGCGTTTCGGCGACCGTCGCCCAGCCGGTGCAGAGCCAGCCCACGGGCGTCGTCGCCTTCGGACCGCAGCGGACCGAGCGGATCGAGGCCGAACTGGTCCCGATGTCGCAATGGGTCGCGCCCGGTTCGACGACCGTGGTGGCGGTGCGCCAGAAGATCGCGCCCGACTGGCACACCTATTGGCGCAATCCCGGCGACAGCGGCGGCGCGACCAGCCTGATCTGGACCCTGCCCGCCGGGGTAACCGCCGATCCGATCCTGTGGCCCCTGCCCAGCCGCCAGCGGCTGATGAGCCTGATGAACTATGGCTATTCGGGCGCGGTGCTCTTGCCCGTGCCGATCCATGTGCCGCCGACGGCGCGGCCGGGCGAAGTGCTGACTCTGACGACGGATGTGCTGTTTCTGGTGTGCAGCGATCAGATGTGCGTGCCCGAGCCGATGACCCTGTCGCTGGCCCTGCCGGTGCGCGAGGGCGCAGCGCCCCTGGCCAAACCTTGGGGTGAAGAGATCGAGCGGCTGGTCGAAACCGCGCCGCGACCGGCCGGGATCGAGGCGCGCGTCACGCGTCAGGGCGGCCAGCTGATCCTGACCGCCACCGGCGGGCCGCTATCTGGCGACCAGGCGGGCGCCGACATCAGCCAAGTCTATTTCTATCCTTTCGACGGCGGGCGGATCGACCATGCGGCGGCCCAGTCGGGCCAGCGGGGGCCCAATGGCCTGACGCTGACGCTGACGGCCGGCAAGGATGCAGCGCAGACGGCGCTGACCGGCGTCCTGGCGACTGACAAGGGCGCGTGGGAGATCACGGCGGAGCCGGGCGCGCCTCTGGCGGGCGCCCAAGGCGGCGCGGCGCTCAAGCCGCTGGACGACGCCACAAAGACTCTGGCGAAGACCGGCGCTCTGGTCTTCCTTCAGGCCCTGGGCCTGGCGCTGCTGGGCGGGCTGGTGCTGAACCTGATGCCGTGCGTCTTCCCGGTTCTGGCGATGAAGGCGGCGTCGCTGTCGGCGGCGGCGCATGATCCGGCGCGGGCGCGGCGCGACGGCCTGGCCTTCACCGCCGGGGTGCTGGTCAGTTTTCTGGTTCTGGCCGGCGTTCTGCTGGCGCTGAGGGCGGCGGGTCAGGCGATCGGCTGGGGCTTCCAGCTCCAGTCGCCGGGCGTGGTCGCGGCCCTGGCCCTGGTCATGCTGCTGGTCGGGTTGAACCTGTCAGGCGTCTTCCATGTCGGCGCCGGATTGCAGAACGCGGGGTCCGGCCCCCTGTCGCGCCTGCCCGGTTCGGCGGGCGCCTTCTTCACCGGCGTTCTGGCCGTGGTCGTCGCCGCGCCCTGCACCGCGCCCTTCATGGCCGTGGCGCTCGGCGCGGCCCTGGTCCTGGCCTGGCCGATGGCGCTGGCCGTGTTCCTGATGCTGGGGCTGGGTCTGGCCCTGCCCTATTTGGCGATCACCCTGTCGCCCGGTCTGCTGTCGCGCCTGCCACGCCCGGGCGTCTGGATGGAGCGGCTGAAGGGTCTGCTGGCCTTTCCCATGTATGGGGCGGCGCTGTGGCTGCTGTGGGTGTTCACGCGACAGGGCGGCGTCGACGCCTTGGGCCTGCTGCTGACGGCGGCGCTGCTGCTGGCCCTGGCGGCCTGGCTGACGGGTCTGGCGCAAGCGGCGCGCCAGGGTGATGAACGGCCGATCCTGACCACGATCTGCGCGATCGTCGTCGGCGTTCTGGCGCTAGGCCTGGCAGGCGTTGCGGCCGGCGCAGCGCGGGATGCGGACGCCGCGCCCCAAGGCGACAGCGGCCCGCTGGCGGCCCAGCCCTGGTCGACGGCGGCGGTGAAGGCAGCGACCGCGTCGGGGCGACCCGTGCTGGTCAATCTGACCGCCGACTGGTGCGTGACCTGCAAGATCAACGAGCGCGCCGCCCTGTCTTCGCCCCGCGTCGCCGAAGCCATGCGCAAAGCGAACGCCGCCTATCTGGTCGGCGACTGGACCCGGCGCGACGACGCCATCACGCGTGAGCTTCAGGCGCATGGGCGATCGGGCGTGCCCCTGTATCTGCTGTATCGACCGGGTCGGGCCGAGCCGGAAATCCTGCCGCAACTGCTGACCGAGGGCGTGGTCGTGGATGCGCTGAAGGATTGAGCGTCAGCTCAGGAACCGCTGCACCGCCGCCAGGAACCGCTGCGGCTGTTCGATCATCACCTGGTGCTCGGCGCCTTCGATCCGCTCGAACCTGGCGGTGCGCGCCAGGCCTTGGAATCCGTAGCGATACAGACCCTCCAGTCTGTTGCGGGGCGCGTCGGGATCGCGGGTCCAGCCATAGACGACAGTGACCGGGGCGGTGATCTGCGACAGGCGGGGCCGCAGATCGACGGTCAGGGCCTCATACAGACCCTGGGCCAGGACGCGCCGGTCGCCGCCCTGAAGCCCCAGCCCCTGGAACACCATGTCGCCGGCCAGACCCATGTCCACGCCGAAGGCCGCGACCTGGGACTTCAGCGCCTGATCGCCGAACAGGAGCAGGGCCTGATAGCCCAGCCGGGCCAGGGGCTCGACCTGATCCGATGTGGTGCGCGCGTCGATCAGGGACGGGAAGAAGGGGGAGGAATCGACCACCATGACGCGCCCGATCCGGTCGCCCATGTCGGCGGCAACGCGCAGGGCGATCTGGCCGCCCAGTGAATGGCCGATCACGGCGGGCCGGTCGATGCGCTGCTCGCGGATGTAGCGTTCGATCTCGCTGGCTGCCGGCCCGGCCAGACCGCCGCTGACATTGTCGCCGATCTGCGTCTCGCCAAAGCCGCGCAGGGTGACGAGATGCACCCGGTAGCGGTCATCCAGCCGATCCGCCGTCGAGCGCCAGGCCGAGCCGGTCGAGCCCAGGCCGGGGATGAAGATGATGTCCGGCCCCCGCCCGCGCGTCTCGACGATGATGCGGCTGGAGCTGAATGCCGAGGCCTGAGATTGCGCCTGAACGGCGACCGGGGCGAGAACGAACAGGGTCGCAAGGAGCGAGGCGAGGAGGCGGATCATCATTCGCCCCTAACGCCCGATCACGGCGATCGGTTGACGCGCGCCTGCGACCTATCGCCCCTTGAACTCGGGTTTGCGCTTTTCGACGAAGGCGGACATGCCCTCCTTCTGGTCCTCGAAGGCGAACAGAGAGTGGAACAGGCGGCGTTCGAACTGGACGCCCTGGGTCAGGGTCGTCTCCAGCGCGGCGTTGACCATCTCCTTGTTGGCCATGATCGCCAGCGGGCTTTGCGAGGCGATCTTGGCGGCGATCTTGCGGGTTTCATCCAGCAGGGTGTCGTGCGGGAAGACACGCGAGGCAAGGCCGGCGCGCTCGGCCTCGGCCGCATCCATCATCCGGGCGGTCAGGACCATGTCCATGGCCTTGGACTTGCCCACCAGACGGGTCAGGCGCTGGGAGCCGCCGATGCCCGGCGCGACGCCCAGGTTGATCTCCGGCTGGCCGAACTTCGCCTTGTCCGAAGCGGCGATGAAGTCGCACAGCATGGCCAGTTCGCAGCCGCCGCCGAGAGCGAAGCCGTTGACCGCGGCGATGATCGGCTTTCTGAACCGGGTGATGCGGTCGTGGCCGAGGGCGAAATAGTTGCCCGTGTACATCTGGGCATAGGTCTGGTCCGCCATCTCCTTGATGTCGGCGCCGGCGGCGAAGGCCTTTTCGCCCGAGCCGGTCAGGATCAGGCAGCGCACGCTGTCGTCCTGTTCGACGCTGTCAAGGAAGTCGGCGAGGTCCTTGAACAGGGCCGCGTTCAGGGCGTTCAGCGCCTCGGGCCGGTTCAGGGTCACCACCGCATAGCCGTCGGCGTGGCGTTCGATCAGCAGGTTGGCATAGGCGTCGGCCATGGTCGGTCTCCTTTGACGACGGTCATACAGGCGCGAGGCGGGGCCCGCTAGCGCAGGCGCTATCGTCGGGGCATCAGCGCCAGGGTCAGGGCGGCGCGCGCCAGTTCGACCACGACGACCATGCCCAGCAGAAGATTGGCGGCGATCACCTGACCCTGCGCGCCCGACAGGTCCAGCGTCCAGCCGAAGACGGACGACAGGGCCAGGATCAGCGCCGAGATCAGCACCAGGCCGACCAGCAGCATCAGGGCGACGTGACCCGCCTTCAAGGCCGCCTGAAGCGTCGGCCCCTCGTCCAGCACGCGGGCGCGGCGGCGGAACAGACGGGCGATCAGGCCGGTGGCGGCGGCCTCGGCGACGGCGGCGACGACCAGGGCGGCGACGAACCACCAGATCAGGTCGCCGAGGTCGCCAGCCCGCAAACCCTGGACGAAGTGGACGAAATAGGCGCCCCAGACCAGGACGCCGACGATCAGACTGATCCACAGGTGGATTTTGCGCATGGGTCGGACCTCGAAGGCTTATCGCTTCTGGCAGGAGGGGCAGTAGAAGGTGGAACGGCCGCCCTGGACGATGCGGGCGACGACGCCGGTGCATTTGTCGCCCCGCCCCCCGTTTCCTCGGCACGGCTCGCCCTCGCGGCCATAGACGTCGAACCGGTGCTGAAAATAGCCCTGGCCGCCCTCGGCGTTGGCGAAGTCGCGCAGGGTCGAGCCGCCCGCCGCGATGGCGTCGTTCAGGACGTTACGAACCTCGGTCGCCAGACGCTCCAGCCGCGCCTTCGACACCGATCCGGCCGCGACCAGGGGCGAGATGCGGGCGCGGTACAGGGCCTCGCAGACATAGATATTGCCCAGGCCGGCGACGATCCACTGGTCCAGCAGACTGACCTTGATGTTCTGTTTCTTGCCCGCGAAGGCCTCGACCAGATGGGCGCCGGAGAAGCCGTTGCCCAGCGGTTCGGGCCCCAGGCCGGCGAACCAGGGATGGGTTTCGACCTGATCGCTGGAGATCAGGCCCATGAAGCCGAACCGGCGCGCGTCGGCGTATCCGATGCGGGTCGCCGCCCCATCGCGGATGGCGCAGGCGCTGAAATGTTCGTGCTTGCCGGCGATGGGCGCGGCCTCCTCGAACTCGCCCAGCAGGGTTCCGTCCAGAGTGAAGCGGCCGGTCATGCCCAGATGGGTGATCCAGGTCTCGCCGGTGGACAACGGCATCAGCAGATATTTGGCCCGCCGGTCTATCCGCATCACCGTCGCCCCCTCCAGCCGTTCGACGAAACGCTCGGGGAAGGGAAATCGCAGGTCGAGCCGGTTGATCCGGACCCGCGACAGCCGCGCGCCCTCCAGCACAGGCGTCAGGCCGCGTCGGACGGTTTCGACCTCGGGAAGTTCGGGCATGGCCCGGTCCTAGCCCGTCCGGGTCGCGGGGCCAAGCGGCGGGGGCGCCCGCATCTGACCGCGACCAGTTGCCGCCTGCGACAGAATGCGCTTACGTCCGCGCAAACGTGGGACCTTCGCATATGACAGACGCCGCCGCCGCCCCCAAAGGTCGGCTAGAACTGACGCTCCGCGCCCTGGTGCTGGGCTGCCTGCTGGCGGTGATCTTCACCGCCGCCAACACCTATCTGGGCCTGCTGGTCGGCCTGACCTTCGCCTCGGCCATTCCGGCGGCGGTGATCTCGATGGCGGTGCTGCGGGCGTTCCGCACCTCGACCATCTGGGAGAATATGACCGTCCAGACCGTGGCCTCGGTCGGTGGGGCCATGAGTTCGATCATCTTCGTCCTGCCGGGCCTGGTGATGATCGGCTGGTGGCTGGAGTTTCCGTTCTGGCAGTCGGTGGCGATCTGCATCCTGGGCGGCGTGCTGGGCGTGACCTTCTCGATCCCGCTGCGCCGGGCGCTGGTCGTCAACGGCGGCCTGCCCTACCCCGAAGGCGTCGCCGCCGCCGAGGTGCTGAAGGTCGGGTCGCGCGGCGCCGAACAGACCGAAAGCGCGGTGCGCGAGAACAAGTCGGGCCTGTGGGTCGTCGTCGCCGGCGCCGTGGTGTCGTCAGGCTACGCCCTGCTGGTCGCGGGTCGGGTCTTTGCGGGCGAAGCGGCCAAGTTCTTCAAGCTGCCGGCCGCGCTGGGCGGCGGGGCCACGGGCATGGGCTTCGGCATGCAGTTCGCCTTGCTGGGCGCCGGTCACCTGATCGGCCTGACGGTCGGTCTGGCGCAGCTGTTCGGCCTGGTCCTGGCCTGGGCCATCGCCGTGCCGATCCTGACCAGCCCGGACACCATCGCCTGGTTGACGGCGCACGGCATTCCGTCGATCGCCTCGACCCTGCCCGCCGGCGCGCCGGCCGAGGAGCTGGCGACCACCGTCTGGGCGCGCGAGGTGCGGTTCATGGGCGCCGGCGTCATCGGCGTCGCCGCCATCTGGACCCTGATCAAACTGGCCGGTCCGCTGATCGGCGGCCTGACCTCGGCGCTGGCCGCTAACGCCAAACGCGCCCACGGCGAAGTGCTTGAGCGCACCGAGCAGGACCTGCCCATTAAATTGGTGGGCGGCGTTTCGGTCGCCTGCCTGGTCGGCATCGCCGGCCTCCTGGCCTGGTTCGCCCAGAGCGCCCCGGCCCTGGCGGGATCGACGCCGCTGCTGGTGATCGGCGGCCTGGTCTATGTGGTGTTGATCGGCTTCGCCGTGGCGGCCATCTGCGGCTATATGGCCGGTCTGATCGGTTCGTCGAACAGCCCCGTGTCGGGCGTCGGCATCCTGGCCATCGTCATCGCCTCCCTGTTGATGCTGGGCGTCATGGCCATCGCGGGCGTGCCGGCCGATCCGTCGATCATCGCCTTCGCCCTGATCGTGACGGCGGTGGTCTTCGCCGTCGCCGTCATCGCCAATGACAACCTTCAGGACCTGAAGACCGGCCAGCTGGTCGAGGCCACGCCGTGGCGTCAGCAGGTGGCGCTGATCGTCGGCGTCGGCGCCGGCGCCCTGGTGATCCCGTTCATCCTGAACCTGCTGAACCAGGCCTTCGGCTTCGAAGGCGGCCCGCCCGCCATCGTGGAAGGCGCCAAGACCCTGGCGGCGCCCCAGGCGACCCTGATCTCGGCCCTGGCGCGCGGCGTCATCGGCGGCGACCTGCGCTGGGACCTGATCGGTCTGGGCGCGGCGATCGGCGTGGTCATCATCGTGCTGGACGCGGTCGTGTCGAAGGCGACCAAGGGCAAGGTTAAGCTGCCGCCGCTGGCCGTCGGCATCGGCTTCTATCTGCCGGCTGCGGTCACCACCATGCTGGTCATCGGCGCCGTCGCCGGCTGGATCTACGACAAGGCGGTCTCGTCCACCCGCTACGCCGACGTGGCGCGTCGGATGGGCGTGCTGCTGGCCTCGGGCCTGATCGTGGGCGAGAGCCTGTTCGGCGTCTTCACCGCCGGCGTCATCGTGGCGACCAAGGACGACGCGCCCTTCGCCATGCTGCCCGAAGGCTCGGCCTGGCCGGCCATGCTGGCGGGCATCGTCGGCTTCGCCGTCGCGGTGTTCGGCTTGTACGCCTGGACGCGCAGCCGGGCTTCGAAGGTCTAGGGGCGGACTGGCGCCTCTCCCTCCCCTGCGGGGGAGGGTGGCTGAGCCGAAGGCGAAGCCGGGTGGGGGCGGCAGGGCGACACGTCGCAAGTCTGTCTTAGGTTGAACAGGTGCGGCCTTGCCGGCCGCCCCCACCCGGTCGCTAGCGCGACCACCCTCCCCGGAACGGGGAGGGAAAAGCTGGCTCAGGCGCGCGTCGCGACCATCATATAGTTGATGCCCGCATCGTCGGTCTGGCTCCATCGGTCGTGAAGCGGGTCGTAGTTCAGGCCATAGGGGCCCTCGACCGTCACTGGCTCTGCGGCCAGCATCGTGCGGATTTCGTCGGGCTTCAGGAACTGGCGCCAGTCGTGGGTGCCGGCCGGCACCCAGCGCAGGATGTATTCCGCCGCCACCTTGCCCAGGGCCAGCGACTTCAGCGTGCGGTTCAGGGTGGCGACCATCATCACCCCGCCCGGCCGGACCAGACGCGAACAGGCGCGCACGAAGGCTTCAGGGTCGGCGACGTGTTCGATCACCTCCATCGTCAGGACGACGTCGAACGGCCCCGCCCCTTCCGCCTCAATCTGTTCGACCGTGGCGGCGCGATAGGCGATATCCAGGCCGACCATGTCGGCGTGGGCGCGGGCCGTGCCGATGTTCTCGGAAGAGGCGTCGATGGCGGTGACCTCAAAGCCCATCCGCCGCATCGGCTCGGCGATCAGTCCGCCGCCGCACCCCACGTCCAGCAGGGTCAGACCTTCGAAGGGCGCCCGCGCCTTGGGATCGCGGCCCAACCGCGTGCAAAGCTGTTCGCGGATCAGCGCCAGCCGCGCCGGGTTGAAGCGGTGCAGCGGCGCGAACGGCCCATGCGCGTCCCACCATTCGGCCGCCTGGGCCGAGAAGCGCGCCACGTCGGCGGGGTCGATCGATGCGCCGAACGCCGTTTCGGACGAATTTTGCGAAAAACCATGCCCCTGTTGGGGTAGGCGAGACGGAGCGGCGCCGTTAGAAGCGGTCATGACGCGAGGGATGAACCTTCGCGCCCTTTCACGCAAGCAGGGGGCGGAACGCCACGATGACGCGGCCCGATACGACACGACTGGTGATGAAGTTCGGCGGCACCTCGATGGGCGACCTCGAACGCATTCGCCGTGCGGCGCGGATCGTTGCGGCCGAAGTCTCGGCGGGCAAACAGGTCGCCGTCGTCGTCTCCGCCATGGCGGGCAAGACCAATGAACTCGTCGCCTGGACCGACGGCGCCGGACCGGCCGCTGCAGGCCTGCCGCTCAGCGACGACGAATATGACGTGGTGGTCGCCTCGGGCGAACAGGTGACCTCGGGCCTGTTGGCCGCGACCCTGCGCAACATGGGCTTCAACGCCCGCTCGTGGATGGGCTGGCAGGTGCCGATCCTGACCGACGACGCCCACGCCCGCGCCCGCATCATCGACATTCCTGGCGAAAAACTGGGCGCCGCCGTCGACGGCGGCGAGATCGCCATCGTACCCGGCTTCCAGGGCGTGACGGCGGACGGCAAGATCACGACCTTGGGGCGCGGCGGTTCAGACACCTCGGCGGTCGCCGTGGCGGCGGCCCTGGGCTGCCCCTGCGACATCTATACCGACGTGGACGGCGTCTATACGACCGACCCGCGCATCGAGAACCGCGCGCGCCGCCTGGCCAAGGTGTCCTACGAAGAGATGCTGGAAATGGCGTCCTTGGGCGCCAAGGTGCTGCAGACCCGCTCGGTCGAGCTGGCCATGGCTAAACAGGTGCCGGTCCGCGTCCTTTCAAGCTTTATCGAACCCGACGCGAATGGCGTCATGCCCGACAAGGGTGGAACCCTGATCTGCGACGAGGAGGAGATCGTGGAAAAACGTATCGTGTCCGGTGTGACCATGAGCCGTGACGAGGCCCGCATCACCCTGCTGGGCCTGTCCGACCGGGTGGACGCCCCCGCCGACGTCTTCACACGCCTGGCCGAGGCCAACGTCAACGTCGACATGATCGTGCAGAGCCAGTCGCGCACCGCCGGAACGGTCAACCTGACCTTCACGACCGGCCGTCGCGACGCCGTGCGCGCAGCCGACCTGATGACCGCCGCCAAGGAGCAGCTCGGCTTCGAGGAAATCCGCGTCGACGAGGACGTGGCCAAGGTCTCGGTCGTCGGCGTCGGCATGCGCAGCCATGCGGGCGTCGCCCAGACCATGTTCAAGGCCCTAGCCGACAAGGGCGTGAAGTTCCAGGCGATCTCGACCTCCGAGATCAAGATCAGCGTACTGATCGACGCCGCCTACGCCGAGCTGGCCGTTCGCGCCCTGCATTCGGCATATGGGCTGGACGCGGTATAGGGTGATTTCAGAAGGCGCCTAGGCGCCGGGGCGCGGGAGACATGATGCCGGCAGGCGGCGCGATGACCAGAGGACCCCGGATCCTCCTGCGCCAGATCCGCGAGGCTCTGGGCGGGGCCGGCGCGGGCGCGACGCCGGCGCAGGACCGGCTGAACATGGTCGTCAAGATCATCGCCCGGTCGATGGTCGCCGAGGTCTGCTCCATCTATCTGCGTCGCGCGTCAGGCGAGCTCGAGCTGTTCGCCACCGAGGGTCTGAACCCCGACGCCGTGCACAACACCCGGCTGCGGCCCGGCGAGGGCCTGGTTGGCGAAGTGGCGCGGATGGCCCAGCCCATCAGCCTGTCGGACGCCCCGTCGCACCCGTCCTTCTCCTATCGCCCCGAGACGGGCGAAGACCCCTATCACGCCTTCCTGGGCGCCCCGCTGCTGCGCGGCGGCCGGGCCATTGGCGTCCTGGTCGTCCAGAACCGCACCGAGCGGCGCTATGACGAGGAAGAGGTCGAGGACATCCAGACTATCGCCATGGTCCTGTCCGAAACTGTGTCGTCGGGCGAACTGCTGGCGCTGGACGAGCTGCGCGACGTGGAGCTGGCGCCCCACCGGCCCGAGCGGCTGAAAGGCCAGAAGTTCGCCGACGGCCTGGCTTTCGGCCATGTGGTTCTGCACGAGGCGCCGCTGGCGCCCGAACGCCTGCTATCCGACGACCCGGCGATGGAGGAGGCGCGGCTGAAGCTGGCGCTGGCCACGCTGAAGAGCGGCCTGGACGTCATGCTGGACAAGGGCCAGGGCCTGGCCGGTCCGTCGTTCGAGGTTCTGGAAACCTATCGGATGTTCGCCGACGACCGGGGCTGGAACCGGTCGCTGGAAGAGGCGGTGAGGAACGGTCTGACGGCCGAGGCGGCGGTGGACCGGGTCAGGAACGAACACCGCGCCCGCTTCGCCCAGGCGCGCGACCCCTATATCCGCGAACGACTGCACGACTTCGAGGACCTGGCCAACCGGCTGCTGCGGGTGCTGGCGGGCGACAAGCCGGGCGAGCGCGAACTGCCCGACGACGCCATACTGGTGGCGCGAAACCTGGGCCCCGCCGACCTGCTGGAATATCCGCGCGACAAGCTGAAGGGGCTGTTGCTGGAAGAGGGCTCGGCCGCCAGCCACGCCGCCATCGTCGCGCGCGCGCTGCAGATTCCGTGCGTCGGCCGTCTGATGGGCCTGCGCGACCGGCTGTCGGAAGGCGACATGGTCATCGCCGACGGCGAGACCGGCGAGACCTATCTGCGCCCCCGCCCCGATATGCTGGAGGCGGTGCAGTCGCGCATGGCCGTGCGCGAACAGCGCCAGGCCGAATTCGCCCAGCTGCGCGACGTGCCGGCCGTGACCCTGGACGGGCAGCGGATCACGGTCCTGACCAATGCCGGCCTGGCGGTCGATCTGGAAAACATGATCGAGACCGGCGCCGAGGGCATCGGCCTGTTCCGCACCGAGTTTCAGTTCATGGTCTCGGACGAACTGCCCCGGCTGGACGCCCAGACGGCGCTCTACAAGCTGGTGCTGGATGCGGCGGGCGATAAACCCGTCACCTTCCGCACCCTGGATATCGGCGGCGACAAGGTCCTGCCCTATCTGGAGGCCGAGCGCGAAGAGAACCCCGCGCTGGGCCGCCGCGCCATCCGTTTGGGCCTGGATCGGCCGTCGCTGCTGCGGATGCAGCTGCGGGCGCTGCTGGCGGCGGGGGCCGGGCGCGAACTGCGCGTCATGTTCCCGATGATCGCCACGGTGGACGAGTTCCGGGCCGCGCGAGAGCTGGTGGATATCGAATGCGCCTGGGCGCGGCGTCGCGGGCGCGCCTTGCCCGCCCTGCTGCGCGTCGGGGCGATGGTCGAATGCCCGTCCCTGCTGTGGCATCTGGACGCCCTGTTGCCGCTGACGGATTTCGTCTCCATCGGCACCAACGACCTGTTCCAGTACATGTACGCGGCCGACCGGACCAATCCGCTGGTGTCGGATCGCTACGACCCGCTGTCGCCGCCGACCCTGCGGGCGCTCCAGACCATCCAGAAGGCCTGCGCCGACACCGGCACGCCGGTCTCGATCTGCGGCGAACTGGCGGGGCGGCCGCTGGAGGCCTTCGCCCTGATCGTGCTGGGCTTCACCCGACTGTCGGCGCCGGCGGGCGGTGTCGGGCCGGTCAAGCGGATGATCCTGTCGGCGGACCTGAATGCGGCCCGGCGCGGCATGGCCAATCTGCTGAACCTGTCCACCGGCTCGGTCCGAAACGAGATCGAATCCCTGGCGCGCAAGCTGAACGTCGCCGTCTGATCGCAGCCGTCTGGACGCACGGGCGGCGTTGCTGGTCGGCGCGCAATCGTCTATCTCGGGCCCTGTGAACGGCGCGTCGGCGCTGTGTTTCCCGGACATGGGGTCAGGCGTCATGACGCTGAATGCGGGGGTCGCCCCCGAGGCGATCGAAAGCATTGCGGACCGGCCGGATCCGACGGCCGCCTTCGTCGACGCCGCGACCTTGGGCGACGGTTTTCGCGCCGCCCGAGAGCGGTCGGGCAAGTCGCCGGCCGAGCTGGCCGCCGAGACCAAGGTGCATCGCCGGTTCCTGACCGCCCTGGAGCAGAACGACTGGTCGTCCCTGCCCTCGCGCGTCTTCGCCCTGGGCTATGTGCGGGCCTACGCCTCGGCCCTGGCGCTGGACGAACAGACCGCCGTCGAGCGGTTCAAGCGCGAGAGCCCGGACACCTCCGTGCCGCTGAAGGCGCCCATCGGCATCGCCTTCGAGGACGTGAAACGCCATTCGCCGCGCATCGTCGCCGGCATCGCCGCCGTGGTGGTCGCCGTCATCGGCTGGAACGTGTTCCAGCGCGCCAGCCTGCATCAGACCGCCCATCCGTCCGATATCGCCGCCGTGCCAAAGACCTGGACCGGAGCGGCCGATCCGGATCCGCAGGTCGCGCTCAGCGCGCCCATGTCCGCGCCGCCCGACCAGACGACGCCGGCCCTCTACATCACCCCGGGGCTGGAGGCCGAACTGACCGGCGTCGATCCGACCGATCCCGCCGTGATCGCCGCCGCCGCCAATCCGGAGCCGGTGCAGAAGGCGTTCAACCCGCGCGGGGCCGTCTATGGCGCCTCGGCCAACGCCTCGATGGTGGTGATCCAGGCCAAGACGGCCGGCGCCCTGGTCGTTCGGCTGGGCGACGGTCAGGCCCTGTTCGCGCGCCAGATGGCGCCGGGCGAGGCTTGGCGCGCGCCCATCGGCGTGGCGGCGACGGTGGACGTGTCCGACCCGGCCGCCTTCGACGTCTTCCTGAACGGCGAATACGGCGGACCGCTGGCCGGCGTGCTGACGCCGCTGGCCCAGTTGAACAGTCGCGCGGACCAGGCGGCCAAGGCGCTGGCCGCCAGCCAGGCGCGCGCTCAGGTCCAGGCTCAGGCCGCCCAGGCCCGGACCCAGGCGGCCGCGACGCCAGGGGCGACGCCTTCTCCCGCGCCCGCGCCCTCTTCACCCGCCCCTGCGCCGAACTGACACGACGGCCGTGGTCCCGCCGTCATCATCGGCCTATATGATGCTCCCATGAGCGATCACACGCACGTCCGACCCTGGCGCCACATCGAGCGTCGCAAGAGCCGCCAGATCCGCGTCGGCTCCGTCCTGGTGGGCGGCGACGCCCCGATCAGCGTCCAGTCGATGACCAATACGCCGACGACGGACGCGGCGGCGACCATCGACCAGATCCGTCAGCTGGAAGAGGCCGGCGCCGATATCGTACGCGTCTCCTGCCCCGACGTGGAATCGACCGCCGCCTTCAGGACCATCGTGCGCGAGGCCAAGGTCCCCTTGGTCGCCGACATCCACTTCCACTACAAGCGCGGCATCGAGGCGGCCGAGGCGGGCGCCGCCTGCCTGCGCATCAACCCGGGCAACATCGGTTCGGCCGACCGCGTCCGCGACGTGATCCAGGCGGCCAAGGACAATGGCTGCTCGATGCGGATCGGCGTCAACGCCGGCTCGCTGGAAAAGGAACTTCTGGAAAAGTACGGCGAACCCTGCCCCGACGCCATGGTCGAGAGCGCCCTGAACCACGCTCGCATCCTGCAGGACCACGACTTCCACGAGTTCAAGATATCGGTGAAGGCGTCCGACCCCTTCCTGACCGTCGCCGCCTATCAGCAGCTGGCCGAGGCGATCGACTGCCCGCTTCATCTGGGCGTGACCGAGGCGGGGCCGTTGCGCACCGGCACCATCAAGTCCGCCATCGGCCTGGGGTCGATGCTGTGGGCCGGGATCGGCGACACCATCCGCGTGTCGCTAGCCGCCGATCCGGTCGAGGAGATCAAGGTCGGTTTCGACATCCTGAAGTCGCTGGGTCTGCGCCACAGGGGGGTCAACATCATCGCCTGCCCGTCCTGCGCGCGTCAGGGCTTCAACGTCATCGAGACGGTGGCGGTGCTGGAAGAGAAGCTGGCCCATATATCGACGCCGATGAGCCTGTCGGTGATCGGCTGCGTCGTGAACGGACCGGGCGAGGCCCTCTATACCGACATCGGCTTCACCGGCGGCGGCAAGGGCGCGGGCATGATCTATCTGAACGGCAAGATCGCCCACAAACAGGCCAACGACGGCATGATCGACCACATCGTCGATCTGGTCGAACAGAAGGCCGCCGAACTGGACGCCGCACGCGCGGCGGAGCTTCAGGCGGCCGAGTAGCGGTCGCTCCGCTCTGGTTGCAGAAACTGGGCGCGCGTCACAAACCTGTGATTGACGACAACGAGTCTGCGTGCGACCTGTGCGTCAGGTTCGGCCGGGGGACCGACCCGTTAATCCACTGAGGGGCCCATGATTTCCAAAAACGCCGCACGCCTGCGCGTGCGTCTGCTCGCGCTTGCCGGCGTGGCGCTTTCGTTGCCCGCCTGCGCGACCGTCACGCGCGGCTCCAGCCAGCAGTTCACGGTCGAAAGCACGCCGCCCGGCGCCCAGGTCAGCACGTCGAACGGCTTTGAATGCCAGGCGACGCCTTGCACCTTCCGCATGCCGCGCAAGGACGGCTTCCGCATCACGGTCGCCAAGGAAGGCTATGTCTCGCAGACGCGCGAGATCACCAGCAGCGTGTCCGGCGCCGGCGGAACGGCCATGGCCGGCAATATTCTGGTTGGCGGCATCATCGGCGGGGCCATCGACGCCACGTCCGGCGCCATGAACGACCTGAAGCCCAATCCTTTGGTCGTCACCCTGCGCACGCCGGCCGAAGAGGCGGCAGCGGCCCGCACTCCGGCCTCGACCACCGGCGCGCCGGGCGGTCAATAGCCGAAGACCCGCGATTGAACATGAGACGGCGGCGGGTGCGAGCCCGCCGCCGTTTTTCGTTTCAGATCACCTTGAACAGACGCAGGGCCTGATAGCCGGCGGACAGGAGCACCACGGCGCCGACGCCGTAGGTCAGGGCGCGACGCGGGGCGATGCGGGCGATGACGCCGGCGAAGGGAGCGGCGATCAGGCCGCCGATGATCAGGCCCAGCACCGCCATGGCGTGGGTGGAGAAGCCCTCGGCCTCCTGCCAATGTCCGGTCAGCAGGGCGACCAGGAAGGTGGCGGAAATGGCGGAGGTGACGAAGAACTCCGCCGTATTGGTGGTGCCGATCGAGACGCGCGGATCCTGACCCGTGCCGACCAGGGTTGTGGTGACCGTGGGTCCCCAACCGCCGCCGCCGATGGCGTCGAAGAAGCCGCCGACCAGACCCAGAGGGCCGGCGAACTTGCGCGGGAAGATCCGCTCGCGCGTCTGACGGGTGGCGCGCCAGATGATCACGACGCCCATGATGGCCAGATATGTGGTGATGAAGGGCTTCAGCAGATCGCCGTCGATGCTGGTCAGAACGAAGGCGCCGAAGCCGCCGCCGACGACGCCGCCGAGCGCCAGCGGCACGAACAGCTTCCAGTTCACGTTCTTGTTGACCGTATGGGACCCGGCCGACGCCGCCGTGGTGAAGACCTCGGCGGCGTGGACGCTGGCCGACGCCGTCGCGGGCGGCACGCCGAACGACAGCAGGACGGTCGAGGAAATCACGCCATAGGCCATGCCCAGCGCCCCATCCACGATCTGGGCCAGAAAACCGACGGCGAGGAAGAGCAGGAAATCTTGCATGGCGTCCTCTGAAACAGGGGCGAACGGTGCGGGCTATTTCCCTAGTCGGTCAATAGGAGAAGAAGTGACGGCGGCTTGCAGAAGGGTTCGCGCCTCGAAGACGGCGGCAATGGCGTCACGCCCGTCCTGAAGGACAGGCTGCAACGGACAGGTCTCGACATCCGGGCAGGTTTCGCAGGGGCCATGTGCGGTGCGCGAGGCGCAGGGCGCGAGGGCCAGCGGGCCTTCAAGTGCGCGGATCACGTCGGCGAAGCTGATGGCGTCGGCGGGCGCGCCCAGCGCATAGCCGCCCGCCCTGCCCCGCTTCGAGGCCAGCAGACCCTGACGGCGCAGATCCAGCAGGATGGCCTCCAGGAACTTTCGCGGGGCCGCCGCCGCCTCGGCGATCTCGGCGATGGTCGCGGGGCCGCCGCCCGGCAGACCGGCCAGATGCACCATGGCGCGCAGGGCGTAGCGGGACCGGTTCGACAGCATGATCCGTGATCGCCCGCCTGAGCCCCAGACGCAAGCTGCGAGGGCCGGACCCCACCCTTCAGGCGAGCCGCGCCACCGCCTCCAGAATCTGCGCGCCGTTATAGGGTTTCAGCACCAGGGCCTCGGCCATGTCCGCATTCTTCGCGGCGGCGGCCACATCGCCGGAGATGAAGATGACCCGCACGGCCCAGCGGTCGGTCAGGACGCGGGCCAGTTCCACCCCGGTCATCTCGCCTGACAGATTGATGTCCAGCAGCGCCGCATCGATGCTGTGCAGCGCAGCGGCGGCTTCGGCGGCGGCGGCGCTGTGGAACGGGCCGACGACATTGTGGCCCGCCTCGGTCAGCAGTTCGGTCAGGGAGGCGGCGGCGTCGGGATCGTCCTCGACCACCAGCAGGGTCAAGGCCTCGATCTCGGCCGGCGCCGTGGCGTCAATCGGCGTCTGGCGGGTGACGACGGCGCGAAGGTCGCGCCAAACCTCGGTCGAGGGGCGGTCGGTGTCCAGATCATAGATGGCGGCCATGGCCTTCAGTTCGCGGGCGTCCTCGGGCGACAGGTCGCCGCCGGTCTCGGCCAGACGGCTGTCGTACAGGCGGCACAAACGATCGACGCTTTCGGCGACCTCGGCGGCGTCGAGCTGCGACGGGGGCGGGCGATCGAACATGGCGTCCTCCTTACGGTTGTTCGATCTCAACTAATGGCTTTGAGCCGATTGCGTCACCGCGACTGACGCCATCGTGACCCGGCCGTCATCGCCGATCACAAGCGCGGCGCCGGCGCTGGTCCACGCCCGGACACGGCTTGCAATCGACACGACGCCCCCCGGCGGGTAAGGACGGCGCTCCGCTTTTTCTCAGGACATTTCCCTCTTGCGACTGCCCCAGGCCCGTCTCGATCAGGTGCTCGACCGTTTCCATGAAGTGGAGGCGCGCATGGGTTCGGCGACCGACGGCGCCGAGATCGTGCGGCTGTCCAAGGAGCACGCCGAGCTGAAGCCCGTCGTCGATGCGGTCCAGGGCTTGGCGCGCGCGCGCGCCGAAATGGCGGACCTGGAAGCCATGACGGCCGATCCGGAAATGGCGGCGATGGCCGAGGAAGAGCTGCGGGCGCTGACCGACCGGCTGCCCGAGCTGGAGCGCGAGGTCGCCCTGCTGCTGGCCCCGCGCGACGCCGACGAGAACGCCTCGGCCGTGCTGGAAGTGCGCGCCGGCACCGGCGGGGACGAGGCGGCCCTGTTCGCGGGCGACCTGTTCCGCATGTATTCGCGCTACGCCTCCACGCGCGGCTGGCGGATCGAGCTGGACTCGGCGACCGAGGGCGACGCCGGCGGCTATAAGGAGATCATCGCCACGGTGACGGGCGAAGGCGTGTTCGGCCGGCTGAAGTTCGAGAGCGGCGTTCACCGGGTGCAGCGCGTGCCGACGACCGAGTCGCAGGGGCGCATCCACACTTCTGCGGCGACGGTGGCGGTCCTGCCCGAGGTCGAGGACGTGGAGATCGAAATCCACGACAAGGACATCCGCATCGACACCTTCCGCGCGTCGGGTTCGGGCGGCCAGCACGTCAATACGACCGATTCCGCCGTGCGCATCACCCACCTGCCTACCGGCATCATGGTGACGTCGTCGGAGAAGTCCCAGCACGTCAATCGCGACAAGGCGATGAAGAACCTGCGCGTGCGCCTGTACGACATGCAGCGTCAGGCCAAGGATCTGGCCCGCTCGGACAGCCGCAAGTCACAGGTCGGGTCGGGCGACCGGTCGGAGCGGATCCGCACCTACAACTATCCGCAAGGGCGGGTCAGCGATCACCGCATCAACCTGACCCTGCACAGCCTGCCCCAGATCATGGAAGGCGACATCGATCCGCTGCTGAACGCCCTGATCGCCGAGGACCAGGCCGCACGTCTGGCCGACCTGGAAGCCGAGTTCGGTTGATCAGCCCAGGACGCCTGTCAGCGGCAGCCACAGCACCACGCCGGTGACGGCGGTATAGCCGGCGAAAGCATGCACCGACTTCAACCGGCCGCTAGCCAGCGGGCTGTCGAGATCGGCGCGGTTGACCCACAGCAGATAGGCGGCCTGAATCGCCCAACCGGCGAGGAAGGCGACCACGGCCCAGGCGCTGAGCGCCGCCAGCGCGACGCCCGACATCAGGACCACCACGCCGCCCAGGGCGATCACGCCGTCTGCGATCTGATCGTCTGCGGGAACGGCGATGAAGCCGGACAAGGCCCGTTGCAGACGCCAGTTGAGCCAGGCCTGATACAAAAGCATCAGTCCGCCCAAGACGTAAAACATCCCTATCGCGCGCGCCGCCCACTCCATGTCCGAAATAAGGCGCCATTTTCTGCGGTTGTAATCAGGGAAAATGCGACGCCGATTCGGATCGTTAACGACCGGCGCAAATTAGACACAACCGTTGGTCTGCGAGCGCGCCCGCTAAGCTTTCGCGGCCAGGGCGCGCTGTACCGCCGGACGCGCCTTCATGCGCTCGAAATGCGCCTGGACGCGCGGAAACTCGGCGATGTTCACGCCGTCGCTTTCCAGCCAGCCGGCGAAGGTGAACAGATAGGGGTCCGCGACTGTATAGGCGTCGCCCATCGCCCATTCGCCAGTCAGGTCCGCCTCGATCAAGGCGAAGCCGTCGCGCATGTTCTGCGTCACCTTGGCCGCCATCGACGCCTGGGCGGCGGGGTCGTCGCTCCAGCGCGAGGCGCGGCGACCGTGGGCATGGGCGACGTGGACGGTCGTGGCCAGATAGAGGTTGAACGCCTGCATCCGCGCGAAGGCGAAGGGATCGGTCGGAGCCAACAGGCCGGGCGGCGACAGGGCGGCGATGTGCGCCAGAATGGCCGGGCTTTCGGTCAGGACGCCCTTACCGGTCGCGAGCGCAGGAACGCGCCCCTTGGGATTGATCGTCAGATAGGCCGGCTCGCGTTGCTCGGCCTTGCCGAAGTCGACCAGACGAACCTCATAGGCAAGCGCAGACTCTTCCAGCGCGATATGGCTGGCCCGGCTGCAGGATCCGGTCGCGGCGTAGAGGGTCAGCATGGTCGCGCCTCACAGCAAAGAAAAAGGCGGCGAGATCATCGCCGCCTTTCAGGAAATCAGAGGTCCAGCAGGGCCCGCGCCGGATCTTCCAGCAGTTCCTTGACCCGGACCAGGAAGGTCACGGCTTCCTTGCCGTCCACGATGCGGTGATCGTAGCTGAGGGCCAGATACATCATGGGGCGGATCTTGACCTCGCCGTTGATGGCCATCGGGCGCTGCACGATGTTGTGCATGCCCAGGATGCCCGACTGCGGCGCATTCAGGATCGGCGTCGACATCAGCGAGCCATAGGTGCCGCCGTTGGTGATGGTGAAGGTGCCGCCCTGCATCTGATCCATGGTCAGCGAGCCGTCACGCGCGGCCTTGCCCAGGGCGCCGATGCCCTTTTCGATGCCGGCGAGGCTGAGGGTGTCGGCGTCGCGCAGGACCGGAACCACCAGACCCTTGTCCGTGCCGACGGCGACGCCGATGTCGTAGTGGTTCTTGTAGATGATGTCGGTGCCGTCGATCTCGGCGTTGACGGCCGGGATCTCATGCAGTGCCGCGACGACGGCCTTGGTGAAGAAGGACATGAAGCCCAGCTTCACGCCGTGGCGCTTTTCGAACACGTCCTTGTACTGGGCGCGCAGGGCCATGACGTTGGTCATGTCCACCTCGTTGAAGGTGGTCAGCTGGGCGGCCGTGTTCTGCGATTCCTTCAGGCGACGGGCGATGGTCTGACGCAGGCGCGTCATCTTCACCCGCTCTTCGCGCGGCTGGTCGGCGCGCGGCGCGGCGGGCGCTGCGGCGGCGGCAGGGGCCGGAGCCGAGGCCTGGCCGATGGCGGCGATGGCGTCGGCCTTGGTGATGTTGCCCTTCGGTCCCGTGGCGTTGATGGCCTTGGGATCCAGATTGTTCTCGCCGACCACGCGCTGGACGGCGGGCGACAGGGTTTCGTTCTTCGAGGCCGAAACCTGGGCCGAGCCGGTGTTGGCCGGGGCGGCGGCGGGCGCCGGTGCGGCGGCGGCCGGCGCGCTCGCAGCGCCCGAACCCGAGATGGAGCCGATCTTCTGGCCCGGCGTGACGGTCGCGCCTTCGTCGGCGGCGATGGTCAGAACGCCGTCAGCCGGGGCGGAGACTTCGACCGCGACCTTGTCGGTCTCGATCTCGACCAGCAGCTCGTCCTTCTTGACCGTGTCGCCGTTCTTCTTGACCCACTTGCCCATCGAGCCCTCGGCGACGCTCTCGCCCATGACCGGCACGGTGATGTCGATCGAGGCGGCGGCCGGAGCAGCGGCGGCCGGCGCGGCCTTGGCGGCCTTGGCAGGGGCAGCGGCGGGCGCAGCGGGCGGAGCGGCGGCGGCGGACGCGCCCTCGGTCACCGAACCCAGGACCGTGCCGGGAACGACATTGTCGCCCTCGGCCGCCTTGATGTCGCCCAGCACGCCGTCGGCGGGCGAGACGACCTCCAGCGAGACCTTGTCGGTCTCCAGCTCGACCAGCAGTTCGTCCTTCTTGACCGGATCACCGACCTTCTTGGTCCACTTTGCGATGGTGGCTTCGGTGACGGATTCACCGAGGGCGGGGGTCAGGATGTCGGCCATGTCAGGTCCAGCTCGTCTCTAGTCGGTCTTTTATACGTGTATCAGGCGAAGGCTTCGGTCGTGAAGGCTTCGAGTTCCTTCAGGTGCCGGCTCATCAGACCGGCGGCGGTCGAGGCCGAGCCGGGACGGCCGACATAGCGGGCGCGCTTGGCCTTCACGTCCAGCTTGTCCAGCGTCAGCTCCAGCCACGGATCCACGAAGGTCCAGCCGCCCATGTTCTTCGGCTCTTCCTGGCACCAGACCAGTTCGGCGTTGGGGAAGCGGGCCAGTTCCTTGCGCAGCGACTGGATCGGCCACGGATAGAACTGCTCCAGACGCAGGATATAGACGTCGTCCACGGCCTGGCCGTCCTTGGCCTTCTTCTCGCGCGCGTCCAACAGGTCGTAATAGACCTTGCCCGAACACAGGATGACGCGGCGGATGTCCTTGTCCGCCTTGATCGTGATGCCGGCGATCTCGGGCCGCGTCTGGGCGTCGTCGTGCAGGACGCGGTGGAAGGCCGAGCCCTCCGCCAGGTCCGCCATGGACGAGACCGCCTTCTTGTGACGCAGCAGCGACTTTGGCGTCATCAGGATCAGCGGCTTGCGGAACGGGCGGTGCATCTGGCGACGCAGGATGTGGAAGTAGTTGGCCGGGGTGGTGCAGTTGGCGACCTGCATATTGTCTTCGGCGCACTGTTGCAGGAAGCGCTCCAGACGGGCCGAGGAGTGTTCCGGTCCCTGGCCTTCATAGCCGTGAGGCAGCAGCATGGTCAGGCCGCTCATGCGCAGCCACTTGCGTTCGCCCGAAGAGATGAACTGGTCGATCACCACCTGGGCGCCGTTCACGAAGTCGCCGAACTGGGCTTCCCACATGACCAGCGTATTGGGGTCGGCCAGCGAATAGCCGTACTCGAAGCCCAGCACCGCCTCTTCAGACAGGGCCGAGTCGATGACTTCGAAATTGGCCTGGCCTTCGCGTAGGTTGTTCAGCGGGATGTAGCGCTCTTCGGTCGTCTGATCGATGATGCCCGAGTGACGCTGCGAGAAGGTACCGCGCACCGAATCCTGACCCGACAGACGGATCGGGAAACCTTCATCGACCAGGCTGGCGAAGGCCAGGCTCTCGGCCGTGGCCCAGTCCAGGCCTTGGCCCGAGGTGATGGCTTCGCGGCGACCGTCGATGACGCGCTTCAGCGTCTTGTGCATGTCGACGCTGTTGGGGATCGTGGTCAGGCGGTGGCCCAGGTCGGTCAGCTTGGCCAGCGGCACGGCGGTGTCGCCGCGCAGCTCGTCCTTGGGCGACTGGAAGCCCTGCCACTGGCCGTCCAGCCAGTCGGCCTTCTCGGCGGACCAGGTCTTGCCGGCCTCGAACTGCTCGTCGAGGAATTTCTCGAACCGCTCGACCTCGGCGTCCACCTCGGCCTGGCTGATCACGCCTTCGGCCACCAGACGCTGCGAATACAGTTCGCGGGTCGAGGGCTGGGCGCGGATCTTCGAATACATCAGCGGCTGGGTGAAGGTGGGGTCGTCGCCTTCGTTGTGGCCGAAGCGGCGGTAGCAGAACATGTCCACCACCACGTCCTTGTGGAACTTCTGGCGGTATTCGGTGGCGACCTTGGACGCGAAGACGACGGCCTCGGGGTCGTCGCCGTTCACGTGGAAGATCGGCGCCTGGACCATCAGGGCCACATCCGACGGATAGGGCGAAGAGCGCGAGTTGCGCGGGCTGGTGGTGAAGCCGATCTGGTTGTTGATGACGAAGTGCAGCGTGCCGCCGGTGCGGTAGCCCTTCAGTCCCATCAGGGCGAAGCATTCCGCGACTACGCCCTGGCCGGCGAAGGCGGCGTCGCCGTGGATCAGCAGCGGCACGACCTTGGAACGGTCCAGCGCCCACTGTCCCTCGGGCACGCCCTCGTTGGCCTCGCGAATGTCGAACGCCTGTTTGGCGCGCGCCTTGCCCAGCACGACCGGGTTGACGATCTCGAGGTGAGACGGGTTGGCGGTCAGCGACAGGTGGACGTGGTTGCCGTCGAACTCGCGGTTCGACGAGGCGCCCATGTGATATTTGACGTCGCCCGAGCCCTCGATGTCGCTCGGCACGGCCGAGCCGCCCTGGAACTCGTGGAAGATGACCTTGTAGGGCTTGCCCATCACGGCGGCGAGCACGTTCAGGCGGCCGCGGTGGGCCATGCCCAGCACGACCTCGTCGACGCCCAGCGAACCGCCGCGCTTGATGACCTGCTCCAGCGCCGGAACCATGGCCTCGCCGCCGTCCAGACCGAAGCGCTTGGTGCCGGGGAAACGCTTGTGCAGGAAGCGTTCGAAGCCTTCGGCCTCGACCAGCTTGGACAGGATGGCCAGCTTGCCTTCCTTGGAGAAGGCGTTCTGCTCGAACTTGTCGGCGCCCTCGAACCGCTGCTGCAGCCAGGATTTCTCTTCCGGCTCAGCAATGTGCATGAACTGGATGCCGATATTGCCGCAGTAGGTGCGCTTCAGGATCTCCAGCACTTCGCGGATGGTGCCGGTCTGAAGACCAAGCACGCCGTCCAGGAAGATCGGACGATCCAGATCGGCGCCGGTGAAGCCGTAGAATTCGGGCGTCAGCTCGGGGTTCTCGACCGGCTGCTCGATGCCCAGCGGGTCCAGCTTGGCCTGCAGGTGACCGCGCACGCGATAGCTGCGGATCAGCATCAGGGCGCGGATGGAATCGTGAGCGGCGGCGCGGATCGCATCGGCCGAGACGTCGGCCGATGCGGCCGTGGGCGCAGCAGCCGGCGCAGCGCCGGGCTTTTTGGGATCAGGCTTCGGGGCCGGCCAACGGCCGTCGAAGACGCCGGTCTCCTCCGTCGGCTCGGTCGCGACGCCACGGCCCCAGCTGCCTGCGCCGGCCGAGGCGGTCACCAGCGCGGCGTTGTCGCGCAGCTGGTCGAAGAAGGTCTTCCATTCGGCGGAAACGGAGCCGGGGTCTTTCGCCCACTTCTCCTGAAGCTCCTCGACGTAGGCCGCATTGGACCCGTAGAGGAATGAGGTCTCGGCAAAGACCTGGTTCAGCCGACCGGCATCGTCCGCCATCGTTTCGCAATCCCTGGGCCCCGACGGACACATCTCCGTGAGGGGCGCGCCCGTCATATAGGCGTCGTTTCCTGACGGGTCATGACCGAAACGGGGCAATTTAGTAGGAAATTGGTCGCAGGCCCAAGAAAAAACGCCCCCGGCCTGAGCCGAGGGCGTCCATCGATGCGTCATACGGCATTTTTGATGCCGAAAAGTGATCAGGCTGAGAGCATCAGCCCTTCAGCACTTCGACCAGGGTCTTGCCGAGGCGAGCGGGCGATTCCGACATGCGGATGCCGGCGGCTTCCATCGCCGCGATCTTGGATTCCGCATCGCCCTTGCCGCCCGAGACGACCGCGCCGGCGTGGCCCATGGTGCGGCCCTTCGGAGCGGTACGGCCCGCGATGAAACCGGCCATCGGCTTCTTGCGGCCCTTCTTGGCTTCGTCGATCAGGAACTGGGCGGCGTCTTCTTCCGCGCCGCCGCCGATTTCGCCGATCATGATGATCGAGGTGGTTTCCTCGTCGGCCAGGAACAGCTCCAGCACGTCGATGAACTCGGTGCCCTTGACCGGGTCGCCGCCGATGCCGACGGCCGTGGTCTGGCCCAGGCCTTCATTGGTGGTCTGGAACACGGCTTCATAGGTCAGGGTGCCCGAACGCGACACGATGCCGACCGAGCCCTTCTTGAAGATGTTGCCCGGCATGATGCCGATCTTGCACTCGTCCGGCGTCAGGATGCCGGGGCAGTTCGGGCCCAGCAGGCGCGACTTGGAGCCTTCCAGACGACGCTTGACCTTGACCATGTCCATCACCGGGATGCCCTCGGTGATGCAGGTGATGAAGGGGATTTCGGCGTCGATGGCTTCGATGATCGCGGCGGCCGCGCCCGACGGCGGGACGTAGATCACCGAGGCGTCGGCGCCCGTGGCGTCACGGGCTTCGGCGACCGAGGCGTAGATCGGCAGGCTCTCACCGTGCGATCCGGTCCAGTTCGTGCCGCCCTTGGAGGGATGCACGCCGGCGACCATCTGTGTGCCGTGATAGGCCAGGGCCTGTTCGGTGTGGAAGCCGCCGGTCTTGCCGGTCAGGCCCTGGACGATGATCTTGGTGTTCTTGTCGACGAGAATGGACATGGGTCTGTGCTCTGAATTCGATGTGTCAGCGGGGCGGTGGCGAGTAAGGCCGAAGCCTTAGCCGACCGCCGCGACGATCTTCTGGGCGGCGTCGTCGAGGTCGTCGGCGGCCTGGATGGTCAGACCCGACTCGTTCAGGATTTTCTTGCCCAGTTCGGCGTTGGTGCCTTCCAGACGCACCACCAGCGGCACCTTCAGGCCCACTTCCTTCACGGCCGCGACCACGCCCTCGGCGATGACGTCGCACTTCATGATGCCGCCGAAGATGTTGACCAGGATGCCCTGGACGTTCGGGTCGGCGGTGATGATCTTGAAGGCCGCCGCGACCTTCTCCTTGCCGGCGCCGCCGCCGACGTCGCAGAAGTTGGCCGGCTCCTTGCCGTACAGCTTGATGATGTCCATCGTCGCCATGGCCAGACCGGCGCCATTGACCATGCAGCCGATGTTTCCGTCCAGCGAGACGTAGGCGAGGTCCCACTTGGACGCTTCGATTTCCTTGGCGTCTTCTTCGGTTTCGTCGCGCAGTTCCTTGATGTCGTCGTGGCGGAACAGGGCGTTGCCGTCGAAGCTGACCTTGGCGTCCAGAACGCGCAGATGGCCGTCCTTCATCACGATCAGGGGGTTCACCTCCAGCATGTCCATGTCCTTCTCGACGAAGGCCTTGTACAGCGCGGGGAACAGCGACTTGGCGTCTTCGGCCGCGACGCCCGTCAGGCCGTAGGCGGCAGTGATGGCGGCGACGTCGGCGTCGGTCACGCCCGCGCTCGGGTCGATGACGATGTTCTGGATCTTCTCGGGCGTGTCGTGGGCGACGGTTTCGATATCCATGCCGCCTTCGGTCGAGACGACGAAGGCGATGCGGCCATAGGCGCGATCGACCAGCAGCGAGCAGTACAGTTCACGCTCGATGTCGGCGCCGTCCTCGATGTAGAGGCGGTTGACCTGCTTGCCGGCGTCGCCCGTTTGGGCGGTGACCAGGGTGTTGCCCAGCATTTCCTTGGCGTGGGCGACGGCTTCCTCGACCGAGAAGGCCAGGCGAACGCCGCCCTTGGCGTCGGCCGGCAGTTCCTTGAACTTGCCCTTGCCGCGGCCGCCGGCGTGGATCTGCGACTTCACGACATAGAGCGGACCGGGCAGCGACTTGGCGGCCGCCTCGACCTGATCGACCGACGTCACCGCGACGCCTTCGGCGACGGGTGCGCCGAAGCCTTTGAGGACCTGCTTGGCCTGATATTCGTGAATGTTCATGGGGGACCGTCGCAACCGCTGCTGGGAGAGTTGCGGGGCTTATAGGCCCCACCCCTTCGCAGGTGCAACCGTCCACAGCCCCCCTTTAGTCGACCCAGTCCTTCTTGAGGGTGCGCGACGCCCCGATCAGCAGGATCGCGGCGAGCACATAGAAGCCCATGCCGGTGTAGATGGCCCAGCGCAGGCTTTCCTCGCCGAAGCGCGGGGCCAGCAGGTCGCTCATCCAGCCGAAATAGTAGAAGCCGACCGCGATCCCGAGCAGATTGTTCAGCAGCAGGAACAGGGCCGAGGCTGTCGAGCGCATGGCCGCCGGCACCAGATGCTGGACCGCCGCCGTGATGGGGCCCAGCCAAGCGAGGTTCAGTCCGGTCGGCAACAGGAAGATCAAGAAGGCCAGGGTCAACTGCTGAACGTGGCTGCCGCCGCCGGGCAGAACCAGGCCGATCAGCCAGGGCGAGTTCATCGCCAGGATGAAGCACGGCGCCGAGATCAGGAAGGCGATGGCGGGCGTCAGCGGATAGGCGCCCTTGCCCTTCTTGGACAGCTTGTCGGCGATCATGCCGCCCAGCCAGATGCCCAGGATGCCGCCGATCAGGGCGATGCCGGAATAATAAATGCTGGTCTGTTTCAGGGTCAGGTCGAAGCTGCGCATGAAGAACAGCGGCAGCCAGCCGGCCACGCCATAGCCGCACACCGACGACGAGGCGGCGCCAAGGCCCAGCAGCCAGAAGCTGGGCTTCTTGATCACCACCGAAGCGGTGCGCCGCGCGATCATCAGCGAAACGCCGATCACCACCGCCAGCAGGCCGCCGAACGCCAGCACCAGCGGATTGCCCAGCGACGTGCCCATCAGCCAGCTCAAGGCGCCGAGGATCAGCAAACCGGCGCCAAGCCCCAGCATGATCTGCGCGGCGATCTTGCCGGCCCGATCGGTGCCGACCGGCGCGGCCGCCAGGGCCGCGACCTGCGCTTCGGTCTTGATGGCGTCTGTGCCGCCCCGCCTGGGATCACGCACCGTGAGACGCAGCAGGGGTGCGACCAGCACGCCCAACAGGCCGACCACGATGAAGGCGGTGCGCCAGCCGTAGGTCGCCGCCAGCAGACCGCCGACCAGGGTCCCCGCCGCCATGCCCAGCGGAATGCCGAAGGCGAAGGCCGCCATGGCCCGCGCGCGCTGATGCGGCGGGAAATAGTCGGCGATCAGCGAATAGGCCGGAGCCACGCCGCCCGCCTCGCCGATGCCCACGCCCATCCGGCACAGGAACAGCTGGCCGAACGACCCGGCCATGCCGCACAGGGCGGTGAAGCCCGACCAGACGGCCAGGGCGCCGGTCATGATCCAGACCCGGCTGAACCGGTCCGCCAGCCAGGCCAGGGGAATGGCCAGCGTCGAATAGACCGAGGCGAAGGCGATGCCGCCCAACAGGCCGAACTGGCTGTCGGACATGCCGAACTCTTCCTTCAGCGGCGCGGCCAGGATGCCGATGATCTGGCGATCCAGGAAGTTCAGCATGTAGATCAGGATCAGAACCGCCAGCACATAGTAGCGGTAGCCGGGCCGCTCAGGCCGCTCGGGCCGCGCCTCCTGGACCGTCAGCGTCTCCGTCGTCATCGGCGTTTCCCCTCGGCGTCTTGTTGTTTGTTGAGGCGAGCCTAGCCGCAAGTCCGCCCTGTGCAAAATAGGCCTGGCGGAGCGAAAAGGGGCGGCGGCCCGGAGACCGCCGCCCCTCGTCGTCAGGCGTTAGGAATGGAGATCAGAACCGGTAGGTCAGGCGCGCCGAATAGGTGGTCGGCGGGCCGTAGAAGGCGCTGATCGAGTTGTTGTAGGTGGCGCCCGGGAAGCTGTAGCCGCCGACCTTGTAGCGGACGTCGGTCAGGTTGCGACCGAACAGGCCGACCTCCCAACGCTTGCTCGGCGCCGTCCAGACCACGCTGGCGTCGGCCAGGACATAGCCCTTCTGATCCAGGATCGGGTCCGGCGTGTCGAACAGATGGTAATCCGAACGGTAGGACAGCGACGGCGTGACGCGGGTTTCGCCGCCCAGGATGTCGCCGCGCCAGGTCATGCCGTAATAGGCCGACCATTCCGGCGAGTTCTGGGGCTCGCGCAGGTTCGAGATATCGACGGGCGTGCCCGTGATGCGGGTGATGAACTCGTCGAACTCATTCTTCAGATAGCCGACCGAGAAGTTGGCGGTGATGTCGCTGGTCAGATAGGCCGACCCTTCCAGCTCGAAGCCGTAGATGGTCGAGGCGCCGGCGTTGTCGACGACCGACGCGATGCCGACGGCGGGCGGCGTGGCCACCTGCTGGGTCGTGATCTGCTGGTCCTTGTAGTCGGAGTAGAAGATCGCCGAAGCGAAGTTCATGCGGCGATCGAAGGCCGATCCCTTCAGTCCGACTTCATAGGTGGTGACCGTCTCGGGCTGGTAGCCGTTGACCGTCTGGGGCACCAAGGCTGCGTCGCCGCGCATGTCCCAACCGCCCGACTTGAAGCCTTGGCTGACCGAGGCGTAACCAGTGATTTCGTCGCTGAAGTCATACGAGATGCTGGCGCGCGGCGTGAACTTCTCGAAGGTGTCCGATGCTGTATAGTTGGTGCGGGTCGCAAAGACGGCGCGCGGCGTGCCGCCGGTCAGCGGGCTGCGCGTGGCGCCGAGATAGAACTGGCGCAGGACGGCGGCGTCCTTGTCGTCGCGGGTGTAACGGCCGCCCAGCGACAGGTGCAGGCGATCGGTCAGGTCGTAGCTGAAGTCGCCAAAGATCGAGAAGGACTTGGTGTCCACCGACCCGGCTGCCGCGATCGACAGACCCAGATTGCCGGCGATGGTGTCGAAGACGCCTGACGACGTGCCATCCAGATAATAGACGCCGGCCACGCCGGACCAGCGCTCGCCGGTGAACAGGGCCTGGAACTCCTGGCTGAACTGGTGGTCGGCGTAGATAGCCGGCACGTCCAGGGTCGGGTTCGGCGTCTGGTCGAAGTCGATGATGGTGGCGGTGTCGCCCGAACGATAAGCCGAGATCGACTTCAGCGTCAGCATGTCGTTGACCCGGTATTCGCCGGTCAGGGCCACGCCCTCAGTCACGACCTTCTGCTCGCCGGTGATGCCGGCGTAGGTGTCGTATTTGCCGGCCGGCGCGCGCCAGAGGCCGTCGGTCGAGGTGACCTCGCGGTGACCGTGGCGAGGGCTGGAGTTGTCCTCGACCCGGTCCCACGCCAAGCGGAAGAACAGGTTGTCGTTCGGCGTCCATTCCGCGCTGGCGCGATAGGCGGTGACGTCCTTGTCGTACTGGTCCTTACCGGTGTTCAGGTTCTTGCCATAGCCGTCGTGGTTATAGGTGGCGACCGCACCGCCGATGGCGAAGGTCTGGCCGACCGGGACCGAACCCGACAGCAGGAAGTTGTGCTCGTTATAGGCGCCGACCTCAGCGCGTGCGGTCAGGCTGGGATCCTGGCCCAGACGTTTCGTGACGTATTTAATCGCGCCGCCAATGGTGTTGCGACCGTAGAGGGTGCCTTGCGGTCCGCGCAGCACTTCGATGCGCGAGATGTCGAAGATATCCAGCACGGCCCCCTGCGGACGGGCGACGTAGACGTCGTCGACATAGAGGCCGACCCCCGGCTCGAAGCCCCACAGCGGATCTTGCTGGCCAACGCCGCGGATGAAGCTGATCAGGGTGGAGTTGGAGCCGCGTGCGATCTGGACCGTGGCGTTCGGCGTCTGCTGCTGGAGCGCGGTGATGTTGACGGCGCCCGTCTGTTCCAGACGCTCGGCGCTGAGGGCGGACACGGCAATCGGCACATCCTTCAGCTGCTCGTCGCGGCGGCGCGCGGTGACGACGATGTCGTCGACGGTCGCCGCGCTCTGGTCGGCGTTCGCCGCCTGAGCTGCGGCCTCCGCGTCCTGGGCGACCGTGGCCCCCGCAAGCACGCCCCACGCCGCGCCGGCCAGCAGCGCGCACTTCACATGACGGTTCATGATCCTAGACCCCTTTGTCGTTTCCAGCCCGATGGACGCTTTTATTCAGCGTTCAATGATTTTCACGGAACCTACCCGGTTTCGGCCGTCTGTCAAACACTGGACTGACGCAACGTCACTTGGGTCCCCGACCGTGGCGCCGTTGCACCGTCGCGGTCGTGCGCCTAGCCTTGCCGGATGAGCAAGCCGGACGCCGCCACCCTTTCCCGCCCCGTCGCCGCCGCGCGCCGCAAGGCGGCGGGCGCTGCCCCGGCGCGGCGCGGCCGGCCGCCCAAGACCGAGGCCAAGGCGGCGGGCGAGACGCGCGATCTGATCCTTGATGCGGCCGAGGACCTGTTTTCCAAACACGGCTTCTACGGCGTCACCATCCGCGAGGTGGCGCGCGAGGCGGGCGTCGATACGGCTCTGGTTCACTACTATTTCGGGGCCAAGCGCGAGCTGTTCGACGCGGTCTTCCTGCGCCGGGCCGAGGTCTGGAACGACGATCGCGTCGCCGCCATCGACCGCTATGCCGAGACGGCGGGCGACGACATGACGCTGGAAGGCTTGCTGGAGGCCTTTCTGCGGCCGCCGTTCGAATGGTCGCTGAAGGGCGGGCCGGGCTGGAAACACTATTCCGCCCTGGTGGCCCAGACCAACGCCAACCCCAGTTTCGGCGGCGAGACGATGGCGCGCTATTTCGACCCGGCCATCCACCGGCTGATCGAACTGATCGCCAAGGTGCTGCCGGGCGCCAGCGAGGTCGATCTGTATTGGGGCTATCACAATCTGTCGGGCGCCCTGACCCTGACGCTGGGCGAGACGGGGCGCCTGGACCGGCTGTCGAACGGGCGGGCGCGATCCGGCGATCTGGAGACGGCGGGCGACTATATGGTCCGGTTCGCGGCGGCCGGCTTCCGCGCCGTGGCGGGAATGACCCCGCGCCAGGGCTGATCGGTCACGCCGGGGCGCCGTCGCGCGCCCGGCTTTCGCCCGGCCGAAAATCGTGGTTTCAAGGCGCGATCTTCCGACTGCGAAAGCCCTGATGACCGCCCCTGCCGCCGACCGCCGCCGCACCTTCTTGCGCGGCCTCATCGTCGCCGTTCTGGCGGGCGTCTTTCTGGCGGTGACCGGCGCCTTCGGCAGCGCGGGCGCATCGCTGCCCGTACGGCTGGCCTATTGGGTGCTGGTCATGGTGCTGGGCGGACTGTGGGGGCATCTGTGCGGGGTGCTGGTCAGCCGGTTCCTGGATTCGGACGAGCGGCCCTGGCTGAGCATCGCGGTCATGGTCGTGATCATCACCGGGCCGCTGTGCGTGCTGGTCTGGGCGGCGACGGGCCTGTTCTTCGCCCAGAGACTCTATCCGCTGGCGGTGCTGCCGGAACTGGTCGTGCCCGTCGTGGTCATCACGGCGGCGGTGACGACGTTGAACGTCTTTCTGGGGCGGGCCACGCCAGTCCAGACCCATGCGGCGCCGACCGAGACAGCGGCTCGCCCGGTTCGGTTTCTGGACCGTCTGCCGATCAAGCTGAAAGGCGCGACGATCCGGGCGGTGCAGGCCGAGGACCACTATCTGCGCATCCACACCGACCGGGGGTCGGACCTGATCCTGATGCGGCTGTCGGACGCCGTGGAAGAGCTGGAGGGGCTGGAGGGCGCCCAGACGCACGCAGCTGGTGGGTGGCGCGCGAGGCGGTGCGCGCCGTCGAACGCGGCGACGGCCGCGCGACCCTGACGCTGGACGGCGGCCTGTCGGCGCCCGTCAGCCGCCGCTACGCCCGGATGCTGCGCGACGCCGAATGGTGGTGAGGCTCTCTTTGAGCGCATGATTCACGCTTCGGACGGGGCCGCGTTGCGCCCCGATCCGAAACGATCACGCGCTAGGGCGCGGGCTGGGTGGTCAGCATCGACGCCGGCGCGGCGCAGCCTGTCAGTTCGTCGTCGCCGATCTCGACCTTGGCCGTCAGCGGATAGGTGCGGTCGCTCATGCCGTCCGAACATTCGGTGGCGATCAGCACGACGTTCAGCGCCTTGTTCAGATTGGTCGAGCTGGCGAAGGTCGCGACGGTGCCCTGCACCGTCGCGCCATGGTTCGGCGCGCGCTGGGTCGGCTGATCGACGCGGGTGTAGATCAGGGCGTCCGGCGTGATCTCGACGCCCCAGAAGGGTTCAGTCCCCAGCGCCCGCACCGGCTGGCCCAGATCGACCCCGCCCAGGGTGACGGCGGCCTGGGGCTGCGGCGCCGGCTTGGGCTTGGACGCCTCGCGGTCGTAACAGGCGCTGAGCGAAAGACCGGCCAAGGCGATGGCGAGCGGGGCGACGGCGATGAGGCGCATGACGGCTCCTTTTGGTTCGGGCGCAGGTGAGGTCCCCGCCGCCCTCGGTCAAGGGGCGCGGCTGGGTTATGCTGATCCCATGTCGATTCGCCCCACCGCATTCGAGTTCTTCGCCGGGGGCGGCCTGGCGGGGCTGGGACTGTCCTCCGCCGGCATCGACACCGTCTTCGCCAACGACATGGACGCGGCCAAGGCACGCGCCTTCAAAGCCAATCATCCGCACACGCCGTTTCGTCAGGGCGATGTCTGGAGCCTGACCACCGAAGATCTGCCGGGACGGCCGGACATGGCCTGGGCTTCGTCGCCCTGTCAGGACGTCAGCCTGGCGGGTGCGCGCGGCGGGCTGGAGGCCGGGCGGTCGGGCGCCTTCTGGGGCTTCTGGCGGCTGATGCAGGGGCTGGCGGCAGAGGGACGCGGCCCGCGCGTGATCGTGTTGGAGAACGTCATCGGCCTGCTGAGCTCCGGGCCCGGGACCGAAGTGGGGCGGGATTTCGCGGCCGTCTGCACGGCGATGGTCGAGGCGGGCTATACGGTCGGCGCGCTGGAGATGGACGCCGCCCATTGGCTGCCCCAGTCGCGCCCGCGTCTTTTCGTCGTGGCCATTCAGGGGGAGGCGCCGCGCGCGGCCGGTCCGACCCACCCCTTCCATTCACCGCGTCTGGTCGCCGCCCACGCGCGCCTGCCCGAGGCGGTCAAGGCGGCCTGGGCCTGGTGGTCGCTGCCCGCGCCGTCGCAGCGCAATCTGGACCTGGCGGCCATTCTGGAGCCGGACGACGCCGTCTGCTGGCTGGATGATGCGGACGCCATCCTGGCCCTGGCCGCGCCGCTGCACCGCGCCCGGATCGCGTCGGCCCTGGCGTCTGGCCGGCGCTGTGTCGGCGCCGCCTATCGCCGGGTGCGGACCGAGAACGGCCGCAAGGTCCAGCGGCTGGAAATCCGGTTCGATGGTCTGGCCGGATGCCTGAGGACGCCGGCTGGCGGCTCGTCGCGTCAATATGTGGTGGTGTGCGATCAGGGCCGGGCGCGGGTTCGGCGGCTGACGGGGCGCGAGGCCGCGCGGCTGATGGGCGTGTCGGACGACTATCGCCTGCCGTCCAGCGAAAGCGCGGCGCTGAAGCTGATGGGCGACGCCGTCGCCGTGCCGGTGGTCAGGGCGCTGGCCGAAGGGCTGCTGGCGCCCGCGCTGATGGATCGACGCGCCGCCGCCTGACGCCGTCACTGATCGCCCAGATAAAAACACCCCCCGGGATATCGCCCGAGGGGTGGGAAACTTGCGGTCCTTAGCGCTGGACCCACTGGCCCTGGGCGTTGCGGTACCATTGGCCCGAGGAGATGCGGGGCAGCAGCTGGGCCTCGAACATCCGGGCCCCGGCGACATCCGCCGAGGTGCCCGCGTCGGCGGCGCTGCGGGCATAGGCGGCGCGGCGGCCGGAGTTGGTGGCGTCCACCGCGGCGCGCAGGCTGGCGTCCGAGGTCGGGGTGCGGAAGCCCAGATAACCGTCGGCCTGCTCGCCCACGACGCCGGCGGCCTTGGCCTGGTCGATCTGCGCCTTCTGGGCGCTGGTCTGGGCGAGGGCGGCGCCCGCTACGCCCAGGGCCGCAACGGCGGCGCCGATGACGAAGAGTTTGCGGAAGGTCATGTCAGCCTGTCCCTTTCAGAGAGAAGCGGGAAATCAGAAGAGGTTGGGGTTCTGTTGCAACAGCTGTTGCAGCTCCTGGTCCAGACGAACGCGAACGTCGGCGTCCAGCTTGGCGTAGATCTGGATCGGCGCGACCTCGAGACGGATGGTCGGGGCGCAGGCCGCGAGGGCGACGACGACGGCTCCGAACCCGAGGCCGGCCAGTTGGCGCTTGTGGATCATGACATGGGCTCCGGTTCGGCCGAGGGTGATGTCTCTAATAGCACGCCGTCCAATGAACGCGCGCTGAATGGTGAAGTTCAATCGGCGGGCGCCGGGACGGGCGCGGGCGTCGCCTCCTGCTGCCCCTGGCGGGCGCGATTGACGGCCAGCAGATCCGAGATCAGCTGGTTGGCGTTCAGGGTCGTGTCCAGCGTCAGATCGATCTGTGTGTTCGACGGCAACGGCAGTTTGCGGTTCAGGAACTGGCGGCTGATCAGTTCGCCGATCGTCAGGCGAAGCTCCTGGCGTTTGGGAGGATCGTGGCGGCCGCGAATGTGGAACAGGACCGCCAGACGTCCGCCGTCCAGGCTGTTCACATCGGCGCTGAGCTGATCGAAGGACAGGTTCTCCATCGCCTGATAGGCCAGGTCCTCGACGACGTTCTCCGACACCTCGCCGCCGCCGCTGGCGGCGACGTCGGTCAGGACATCACGCTTGATCGACAGGCGGCCCGGCTGGACCGCCTCCAGCTTGCCGGCGGTGATCTTGAGCCCGCGCTTGGGGTCCATGATGAAGGGCAGGCGGCCCGAGACGACGGCGTCCAGCTGCACCTTGTCGTCAAAGCCGGTGTCGGCGACGATATCGCCAAGCTGCACCCGGTCCAGCACGATCACGCCGCTGTAGGGCTGGCTCGCGTCCAGCGGCACGGTGAAGGGCTCGACCGAGACGGTGCCGCCGCCGGCGACGACCTGGGCGCCGTCGATCAGCACCCCGGCCTCATTGATCGAGAAGGTCACATCCAGCGCCGTGACCGCCGTGCCGACGGCCAAACTGTCGGCCGTCAGCTTCTGGTTTGGGGCGGTGACCAGGGGTGTCAGGCTGCTGAAGACGATGTCGCCGCGCAGCCCCTTCACCGCCCCGACCGGACTGACGAAATCCAGCCCCGGCGTGACCAGATGGCCGCTGGAGGTCGGTTCGGCGTCCTTGGTCCAGTCGAAACGCCCGTCGAAGCTGACGGCGCCCTCGACCGGCGACTGCAGGAAGTCGGCGGCGAGCGGACTGAGCATCGCCGGCTGAAGCCCATGCTCTGCGAAGGTCACCTTCGGGGCGGTGATGACGATGCCGCCCGATCCAGTGCGGCCATCGTGCGCCAGGGTCAGGCGGCCGAGATCATAGGCGGCGGCCGCGCCCGTGCCCTTCAGATCGAAGGCGCCGCTCCAGCGTTCGTTGGCCAGCGTCGCAGATCCTGAGGCGGAAAGCGGTTCGAACCGTTCGGGCGTAAGAGCGTCGATGACGCGAGCGGCGGCCACATTGGCGGTCAGGCCGATGCCCGCCTTGGTCCCGTCGATCGTGACACGGCCCGCGGCGTCGGCGAACCGCATGCCGAGGAAGGGCGCCTGGGCCGACACCTGACTGAACCCGCCCGCGACGCGCCAGACGCCGTCCCTGGACGTCAACAGCGGAACGCCCTGGGGACACAGTTTGCCGGCGACCTGATGGACGTCGTTCTCGTCAAGCTCCAGCCGCTCGACGGTCAGGTCGACGCAGTCCGATGTCGCATAGGTCAGCGGGCCGGCGTTCAGGGCCAGGACGCCGCGCGTCCGGGCGTCGATGCCGCGCGCCAGGTCGAAATCCAGTCGGGCGCGACCGTCCAGCGTCGCTTCGAACCCGCCCTCGGTCAGGCGCCAGTTCGGGACCGCGACGGACATTTCCGGCAGGCCCTTGCCGCGCGTGGCGGTCAGGGTCAGCGCCCCGCCGCCCAGTCGCCCCGGCTCGGCCTGATAGGCGCCGCCCTGACCCTGAGCCACCGTCAGGACGCCACCGTTGGCGGGCGTCAGGGTCACGGGACGCGACAGGGCGACGGTCGTGCCGGCCGCGCCCGTGGCGAAGCGGACGGCGGGCGCATTCAGGGCGAAGCGTCCCAGCGCGCGCTTCATCTCGGCCAGCTCGGCGATGTCGTCGGCGCCCACCGCGCCGAAAAGGGGCCAGGCGCCGTCCGCGGCGCGAAGCGATCCGTTCGCCGCGATCTGAATCCCGCCGTCGCTGACCACGTCCAAGTCCACATCGGCGCGACCGCGCTTCAGCGCCAGGTCGCCGAAATAGAAACGGTCGAAGGTCGCGCTCAAAGGCCCAGTCGCCTCGAAGGCCGCGTCCTTGCCGCCCAAGGCCAGGTCGCGCGACGTCAACGACAGTCCGCCGATCGTCGTCTGACCCGTCCGTCCCGAACCGGCGGTCAGGGCCAGCGGCCCCTGCATGCGCCAGCGCACGGCGTCGTCGCGCGACACCGTCAGCTTGCCGCGCGTCGCCGTCGCGGCGACATCGGCGATGCGCAGGTCTGCGCCCTCGACGGCCGCCGCCTTCAGCGCGGTCGTGACCTCGCCGTCCAGCCGGAAGGTTTCGATCCAGCCGGAGACGGCGCCGTCGAACCGCGCGGCGACATCGGCGCTGCGGGCGCTGAGCGTCGAGGTTCCCAGGCGCTCGCCCGTCAGGCGGGCGTCCAGAACCGCCCGGCCGTCGCCGCGCCGCGTCTTCAGATCCGGATAGGGCAGATCGCCGGTCAGGGTCAGCGCAGCCCCCTGTCCTCGGGCCGCCGGTGTGGTGAAGCTGTCGGCGGCGGCCGACAGCTTGATCGCCATCCGGTCGCCGGTTGTGGTCAGGTCCAGCAGGCCGGACAGGCCCTGGGCCTGCGTTTCGCCGCTCTTCAGCGCGGCTTTCGGCAGGCGCGCCGCCAGCCGCATCAGCTTGCCGTCGTCAATCCGGGCGTCAGCCAGCAGATCGACCGGCCCGTATTCCGTATTCAACCGCCCGCGACCGCCCTCGACGATGACCAGGGGTCCGCGCGAATCCGGGCGCGGCGGCCCGCCGGTGAATTCCTTGATCAGCGGGTCCAGCGAGCCGAACGACAGCTTTCCGCCCTTCCAGCTGGCGCGGACGACCGGTCGCAGCAGGCGGATGCGGCTGGGGGTGACGCCCAGGCCCGACCTGGACCACGGCAGGGCGACGGCGTAATCGACCTCGGCCCGCTCGACCACGACATCGGGATTTTCGGGATCGCCGATGCGGATGCGGCCGACGAAGCCGTCGATCTCGATCCGCTCCACCTCGACATCGGCCGGGATCCCGCGCTGGTCCAGCCAGCCGACGAGGACATTGCGGGCCACAGCACGGCGATTGAGATAGATCAGGGCGGCCACCACGCCAATCAGCAGCGCCAGGATCAGAACCCCGACGGCCACGGCGCGCAGGATGCGACGGGTCTTGGCCTGCGGCTTTGGCTTGGACGGTGTGTCGGTCAAACGGCTCGATCGCGTGATTGAAACAGCGGGCCGTCCACCTTGGTCATCCTTATCCCCAGAACAAGATCAAAGCATGACGGTCGGTTTTCGGCGCCCGTCTCCTGCCGGTCAAGCTGGGCCAGATAACGGCGAATCGGCCGGTCGGGATCCCTGCGCCGTCGAGCTTTGTCTGACGCACGTTAACCGTTTGTAACGGTCTGCTTTCCAAAATGAGACAAGCGCGGTATAGGACCGCCTTCGCGCCACGGGCGATACGGCGCGATCTTCGAGAACGAGTAAAGCTTTGGCGCCAAAGGCGTCGCAATACGACGGGGACCGATGGCTCAGTTCGACCCACGCCGCCAGCCGATGCGGCTCGCGCCGCACATGCTCACGGCGGCGGCTGCAATCTCGGTGGCGATGCTCGCTGGTCGAGCCTATCAACCCGCTCAGGCCGAAGAAGTTCCCGCCCTGACCTCGGTCCAGATGGCGGCCATGGAAGCCAAGGCCTTCGCCGCCGCCAACGCGCCCGCCGGCCTGACCGCGCCCGAGGCCGTCAACGTCCAGATCCGCCGCGGCGAAACCTTCGAGCAGGCCGTGCGCCGCACCGGCGTCGCGCCCGAAGAAGCCAGCGCCGTCGCCGCCACCGTCGCCAACGCCTTTGACCTCGCCGATCTGCGCGCCGGACTGAAGTTCGAAACCGCCATCGCCAAGCCGCGCAACGGCCGGGGCGACGCCCGCCTGATCGGCCTGACGATGCGCACCGGCCCGGCGTCCCAGCTGACCGTATCGCGCAGCTTCGACGGCGCCTTGCGCCTGCGTTCGCTGGAAGAAAAAGTCACCCATGAGACCGTCGTCCTGAAGGGCGATGTCGAGCGCAGCCTGTCCGCCAGCGCGCGTGAACTGGGCGCCACCGCCTCCATCGTCCGTTCCGCGAGCCGCCTGTTCGCCACCAAGTTCGACATGCAGCGCGACATCCGCGCCTCCGACGAGTTCACCATGGTCTTCGACCGTGAAGTGACCGAGGCCGGACGCACGGTGGACGTGGGCGACCTGATGTACGCCGAACTGCGCGGCGTCACCTTCTATCGCTTCAAGCCCGCCGGCGCGAAGGAAGCTCAGTTCTTCGACTCGAACGGCAAGAACCTGCGCTCCGCCATGATGCGCACGCCGCTGCAGAGCTTCCGCCGCGTGTCGTCCAACTTCGGTTTCCGCACCCACCCGATCTCGGGCTACAAGAAGATGCACCAGGGCATCGACTTCGCCGCCGGAACCGGCACGCCGGTCGTGGCCCCCGCCGATGGCGTGGTGGTCGAGGCGCGCCGCTGGGGCGGGTATGGCAACTGGCTGCGCATCCGCCACAACAACGGCCTGGAAAGCGGCTACGGCCACCTGTCGCGCTACGGCTCGGGCATCCGCGCCGGCCAGCGGGTCAGCCAGGGTCAGATCGTCGCCTACGTCGGCTCGACCGGCGCCTCGACCGGTCCGCACCTTCATTATGAGCTGTGGCGCGGCGGCCAGCGGATCAATCCCGCCGGCGTGCGCACCCAGGAAGGCACCGAACTGGCCGGCGCCGACCTGACCGCCTTCCGCGCCGAAAAGGCCCGCATCGACCGCATCATCGCCTCGGGCGGTCAAAAGCGTCCGGCCATGCAGCAGGCCTCGGCCGAAGGCCTGCGGCCCGCCCGCGGCTAAGGTTCAGCCGACCAGACGCGGGGTCGCGCGCCCCGACGTCGGGCAGGACAGGCCGTGGACCGTCACATCGGCCTCGCCCAGCTTCAGGCCCAACAGGTCCAGTACCGGATTCAGCGCGCCGTCCAGCACCGGCCCCAGCGGCTCCAGCAGCCGCCCCAGCGCCTTGGTCAGGTCGCCGAGCCCCAGGCCTAAGCCGATCACGTTCACATCCACGTCCAGCCGCGCCAGCAGGCTGGTGACCGCCCCGCTGGCGAAGCCGCGCGAGGCCATGGTCTTGGTGCGCTGATTGTCGATGTCGCCCGCGTCGAACCTTAGCGGCCTGAAACCGATGTCCGCCGCCTCGACATCGGCCTTGCCGGTGATGCTGACCAGGCCCAGGACCGACAGCAGGGTCGCGCGCTGGGGCGTCAGCGGGGTCTTGAAGTCGCCCAGCCTGGCCTCGTCCACCACACCGATCGATGCGCGCGCCAGGCCCGGCCGCACATCGACCTCGACCGCGCGCGCCGGACCGCAGGACAGCGACTTCAGCCGCGCCTCGGACGCCGCCAGTTCGATCAGGATCGGTAGTTCGACCCGCGCCAGACCCGACAGGGATTGCGCCGTCCTGGCCCGCACATAGAGCCGGGCCTGAGCCGTGCGGATGATCGGCTGGCCGTCGTCCGTCACCGTCAGCCAGGGCGAGCGATTGGGGCGTTCGCCGATCGCCAGGCTAGTCTTCAGATCGGCCAGCCCTGTCGGCACGCCCAGATTCAGCGCAATCTGCCGATCTCCGCCCCCGACCTCCAGCATGGCCATGACCAGATCCATGGCCGACACCGAGGCGTCCAGTCCCTCGCGGATCCCGTCGGGCGAACGCGCCTCCAGCCCGATCAGATCGCCCAGCCTGACCTTTGTCCCGACCGAGGCCGAGGCCAGCTTGCCCAGCGCCCCGCCGTCCTGGCCGCCCGCCACGCGCTCCAGCACCCTCAACGCGCGGCCGGCGTCGACCTGGGTGGCCAGAAGCCGGTCGTAGTCGCCGACCTGGACGCCCAGATCGGTCGCCAGGGCGTCGGTGAACCCCAGCAAATTGACGTCCAGATCGATCAGACGACGATAGTCCATGACGCTGAGCGACATCTTGGACCCGGTCAGGCCGCCGAGCACCTGATTGGCCACACCGCCGTCCAGCCGCGCCAGACGCGATCCGATCGAGATCATGGCCTTGGGCGTCCCGCCGCCCGTCGTCGCCGTGGCCCGGCGGGTGACCCGCACCTGATCGCGGCCCAGCAACAGCGGCGTGAAGAACATTGGCGCGCGACTGGTGACCTCGACCCGTGCGGCGTTCGGCTTCACCCCGCCTGTCATGAACCGGTCTTTGCGCGCCTTGGCTGGATCGGGCGTATAGACGCCCAGCGTCGTCGCCACCGTAACCGAGACGTCGGGCGCGACATTGGCCTCGACCGTCGCCTGGGCCGCGCGCGAAACTGCGCCCTCGCCCTGCGCCAAGTTTCGCACCGCCGACAGCGCCGCGAGATCCGCCGCCCCCTGAACCCGGCGGGTGTGCAGAACCAGAACACCCAGGTCGATCACCGCCGCCGTGAACAGACACAACAGACCGCCCGCGACCGCCGCGATCACCGCCACCGCCCCACGCCGATCGGCGCCGAACCGGAGCAGCAGACAAGGCGCCCGGACGCTCATCAGTAGTCGCCCACATGGATGACCGCCGAACGCCGGATCACAGACGGCGGACGCGGCAGCATTCCGCCCAGCACCATGATCAGACTGTCGCTGGCGTCATAGACGACGACGACCCGCAGGCGGCCGGCGTCCTCCATCACCTCGATGGTCGTGTGATCGGGGTTCAGCGCCACGCCCCGCACCGCCTCGCTGACCTCGCGCCGCGCCAGGCCGTCGCGCTCGGCAGCGTCCAGCCCCCCGATCGCCGCCCTGGCGCCCTCCGACGCCAAGGCCTGAACCGACTGGGCCATCAGAAACCAGCCGCCATAGACGACGATGCCGATCAGCAGCAGGACCAGGATCGGCCCCACCAGCGCAAACTCCACCGCCGCCACGCCCTCGCGCCCGCGTCGCCTTGCAGAAGGAATAGGTCCGAACGTCCGCATGCCAACCTCACGATTACCATCATGGGTTGTATATCAGGCACGGTTAAGCGTTTGTGTGGCCGGCGCCAATAGCGGGCCGGGAGATTGCCACGAAAATCGGAGCGCCCCTGAACGTATAGCTCGATCCGCCGCTGCGTCCCGGACCGAACGGCATGTTCACGCAATGGCCCGCCAAACGGAGCCTACGTCTCCGCCCGAATCGTGCGCCGGCCTAAAGACCCGCGAAGTCCACAGCCTTGGCGAATAGTTCGCCACGACTGCTGACGTCCAACTTGCGATAGGCATGTTTGATGTGAGTGCGCAGTGTCTCGATGGAGATATCCTGCTTTTGAGCAATACGCCCCGTCTCCATCCCCGCCAACATCATCGTCACGATGTGTTTTTCGCAGGGTGTCAGGTGGTGAATCTGGAGCATTGCTTCGTACGAAACACGGTCCGCCATTCGGTGTGCGGCAAAACCGATGCTGTCGTCATCGCCGGGTATCAGTTGTTGACAGCGCAAAAGCCATTGTCGATCCGCATCCGTCGATGTGACCGCATAGATCGCTTGGCCGGGCACAGCGTCTCTCAGAAGGCGCGCCAGCGCCGCAGCCGTCTGAGCACTGTCGGAGACAAGATGGTCGTCAATGAGCCGGAACACGCCGGCGTCCTTCAACATTCGATAGGCGGCTTCGTTGGCCCAACCGATTCGTCCCGATCGCGATAACAACATCCTGGCGCGAGGATCGATGTTGACCCAAGCCGCGATGGCGCGAGACCAGGGCGGTATGAGCTCGGCGTCATCGTCGAAGTTCAGGTTCGCCTGTCGTGGATCGCAGTCGCCGATTTCACTCCCGACAGCAAGAAAGCCCGTCACGCCCACAATCATCTCAACCCTCCCTCGTGGCTGGGCCTCGATGCTCGACACGTAAACAGCCATTCCAAGCGTCGAGCGTTCTCAGGCGCAGTTCACCACACCGTCCTATCCACAGACCGGGCCAATTGACATACCCGAGTTAGGGGAGTGACCGCCGTCGAAGCCGATCCAGCTCAATACCGCTCGCCAAGTGGCGTCGAACTTTCACACCAACACGCTGGCTCAGCTTCAAGGTGTGTCCTTGCACCACCAATAATGATGCGCAGATCGACTAAGCAATCATCGATAGTGTCTTTGACGATGCGACGCCGCCTCCAGCGGTGAATAGATGATGACACCACGACATTGTGGAGCCCACCCAGTCTCATTGGGCGGGAAAATATTGAAAAGCTGGAGGATATTATGCGGACCTATATTATTGCAGCGGCGACTGCCGCTGCGGCCTTGCTGGCGATGCCGGCTGTGTCGAGCGCACAGACCAATGTGACCGTCTCGACCACCGTGACCAACTTCTGCGGCATCGGCTTGGCCAATGTTGCAGGCGGAAACGTCGCGGTCGCCAACGGCGTACGTCAGAAGGTCACTACATTGCGGATGTCGTGCAACGCCGCCAGCGGCGCCAAACTGACATCAAGCGCCGCCAACGGCGACTTCAAGTCGGCGGCAGGCAAGCTGATCAACTACGATTGGGATCTGTCCGTGCCGGAAATCCCCAGCCTGGGCTTTGCGGCCAACGACACCTATCCCGGCGAACCTGCCCAAGTCACCAACTCTGGCGGCTACAGCCAAAAACTGGCTGACGGCGTCTTCGGCGATCTGTTCCTGAACCTCTGCTACAACGTCCCCGGCGGCAGCGGTGTGGGCGGAACGCAGGGCGATCCGAGCAACCCCGGCTCTTCGGGTTGCGCTGCCTCCCCCTCGGGTCCAGGCGCCGCCTCGGCTCCGGCCGGAACCTATACGGAAACCTTCACCTTCTCGCTCGATCCCGCTTGATCGTCGCGAAATGCAGGGGCCGCCCTCGGACGGCCCCTGCTTCTTCGTGAGAAGTCTGACAACACAACGGGGGCAACAATGACACGTCATGTATTCGCGACACTGATGGCCGCAACGGCTTTAACGACAGTCCTGATGGCAGGCGCGACTGCACCGGCCGAGGCCATGGACGTGTCGCCCATGATCTCGAAGATCACGCCATCCGGCAATGGGTCCAGCTATCGGATGACCGTCAGGAACGACAGCGCCACACCAGCGACGGTCGAAATCGAGACCTATCGCATGCAGGTCGATGATAACGGCGCCCGGTCTCTGGTCGAAGACGACAAAGACATCACGGTGTTTCCTGTCCAGTCCGTCATCCCGGCCAATCGCGAGCAGGTGATCCAAGTCCGCTACACGGGCGACGCTACCGAAGAGGGCCGTATGTATCTGGTCCGCGCAGCTCAGTTGCCGATCAATATGCAGACAACGCCCAGCGACGGCGGCGTCGGCGCTGACATTCAGGTCGCCTTCACGATCAATACCTATGTGTTCGTAGCCCCGCCCAGAGCGCGCGCCGAAGTGCAGGTCACTGCGGTATCGCGCGAGCCGAACGGCGACGTCATCCTGACCGCCCATAATTCAGGGACCGGCTTCGCCTATATCCGTGAGTCCAGGATCATCCTGAAGACGGCGGACGGACAGTCGCATGAGGTGCCGGCCGCCGAAGTGGATGTCGGACAGGTCAGCGTGATCGCCGGCGGCGCCACGCGGCAGGTGAAGATACCGGCGGCCCTCGCCGCATCGGCATCCGGCGACCTCACCGCTTCTATCGTGCTGCTGTGAGGGCCGGCGATGGCCCGCAAGTCCTTTAAGGGCGGGCGGTCCGGAGCGCGAACCGCCTTTCGCCGCATCGGGGCCGTCGCCTGCATGGGGGGCGGGTTGGCTACCGTGGCGCATGCCGCTCCCGTCGTGCTGACCGATGAGGTCATGCGCACGGCGCCGCCGGACTATTCCGCCGTCGTAGCCATCGATCGAGACGAAAGCGAACGCCCAGTCACCGAAGCTTCGCCGCCCATTCAGGACCAGTCTCCTTCGGTCAGGCCGTCCTCGGTCTTTACGCCGATCCAGGGGCCGCTAACGCTCGACGGCAAATATCTTGGCGACATCAGCGGCTCGGTCGACGCCCAGGGCCAGGGATTGGTGGATGCGACAGCCCTGCTGGACCTATTGCGGCCTCAGATCGGGTCCGAACTCTTCACCACTCTGTCAGGCCGGATCGCGACACAGACTAAGGTCAATATGGCGGACCTTGTCAGCGACACCTTCTCTCTGACCTTCGATCCCCTGTCTCTGACCTTCGTTGCGACATCCACGCCGGAAAGCCGAGCACGGCGCGATGTCGGCTTCTCCCAGACCCCGGTGATCGACCCTGCCGCCTTCGATCAACCGGCGGACTTTTCGGCCGGCGCGAATATCACCCTGGCCCAACTCTACTCCCACACCGACACTCGTTTTTCGCCGCTGCAGGGCGGCGTCGACTTTTTCGCCAACCTCGGCGGGTTTGACGGCGTCACGCTGACCACCGGCGTCGATTACGACGGGAACAACACGCAAGGCCGCTGGCAGCGCCGCGAAATCCGTCTGACCAAGGACGTGTTCAAATCCGCCGTGCGTCTGACCGCCGGCGAGTTCGCGCCCCCCATCGACAGTTTTCAGGGCTCGCAAAGGTTTTTGGGGCTATCGGCCGCACGCGCGTATTCAACCATTCGACCATTCCAGAACGTGCGTCCCGCAGGGCGCCGGCAGTTCATCCTAGACCGTCCGGCCTTGGTCGTCGTCGAGGTGAACGGCGTGGTGGCGGAACGGATCCGTCTGGACGCCGGCCCCTACTCCATTGGCGACTTTCCCTTCGCGCAAGGCGCCAACACGGTGCGCCTGCTCGTCGAAGACGACAGCGGTCGGCGCGAGATCGCTGTGTTCGACCTGTTCGGCGGCGCCGGGCTGCTGGATCGCGGCGTGTTGGATTTTGGGGTGTCGGCCGGACTGCTGGAAGAAGGCGGAGATCTTCAGTACGGCTCGACGCTGGCCGCGAGCGGCTTTGTTCGCAAGGGCCTGTCCGATGTTCTGACCGTCGGCGTCAACGCTCAGATCGCCGACCGAAAGGGGCAAGCCGGGGCCATAGCGACGTGGGGTTCCAAACTGGGTCTGATCCAGCTGAGCAGCGCCGCCAGCCACAACGGCGACACCGGAAAAAACGGCTACGTCGCCTCTGTCGACTATCTCCTCGAAAGGACTTTGGGCAAGACCGCTGATGCGCGCCTTGTGGCGTCGGCCCAGGCGACCAGCCGCTATTTTCAGAGCGCCTTTGATCCGTCCGCTTTCAACAACGAGAAATGGCGCGCCGCCGCGCGGCTGCTTGTGCGTTTTCGTGACTATTCGATCAGCGGCGGCGTCGCTTTCGTAAAGGGTCGCGAACAAAAGGATCGCACCGATTTCAGCCTGGGCCTGGGCCGCACTTTCCGTCGTTTCGCGGTCAATCTGGCCTGGCAGCGCGGGTCCACCGAAGATGGCCGCGACGAGGACCGCTTCGGATTGACGCTGACGTCGCGCTTCGGCGGGCGCTGGAGCACCACCGCGCGCTACGACACCGACAACGACCTGCGTGAGGTTGGGGTGTCACGCGCATCTTCGGGCCGCCTCAACGACTTGAGCGGCGACTTGCGGCTGTCGCAAGATCGAACCAACCAAGCGATCACGGCGGACCTGCGCTACATCAATAATCGGTTCGACGCCGAACTCGTATCGAACCGGCTGGTTTCGTCCGAGCCCGGCGGGGTCACGCGCCAGGAGTCGTTGTGGCGAATGTCGACGATGATCGGTTACGCCGGCGGCGCCTTTGGCGTCGGACGTTCGGCGCGCGAGGGCTTCGTCATCGCAACGCCCCACCCTACCCTCTCCCGTTCGCGCATCAAGCTGACGGATTCCAGCGGCTATACGGTCGCGCACAGCGGATGGCTGGGTCCGGCTCTGGTCGGCTTGGATCGCGGCTATGGCGTCAATCGCTACGAGATCGAGGCCGATCCGCTGCCGCAGGGCTATGACCTGGGTAGCGGTGTGGTCAACATCTTCCCCGGCTACGGCAACGGGTACCGCTTCGTGGTGGGTAGCGACGCGTCTCGCACCGCGCGAGGCGTCCTGATGTCCGCCAATGGGCCGGTCGCTCTGGCCGGCGGCGTCATCCAGGCGGCAGGCGCTCCGGCCGATGCCGAGGGCAAGCCCTTCTTCACCAACCGCTCCGGGCGGTTTGTCGCCGATGGCCTGGCTCCGGGTCGCTATCGCCTGGTGATCCAGGGCGCCGTGGTGGGAGAATTTGTGATTCCCGAGAAAGTGGAAGGAACAGTCGATGTCGGCGAAATCCGCACGTCTCCGCCGTCGCCGTAGGCGCAAGGCGCAAGGTGACCGAAAGCTCCGGGTTCCAACCTGGTCTGAAACGCTGACCGTCATCGTCTCGCTGGTCCTGGCGGCGATCCTGGCCGTAACCGCCTCCAAGGCGAGAGCCTGCAACCTTGCCCTGACCCAGAGCCCCAGCACTGTCGTCATCAACTACAATCCCTTCGCTGCGGGACCCTCGAGCGGCGCCATCGATCTGGGCCTGAAGAACCAGGCAGACGAGGTCTGCGAGCTGCGGTTGTCCGTCGTGGACGACGGCGGGGCGATTGTGTCCGGCCTGGCGCTTGGGGGCGTGGGGGTGCAGTTCCGCCCGCGAGAGGCGTCGGGGCTTCAGACGTCCGACGTCGAGCCTGGCGTCTTCCGCTACACTCTTGCAGGCAAGGCGACAGGTCAGGCGCAGATGGACGCCGCCATCGTCGTGGACGCCGTGCCCGACGCCGGAACCTACGCCACCGACCTGAAGCTGCTGATCAAGGACGCCGATGGAACGGCTCTGCTTGCCCCAATCCCGGTCCCTATTCAGTTGGTCTCCACGCCCCGAGCACAACTGAACCTGGCCGGCGCCGCTGGCGCCTTTGGTTCCGGTTCCAGTGTGGATGTGGTCGATTTCGGTGACGCCTCTACCGGCCTGACGCGGCGCATCTTCATCCAGGTCCGCGCCAACGCACCGTCGGTCATCGCGATCACGTCCGAACATCGCGGCCTGATGCAGCGTCGGGGCGACGCGGAGACCACGTCCAGCGTCGCCTACGCGGTCGAGCTGGACGGGACGCCGGTCGATCTACAGGCGCCCTGGACCAAGGAGGTCGATCCGCCCCGCACCCTCGCCGGCATGTCGCTGCCGATGCTGTTCACCTTGGGCAAGATCAAGGATCAGATGGCCGGTCGCTATCAGGATGTGCTCGCTATCGACATATCGCCCCGCTGACGAAAGATACCCCATCATGGTTAGCCCATAGCGGCGATTACGACCCGGCCGTCAAACTGGTAACAAAGTTAACGCGATGAGCCGGCTGTTTGGAGGAGCCGGCACACACAGATCGTAAGCTTGAGGCTGACAGCCCTATCCGGGTTTGGACAGCCTGCGGAAATGGGTGGCGCAAATGTATGAGCAAAAGATAGCGGCGTCGTCGCGAACAGACGGCCATGCTGGTTCAGCAATCCTGCAAGGAGAGTTTGGGCAGCGCCGGACGCCAATCAGATCGACCGGAAATCCGACACCCCTGCCCCGTGCGGACTGCACCGCCTGGTTCGAACACGACATTCTCGCCCGGTTCGTTCTGGATCCTCAAGGCTGCGTGATCCACGCCAACGCCAATGCCAGAGCCATGATTGCAGCGGGCGTGCTGGGCGCTGGCGGGGCCTTTATCTGCCCCTCCCATCGCAATCGTGGCGAGTTCGACGTCTTGGCCAACCGCCTGCTGGAAGGACGACAATCTCACGGCCGCCTTCTGTTTCGCGCCGGCGATGACGCCTGGTGCCTGCTGGATCTGGCGACGGCGCCCGATGCGATCGACCGCATCTTCGCCACGGCGCGCCCGGCCCACTGCATGGGCGTGGAGGTTATGGAGCCGCTACGCGCCATATTCGGTCTGACCCGGGCTGAACTCCTGGTCCTTTCCCATCTGACCCAAGGCGAGGCCCCGAAGGACATCGGCCGAAAGATGGATATGTCGATCCACACCGTGCGCGCCCACCTGCGCGCCATCTGCATGCGCATGGGCGTCAAAGGCATTACCGGCGCCCTGAGATTGAGTTTTCAACTCATAAACTGACGCTGGATGCCCGTGGCTATCAGAACCGTCCCGCCGCACGTTCCCATGTCTTCCATCAAGACAAATGATGGACCGGGCCACACAACATCGGCGGCGCAGTTTGCGAACCCGGTTGACGTGCTGGATGGTGATTAGACCATCCGAGCCGAGCGTTGACTGTAAAGAATGTGCAAAACGACTGTCACCATGCGTCTATGAACACGCGCATATCACCAAGTCATTGAAAGAAGTGGCGCACCCGGAGCGATTCGAACGCCCGACCCTCAGATTCGTAGTGTGGGAAAATATGCCCGATTTTCTGCACGTTAGAACCATCAATCCTGTAACAAGCGCCAATCGCGTGCTGCCCCAAGCCTTATGTTACGATCCTCAAGCTCTATGCAGCGGTGCCTAGATGGGGGTTGGACAGAGCTTTTGTGCTTTCGGATGGTGTCAAAAAACTCACCAGACCTTCAAAAGGCAGTGGTCGCGAGACCCAGTAGCCCTGGATGGTGTCACATCCCAGAGCCGACAAGGCGTCAAAGACTTCCTCGGTTTCAACGCCTTCAGCGACGACGGTCATGCCCAAGCCGTGGGCCAGATCGACGGTGGATTTGATAATCAGGCGATCGCGCCCGCTGTCGAGGACATCAAGGATCAGGGAACGGTCGATCTTCAACTCGTCGGCGTTCAGCATTTTCAGATAGCTGAGCGAAGACAGGCCGGCGCCGTAGTCGTCGATCGAAATCCGCACACCCGCCGCCCGATAGGCCGCGATCGCCTGCGCCGCGATCTTCGGGTTTTCGATGACGGCAGTCTCAGTGATTTCGAAGATGAGATCGGCGTCGCAGCCCTCGATCAACTGAAGCGCACGTGCCCGGAAGGCCTCATCCACAAGAAGACGTCCCGAAACATTCAGAGCGATTGCCAGATGAACGCCTTGGGCCCTCAACGCGGCCTGATCTTCGATCGCCTTAACGATGCTCCATTCGGTCAGCGCCCTGATCTGTCCCGTCTGTTCGGCGATCGGAATGAACAGGTCCGGCCCGATCCGACCGCGAACGGGATGATGCCAGCGGCAGAGCGCCTCGACCGAAGCCGTTGAGCCATCCGAGGTCTTGCGCTTGGGCTGATAGTGCAGACTGACGTCGCTCCTGCGCAGGGCGTCGCGAAGTTCCGACATCAGGGCGAGGTTGTTGTCGGGATCGACAAAGGACGCCTCGTCATAAAGCACCGTACGGTCGTCCGAGAGATCGGCCTGGTTAAGCGCCGTCGTCGCCCGTTCGATCAGGGCGTCGCCGCTCGCCGACTGCCTATCCTGTGAGGCGCTGCCGATGCGGACGAACAAATCCAGAGGCTGGCCGTCGACGGTGAAGGTCGTTTCCACGGCGCGAAGCGATCTGGCCAGGGCGTGTTGCTGATCGACGGACAGATCGGCCCGCGAGAAGGCTAGCACCGAGGACGCGATTTGCGCCACCAGGTCCACGTCGGCCAAATTGGCCAAGCGGTCGGCAAGCTGGACCATCAAGGTGTTGGCGACGTCATAACCGACGACCCCGCGCATCTCCGCATGGCGATCCACGCCGATCGCAAACACGGCGACGTTGGTCTCGGCTGTGGCGATCAGGTCGTCGATGCCCGCCAGCAGAGCTCGGCGATTGGGAAGCCCTGTTTCCGGCTGGTGCATCGCCAGATGAAGCAGGCCGGCCTCTCGCGCCTGCACGATCGCCTTGGCTTGCCTCGTCAACTCCACGCGGGTCGCCCAGATCGCCATCAGTGTCTGCGTGAAAAGAAGCGCGGCGATGTCGATGCTGACCGGCAGCAAGGCCTGAAGCACGATCGGCGCGATGACGATCAAGGCCGTGATGGCGACATGGCGCACGACCAGCCGCCACAGGGCGCCGCCCCCGCTTCTCACAGGCTGTAAAGCCGCGACGAGCCCGGCGCACAGGATCAGAAGCGCCAGCGGGCTAAGGCTGACCAGGGCCCGTCCGTCAGCGATACTTTCGTAGGCGAGGGCGTGGATGATGACGCCGGGCAACAGTCCGACGGGCGTGGCGAACTCGTCGCCGAGTTCCAGGGCCGTCGCCCCCATCAGAATCTTCTTGCCGCGCACGAGCGAGGGGTCGAAGCGGCCGCTGTAGACGTCCTCGAAACTGAGATGGGGGATCGATTTCTGCTCGATCCCGAAATCGACGGTGAAAGCGCCCTGTCGCACCGAGGCATCGGCCAAGATGGCCGCGACCGATGGCGGCGCTTCATCTGAGGCGCCATAATCGTAATGGCGCACCCTTCCGTCGCCATCCACAGGCACATTGACCGAAGCGAGCAAGGAATCATTCAGAAGCGGCGCGATCGGACGATTGCCCGATCTGCGTCTTTCGCCGGCGCCATATGACTCCATCTGTTCGAAAGTCGCCAACGCCACCTGGCCGGGGTGGCGCGATACCGCCGCCGCCAGCGCCTGATCGGACGCGGGGTTCGACGGCGCGCTGAAATCGACATCGACCGCGACCAGGGTCGCGCCCGCCAAAATCAGATTGTCGATCGCCTGGGCATACCGTCGCCGATCCCATGGCCAGGCCTCTGCGGCGACCAGGCTTCGGGAATCGATCTCGACGATCGTCAGGCTCTGGGTGGCGGGCCTTTCCAGCACCGAGAACCGCGCAGACGCGAAGACGTCGTCAAGGGGCCGGAAGGCGTTCGCGAGCATTCCAATGCCCGCGAACGCCAGGATCAGCACGGACCAGACGACGACAGAAAGTCGACGTCGACCGAGTTCATCAGCAGCAGCGCGCATGGTCACCGCTTCGGAGGCCGAGGACCACCGTTGCCGGGATCATCCCCACCCGGGTTGCCATTGCCGGGGTTTCCATTGCCTGGGTTGCCCGAGCCGGGGTTGCCGTTGCCAGGGTTACCGGCGCCGGGGTTGCCATTGCCCGGATTGCCGTTACCCGGATTGCCGTTGCCGGGGTTGCCCGAGCCCGGATTGCCGTTGCCGGGATTACCGTTGCCGGGATCGCTGTTGCCGGGGTTACCCGAGCCCGGGTTGCCGTTGCCTGGATTACCGTTGCCGGGGCTGCCCGAGCCCGGATTGCCGTTGCCCGGATTGCCGTTGCCCGGATTGCTGGAACCGGGGTTGCCGGAACCGGGGTTACCGTTGCCGGGGTTGCCCGAGCCAGGGTTACCATTGCCCGGATTGCCCGAGCCGGGGTTGCCGTTGCCCGGATTACCGTTGCCAGGGTTACCGGCGCCGGGGTTACCATTGCCCGGATTGCCGTTGCCGGGGTTGCCGTTGCCGGGGTTGCCGTTGCCCGGATTGCCGTTGCCAGGGTTACCGGCGCCGGGGTTACCATCGCCCGGATTGCCGTTGCCTGGATTACCGTTGCCGGGGTTGCCCGAGCCGGGGTTGCCGTTACCCGGATTGCCGTTGCCAGGGTTACCGGCGCCGGGGTTACCATCGCCCGGATTGCCGTTGCCTGGATTACCGTTGCCTGGATTACCGTTGCCGGGGTTGCCCGAGCCGGGGTTGCCGTTGCCAGGGTTGCCGGTGCCGGGGTTACCATTGCCTGGATTGCCGTTACCCGGATTGCCGGAACCGGGGTTACCACTGCCCGGATTGCCGTTGCCCGGATTGCCGTTGCCTGGATTGCCGTTGCCCGGATTGCCGTTGCCTGGATTACCGTTGCCTGGATTACCGTTGCCGGGGTTGCCCGAGCCGGGGTTGCCCGAGCCGGGGTTGCCCGAGCCGGGGTTGCCGTTGCCAGGGTTGCCGGTGCCGGGGTTACCATTGCCTGGATTGCCGTTACCCGGATTGCCGGAACCGGGGTTACCACTGCCCGGATTGCCGTTGCCCGGATTGCCGTTGCCTGGATTACCGTTGCCTGGATTACCGTTGCCGGGGTTGCCCGAGCCGGGGTTGCCGTTGCCAGGGTTGCCGGTGCCGGGGTTGCCGGTGCCGGGGTTACCATTGCCTGGATTGCCGTTACCCGGATTGCCGGAACCGGGGTTACCACTGCCCGGATTGCCGTTGCCGGGGTTGCCCGAGCCCGGATTGCCGTTGCCCGGATTGCCGTTGCCGGGGTTACCATTGCCTGGATTACCGTTGCCGGGGTTGCCCGAGCCGGGTTTGCCGTTGCCAGGGTTGCCGGTGCCGGGGTTACCATTGCCTGGATCGCCGTTGCCGGGGTTGCCGGAACCGGGGTTGCCGGAACCGGGGTTGCCGGAACCGGGGTTACCGTTGCCGGGGTTGCCCGAGCCGGGGTTGCCGTTGCCGGGGTTGCCGTTGCCCGGATTACCGTTGCCCGGGTTGCCGTTGCCGGGGTTGCCGGAACCGGGGTTACCCGAGCCCGGATTAACGATGCCAGGGTTGCCGTTGCCGGGGTTGCCCGAGCCGGGGTTGCCGTTGCCAGGGTTGCCAGGATTAGTCGCTCCGGTATTGGCGCTGTTAGCTGGGCCCGCTGCGGCATTATTGCTTGCGTTGGTTGCAGCTGGCGGCGGTGAAGCGTTTCCGCTTGAAGCGGAGTTTCCTACCGCAGCGGTGGACGTCGCTGCTGAAGACGTCGCTGAAACCGAAGTCGTGCTTGTGGTCGTAGCCGCTGTTGTTGTCGTCGCGGCCGTCGAGGCGCCTGATGTGGACGCCGTCACAGTAGTGGCTGCTGGCGCCGCCGCTGGGGGGTTCTGGACCAGACCATCGGTCAAGGCCTCGTAATCCAGACTCGGCGCCGCAACGGGCGCCGTTTCGATAGGAACCGATGCAACGGGTGTGGAAACCTCGACGCTGGTCGGTTGTTGGCGCGGAACCAGGGCGGTGGCGCCCGCCGCTACGTCGCTGACGGCGTTGCCGTTGTTGGCGCGAACTTCGACCAGACCCTCGGCGACATGCACGCGGTCGCCCATGGGGTCGACAGTGACCGTAAATGTCGTCCCCTTCACCACGGCGGCAAGCAGCGGCGTCTCCACGCGGAAGTGCGGTTGCCGCTGCCGATCGACCTGGAAAAGGGCCGAACCAAGGTCCTGCAAAACCCGTGTCATGCCGCCGACTTCGGGCGCCAGTGTGGTGCGACTGTTCGGCCCTACCACGACCCTTTGCTGACCGTTCGTGATCATCGCGCGGCCGTTTCCGCCTGTCGTGACGCTGGTTCCGGTCGGTAATACCTGCCCAACCGAGCCGTTTGCAGCGGGCCGCGCCGGTATGGCCACGCGAACAACGCCCGCCACTTCCCTGATGCGCCATTCATCCGCCAGAGCCTGGGTCGGGTAGCGCACAAAGAAGAAGAGGATCGCGAAGAATATTGCGTATCGATTGGCCAACACACACTCCAGACATTCTGTTTGATGTTCTGGATATCAGGACGTGCCTGCCAAGCTCTTAACTGGTGATATTAACACGATTTTTAGCCCGAACGCCGTAAATGATCTCCTGTGTTTGGAGAACGGCGTGCGTCATATTTTTTCGACTTCATGGTTAAGAACAATCAGCGTCCTGTGGGGGATGGTGGCGGTGCTGACCATGGCTGTCGCGGGACCGGTTCGCGCGGACGCTGAGCCGGCCTCGACGCCGGACGCCGGATGCGCCGGATGTCTGATCCTGACCAGCATGCTGATCCAGGGGGTGAGCGCCTATCCACTCGCCGATCTCGCCGACACCTATGACCAGCAGTTGGCGCGGCGCGTCTCGGTGGACGATCTCGTGCAGTCGGCCAATGCGATCACCGCTCGTTATCGCAACGACGGATATTTTCTGACCCGCGCCGTCGTCGCCGAAACCGACCCCGCCATCGGCGCCGCCCGCATCGTGGTGTTTGAAGGCTATATCTCGGAACTGAAACTGACCGGCGATGGCGCACGCGCCGTCGAACCGATCCTGAAGCCCTTGGTGAACCAGCGCCCCCTCACCATCGGCGAACTGGATCGCCGCCTGTCCCTGGCGTCCGACGTGCCCGGCGTCAAACTGACCAGCCGCATCGAGCCGATCATCGGCGACCCGGCCCAACACCGCTTGGTGGTCGAGACGGCAATGACCTCGGGCAGCGCCGGCGTCTATGTCGACAATCGCGGTTCCGAAACGCAGGGTCCGTGGCAAGTCTACCTGTCCGGCGCCCGCAACTCGACCTTTATGGCCGGCGACCAGATCACATTGGGCGTGCTGACGGTGCCGGATCGCCCTGACGAACTTACCTATATCGATGCGTCCTACTCTGTCGTCGCGTCCGGAGGCGGCCGCGTCCGCTTTGGCGTATCGGGCTATGAGACGGATGCGCCGCTTCAGAACGCATCGGGCTGGGTCGGGGGGAGCAGCCGCATGGCCTCGGTCACGCTCTCGCATCCTCTGGTCCGTTCGCGCGACAAGAACCTCTGGCTCAACGCGGGACTGGATGTCCGTCGCGTCGAGCAGAACTACGTCGCCACGGGTCGCACCGACGAGACCCTGACCGTGGCGCGGATGTCGGTGGCGGGACAGCGGCGTTCCAGCTCCGGCTGGATGGCCGGCTCAATTCAGCTGTCGAAAGGGATTGACGCCTTCGGCGCCACGACCGAGCGCTCGCCGCTGAATACGCGCTACGACGCGACGGGCGAGTTCTTCAAGGTCAACGCCCAGGTCAGCGCCTATCGCGATCTCAGCAAGTATGTCGGCGTCTATGTCGAGGCCTCAGGCCAATGGTCGGACGACGCCTTGCTCAGCTCCGAAGAGTTCTTCGTCGGCGGCCCGACCTACGGCCGGGCGTATGACTATGGCGAAGCCAGCGGCGACAAGGCCGTCGCCGGGATGATTGAGGCGCGGGTCGGATATGATCCCAAGGGCGACTTTATCACCTTCGCTCAGGCTTTCGCCTTCTTCGACACCGCCAAGGTGTGGAACAAGACGCCTGGTCGCGACTGGTCCGAACAGCTGACGTCTGCCGGCGTCGGTTCACGCATCACCTTCGACCGCAAGGCCACCCTGCGTATCGAGTTCGCCAAACCCCTGTCCCGCGCGCCCTATAACCAACCCGACAAAGGCTGGCGCACCTTTGTGTCGCTATCGAAACAGTTCTAAACGCGCGCAGAAGCCCTCGCGATGCGCTGCAGCGGATCGCGAGGCGGCCCGCCTAAAATCGGCGTCACGTTTGAAGTCGATTGTTTGGAAGAAGTGGCGCACCCGGAGCGATTCGAACGCCCGACCCTCAGATTCGTAGTCTGATGCTCTATCCAGCTGAGCTACGGGTGCGGCTGCCTTGCGGCGAGGGCGGGTCTTTAGCCGGTGGATCGGGCGGACGCAAGCGGGGGAATGCAGTTTCTGCGTCTGAAGCGGTTGGCGTGGCGGCTGCGACGGCTTAGGCCTGTCTGACGCTCCCCTGATTTCGGATTTTCCATGCGTTTCTTCCGTCGCCAGATCGCCGCTGTGCTGGTTCCCGTCCTGTTGGCGGGATGCCAGACCGCGACAGACGTCCGCGGCGCGCCCTCGCCGACGACGGCGTCGCCGCCAGCCGTGTCAGCCCCGTCGACTGCCGCATCGCCCGCTCGGGGGCCGTTTGTGGCGGCGGCGAATCCGCTGGCGGTCGAGGCGGGGATGGACGTGTTGCGGCGTGGGGGATCGGCCGTGGATGCGGCGGTGGCGATCCAGGCGGTGCTGGGTCTGGTGGAGCCGCAGTCTTCGGGCCTGGGCGGCGGGGCCTTCCTGATGAGCTATGACGCGGAGACCGGGACCGTCACTGCCTATGACGGCCGCGAGACCGCGCCGGCCTCGGCGACGCCCGAACTGTTCTACGAAGACGGCAAGCCCCTGACCTTCATCGACGCGGTGCTGTCGGGCCGCTCGACCGGAGCGCCGGGGGCGGTGGCCATGCTGGCCATGGCGCAGAAGGATCATGGCAAGTTGGCCTGGCGTGATCTGTTCGGGGACGCCGAACGGCTGGCGCGCGACGGATTCACGGTCAGCCCGCGTCTGGCCGGCATGATCAATGGACGCTATCCCCAGGCCCGGACGCGTTGGGCCAGCGCCTATTTCACCAAGCCGGACGGCACGCGGTATCAGGCGGGCGAGACGCTGAAGAACCCGGCCTATGCCGACACGGTCGCTCGGTTGGCGCAGCAGGGGGCGAGCGTCGTCTATGGCGGGACGATCGGGCGCGACATCGCGGCGGTGGTTCGCGAAGGACCGCGTCCCGGCGGCCTGACCGAGGCGGACATCGCCGGCTATCGCCCCCTGCGTCGCGAGGCCCTTTGCCGGCCGTATCAGGCCTACGTGATCTGCGTGCCGCCGCCGCCGTCCAGCGGGGTGGCGTTGCTGCAGTTCCTGGCCATGGCCGAGGAAACGCCCGATCTGGACAAGGGGGCCAGGAGCCCTGAGGCCTGGGTCGCGTTCGGGCGGTTGCAGCGGCTGATGTATGCCGACCGGGACCGCTATATCGGCGACAACGACTTCGTCGGGGTGCCGATCGCCGGTCTGCTGGATCCCGATTATGTCGCGTCGCGCGCGGCCCTGGCCCCGCAGGTGAACGGGCCGGTCGAGGCCGGCGCCCCGACGGGATCGCCGCCGCGCGGGGTCGACCAGACCGCCGAGCCGGGCGGCACATCGCACATGGTCGTGGTGGACGCCTGGGGCAATGCGGTCAGCATGACCACGACGGTCGAGAGCATCTTCGGCAATGGCCGGATGGTCGACGGCTTCTTCCTGAACAACCAGCTGACCGACTTCTCCTTTACGCCGCAGGAGGACGGACATCCGGCCGCCAATGCCGTGGCGGCGGGCAAGCGGCCGCGCTCGTCGATGACGCCGGTGCTGATTCTGGATCGTCAAGGGCGGCTGGTCGGCGCCATCGGCTCGCCAGGCGGATCCAGCATCCTGGCCTATGTCGCAAAGGCCCTGGTCGGCACGATGGACTGGGGCCTGTCGATGCAGCAGGCGATCGCCCTGCCCAATCTGGTGGTGCGGGGCGAGATGGTCGGGGCCGACACCGACATGATCGCGCCGGATATCCGCGACGCCCTGGCGGCGGCGGGCATGGCCCTGAGGCCCAACGCCACCGAGACCTCGGGCCTGCATGGCGCGATCTGGCGCGACGGGCGCTGGGACGGAGGCGCCGACCCGCGTCGCGAGGGCGTGGCGCTCTCGGAGATTCGTTAAAGGCTCAGCGGCCGGGACGAATCGACAGCTGGAAGGCCAGCAGGCCTTCGCTGACGTCGGTGTCCAGACCGTTCATGCCGCGCAGACCCTTGCCGGCGTCGATCTCGCGATAGACGACGCCAAACGACGTCTGCATGTCGCCCTTGCGATAGGCCACGCCGATCGAGGCGTCGCCCAGGAAGCTGCCCTTGTCCTGGGTATAGCCGGAGCGCGCGTAGTCGCCGTCGCGGGTGCGGGCGAAGTTGTAGCCGACGGCTCTGCCGGATCCGGCGGCATACAGATACCAGCGCGGCCGCTCGCCGAACCGCTCGCGGCCGTTGGGGGCCAGACGATCCAGACCCTCGCCGATCTTGAGCGTGACGCCAGCCTCGGCCGAACGGCCTTCGCTGCCGACGCCCAGGCCCGCGTGGGGCGTCAGGCTGACCTCCAGGCCCGAGGCGGTATGACCGCGTGCGCCTCGGAAACCGCGCACATAGCGCAGGTCATAGGCGTCGGGGTCCAGTTCGGCCCGATCGACGGGCGTGACCGGCAGGGGAGAGCCGTCGGCACGGCGCAGACGACCGGCGGTCTCGAGCGTCACCCGGTCGGTGAAGTCGGTGCGATCAATCCAGACGTCGTTGCGCGTGCTGGCGGACAGGCCGGATCGGTCGTCGGAACGGAAGGCGGTCGGGATTTCGATCTGGGCGCCGAACCGGGCGTCAGGTGCTACGCGGAAACTCGTCTGTTCAGTCAGGCGCGCCTCGACATCAGGCGAGGCGTCGAAGGCGTTGGGGGCCCAGGTCTGTGCGCAGGCGGCGCTCGCGCCGGCCATAGCCAACACGCCCCCAAAGCCGACAATGCAGGCCTTTAATCGCATCCGGTCTCCCCACCGATCCGCTGGACACACACTGCAACCCTCAGGCGCAAGAGTCCAACGGCTTTTGGTCATGGTTTCGTCGCTTTTGAACGAGGACGACCAGCAGCGGTTCCCAAACGAAAAAGGGCCCCGCTGTCGCGGAGCCCTTCGGGTCGTTTGGTGCAGATGGCCTTATTGGCAGGCCAGGCACTCGTCGTAGTCGGTCTTGGGTAGGGAGAAGAGATCCGGCTGATTGGGATCGATCACCTCTTCCGCCTTGTCCTCGGCGCCTGCGAAGGCGGCGCGCTGCACCGACTTAGAGCGTAGATAGTAGAGCGATTTCACGCCGCGTTCCCAGGCGGACCAGTGCAGCATGTGCAGGTCCCATTTGTTCACGTCGCCGGGGATGAACAGGTTCAGCGACTGGGCCTGGCAGATTTCCGGCGCGCGGTCGGCGGCCAGTTCGATCACCCAGCGCTGGTCCAGTTCGAAGGCGGTCTTGAACACGCCCTTCTCGTCCTCGTTCAGGGCGTCGAGGTGCTGAACCGAACCTTCGTTCTCCAGGATGGAGCTCCACACCGCCTCGGTGTTGATGCCCTTTTCGTCGAGCAGGCGCTCCAGATAGGGGTTCTTGACCGCGAACGAGCCCGACAGGGTCTTGTGGGTGTAGATGTTGGCCGGGATCGGCTCGATGCCGGCGGACGTGCCGCCGCAGATGATCGAGATCGAGGCGGTCGGGGCGATGGCCAGCTTGTGGCTGAACCGCTCCATCACGCCGCGTTCCTCAGCGTCCAGGCACGGGCCCTTCTCTTCGGCCAGCAGGCGGCTAGCCTTGTCGGCCTCGCGACGCAGATGCTTGAACAGACGCATGTTCCACGACTTGGCCATGGCGCTTTCGAAGGCCACGCCCTGCCCCTGCAGGAAGGAGTGGAAGCCCATCAGGCCCAGACCCACCGAACGCTCGCGCTTGGCCGAATAGACGGCGGCGGCCATGGCGGACGGGGCGCGGCGGATGAAGTCCTCCAGCACATTGTCCAGGAACCGCATCAAATCCTCTACGAAGCGCGGCTCCTCGCGCCATTCCAAGAAGGTCTCGGCGTTGACCGACGACAGGCAGCAGACGGCGGTCCGGTCCACGCCGAGGTGGTCGCGGCCGGTGTGCAGCATGATCTCGGCGCACAGGTTCGACTGTTTGACCTTCAGGCCCAGGTCGCGCTGGTGCGGCGCCATCTGGCGGTTCACCGTGTCCGAGAAGATCAGATAGGGCTCGCCGGTCTGCATGCGGATGTCGAGCAGCTTGGTCCACAGCGAACGGGCGTCGACGGTCTTCATGACCGCGCCGTCCTTGGGCGACTTCAGATCGAAGGTTCCGCCGACCTTGACGGCCTCCATGAATTCGTCGGTGACGTTGATGCCGTGGTGCAGGTTCAGGGACTTGCGATTGAAGTCGCCCGACGGTTTGCGGATCTCCAGGAACTCTTCAATTTCCGGGTGGTGGATGTCCAGATAGACGGCGGCCGAACCGCGGCGCAGCGAACCCTGGCTGATCGCCAGCGTCAGGCTGTCCATCACGCGGATGAAGGGGATGATGCCCGAGGTCTTGCCCGCGCCCTTCACCTTTTCGCCGATGGAGCGTACGCCGCCCCAATAGGTGCCGATGCCGCCGCCGTTCGAGGCCAGGGCCACGTTCTCGTTCCAGACGTTCTGGATGCCGTCCAGGCTGTCGCCCACCGCGTTCAGGAAGCAGGAGATGGGCAGGCCGCGATCCGCGCCGCCATTCGACAGGACCGGGGTCGCCGGCATGAACCACAGGCGGCTCATATAGTCATACAGGCGCTGGGCGTGTTCGGCGTCGTCCGAGAAGGCGGTCGAGACCCGCGCGAACATGTCCTGATAGCTTTCGCCCGGCAGCAGATAGCGATCTTCCAGCGTCTTCTTGCCGAAGTCGGTCAGCAGATCGTCGCGCGAGCGGTCAACCTGGACCGATTTGACCACGGTCAGGTGGGGGCGCTCCGGCGTCGGCGTCGCCGCAACGCCTTGGAATTCCGTCGTCTTCAATGCCTCGCCGCCAGCCATGGTCATCTGCGTCCTGAACAAAAAATCGTTTGAGCCGCCCGCGCCGCGACCACATCATCTTGTGGCCTCTGCGCTCCCCGAGCCCACATATAGGGCGCATATGCCTAATGACCCGTCAACGGGTTGACGCCGACCATTGTGGGCGAATCGGTCGGACAAGTCCCAGCCGTCTGGGGAAAAGCCCGCGTGCAAGCCAGCACGTTCGTTTTGCGCGCCTGCGACAGCGTGATCACGAACGCGTGATCGGAACGACTGCTCAGCTTGGCCGTTGGCTCGCCCATGACGCTTTCTGACTTACGCGCCTTTTTGATACGCGCCCTGACGGTCGCCCGCACGGAAATCGCCGCGCTTCTGGCCCTGCTGGTCGTCGCCGGCGGCGTTCTGACCTTCGCCGGCCTGGCCGATGAGATGACAGAGGGCGAGGGCCAGGCCTTCGATCTTCAAGTTCTGGCGCTGATGCGGCCTTATGCCGACGATCCAGGCCGGCCGTGGGGGCCGTGGTGGCTAAAGGAGGCAGCGGCGGATATCACCTCGCTGGGCGGCATCTCTGTGCTAGGCCTGTTCGCCCTGATCGTGATCGTCTTCCTGCTGAGCCAGCGGAAATGGCTGTCGTCCCTGCTGCTGGTCATTGGCCTGGCCGGCGGCGTCGTGCTCTCGGAGGGCCTGAAGGCGCTGTTCGAACGCGCCCGCCCCCCTGCCGCCGCTCAGGCGGTGGAGACGATCAACGCCAGCTTCCCCTCCGGCCACGCCCTGCTATCCACCGTCTTCTATCTCAGCGTCGCTGTCATGCTGACCCGCGCCTTCCCGCGCGAGCGGTTCAAGGTCTTCGTGCTGGGCGTCGGCATTCTGCTGGCCCTGCTGGTCGGGCTGACGCGCATCTATCTGGGCGCCCACTGGGCCACCGACGTCTTCGCCGGCTGGGCGGTCGGCGCGGCCTGGGCCATGGCCCTGTGGCTGGTCGCCTATGGGGTGGCGCGCTGGCAGAAGCGCCACCGTGCGGCGCTGCAGGACGAAGCCTCCCCGATCGAAGCCGCGCCCGACCCGACCAAAGTCTAGGCCCGCCATCCGCCTCGCGGCAGGCTAGTCTGAAGACATGTCGGAGACGCACGCCATGGATCACGCCGCCCTCTACGCCGAACGCCTGAAGACCCCCGACCAGGCCGCCGCCCTGATCGTCTCGGGCGCCAAGGTCGCCATGGGCCTTGGCGTGTCCCAGCCGCCCGCCCTGCTCAGGGCCCTGGCCGAACGGGCCGAGCGCGGCGAGGTGGAGGATGTGAACCTCTACTATCTGCTCTCGACCGCCATCGCCGGGGAGACGGTGCTGCGCTATGAACTGATGGACCGGATCCGCCCCTGGAGCCTGTTCCACAGCGCCATCGAACGCCGGCTGGAACAGCGCGCACACGAGGAGGGTCGCCCCAACCCCGTGCAGTTCATCCCCACGGGCTTTCAGCAGTCGCCCCGCCTTCTGTGCGACGAGGTCAAGGTGGACACCCTTATTTGCACCGTCTCGCCGATGGATGCGGACGGCTTCTTCTCGTTCGGCACCAACACCGACTACGCCAAGCCGGTGTCGCAGACGGCGAGGACCGTGATCGTCGAGGTCAATCCGCACATGCCGCGCGTGTTCGGCGACTGCACCGTCCATGTGTCCAAGGTCGCCGGCATCGTCGAACATGCCGCGCCCCTGCTGGTCGTGCCGCGCGCCGAACCCCAACCGGCGGACCTGGCCATCGGCCGCATCATCGCCAACCTGGTCGAGGACGGGGCGACGCTTCAGATGGGGATCGGCGCCCTGCCCAACGCCGTCTGCGACGCCCTGATGGACCACCGCGATCTGGGCGTTCATACCGAGATGCTGACGCCCGGCCTGGTCGAGCTGATGCAGGCCGGCGTGGCCAACCATGCCCGCAAGACCCTGCATCCCGGCGTAGGCGTCTTCGCCTTCTCGATGGGCGACCTCAACACCTATGAGTTTCTGGACGGCAATCGCGGCATGGAGGCCCATCCGGTCTCGTATGTGAACGACCCGGCCGTGATCGCGCGCAATGCGAAGATGATCTCGGTCAACGCCACGCTTCAAGTCGATCTGACCGGCGCCTGCTGCTCAGAGTTTCTGAACGGGCGCCAGTTCACGGCCGCCGGGGGCCAGCTGGACTTCGTGCGCGGCGCCTATGGATCCGAGGGCGGCAAGTCGATCATCGCCTGTCATTCCACGGCGGCCAAGGGGACGGCCTCTCGCATCGTGGCGCGGCTGGACGGGCCGGTCACCACGCCGCGCAACGACACCCATATCGTCGCCACCGAACACGGCTGGACCAATCTCAAGGGCAAGTCGTCCAGCGAGCGCGCCCGCGCCCTGATCGCCCTGGCCGCGCCCGAGTTTCGCGACGGCCTGACGGCGGCGGCGCGCGAGCAGGGCCTGATCTGACGCCCCGACAACTTGAACTACGGCTTGATCTTGGGCCTTCCGTCGGGACTTCTGGCGTTATGAAGACCGTCCGCCTTCTGGCCCTGTTGTCCCTGCTCGTCGCCGCGCCTGTCAGCGCGAGGGCCGCGCAAGGCGCCTATGCGACCGACGGCGACTGCGGCGGCCGACCCATGACCAGCGTGCGGATGGCGCCGGGCTATTGCCTGGGGCTGGTCTGGCAAGGCGCGAGGGCCGAGGGACCGCGAATGCCGCGCGGCCTGCTGGCGCTATCGAACGGCGACTGGTTGGTGACGGATCTCGGCAACTGGTATCCGGGCAATGGCGCGATCTGGCGGCTGTCGTTCGGCCCCGACAGTGCGCCGCGCTGGAGACGGCTGGCCCAGAGACTGAACATGCCGCACACGGCGGCGCGCGGGCCGGACGGGCGCATCTATGTGTCCGAGATGAACCGCATCCTGACGCTGGACCCCGACGCGGCCGATCCGGCGGCGACGGTGCGCACCGTCATCGGCGACCTGCCCGACAATCGGCTACACGCCAATCGCCACCCGCTGTCCAGCTTCGTCTTCGACGCGAACGGCGACCTGCTGGTCAATGTCGGCGCCCCTAGCGACCGCTGCGTGGATGCGCGGGGCCAGGCGCGCGCCAATGCGGCGGGCGCCTGCATCGACAGCGCGGCGACGGCCCAGGTGCGGCGCCACGCTTATATGGGAAATGGCCGCTGGGCCGAGGACAGCACCGTCTTCGCTTCGGGCCTGCGGAACTCCATCGCCCTCGTGCGGCACCCGTCGGGCACAATCCTGCAAGGCGAGAACTCGGTCGATCTGACCACGCCCGACCATCCCTATGACGAGATCAATGTCCTGCGTCAGGGCGGCCATTACGGCTGGCCCTACTGCGTCGATCTGGCGACGCCCCTGCCGGGCTGGAGCGCGGGCCAGGCGCGATGCGGCCAGCGCGACCGCCCGGTCGCCCTGCTGCCGCCCCACGCCGCGCCGCTGGACCTGATCTATTACGACGGGGCGATGTTCCCCGAACTGCGTGGCCGGCTGCTGATGAGCTGGCACGGCTATCGTCGCGCGGGCGGCCGGATCGTGGCGGCCGAGACGGACGGCGAGGGTCGCCCCCTGACCGATATCGGCGGCCGCTACGCCATCTATCCGCGCGGCGCCCTGTCCTATCCCACCGGCGCGCCCAGCCTGCGCGGCAAGGTTCTGACGCCGGGCTGGGACACGGTCGCAGGCCGTCAGCCGCGCGGCGCGCCGGTCGTGCTGGCCGTCGCCGCCGACGGATCGATCTGGGTCACGGACGACCGCAACCGGGCGATCCTCAGGATCGCCCGGTTGGACAAGACGCCCTAGCTCTTGCGCGCGTCGCGCTTGGCCAGAACGCGCAGGCGCAGCGCGTTCAGCTTGATGAAGCCGGCCGCGTCCTTGTGGTCATAGGCCTGGACGCCTTCTTCGAACGTCACCAGGTCCTGATCGTACAGGCTGTTGGGGCTTTCGCGACCGATGACCGAGACATTGCCCTTGTACAGCTTGACCTTGACCGTGCCGGAGACGTTTTCCTGGCTCTTGTCGATGGCCGCCTGCAGCATCTCGCGCTCGGGCGAAAACCAGAAGCCGTTGTAGATCAGCTCGGCGTATTTCGGCATCAGCTGGTCCTTCAGGTGCATGGAGCCGCCGTCCAGGGTGATGCTTTCGATGCCGCGGTGCGCCGCGATCAGGATGGTCCCGCCGGGGGTCTCATAGACGCCGCGCGACTTCATGCCGACGAAACGGTTCTCGACCAGGTCCAGGCGACCGATGCCGTTGTCGTGGCCATACTGGTTCAGGGCGGTCAGGATCGTGGCGGGCGACATGGCCTCGCCGTTGATCGAGACGGCGTCGCCCTTTTCGAAACCGATCTCGATGACGGTCGCCACGTCCGGCGCGTCCTCAGGCGCGATCGTGCGCTGGTGGACGAACTCGGGCGCCTCGACCGCCGGGTCTTCCAGAACCTTGCCCTCGGACGAGGAGTGCAGAAGGTTGGCGTCGACGCTGAAGGGCGCCTCGCCGCGCTTATCCTTGGCGATCGGGATCTGGTTCTTTTCGGCGAAGTCCAGCAGGGCCTCGCGGCTGCGGAACTCCCACTCGCGCCACGGAGCAATGACGCGGATGTCGGGCTCCAGCGCATAGTAGCCCAGCTCGAACCGGACCTGATCGTTGCCCTTGCCGGTCGCGCCGTGACAGACGGCGTCGGCGCCGACCTGACGCGCGATCTCGATCTGGCGCTTGGAGATCAGGGGCCGGGCGATGGAGGTGCCCAGCAGGTAGTCGCCCTCATATTGGGCGTTGGCGCGGAACATGGGGAAGACGAAGTCGCGCACGAACTCTTCGCGCAGGTCGTCGATGAAGATGTTCTCGGGCTTGATGCCCAGCTTCAGCGCCTTCTCGCGCGCCGGGCCCAACTCTTCGCCCTGGCCCAGGTCGGCGGTGAAGGTCACCACCTCGGCGTTATATTCGGTCTGGAGCCACTTCAGGATGATCGAGGTGTCCAGCCCGCCCGAATAGGCGAGGACGACTTTCTTGACGGGCTTGTCGGCGGGGGCGGACATGGCGGCTCTTTCAGCAAGGGGCGGTCAGTCGGGGAGTTGACGCGCGCATAAGACCGGGGGTCCGGCGATGCAACCTTTTCCGGGGTCTCCCGATGAAGAGGGGGCGGTGAACATGAACCTTTCGTCATGTTTCATTCCGTCGCGTTGCCAGACCGCAGACCGTCGTTATGGTCCCATCCAACTGCAATCCCGAGGATATCGCATGCGCCGCACTGGCTCTCTCGTCGCCGCCGCCGCCCTTCTGGCGGTTTCAACGCCTGTCTGGGCCTCCGTGGCCGCCGCACCCGCTGCCCAGGCCGCCGGTCAGGCCGCCGCGCCCGCCGTCCAGGCCGCGCCGGTGTCGCAGCTGATCAACGAAGTCGACATCCCCTATACCAAGTTCACCCTCGACAACGGCCTGACCGTCCTGGTCCATGAGGATCACAAGGCCCCCGTCGTCGCCGTCTCCGTCTGGTACAATGTCGGCTCCAAGGATGAGCCGGCCGGCAAGACCGGCTTCGCCCACCTGTTCGAACACCTGATGTTCGGCGGCTCGGAAAATGCGCCCGGCAGCTATTTCACGCCGATGCGCAACATGGGCGCGACTGACATGAACGGGACCACCTATTTCGACCGCACCAACTATTTCGAGACGGTTCCGACCCCGGCGCTGGAACAGGCCCTGTTCATGGAAAGCGACCGCATGGGCTACATGCTGGGCGCCATCAGCCAGGAAACGCTCGATCTGCAACGCGGCGTCGTCCAGAACGAAAAGCGTCAGGGCGACAACCAGCCCTATGGCCTGAACCAGTACAAGCAGCTGGAGGCCCTGTTCCCCGAAGGCCACCCCTATCGCCACTCGACCATCGGTTCGATGGCCGATCTGGACGCCGCCTCGATGCAGACGGTGCGCGACTGGTTCACCTCCAACTATGGCCCCAACAACGCCGTTCTGGTGCTGGCCGGCGACATCACACCCGCCAAGGCGCGTGAACTGACCGACAAATACTTCGGCCCGATCGCCAAGGGTCCGGTGAACAATCCCGCCCAGGCCCCGGTGCCGACCCTGTCCGCTCCGCTCAGCGAAACCACCCACGACCGCGTCTCGAACGCCCAGGTCGAGGTCAGCTGGGCCGTGCCCGGCATGCTGGACCCGGATTCCGTGCCGCTCAGCGTCGCGGCATCAGTTCTAGGCGGCCTGGCCTCCTCGCGCCTGGACAATGAGCTCGTGCGCGGCGAACAGACCGCCGTCTCGGTCAGCGCCGGCAACAGCGCTTTCCATCGCGTCGGCATCTTCGAGATGAGCGCCACGATCAAGCCGGGCGAAGACCCCGCCGCCGTCGAGGCGCGCATGCGTGAAATCCTGAACGGCCTGATCGCGAATGGCCCGACCCAAGACGAGATCAACCGCGTCGTCACCCAGTACGCCTCGCGCCGCATCCAGGGCCTGGAACAGGTCGGCGGCTTCGGCGGCAAGGCCACGGCGCTCGCCGAAGGCCAGCTCTATGCCGGCGATCCGGAGTTCTACAAGAAGCAGCTGGCGGCCTACGCCGCGGTCACGCCGGCCCAGGTCAAGGCGGCGATGCAGAAGTGGCTGACCCGTCCGGCCTATACGCTGACCACCCTGCCCGGCCAGCGCGAAGCCTATCAGGAGGCGGCCGCCTCGCCGTCCGGGGCCAATCGCACGCCGGCCCCGGAAATCGAGCGCAAGCCGCGCATGCCCAAGCCCGAGATCGGTCAGGTCGCCAACGTCGACTTCCCGGCCGTTGAGCGCACCCGCCTGTCGAACGGCATGGAGGTGATCTACGCCCAGCGCGACGCCACCCCGACGACGAAGATCGCGCTCGACTTCGACGCCGGCCTGGCCGCCGACGACCGGTCCAAACTGGGTCTGCAGACCCTGATGCTGGACCTGATGGACGAGGGCACCCGCACCCTGAACGCCACGCAGCTGGCCGAGGCGCAGGAAGCCCTGGGCGCGACCATCACCACCGGCGCGACGATGGACAGCTCGGTCGTCCAACTGTCGGCGGTGACGCCGAACCTGAAGCCTTCGGTGGATCTGATGGCCGAGGTGGTGCGCAATCCCGCCTTCGCCCCGGCCGAGCTGGAGCGACTTCGCGCCACCCGCCTGTCGCGCATCGCCGCCGAGCGGACCCAGCCGGCCGCCCTGGCCAGCCGCGCCCTGCCGGAACTGATGTATGGGCCCAACAGCCCCTACGGCCGTCCGTTCAGCGGCAACGGCGACGAGACCAGCGTCAAGGCGATCACCGACGCCGACATCCGCGCCGACTACGCCAAGTGGATCCGCCCGGACAACGCCAAGCTGTTCGTCGTCTCCGACCGCCCCCTAGCCGAGCTGACGCCGATCCTGGACAGCGCCTTCGGTCAGTGGGTCCCGCCTGCATCGGCCAAGGCCGTCAAGGACTTCTCGGCCCCAATCCCGGCCGCGACGCCCAAGATCGTGCTGATCGACCGCCCGCAATCGCCCCAGTCCTACATCATGGGCGGCGAGGTTCTGGGCCTGTCGGGCACCGACGACCTGTTGGTGCTGAACGCGGCGAACAATGTGCTCGGCAACGACTTCCTGTCGCGCATCAACTCGGATCTGCGTGAGACCAAGAGCTGGTCCTACGGCGTCAACGCCTCGGTCAATCCGTTCGCCGGACGCGTGCCCTATCTGGTCACCGCCCCGGTCCAGGCCGACAAGACCGGCCCGGCTATCGAAGCCCTGAACCAGCAGTTCAGCGACTTCCTGTCGGGCGGCAAGGGCGTGACGCCCGAGGAGCTTCAACGCACGATCAACGGCAACACCCGCCGTCTGGCCGGCAGCTACGAGACCTCGGCCGCCGTCCTGGGCGCCATGCGCTCCAACGCCCTGCTGGGCCGTCCGGACGACTATCCGGAAACCATCGCGGCACGCACCAACGCCCTGACCGCAGCCCAGCTGGACGCCGCCGCCAAGGCCGCCATCGACCCGTCCAAGTTCGTCTGGGTCGTGGTCGGCGACGCCTCGGTGGTCAAGCCGCAACTGGACGCCCTGGGCATCCCTGTCGAGGTCCGCGCGGCGGCCCCCGCCGCCCAATAGGGCGACGACAGACCAGAACGACGAAGGCCCGGAGAGCGATCTCCGGGCCTTTTCTCTTTGCCGTCATGCTCGGGCCTGACCCGATGATGAGGCCTTTAATCCAGCGTCGCGCCCGTCGTGCGCATGATCTCGGCGCGCAGTTCGGGCAGACCGAGACCCTTTTCCGACGAGGTCAGGGCCACCACCGGGAAGGCGGCGGGGCGTTTGGAGATCGCCTTCAGGGTCGCGGCCTGCACGGCCTCGCCCTCGCCCTTCTTCAGCTTGTCGGCCTTGGTCAGGACGATCTGATAGCTGACGGCGGCCAGGTCCAGCGCATCCAGCGCCTCCGTATCCACGGACTTCAGCCCATGGCGGCTGTCGATCAGCAGATAGACCCGCTTCAGCGTCACCCGGCCGCGCAGATAGTCGCGGCCCAGATCCTGGAACTTCTTGACCGTGGTCTTGGAAGCCTTGGCCCAGCCATAGCCCGGCAGGTCGACCAGACGCATCCGGCCGTCCAGATCGAAGAAGTTGACCTCGCGCGTGCGGCCCGGCTCGTTCGAGGCGCGGGCCAGTTTGTGCATGCCGACCAGCCCGTTGATCAGGCTGGACTTGCCCACGTTCGAGCGACCGGCGAAGGCGATCTCGGGCAGATCGGGGTCGGGCAACTGCTCGATCTTGGCCGCGCCCATGACGAAGGTCGCAGGCCGCGCGAACAAGACGCGCGCCGCCTCGATGTCCTCGGGCGTGAACTCGGTCTCGTCGATCACGCCGGTGACTTCTTGAAGCGGGCGAAGAAGGTGTCGATCGGGTTCTCGGCCTTGTAGCGGTGCATGATCACATACTGCTGCAGGATGGTCAGGATGTTGGACCAGGCCCAGTAGATCAGCAGGCCCGCCGCGAACGGCGCCATGATGAAGGTGAACAGCAGCGGCATGAACTGGAAGATCTGGCGTTGGACCGGATCGGCCGCCGGCGGGTTCATCGCCGTCTGCAGCCACATCGTCAGGCCGTAGGCGATCGCCAGCAGACCCAGGTGCAGCGGGCCAGCCAACAGGCCGCCGATCAGCGGCGCCATCGCCGGATCCCATGGGATCAGGCCGAACAGGTTCCAGATCGACGACGGATCGCGCGCCGACAGGTCATGGATGAAGCCCAGGAACGGCTGGTGACGCATTTCGATGGTCACGGTCAGCACCTTGTACAGGGCGTAGAAGACCGGAATCTGAAGCACCAGCGGAAGGCATCCGGCGACCGGATTGATCTTCTCGCGCTGATACAGGGCCATCGTCTCCTGCTGCTGCTTCTGCGGGTCGTCTTTGAACTTCTTCTTGATCTCCTCCATCTTGGGCTGGAGGTTCCGCATCTTGGACATCGAGGCGTAGGCGTTGTTGGCCAGCGGGAACATCACCAGCTTGACGATGACGGTCAGGGCCAGAATGGCGACGCCGAAGCTGCCGACCAGGCCATAGACGTTCTCCAGGATCCAGAAGATCGGACGCGTCAGGAACCAGAACATCCCCCAGTCGATCGCATAGACGAAGCGCGGCAGATTCAGGCTCTGCTCATAGGATTTCAGCACCTCGGCGCGCTTGACCCCGGCGAACAGGCGTTGGGTCTCGGTCGCGGTGGCGCCCGGCTGGATGGTGCGGGTGGTGCCCAGGACATTGGCTTCCAGCTGCTGGGCGCCGTTCAGGTCGCGGACGCGGAATTCGGTTTCGACCGCCTCGTTCTGCTGGGGCAACAGGGCCGCCAGCCAGTATTTGTCGGTGATGCCCAGCCAGCCGCCGGTCGAGGCGTTCTCGATCCGCGGCTCCTTCAACCAGTCCTTGTATTTCTTCTGTTCGGTCCGGTAGTCGCCCGGCTTGCCGAAGGTGCCGATCGCACCCTCGTGGACGATGTGCGACGAGCCAGCTGCGGGCGGCACGCCCTGGCGCTGGACGCTGCCGTAGGGGGCGATGGTGATCGCCTGCGTACCCAGGTTCTGGACCGTGTCCTGCACCGAGAAGACGTATTTGTCGTCGACCGAGATCACGCGGGTGAAGCGCAGGCCCTGGCCGTTGTCCCACGTCAGGGTGACCGGAGTCGTCGGCGTCAGGGTCGAACCATTGGTCAGGCGCCAGACGGTATTGGGTCCGGGCACGCCGCCGGCGACATTGGGGCCGGTCCAGCCGAACTGGGCGAAGTAGGCGTTCTGCATCCCCTGCGGGCGGAAGAGCTCCACCGGCTGGGGCTTGTCCTGAACCTCGCGGTAGTCGGTCAGGAACAGGTCGTCGATCCGGCCGCCTTGAAGCGACAGCGAGCCTTTCAGCGTTCCGGACTGGATCGGCACGCGCGCGGCGGTGCTCAGCGCCTGGCTGCGGTCGGTGACGAAGGTCGGGCCCTGCGGGCTCAGCGCCGTGCGCGCGGCGTTATCGGCGGTCTGCGACTGCTCGGCCTGGGCCTGCTGTTGCACGGCGCGACGCTCGGCCTGCGGACGCAGCACGGCGAAATAGTAGATCCCCATGATCAGGACCGAGCACACGATGAAGATGATCGTGTTGCGCGTGTTTTCGTTTTTCATGGATTCTGGCGGTCCTGGCCGGAGGGGGCGCGGGCGTGCGAAGGCCTGTTGGCCTTGGGTGTCGCCAGCCTTGTAAGCGTCGATTTCACGTCGTCAAGCAGACGGTCCCACGCACGCTCGGTCGTGCCCATGCGGGCGATGAAGACATAGTCGCTTCCGGGCACGCCGTGCTGGGCCAGCATGGCCCGTGCGGCCTCGCGCAGACGGCGTTTGGCGCGGTTGCGCTGAACCGCCCCGCCGATCTTCTTGGTGGCGGTGAAGCCCAGTCCGATGTGCGGCGAACCGTCGCCGCGCTCCAGCCGCTGGATCACCACGGCGCCGCGCGCCTCGGAAACGCCTTTGGCGGCCGCCAGGAACTGGGGCCGCCGCAACAGACGCTTGATCTGTAAAAGGTCGCTCATGCGTCCAAAAGGTCCGGACGCGTAAGCCGCTTACGCCGTCAGGCGCTTGCGGCCCTTGGCGCGACGGCGCGCAACAATCTTCTGGCCGTTCTTGGTGGCCATCCGGCTGCGGAAGCCGTGACGGCGCTTGCGCACGAGTCGCGACGGCTGATAGGTCCGCTTCACGGTCGGCTCCTGACGTTAAAAGGTTGGGCGACGGGGCAAGAGGCGTCCGCCGCAGGAAGGGCGGGCGTATAAGTCGCATGTCCGCGTGAGTCAACGCTCGGACGGCATTTCGGGACGATGAAACGGATGGCGAAACGAACGGCGAAGGAATGGGCCCTGCGGCTGGCGCCGCTGGCGGCCATCGCCGGGCTGGTGGTCGCCTTCTTCGCCTTGGGCTGGAACCGCTATCTGTCGATGGATCTGATCCGCGAGCACGGGCTGAACCTTCAGGCCTATGCGCAACAGAACTGGTGGATCGCGCTGGTCGCCTTCATCGCCGTCTATGCCGTGGCGACCGCCTCGACCATTCCCGGACCCGTTTTCCTGACCCTGCTGGGCGGGATGATGTTCGGCCCCTATGTCGGGGCCCTGGCGCAATCGACGGGGGCCACCATCGGTTCGGTCGTCATCTATTATGTCTATCGCACCTCGATCGGTTCCTGGCTGCGCGCCAAGTTCGAGGCCGACGCCGGCTTCATGGATCGGCTGGCCAAGGGCATCGACCGCAACGCCTTCACCACCCTGTTCACCCTGCGCGTGATCCCAAGCGTGCCCTTCGTCCTGGTCAACGCGACGGCGGGGATGATGGCGGTGCCGCTCAGGCCCTACATCATCGCCACCTTCATCGGACTGCTGCCGTCCACCTTCATCTACACCTGGATCGGATCGCAACTCGGCGACCTGCTGCGCGCCGGCGTGCGGCCGGACCTGCCGATGCTGCTGCAACAGTTCTTCTGGCCGTTGATGGGCGTGGTTTTCCTGTCGCTGCTGCTGCCCATCGGCATTAAGCTGTTCCAGATGATCCGTGCACGGCGGATCGGAGCGACGGCGGCATGAGCGCCCTGTTCGACCGGATCGCGGCGCGGCTGAATCTGACGCCGGACCAGGCCAGTCTCTGGCGCGAGCGCCTGACCCCGCGCGCGCCCGACGGTCTGTCGGCGCGGCTGCTGCTGCTGACTGTCGCCTTCACCCTGGCGGTCGAGGCTCTGATCCTGGGCCCGAACCTGGCGGCCTTCCATGAGCGCTGGCTGCGCGATCGGCTCCAGGCCGCCGAACTGGCCTCGGTCGGGGTCGAGGCCCTGCCCTATAGCGCGGTCGAGGACGACACGGCCGCCGAGCTGATGCGGATCGGCGGGGTTCAGGCGGTCGCCCTGACGGAACAAGGCGTGCGCCGCCTGCTGCTTCAGGCCCCGAACCTGCCCCGCGCGCCCGAACTGATCGATCTGAGGCGTCAGGACAGCTGGTCGCGCCTGACCGACCCGTGGCGCACCCTGTTCGGCCATCCGGACCGCTCGCTGCGGGTTCAGGCCAAGCCGCGCTATCGCTCGGGCGACTTCATCGAGATCGTCACGCCTGCTCAACCGCTGAAGCTGGAGCTGCGCGCCTTCCTCCTGAACAGCCTGTTGGTGTCCCTGCTGGTGTCGGTGACGGCGGGCGCGTTGCTGTATGGCGGTCTGGCCCTGCTGGTGCTGCGGCCGCTTCGTCGCGTCACCCGCTCGATGGAGCGGTTCGCCGCCGATCCCGAGAGCGAGGCCGAGGCGCCGTCCGATCGCCACGACGAGATCGGCCGCGTCGAGCGCGAACTCAGCCGGATGCAGGAGGAGGTGCGTCATTCCCTGCGCTCTCGTGCCCGTCTGGTCGCGCTGGGCGAGGCGGTGGCCAAGATCAACCACGACCTGCGAAACATGCTGACCTCGGCCCAGATGGCGTCCGAGAGGCTGGCGACCTCCGCCGACCCGCAGGTAGCCAAGGCCCTGCCCCGGCTGGAGCGCGCGCTCAGTCGCGCCGCCGGCCTGTCCCGCAATGTGTTGGAGTACGGAAAGAGCGAGGAGCCTGCCCCCCAGAAGACCCGCGTCGTCCTGACCAAGGCTCTGACCCTGGCGGCCGAGGACGCCGGACTGGACCCCGACGGCGTGCGCCTGGTCAAACAGCTGCCGCCCCGGTTCGCCGTCGAGGCCGACCCGGATCAGCTGTATCGCATCCTGGTCAATCTGATGCGCAACGCACGCCAGGCGATTGAGGCCGATCCCACGCGTCCGCCCGAGCGCCGCGGCAAGGGCGCCATCACCGTCAGCGCCTTCGGTCAGGACGGCTTCTGCGTCGTGCGCATCGCCGACGACGGCCCCGGCATTCCGCCGCGTCTGGCCGAACGACTGTTCGAACCCTTCGTCAGCTCAAAGAGCTCGGACGGCTCGGGCCTGGGCCTGACCATCTCGCGCGAACTGGCCGCCCTTCACGGCGGTGACCTGCGTCTGGTCGAGACCGACGGAACAGGCGCAGCCTTCGAACTGCGCCTGCCCGGATAGGCGATCAGGCCGCCTTCAGGGTCGCCATGTCGATGACGTAGCGGTAGCGCGCCTCGCCGTTCTCGATCTTCACATAGGCGTCGTTGATCTCGGCGATGTCGATCATTTCGACCTCGGGGGCCACGCCGTTGGCGGCGCAGAAGTCCAAGACGTCCTGGGTTTCCTGAAGATTGCCGATCAAGGAGCCGCCGACCGTCTGGCGTTTGAAGGCCAGTTTGGAGTTATCGACCCCGTCCACGACATCGAGATTGCCCACGACGATGAAGGCCGCATCGCGCTTCATCAGGTCCAGCAGGGCGCCGATCTCGTGCTTCTCGGGCACGGTGGACAGGATGAAGTCGAACGTCCCCGCCAGGGGCGCCAGGGCCGTCTTGTCCGTCTCGATATGGGCCGCGTCGGCGCCCAGCCGCTTGGCGTCCTCGATCTTCTCCGGCGTCGAAGTCAGGACGGTCACTTCCGCCCCCAGAGCCTTGGCCAGCTTGGCCGCCATATGGCCCAGACCGCCAAAGCCCAGGACCGCGACCTTGTCCCCCGCCTTGACGCCCCAGTGTTTCAGCGGCGACCAGGTGGTCACGCCGGCGCACAGGATGGGCGCGGCCGCCTTGGGGTCCAGGCCTTCGGGGATTCGCAACACGAAATCCTCGGGCACGACCACCACATCGGAATAGCCGCCGTAGGTATTGTCCCGGCCGTACATGTTGGCGCCGTCTTCGGTCTCGGTCGCTGGCGTCATGGGGCCGTTATAGGTCGCCAGCCAGCTGTTCGGACCCTCGCAGTAGTTCTGATCGCCGGCGCTGCAGGCTTCGCATTGGCGGCAGCTGTCGATCATGCAGCCGACGCCGACCAGATCGCCTTCCTTGAAGCGCGAGGTCTCGGCGCCCGCCTGTTTGACCCGCCCGACGATCTCGTGGCCCGGCACGCACGGATAGACCGTGTTGGCCCATTCGTTTTTGACCTGGTGGATGTCGGAGTGGCAGACGCCGGCGTAAAGAACCTCGATCACCAGCTCGTTGGGCTTGGGATCGTCGCGCTCGAACGTCATGGGCTCGAGCTTGGACCGGGCGGTCTTTGCGCCATAACCGATTGATTGGAACATGAAAGTCTCCGGGAGCAAGGGGATGTTGCCGCAATCCCCCGCGCTCGAAGACGTTCCAGCGTCGCCTTATTCCAGACCGTCGTCGGACACGACGAAGGGCCGGTTCTCCGCCTTGGCCTGGGCCGCCAGCTCCTCCTGAACCAGATGCCAGCGCCGCAGCCGCTCGTAGTCGATGGCGTGTTCGGGCGAGGCGTCCAGCCAGTGACGGAAGTCCTCGATCTGAAGCCTGGCGTCTGCGGCGGTCGTATCGGGCAGGGCCGGCACGTTCGGCAACTGGCGCGCGACATCCGCAGGAATAGGGAAGTCGCCGGACGCGGTGCTCAGGATCATCGGTCTTCTCGGATAGGCTGCGGTCGGGAGAGGACGACCATGACGCGAAGCCGAGCCTTTCGCCACCTTTTCATCGCTGCGGCGTTGTGCAGCAGGATCACAATGGCCAAGCTGCGCAGAACGCCACGGCCTCGGGAGAGACAGTCATGATCGTTCGCACCGCCGCCGCCGCTACCCTGCTGGTCGCCGCCCTGACCGCACCCGTCGCCGCCCAGACGACGACGGCGCCGGCGACCGCCGACCCCTATCGCGATCAGCGCGCCCTGCCCGACCCGGCCGATCCCGCCAGCCGCGACGCCCTGCTGAAGGCGCGGGGCGAGGCCTATCACCGGGCCAGCGACGCCCAGCAGACCGAAGAGGAACTGCGCACCACCCGCGCTCTGAACGACGAGATCGCCGCCCAGAACGCGCTGGCCGACAAGACCGACGCCGACAACCGGCTGAACTACGACGCCGCCCTGGCCCGTCATCAGATCGAGGTCAGCCAGGCCGAGGAACAGGCGCGCGCCGCCGCCGAGACCGCCCGCTTGGCCCAGGAGAAATACGACCGCGACTATGCCGCCTGGCAGGAACAGGTGCGACTGTGCCGCACGGGTTTCCGCCCCGCCTGCACCGCCCGACCGGCGTGGGTCGCGCCGGCGCAGTAAACGTCATCAGTCCGCCTTGGCTTTCGCTTCGGCGATCAGGGCGTCGTCGATTTCGCGGGCGCGCACAGCGGCCGGGCGTGTCGTGATCCGTTCGGCATAGGCCGTGAAGGCCGGCCGTTCAGGCAGGCTCTTGAACATCAGCCCCCAGGCGATCTGACTGCCGACATAGACATCGGCGGCGCTGAACCGCTCGCCAAGGATCCACGGACTGCGATCCAGCGCATGTTCCAGCCCGTCGATCACCTGATCGAACGAGCCGTAGCCGACCATGGCCGACTTCTCGGGCGGCGGCAGTTGACCCAGCGACTTGGCGGTCACCGCCGCCTCGACCGGTCCGGCGGCGAAGAACATCCAGCGATAATAAAGGCCGCGCAGCGGATCGTCCGTCGCCGGCGCCAAGCCGGCTTCAGGAAAAGCGTCAGCTAGATAGGCGCAGATGGCTGCGCATTCGGTCACGACGACGCCGCGATGGGCGATGGACGGCACCTTTCCCATCGGATTGATCGCCAGATAGTCCGGCGACTTCATCGCCGCATAGTCGACCACGACGGTGCGATAGGGCTGGCCTGCCTCCTCCAGCATCCAGCGGACGATGCGTCCGCGCGACATGGGGTTGGTGTAGAAGACGATCTCTTCGCTCATGGGGTGCTCTCCCTTTCGAGAGAGCCTACGCCCGAAATGGGAGATGTGTCAGCCCGCGGCCAGGCTCATGTCGCGCCGCGCCATCATGCGATCGAACGCGCCCCAGACGCCCTCGACACCGCGCCAGCCCGGAGCAATATGATCGCGACTACGCCCCTTGGCAGGAACAGGCGCGGCTATGCCGGTCGGGCCTCCGCAAGGCCTCATCGCGCGACCGGCCTGGATCCGGCCAGCGCAATAAACCGTGCCGGCTGAAACCATAGAGGGATCGGGCGGTTGTCTCTATCGAACCCCAAGCGAAAGAGACCCTTCATGGCCGATGCCACCGCCAATATCGCCGCAACCAAACGCTTCGGCGAGATCGTCAACACGGGCGCTCTGGACGCCTTTCCCGAGGTCGTGGCGGAGGCTTGCGTCGACAACGATCCCGCACCGGGTCAGGGACCGGGGCCCGAAGGCTTCAAGGCCTTCTTCACCGAGATGCGGACCGCCTTCCCCGACCTGAAGGTCGAACCTCAGACCATGCTCAGCGAAGGCGATCAGGTGGCCTTCGCCTACACCCTGACCGGCACGCACAAGGGCGACTTCCAGGGCGTAGCCGCTACGGGCAAGTCCATCGAGGTTCGCGGGATGCAGATCGGCCGGTTCGAGGAGGGCAAGATGGTCGAACGTTGGGGCAGCTCCGACGAGCTGGGCATCCTCAAACAGATCGGCGCGGCCCCCGTCTGAGGCCGCGCCCCTGGTCGCGGGTTCAGCCCGCGACCAAGCTCATGTCGCGGCGCGCCATCATGCGGTCGAACTCGGTCCAGACGCCGTCCGCGCCGTGCCAGTTTCCTTGCGTCGCCGCCTTGGAATATTCGGTGGCGCGGGCCTCGAAGAAGTTGGCGTGTTCGACGCCGCTGAGCAGCGACTGCAGCCAGGGCAGCGGGTTTTCCGTCACCCCATAGACTTCCGGCAGCTTCAACTGACGCAGGCGCCAGTCGGCGATGAAGCGGATGTATTGTTTGATGTCGTCCGGCGTCATGCCCTGGACCGAGCCCATCTCGAAGGCCAGGTCGATGAATTTGTCCTCCATGTTCACCACCGTCTTGCAGCAGTCGACGATGTCGTCCGCGACCGACTTGGTGACGGCGCCCGTCTCCTTGTTGAAGGCGTGGTACAGCTTGATGATGCCTTCGCAGTGCAGGCTCTCGTCGCGCACCGACCAGGACACGATCTGGCCCATGCCCTTCATCTTGTTCTGGCGCGGGAAGTTCATCAGCATGGCGAAGGACGCGAACAGCTGAACGCCTTCCGAGAAGCCGCCGAACATGGCCAGGGTCCGGCAGATGTCGGCGTCGGAATCCACGCCGAACTTGCCCATATAGTCGTGCTTGTCCCGCATGGCCTCGTATTCCATGAAGGCGCCGAACTCGCTCTCGGGCATGCCGATGGTCTCGAGCAGCAGGGCGTAGGCGGCGATATGGATCGTCTCCATGTTGCCGAAGGCGGCCAGCATCATCTTCACCTCGGTCGGTTTGAAGACCCGACCGTAGCGTTCCATGTAGTTGTCCTGAACCTCGATGTCCGCCTGGGTGAAGAAGCGGAAGATCTGGGTCAGCAGGTTGCGTTCGCCGTCGTTCAGGGTCGAGGCCCAGTCCTTGACGTCCTCGCCCAGCGGCACCTCTTCGGGCATCCAGTGGACCTGCTGCTGCTTCTTCCACATGTCGAACGCCCACGGATAGCGGAACGGCTTGTAGGCGGCCGACGGGGTCAGAAGACCGGCGCGCTCGGGGAGGATGATCGGAGTGATGGCGTTCATCGAACTGGACCTGAGGGCGATTCTGAAGACGCGTTCACCATGCGATTTGAAGACGTCGGCGCCAAGTCAAAATAGGTCTATGTTGCGATCACAATTTATCGCGACCGCTAGATGTTGTGTCCGTGCCGCACATTCCTGGGGACGGGCCTGGGGATGAAGCCGCGCCCGACGGCTCAGGCGGCTTGGGCGTCCAGTCGCGACGCGGCGGCGCTGAGCGTCTCGTCGATGGCGGCGTAAAGCTTGGCCTGGGTCACCGGTTTGGCCAGATGACCGTCCATGCCGGCGGACAGGCACCGTGCGGCGTCTTCGGGCATGGCCTCGGCGGTGACGGCCAGGATCGGCGTCTGGCTGGCGGGATCGGCCAGGGCGCGGATCGCGCGGGTGGCGGCCAGACCATCCATCACCGGCATGCGCACATCCATCAGGATCAGATCGAAAGCCTCGGCCGAGGCGGCGTTCACCGCCTCGCGCCCGTCGCAGGCCTCGGCGGTGTCGCAGTCCGCGGCCTGCAGCATGATGCGCAGCAGATCCCGATTGGCCGGGTGGTCGTCGACGATCAGAACCTTCATGCGACGGCTGTCCAGCGGCGCGCCGCTCTCCGTCTCCACCGGTGCCACGATCGGCGCCTCGATCTCCAGGGTGAAGGTCGAGCCCTGCCACTGCACGCTTTCGACGGCGATCGTTCCGTTCAGCCGCTCGGCGTGGCTCTTGGCCAGGGCCAGGCCGACGCCCGCCCCCTCATGCGCGCGGCTGGTGGAGGCGTCCGCCTGTTCGAACAGGCGGAACACGCCCGCCAGGGTCTCGGCATCCATGCCGCAGCCGGTATCGGAAACGGCGATCCGCAGCCGGTCGTCGGTACGATCGACCGTGACGCCCACGCCCCCGTGCGAGGTGAATTTCGAGGCGTTCAGCGTCAGATGATGCAGGATTTGGCGAAGGCGCCGCATGTCGGTCAGCACCCAGCCCTCGGCCTCCGGCGCGATGTGCAGGTCGAACGTCAGGCTGCGGACCTCGGCCCACTCGCGCGCCGGCGCCACGGCGTCCTGGATCAGGGCGCGCAGATCGGCGGGCTTCAGCACGACCTCTTCGCCCCCGCGCGAAATCTCCAGCAAGTCCTCGACCAGACGCAGCATGGATTCGCCACACTGGCGCACCGCATTGACCTGGCGATGGCCCTCGGCGTCCAGACTGGTCGAGCGCGACAACAGGTCGGCATAGCCGGTGACCCCCGTCAGGGGCGTGCGCATCTCGTGGCTCATCAAGGCCAGGAAGCGCGACTTCGCCTCATCGGCGCGCCTGGCCCGGGCCAAGGCGTCCAGCGCCGCCGCCGTGCGCGCCCGCAGACGCGCCGTCAGACGCCGACGCTCGGTCGACAGGGTGGTGATGGGCAGGACCGACCCGACGACGCAAAGCAGGAACAGATGAAACACATTCATCTGGCGCATCACCTCAGGCAGGGCGGCCAGAACGGGATCTGGCGGCAGGCGGGTCAACACAACCGGCCCATGCCCGGCCAGCGTGGCGGCGCCGCCGATGGCCGCGACCAGCACCACCGCGCAGGCGGTGGTCGGCGGACCGAGCCGGAAGGCCAGAAGAATCAGCGGCGGAAGCACCGCGAACATCACCGGCGCCGACGACTGGGTAAACACCCACAGCGTGACGCCGCCGACCAGAACCAGCAGGGCGGCCGCCTCCGTCATCGTGGCCTGGGCGTCGTCCCTGAAACGATGGTTGCGCGCCAGCAGCAACAGGGACGGCGTGACGATCATCATCGCCAGCAGCTCCATGTCGAACAGGTGGTGCATCCGGAACGCCAGCGTGCCCGGCACCTTCCAGCTCATCAGCACCGCGACCGCGCCCGCCAGCAGGGTGCTGATCAAGACGGCCGGTACGGCGGCGAAGACGGCGAAACGGAACAGACGCCAAGGCCGGCGCATATCCAGCGCGGCCCCGCAAAAACGGCGCGCCAGCACGGCGGCGATGCAGACCTGCGTCAGGTTCAGGACGACATTGGTGAACATCATCACGCCGGGGTCGCCGCGCACGATGTTGCTGGCGAGGTTGATCGCGGCGCAGGCGAGCATGACGCCGATGGCCTGGCGACGATGAAGCTGCAGGACGGCGGCCAGAAGCACCGCATTGGCCGGCCACAGAACCGTGGCGCCGAACGCATGCATGCTCCACTGGGCGACCGACAGGCACAGGGCGAACAAGGCCACATAGGCGTAGGGCGACGGCCCAGCCGCGCGGCCGGCCTCGTGACGGAAAAACCGCCAGCGCCCGCCTTCTGCGTTCACCCACTTCAGTCCCATGACGTAACGGTGACACGCAGAGATTAAGGATCCCGTAGCGGCCCACCTAGGTAGGATTGCGGAACCGCCGTTCAGCGTCGCCGTTTACTCGCCCTTGCCAGCAAAGGGCCCCAGCCAATGTCAGACGTGATCGCCGAACCGACCTTCGAGCCGCCGGCGGACGCCCTGGCCTTCTATGAAGAGAGCCTGCGCCTGCTCAAGGAAAGCGGCATCCCTTTCCTGCTGTCGGGCACCTATGCGGTCACGGCCTATACCGGCATCCGGCGTCCGACCAAGGATCTGGACGTCTTCTGCAAGCCTGGCGACTACCCCCGCATCCTGGCCTTCTTCCAGAAGCACGGCTACCGTACCGACGTCGAGGACGAGCGCTGGATCGCCAAGGTCTGGAAGGACGAGAAACACTTCTTCGACGTCATCTTCGCCATGTCCAACGGCACCATCGCCGTGTCCGACAGCTGGTTCAGCGAGGACCGGATCACCGTCTATGGCCATCAGGTCCAGATCACCCCGCCCACGGCCCTGATCCTGTCCAAGGTCTTCATTCAGGACCGCTATCGCTATGACGGGGCCGATGTGAACCACGTCATCCTGAAACAGTCCGACGCCATCGACTGGAAGAGCCTGCTGGACCAGATGGACCTCTATTGGGAGGTGCTGGCGGCGCATCTGCTGAACTTCCGCTTCGCCTATCCGACCGAGCGCGACCGGATTCCGCGCTGGCTGATGGAAGAGCTGGTCCAGCGATTGACGGCCCAGATCGATCTGCCGGCGCCGCGCGTGAGGGTCTGTCGCGGCCGGCTGTTCAGCCCGCGCGACTATGTCGCCGACGTCGCCGAATGGGGCTTCGGCGACGTGGTGGGCAAGGGGCTGGAGGAACGCCACGACCCCGTCAACCTAGGCCACTGAAAGGTAAGCCGCCATGACCGACGCCGTCCCCGATCCCCAGACGACCCAACCTGGCCTGGAGCCCGGCCCCGCCAAGACGCTGCGCGTCGCCGCCGTCGGCGACCTGCATGTCGGTGAGACCACCGAGCATCGCTATCGCGACCTGTTCGAGCGGGTGTCGGACGACGCCGACGTGCTGTGCCTGTGCGGCGACCTGACCAACTACGGCAAGACGCCCGAGGTCGAGCGGCTGCTTGAGGATCTCAAGCTGTGCAAAATCCCGATGGTCGGCGTGCTGGGCAATCACGAGCACGAGTGCGGCCAGCCCGAGGTCGTCACCAAGATGCTGACCGACGCCGGGGTCAAGATGCTGACCGGCGAGGCCTATGAGATCGACGGCGTCGGCTTTGCGGGCGGCAAGGGGTTCGTCGGCGGCTTCGGCCGCTACATGCTCTCCTCGTTTGGCGAGGCCTCGATCAAGCGTTTCGTGCAGGAGGCGGTCGAGGACGCCAATCTGATCGAGAACTCGATCCGCATGCTGCGCACCGAACGCTCGGTCGTGCTGCTGCACTATGCGCCCGTGGTCGAGACGGTGATGGGCGAGCCGCCCGAAATCCACGCCTTCCTGGGTTCGTCGCGCTTGGCCGAGACCATCGACCGCTACGACAACGTCCGACTGGTTGTGCACGGACACGCCCATCGCGGCGGACCGGAGGGACGCACCACCAAGGGCACGCCCGTCTATAATGTCGCCCTGCCGGTGCTGAAGACCCTGGGCGACAAGCCTTATCGGGTCTTTGAAATCTGACCGGACTGTAGGAGGGTGCGGCCGGGGCTGGGATGCAGCCTCGTTCGGGGCCGCAAGGCGGCCCGTCGTGGAGTTTCCGATGCGCCTTCTGTCTTCCGCCGCGGCCGTCGCCGTCCTGGCCCTGACCACCCCCGCCTTCGCCGCCGGTCAGGCCGCCGCCCCTGCGCCGCAGGCCGCTCCGGCGCCCGCCCAAGAAGCGGACAGCCCCGAGGAAGTCGCCTTCGAAGCGAAAGGAGAAGCCTTCGGCGAACGTATGGAAGCCATGGCCGAAGAAATGCAGGCGGCAGCAACTCAGGCCGACAAGGCCAAGGCCAAGACTGACCTCGACGCGATCCAGGCGCGCAATCAGGCGGACGCCGACACGTTCGCAGACGAGTTCCTAGCCTTCGTGGTCAGCCAAGGCGCGCCCGCCGACCAGATGGGCGCGGCCGCTCAGCAGATCAAAGCCTATCCTGCGATGATCCGTGCCAAGATTGAGGAAGCTGTCGCCGCTGCGCCCGCCGGAGCAGCCCCCGCCCAACCGCAGTAAGCCAAGCCTTACCGCGATTTCACTTGAGACGGGGCGGCTGAGGGCGGAGTTTGCGCGGGTCATTCAACGGGGAGCCGTCCCATGATCCGCCTGCTCAGCCTGACCGCCGCCCTGGCGCTCGCGCCCCTCTCCTCGGCCTTGGCGCAGACCCCCGCGCCTGCGCCCACGCCGGCTCCGGCTCCGGCTCCGGCTTCCGCTGAAGCCGCCGAAGCCCGCATGGAAGCCGCCGCCGAGGCCTTCGAAGCGCGCATGGAGACCTTTGGCGAACGCGCCGAGGCGATTTCCGAAGACCAGAGCCTGAGCGAGGCCGAACGCGGCCGTCGCATCGCCGCCCTGTGGTCGGACTATGCGCCCGATGTCGCCGCCTTCACCGCCGAGACCACGAAACACGCCACCGAAATGGCCGCCCAGGCCCTGAAGGACATCGACGTCGACGCCATTGTCGCTGAGGCGCTGAACGACCCCGAGGTCAAACAGGCGATGGAAGAGGGGATGCAGAAGGGCGTCGTCACCGCCGAAGGCATCGCCCGCAACAGCGCCTGGACCAATCCGACGCCCGAGCAGATGGAGACCTACAGCCTGGTCGCCCAATACGCCTTGGACCAGGCCGCCGACGCCGTCGTCGAGGAGGGCGTCGAAGCGCCCGAGGCCCCGGAAGCGCCCGAACCGCCGGCGCCGCCGGCCCGTCCGGCCGCCTAACGTCTTTATCTCCTCCCCATGCAATGGGGAGGGGGACCGCGCAGCGGTGGAGGGGCTCTTGTAATCGCCCGGATGCGTACTGGCGGTGAAGAACCCCTCCGTCACGGCGCAAGATGCGCCGCGCCACCTCCCCGCGACGCGGGCAGGAGACAGAGCGCCTTGACCGCGCCCGACTAAGCAGCGACATCGCGCCGCATGCCCGCCCTGCCCGTCGATCCGCACCTCTATTCGACCTTCCTCGGCGTTATGGCGGTGATGGCGATCACGCCCGGCCCGGCCAATCTGTTCGCCGTCGCGACCGGCGTTGAAAAGGGCCGCGCCTCGGCCCTGATCGGCGTCTTGGGCATGAACGCCGCGACCCTGGTGTGGTTCGGCGCGGCGGCGCTGGGTCTCGGCGCCCTGGTCAAGGCCTTCCCCGCCGCCTTCAAGGTCATCGCCGTGCTGGGAGCGCTTTATGTCGCCTGGCTGGGGATCAAGGCGCTGCGCGGCGCCTTCGCCACCGCCGCCGATCCCGACGAGGTCATCGTCAAGAAAGGCCGCAGCGCCCTGATCGACGGGTTCGCCGTCCAGATCGCCAATCCCAAGGCCATCCTGTTTTTCACCGCCGTCCTGCCGCCCTTCATCGACGTGAACCGGCCGGTCGCGCCGCAGATGGCGATGTTCGCCATGGCGGCCATCGGCATGGATATGGTGTCGATGAGCACCTACGCCCTGTCCGGCGCCGCCCTGTCGCGCCGCATGCAGCAACCGCGCTTTCGCAAAGGCTTCGGCGTCTTCGTCGGCCTTTTGCTGATGGTCGCCGCCGTGCTGATCGTTCTTCGGCTCTAGACGCCGCGACGCTTCGTCATACAGTGGTCGGGAACGCCTTCGTTCATGCTCCGTTCAGCCGTCAGAGCGCCCGAATGGGCGATCAAGGAGTTTGATGTCATGAAAACCCTCCCCCTGAAGACCCTGGCGGTGACCGTCGCCGCCGGTCTGGCTCTGGCGGCCTGCGCCACCGCCACCCCGTATCAACCCGCAGGCTTCAACGGCCAGCGTGGCGGCTATGCTGAGCAGCGCCTGGAAAACAACCGTTTCCGGGTCAGCTTCTCGGGCAATTCACTGACGTCGCGCGAACAGGTCGAACAGTCGCTGCTGCTGCGTTCGGCCGAACTGACGGTCGAGAGCGGTTACGACTGGTTCTCCACCGTCAATCGCGCCACCGACCGCGACACCCGCTTCGTGGGTACGCCTGATCCGTTCTATTCGGGCTATAACCGCTTCTACAGCCCCTACTGGGGTCCGTCGTGGCGCTATTACCGCAGCGGCTTCTGGAGCCCATGGGACCGTTACGGCCCGTGGGGCGTCAACGACTTCGACGTCCGCCAAGTCGACCGCTTCGAGGCCAACGCCGAAATCGTTCTGGGCCGTGGCCCCAAACCCGCCAACGACCCCAACGCCTTCGACGCCCGCGAGGTGATCCAGAACCTGGGTCCGCAGGTCACCCGCCCGGCGGCCTGATGATAAAAGCCCCTCTCCACGGCGTGGAGAGGGGCTTTTTCTTTCATCCCACGCGCGGCGACTTCAGCCGGCGCTTGTTGGAGTGGGTCGCCGGCGCCGTGCCCAGATCTTCCGGCACCTCGCCCTTGAAATAGTAGCGCTGCCACGCCTCCTTGGCCGCATCCGGATCGCCGCCGGCCAGACGCTGGTTGAAGTCGGTTCGGGCGCGGTTCCAGGCCTCGAACTGACCCTTCATCACCGGGTTGGATTCCAGCGTGCGGATGATCGGCTGGAATTGCTCGACCTTCTTGTGCTCGATCAGATTGATGAAGCAGAAGGGTTCGCCCTTCTCGAAGGTGATCCGCCCGGGCCGGGTGAAGATCCAGTTCATCGTGAAGGGGAAGGGCAGCCAGTCCGTCTCGATCAGGCCGACCAGCGGCTGGATGCCGTCCTTCACATGGTTGGGCGACCCCGAACACATCATCCCCCAGCCGGGCGGCGTGCGGAACAGATATTGCGGATGCATGGTCAGCACCCCGCGCGAGAAGTGCGAGGTGACGAAATGGGCCAGATCGTGCTGGGGCCGATCCGGCGTGATGACGATGTCTTCCTGGCGCGGACCGCCGTTCCACTCGGCCGAGAAGCCGAACGGGCACAGGATTTCCCACCCCGTCGTGTTGGCCATGTTCAGCGGCAGGCAGCGATAGGGGTGGCGGCTGATGAAGGCGTCCATCCAGTTGCGCGACTGGCGGCCGGGCACCAGGTCCGGCGGCCGGGCCGTCATCGGATAGCATTCCAGTTCCAGCGGGCGCGTGTTGACGATATCGACCATGACCATTTCCTAACGCCCGAAACCCGACGGCTCAACCATGACTGACGCACCCGCTTTCGACCGCGAGACCCTGACCGTCTGGCTGAAGGCGAACGGCGTGGATCACGCGACCCACGACCACCCGGCCGTCTTTCGCGTCGAGGAAGGGCTGGACCTGAAGGCCGACCTGCCCGGCGCCCACACCAAGAACCTGTTCCTGAAGGATCACAAAGGCCGCCTGTGGCTGATCTCGGCGCGTCAGGACACGGTGATCGACCTGAAACGCGCCGCCGCCGTCATGGGGTCGGGCCGCTTGTCGTTCGGCAACGAGACGCTGATGTGGGAAACGCTGGGCGTCCGCCCCGGCTCGGTCACGGCGCTGGGCCTGATCAACGACATCGACCGCCGCGTGACCTTCGTGCTGGACCAGCGCCTTTGGGACGCCGACATCGTCAACTTCCACCCCCTGACCAATACGGCGACCACCGCCCTGAATCAGTCGGCCTTCCGGCGAGTGCTGGCGCTGCTGGGGCGTGAGCCGGTCGCTGTGGATTTCGAGGCTTTGAGGGATATTTGATGCCAGATCGTTGGACAGTAGCAATGTGGGCGCTGGCGATAATCTCACTTGTGGTCGCGATGCTATCTTTCTTGGGAGTGAACAACCTGATCCAAGAGACTTGGGTCTGGGTCACGTCTTCGTACGCATGGTTGCCGCTCGTCGGGCTATCAACCTTCGTCATGTTGCAACGCGGAGTGCGTGAACATCAAACGGCAGTGCTTCAGGGACGCAATGATTGGTACAAGCCCTCATTGGCGCTGAGAGCCTGCCTAAGCCTAGCCATCTTGATCGGCCTAGCGTCATATTTCTGGCAGGCCGGCTAGCCTTGCGTTTGCGCGGTCGTCACCGCTTAACGCCAACCGCTTGAACCTCGCGGCCTAAGCCCCATCTCGCAAATCATGGATCAAGCGCGCGGCGACGAGAGGCGATTTTAGACGAATTAGACGAATTAGACGGTGTTTTTCACGACTGCCGTCTGAAATCCCGGCGCGACCTTTTCCCGGCTTGATGCCGACGCATCCCGACGCCATCTGAACCGTTGAACCTGACCGATCTCTGCGCGGACCTCGCCCATGACCCTGCTCGACCCGACCCTGACCCCCGACGCCGCCGGCGACCTGATCAAGGAGGGCACGGACGCCTCCTTCATGACCGACGTCATCGAGGCGTCGAAACATCAGCCGGTCATCGTCGACTTCTGGGCCACCTGGTGCGGGCCGTGCCGGACCCTGGGGCCTGCGCTGGAGAAGGCCGTGCGCGCCGCCAAGGGGGCGGTGAAGATGGTCAAGATCGATGTCGACGCCAACCCGGCCTATGCGGGGCAGCTGCGGGTGCAGTCGATCCCGACGGTCTACGCCTTCGTCAACGGCCAGCCGGTCGACGGCTTCCAGGGCGCGATCCCCGACAGCCAGATCAAGGCCTTCATCGACAAGGTGACCGGCGGTCAGGGCGGCTCGACCGAGACGGCGCAACTGCTGGAGCTGGGCGAGGAGTCGCTGGGCCTGAACGACTTCGGCGGCGCGGCCCAGGCCTTCGCGCACGTCCTGTCGATCGAGCCTGAGAACGAGAAGGCCATCGCCGGCATGGCGCGGGTCTATCTGGCGGGCGGCGATCCCGAACAGGCGGCCCAGACCATCGCCATGGCGCCGCAGGATTCCAAGGAGCCGACGGTCCAGAGCGTGCGCGCCCAACTGGCCCTGGCGTCCAAGGCGCCCACCGGCGATTTGGCCGGCGCCTCGGCCGGACTTGAGGCCAAGGTCGCCGCCGATCCGAACGATCATCAGGCGCGCTTTGATTTGGCCGAAGCCCAGAGCGCGGCCGGCGACTTCAAGGGCGCGGTCGACAATCTTCTGGCAATCATCCAGGCCGACCGCGAGTGGAACGATCAGGCGGCCCGCAAACAGTTGCTGGTCATCTTCGAGGCGGCGGGCCTGACCTCGGACGTGTCCAAGGATGGCCGTCGCCGCCTGTCGTCCATTCTGTTTTCGTAAGCGCGAAACCACCGGCCTCAAGTCGCCCGAAAGGCGATAGGCCAAGGAGAAGTGATGCCTCAAGGCTATGTCCGCGCCCTCGACCTGCCCCAGGTGATCCCGGTGTTCCCGCTGGGCGGCACCATCCTGCTGCCGCGCGGACAGCTGCCGCTGAACATCTTCGAGCCGCGCTATCTGAACATGGTGGACGACGCCATGGCCGGCGACCGGATCATCGGCCTGGTCCAGCCCAAGGGCGGCACGCCGGCCCTGCCCGGCCTGTCGCCGGTCGGCTGCGCCGGTCGGATCACCAGTTTCGCCGAGACCTCCGACGGGCGCTATCTGATCACCCTGACCGGCGTGTCGCGTTTCCGCATCGCCGCCGAGATGCCGTCCAAGACTCCCTACCGCCAGGTTCGCGCGGCGTTCGAGGCCTATGAGGACGATCTCGTCTCCCCGCCCGAGGAGCCGGACTTCGACAGGGACGCCTTCCTCGACGCCCTGCGCGCCTATATGGCGCACCGGCTGCTGGACATCGATTGGGAGACGGCAGAGACCGCGCCGATGGAGGCCCTGGTCAACAGCCTGTCGATGGCCCTGCCGTTCGAACCCGCCGAGAAACAGGCTCTGCTGGAGGCCATGGGCCTGATGCCCCGCGCCGAGGCCCTGACCGCCCTGATGCGCATCGACGCCGCCGACGGCGGTGACGACGCCGCGCCGTCCATGCAATGACGGGCTCAAGTAGCGCAAAGCGCGGTAGCCCCCTAAAGAGCTCTCAACTAGCGCCAGCGCGATAGGCCAAGAAAAATGAGTGACGCCTTCAACACCCCTGTCTCCGTCGATCCGCGCCTGCTGGAGGTGCTGGTCTGCCCCGTCACACGCGGCAAACTGACCTACGACCGCGACGCCAACGAGTTGATCTCGGCGGGCGCCAAACTGGCCTATCCGATCCGCGAGGGCGTTCCGATCATGCTGGCCGAAGAAGCGCGTCAGATCGACTGAGCCGCCGCACCGACACCGAACATCCACTGGCCCGGAGCGCGGCGCGCTCAACGGGCCTCAAGTAGCGCGACGCGCGATAGGCCCAAGAACAATGACCCTCAGAGTCGCCATCCAGATGGACCCGATCGAGGCCATCGACATCGCCGGGGACACCACCTTCCTGATGGCCGAGACAGCCCAGGCGCGCGGTCACAAACAGTGGGTCTATGACTTCCGCACCCTGGCGCTGGAAGAGGGCCGCCTCTACTGCCGCGCCCGCCCGATCACCGTGCGGCGCGAGGTCGGCAACCACGTCGACTTCGGCGACTGGGAAAAACTGGATCTGGCCGAGGACGTGGACGTCATCCTGATGCGCCAGGATCCGCCGTTCGACATGGCCTATGTCACGGCCACCTATCTGCTGGAGACGGTGCATCCCCGGACCCTGGTGGTCAACGACCCGGCGCAGGTGCGATCGGCCCCCGAAAAGCTGATGGTAACCGCCTTCCCCGGCCTGCAACCGCCGACCCTGATCTCGGCCGACCCTGTCGCTCTGGACGCCTTCCACAAGAAGCACGGCGACGTGGTCCTGAAACCCCTGCACGGCAACGGCGGTTCGGGCGTCATCAAGCTGCGCGCCGACGATCCCAACCTGGACGCCCTGATCGAGATCCATGCCGCCGGCAGCCGCGATCCGCTGGTGATCCAGAAGTTCATTCCCGCCGTCTCCAAAGGCGACAAGCGCATCCTGCTGATCGACGGCGAGCCCGTCGGCGCCATCAACCGCGTCCCGGCGGCGGGCGCGGTGCGCTCGAACCTTCATGTCGGCGGCACGGCCATGCCGGTCGAGCTGACGCCGCGCGACCTGGAAATCTGCGCCGCCATCGGCCCGACGCTGAGGGAACGCGGCCTGATCTTCGTCGGCATCGACGTGATCGGCGACTATCTGACCGAGATCAACGTCACCTCCCCCACCGGCGCCCAGCAACTGAAGGCCTTCACCGGCATCGACGCCACGGCCCTCATGTGGGACGCCATCGAGGCCAAACGCGCCGCACAGGTTGCGTGATCGCCACTTGAATTAGATTTCAGTTCATGGTTCGTTCTCTCGCTCAGGTGGGAGAACGACATGGTCGCGCGGGTTGTCACGGTCGCCTTTGACGGGGTGGAAGCCCGGCGCGTGGACGTCGAGGTCCAATTGATCGGCAATGACGGGCCGACGATCTTCAATATCGTGGGCCTGCCGGACAAGGCGGTGGCCGAAAGCAAGGAGCGGGTGCGCGGGGCCTTCGCCGGCATCGGTCTGGCCCTGCCCGCAAAACGGATCATCGCCAACCTGGCTCCGGCCGACCTGCCCAAGGAAGGCAGCCATTTCGACCTGCCCATCGCCTTAGCCCTGATGGCGGCCATGGGGGTGATCGCGCCCGATGCGCTTGACGGCTGGGCCGCTATCGGCGAGCTGGGGCTGGACGGCCAGATCGCGCGGGTCGGCGGCGCCCTGCCCGCCGCTGTCGCCGCCGACGCCATGGGCCTGGGTCTGATCTGCCCCGAAGCGACGGGACCGGAGGCGGCCTGGGCCGGCGGCGCCCGCATCCTCGCGCCGCGCTCTCTGATCAGCCTGGTCAACCATTTCAAGGGAACCCAGGTTCTGCGCGCGCCCGAGCCCGGACCGCTGGCGGACGGCAAGGCCGTGCCCGACCTGCGCGAGGTCAAGGGTCAGGAAAGCGCCAAGCGCGCGCTGGAGATCGCGGCGGCCGGCGGCCACAACCTGCTGTTCATCGGCCCGCCGGGGTCGGGCAAGTCGATGATGGCGCAGCGCCTGCCGGGCCTTTTGCCGCCCCTGACCTCGCAAGAGTTGCTGGAGACCTCGATGGTCTGGTCGGTCGCCGGCCTGATCGAACGCGGCGCCCTGACCCGCGATCGCCCGTTCCGCAGCCCGCACCATTCCGCCTCAATGGCGGCCCTGACCGGCGGGGGTGTAACATCTCACTGAGAATGCGAAATTTCAGAAGAAATGCGAATTATGGCTGCAGCCTGCCTCTCGACCATTTCCGCGCATGACGCGAACATAGCTGGAACATTGGGCCAAGGGAACTATCGCACAGGGTCTAGAAAATCGCCCGATAGAACGATTGAACTCCAACGTTATCTGAACAAGTCTGCACCCAGACTCACAGGGTTCAGCTATGGAAAGTCATAACTTCGAGCGGCTTAAAGCCCACATCATTCCGCTATCGGTGGCGAATGTTTTCGAAGCAGCACGCACGGAGTGGGTCTTGGAAGCAGTAGAAATCAGCGATGAGTTCGACAATTGTCCGTGCGGGCAAGAGATTAAGGAACACTGCTACATCCGAAATCGGATCAACGGAAACGCCACCTACGTCGGCAATGTGTGCATCAATCGCTTCATCCAAATTGACACCGGCAACCTTTTTGATGGCCTGAAGCGAATTGCGGCCGACCTTACCGCCAACGCGAACCATGACTTGATCGAGCACGCTTGGAAGAGCGGGTATCTATTTGGCGAGAATGAGTATGCTTTCCTCCTTCGCACCGCCTTGAAGCGAAAGCTGTCACCAGCGCAAACGGCTTGGAAGGTAAAAATTAACAAGAGAATCCTCGCTCAAACCAAGGTTCGCAATAGGACGCAGCGGTGAATACGCGCGTTCGATGCTGATGGCTTCCACGTGCACAATGCGTTTCGCTCGCCGGGTCGCCTCTCTGATGGCGAACTCGGCTTGTCGAAAGCTGAGGTCTATGCCGCACGCTATGAGAACTTTCGTACCGGCCTCAGCATCAGCACAAAGTTCATTGATGCGTCCTGCTCAGACGATTTAACGGGCGTGACATTCGCGTTCATTTGCGTTGATAAGGTGACGTGACCCCCGTTTCTCATCCAGCCATAACGAGAGTCCTAGGTTGATCTGAGCTGTGATCGGCTGGGTTGGCAAGAGGCCGGTCTGCGCAGCCATCAACCAGCGCAGCAGGCCGGCCGATGTGTCCGGTGAGCGCTTCTGCATAAGCCTGCGGCGTCAGCCACCCGAGCTTCGAGTGCGGACGCTGCTCGTTGTAATCGCGTCGCCACGCCTCCAGCACGGCGCGAGCGTGCGGCAGCGAGCGGAACAGCGTCTCGTTCAGCAGCTCGTCACGCAGCCGCCCGTTGAAGCTTTCGTTGAAGCCGTTCTGCTGGGGCTTGCCCGGCGCGATGTAGTGCCAGCCGACGCCGGTGTCGTCGGCCCAGGCCAGGACCGCGTTCGAGGTGTACTCCGTGCCGTTGTCGCTGACGATGGTGTCGGGCCGCCCTCGCTGCCGGATGACGGCGTCCAACTCCCGCACGACCCGCGCGCCCGACAGCGAGGTGTCGGCCACCAGCGCCAGGCACTCGCGCGTACAGTTATCGATCACCGTCAGGATGCGGAAGCGCCGCCCGTCCGTCAGCTGGTCTGCGACGAAGTCCAGCGACCAGCGCTGGTTGGGCGCCAGCGGCAGGTCCAGCGGTCGCCGCGTGCCCATCGCTCGCTTCCGGCCGCCGCGCCGGCGCACCGTCAGTTGCTCGTCGCGATAGATCCGCTGGACCCGTTTCCTGTTGACCGCATGGCCCTCGCGCCGCAGCAGCACGTGCAGGCGACGATAGCCGAACCGTCGACGTTCCTGGGCCAGGGCCTTCAGCCGGTCGCGCAGAGCGCCGTCGTCCGGGCGCGTCGCCTGATAGCGCACGCTCGTCCGATCGACGCCCAGAACACGGCACGCCCGCCTTTCGCTCATCTCGTAGGCGGCCTGCAGATGGCCAGCCGCCTCGCGATAGCCGGCGGGCGTCACCACTTTTTTCCCAGCAGGTCCTTCAGGGCCACGTTGTCCAGCATCGCGTCCGCCAGCATCCGCTTCAGCCGGGCGTTCTCATCCTCGAGCGCCTTGAGCCGCCGAGCCTCCGACACGTCGAGCCCGCCAAACTTGGCCTTCCATTTGTAAAAGGTCGCCGAGCTGACCCCGTGGCGTCGGCACACCTCCGCCGTCGCTACACCGGCCTCCTGCTCCCGCAGGATCCCGATGATCTGCTCTTCCGTGAACCTCGATCGCTTCATTCTGTCCGTCCTTCGTTGGGCGGACTCTAGCTATTCCTGGAGGAGTTTCAGGGGGTCACGTCAAAGGGATCAGCGCGAGCGCAAATCATTGACCTCCTTCTCTCGCTGAAAATTCCATTCATTGATGTTGGGATGGGCCTAAACCGAAAGCGTGGGAGCATTACCGGCAGTGTGCGAGCTACCTATTTTTCAGAAAATGACGGACCAAAAGTTCGCGATCAGAAGCTAGTGCCAACGCATGATACTAAAGACGACATCTACAAAGCCAATATCCAAATCGCCGAACTCAACATGCTCAATGCCTGTTTGGCGGTGATGGCCTATAAGAAGAAACTTGGTTTCTACGTAGATGACGAGCCTTCTTATAATATGCTTCTGAACGTCGGAGATATGCGGCTTGTCAGGCAGGACAGTTAGGTTCAAAATTCAGCACGTCGAGACGATGCCGAAGGATCTGGAGTCCGGCATGCTTTATGTGTCTAAGCGTTTCAGCACTGCTGCACACCTATGTGCCTGTGGTTGTGGCACCAAGATTAGAACTCCACTTGGGCCCACCGAATGGAATGTGCGTGAAACGCCATATGGGCCGACGCTTCGCCCCTCTATCGGCAACTGGCAAATCCCCTGCCGCACGCACTACCTAATTACGAACGGTAGAGTGGAGTGGGCTGGCCCAATGAGCGAAGCTGCGGTCCTGGCAGGTCGGGCGGCCGAACACGCCAAACGCACCAGATATTTCGACCGTAAGTATGCGCCCGTTTCGAGGGTCGAGCCTCAGCCGAGCACCCGCGAACCGCCGACGCGTCGCAGTGGCTTCTGGGTACGTTTGCTGAAGTTCTTCTTCGGATAGCTTTGCGCAGTCGCCAGGCGGCCTGCGGCGACGACGGAATGAAGACGTCGGTGGGCCTTCGCCAGAGGTCGCCTACGAGATGGCTGACGTCACAGGCTTATGCAGAAGTTCACTGGACGCATCGGCCCGTCCGCTGGGCCGGTCGGAGGCTGCGGTGACCGGGCTTCGCAGCCCCAACTCGGATCGACCCTGCACTCCACGCGACAACCTCTTGGCATGTCAATTCAGGTACGTACCTCTCGACATACCGCGCTTTAAAGCCTATATAATGTGCATAGCACATACGATGTATGTGCATTGTGTTGATGGAGAGGTACTAAGGCGATGGGTGAGGTGTCGTTCACATTTAGGGTGGATCAGGCCCTGAAAGACGATTTTGTACGCACAGCGAAGTCGCGCGACCTGAATGCCTCTCAGATACTGAGGATGCACATGAGGGACTTTGTCCAAGAGCAAACCCCGGCAGAGGGTTATGATGAGTGGCTAGCTGCTAAGGTTGAACGGTCCGCCAAATCGCTAGATGCCGGCCAGCGTCTAACATCTGCCGAAGTAGAAGCTCGCTTCTCTCAATGGAGGCGTAGCAAGTGATGATGGTTGGCGGGACTGCAACATGCTCTCCCGCCAACCATCTACGGCTTAGGTCGGGAACTTCTGAGCCGAACTAACGACGTTCATGATCTCAACCTCCCGAACGTCATCATGCGTGCGGTACACGATAATGACCTTCCCGCTATGAAGAACCTTCTCTCGGGTGTCCGGGATACGCCCCCGACGTCCAGAGTGGGGGTGAGCTTGCAACATCGCCCCCGCTTCTTGGAGGCCTTCGTTGAGACTGACTGCCGCCGCCGGGTTGGTGAGGGCATAGTACTTCGTCATGTTATCACGGTCTTCGACCGCATCTTCGGACCAAAACAGGTCCCATTCGTCCAGGCTGCTCATTGCGCAGTTTGTCCTTGACACCGGTCCGTACGGGCTACTAGGGTCAGCTTGCATAGACGACCTAAGTACCCAACTTCGCAGTGCACCCTTTTTTGGGCTAGTTAATTGCCAGAGTTGGCGGCGGTGTTATCGTGGCGGAATGCCACGATAAGTCTGCTTGCGTTTGAAAATGACGCAGACTTTCACAGCTTAGCAGCAGTTCATTTGTTTGTCAATATTTTGGCAAGGAATTGCACTTTCTGGTTGCGCGATCGGGTCTCAGCGTGCGTAGCGGATGCGGAAGCCTCGGGCAGCAGCCGTTCATTCGTGCTCTAAAGATGCGAACGAACGCAGCTCCTTCAGGCTTCCAATGCCCAACCGCGCTTCTGAATCACGACGCTGGACGCAGCGTCGAACTCGCCAGCGGAAAATGCTCCACTGGGCCCAAGGCGGTATATGCGCAAGCTGCGGCCGGACAATCGGCGCGTCAGGAAATCGGCCACGAACGCGGCCGACATATCCAACGTTCGATCATGTGATCTCCAAAAACAGGGGCGGCCATAGAGTGCTGATCAACGGCCTGTTGGAACACCGCAATTGCAATGAAATGCGCGATGATCTTCCCCCCACAGGGTGCGATCGAGTTTGGCAGATGGTTGTGATCGACCGACTTGCATCTGAGGATGCAAAAAATCGTTGGGGCGTCATCCTCAGCGAGCGCACATTCCAGATTACAGACGCGAGTATGCGAACATCGTGACGGACCTACTTCGCCTCGCGATTGAGGGCGGATTGGAACTTGGACCATCCAAGCGCCGAATGATCTTTGATATGAAGGCCAGCGGACGTGACCGAGCAGACCCGCGCACGCTTCGGGTGAAAGCCAACCGCAAGCTGCATCGACGTGAAGCCGAGACCATTGGGCGGATCCTGACCAATGAGCGGATGAGAAAATCCTTCATGCAGGTCTTCGCGTCGGCTCAGCGCGCGGAACATCACGGCTGGCCAAGATACCCAACGACCCTATTCCCCTTCGATCATCCCACGCGGTGGACTGTCGATACGGTATGGACCAGCGTCAATGACGGCAGCCGTAGGTGCCTCGTGACACGCATCCGCTCCATCAAAACCGTTCCCTTGGCGTTCGACAGCATCGTTGTCGAACTCGCGGGCGGAGCCGGTGAGTTGGAGCCTGGCGAAAAGGCTCGCCCGATAAAGATCCAATCGCCGGAGACGCTCCAGGGGCAGATCAGAATGCACCCGCATCGCGTACCCACCCCAATCATCCGGCCGTCAATTGACTTGGTCAACGCTGCGGAACGGGGCGCTTCGCAGGGCATTGGTGATGCGCCTCACGACCCCAAAAGGGATAATCTACGCAATCGATGCCGAACGCCAGGGAACGAGCGAAGGCTACGCGCTGGGCCTGATACTCACGCCCATTCGAGATGAGTTGAACTACGAGGACATCGAAGACATCCTGTCGATTAACGCAGCGAACCGCGGCGTTTGGGGCGAAAGCACGCAAGGGCGCGCGACCAATAAGCGCAAGCGTAGCCCGGTTTGGTTCACTAATGTCGCCGCCTATAGCGACGGGTTGGTTAAGCCCATTCATGAACTGCTGAATGGCTTTCGGCAGACGCACCGCCCAAACTAGATCAGAGAGCGCCGCATGGCCGCCATCAACAGCCTGCGGCGACGGCGGCGCTCCTGGCCGAAAACGGTGGCTACATTCTCGCTATCCCCCACCAGCCGGATCAAATCATGGCAGGTGAAATCTGGTTTGCGTCGTCGCAGGTACTCGGCGGCGCCTTCTACCTCTTCGATCGAGGGGCGGTATGCGGGCCTCGTGAGATGTTGGGAGACGATGTCCGCATAGACGAAAGGTGGAGCGGGGCCGTCACGCAAAGCCCACGACTGCCAAAGTCTGGCTGCCGAAGCGGCCGCAATAAACCGGTCTGGCCAAGCCCGCATAGTGCGTGAGACTAGATCAAACAGACGATAGCGGTCATTAGCGTCCAGGGCTTCGACCTCGCTAGTGGGGGTGAGAAAGGAAGCGCGCCCATCACCGCCCCATCGACTCGCGACCATGTTTCTCAGCGCGGCCGAGCGTGGACCAAAGGCAAGGACGCGCGCCACCCGGCGCACGGTCTGGAAGTATTGGACCGAATAGGGGAAGTGGCTTTCTCCAAGCTGAGCCCAGCCGACCGCGAGGATGGTTTCTTGGCGCCGCTGGAACTCGACCACCTCATCACTAGCCGGCCGCCATTCGCTGTCAGCAAGCGCAGCTAGACAGTTATGACATACGAATGCCGCCGGCGCACGGAGCGGCGCTAGGATCGAGGCGCATTGGGAACATCGATCCAGCAAGCGAAGGCGATGGGACACGCAGACGGTGGCCCATCCGACGCGCCAAAGCCGTCGAAATCTAGGAGCGTCCACCATACAGGCAGGGCAGAACTGAAGCCCCGGATGATGGCGGGTTCGGGCTCTGACGCCTAATGGCATGATCCATGATGTCCGGCCGAGCGGCTGGTGCGTTTCGAACAGGAAACCCTCATAGCTGGAGAGAAGGGTTTGTCGGCATTGATCCATCGGCGTCAGCGTCGCGCGCGACATGACCGTCAGGACTCGCTCATCTGCGCTGCCGTCTATGTCGCGAGTGAGAGGCGGCGGGGATGAGCGCCAGGAAATGTGCCCGAGCGCATAGGGCTTGATGTCCATCGCGTGGGCGGCGCGCAAGAACCACGACGAGAATAGCTCGTCGGGCCTCGGCCGCCCCCGATAGGGCCAAGGGACAAAAGTTGGGGGCGCATTATCGTCCATTGCGCCTCGCCCAATCTACTCAGACGGCTTGAATCATGTCGGGGGTGATCCGTTCCTCTCCCGATAGGATCGCTCGGATCGCCGCCTCCTTTAGAACGTCTGAGAGGTCGCCTATTCGGCCGCTCGACACCTCGTAAAGCGTAGTCGCCATAGCCGGGTCGGCAAGAACCGAGGGATGCTTGAGGGGAATCAGGCGCTCGAAACTCCGCAATAGTTTCCTCCAATCCTCGTTGTCTCGCCAGGCTTTCAGCTCGATCCGCGAGAAGCGACGGTGAAGCTGATCCTCTTTGCGAAACACCAGCTCGACGGTCTCGACGCCGGCGACGACAAGCGGAATGCCCGCCTCATTGGTCAGATTCTTGATGACGACGTTGAAGTGAAGACGCTGATCAAACCTGCCCGATAGGGCGTTATGAAACTCGTCGAGCATCACGATCTTGGTCTGGTTGTTGGCCAGGAGCTTGAGCACCGTCTGGCATTTTGCCGACGGCGAGTAGCTGATCGGGAGCGGGTATCCCATCGCTCGAAGGATGTTGTCATACAGACGACCTTCATCACCTTTCGGTGGCGTCTGTACCCTGACAACGGGCAAGATCGCCCAATCCCCCACAGTGTCGGGATCTGTCGTTTCAGCGGCGACAGCCGCCTTGTCGTTCACCGCTTTCGCCCACCTTTTGAGGATGGTCGATTTTCCGACGTTGGATTCCCCGAAGACGAGGAGGTTCTTGGGCCTATCGGAGGGAGGGGTGCGGAGCATCAAATCCAGCCTGGCGTGAACCATCTTGGCGTCGCTATGGCCGATCCAGATCGACTCCCAATTGTTGAGAATTCGATCCTCCCCTGGAGTGGCGAGATAGGCTCGCGTCTTCTCCGTCAGATGGGCGCCGTGATCGGATTGAATGTCAGTCATCAGCTATCGAGGTCATCGAAAACATCGTCTTCCACGACCACGGATGGAGCTGTTGTCGCAGACCGGGTTGGTGCCGCCGAAGCTGGCGCTTTCGGGGGCGCTGAGATGGTCGGCTCAACTCCGATGACAGCTTGCTGCTGTTTCCGCGCCTGGGCGTGGTGCTTCTTCTGCTCTGCCGCTCGACGCACACGAATGGTCTCCTTCTCGGCCTCACGAATGCGAGCGTGGCGTTCTGACCGCTCCCTATGAGCATCGAAGATGTCGTTCTCGTCCGGGCGAGGATGGCCCTTTTCCTGAGCGTGCCTTTTCGCGGCGCGGTGCTCCCAGATGTTCATGGCCACGCCGCGAGGGTTCCGCAGAGGCACCGTGAGATAGACCTTCGCGTCCTCGTCCCAAACATACACCTCTGACAAGTCGCGAGGGTCGCGCCTGATGATGAAGTCCTTTTCGGGCGTCTTGGCGTACCGCTGTCGGATGACGACCAGGGCCTCTGAATCGTAATGCAGCATATCCCACTGGACGCCGTAGTGCTGGAGCTTGCGGGTCGTGACCGGCAACAGCTCTTTGCGAAGCCTGGCGAGGTCGTCCGCCTCGGCCGGGAGTCTTTGGATCTGCCGCCCGGTCTCCCGGTCGAAGAAGTACGACTTCCACTTTTCCAGCGGTGACATGCCCAGCTCTTTGCGGGGTGTGTTGATGTGCTCTTTAATTACGCTGAGAAGGTAGAGTTCGAGATCGGCCAATGTGAGCCGGGCTGTTTTGCGCGGATCGGCCTTCTTCGCCTTCTCCACTATGTTTGATCCGGTGGCGCCGGGTAGATGCTTCACGCTGTGGGCGAGCTTGCCGAAGTACCGCTCGATGTGCGGGCCGTAACGAGGCGTTTTCACCTTGCGGTTCACGAGCTTGGTTCTCGCGTACCGAACGAACCTTTGCATCATATCGCCACGGAACTCTTTGGCGTTGTCTGCATGGATCATCTTCATGATGCCCCAGACAGGCCAGTCCATGCTCACGCCCAGCTTTGCCAGCCACTTTTCGTTGCGCGTGATGGAGTGAAAGATCGCCATGCCGGCGCTGGATGCGCCGGGCGGGTCAAGCGAGAGATAGTAGCCGGTCGGCATGAAGCTAAATGTGTCGATGCACATTGCCAGCCAAGGCCTTCCTATCGGCAGACGGCTGACCTCATCCACGATTTCAATATCGTACTGCCAATAGTCAATTTGAACTGAGCTGAGCGGCGCCCCGTCGAACGGGTAGCTCCCCGACATCCTCTTCTTGGCATCTCGCGCAGCGCGCTTACCTTCACGCGCCTCGATCACGACCAGTGGGTCAATATCCTCGATGCGCCGGAAAAAGGTCGCCCGGCCAGGCTCCGCCAGACCGGCGCTCTTGAACGCCGGGAGCAAATACTCCGTCCAAACCGTAGTTGGAGTGGCTTGCTTGCGGTGGAGGTAATGTTTGCGAATGACCTCCTGAACCAACGCCTCGGTAACTTCGTCCAATCGGGATCCAGGCCGTCCCTGGCCTCCCACTGGCAATAGGGTCAGAGGGTCCGTCGGGTCGCAGTGCTTGATCCGGCGATAGACCGTAGCGCGGTTGACGCCGAGGATTTCGGCGGCTTTGTCGGCGAGGGCGGTCTTCTCTCCTCGGCGAATGTCGCCATCCAACAGCGGCTTGACCGCTTCAAACCAGCGGAAGGCTTCTGCCTTTTCCTGCGGGGTGTAGTCATCGTAGGCGCGCTTCGGTGTCTCGACCGATGTGGCATCGTCGATTTCAGCTCTCCCGAGGGATCGCAGTTCTCCGCTCTCGAACCGAACCATGTAGCGGTCGAGATCGAGGATCTGGACCAGCTCTGCCGGTCGGCCTGCGACGAGAACTCGCTCGCCGACCTCCAGTTTAAGTCCCTTCAAGAATCTCCTCCACCGCCACGTCGGCCCACCACCTGACGACAGTCTCGTCAGTGATAGGGGTGTCCAGATCACACTGCAGGCGCCCAAGCCCGATCAGATCATAGGCCGCCTCCATGATGGTGCCGCGAATGGCACCCCCCGCCTCCAGGCGGAGACGGATGTCCCCAAGCCTTTTCGGCCCTTGATGACGCACCAGCGCGCGAACACGATTCATCATCTCCCGGTCCTGCGGCTGGAGCATTACCGGCGCCAGCAGTTCCGCATTGCCTAGACGAGGCGTGCGGATTGTCCGTTCGGTCACGACACGAAATCCAATGCCCTGGCGGGCAAGGTGTCGCTTGGCCGCGCGATACTTCGGCCAGAGCGAGGCGCGCTTATCGCGGAGCACCGCTAGCGGCTTCACCTCGAACATTACCTGGAGCTGTGGAAATGGACGGGGCATGGCGCTGTGCCACGAGACCAGAACGTCAGGCGTGTACGTTCGAGCCTCGCCACCGACTGTCAGCGCAAGCGTCGTCGGCTGGGTGACGACATCATGGATGCCGTTGTCGATCTGCAAGAGGGTTAGGAAGTCCATCTCCAACTTGGATTCGAACGGCAAATGCCCGCTGGGAAAGCGGGAGGGGAGAGTGCCAGTAATCGAGCGATGACCGGGCGGGATCCGGCGGCGGGCTTCCATATCCTGATCTTGTTGCATTTTTTGCGAGATTCCTAAGTTCTTTCGCGTCTCGTGAGAGACAAACCTGTGGCCAAGTGGGCGGTTGAAGGCGGTCAGCAGCTCAGTTCATTCGCATTGCCTGTGAGATTATACAGGGGGTCTTCGCGCCAAGCCCGGCGAGGCCTCGCTGGCGCACAATGGCGTGCTGTTTCTGGACGAACTGCCGGAATACAGCGCCCAAGCCCTCGACTCGCTGCGGGCGCCGCTGGAGACCGGCGAGATCGTCGTCGCCCGCGCCAACGCCCACATCCGCTATCCGGCGCGGTTCCAGCTCGTTGCGGCGATGAACCCGTGCCGCTGCGGCATGGGCGGCGCCGGACGCGGCGCGTGCGGCAAGGCGCCGCGTTGCCAGCGCGACTATCAGAACCGCGTTTCGGGTCCGATGTTCGACCGGATCGACCTGACCGTGGAGACGCCGCCCGTCACCGCCGCCGACATGGCCCTGCCCCCGCCTGCCGAGGGCACGGCCGAGGCCCGGGCGCGCGTCGCGACCGCCCGCGCCATGCAGGAGGACCGGGTTCGAGAAGCGGGGCTGGACGCCGCCCAAGGCCTGAACGCCCGCGCCTCCGGCGGCACGCTGGATCGGTTCGCCACGCCGGACGAGGCGGGCCGGATGCTGCTGATGCGGGCAGGCGAGGCCGGCGGACTGACCGCGCGCGGTTGGACACGCACCCTGCGTCTGGCGCGCACCATCGCCGACCTGGACGGCAGCACCGGCGTTCTGCGTCGCCACATCGCCGAGGCCCTGATCTACCGCCGCACCACCATCGGCGCCGAAGCGGACTTCGATCGCCGTGTGGCGCAGCGCCATGAAGGGTTTGGCCTGCGCGAGGGCGATGACGAGCAGACGCCCTTACTGCGCGCGTGAAACGGCCATCGTGGCATGGTGGAGACATCCTTAACCGTCGGTCTTTAGGCTCTGTCTCGTGGGGGAGACGGCCATGACGCGACGGACGGCGACGAAGCGGATTGAGGAGCGCACGAGCGCGCCTGTCGACCCCGCCCAGCAGTTCCTGCGACTGATGAGCCACGAGATGCGCACGCCTCTGAACGGCGTCATCGGCATGATCAATCTGTTGCAACGCACCCGGCTGGACGGCGCCCAGAGCGCCTATGCCGAGAACGCGCGTCAGTCGGCCGAACATCTGCTGGGTCTGGTCAACGACCTGTTGGACTACGCGCGGCTAGAGGCCGGGGCGCTGGAGTTCGATCTCGCGCCCGTCGACCTGGAAGGCCTTGTGCGCGGCGTCGCCGAGTTGCTGAGCCCGCGCGCCCACGACAAGGGATTGGAGATCGTCTGGTCGGTCGCCGCCGACGCGCCCGACGTGCTGGCGGACGAAGGCCGGCTGCGGCAGGTCCTTTTCAACCTGGCGGGCAACGCCGTGAAGTTCACCGAAACCGGCGGCGTGCGCATTTCGGTCGAGCGCGTCGGCGGCAGCGCGGCGCGGCCGCGTCTGGCCTTCCTGGTCGACGACACCGGCCCCGGCGTCGCGCCCGAGGCGCGTACACGGATCTTCGAGGAATTCGGCCACGCCGACAGTTCCGACGCGGTCCGTCAGGATGGGGCGGGCCTGGGTCTGGCGGTCGTGCGCAAGCTGGCCGCCGCCATGGACGGCTCGGTGAAGGTCGAAAGCCGGCCCGACGGCGCCGCAACCGGCGGTGGCGCCCGCTTCCGGTTCGAGGCCGCCTTCGCCGCCGTCGCGGTGGCGCGCGACAAGCCGTTGCGCGACCAAACGGTCGCGGTGCGCGCCGTCGATCCGTTTGTTCTGTCGGCGGCTCGCGCCCAGATCGAGGCTTCGGGCGGCGTCGTGGCGGATACGGCCCCGGTGACCCTGGTCGATCACGCCGACGCCCCGACGGGCGCGCTGGCGGCCCTGCCTTCGAGCGGTCGCGGCATCGTCCTGCTGAAACCGGCCGAGCGCGATCTGATCGCTCGCTATCGGGCCGTTGGCTTCCACGGCTATCTGATCAAGCCCTTGCGTCGCGCTTCCCTGGCCGAGCGCGTCCTGGCCGCCATAGGCGCCGAGGCGCCGGACAAGGCCAGCGCCCACTGCGCCGCCCCGATCGAAGACGACCGCGTCGCCCCCGTTCAGTTCGCCGGAATCCGCGTCCTGCTGGCCGAGGACAATCCCGTCGGCGCGCTTTTGGCCCGAACCCTGTTGCGCCGCGAGGGGTGCACCGTCGAGACGGCCGCCACCGGCGACGAAGCCGTCGCGGCGCTGAAACGCGCGCGATACGACGTGGTCTTCATGGACATGCGGATGCCCGGCATGGACGGCCCCGCCGCCGCCCGCGCCATCCGCGCGGCGGGCGACACGACGCCGATCCTGGCCCTGACCGCCAACGCCTTCGCCGAGGACCGCCGCGCCTGTCTGGAAGCCGGCATGGACGACCACATCGTCAAGCCGCTGGACGCCGAGGCCCTGCGCGCCGCCCTCGCCCGCTGGACGAAGCGCGACATCCGCGCCAAGGTCGGCTGAGTTACAGGCGCCCGCGTTTCCGGCCGCCGCGCCGGAGCCGTGCATGACCGACCAAGCCCATCCCCCCGCCAATGGCAAGCCCGCCGGGCGTTTCGGCGGCCTCGCCGTCTATGGCGAGCGGCGCGTCTTCATCATGCTGTTGCTGGGCTTTTCGGCAGGCCTGCCGAACCTGCTGATCTTCGACACCTTGTCCGCCTGGCTGCGCGAGAGCGGCCAGACGCTCGAAGTGATCGGCTTCTTCGCCCTGGCCACCCTGTCCTATTCGCTGAAGTTCGTTTGGGCGCCGCTGATCGACCGGACGTCCGTGCCCGGACTGACGCGGCTGTTGGGTCATCGCCGCGCCTGGATGCTGGTGACGCAGGCCGTAATCGTGTTCGGCCTGTGGTCGATCTCGACGCTGAACCCGGCCAACGCCCTGATCGCGGTGGCTGGATTCGCCGCCCTGGTCGGCTTCTTCGGGGCGACGCAGGACATCGTCATCGACGCCTGGAGGATCGAGGCCGCCGACGACAGCCGGCACGGCGCCATGGCCGCCGCTTATCAGATGGGCTACCGGGTCGCCATGATCGTCGCCGGCGCCGTGCCGCTGGTCCTGGCTGATCTCTATAACTGGAACCTGTCCTACGCCGTGATGGCCGCTCTGATGGGCTTCGGCATCGCCGGCGTTCTGTTCGCCCCGCGGGAAAAGGCTCATTCCATCCGCGCCATCCCGGTCGGTGACGTGCCGTCTCGCCCTGGCTTCGAGGTGATCGAATGGATCGTGCGCCTGGCCATTATCGGTGTGGCGGCGATGGTGCTGGGGTCGGGCCTGACCGGCCAGTCGGGCCCGCTGAATGCGCTGTTTGGATTGTTCGGCCTGGGCGCGGACGGCAAGGCGGCTGTGGCGGCGGCCCTCTCGGCCAAGCCCGAGGGCGTCTATCTGCAGGTCGGTCTGGTCTTCCTTGGCCTGGCGGTAATGGTGCTGGCGTGTTGGCCCGTGCCCGGGGTCAAGACTCGGCCCGGAGCCTATCTGGCAGGGTCGTTCGGCGAACCCGTAGTGGACTTTTACAAGCGGTTCGCGGGGGTCGCCACGCTGATCCTGGCGCTGATCTGCGTCTATCGCCTGGCCGATTTCGTGCTGAACATCATGAACCCTTTCTATCTGGATCTCGGGTTCTCCAAGACTGAACTGGCCGAGGTGCGAAAGGTGTTTGGCGTGGTCATGACCACCCTGGGCGTCTTCGTCGGCGGCTGGTCGGTGGCCAAGCTGGGCCTGATCCGCACCATGGTCATCGGCGCCTTCATGAGCCCGGTTTCCAACCTGGTCTTCGCCTGGCTGGCGACCCAGGGCCCCAGCGTGCCGGCTCTGACCGTCGCCATCGGGGTGGACAATGTCGCCACAGGCTACGCCGGCACAGCCCTGATCGCCTATATGTCCAGCCTGACGTCGATTGGTTTCACCGCGACGCAATATGCCCTGTTCAGTTCGCTCTATGCGCTCCCGGGCAAGCTTATCGCATCGCAGTCTGGCCGGATCGTCGAGGCGTCGGCGCGGGCTGCGGAGGGGACAGGACCGTTCGCGGGTTTGCGGCCGCTGTTCGCGCGATTGCCCGAAGGGTCCTTGGCGGCGGGAGCGGCGACGAGCGGCGTGACGCCGGCGGCGCTGGGCGCGGGCTACGTCGTCTTCTTCCTCTATTCGACGATCATCGGCGTGTTCGCCATCGTCTTGGCCTTCATCGTGGCCAGCAAGCAAACCGCCTTGCAGGCGCGCCAGAAGGCCGCGTTGGAAGAGGAGGCTGCGATCGCGGCGACCGATGGCCAGCCGTCCTGAGGCTTCAGCGCTTCAGGAAGCCGCCGATCATGTCGCCCAGGCCGCCCGGCAGTTTGCCAAGCAGGTCGTCGGCGCCGTCGATCTGACCGCCGGGGGTCAGGCGGTCGATGGCTTCGGGCAGAAGACCGGCCAGGGTCTCGCCGGCCTGTTCGGGGGTCACGCCCATCTTGGCGGCGATGTCGGCGATGGGACCGTGGCCCAGGACGGCCGTGATCTGCTCAGGCGAGATATTGGCGTTCGGACCCGTGCCGACCCAAGAGCCGATGACATCGCCCAGGCCCGCCTGACCGAACTTCTCGGCCAGTCCGCCGACGCCGCCCTGACCCTTGAGCAGGTCGCTCAGACCGCCTGCGGCGTCGTCGCCGAGACCCTTCACCACATTGTCCAGAAAGCCCATCGCCGTGTCCCGAATGATGGCGCACCGTAACACCGTCATGCGACGGATACGAGAAAGGCCCGCCGGGATCCGGCGGGCCTTTCCAACATCGGCTTGCGAAAAGCCTTAGTTCTTGGCTTCGTTCGCGCCCTGCGTGACGGCCGAACCGGCGGCTGAGACGTCGCGGCCGGCGCCGGCGATGGTGTTGCAGGCCGACACGGCCAGAGCGGCGGCGACGATGGACAGGGTGATGATCTTGCGCATGGTGTGAACCCTTATTGGTATGGTCAAGTTTCGTCGAAACGCCGACCCCGAACTTGAGTTGCATCAAGCGACGCCGTATCGAAAATTTTGCTTTCGACGTGTCGGATCGCCGCAACGGCTGCGGCATTGATCGCTTGCGCCGTGCGCGCGCGACCCCGAAGGTGCGCCCCTGTTTCATGAGGGGTTGTTCATGCGTCGTCTTCTGATCTCGTCCGCCGCCATGATGGCGGTGCTGTCCGCCGCGCCCGCGCTGGCGCAAACCTCCGCCCCCGCACAGACAGCCGCGGCCGAAAGCGAGGACGCGCGGCTGAACGCCTTCTTTGAGCAGGCCTTCCAGGCGCGGATCGCGCTTAGCCCGCAGCAGATGACGTCTCTGGGGATCAAGACCGACTACGACAAGCTGGACGATGTGTCGGACGCCGCCGCCGACCGCGCCCTGGCGCTTCAGGAAGCGCAGCTGGCGCAGATGAAGGCCCAGTTCGATCCGCAGAAGCTGGGGCCGCAGGCGGCGCTGTCGTGGCGGATGTTCGAATATGGCGTCCAGCAGGCGCGACTGTCGAACCAGTGGCGCGACTGGGGCTTTCAGTTCGCCGCCAACGGCAATCCGACCACCAGCCTGCCGGTCTTTCTGATCAACAACCACCGGGTCTCCAGCGTGGCCGACGCCGAGGCCTATGTCGCGCGGATCAAGGCCGCCGAGACGCAGATGGATCAGGTGGCCGACGAACTGCGTCAGCGCGCGGCGGCGGGCGTCGTCTCGCCGCGCTTCGTCTTCGCCCCGTCCATCGCCAACACCCGCAACGTCATCACTGGCGCGCCGTTCGACGATGGCGCGGACAATCCGGTCTGGGCCGACTTCACCAAGAAGGTCGAGGCGCTGGAGACGGATCCGGCGACGAAGGACCGGCTGCTGTCGGAAGCCCGCGCCGCCCTGACCGGTCCCTACAAGGCCGGGTTCGAGACCGTGCTGACGGCGCTGGCCGAGGTGCAGCCCAAGGCTGATAGCGACGCGGGCGTGTGGCGACTGCCGCAGGGCGAGGCCTATTACAACGCCCGGCTCCAGCTCTCGACCACCACCGACCTGACCGCCGACCAGATCCATCAGATCGGTCTGGCCGAGGTCGCCCGCATCCAGGCCGAGATGGAGACCATCAAGACCCAGGTTGGCTTCACCGGCTCGCTGCAGGCGTTCTTCACCTTCCTGAAGACCGATCCACGGTTCCAGTATCCGAACACGCCCGAGGGCAAGGAGCAGTATCTGACCGACGCACGCGGCTTCATCGCCCAGGTGATGGCGGCGGCGCCGCAGTGGTTCTCGACCCTGCCCAAGGCGGCGCTGGAGGTGCGGGCGGTGGAGCCGTTCCGCGAGGCGACGGCCTCGATCGCCTTCTACAACTCGCCCGCGCCGGACGGGTCGCGGCCGGGCATCTACTACGTCAATCTGTCGGACATGACCCAGGTGCTGAAGCCCCAGATCGAGGGCATCAGCTATCACGAGGGCGCGCCGGGCCACCACTTCCAGATCGCCTATGCGCAGGAGATCGAGGGCCTGCCGCGCTTCCGCCGGTTCGGCGGCTACGGCGCCTATGCGGAAGGGTGGGGGCTGTACGCCGAACAGTTGGGCAAGGAGATGGCCTTCTATCAGGACCCCTATTCCGATTTCGGCCGGCTCTCGACCGAGCTGTGGCGCGCGGTGCGTCTGGTGACCGACACCGGCCTGCACGCCAAGCGCTGGAGCCGAGAACAGGCGATGGACTATTTCCGCCAGAACTCCCTGCTGTCCGAGCGCGACATCGAAAAGGAAGTCGAGCGCTACATCACCAACCCCGGCCAAGCGACCAGCTACAAGATCGGCGAACTGAAGATCGAGGAACTGCGCGACCGGGCCAGGACGGACTTGGGCGACCGATTCGACATCAAGGACTTCCATGCGGTCGTGCTGGGCTCCGGTTCGGTGCCGCTGGACGTACTGGAGGATCAGGTGGACGGCTGGATTGCGGCGGGCGGCGGGGCCCCGACGGCGTAAACACGCCCTTCTCCCTCCCCGCTCCCGGGAGGGATGTCGCGAAGCGACAGGGTGGGGACGGCCCGGCAGGGACGCACTTGCTGATGCCGGAAGGTATTGCCGAGAACATTCGCCTCGCCGCCCCACCCAGCTTCGCTGCGCTCAGCCACCCTCCCCGGAGCGGGGAGGGAGAGGTCTGGAGTCGGATTTTTCCGACTTTGTGTGTAAGAGCCGCCGCCATGCCCTTTATCGCAACCGTCCTGACCATGTTTCCCGAGGCCTTTCCGGGCCCGCTCGGGGTGTCGCTGATCGGCACGGCCTGGCGCGAGAAGGGCTTGTGGAGCTTGGAAACGGTTGACATTCGCGCCTTTTCCACAGATACGCGCGGCTTCCTGGACGACACCCCTGCGGGTGGCGGCCCGGGAGCTGTGCTGAAGGCGGACGTGGTGGCTCGGGCGGTGGATAGCCTGCCGGGACCGAAACGGCCGCTTTTGTACATGAGCGCCAGGGGTCGACCCCTGACCCAGGCGCGCGTCAAGGAATGGTCGAAAGCCGACGGGATCGTCGTGCTGTGCGGTCGTTTCGAGGGGGTGGATCAGCGGGTGCTGGACGCACGCGGGTTCGAGGAGGTCTCGGTCGGAGACGCAGTTCTCGCCGGCGGCGAGGCGGCGGCGATGGTCGCGATCGAGGCGTGCGTAAGACTGATCCCCGGCGTGCTCGGCTCAGGCGACAGCCTGTCGTCCGAAAGCTTCGAGGATGGGCTCTTGGAACACCCGCAGTACACGCGACCGCGGACGTTCGAGGGCCTTGAGATACCCGAGGTGCTGCTGTCGGGCGATCACAAGAAGATCGCGGGATGGCGCGAGGCGCAGCGGGCGACGACTACGCGGGAGCGGCGGCCGGACCTCTGGCAGGCGCATCTCGCCAACTCACAGCTAAAGGGCGCAAAGCCCGAGGAGAAATGACATGAACATCGTTCAACAGCTGGACGCCGAAGAAAAAGCCCGCGTCCTGGGCGAACGCAAAATCCCGGAATTCCAGCCCGGCGACACCCTGCGCGTCAACGTGAAGATCAAGGAAGGCGAGCGCGAGCGCGTTCAGGCCTTCGAAGGCGTCTGCATCGCCCGTGACGGCGGCGGCATCAGCGAAACCTTCACGGTCCGCAAGATCTCGTTCGGTGAAGGCGTCGAGCGCCGCTTCCCCATCCTGTCGCCGAACATCGAGTCGATCGAAGTGAAGCGCCGCGGCGTCGTGCGTCGTGCCAAGCTCTATTACCTGCGCGATCGTCGCGGCAAGTCGGCCCGTATCGCCGAGCGCCAGACGGTTCGTCCCGCCAAGGGCGTCGTCGTTCCGGAAACCGGTTCGGCCGCCAAGACCGAAGAAGCCTAGTTTCAGGCTAGATGATCAAATGACGAAGGCCCCGGCGGAGACGCCGGGGCCTTTTTCAATTCCGTCAGTCCGACATTACTGTGGGAACAAGGGATTGGCCGCGTCGCGCTGGCCTTCCAGGCTGTGTTTCAGAGCTTCCATCTGCTCATGCTCGGTCTTCACCGCCGCATAGGCCCGCCGGATCGTCTCGCGCGTCGTGGCGGAAATGCCGGTATCTTCCAGCGCCTTTTCATATTTGTTGGCGATGAACCCTTCTCCCGAGTTGATCGAGCCGACGACGGAATCGTCGTTGCGCAGCAGGGCGTGTTTCACATCCAGAAACGCGCGGTGCGCCTTGGCCAGAATCGATCCATCGGACTCGGGATCTCCGCCCAAACCGCGAACGGCGGCCGAGAGGTCGTCGACGACCTGCTGGCGTTCGCTGCTGCGGCGCTCGAACAGGGTGCGGTAGTGCGGGTCTTGCGTCTGTTCGGCGGCTTCGCGATAGCCGTCCGCGCTGTCCAGCGTCGTTTCAATCAGGCCGTTCAGAACCTTGATGTCGTGGGCGTTGGGGTTGCTCATCTAGTCCATTCCTTCCGCTGTTGCGGTCAAACGGCGAAATGGTCCGGCGCGGCGAAGGTTGCCGCCTGCGACATCAAAGTTTGGTGCGAAGCGACCACAGCTCGGGGAAGCAGCGCTTGGTCAGGGTCGAGGCCAGATAGGCGGCGCCTTCCGTTCCGCCCGTGCCGCGACGCCGACCGATGATGCGTTCGACCGTAACGACATGCTTGTGCCGCCAGGTCAGCAGGGCGTCGTCCAGATCGACTAACTTCTCGGCCAGCTGATACAGGACCCACCACCGTTCCGTGTCGCGATAGACCTCCAGCCAGGCCGCCTCGACGGCTTCGGACGGCGCATAGGGCTTGGTCACGTCGCGGTTCAGCACCTCGGCGGGCACCGGCAGACCGGCCTTGGCCAGTTGGGCCAGCGCGTCATCGTAAAGGCTGGGCGCAGCGATGGCGGCCTGAAGCGCGGCCAGTGCCTCGGGGCGGTCTTCGTGGAACTTCAGGAAGCTGGCGTCCTTCAGGCCCAGCATGGCTTCGAAACGTCGGAACTGGTCGCTCTGGAAGCCGGACGATGACCCCAACGACCCTCGGAACCGCAGATAGTCCGACGGCGTCATCGTCGACAGAATGTCCCAGCTGTGGGTCATCACCGCCTGGATGCGGCTCACGCGCGCCAGACTCTTGTAGGCCGGAACCAGATCGCCGGAGCGCACCATAGACTGGGCGAGAGCCGTCTCATGCAGGATCTGCTTGAGCCACAGTTCCTTGGTCTGGTGGATGACGACGAACAGCATTTCGTCGTGCTGGTCCGACAGCGGATGCTGGGTCGAAAGCAGGTCGTCCAACGCCAGATAGCCGGCGTAGGTGATGTCGCTGGATTGGGTCATGCCCGCCTATCGCCCGCGATGGCGGGCGGTGCAAGCTTAGTGCTGGCCTTGGGCCGAGACGTTGGCGGCGATCTGACGGCCGGCGTCGAAGGCGTCGCGGGCGCCTTTATAGATGAAGCCGTAGGTCGGATAGACGGTCGTGCCCAAGTCGTTGATCGGGTTGTACCAGACCTTGACCTGCGACCAGTCGTTGGAGGGCGAGACGTCGACGACGGTGACGTTCTCTTCGACCTTGCCGCGGCTGCCGCCCCAGTTGGCGTGGGTCACGCGCACGACGCGGTCGGTCAGGATGTCGGAGACGACGGCGACGTGGCCTCGGCTCATGCGGCCTTCGGGGCGGAAGACCAGAACCGAGCCGGTTTCCGGGGCCTTGCCGGTGCGGAAGTTGGCGGCGGCCTGACGCCACCAGGTCCAAGCGTCGCCGAAGATGTTGATGCCAGAGAACATGCGCGCGAATGTCACGCACTGCCAGTAGGGCTCATCAGCCTTTGCGGTGGAGGGAACGGCGCCCAGCGCAAAAAAACCGAGGGTCGCCGCAACCGCGGCGGCTTTGAGCCGTTTTGACATGCTTGGGGTATCCCGACCCGCCTTTGGAAGCGCCCTTTAGGCCACGGGATCACGCCCTGTCGCAAGTTGTTTCGGCATATCGCCGTGCTTCATATTTCCTTCTGAAACCTTGTTGTGACGCTTGGCGCGCTTGTCGGCCATGTCTCTCAGAGCCTTACGGGCCGGGCGTTCGACCAGATGATAGGAAACGGCGGCGACAACCGGCAAAAGGGCCAGGATCGCCAACCACACGAAAATTTGAAGCTGCTTGTCCGGCGCGTCGAACAGTTTCGCGGCCAGACCGACCGCCAGAAGCTTCCACGGCACGCAGACCATATAGACCGAATAGCTGATCTCGCCGAGGTAGACGGCAGGCTTCGACGCCAGCCATCCGGCGCGCGCGTTGGGCAAAGAGGCTAGCGACAGGATCAGTGCGCCGGCCAGCAGAACCGTGACGCCGTCCCATAGTCCGAGTGCGGCGCTGAGCACCATCAGGCCGAACGAGACGGCGGCGCACAGCCACGGCGCCTTCAACGGCGCGCGGCGATAAACGAGATAGAGGGCGCAGCCCAGGGCGAAGCACGGCACGATCCTGAGCGCGCCCCAGCGGATCGTCGCCTCGGTCAAGGCGAAGCCGGCCAGTTGCTCGAACGCGAAATAGAGGATGACGAGGAAGGCCGCAGCCCCGACCACCGCCGCGATCGGTCGATGACGCAGGTGCCAGAACACGAAGGCGAACAGCGGGAAGCACAGATAGGCGAACCACTCCGCAGAGATGGACCACGACGGATGGTTCCAGCCCGCGACCGGCGCCAGCCCCCAGGCGTGAACCATGAAGAGGTTGGCGGGCAGCGACGCCCAACTCAGCACATTGGCGTCCACGCTTATACCGGCGAAAAGGGCGGCGGCTGCCAGCAGCCCCACGCCGATCAGGGTGGCGATATGCAGCGGATAGACGCGCGCGATCCGCGCCCACAGGAAGCCGCGATACGAGAACCGCTTCTCGCCCGCCGCCGCCAGATAGACGTGGCTGAGGATGAAGCCGGACAGGACGAAGAAAAGCTCGACACCCAGATAGCCCTTGGCGACCAGGCCCGACTGACCCGCGCCCGCAAGATTTTCCCAGAAGCTGTAGACGGCGACCCACATGGCCGCGCCGAAGCGCAGGGCGGTGATGGGGCGAAGGTCGGCGGGCGTCTGGACGGGGGTCATGGTCTCACCTTGGCACGTCAGCCTTTTCGAACCATGAAGGCCCGCAAAGGTTGTGCCCGTTCGGCCCTACCCTGCCCACACGCCGTGGAAGCCGGCCGGCAGGGCCACGTCCGCCTGCCAGGTCGCGACCGGGCCGTCCTCGATCCGCGCCACGTCGAAGACATGCAGTTCCGTCCGCCCGTCCTTCAGATTGACCGACGGTCCGACCAGCCAGGCGTCGCGTTCCGCCGTCGCGCCGGGCTTGGGCACGAAGACCGCCTCCTCGACCACCTGATGCACGCCGAACTCGAAGGCGTGCGAGCGACCGCTGTCCCAATCGTGGACCGCCAGTCCCGTCGGCAGCGGACGGCCTCGAGTTTCACCGGAGGTATGGGCGGTCAGGCTGCGCTTCAGCCCCGCACGACGCGGGTCCGCTTTCGGGAATTCGCCCACGACATCGCTATAGGCCATGTCGGCGCGGCCATCTGGACGCAGGGTGATCAAAGCCAGTTTCGCCGGATCGCCCGGAACGACCCCATGCCCGTCCACCAGAACCCGCGCGCCATCGACCGCGAAGCGAGGATCGCCGCTGGCGGCGACATCGAAGCGGATCGTGCCGTCGCGCTCAGCCCAGGCGTCACCCAGGTGGAAATGGAAGAAGCCCGGCAACTCATACAGGCGGCGTTTGCTCAGGTCGTCCTTGTCCAGCACCAGGACCTGCGTCCCCGTCTCGGGTCGCCAGGCCAGGCCGGAGGTCACGGGCATGGCGCGGGTCGCGAACATCCAGGGCTGAAGCACCAGGATCACGTGTCGGTCGGTGGCGGTGAAGTCGTGCATATAGCTGGCGCGCGGCAGGGGCACGACCTGGGCGTCGCTCAGGCTGCGATCCGGGCGCAGATGCCAGATGACGGCCTGACCGCCCGCCGACCCCACGTTCCAGATCGAGCCGTCGGGGGCGTAGCGCGGATGGGCCTGAAACGGCATGCCTTTCAGGTCATCGCGCAGGGTGACGAAGTCGCGCGTCGACAGGTCCGACGCCGACAGGGCCAGTGGCGATCCCGCCTCCCACAGCGCCCAGACCTGATCGCCGGCGACCATGACGGCGGTGTTGGCGGCATTGGCGTCGTCGTTCGAGCCGATGCGGGCGCGGTCGTCGCCTTTGGTGCCGAAGCCCGGCGTGACCACGGCGCCCAATTCCGTTTCGGTGCGGCGCTTGGGCGTGTCGGCGAACCGCGCCTCCAGCGTCGCCTGGCCGTCCTTGATGCGGAAGGCGCGCATCATGCCGTCGCCGTCGAACCAATGGGTCGCCGACCCGCCCGGCCGCCGGAACTTGGCCGGTCCGTTGCGATAGAGCGCGCCCTGCAGCCCGATCGGCGCCCGGCCGTGGACCAAGCGCATCGTCCGGCGCGCGATGTCGCCTTCGACGTCCTGGGTCGCCAGCGCCCAGTCGGCCTTCGTCGCGGCGACGGCGTCCAGGGCAGCGGCGGCGCGCACCATTTCGGGCGTGGCCACGGCGGCCGAGAGGGCGGCGGCGCCCATCAGGAAAGAACGGCGTGAGGGGGTCATGATCGAGCTCCGGCTTTCGTCGCTTACTTCAGGTCGATCGACTGGGTCGTCGCGCCGGCGGCGGTGAACTTGGCGCGTTCCCAAGACGCCGGTCCCATGTTGCCGACGGCGTTGTTGGAAAAGGCGAAGGGCTCGACCGGCATGCCGAAGGGATTGGTGTTCATCTTGCCGTCGCCGTTCAAATCGTGGAAGGCGCGCACGGCATAGTCGCCGTCGGGCAGGCCGTCGAAGGTGACGCTAGTCTGGCCGGCGGCGGCATCCAGCATGGCGACCTGGGCCGGCTGGCCCTCGCCCCCATAGTTGGCCTCGCTGTTGAAGACGGCGACCATGATCTGGCCTTGGGGCGCCGCGCTCGGGAAGGCGACGGTCAGGTCGGCGGCGAAGGCGGGCGCGGCTGTCAGGGCGGCGGCGAGAGCGAGGACGGGAGCGATGGCGGCGACAGTCTTCATGACGGCGTATCCTGTGTCGGTGAGAGGACCGACGACCGGCCCTCAATGACCGGACCGTGCCGTCGTCCCCTGCCCTTCACCACCGCGCTTGCGGCGATGAACGGCCGCCGTTCGCGAATGCACAGCCATGGGCGTTGGCGAAGCGCGAAGGAACACTTCGAACGCATCGTGTCCGTGCCTCAAAAAAAAAGGCCCGGAACCTGAGTTCCGGGCCTTGGTCTCTTCGTGCTCGCGACGAGGAACTAGTCCAGCGTGCGCTTGATCTCTTCGACCGTGAAGCACTCGATGTAGTCGCCTTCCTTGATGTCCTGGAAGCCTTGGAACTGCATGCCGCATTCCTGGCCGGCCGTGACCTCGTTGACCTCGTCCTTGAAGCGCTTGAGCGTGTTGAGCGTGCCCAGCTCCAGCACCACGACGTCGTCGCGGATGATGCGGACGCGCGCGCCCTTGCGAACCACGCCTTCCGACACCCGGCAACCGGCGATCTTGCCGATCTTGGAGATGTCGAACACCTGGAGGACAGCGGCGTTGCCCAGGAAGGTTTCGCGCTGCAGCGGCGCCAGCATGCCGGACAGCACGCCTTTGATGTCGTCCAGCAGGTCGTAGATGATCGAATAGTAGCGGATTTCGACGCCTTCGCGTTCGGCCAGATCGCGCGCCTGTTTCGAAGCCCGGACGTTGAAGCCGAGGATCGGCGCACCGGCCGACTTGGCCAAGTTGACGTCGCTCTCGGTGATGCCGCCGGCGCCGGAATAGACCGTGCGGGCGCGAACCTCGTCGGTGCTCATCTTGTCCAGCGAACCCATGATGGCTTCGGCCGAACCCTGCACGTCCGCCTTGATGACGACCGGCAGTTCCGAGGCCTTCTTGGAGCCCAGCTTGGCCATCATGTCGACCAGCGAGACCGAGCCGCCCGAAACCTGGGCCTTCTCGCGCTTCACCCGCTGACGGTATTCGGTCAGCTCGCGGGCGCGGGCTTCGGATTCCACCACGGCGAAGACGTCGCCCGGCGAGGGCGCCTCGTCCAGGCCGAGGATCTCGACCGGAACCGACGGACCGGCTTCGGTCAGCTGCTCGTTGCGCTCGTTCAGCAAGGCGCGAACCTTGCCCCACGACCCGCCGGCGACGACGATGTCGCCGCGCTTCAGCGTGCCGCGCTTGACCAGGACGGTGCCGACCGGACCGCGACCCTTGTCCAGCTTGGCCTCGATGACCACGCCCTCGGCCGAGCGATCGGCGTTGGCGCGCAGGTCCATGACCTCGGCCTGGATCAGGATGGCTTCCAACAGGCCGTCGAGGTTCATCCGCTCCTTGGCCGAGACCTCGATGATCTGGGTCTCGCCACCCAGGCTTTCGGCGATGACTTCGTACTGCAGCAGCTCGTTGACGACCTTCTGCGACGTCGCGCCGGGCTTATCCATCTTGTTGACCGCCACGATCAGGGGCGCGTTGGCCGCCTTGGCGTGTTGGATGGCTTCGATGGTCTGCGGCATGACGCCGTCGTCGGCGGCGACGACCAGAACCACGATGTCGGTCACATTGGCGCCGCGCGCCCGCATGGCCGAGAAGGCGGCGTGGCCCGGGGTGTCCAGGAAGGTGACCTTCTGGTCGTCCGGCAGGCGAACCTGATAGGCGCCGATGTGCTGGGTGATGCCGCCGGCTTCGCCGCCTGCGACGTCGGTCGTGCGCAGGGCGTCAAGCAGCGAGGTCTTGCCGTGGTCGACGTGGCCCATGATGGCCACGACCGGCGCGCGGGTGTCGGAGGCGTCGGCATCGTCGGCCTCGCCCAGGAAGCCGGTTTCGATGTCGGATTCCGAGACGCGCTTGACGGCCATGCCGAACTCTTCGGCCACCAGTTCGGCGGTGTCGGAATCGATCACGTCGTTGATCTTCATCATCAGGCCCTGCTTCATCAGGAACTTGATGATGTCGACGCCGCGCACGGCCATCCGGTTGGACAGCTCCTGCACGGTGATGACGTCGGGAATAACGACTTCACGCGGACGGTTGGGCGCATCGGTCGAGCCGCCCTTGCGCTTTTCCTTCTCACGTTCGCGAGCGCGGCGGACCGAGGCCAGCGAGCGCATCCGCTCGGCGGCGTCGCCGTCGCCGACCACAGACTGGATGGTCATGCGGCCTTCGCGGCGCTTGGGCTCGCCGCGCGTGCGGCTGACGGCCTTGCCGGCGTCGGAGAAACGCTTCTCGCGATCGTCGTCACGACCGGCCGGACGACCGAAGCCGGCGCCGGGCGCACGAGCCGGACGCAGAACATTGGCCTCGGCCGGCGGGGCGTTCGGGGTCGGACGACCGCCAGGGCCGGTGCGCGCGCCGCCGGGACGGGCGGCGCCCGGCGCCGGACGCGGATTCAGGGCCGAATAGCGGACGGGCTCGGCCGGCTTGGCGCCTTGCGGACGTTGACCGCCAGGGCCCGAACGGGCGCCCTGCGGACGGTCGCCTTGCGGGCGATCGCTCTGGGGGCGGTCCGAATAGGCGCGATCGCCGCCGCCCATCGCCTGCTCGCGGGCCGAACGGCCGCCGAAGGCCGGACGCTCGGGCGCGGCGCGTTGGGGATTGCCGGGCTTGGGCACACGTTGGCCGAAGTTGACCACCGGGCGGGCCGGAGCGGCCGGACGGGCGGGCGCAGCCGGGGCCGGAGGCGCCGGGGTCGGCGCGACAGGCGCAGGCGCGGCTGCGACGGGCGCGGCCGGCTTGGGTGCGGGCTTGGCCGGGGCGGCGGGCGCAGCGGCCGTCAGCTTGGCGGCTTCGGCGCGTGCAGCTTCTGCGGCGGCCTTGGCGGCGGCGGCTTCGTCACGTGCGGCCTGGGCGGCGCGTTCGGTGGCGGCGGCCTGTTCGCGGGCTGCGGCGTCTGCGGCGGCCTTGGCGGCGGCGGCGGCGTCAGCCTTGGCGGCGTTCGCTTGCGTGGCCAGGGCGATGGCGCGACGGCGGGCTTCCTGCTCCTCGGCCGACAGGGCGCCGCCGGCGGGTTGCGACGGACGCGGACCTTGCGGACGCGGCGCCTGAGCAGCCTGTTGAGGACGTGCGACATCGAAGCCCTGCGGACGTTGCGGTCCGCCGGCGCCGGCGCGGCGCTTGGTCTCGACCACCACCGTCTTGGATCGGCCATGGCTGAAGCTCTGCTTCACGGTGCCGGTCGGCACCGATCCCACAACGCGCGGCTTCAGGCTCAGCGGAGCGCGCGGCCCCGTCTGGGACGGCGTGCCGCCCGTGTTGCCTTGGCCTTGGTTGGTCTTGTCGTTTTCGTCGATCATCCGGTCGCTTTACTCGGGGCGGAAAGGCCCGCCGTCCTCATCTAATACCCATGAACGACCGTGAGCCCGTCTCCGCCCTTGGAGACAGGCCCTCGGCCGCTAAAATCCTCAGCTCGCCCCTGTCGGGGGTGCTCCCGCCGATCCGTCCTCGACACTGGAAACGTCCCAGTGAGGGGGGCGAAGCGGCCGAAATCCAGCCAGTCGTTCGACCTCGATGGTCCACCGATCGGCGCGTCCGCCCGCAAGCAGGACGGCGTGTATCGCATTTTCCAGCCCAAGGGCCAAACTCAAATCGTCCGCCGTGAACGCGCCGCAGATCTTGGCGGTCTGATGACGGGCCAGGGCGAGGATCTTTCCGCGCCCGTCGGCCGAGCCATCGGCGGCTTCCAGCACCCAGGCGGCCTTGCCCGCACGCAGGCTCGCCGCGGTTTTCTCGAAGCCGGATATAAGAACGCCTTCGCGCCGGGCAAGACCCAGCTGGTCGAGACAGCGCCTTGCCAGCAGCCGTTCGACGACATCGGCCAGGTCGGCCGGGGCGGTCAATTTGGTCTTGGCCGCGCGGGTGAAGCCGTTCTTCTTGACCGCCGCCTCGACCGAGGCGCGGCTGGCTTCGACCCACAGGCCGCGTCCGGGCAGCTTCCTGCCCAGGTCGGGGACCACCTGGCCATCGGGCCCGGCGACGAAACGGATCAGGCGAGATTCGTCCATGACCTCGTGAGAGACGAGGTCCCGGCGTTCCCTATCGATCGTTGCGTCGCGCAAGCTCATATGTGGCCAGGTCTCCCATCACGCGTTCGACGGTTCGGCGTCGGACTCTTCGCCCTCAGCCGTGTCGTCTTCGGCAGGCGCGTCGCCGAACACCTGGTCCGGATCGTATTCGCCCTCGGCGTAGTCGCCCTCTTCTTCGTACTCTTCCGGCTCGGGCTGCGGCAGTTCCGAAGCGTCGATCCAGCCGGCGGCCACGCGCGCCTGCAGGATCAGCAGCTCGGCGTCTTCTTGCGCCAGATTGAAGCTTTCCAGCACGCCGGGGACCTTCACCCGCTCGCCGTTCTTGACCTCATAGCCGCCGCGGATTTCGTCGGTGGCCAGGTCGGCCAGATCCTCGACCGTCTTAACGCCGCCTTCGCCCAGGGCGACGGCGATGGGCAGGGTGACGCCCGGCACCTGAAGCACGCCGTCCTCGACGCCCAGTTCGACGCGCTTGGCGTCCAGCTCGGCGGCCTTCTTATCCAGATATTCGCGGGCGCGGGCCTGAAGCTCTTCAGCGGTCTCTTCGTCGAAGCCTTCGATCTCGGAGACTTCGTACGGATCGACGTAGGCCAGGTCTTCGACCGTGGCGAAGCCTTCGGTGACCAGGAGCTGGGCGATGACTTCGTCGACGTCCAGGGCTTCCTGGAACAGTCCGGTGCGCTCGGCGAACTCGCGCTGACGACGCTCGGAGTCCTGAGCCTCGGTGATGATGTCGATCTGCCAGCCGGTCAGTTGCGAGGCCAGGCGGACGTTCTGGCCGCGACGGCCGATGGCCAGCGACAGCTGCTCGTCCGGCACGACCACTTCGACGCGACCGGCTTCTTCGTCCAGCACGACCTTGGAGACTTCGGCGGGGGCCAGGGCGTTGACGATGAAGGTCGGCTCGTCCGGATTCCACTGGATGATGTCGATCTTCTCGCCCTGCAGTTCGGCGACGACCGCCTGAACGCGCGAGCCGCGCATGCCGACGCAGGCGCCGACGGGATCGATAGAGCTGTCGTTCGACAGGACGGCCATCTTGGCGCGCGAACCCGAGTCACGGGCGGCGGCGCGGATCTCGATCACGCCGTCATAAACTTCCGGCACTTCCTGGGCGAACAGCTTGGCCATGAAGCCGGGGTGGGCGCGCGACAGCATGACCTGCGGCCCCTTGGCCTCGGGCCGGACGTCGTAGATATAGGTGCGGATCCGGTCGCCGATGTTGAACACTTCGCGCGGGATGGACTGGTCGCGGCGCATGACGCCTTCGCCCCGGCCCAGGTCGACGATGGTGTTGCCGTATTCGACGCGCTTGACCGTACCGTTGACGATCTCGCCGACGCGATCCTTGAACTCTTCGTACTGGTTGGCGCGCTCGGCCTCGCGGACCTTACCGGTCACGACCTGGCGGGCCATCTGGGTTTGCACCCGACCGAATTCGAACGGCGGCAGGTTCTCGACGTATTCCTTGCCGACCACCGCCTCCGGATCGCGCTTGGAGGCGTCCTTCAGGCGCACCATGGCGCTGTCGTTGAACTCTTCCAGCTCGTCTTCCGGCATCCAGTCGTCCTCGACGATGGTGACGTGACGGGTCAGCGACAGCTCGCCGGTCTTGTGGTCGATCTTGGCGCGGATATCGTGGTGCGCGCCGTAGCGCGACTTGGCGCCCTTCTGGATCGCTTCTTCGATCGCCTCGATGACGATTTCGCGCTCGATGTTCTTCTCGCGGGCGACGGCCTCGGCGATCTGCAGCAGTTCGAGGCGGTTGGCGGAAATACCGGTGACGGCCATCAGGCGTTGTCCTCAGAAGGGGTCGTGGTGTCGGTTGTCAGGTCGGAGGCTTCCCCTTCGGGTAGGCCGTCGTCTTCGGGTTCGCCGCGTGCGGCGCGAATGGCGGCGCCCCGTTTCATCAGGGCGTCGGTCAGGACCAGCTTCGCGTCGCTCAGCCAGTCGAAGGGGATCAGCGCGGTGTCGTCCTCGCCGTCCAGGTCGATCAGGACGTTGCCGTCTTCATAGCCGGCCAGCACGCCCTTGAACCGCTTGCGGCCCTCGATCATCCGGTCCGTTTCCAGACGCGCCTCCTCGCCCTCGAACAGGTCGAAGTCGATGGGACGGGTCAAGGGCCGGTCGATGCCGGGCGACGACACCTCCAGCATATATTCGCCGGGGATGGGGTCGGCGGCGTCGAACACTTCCGACACCGCGCGGCTCAGCTTGGCGCATTGTTCGACCGAGATGTCGTGGTCGGACGGCCGCTCGGCCATGATCTGAAGGCGCTGGCGCTTGGAGCCGGTCATCAGGCGCACGCGCACGACGTCCAGGCCCAACGACTCCGCGATGGGGTCGATCAGGTCCAGCAGTTGGCGATCCTGGGCGGTTCTTGCGCGCAAGCGACGAATATCCAAAACAAAAGCGGCGGTCCGTCCGGGCCGCCGCTTGGAACGACGCCGTTGGACGCCGGTCTAACGATGTGAGCGCCATATAGGCCAACCGAAAGAGGTTGTCAGCCCCCCGCGATCAAACGCGCCGTCAGCGCGGCCCCAGATAGTCGCGCTTGCCGATCTCGACGCCCGCCGCGCGCAACAGGGCGTAGGTCATGGTGACGTGGAAAAAGAAGTTCGGCAGCGCAAACCCCGTCAGATAATCGACGCCGTTGAACTCGTGCTGCCCGCCAGGGAATTTCAGCACCACTTCGCGCGTCTCGGCGCCCTCGAAGGCATCGCGGGGCACGCTTTCGATATAGGCGATGGACAGAGCGATGGTGGCCTTCAGCTCGGCGAACGACGCTTCGGTATCGTCCGTCTTGGGCCAGTCCTGTCCGACCAGCCGGGCGACGCAGGCCCGCGCCGAAAACGCCGCCGTGCGCACCTGGGCTGGGAACGGGTTCATGTCCGGGGCGAGACGCGCCTCCATCAGGGCCGCCTCATCGAACCCCTGGGCAAGCGCCTTGTCGAGCAAGGCCGACAGATTGTTCAGCGTACGCACGAAGACGGGCGCCGAGGCGTCGTAGATCGAAAAGGCCATGGAGGTCAGGTCCGGTTGGAACGACCCCTTAGCTGCTAATCGACGCGCCGATATTCAAGGAAGACCGGGGTCGTGTCGCCAAGCTTCTTTTCTTCGTAGCGGGTCACGACGTGATCGGCAGGCGGGACGAACCAGTCCTGATCCGCGGAGCCGATCCGCTCCAGTCCCGGCGTGCGGTTCAGCCGCTCCAGCGCCCATTCGGCGTAGTCCAGCCAATCGGTGACGAAGCGCAGGGTCCCGCCAGGCTTCAGGATGCGGGCGAAGGCCTGGGCCGTCTCGTCCTGCAATAGACGGCGTTTGTTGTGGCGCGCCTTGTGCCACGGGTCGGGGAACAGGATCAGCACCCGATCGACCGAAGCGTCCGGAAGGGCGTCGACCAGGTCGCGCGCGTCGTCGGCATGGATGCGGACGTTCTTCAGTCCGCCCTCTTCCACGTGACGCAGGGCCGAGGCGACCCCGTTCAGGAAGGGCTCGCAGCCGATCACCAGGGCGTCGGGCCGCGTCGCCGCCTGGGCGGCCATATGCTCGCCGCCGCCGAAGCCGATCTCCAGCCAGACCTCGGTCGCCTCGGGCATCATCGTCTTGGGGTCCAGCGGCCCGGCCTTGGGATCGGGCACGGCGATCTCGGGCAGCAGGGTCTCCATCAATGCCGCCTGGCGGGGCTTAATGGGGCGGGCCTTGATGCGGCCGAACGATCGCAGCGGGCGGTCGAGATGCGGGTTTTCGTCCTCGGGATGGTCATCGGCGTTCATGCGTCTGCCGTTAGCCGTCGCCGGCCAAAGCGTCCAGAACTAGCGTCCAGAAGACGAACGCCGAAACCTTTTGACGGTCGCGGCCGAACGCCCTTCTATGCCGATCACAAGCGGCGTCGGGGCTGACGCTTCGCGGGAGAGGGATTTCGATGATCGGACATCATCTGCGGGGCGTCAGCCTCGCGGCCATTACATGCGCCGTGCTGGGCCTGTCGGCCTGCGCCACCACCAGCTCGACCCCTGATGATACGGCCGCGAAACCGTCGAAGGAGCGGACCTTGGCCGCCGGTCTGGATCCCGCGACGACGCTGGATCCCTATCCCTCCACCTATCAGCCCCTGCCGCGCGAGAACTTCGCCGTGGTCGGCGCAACCGTCCTGACCGGCACGGATCGCAAGATCGAGAACGGCGTGGTCGTGGTCACTGACGGCAAGATCGACGCCGTCGGTGACGCCTCGACCCCCGTCCCTTCCGGCTATCGCGTCGTCGAGGCGCGCGGCCGCTATGTCACCCCCGGCGTCATCGACGTGCACAGCCACCTGGGCGTCTATCCGTCTCCCGGCGTCTCGGGCATGAGCGACGGCAACGAGGCGACCAGCCCGAACACCGCCCAGGTCTGGGCCGAACATTCGCTCTGGCCCCAGGACCCTGGTTTCAACACCGCCCGCGCCGGCGGCGTGACCACGCTTCACATCCTGCCCGGCTCGGCCAATCTGTTCGGCGGCCGGGGCGTCACGATCCGAAACGTCCCCTCGATCACCATGCAAGGCCTGAAGTTCCCGGCCGCGCCCTATACGGTCAAGATGGCCTGCGGCGAGAACCCGTCGCGCGTCTATGGCGGCCGCAACCAGAGCCCGGCGACGGGCATGGGCAATATGGCCGGCTATCGCGCCGCCTTCATCGCCGCGCGCGACTACAAGGCCAAGTGGGACAAGTGGCGCGAGGACGGCGAAGGCGCCGCCCCGACCCGCAACCTGCAGAACGAAACCCTGATGGGCGTTCTGGACGGCTCGATCCTGATCCAGAACCACTGCTACCGCGCCGACGAGATGGCCCTGATGATGGATATGGCCAAGGAGTTCGGCTACCGGATCACGACCTTCCACCACGCGACGGAGGCCTACAAGCTGGCGCCGCAACTGGCCGCCAACGGCATCTGTGCGGCCATGTGGACCGGCTGGTGGGGCTTCAAGATGGAGGCCTTGGACGCCATCGAGGAGAACGCCGCACTGGTCGACGCCCAGCAGGGATCGTGCGCCGTCATCCACTCCGACGACGCCGAACTGACCCAGCGGTTGAACCAGGAGGCCGCCGCCGCCCTGTCGGCCGGTCGCCGCGCCGGGCTGAACATTTCCGAAGAACACGCCATCGGCTGGATCACCTCCAACGCCGCCAAGGCCATCGGCATCGCCGACCAGACCGGGTCGCTGGAGCCCGGCAAGCGCGCCGACGTGGTGATCTGGAGCGCCGATCCCTTTTCGATCTACGCCCGCGCCGATCAGGTCTTCATCGACGGCGCCCTGACCTTTGATCGCAGCAATCCCGCCTATCAACCGACCAGCGACTTTGAACTGGGTCAGCCGGGATACGGCCTGACCGCCGCCAACGTCACGGAAGGAGCCCGCTGATGCGCCTGTCTCACATCCTCGCGGGCGCCGCTGCGGCCCTGTCTCTCGCCGCCCCTGCGATGGCGCAGGAAACCGTCGCCATTGTCGGCGGGCGCATCCTGACCGGCGACTCCGTGATCGAAAACGGCACGGTCGTGATCCGCGACGGCAAGATCGTCTCGGTGGGCTCGGGCGGCGCGCCGTCCGGCGCCCGCGTCATCGACGCGGCGGGCAAGACGGTCGCGCCCGGTTTCGTCGCTGTGGATTCCGGCCTGGCTGGGACCGAGGTCGGCTCGGTCAGCGGCACCAACGAACTGCGCAACAGCGCCAATACCCTCAGCGCCGCCTTCGACATCTCCTACGGCCTGGATCCCTGGTCCTTCACCCTGCCGGTCGCGCGGTTGGGCGGCATCACTCGAGCCATCGTCGTGCCCCAGCATCCCGGCTCGTCCGGCGGCCATGTGCATGAGGACGAGACGGCCGGCGCCGGGGACGGCGGCTATCAGACGCCGGGCCTGTTCGCGGGTCAGGCGGCGATCATCAATCTGGGCCAGGGATCCAACATTCTGGTCAAGCCGCGCGTGGCCATGGTCGCCCCGTTCGGCGAAGCGGGCGCCGACATCGCCGGCGGCGCGCGCGGGGCGCAGTTCGTCCTGTTCAAGGAGACGCTGTCGGAGGTCCGCCTCTACGCCCGCAACAAGTCGGCCTATGAGCGGGCGGGCCTGCGTGACCTCAGCCTGTCGCGCGCCGATCTCGAGGCTCTGATCCCCGTCGCCAACGGGACCATGCCGCTGATCGTCACCGTCCACCGCGCCTCGGACATTCAGCAAGTGCTGCGCCTGGCTCGCGAGGAAGGGATCAAGCTGATCCTGGACGGCGCCGAGGAAGGCTGGCTGGTCGCCGGCGACATCGCCGCCGCCGGCGTGCCGGTGCTGCTGAACCCCATCTCCAACCTGCCCAGCGATTTCGAGATGCGGGCGGCGCGGGCGGAGAATGCGGCGGCCCTGAATGCGGCGGGCGTCTTGATCGCCATCAAGGGCAATGAGGGTTCGACCCACCGCGCCCGCGAGGCCCGCTACAACGCCGGCAACGCTGTCTCGCACGGCCTGCCCTACGGCGCCGCCATCGCCGCCCTGACGGTCAATCCGGCCAGGATTTTCGGCATGGCCGGTCAGTTCGGTCAGATCGCACCGGGCGCGGCAGGCGATGTCGTGGTCTGGTCCGGCGATCCGCTGGAGCCGCTGAGCCAGCCGTCGGCCGTCTTCGTCAATGGCGTCGAACAGCCCCTGACCAGCCGCCCGCTGATGTTGCGCGACCGCTATCGCCAGCAGACGCCAATGCCGCCGGCGTATCGCAACTGAGGACCACTTTGGTCTGAACGGAAAGGGCGGGGCCGCACGGTCCCGCCCTTTTTGGTTGGGGCGCTGTGCGAACTCAGTATGCTGGGCCTCAAGTAGCGCGAAGCGCGATAGGCCCAACCAAGTATGCCCACCGTGCTCTACATCGACGCCGACGCCTGCCCCGTGAAGGAAGAGGTGTATCGCGTCGCGCGTCGCTATGGGCTGAAGACCTACGTCGTCTCCAACACCTGGATGCAGGTTCCGCGCGAGGCGCTGATCGAACAGGTGGTGGTGGACGCCGGCCCCGACATCGCCGACGACTGGATCGCTGAGCGGGCGGGCGTAGGCGACGTGGTCATCACCGCCGACATACCTTTGGCGGACCGCTGTCTGAAGTCGGGCGCACTGGCGCTGAAGTCGAACGGCCAGCCCTTCACCCCGGACTCCATCGGCTCGGCCCTTGCCGGACGGATGGTGGGCGAGCATCTGCGGTCAATGGGCGTAGCGACATCCGGTCCGCCGCCGTTCTCGGCCGCTGACCGTTCGCGCTTCTTGCAAGCGCTGGACCAGGCCGTGGTCAAGGCGCGCAAGGCGGCGACATGACCACCGTCATCCCCGAGGACGAGCTGGAGTTTCACTTCTACCGCGCGGGCGGTCCGGGCGGGCAGAACGTCAACAAGGTCTCGACCGCCGTCCAGATGCGGTTCGACGTGAAGAACACGCCGTCCCTGACCGAGCCGGTCAAGGTGCGGCTGATGAAGCTGGCCGGCAGCCGGCTGACGCTGGAAGGGGTGATCCTGATCACCGCCGTGCGTCATCGCACCCAGGAGCGCAATCGCGCCGACGCCATCGAACGGCTTCAGGCCATGGTCGATGAGGCCTCGATCCGTCCTGTCTATCGCGTGCCGACCCGGCCGACCAAGGCGTCAAAGGAACGCCGCCTCAAGGCCAAGACGACCCGCGCCTCGATCAAGTCGGGGCGCGGCAAGCCTTCGCTGGATTGACGGTCAGCGCTCGGCCGGGCGGAACAGCAGGGCGGCGATCTTGTCCTCGGCGTCGAAGCCGATCAGCCATTCGGTGACCTGATTGTCGAAGGTGACCTTAAACATCTGGGCCTCGCCTTCCTGTTTGACGTATTCGACCGTCTTGACGGCGCCGAAGCCCTTGATCAGCGGAACCACCTGGGCCTCCTGCTGACGGATCTGGGTTCCGAGACCCGTCGTGAAATCCGAATAGTCGAAGCCGGTCCCCTGGGCGCCGGCGATCACGGCGCGCAGCGCCTCTTCCGAACGGACGATGTCGGGAGCCTGGGCGGCGGACGCCGTTGCGGGCGCAGCGGCGGGACGGGCTTGAGGCGCTGCGGCTTGAGCCGGGCGGTCGAAGCCGTTCGGCACGGCGCCGGCGGCGGCCTGAGCCAAGGCGGGCACGGGCGCCAGCAGCACGGCGGCGGCGATAGCGGTCTTCATCAAGGTCGGCTTCATAGCGAAAGCTCCGGTCAGGTCAGATAGGGCCAGAGCGAAAGGCCCAGGGCCGCCAAAGCCGCGATGACCGCGACCGTGACTGAAGCCGTCACCCAAGCCGGAGTTCCCGACTTTTCGATGACCACCGCCGCCGGGCGCGGCGGCTCCTGAACCAGGCGCGAGATGGCGCGCGCGGCGGCGATCATTTCGTTGATCGCATCACGCGCCTGTGCCTGCGGTCCCAGCTCGCGGCGGATCCAGCGTTCGACCACCGGCTGGGCGGCCTTCCACAGATCGTGATCGGGTTGCAGCCGGCGCGCCACGCCCTCGACCGAGACCATGGTCTTTTGCAGCAGGATCAGTTCGGGCCGCAGCCGCATGTCGAACAGGGCGGTGATCTCGAACAACTGGCCCAGGAGCCGGCCCATCGACACCTGGCTGGCGGCGCGGCCGATCACCGGCTCGCCGACCGCGCGCAGAGCCTGGGCGAAAGTCTCTACCGAATGGTGCGGCGGGACGTAGCCGGCCTCGAAATGCACGCGCGAAATCCGGTCGTAGTCGCGGCTGATGAAGCCCCACAGGATCTCGGCCAGATAGCGCCGCTCGGCCGGGCCCAATCGCCCGACGATGCCGAAATCGATCGCCGTCAGATGGGCAGGCGCGCTGGCGAACAGATTGCCCTCGTGCAGGTCGGCGTGGAACACCCCATGGTCCAACGCTTGGACCAGGAAGGCGCGCACGACATTGTCGGCCAACTGATCCTTGTCCAGTCCGGGCAGGTCCAGCAGCGCCGGATCCGTCATGGGCACGCCTTGCGCCCACTCCAGCGTCAGCACGCGCTTGCCCACCCCGTCCCAGATCACGGCCGGCGCGGACATATATCCGTCCTTGGCCAACACCTCGGCCATCTCGCTGGCGGCGGCGGCTTCCAGCCGCATGTCCAACTCAAGATCCAGCGAGTTGGCGATGGTTTCGACAAAGGCGGACGGCTCCAGACGCCGCGCCATCGGCACAAGCCGCCAGACCAGCCGGGCGGCCAGACGCATCGAATCCAGGCCATTGGCGACCCGCCGCTCGACCCCCGGCCGCAGCACCTTGACCGCGACGGCCCGCCCATCGGCCAGGGTCGCGCGGTGCGCCTGGGCCAGGGAGGCGGCGGCGACCGGCGGGCTGAGGTCGATGAACAGGCTTTCGGCCGGACGACCCAGCGATTTCTCGATCTCGCGACGCGCCTCTTCCAGAGAGAACGGCGGCAGGGCGTCCTTCAACCGGCCAAGATCGCGCGCGAACTCCAGCCCGAAGATATCGGCGCGCGTCGCCAGGACCTGACCCAGCTTGATCGCCACGGGGCCCAGATGCTCGAACGCCTTGCCCAGCCTCTGGCCCGGCCGCCCCTGACGCCCGGCCCGACCTGAGAAGAGTTGCACGAACCGGGCGAACGGCCGCGTCCAGGCCGGCAGCAGATGGGTCACCTCGCGCGGGATCAGGGCGTCATGACGCGCCAGGACCCACAGCCAGCCCAGCAGGCGCAGGAAGGACGCAACCGGGTTCTGGACCGCGACCGTCGCGGGCGGCGGCGGGGCCGTGCGATAGATCCGGCTGGTCAGATCGCCCACCCGTGATGGATGGCGGCGATCCCGCCCGACAGATTGGTGACGGACACGCGGCGGAAGCCAGCGTCCTCGATCATGCCCTTGAACGTATTCTGATCGGGGAACCGACGGATGCTCTCGACCAGATACTGATAGCTGTCGCGATCCTTGGCGACCCAGCCGCCGATGCGCGGAATGGCGTGGAAGGACCAGGCGTCATAGACCTTGCGGATCGGCGTGGTGGTGGGGCGCGAGAACTCCAGGCACAGGAACCGACCGCCCGGCTTCAGCACCCGGCGCGCCTCGGCCAAGGCCTTGTCGATATGGGCCACGTTGCGGATGCCGAAACTGATCGAATAGGCGTCGACCGAGGCGTCTGGCAGCGGCAGGTTCATGGCGTCGCCGACGCTCCACTGCATCTCCGGTTCGCCGCCTTTGTGGACGCCCGCCAGGATCATCTCGGCGTTGTAGTCCAGCACGATGACATTGGCGTCCTCGCCGCCGCGCCGCTCCTGGGCTGCGCGCGCCATCTTGGAATAGCGACGCGCCATGTCGCCGGTGCCGCCCGCGACGTCCAGAATGGTCTCGCCCGGACGCGGGTTCAGCTTGGCGGCGGCGATGTCCTTCCAGATGCGGTGGACGCCGACGCTCATCAGGTCGTTCATCACATCGTAGTTGGAGGCGACGGAATCGAAGACCCCGCGCACCATTTTGACCTTCTCGCGCGCATCCACGTCGCGAAAGCCGAAGGAGGAACGATCACCCGACGAATGCGGGCCGTGGGAGGAGGCGTCGGTCATAGTCGTCGTCTAGCGCGTCGCAGCGCCCCCGTCATCCGATGAGACACTCGATCAGGCCGCTTCGGGCTGCGGCAGTTTCAAATCCTTCATCACGTCGCGCATCAGGCCGTAACAGCCGCACGAGGCCGCCTCCAGGCCGTCGCGATCCAGCACCTTCACACAGCCGCGCCCACGCTGGATCAGAGACTTGCGCTCCAGCACCGTGCCGACCTCCGACACCGTGGCGCGACGCACGCCCAGCATGCCGGCGATATCGGCTTGGGTCAGATCGATCCGATCGTCCTCGGCCCGGTCGTGGAGCATCAGCAGCCAGCGGGCCAACCGTTCGTCCAGCCGATGCTGGGCGTTGCAGGCGGCCGCCTGTTGTACCTGCGCCATCAAGCCTTCGGTGAAGCGCGACAGGGCTGAGCGCAGAGTCTCGCTGTCTTCCAGCGCCTCGCCGAACACCTCGGCCGAGCAATGGGCCGCTATCCCGTCGCGTTGGGAAATGGCCCGACTGGCGGCGCGGGCGTTGAACGGTCCGCAGGTCACGCCGATCAGGCCTTCGCGCCCTATGGCGGCCGTCTCCACCATCTTGTCATCCGGCAGGATGGTCATCAGCGACACCACGCCCTTGATCGGAAACCACACCTGATCGACCGCCTCGCCGGCGTCATAGAGCATCTGGCCGCGTGTGATCTCGCGCTCTTTCAAATGCGGTTCGATCCGCTTGCGGTCGGCCGCATCCAGGGCGGCGATCCAGAGATTTTCCATCCTAACCCCGCTGGCGACCGATGACGCCGAAGAGCGACGATCGCTGCTCGCTCAATGCACAAGCTTGACCATGGGTTCCCTGGACGGATCCGCGCGGCTTCGCCGCTTGCCGCCATCCATCAGGCGCCCTACGCAAAATGGAAAAAGAGGAAACGCGATGACCGACACACGGCTTGACGTAGCGGAAACGCTGAAGGATTTGCCCGCCTGGCGCGCGCATGACGGCGATCGCCCGGCCATCACGCGGACGCTGACGTTCGCGGATTTCAACGCCGCCTTCGGCTTCATGACCCGCGTCGCCCTGATGGCCGACAAGATGGACCACCATCCCGAATGGTCGAATGTCTACGACCGGGTCGAGATCCTGCTCACCACCCACGACGCCGATGGCGTGACGGACAAGGACGTGACCCTGGCCCGCTTCATTGACGACGCCGCCGCCGGCATGGGGGTGAAGTCGTGAGCGGCTCCGCGCGTTCCGGCCGCGTCGCCGGCAAGACGGCCCTGATCACCGGCGCGGCCGGCGGCCTGGGCGAAGCCATGGCCTTCATGCTGGCCCGCGAAGGCGCCCGCGTCGCCGTCACCGACATCGACGCCGCACGCGCTCAAGCCCTGGCGAGCCGGATCAATGCGGAAATTCCGGACGCCGCCTTCGCCTATGCCCACGACGTGGCCAGCGAGGCCGAATGGAAAGGCGTGATCGCCGCCGCCGTCGCCGATCTCGGCGGCCTGTCGGTGCTGGTCAACAACGCCGGCGTCGGCGGCCCCCTGGCCTTCGTCGAACAGGACACGGTCGAGAACTGGCAGCGTCAGTACGAGATCAATCTGCGCTCCATCATGCTGGGGGCCAAACACGCCATGCCGCATCTGCGCGCCTCGGCTCCGGCCTCGATCATCAACATCTCCTCGATTGCAGGGCTCGCGGCCGCCCCCGGCATGGGCGCCTATAACGCCACCAAGGCGGCGGTCTGGATGTACACCAAGACCCTGGCGCTTGAGGCCGCCAAGGCCGAATGGAACGTACGCTGCAACTCGGTCCATCCCGTCTTCATCAAGACGCCGATCCTGGATCCCTTCATCGCCATGGCCGGCGGGGACGAGGACAAGGCGCACGAGCGCCTCTCGCGTGGCATTCCCTTGAAGCGGATCGGCGAACCGGACGACGTCGCCTACTGCGTTCTCTATCTGGCGTCCGACGAATCCAAGTTCGTCACGGGGTCCGAGTTCAAGATCGACGGCGGCATGACGGCGCAGTAGGGCGCGAGCGCGCTACTGCATTCTTTTTGGGCCTATCGCGCATCGCGCTGCTTGAGGCCGGCGGCCTTCCTTGTCGGTGATTGGTGGCGGCCATCCGGTCGTCATCCGCGCATTCGGGATTGAGGCCGCTTGCGCCATGCTGTAAGCGGCCTGTTCCGGCGTCGCGCCGGCCGACGCACCCGTAGCTCAGCTGGATAGAGTGCTGCCCTCCGAAGGCAGAGGTCACAGGTTCGAATCCTGTCGGGTGCGCCATTTTCCCCTTCAAGATAGTCCACGACTCGTCTCCGGCCGGCGGCGCCCCTAGAGACACGCCCGACACAAAATCGTCGTCGGGTTCTTGATTGCGCAAAGCCTATGTGACGTTATCTCGTAACAAGTCACCTCCTCCCTAGGCTGAGAGTTTTTCCATGCGTCCCTCAAGCGTCTCGCGATCCCTGCTCATGGCGGCCGCAGGCTCCACGATTCTGGCCGGCGCCGCCGCCGCGCAGTCCGCTCCGCAAGCCCCGGCGGAGTTGGGCGATATCATCGTCACGGGCGCGCCCTATGGCATCAGCCAGCGAGCCTCGGTAATCGCGACGGACGTCGTGGACGAACAGACCTTGGCCACGGCGCCGGCGGCCTCGCTCGGCGATATGCTGAGCGGGCGTCCGGGCATCCGTTCGACCGACTTCGCGCCGGGCGCCAGCCGGCCTGTCATTCGCGGCCTCAGCGGGCCGCGCGTCCAGGTGCTGACCAACGGCATTGGTCTGATTGACGCGAGCTCTGTCTCGCCCGACCACGCTGTGGCCACCGATCCGGCCGAGGCCAATCGTATCGAGATCATTCGCGGGCCCGCGACGCTGGTCTATGGCGGCTCGGCCATTGGCGGCGTGGTCAATGTTCTGGACGATCGCATCCCCACCGAAATCCCCGAGGGCGGCGTGTCCGGCGTGGTCTCCACCCAGGCTTCCAGCGTCGATGACGGCCGTAGCGCCTTCGGGCGCGTGACCGTCGGCAGTGGAAACTTCGCCTTCAACGTCGATGGGGTGAAGCGCAAGACCGACGACTACGACATCCCCGCCCCGGCCATTTCCGCCAGGCGCGCCGCCGCCGAAGGCCTTGCGCGCGAGGACACCGGAATCCAGCCCAACAGCTATACCGACCTGGAAGCCTGGGGCGTCGGCGGTTCCTACATCGGCGACAAGGGTTTCGCTGGCGCCTCCTACAAAAACACCGACAGCGAATACGGCACGGTCGCCGAGGAATCGGTCTTCATCAAGCTGAACCAGAAGCGGTGGGACGCGCGCGGCGAATACCGTTTCGACAGCGGCCCCTTCTCGGCCCTGCGCGGCTCCTACGGCCATGCCGACTACACCCACACCGAGTTCGAGGCCGTGGGCGAGCCGGGCACCATCTTCAACTCCGACGGCTGGGAAGGCCGTGCGGACCTTGTCCAGCGCGAACGCAACGGCTGGAACGGCGCCGTCGGCGTCCAGGCCCTGTCGCGTGACTTCGAAGCGATTGGCGAGGAGGCCTTCGTGCCCAGCGTCAAGATCGATGAACTGGGCCTGTATACGGTGCAGCGTCTGGACCTCGGCAACCATGGCTTCGAGGGCGGCCTGCGCTATGACCGGCGTGAACTCAGCGGCACGCCCATCGGCGGCGCCAGCGAAGTCACGCGCGAGTTCGACAACTGGTCGGCGTCCGCCGCCGCCTTCATCCGCCCGACCACCGGCCTGTTCCTGGGCCTTAGCCTAGCCCACAATGAACGCGCGCCCAGCGAGGTCGAGTTGTTCGCCGACGGCGTCCACATCGCCACCGCCGCCTACGAGACCGGCGACCTGACGCTGAACTCCGAGAAGGTGACGACGCTGGAGGGGACCGCCCACTATGACCGCGGCCGATTCACCGGCGATCTGCACGTCTATCACTCCTGGTATAACGGCTTCATCGACGAACGGCCGACGGGCGACCAGTTCTATTTCGAGGAAGAGGACGAGTTCTTCCCCATCTATCGGTTCGTCCAGACCGACGCGAAGTTCTATGGCTTCGAGCTGGAAGGCGCCTATGCGCTTTGGCAGGACGGCGATCGCAAACTGTCGCTGGAAGGCGCGGCCGACTATGTCCACGCCCAGACGGACTTCGGTCCTGCCGCGCGGATCCCGCCCTACTCCGTGACCGGACGTCTGGCCTGGACCTCGACCAGGTTCGACGCCAGCGCCGAGGTCCGTCACGTCGGCGAACAGGACCGCATCGCCAACGAATTCGAACTGCCGACCGACGACTACACCCTGGTCAATGCGTCAGTGGCGGTTCGCCCCTTCGCCCAGCAGAACGTCACCCTGTTCGCCGAGGCGCGGAACCTGACGGACGAGGAAGCCCGCGAACACGTGTCCTTCCTCAAGGACATCGCCCCTCTGCCCGGCCGCAACCTTCGGGTCGGCGTCGCCTACCGCTTCTGACGAACCTTGAGCTTTCGGCGCAGCCAAGGCTCCGCCGAAAGCTCACACGCGTCGGCGAACGCGAACCCCCTCCGTGCGTTGATCGCCTATGACTGACAAAGAACCCCGCAAAGTCCCTATCGGCTACGAAGACCGACCCGACAAGCCGACACGCGGCGCCTTTCGCATCACAGCCCTCGCCATAGCGGCCGCAGCCGTCGTCTTTCTGACGCTGATCGCGGTCGTCGTCATGCGAAGCGGCGGGATTTAGTCGCGCGGCAGCAGCGTGCCGAGTTCCTGCTAAGCCGCGTCTGCTCATCGTCCCTCTGAGATGCTTGAGCTATTGGCCAACGGGCTTGTCGCCGACCCACGTATCACCTCGCCCAGCGCGAGGTTTGATTCCCGCCGAGACGCGAGTTTGCCAGGAGCGCCTTGGGTCTCGGCGACCGTGGGTTTCAGTTGGCGTCTTTCGCTGGGCGAGCGTTTGGATCTTCTAATCGACGGCGGCCCTTTCTACGTCGGCGCTTCGCGCCTGACCTTCGGCGGCCGCCAGCATTCGAATGGGCGATTACGCCACGGGAAGGCGCGCCTTCGGTGTCGGAACGGCGGGATGGACAGCGATCGTCTTCGTGGACACTCTCTTCGACACCGAAGCCAACACCTTGGCCTACAGCGACCCTTTCCGCCTTTCCGACACCCAGTCCATCACGTCTTTACGGCCTCGCACGATCGGCCTGAAGTTAAAGTGGGCGCCGTAGTTGGTTTTGCCGGATCTCGAGGTTTGCGGCTCGGTGTTGACCGCCAGACGTCAGAAAGCCCCACGGCTTTTGGCGGTGGGGCTTTTTGGTGTTTTGGGTGCGGGAGTAGGATTTGAACCTACGACCTTCAGGTTATGAGCCTGACGAGCTACCGGGCTGCTCCATCCCGCGGCAAACGGTAGTGTATCGTGAAGGAAGAACGGTTCGAGAAGGACCGCGATTGCGGTGTTTGTTCATCATCGGCTGTCCGCCTGGTAGACCCGGCGGCGACCTACTCTCCCGCGCCTTGAGACGAAGTACCATTGGCTCTGGAGGGCTTAACGACCGAGTTCGGAATGGGATCGGGTGGGGAACCTCCGACATAGCCACCAGGTCAACCAGGGGGACAGCGGATGATGAGAAGACATTGTCTGAGATTGCTCTGGTCAAGGAGCAATCATCGAATGAGTTTTGCTGAGAAACGATCAAACCGATCGGATTATTAGTACCAGTAAGCTTCATGGGTCGCCCCACTTCCACACCTGGCCTATCAACGTGGTAGTCTTCCACGATCCTCAGCGAAGCCTTGTTTTGAGGTTAGTTTCCCGCTTAGATGCTTTCAGCGGTTATCTATTCCATACTTAGCTACCCTGCTGCACAGCTGGCGCCATGACAGGTACACCAGAGGTATGTCCATCCCGGTCCTCTCGTACTAGGGACAGATCCTCTCAAGCTTCGAACACCCACGGCAGATAGGGACCAAACTGTCTCACGACGTTCTGAACCCAGCTCACGTACCACTTTAAATGGCGAACAGCCATACCCTTGGGACCTGCTCCAGCCCCAGGATGTGATGAGCCGACATCGAGGTGCCAAACTTTGCCGTCGATATGGACTCTTGGGCAAAATCAGCCTGTTATCCCTAGAGTACCTTTTATCCGTTGAGCGATGGCCCTTCCACTCGGGACCACCGGATCACTATGGCCGACTTTCGTCTCTGCTCGACTTGTCAGTCTCGCAGTCAGGCGGGCTTATGCCATTGCACTCGACGACCGATTTCCGACCGGTCTGAGCCCACCATCGCGCGCCTCCGTTACACTTTAGGAGGCGACCGCCCCAGTCAAACTACCCACCACGCCATGTCCCGGGACCGGATAACGGCCCTCGGTTAGACGTCAACGACAGTAAGGGTGGTATTTCAAGGACGACTCCACCAGAGCTGGCGCCCCGGTTTCATAGTCTCCCACCTATCCTACACATACGGTCGCTAACGCCAAGGCGAAGCTATAGTAAAGGTTCATAGGGTCTTTCCGTCTGACCGCGGGAACCCCGCATCTTCACGGGGAATTCAATTTCACTGAGCCTATGCTGGAGACAGTGGGGAAGTCGTTACGCCATTCGTGCAGGTCGGAACTTACCCGACAAGGAATTTCGCTACCTTAGGACCGTTATAGTTACGGCCGCCGTTTACCTGGGCTTCAGTTCGACGCTTTCACATCTCCCTTTAACCTTCAGGCACCGGGCAGGCGTCAGACCCTATACGTCGCATTGCTGCTTCGCAGAGCCCTGTGTTTTTGCTAAACAGTCGCTACCCCTGGCTTGTGCCACTCAGTCCTGCTTGCGCAAGGTGAGTCACGCTTATTCCGAAGTTACGCGTGCAATTTGCCGAGTTCCTTCAGCATAGTTCTCTCAAACGCCTTGGTATGCTCTACCTGACCACCTGTGTCGGTTTCGGGTACGGTCTCTGCTGGAGTTATTTCCTGGGACAACGCCCCGCACACACAATCCAATAAGTGGGTACGAGTTAAGCCATCCGTCACTTCCAGCTGGTGCAGGAATATTTACCTGCTTCCCATCGACTACGCTTTTCAGCCTCGCCTTAGGGGCCGACTAACCCTGCGCAGATTAGCTTTACGCAGGAACCCTTGGTCTTTCGGCGAGAGTGTCTCTCACACTCTTATCGTTACTCATGTCAGCATTCTCACTTCCGATACCTCCAGCCAGGCTCACGCCTGACCTTCACCGGCCTACGGAACGCTCCGCTACCGCTTGCAGTAAACTGCAAACCCATATCTTCGGCGCACGGCTTGAGCCCCGTTACATTTTCCGCGCAGGATCGCTTGATCAGTGAGCTGTTACGCTTTCTTTAAAGGATGGCTGCTTCTAAGCCAACCTCCTGATTGTCAAAGCAATCCCACATCGTTTCCCACTTAGCCGTGACTTGGGGCCTTAGATGATGGTTAGGGTTGTTTCCCTTTTCACGACGGACGTTAGCACCCGCCGTGTGTCTGCCCGATAGTTCTCTTGGGTATTCGGAGTTTGGTTAGTATTGGTACCGCTCGCGCAGCCCGCAACCATCCAGTGCTCTACCCCCCAAGGAATTCGTCGGACGCTCTACCTAAATAGATTTCGCGGAGAACCAGCTATGTCCAGGTTTGATTGGCCTTTCACCCCTATCCACAAGTCATCCCAGAATTTTTCAACATTCACGGGTTCGGTCCTCCAGTTGGTGTTACCCAACCTTCAACCTGCTCATGGATAGATCACCTGGTTTCGGGTCGTCATACGTCGAACTTATCGCCCTATTCAGACTCGCTTTCGCTGCGCCTACACCTAACGGCTTAAGCTTGCTCGACACATGAAGTCGCTGACCCATTATACAAAAGGTACGCCGTCACCGCGCTTGGCGGCTCCGACTGCTTGTAGGCTTCCGATTTCAGGATCTGTTTCACTCCCCTTGTCGGGTGCTTTTCACCTTTCCCTCACGGTACTTGTTCACTATCGGTCGTAGAGGAGTACTTAGGCTTGGAGGGTGGTCCCCCCATGTTCAGACAGGATTTCACGTGTCCCGCCCTACTCGAGTCTCTTGCTGTTTGATGACTACGGGCTTTCACCCACTATGGCCGACCTTTCCAGATCGTTCGTCTTTATTTCACAAGAGCACTGGCCTGGTCCCGGTTCGCTCGCCACTACTACGGGAGTCTCGGTTGATGTCCTTTCCTCCGGGTACTGAGATGTTTCAGTTCCCCGGGTTCGCTTAATGAAGCCTATGTATTCAGCTCATTATACCTTTCAACAATCCGCCAATCGCTGCCCCGAAGAGCAGAGTTGGAAGACTGTAAAGGTGGGTTTCCCCATTCGGAAATAACCGGATCAAAGGGTGCTAGCGCCTCCCCGGTTCTTATCGCAGCTTGCCACGTCCTTCATCGCCTCTCTACGCCAAGGCATCCGTCAGAAGCCCTTCAACGTTTGATCGTTTCTCAGCAAAACTCATGCTTGGTTTATTCCGCCCGACTGGAAAGATGCCGGGGGACCAAGCCTGATTTTTGTCAGACAATGTCTTCTTCTCGAACAGAGACCTCAAAGCTCAGGGGAGCCGGTCACGTTCTTCCTTTACGATATCAATGCCAGCCGGCGAGCGCCGACGGGCAATTCTTGATGCGATCACAAGATCCTGGTGGAGCCAGACGGAGTCGAACCGACGACATCCTGCTTGCAAAGCAGGCGCTCTACCAACTGAGCTATGGCCCCATTCCATCAGGAATAGTGCGAAGCCCAGGAGAGCTGTCGGCGATGCCGTCTTGAGGCTGAGAACCCCAGCGAACCAGAAGTCCTGGTAGGCCCGGGCAGACTCGAACTGCCGACCTTACGCTTATCAGGCGTACGCTCTAACCACCTGAGCTACGGGCCTATGGCAGCGACAGCCGGGTCATAGACACCCAGGCTCGCGATCGCGTCACCAACTCAACGACCCGTATGGTCGAGGCGTCGATGACGAAAGTGGAAAGAGAAACGGAGACGGCGGCGTTCCGCCGTTTATGCCTAGCGCTATCGCATTGCTGCTTGAGCGCATCAGCTATTGGAGCCTCAATAGACAGTCTCGTGAGAGACGGCCTGGAGAAGCATCCTTAGAAAGGAGGTGATCCAGCCGCAGGTTCCCCTACGGCTACCTTGTTACGACTTCACCCCAGTCGCTGACCCTACCGTGGTCGCCTGCCTCCTTGCGGTCAGCGCAGCGCCTTCGGGTAGAACCAACTCCCATGGTGTGACGGGCGGTGTGTACAAGGCCCGGGAACGTATTCACCGCGGCATGCTGATCCGCGATTACTAGCGATTCCAACTTCATGCCCTCGAGTTGCAGAGGACAATCCGAACTGAGACGACTTTTAAGGATTAACCCTCTGTAGTCGCCATTGTAGCACGTGTGTAGCCCACCCTGTAAGGGCCATGAGGACTTGACGTCATCCCCACCTTCCTCCGGCTTAGCACCGGCAGTCCCATTAGAGTTCCCAACTAAATGATGGCAACTAATGGCGAGGGTTGCGCTCGTTGCGGGACTTAACCCAACATCTCACGACACGAGCTGACGACAGCCATGCAGCACCTGTGTCCTAGTCCCCGAAGGGAAAGCCAGATCTCTCTGGCGGTCCAGGCATGTCAAAAGGTGGTAAGGTTCTGCGCGTTGCTTCGAATTAAACCACATGCTCCACCGCTTGTGCGGGCCCCCGTCAATTCCTTTGAGTTTTAATCTTGCGACCGTACTCCCCAGGCGGATTGCTTAATGCGTTAGCTGCGTCACCGAAATGCATGCATCCCGACAACTAGCAATCATCGTTTACGGCGTGGACTACCAGGGTATCTAATCCTGTTTGCTCCCCACGCTTTCGAGCCTCAGCGTCAGTAATGAGCCAGTGTGTCGCCTTCGCCACTGGTGTTCTTCCGAATATCTACGAATTTCACCTCTACACTCGGAGTTCCACACACCTCTCTCATACTCAAGACACCCAGTATCAAAGGCAATTCCGAGGTTGAGCCCCGGGATTTCACCCCTGACTTAAATGTCCGCCTACGCTCCCTTTACGCCCAGTAATTCCGAGCAACGCTAGCCCCCTTCGTATTACCGCGGCTGCTGGCACGAAGTTAGCCGGGGCTTCTTCTCCGGGTACCGTCATTATCGTCCCCGGTGAAAGAATTTTACAATCCTAAGACCTTCATCATTCACGCGGCATGGCTGCGTCAGGCTTTCGCCCATTGCGCAAGATTCCCCACTGCTGCCTCCCGTAGGAGTTTGGGCCGTGTCTCAGTCCCAATGTGGCTGATCATCCTCTCAGACCAGCTACTGATCGTCGCCTTGGTGAGCCTTTACCTCACCAACTAGCTAATCAGACGCGGGCCGCTCTAAAGGCGATAAATCTTTCCCCCGAAGGGCACATTCGGTATTAGCACAAGTTTCCCTGAGTTATTCCGAACCTAAAGGCACGTTCCCACGTGTTACTCACCCGTCCGCCACTAACTCCGAAGAGTTCGTTCGACTTGCATGTGTTAGGCCTGCCGCCAGCGTTCGCTCTGAGCCAGGATCAAACTCTCAGGTTGAGTTGACTTCTGACCTAAGCTTGAAGACCACCGAAGCGGTCTTGGCATTAGTTCTACGTATTTTATTGACGAGTTCCCACGTCATCGATCCGAAGACCGACGCATGGTATCTTTTCAAAAAGACCGCAGATAGTCAGTGTCGTATGATGACCTTCTAGGGTCATCGCAAGAACACCGCCGCCTGCGTTTCTCTTTCCAAATCAACAATGTCAAAGACCGTGGAACCTCCGAAGAGGCCCGACCGTTTAACGCCGTGTCGTCGGCGGAGGCGGCGATTTAGAGAACCGCAAACCCCGTGTCAACCGCTCTTTTCAGAGATCTTTCGGAGAGAAGAGCGAACCCTTCAGACCGCAAGAAACCACCGGAGGAAAGCGAGGCTTACCTCTAAAAACCCGTCGGCGATTCGATTGGAGCGCGGAACCTAGTTAAACCAACCGATGAAAGCAAGAAGTTTTTCGCTTCTTTCTTCCGTGAAACCGTGAGGACCTAAACCCCCGCGGCCCCGCCGGCCGGCCCGTTTCCGAGCGAGGCGGCTCTATACGGAGAGGCGGATTTGTCAGCAAGCGGATTCTGACCAACAAGGGGAAGTTTCTCGCAGACTCATGATCGTCGATCAGGAATCGCAGTCCTTGAGCCTGTTCGGGGCCCGCAAATCCGGGCGTTTCGCCTTTTCAGGCCCCACCGAGACGCGACATCAGCTCTGGATCCTGCTCGGAGGCCGCGACCTCATCATCGAAGGCGCGTTGGGCGTCCGCCTCTTCCGAGAAAGTCGCCGGGTCGGACAGCCGCAGGCTTGAGACCCTATAGACATCGTCCTTCTGCTCGAGCGTGACGCCGCTGCGGGCGTGGAGGATGCGGGCGTCCATCGTCATTGGGCTGGTCTCCTGTTCCGATGCAGAACGCATCAATCGGCCGGATGGCTCTCCTCAATCGCCAGAAAGACCGTCGACGAGGCGCGAGCGCAGCTCTTCGTCATCCAGTCCCTGCACGACGATCATTTTCGAGCGCGACTGTCCGCCGCGTCCCACGCTGATCGACGACTTCGGCACGCCAAGGCTTTTGGCCAGCATCCGGATCAGGGCGTCGTTGGCCTCTCCCTCGATCGGACGGGCGCGGACGCGCACCTTGAGCACGGGTCGTCCCTCGGCGTCGGTCGTCCAGCCGTCGATGCGATCGGCCGCAGCGCCAGGCTGCAGCCTTATGGGCAAGTTCGCCATGCCGTCCTCTACGGGCAAGAAAAAGGGCGCGGCTCCGATCGGCGTCGCGCCCTCTTCAGATCGATTCGACCTGGGCCTAGCCCAAGGCGGCCATCAGTTCCGGCACCACCGTCTTGTAGTCGCCGACCAGACCATAGTCCGCGACCTGGAAGATCGGGGCGTCCGCGTCCTTGTTGATGGCGACGATGGTCTTGGAGTCCTTCATCCCGGCCAAGTGCTGAATGGCGCCCGAGATGCCGATGGCGATGTAGAGCGCCGGGGCGACCACCTTGCCGGTCTGACCGACCTGATAGTCGTTGGGCGCATAGCCGGCGTCGACCGCCGCCCGCGAGGCGCCGATGGCGGCGCCCAGCTTGTCGGCGAGCGGCTCCATCACGGCATGGAACTCGTCCGCCGAGCCCAGGGCGCGACCGCCCGAGACGATGATCTTGGCGGCGCCCAGTTCGGGCCGGTCCGACTTGACCATTTCCTCGGACACGAAGGCCGTCTTGGGCGCGTCGGCGCCGGCGACGCTCTCGACCGCAGCCGATCCGCCTTCGGCGGCGGCGGCGAAGGCGGTCGGGCGCACCGTGATCACCTTCTTGGCATCGACCGACTGGATCGTCTCCAGCGCATTGCCGGCATAGATGGGGCGCACGAAGGTATCGGCCGACACCACCTCGATGATGTCCGAAATCGGCGCGACGTCCAGCTTGGCGGCAAGACGCGGGGCGAAGTTCTTCCCGTCCGTGGTCGCAGGCGTCAGGATGGCGTCGTAGCTCCCAGCCAGCGGCAGGACGGTCGCCTCGACCGCCTCAGCCAGCATCTTGCCCAAACCGGCGCCCTCGGCCAGCAGCACCTTGCGGACGCCAGCGATCTTGGCGGCGCTATCGGCGGCGGCCTGCGCCCCCTGCCCCAGGACCAGGACGTCGACATCGGGCGACAGGCCCAGCGCGGCTGTCACGGTCTTGTGGGTGGTGTCGCGAACGGTCAAACCGTCGTGATCGGCGATGACGAGGACAGCCATATTACAGCGCTCCCGCAGACTTGAGCTTGGAAACCAGTTCGGCCGCATCGGCCACCTTGACGCCGGCCGACCGCTTGGGCGGCTCGGTGACCTTGATGACCTTCAGGCGGTCGGCGACATCGACGCCGTAGTCGGCGACCGCCTTCATGGCGATCTCCTTCTTCTTGGCCTTCATGATATTCGGCAGGGAGGCGTAGCGCGGCGTGTTCAGCCGCAGATCCACCGTCACCACCGCCGGCAGTTCGGCGGCGATCGTCTGCAGGCCGCCATCGACCTCGCGCGTGACCGTGGCCTTGCCGGCATCGATCACCAGTTTCCCGGCGAAGGTCGCTTGGGGCCAGTCCAGCAGGGCGGCCAGCATCTGACCCACCGCATTGTTGTCGCCGTCGATCGACTGTTTGCCCATCAGGACCAGGTCGGGCTTTTCCTCCTCGACCACCGCCTTCAGCAGCTTGGCGACCGCCAGCGGCTCAAGATCCGTGTCCAACTGAATCAGCAGACCCCGATCCGCGCCCATGGCCAGCGCCGTGCGGATGGTTTCCTGCGCCTGGGTGACGCCGATGGAGACCACGACGATTTCCGTCGCGGTGCCGGCGGCATGGTGTTCCTTGCCTTCCTTCAGACGAACCGCCTCTTCGACGGCGATCTCGTCGAAGGGGTTCATGCTCATCTTGACGTTGGCCAGATCGACGCCCGACTGATCCGCCTTGACGCGGGCCTTGACGTTATAGTCGATCACCCGTTTGACGGGGACGAGTACCTTCATGGGTCTATCCGTGAAATCGCCTGAATGTGTGGGCAGGACATGGAGCGGTCGCGAAGGCCTGTCAACGTAACGTGGGGTCAAGCTGTGGCTTCGATCCCTATCCAACGGACCACGAGATGAAGCGTTTCCTGACCTTTCCCCGCCTGGCGATGATCTTCTTCGGCCTGTTCGGCATCACAGTCGTCGGGATTTTTGCCTTGCAGGACTATTGGGTCGCGCCCGGCAAACGCTGCGAGGCGGCCGGAAAATGGTACGACATGGAAAGCCGCATCTGCGCCCAGCCTATCTCCATCGCCCAGATCACCGGCCGCCCCAATGGCGTGTCGCGCGCCGAGGCTTCGGCCGAGAAGAACCGGGAGCTGGTTCGGATCGAACAGGATCTCGCCGCCCAGAGCCTCGCCCGCGCCGCAGAGGCCGAGCGTCAGAAAGCCGCACTGGCGGCGGCGCGTCCCGCCGCCTGACCGGTTTCGCCTAGCGGGTCGCGCCGGGCTTCCATTTGATGTCGCTGGCGCCGTTGGCGTTGGCGCGTCGAGCCGCGACGAACAGATGGTCGGACAGGCGGTTCAGATATTTGACCGCCTCGCCGTTCACGGCCTCGCCGTTTTCGATCAGACGCACCGCCTCGCGTTCGGCCCGTCGGCAGACGGTGCGCGCGACATGCAGATGGGCCGACAAGGGCGCACCGCCCGGCAGGATGAAGCTGTCGAGCGCCTTCAGGCTCTCGTTCATCCAGTCGATTTCCTGCTCAAGGCGCGCAACCTGGCTCTCCACGATGCGCAAGGCCTCCCAGGCCGGCGGCGGGTCTAGAGGCGTGGCCAGATCGGCGCCCAGATCGAACAGCTCATTCTGGATCCGGCCCAGCATGGCGTCGATCCGGTCGTTCTGGCCGCTGTTCAGCCGGGCGACCCCGATCACCGCGTTCAGCTCATCCACCGCGCCATAGGCCTCGACCCGGGCATCGCTCTTGGACACAGGCGCGCCGGACGCCAGCCGCGTGCGACCGTCATCGCCCGTGCGGGTGTAGATCTTGTTCAGCGTCACCATGATCAGGCCCCCTGCGTCGCCTTCCACATCATGCCGACGACCAGCAGGATGACGGCCACCGCCTGAAGCCCGACGCGCAGCCGCATCAGCTTGTTGGAATGGCTGCGCGCATAGTCCCCGCCCCGGAACAGCGAATAGAGGCCGAAGCCCAGAGTGATGGTCACGGCCAGGATCGCGAGGATGATCAGAATGTCGAAAATCTGCATGCCGTCGTTCTAGACCCGGATCGCCGTCACGCGCCAGCGCAGCGCTCAGAGACCCTTTCGGCGCGCAGGCAGAACGGCAGAAACTCGCCGACCGCAGATATTTTATTTCCCGAGCTAAGCCATTTGGTGACGATTGTTGGCGTAACGTCAGCGCCATGACTGATCGCGCCGTCCGCAACCTGGAGCATCTCAAGAGCTCTGCCTCTACCGCTCGCGTGCTGAATTTGCTGCGCGTGTGGGAGGAGAACGGCGACAGCGCGCCCGACGGCGCCGTGCGCAATCCCGACTGGGCGGCGCGTCCAATCTTTCGAACCTCGGCCCTGAACCGTGCCCTCATCATCAAGCATCGGCTGCGTCGCAACGAGACCGATCTGTTCACCGGCCGACGCCAGGTCGCGACCAAGGTCGTCATTCCCATCGACGATGGGGATTTGAAGACCGGCGGCCGATACGTTTTCGTCAATCAGATCGGCTTCGAGCGGATGATGATGGAGGCGTTCGGCGTTGCGCCCAACCACCCCGATATCGAAACCCTGCGCCTGATCGACAAACTGCCGTCGCTGGATCCCTTCCTGCTGCGCGAGCAGTTGCGTCGCGGCGGCCTGGACCCCTCGCCCTGCTACTTCTCGATCAGCGACAGTGATCTTCAGCGCATGCTGGCCTTCGTTCGCAGCGAGATCGAGCCGCTGGTGACGCTCAGCCTGGGCGCGGACACGGTGGCGGTGAATTCGGATTCCGCCGGACGTATGGCGTCAAAAATCCTTTCGAACACCCCCGGTGATCAGCTGGACGCCTTGCGACTGACCCTGCGCCTGGCGCCCGAACAGTACCAAGAGGGCGTCTTCTGCTGGAAAGGCTTCCTCTATTACAAATGGACGCTCGCCGCCCTGCTGGGCGAGGTCGCCGGGGTCGCCGAGGCCGTGCGCACCATCAAGCCCGTCGGCAAGATCGATCGCGCCGCCAAGGAATATCTGGCGCGCAGCCGCGATGTCCTGCGCGGCCGCATCATCAAGACCTGCGACGAAGTCAGCCGCACCTTGCGCGTCTATGACGACGCCTACGCCAAATTGACCCAGGAAGGCCGCCCCATCGCCTTCCGCGACTTCCTGCTGGACGCTCCCTCCATGTTCGCCAAGCTGGGCGACCAGCTGGGCGCCGTCCAGCACATCGTCAGCTACTGGCGCTACCGCTTCGGCCCATCGGCCTCTCCGGTGAACGTCGAGGAGCTGATGGACATCTTCATGGACTTCGAAACCGGCCTGCTCGGCCGCGGCGAACTCCCCGACGACATCGGCATGATCGCGGCGTAGTGAGCGTCACAACGACGGGCTGGCCTCATACCGTTAATCGTCTATGGCCATTCTATCCGAAGCGACTTTCATAGCTCGTGCGGACGACGCCAATGCCGACGCTTGGTTGCCGATTTGGATGCGGGTCAGGTCAGATTGGTAAAGTCCGTCCAGATAAGCCCTGTCCCAGCTCGTCAAACCCGATGGTGCACCTTCGGGATTTGAAAACAGATTGAGGATTGTTGCAAAGCCTCGGGTTTGTCCTGCCGGGTCTATCTGAGCAAAGGCCACCATAGACAGATAGTCGCTCAGTTGACCGACGGAGGCGCTTTGCACCTGATCAACATCTAATATAATGAGTATATGATAAAGAAAATCAGAGATTGATGAACGTAGGCGGGTGGGGTTTGTGACGCGAACACTTGGCGCATAGGCCAAAACATCGTTACCATCCAATGCCATTGCAAGCGTGTTGTAGTATCCGGGAAGTCTAACGGCGACTTCGCCTGTTTCGGCATTACCGGGATAACTGACCTGCCACCAGCGCACAGGACGGTCAGTGTTGATAAAAGCATCGAGCCTTGCCCGGCCTTGATCAGTGCCGCTGCCGCCTGTGTGGAACGCCCTGAACGACTGCGACACAAGTGCTCCAGCCAGTTTCGATGGCTCATCCGATGCCGTGATCTTTATATTTGGACGACAGCCCGGCTCCCCAACCTGGAGTCCTAGGCCGCGAGCCGTATCGCCGAGACGATCGGCAATTTCCTGAGCCACATCGGCACGCAGATTGATGACCCCAATACAGACGCCATCCCGCCAACGCGCCAAACCTCGTGCGCCAGCAGGATCGGCTACAGCGCCAACATATTGTTCGGCTGCATCCTCGAATCTCTGGGCGTTGACGATGACGTCTTCAACTTGAACAGGGCCGCTCGCATTCGAAGGCTGTATCGCCTGACCTCCGCCAGCCAGTAAAACCGTTGCGAATAAAAGCCCAACAGACATATCTCAGCCCCGCAGACTACGAACCTCAGATTGTTTTTAGCTTAACCTGAAAGCGTTTGCAATTTCACTTACGTAACCATCAGTGGGCGGCGTCCCAGTTCGACGCCGCGCGAGCATCCACCACGAGCGGAACTGTCAGGGCCACGGCTGGGTCCGACGCGTTTTCCATCACGCGTTTGATGACGGCGATGGCGCGGTCGGCCTCGGCTTCCGGCGCCTCGAACACCAGTTCGTCGTGGACCTGAAGTAGCATGCGCGTAGCAAGACCGGCTTTGGTCAGGGCGGCGGGCATGCGGATCATGGCGCGGCGGATGATGTCGGCGGCCGCGCCCTGGATTGGGGCGTTGATGGCGGCGCGCTCGCCGAACTGGCGCTCGGCTCCGGACTTGGAATGGATGGCCGGGATGTGGATTCGGCGGCCGAAGACGGTCGAGACGAAGCCGGTCTGGCGCACCTCGGCCTTGGTCTTGTCCATATAGGCGCGGATGCCGGGGAAGCGTTCGAAATAGGTCTTGATATAGGCCCCCGCCTCGCCCTGATCGATGCCCAGCTGGTTGGCCAGGCCGAAGGCCGAAATGCCGTAGACGATGCCGAAGTTGATCGCCTTGGCGCGCCGTCGGGTTTCGGATGGCATGCCCTCGACCGGCACACCGAACATCTCGGACGCCGTCGCCGCGTGAATATCCAGTCCCGCCTTGAAGGCGCGCTTCAGCTCGGGAATGTCGCCGATATGGGCCAAAAGGCGCAGCTCGATCTGGCTGTAGTCGGCGCTGATCAGGACATTTCCGGGCGCGGCGATGAAGGCTTGGCGGATCTCGCGGCCCGTCTCGGTGCGGATCGGGATGTTCTGCAGGTTGGGATCGCTGGACGCCAGGCGGCCCGTGGTGGCGGCGGCCAGTTGATAGCTGGTGTGAACGCGGTCCGTCTTGGGATCGGCCGCCGCGGTCAGGGCGTCCGTATAGGTGCCCTTCAGCTTGGACAGCTGGCGCCAGTCCAGGATCGCGCGCGGCAGATCGTGGCTGAGCGCCAACTCCTCCAGCACGCTGGCGTCGGTGCCCCACTGCCCTGAGGCGGTCTTCTTGCCGCCCGGCAGGTTCAGTTCGCCGAACAGAATCTCGCCGATCTGGCGCGGCGAGCCGATATTGAAGGGCCGCCCGGCGATCTCATGAGCCTGGGCTTCCAGCTCGGCCATGCGCAGGCCGAACTCGCTGGACAGCCGCTTCAGCCGGTCGGGGTCGATGCGAACCCCGTTCAGCTCCATGTCCGCCAGCACCGTCGGCATGCTGCGTTCCAACGTCTCATAAACGGTGGACAGGCCCTCACGCGCCAGCCGGGGTTTCAGGATCCGCCATAGCCGCAGGGTCACATCCGCATCCTCGGCGGCATATTCCGAGGCCGGCTTCAGCGCGACGTGCTTGAAGGATTTCTGGCTCTTGCCGGTCCCCGCCACGCTCTTGAACGGAATCGGCTCGTGGCCCAGGTGCAGGCGCGCCAGCTCGTCCATGCCGTGCCCGTGCAGCCCGCCCTCCAGCACATAGGACATCAGCATCGTGTCGTCATAGGGCGCGACGCGGATGCCCCGACGCGCCATGACGGCGATGTCGTATTTGGCGTTCTGAAGCACCTTCAGGACCGACGGGTCTTCCAGCAGCGTCTTCAGCTTGGCCAGGGTCGTGGGCTTATCCAGCTGATGGATCGGCTCGGGCGTCTCTCCCGCTTCGCCAAACAGACCGCCTTCGCCGGCCTGCGGCTCGTGCTCGTGCGTCAGGGGGATGTAGCAGGCCTCGTTCGGCCCCACCGCCAGCGACACGCCGCACAGGCCCGCATGGGTCGCCGACAACGTATCGGTCTCGGTGTCGAAGCCGACAACGCCGACCTCGGTCGCGCGCGCGATCCAGCGATCCAGCGCCTCTTCGGTCTGGACGCATTCGTAGGCCGCGTGATCGAAGGTCTGAACCTCGGCCGGACCTTCGACGACCTGACCGTAGCGAGGGGTCGCGACCGGCGCGTTCAGGTTCGGCGCACGCTTGGGCGCAAAGGCCGAGACGTCGCTGGGCCCGGCCTTGCCGTCGCCGACGCGGCGCTGCAGCGAGCGGAACTCCATCGTCTCCAAAAAGGCCGACAGGATCGCGGGATCGGGATCGCGCACGGCGAAATCGTCGATCGCCTCGGGCGCCGGCGCATCGCAGGTCAGTCGCACCAGTTCGCGCGACAGACGGATCTGGTCGGCGAAGTCGATCAGGGTCTGGCGGCGCTTGGGCTGTTTGATCTCACCGGCATTGGCCAGCAGGGTGTCCAGATCGCCGTATTCGTCCAGCAGCTGCGCCGCCGTCTTCGGCCCGATGCCTGGCGCGCCGGGGACGTTGTCGACGCTGTCGCCGATCAGGGCCTGCAGATCGACCATCTTCTCCGGGCCGACGCCGAACTTTTCGAAGACTTCAGGCTCGGCCAGACGCCGGTCCTTCATCGGATCCCACATCACGACGCCGCCGCCGATCAGCTGCATCAGATCCTTGTCCGACGAGACGATCACCGCCTCCCCGCCCGCATCGCGCGCCTTGCAGGCGTAGGTGGCGATCAGGTCGTCGGCCTCATAGCCGGGCAGTTCGACGCAATGCACACCGAACGCCGCCGTCGCCTCGCGCACCAGCGGAAACTGCGGGACCAGATCCTCGGGCGGCGGCGGGCGATGGGCCTTGTACTGATCGTACAGGGTGTTGCGGAACGTCTTTTCCGAGTTGTCGAAGATGGCCACCAGATGCGTCGGGCCATCCGCGCCCTTCATGTCCTTCAGCAGCTTCCACAACATGTTGCAGTAGCCCTGGACCGCGCCGACAGGCAGGCCGTCGGACTTGCGCGTCAGAGGCGGCAGGGCGTGATAGGCGCGAAAGATGTAGGCCGATGCGTCGATCATCCACAGCCGCAGCGCAGGGCCGTCCTGCGTCATCGGGCGTTCGGTCTCTGGATTTTCGGGCGCAGTCGTCTCGGTCATGGCCGGAACATAGGGCTCCAACGCCCCCGCGTCAGCGTCAGAATTCGGTCCAGCTCGATCCGGGATCGCGTTGACCCGGCTGGGCCTGCTGCTGGCCCCAGGACACGACCATGAAGGCCTTGTGGCTGCGGATGCGATAGGTGCCGATCATCGGCACCACGGCGCCCAGCGGCGCACCGGTCTTGGCTTCGTAGAGGAAGCCGGAAAACTCGGCGACCCCGACCCGGTCCCGGTGGCTGTAGACCGACAGTTCCGGCAGGGAGACGACGTTGAAGGTCTCGTTGATCGGGATCCGCATCTCGGGAATGCCGAAGACGCGCCGCATCTGCTCCAGCGACAGGGCGCCGGCGCGGATTTCGAACACGGCGTTCGCCTCGTCCTTGTTGCGGGCCAGGCTGAAACCGGCGTCCGAGATCGCGCCGCGTATCGCGCTGACGGCATAGCGGGTGCCCTCGCCCTGGAAATAGGTGTCGTCGATGAAGACCGAAGCGCCCGTCGGCAACGGCAGGACCAGCCCCTCGACCGCCCGGTCCGAGGCGCGCGCCAAGAGCAGCTGCTCCGTCGCCGTCCGGCCGGTGTTGCTCTCGGTGGTCGAGGCGCAGGCCGACAGCACGACCGCCGCAACCGTCAGCAGAGCCGCCGTCCGCGCCGTCATCACCAGGCGCCGACGTTCGGCATTGAGGCCCAGGGCTCGGCCGGCGCCAGCGGCGCGCCTTCCTGAAGCAGTTCGATGGAGATGCCGTCGGGCGAGCGGACGAAGGCCATGTTGCCGTCGCGCGGCGGACGGTTGATCGTCACCCCGCCGTCCATCAGCGTCTGGCAGGCGGCGTAGATGTCATCGACCTTATAGGCCAGATGACCGAAGTTGCGGCCGCCCTGATACTCTTCCGGATCCCAGTTGAACGTCAGCTCGACCTCGCGGCAGCGTTCCGCCGCCGACTGTTCCAGATTCTTGGGCGCGGCGAGAAACACAAGCGTGAACCGGCCCGCCTCGTTCTCGGTGCGGCGCACCTCCTGCAGACCCAGAAGGTCGCAATAGAAGTGCAGCGAGGCGTCGATGTCCTTTACCCGGACCATGGTGTGCAGATAGCGCAAGGCTCGTCTCCGTCCGAACAGCGTTTCAGCCGTCTATAGACCCAACCGCCGCAACACCGCGACTGAACTGAGGTTACGGTCTCAGTGGGCCTCGGGCGCGCGGGCGGCGGGGCTCAGATATTCGTTTTCGTCGTGCGCCTGGGCCGACAGGACGAAACGCCGGTCGCAATAGCCGCACTCGATGAAGTCGTCCTCGCCCATGTCCATATAGACCAGCGGATGCCCCAGGGCCCCGCCGCCGCCGTCGCAGGCCACGCGTTTGGTCGAGACGACGATCTCTTCGGGCGGCGGGATGATGGCGTCGGAATGGCGGGGAGGCATGGTCCGGTCCGGGTCTGAAAGGCTTGCGGGCTTCCTAGGCGGACCGGCCCCGAAGGTCAAACCTCGCTGGGCGCAGCCGGGCGACGACCCAGCAGCCGGTTCAGCATGGCCTTGCGCTTCTTGAACAAGGTCAGGCCCAGACAGGCCGCGCCGACCCACAGACCGATCTCGCCGATCAGCAACAGGGCGGCGCCGGCGATGGCGGCATGCGTCATCTCGATCTGATCGGTCTTGCCCGCCAGCAGCACCAGTCCTCCACTGGTATAGCCAATGGCGCAGACCGCCATGGCGACGAAGCCGATCAGGCGAGTGCGAGTCAGAGGCGTCTTGGCTTTTTGAACGGGGGTCACGTCGATCTCCATCAAGGTCGGTTGTCTTTATGACAAGGAAGCTAGACAAATAGACGATCGGAGTCAAGCACCATTGACACATAGACAGGTCTGCTTGTCGGATGGTGTCGGCGAGACAGGTTGGCGATTGCGATCGTGCGCCTTACCTATGCCGCTCGCCGTCCCGCCCGAGTGAATAGCCGATCATGTCAGAGACCCCCGCCCTGCCCGACAACGCCATTGAGGTGCGGGGACTGAAGAAGACCTATGCTGGGTCCAAGAAGGCCGCCCCCAAGACGGCCCTGCGCGGCGTTGATCTGGTCATTCCGCGCGGCTCCGTCTTCGGCCTGCTAGGCCCGAACGGCGCAGGCAAATCGACCCTGATCAACATCCTGGCCGGAGTGGTGAAGAAGTCCGAGGGCTCGGTGACTATTTGGGGCCGCGACATCGACAGGGAGCCGCGCGACGCCGCCGCCGCCCTGGGCGTCGTGCCGCAGGAGATCGTCGCCGACGTCTTCTTCACCCCGCGCGAATCGCTGGAGGTACAGGCGGGCTTTTACGGCGTGCCCAAGGACGAGCGCCGGTCCGACGAACTTCTGGCCGCGCTGGGCCTGTCGGACAAGGCCAACGCCTATGTCCGCGCCCTCTCCGGCGGTATGAAGCGCCGCCTGATGGTGGCCAAGGCCCTGGTCCACAATCCGCCCATTCTGATCCTGGACGAGCCGACAGCCGGCGTAGACGTCGAACTGCGTCGCCAGCTGTGGGCCTACGTCCGCCGCATCAACGAAGAGGGGGTGACCATCGTCCTGACCACCCACTATCTGGAAGAGGCCCAGGAGCTTTGCGACACCATCGCCATCGTCAACCGGGGCGAGGTGGTGGCCTGCGAGCCGACGCCGCAGCTATTGCGCCGTCTGGACAGCCGAAATGTCGTTGTGACCCCGGAAACGCCCCAGGCGACGCCGCCGGTGCTGGCCGGTTTCGAGGTTACGCCTCGTCCGGGCGGCGCCTTCGCGGTCGCCTACAAAAAGGGGCAGTCGTCGGTCGAGCAGGTTATCAACGCCGTGCGCGCCGCCGGCGTCACCATCGCCGACATCACCACCGAAGATCCGGACCTGGAGGACGTCTTCCTGGCCCTGACCTACGGCGATGCGTCACGGGTCGACCCGACCAGGGACTAATCGACCTCGGCCAGGAACTCGAAGATCGGCGCCTTGGCCTCGGCCTCGTCCAACATGGGCGCGTGGCCGATGCCGGGAACCTCGACATAGGCCATGGTTGGAGCCGCCCTCTTCATCCGCGCGGCGATGTCGGCGCTCAGCAGATCCGACTGAGCGCCTCGCACCAGCAGCGTCGGCTTCTTCTTCGCCAGCCGCCGGAACATCGGCCACAGGTTCGGGACCAGCGCCTTAGCCCCCGCCGCTCGGATCGGCACGGCGATGTCGGGATCGTAGTCCAGCGCGATCTCACCGTCCGGCTGCTGGCGGAAAATGCGCCGGGCGAAGGCGTCCCAGTCCGCATCCGTATAGTGCGGGAACGCCACCGCATTGATCCGCTTTGCATAGGCCGCCGCATCGGCCCAAGAGCCGATCTCGACGGGCTGACCGCTGTAGGCGGCGATGCGCGCCAGACCTTCCGGCGCCACCTCCGGCCCGATGTCGTTCAAGATGGCCGCGACCACCGCCTTGGGCCGCATCGCCGTCAGCGCCATGGTGATCAACCCGCCCATGGAGGTGCCGATGAAGACCGCTCGATCGATTCCAGCCTGCTCCATCAGGGCCAGAACGTCGCGCGCATAGAAATCTGGCGTATACGTCATGGGATCGGGCGCACGGTCCGACAGGCCGCGCCCGCGCATATCCACCGCCAGCACCCGCCGCCCGCTCTGGGCCAGAAGCGGCGCTATGGCTTCAAAATCGGCGCTGTTGCGGGTCAGGCCGTGGATGGCGATCACCGGCGGGCGCGCGACGCCGGGACCGGGCGCATAATCCCGCGCAAAGAGCGTGAGCCCATCCGACGAGGTCCAGCGGCGTTCAACGAATGGATAGGGCGCGCTCATTGGCGATGTCCTCCGATTTTGGATCAGAGTAATTCACCAGGCGAGGAAATGCGACGCCCGGTCTTAGAGACCGACCACATCGCGCACGAAAGCGTCCAGATCGCCGCCTTCGAAGAGGTAGCCCGCCACCCCGGCCCGATCTCCGGCCTGCAGATCCCGCTTCTGATCGCCGATGATGAAGGACTGGGTCGGGTCCAGATCATGCTCTTCGATGGCGCGCAGCAACATGCCCGGATTGGGCTTGCGATCAGGGTGGTCGGGATGGCGATAGCGCGCCTCGATCGCTTCAGGATGGAAGGGCGCGGAATAGACGGCGTCGATGATCGCGCCCTCTTCGGCCAGTCGCGCGACCAGCAGATCGTTGAAGGCGTTCATCGTCTCTTCGCTGAACAGGCCCCGCGCCACGCCCGACTGGTTCGTCACGATCACGGTGCGATAGCCGGCCTGATTCATCCGCCGCACCGCCGCCGCCGCGCCCGGAATCAGCTTCAGATCCTCGGGCCGATGCGGATAACCGCTGTCCTCGATCAGCACCCCGTCCCGATCCAGAAAGCCGGCGGGCCGGCCGGTCATGCGTCGCTCCGAAGCAATTCCGAAAAGGCGGTCATCAGGTGATAGAGGCTGGACGCCGGCGCCGCTTCATCGTGCGAGCGGCAGTCGGCGTCGTAGCTGTCCACCCATAGGCCCGGCACGGCGGTCGCCAGATGCGTGTGGAACACGGCGGCGATCAGTGCCGAAACGCAGGTGTCGCCAAAACTCAACCCTGTGCGAATGGCCTCGGTCTGGGCCCACAGACGCCGCCCGCCATCCAGCACCTCTCCCGCCGGGCCGATCTCACGGATGGCGAACCTGTCGCGATAGCCCTGGGCTGCCGCCCGACGATGCAGCGCCGTGGCCAGATCTGAATCGTCCCCGCTCTGTTTCAACAGCCAGGCCCATTCTTCGAGGTGGCCCGGCTCGATCACATAACCTGTCGCTGGATCGGCGGACCAATCCTCGGTGAAATATTCGCGGATCGCGCCGTCGATCAGGAAGCGCTGTTTGCACAGGTCCAGCGACGTCCGCGCCGCCGCCTCGAACGCGGGATCAGGCGCAATCGCCTGCCAGGCCAGCATGGCCTCCAGCATATGCATGTGGGGATTTTGACGCCGCGGCAGGCGCGGCGGCAGGGCCTCCTCCCATCCTCCATGCGAAGACGCCATCAACCGATCGATCGCAGCCAGCGTCTCAAGCGCCAGAGGCCGCGCTCGCGTATCACCCAGGACGCGGTGCGCCGCCGCGAGCGCGAACAGGACGAAGGCCAGGTCGTAGAGATCGGGCGTCTCATCGACCACCACGCCGTCGTCATCGGTCGCCGAGACCCAAAGGCCGTCGTCACGTCGGCGGTCGGCTATCAGTTGATCCAGCCCGGCCTTGGCCACCGCATGGCCCTGCGCCCATCCCAAGGCAGCCGCTTCGCAAAACACATAGACCTGACGCGCCTGAACCCGCGTGCGACGACGAAGACCGGTCACCGGCCGGCCATCGAAATCCAGCTGCTCGAAGAAGCGCCCCTGCGCATCCACGCCCCGCTCGGCCCACAGCGGCAGGGCATGGTCGAACAGCCAGTTCGAAACCCTGGTCCGGGCGGCGGAAAGCGTCGTCATGGCGCTGGCTTAAGACGCAAGCCGACGGGCGCCAAGACCTGTGTGCGGTAGCAAAGGGCAACGCGATGTGACGCCGCGCGATTTGGCCCGCGCGCCCGATCTTGCTAGGACGACCCGACATTCGCGGCCCGCCTGTCCGGCCGCCGCCCCCGATCCCCCGTGGAGAGCGTCCCCCATGATCCCCTTCATCGACCTTCAGGCCCAGCGCCAACGCCTCGGCGGCAAGATCGAGGCCGCCGTTCAGGAGGCCGTCGTCGGCGGCGCCTGGGTCATGGGTCCGCAGGTCCGCCAGTTCGAGGCCGACCTCGCCGCCTTCGGTCAGGCCAAGCACGCCTTGGGCTGCGGCAACGGCACCGACGCTCTGATCCTGCCGTTGATCGCCTGGGGCGTCCGCACCGGCGACGCCGTCTTCTGCCCCAGCTTCACCTTCACGGCCACGGCCGAGGTCGTGCCGTGGCTGGGCGCGTCGCCCGTGTTCGTGGACGTCGACGCCCACACCTACAATATGGACCCGGCCAAGCTTGAGGCGGCCATCGAAGCGGTCAAGGCCGAAGGTCGCCTGACGCCCAAGGTGGTCATCGCCGTGGATCTGTTCGGTCAGCCCGCCGACTATCCCGCAATCCGCGCCATCTGCGACCGTCATGGGCTGAAGCTGATCTCGGACTCGGCGCAAGGTTTCGGCTGCAGCCTGAACGGCGATCATCCGCTGAAGTGGGCCGATGTCACCACGACCAGCTTCTTCCCGGCCAAGCCCCTGGGCTGCTACGGCGACGGCGGTGCGGTGCTGACCGACGACGACGACCTGGCTCAGGAAATGGATTCCCTTCGCGTGCACGGCAAGGTCGTCGCCAAGGACCTCGAGGCCGGTGCCGCCGCCTTCGCCCACGACCCCAAATATCTGGCCATGCGCATCGGCATGAACAGCCGGCTGGACACCATCCAGGCCGCCATCCTGATCGAGAAGCTGAAGGTCTTCGGTCAGGAGATTGAGTGGCGCAACCGGATCGCCGCCCGCTACAACGAACGCCTCGCACCCCATGTCTCGGCCGTGCCCCACGTCATCGACGGCGGCGTCTCCATCTGGGCGCAGTACACGATCGAGCATGAGGACCGCGACGGGCTGGCCGCGCACCTGAAGGATCAGGGCGTGCCCACCGCCGTCTATTATCCGGTGCCCATGCACATGCAGCCGGCCTATCAGCGCTTCCCTCAGGGTGCGGGCGGCCTGCCCGTCACCGAACGGCTGAGGGACCGGGTCCTCAGCCTGCCGATGCACGCCGATCTGGACGAGGCGACCCAGGACAAGGTCGTCGCCGCCGTCGCCAGCTACAAGGGCTAAGCCGATGCCGAACACTCCCGCCCTCAAGATCGGCGTCGCCGGCGTCGGCGTCATGGGCCGCAACCATGCGCGCGTCGCCTCCGAGATGCGCGAGTTCGACCTGACCACCGTCTTCGATCCCGATGCGGTGACGGCCGAGGGCGTCGCCGCCGCCTATGGCGCATCACCTGTCACGACGGCCCAGGCCTTCGTCGACGCCGGTCTGGACGCCGCCATCGTCGCCACGCCCAACCGATTCCACGCCGAAATCGGCGTCGCCCTGCTGGAAAAGGGCGTCCACGTCCTGGTCGAAAAGCCGATCGCCGCCAGCGTCGCCGATGCCCAGCGCATGATTGATGCGGCCAAGGCCAATGACCGCGTTCTGATGGTCGGTCAGGTCGAGCGCTTCAATCCCGCAGTCGAAACCGTCAAGCGCGCCGTTACCGACGACGACATCATCTCGATCCAGATCACCCGGGTCGGTCCCTTCCCGCCCCGCATGGGCGAGGTCGGCGTGGTCATCGACCTCGCCGTGCATGACATCGACATCATCCGCCACCTGACGGGCTCGGAGATCGTCGAGGTCCAGCCGCAACTGGCCCGTACCCGCGCCGATCGCGAGGACACGGCCCTGCTTCAGTTCCGCCTGGACAGCGGGGTCATCGCCCACATCACCACCAACTGGGTCACGCCCTACAAGACCCGCACGCTGCAGGTGGCGACCAAGACCAAGTTCATCGTCGCCGATCTGATCACGCGCCAGGTCACAGAATATTTCGGCCAGCAGCCGGACGGCTCCTATTCGACCCGGATGCTGAACAGCTGGCCGGCCGAGCCGCTGAAAAAGGAGCTGGAGGCCTTCGCCCGCGCCATCACGACCGGCGAAACGCCGGCGGTCACCGGCGAAGACGGCCTGCGCAATCTCGAGGTCGCGCTGCGCTGCCTCGGCGAACACTGATCGGATCAGGCCCCGTTCTCGCCGCAAAACCTGAGGAAGAGAAACGTATGCGCCGTATCACCGCCACCGCTCTCGCCCTGATCGTCGTCGGTTCGGCAGCGGCGCCCGCTCATGCGGACACCCGCTACCTAGCCTATAATGCGTCGGACCGGATCACCCAGACGCTGACCAAGGGTGTCACCTTGCAGGTGCGGCGCGGTCTGTTCGGGGCGGTGCAGGTTGAACGTCTGTTCTCCACCACCGCGCGCGGGACAGCAGGCTTCACGCGCGGCGGGCCGGACGCCGCGCGACGCGTCCTGCCGCAGGGCGCCGAGGAAAACGACATCTATGCCATCGATCAAGACGGCGACGGCCGCGGCCTGTCGCGCGCCCTGTGTCCCGGCGCCGACGAGGTCTGGCTGATCATGGGTCGCGTCCGTGCGCCCCGTCCCCTGACGATGCAGGCGGTGGGTCGGTGGTCGGACGGCGCCTATCGACACTGCGTAACGCTCAGCTACGACTGGCGCGGCGAATGGGCGACGGCCCCGCAAGCGCAAACGCCACGAGACTGATCCGCGTTTAGACTGTTTCATAATGAGCACGCACAAGCGGGCAATTGTGAAGATTTGACTTTTATATTCGTCAGTGACACTTTGGGCACACGAGCGGCGGCGGCCGTTCTACCGCCCTGGAATATCCCCCCCCCCGGCGGCGAGAGAGACGAACCTCCCAGAGCCCGGCCCGTCGCGGCCGGGCTTTTTTTACGCGGCGCGCCTGCTAGACCGGGACATGACCCTTCGCCTCGCCACCTGGAACATCAACTCCGTCCGCCTGCGCATCGATCAGGTGGCCCGCTTCGTCGCCGAACGCGCGCCCGATGTCCTGATGCTGCAGGAGATCAAATGCACCACGGACCAGTTCCCGCGCGGCGCCTTCGAGGACATGGGCATGCCCCACCTTCGCGTGGCGGGCCAGAAGGGCTGGCACGGCGTCGCCATCGCCAGCCGCATGCCGCTTGAGGACAGCGACACCTTCCAGGTGTGCAAACTGGGTCATGCGCGCTGCGTCTCGGCCCGCGTGTCCGGCATCGACGTGCAGAACTTCTATATCCCCGCCGGCGGAGACGTTCCCGACCGGATGCTGAACCCCAAATTCGATCACAAGATGGATTTCTACGAGCAGCTGACCGCGATCGTGGCCAAGCAGGACAAGTCTCGCCCCCTGGTCATGGCCGGCGACTTCAACATTGCACCGGGAGAGGGCGATGTTTGGAACCACCGCTATATGTCCAAGATCGTCAGCCACACGCCGATCGAGGTGGAGGCCCTGAACAGGCTTCAGGAGACGGGCGGTTTCGCCGATGTGCTGCGCGACCGCTTCCCCGAGCCCCAGAAACTGGCCAGCTGGTGGAGCTATCGCGCCGCCGACTTCCGCAAATCGAATCGCGGTCTGCGCCTGGACCACATCTGGACCTCGCCCGGCCTGACCCCCGCCGTGGTCAAAGACACCGCCCGCATCCACGACGACGTCCGTGAATGGGATCGTCCCAGCGACCACGCGCCGGTGACGGTCGACCTGGACGTGTGATCCTCAATAGACGGCGACCGGCTTGACCGACCCCGCCGCCTTTCGCCCCCGGCCGACCTTTCTGGCGGCGCGCCCCAGCCGGACCACCGCCTCCTCCAGCTGATCTTCCGGCAAGGTATAGGGCAGGCGCAGCCGGCGTTCGAAGGCGCCGTCGACGCCGAATCGCGGACTGGCGGCGAGGCGCAGGCCTTCGGCCTCGGCCGCGATCGTCAAAGCGGAACTGATCGGCCCCGGCAGCCGCGCCCATAGGGACAGTCCCCCAGCCGGGCGCGGACAGACCCACTCAGGCAGTTTTTCGGCGAGCCGCGCCCGCAGATGATCCCGCCGGGCGCGCAAGAGGGGCCGGCGCGCCGCTAAGGCCTTGCCGCCGTCGTTCAACAGTTCGACCGCCGCCAGCTGCTCCAGGATCGGAACACCCAGATCGAAGCTGGCGCGACTTTGGGCCAGACGCTGGATCACCGCCCGGTCCGCGCGGATCCAGCCGATCCGCAAACCGCCCCAGACGCTTTTGGACATCGATCCCAGTCTGACAATCCGTGGCGCATCGACGGCCGAGGCGCTGAGCGCCGGCGGTCCGCTCAACGTCAGTTCGACCAGGGTCTCGTCCAGCACCAGCAGGGTCTCCGACCCCTTCAGCCCCGCCAGCAAGCGCGTCCGATCCGCCGCCCGCATCATTCGGCCGGTCGGGTTGTTATGGTCCAGCACCAGATAGGCCATGGCCGCGTTGCTGCTGCGGCAGGCCGTGATCAGACCCTCGACGTCCCAACCCTCCTCGCCCTCGCCGTCCGGCAAGGCGACGGGTACGGCGCGACCGCCCGCGGCCAGGATGGCGTCGATCGCCTGCGGATATGTGGGATGGTCGAACACCACCGGGGCGCCGGGCCGCGTCGTCAGGCGCAGCAGATGGACCAGTCCGTTGTGCGCGCCATGCGTGATCAATATCTGCCCCGAAGAGGTCGCCAGGCCGCGCCGCCGGTATCCCGCGGCCACCGCTTCGCGCAGTTCCTCCAGCCCCGACGTCTCATAACCGTGTCCTGGCAGGTTCGCCGGCAATCGCTCCAGCGCCCGCACATAGGCTGCATGCACATTGGCATCGGCCGGCAGGACGGCGGCGGTCATGTCGATCAGGCCGGACCTGTCCGTTTGCGTCGCCTCATGACGCGGCGCCGGTCCGTTCGGCAGGCTGGTGCGTGCGGCGGCGCCCTGCCCGCCGGTCAGAAACCCGTCATCCCGCAAGCGGCCGTAGGCGGCCGAGACGGTCGTTCGGCTCAAGCCCAGCGCCTGGGCCATTTCCCGTTCGCCGGGCAAACGCGCCGCCAACGGCAATCGCCCGTCCAAAATCAGAAGCCGTAGCGCCCCCGCTAGCTGCCGATAGGCCGCCCCGGCACCCGGCGCACGCCAGGCGCCGAGGTGGCGCGTCAGAGCAACAAGACCGATTGACCGCGACGACATGGGGCCAGAATGGCATAACTGGCCCTGTTTTTGATAGCCAGTTTGGCGCATCAGATCGATTTATGACCCGTCGCCTGATCCAGCTCTTCGCCGGCCTGTTTCTCTACGGCCTGTCCATCGCCCTGATCGTCCGCGCCGATCTCGGTCTGGATCCATGGGACGTGCTGAACCAAGGGGTGTTCGAGCGGTTCGCGAAACCCGCCGGGATCAACTTCGGTCTGGTGGTCAATCTGATCGGTATGGCCGTGTTGCTGCTATGGATTCCCCTGCGCCAGAAGCCGGGGATCGGGACCGTCGCCAATGTGCTGGTCATCGGCACGGTCGCCAACGTCGGCCTAGGCTGGATTCCGTCCGACCTGGGCCTACCGCTCCGGGCCGGCCTGCTCATCGCCGGCATCGTCCTGAACGGCGTGGCCAGCGGGGCCTATATCGGCGCAGGCCTCGGTCCCGGCCCCCGCGACGGCCTGATGACCGGCATCATCGCGCGCACAGGCTGGCCGGTGAAATGGGTGCGGACGGCCATCGAACTAGCCGTTATCGCCGTCGGCTGGCTGTTGGGCGGCTCGGTCGGGGTGGGCACTTTGCTCTACGCCCTGACCATCGGCCCGCTGGTCCACATCTTCCTGCCGCTGCTCACGATCCGCCCGAAGACGGCCGACTGAGCCCTTAGGGCTGCAGCCGGTATCCGCCCGCATCGGTCAGCAGAAGGCGGGCATGGCCGGGTTCCGGTTCGATCTTCTGGCGCAGGCGATAGATATGGGTTTCCAGCGTGTGGGTCGTGACCCCGGCGTTGTAGCCCCAGACCTCGGTCAGCAACTCTTCGCGCGACACCGGCTTGGCCCCGGCGCGATAGAGGTATTTGAGGATATTGGTTTCCTTTTCGGTCAACCGCACTTTCTTGCCCTTGGCGTCCATCAGCACCTTGGCGGCAGGCCGGAACTCGTAGGGGCCGATGGTGAAGACGGCGTCCTCGGATTGTTCATGGCTGCGCAGATGGGCGCGAATGCGCGCCAGCAGCACGGCGAACCGGAAGGGCTTGGTGACATAGTCGTTGGCCCCGGCGTCCAGACCCAGGATGGCGTCGGCGTCCGCCGATTGCGCCGTCAGCATGATCACCGGCGTCGAAACCCCGTCCTTACGCAACAGGCGACAGGCCTCGCGGCCATCCATATCGGGCAGATCGACGTCCAACAGGATCAGATCGGCGCGGATCTCGCGCCCCATTCGCACGCCATCGGTCGCGGTTGCAGCCTGCTGAGTCTTGAACTCCTCATGCAGGTTCAGCTGCTCGGCCAAGGCCTCGCGCAGGTCGTCGTCGTCGTCAATGATCAGAATGGTCTTGGGCGTAGGCATGGGACAGACAATGGCGAGGCTTGGCCCCCGCGCCAAGGCTTGGGGGTGCGAATATTCACATCGGGTTACGAGCTAGAGGGCGTTTCGGGTCGATTTCGTTCCCCGAACAAGGCCGTGCCGACCCTGACGTGCGTCGCGCCGCACCGGATGGCGGTCTCGTAGTCGCCGCTCATGCCCATCGACAGGACCGACAAACCGTGGCGTTCGGCCATGTCCCGCAACATCTGAAAATGCGGCCCTGCGTCCTGATCCGCCGGTGGAATGCACATCAGACCCTCGAGCGTCAGCCCATAGGTGTCGCGGGCCGCCGCAATCAGGGCGTCGGCGGCGTCGGGCAGGACCCCGGCTTTCTGAGGCTCCGCGCCCGAGTTCACCTGGACCAGGACGCGCGGCGATCGGCCGCGCTTTTCGCCCGCCTGCGCCAAGGCGCGCGCCAGTTTTTCACGGTCTAGGGTTTCGATCACATCGAACAGGGCGACCGCATCCTCGGCCTTGTTGGTCTGCAAGGGGCCGATCAGCCGCAGTTCCAGACTCGGCAAGGCCCCACGACGGGCGGCCCAACGGCCTTGCGCCTCTTGAACTCGGTTCTCGCCGAAGATCCGCTGACCCGTCGCCAGGATAGCGTCGATGGCCTCTGGGGCTTGCGTCTTGGAAACGGCGGTCAGGGTCACGCTCGCCGGATCCCGACCGGCCGCATGGCAGGCGGCGTCGATGCGCGCCCGCACCTCGGCGACCCTTTCGGCGATGGACGGGGCGGAAAAAGCGGAGGAAGAAGAGGTCATGATCCTGCCGGCCGGTTACAGCGACAATGCGCGCGCGCTCTGGAACGCCGCGACCGCTCTAAACCGCGCCGCCGCCGCTGTCAGCCCGGCAGCCGCAGCCTTGCCGCCGATGCTGTTCTTCACCGACCCGGATCGCACGACCAGACCGTGGGAGACAGCGGCGCGCCTGCCCGCCGGCTCGGCCGTGGTCTATCGCGCCTTTGGCGCCTCCGACGCCGTCGAGACGGGGCATCGGCTTCGGGAAGAGACGGCCGATCGGGGCGTGAAACTGTTGGTCGGGCTGGACCCTGATCTGGCCGAGGCGATCGACGCCGACGGGCTCCACCTGCCTGAACGTGCGGTGGAGCAGACAGCGCGCATTCGCGCAGACCGACCCGACTGGATTTTGACAGCGGCCTGGCACGGCCTATCGCTGCCGCCCGAAGACCTGAACGCACTGATCCTGTCGCCGGTGTTTCCAGCGGGCGGCGTGTCCGCCGGCAAACCTGCCCTGGGCATCGCTGCTTTCGAACAGCATGTGAAAGCCGCCGGCCTGCCCGTTTATGCGCTGGGCGGCGTCACGCCAGAAAACGCCGCAACGCTCGCACACACAGGCGCCTGCGGCCTAGCGGCGGTAAATGCGATCCAGTCAGCGTTTCGCTGACCGATCGAAATCAGAACTTGAAGATGGTTTCCAGACGGACGCGGGGCTGGGCCCGACCATTGGTTTCGGGCGCGCGGGCCGGATCGGCTTCCGGCGTGCTGACGGCGGCGGCGGCGCCGACGCGCAGACGGTCGTTCAGGCGGTAATAGGCGCCGGCCTCGACATCACCCCAGTCGGTCTCGCGACCCACGGGCTGGTTCAGGTTGAAATCCAGGCCCCAGCGGCCACGATCGTTCAGGCGCAGGCCGCGACGTTGCGGCGCCGGCGCATTGCGCTGCGCCGCCTGCGCTTCCGAAAGAGAAACGGTGGATGTGCTTTGGGCGAGCGCCGACGTCGACGCGGCCATCGCCGTCGTCGCCATCACCACAGCCAGGAAACCACCGAACCGCATACCGAATCCTTCGAACCCCGCCATGAGGCGGCGTTTCAACCCTGAACCGACCTTATATGGTCGTGAGCCCCGCGATTAGACACCGGGTGTCTGCGCGGTCAACGCAATGAGCCGGCGATAACAAGGTTCCCGCGCATTGTTGTCAGCGTATGTGTCTCAAGCGTCACGGGATTCGGGCGGATTCCGGCGAAATCTCACATGCTCTTCACAAAACACCGCGACGCGCGATGCTACGGGAAACCGACTTCGCCTTGTCATCGCCCCTTTTCGCCGTGTTATAGAGCCTGGTAATCGGCATTCCCCATGCCGTGCGCGCGTGCGGGCGAGGGCTCTCACGTCCCTGAGTTTACGGAGACTTCTCTTGATGAGCCTCAACAAGGCCCTGGTTCGGAACGTCGCGGTCGTGCTGGTCTCGGGCGTGGCCCTGGGCGCGTCCCTGTCGGGCTGCTCGAGCATTCCCTTCGTCGGCGGCAAGAAGTCTGCGCCCAAGACGAACGTGCAACAGGGCATCGGCGTCAACGCCTACCTGTGGCGCGCCTCGCTGGACACGCTCAGCTTCATGCCGCTGCTGACCGCCGATCCGTGGGGCGGCGTCATCAACTATGACTGGTACATCAACCCCCAGACGCCGAACGAGCGCTTCAAGGCGACCGTCTTCATCCTGGACACCCGTCTGCGCGCCGACGCGCTGAACGTCACGGTGACCAAGGAAGTGAAGGGCGCCGATGGTCAGTGGACCGCCGCCCCGGTCGCCGCCCAGACCGAGGCCGATCTGGAAAACGCCATCCTGACCAAGGCGCGCCAGCTGAACCTGTCGAACGCCGGCTAAAGCCGGCGCTCGCTCTTATTTCTAGGCGCTACCGCCCTTCGGGCTGCTTGAGCGCGACGCGTCCAAGAGTTTTTAGGACGCATTACTTCTTGGGCGCTGTCGTCCTTCGGGCTAGTTGAGCCGGGAGGGCGTCAGCGCCCTTTCGACTTTCAGGACGACCGTGGCCCGTTACGAACCCAAGACCGCCGAACCCCGCCAGCGGGCCCGATGGGCCGAGGCTTCCGCCTTCGTCACGAAGGACACCGGCCGGCCGAAATACTATGTGCTGGAGATGTTCCCCTATCCGTCGGGCAACATCCACATGGGTCACGCCCGCAACTATGTGATGGGCGACGTGGTGGCGCGGTCCAAGCGCGCGCAAGGGTACGACGTTCTGCACCCGATGGGCTGGGACGCCTTCGGCATGCCGGCCGAAAACGCAGCCATGGAGCGCGGCATCCATCCCAAGGGCTGGACCTATTCCAACATCGCCAACATGCGCGAGCAGCTGAAGCTGCTGGGCCTTTCGCTGGACTGGTCGCGTGAGTTCGCCACCTGCGACCCGGAATACTACGGCAAGCAGCAGGCCTGGTTCTTGGAGCTGTATCGGCGCGGTCTGGTCTATCGCAAGGATGCGGTGGTCAACTGGGATCCGGTCGACAACACGGTCTTGGCCAACGAACAGGTGATCGATGGACGCGGCTGGCGCTCGGGCGCCCTGGTCGAGAAGCGCAAGCTGAACCAGTGGTTCCTTCGCATCACCGACTATGCCGACGACCTGATCGACGGCCTGAAGACCTTGGACCGCTGGCCCGAAAAGGTCCGGCTGATGCAGGAGAACTGGATCGGCAAGTCCAAGGGTGCGACCCTGTGGTGGGACATCGCCGAGGCGCCGGCCTTCCTGCCCGCCTCTCCCGAGGGCGAACCCAATCACGCCCGCGACCCCATCGAGGTCTATACGACCCGCCCCGACACCCTGTTCGGGGCCAGCTTCCTGGCCCTGGCCCCCGACCATCCCCTGGCCAAGGCCATCGCGGAGCACCGGCCGGACGTGGCGGACTTCATCAAGGCCTGCGCCCAAACCGGCACCAGCGAAGCTGAGATCGAAAAGGCCGAGAAGCTGGGCGTCGATCTGGGCGTCCGCGTCCGCCACCCCTTCGATCCGGACAAGACCCTGCCGGTCTGGGCCGCTAACTTCGTGCTGTCGACCTATGGCTCGGGCGCCATCTTCGGCTGCCCGGCCCACGACCAGCGCGACCTGGATTTCGCCCGCAAATACGATCTGCCGGTGACGCCGGTGGTCAAGCCCGACGACGCCGAGACCATCGAGATCGGAACCGAGGCCTATGTCGGTCCCGGCCGCATCTTCAACTCCGACTTCCTGGACGGAATGGACGTCGAGGCCGCCAAGGCCGCCGCCATCGCCAAGGTCGAGGCCGCCGGCCAGGGTCGCGCCGAGACCATCTATCGCCTGCGCGACTGGGGCGTCTCGCGCCAGCGCTACTGGGGTTGCCCGATCCCGATCATCCACTGTCCGTCTTGCGGCGTCGTCGAGGTTCCCGCCGATCAGTTGCCGGTCATCCTGCCTGATGATGTGACCTTCGACGTGCCCGGCAACCCGTTGGCGCGTCACGCGACCTGGAAGCACGTCAAATGCCCCTCGTGCGGCGCGGATGCTACGCGCGAGACCGACACGCTCGACACCTTCGTAGATTCCAGCTGGTATTTCGCGCGGTTCACCGATCCGACGGCCGAGGCGCCGATCGACAAGGCCGCCGCCGACCGCTGGCTGGCTGTCGATCAATATATCGGCGGGGTCGAGCACGCGGTCCTGCACCTGCTGTACGCCCGCTTCATCACCCGCGCCCTGTCTGACGCCGGCATGTTGTCGGTGAAGGAGCCGTTCGCCGGCCTGTTCACCCAAGGCATGGTGGTCCACGAGACCTATCGCCGGGCCGACGGCGCCTGGGTCGAGCCGACCGACGTGGAGCTGAAGAACGACAACGGCGTCCGCTCGGCCCGCCAGCTTTCGACCGGCGAAATCCTGGTCATCGGCGACATCGAAAAGATGTCGAAGTCCAAGAAGAACGTGGTCGCTCCGGCCGAGATCCTGGAAAGCTACGGCGTGGACGCCGGTCGCCTGTTCGTCCTGTCCGACAGCCCGCCCGAGCGGGACGTGCAGTGGACTCCTGGCGGCGTGGAGGGCGCCAGCCGCTTCGTCCAGCGCGCCTGGACCTTGTTCGACACCTATGACGCCGGTTTCGCCGGCGAGGATAAGGCCAACGCCGAGCTGCTGCGCGAGACGCACAAGGCCATCAAGGCCGTGTCCGAAGGGGTCGAAGGCTTCCGCTTTAACTCGGCCATCGCCAAGCTCTACGCCTTCGTCGCCACCATCCGCGACAACGCCCAGGCCGGCGGCGACGCCAAGCGGCAGGCCCTGTCGGCACTGGCCCGTCTGATCGCCCCCTTCACCCCGCACCTGGCCGAAGAAGCCTGGACCCGGCTGGGAGAAGACGGGATGGTTCTGGACGCGCCGTGGCCCGTGTGGGACGCTGCGCTCGCGGCCGACGACGAGGTGGTCCTGCCCATCCAGATCAACGGCAAGCGTCGCGCGGAAATCCGCGTGCCGCGCGGCATGGAGCCGTCCGAGGTCGAAGCCCTGGTCCTGGCCGACGAAACGGTCAAGGCGCGGCTGGAGGGTCTGAGCGTGAAGAAGATCGTCGTGGTCAAGGACCGCATCGTCAATCTGGTGGCCGGCTGATGCGTATTGCGGCGGCTTTCGCGGTTCTCGCGTCTCTGGCGGTGTCCGCCTGCGGCTTCACGCCCATGTACGCGGAGCCGGCCGTGGGGTCGTCCCTGCGCCGGATCGCCGTCACGACCCAGGACGACCGCCTGGGCTATCGCCTGCGCGAGCAGCTGGAAGACGTCCTCGCTTGGGATCGCGGCGCGACGCCGCTGTATCGCCTGACGACCGAGGTCCAGCAGAACCGCCGCTCGCTGGGTCGCCGCATCGACGACACCGCCACCCGCTATGAACTGACGGTCAAGGCGACCTGGACCCTGACCCCGGCTGCCGGCGGAATGCCTGTCAGCGGCACGGAAACGGTCACCACGACCTACGCTACCGCCGACCAGCCCTATGCCGCCATCGCCGCCCAGCAGGACGGCGAGGAGCGCGCCGCAGCCGAACTGGCTCGCCTGATCCGACTGGATCTGATGCAGGCGCTGTCGAACCCGTGATCCTGGCCAAACGCCCTGAGATCGATCGCTTTCTAAAGGCGCCCGATCCGGCGATCCGGGCGGCGGTGATCCACGGCAAGGACCGGTCGGGCGTCGCCGAGCGGGCCGAGGTGTTGTGCAAGACGGTCACGCCCGACCTGAACGACCCCTTCAACGTCACCGTCCTGACCGACAGCGACATCGATGGCGACGAAACGAAGCTGGAAGAGGCGCTGACGGCCATGTCCCTGATGGGCGGCCGTCGTCTGGTGCGCATCCGTCTGTCGGCGCTGAAGCCCGGCGTGGACAAGGCTGTCGCCGCCGCGCTGAAGATCCACGCCGACGGCGGCTACAATCCCGACGCCATGATGGTGGTCGAGGCCGACCAGCTAGGCCGCGAATCCGCGCTCAGAAAGGCGGCCGAGAAGGAAAACGGCGCGGTCGGCATCGTCTGCTACGAGGACGAAACCGGCGATGTCGCCCGCATGGTCCGTGAAGCCCTGGCCGCCGACAAGGTGGGCCTGACGTCCGACGCCCTGGACCGTTTCGTCGCCCGCCTGCCGCGCGAGCGGGGCTTGATGCGGCAGGAGATCGAGCGGCTGGCCCTGTTCATCGGCCCCGGCTCCGGCAAGACTCTGGATATGGACGCGCTGGAGCATCATCTTGGCGTCGAGCCGGACGCCTCCCTGTCGGATGCGGCGCTTCAGGCCTTCGGCGCGCGTCCCGGCCCGGCGCAGGCGGGGCTCAGGCGCGCTTTCGCCGAGGGCGAATCGTCGGTGCTGGCCGTTCGCTCCGCCGCAATCCATCTCGGCAAGCTACGCCGGATCAATATCTTGCAGGCCAACGGCGCAAACGCCAAGGAGGCCGCCAAGGCCGCCGGCGTCTTCTGGAAACAGGAGGCGGAAATGCTGCGTCAGGCGCGGTCCTGGCGGCTCGAAGCCCTGGACGAAGTCTTGGACAGCATCAACACGGCCGATGTCGCCACCAAGACGACCGGAATGCCGGACCAATTGATCGCCGAACGCCTGCTGCTGGAAATCGCAGGTCGCGCCAGACGGCTGGGGCTGTAGCGCTAGCCGCGCTTGGACGCCTTGCGGAAGGCGGGCTGGGCCATGGCGACGTTGCGCGCCGACACGGCCTTCTCTTCGGCCTTGGCGCCCGGTTGGGCGTTGAACCCATGACCAGCCTTGGCCTTCTTGGCGGCGAGCGCCTGCTTCAGCTTTTCGGCGGCGGTGGGTGTCGTGTCTTCAGTCATATCGACACCCTAGCACAGTCCGCCGCTCAGCCGCGCATCAAACGGCGGCACAGGTCGTCGAGCTGCTCCAGCGAGCCGTAGCCGATCGTCAGCTCGCCCTTACCGCCCTTGTCCGACAACTGCACCTTCAGGCCCAGCGCATCGGCCAGATCCTGCTGCAGGGCGGCGACATCGGCCGCCCCCTCCCCGCCTGAGGCCGCCGACGCCGACTTGGTCTTCGTCGGCTTCGGCCCCTCGACCGCACGGCGCGCCAGGGCCTCGGTCTCACGGACACTGAGACCATCCACGAAAGCGATGTCCGCCAACTGGCCCGGATCGGGCGTATTGATCAGGGCCCGGGCGTGACCCGCGGACAGCTTGCCTTCGCGCACATAGAACAGCACCCGCTCGGGCAGTTGCAGCAGGCGCATGGTGTTGGCCACATGGCTGCGGCTCTTGCCTACCACGCCCGCCACCGCATCCTGCGTCCGTCCGAAGCGATCCATCAGAACGCGGTACGCCTCGGCCTCTTCCAGAGGATTCAGGTCCGCGCGCTGGACGTTCTCGACGATCGCGACTTCGAACACCTCGACGTCGTCCATCTCGTGGACCACGATCGGCACCTCGGTCAGGCGCGCCGCCTGCGACGCGCGCCAGCGGCGTTCGCCAGCGATAATCTGCCAGACGCCGTCCTCGCCCGGTTGGGTCCGCACCAGGATCGGCTGCAACACCCCCTTGTCGCGGATAGAGGCGGTCAGTTCCTCCAGATCCTCCTGGCGGAAGGTCTTGCGCGGCTGGTCCGGATTGGGCTTCAGGCTTTCGATCGGCACGCGTTGCACGCCGGCGGGCACAGGCGCGTCAGATGCCACCGGCGCCTCGGCGTCCTGCCCCATCAACGCCGACAGGCCGCGGCCCAGACCTCTTTGTCGTTCAGCCAAGATACTGTTCCGTTCTATTAAAACTCAGGCGGCCAGCTTCAGGCGCTGGCGTTCGCGCTTCACTACTTCCTTGGCTAGCCGCAGATAGGCCTGGCTGCCCGCGCACTTCAGGTCATAGATCAGCGCGGGCTTGCCGAAGGACGGCGCCTCGGCGACGCGGACATTACGCGGGATCACGCTCTCATAGACCTTGTCGCCGAAGTGAGCGCGCACGTCGTTGGCCACCTGGCCCGACAGGGCGCTACGACGATCGAACATCGTCAGGACTAGGCCCTGGATTTCCAGCGACGGGTTGAGGCTGTGCTTGACCATGTCGATGGTGCGCATCAGCTGGCTCAGGCCTTCCAAGGCGAAGAACTCGCATTGCAGCGGCACCAGCACCGCGTCCGCAGCGGCCATCGCATTCAGCGTCAGCAGGTTCAACGACGGCGGGCAGTCGATCAGGACGTAGTCATACGCGGTAGGGCCGTCGTCGTGCGCGCGAAGAGCATCACGCAGCCGATAGGATCGGCGATCCGCCTGGCTGAGTTCGATCTCAACGCCCGACATGTCCGCGTCGGCCGGGACGATCCACAAACCCGGCACAGTCGTCTGCACCGAGGCATCGGCGATGGAGCGCTGATCCACGACGACATCGTAGATGGTGACGCGCCGTGTTTCACGTGGAACACCGAGACCTGTGGAGGCATTGCCCTGTGGGTCCATATCCACGATCAGCACGCGCTCCCCGATAGCGGCCAGCGCGGTGCCGAGGTTGATTGCCGTCGTCGTCTTGCCAACCCCGCCCTTCTGGTTGGACACGGCGAGGACGCGGGCGGGCTTTCTAGCGCGTTGAGCGGGCACGGCGGAGGCTCCGGATTGTCACGATGCGGCCGCGCACGTCGCTTTGCGACGGGGCCAGTTCAGCCTCGAAATGCCAGGATTTGCGCGCTTCGATCAACTCGGATTCGGCACGCTCCCCCTTCAGGAACAGACCTTGTGCACCCCTTTGGAAGTAGGGCTGTGCATAACCTAGCAGTTTCTCCATTGGCGCGACGGCTCGGGCGGTGACGATGTCACACGTCACAGTCTGCGCCTCAGCCCGACCGACTATGACCGTCGCCGGCAATGACAATGCATTCACAACCTCCTGAAGGAATCGGCAGCGCTTGGCCAGGCTATCGATCAGCCAGACATGGGCCCCATCCCGCCCCTTCAGCATGGTGGAAAGCACTAGCCCGGGAAAGCCGGCCCCTGCCCCCAGATCCGCCCAGGTCTTCGCGTCCGGCGCCAGATCAAGCAGTTGCGCACTGTCCCAGACATGGCGGTTCCAGAAGTCTGACAAACTGTCCGGGCCGACTAGATTCATCACCGCATTGGCCTCGACCAATCGCAGTCGAAAGGCTTCAAGGTCGGCGATCTGTTCCGCTGACGCATTGGCGCGTGCACGGAACGCCTCTTGTTCAGCCTCCAACATCAGGCCGCGACCGATGCCTTGGGCGCGCGCTTCACATAGGCCAGCAGCGCCGTCAAAGCGCCGGGCGTCATGCCCTCGATCCGGCCAGCCTGGCCCAGGGTCCGAGGTTGCACGCGAGCCAACTTCTCCTTCACCTCGTTCGACAGGCCGCCGACGGCGCCGTAGTCGAGATCGGTCGGAAGCATCAGCCCCTCCTCCACCTTCAGAGCGTCCGCATCCTGCGATTGGCGATCCAAATAGTTGGCATAGGCCGCGTCGATCTGGACCTGCTCGCGGACTTCAGTGGTCCAATCGGCGATGAGGGGCACTGCCGAGAGGAATTGATCCAAAGTCACATCGGGGAAGGCCAACAGTTCGCGCATCGACCGTCGACGACCATCAGCATTTACAGATATGCCGATTGCGCTGGCTTGGTTGGGGGTGAACAGTGTTTCACGTGAAACAGCACTCGCTGCCGCAAGCGCCGAGGCCTTGCCTTCAAAACGAATGCGCCGCTCGTCACCAACGATACCCAGCTCGATTGCAAGGGGTGTGAGCCGAAGGTCGGCATTGTCGGCTCGCAGCGTCAGCCGATATTCCGCCCGGCTGGTGAACATCCGGTACGGTTCGGTGACACCGCGTGTCACCAGATCGTCGATCATGACGCCGATATAGGCCTGATCACGCCCCAGGATCACCGGCTCCTGGCCGGCCGCTGAACGCGCGGCGTTCAGCCCCGCCATCAGCCCCTGCGCCGCGGCCTCCTCATAACCGGTCGTCCCGTTGATCTGTCCGGCCAAATACAGTCCGGGACGCTTCTTCACCTCCAGCGCCGCCGTCAACTCGCGCGGATCGACGTAGTCGTATTCAATGGCGTAGCCGTATCGAAACACCTCGACCGCCTCCAACCCCGGGATGGTGCGAAGGAAGGCGAGTTGTATCGGCTCTGACACCGAGGTGGAGATCCCGTTCGGATAGACCGTCGGATCGTCCAAACCTTCCGGTTCAAGAAAGATCTGATGGCTCGTCTTGTCGGCGAACCGAACGACCTTGTCTTCGATCGACGGACAGTAACGCGGCCCCCGTCCCGAAAGCTTGCCGCCATAGACGGCGCTCTCCCCAAGATTCTCCGCGATGATCCGATGGGTCTCTTCAGTCGTGTGGGTCACGCCGCAGGCGATCTGGGGCACATCGATCCGGTCGGACAGGAAGGAAAAAGCTGACGGCTCCTCGTCCGCCTGCTGCATTTCCAGACGTTCCCAGGCAATCGTCCGACCGTCCAGGCGTGCGGGCGTGCCTGTCTTCAGACGTCCCATCATAAGGTCGGCCGCATGAAGATCGGCGGCCAGACCCATCGAGGGCTCCTCGCCATGCCGCCCCGCGGGGATGCGCTCGTCGCCGCGATGGATGACCCCGTTCAGGAAGGTGCCGGTCGTCAGGACGACCGCCCCAGCGCGAACCGTCTCTCCGCCGCCGGTCACGACGCCGACCACACAGTCACCTTCAAGGATAAGTCGCTCGGCCGTCCCCGCCATCAGGGTCAGATTGGGCGTGCCGTGAAGTTCGGCCTGCATGGCTTCGCGATAGAGCCTGCGGTCGATCTGGCTGCGCGGACCCCGAACGGCGGCGCCCTTGGATCGGTTTAGGAGGCGGAATTGGATGCCTGACACATCGGCCAGCCGCCCCATCACGCCGTCCATGGCGTCGATCTCTCGAACCAGATGCCCCTTCCCCAGCCCCCCGATAGCTGGGTTGCACGACATCTCGCCGATCGTCTCCAGCTTCTGGGTCAGCAAGACGGTGCGAGCACCCGCCCGCGCGGAGGCCGCCGCCGCTTCACAGCCGGCGTGGCCGCCGCCGATGACAACGACGTCGAACACGAAATCTAAGGGAGAAATCATCGCCGCCACATAGGGCAAAACGGGTTTGACCGCCAGAGGCAGGCCAAGCCCGTCAGACTAAGATGGCCCTCCGTTTCACGTGAAACACCGGTATGGCTAGACCTACTTTCCGATGCAGAAGGTCGAAAAGACTTCGCCCAGAATGTCCTCAACACCGATCGCACCTGTCACGCGCGCCATAGCGTCGGCAGCCCGTCTCAGATCGTCGCCAGCCATTTCCGGCGCCACATTCAGTGCAGCCCGCGCCGCATCCACGCTTTCCAACGCCTCAAGCAAACGCAGCCGATGCCGTTCCTGAGTCACGGAGGGGAAGTCGGCGCCTGACAAATCCTGCGCAAGACGGGCAGCAATCCAGTCCCGAAGCTCAGCCAGGCCGGCGCCAGTCACGGTGCTCACCGCCAAAGTCTCATACTCGCCTTCGCCTGAGCCGGCGCCTAGGTCGGACTTGGTCGCCACGATCAGATCGCCATCCTTGACGTAAGCCGCAGCCACCCCGTCCGGGTCGCCAGGCGCACGGACCCAAAGACGCAGGTCGGCGTGTTCGGCGCGCAGCCGAGCGCGGCGCACGCCCTCGGCCTCGACCGGGTCGTCGCTGTCTCTCAAGCCGGCCGTATCCGACAAGGTCACGGCGTAGCCGCCGATCACCAGGTCGGCATCCAGCACATCCCGCGTGGTGCCGGCGATCGGCGTGACGATAGCCGCCTCACGCGCAACGAGCGCATTGAACAGCGACGACTTGCCGGCGTTCGTTTCTCCGATCAAGACGATGCGATAGCCCTCCCTGACCCGTTCGCCACGCCGCCCCGTATCGACCGCGCGTCGCAGGTCGGCGCCGAGTCGGTCCAACACCGGCCCTGCCGTGCGAGCCAGATTGTCCGGCACCTCTTCATCCGGAAAATCGATCTCGGCCTCGATCAGAGCCAGGGCGTGAAGAAGGTCACGGCGGAAACCGGCATAGGTCTCGCTGAGCTTGCCGTCCAACTGACCCAAGGCCTGCTTGGCCTGGGCGCTGGTCTCCGCGTCTATCAGATCGGCGACCGCCTCGGCTTGCGCCAGATCCATGCGGCCATTCTGAAAGGCGCGGCGCGTGAACTCGCCGGGGTCTGCCGGGCGCAAGCCCAACGCGATCAAGGCGCGGCTGGCGGCCTCAACGACCGCGCGACCGCCATGCAGATGCAATTCTGCCGCGTCCTCGCCCGTATAGCTGTTGGGCGCCACAAAACGCAGCACAAGCGCCTGATCAATGTGATCGCCGGCATGGCTGAGGTCACGCACCGACGCGATGCGCGGCTTCAACCGGGTTGCGCCCAGCGCCGTCAACGCGGCCTCGACGCCAGGGCCCGACAGGCGGAGAACCGCAATGGCGCCTCGGCCGGGCGGCGTCGCCAAGGCGAAGATGGTGTCGATCATCAACTCAGACCGAGCGGCTCCGGAGAGGGCGGATGCTCACTTTACCGCCGCTTCCATCAGGCGTCGGAATTGGTCCTGAGCCTGCAGGCCGAAGCTGGTCCAGGTCTTCATCAACTCCTCGGGCTGCATCGCGGCGACATTGGCCTCCATCCGCTTCTGCATCTCCGCGACCATGGCCTCGTTCAGCGGCGTGACGTCCGGCAGACCCAGGAATGCGCGCGCCTCCGCCGGTGTGCAATCGACTTCCACATTGACCTTCATCGCACGGTCTCCTGTTTCACGTGAAACGTCCGACGACGGATCAGGTGTTCATCGACTGGAAGAAGTCAGAGTTGTTCTTCGACTGACGCAGTTTGTCGAGCAGGAACTCGATCGCGTCCTGCGGACCCATCGGATTCAGGATGCGGCGCAGGACATAGGTCTTGGCCAACTGATCCTTCGGCGTGATCAGATCTTCCTTGCGGGTGCCGGACTTCAGCACGTCGATGGCGGGGAAGATGCGCTTGTCGGCGACCTTGCGGTCCAGCACGATTTCCGAGTTGCCGGTGCCCTTGAACTCTTCGAAGATCACCTCGTCCATCCGGCTGCCCGTGTCGATCAGGGCCGTGGCGATGATGGTCAGAGAACCGCCCTGCTCCACGTTGCGCGCGGCGCCGAAGAAGCGCTTGGGACGTTGCAGGGCGTTGGCGTCCACGCCGCCCGTCAGCACCTTGCCCGAAGAGGGGACGGTGGCGTTGTAGGCCCGGCCCAGACGCGTGATGGAGTCCAGCAGGATCACTACGTCCTTCTTGTGCTCGACCAGACGCTTGGCCTTTTCGATCACCATTTCGGCGACGGCGACGTGGCGGGTGGCAGGCTCGTCGAAGGTCGAGGCGACAACCTCGCCCTTCACCGTGCGCTGCATGTCCGTCACTTCTTCGGGGCGTTCGTCGATCAGCAGGACGATCAGGAAGACTTCCGGGTGGTTCCGCTCGATCGACTTGGCGATGTTCTGCAGCATCACCGTCTTGCCGACGCGCGGCGGCGCCACGATCAGGCAGCGCTGTCCCTTGCCCAGCGGCGCGACGATATCGATGACCCGACCCGAGCGATCCTTCAGCGTCGGATCCTGGATTTCCATGTGCAGTCGCTCTTCGGGATAGAGCGGCGTCAGGTTGTCGAACAGGACCTTCGTCTTGACCGCTTCGGGGTCTTCCAGATTGATCGTGTCGACCTTGAGCAGGGCGAAATAGCGTTCGCCTTCGCGCGGCGCCCGCACGGCCCCATGGACGGTGTCGCCCGAACGCAGGCCGAAGCGGCGGATCTGCGACGGCGAGACATAGACGTCGTCCGGCCCCGGCAGATAGTTGGCGTCCGAGCTGCGCAGGAAGCCGAAGCCGTCCGGCAGGATTTCCAGCACGCCGTCGGCGATGATCTCGACTTCTTCGTCGGCGAGGGCCTTCAGGATGGCGAACAGCAAATCCTGTTTGCGCAAGTTGGAGGCGTTCTCGACCTCCAGCTGTTCGGCGAAGGCGACCAGGTCAGCCGGCGTCTTCTCGTTCAGCTCGGCGAGCGTGATGCGGCCGTTGGCGACGACGGGCTCGCCGTCCTCTTCATCGTCCGCTGTCGTATCCACGCCGGAATCGGCGCCCGCCGCCTCGCCGGCTTCATGCGCCGCGCCGTGATGGGTGGGGGCTTCAACCTCCACGCCTTCGTTCTCGGGGGTCTCGGGATTGGTGTCGCGGACGTCGGTCATGATGCAGGCTCGCGGGCGCACACGGCCAGACGGCTGCGGCGCGGGTCTCTGAAAATGTCTGGCCGGAAGGCCGAAGGGAGGTGCGACGGGCTCCCGCTGGCTCCAAGGCCTGCAGGCGTCACGAAAGAGAGGGACCGCCGACGCGGGACGCCGAACGGTTCGCCGCCAGCGGAACCACAGGCGGCGGACGAGGTCAAGCGGAGCCGCTTACCGGAACGTCCACTCCGTCGTCACCGACAGCACCATGACGATGGCCAGAACGAAGGGCACTTCGTTCGTCATACGCCAGAACTTGCCGGAATATTTCGACGTGCCGGCCGCAATCTTCTTCCTTTGGGCCGCCAGAAATCCATGCCAGCCGCTGAGCACGAAGACGCCAGTCAGCTTGGCGATCATCCACGGCTCGCCCAGGAAGACCGCTCCGCGCGCCGAGACGTCGATGTGGATCAACCACAGACCAAAAACCCAGGCCAGGATCATCGCCGGGTTCAGAATGATGCGCAGCAGCCGCGTCTGCCACAGGCGCAACAGCGCCTGCATTTCACTTTTCAGCGGTTCGGGCTTGGCGTTCTGTTCGGCGTCATAGGCGTAGAGCCGAGGCAGGAACAGAAGGCCCGCCATCCAGGCGATCACCGCCAGAATGTGCAGCCCGCGTGCGAGATCGTAGGTGTTCATGCCGCCTGCCTTGCCTTGCGATGCGGGCAGGCCTTCCAGTCCGCCTTGCACCCCTGACCGAACGGCGCGACGCCCCTATGGGACAGTGCACCCACAGCCGCGTCGGCCAAGGCGTCGATGAACAGCGGCTCGATCCCGACCGCCGGCGCCCGCAAATAGGGACTGGCCCCTTTTTCGTGGGCCAGTTCGCCGTATTCAATATCCAGCTCGACCAGGGTCTCGATATGCTCCGAGACGAAGGCGATGGGCGTGACGACGACCCCGACGCCGTCTTTGGCGGCGGTTTCAATGGCTTCAGGCGTGGACGGGCCCAGCCATTTCATCGGCCCGACCCGGCTTTGGTAGCAGATAGCGTGGTCGATCGGCCCGCGCTGGGCCTCGATGGCGGCGACCACGGCGGCAACCGTCGTCTCGATCTGCTCCTGATAGGGATCGCCCTTGCCGGTCACCAGCTTCTCGGGGATGCCATGGGCGGAGAACAGCACCCGCACCGGCTGGCCCACCGCCTCGTCCAGCTTCTCGCCGATCGCCTGGGCCTGGGCCTCAACCCAGCCTGTCGCGGCCGGATAGCAGCAGACGGCGCGGCTGACGCCCGGGCCGGCATAGGCGGCGTTCCAAGCCTTCAGCGAGGATTCCGTCGTCGTGGTCGAAAACTGCGGATAGAGCGGCAGCAGGACGACTTCGTCGGGTCCGAAGGCGGCGACCTCGGCCGCCGTCTCTTCGGTCAACGGATGCCAGTAGCGCATGGCGATGAAGACCTTGACCTCATCGCCGCCCAGCCGCGCGCCAAGCACCGCCTGCAAAGCCTCAGCTTGGCGACTGGTTTCGGGCAGCAGCGGCGATCCCCCGCCCATCAGGGCGTAGTTGGCCTGAGCGCTGGTTTCGCGCCGGCTGGAGATCAGTTTGGCCAGAGGCGTGCGGAAGATCCCCGGAAGGCCGATGATGGCCGGATCGTTGAACAGGTTGAACAGGAACGGCTTGACCGAAGCCTGATCGTCCGGCCCGCCCAGATTGAACAGCACCACCGCAATGCGGCGGCCGGGGTTCGCATCGCTCATTGGGCGCCGATCCGTCTCAGAACCTGTTCGACATGGTCGATCGGCACGTCCGGCAGGATGCCGTGGCCGAGGTTGAACAGCCAAGGCCCCTGCCCCCAGGCCTCCATCAGCTGATCGACGCGTCGGTCCAGCAGATCGCCGCCGGCGCGCAACAACAGCGGGTCGAGCGCCCCCTGGATCGGCTTGATCTGCTGCACCCGTTTGCCGACCTCGAGCGGGCAGGCGGTGTCCAGGGCGACGGCGTCGACCTCGACCGCCTCGGCATACTGCTCTGCGAGCGCCGCAGAGCCCCGTGGGAAGCCGATCAGGGGTACAGTGACCCCCAGCTCCCGCGTGCGCTTCACCAGCGCCTGGTGGGGCTTCAGGACCAATCTTTCGAACAGATCATCCGGCAGACCCTCGGCCCAGCTCTCGAAGATCTTCAGAACCTGGGCCCCGGCGTCCGCCTGCATCTTCAGATACCTGGCCGTGGCCTCGACCAGAACCTCCAGCGTCTCGTCGACGCGTTCAGGATCGGCATAGGCGTAGGTGCGGGCCTGGGCGCGTTCGCCTTTGCCGATGGTGCGCGCCTGTCCGTCCAGCATATAGGTCGCCACTGTCCAGGGCGCGCCGGCGAAGCCGATCAGGGCGCGTTCCGGCTCTAGGGCCGCGCGCACGATCGACAGGGTCTCACCCACCGCCGACAGATGCTCGCCCGCCGCCGGAGCCAGTTCGGCCATCCGACCCGGGATCGGCATTTCGCCCAGCCGCGGCCCCTCCCCCGTTTCGAACCAGACGTCTTGGCCCAGGGCGCGCGGGATCAGCAGGATGTCGGCGAAGACGATGGCCGCATCGAAGCCGAACCGGCGCATGGGCTGAAGCGTCGCTTCGGCGGCCATGTCGGGGTTCAGACAGAAGGCGATGAAGTCGGGCGCCTCGGACCTCAGCTTGCGGTATTCCGGCAGATACCGACCGGCCTGGCGCATGAACCACACCGGCGGACGCTCCAACGTATCCCCGCGGAGAGCCCGGAGCACCAGGGGTGTCGGATCGGCAGTCTGGGTCTGATCGGTCATGCCGGAGGATTAAGGTCACAGCCCCCCGCCCTCAATCCCTAATCAGATTAAGAATTAAAAGATTCGAAGTGGCAGGTAGGGCGGTGGAATGGCGGTGATGAATCGATCGGCGGCGGCGGAACAAAAGCGGATATCCACGCCTGGCGTATCGTTAACGGGGATGTCGAAACGACTGATCCCGCCGGTGGACAATCCCTAACGAAACATTAACGGGCAAGGGTTTGCGGGGGCTTGCGGCTGTGAACGCGGTTAAGCACCGTTAACCTTTCATTAGGATTTTCCACAGCGGTTGGAAATTCGGTTTTCCGCCTTGGGATGATCCGGCGGCGGACGCCCAATGCGATCCACCATCATCCCCGCTCGCGGGCGGATCGATCAGCGGCTAAGAAAAACGGCGCCCCGACGGTCCAACGCCGTCCCCCAACTTTCAACAGGGAGACAGACAGTCTCATGAGCCCTGCGAGACCCTCGGGACCGGCCCGTCTGGCCACCTATTTCCACGTTCACCTGGTGTCAGACTCCACCGGCGAGACCTTGAACGCCATGGCCAAGGCGGTGACCGCACGCTTCGACGGCGTCATTCCGATCGAGCACATCTATTCCCTGGTGCGATCGGCAAAGCAGATGGAACGGGTGCTGCAGGAGGTGGAGTCCGCGCCGGGCGTCGTTCTCCACACCCTGGTCGACCGCGATCTGCGCGAACAGCTGGAAGAGGGCTGCCGTCGCCTGGACATGCCCCAGATCGGCGCGCTGGATCCGCTGGTCGGGGCCATGTCGCGCTATCTCGGCGCGGCCCTGTCCACCCGCGTCGGCGCCCAGCACGCGCTGGACCATGACTATTTCAACCGGATCGCGGCGCTGGACTTCGCCATGGCCTACGACGACGGCCAGGGGTCGCTGGATCAGCTGGAGGGCGCAGACGTCGTTCTGTGCGGGGTCAGCCGGACATCCAAGACCCCGACCTGCATCTATCTGGCCCACCGAGGCATCCGGGCGGCCAATGTGCCTCTGGTGCCGGGTCAGGAGGATGGCGAGCGGCTGACCAAGCTGAAGAACCCCTTGGTGATCGGCCTGACCGTGTCGCCTGATCGACTGGTTCAGATCCGGCGCAACCGTATCGACAATCTGAACGCCAGCCAGTCGTCGAACTACACCGATCAGGACGCCGTGCGCGACGAGACGATCAAGGCGCGCCGGGCCTTCGAGCGGCGCGGCTGGCCCACCATCGACGTGACCCGCCGCTCGGTGGAGGAGACGGCGGCGGCGATCACCAATCTGCTGAGCGAACATCGCAACCACAAGATCGGGACGACGTGGTGAAATCCGAAGCTCTCATCCTGGCATCCAAGAGCTCGGCCCGCCGTGCCATGCTGGAAAACGCCGGCGTCGCCTTTGAGGTGCGCGTCGCCGCTGTGGACGAGGACGCCATCAAGGCCGTCTCGACCGACCTGGACGCCGCCGCCCTCGCCGTTCGTCTCGCGGAAGCCAAGGCCTTGGCCGTCTCACGCGACGACGAAACCGCCTGGGTGCTGGGCTCGGATCAGACCCTGGCCTTTGACGGCGGCTTGGTCTCCAAGGCCAGGTCTCTGGAGGCGGCGCGCGAGCGGCTGAAAACGATGCGTGGCAAGTCGCACCAGCTGCATTCCGGCGCAGCATTGGCGACCAAGGGCCAGATCGTCTGGTCCGGCGTCGATACGGTTCAGATGCGGATGCGCGATTTCTCGGACGCCTTCCTCGACGCCTATCTGGCGGCCGAGGGCGAGGCCCTGCTGTCCTGCGTCGGCTCCTATCGGCTCGAGGGGCTGGGCTCGCAGCTGTTCGAGGCGGTGGACGGCGACTATTTCACGGTGCTGGGCCTGCCGCTCTGGCCGGTGCTGAAAGAGCTGCGTCGGGCTGGGGTGATCGCGGCATGAGCACGCACCGCATAACCGGGGCGGCCATGGTCGCCGGGATCGCCGGGAATCCGGTCGCCCATTCGCTTAGCCCGGTCATCCACAACGCCTGGCTGGCGGCCGGCGTTATTGACGGCGCCTACGTCCCCTTCGCCCCTGCCGATGCGGCCGGCTTCGAGTCCCTAGTCGCGGCAGGGCGCGCGGGTCTGATCATGGGGCTGAACGTCACCGCCCCGTTCAAGGAACAGGCCTTCGCCCTGGCGGATCAGGCGACTGCGGCGGCGCGGCTGACGTCCTCGGCCAACATCCTGCAGTTCGAAAACGGGCGGGTGCTGGCCGACAGTTCCGACGGGATCGGCCTGATGAGCGGCCTGAAAGAACAAGCGCCGGACCTGGACGTGGCCGGGCGGCCGGTGGTGATGCTGGGCGCCGGGGGCGCGGCCCGCGCAGGGTCCGGCGCTTTGGTCGAGGCCGGCGCCGAGGTTCGCATCGTCAACCGTTCGCCCGAACGCGCCCAGGCCCTGGCCGCCGATCTCGGGCCGTCGGTTCGGGTCATGGCGGCAGGCGACGCTTTTGACGGCGCAGCCTTGGTTATCAACGCGCTGAGCGTTGCGCCCAGCATCGACTTCGACCGGATCGCGCCCGGCACGGTGGTTATGGACATGACCTACAAACCGTTGGCTACGCCCTTTCTGACGGCGGCGCGCGAACGCGGCCTGCGGACAGTGGATGGATTGGCCATGTTGATCGGCCAGGCGGCGCCGTCGTTCGAAGCCCTTTTCCGCCGCGCGCCGCCGCCTCTCGATCTTCGCGCCCTGTTGATGACCCATCTGGGCGAGACGGCATGATCCTGCTCGGTCTCACCGGCTCCATCGGCATGGGCAAGTCGACGACGACGGCCATGTTCGCCGATCTGGGGGCCGTCGTTTGGAACGCCGACGATGCGGTTCACCGCCTCTACGCGCGCGGCGGTGAGGCGGTCGGTCCTGTGGGCGAAGCCTTTCCCGGCGTCATCGTGGACGGCGCGGTCGATCGCACGCGTCTGGCCGAGGCCCTTGGGAAAGCCGACACCGCGTTCCATCGTCTGGAAGCCATCGTCCACCCCCTGGTCGCCCAGGGGCGCGCGGCGGACCTGGAGGCGGCGCGCTCGGCGGGTGTGAAACTGGCGGTTCTGGACATCCCCCTGCTGTTCGAGACGGGTGGAGACAGGGCCGTCGACGCCGTGGTGGTGGTCACCGCCGATCCGGCGATCCAGGCGGAGCGTGTCCTGGCCCGCCCCGGCATGACCCGCGAACGGTTCGACGCCATCCTGGCGCGCCAGATGCCGGACGCCGAAAAGCGCGCCCGCGCCGATTTCGTCATCGACACCGGCCGGGGGTTGGAGGCCGCGCGGGACGAGGTCGAGGCGATCGTCGCCGCCGTTCTGGACCCGTCGTGGATATCTCACCGGCGCGGCGCGGCGAGCCTTTCGCGCTGAGGCGAATGCCGCCATTAAGGGCGAATGGCGCGCGAGATCGTTCTGGATACGGAAACCACCGGCTTCGACCCCAAGACGGGCGACCGGTTGATCGAGGTCGGCTGTATCGAGATCCAGGATCTGCTGCCGACGGGGCGGACCTTCCATCGGTTCGTCAATCCCGAGCGGCTGATCCCGCCCGACGCCATCCGGGTTCACGGCATCACCGACGAGAAGGTCAAGGATGCGCCCAAGTTCGCTGAGATCGCTGACGACCTGATCGACTTCATCGGCGATGCGCAGATGATCGCCCACAACGCCGCCTTTGACCGCAACTTCATCGACTTCGAATATGCGCGGTGCGGCCGGCCGATCACCGGCGAGGCGCGCTGGATCGATACGCTGAAACTGGCCCAGACGCGGTTTCCGGGGATGCCCAACTCGCTGGACGCCCTATGTAAACGCTACAAGGTGTCGCTGGTCGAGCGGACGCTGCACGGCGCCCTGATCGACGCCCGTCTGCTGGCCGAGGTTTATCTGGAGCTTCGCGGCGGCAAGGAACGGGTGCTGGACCTGTCGTCCGCGCCGGTCGGTCGTGGCCCCGGCGGCGTCATCGAAACCGCCGCCTACGGCCAGCGTCCTCGCCCCTTGGCGCCGCGCTCCACGCCCGAGGAACAGGCCGCCCACGTCGCCTTCCTCGCCAAGGCGCTTAAGGACCGCTCACTGTGGGAAGCCTACGGCCTGCCTGTTCAGGAAGACGCGGCGTAACCGCACAATAGATGCGCAAGCAGAGAGCGACCGCGTCGCGAACGTAGCGCGGCGCGTTAGCGCCTCAAAAAACTAAGCCTGCCGGAAGCCCAGCACGTCCTGCATGTCATAGAGACCGGGGCCTCGCGTCCGCACCCAGGCGGCGGCGGCGACAGCGCCCTTTGCAAACAACGACCGATCGATCGCCGAGTGGCTCAGGGTCAGCACCTCGTCTTCCGATGCGAACAGCACGGTATGCTCGCCGATGATGCCGCCGGCGCGGATGGAGGAAAAACCGATCTTGCCGCTCTCGCGCTCGCCTTGGACCCCGTCGTAGGGTTTGGAGCGCAGGTCATCCAGATCCGCAAACCGCCCCTCGGCGGCGGCTTCGCCCAGCATCAGGGCCGTGCCCGACGGTGAATCCACTTTCCGGCGGTGGTGGGCCTCGGTGATCTCGATGTCCCAATCCTGGGCGTCCAGACGTTGGGCCGCGTGCTGGACAAGGCCGATCAGGATGTTCACGCCCAAGGAGAAATTGCCGCTCTTGACGATGGCGACCTTCTCGGCGGCCTTCATCAGGTCGGCCTCCTGCTCGTCCGTGAAGCCGGTCGAACCGATCACCAAGGCCGGGCCGCCGCGCTCGGCCGCGCTCTGGGCCAGGGCCACCGAGGCGGCCGGGGTCGAGAAGTCGATGATCACGTCGCACAGCGACAGGTCGGCGGTTTCGCCCCAATCGAAGCGGGCGGCGACCACCACGTCCTCGCGGGCGTCCAGAACCTGAGAGACCGCACGCCCCATCCGGCCGCGATAGCCGGAAATGCCGGCGTGGAAGATTGCGCTCAAACCGCGTTCTCTTTCGACCCGTCCGCGTCCTGACTGCCCAGGATGTCGGCCCAGAAACGCTTCGCCTTTCCGGCAAAGCTGGAATTCCTGGGGTTCTGCCCCTCCCCGAACGACAGGGCAAGCTCTTCCAGCAACTCACGCTGGCGCGCGGTCAGATCGGTGGGCGTCTCGACGAACAGTTCGACGACCAGATCGCCTCGATTGCGGCCGTTCAGATGGGGCATGCCCTTGCCCTTGATGCGCACGGTCTTGCCGGTCTGGGCGCCGGCCGGCACGGCGACGGAGGCCTTGCACTTGCCGTCGCAGGCCGTGGAGACCAGGCAAGGGGCGTCGATCTCGCCGCCCAGAGCCGCCACGGTCATCGGCACGGGCACGGTGACCAGCAGGTCCAGGTTGTCGCGCTCGAACAGGTCGTGCGGCGTGACCGAGATGAAGACGTATAGATCGCCGCGCGGTCCGCCGCGCTGGCCCGCATCGCCCTCACCCGACAGACGGATGCGCGAACCGTCGTCCACGCCGGCGGGGATTTTCAGGTTCAGGGTGCGGGTTTTGCGAACCTGGCCGTGCCCGTGGCAGGTGGTGCAGGGATCGGCGATCATCTGACCCTGGCCGTGGCAACGGGGGCAGGTGCGCTCGACCTGAAAGAAGCCGTTGGCCTGGCGCACGCGACCGGCGCCCTGGCAGGTGGTGCAGGTGACGGGCTTGGTCCCCGGCTTGGCGCCCGACCCCTCGCAGGTGTCGCAGGTCATGGTCGAGGGGATGTCGATCTCGACGTCTTCGCCCTTGTAGGCCTGCTCCAAGGTGATCTCGAGATCGTAGCGCAGGTCCGAGCCCCGGCGCGGTCCGCCCTGCTGGCCCCGGCCCTGGCGTCCGCCGAACGCGTCGCCGAACGCATCGCCAAAGACCTGGGAGAAGATGTCGTTGATGTCCGAGAAGCCCTGGCCGCCCTGGCCGAAGGGATTGCCGCCCCCACCGCCGTTCACGCCCGCATGGCCGTAACGATCATAGGCCGCGCGCTTGTTGTCGTCCGACAGCACCGTATAGGCCTCGGACAACTCCTTGAACTTGGCCATCGACTCTTCCGACCCGCCGTTGCGGTCCGGGTGGTGGATCATGGCCAGCTTGCGGTAGGCGGCTTTCAGGCCGGGGGCGTCGATCGTGCGTTCGACACCCAGAACTTCGTAATAATCACGCGCCATCGGGCGTTCGTCCTCATACTTCCCCGTTCGCTTTCGCCTCGCCTCTTATCGAGCGTTGGTCGAAATCGATGTCCCGGCTGACATGGGGTCCGGGACCAATGATGCAAGTTTCATGAAAAGGCCCCGCCTATCGCAAGACAAGCGGGGCCGTATCATTTCAGCGACCTGTGACGGATCAGGCGCTCTTCTTGTCGTCGCCGTCCGTGTCCGACACTTCTTCGAACTCGGCATCGACCACGCCGTCGTCGGCCGGCTGGCCTTCTGCGGCGGTGTCGCCCTGTTGTTGGGCGTACATGGCCTCACCCAGCTTCATCGAAGCCTGGACCAGGGTGTTGGTCTTGGCGCGGATGTCTTCCGGGTCGGTACCTTCGCGAGCGGTCTTCAGCTCGGCCAGGCCGGTCTCGATGGCCGTCTTCTCGTCCGCGCCGACCTTGTCGCCATGTTCGGCCAGGGCCTTCTCGGTCGAGTGGATCAGGCTGTCGGCGGCGTTCTGCGCCTCGACCAGATCCTTCTTGGCCTTGTCGGTGGCGGCGTTGGCCTCGGCTTCCTTGACCATCTTGTCGATGTCGGCGTCCGACAGGCCGCCGTTGGCCTGGATGCGGATCGACTGCTCCTTGTTGGTCGCCTTATCCTTGGCCGAAACGTTGACGATGCCGTTGGCGTCGATGTCGAAGGCGACCTCGATCTGCGGCATGCCGCGCGGTGCGGGCGGAATGCCCATCAGGTCGAACTGACCCAGCATCTTGTTGTCCGACGCCATCGGACGCTCGCCCTGGAAGACCCGGATCGTCACGGCCGACTGGTTGTCGTCGGCGGTCGAGAAGGTCTGGCTCTTCTTGGTCGGGATCGTCGTGTTGCGCTCGATCAGGGGCGTGAAGACGCCGCCCAGGGTTTCGATGCCCAGGGTCAGCGGCGTCACGTCCAGCAGCAGCACGTCCTTGACGTCGCCTTGCAGAACGCCGGCCTGAACGGCGGCGCCCAGGGCCACGACTTCGTCAGGGTTCACGCCCTTGTGCGGCTCCTTGCCGAAGAAGGCCTTCACGGCTTCCACGACCTTGGGCATGCGGGTCATGCCGCCGACCAGAACCACTTCGTCGATGTCCGAAGCCTTCAGGCCGGCGTCGGCCAGGGCCTTCTTGCACGGCTCGATCGTGCGCTGGACCAGATCCTCGACCAGGCTTTCCAGCTTGGCGCGCGTCAGCTTGATGTTCAGGTGCAGCGGACCCGAGGCGTTCATGGTGATGAACGGCAGGTTGACCTCGTACTGGGTCGTGGTCGACAGCTCCTTCTTGGCCTTCTCGGCCTCTTCCTTCAGGCGCTGCAGGGCCAGCTTGTCCTGGCGCAGGTCGACCGACTGCTCCTTCTTGAACTCGTCGGCCAGGTAATCGACCAGACGCAGATCGAAGTCCTCGCCGCCCAGGAAGGTGTCGCCGTTGGTCGACTTCACCTCGAACACGCCGTCGCCGATCTCCAGGATCGAGACGTCGAAGGTGCCGCCGCCCAGGTCATAGACGGCGATCTTCTGGCCGTCGTTCTTTTCCAGACCATAGGCCAGAGCCGCCGCGGTCGGCTCGTTAATGATGCGCAGCACTTCCAGGCCGGCGATCTTGCCGGCGTCCTTGGTCGCCTGACGTTGGCTGTCGTTGAAGTAGGCCGGCACGGTGATCACGGCCTGGGTGACCTTGTCGCCCAGATAGGCCTCGGCCGCTTCCTTCATCTTGGTCAGGGTGAAGGCCGAAATCTGCTGCGGGGAATAGTCCTTGCCGAAGGCGCGCACCCAGGCGTCGCCGTTCGGGCCCTTGACGATCTCATAGGGCACCATGCCCTTGTCCTTGGCGACGACGGGATCATCGAAGTTGCGGCCGATCAGGCGCTTGATCGCGAAGAAGGTGTTGGACGGGTTGGTGACGGCCTGGCGCTTGGCGGGTTGGCCCACCAGCACTTCCGCGCCGTCCTGGATCGCCACGACCGACGGGGTCGTGCGGTTGCCCTCGGCGTTTTCGATCACCTTCGGCGTCTTGCCGTCCATGACGGCGACGCACGAGTTGGTGGTGCCCAGGTCGATGCCGATAATCTTGGCCATGTGTTCTTCAGTCTCTCTGGTTCGGCGGGCGATGCGGCGGCCTTCGACGAAGCGCCGCGCGTGACCGCCCCCGGTTGGGTTGGCGTGGATCAGGCTGGATAGCCCCAAGTTTCGCGGGGTTTCTCCGAAGCTGGCCCCGATATGGGAAAATCCCCCCGGCCCGCAAGGGCGTTATGCGATTCAGCACTTTCGAAGAACGGTGAAATTCGAAGATGCAGGCGCGGCGATTACGGCGCATAAGATTTTGCATCGCGCTCTGGGGATCGCGATCGAGGAAGGGAAAGGAAACAATGATCAAGATCATGCTCAAGGCCGCCGTCGCCGCCGCCGTTCTGATCGGCTCTGCGGCGGCCGCCGCGCCGCCTGCTGGGGCGCCGGCCATCCAGTCGCGTGACGGCTATGATCGGCACGTCACAATCAAGAACCGCACCGGCTGGACCATGTTGCGCTTCTACGCGTCGGATTCGCGCAGCGACGACTGGGAAGAGGACATCCTGGGCTCGGACGTTCTGGAAAGCGGGCAGGATGTGCGCATCAACATCGATGACGGCTCGGGCGCCTGTATCTATGACTTCAAGGCCGAGTTCACCAACGGTCAGGAGCTGACGCGGTCGCGCATCAATGTCTGTGAGGTCAGCGAATACACCTATACCCGTTGAGGTGAAGACCGCTATCGAGGGCTTCCGGCTCTGGCCGGGGGCGCTCGATGCTGCGGCGCAGGCTGATCTGGTCGCCGAGGTGTTCGCCCGGCTGGATGACGCGCCCCTCTATCGGCCGACCACGCCGGGCGGTCGGCCCTTTTCGGTTCAGATGAGCAACTTCGGGCGGCTGGGCTGGGTCTCCGACCGGGGCGGCTATCGCTATCAGTCGACCCATCCCGAAACCGGGCGACCCTGGCCCGCGATCCCGACTGTGCTGCTCGACCTGTGGGACGCCACGGTCGGCTGGCCCACGCCGCCGGACGCCTGTCTGGTCAATCTGTATCGCGATGCGGCGAAGATGGGCCTGCACCAGGACAAGGACGAGGCCGACCTCGGGGCACCGGTCCTGTCGGTCTCGCTGGGAGACACGGCGACGTTCCGCATCGGCGCGGCGGAACGCGGACGCACCACGACGCTGAGGCTGGACAGCGGCGATATCTGCGCCCTGACCGGCCCCGCGCGCCTGGCCCGTCACGGCGTCGACCGCGTGCTGGCCGGATCGTCGCGCCTGATCCCCGGCGGCGGCCGGCTGAACCTGACGCTGCGCCGGGCGCGTTGAGCGCCTGATTTTTGGACTGGCTTTCGACGACAAGCTGCGGCGTAAATCGGGAATGGATGATCTGAAGCGCCGCTGGGCCCGCCTCGAACCCCACGTCACCGTCGTGGGCCCCGACGACGACCGGCCCCGCCCGGCGGTGCTGCTGTTTCATGGCTGCGGGGGGCTGCGCGATCACCTGCCCCGCTATGCCGAGGTCGCCAAGGCGGCGGGCTGGCGCGCCTTCATCATCGATTCCTACGGCCCGCGCGGATGGGGCCGGGTCTTCACCCTGGCGGCGGTCTGCACGGGCCTGTCGTTCCGGGGCTATGAGCGGGTGGGCGACGTGCTGGCGGCGATCCAGGGCGTTTCGGCCCGCCCTGATGTCGATGCGACAAAGCTGGCCCTCGCCGGCTGGAGCCACGGCGGCTGGTCGATCATGGAGATGATGAGCGGCGCGCCGACGCCCGGCGCCTTTGGCGTGATGGATCCCGCCGAGGCCAACCTGTCCGGCGTCAAGGCGGTGTGGCTGACCTATCCCTATATCGGCCCGTTCGCCTTCAACCGGTTGAAGCCGTGGCGGCATTGCCCGCGCGTTCTGGCCGTTACCTGCAAGCGCGACCACCTGACGACTGTGCGTAACGCCGAACAGGTCAACGCCATGATCCGCAACTGCGGCTCCCAGGTCGAAAGCTGGATCGCCGGGGGCACCCACGCCTTCGACGAACCCACCAACAACGGTCCAATGCGCCACGATCCGGAACTGACAGTCGAGGCCCTGCGCCGTTTCGGCGCCTTCCTGACCGACGCCGTGCCGCACGGCTGAAAAGAAAACTGACCCGCGCTCTTGACGGGCGATCCATCACGTAACAATTGCAGTTACATGAAAAGGAATTCCCGGCTGTCCAACATCCTCCACGCCCTGCTGCACATGGCCGAGCGTGAGACACGCACCGGCTCGCCCATGACCTCGGACCAGCTGGCGGTCTGCCTTTCGACAAATCCGGTGGTGGTGCGCCGAACCATGGCCGGTCTGCGCGAGCAGGGATTGGTGGCGTCGGAGAAGGGGCATGGCGGGGGCTGGCGTCTGTCGCGACCGCTGGATCAGGTCACCCTGGGCCAGGTGAACGCGGCCCTCGGCGGCGCGGATCTGTTTCCGGCCGCTCCGCCTGTCGAGGCCGACGGCTGCCTAGTCGAGGCGGCGGTCAACGACGCCTTGGCCGAGACCTACGCCGCCGCCCGCGCCCTTCTGATCGCGCGCCTGAACGACATAACCCTGGCCGATCTGGCGGCGGATTTCTCGCGCCGCATGGCCGAACATCCCAAGAGAGACCTCCTGCATGCCCACGCCCGAAAGTCCTGACGTCATGCCGCACGACGCTCTGATCATCGGCGGCTCCTATGCCGGCCTATCCGCAGCCATGCAGCTGGTCCGCGCGCGACGCCGCGTTCTGGTCATCGACGACGGCCGGCCGCGCAATCGGTTCGCCGCTCGCGCCCATGGCGTCCTGACAAATGACGGAAAGCCCGGCGCTGAGATCACGGCGTCGGCTCGAGCTCAGGTCGCGGCCTATCCGACCGCCGCCTTCCGCATGGCGGAGGCGGTCGAGGTCGAACGGATCGATGGCGGTTTCTCGGTCGCCTTCGCTGACGGCACGCGCACGCGCGGTCGCCGGCTGCTGCTGTCGCACGGGGTCGAGGACGTGCTGGCCGACATTCCGGGAGTGAAGGAACGCTGGGGCCGCACCGCCCTGCACTGTCCTTGGTGCCACGGCTATGAGATCGGCGGCGGCCCCATCGGCGTGCTGGGGCGCGGCGATCACGCGGTCCCGTATGCGGCGACGGTCGCCGAATGGGGCCAGGTCACCCTGTTCATGGATCTCGACGTGGGCCTGTCGCCCGAGGACGCCCATCTGCTGGATCGACGCGGGGTCACCATCGAGGCCACGCCCATCGCGCGGCTGGAGGGCGAGGCGCCGGACCTGAGCGGCGCGCGGCTGACCGACGGACGGTTCGTCGACCTGAAGGCTATCTTCGTCGGCGCCAATGTGCGCGTCGCCAGCCCCTTCGCCGAGCGGCTGGGCTGCGAGATGACCGACACCCCGATGGGGCGAGTAATCAAGGTGGACGCCATGCAGCAGACGACCCAGCCGGGCGTCTTCGCCGCCGGTGACCTGGCGCGCGCCGCCTCCAACATCACCCTGGCGACCTCGGACGGTATGATCGCCGCCCACGCTCTGTTCAGGTCCCTGGTCGAGGAAGAGACGGCGGTCGCCGCCTAGCCGATCGTCGCCTCGACCGTGATCGTTGCGCGGACCGAATGGGCCATTTCGCCATGGTCGTGGGCCTGGTGGTGCAGGGCGTCGATCTCGGCCTGATCGGGTTCGCGGCCGGTGAAGCTGGTGAAGGGGCGCAGCGTCACCTCGGCGAGGTAGCGTTTGCCGTTCTCGTCCTTGCCCATCTTGCCCGACGCCTCGTCGACATAGGTGTCGACCACCAGGCCGGCGTTGGCGGCGAAGGCCAGGAACCACAGCATATGACAGCTGGACAGAGAGGCGATCATCGCCTCTTCCGGATCGACGCCGGCCGGATCGGACATCGGCACGGGCACGCTGGAGGGCGCCGACGACCCCGGCACCACCGCCCCGCCGTCGAAGCTCCAGGAATGGGCGCGGCTGTAGCCTTTGTCCAGGAAGGGCTGGTCGCCGCGGTTCCAGACGACCTTGGCTTCATAGACCCCCATTACGCCCTCCAGAAGCCGACGATCTTCTTGACCTCGTCCACCACGGGATCGGCGACCTCGGCGGCGCGTTCGGCGCCGGCCTTCAGCACGCGGTCGATCTCGGCCGGATCGTCCATCAGTCGGCGCATCTCGGCCGTCACGGGCGCCAGCGACGACACCGCCAGATCCGCCAGCGCCGGCTTGAAGGCGCCGAAACCCTGGCCGCCGAACTGTGCGATCACCTGTTCGCGGGTAAGGCCCGCCAACGCCGCATAGATGGCGACCAGATTCTTGGCCTCGGGCCGTTCGTTCAGGCCGTCCAGGGTTTCCGGCAACGGCTCGGGATCGGTCTTGGCCTTCTTGATCTTGGAGGCGATCGTGTCGGCGTCGTCGGTCAGGTTGATGCGGCTGTTGTCGGACGGATCCGACTTGGACATCTTGGCTGCCCCGTCGCGCAGGGACATAACGCGCGTCGCCGGCCCCTGGATGATCGGCTCAGGCACGGGGAAAAAGCCGGCAACGCCGAAGTCGTTGTTGAACTTGGCGGCGATGTCGCGGGTCAGCTCCAGATGCTGCTTCTGGTCCTCGCCGACCGGCACTTCGGTGGCCTTGTACAGCAGGATGTCGGCCGCCTGGAGCACGGGATAGGTGTAGAGACCGACCGACGAGCGTTCCTTGTGCTTGCCCGACTTCTCCTTGAACTGGGTCATCCGGTCGAGCCAGCCGAGGCGGGCGACGCAGTTGAAGATCCAGGCCAGTTCGGCATGGGCGCGCACGGCCGACTGCGGGAAGATGATCGCCTTTTCCGGATCCAGGCCCGAGGCGAGATAGGCGGCGGCGATCTCGCGCGTCTGGGCGGTCAGTTTGGCCGGATCCTGCCACACGGTGATGGCGTGCATGTCGGCGACGAAGACATAGACCGGCGCGCCCTGGTCCTGCAGTTCCACGAACCGCTTCAGGGCGCCGAGGTAGTTGCCCAGGTGCAGCGCGCCTGAGGCCTGGATGCCGGACAGGATGCGGCGCGGGCCGTCAAAGGTCGCAACGGCGGGGGTTTGGTCGGTCATGGGATCGGGTCTCGGAAGGTCGAAAGGCAGGCGTGGCGAGGCAGGCGGCGGTTCAGCCGCGCCATCGCAGGTCATGGATCAGGCCCGAGGTCGTCATGGCCTCGCGCTTATCGGTTCGCCGCCTGTCAGTCCAGACCGGAGACCGCGCCGCCGCCGGGCTCGCGCTTCAGCGTGGCCTTCAGTTCCGAGATCGTGACGGCCCGGAACGCCAGCAGGCAGAAGCCGTAAAGCCCGGCCCCGGCGCCGCAGACCACCAGGACGGCGATCTCCTTGGCCAGGAACAGGCGGCTAAGCTGCGGATAGAAGACGTCGGCGGCGAACAGCAGGGCGGCCATCATGGCGCTGGCGGCGATCACGCGGGCGATGCGCGACAAAAAGGCCGGCGACGGCCGCCAGCTGTTCTCGCGGATCAGGACCCCGCCCAGCAGGGCGACATTCACCCAGGCCGAGGTGCTGGTGGCGATGGCCAGGCCCAGCACTCCGTCCCAGCCCTGACGGCGGAACCAGAAGAACAGGGCCGAGCCCAGGATGACGGTGATGACCACGCTGGCCACGGCGAAGATCATCGGACGGCGCGTGTCCTGGCGCGCGAAGAAGGGCGGGGTCAGAACCTTGGCCAGGACGAAGGCCGGCACGCCCCAGGCGAACTGACGCAAAACGTCGGCGGTGCGGGCGGCGTCGGCCGAGGTGAAGGCGCCCCGCGTCACCGTCGCGTCGATGATGAAGAAGGGAATGACAAACAGGGCCACGGCCGCCGGCAGGGTGAAGGCCATGGCCAGGTTGATGCCGTCGTCCAGCGTCTTCTGCCCGCCCTCGTGATCGCCGTCGACGAAGGCCTTGGTCAGGCGCGGCACCAGGGCCAGGCCGATGGCGACCCCCACCAGGCCCAGCGGCAGTTGATACAGCCGGTCGGCGTTATACAGCACCGAACGCGCGCCCTCGTCCGACCCGGTCAGGAACTGCGACACCAGAGAGTTGATCTGCAGCGCCCCGCCCGCCAGGGCGCCGGGCACAGCGAGCGCCAGGGTGTGACGCACATTCGGCGTGATGCGCGGCAGGCCGATCTTGAGCCGCACGCCCAGACGCCGCACGCCCCACCACAAGAGGCCGGCCTGGATAAGCCCAGACACCGTCACCGCCGCCGTCACCATCAGCAGCACCGTCTCCTGCGGGATCGGCAGGATCACCGGCGGCATCAGGGCGGCCAGGGTGCACAGGTTCAGAAACACCGGCACGGCCGCCGACAGGGCGAACCGACCCCCGGTGTTCAACACGCCCGACAGCAGCGAGGCCACGGTCATACAGGCCAGGTAGGGCATGGCCAGTTGGGTTGCGATCACGGCGGCGCGCAGCACCTCGGGCTGACCCTGATACGCCGACAGCAGCCACGGCATGATCCAGGGCATCACGACCTGCAGCAGGATGCAGAAGCCGGCGACGACCGCCAGCATGAAGCTGAGCGCCTCGGACGCCGTGACGGCGGCGGCTTCCTCGCCCTCGCGCGCCCGAACCCCGCCATAGACCGGCACGAAGGCCTGGGCGAAGGCGCCCTCGGCGAACAGGCGGCGGAACATGTTGGGCAGCATCAACGCCGTGGTGAAGGCGTCCATCATCGGCCCCTGGCCGAAGCGCGCCGCCAGCGCCATGTCGCGCACGAAGCCGAGAATTCGACTGCCCAGCGTCAGGGTCGACTGCACCAGGGTGTTTCGGGCGAGGCTCATGCGGACATTCGACAGGGCGCGGAGGAAGGTTGTCGCTTAGCGCGCTTGTTCGCCGGGCGATACGGGCTTTGCGCGCGGGCTGCGGCGGCCCAGGTCGGAGACGTCGCGCGCGCTGGCGCGGGCCGAGGCGACCTTGCGTCCGGCGGGCGCGGGCGCGCGGCTGTCCAGCACGGCCTCAAGCGCGGTGCGCAGTTCGGCGATCCGCTGTTCCGAGGTGATCTTCCGCCCTTTGCGATCCACGACGTAGAAACTGTCCACCGCCCGCTCGCCATAGCTGGCGACATGGGCGGAGCGGATGCTCAGGCCTTCGTCGTTGAACACGCGCGACAGGTCCGCCAGCAGCCCCGGCCGGTCGGCGCAGGACACCTCGACCACGGTGGCGACCTCGCTGGCGTGGTGATCGACCATGACCACGGGCCGGACTTCGAAGGCCGCCTTGCGCGCATTGCCCGTCGGATCGGGCGCCTGGCCGATGCGGCCCTCGCCCCGCGCGGCCTTTTCCAGCGCCTCGACCAAAGCCTTCAGGCGACGCGGCTCGGCCTGGCCATAGGGCAGGCCCGCTCCGTCCTGAACACGAAACACGTCCAGAACGACACCGTCCTCTGTCGCCACGCGGGCGTCGGTCACGTCGGCGCCCAGGGCGGCCATGGTCTGGGCCAGATCGGCGAACAGGCCCGGTCGGTCGGCCGCTGCGATGGAGATTTCGGTGGTCTGCACCGTCAGCCCCTGCACCGGCGCGGTGGGCGCGCTCTCGGCCGCCGCGCCCGTCTCGCGCGCCCGCTGGACCAGGGCCGGGTGCGCCGCCAGCGGATCCTCGCGCGTGACGTCCTCGCCACGGAACAGGGCGGCGACCTGGTTGTAGAGGGTGCGCATCAGCTGACCCTTCCAGCCGTTCCACACCCCCGGCCCCACGGCCCGGATATCGGCGACGGTCAGGACCAGCAGCATCCGCAGCCGCTCGGGGTCGCCGACCAGTTCGGCGAAGGCGCGGATGGTCGCCGGGTCCGACAGGTCGCGCTTCTGGGCGTAGTCCGACAGCGCCAGATGGCTGCGCACCAGCCAGACGACCAGTTCGATCCGGCGCGGATCGACGCCCAGCCGCTCGCACGCCCGGCGCGCGGCGATGGCGCCGTCCTCCAGCTGCCCCCGCTCGCCGCCCTTGCCGACGTCGTGCAGCAGCATGCCCAGCATCAGGGCTTCCATGTCCGAGATCAGGTGCACGATCTCGCTGGCCATGGGGTGGTCGGTCTTCAGTTTGCCGCGCGCGATGTCGTTGATGATGCCGATGGCCTGAAGCGTATGCTCGTCGACCGTATAGGCGTGGTACATGTTGAACTGGGTCTGGCCGACGATCCGCCCCCATTCGGGCAGGAACCGACCCAACAGACCCGTCTCGTTCATGATGGTCAGGACGCGATAGGGCCGCTGCCCGTGCGCCAGAACGTCCAGGAAGGCGCGCGTCGCCGCCGGATCGCGCCTCAGCCGGGGCGTCACCAGCGACAGCGATCGCGTCACCGCCGAAAAGGCGTCCGGATGCAGGTCCAGGTCGTGCTTGTCGGCGCAGACGAACAGGGTCAGCAGCTTGACTGGATCGGCGGCGAACACCTCCGGCCCCTCGACTGACAACCGGCCCTGGTCGATCCAGAACCCCTCGACCTCCAGCTTGCGCCGGGGGGCGGGCCGGAACGGCGCCATCAGACGCGACAGGCCGTGCGCCGTCTTTTGGTGGCGCGCCTCCAGCTTAGCCGACATGGCGCGCGTCAGGGCGCCGACGTCGCGGGCCACCAGAAAGTATCGCCGCATGAACCGCTCGACCGCCGGTTCGTCGCCGCGCCCGCGCCAGCCCATGCGCCGGGCCACCTCGGGCTGCATGTCGAACGTCAGCTTTTCCTCGGGCCGGCCCGCGATCAGATGCAGATGTATGCGGACCCGCCACAGGAAGTCGAACGCCTCGTCCGACGTTCGTCGCTCGCGCGGGGTGAACAGCTCGTCCATCACCGTCGCGCCCAGCCGGCTTTCGGGCGCCAGTGACCGGGCGATCCAGTACAGGGTGTTCAGGTCGCGCAAGCCCCCCTTGCCGTCCTTGACGTTGGGTTCGACCTTGTAGCGGGTCGAGCCGGCCTTTTCGTGCCGGGCAGCCCGCTCCTCCAGCTTGGCGGCGATGAAGGAGCGCGGATCGGATTTCGACACCATGTCGCGAAACCGGCCGATCATCAGCTGGGCCAGCGCCTCGTCCCCCGCCAGCGGACGCGCCTCCAGCAGGGTCGTCCGCACCGTCATGTCGGTGCGCGACAGGCTCAGACACTCTTCGACCGAGCGCACCGCCGACCCGACCTTGGCCCCCAGGTCCCACAGCACATAGAGGACGAACTGAATCACCTGCTCGCCGCGCGGCGTCGCTTTGGACGATCTCAGAAACAGCAGGTCGAGATCGGAATGGGGCGCCAGCACGCCCCGGCCGTAGCCCCCGACCGCGACCAGGGCCAGCCGCTCGGCCTCGACCGGCGAGGTCGGCCACAGCGTCTGGGTCGCCACCCGCCACAGGCCGGCCAGCATCTCGTCGGCGGCGGCGGCGTACAGACGCGCCACATCGCGGCCCTTCATGCCGCCGTCCAGCTTGCGCTCCGCCCGGGCGCGGGCGGCGTCATAGGTCTCGCGCAAAACGACAGAGACCGCCGCGCGCGGGTCTTCCGCGCGGGCGGCCTCGTCAAGGCGGTCATCCAGACTGGGCGAGGCGTTCATGTCAGCCGTCTATAGGCCGCATCCCACCGCTCGTCAGTCAGGGATTGCTGACTACTCCGGGCGAACGCGTTTCTTGCGGAACGACGGGTTCAGCGTCTGCTTGCGCAGGCGGATGGACTTGGGCGTCACTTCAACCAGTTCATCGTCGTCGATATAGGCGATGGCCTGTTCCAGCGACATCTGGCGCGGCGGCGTCAGGCGAACGGCCTCGTCCTTGCCGGAGGCGCGGACGTTGGTCAGCTGCTTGCCCTTGATCGGGTTGACGTCCAGGTCGTCCCAGCGCGCGTTCTCGCCGATGATCATGCCCTGATAGGTCTTTTCGCCGGCGCCGACGAACATGATGCCGCGGTCTTCCAGGTTCCACAGGGCGAAGGCGGCGGTTTCACCGTCCGAGTTCGAGATCAGAACGCCCTTCAGACGACCGGCGATGGCGCCCTTGTGCGGCTCATAGTGGCTGAACACGCGGTTCAGCACGCCCGAACCACGCGTGTCGGTCAGGAACTCGCCCTGATAGCCGATCAGCGAACGCGACGGCGCCTTCAGGCTGATGCGGGTCTTGCCGGCGCCCGACGGGCCCATGTCGGTCATTTCGGCCTTACGCGCCGACAGCTTCTCGATGACGATGCCCGAGAACTCGTCGTCGACGTCGATCATGACGTCTTCGATCGGCTCCAGCTTCTCGCCGTTCTCGCCGGTCTGGAACACCACGCGCGGACGCGAGATCGAGACCTCGAAGCCTTCGCGGCGCATGTTCTCGATCAGAACGCCCAGCTGCAGTTCGCCACGGCCGGCGACTTCATAGGCGTCGCCGCCTTCGGTCGTAGTCACGCGGATGGCGACGTTGGCCTCAGCCTCCTTCAGAAGGCGATCACGGATGACGCGCGACTGGACCTTGTCGCCTTCGCGACCGGCCAGGGGGCTGTCGTTGACCGAGACGGTCATGGAGATGGTGGGCGGATCGATCGGCTGGGCGGGCAGAGGCTCGGTGACTTCCATGGCGCACAGGGTGTCGGCCACGGTCGCCTTGGACATGCCGGCGATGGCGACGATGTCGCCCGCTTCCGAACCCTCGTCCAGGGCCTGACGCTTCAGGCCGCGGAAGGCCAGCACCTTGGTGATGCGGCCGCGTTCGATTTCCTTACCTTCACGGTCCAGGGCATGGATCGCCATGCCGGGAACGGCCTTGCCGCTCTCGATGCGGCCGGTCAGCAGACGCCCCAGGAACGGATCGCTTTCGATCAGCACGTCCAGCATGCGGAAGGGCTTGTCGCGGTTGGCCTGGACGGCGGGCGGCGGGACGTGATCGACGATCAGGTCGAACAGCGGAGCCAGATTGTCATTCGGCTGGTTCAGGTCCAGCGTCGCCCAGCCGTTGCGGCCCGAGGCGTAGATGTGCGGGAAGTCCAGCTGCTCGTCCGTCGCGCCGATGGCGGCGAACAGGTCGAAGGTCTCGTTGTGGACGCGGTCCGGATCGGCGTGGGCGCGGTCGACCTTGTTGATGCACAGGATCGGGCGCAGGCCCATCTTCAGCGCCTTGGTCAGCACGAACTTGGTCTGGGGCATGACGCCCTCTTCGGCGTCGACCAGGATGACGCAGCCGTCCACCATGCCCAGGATGCGCTCGACCTCGCCGCCGAAGTCGGCGTGGCCGGGGGTGTCGATGATGTTGATGCGGGTTTCACCGGCCTTGCCGTTCCAGAGCACCGACGTGCACTTGGCCAGGATGGTGATGCCGCGCTCTTTTTCCTGGTCGTTGGAGTCCATCGCGCGCTCGGTCTGCGCCTCGTTGGCTCGGAAGACGCCGGACTGGGCGAGCAGTTGGTCCACCAGGGTCGTCTTGCCGTGGTCGACGTGGGCGATGATGGCGACGTTGCGCAGGTTCATTTGAGTATCGCGAAAAGGCGCGGCCGGCATACGGGCGGCCGCTGGTCATGAAAAGGCATGCGGGAGGCGCGCGCCTCTTACAGGCATGTGGACAGAAAGACCAGAGCGGGCGTTCGCCGCGCTGATCGCCGCCTTACCGATATTTCATCCCCGACGCCGCATCTGACGCCGCCGACGGACGCCTCCTTCCCACGACGGGCCTGACGCAGGCCCATTCCGATGGGAGATGACGATGGGTTTGATGATCGCAGCCGCGCTTGCCGCCGCCTTGGGCACCGGCCAGGCGCCGGACATGCATGTGAACGCCGAGGGACTGAATATGGCCCGACCTGGCGAGGCGATGATCCTGGCCGGTCGCATCCGCGCCGCCAGCCGCGACTGGTGCGCCGTCCATCGCGCGATCCTGACGCCCGACAGCCTTGGCGACGCCAGCGTCTGCGAGCGTGAAATGAGGCGTCGGGCCTATGTCGCTCTGCCCCGTCCTCAACGCACGCATTTCGTGCGCGCGGGCGGACAGACCGCGCTCAATCGGCGCTAGAGCGGCCGGAGCATATAGCGGGCGTCGGCGCCGTAGCTAGCCAGTTTGGCCGCCATGGCCTCGGCGGGCTGCTCGACGAAACCGTGTCGCGACCAGAACCCGACGGCGTCATTGACGGCGACCAGGGCGATGGCGGGCCATCCGTCTTCCGTCGCCTGTTCGGCCAGTCGCTCGACGATGGCGCCGGTCACGCCCCCGCCCCGCGCCTCGGGGTGCAGGGCCAGATCGTGCAGATAGATCAGGTCCGGCTGGGCCGGCAGGCCCTCGATCACCGTGTTCAGCGGCGGCGCGCTCTCGGCCTTCCACGGATAGGCGATCAGATAGCCGCGCGCCGGTTCGTCACCGTCCGCCAGAACGAAACATCCGCGCGGATACAGCGCCAGGCGGTTCTCGAAACAGGCCCGGTCCTCGAAATGATCGGGAAACGACAGCCGCGCCACCCCCGTCACCGCCTCGATGTCGTCGGGCCGCATGGGCCGCCATTGCAGGGTCATCAGTTCACCTTGGACGGGTCTGGCGGCGCGTCAGGCAGGGCGGAGACCGGAACACCGTCGTCCTTCAGCTTCTTCACCTCGGCGGGCGTGGCCTCGCCATAGATTTCGCGCTTCTCGGATCGGCCCTCGTGGATGTCGCGCGCCTCGCGGGCGAAGGTGTCGCCGACGTAGTCGAAGTTGGCCTCGACATGGGCGCGAACCTCGCGGGCGGCGGCCATCATCATTGTCTGCATCTTGGCGGCGACGTCAGAGGCGGGATCGGCCTTGCGGGCGCCGCTGACGGCCGGAGCCATGATCGCCTTGTCGACCGCGTGCGAACCGCAGAACGGGCATTCCACCAGCCCCCGCGCCGCCTGATCGTCATAGTCGGTCGAGGAGCCGAACCAGGCTTCGAAGGCGTGGGCCTGGTCGCATTTCAGGGCGTAGCGGATCATGGGGCGTTAAACAGCGGGCAGGAAATCGCGATCGTGGGTCAGGCTGGGCACGGCGGCGCGCGCCCTGGCCACGGCCTCCATGTCCAGTTTTGCACGCACGATGCAAGGCTCGTCGTGATCCACCTTGGCGATGATCTCACCCCACGGGCCGACGACGGTGGATCGCCCCCAGGTGCGGCGACCGTCCTCATGCAGTCCGCCCTGCGCTGGGGCCAGGACGAACGCACCCGTCTCGATGGCGCGGGCGCGCAACAGGGTTTCCCAATGCGCCTCGCCTGTCGGGGCGGTGAAGGCGGCCGGGACGGCGATCATCGACGCCCCGGCCTTGGCCAGCTGGCGATGCAGGTGGGGAAAGCGGATGTCGTAGCAGATGGTCAGGCCCAGCCGGCCCCAGGGCGTGTCCGCTACCGACGCCCCGTCGCCGGGCCTCACCGTCGCGCTTTCGCGATAGGTCTCGCCATTGGGCAGGTTCACATCGAAGACATGCAGCTTGTCGTATCGGGCCACGATCCCGCCCGACGCATCGATCAGCAGCGACCGATTGGCGGCGCGGCCATCTCCCGCCTGGCCTGACCGGACGATGGCCGAACCGATCAGCAGCCAGACGCCCAGTTCCGCCGCCAGACGACGCAGACCCAGAACGACGACGTCCTCGTCCTCAGTCGTGATCGCCGCATCACGCCGGTCGCGGCGTTGCTCCAGGACATTAGTCCCTTCGGGCGTCAGGACGAACTTCGCCCCGCCCGACGCCGCCTCGCGGATCAGAGGCTCGACATGGGCCAGCGCCGCTCGCGCCGTCGCCGGCGTGCGCGTCTGGATCAGGGCGATGTCGAGCCCGCTGCTCATGGATCAGGCGGCCAGAAGTCCGTCCAGCTTGCCGTCGCGATCCAGCGCGTGGATGTCGTCGGAACCGCCGACGTGCTGGCCGTCGATGAAGATCTGCGGGAAGGTCATGCGGCCGCCTGACTTCTCGACCATCTCGGCCTTCTTGTCGGGATCGTTGGACGCGACGATCTCGGTATAGTCCACGCCCTTTTTCTTCAGAAGCGACATGGCGCTGAAGCAGTAGGGGCAGCCAGGCTTGGTGTAGATGACGACGTCGGCCAAGTTCAGATCTCCAAAATAAAATCCAGCGCCCTCAAGCAGCGAGCCGCCGCGCGGCGAGCGATAGGGCGCTCTTCACATAGTCAGTTCACGGGCGTTTCGCACCCTCGCGATGACGGCGAGATCCACGGCGCGCGCTCCGCCGTCAATCAGGGCGCGCGCGCAGGCCTCTCCGGTCGCGCCAGTGGTCAACACATCGTCGATCAGAAGGATGCGTCGCCCCCGGATCCGACGCCGGCCCGCCTTGGTCACGGCGAAGGCCTGCTTGACGTTCAGCCGCCGCCCGCGCTGGCTCTTGCCGCCCTGGCTGGTCGTGTGGGTCGTGCGGACCAGGGCGTCGGGCAAATAGTCGCGGTGGGCGTGCCGGGCCAGCGGCCGGGCGATTTCGGCGGCCTGATTGAAGCGCCGCGACAACAGGCGAAACCGATGCAGCGGCACGGGCAGGATCACGTCCGCGTCTTCGACCAGATCGGCGGCGGCGCGTCCGATCCAGCGCGCGAACAGGGGCGCGAACTGTTGCTGGTCCCCGTGCTTGAACCTCAGGATCAGGCCACGCGACGCCTCGTCATACAGGCAGGCCGCGCGCGCCCTCTCGAAGGCGTAGGGCCTGGCGATACAGGCGGCGCAGCGATCCTCGGCGAAGGGGCCGCCGTCAAAGTCGAAGGCCGCCCCGCAGCCGTCGCAGACCGGCGCTTCTAGAAATTTGATCCGGCTCCAGGCGTCGGGCGTCAGGCCGGCCGCAGCCGTCGCCTCTCGGCTGTCATGCGCCATCGGCGGCAGGATCAGGTCGGCCAGTCCCCGCCCCGCTCCGCGCAAGTGACGGCCCGCCCCTTCCCAGGCGCGCCGCCAGCCCCCATCCTGTGCGTCCATGACCGCCCCCCAATCCCCTTCCGAAGGCCCCCCACGCATCTTCGACGCCGTTCGACGTCAGGCGCGGCTGGCGCGGTCCGCCACCCGGTTCCCCCAGGCTGACTTCCTGCACGCCCGCGCCGCCGCCAACGCCGCCGAGAGCCTGGAAGCCATACTGCGCGATTTTCCCGTTGCGGTCGATCTGTCCGCTCATCCAGGCGTGTTCGATGCGGCGGTTCGGTCCAGCGACGCCGCCGGCCGCGTCGGTCTCATCCAGACGCCTGTCTCCCTGGCCCAGCGCGCAGCGCCAGGCGCGGATGCGCTGCCGCTGGCCGACGCCTCGACCGATCTGATCGTCTCCCTTTTGACTCTTCACTGGGCCAACGACCTGCCTGGCGCCTTGGCCCAGATCCGGCGCGTGTTGAAACCGGACGGCCTGTTCATCGGCACGCTGTTCGGCGCGGGCACGCTGAAAGAGCTTCGCGCCGTCCTGACCGAGGTCGAGCTGGAAGAGCGCGGCGGCGCCCAGGCGCGGGTTTCGCCCTTCGCTGACGGCTATGACGGCGCGGCCCTGTTGCAGCGCGCCGGGTTCGCCCTGCCGGTATCGGACGTGGATCGGTTCACCGTCCGTTACGCCGACCTGTTCGCCTTGATCCGCGACCTGCGCGCAATGGGCGAGACCAATGTGCTGCACGGACCCGTTCGGCCGCTGAGCCGACGTATCGTGGCGCGCGCCGCCGCCCTCTATGCCGAGCGCTACGGTCTCGACGACGGCCGCATACAGGCGACGTTCGAGATCATCCATCTGGCCGGCTGGAAACCCCACGACAGCCAGCAGAAGCCTCTGCCGCGCGGCTCGGCCAAGACGCGGCTGGCCGATGCGCTGGGCGTCAGGGAAATGACGGGCGAAGAGCCGGACTAGCTTATCGCGGCCTGTATGGCGGCGCTCAGCTTGTTCACCGTTGCGGCCAGGCCGCCGTTTTGGCTGTTCGCCAAGGCGCTGATCGAGGTCACGATCGCCAGGAAGATCAGGGCGCAGAGCAGGCCGTATTCGATGGCTGTGGCCCCGCTCTCATTGCGCAGGAACCGGCCGATAAGACGTCGCATGGCCGGCCTCCCTGGTCGGCGGTGGTCAGAGCAGGTCGCGCAACCAGGCGACCAGAGGTTCGTCCGCCGGCGGCATGGGATAGTCCGAAAGCTTGTTCGGCTTCACCCAGGCCAGGCCGTCGTGTTCACGCGCCGTGACCACGCCGTCCCACCGTCGGCACAGATACAATGGCATCAACAGGTGAAACGAATCGTAAGCGTGACTGGCGAAAACGAACGGCGACAGACAGTTTTCGCTGACGTCGATGCCCAGCTCTTCCTTCAGCTCGCGGATCAGGGCCTGTTCAGGCCGCTCTCCGGGCTCGACCTTGCCGCCCGGAAACTCCCACAGCCCGGCCAGCTTCTTGCCTTCGGGACGTTTGGCGATCAGCACCCGTCCATCCACGTCAATCAGGGCGACGGCGACGACCAGGATGGTGGGAAGGGGCGCAGCGGTCACGAGCGATAGTCGCCGTTGATCTCGATGTAGCCCTTGGTCAGATCGCAGGTCCACACGGTCGCCGACGCCCGGCCCGAACCCACGTCGACGATGATGTCGATTTCGGGGTTTTTCATATAGGCGGTCATCTTGGCCTCGTCATAGGTCGGGGACGGGGCGCCGTCGATGGCGGCCTGGTGCGGACCGAACTTGATGGCCAGACGGTCGCGGTCGACCGGCTCCTCGGTCTTGCCCACCGCCATGACGACCCGGCCCCAATTGGCGTCCTGACCGGCGATGGCGGTCTTGACCAGCGGGCTGTCGGCGATGGACTTGGCCAGCTTGCGGGCCGAGGCGGGCGAGGCGGCCCCGTCCACCGTCACCTTGACAAACTTGGTCGCGCCTTCGCCGTCGCGCACCAGCTGGTGCGCCAGGTCCAGCATCACCTTGTCCAGGGCGGCCGAGAAGCTCTTCAGGCGGCGATCGCCGACCCGCCCGATGCGTGGCGCGCCCGAGGTGCCGGTGGCGAACAGCAGGGCCGTGTCGTTGGTCGAGGTGTCGCCATCCACCGTCACGCTGTTGAAGGTGGTGCGCACGTGCAGGCCCAACAGCGCCTGCAGCACGTTCGGATGGATGTCCGCATCGGTGACGATGAAGGCCAGCATGGTCGCCATGTCCGGCGCGATCATGCCCGATCCCTTGGCGATGCCGGCGATCCGGACCTTGTAGCCCTCGATCTCGGCCTCGGCGTAGGAGCCCTTGGGGAAGGTGTCGGTGGTCATGATGCCGCGACCGGCCCGGGCCCAGGCGTCCGCCTCCAGTCCGTTCTCGATCTCGGGCAGTTTGGCGACGATCTTCTTGTCGTCCAGCACCACGCCGATCACGCCTGTCGAGGCCAGCATGACGTCGCGCTGACGACAGCCGAACCGTTTGGCGACCTCCGAGGCCGTGCGCCGCGCCGCGTCCGCGCCGGCCTTGCCGGTGAAGGCGTTGGCGCATCCGGCGTTGATAACCAGGGCGCGCACATCCTTGCCGCCCTCGGCCCCGGCCAGATGCTTCTTGCACCAGTCCACGGGGGCCGAGCCGATCTTGTGGCGGGTGAAGACCCCGGCGCAGCTGGTCCCCCGCGCGAACCGGAACACCACCAGATCGTCACGTTCATGCTTGTAGAAGCCGGCGCGCGCGGTCGCGATCTCGACCCCGCCAATCGGCGGAATGGTCGGAAACGGCACGGCTAAGGGCGAGATGGCCAGACCCGGCTTGCCGGCGGCGGCCGGCGCAGGCGCGGCGGTTGGCGCCGCATCCGATCCCGGCGTGCGGGTGGCGCGCTTCAGCGCCGTGGCGAACGGGTCCAGCGCCTTTTCGAACGCATGCTCGATCTTCTGGCCGGTCGTGGAGGGAGGCTTGGTCATGTCAGGCGCCCGGAGGAGCGGAAGGGGCGGAAGGAGCGGGCGATGCGGGCGGCGTCTGCGCGGGCAGGCGGACATCGACCTTGGCCTTGCCACGCAGTTGTTCCAGCAACTGTCGCACGCCTTCATAGGTCAGATAGCGCACGATCTGCGGTCGGGCCTGTTCCAGCGTCGGCGGGTTTTCCTTGCGCCGGTCCTCGACTCTCAGAACGGCCCAGCCGCCCTCGGTCTGGAAGGGCCCGACGGTCGCACCGGCCGGCTTGTCGCGCAGGGCGTCGGCATAGGCTTGGGGCATCACGTCCAGCGTCGAATAGCCCAGATCCCCGCCGGAAAACCGCGTCGCCTCGTCGATCGACCGCTCCGCCGCCACCGCCTCGAAGCCGGCGCCCTGGCCCAGAATGCCGATCACGGCGTCCGCCTCGGGCTTGGTGCGCGACAGGATCAACCGCACGCGGATCTCTTCCGAGGTCTTCGCCAGCCGCAGCTGCTCATTATACAGGGTCTGCACCGCCTGGTCCGAGACGGCCTTGTTGACCACGCTCTCGACCAGCATGTCGCCCAGGATGCGTTCGCGCGTCGCTTCCAGTCGCCGCTGCGCCAGAGGCGAGGAATCCAGTCGACGCCGCTGCGCCTCTCCGGCCAGCAGCTTTTGGTCGATCACCTCGTCCAGCACCCGGCGGAAGAGATCCGACGTCGTATCCAGCGCCTCGTCCTCGCCGATCAAACCTTGGGCAACCGCCTCGCGCTTCACGTCCGAGGCCCAGATGGTCTCGTCCTGGACCGTGGCCACGGCCTGGTCCCCCTGTTCGGGCGGCCGGTTGTCGCCGCTACGCGAACAGGCGGCGGTCGAAAGCGCCGCCGTCAGCAAGGCCGCCGTCAGGATGCGTGAAGATCGCCGGAAGGGGGTCAAGGGGGCGCTCCGTCGAAGGCGGCCGAAAGCCCCTCGCGTTGACAGGGGTTAGGCCGGTGCTTAAGTCCCGCCTGCGCCCAAGTCGAGGGGTTTTGATCGTCTGCGCGGCCCTTCGCGCGCGCCTGATGCGGCGCTCCGGGGCTGCGGTCGGTCAGGGCCTCTCTCACGGCGTCCGTATCGCCGCCCCTCACGGGATTTCAGAGCCGCTCAGCTCGCAGACGCTCGACCGCTTACCGGATCCAATATGCTCGGCTTCGCCAAGAAACTTTTCGGCTCTTCCAACGACCGCAAGGTCAAGGCCTTCCAGGACCACGCCCAGCGCATCAATGCGCTGGAGCCCAAGTTCGCCGCCCTGTCCGACGACGAACTGCGGATGATGACCGACGCCTTCCGCGATCGGCTGGCGAACGGCGAGACCCTGGACAAGATCCTGCCCGAAGCCTTTGCGGTCGTGCGCGAGGCCTCCAAGCGCGTGCTGGGCCAGCGCCAGTACGATGTTCAGCTGGCCGGCGGCATGATCCTGCATGAAGGCGGCATCGCCGAGATGCGGACCGGCGAAGGCAAGACCCTGGTCGCCGTGGCGCCGGTCTATCTGAACGCCCTGCCCGGCAAGGGCGTGCACGTCATCACCGTCAACGACTACCTGGCCCGCCGCGACGCCGAGACGATGGGCAAGGTCTATCGCTTCCTGGGCCTTGAGGTCGGCGTCATCGTCAACGGCCTCAGCCAGGGCCAGCGCCAGCAGGCCTACAACGCCGACGTCACCTACGGCACCAACAACGAGTTCGGCTTCGACTATCTGCGCGACAACCTGGTCTATGACCGGCGCGAGATGGTGCAGCGTCCGCACAACTTCGCCATTGTCGACGAGGTCGACTCCATCCTGATCGACGAGGCGCGCACGCCTCTGATCATCTCGGGCCCGACCGAGGACCGTTCGGATCTCTACAAGATCCTCGACGGCCTGATCAAAGACCTGATCAAGGACAAGGACACCTTCGAGCTCGACGAGAAGCAGAAGCAGGTCCTGCTGACCGAGCTGGGTTCCGAGCGGATGGAAGAGGCCCTCGAGGCCGGCGGTCACTTCGCGGCCGACACCACCGGCCTGTACGACGCCGCCAACATCAGCCTGGTTCACCACGCCAACCAGGCCCTGCGCGCCAACACCCTGTATCAGCGCGACAAGGACTATATCATCAAGGGCGGCGAGATCGTCCTGATCGACGAGTTCACCGGCCGCATGATGACCGGCCGTCGCCTGTCCGAAGGTCTGCACCAGGCCATCGAGGCCAAAGAAGACGTCAAGATCCAGCCCGAGAACCAGACCCTGGCCTCGGTGACGATCCAGAACTATTTCCGCCTGTACGAAAAGCTGTCGGGCATGACCGGCACGGCGGCGACCGAGGCCCAGGAATTCGGCGACATCTACAAGATGGACGTGCTGGAAGTGCCGACCAACCGGCCGATCCAGCGCAAGGACTACGACGACGAGGTCTATCGGACCCACGCCGAGAAGAACCAGGCCATCGCGCGCCAGATCGCCGAATGCCACCTCGCCGGCCAGCCGATCCTGGTCGGCACCGTGTCGATCGAGCGTTCGGAACAGCTGTCGGACCTGCTGAGCCGCTTCGAATACAAGGTCGAGACCTCGCGGACGCTGAAGCCGGAATATGCGGGCAAGGCCAAGGAAGCCGAGAAGATCGGCGACGCCGCCTATGACATCACCTACGAGACCAAGCTGCGCGGCATTCCGCACAGCGTCCTAAACGCGCGCCAGCACGAGCAGGAAGCCTACATCGTCGCCGACGCCGGCCTGCCGGGCGTGGTGACCATCGCCACCAACATGGCGGGCCGCGGCACCGACATTCAGCTCGGGGGCAACCTCGAGATGAAGATGCAGAAGTGGCTGCTGGAACAGCGCAACATGGCCGTCGAGGTCACGCCGGAAATGCAAGCAGCCAAGGAGGCCGAGTTCAAGGCCGAGATCGCCGTCCAGAAGAAGATCGCGCTGGAGGCCGGCGGCCTGTTCGTCTTGGGCACCGAGCGCCACGAAAGCCGCCGGATCGACAACCAGCTGCGCGGCCGCACCGGCCGTCAGGGCGACCCCGGCACCTCGAAATTCTATCTGTCCTGCGAGGACGACCTGCTGCGCATCTTCGCCGGCGACCGCCTCGACTCGATCATGAAGACCTTCGGCGTGGCGGAGGGCGAGGCTATCACCCACCCCTGGCTGAACCGCGCCATCGAGACGGCCCAGAAGCGCGTCGAGACCCGCAACTACGACATCCGCAAGAACCTGCTGAAATACGACGACGTCGTGAACGACCAGCGTAAGGCTGTGTTCGAGCAGCGTCAGGAGTTCATGGACTCCGAGGATCTATCGGAACTGGTCGGCGACTTCCGCCGCGACGTCGTATCCGACCTGGTCGAACGCTATATGCCGCCCAAGGCCTATGCCGAGCAGTGGGACATCGACGGCCTGGACGAAAAGGTCCGCTCGACCCTGGGTCTGGAGCTGCCGCTGCACGACTGGGCCGCCGAGGAAGGCGTGTCGAACGAGGAGATCGAGGAGCGGCTGCTGGCCGCCGCCGACGCCCGCGCCGCCGAACGCCTGGAACAGATCGGCGCCGACCAGACGCGCGGTCTGGAAAAGCAGTTCATGCTGCAGATGATCGACATGCAGTGGCGCGAGCACCTGGTCCACCTGGACCACCTGCGCGGCGTCATTGGCCTGCGCGGCTATGGCCAGCGCGACCCGCTGAACGAATACAAGACCGAAGCCTTCTCGCTGTTCGAGAACTTGCTCTACGACCTGCGCCACAACGTGACCCGCTGGCTGATGACGGTCGAGTTCCGCTTCCAGGCGCCGCCCGAACTGCCCGAGTTCCAGGAAATCCACCTGAACCCCGGCACCGGCGAGAACGAGATGGCCAATCCGTCGGCTCAGAACCCCGAAGGCACGCTGATCGGCGACGACCGCTCCAAACTGCCCGTCGAGGCCCTGCCGCCCGACTGGGAAATGACCGGCCGCAACTCCCCCTGCCCCTGCGGCTCGGGCCGCAAGTTCAAACACTGCCACGGCGCTCTGGTTTAAGAGGCGAGCCACCGCGCGGCGCTCTCGCTCGCCGCGCTTCGGCTCGCTGCTTGAGCGCTGGGTGAGATGTCCTAAAGAAGAGGGATGACCTACAAGTCCCTCTTCTCCCGCGCCCTGTCGGCGGCGCCCGGTCGGCTGCATTTCGCCGCGCACAGCCATCACCTGTGGCCCGACGCCAGTTTCGAAGCGCAGCAGCAGACCTGGCTCGACGCCAATCTGCATGCCGACCACAAGTGGGACCTCGTCTTCGGCCAGGTGATCCCCGAGGCCCAGGCCCATGTCGCGGCCGAGCTGGGCCTGTCCTCGCCCGACAGCATCGTCTTTTCCTCCAACACCCACGACTTCCTGCTGCGCCTGTTTTCGGGCGTAGAGACCACGCCGGTCCGTATTCTGGCGACCGATGGCGAGTTCCACTCCTTCCGTCGTCAGGCCGAACGGTGGGAAGAGGTCGGGGCGGCGGTGGTCACGCGCGTTGCGCTCGCGCCCTTCGACACCTTCGCCGACCGCTTTATCGCCGAAGCGTCCAAGGGCGGTTACGACTGGATCGTGGTCAGCCAGGTCTTCTTCCGCACCGGGGGCCTGTTCGACCGGATCGAGGAGCTTGCCGCCCTGGCGAAACCCGAAGGGCCTTGGGTGCTGATCGACGGCTATCACGGCTTCATGGCCACCCCGACCGACCTGTCGGCGGTGGCGGACCGGGTCTTCTATGTCTCCGGCGGCTACAAATACGCCATGTCGGGCGAGGGCGTCTGCTTCCTGCACGCCCCACCCGGCTTCTGCCCGCGTCCTGTCGTCACCGGCTGGTTCGCGGAGTTCGGCGACCTGTCGGGGCCGCCCGGCGGCGTCCAGTATCGCAGCGACGGTGGTCGGTTCTGGGGCGCCACCTTCGACTGCACCCCGCTGTACCGTTTCAACGCCGTGCGCCGAATGCTGGATCAGCAGGGGCTCGACACCGCCGCCGTTGCCGCCCATGCGCGCGATCTCGCGAGCATTTTCCAGCAGGCCGTTCAGGGTGGACAGGCGGGGCTGTTGTCTCAGGCCGAAATCCTCAATCCCGTCGAGGGCGATGCGCCGCGCGCCCGTTTCCTCGCCTTGCGTCATCCCGACGCCCAGACCTGGTGCGCGGGTCTGCGGGTGGCGAACCTCGTCACCGATGTGCGCGAAGACGTGATCCGCTTCGGTTTTGGGTTGTATCAGGACGCCGGCGACGTCGATCGCCTGATCGCGGCCTGCCGAACGCTCTGATCAATAGAAGGTCGTGTCGTCCTGCTTGCTCGGCGCCGGGGCCGTGCGCGGCGGCGTCGCCGGTCGGTTCGATGCGGGCGGTGTCGCCGGGCGGGCTTGAGGCGAGGGCGGCGTCGGCGTGGCGCCTCCAGCCGGCGCATTGACCGGTGGAATGGTCGGCAGGTCTGGATAGGGCATCGCCGAGGGGCGGACGTCCTGCGCCGGCGCCTGTTCTTCGGGCGCGATCGGTCCCGCGTCGGGCTGGCCCAACCGGTCGGGTGCGCCGACATCGTCGCGGATAAATGCCCAGGCCTGCCGGTCCGAGCAGCCGCAGGCCTTCAGGAAGCCCTGCTTGTCGCGCCACAGGATCAGCGGATAGCTGATGTCGACGCCGGATTCTTTTAGCAGCTGGCTCAGCCGCTCGTTGAAGCGACGGCCGGCCTCGACCACGGCGGTGCGCGCCAGATTGCCGTCCGCCTGCGGCACGCCTGCGGCGGTCCAGCTTTTGGCCGGGGTCGCCATCCAGCGCTGATAAAGCGGCCAGTCCCGCGTCAGCCACAGCTCCGCGACCGTCGCTCGCTCCGCCGCCGTCGATTGCGCCGCACCCTCCAGATCGGGGCGGGCGAACAGGATGTAGCGCGTCTCGATACCCGCCGCCTTCAGCTTGGGCGCCTCGTCGCGCGCGTAACGCAGGGCCGAGGCGCTGTCGCGATAGGTGACGATATACAGGGCCTGCCCCCCGCTGCCGTCCGACACCCAGGACGCCTCGTCCAGCAGTTGCTGCACCTCGGCCTGATTGCGGCTGATGGTGACCGGCTGGAACCGCGAATAGAAGTTCCAATAGGCCCAGTATCCGGCGCCGGCGAGCAGCAGGCCGACCACGGCCGCCACGATCGAACCCATCAAAAAGCGACGCATGTAATCGGGTGCTCCAGCTTCACCGTTGACCCCTCCTAACGCATAGCATCGAAATCCGTTGTCGCCCTCATCCGGCCACGTCTGCATCGGCGCCCAAAGGGGTTAACCAGAGGCGCCAAAATGTCGCGAAAGATTCCGCCTGATGCGCTCTTGAACGGCGCAGGCGGCTTCCCATTTCCGATTTCGACGCTGCGGGACACTCCCCCTCCGAACCGCAGCGAAGCGAAGCCGGCGCCCTCCCCTCCCCTCCAGGCGCCGCTCGCGCAGGCCGCCGGACTCCCCCAGTCCGGCGGCTTTCTGCTTTGTGGCGCTGCACAATAATTCCAACCTGATCACTGATCATTACAATGAACGGTCTCCGGGGGCTTCCCGAGCGACCGGACCTGGCCTAGTCAGCGGGGGTGGCGCCCCGTCGCGCCGCATCCCTTGCGGCCCTGCCGCGTCGTTCGAGACCGCTCGTCCATGACCGCCCACGATCTGCGCCAACCCGTTCAGCCGATCACCAAGGCCGCGCTGGAGGCGGCCTTCGCCAAGATCGTGGGGACCGGGCCCGGCGCAGTCGAACAGACCTATCTGACCCAGGCGCACGAAGACTATTCGGCCGATGAGACGCCCGAGCTCAGCGGCGAGGATCTGGCCGCCTTGCTCGCCGCCTCCTGGACCGCCGCCAAGGCCTATCCGACCGACGCGGCTGCTCCCGCCATTACCGTCGGCCCGCTGCACGGCGCGTCGGACAAGGTGCTGGATTACGATCTGGTGCGCATCGTCCAGTCCGACGCCCCCTTCCTGGTCGACAGCGTCATGGGCGCCCTGGCCGAGGCCGCCGTGTCCGTGCGCGCCCTGTTCCACCCGGTGGTCGAGCTGGACGGCCGCCGCCTGTCGATCATCATGCTGGTCATCGACAGCGTGCCTCAGGAGCGTCGCGACGCCCTGGGCGAAGGCCTGGCCCAGAGCCTGTCGGATGTGCACGCCGCCGTCGCCGATCACGACGCCATGACGTCTTTGATGCGCCAGGCCGTGCAGCGTCTGGAAGAGACCCCGCCCCCGGTCGATCCCGCCGTCCTGGCCGAGAACATCGCCTTCCTGAAATGGCTGAAGAGCGACCATTTCGTCTTCCTGGGCGCGCGCGACTACGACTATCCGCTGAATGCCGACGGCGACTATGAGGCCGAGGCGCCGCTGGGCCTGTCCACCGACGGCCTGGGCATTCTGGCCGATCCCGAGCGCACCGTGCTGCGCCGCGCGTCGGAACCCGCCGTCCTGACGCGCCAGATGCGCCGTCAGCTGGACCTCAGCGAACCGGTGACGGTGGCCAAGGCCAACGCCCGCTCGCGCGTCCACCGCCGCGCCTACATGGACTATGTCGGGGTCAAGCGTTACGGCCCGGACGGCAAGGCGACCGGCGAGACCCGTTTCGTCGGCCTGTTCACGTCGGAAGCCTACGACCAGCTGACGACCGAAGTGCCTCTGCTGCGTCGCAAGGTGGCCAACGCTCTGGCCCGCGCCGACAAGGCGCCCGGCAGCCACAATGAGAAACGTCTCAAGAACATCCTTGAGAATTATCCGCGCGACGAGCTGTTCCAGGTCAGCGAGGACGAACTGCTGTCCATCGCCCTGGGCATCCTTCACCTCTACGACCGGCCGCGCATCCGTCTGTTCTCGCGCCAGGACCCGTTCGACCGCTTCGTCTCGGTCCTGTGCTTCATTCCGCGCGAGAAGTTCGATTCCGCCGTGCGCGAACGTATCGGCCAGATCATCGCTCGCGCTTGGGGCGGCCGCATCTCGGCCTGGTATCCGGAGCTGTCCGACGCGCCCCTGGTGCGCATCCACTACATCATCGGCGTGGAGCCCGGCGCCCACCCGATCCCGGACGCCGCCCAGCTGGAGACCGACGTCGCCGAGGCTGGTCGCGGCTGGGTCGATCGTTTCGAAGGCGCCCTGCGTCGCTCGGGCGTCGAGGAAGTCGCCGTCGGGCCGCTGAGCGCCCAATGGGCCCGCGCCTTCGGGGCCGCCTATCGCGATCGCTATGACGCCGACGAGGCCGCAACCGACCTGCAATATGTGAACCGGCTGAATGAGACGGGCCTGCCGGGTGAGGGCAAGGCGGTCGCCGTGCGCGCCTTCCGCACGCCGGACGACAGCCGCCTGCAGTTCCGCTTCAAACTCTATCGTCGCGGCCCCGCCGTTCCCCTGTCCGACGTCCTGCCGATCCTGGCCGACATGGGCCTGAAGACGCTGGAGGAATACGGCTATCCGATCCGTCCCATGGGCGAGGAGGAGATCCACGTCCACGAGTTCCTGATGGAGGATCCGCGCGGCGAGGCGCTGGTCTTTGACGACGTGAAGGGCCCGTTCGAGGACGCCTTCGCCGCCGTTTGGACCGGCCGCAATGAAAGCGACGGCTTCAACCGCTTGGTGATCGAACTGGGCGTGGAATGGCGCGACGCCGCCCTGATCCGCACCCTGGCCCACTATCGCCAGCAGACGGGCCTGGACCCTTCCCAGACGGTGCAGGAAGAGGCCCTGCGCGAATATCCCGACGTGGCTCGCGCGCTTCTGTCGCTGTTCAAGGCCAAGTTCGCGCCTGAAGGGGGCTCGGCCGACGACCGCGCGCCGGCCGTCGCCGAGCTGGACGCCAAGATCGTCACCTTGCTGCAGGACGTGAAGAGCCTGGATCACGACCGGGCCCTGCGCCGCATCGCCGCCCTGATCGGCGCGATCAAACGCACCAACTATTTCCAGCTGGACGCCGACGGTCAGCCCAAGCCGCACATCTCGATCAAGATCGCCTCGCGCGAGCTGGACGATCTGCCCCTGCCCAAACCCTATCGTGAAATCTTCGTCTGGGCGCCGCACGTCGAGGGCGTGCACCTGCGCTTCGGCCCCGTCGCGCGCGGCGGCCTGCGCTGGTCGGACCGTCGCGACGACTTCCGCACCGAGGTCCTGGGCCTGGTCAAGGCGCAGCAGGTGAAGAACGCCGTCATCGTGCCGGTCGGCTCAAAGGGCGGCTTCTATCCCAAGCAACTGCCCCGCACGACGGATCGCGAGGCCATTCAGGGCGAGGCCATCCGCGCCTATCGCACCTTCCTGTCCGGTCTTCTGGACATCACCGACAATATCGCCGCCGACGGTTCGGTGACCCATCCGGCCAATGTCATCGCCTGGGAGGGCGACGACCCCTATCTGGTCGTGGCCGCCGACAAGGGCACGGCGACCTTTTCCGACATCGCCAACGGCGTCTCGGCCTCCTACGGCTTCTGGCTGGGCGACGCCTTCGCCTCGGGCGGCTCCATCGGCTATGACCACAAGGCCATGGGCATCACCGCGCGCGGCGCGTGGGAGGCGGTCAAGCGCCACTTCCGCGAAATGGGCAAGGACATCCAGACCCAGCCCTTCACCATGGTCGGCGTCGGCGACATGTCCGGCGACGTCTTTGGCAACGGCGTCCTTCTGTCCAAGGCGACGCGCCTGGTCGCCGCCTTCGATCACCGCGACATCTTCATTGATCCGAACCCGGATCATCTCACCACTTGGACGGAGCGCAAGCGTCTGTTCGACCTGCCGCGCTCGTCTTGGCAGGACTATGACAAGGCCCTGATCTCGGAAGGCGGCGGCGTCTTCTCGCGCTCGGCCAAGTCGATCCAACTGACGCCCCAGATCAAGGCGGCCCTGGACATCGCCGAGGACGAGCTGGACCCCGTCAGCCTGATCCGCGCCATCCTGAAGGCGCCGGTCGAACTGCTCTATCTGGGCGGCATCGGCACCTATGTGAAATCGGCGGCCGAAACCGACGCCCAGGTCGGGGACAAGGGCACCGACGCACTGCGCATCAACGCCGACGAACTGCGGGTCAAGGTGGTGGGCGAGGGCGCAAACCTCGGCTTCACCCAGGCCGGGCGCATTGCCTTCGGTCAGGCCGGCGGCCGCATCAACACCGACGCCATCGACAACTCCGCCGGGGTCGACACCTCCGACCACGAGGTCAACATCAAGATCCTGGTCGGCTCGGCCGTGACCAACGGCGTCCTGCCGGCCGAGGAGCGCACGCCGCTGCTGGCCTCCATGACCGACGAGGTCGGCCTGAAGGTGCTGGCCCACAACTACGACCAGACCCTGGCCCTGACCCTCCAACAGGCCGAAGGCGTCGGCGCCCTGGACGCCCAGCAGCGGTTCATGCAGAGCCTGTCGGCGCGCGGCAAACTGGACCGCAAGGTCGAGGGCCTGCCCAACGACGCCCGCGTCAAGGAGCTGATGACGGCGGGCATCCCGCTGGCCCGGCCCGAACTGGCCGTCCTGATGGCCTACGCCAAGCTAGAACTGTCGGACGACATCGTCGCCTCCCAGGCGCCCGAGGATCCCTTCTTCGAACAGATCCTGGTCCGCTACTTCCCCGAGGCCCTGGCCCGGTTCGAGCCGGAGATGAAGAGCCACCGTCTGCGGCGCGAGATCATCGCCACCGTCATGGCCAACGAAGTCGTCAACATGTGCGGCCCGACCTTCCCCGACCGCCTGCGCGGCTCGGCGGAATGCGACACCACCGCCCTGATCATCGCCTTCGAGGCCGCGCGCCGCGTCTTCCGCCTGGACGAGGCCTGGGACGCCGTTTCGGCCCTGGACCTGAAGATCTCGGCCGAGGCCCAGATCGCCCTTTATCAGGAGATCGCCGTCGTCCTGCGTCGTCAGACCTTCTGGCTGGCCCGCCGCGCCAAGGGCGGTCTGTCGGTTCAGGCCCTGATCGACCGCTATCGCCCGATCGCCGACGCCTTGCAGGCCGAGGGCGCGCCGGTCCTGTCGCGCTTCGAACAGGGGCGTCTGGATGCGCGCGTCAAACGCTTCGCCGACCATGGCGCGCCTGAGGATCTGACCCGCAGCATCGCCATCATGCGCCCCCTCGTCGCCGCCTCCGACATCGGGGATCTGGCGCAGGAAGCGAACTGGCCGGTCGCGGCCATGGCGCGCCTGTATCACCAGGTCGGGGCCGCCTTCGACTTCGACCGCCTGCGCGCCGCCGCCGGCTCCATTCCGTCTGCGGATCATTTCGATCGTCTCGCCGTCCGTCGTCTGATCGAAGACCTGATGAACGAGCAGGCGGCCTTGACCCGCGCCGTCGCCCGCGCTTCCGATCCGTCGGTCGGCGTCAGCGAGGACGCGGCCGAGGCCGCCGTGGACGCCTGGATCGGCTCCAAACAGGCGACGGTCGAGGGCGTGCGCGCCTCGGTGGACGAGATCGAACAGTCGGGCTCGGGATGGACCTTCGCCAAACTGACCATCGCCAACGCGACGATCCGCGATCTGGCGACAGCGGCCGTGAATGGCTGAGCAGCGGGTCTTCGCTTGACGAAGCCGTCGTCGCACGGCCTCTTCAGCCGCTGATCAGGCTGGGGAGGCCGCAATGCCGAGAAAGTTCCTCGTCGTCGTCGACGACAGTCCGGAGTTCGAGGCCGCCCTGCGGTTCGCCTCGCGGCGGGCGAAATCGACGGGCGGGCACGTGGTCATGCTGCGCGTCCTGCCGACCGACAGCGACGCCCACTGGTCGGGCGTTCGCGAGGAAATCGAACGCCAGCAGCGCCAGGAGGCGGAAATCCTGCTCAACCGCCTGGGCGAGGAGGCGCAGACCCGCTCCGGCGCCGCGCCGGTCTTCCTGATCGAAAAGGGCGAGGCCCAGGCCGCGATCAAGAAGGTCGTCGCCGCCGATCCCGACATCAAGATCCTGGTCCTGGCCGCCGGAACCAGCTCGCGCGGCCCCGGCCCGCTGGTCTCGGCCATCATCAAACAAGGCGCGCAGATCGGCGGCCGCAAACTGCCCGTCACCATCGTCCCCGGCGAACTGACCGAAGACGAGATCGAAGACCTGGCCTAGCCCTCGGCCGGCGGCTGGGCCGCCCGCAGCTTGTCGCGCAGCGCCCCCAGGCCTTGGCGCAGGTCGGTCAGGGCTTCGGGCGTCATCTCGGTGGCGTCCAATACCGATTGCGGCAGGCAGGCGGCCTCGACAGCCAACGCCCGTCCTGCGTCGGTCAGGCTGACGCGCACGACCCGCTCATCCGCCTTGTCGCGCGCCCTCGTCACCAGCCCGGCCGCCTCAAGCCGTTTGATCAGCGGGGTCAGGGTGTTGGATTCCAGAAACAGCTGCTCGCCCAGCCGGCCGACCGTCTGTTCGTCCTCACGCCAGAGCAGGGCCATGGTCAGGAACTGCGGATAAGTCAGGCCCATCCGGTCCAGCAGCGGCTTGTAGAACCGGTTGAACGCCAGGTTCGCCGAATAGGCGGCGAAACACAGCATGTCATCGACGGCCATGGCGGCGGGGGAGGGGGCGGGTGAGGTCATAGGTAGATAATAATCGCACGCGATACAATCGCAAGCTTGACGCCTCCTATCTGGCGCACTAAATCATGTCACGCGATTAAATCGCGCACGATATTTACGACCTCCCCGGAGCTGATTTGTATGTCCATCAACACCCTGTACCGCACCACCGCCGTCGCGACGGGCGGCCGCGACGGCCGCGCCGCCACCACCGACGGCTCTCTGGATGTCGCCTTGGGCACGCCTAAGGAGCTGGGCGGCGCCGGCGTCGGCAACAACCCCGAACAGCTGTTCGCGGCTGGCTACGCGGCCTGCTTCCTCGGCGCCATGAAGTTCGTCGCCTCTCAGGGCGGTTACGCCAAAGTGCCTGCCGACGCCGCCGTCAACGCCACGGTCGGCATCGGTCCGCGCAGCGACAAGGGCTTCGGCCTGGAGGTGGCGCTGGAGGTCAGCCTGCCTGGCGTGGATCGCGCCGAGGCCGAAGCCCTTGTCGCCGAGGCGGATACCGTCTGCCCCTATTCGCACGCCACGCGGGGCAATATCGCGGTGACCCAGACCGTCGCCTAACCCTTCGGGACCAGGCGCCACATCCGCAAGGGGTGGCGCACGGTCCCGGCTTCAGCCCCCGCGCGGTCGCCGCGACCCATATAGAGGTCGGCGCGCACCGGTCCGCGAATGGCCGATCCCGTGTCCAGCGCCATGGCCAGACCGCGATAGCTGGCCGTGGCGCCGCGCAGATTGCCCCCGTCGGCCTCCAGCCAGACCAGTTCGCCATAACGCCAGTGGGCCGGGTCGACCGCGATGGCCCGCCGCTCGGTCAGGGGCACGCCCGCCGCCCCCGCCGGGTGGCCGTCATCGTCCGGGTCCAGCCGGAAGAAGATGTAGCGCGGGTTCAGCGCCATGACCGCCTGCGCCTCATAGCCCCGGTGGCTGGCCAGCCAGTCCCGGATCGCATCGCCGGAGGTGCCGTTCTGCGGCAACAATCCCTGCTGCGCCATCGGTCGGGCGATGCCCACGAACGGCTTGCCGTTGTCGGCGGCATAGGCGGCGCGGCCGCGCGTGCCGTCCTCGAACGTCAGATAGCCCGACCCCTGGATCTGCAGAAAGAACAGGTCCTCGGCCCGCATCCAGGCCAAGGCCTGCTCGGGCCGTGCGGCGGATTCGATATAGGCCCGGTCGCCGGCCGCGCGTGGATTGGCGGGCTTGGGCAGGATGGGGGCCGAGAACTCGGCGTCCGGTCGTCGCCGCGCCGGATATTCGGGCGCGAAATAGGAGGTCAGCAGGCCCGGTCGCCCGTCCGGCGTCTGAGCCGGGATCGCGCTGAAGCTGGCCTCGAAGAAGGCGCGCGCCTGCGACGGCGTGATCGTCATTGTCGTCGCCATGGCCTTGGCGCGTCCGCAGACCCGGCCGGCGGCCGCGTCACGCGCCGCGCCGCACCCGTCCACATAGGCCCGGAAGGCGGCCAGATGGTCCTCCTGGCTCCAGCCCGGCAGCACGGCGGGGCTCAGGGCGTCGGACGGCGCGGGAGGCGGGGTCGGATTGGGCGAGGGCGTATAGGGCATCGGCCCTGTCTGCGGCCCTGTCGTCCCCGTCGCGCCCGTCGGCGTCATCGGCCCGGTCGAACAGGCCGCGACAGCCAGGGCGGCCGTCAGCGTCGCCAGCGCGCCCGACCGGCCGCAAACCGCCATCAGGCGTTGGCCGGCTCGACGCGCGCCAGGACCCAGTTCGGGTCCGCAGCGCCCAGGGTGCGTTCGAAGGTCCAGTGTTCGGCCGTGCGGCGTTCCTCGACCAGCGGCTCGCCCGTCGTCGCGTCTGCCGTTTCGCCAGAGGCCTTGGTCACCCGGCTGCGCAGTTCGGCCAGGAAGCGTACCTTGGCCACGGCCTTGTCGCCCTCGGCCACTGCGCCTTCCAGATCGGCCCGGGGGGGATACAGGAACTCGACCGTCTCGGTCTCGCCACGCGTCTCGCGCGCCGCGATGCCGGCCTCGAACGAGGCGAAGACGTTCGGCTTCAGCAACGGCTTCAGCGCGGCCCTGTCGCCGGCGGCGTAGCCGCGAACGATGGTCTCATAGGCCTGACGCGCGCCGTCCAGGAAACGGGCCGGGTCGAACGCCGGATCGCGCGCCTTCAGGCTGGCGATCGAGGCCAGGGTCGCCGGGTCGATCGCCGCGATCTTGGGCGTTTCGGCCTGGGCCGGGCCGGGCGGCGCGATCTTGGCGTCTTCCTGCGGCTGACGGCCCACCCGCTTGCCCAGCACATTGTAGAGCTGAAACAGCACAAAGGCTGCAATGAAGGCGAAGACGACGACCTGGAACTGAACCGGCATGTTCAAGAGGAGATTCCTGTAGCGAACGACGGGTGCGCCAAACACTTAGTCTGGCGTGATTACGGGCTCATATAGGGTGAGGCAAGGCGAAGCGCGCCCCCAATCGCGCGCGCGACGTTGCGGCCAAGCGTCCCGGCATGGTAGTCGCGGCGCCTCATTCCGGCCTCATCGGCCCCAAACTGCGCCAAAGACCGTTTCATGACCGACGCCGCTCCTCCCGCCGAACAGCCCCAGCAAGGCGACGCCCAGCAGGGCCAGCCCGCCGGTCCCGGCTTCCGCATCCTGGCGCAATACGTTCGCGACTTCTCGTTCGAGAACCCGCGCGCCCCGGAATCCCTACGCATAGACGGCAAGCCCGCAATCGACCTCGGCGTCGAAATGGCCGCCCAGGGTCGCCCCGACGGCCTGTTCGAACTGGACCTGAAGCTCTCGATCAAGGCGACCCACGAGAACCAGCCCGTCTTCCACGTCGAACTGGTCTATGGCGGCCTGTTCCAGCTGGCCAATGTTCAGGAGCAGGACATCGAGCCGCTGCTGCTGATCGAATGCCCGCGCTACCTGTTCCCGTTCGCGCGCGAGATCATCTCGGGCGCCACGGCCGACGGCGGCTTCTATCCCCCGTTCCAGCTGGACCCGATCGACTTCGCCGCCATCTACATCGCGCGCCAGCAACAGATCGCCCAGCAGCCGGTCGAAACCGGCCAGGCCTAAGCGCGCGACATGGTCGCCGCCGCGCGGCCTTCGCCTGATCCATCGAAAGCCGCGGGCGAGGATGTCGTCCGCGGCATTCTTCTGCGCATCGCCGCCGCCGGCTGTTTCTCGATCATGACGGCGACGTTGAAGCTGGCGTCGCAGGACGGCGTCGCGGCGCCGGAAATGCTGTTCTATCGCGCCTTCTTCGGCCTGCCGGTGGTGTTGGCTTGGGTGCTGACCCAGCCGGGCGGCCTCTCGGCCCTGTCGACGCGCCGCCCCCTGGCCCATCTGGGACGCAGCGCCCTGGGCGTCGCGGCCATCCTGTGCCTGTTCCAGACGCTGACCCTTCTACCCCTTGCCGACGCGACGACCCTCAGCTTCACCGCCCCGATCTTCGCCACCATCCTGTCCTTCTTCGTGCTGAAGGAGGCGGTCGGCCCGCGCCGCTGGGCCGCCGTCGCGGTCGGTTTCATCGGCGTGATCGTCGTCATGCGGCCGGGCGTCGGCCATTCGGTCCTGCCGCTGGCGGGCGTGGCCTTCGCCTTGATCGGGGCGGTGCTGACGGCCGGCGTGACCATTACGCTGCGACAGCTGCGCGACACCGAACACGTCGCCGCCATCGTCTTCTGGTTCTTCGTCGCCTGTTCGGTCGTGGGGGCGATCCTGCTGCCCTTCGTCGGCCATTGGCACGCGCTCGGCACCTTCGGCCTGCTGATCGGATCGGGCGTCGCCGGCGGTCTGGCCCAGCTGTTCATGACCGCCTCGCTGCAAAAGGCCCCGGTCGCCGTGGTCGCGCCCTTCGACTATCTCCAGATTGTCGGCGCCATCGTCTTCGGCTGGTGGCTGATGGCCGCGACGCCCACCCTCACCACCCTGGCCGGCGCCGCCCTGATCGCGAGCAGCGGCCTCTACACCGCCTGGCGCGAACATATCCGCCGCAAGGCCAGCCTCATCCAGCCGACGGCGCCGCTGGTTTAGGGCGTCAGCGCCCCGTCGATCCGAACCCGCCCGCCCCGCGTGCGGTCTCGTCCAGCGTTTCGACCTCGATCCAGTCCGCCCGCTCATGCCGGGCGATCACAAGCTGGGCGATGCGTTCGCCGCGGCGGATGACGAAGGGCTCGGCGCCGATGTTGGCCAGGATGACGCCGCACTCGCCGCGATAGTCGCTGTCGATGGTGCCCGGCGCATTGGGGCAGATGATGCCGTGTTTCAAAGCCAGTCCCGAGCGCGCCCGCACCTGGGCCTCATACCCCAGCGGCAGGGCGATCTTCAGCCCCGTGGGCACCAGCGCCCGCTGACCCGGCGCCAGGGTCATCGGCTGATCCTCGGGCACTGCGGCGCGCAGGTCCATGCCCGCCGACCCGGCCGTCTCATAGGCGGGCAGGGGCAGACCTTCGGAATGCGGCAGGCGCAGGATCTGGATCGGGGTCTCAGTCATTCGGGGGCCTTGAAATGATCGGCGATGCGGACGGCGACGGCCCGGGCGATGGCGGTCTTGGACTGGCGCGGCCAGGTCTCGGTCCGATCGGCGGTGACCAGCAGCACGGCGTTGCCGTCCGATCCGAACACGTCGTCGGACACGTCGTTGCCCAGAATCCAGTCGCAGCCCTTTCGCGACAGCTTGGCGCGCGCATTCGCTTCCAGATCCGTCGTCTCGGCGGCGAAGCCGATGACCAGGGCCGGGCGGTTCGGACCGGGCGCGGCGACGCCGGCCAGGATGTCGGGGTTTTCGATCAGGGCCAGGGTCGGCGGGCCGCCGGGTCCCTTCTTGATCTTGCCGCCGGCGATGGTGTCGATGCGCCAGTCGGCGACGGCGGCCGACAGGACGGCGATGTCGGCGGGAAGGGCGCTCTGCGTCGCCGCCTGCATCTCCAGCGCGCTCTCCACATCGATCCGCGTCACGCCGGTCGGCGCCGCCAGCGCCGTCGGCCCCGACACCAACGTCACCTCTGCGCCCAGTTCGGCCAGGGCGGCGGCGATGGCGTAGCCCTGTTTGCCGCTGGAGCGATTGGTCAGGCCCCGCACCGGGTCGATCGGTTCGAACGTCGGCCCGGCCGTGACCACGGCCTTGCGTCCCTTGAGCGGTCGTCCGGCCGCGCCTGCCAGCAGGCCCACAATGGCCTCCAGGATCGCGGCGGGCTCCGCCATCCGACCCAGCCCATATTCGCCGCAGGCCATCTCGCCGTCGTCCGGCCCCACCACCGCGACGCCGTGGAAGCCCGGAAAGGCCTTCAATCGTTCCATATTGGCCTGGACCGCCGGATGCTCCCACATTCGCACATTCATCGCCGGCGCCAGCAGCACCCGCTTGTCCGTGGCGATCAGGGTCGTCGAGGCCAGGTCGTCGGCCAAACCATTCGCCGCCTTGGCGATCAGTCCCGCCGTCGCCGGCGCCACCACCACCAGATCGGCCCAGCGGGACAGCTCGATATGACCCATGCTGGTCTCGTCGTCCGGGTGGAACAGCCCTGACCGCACCGGATGCCCGCTCAGCGCCGCCAGCGACAGGGGCGTGACGAACTCGGCGCCGGATTCCGTCAGGATCACCCGCGTCTGCCCGCCCGCCTTGGCGATCAGCCGCACCAGCTCCAGCGCCTTATAGGCCGCGATGCCGCCGCCCACGATCAGCAGGATCTTGCGGTTCGAAAGGAGGCGATTGTCCATGCCCACGGTCTAGCCGCCGCGCGTGGCGCCGTCGAGACGAGAACATTGCACGAACAATAAAGTTGTGCTTTCGTCGCGCCCAGCGGGTATCTGGAGGGAGGAATGAGAATGCTGACGAGGGGAGGGACCGCGCTGGTCCTGTGCGGTCTGCTGGGGCTGAGTGCCTGCGACAACAGTTCGGCGGTCGAGACGCGGGATCGGACGGCGAGCGCCGAACCCGTCGCCCTGACGTCCATGCCGACGGCAAGCGAAGAGGCTGCGACGCCTCAGGAAAGCCCGTCCTGACCGCCAATCGGCGCGAAACCGTCGACGCCAAGATCGCGCGTCTCTACGACCGCAACGGCGCAGACTTCGGCGCGCGCTCGGCCGAGGATTATCTGACCAAGGTCACGGCTTTCACGACCAAGCCTCCGCGCGACGCCGAGACCGTCAAACGGCCCAATGGCGACACCCTGATCTATCAGGCCTCGACCAACACCTTCGCCGTGGTGGCCCGCAACGGGTCGCCCCGCACCATGTTCAAGCCGACGACGGGCGCCGACTACTGGGCCGAGCAGAAGGCGGCGGCGCCCACCTTCGGTCAGCGGCGCCAATCGACGGGCGCGGCGGGCTGATATAGAGGGCGGGTTCCACCAAGGATCTCGCCCCCATGTCCGATACGGCCGAACCCAAGACCCCGCTGCTGAAGACCGCCCTGATCTATGATTTCGACGGCACCCTGGCGCGCGGCAATATGCAGGAGGTGTCCTTCATTCCCTCCGTCGGCATGGGCATCGGCGCCTTCTGGGAAGAGGCCGAGCGCCTGACCAAGGACGCCGACGGCGACGGCATCCTGATGTACATGCAGCTGATGCTGCACCACGCGCGTCAGAACGGCACCCCGGTGACGCGCGAGACCCTGCGCCAGCACGGCGAGGCGGTGGCTCTGTTCGAGGGACTGAAGGACCTTAGCTGGTTCGACCGGATGAACGCCTTCGGCGCCAAATACGGGCTGGAGATCGAGCATTACATCATCTCCGCCGGGCTGGAGGAGATGATCGACGGCACGCCGATCCGCCCCGCCCTGACCCACGTCTTCGCCTCCCACTACGTCTATGACGACAAGGGCGAGGCCGCCTGGCCGGCGGTCGGCGTCAACTACACCACCAAGACCCAGTATCTGTTCCGCATCAACAAGGGCGTGAAGAATCACTGGGAGCACGAACGCATCAACCACTTCATCCCCGACGACGAGCGCGCCGTGCCTTTCGACCGGATGATCTTCATCGGCGACGGCGACACCGACGTGCCGACCATGAAGATGATGCACACCAAGGGCGGTTTCTCGATCGCCGTCTATGATCCGCGCTCGAACGAGCGGGATCAGAAGAAGGTCTATTCCCTGATCTCGGAGGACCGGGTGAACTTCGTCGCCGCCGCCGACTATCGTGAGGGATCGGCCTTGGACCTGATCGTCAAGGGGCTGGTGGGCCGCATCGCCATCAACGCCGGCTCCATGCCCGCCGATACGGCGGACTAGCCCGGCCGATCATTGGCCGCCGGCCCTCAGCCAGGCGTCGCGCGCGGGGATCAGCCTCGCCGGCGCTAGGCCTCTCAGCGACTTCGCCCCGGTCTGCCTCAGCCCGGCCTCCTGCCCGCGCTGCCAGACGACGGTGGCGGGATAGGCGACGCCCGCAGCCACATCGACCACCACGACCTCGCGCGGCAAGGCCCCGCCTCTGTCCAGCCGCAGCTTCATCCCCGCGTCCGACAGATCGACGATCAGACACGCCGTCTCCAGGCCGGGCGCACAGATCACACCGCGCGCGTTTGCGGGTCGGCGCGCGCCCATGCGGCGGTCGGGCTCGACGGCGGGCTTGGATCCAAACAGGCTCATGGTCCGATAACGCACAGATGCGGCTCAGGCGCCAAGCCCGCCTTCAAGGCTGCGAACCCCGCGTTTCCGGTCCAGAGCGACGATCATGTCGGCCTCCACGCCGCCCGACATCATATGCCGGCTCAGGCGCTCATAATGCTGGATGAAGACCTCCAGGGCCGCGCGTAGCTCGGGCGATACGGCGTCCTGCCCCATCAATCCCGCCTCCTGCTCGCAGCGCCAGTCCAGCACGACATCGAACCCCGGCGCCTTGAGAAAGACCAGAGCGTCCAGCCGCGCGCGCAGGCGGAGGTAGGGCTGGCTCAGCGCTGCATTGACCGCCCTGCGCCATTCGCCCCCGACATCCTTCTGGGCTTCCAGGGCGTTGATCGGTGCAACCAGGTCCGCCTCGGCCTGCGGCGTCGCGCCTAGGCACCATCCCTCCAGCACGATGACGCGCGGCCGACCTTTCACGACTGGCCAGTCCGCCTCGGACGCCCGGTCGTCGGCCAGCTTGTCGAAACGCGGCAGAGGCGTCAGATCGTCCGGCCTCGCCGCCTGCAACCGATCCAGCAGACGGTTCAGAACCCCCAGGTCATGCGTCCCCGGCGGCCCGCGCGTGGCGAACAGCGGATGCACCCGCGCCGCCATGGCCGCCCGCTCCGCCTTGGTCAGATAGACGTCGTCCAGCGACAGGCTCGCCCCGCCGAACCGCTCGGCGACGGCTTTGGCCAGGGTCGATTTTCCCGAACCTTGCGAACCCGCGATCCCTAGAACCGGCGGCGGACTGTCCTGGCCCATCGCCTCGGTGCGCTGGTCGATCCATCGGCCGATCCTGTCGATCAGCCGCGCGTCGATCATTTCAGTGCTGGTTTTCCGGCAACCGCACGATCAGGCCGTTCAGCGCGTCCGACACCCGGATCTGGCACGACAGGCGGCTGTTCGGCTCGACCTCTTCGGCGAAGTCCAGCATCGATTCTTCCATCGCCGACGGCTTGCCCGTCGCCTCGCGCCAGGCGTCGTCGACATAAACATGGCAGGTCGCGCAGGCGCAGGCCCCGCCGCAGTCCGCGTCGATGCCCGGCACATTGTTGCGGATCGCGCCTTCCATGACGCTCAGCCCCGACTTCACGTCGACGACGTGCTCGGTTCCGTCATGCTCGATATAGGTGATGCTGGCCATGCGCCGCTCTTAAACGAGGCGGCGCCGGAGGCAAGGCCCCCGGCGCCGGATACTCAGGCCGCCTTCTTGCGGCTCGGCGCGACCATCAGCTTCTTGGTCTCGGCGATGGCCTTGGCCGGGTTCAGACCCTTGGGGCAGACCTGGGCGCAGTTCATGATCGTGTGGCAGCGATACAGTTTGAACGGGTCTTCCAGGTCGTCCAGGCGCTTCTGGGTCGCGTCGTCGCGGCTGTCGGAAATCCAGCGATAGGATTGCAGCAGCGCCGCCGGGCCCAGGTATTCTTCCTGGTTCCACCAGTAGCTGGGGCAGGACGTCGAGCAGCAGGCGCACAGGATGCACTCGTACAGGCCGTCCAGCTTCTCGCGCTCGGCCGGGGTCTGCAGACGTTCCTTTTCGGGGTCGGGCTCGTCCGATTGCAGATACGGCTGGATCGAGTCGTACTGGGCGTAGAACAGGCTCAGGTCCGTCACCAGGTCCTTGACCACCGGCTGGTGGGGCAGGGGGGAGATGGTGATGTTGTTGGACGCGCATTCGTCCCAGCCCTTGGTGCAGGCCAGGGCGTTGCGCCCGTCGATGTTCATCGAGCACGAGCCGCAGATGCCCTCTCGGCACGAGCGCCGGAACGACAGGGTCGGATCGATGGTGTTCTTGATGTGGATCAGGGCGTCCAGCAGCATCGGGCCGTGGTCGCCGGTCGGCACCTCATAGGTGTCCCAGCGCGGATCGGCGTCGGTCTCCGGATCGTAGCGATAGACCTTGTAGGTCTTCACGTCCTTGGAGCCCGGCGCGGCCTTGTGGACCTTGCCGGTCGTTGGCTTGGAGCCTCTGGGGAGAGTAAGCTGGACCATCTTAGTAAACCCGCGCCTTCGGTTCGATATACGCGATGTCGTCGGACATGGTGTAGTTGTGGACCGGACGATAATCGATCTGGACCTGCTCTCCCGGACGCTTCCACGCCAAGGTGTGCTTCATCCAGTTGACGTCGTCGCGATCGGGATAGTCTTCGCGGGCGTGGGCGCCGCGCGATTCCGTGCGGTTCAGACCACCCTCGATCGTCACCATCGCCTGGGCGATGAGGTTGTCGTACTCCAGCGTCTCGACCAGGTCCGTATTCCAGATCAGGCCGCGATCGGTGGTCTTGATGTCGGCGCCGGCCGCCTCGATGGCGCGCAGCTTGTCGGTGCCCTGCTGCAGGGTTTCGCCGGTGCGGAACACCGCCGCATCGGCCTGCATCGCGCGCTGCATCGACAGACGCAGCTCGGCGGTCGGGGTCGAGCCGTCGGCGTAGCGGAAGCGGTCCAGGCGGGCCAGGTGCTGGTCGGTCTGGCTCTTGGAGGCCGACGGCACGGCCGAGGCCTTGTCGACGACTTCACCGCAGCGCAGGCCGACGGCGCGGCCGAACACCACCAGGTCGGTCAGGGAGTTGGAGCCCAGGCGGTTGGCGCCGTGCACCGAAACGCACGCCGCCTCGCCCACGGCCATCAGGCCCGGAACCACGCTGTCGGGGTTGCCGTCGCGCAGCGTCAGGACTTCGCCGTGATAGTTCGTGGGGATGCCGCCCATGTTGTAGTGGACGGTCGGCAGGACCGGGATCGGCTCCTTGGTCACATCCACGCCGGCGAAGATCTTGGCGCTTTCGGAAATGCCCGGCAGGCGCTGGTGCAGGATCTTCGGATCCAGGTGATCCAGGTGCAGGAAGATGTGGTCCTTGTTCGGACCCACGCCGCGCCCTTCACGGATTTCGATGGTCATGGAGCGCGAGACCATGTCGCGCGGGGCCAGGTCCTTCACGGTCGGCGCATAGCGCTCCATGAAGCGCTCGCCTTCCGAGTTGGTCAGATAACCGCCCTCGCCGCGTGCACCCTCGGTGATCAGGCAGCCGGCGCCATAGATGCCGGTCGGGTGGAACTGCACGAACTCCATGTCCTGCAACGGCAGGCCGGCGCGCAGCACCATCGCATTGCCGTCGCCGGTGCAGGTGTGGGCCGAGGTGGCGCTGAAATAGGCGCGGCCGTATCCGCCGGTCGCCAGAACCACCATCTTGGCGCGGAACTGGTGAAGCTGACCGTTGTCCAGTTGCAGGGCCGTCACGCCGGTGCAGGCGCCGTCCTGCATGATCAGGTCGAGCGCGAAATATTCGACGAAGAACTTCACCTCGCGGCGCACCGACTGGCCGTACAGGGTGTGCAGGATGGCGTGGCCGGTGCGGTCGGCGGCGGCGCAGGTGCGCTGCACCGGGCCTTCGCCGAAGTTGCGGGTCATGCCGCCGAAGGCGCGCTGATAGATCTTGCCTTCTTCGGTGCGGCTGAAGGGCACGCCCCAGTGTTCCAGCTCATAGACGGCCTTGGGCGCGTTACGGACCAGATATTCGATCGAGTCCTGGTCGCCCAGCCAGTCCGACCCCTTGACGGTGTCGTACATGTGCCATTGCCAGCTGTCCTCGCCCATGTTGCCGAGCGAGGCGGAGATGCCGCCCTGGGCCGCGACGGTGTGCGAGCGGGTGGGGAAGACCTTGGTCACGCAGGCGACCTTCAGCCCCTGCTGGGCGGCGCCGAGCGCGGCGCGAAGGCCCGAGCCCCCAGCGCCGACGACGACGACGTCATATTCGTGATCGATCAGTTCGTAAGCGGCCATCAGGTAATCAGGCTCCGAAACCAGCGGGCAGCGGCGCCGAACCCAGCGCCAGCCGCACGATGAAGAAGACGCTGGCGGCGGCCAGCACCAGGAAGACGACGTTCAGCAGCAGGACCAGAAGGCCGCGCGTTCCGACGTTGGGCACGTAGTCTTCCAGAATGACTTTCCAAGCCAGGCTGACGTAGCCGAAGAAGATCACCGCGGTGATCGCCATCAGGGCGGCGTTCAGCGGATTGGCGAACCAGGCCATCGCCGCGTCATAGCCGGCGCCCGCCAAGGTGAAGCCGGTCGAGGCGACCCACAGGCCCAGCGGCAGCAGGGCCACCAGCAGGATGCGCTCGATCAGCCATTCACCGGCGCCGTGACGCTCGGAGACCTTGACGTTGTTCTTGAACTTTGCGGCGCCGCTCACAGCGAAACCCTCCCCGTGGCGAACAGCACGACCCAGAACAGCACGGCCAGCGGGACCGGCCCCCACACGGCGATGTTCGACAGGGCGGTCGCCGACTTCACCGTCAGCCCGTTGCCGGTGTCGTTATAGGTGTGGCGCGCGCCGTTCAGGATGAAGGAGAACAGCACGACCGTCAGACCGAAGAAGACCAGCAGGCCCAGCGGCGATCCGGCCAGATCGAGCGCGCTCTGGAACGCCTCGGGCCCGAACGCCAGCGCGCCCAGCCAGGCCAGGACGAACAGCACGCCGACCGTGGCGGCGATGATCGTCGCGCGGAACAGGATCGAGGCCGTCATGGTGACGTGCCAGCGCCAGACGCCCATGTGGGGCGACAGCGGCGCGATATGTCCGTTCGGTTGAGTGACGAAGCGACCCGTCCGGTCGCTTGAGGCGCCACCCGGCGTCGGGTTGGGCTGGTTCATGCGAATGGTTCTCAAAAGCGAATGAATTCAATCGCCGTGTGCGGTTGCGAAGGCTTTTGTGACCCTGTGGGGCCGGTGTCAACGCGCAGACCCCCAGATCGACAGATTGTGCGGTTTACGTCGGTTCCATCACGACGGATCACGTTTGCGTTCAGCGCCCGATCGACGGCTAGGCGACGCGCCCGGCGATTTGGCAGGGTGGGGTCATGTTGCTGCTCGCCCTGATGTCCGCCGTCGCCCTGGAGCCCGCCATCCAGACGACCGGTCTTCTGGACGCGACGCCGGAAACCTATCGCGCGCCGGCCGTCCACCCCTATCAGCCGCCGTCCCGTTTCGGGCGCGAAACGGCCGAGGGGGACGCCGCGACCGACCTGCATCGCCGTTCCCTGACGGCCCCGGTTGCGGTCGACGACTACGCCGGCGACTATGAGTTCAGCCCCTCCGACAGCCAGACCACCTACGACCAGGGCGTGGCCCAGGCCGCGATCGACGCCGAAGCCGCAATGGGCCCGCTGGACGGCCGCTGGCGCATCGCCCAGCCGGACGGAAGACCCTTGCTGTCGCTGTCCCTGACCGACAGGGGCGAGGGCCGTCGGGTCGAAGGCGCCTGGCGACGTCTGGATGCGCCGGCCGGGGTCGACCAAATGGGCTTCGCAGGCCCGGTCTCGACCCAGGGCGAGGTCGTCATCATTCCCCTGTCGGAGGGCGAACTGCGTCTGCATGCGGCGGCGAGTGGCTGGGCCGGAGAATGGGTTCAGGACGGCCGCGCCCGTCCTGTTACGGCGACCCGTTCAGGCTGATCTCGCCACCGCCGATCCGCCACCCTATATGTAGCGAATGACCCAGCCCCGTTCCGTCCTTCGCCTGCACCCCGCCCATCGCGACGACATCGGCGACCTGACCACCCGGCGTCCGGTGCCCGGTCCCGGCGTGGACCAGATCGATCCCTTCCTGTTCCTGAACCACCACGGGCCCCAGACCTATGCGCCGGGCAACGCCGGGCTGCCGTTCGGCCCGCACCCGCACCGGGGCTTCGAGACCGTCACCTTCATCCTGGACGGCGAACTGGCCCACAACGATTCCGGCGGCGGCGAGAGCATCATCAAGGCGGGCGGCATCCAGTGGATGACCGCCGGCTCCGGCCTGATCCACGCCGAACTGTCACCGGCCGCCTTCAAGCGCGACGGCGGGCCGATGGAAATCCTGCAGCTGTGGGTCAACCTGCCGTCACGGCTGAAGATGACCAAGCCTGACTACATCGGGCTGCAGAAATCCGACATCCCGACCTTCACGACCGAGGCCGGCGTCACGGTCGAGCCGGTCTCCGGCGACTGGCTGGGTGTGAAGGCGCCGATCCAGTCCCTGATCGACATCCATCTGGCGGTCGTGCGCCTGCCCGCCGGTGCGACGTTCGAGACGCCCGTCGCCCCCGGCCGCAATGTCTTCCTCTATGGGGTCAAGGGCGAGATCGCCGTCGCCGGAACGCCGGTGCCGCAATGGAACCTCGCCGGCCTGACCGATGGCGACACGGTCCAGATCACGGCGACCACCGACGCCGTCGTCCTCCTGGGCCACGCCGATCCCATCGGCGAGCCGGTCTTCAGCCACGGCCCCTTCGTCATGAACACCCGCGACGAGATCATCCAGGCGATCCAGGACTACCAGTCCGGCAAGTTCGGCCCGCCGCCGAGGGTCTGAGATAATCCTCCCCCCGCCCAGCGGGGGAGGGGGACCGCGAAGCGGTGGAGGGGGCGACCGCATCCCCGATGCTGACCGCTCCTTTCAACACCTAACGACTTTCGCCCCCTCCACCATGCTGCGCATGGTCCCCCTCCCCCGTTACGCTGCGCTCCTCGGGGGAGGATCGTGTGCTGCGCGCCTCTCCCCGCGCAGATGATGCGCTCCCCGCCAAAACCCTATATGACGCCGGTTCCTAGCGACCGCCCCAGCCGAAGACACGCCGAATGCCCAGCCTGAACGAGATCCGCGCCACCTACCTCGACTATTTCGCGGCGGACGGCCACGCCAAGGTCCATTCGGCCCCGCTGGTGCCGCAGAACGATCCGAGCCTGCTCTTCGTCAATGCAGGCATGGTGCCGTTCAAGGACTATTTCACCGGCGCCGCCAAGCCGCCCTATCCGCGCGCGACCAGCTCGCAGAAATGCGTCCGCGCCGGGGGCAAGCACAACGACCTGGACAACGTCGGCTATACCGCCCGCCACCTGACCTTCTTCGAGATGCTGGGCAACTTCTCCTTCGGCGACTACTTCAAGGAACACGCCATCGAGAAGGCGTGGAACCTGGTCACCCAGGACTTCGACCTGGACCCCAAACGCCTGCTGGTCACCGTCTATATCGATGACGACGAGGCCGCCGCGATCTGGAAAAAGGTCACCGGCTTCTCCGACGACAAGATCATTCGCATCGCCGGCTCGGACAACTTCTGGGCCATGGGCGACTCGGGTCCGTGCGGCCCATGCACCGAAATCTTCTGGGATCACGGCGACAAGATCGCCGGCGGCCCTCCCGGTTCGCCGGATGAGGACGGCGATCGCTACGTCGAGATCTGGAACAACGTCTTCATGCAATATGAGAAGGAGAACGATCAGATCGTTCGCAACCTTCCCAAGCCCAGCGTGGACACCGGCATGGGTCTCGAGCGGATGACCACCGTGCTCCAGGGCGTGCATTCGGTCTTCGAAACCGACCTGTTCAAGACCCTGATCGCCGCGTCTGAAGACGCCACCTCGACCAAGTCGGACGGCGACCAGGCCGCCAGCCACCGGGTCATCGCCGACCACCTTCGCTCGTCGTCCTTCCTGATCGCGGACGGCGTCACGCCGTCGAACGAAGGCCGAGGCTATGTGCTGCGCCGCATCATGCGCCGCGCCATGCGCCACGCCCACCTGCTGGGCGCCGCCGATCCCCTGATGCACCGTCTGGTCCCGACCCTGGTGGCCCAGATGGGCGACGCCTATCCCGAACTCGCCCGCGCCCAGCCCTTCATCGAGGATACGCTGAAGCAGGAAGAGGTCCGCTTCCGCACCACGCTCGGCCGCGGCATGGCCCTGTTCGACACGGCGGTTCAGGGCTTCCGTCCCGGCGACATGCTGGACGGCCAGACGGCCTTCACCCTGTCCGACACCTACGGCTTCCCGCTGGACCTGACCCAGGACGAGGCGCGTCGTCGCGGCTTCTCGGTCAACGTCGACGGCTTCGAGGCCGCCATGGCCGAACAGCGCCAGCGGTCGCGCGAAAACTGGAAGGGCTCGGGCCAGACCGCCAACACAAACGAATGGCTGGCGATCCGCGACCGGATGGGCCCGACCGTCTTCACCGGCTATGACAATATCGAAGGCTCGGGCGAGGTCCTGGCCATCATGAACGCCGGCGCGCCGGTCGAAACCGCCGAGGCCGGCGACATCGTCGAAGTCTTGTTCGACACCACCCCCTTCTATGCCGAAAGCGGCGGCCAGGCCGGCGATCACGGGACGCTGGAGTGGCCGGGCGGGGAAGCCGAGGTCATCGATGTGCGCAAACACGCCGGCGACCTGCACGTCCTGGTGGCCCAGGTCACGGCCGGCAAGCTGGAGATCGGAACCCGCGCCGCCCAGCTGGTGGACGCTGAAAAGCGCCGCACCAGCCGCGCCAACCACTCCGCCGCCCACCTGCTGCACACGGCGCTGAAGAATGTGCTCGGCCCCGCCGTCGCCCAGAAGGGTCAGCTGGTCGACGCCGAGCGCGCCCGCTTCGACTTCAGCCACGGCGCCCCGCTCACCGAGGCTGAACTGTCGGCCATCGAGACCGAGGTCAACGCCGTCATCCGCCAGAACGTCCCGGCGGAGACGAAACTGATGGCCCCGCAGGAGGCGATCGAGGCCGGCGCCATCGCCCTGTTCGGCGAGAAATATGGCGACGAGGTCCGCGTGCTGACGCTGGGGCGCTCGCTGGTCAGCGACAACGCCCCCTATTCGGTCGAACTGTGCGGCGGCACCCACGTCGCCCGCACCGGCGACATCGCCCTGTTCAAGATCGTTCAGGAAACCGGCGTCGCCGCCGGCGTGCGCCGCATCGAGGCCCTGACCGGCGAGGCCGCGCGTCAGTATCTGCTGTCCCAGGCCGGCGTCGCCCGTTCGCTGGCCCAGAGCTTCAAGGTCCAGACCGCCGACGTCCCCGCCCGCGTCGACAGCTTGTCCGCCTCGGTCAAGTCGCTGGAGAAGCAGGTCGCCGAGCTGAAGAAGCAGCTGGCCCTGGGCGGCGGCTCGGGCGCGTCGTCCGCGCCTGAGGAGATCAACGGCGTCAAACTGATGGCCCGCGTGCTGGACGGCGTGGACGGCAAGGGTCTGCGCGGCGTCGCCGAAGACTTCAGAAAACAGGTTGGAACCGGCGTCGTCGCCTTGATCGGCGTCACCGAGGGTAAGGCGGCCGTCACCGTCGCCGTGACCTCGGACCTTGCCGGGACTGGGGCCGACCGCGTCAACGCCGCCGACCTGGCCCGCGCCGCCGTCATCGCCATGGGCGGCCAGGGCGCCGGCGGCAAACCCGACTTCGCCCAAGGCGGCGCTCCCGACGGCTCCAAGGCCGAAGACGGTCTGGCGGCGATTCGAAACGCGCTGGCTTAATCGCCTCGATCCTTCTCCCGGTGGGAGAAGGTGGCCCGCAGGGCCGGATGAGGGTCGGTCGCTGGGCCATGTCGCACCACCCGACCCTCACCCTTTCGCGCAAGTACGATCGCTGCGCGCTCGTGCGCTCAAGCCCTCTCCCACCCGGAGAGGGAAGCCATCCCAATTTTGAACCTGAAAACCTTGCAACTCAGCGGCTTAGAGGGCCGCAGCGTCCGCTTCCTGAGCGCGCCCTGGACCCGGCCTATAATCTCCGCTCACCCCAGAGGAGGCCGCGCACCCAAGACAAAGTGCACCAATTGCACTCACTTTTCTGATCGGCGCCCCGCCGTCCAATCAGACGAATTAGACACTTTAGACGGTGTTTTTGTGCCCGACCGTCTCAACCCATCGGGTCGGGCGTCAGATCGACCCCGGCCAGCTTCCAGGTAAACGGCGTCCGGCGTTCCATGATCAGCACCAGCGCATCGTCCGGCCGGTCGTCGCGCGTCAGGGTGACGGCGAAGGTGTTGAGCCCGCGATAGGCCCAGGACTGGCGGATCTTGTCCTTGTCTGCGGCCGGGGTGTCGTCAGCGGGCACGGGCCGTTCCGGCTCGGGCGTCTCGCCGGAGCGGACCATGGCGGCGATGCCCTGCGGCGTGACGAAGTTGTCGACCGCGCCTTCGACCAGCGACGGGGCCAGCAGCATCCCCAGCGCCGCCAGGCCCGTGTCGCCCTTGGTCCGGTTGCGGATTTCCAGCGCCGCCCGCGCGTTCAGCTCGCTCTTCAGGCTGGTGCGGAACGCCGGGAAGTCCACCTGCCGCTCCAGCCCGGCCGCATCCCCGGTCCGCGCAGCCCGCACCAGCGCCTGGGCGGCGATGAAGGGCGAGACGAACAGGGCGACGACCACGCCGATGACGACGGCGATCAGGGCTCCGGTGATGATCTTGCGGCTCATGTCGTCTCCTTGGAAAGCCAACGCGGGCCGGGCGGCGTCGGTTGCCGGGTTTATCGGGTGGTGACGGTGACGGCCGGCGTCGCCGGCGCCGTCCCGTCGGGCAGGCCGATGTGAACCAGCTTCCACTCGAACGGCCCGCGCCGCTCGAATGTGAACAGGGTGCGCGACCCGCCCTGATCCGTCACCGCCATCCGCGCCCGGTTGACGCTCCAGTAGGCGGGGCTGGGCCAGGGCTTGCGACTGCGCTCCGAGGCCGGCGCCACGCCCGCCGACGTGCGCTGGCTGGCGTATCGGCCCTCGCCCTTCAGCAGGGCGTCGAGGGCGGCCGGCGTCAGATAGGCGTCGACGTCCGGCTGGCGCAGGATCGGGTTCTGCTCGATCTGACGCCGGAAGGCGCCGATGGGGTCTTCCAGGAAGGACGGCGCGGGCGCCATCGCCTCGGGCCGTCCCGCCAGCTGCGGCCGCAACGACTGGCGCACCGCGTTGAAGTCGATCAGCCGCGCCAGCCCCGCCACGTCGTTCGCCTCGGCCGCCGACCGAATGGCGAAGAAGGCCACCGCGGGCGCCGCGAAGAAGGACAGCACCGCCACGACCACCGCCGCCAGCACCAGGTTTCCGAACAGCCGCTTCACGAACGCATCCTCATTACCGCCGATCATGCACGCCCCGGCCCTTCGCACAACGAAAAGCCCCGCCGGAGCGATCCGACGGGGCTCATTCTTGTTTGTCCTACCGCCCTTCGGGCTGCTTGAGGACATTCCTCCCCAGCGAAGCGGGGGAGGGGGACCACGCGCAGCGTGGTGGAGGGGGCGGACGCCGCACGGACGTCCACCCTTATCCTCAGCCCACGTCCGGCAGAGCGGTCTTCAGGTTCTCGGCGACCTTGTCGAGGAAGCCTTCGGTGGTCAGCCAGCCCTGTTGGTCGCCGACCAGCAGCGCCAGGTCCTTGGTCATGAAGCCGGCCTCGACGGTGTCCACGACCACCTTCTCCAGCGTGTCGGCGAACTGGTCCAGGGCGGCGTTGTCGTCCAGCTTGGCGCGGTGCTTGAAGCCGCGCGTCCAGGCGAAGATCGAGGCGATCGAGTTGGTCGAGGTGGCCTCGCCCTTCTGATGCTGGCGATAGTGGCGGGTCACGGTGCCGTGGGCGGCTTCCGTCTCCAGCACCTTGCCGTCCGGCGTCATCAGGACCGAGGTCATCAGGCCCAGCGAGCCGAAGCCCTGGGCCACGACGTCGGACTGCACGTCGCCGTCGTAGTTCTTGCACGCCCAGACGAAGCCGCCCGACCACTTCATCGCGGCCGCGACCATGTCGTCGATCAGGCGGTGCTCATAGGTCAGGCCGCGCGCCTTGAACTCGGCGGCGTAGTGTTCGTCGAACACTTCCTGGAACAGGTCCTTGAAGCGGCCGTCATAGGCTTTCAGGATCGTGTTCTTGGTCGACAGATAGACCGGGTAGTTGCGCTGCAGGCCATAGGCGAAGCTGGCGTGGGCGAATTCGCGGATCGAGGCGTCTTGGTTGTACATGGCCATGGCCACGCCGGCGCCCGGGGCCTTGTAGACCTCGTGCTCGATCACTTCGCCGTCCTCGCCGACGAACTTGATCGTCAGGGTGCCGGGACCGGGCATCAGGAAGTCGGTGGCCTTGTACTGGTCGCCGAAGGCGTGACGGCCGACGACGATCGGCTGGGTCCAACCCGGAACCAGGCGCGGCACGTTCGAGCAGATGATGGGCTCGCGGAAGACCACGCCGCCCAGGATGTTGCGGATGGTGCCGTTCGGCGACTTCCACATCTTCTTCAGGCCGAACTCCTGCACGCGGGCTTCGTCCGGGGTGATGGTGGCGCACTTCACGCCGACGCCGTGCTTCTGGATCGCGTGGGCCGCATCGATCGTCACCTGGTCGTCGGTGGCGTCGCGGTTCTCCATGCCCAGGTCGTAGTAGTCCAGCTCGAGATCCAGGAACGGGAAGACCAGCTTGTCCTTGATCATCTGCCAGATGATGCGGGTCATTTCGTCGCCGTCGATGTCGACGATGGGGTTTTCGACCTTGATCTTGGCCATGCGTACGGTCCGCCTGTGACTGTGGGGAAGGGAATGTCGTGGCGGCGGTATAGCGAGGCCGCGCGCCCGCGCAAACCCCGCCGCCCGTCGTCACCGCCCGGAATAACGCAGATCGTTCCTGAACCCTTTGCCGCCCCCGGACTTCTCTTGAACCCAGCAATAGAGACGGACGGCAGGATGACGGAGGAAGAGCGCCAGCTGGTGGATCGCTGGATCGTCACCTTCTGCGAGGCGCCGCCCGTGATCGATGCGGAACTGATGCGCAGGCTGATCGCTGAACAGGAAGCGACACAGCAGGAAGCACAATCATGTCAGAAAAGACGTTCAAGGCCGGCGACAAGGTGAAGTGGGACCACAGCCAGGGCACAACGACCGGCAAGGTGGTCAAGAAGGTCACCTCGGAGGCCAAGATCAAGGGCCACAAGGTTGCGGCCTCCAAGGATAATCCGGAGTATATCGTCGAGAGCGCCAAGACCGGCGCACGCGCGGCGCACAAGCCGTCGGAGTTGAAGAAGGCATGACCCTGAACGGCCTGTAGCGCGGCGTCGCCCTTTCGGCCCTTGTCCTGTCTGCGCTGTCCATCGCCGGATGCGGAGACAAGGATGCGGCCAAGACGCCTGCCGCGACCAAGGCCGCTCGTCCTGCTGCTCCGGCCGCCGCTGCGCCGGTGCTGCAGATACGCCCTGAAACCAAGACCTTCCGGGACTGGAGCGCGACCTGCGGCAACGACGGGACATGCTGGGCCTTCGGCTTTGCGCCAGAGTTCGCCGCTGGCTGGGTCCGCATCACCCTGGCGCCCGGTCCGGACGCCCAGCCGCAAATCCTCTTCGGCTATTGGCCGGACGGCGACGCCAAGGCTGCTGAGCCGCTCAGCCTGACGATCGACGGCCGCGCCTATCCGGCTGTGCTCAGCGACGCGAGCAACGTCGAGGCGCCGATCGGCGAGATCCGCGACGGCGCCCGCACTACCCTCGACGCCCTGGCCCAAGGCAAGGTCATGATCATTCGCGGCGCCTCGACCCAGGAGGTCTCGCTGCACGGCGCCGCCGCCGCCCTGTTGTGGATCGACGAGAAGCAGGGACGTCTGGATACGCCAACCGCCCTGATCCGACGCGGCGACCGCCCGGCCGCCCTCGTTCCTGTCGCGCCGCCGCTGCCGATCGTCACCCCCGCTCCGGCCGTCGATCAGGCTGGGTTCGGCGATCAGAGCCAGAAGGTGCCCGCCGCGCTGCGCGCCCGCACCGAGGTCGGCGACTGCCTCAAGGAGTCGGCCATGCCGGCTGTCAGCGACATGGTCATGTCCGCCCGGCTGGACGCCCGCACCGAGCTGTGGGCCGTGCCCTGCGGATCGGGCGCCTACAATGTCACCCACAACTGGTACCTGACAGGACCGGGCGGTCGCGACCCTCGGCCCGCGATCCTCGCCGGATCGGAAGGGCCGGGTTCCGATCCCGTCATGCCGGACAACGCGACCGTCAACGGCGCCTATCATCCCAAGACCCGCACCCTATCGGCCTTCGCCAAGGCGCGGGGCATCGGGGATTGCGGCGCGGCGCAGACCTGGGCCTGGACGGGACAGGGCTTCACCCTGACGCAGGAAAGCGTGATGGGCGAATGCGCCGGCGTGCCGTCCGATCTTTGGCCTGTCACTTGGCGCACGCGGTGACCGATCCGGAGGTTCTGATCATCGGCGCGGGCCCGGCCGGCCTGACGGCGGCGACCTATCTGGGGCGCTTTCGTCGGCGGACCCTGGTGGTGGATGGCGGCGCGCCCCGCGCCTGCTGGATCCCGCTCAGCCACAATATGCCGGGCTTTCCGGCCGGCATCACCGGCGCGGACATCCTGATGCGGATGCGCGAACAGGCCCAGGAATATGGCGCGGTCGTCGAACCGGGTCGCGTCCAGCGCCTGAGCCACGACGGCGACGGCTTCGTCGCTGAGATGGATGGCCGCGCTATCCGCGCCCGCGCCGTCCTGTTGGCGACCGGGGTCGTCGATCACCGTCCGGATCTGCCCGGCGTCGAAGCGGCGGTGCAAAAGGCGCTGGTCCGCATCTGTCCCATCTGCGACGGCTATGAGGCGACCGACAAGGCTGTCGCCATCATCGGCCAAAGCGACAAGGGCGCGCGCGAGGCCGCCTTCATGCGCACCTATTCCGACCGTGTGACCTTGATCCACATCGGCGCGCCCGACGCGCTCAGCCGGCGTGACGAACTTGAACGGTTGGGCGTCGAACTGATCTTGGCGCCGCTGGACGCAATCGACATCGAGAACGACCGGGTGACGGCCCTGAGTTACGCTGGCCAGAGCCGCGCGTTCGACCTTGTCTATTCGGCGCTGGGCACATCGCCGAACGCCGACCTGGCCCGGGGGCTGGGCGCGCGTCTGGCCGACGACGGCCGGTTGGAGGTCGATCTGCATCAGGCCACCAGCGTGCCGGGCCTCTATGCCGCCGGAGACGTGGTGCGCGGCCTCAACCAGATCGCCGTCGCGACCGCCGAAGCCGCCGTCGCCGCCACCGACATCCACAATCGCCTGCGCCAGGCCGACGGCCTTACCGTCGCCGACTAGGCCTGTCCTCGGACCACGCGTTCGAGGACGGCCAGGGGCAAGGATCCGTTCTCCAGCACCTTGTCGTGGAAGGCCCGCAAATCGAAGCCGGGCCGGCCTTCGGCCTCTTTGCGCAGGCGCGCGATGACGGTGTGGCCGACCTTGTACGCGCAGGCCTGGCCGGGCCAGACGCAGTATCGGTTGATCTCGCTGTTGGACGCATCCAATGGCTTGGCGCCTGAGGTCGCCATATAGTCGACCGCCTGTTCGCGGCTCCAGCGCTCGGAATGCAGGCCCGTGTCCACAACCAATCGCACGGCCCGGAACAGGTAGGACATCAGGAAGCCGACCCGGCCCAATGGATTGTCGGCATAGACACCCAGATCGTCAGCCGCCACCGCCTCGGCATACAGGGCCCAGCCCTCGTTATAGGCCGAGAAGCCTCCCGCGCGTCGCCATTGCGGCAGTTCGTCGGACTCGCGCTGCAGCGCCACCTGAAGGTGATGCCCCGGCGATGCTTCATGATAGGTCAGCGTCGGCAAGGCGAAGCGCGGCCAGTTTCCGGTGTCGCGCAGGTTGATGTAATAGGCGCCCGGCCGCGATCCATCCAGCGGCGGTCCTTGATAGTAGCCGCCCGGCGCACCCGACTGGATCGAGACCGGGACGCGGCGGATCTCGACGTGCGACTTGGGCAGACGGCCAAACACCTGGGGCAGTTTCGGCTCAAGATCGGAGACCAGCATGTTCAACCAGGCCAGCAGTTCGGCCTTGCCCGCATCGGTATTGGCGAACAACTGGGCCGGGTCCTTGTTCAGGGCCTGGATGCGTTCGCCGACCGTGCCTTGGGTATAGCCTTGGGCCTTCAGGATGGCGTCGATCTCGGCGCTGATCTCGGCGACCTGTTCGCGGCCCAGTGCGTGGATTTCCTTGGCCGTCAACGTTGTGGTCGTATTGGCCTTCAGCCCGGCGGCGTAGAAGGCCTCGCCGTCCGGCAGGCGCCAGACCCCGGCTTCGTGGGTGGCGCGCGGACGCAGGGCCTCCAAAGCTTCGATCTGAGCGGCCAGGGCCGGCTTGACCTTCTGATCGACGATAGCGGCGGCGCGGGCGTCATAACCGGTCAGGCCCAGACCGGCGGTCTTGCGCGCCAAAGACTTCAGCATGGCGAGATCGGCGGCGGGCGTGTCGTGCAGGGTTCGAATCTGCGGCAGCATCCGGTCGATGATGAAGTCCGGCGGAATGACACCCAGACCCGCATCTTCCTGGATCTTGGCCGTCTCGCCCTCCAGCACGCCGGAGAAGGCCTCGAGCCGCGACAGGAAGGCGTCGGCGCCCGCCGCGTCTTCGATCCTGTGCTGGTTGTCGAGGAAATCGGGCGTGCTGAAATAGGCGCCCGACAGCTGGGTCACGATATAGGGCGACGGTCGTCCCGGTCCCGCCCCATAATCGAAGCGCGCCGTCTGCGCCGCCGTCTCGGCTCCGAAGGCCGCGATGGCGTAGTTCAGCGCCCCGGCGGGCGACAGGCCGCTCTGGTCGAAGGCGTCCAACTGCGCCCAGCGGCTCACAGCCTTCTGACGATCGTTCCGTATGGCGGCCGGTCCGGCTTCGCTGAGTTTTGCAGAAAGCCCCGCCCGCGTGCCGTGGTCCAGGCCAAGGTTGGTCGCACCCTCCGGATTTTCGTCGATGTCCGCTTCGAACCAGCCGTCCAGCAGGCTGTTAAGGCGTCCGTCCGCATCGGCGGCGGTCGTCTGGGTCTGGGCCTGCGCTGCGGCGGGGGCGACCGCAGCCGTGGCGGCGGCGGTCAGCAGAAGTCGGCGACGATCGATCATGCGGCAACTCTCGTAGGGGGACACGTCGCGCCGACGCGTCCCGATCCTCTTCATCGGCCCGGCGCGGCCGGGGCGGTCAGGCCTGGGTCGCGACCCAGCCGTCGACGATCCGTTCCAGCACCGACAGGGGCACGCCGCCGGCGGCGAGGGCGGTGTCGTGGAAGCCCTTGATGTCGAACCTGGGCCCCAGAGTCGTCTTGGCCTTTTCGCGCAGGCGGACCCATTCGTTGTGACCGACCTTGTAGGCGCAGGCCTGGCCCGGCCATCCGCAATAGCGTTCGACCTCGGACGTCGCCGCGCCTTCCTGATCGCCATAGGCCTCCATCATGTAGCGGATGCCCTCTTCGCGGCTCCAGCCCTTGGAATGGATGCCGGTGTCGACGACAAGGCGCGCGGCGCGGAACATCAACGATTGCAGGTAGCCGATCTGACCGACCGGATCGCTCTCATAGGCGCCCAGTTCGTCGGCCAGCTGTTCGGCATATAGCCCCCAGCCCTCGACGTAGGACGAGAAGCCCAGCAGGTTCATCAGCAGCGGCGCCGACTCGCTCTCCTGCTGCAGGCTGATCTGCAAGTGGTGGCCCGGCGTCGCCTCGTGATAGGTCAGGGTCGGCAGGGTCCAGGACGGCCATTCCGCCGTGTCCTTCAGATTGATCCAGTAGATGCCGGGCCGCGTCCCATCCAGGCTGGGCGAGTTATAATAGCCCATCGGCGCGCCAGCCTCGATCTCGGGCGGGACGCGCTTGATCTCGACCTTGGCCTTGGGCAGGCGGCCGAACGCGTTGGGCAGGCGGGCCTGCATGTCGGCCATTTGGGCGTTCAGCTTGGCGATCAGCTCGGCCTTGCCGGCGTCGGTGTTGGCGTAGACGTATTTGGGATCATCCCCCAAGGCCTTGATCCGTTCGGCGACCGAACCCTGCGTCAGGCCTTGCGCCTTCAGCAACACATCGGCGCGCGCCGTCAGATCGGCCATCTGTTCCACGCCGGTGCGGTGGATCTCGTCGGCGGTCAGTCGGGTCGTGGTGATGTAGCGCAGGCTGTTGGCGTAATACTGCTCGCCCTGCGGCAGGCGTCGAACCGAGGCCTCGTGCACGGCGTTCGGCTGGGCTGCTTTCAGCACGGCGTTTTGGGCGGCCAGGGCCGGATAGACCCGCTCGGTCACAAGCCGTTCGACCTGGGCGCCCCAGTCGCCGGTCAGGCCCTTGGCGCGGCCCCGATCCACGACCGACTGGGTCAGGGGCGAGGTCGCCGCGGGGGTCGCCAGGACGCCGTCCTGCTGGCGGATGGCCTTGGCCAGGATGAAGTCGGGCGGGATGACGCCCAGCGCATAGTCTTCCTTCAGTCGATCCGTTTCGGCCATCAACACGTCGGCGAAGGCGTTGACGCGGGCGACATAGGCGTCGGCGTCGGCGGCCGTCTCGATGGTGTGCTGGTTGGCCAGGAAGTCGGGCGTGGACTGATAGGCGCCGCCCTGCTGGCTGACGCGGTACGGATTGGGCCAGCCGCCCTGGCCGTAGGGAATGTCGTAGGTGGCGATCACCCCGTCCAGATTCTGGGTCAGGCTGTCGTAGTAGTTGGCGTTGCGGGCATCGAGTTTAGAGCGGTCGATGCGGGACAGTTCGGCGCGTTGGCGACGCGTGAAGGCGCGCTGGTCGTCTTCCTCGGCGCGGGTCGGAACAGTCAGTTTGGACTTGGCGGCGGCGCGGTCGCCCTTGTCCAGGCCGAACATGGTGACGACCTCGGGGCTCTTGTCCAGCGTCTGCTCGAACGTGGCGTCCATAAAGGTTTTGAGTTGGGCGGCGGCGTCGCCCTGAGATGCCCCGGCCTGACGCGCGAAGGCGGGGCCGCTCACGGCGACGAGACCGGCGCCCAAGGCGGCGGACTGAAGAAGACGACGACGATCGAACATGGAACGGCCCCTCGAAACTTGGATGCGGCAATGGAAACTGCATGGGCCGAAGCGGCAAGTGAAATCGCGGACAGCCGTTGCGCGGCCCCAAAGAAAAAGGCCCGGCGGATCGCTCCGCCGGGCCTCATCAGTCTTGGATGCGAGGTCGCTTAGTCGCGACGACGACGTCCGCGATCGCCACCGCGATCCCCGCCGTCACGTTTCGGACGACCGCCGGTGTCTTCCGACAGGGGCTCTTCGCCGCGCTCGGCGCGCTCGGCGTTGATCTTGGCCGTCAGGTCTTCACCCGTGGCCTGATCGACGACCTTCATCGACAGCTTGGTCTTGCCGCGATCGTCGAAGCCCAGGAACTTGACCTTCACCTCTTGGCCTTCCGACAGGACGTCGGCCGGGTTGGCGACGCGTTCCAGAGCGATCTGGGACACGTGGACCAGGCCGTCCTTGGCGCCGAAGAAGTTCACAAAGGCGCCGAAGTCGACGACCTTAACGACTTTGCCGGAGTAGATGGTTCCGACTTCCGGCTCCGAGGCGATGGACTGGATCCAGGCCTTGGCAGCGTCGATCTTCTCCTGGTCGTTGGCGGCGACCTTGATGGTGCCGTCATCGCCGATGTCGATCTTGGCGCCGGTCTTCTCGACGATCTCGCGGATGACCTTGCCGCCCGAACCGATGACTTCACGGATCTTGTCGACGGGGATCTTGATCGTTTCGATCTTGGGCGCGTGTTCACCCAGTTCGGCGCGCGGCGCATCCATGGCCTTGGACATCTCGTCCAGGATGTGCAGGCGACCGGCCGAAGCCTGCGTCAGGGCCTGCTTCATGATCTCCTTGGTGATGCCGGCGACCTTGATGTCCATCTGAAGGCTGGTGATGCCTTCCGACGTGCCGGCGACCTTGAAGTCCATGTCGCCCAGGTGGTCTTCGTCACCCAGGATGTCCGACAGGATGGCGAACTCGCCCGACGGCTCCAGGATCAGGCCCATGGCGATGCCCGAGACCGGACGGATCAGCGGCACGCCGGCGTCCATCAGGGCCAGCGACGAACCGCAGACCGTGGCCATTGAGGACGAGCCGTTCGACTCGGTGATCTCGGAGACCAGGCGGATGGTGTAGGGGAAGTCTTCCTTGGTCGGGAGCATCGGACGGATCGCGCGCCAGGCCAGCTTGCCGTGACCGATTTCGCGACGGCCGGGCGAACCCATGCGGCCCGCTTCACCCACCGAATAGGGGGGGAAGTTATAGTGCAGCAGGAAGTTCTCTTTGTAGGTGCCCTGCAGGCTGTCGATGTACTGCTCGTCCTCGCCGGTGCCGAGGGTGGCGACGACCAAGGCCTGGGTTTCCCCACGCGTGAACAGGGCCGAACCGTGGGTGCGCGGCAGGACGCCGACTTCCGACACGATGGCGCGGACCTTGTCGAGGGCGCGGCCGTCGACGCGGTGCGCGTTCTCGATGATGTCGCGACGCAGGACTTCGGCTTCGCACTCCTTGAAGGCGGCCGAGAACTTGGAACCGTCGACGCCGTCGGGGTTCTCGTCGGTCTTCACCAGCTTGGCGGCGGCGGCTTTCTTGGCCGCGTCGACGCCCGAACGGCGCTCGTATTTGCCGGCGTGGGTGTAGGCGCTCTTGATGTCTTCGCCGACCAGCGACTTGATCGAGGCGACGACGTCGGAGTGATCGTCGGCCTGGAAGTCGAAGGGCTCCTTGGCGGCGTGTTCAGCCAGTTCGATGATGGCGTCGATCACCGGCTGCATGCCCGCATGCGCGAACATCAGGGCCTCGAGCATCTTCTCTTCCGACAGCTCCTTGGCTTCGGATTCGACCATCATCAGGGCGTCTTGCGTACCGGCGACCACCAGGTCGAGGTCCGAGGACGGGATCAGGTCGATGGCGGGGTTCAGCACCAGCTCGCCATCGATCAGGCCGACGCGCGCGGCGCCGATGGGGCCCATGAAGGGCACGCCCGAGATGGTCAGGGCGGCCGAGGCGGCGACCATGCCCAGAACGTCGGGATCGTTTTCCATGTCGTGCTGCAGCACGGTCACGACGACCTGGGTCTCGTTCTTGAAGCCCTTGACGAACAGCGGGCGGATCGGACGGTCGATAAGGCGGGAAACCAGGGTTTCCTTCTCGGACGGACGGCCTTCACGCTTGAAGTAGCCGCCCGGGATCTTGCCGGCGGCGAAGGTCTTTTCCTGGTAGTTGACCGTCAGGGGGAAGAAATCCAGGCCGGGCTTGGGCGCGCGGCCATAGACGACGGTGGCCAGAACCACGGTCTCGCCGTAGGTCGCCAGCACGGCGCCGTCGGCCTGGCGGGCGATGCGGCCCGTTTCCAGGGTCAGCGGGCGGCCGGCCCAGTCGATCGTCTTGCGTTTGATGTCGAACATATTTCGTCTTTCGTATCCCGGACGGCGTATTCCGTGCGGGGTCCCATCATGGGGCGGATGCGTCGGCGTTCAGTCCTTCGATCCAGAGGCCGCCGCGCCATCGCGACGACCGGGAGAGGACCGTCATGGCCCTCGCAGCTGCGCCGGTAAGTCCTGCGGCGCACAGGTCGTGTCTTGTAGTCGCGCTTCCCGGGCGGCCAACCGGCAGCCACTTGGCCTGGAAGCGCTTAGTTGCACAACGAGGCGCGGACGTGACCGCCCGCGCCTCGAAAGCATATTCTACACTGATCCGACGCCTTAGCGGCGCAGGCCCAGTTTGGAGATGAGCGCCTGGTAGCGACCGGCGTCGACCTTGTTCAGGTGGTCGAGCAGGCGGCGACGTTGCGACACCATCTTCAGAAGGCCACGACGCGAGTGGTTGTCCTTCTTGTGGGTCTTGAAGTGTTCGGTGAGGTTGGCGATGCGTTCCGACAGGATCGCGACCTGAACCTCGGCCGAGCCGGTGTCGCCGGCGGAGCGGGCGTTATCGGCGATGATCTCGTGCTTGCGTTCAGCAGTAACCGACATCGTAAGAGTCCTTTCTTGGCCTATCGCGCTTCGCGCTACTTGAGGCCGTGGGGTCTCGGCCCTTGCCGGATGGCGCGGGCCTAGAGGTTGAAAACGCGGTCGGGTTCTAGCCGGCCGGCCCGCAACTGACAGAGGGCGACGAGGGTCTGGCCCTGAAAGGCTGAAACCGTGCGCGAACCGCCGGTGAGACGATCCTTGAGGGTTTCCACCTGACGGGGGAGCAGAACGATCGGGCGTCCCTGCCGAAGCGAGAAGGCGTCCTGTTCATTCACGGCCAGTTCCGGGATGTCGTCCAGAGCGGTCGCGACGGCAAGCAAGCCTTCCGAGGCGGCGCCCCTATGCACCATTTCCTCCAGAGAATCCAGAGTGACGGCGTTTTGCGTGCTGAACGGCCCCACGCGCTCGCGTCTCAGGGCGCTGACATGACCCTCGGCGCCCAGAACCGCAGCCAGATCGCGGGCCATCGAGCGGACATAGACGCCCTTGCCGGTGCGGATTGTGATTTCAACGTGGTCGGCGTCGGGCGCGTCGCTGACCTCGGCGGAATGGATGGTCACGCGCCGGGCCTGGAGCTCGAACTCGACGCCGTCGCGCGCCAGGTCATAGGCTCGGGCGCCGTCCACCTTGATGGCGGAAAAGCGCGGCGGCGTCTGGTCGATCTCGCCGACGAAGGCAGGCAGGGCGGCCTTCACTTGATCGACCGTGGGACGCACGTCGGAGCGGCCGATGATCTCGCCCTCGCGGTCCACGCTGTCGGTCGAGACGCCCCAGTTGATGGTGAAGCGATAGACCTTCTGGGCCTCCATCATCATCGGCACGGTCTTGGTCGCCTCGCCGAGCGCGATAGGCAGGATGCCGCTGGCCAGGGGGTCGAGCGTTCCGGCGTGACCGGCCTTCTGGGCGTTGAACAGGCGACGGATGCGGCTGACGGCCTCGGTCGATCCCATCTCGAACGGCTTGTCCAGGCAGACCCAGCCATCGACGATGTCGCCCTTCTTCTTGCGGGCCATCCTCAGATCCTCCCCTGCGAAGCGGGGGAGGGGGACCACGAAGTGGTGGAGGGGGCGGACGCAAGGCCGGTGTCTGGGGTCGCCCCCTCCACCACGCTGCGCGCGGTCCCCCTCCCCCGTGAAGGACGGGGGAGGATCGCCAGCATCAGTCTTCGCCCTCGTCTTCGTCGCGGCGCTCCAGGTCGGCGCGGACGCGGGGGTCGTCAAACAGGCGGTCGATGTGGCTGGCGGCGTCGAAGCTTTCGTCGTGGCGGAACTTCAGATCGGGCGTGAACTTCATGTCCAGGCGGCGGCCCAGCTGACCGCGCACGAATTTGGCGTGGACGTTCAGCGCCTTGATGATCTCGCTCTCATGGCCATTGGTCGGCGCGGCCTCGACGCCGGCGCCGAGAGGCTCGACGAAACAGGTGGCGTGTTTCAGGTCCGGCGACAGGCGCACTTCGGTCACAGTGATGGACACCCCGGCCAGGGCCTCGTCTCGGATATCCTCCTCGCGCAGGATGTCGACCAAGGCGTGACGGATCAGCTCGCCGGCGCGCAGCTGGCGCTGGCTAGGTCCGGCGGGGCCGGAGGCGTTGCGGGTGTGTTGCTTGTGGGCCATCGGCCTCTCCTTCTTGTTCGCCCGCTGGGGATCGGACCCGGCCGGATAGGCGAAAGTCGGGCGGTCTAGTCCCGCAGCGGGGGTCTGTCCAGTTTTCGCGCCCGTTCGGCGGCCCGAACCGAACGCATCACCTCGCCCGAGGCGATGGCCGGCACCGGACGAATGGCCACGCCGCCGGCGTTCAGCACGCCGGCCGTCCAGTGATTGCACAGATGCAGGACGGAGAAGGTCTCGCGGCTAGCGAAGAAGCGCGCGTCGTCGCCGGGCCGTAGGGCTGCGATGTGCGGCCGGCCGTTCGACAGATCCAGCGAGGCCTCGACCCGCGCGGCCAGACGCTCGAACCGGGCGCGGCTCAGGGTCAGGGCGGCGCTGTCTTCGCCATAGGTCCGGCGCGGATCGTCACGTCGAGGGGCCAGCATCAGCACCGATCGATTGCCGGGATGCAGGAACGCGCGCGCCCCGTCCGGCAACCGATCCGAAATCGGGCGCTGATCGACGTAGAATTTCGCATCGCCCCAGCCGATCAGGATCCAGTCGCCCGGCGCCAAAGCCTCAACCGCATGGGCCAGAGGACCGCCGCGACGTTCAAGCGCCGCGCGCGGTACGGCGATATCGGTGTGAAAGCCGTTGTCGAGCACCTGAATGACGACAGGGTCTGTCGCCGTCCCACCCGTCGCACCCGGCCGGGTCCAGGTCAGAAGCGCGGCGACCAGTCCGGCCAACGCCGCCAGCGCCAGGGCTCGCATCATCGGCTGAGGTCCAGCACGGCGCACAGGCGGTCGTCGGCCAGCAGGGCGCCCGGCGGCGGCCCCTGTCGCACCGGCATCAGGACGAAGCCGTCGCGCCGCACGGCCAAGGCCAGCCATCCGACGGGATGACCGGCGCACAGCCGCGTGTCTTCGTCAGCCGTGACGCGCCGCACCTCGATCTGGGCCGTCGGCGGCACGGCCATGGCGTCGGTGAACCTCTTGGAGACGCTGGCCTGCTGATCCGCCTGAACCAGCCGATGCGGCGCCGAAGTCAGGCGGCCGCCCGTGGTCGTGCTCAGCGCGCCGCCGTCCACGTCCAGCGCCATGGAGGACTTGGCCGCGACGTAGCGCCCGGACAGCACGACTTCCCCGACCTCGACCTGTACGGACACGCGAGGTCCGACGGAGGCGTCGGTCGGCGCGATCAGGCGATTTAGAGCCGGCTCGACCACCAAGGCGCCCAGCATGAACAGAGCAAAGGCGCCCGCGCCGACCGCCGCGATCCATTTCAGCGATGGGACGCCGGATGGCGGGGCGGTCGCGCTCATGCGGCCAATCTAGGGGAACAGGGGTTGAGGAATGGTCACCCGCCCCCAAGAACACTCTAGACTGAACGGCCTTAGTTGCGGCCGGGACGACGGGTCGGGTCGCTGAGCTGGAACAGGCGCGCCGACAGGCCGGACGCAGGTTGCAGCGACGTCAGCTGGGTCCGGGTGCGGGCGCCCTGAGGATCGGTGATGGTCCACTCTTGCAGACGCATCGGATTGCCGGCGAAGGCCAGCACGACCTGACCGTCGTTCGGGCGGTTGGAATCCCGCGCCGTGATGGCGAAGGCGCCCGAGGCCATCCGCGTCACGCGCTCGATGCGCACGCCCTGGTCCAGCCGCACATTGCGCGCCAGGAAGGTGGACAGCGGGGTGCGACCCAGCGGCACCTGCTGGAAGCTGTTCAGACGCGGGTCGTAGCGTTTGACGTTATAGCCGTCCGACACCACCAGCAGACCGGCCGGGTTGGTGTATTCGAACCGCATCTTGCCCGGACGCTGCAGATAGAAGCGGCCCTGGCGCGTCTGGCCGTTCGGACCCGTTTCGGTGAAGGTCCCTTGCGCCGAGGTCAGGGCCTGAAGATAGCCCTGCGCCTGCTGCACCACGGCGCGATCCTCGGCCGACAGGTTGGACTGGGCGTGGGCGGCGTCGAAGGCGCCCAGCGCGATCAGGCCGGTCGTCAGGCCGGCGCCCAGCAGCAGGCTGCGGCGGTGCAGATCGGCGGCCGGCAAGGCCAGAGTCTTGGTGCGCGAGGTCATGAAGTTCGTCTCCCGTTCGGGATGGTTGTCGATCCTGCCGTCTTGCCCGGTCGGCTTGGCGTCGGAATGACGCGAGCCTGACCATATTCCGGCGCTGCGATGAAGCCCTGTTCATCGAAATGCTGAAGCTTGGACGCGATAGCGGGTCAGACAACGGCTCCGAGCCGCAGCCGTTCCTCGATTTTCGTCACACCATCGGCGGCGGGCCGGCCAGGACGTCGCGCTTGCCCGCGTGGTTGGCGGGGCTGACCACGCCTTCCTGCTCCATTCGCTCGATCAGAGAAGCGGCGCGGTTGTAGCCGATCTGCAGTCGACGCTGGACGTAGCTGGTCGAGGCCTTGCGGTCGCGGGTGACCACGGCGACGGCGCGATCGTACAGGTCGTCGCCCGAGCCTCCGCCGCCGCTTTCGTCGAAACCGTTGTCGCCGTCGCCGTCGGGCTCGTCGGTGATCAGATCCAGATAGTCGGGCTCGGCCTGGGCTTTCAGGTGTTTGCAGACGTCCTCGACTTCCTTGTCGTCGACGAACGGGCCGTGCAGGCGGGTGATCCGCCCGCCGCCGGCCATGTAGAGCATGTCGCCCTGGCCCAGCAGTTGTTCGCCGCCCTGTTCGCCCAGGATGGTGCGGCTGTCGATCTTGGACGTGACCTGGAAGGAGATGCGGGTGGGGAAGTTGGCCTTGATGGTGCCGGTGATGACGTCCACCGACGGGCGCTGGGTCGCCATGATCAGGTGGATGCCGGCGGCGCGGGCCATCTGGGCCAGGCGCTGAACGGCGCCTTCCACGTCCTTGCCGGCGACCAGCATCAGGTCGGCCATTTCGTCCATGACCACGACCAGGAAGGGCAGGGGTTCGGGGCGGATCTTCTCGGACTCATAGACCGGGCGGCCCTGGTCGTCGAAGCCGGTCTGGACCGTGCGTTCGAAATGCTCGCCCTTGGCCTGGGCCTCGCGGGCGCGCTCGTTGTAGCTGGCGATGTTGCGCACCCCCAGCTTGGACATGCGGCGATAGCGATCCTCCATCTCGCGCACCGTCCATTTCAGGGCGACGACGGCCTTCTTCGGATCGGTGACGACCGGCGCCAGCAGGTGCGGGATGCCGTCATAGACCGACAGCTCCAGCATCTTGGGGTCGATCATGATGAAGCGGCACTCGGCCGGGCTGTGGCGATACAGGATCGACAGGATCATGGCGTTGACCCCGACCGACTTGCCGGAGCCGGTGGTGCCCGCGATCAGCAGGTGAGGCATCCGCGCCAAGTCGGCCACATAGGGCTCGCCGCCAATGGTCTCGCCAAGCGCCAGGGGCAGCAGGTGGCCCTTCTTGTCGTATTCGGCGCTGGCCAGAAGGTCGCGCAGATAGACGGTCTCGCGCTTGGCGTTGGGCAGTTCGATGCCGATTGCGTTTCGGCCTTGGACCACCGAGATGCGACAGGCGCGGGCGGACATCGACCGGGCGATATCGTCGGCCAAGGCGACCACGCGGCCATGCTTCACGCCCGGCGCGGGCACCAGTTCGTACAGGGTGACGACCGGGCCCGGGCGGATCTGGTCGATCACGCCGCGCACGCCGAACTCCTGCAGCACGCCTTCCAGCATCTTGGCGTTCTGCTTCAGCGAGTCCTCGTCCACCGAACCGACGCGCTGGGCCGGCTTGGTCAGGATGCCGAGCGGCGGCAGGTCGAAATCGCCCTCGGGCCGCACGAAGTCGAAGGCCTGTTGGTCCACGTCGTCCTTGCGGGCCTTGGGGGCCTTAACCGCGGCGACGCGCGGCTCGACCGGGCGGGCGGCCGAGGGGCGGGGCGCGGGCTGGACGGCGTCGTCCTCCCACGGCGGCAGGTCGTCATAGGCGGTCTGAGGCGGCTCTTCTGCATAGGTCGGGGCCAGCGGCGCCTCTTCCGGTGGGGCGGCGCGGGGCGCTCGGGCCTTGGCGGGCGCCTTTTCGCGGGCGGCCTGGGGCTTCGGCTGAGGCGGCGCGGGTGCGCGCAGCGACTTGCCCCAGTGCAGGGCGTCCAGAAAATCCATGGCGCGCAGGCCGATGGCGAAACCGACCAGCCACAGCCCGAAGATCAGGAAGACGAGGCCCGCGATTATGCGGCCGCCGGGGATATGCAGGGCGCCGAGACCGCGCGCCGCCAGGCCTGTCACCGCATCGCCCCACAGACCGCCCAGACCGGCGGCGAGCGGCCAGGCGGCGGGCGCGGCCAGGGCGGCGAGCGCGCTGGACAGCAGCAGCACCCCGCCGGTCGCGGCCAGAGCTTTCAACGGCGTGGGCTTGAGCCTTTGCTGGATCGCATCACCGACCGCGCGCGCCAGGCCGAAGGCGACCAGCAGCAGGGCGGCGGGCCAGGCCGCAAGGCCCAGCGATTGCATGAACAGGTCGGCGAACAGGGCCCCGTTCGTCCCAAGCCAGTTGGTCGTCGGCAGGCTGGAAGCGGCATTCAGACTGGCGTCCGCCGGATTCCACGACACCAGGGCGACCAGCAGCAGGGTCGCCAGCAGGGCCTGCAAGACCCCCCTGAACCGCACCACGAACGGCGCGTCCCACAGGATGCGGGCGCTGATCCAGGCCTGACGGCCGATGACGAGGGCGGTGGACATGAAGGATCGAACCTTCCTGCGGCTGACGTTCGGCCGCCTTTGTCGCACCCACAGGGTTAAGGGGCTGTTTACCAGCTTGGCTTTGCGACGGCGTTTTGTCTCCTCCCCGCTTTGCGGGGAGGGGGACCGCGAAGCGGTGGAGGGGTTCTTGAAGCCCCATAGACATCTGCGATGCGGCAAAGAACCCCTCCGTCACGACGCGAAGCCGCGCCGCGCCACCTCCCCATGAAATGGGGAGGAGACTATGTGGGCGTTTCGCCCTCTGGACCTTTGGCCGCGACGGCGCGACAAGCCTTCCATGGCTGATACCGAACGCTACGACATCGTCATCGCCGGCGCGGGGCTGACCGGGGCGGCCTTCGCCCTGGCGGCGGCGCAAGCGCAGTTGAAGGTCGTGATGGTCGATCCGCAGCCTTTCAGCGACCAGTTGGCGCCGACCTTCGACGGGCGTTCGACCGCCGTCGCCTTTTCGACCTTCCGCATGCTGGACGCGCTGGGCTTGGGCGAAACCCTGCGTCCCCACGCCTGCCGGATGGACCATATTCTGGTGACGGACGGGCGTCGGCCGGGCGCGGCCAGCCGGTCCGCCTCGCCCGCCTTCCTGCGCTTCGACGCCGACGAAATCGGCGGGCGCACCGGGGGCGAGCCGCTGGGATACATGGTCGAGAACCGTCGCATCCGTGCGGCCCTGGCCGAGGCGGTGACGCGCGCGGGGATCGCGGTGCGGGCCCCGGCTTCTGTCGCCAGCGTCGCGACCGATGCGGGCAAGGCGACCGTGACCCTGGCCGATGGATCGACCCTGATCGCGCCCCTGGTTGTCGGCGCCGAGGGGCGAGGCTCGACCGTGCGTCGGGCGGCCGGCATCGAGACCGTCGGCTGGGGGTATGGCCAGAGCGGCGTGGTGGCCACGGTGCGGCTGGGTCGCGACCACGGCAATGTCGCCCACGAATATTTCCTGCCCAGCGGACCCTTCGCCATCCTGCCCCTGACCGATCAGCGCGCCAGCCTGGTCTGGACCGAGACGACGCGGCGGGGCGAGGCGTTGCGGGACGCCTCGGACGACGCCTTCCACGCCCATCTGATGCGGCGGTTCGGTGAGTTTCTGGATGGGGCGACGGTCGAGGGCCCGCGCTTCGTCTATCCACTGTCGCTCAGCCTGGCGGAAAAACTGATCGCGCCGCGCATCGCCCTGATCGGGGATGCGGCGCACGGTGTTCACCCCGTCGCCGGTCAGGGTCTGAACATGGGGCTGAAGGACGCGGCGGCTCTGGCCGAGGTCCTGGCCGAGGCCGCGCGCCTGGGCGAGGACATCGGGTCGGAAACCGTTCTGGAGCGCTATGCGCGTTGGCGTCGGTTCGACAATGCGGCCTTGGCGGCGGGTTTCGACGCCTTCGTACGTCTGTTCTCGAACGACATCGCGCCGGTGCGTTTGGCGCGCGACCTGGGCATGGCGGCCGTCAACCGCATCGGCCCTCTGCGCCGCGCCTTCATGCAGGAGGCGGGCGGCGCGACAGGCGACTTGCCTCGCCTGCTGCGCGGCGAGGCCGTCGTCTAGTTCAACTGCATCCGCACGCGTTCGAAGGTCGTGAACCGCCGCGCCTCCTCGACGCCGTCCAGACCCTGAGCCCGCGCCAAGGCGTGCAGAGAGCCCGCGAGCGCCCCCTGCTTCTCGCGCGCCGAGGCGACATCGAGCCACGGCCGGTGGTCCTCGGGGTCCAGCAGGGCACGACGCAGGGCCGACCGCTCCGCGCCTTCATAATCCCGACCGCGAATGGCGCGGCTGAACAGCACGTTCTGCAGCCGGATCAGCGACTGACGATCCGTCACCGGCGCCATCAGGATATCCAGCCGATCCGCGACGTGCGGCATCAGACCGGCGCGAAGGGCGCGCCGGGTCAGTTCGCTGGGCAGGATCAACCGCCCCTGGCTGAACGGGTCCAGGGCGACGGGACCTTCCGGCGTCTCGACGCGCACCATGAAATGGCCGGGAAAATCGACGCCGGCCGCCGTGATGCCGGCCGCGCGCGCCGCGTGCAGATAGAAGACCGCCAGCACGGCGGACAGGCCGCGCCGCCGCTCGGCGACTGCGATGATGTCGGTGTTGTCGGGATGGTCGTAATGGATCAGGTCGCCGTTCAGCCGCAGGTCGGCGCACAGGGTTTCGGCCAGGGCCTCGTCGGGGCCTTCGCCGCCGATCCGCTCCTTCAGCCGCTCGCAGGCGTTGCGGGCCAGCGCGCGCACAGGCTCGGGATCACGCAACGGATGATCATGGATGGCGCAGGCGATCGCCGCCTCCAGCAGGGGGAAGGCGTCGTCTTCGGCCTGACCGGCGGCGGTCAGGACGGCCTCGGCCTCCTCGCGCGTCATGCGATCCCCTCGTCAGCGCCTCTCGACGCCGCGAAGATGACGTGGAACGCGCCAAGGAGCCAGCGCCACCATATCAATTCTCAAATCCAGACGTTTCAGACCCGGCCGATTGCGTCGGATCGCCTCGCCCGCTGCGACCAGTCGATCGTATTGGACCGGCTTCAGCGCCAGGAGGGCCGCCTCCATCGTCGCGCGGCGTTTGACCTCGACGACCGCCAACACCCGACCGCGACAGACCAGCAGATCGATCTCGCCGGCCCGGCTTTTCAGACGGAAGCCGAGAACGCGGTAGCCGCGCAGGATCAGCCAGAAGGCCGCGATCCATTCGGCGGCGTGACCGGACTTGAACGCCGTCCCGCCCTTCGCCTGACGCCACGCCGCCTTGGGGCGACGGACCGGCGCGGGACGAGATAGGCGCTTCACTTGCCCTTCAGCTCCAGCGCCCGGCGATACAGGGTCTTTCGGTTCAGCCCCAGGGCCTTGGCTACCTCGGAGGCGGCGTCGCCGGTGGACAGGGTCTGAAGGGCGTCGATGAGGGCGGCGTCCGCGTCGGCCTCGGTCGCCTGGACCTCTTCGCCGGGGCCGACGACCACGACGATCTCACCCTTTGGACTGTCCAGACGGGGATCGACGGCCAAGTCGTCCAGCGTCCCGCGCACACATTCTTCATAGAGTTTGGTCAGTTCGCGGGCGACAGCGGCGGGTCGCGGGCCCAGCACGGCGGTCATGTCGGTCAAACTGTCCTTCAGACGCGGCCCGCTTTCGAAGAAGACCAGGGTCTGGCGCTGACTCTTCAAGGCTTCCAACGCGGCGGTGCGGCCGGCCGTCTTGGGCGGCAGGAAGCCGGCGAAAAGCACCCGATCGGCCGGCAGGCCGGCGATGCACAGGGCGGCCAACAGACTTGAGGCGCCGGGGATCGGATGGACGGGCAGGCCCTCGGCGATCACTGCGCGGGCGACGACGAAGCCGGGGTCGCTGACCAGAGGCGTGCCCGCATCCGAAACCAGGGCCACGACTTGCCCCTCACGCAACCGTTCGATTGCCTGTTCGGCCGCGCGGCCGGACGCATGATCGTCGCAGCGTTCCAGCCTGGCCTTCAGTCCATAGGCGCTCAGCAGTTTGGCGGTGACGCGGGTGTCCTCCGCCAGCACCAGATCGGCGGCGGCCAGCACGTCCAGCGCCCTCAGCGTCATGTCGCGCAGGTTGCCGATCGGGGTGGCGACCAGATAGAGGCCCGGCTCCACCCGCCGGGGCGGCGGGGCGGCGGGGGGAAAGGGCGAGGGTTCGCTCAACGCTCGACCACGGCCGCGGGGGGACGCGGCGCCGAGGTCAGGCCCGAGCCTTGGAAGGCGGGACCGGCGTCATAGGCGGCGAAGGTGGCGGCGGTGATGATCTCGCTGACCGAGGCGCCCAAGCTGACGATCTGCACCGGCTTCTCCAGACCGACCAGCAACGGTCCGATCACGGTCGCGCCGCCCAGGGCCTGAACCAGTTTGGTCGAGATGGCGGCCGAATGGATGGCGGGCATGACCAGGACGTTGGCCGGCTTGGTAAGGCGGTTGAAGGCGTAGGCCGAATGCCCCTTGGGATCCAGCGCGACTTCCGGCGGCATTTCGCCTTCGTATTCGAAATCGACGCCCTTCTTGTCCAGGATGCGGATCGCCTCACGCACCTTCTCGGCGCGGTCGCCGGGCGGGTTTCCGAAGGTGGAATAGGACAGGAAAGCCACGCGCGGATTGCGACCCAGCTTCCTGACCGTATCGGCCGCCTTGACGGCGATGTCGGCCAACTCCTCGGCGTTCGGCAGCTCGTGGATGGTGGTGTCGGCGACAAACAGGGTGCGACCCTTGGCCAGCAGGATCGACAGGCCGATCAGGGTGTCGTCCACATCCAGCACGCGCTGGACCTCCTTCAACGCCATGTTGAAGTTGCGAGTCACGCCCGCGACCATGGCGTCGGCCCGGCCCTTGGCGACCAGGGTGGCGGCGAAATAGTTGCGGTCCTGATTGATCATCCGCTGCACGTCGCGGCGCAGATAACCCCGGCGCTGAAGCTTTTCGTACAGCCAGTCGGTGTCCTCGACATTGTGGTCGGAGACGCGGGCGTTGGTGATCTCGATGCCCAGCTCGTCGAAGTTCAGACCGGCCTCGGCCGCGTTCTGACGGATCAGATCCTCGCGGCCCACCAGGATCGGCGTGCCCAGGTCGGCCTGTTTGAAGCCCCAGGCGGCGCGAATGACGGCCGGCTCCTCGCCCTCGGCGAAGACGACGCGCTTGTTCGGCCCGCCGCGCACGGCCGAGCTGATCTTCTGCATCAGGGCGGCGGACGGATCGACGCGCGAACGCAGCGCGTGGCGATAGGCGTCCATATCCTCGATCTGGACGCGGGCCACGCCGGTGTCCATCGCCGCCTGGGCGATGAAGGGCGGTATGTACCAGATCAGGCGCGGATCGAAGGGCGTCGGGATGATGTAGTCCGGCCCGAACTTCAGCTTGCGTCCGCGATAGGCGGCGGCGACCTCGTCCGGCACGTCCTCGCGCGCCAGGGCGGCCAGAGCCTGGGCGCAGGCGATCTTCATCTCGTGGTTCACGCGGCGCGCCCGCACGTCCAGCGCGCCCCGGAACAGATAGGGGAAGGCCAGGACGTTGTTGACCTGGTTCACATAGTCCGAGCGGCCCGTGGCGATGATGGCGTCCGAACGCACAGACTTGACGTCCTCGGGCGTGATCTCGGGGTCGGGGTTGGCCATGGCGAAGATGATCGGATTGGGCGCCATCGAGGCGACCATCTCCTTGGTGATCGCGCCCTTGGCCGACAGGCCCAGCACCACGTCGGCGCCGACCATGGCCTCGGCCAGGGTCCGCAGGGGCGTGTCGGTCGCGTGGGCGGCCTTCCACTGGTCCATGCCGTGGTCGCGACCCTTGTAGACGACCCCGTCGCGGTCGCAGATCACGGTGTTCTCGGCCTTGACGCCCGCGGCCTTCATCAGGGCGATGGAGGACAGGCCCGCCGCCCCGGCGCCGGCCAGAACGACCTTGATCTCGTCCAGCTTCTTGCCGGCGATATGAACGGCGTTGATCAGGCCGGCGGTCGAGATGATGGCGGTGCCGTGCTGGTCGTCATGGAAGACGGGGATGTCCAGCAGATCCTGAAGCTCGCTTTCGATGACGAAGCATTCGGGGGACTTGATGTCCTCCAGATTGATGCCGCCCCAGGTGTCGCCGATGTTCTTGACGACCGTGATGAACTCGTCCGGATCGGTGGTTTTCACCTCGACGTCGAAGCTGTCGACGTCGGCGAACCGTTTGAACAGGACCGACTTGCCCTCCATGACCGGCTTGGAGGCCATGTGACCCAGGTTGCCCAGGCCCAGGATCGCGGTGCCGTTCGAGATGACGGCGACCAGGTTGCCCTTTGAGGTGTAGTCGTAGGCCTTGTCCGCATCGGCGGCGATGGCCAGGACCGGCACGGCCACGCCTGGGGAATAGGCCAGCGACAGATCGCGCTGGGTCGCCATCGGCTTGGTCGGCGCCATGGAAATCTTGCCCGGCGTCGGGATGCGGTGGAAGTCCAGCGCTTCGTCGTCTGAGAAGGTTTGCTTTTCGGTCTGATCGGGCATCGGTCGTCCAGGGCGTCGGCGTGGCTGTAACCGTTCGTGTCCTAGAGGCTGGGACGGGCCGCGCCAACCCTTGACGCGGAGGAAGCCTGCGCAATCGGCCCGGAGCCTTACCTGCGCGTCAGCGTCAACGCCGTCAGATCGACAGCACGCCCGTCCGTTCGATCTCGACCGGCCCGGTCATCAGGACGTGATCGGTTTCCGCATCCCAGTCGATGACCAGTTCGCCGCCATCGACGACAACCGTCGCCTTGCGTTCGGTCAGGCCGCGCCGCGCGGTGGCGACCAGGGCGGCGCAGGCCCCGGTGCCGCAGGCCTTGGTCAGGCCGGCGCCCCGCTCCCACACCCGCAGGCGGATGTGATCGCGGTCCAGCACATTGGCGAAGCCGACATTGACCCCTTGCGGGAACAGCGGGTGATGCTCGACCAGCGAGCCGGATCCGGTGACGAAGCCGTCGTCCTGGCGGTCGGTGAAGAAGACCACGTGCGGATTGCCCATGGAGACGGCGCCCGGCGTATGCAGGATCGGCGCGTCCATCGGCCCGACCTGAAGCTCGATCCCGCGCGTGTCCATCTCTTCGGCCAGCGGCACCTGGGTCCAGTCCAGGCGAGGCTTGCCCATGTCTACAGTCACACGGTGGTCACCGGCGCGGGTGGCGGTGGTCGGGCCGCCCGCCGTGTCGATGACGACGCGGTCTGATCCGTTCGCCTGCATCAACAGCCAGCCGACGCAGCGCAGGGCGTTGCCGCAGGTCTCCACCATCGATCCATCGGCGTTCCACACCCGCATGAAGGCGTCGGCCGTGTCCGACGGTTCGATGGCGATCAGCTGATCGAAGCCCTCGCCCGTCTGCCGGTCGCCCAGCGCACGAATCTGGTCCTCGCCGGGAGCGAACGGCTGTTCCAGCGCATTGACGACGACGAAGTCATTGCCGGCGCCGTTCATCTTGACGAAAGGACGGGTCATGCAGGCCATATAGGCCCAACCCAGCGTCGCGGAAACCAGCGTGTCCCAGACCGAAACCGACCCCAAGGACAACAGCCTGCGACTGCGCGCCCGGCTGCGATACCTGTATCATGGCAGTCAGCCGGCGGCGGTGAAGTTCCGCTTGACCGTCATCGTGATCGACCTGGCGATCATCGGCTTTTTCCTTGCGGCGCCCATCCTGAAGAACATGGGCTGGGCCTTCTATGCGCTGGACTATTTCATCGCCGCCATTCTGGCTCTGGATCTGGCCGCGCGGGCCTATGCCTATGCGAACATCAAGGATTGGCTGAAGCGGCCGATCGTCTGGGTCGACCTGTTCGTGCTGGCGACCCTGCTGTTTCCGGCCTGGCTGTTCAATCTCGGCTTCCTGCGGATGTTGCGGCTGTGGACCCTGCTGAACTCGGACTTCTTCTGGCGCACCGTGGGGGCGCGGTTCGACGATACGCGGGTTGAAGGGATCGCCCGCGCCCTGGCCAATCTGATCACCTTCGTCTTCGTGGCGACCGGCTTCGTCTATGCGACGTTCAGGGGGCATGACGGCATCGCCGGCTATGTCGATGCGCTGTATTTCACGGTGGCCACTCTGACGACGACCGGATTTGGAGACGTCACCCTGCCGGGGCCGTGGGGGCGGTTGTTGTCCATCGCCGTCATGCTGGTCGGCATCACCCTGTTCCTGCGCCTGGCCCAGGCCCTGATCCGACCGCACAAGGTTCATTTCCCCTGCGATCGCTGCGGCCTGCAGAACCACGACCCTGACGCCGTCCACTGCAAGGCGTGCGGCAATCTGCTTTGCATTCCCGACGAGGGATGAGGCGGCGCGTCCCGCCGGTGTGACAAAACGGTAAGATCGCACGGCTTGCCGCACGGGAAGGCGTCGTTAAGGTGCCGGCTTCGTTTTCGGGGACCTGTCCATGATCCGTGCTTCCGCCGTCGCGCTTGCGACGCTTCTCGCCTCCACCAGCCTGACCTCGGTATCCATGGCCCAGACCCCCGCCTCCTCACCCGCTCCCGCATCTGGCGGTTTCGCGACCAGCGACGCGACCGACCCCTATCTGTGGCTCGAAGAGGTTGAGGGCGAGCGGGCGATGGAGTGGGTCAAGGCCCACAACGAACGCACCTTCGCCGTCCTGCAGGGCGATCCGCATTACGAGACCCTGCACCAGCAGGCGCTGGAGATCGTCCAGGCCCAGGACCGCATCCCGTCGCCTGGCTTCACCCACGACGGCCATATCGACAACTTCTGGCAGGATGCCCAGCATGTGCGCGGTCTGTGGCGTCGCACGACGCTGGACAGCTATCGCACCGCCACGCCCGAGTGGCAGACCATCCTCGACATCGACGCCCTGGCGGCGGCCGAGGGCCAGAACTGGGTCTACAAAGGCTCGACCTGCCTGCAGCCCGAAGAGCGCTATTGCCTGATCAGCCTGTCGAACGGCGGCAAGGACGCCGTGACCCTGCGCGAGTTCGACACGGTCGAGCGCAAGTTCGTCGACGGCGGCATCACCCTGCCGGAATCCAAGGGCGGCGCATCCTGGATCGATAAGGACACCCTGATGATCTCGCGCGACTTCGGTCCCGGCACCCTGACCAATTCGGGCTATCCGATGGTGGTCAAGCGGATGAAGCGAGGCCAGACGCCGGACCAGGCCGAGACCCTGTTCACCGGCCAGCCGACCGACGTTTCGGTGTCCGGCTATACGCTGCGCGACGCCGACGGGGTGGTGAAGGCGACGCTGATCAACCGTTCGGTGGACTTCTATTCGTCCGAGACCTGGCGCCTGGGTGACGACGGTGCCCTGACGCAGCTTCAGCTGCCGGCCAAGTCCGACATCACCGGCCTGGTCCAAGGCCAGCTTCTGGTGTCGCTGAAACAGGACTGGACCGCGCCGTCGGGTCAGGATTTCAAAACCGGCGACCTGATCGCCTGGCCGCTGGAGGCCTGGCTGGCCGACCAAGCGACCCCGGCTCAGCTGGTGCTGCGTCCGACCGAGCGTCAGGCCATCGAGGGCGTCAACGTCACGCGCAACAGGCTGGTCGTGGCCCTGTACGACAATGTGCGCGGTGCGGTGCGGGTTTACACCCCCGGTCAGGGCGAATGGGCGCACACGACGCTGGACCTGCCCCAGAACGTCTCGGTCGGCGTCGGTTCGGCCTCGGAGAAGGACGATAAGGTCTTTGTCAGCGTCACCGGCTATCTGAACCCCTCCAGCCTGTGGCTGGCCGATGCGGCGACCGGCGCGGTCGATCAGGTCAAGTCGATGCCGGCCAAGTTCGACGCCGCCGGCATGACGGTCGATCAGCACGAGGCCCGCTCGGCCGACGGGACCATGATCCCCTATTTCGTGGTGCATAAGGCGGACATGCCGCTGGACGGCTCCAACCCCACGCTGCTGTACGGCTACGGCGGGTTCGAGAGCTCGCTGCTGCCCGGCTATTCGGCGACGGTCGGCAAGCTTTGGCTGGAGCGGGGCGGCGTTTACGTTATCGCCAATACGCGCGGCGGCGGCGAGTTCGGACCGCGCTGGCACGAGGCGGCCCTGCAACAGAACCGCCAGCGCGCGCACGAGGACTTCCAGGCCGTGGCCTTGGACCTGATCGCCCGCGACATCACCAGCCAGCCCAAGCTGGGCATCATGGGCGGCTCGCAGGGCGGGCTGTTCATGGGGGCGATGCTGACCCAGCGACCCGACCTGATCAACGCCGCCGTCATCCAGGTGCCGCTGTTCGACATGCTGCGCTTCCACAAGTTGCTGGCCGGAGCCTCGTGGATCGGCGAATACGGCAACCCGGACATCCCCGAGCAGCGCGCCTGGATTCAGCAATATTCGCCGTATCAGAACCTGCGTGCGGGCCAGCCCTACCCCGAGGTCTTCATTCATACCTCGACCAAGGACGACCGCGTCCATCCGGGCCATGCCCGCAAGGCGGCGGCACGGCTTGAGGAGCTGGGCTATCCGGTGCTCTTCTATGAAAACGTCGATGGCGGCCATGCGGCCGGGGCGAACCTGCGCGAAACCGCGCGTCGTCTGGCGCTAGAATACACCTATCTGTCGCGCCGTCTGATGGACACGCCGGCGCAGGAATAGTCCTGATCAATCCTCCCCCATCGGGGGAGGGGAACCACGAAGTGGTGGAGGGGCCAACCCGCGCACCATTTTTGGGTCCAGCCCCCTCCACCGCCTGCGGCGGTCCCCCTCCCCCGATGGGGGAGGATCAGTTTGCGGAGTTTTCCAATGCGTCACCTGATCCTGTCCGCCGCCATTCCGGCCCTTTTGCTGGGTGCTTGTAGTTCTGTGTCTGCCCAGCAATACGCAGAGTACAACGACCCCCCAGTCATGATCCCGCGTGAAGCGCCGCCCCACTTCCCCCGCGACCTGACCCCGGCGGGCGTCGCGGCGGCGGACGATCATCTGGCGCTGGAGCAGGTGGACGGGGCCGAGGCGATGGCCTTCGTGGCCGAGGAGAACCGCAAGTCCCTGGCCGCCCTGACCGGCGATCCGCGCTACGAGACCTTCCGCGCCGAGGCCCAGGCGATCCTGACCGCCACCGACCGCATCCCCAGCCCATCCTTCCTGGGCGACGGCATCGGCAACTTTTGGCAGGACGCGACCAATCCCAAGGGCGTCTGGCGACGCACGACACTGGACAGCTACCGGACCGCGACGCCGCAGTGGGAGACCCTGCTGGACATCGACGCCCTGTCCAAGGCCGAGGGCAAGGACTGGGTGTTCAAGGGCGCCGACTGCCTGGCGCCGGACGACACCCGCTGCCTGATCAATCTGTCCGACGGCGGCAAGGATGCGGTGGTCGTGCGCGAGTTCGACCTGACGACGAAGTCGTTCGTGGACGGCGGTTTCAACCTGCTCGAGGGCAAGCACCGCATCGAATGGCTGGACCGCGACACGCTTCTGGTCGCCACCGATTTCGGCGCGGGCACCATGACGGAGTCCGGCTATCCCTTCATCGTCAAGACGCTGAAGCGCGGCCAGACCCTGGCCCAGGCGACCGAGGTCTATCGCGGCGAACAGGGCGACGGCGGATACGGCGTGAGCCCCGCCGTCTATCGCGCCAAGGACGGCAAGGTGACGGCCGTCATCATCACCCGTCCGCTGGACACCTTCCGGTCCGAGACATGGCAGTTGGCGCACGACGGCAAGACGACCCAGCTTAGGCTGCCCGCCCGCGTCTCGGTCTATGGCGTCCTGAACGACGCCCTGATCTTCTCGCCGGAAGAGAACTGGAGCCTGACCGGCGGGACGGCGTTCAAGGGCGGCGACCTGCTGTCGATGCCGTTGGAGGTGCTGCAGGCGCGGGCCGACGGCGAGACGGTTGTCAGCAACGCCGCGCCGCTGATCTTCTCGCCTGACGCGCGTCAGGCTGTAGGCGACGTTCGCGTTCTGTCGGATCGCGTGGTCGTTTCCTACACGGACAATGTGCGTGGACGTGCTGGCGTTTTCCGTTCGAACGGCGAGCGCGGCTGGAGCCGTCAGGACATCACGGTCCCCGACAACCTCGCGGTCGGTCTCGGCGACTCGTCCAAATCACGCGGCGAGGTCTTCGTCTCGACCCAGGGCTTCCTCGTTCCGCCAACCCTAAGCCTGGCCGATGCGGGCGCCGCGACCCTGACCACGCTGAAGTCGGCGCCCGCCAAGTTCGACGCGTCGCGCGACGTGACCGAACAGTTCGAGGCGACCTCGACCGACGGGACCAAGATCCCCTATTTCGTCACCCGCCCGCGCGACATGAAGCTGGACGGGTCGAACCCTACCGTCATGCTTGGCTATGGCGGTTTCCAAGTCAGTCTCAACCCGGCCTACAAGCCCGAGATGGGCAAGCTGTGGCTGGAGCGCGGCGGCGTCTTCGTGCAGGCAAACATCCGCGGCGGGGGCGAGTTCGGGCCCGACTGGCACCAGGCGGCGCTGGACGGCGATCGTCAGAAGGCCTTCGACGACTTCGCCGCCGTGGCGCGCGATCTCGAACAGCGCGGGATCACCAGCCCGCGTCGCCTGGGCATCTATGGTCGGTCGAACGGCGGGGTCCTGACCTCGGTGTCGATCACCCAGCACCCCGAACTGTTCAATGCGGCGGTGATCGAGAGCCCGCTGGTGGACATGCTGCGCTATCACGAACTGCCTGCCGGGGCGTCGTGGATCGGCGAATACGGCGACCCGCGCATCCCGGAAGAAGCCGCGTGGATCGCGAAATACTCCGCTTATCAGCAGCTCCGTCCGGGCCAACCCTATCCGCGCGTCTATCTGACCACCAACACGCGCGACGACCGGGTCCACCCCGGCCATGCGCGCAAGTTCGCCGCGCGCCTGGACGATATGGGGTATGACCACCTCTATTATGAGGACACGGCGGGCGGTCACTCCAACGACGCCGACCCGGTCGCCAACGCCCGTCGCTGGGCCCGCCACTATGTCTATCTGTCGCAACAGCTGATGGATTGAGGCTGGTTCCTTGGGGCTATCGCGCTTCGCGCTGCTTGAGCCCCGATCGGCTCACGCGATTATGAGGCGCGACGGGACAGGTCGAGGGTTAAAGACGACGGCATGAACACCAAGGGCTGGATCATCGCGGGCACGGTCATGGCGGGCGCCCTCATGTCCGTCGCCTCGGCGGCCCAGCCGGCGGCGGGGCGTCCGCCGCTTGCGCCGCGCCATGCGACGGCCAACGGCCCGCCGGTGGTCGTCGAACTGTTCACCGCCCAGGGCTGCGGCGGCTGCATCGAGGCGAATGCGGCGGTGGAGAAGGCAGCGGCCCAGCCGGGCGTCATCGCCCTGACCTATGGCGTCGACTACTGGGATTATCTGGGCTGGACCGACACCTTCGCCCGGCCGGAGTTTGTTCAGCGCCAGCGCGCCTATCGCGCCGCCCTGCGCCAGCGCGGCGTCTCGACGCCCCAGGTCGTGATCGACGGCCGACGTCAGGTGTCAGGCGCCCGTAGCGTCGAGCTTGAAACCGCCATCGATCAGGAGGCGGTGCGTCAGGCCTGGCCGCCGGAAATCGAATTCCGCGAGAACGGAGCCGGCGTCGGCGTCGGTTCCGGCCGCGCGCCGGTCGGCGGCGCTGAGGTGGTGGCGGTGACCTATACGCCCGGCCCTCAGGTGGTCGAGGTCCGCCAGGGCGAGAACCGCGGCCAGGCCGTGCGGCACATGAACGTCGTGCGCGGCGTGACGCGCCTTGGCGAATGGCGCGGCCGCCCGATGCTCTACGCCCTGCCGTCCGCCCGCCCGGGCGAGGCCGTGGCGGTGCTGGTGCAAGGCAAGACGGACAAGCGCATCCTGGGCGCCGCCGTCAGGGACTAGGCGCCTGCCTGCTTCGCAAAGGCCCACGCCGCGTCGCTGAGCGGACCGACCTGGGCCGCCATGGTCCTGGCGTGGGCGCTGGCGGCCGTGCCGTCGCGGACGCGGCCGGCGATGCCCTGACAGATGGCCGCCAGACGGAACAGGTTGTACGCGTAGAGCCAGTCGAGGTTGGCGGGCCGCATGCCTGTCGCGGCGGCGTAGCGTTCGACGGTCTCCTCCACGGAAGGGATGCCCAGGGCCTCCAGATCAGCCCCGGCGAGGCCGTTGCGCAGCGAAGCCGGAATGGCCCAGGCGATCAGCAGATAGGAGAAGTCCGCCATCGGATCGCCCAGGGTCGACAGCTCCCAATCCAGCACGGCGCGAACCTCTGCTCGATCCGGCGCGAGGATCATGTTGTCGAGACGAAAGTCCCCGTGGACGATGCGGCTCGGGCCTTCAGCCGGGAGGCTGTCGGGCAGGAAGGCGATCAGCCGGTCCATTGCCGGAACCGGCTCGGTCTCCGACGCATGATACTGTTTGGTCCAGCGGCCGACCTGACGCGCGAAATAGTTTCCGGCCTTGCCGTAGTCGCCCAGGCCGATGGCGGCCGGATCGAAGGCGTGCAGCCGGGCCAGCGTGTCCGTCTGGGCTTCATATACGGCGCGCCGCTCCACGGGCGTCAGGCCGGGCAGCTTCAAATCCCAGAAGATCCGACCCTCGACCTTGTCCATCACATAGAAGATCGAGCCGATGACGGTTTCGTCCAGGCATAGGGCATGAGGCTTGGCGACGGGGAAGCCTTGCGCGGCCAGAGCCGAGATGACCTGAAACTCGCGGTCGACGGCGTGGGCGCTGGGCAGCAGGACGCCGGGCGGTTTGCGACGCAGCACATAGGCGTGCGTGGGCGTCACCAGTTCATAGGTCGGGTTCGACTGGCCGCCTTTGAACTGTCGCACCGTGATTGGGCCGGCGTATCCCGAGACGTGGGCGCGCATCCAGGCATCCAGCGCTGCCTCGTCCAGGCGATAGCGCGGATCGACCTCGCGCGTGCCGGAAAAGGCGCTTTGGGCGTCCAGCGGGGCGGCGTCGGTCATGCGGCGGTCCTCGTCATTTTCTTGAGCCGTCCGGATCTCACGCCCGGTCCGACGCGGCGATGATGGCGGCCTTCACTGCGCGACGCCAGCCGGAAAGCAGACGCTCGCGCTCGTCCGCCTTCATGCGTGGTTTCCAGCAGGCAGGTGCTTCAGCGGGTCGCGCCTCCAGATCGGGTAGCAGGCCGACGCCCAAGGCCGCCAGACGTGCCGCGCCCAAAGCCGTCATCTCCTGGAAGGCCGGGCGCTCCACCTCGACTTCGCAGATGTCGGAAACGAACTGCATGGCGAAACTGTTGGCGGTGACGCCGCCGTCCACCTTCAGCGTCTTCAGCGGCGGGGCTCCGTCGGCGGCCAGGGCGTCGAGCAAATCGCGCGTCTGATAGGCCAGGGCTTCCAGCGCGGCGCGTACGAAATGGGCCGGACCGGAATCCCGTGTCAGCCCGACGATGGTTCCTCTCGCTTCCGGTTCCCACCATGGTGCCCCCAGACCCGTGAAGCCGGGGACCATATAGACCCCGCCGTTGTCCTTGAGGGTCTGCGCCATCGCCTCCGACTGGCGCGACTCCGAGATCAGCCCGACCCCGTCTCTCAGCCACTGGATCGCCGAGCCGGCCGAGAAGATCGACCCCTCCAGCGCATAGGCGGACTGGCCGTCGGCCTGATAGCCGAGCGTGCCCAACAGACGCCGTGTCGAGGCCACGGGCTCCGCGCCGACATTGGCGACCAGAAAGGCGCCGGTGCCATAGGTGATCTTGGCGTCCCCGGCCTTCAGCGCCCCGTGTCCGACCAAGGCCGCCTGCTGGTCTCCGGCCGATCCGGCAATGGGCAGAGGCTGGCCGAACAGCGCCGGATCGCTCTCGCCGATCACACCTGCGCAAGAGACGATGTCGGGTAGGGCCTCTCGCGGCACATCGAACACATCGCACAGGTCGTCACGCCATTTGACCGTCCTCAGATCCATCAGAGACGTGCGTGATGCATTGGTCGCATCGGTGGCGTGGACCCGGCCGCCAGTGAGCTTCCAAATCAGCCAAGCGTCGATCGTGCCCAGCTTGACCTCGCCCTTCGTCGCACGCTCGCGCGATCCGGGCACAGCGTCCAGGAGCCAAGCGAACTTGGTCGCCGAGAAATAGGGATCGAGGATCAGGCCGGTGGCGGTCTGGACTATCGGCTCGTTGCCCTGGGCGGTCAGGCGGGCGGTGACGTCAGCGGTGCGGCGATCCTGCCAGACGATGGCGCGATGCAGCGGCTCGCCGGTCGCCGCGTCCCAGATCACGGCCGTTTCCCGCTGATTGGTGATGCCGATGGCGTTGAAGCGGGCGACGCCGCCGGCCTTGCGCACCACCTCTCGACAGGTCTGGAGCGTCGCGGTCCAGATTTCACCGGCGTCATGTTCGACCCAGCCGGACTTCGGGAAATGCTGGGCCAGCTCGATCTGGCTGACCGCGACGGGTCTCAGGTCCCCTTTTTCTTCGCCTACCGCGCTTCGCGCTGCTTGAGGCGCGACCTCGAAGGCGATGGCGCGGGTCGAGGTCGTGCCCTGGTCGATGGCGAGGATCAGGCTCATGGTTCTCTCCCGGCTGCGTCTTGGGTAAGGGGAGCATATGACGACGCACGTGCCCAGCTATGAAGGCGTCCTCGACGCCGCCCGCCAGATCGACGGGGTCGCCGTCCGCACGCCGCTGCTCGAAAGCCCGGCTCTGAACGCGGTGGTCGGCGGGCGGGTTATGATGAAGGCGGAAAGCCTGCAGCGCGCCGGAGCCTTCAAGTTTCGCGGCGCTTACAACCGCATCAGCCGGCTGACCGACGAGGAGAAGGCGCGCGGCGTCGTCGCCTTCTCGTCCGGGAACCATGCCCAAGGGGTGGCCGCTGCCGCCGCCATGGTCGGGACGCCGGCGATCATCGTCATGCCGTCGGACTCGCCCAGGGTGAAGGTCGAGGGCGTGATCGGCTTCGGCGGCGAGGTGCGCTTCTACGACCGCTGGACCGAAAGCCGCGAGGCCATCGGCGCGGCCATCGCCGCCGAGCGCGGGTCGATCCTGGTGCCGCCGTTCGATGATCCCTTCATTGTCGAGGGCCAGGGGACGACGGCGCTGGAAATGCTGGATCAGGCGGATGCGCCCTTCGACCAGTTGCTGTGCGGCGCCTCCGGCGGCGGGCTGATGGCCGGAATCAACCTGGTGATGGCCGAGCGCAGCCCGGCGACGAAGGTGTTCGTGGTCGAGCCGGAAGCCTTCGACGACACGGCGCGGTCGTTGGCGGCCGGAGAGCGGGTCGGTCATCCACAGGGCGCGCCCTCGATCTGCGACGCCCTGATGTCGCCGATGCCGGGTGTGCTGACCTGGCCGATCAACCGGCGGCTGGCGGGGGCGATCACCGTCTCGGACGGCGAGGTCGCGGAAGCGATGCGGTTCGCATTCCGCCATCTCAAGATCGTCCTCGAACCGGGCGGCGCCGTCTCGCTCGCGGCCCTGCTTGCCGGAAAGATCGGGACGAAAGGACGGACGACGGCCATGGTCCTTTCGGGCGGCAACGTCGATCCGACGCTGTACGCCGAGATCATCGAGGGGCGCTTCGGCGGCTGAGGGTCTTTCCTTCGTGACAAGGGTCGGCCAACCTCACATCAAATGAACTGAGGAAACGCACAATGACCAAGGCCAGCGAACTTCAGACGTTGATCGGCCAGGAGGTCGGGGTGTCGAAATGGTTCGACGTCACTCAGGCCCGTATCGACGCCTTCGCCGATTGCACCGAAGACCACCAGTTCATCCATGTCGATCCGGAGGCGGCCAAGGCCACGCCGTTCGGCGGAACAATCGCGCACGGCTTCCTGACCCTGAGCCTCGCGTCGGCCATGAGCTATGACGCGGTGGCGCCGCTGGAGGGCGTCGTGATGGGCGTGAACTACGGCTTCGACAAGCTGCGGTTCCTGGCGCCGGTGCCGGCAGGGTCACGCATTCGCGGTCGCTTGAAGCTTTTATCCGCCGACGACAAAGGCGGTGGACGCTGGTTGTTGAAGCACGAACTGACGGTCGAGATCGACGGGGCTGACAAGCCGGCGCTGATCGCGGAGTGGCTCGGGATGCAGATGGTCGATCCGAAAATCAAGCCGTGACACTCGCATAGATTAGAATGTCTCGCTGCGGAAGATTGTGACGCATCAACGGCCAGAGATTAACTATTCTGTGCGTGGACGCCAAATTCATCTGTATCATCAAGGCCACGGTCTCGCCTTTGCTGATCGATACCGTCACGTTTCCGCCTCGACCTTATACAGCAAGGCTGGTAAGACCCGCGTAGGCGGTAGACCCGCCCCCTACTATAACAGAGGCGGAGGGATACCCCCCTATGCGTATGAAGACTTTCGTGCTGGCGTCCAGCGCAGCGGCCGCCCTGGCCCTGTCGGCTGGTGCTGTGTCGGCGGAACCCAATGGCTGGTACGGCGCCATCGACGCCGGCTACCACATGATCGACGATATCAACGCTGAATCGTCCACGACCGGCGCCAACTGGAACTGGGAAGTGAACGACGGCTGGGCGGCGTTCGCTCGCCTCGGCTACCGCTTCAACCCGAACTGGCGCGTTGAACTGGAAGGCGGCTATCGCTCGGGCGACATCGGCAAGGTTCGCGCCGTCACCGGCACGCAAGGCCTTTGCAACCTGACCCCGGCGACGGGCGGCTGCTTCTCGCCCGAAGGCGACATCGAATCCGCCACCCTGATGGCCAACGTCATCTATGACTTCGGCTTCGAATACTGGGGCGTTCGTCCGTTCGTCGGTCTCGGCGCCGGTGTGAACCGCGTCGACACCAACACGATCGGCGCCCTGCGCGCCAACCGTCTGGCCACCTTCGCCGCCGACGACACCTCGACCAAGTTCGCCGCTCAGGCGATCGCGGGTCTGGCCTGGGCCATCGGCGACCGCGCCAACATCGACCTGACCTACCGCTACCTGACGGGCGACGCCAACTTCGCCTCGACGACGGCCGGTACGGGCGTGGGCGCCACGCAGTTCGGCGAATGGGACGGCGACTACGATCAGTCGCACACCGTGACCCTGGGTCTGCGCTACAGCTTCGGTGCGGAAGACGCTCCCCCGCCGCCGCCTCCCCCGCCGCCTCCGCCCCCGCCGCCCCCGCCGCCCCCGCCGCCTCCGCCGCCGGTCGCTCAGACCCCGGTCGCTCGCCAGTTCGTGGTCTACTTCGACTGGGATCGCTCGGACCTGACCGCGGAAGCCCGTTCGGTGGTGACGCAGGCCGCCAACTACGCCAAGTCGGGTCGTCCGACGCGCGTCCTGATCGTCGGCTACACCGACACCTCGGGTTCGGCCGCCTATAACCTGGGCCTGTCCAACCGTCGTTCGCGCACCGTCGCGGACGCCCTGGTCGCCTCGGGCGTCAACGGCGGCGTCATCGCCCTGGATGGCAAGGGCGAGACCAACCTGGCCAAGCCGACCGCCGACGGTGTGCGCGAACCGCTCAACCGCCGCGCGACCATCGACATCAACTTCTAAGACTTTCGGGGGTTGGCCCGGTTCGCCGGGCCGATTTCCATCTTCGAAGTCGTCGAAAGACAGAACGCCGCTTCCGACAGGAGGCGGCGTTTTTCTTTACGCCGTCTCACCCTCCGCGTGATGCGTCCACGCAGCCAAAAAGGCGGCGCCTTGCGACGCCGCCCCCAAGTATTCTGACTTAAGGCCTGATCAGCCGGTGAACGGACGGATCAGGATCTCGACCCGGCGGTTCTGCGCCTTGCCTTCTGCGGTGGCGTTCGAGGCCACCGGGTTGCGCGAGCTATTGCCGGCGACATAGAGGCGCTGCGCGATCACGCCACGACGAACCAGTTCCGAGGCGACGCTGCTCGCGCGGCGCTCCGACAGAGGCTGATTGATCGCGTCGCCGCCCGACGAATCGGTGTGACCGATCACGTCCACGGTCGACTGGTCATACTGTTGCAAAACGCGGGCGACATCATCCAGCACCGGCAGGAAGCGCGGATCGATGGAGGACTGGTTTGTGGCGAAGGTCACGTCCGACGGCATCCGCAGCACCAGCAAGTCTCCTTGACGGGCGACGCCGACGCCGGAGCCGGACAGTTCGGCCTCCATCGCGCGCTGCTGGCGATCCATATACTGGCCGACGGCCGCGCCGCCCAAGGCGCCGATGCCCGCGCCGATCAGAGCGTTCTTGCGGCCCTGTTCGCCGTTCGAGGTGTTGGTCAGATAGCCGAGAACCGCGCCACCCAGAGCACCGGCGATGGCCCCAGTTCCGGTATTGTTGCGAACCGGACCCGAACGATAGGGGTCGGTGGTGGTGCAGGCGGCGGCCCCCAGCAGGGCGGCGATGGAAACGCTGGCGACGATAAACTTGGCGCGCATGGAATGGTCCTTTTCTTTTGAGCGATCTGGCGCGGAAACGTGCGCTTACTGTGAAGGTTCCAATCTGTACGGCGCATGAATGCCCGCCACGTCCGCGCTCGCCATGGCCCTGACAAGGCCGCCGATTAGGCGTATGGGAACCGCCGCACATCCCCAGATCGAGGACGACGCCGTGAGCGTGACCCAGACGGACCACACGACAGACCGCGCCATTCAGCCGGTTTCGATGACGCAATACGACGCCGATTTTCAGGCGTTCAGCGACGCACTGGGCGTCTCCTTCTCGCGCTATGGCTTTGCTGTGGTCGCCGACCATGGTCTGGACGAGGCGCGCATCACCGCGGCCATCGACGACGCCAAGGCTTTCTTCGCCCTGCCGGAAGAGGTGAAGCGTCAATACCATCAGCCCGGTACGGGCGGCGCGCGCGGCCTGACACCGTTCGGGGTCGAGGCGGCCAAAGACGCCAAGACGGTCGATCTGAAGGAGTTCTGGCACGTCGGCCGGGAACTGACCGAGGGCCACCCCTATCGCCGCTATATGCGCGACAACGTCTGGCCGACCGAAGTCGAGGGCTTCCGCGAGCATCTGTATGGCATGTTCGAGGACCTGGATGCGCTCGGCGCCAAGATCCTGCGCGCCATCGCCCGCTATCTGACGCTGGGCGACGACTTCTTCGCCGACAAGGTCGAGATGGGCAACAGCGTCCTGCGCATGCTGCACTATCCGCCGGTACCGGCGGATGCGCCCGGCGTGCGTGCCGGGGCGCACGAAGACATCAATGTCATCACCCTGCTGCTGGGCGCCGAAGAGGCTGGTCTGCAGCTGAAGGACAAGGACGGCAGCTGGCTCGACATCGCCCCGCCGCCGGGCGCGCTGGTCGTCAACATCGGCGACATGTTGCAGCGGCTGACCAACCACGTCCTGCCGTCGACGACCCACCGCGTGGTCAATCCGGCGCCCGAGCGTCGCGGTTTCGCCCGCTATTCGACGCCCTTCTTCCTGCACTTCAACCCGGACTTCCCGATCGAGACCCTGCCCAGCGCCATCACGCCGGACAATCCCGATCGCTATGCGGGCAAGACCATCCTGGCTGAAGATTATCTGACCGAACGCCTGCGGGAAATCCGCCTGCTGTAAGGCGTCAGCGGGAAATCCGTAGTCGGGTGATGTCGCGTCCAATGGCCTGGAAGTCGTTGGACAGATCCGCGCCCGACTGCGGTAGGAAGGCCTTGTCCTTATCAGTGGCGCAGGTGCTGAGGATGTTGGCCGCGTCGCTGCCGGGCGTGATCGAGAAGCCCACGGTGTAGACGATCACGCCCTTGGCCTTCATGCCGGTGCAAAGCTTTGCGGCCTGATCGAACGGGTCGCCGTTCGTCGCGTCGCAGGCGATCTTATCGTAGAGATTGCCGGACCCGGAGCCGGCGTCGCGAGCGATGACACCGCCGCAATAGGGGGTGTTGAACTCGCCGTCCGTCATCAGGATGACGGCCTTCAATACCTTGGTCGGCGCATAGGCGGCGGCCGGGTTCGACGACCACAAACCATTGAACTGGTTGGATACCGTGTACCAACCCCAGCCCAGGCCGATCTGACCCGCCGTCGAGCCCGTGACAGACAGGCCGTTCACGAGGCTGGTCAGCGTGTCGATGTTGGACGTCAGCGGTTGAATGATCGCTGCCGGGCAGGGATTGCGGGGCGACGCGTAGTTTCGACCAACGTAGGCCGAACCGGGAGCCGTGTCGGTGTAGGCCGATGAGCCAGCGCGCTCGCTGACGCAGGTCGTGTTGTCGAATACGTTCAGACGATTGTATTGCGGATCGCGGAAGACACGTTTGGCGCATCCGTCACGGCCGCACTGAACCGCGCCGCCGTTGGAATAGTCGGCGTAGGTCGCGCCACCGACAGGCACAACGAAGGCGTCCTTGGACGTGCGCTCGTAAACTTCAAATAGGCCGCTGCTGTTGTTCAGCGCCGTCATGCCGTTCACGCCAGTGATCTGCACCCCCTCGTCCTCAGACAGGCCGTGATTCACGGAGGTGATGGTCACGAAGCAGTCCGAGCGCATGCATTTGCGGATCTGACCGCCCGAGCTGTAGCTGCTGTATCCGCTGCTCGTGTTCAGCGCATACCAGTTCTGGCCGGATTGATATTGCAGGGACACCCGATTGGCGTCGATCCGCACGACCTTGTAGGCGCGGTTGTTGATCTGGGTCATGCCGCTGACGCCGCTGATCCAGACGTAGTCGTCGGTCGATAGCCCGTGGCCGTTGGCCGTCACGACGCCAGGCGAAGCGCGCGTGATGCCGGAGATCGACTTGGCTGCGGCAGCCGCCCATGCGGCGCCGCTGATGCTGGTCGATCCAATCGAGGCGCCGCGTGCGGCGTCGGCGCGAGTGCCCAGATTTACGCCGATCGAATAGGGCACGATGGACATGCGAGAATAGTAGGGCGTCTGTTTCGACGCCGGCTGAACGACCAATTTGATCAGCTGGTTTGCGGCGTTCTTCAAATCGCCGATCCGGTTGTTGCTGGCCATCGAGCCGGTGATGTCGAGCACCAGCGAAACCTCGATGTCCTTGGACGATCGATTCACCTCGGAGTGGACGCTGACCGGCAGTGTGTCGTCCAGTATCTTGCCATAAGGCGGCAGGACCACGTTGGCGATCAGGGTCTTCACCTGGACCTGGATGTCGGCGATGACGATCTGGTCTTTCGTCAGCTCGATCTTGACGGCGTCGTCGGCGAACGGCTCCACAGAGGCGTTGCGCAGATTGGCTCTCAGGGCCACCAAGGCGACGGTCTTCAGGTCTTTGGGATCGGTGTAGGACGAGCGCGCTGCGGCCAGGGCGGCCGCGTCCAGCGCGTCTTGAACGCGAGCCTTGGCCGTCGTCACGCGGTTGATATCGATGCCGCCCAGGGTCAGCATGATCAGCGCCGGCATCACCAGGGCGAAGATCATCACGACGTTGCCGCCGCGGTCCGACGACAGGCGCGACGTGAACGTGCGCAGAGCCTTCACCGCCCTGCCGATCCGATTGGAAACCTTCACCATGCCCATCCCAAAGGACGCGGACCGCCCGATTAGCGCTCAGTTTGCCATCGGGCGGTTAAGGGAATTGTGAAGGGGACGGTTAACGCCGCCGCGTGATCAGGCGGCGCTCCATCCGCACTGGTGACCGCGGTTCTGTTCCTGGAGCCAGACGTTCAGCGGGGCGAAATAGTCGGCGATGGCCGATGCGTCGTTGCCGTCATCGCCGGTGAAGGCCTTCATCGCCTCCTGCCAGGGCTGCGACTGCCCCATCTGCAACATGGCGTTGAAGCGGGCGCCGACCTCCTTATTGCCGTAAACGGAGCAACGATGCAGCGGCCCGGTCCAGCCGGCCTGTTTGCAGGCCGCGCGCTGGAACTGGAACTGATAGATGGCCGCCAGGAAGTAGCGGGTATACGGCGTGTTTCCGGGCACATGGTATTTGGCGCCCGGATCGAAGGCGTTGGCCGGGCGCTGTCCAGGCGGAACCAGACCCTGGTATTGCAGCATGTCGGCGGTCCAGGCGGTATTGTAGGCGGCCGGCGCCGTCTCGCCTGAGAAGACGTCCCAGCGCCAGCGGTCGACCATCAGGCCGAACGGCAGGAAGGCGATCTTGTCCAAGGCCATCTTGAGCAGGAAGGGGATGTCCTCCTCTGCGCCCGGCGTCGTCTTGAGCAGGCCGATCTGGTTCAGATAAGTGGGGGTCAGGGCCGACAGGCCGACGAAGTCGCCGATGGCTTCGTGGAAGCCGTCGTTCGCGCCGTTGCGGAACAGCATCGGCTGGTTCTTGTAGGCGCGCTGATAGTAGTTGTGACCCAGTTCGTGGTGGACGGTGTAGAAGTCGTCGCCGTTTACGTTGGTGCACATCTTGATGCGGATGTCGTCGGCGTTGTCCAGGTCCCAGGCCGAGGCGTGACAGACGACTTCGCGGTCGCGCGGGCGGGTGATCTGGCTGCGTTCCCAGAAGGTCTGAGGCAGCGGGTCGAGGCCCAGCGAGACGTAGAAGCCCTCGCCCGTCTTGACCATCTTGGTCGCGTCGTAGTCGGCGGCCTTCAGCAGTTCGGTGAGGTCGTAGCTTGAGGCGCCGCCGCTGGGCGGGGCAACCACATCATAGATGTTGCCCCACTGTTGGGACCACATATTGCCCAACAGATCGGCGCGGATCGGGCCGTGGTCGGGCTGGACCGCGTCGCCGTATTTGGCGTTCAGCCTGGCGCGCACATAGCAGTGCAGGTTCTCGTAGAAGGGCTTCACCTGGGCCCACAGCCGATCGGTCTCGGCGGCGAAATCGTCGGCGGGCATGTCGTAGCCTGACCGCCACAGGGCGCCGGTGTCGGCGAAGCCCAACTCACGCGAGCCCTCATTGGCGATCTCGACCATGCGGGCGTAGTCGTCGCGCATGACCGGCGAGATGGTGCGCCAGCCTTCATAAAGCGCCTTGGTCTCGGCGGGATCGCGGCTGTCGGCCAGGATCAGCGAGGCTTCGTCCAGGGTGATCGGCTTGCCCTTGAAATCGAACTTGCCGGTCGAATAGGTCGAGTCCAGCCGCGTCGTGATCTGGGCCAGCTCGTCGGCCGCGCCGGGACGGTTGGGCGCGGGCAGAACCAGGCTGAGTCGCAGCAGATTCAGCTTGCGGCGCACGACCGGATCGACCTGGACGTCGTTGAACTTGGCCGCCTGATTGGCCAGCTGGACCTGAAGCTCGGTCGCCTCGGCGTTAGCCTTGGATTCCAGCCACATCGTGTCGAAGGTGATGTTGGTGGCGCGCGCCCATTGGATTCGGGCGACATATTCGCTGACCTCGGCCCATTTGGTTTCGGCGTCGGCGATAAAGGCCGTCGCACCCTCGGCGGTGATCGGATAGTCGGCGCGCATGCCGCTGACGGCCGGCGCGGGCGTCGTCGAGGCCGTCTGTTCGACGCCCGGCGCGCCGGCGGCGGGTTCGCTGGTGCTGGCGCAGCCGGCGGCGAAGGCGAGGGCGCAGACCGCGACGGCGGTCATCATCTGACGCTTCATGGTGGATCTCCTGAACAGCGCGGGCAGGAGAGGTCAGGCCCGGTCGCCCGTCAAGCGTGACGGTTCAGCGACCGACGACGCAGGTGTTCAGACCCTCGTTGCGCACCGTGCCCATAGCCGCCTGAACGCGAGCGGCGCGCCGACGCACATAGGGGCCGGGCGCGGCGGCCTCGTAACGGCGCGGGGCCGGCAGGATGGCGGCCAGACGCGCCGCCTCACGCGGGCTCAGATCGCGGGCGTCTTTGCCGAACCAGTGGCGCGACGCGGCCTGGGCGCCATAGACGCCGGGCGCCCATTCCACCACGTTCAGATAGACCTCCATGATCCGTCGCTTGGACCACACGGCCTCGATCAGGACGGTGTAGCCCGCTTCCAGACCTTTTCGGATCCAGTCGCGGCCGGGCCACAGGAAGACGTTCTTGGCCGTCTGCTGACTGATGGTCGATCCGCCGCGCAGGTGCCCGCCCTCGGCGTTATGGTCCAAGGCCTTCTGGATCGCCTCCATGTCGAAGCCGTGGTGGCTGCAGAACCGGGCGTCCTCGGCGGCGATGGCCGCGTTGACCAGATTAGGCGAAATCTGGTTCAGACCGCGCCACTGGTAGTCCATGCCGTCGCCCCTCGCGAGCTGGCGCAGCATCAGTATGGTGGGCGGCGGCGGGACAATGGCGACGATCAGCACGCCCGCGACCGGGATCAGGGCCAGGATCAGAAGCGCGGTCAGCACCACGCGACGCCAGCTCTTGCGGCCCGTCGCCATCAGAGGATCAACACCCCGGCGGCGCCGTCTTCGTCGGCCCAGGCCACCTTGTCGACGGCGGGGCTCAGCGACAGGGCGACAATGGCCGGCCCCTTCTCGGCCTTGACGAAATTCAGACCCTGGGCCGCCGGATGCGCGACCCAGACCCGACCGTCGGTCAGGCCGGCGGCCAGCAAACCCTGATCGGCGCGGGCCGAGACCAGATTGACCAGGGTCGTGTCGTCATAGCCGATCTCGGTCGCTTCGCGCCCCATCGGTCCGTTCGATCCGATGAAGGGCCACAGGACCGCGCCCTGCGCGCCCGAGGTCGCCATCAGCTGACCATTGGCCAGGAAGGCCATCGAGCGCACCTTGCCCGGATAGCCGCCCATGCGCAGGTTCTTGGCGTCCTTGATGCGCCAGCCGTGCATCTGATTGTCCTGCATGGTCGTGACGACGAAGGCGCCGTCGGGCGAAAAGGCGACGCCGGTGTGCGATCCGGCCCAGGCCAGCTTCACGGGCTGCTGTTTCTCGATCCGCGCATACCACAGGGCCGCCCCGCCATAGGTCGAGGTGGCGATGCGCCGGCCCTTGGGCTCGAAGGCGACGCCGGAGACGGTGCGCTCATGCTGGAAGTCGCGGCGGAAGCCGACCTCCTTGGGGTCGATCACCGACAGGGTGCGGCCGAAGGAGAAGGCGATCAGACCCGAGGCCGGCGAGGCGTCGATGGCGTCGATCCACTGGTTCTTGGTCGTGGCGAGAACGACTGGGTCCTCGTCGTGACGGGTCCAGACGACCTTGCCGTCATCGCCGCCTGTGACGATCCCGTCGCCGGACGGATGAACGCAGGCGCACAGCACGGCGCCGTCGTGCGCCTCCACCCGCGTCCGGTCCTCGAACCGGACCGAGCCGTCGCCGAGGGCGAAGACAGCGCCGGTGTTGTCGAACAGGGCGGCGGTGACCTGGGCGTCGAAATCGAAGTTCATAGGCCGCATGTAGCGACCCGACCTTGCCGCGTCACCTTCTGCTTGCCCGCTAGACCGGATCAGTCGGCTTGGGCGTCACTGGCGCAGGCTCCGCCTGCGCCTTTCCCTGTTCGTCGGGCAGGGGGATGAACTCCAGATCGTCCGCGTCCGGCAGCGTCATCCGGCCCGCCTTCCAATCGGCCTTGGCCTGATCGATGCGGGCCTGGCTGGAGGCCACGAAATTCCACCAGATCAGCCGTTCACCCACCGGCTCGCCCCCCAGCACCATGACGGTTGATTGGGTCACGGCCTTGACCGTCGGCTCGGCCGTCGGCTCCAGCACGATCATCTGGCCCTCGTGGAAGGTGCGGTCGCCGACCTCGATGGAGCCCTTGGCCACATAGAGCGCACGCTCGCTCATGCCCCCGGCGCCCTTGCCGGACGGCGGGGCGGTGCGCACGCCGGGCTGAAGCTCCCAATGGATATAGAACAGCGGCGACGACACCGGCACAGCCGCCTTGGCGCCGTAAGCCTCGCCCGCGACCAGCCGCGCGAACAGGCCGCCGTTCTCGTAAGCCGGCTGGGCGTCCTCGCCCAGGTGGTGGAAGGCCGGGTCCATCTCTTCGGCCTCGTCGGGCAGGGCGACCCAGGCCTGCATACCGTGCATCGGCCCGCCCTTGCTCTTCTTCAACGGATCGGTGCGCTCGGAATGGACGATGCCCTTGCCGGCGGTCATCCAGTTGACCTCGCCCGGCCGGATCGCCTGATCGTAGCCGAGATTGTCGTGGTGCATGATCTCGCCCTCGAACAGATACGTCAGTGTCGACAGGCCGATATGCGGGTGGGGGCGCACGTCGATGGCCGTGGCGCCCGGCGCGAACTCCGCCGGTCCCATCTGGTCCAGGAAGATGAAGGGCCCGACCATCCGGCGCGAATGGAAGGGCAGGACGCGCCCGACCTCGAACCCGCCCAGGTCCTTGCGGCGTGCGTCGATCACCAGTTCGATCATGTGTCGGCTCCCAAAGCGGCCCGCGCCGCCTGAGCGACGTTATCCGACGTGAGGCGTGATGATGCCAAGAGGCAGTGCGGTCACATTCTTTACGCCGCGCGTGACGATGTGGCTTTCGCAGTCCGAGACGATGCCGAGGGCCAGCAGCTTCTCGCGCAGGAACAGGTCGAAGGCGTGCATGTCCGAGGTGATGATGCGCAGCACATAGTCCTCGCGCCCCGTGATGGTGGCGCACTGGACCACTTCCGGCCATTTGGCCACGGCGGCCTCGAAGACATTGAGGTTTTCCGCCGAGGGCAGCATTAGTTTGACGATGGCGTAGACCTCGAAGTCCAAGCCCAGAAGCTGAGCGTTCAGCAGGGTGACGCGCTTGGTGATCAGGCCGGAGTCTTCCAGCCGCTTGATCCGCCGCCAGCATGGCGAGGCCGACAGTCCGACGCGATCGGCGACCTCTGCGACCGACAGCCCGGCGTCTTGTTGCAGGATATCCAGGATGCGGGCGTCAATGGGGTCGAGTTCGTCGGCCAATGCGTTTCTCCGATTATGATTATCGCGAAATAAAATACCCGATATCGGGATTGCGCAAGGTCAAATTGAGCGAGCACCTGCTTAGGGGTCGTGTTATCACACGTCCAGAGGAAACACGGACGGACCCCAGAACGGATATGGACGCCCGCATGAACGATAAAATGAACAAAAAGAACAGCCAGCCCCTGTCCTTGCGCGTGCCGGAGCCGTCCGGCCGTCCCGGCGATACGCCGGACTTCAGCCATCTGCAGATGGACCCTGCCGGTGTCGTCGAACGGCCCGAGGTCGGATCGACGCCTTATCAGATGCGCGATCTCGCCTTCCGCCTGATTCGGGTGCTGGATGATGAGGGCGCCGCAGTCGGCCCGTGGAACCCTCGCCTAGATCCCGAGACGATGCGCCGGGGCCTGAAGGCCATGATCCTGACGCGCGCCTTCGACGACCGGATGCACCGCGCCCACCGCCAGGGCAAGACCAGCTTCTACATGAAGTGCACCGGCGAAGAGGCTATTGCGGTCGCGCAGGGCATGATCCTGAGCCGCGAGGACATGGGCTTCCCCACCTATCGCCAGCAGGGGCTTTTGATCGCACGCGGCTATCCGCTGGTCGCGATGATGAACCAGATCTATTCGAACGCCGAAGATCCGATCAAAGGCCGCCAGCTGCCGATCATGTATTCGGCCAAGGACTACGGCTTCTTCACCATCAGCGGCAATCTGGGCACCCAAGTGCCGCAGGCTGTCGGCTGGGCCATGGCCAGCGCCTACAAGGGCGACGACAAGATCGCCATCAGCTGGATCGGCGACGGCGCTACGGCTGAGGGCGACTTCCACAACGCCCTGACCTTCGCCTCCGTGTATCGCGCTCCGATCATCCTGAACGTCGTCAACAATCAGTGGGCCATCAGCTCCTTCCAGGGCATCGCCGGCGGGCTTGAGACGACCTTCGCCTCCAAGGCCATCGGTTATGGCCTGCCGGCCCTGCGGGTGGACGGCAACGACTTCCTAGCGGTCTGGGCGGCGACCCAGTGGGCCGAGGAGCGCGCGCGGTCGAACCAGGGGGCGACGGTGATCGAGCTCTTCACCTATCGCGGCGCCCCGCACTCGACCTCCGACGACCCCAGCCGCTATCGCCCCGGCGACGAGCATGAGAAATGGCCGCTGGGCGATCCGATCGAACGTCTGCGCCAGCATCTGACCGTCATCGGTGAATGGGACGACGAGCGTCACGCCGCCGCGCTGAAGGACGCTGTCGAGCAGGTCCGCGCCGCTGGCAAGGAATCCGAAGCCATCGGCACCCTGGGCCAGTCGCGTCCCAGCGTGAAGACGATGTTCGAAGAGGTCTATGCGACCGAAGACTGGCGGCTGATCGAACAGCGCCGCGAGGTGGGGGTCTGACCATGAGCGAGCAAGCCACCTTCACCGACGCCGATCGCAACGACGGCGTCGAGCCCGACATGGTCGACCAGAACGCCGCCCCCGCCTCGGAAGCGACGGGCGCGGGCGTGGTCCCCATGAACATGATCCAGGCGCTGAACTCGGCCATCGACGTCAAGATGGCCGAAGACGCCAACGTCCTGTCGTTCGGCGAGGACGCCGGCTATTTCGGCGGCGTCTTCCGCGTCACCGACAAGCTGCAGCAGAAGCACGGCCTAACCCGCAGCTTTGACGCCCCGATCTCGGAATGCGGCATCGTCGCCGCCGCGATCGGCATGGGCGCCTATGGCCTGCGTCCGGTCGTCGAGATCCAGTTCGCCGACTACATCTATCCGGCCTACGATCAGATCGTCTCGGAAGCGGCCAAGATGCGCTACCGCTCGGGCGGTCAGTTTACGTCGCCGATCACGGTGCGCAGCCCCTATGGCGGCGGCATCTTCGGCGGCCAGACCCACAGCCAGTCGCCCGAAAGCCTGTTCACGCATATTGCGGGCCTGAAGGTCGTCATTCCGTCAAACCCCTATGACGCCAAGGGCCTGCTGACCGCCGCCATCGAGGATGACGATCCGGTCGTCTTCTTCGAGCCGAAGCGGCTCTACAATGGGCCATTCGACGGCTGGCACGAGAAGCCGGTCTCGCCGTGGAAGGCCCAGGATCTGGCCCAGGTCCCGACCGGCAAATATGTCGAGCCCATCGGCAAGGCGCGCGTGATGCGCGAAGGAAACGACGTCACCATCCTGGCCTATGGGACCATGGTCTGGGTCGCCCTGGCCGGCGCGGAACACGCGGGCGTGGACGCCGAGGTCATCGACCTGCGCTCGCTCGTGCCGCTGGACATCGAAGCCATCGAGGCCTCGGTGAAGAAGACCGGCCGCTGCGTCATTGTGCACGAGGCGCCCAAGACCTCGGGCTTCGGCGGCGAGCTGTCGGCTCTCGTGCAGGAGCGCTGCTTCTATTCCCTGGAAGCGCCGATCGCGCGCGTCACCGGTTGGGACACGCCCTATCCGCACGCTTTCGAATGGGAATATTTCCCCGGACCGCAAAGGGTCGCAGACGCCTTGAAGAGCGTCATGACGGGAGGTCGATAAGATGGGACGTTTCGTCTTCAAACTGCCCGACGTGGGCGAAGGCACCGCCGAGGCCGAACTGGTCGGATGGCACGTCAAGGTCGGCGACACCGTCGCCGAGGACCAAATCGTCGCCGACGTCATGACCGACAAGGCCACGGTCGAGATCACCGCTCCGGTCAGCGGCAAGGTCGTCGCTTTGCATGGCGAACCCGGCGCCATGGTGCCGGTGCGCGGTCCCTTGGTGGAGTTCGAGGTCGAGGGTGCGGGCAATGCCGATGACGCCCCGACGCCCGTCGCCCCCGCCGCCGCCAAGCCGGATCCCGCACCCGTGATCGCCGAGTCGCCGAAGGTCGAAACGCTGGCAGCCCCCGCTGTCGAGGCGCCGACATCCGGCAACTATGTCTTCAAACTGCCTGACGTCGGAGAAGGCACGGCCGAGGCCGAGCTGGTCGGCTGGCACGTCAAGGTCGGGGATGCGGTCGAGGAAGACCAGATCATCGCCGACATCATGACCGACAAGGCTACGGTCGAAATCACCTCGCCGGTCGCCGGAACCGTCGTCGCCCTGTACGGCGAGGCAGGCAAGTCCGTGCCGGTCGGCGGACCGCTGGTCGCATTCGATGTCGAGGGTCGGGGCAATGTATCGACGCCCGTCGCGGCGCCGAAACCGGCCTCCAAGCCGACCGAGAATGCGACGACGGCTTCCGCCGCGATTTCGACGGCTCAAAGCGCGACTTCAGCGACTGCGCTCTCAAAGCCCGTTCCCGCCCTGACGGGACGTGCGCCCGGCGAACGCCCGTCGGCCTCGCCGGCCGTGCGCAATCGCGCGCGGGATCTGGGCGTCGATCTGACCTTCGTGCCCGGTTCCGGCCCGGCGGGTCGGATCACGCACGAGGATTTGGACGGCTTTATCGCGCGCGGCGGTTCGCAACCCGCACCGGCGCCGTCCGGCGGCGGCTCGACCTATGCGAAGGCGCAAGGGACGACCGAGGTCAAGATCATCGGCCTGCGCCGCAAGATTGCGGAGAAGATGGCCGAGAGCGTGCGCCGCATTCCCCACATCACCTATGTCGAGGAAATCGACATGACGGCGGTGGAGGAGCTGCGCGCCCACCTGAACGCGACGAAGCAAAAGGATCAGCCCAAGCTGAACCTGCTGCCCTTCATCGCCCGCGCCATCGTGGTCGCCCTGCGCGACCAGCCGCAGATCAACGCCACCTACGACGATGAGGCCGGCGTCCTGACCCAGCACGCTCCGGTCCATCTGGGCATCGCCGCCCAGACGCCGAACGGCCTGATGGTGCCGGTGGTGCGACACGCCGAGGCCCGCGACCCCTATGACACGGCGCTGGAGATCGCGCGCGTGTCGGGCGCAGCCAAGGACGGCTCGGCCAAGCGCGAGGAACTGTCCGGCTCGACCATCACCATCACCTCGCTCGGCACGCTGGGCGGGGTGGTCCACACCCCGATCATCAATCACCCCGAGGTCGCCATCCTCGGTCCGAACAAGATCGCCGAACGGGTCGTGGTCCGCGACGGCCAGATGGTCGTGCGCAAGATGATGAACCTGTCCTCCAGCTTCGACCACCGCATCGTCGATGGCCACGACGCGGCGGTTTTCGTCCAGCGGATCAAGGGACTGCTGGAACATCCTGCGACGCTGTGGATGGGGTGAGTATATGGCTCGGATTGAGGTTGCGGCCACGGACGCTGATGTTGTCGAACGGCTCGCACTCCTTCTTGAGGAAACTGCTGGCCACAAGTACAGCACGACGGCTGCCTTGGGCCTGTCCACGGCCATTTTCGCCTGGACCGCCGAGCGGGTGCGAAGGCCGGAGCCACTAGCTCAGGCGCTAGCCGCACGGTGGAAAGCCGAAGGTGCTGCGGACGAGCCATGGTCTTTGCCTGCTCCGCTAAGCGGCGGCTCAGCTTTCGACGCACTCATCAGACTACGTCGTTCTATGTGCCATGCGGACGGTGACAGAGTTCATCCTCAGAACGACCCCAATTGTCTCACCGGGTTCGTAATGGATGCCAACCATGAGGATCCCGCTCCCTTGAACGAGTGGCAGCTTCGGCGCTTCGGTCTTCAGATTGCCGAGCAATTTGTTCAACACATGCGTCAAAACGAAAATCCATGACCCAAACCCTGAAAACCAAAGTCCTGATCATCGGCGCGGGCACTGGCGGCTATGTCGCCGGCATTCGGTGCGGCCAACTGGGGCTGGACACCGTGCTGGTGGACGGCGGCGACGGGCTGGGCGGCACCTGCCTGAACGTCGGCTGTATCCCGTCCAAGGCCATCATCCATGCGGCGGGCAAGTTCGAGACGGTGGCCAAGGCGGCGGGCGGCGGGACGCTGGGCATCACGGCGGCGGCGCCCGCCATCGACCTGTCGCAGACGGTCGCGTGGAAGGACGGCATCGTCCGTAAGCTGAACGCCGGCGTCGCGGCCCTGCTGAAGAAGGCCAAGGTCAAGGTCATCAAGGGCTGGGCCGAGTTCGCCGACGCCAAGACCTGCGTTGTGAAGACCGACGAAGGCGACATCCGCATCACCGCCGAACACGTCATTCTCGCGACAGGGTCCGAGCCGGTCGAACTGCCCTTCCTGCCGTTCGGCGGCGACGTCATTTCATCGACCGAGGCGCTGAGCCTGTCGGAGGTTCCCAAGAAGCTGGTCGTCGTGGGCGGCGGCTATATCGGCCTGGAACTGGGCATCGCCTATCGCAAGCTGGGCGCCGAGGTGGCCATCGTCGAAATGGCCGAGCGTATCCTGCCGCTCTACGACAAGGCTCTGACCGATCCGGTCGCCAAGTGGCTGGAGAAGCATGGTGTCGAGCTGCACCTGGGCGCGCGCGCTGGGGGCTTCGGTGACGGTAAGCTGTCGATCACGACGAAGGACGGCGAGCCGCTGCAGTTGGACGCCGACAAGGTGCTGGTCACGGTCGGTCGGCGTCCCCGTACGCAGGGCTGGGGTCTGGAAAACATGGGCGTGGCCATGGCTGGCCCGTTCGTGAAGATCGACCAACGCTGCGCCGCCTCCATGAAGAACGTCTGGGCCGTAGGCGACCTGACCGGCGAACCCATGCTGGCGCATAAGGGCTCGGCCCAGGGCGAGGTGGTCGCCGAAATCATCGCCGGCCACGACCGCATCTTCGATCCCGTCACCATCGCCGCCGTCTGTTTCACCGAGCCCGAAATCGTTTCGGCCGGTCTGGGCCCGAACGAGGTCGCGGGCCGCGACGATGTGATCCAGTCGGTCTTCCCCTTCGCCGCGATCGGCCGCGCCCTGGCCATCGAGGCGGGCGAGGACGGCGGGTTCGTGCGGGTGATCGCGTCCAAGGCCGATCACCGCATCCTGGGCATCCAGGCGGTCGGCCAGCATGTGTCGGAACTGTCCAACAGCTTTGCCCAGATGATGGAGATGGGGGCGGTGCTGGAAGACGTGGCCGGAACCATCCATGTCCACCCGACCCTGGGCGAGGCCTTCCACGAGGCCAGCCTGCGCGCCCTCGGGCACGCCATCCACATCTGATCAGATCCGGTCCAGCCGCTTCGCGTGGTTCGCCACCATGCGAAGCGCCAGGCCATCGGGCAGGAAGCGGGCCAGTCCGGCCATGACGTTGTTCATGACGCCGGGGGTGACGCTGGGATGGTTGGCCTCGCAGGCGTCATAGCCGATGCGCGCCACGCGCGCGGCGTCCATCCACATCCAGGCCGGATAGGCGCTGGAGACCTGCTCGCGCGAGCCGTTAACGTCGTGGAATTCGGTCAGGGTGTAGCCGGGGTTCAGCACGGTGACGTGAACGCCGGTCCCCTGCGTCTCAAGATGCAAGCCCTGCGACGCCTTGATCAAGAAGCTCTTGATCGGTCCGTACAGGGTGTCGCCCCCAGTCGCGGGCATCTGGCCGGCCAGGGAGGCGACGTTCAGCACCCGGCCGAAGCCCCGCTGGATCATGCCGGGCAGCAACAGGCGCGACAGCTCGACCGGCGCGGTCAGCATGACCTGCATCATGGCGCGATGGGTGTCCAGGTCGGTGTCCAGAAAGCCGGTGACACGGCTGAATCCCGCATTGTTGACCAGGCCGTCGACGGTCAGGCCGCGGGTCTCGATGGTCGCGACCAGCCGCTCGGGCGCCGCGGGGTCGGACAGGTCTTCGGGGATGACGGTCGCGGTCACGCCGTGGGCGGCGGTCAGGTCGTCGGCTAGGGCCTGCAACGGGGCTTGGCGACGCGCCGTCAGAATCACATTCCAACCCTCGGCCGCATAGATACGGGCCAGGGCCGCGCCGATGCCGGCGGAGGCGCCGGTGATCAGAACGGTTCGGTTCACGGCGCGATCAGGCCGCGACGGGGCAGGACTTGTGCGGCGCAAAGGCCGCTAGCGACATCGGGTTCTCGGCCAGAAGGTCGGCGATGGTGATCTTGGACAGGGCTTCGGTCGCGGCCTCGTCCGCAGCGGTCAGGGCCTTGGCGACCTGGCGCGGGATATGTTCGCTGATCGGGCAACCCTTGGCGCCGGCAGGGGGCGAACCGATGTGGGCGCAGCCGTTCACCGCCTTCAGCACCTGATCCAGCCGAATGTCCTCGGGCTGACGCAACAGCCAGGAGCCGCCGGTCGCGCCCGGACGGGTGGCGATCAGCCCAGCCTTGGCCAGAAGGGCGGTCACGCGGCGCACCACGACGGGATTGGTCGGGATCGAGGACGCCAGCACGCCGCTGGGCATCGCCTGCGCAGGCCCGAACGCGCCCTTGTGGGCCATATAGGCCAGGGCGTGGGCGGCGACGGGGAAGCGTTGGCTGTCTGACATGGTTCTGTTCCTGATGCGAAAATAGGCGTTCAGGGGCCGAATCACAAATCGCGCCGCAGAACGCCGAAACCGAATCCGCTGCGGCGCGATTGAAGACCGCGTGGAATGGGCCTAAAGGCTCGCCGCTTTGAAGGGACCGACGCCGCGTCGGAGACCCGGAGGATACGCATGGCCGGGGACACTCCCCACGACGCGAGCGCTCCCTCGCCTGCGTCGAACACGCCGGACAAGCCCACCCACGCCACGGGTCCGGAATCCCACATCCCGGGCGGCCAGGCCGCCAAGCACGGCGGATTTTGGGCCCTGACCATCGGCGCGATCGGCGTGGTGTTCGGCGACATCGGCACCAGCCCGCTCTACGCCCTGCGCGAGGCGATCGACCATGCGCGCTCCGGCGTCGGCGGCGATCTGGCCGTGATCGGCGTCGTGTCGCTGGCGTTTTGGGCGCTGATGGTGGTGGTGACGTTCAAATACGTCTTCTTCCTGATGCGCGCCGACAACAAGGGCGAGGGCGGCACCCTGTCGCTGATGGCCCTGGCCCAGTTCGCGGTCGGTCGGCGTAGCGCCTGGATCTTTATTCTGGGCGTTTGCGGCGCGGCCCTTTTCTATGGCGACGGCATCATCACGCCCGCCATCTCGGTCCTGTCCGCCGTCGAAGGGCTGCAGGACGCGCCGGGTCTGGCCGGGCGGCTGGATTCCTTCATCGTGCCGATCTCGGCCGGCATCCTGATCGCTCTGTTCCTGGTCCAGTCACGCGGCACGGCCAGCCTGGCCAAGTATTTCGGCCCGATCACCGCCGTCTGGTTCCTGAGCCTGGGGGCGCTGGGCCTGTATCATATCTTCGACGACGTCAGCGTGCTGCGGGCCCTGTCGCCCCACTATGGCGTCATGCTTCTGCTCAACGACGGCTTCCTGGGCTTCGTAATCCTGGGCAGCGTCTTCCTGGCCGTCACGGGGGCCGAGGCCCTCTATGCCGACATGGGCCATTTCGGAAAGGCTCCAATCCGCATGGGCTGGCTGGCCTTCGTCCTGCCGTGCCTGACGCTGAACTATCTGGGCCAGGGCGCCCTGATCCTCGACAATCCGGCCGCATCCGAGAACCCGTTCTGGAACATGGTGCCGCAGTTCGCCTATTGGCCGATGCTGATCCTGGCGACCGCCGCGACCGTCATCGCGTCCCAGGCGGTGATCACCGGCGCCTTCTCGGTGACGCAACAGGCGGTGCAGCTGGGCCTTCTGCCGCGCATCGACATCAAAAACACCTCCGAGACCCAGGCCGGCCAAATCTTCGTGCCGGCGGTCAATACCTTCCTGATGGTCGGGGTGCTGGTGCTGCTGGTCGTGTTCCAGAGCTCGCATAACCTGACCGCCGCCTATGGCGTGGCGGTGACAGGCACAATGCTGGTCAATACGCTGATGGCCTATTCGGTCATCCGAAAGGGCTGGAAGTGGCCGATGTGGGCGGTGGCCGGGACCCTTATTCCGTTCGCCTTCATCGACAGCGTCTTCCTGACGTCCAACCTGCTGAAGATTCCGGACGGGGCGTGGATGCCGCTGGTGCTGGGCGCCCTGCTGGTCGTGGTGATGTGGACCTGGGTGCGCGGGACGCAGATCCTGACGGCCAAGACACGCAAGGACAGCCTGCCGCTGAACGATCTGATCGAGATGCTTCAGGCTCGTCCGCCGCATCGTGCGCCGGGCATGGCCATCTTCCTGACCTCGGATCCCGATGTCGCGCCGGTCGCCCTGATGCACAATCTCAAGCACAACAAGGTGCTGCACGAGAAGAACGTCATCCTGACCGTGCGCACCTCCGAGCGCCCGCGCGTCAAGGAGGCCGACCGGGTGCGGATGGAGCCGATCAACGACGACTTCAAAAAGGTCACGGTCACCTATGGCTTCATGGAGACGCCGAACGTGCCGCGCGCCCTGGGCCTATGCCGCAAACAGGGGCTGAAGTTCGACATCATGTCGACCAGCTTCTTCCTGGGTCGCCGTTCGCTGATCCCGTCGGCGCGTCAAGGCATGCCGCTTTGGCAGGACAAGCTGTTCATCTTCCTGATGCGCAACGCCGCCAATCCGACCGACTTCTTCCACATCCCGCCCGGCCGCGTGGTCGAACTTGGCGCGCAGGTGGCGGTATGAGCATCGAGGGACGTGGTGGGCAGAGCTCGCAGGCGCGCGGGCGTCGCATGGCCACCAGGGGCCGCCCGCGCCCGGCCCCGGCTGAGGCCCCTCAAGGGCCGTCGCAGGACGATATCGGCGTCGAGGCCCGCGTCGTCGCCGGCATCCTGCTGAACGCCGCGCTGGAGAAGCGCAACGGACTGGACGAAGCCCTGTCCCAGCCTGCCGCCCGCGCGCTGGAGCCGGTGGATCGCGCGTTCGCTCGCGCCGTCGCCATGGCGGCCCTGCGTCGTCTGGGCGAGATCGACCAGATCCTGGATCGCCGCCTGAAGAAGTCGCCGCCCGAGGCCGTGCGCACCCTGATGCGCATCGCCCTGGCCCAGACTCTGGTGCTGGAAACGCCCGCCTTCGCCGCCGTCTCGACGGCGGTGAAACTGGCTGAGCGCGATCCCAAGACCCGGCCCTACAAGAACCTGGTCAATGCCGTGCTGCGCGGGGTTGGACGCGAAGGCCCCGGCCTGACCACGGCCGAAAGCAATCTGCCGGACTGGATCGCGGCGCGCTGGAAGGCGACCTATGGCGAGGCCGCCCTGGCGGGACTGGCCCTGGCCGCGCGCGAAGAACCCGCGACCGATCTCAGCCTGAAGCCAGGCGTCGATCCCGCCGCGGTCGCCGCCGCTGTCGAGGGCGAAGCCTTGCCCGGGGGCACGGTTCGCACCGGCCGTCGCGGCGATGTGGCCGGCTGGCCCGGTTTCGAAGACGGCGACTGGTGGGTTCAGGACGCGGCCGCCGCCGTGCCCGGCCGGCTGCTGGATGTGAAGCCCCTCGAGACGGCGCTCGACATGTGCGCCGCGCCCGGAGGCAAGACGCTGCAACTGGCGGCCACCGGCGCCTCGGTCGTCGCGCTCGACCGTTCGGCCCCGCGCCTGAAACGCCTGACGCAGAATCTTGAGCGGACCGGCCTGACCGCCGAAGTCGTCGCCGTCCCGGCAGAGGACTGGGAGGACGCCCGCGTCTTCGACGCCGTTCTGCTGGATGCCCCCTGCACTGCGACGGGCACCTTCCGCCGCAATCCGGAGGTCCTGCGCGCCACCAAGCCCGCCGAGGTCGCCAAGCTGGCCGACGTCCAGCACCGCCTGCTCGACGCCGCCGCCGAACGGGTCAAGCCGGGCGGCCGTCTGGTCTATTGCACCTGCTCGCTGGAGCGCGAGGAGGGCGAGACCCAGATCATCGCCTTCCTGCGTCGCAATCCTGCCTTCCGCACCGTCGCCGCCGATCCGACCGCCGTCGGCGCCCCGCCCGAGGCGCTGACGCCCGAAGGCTGGCTGCGCATCCTGCCCTCCATGTGGGCCGAACACGGCGGACTGGACGGCTTCTTCGCGGCAAGGCTGGAACGGGTGTCCTGAGCGGGAGCGCCTTGCTCCCGCCCGCAACCCGCCTTATCCGGAAGGCCATGGCCGTTACCCCTCTGATCTGCCCGTCGATCCTCGCCAGCGATTTCGCGCGGCTGGGTGAAGAAGTCCGCGCGCTTGAGGCGGCGGGCGCCGACTGGATCCACGTCGATGTAATGGATGGGCATTTCGTGCCGAACCTCACGCTTGGCCCCGACATCGTAAAGGCGATCCGACCGCACACGACCTTGCCGTTCGACGTGCACCTGATGGTCGCGCCGGTCGATCCATGGCTGGAGGCGTTCCGCGAGGCGGGCGCCGATGTCCTGACCGTTCACCCTGAAAGCGGGCCGCACCTGCACCGCACCCTGGGTCGCATTCGCCAGCTGGGCGCCAAGGCAGGCGTCGTGTTCAACCCGGCGACGCCACTGTCGATCCTGGAAGAGGTGGTCGATTTGGTCGATCTGGTGCTGATCATGTCGGTCAATCCGGGCTTTGGCGGTCAGAAGTTCATCGACAGTTCGCTGAAGAAGATCGCGGGCGCGCGGGCCATTCTCGACCGCGCCGGTTCGTCGGCTCACCTTCAGGTGGACGGCGGCGTAACCTCCGCCAACGCCGGGGCCTGCGTCGCCGCTGGGGCCGATGCTCTGGTCGCTGGGTCGTTCGTGTTCAAGGGCGATTACGCGACCAACATCGCCGCCCTGAAAGCCGCCCCGGCCGTATCGTGAGCCCGCTCGGCCCCTTCGCCCCTCGGGGGCCGGAAACGACGTTGGACGTCGCCTCGGGCCAGATCCCCGGCCTGCCCGGCGCCCCGGTGCGGACGCCGGTGCGGTCGGGCGACGCCGCCGCCGGTCCCGGCCTGTGGCCCGCCATCGCCGGGCGGATGGCGACGCGACAGCTGTGGATCGAGCTTTACGGCCTGCCCGGCTATGGGCTGACGCTGGGGTCGCCGCTGGGCGGGGGCAAGGTGACGGCCTTCGCCGCCACGCCGCGCGATTTCCGCCCTCATGATCCGGCGCCGGGGCGCAATGTCCTGGCCGGGCGTTTCATGTTGGCGGGCGCCTCGATGGAGGTCGAGCCGCCGACCGATCCGTGGAACCGACCCAGTCCCTCGCGGCCCTTTGCGGTCGAGCTTCACGCCTTCGCCTGGTTGCCTGGCCTGATGGCTCAAGGCGACCGTGGCGCGCGCGAGGCGCTGCGTCTGACCCTGGCCTGGGCTGACGCCTTTGCACGGTGGTCGCCCTTCGCCTGGGGACCGGAAATCCTGGCGCGGCGGGTCGTCAATCTGGCGTGCGGCGCACGGCGGATGGGCGCCGTTGCGACCGAGGCCGAGCGGCTGAAACTGGCCGATAGTCTGGCGCGCCAGACCCGGCAACTGCTGCGTCCGCCCGGCGGTCTGGCCAGCCGGGCCGAGCGGTTGACGGCGGCGGCCATCGGCGGCTGCGTGCTGGCGGGGGCGCCAGGGCAGGCCTTGCGTCGCCGCGCGCTGTCGCGGCTGGACGGCGCCCTGAAGACGACGGTGCAGGCCGACGGCGGCCACGCCTCGCGCAGTCCCGAGGCGGGGCTTGAGCTGCTGCTCGATCTGCTGACGCTGGACGACGCCCTGTCGCAACTGTCCGAACCGACGCCGGAGAGCATCTCGGCCGCGATCGCCCGGCTGACGCAGGGCCTGCGCCTGCTGACCTTGCCCGATGGTCGTCTGGCCAGCTTCCAGGGCGGCGGCCCCTCCACGTTCGAACGCGTCGCGGCCGCCTGCGCCCACGACGACGAAGCGATGGCCAGCGGCGACGTAGCGCCTGCAGCGACCGGTACGGTCGCCGGCTTGACGCGCATCGCCAGCCCCCTGCTCACCATCATCGCCGACACCGCCCCGCCGGCGCGCGACGCCTGGGGGGCGGCCGCCTGCGCCCAGCCGCTGGCGCTGGAGATCGCCTGCGGCAAGGATCGTCTGGTGACCGGCTCGGGGTGGACGCCGGCCTCGACCGACCGCCAGGCCCTGCGGCTGACGCCGGCCCATTCGACCCTGACCTTGGGCGAGCGATCGCTGAACGAACCGCTGGGCGGCTGGAAGGGTGAGCTCTTGGGCCCGCGCTTGGTCGGACCGCCGATCCATGTGACCACCGACCTGCGCGACGGAGACGGCGCCGTCTGGCTGGAGATGGAACACGACGGCTGGAATGAGTTGTTCGGCCTGAACCATCAACGCCGGCTCTATCTGGACCAGCGCTTGGACGAACTGCGGGCCGAAGAAAAACTCTTCCCCACACCCGGCCGCAAGGAGATGGTGCGCCAGATTGCGGCGCCCTATGCCATCCGCTTCCATCTGGAGCCGGGGGTTCAGGCCTCTCTGGCGCGCGACCGACGCTCGATCCTGCTGCGCGGCGCCTCGGGCCGGGGCTGGTGGTTCAGGACCGACGGGCCGGACGTGGCCATCGAACCCAGCGTCCATATCGACGCCGGCCTGACGCGCCGCAGTCTGCAGATCGTGGTGCGCGGCTCGGCCCGCACCGACAGCGAGACCAAGATCCGCTGGAAGCTGAGCCCGGCCGGGGCGAGCGGCGAACCGACATGATGCAAGAGCCTGATCCACGGCCACGATAAAATCGCGCAGCGATTTGATCTCTGCCGATCAGGCTCTGAAACCGTCCGTGGGGTGACGGCGAAGCGGTTTGGCGCTAGAGGGCGCGCCATCCTCCCCCAGACTTCACGGACGCCGCCTCATGCCCGCCGCTCCCGACTTTCCGCCCGCGCCCGATCAGGTGAAGCCGAAACGCGCCCTGATCAGCCTGTCCGACAAGGCGGGGTTGGAGGATGCAGCCCGCACCCTGCATGATCTGGGCGTCGAGCTGGTCTCGACCGGCGGCACCCGCGCGGCGATCGAGAAACTGGGCCTGCCGGTCAAGGACGTGGCCGATCTGACCGGATTCCCCGAGATGATGGACGGCCGGGTCAAGACCCTGCACCCCATCGTTCACGGCGGCCTTCTGGGCGTGCGTGACGCGGCCGACCATGCCCAGGCCATGACCGACCACGGCATCGGCGCCATCGATATCGTCTGGATCGACCTCTATCCGTTCGAAAGCACCGTCGCGGCCGGCGGCGCGTTCGAGGCGGCGGTCGAGAACATCGACATCGGCGGCCCGGCCATGATCCGCTCCGGCTCCAAGAACCACGGCTATGTCGCCGTCGCCGTCGACGGCGAGAGCATCGGCCTGATCCTTGAGGCGCTGAAGGCGGAAGGCTCGACCGATCTGGCCCTGCGCAAGCGTCTGGCCGCCCGCGCCTTCGCCCGCACCGCCGCCTACGACGCCGCCGTCTCGGGCTGGTTCGCGAGCCAGATCGAAGACGCCGCCCCGGCGCGCAAGTCCATCGCCGGTTCGCTGGCCCAGACCCTGCGCTATGGCGAGAACCCGCACCAGACCGGCGCCTTCTATCGCACCGGCGAACGTCGTCCGGGCGTGGCCTATGCCGAACAGGTCCAGGGCAAGGAGTTGGGCTACAACAATATCGCCGACGCCGACGCCGCCTATGAACTGGTCGCCGAGTTCGAACAGCCGGCCGTCGTCATCGTCAAACACGCCAACCCGTGCGGCGTGGCGGTGGGCAAGGACTTGTCGGAAGCCTATGCCCGCGCGCTGGAATGCGACGCCGTCTCGGCCTTCGGCGGCGTGATCGCGGTCAACCGTCCGCTGAACGGCGACGACGCCCGCGCCATCACCGGCATCTTCACCGAGGTCGTCATCGCACCGGGCGCGGACGAGGAGGCCGAGGCTGTCTTCGCCGCCAAGAAGAACCTGCGCCTCCTGATCACCGACGGCCTGCCCGATCCGCACGGCGCGGGCGAGGTGTTCCGCTCGGTCGCCGGCGGCTTCCTGGTTCAGTCGCGGGATCGCAGCCTCATCAAGCCGGCGGACCTGAAGATCGTCACCAAGCGCCAGCCGACCCCGACCGAAATCCAGGACATGCTGTTCGCCTTCACCGTGGCCAAACACGTCAAGTCCAACGCCATCGTCTATGCCAAGGACGGCCAGACGGCGGGCATCGGCGCCGGCCAGATGAATCGCCGCGACAGCGCCCGCATCGCCGCCATCCGCGCCAAGGAAGCGGGGGAAGCCAAGGGCCTGACCCAGTCGCTGGCCGAAGGCTCGGCCTGCGCCTCGGAAGCCTTCTTCCCCTTCGCCGACGGCCTCTTGGAAGCGGTCGCGGCCGGCGCCACGGCGGTGATCCAGCCGGGCGGCTCGATGCGCGACGCCGAGGTCATCGCCGCCGCCGACGAAAAGGGGATCGCCATGGCCTTCACCGGCGTGCGGGTCTTCAGGCATTGATCTTGAGAAGAAGGGCGCTAACGCTCGCGACGCGGTCGCTCGCTGCTTGAGCGCCCTTCTTCTCGTTTGTGGAGTCGTCGAGACTTCAACAGCGCGCCTTAACGTGACTGGACGGTCGCCGTTTGTCGTGATGCTCTGAGTGCTTTACCGCGTTGGAGCGTCCCATGACCGTGCTGATCCGCCCCGAAGGCCAGACCGCCGACGACCTGAAACTGAGCCGTCGAACTCTGGGCGCATTGGGGGGTTTGCTGTTTTCCGGCTATGCGATCGCGGCCCTGGCGAAAGAGGCCAAGCCGATCACCACCGACGAAGCGGGTCTGGCCACCGAGACCGTGACCTATGCCGCGCCGGACGGATTCCAGCTTCCGGCCTATGTGGCGCGGCCTGCGGGCGAGGGGCCGTTCCCGGTGGTCGTGGTTGTGTCCGAGATCTTCGGCGTCCACGAATATATCCGCGACATCTGCCGCCGTCTGGCCAAGCAGGGCTATGCCGCCATCGCGCCCGCCTTCTTCGTCCGGGTCGAGGATCCCGCGCCCCTGTCGGACATGCAGCGGATCATGCAGATCGTCGGCGCGGCCCACTACGAGCAGGTGATGGGCGACCTGTCGGCGACGCTGGAATGGGCCAGCCAGCAGTCGTGGTCCAAGGATGGCAAGGTCGGCATCACCGGCTACTGCTGGGGCGGCAAGGTGGTGTGGCAGGCGGCGGCCCGCTTCGCCGCGATCGGCGCGGGTGTGGCCTGGTACGGCCGCTTGGCGCCCGCCGCAGACGCCACGCCGGTTCAGATCTCATCGGGCCAACCTTGGCCGGTCGACATCGCTGACGATCTGAAAGCGCCTGTGCTCGGCCTGTATGGCGGCAAGGATCAGGGCATCCCATTGGCCAGCGTCGAACGGATGCGCGAAGCCCTGGCCCGCGCCGGCCAGACCGGCAGCCAGATCGTCGTCTATCCCGACGCCCAGCACGGCTTCCACGCCGACTACCGCGCAAGCTACTCGGAAGCAGACGCCAAGGACGGCTGGTCCAAGCTGCTGGCGACGTTCGATAAAGCGTTAAAGAATTAGGGCGTTACTGGCGCCAAGGCTGCGGGGAGCAGCCCGAGTATGGGAGGGTAGGGCGTGAACGGATTGCGGCTTCGCGGGGCGATCGTCCTGGGTATCGGCCTGCTGTTTCTGCCTCTCGCAGCGTGCGGAGGCGGTGGTGGAGGCGGTGGCGGCGGCGGCACGATCACGCCCCCCGTTCCTCCGCCCCCGCCACCCCCGCCGCCTCCCCCACCACCGCCTCCGCCTCCCTCGGTCACGTCGAGCGAGTATCTGCGGAACTACGGCTTGGCCAATATGAAGGTCCAATCCGCTTGGCAGGCCGGGGCGACTGGAGCCGGCGTCACCGTCGCCGTCGTCGACTCCGGCATCGCCAATACCTTGCCAGAGTTGGAGGGGCGTATCTCCAGCGCCTCGACCGACGTCGTCGTGGGGCGCAATACGCCCTATGTGGCGTCAAGCAGCCACGGCACGCGCGTGTCGGGCGTGATCGCCTCGAACTTCAACGGGTTCGGTACGATCGGGGTGGCGTACAATTCGACGATCCTGTCGATCCGCACCGATATCTCTGACTGTACGGACAAGAATACCGAGGTCTGTTTCAGCAGTTCGGATCTGGTGCGCGCACTGGACTATGCCGTCGCCAATGGCGTCAAGATCATCAACATGTCGCTGGGCGGCGACGGGCGGCTGGGCTCGGCGTTCGAGTCGGCGCTGTTGCGCGCGGTCAACTCGGGCGCCGTGATCGTGGCCTCATCGGGCAATGACGGAAACGCCAATCCGGGCTGGCCCGCGCGTTACGCCATCGACCCCCGGTTTGCTGGCAGCGTCATCGCGGTCGGATCGCACGGTGCGACCGATGCGATGTCCAGCTTCTCGAACCGGGCAGGGGATACGGCGGCCGGCTATATTTCTGCGCCGGGCGAGGATGTGATCACTGGGTGCGAGGGCACGTCGTGTTGGCGCGTCAACGGCACATCCTTCTCGGCGCCGCATGTGTCCGGCGCGCTCGCTTTGCTGATGCAGGCCTTCCCCAATCTGTCGGCGCGTGCCGCTCTGGATATCTTGCTGACGACCGCACGCGACGCCGGCGATCCCGGCACGGACATCGTTTATGGGCGCGGCCTGCTGGACATGGCCGGCGCGTTCAGACCGGTCGGAACGACCTCGACGCCGATGGCGGACGGAAGCTCCATCGTCAGCATGAGCGAACCGGGCAGCTTCGTCGGCGCGGCGTTCGGGGACGCTTTCGGTCGGCAGACGGCGCTGAATACAGTGCTCTACGACGCCTACGATCGGATGTTCGCCGTCCAACTGGGCGGCGCCTATCCGACTGCGCCGAGCCGATCCTATCAGGCGGCGCCGTTCGAGCAGAATACCACGGCGACAACCAGCCTGGCTCTGCCGGGCGGCGGTCGATTGAACCTGATCGCGGCCCAACCCAGCGCCCGACCTGACCCGATCGCGCCTCGTCACGATCTGTATGATGCGCCCTGGATGGGGGACGAGCCGCGGCAGGAGGCGATGCTGGATGTCGCCACGGGTCGGATGAATTTCTCGGTCTGGCAAGGAAAAGGCGGGGCGACATCGCCGTTCAACGGCGCGGCGGGCGACGGTTTCGCCGCCCTGGCTCAGGCCGACCACGCCGTGCGGGGCGCCATGCGGTTCGGCCCGGTGACGGTCTCGGGCGAAAGCGGCGGCGGCGATCGTCGGATGCCGCTGCGACGTGTCGAGCAGGACGCTTCGACCTATAGTCGGGCGGCGATCGGATGGCGCGGAGCGGAGGGCGGTCTTTCGTTCAGCGTCGGCGCCTTGGATGAACGGCTCGGGCCCTTGGGCGCCTTCCTGCCGGGCGGGTCCGACTTCGCCCTGCCGTCACGAACCAGCTTCTATGCGCTGGGTGGCGACTGGACCCTTCGGCCGGGCCTGCGTCTGATCGGCGAGGCGGGGATGGGGGCGACCCGGATCGAGGGCCGATTCCTGTCGACGGATCAGGCGGCGATCAGTTCGAACTGGCGGCTGGGGCTCCTGACGGGCTGTTCGATGATCTGTGACCGGATCAGCTTCACCCTGGCTCAGCCGCTCAGGATCGAGCGCGGAACCTTCTCGGCCATGCTGGCGGACGTACCGGTCGAATATTTCGATCCGCTGACCTATTCGCGCCGCAGCTTCTCGGCGACGCCCAGCGGCCGCCAGATCGACTTTATCCTCGGTGGCGAACGTCGGCTGTGGGATGGGTCCAGCATGACGCTGCAAGCGGTCGCCAGCCGCGAGCCGCGCCATGTCGCAGACGCGCCGCCGGAGTTCGCCTTGATCGGAGCCTGGCGGCGTCAGTTCTGACCGACGCCGCCTGAAGACCGCGGATCAGGCCTTGCCGTCGAAGGCCTGACCGTCGGCGGCGGGGGCGGCGCCATACGGGTTGGGAGTCTGGGCGCCGGATCCCTTGGCGGCGACGACGACCATTGCGGGGCGCACGGTGCGGCCGAACAGTTCGAAACCGGACTGCATGGTCTGGATCACCGATCCGCCAGGCACGGTCTCGGACGGCTGTTCCATCATCGCCTGGTGGAGATGCGGGTTGAAGGCCTCGCCGGCCTGGGGCGCGACGCGCTTCAGGCCGTTGGCGTCGAAGGCTTGCAGCAGGGCCTTCTGCGTCAGTTCCAAGCCGGTCATCAGACCGGCGGTCGCGCCCTCGGCGTCCTTGGGCGCAGCCATCAGGGCGCGTTCCAGATTGTCGGCGACGCCCAGCAGGTCCTTGGCGAAGCGCTGGATGGCGAAGGCGCGGGCGTCATTCTGCTGCGTCTCCGAACGGCGCTTCAGATTCTCCATCTCGGCGGCGACGCGCAGGGCGCGGTCCTTCCATTCGTCACGCTCGGCGATCACGGCGTCCAGCGGCGCCAGATCGTCTGACGGATGGGCGTCCAGGCCGTGTTCGGCGTTGGTTTCGGCCATGTCGGCATCCACGGCGTTTAGTTCGTCGTTAAGGGGCTTGTCGCTCACTTGTCGTTCCCGTCCAGCATCCGGCCCAGCACCCGGGCGGTATAGTCCACCAACGGAATGACACGGGCGTAGTTCAGTCTTGCGGGGCCTATCACGCCGATGGCGCCCAGAACCCGCTGTCGGCCGCTCATATAGGGCGCCGCGATCACGGCGGAACCCGAAAGTGAAAACAACCGTGTCTCGGCGCCGATGAAAATGCGCACGCCTTGGGCCGCATCGACGCCGTCCAGCAGGCCGATCAGCTGTTCCTTCTGCTCCAGATCATCGAAAAGGACGCGGACCCGCTCCAGATCGGCCAAGCCTTCCCGGTCCTGAAGCAGGTTGGCGCGGCCCCGCACAATCAGGGCGCGCTCGCGATCCTGGCCGCCGGACCACGCAGCGAATCCGTCCTCGACCAGGCGGGCGGCCGTTTGGTCCAGTTCACGCCGTGCAATTTCCAGCTCCTGGGTCATCTCCCGCTTGGCGTCGGCGAAGGGGCGGCCGCGCAGGCGGGCGTTCAGGAAGTTGGAGGCCTCGACCAGGGTCGAAGGCGTGACGCCGGCCGACAGGGTCATGATGCGGTTTTCGACCGTGCCGTCGTCAGCGACGATGACGGCCAGGGCCTGGTCCCCGCCCAGGGCCACGAACTCGACGTGCTTGACGCCGGAATCGCGCACGGGGCTGGAAACGACGCCCGCGCCGCCGGCCAGGCCCGACAGCAGGTTGGAGGCCTCATCCAGCGCCGCCTCGAAGTTCCGACCGCGCCCCGCCAGCCGCCCGTCGATCTCGCGACGCTCTTCCTTAGTCAGGTCGCCGACTTCCAGCAGGCCATCGACGAACAGACGCAGGCCCGCGTGGGTGGGAATCCGCCCGGCCGAGGTGTGGGGCGCCGCCAGCAGTCCCGCGAGGGTCAGATCCTGCATGGTGTTGCGGATCGAGGCAGGCGACAGGGCGATGCCGCCCAGCGACAGGGTCCGCGACCCGACCGGCTCACCGGTCTCCAGATAGGATTCCACGATGCGACGGAAGATGTCGCGCGCCCGCGCATCCAGCCCCGCCAAACCCGCGAGGGACTGGCCGGCGTCGAACGGCGGGTTTTTCGGGGCATACAGGCTCACGGTTTCAGGATAAGCACCGCGGCCTCAGCTTCCAAGGTCAGACTTCCAAGGATCCCTCCCATGCGCCATTCGCAACGCACCGATGATCAACTGCGTCCCGTGACCATCGAGACCGGCGTCAACCGCTATGCCGAGGGCTCGTGCTTGATCAGCTTCGGCAACACCAAGGTGCTGGTGACCGCCTCGATCGAGGACAAGGTGCCGGGCTGGATGCGCAACACGGGCCAGGGATGGGTGACCGCTGAATATGGCATGCTGCCCCGTGCCACCCACACGCGCGGGCGTCGTGAAGCCGCCGCCGGCAAACAGTCGGGCCGCACGCAAGAGATTCAGCGATTGATCGGTCGCTCCCTGCGCGCCGTGGTGGACCTGAAGGCGCTCGGCGAACGTCAGGTGCTGATCGACTGCGACGTCATCCAGGCCGACGGCGGCACCCGCACGGCGTCGATCACCGGCGCCTGGGTCGCCATGAGCCTGGCCCTGAACTATCTGCGCGACGAGGGCGTGCTGAAGGCCGACCCGATCACGGATCAGGTGGCGGCCGTGTCATGCGGCGTCTGCGACGGCGTGCCGGTGCTGGACCTCGATTACGAAGAGGATTCCGAGGCCGAGGCGGATTCGAACTTCGTCCTGACCGGCTCGGGCCAGATCGTCGAGGTCCAGGCCACCGGCGAGAAGCGCGGCTTCTCGCGCGCCGAGTTCGACCGGCTCTTCTCGCTGGCCGAGACCGGCTGCACCGAACTGTTCGCCTTGCAGAAGGCGGCCCTGGCGGCGGTGAAGCCATAGGGGGTTTCACCTCGAGGCGCGGACGGGCATCCTCGTTCGGTCAGTCCTGACCGGAGACAAGTCGATGCGTCGATCCCCCTGGCTTTCAATGGCCGCCTGCGTTGTGTTGATGGCCGGATGTCAGCGCGCTGATCCAGCCGATCAGCCTGCGTCCGGAGACGCTGCGGCAAGCAGCAACGTCATCGACGCGGTTCCACTGGCGCCCGACGCCCCGCCGCCTGCCCCGCCCGCCAAGCCGGCGGCTGCGGAGAAGGAAGCGACCAAACCGGCCGAGGACGTCGAGGCCAGCATTCCCGAGGGTCCCGACATGCCCGCTCAGCCGGTTCCGGTCAGCGAGGTCCCTTGCCGCGACGCCATCGGCGCCGCCGCCTCGGCCCGGCTGGTCGAGCGCTGCATCCAGGTCAGCCCGGCGACCCGCCCGCCCTGCAACGCCGCCAATCCTTGCGACCTGATCCAGGGGGAGATCGACCGATCCTGCAAACTGTGGGAACGCGACGGCGACCCGCCGGCGGCGTGCAAGCGTTAGGCTGAGCGTACCGCGCCCGCGACATTGGCCACCACCCGCTTGACCAGCGCCTCGTCGTCGCCCTCGGCCATGACGCGGATCAGCTTTTCCGTGCCCGAGGGACGCACCAGCAGCCGTCCCTGACCGCTCAGCGCCGCTTCGGCCTCGGCGATGGCGGCCTTGACCGTGTCGGTCTCCAGCGGCTTGTCGGCGGTGAAGCGCATGTTCTCCCGCTTTTGGGGCACGGGCTCGAACTGGCGGGCTGACGTGCGGCGGCGAAGAGGATGTAATGGGCGGTTATCAGAAGCACTCAGGTCCTTTCCGCGGACACATGGATCGTGATGCACCCGGATCAAAGCTGATCAAACGCCGTCAATCGGATGGAACAACTCAAAACGGGACAGGCGCGATATTATTCGCAAACCTGCTCGGCGACCGGTGGGCGGTTTGCGGACAAGCCGGTCGATGACGACGGTTCCCCATGGCCAAGCCTCACGATTCAGACGATTTCCCATTCCGTCCGTCAATGACGGCGCACCGAGATCACTATCCCCACGGGGCTGTTCTGCTCCCCGGACGCGCGACAGCGTCGATGCCCTCCAGGGCGCGAACACGACACTTTGCCGCCAAGGCGGTCGTCCAGAGGGTCCGGCCGGCCTTCCGGGGCGCCGGGCCGTCACGACGTGTCTTCGTCAAGGTCAAGGTGGTGATGAAGACGCCGAACGCGCGCGCGTCGTTGAAAGCCTGCGTGCGGTACTTCGGACGGGAGGGCGCGGGCGAGGACGGGGCGAGAGCCGCGTTTTTTGGGCCGCTGGAGGACCGGCCTGACGCCAGGGCGCAGGTCGATCGGTGGGCCGACGACCGCCGTCATTATCGGATTGTCGTGAATCCGGAAGACGGACAAGAGCTCGCGGACGTCAGGTCGTTCGCACGGCGGATGATGAAGCAGATTGAGATCGACACCGGCACGCCGCTCGAATGGCTTGCCGTTGCGCACTTCGATACCGGACGTCCCCATCTCCACATCATCCTACGCGGTGTGCGGGACGATGGACGCGACCTTATCTTCAGCCGCGGTTATGCGGCGCATGGGCTGCGCGGCCGGTGCGAAGCCCTGGCGACCGAGATCCTGGGCCCGAGATCCGACCGGACGGCTTCCTCCCGCGATCTGACGGCGGACCGGCTGACAGCGATGGACGACACGCTTCTGCGACGCCAGGACGACGGACGGGTCAACCTTGAGGGTCTGGACAGCGGAGAACGCGCCAACGCACAGCGCCGCCTGGTCCATCTTGAGCGTCGCGGATGGGCTACCCGAGACAGCCAAGGCCTTTGGATTCTTCCGGAAAACCTGCGGGACATCCTGCGAAGTGTCGGCGAACAGGAGGCGCGTGAAGCCGCCGCAACGCGCGCCATATGGGGCGGCTTCTGGGGCGGGCAGACGCATCGCCTTGAACCGCTGAGCCTCTCGGAAGGCGAGGTGATCGTTGGCGCTTACGCCGGCGTTCAGCCGCTCAAGTGGCACAAGAAGGCGGCCCAGTTGCTCGTGCTTGAGACCATGGATGGTCGTCTGGGGCATGTCCGGCTGGCGTCATTGGATCGCGTTATGATCCTGGATCGCGTACCCGAGCGGGCCCTTATCGAACTGCGGGGAAGGCCGTGGAGGGCGAGGGCTTCAGACCGGACCATCGCTCAGATCGCGCAACTGAGGAATGGCGTTTACTCTAAGGCTGATCATCTCGTGGTCCGGCCCGAAGATCGGCCTGTTTTCATCGAGCGCCATCTTCGACGGCTGGAAGCCATGCGCCTTCAAGGCGCTGTCGAGCCTCGGGGCGACGGCCGGTTCGCCATTCCACCCGACTACATCTCGCGGGCGTTGGCGGCGGATCAGGCGCGACATGGTCCTGCCGATGTGGACGTCCGCGTGCTCGACGTCAGGCCTCTACACCTCCAGACCGAAGCGCGGGGCGTCACCTGGCTGGACCGGGTGGCCGGCGGCCTCGAACCTGATCCCGGCTTGGGGTCTATGGCGGATAAAGCCAGAAGGTTGGGACAGGAACGGGCGGAGACTCGCAGGGGGTGGGGGATCGGCGATGGCTCAAAGCTGACCGATAAGGACATGCTCGCCCTCTGGAAAATGGAGATCGACGCGCAGTTCAAGAGGCTTGGGAAGGACGAGAAGTTGGTCGTAAAGGCCGAAGAGGGACAGCCCTTCTCAGGCGTCTACAACGATAGCGTTCACATGGGCGGCCGAACCTATGCGGCGGTCGAAAGCCGCTCTGTCGTAACGCTAGCGCCGTGGCGCGCCGGGTTGGAGGCCTGCCGTGGCCAAGCTCTCACCGCGGTTCTGCAGGCGGGGCGTGTGGAGTTTCGATTCGGAGAGCGGGGCCGGGGTTTGGGACTAGAGCTTTAGCCTACATGCACGGGATCCGCGGGGGTTGGGTTGAGTTCCTATCGTCAGCTTCGGGACGCGCTCGCGAAGTCCAAGTATACGGCGGGGGGAGCCTCGATCCCCGGCCTCAATCGCGCAGCTGTGCCGCACATTGGGCTAGAGCCTTGGTCATCCGCCATTCGACTGTTTTCAGCCGGATGCCGAGATGATTGGCGATTTCCTGGTTGGTCATGCCGCCGAAACGGCTGAGCAGGAAGACGTCGCGAAGCGGTTGCGGAAGGCCCAGCACGACTTCCTTCAAGAGCAGGGATGCGTCCTGTGCTGCGGCCTGGGTGGTGGGAAGCGACTGCCATGCGTCCAGTTCCTCTCGCCGGCGATCGCGGCGGTAACGGCTCACGAACAGATTGCGGGCGACTTGGAGCAGAAAGGCCTTTGGTTTACGGATTTCGACAGGACGCTTCTGTCGCAGGATATTGAAATAGGTGTCCTGAAGGAGGTCTTCGGCGAGGTCGGCGCCATACCGATGTCGCAACGAGCCGAGCAACCATGCGCCGTGGGTAGCGAAAAGGGTCTCGGCGTCGCTTCCGGTAGAAAGCGCCGGCACGGTTTTAGACTGTCGACCACCAGACGTCACGAATTCGCCTCCGATCAGCGAAACCGCCCGTCTGGATTGACGGAGCCGAGCCTAGGTCGAGGCAAGCGCAAAGGGCGCGGCGCGCTGCAGCCCCCGTGGGCGTACAAGCGCAGGCTGCGGGTTGTTCTCAACCGAGGTTCTCACGCCTCGACGCCGCTGTGCGACGCACCTCCAGGATGAATCATTCACTCGCCGTTGGCAAGTGTGGCGCGATACCCGCTCGACCTTCGCTTGCGTCTTGGTCATGCGCCGGGCGTTGAGAACATGGTTGAGCCACGCGCCGCCGCCTTTAGCCGAAGCCTGGACATGCGCGGGGGCCGCCCGGGCGTCTGGATGCTAGCTTATCCGGACGAACCCATAAACCGACAACTTGAGATCCCTTCTGGGAGCCTTCTGTTCAAGTTGCAGTCGGCAGAGGCGGGCGGCGATGCAATATGCCCCAGGCCTTGACCCAACGAGATACGCAGGCTTCGTGGCCCTCGCTTGCCAATATGCACCCTTCAAAGGGCGTACAGTCAGCGCCGCGCTGTCCTTCCAGGCTCTGCCCTTCTGGGGGGTGCGAAGCTCGCGCGATGAGTAACGCACCTCGCTGACCTGAAGCCTGGCCCAAGCTCGAAGTTGAAGCCTGGGATAATAAGGGCGCTTACGAATGTGGATGTAAGGCGGACCATCCAAACCAAGGCATAGCATTTTTGCTAAAGTCGAAGGCGCGAGTTGGACTCCCAGCGCGGCGAGTTCACGTGACGCTTCCTTTCGGTTCAGAAGACGGTCTTCGTGTTCGACTGCCGTAGTTGCATCTCTGACTTCCAAGGCTGCGACCTATCTCGAGCTTTCCGCTTTCAGCCGTAGGTCCTCGACGCGCGCCCGGCTTGATTCTGCGACCCGATCACGCAGGTGTTTCGCCCTGGCCATCAGCCATTCCAGATCCTCGGCCGAGGCGTCGTACTGATCGCTGTAGCGGGCTTCGACATAGGCCCTCTTCAGCAGTTCGAACCGGCGGCGATCGAAGCGGCTTTCACGCGGCCAGGCCTCAACCAGCCCTACGTCCACGGCCTCGGCGAGCGAGCGGAGGAACTTAATGTTATGGGAGCGCGGAAAATAGAGGGTGTGGACGAGTAGGAAGCAGGCGTAGGCGGTCTCAACAGCCTGATGCAGGCTGAAGGCGGCCAGCTTCCGGAAGCCTTCGTCCGCGGCAGCCTTTCCAGTTTGGTATTCAGCCGTATCGATCCACCGCCTGAGGTCTGCCGACTTAACTTCAAAATGGCGTTTTGCCATTTCGCCAGCGGCCTGCGCCGTCATCAGCTGTGGCGGAGCGAAGGCATGGCCGGGAATCTCGTAGAGGGCGACGCCGTCGCGGACGATATCGGTCCAGAAGTACTCTCCTCGCCGCAGGGCGTCGTTCACGTCTTGAAGATCGTGGACAATGAGATTGACGGTTCGCCCGATGGCCGGGTCACGAAGGATCTCGTCCTCGGAATTCCACCAGTAGTCGGCGATGTTCGTCAGCTTCTCGTGGTTGACCACGATCAGGAGGTCGAAGTCCGAGAGATAGCCATTCTCTGGTTCGTCCACCCAGTCCGCTCGTGCGTAGGACCCGAACAGGATGATCTTGAGGATCTGGCCGCCGCGTCGCCAACCAGAGTTGGCGCCGCCGCCGCTTGTCCTGGCCGCCTCAAATCCAGCAAGCAGGATGTCGCGAACGCGTTGAAGTTCACGCTGCTGACGCTCCGGCAGATGTTCCAGATCGGACCGCATTAGGTGAGTCTATCGAAAACGCAGACGCTGTGAACCGTGAAGTTGCGCGCACACGCCGCGCAGATGCGTATTATTGTGTTGCAGGTTTCACCCTGCTGTTTTCACAGCCGCAGCAACTTCAGCCACCACCCGCTTGACCAGCGCCTCGTCGTCGCCCTCGGCCATGACGCGGATCAGCTTTTCCGTGCCCGACGGGCGCACCAGCAGCCGTCCCTGACCGCTCAGGGCCGCTTCGGCCTCGGCGATGGCGGCCTTGACCGGGTCGGTCTCCAGCGGCTTGTCGGCCGTGAAGCGGACGTTCTCCAGCTTTTGCGGCACGGGCTCGAACTGGCGGGCCAGTTCGCTCATCGGCTTGCCGGATTCCACCAGGACGGCCAGTACCTGCAGCGCCGCCATCAGGCCGTCGCCGGTCGTGGCATGGTCGTGCAGGATGATGTGGCCCGACTGTTCGCCGCCGATGTTGAAGCCGCCTTCGCGCATCCTTTCCATGACATAGCGGTCGCCGACCTTGGTCCGCTCCAGCGTCAGGCCTTCGGCCTTCAGTTTACGCTCCAGTCCCAGGTTGGACATGACGGTGGCCACCACGCCGCCCCCGGTCAGGAGGCCGCGCCTGGCCCAGTCCAGCCCGACCAGGGCCATGATCTGATCGCCGTCCACCACCCGACCCGTCTCGTCGCAGATGATCAGTCGATCAGCGTCGCCGTCCAGGGCGATGCCGATATCGGCGCGGTAGCGTTTGACCGCATCGGCCAGGGTCGCCGGATGGGTCGAGCCGCACTCGGCGTTGATGTTTGTCCCGTTCGGGGTCACGCCCACGGGGAAGACCTCGGCGCCCAGTTCGAACAGGGTGGTGGGCGCGACCTTGTAGCCGGCGCCGTTGGCGCAATCGACGGCGATGCGCAGGCCTTGCAACGTCAGCCGCTTGGGGAAGGCCTGTTTGGCGATCTCGATATAACGAGCCTGGGCGTCGTCGATGCGTTTGACCCGGCCCAGCTTGTTCGACGGCGCCAGGCCCTGGTCCAGACCCTGGTCCATCATGGCCTCGATCTTCAGCTCGATCTCGTCCGAGAGTTTGTAGCCGTCCGGCCCGAACAGCTTGATGCCGTTGTCGGCATAGTCGTTGTGCGAGGCCGAGATCATCACGCCCAGATCGGCGCGCATCGACCGGGTCAGCATGGCCACGCCGGGCGTCGGGACGGGACCGAAGGTGCGCACGTCCATTCCGACCGAAGCGAAACCGGCGACCAGGGCCGGCTCGATCGTATAGCCGGACAGGCGCGTGTCCTTGCCGATCACCACCAGATGGCGGCGGTCGTCGTCGGTGCGGAACAGTTTTCCGGCGGCCAGACCCACGCGCAGCGCGACCTCGGCCGTCATCGGATAGGTGTTGGCGCGCCCGCGAATGCCGTCGGTGCCGAAGTATTTTCTGTCGCCCAAGGTGCGGTCCTTTGTTTCGGGTAACGTTCCGAAACCCCTTTTTTGATGCGGCCCGCCTTAAGATTGCATAGACGGCCGATGGGGCTTGATGTGTGGCTTAGCCCCGGATCGCCGCCAGCGCAAAGCGGTGCCCTTTTCCTGACTTCTCGGAGCCTTCGCTCATGTGCGGCATCATCGGCGTCACCGGCAATGGTCCTGTCGTTCCCCGGCTGATCGACAGCCTGAAACGGCTGGAATACCGCGGCTATGATTCCGCAGGCGTCGCCGCCGTTGTGGACGGCTCGGTCGAGCGCCGCCGCGCCAAGGGAAAGATCCGCAATCTGGAAGCCGTCCTGGCCGAGGAGCCGATGACGGCGACGGTCGGCATCGGCCATACGCGCTGGGCCACGCACGGCGCGCCCACGACCGCCAACGCCCACCCACACAAGGCCGGTCGTGTCACCCTGGTCCATAACGGCATCATCGAAAACTTCGCCGAGCTGAAAGCCGAGCTGGCCGCCGAAGGCCATGTCTTTGAAAGCCAGACCGACACCGAGGTCATCGCCCACCTGCTGGACGCCGAATTGAATACGGGTCGCGCGCCGCTGGAGGCGTTCAAGACCACTCTGGATCGCCTGACCGGCGCCTATGCGCTGGCGGTGCTGATCGACGGGACGGACGACGTGATCCTGGGCGCGCGACGCGGCAGCCCCTTGGTGGTCGGCTGGGGCGAGGACGAAATGTATCTGGGCTCGGACGCGCTGGCCGTCGGTCCGTTCACGCAGAAGATTTCCTATCTGGAAGAGGGCGATTACGTCGCCATGACCAAGGCCAGCGCCCAGATGTTCGACGTGGCGGGCAAGCCGGTCGAACGCGCCATCGTCCAGGTCTCGGCCTCATCGGCAATGGTCGAGAAGGGCGAATATCGCCACTTCATGGAGAAGGAAATCCATGAACAGCCCGACAGTGTCCAGCACACCCTGTCGGAATATCTCGACCTGGTGACCGGCAAGGCCAAGACCAATCCCGTCGATTTCGCCGCCATCAACCGCATCCAGATCGTCGCCTGCGGCACCGCCTTCTACGCCGGCCAGATCGGCCGTTACGCCTTCGAGAAGCTGGCGGGCCTGCCCTGCGACGTCGAGATCGCGTCGGAGTTCCGCTATCGCTCGCCGGCCGTCTCGAAATCTACCCTGGCGGTCGCCGTCAGCCAGTCGGGCGAGACGGCCGACACCCTGGCCAGCCTGACTTGGTGCAAGGCGCAGGGGTTGCAGACCGCCGCTGTCGTCAATGTTCACTCGTCCTCGATGGCGCGCGAAGCCGCCGTCCTGTGGCCCACCCATGCCGGACCCGAGATCGGCGTCGCCTCGACCAAGGCCTTCACCGCCCAGGTTGCCGCGCTCTTGGCTCTGGCCGTGGCGGCGGGCGTGGCGCGCGGCCGGATCGATGCGGCTCACGAGGCCGAACTGGTCAAGGCTCTGTTCGAAAGCCCGCGCCTGATCGCCGAGGCCCTGACGATGGGCGACAGCATCCGAGCGGTGACCCACGATCTGTCAAAGGCGGACGACGTTCTGTTCCTGGGGCGCGGGGCCATGTTCCCGCTGGCGATGGAAGGCGCGCTGAAGCTGAAGGAGATCAGCTATATCCACGCCGAGGGCTATGCCGCCGGAGAGTTGAAACACGGCCCCATCGCCCTGATCGACGAAGAGACCCCGACCATCGCCCTGGCTCCGCTTGACGATGTGTTCGAAAAGACCGCGTCCAACCTGCAGGAGGTCGCCGCACGGGGCGGCCCGGTCATCATGATCGCGCCGAAAAAGGCACCCGATCCGCACGGCGCCGGCATTCGCCGCATCCACGCCCCCGACTGCCATCCGCTAATCGCGCCTCTGGTCTATGCCGTGCCGGTGCAACTTCTGGCCTACTACACAGCCGTTCAGAAGGGCACCGACGTGGATCAGCCCCGCAACCTGGCCAAATCCGTCACGGTCGAATAGGCCTCGTCCATCATCCGCCGCAGGGCGTCTGCATCGGTGATCTGGATCGCGCCGCGCCGCAGCCGCACGGCGCCGGCGGCGCACAGTTCGGTGCAGGCGGTCGATATGCTGGCGCGCCGCACAGCCATTAGATGCGACAGCTCGGTTTGACGCAGAGCGAGGACGTCGCCTCCCTTTCGGTCGTGGACGTCGAGCAATAGGGCGGCCAGGCGCTGGCTGACTTTTAATGTGGCGTGGCGCGAAAGCTCAGCCTGAAGGGCGATGTTGCGACGGCGAAGATCAATCAGCGCCATCTCGACCAGACTGTCGCGATCGATCTTTTGCGCCAGCTTGCGAGCGGAGACGGTCAGGTATCGTCCGGCCGTCAACCAAACGGCCGACTCTGGCCCACCCCCGCCCAACACAGCGTCGAAGTTGATCACGTCGTCGCTGGACGCCAGCCCATGCGACAGAGTGCCGTCGAGCCCGATACGCGCCAGGACGCCTGACAAAATCAGCGTGACGACAGCTTCGCCATTCTGTGTGGTTGAGGTTCGTGCGCCAGCCTCGGCGAAGAAAGCATCGCCTTCGTCCAGGCCCTGAACTGCAAGGGCAGACAACAGAGCGTGCGCGAGGTTTGACTGAGACATGCCCCGTCTAGACGGCCGATCGCCGTTCGGTGCGATAACATGCGTTAAGTGATCAGACGGGCTCGGATTGCAGGCGCAAATAGGTGGGGTCGAACTCGGCGATCTCGGCCAAGCGACGCCAGTCGAGAATATCGATGCGCCCGCCCGCCCAAGCGACGACCCCCTCACTGCGAAGCTCGGAAATCAGGCGGCTGACATGGACGGTCGAGAGGCCCAGCGCATCACCCAAGGTCGTTTGCGTCAGCGGGAGTTCGAAGGTCAAATCACCTGTTTGGCCGACGGCCTGGAGGCGCAGGTAAAGCTCGCATACCAGATGCGCCAGATGGCCCAGGCCGCTGCGCCGTCCCATGGCCACCAGCCACTGTCGATGGATGGCGGCGTCGATGATGGTGTCCAGCCAAAGCAGTCGGCCCAGGTGTGGATGTCGCTCGGTGATGTCGATCAAGCCGCTGTGCGGCGCCTCTGCGATCACGCAGTCGGTCAGGGCGACGACGCCGTGATCCATCTGCTTCATCAACAGGCTGTGCAGGTCGATGAAGTCGCCGGACACATTGATTTCCGTGATCTGACGCGACCCGTCCTCCAGCGTGGAGTAACGCGCGGAAAAGCCCGAAATCAGAAGGGTGCTGTGAAGCGGGCGGGTGTGCTCGCGCACGATATCGGATCCGGCAGAGACGGTTTTGGGCGCATCGAGGACTGCGCTTAACGCCTCTATTTCTTCGCGATTGAGCCGGTCCCGGAGCGACAACTTATCGACCAGCGTGGTGATCTTTGAGGCGCTGCCAGCCTTGGTCATCACGCGTCCCCCGTCAATGTCCAGCCCTCGGGCGCCTGATCGGATGCGGACGCCGTGACGCTGACGACCGTTCGACCCTCGGTGTCCGTGACGATGACGCTGAAGGCGCGGGTCGTCCAGAACGATGCGCCCCGGTAGCGAAGGATTTCGCCCAGCACGGCGACGGCCTCCTCGCGGGCCGCGTCAACGCTCCTCAGTTCCTCGCCCTGTTCGTCACGGATGCAATCTCCGTTCTGGGTATGGAAAAAGTAGCGCGGCAATCTTCCCTCCTAGCTTCAGCCGAGAGGGAAGCGGTCACGGGCGCGATTGGTTCAGTCCGCTGTGATCTTTCAGATTTCCTGATTGAAGGCGCCGATTTCTGGATAGGCGGCGAGGCGCGGCTTGATCTCCTTGCGGAAGAGGTCGCGCATGTCGTCTTCGGACCGCATGCTCTCGACCACCACGACCAGCTCTGGTTTGTTGGACGACGCGCGGACCAGGACCCAAGACCCGTCGTCCAAGTGCACGCGGACGCCATTGACGGTGATGGCCTCGACGATCTTGCGGCCAAGGATTTCGCCGCCAGCGTCGGCCAGGTCGGAGTATTCCTTCACGATCCGCTCCAGCACGCCGTATTTCAGCTCGTCGTCGCAATGGGGCGACATGGTCAGGCTGGTCCAGGCGTCCGGCAGGGCGGTCTTCAGCTCACTGAGTTTCTTGTCCGGATTGCGATCCAGCATGGCCAGGACGGCGCCGGCCGCGACCAGACCGTCGTCGTAGCCGTGGCCCAGATCGCCAGCCATGAAGAAGTGCCCCGACTTCTCGAACCCGGCCAGGGCCCCCAGTTCGGCGGTCTTGCGCTTGATGTAGGAGTGGCCCGTCTTCCAATAGACCACCTCGGCGCCATTGGCCTTGAGGATTTCATCGGTCTTGTAGAGGCCGGTCGACTTCACATCGACGACGAAGGTGCTGTCCGGATAGACCTTGGACAGGTCGCGGGCCAGCATCAGGCCGATCTTGTCGGCGAAGATTTCTTCGCCCGTGTCGTCCACCACGCCGCAACGGTCGCCGTCGCCGTCGAAACCCAGCGCCAGGTCAGCGCCGGTCTCCTTCACCCGCTCAGCCATCTGCACCAGCATGACGTGATCTTCCGGGTTCGGATTGTATTTGGGGAAGGTGTAGTCGAGGTCGGTGTCCATCTCGATCACCTCGACGCCCATGCGGCGCAAAGCATCGGGGGCGAAAGCGCCGGCCGTGCCGTTGCCGCAGGCGCAGACGACCTTCAGGGGACGCTTGATCTGCACCTTGGAGGCCACATCGGCGACATAGGTTTCGGCGAAGTCATCGACCCGCACCAGGTTGCCGCCGGGGCGGGCCACGCCCTCGCCGTTCAGAACGATCTCTTTCAGGCGGCCCATCTCGTCGGGGCCGAAGGTCAGGGGCTTGTTCGCCCCCATTTTCACCCCGGTCCAGCCATTCTCGTTGTGGCTGGCGGTGACCATGGCGACGCACGGCGCATCCAGTTCGAACTGGCCGAAATAGGCCATGGGCGACAAGGCCAGGCCCACGTCCAGAACCTCCATCCCGCCTTCCAGCAGCCCGAGGATCAACGCCTGTTTGACGCTGAGGCTATACCCGCGGAAGTCGTGACCGGTGACGATCTTCGGCGCGACACCGATCTCGTGGATATAGGTGGCTAGCCCAAGGCCCAGAGCCTGAATGCCGAGAAGGTTGATCTCTTTTTCCAGGATCCAGCGCGCGTCGTATTCGCGGAAGCCTGTTGGCTTGACCAAGGCCTCAGTTTCATAAGCAGCCGTATTCGGCTTCAGGTCCTGACGGGGCTTGAGCATGGTTGTAGTCCTGGTTGTCTCGGTTGGATTGCCGGCCGATCAGGCTGCGGCGCGCTTGCGGATGCGGGCGATGCGGCGCAGGCGGCGCCAGAAGCGACCGCGTTCGGGTTCGGGATAGGGTTGCAGGTTTTCGACGAACTGCTCGGCTGAGGCACGCCAGCTGAACTTTTCCGCATAGGCTCGGACGGCTTTGCGGTCGAGGTCGAGACACTCCAGGCAGGCGGTCCTGAGATCCCTGTTGATCGCCCCGGCGTTCGATCCAGGAATGATGTCGATCGGGCCGTGGGCCGGATAGGCGGCGACCGGCGTGCCGGCAGCCATGGCTTCCAGGATCACTAGGCCAAAGGTGTCGGTCCAGCTAGGGAAGACGAAGACGTCGGCGTCGCGGAAGCAGCGGGCCAGATCGTCGCCGAACCGGGCGCCCAGAAACTTCGCCTCGGGATATTTCTCCTGCAGCTCCGCGCGGGCGGGGCCGTCGCCGACCAGGATCTTGGTGCCGGGCAGGTCGAGCTGAAGGAAGGATTCGATGTTCTTCTCGACCGCCACGCGACCGACATTCAGGAAGAAAGGCCGGGGCCAGTCCTTGCCCCCGAGCTCATCGTAGATGCGTTCCAGGTTCGGGTTGAACATGTCCGTGTCCACGCCGCGCGACCAGGGAGAGACGTTCTTGAACCCATGCTCGACCAGTTCGTCGCGCAGGGTCGGGGTCGCCACCATCAGCCGGCCCGACGGCTTGTGGAACCACTTCATATAGGCATAGCCGACCTGGACCGGGATCGGGAAACGGGCCGAGACATATTCGGGAAATTTGGTGTGGTAGCTGGTCGTGAACGGCAGTTTCCACTCCACGCAGATACGACGCGTGGCGATGCCGATCGGACCTTCGGTGGCGATATGGACAGCCTCGGGTTCGAAGGCCCGCAGCATCTCGCGGATCTCTTCTTCCGCCCCGAGCGCCAGCCGGATCTCCGGATAGGTGGGGCAGGGGATGGTCTTGAACAGACTAGGTTCGATGACCTCGACCTCATGACCCATGCCGCGGCATTCCGCGACCGTGCGCGTCAAGGTGCGGACGACGCCATTGACCTGAGGTTCCCAGGCGTCGGTGGCCAGAACGATGCGCATTGAGGCGGGCGGACCCTGAGCCGTTGAGTAAGGGCGGAACTTCTAGACGGTTCGAATGACGAAGGCGAGACAGTCTCCGATGTCGAAGGCTCCTATAGCAGCCGCAAGGGCGGAGCTATATCAGGCTCCATTACGGTCAGGGTTTCTTTCGCCTGAACGTAAGCGGCCATGATGTGATAGAAGGAACTGGCAGGAGCTGGCTCGTCGATGAACTCGCCAGTGGCAAGGAGCTTGTCGTGCCAAAGTCCTTGCGGCGTGAGATATTTCCAAAGCGCACGCTGCGCATTGGCGGCCTGTTCCAAACATTGAGCGCGTCTACCGTCGTCACTTAACGACGCCAGTATAAGAGAGGCCTTGAGCCATTCGGTTTGGGGCCACAGCCTGGATCTGCCGCTCCTCACGCTTCCGTCGGTGTTCATGGCGTCTATGGCGATATTGCGCTTCCTGTCGATACCCTTCAGGCCCGCCTCATACAGTCTCCAGGCGTCCGCAACGACGGATTGATCGCGCCTGTTGCGGCCATGCCGTGCAAATAGCCAAGCCCACTCAAACTGATGTCCGGGTTCGACCAAGCGCCCGTCTTCTCCAGCAGCCGCAGACCAGTCTTTTTGGAAGAATTCCAGCAGGTATCCGGACTCGGGATCAATGAATCGGGTTCGAGCGAGGTCTACGAGGCGGTCAGCGAGACGCCCCCATGCCGCGTCGCCGTTTGCCTCTTCCCAGGCGAGTGCCGACTCCAACAGATGCATGTGCGCGTTTGATTGATAGGGGTGGCCTCCGCTTTCCATTATGCCGCCGACAGCATCCGCCCGCTTAAGTATTTCCTCTCTGACGGCAGCTGCATCGATTTCCAGCGCAGGGTCGCCGGTTGCGACCGACGCGCGGGCGAGAGCGAAGATCAGGAACGCTTGATCATAAACCATCGCGGTCTCGTCCATCGGCGAGCCGTCGGCTGCAAGAAGCGTCCGCATCAGCCCGTCAGGACGCATGTAGAGTGACCTAAGCCGCTCAAGACCCTTTGAAATCACCCGCTTCCACGGGCCCTGCCAGTCCTGCAATCCTGCTTCCGCATAGACCTGCAACTGCCTCGCCTGGACACGGGCGCGGCGCGGCGCCGAGACGTGGCGGCCGTCGAGCGCCAGAACTTCTTCAAAAGCCCCCGTAGCGTCCTGGCCCAAGCCGGACCAAACCGGCAGCGCGGCCTGCCGCAACCAGTTCGTCAACCTGACCGCACCGTCCTTCAACCCTTCCGGTTCCGGAAGGGGCGGAAAATCCAAATGTTGAGGAGAGAGGTTTCGAAGGCGATCCACAACCTTCTTCACATCTTGGCTTTTTCTCAGATCGGTCACCAAGACCGCGTCGCGTTCTACGACAATGCCGACATCCCGCAAGCCGATTGCGGCGACCATTACGCCATCGCAGGCCCTGATCAGGCAGCCCTCTGAGTCCTCCAAAACATGCAGGCCGACATTGCCCTCGCCCGACGCGTGCACGGAGTCCCACGCGCCGAGGTCGGTCCAAGTGAAACGTACCGGAAGCACTGCGGCAAGACTGGTTTTCTCCATCACCGCGTAATCTATCGAGATTTTCGGAGCCAGTTTGAACTCCGAGCCCAGCAAGATGTAGGCGTCATTCTGCACGGCGCTCTTCAATGCGCTCTCTACAGCTTCCGCCACAGCGGCGGCACGCTCTGTTATCTCTTGAACGAGGACCGTGGACTGGACGATGAAGTTGCCGCTGTTCCAGAGGTACCCCTCGGAGATATAGCGCTGCGCCGTCGTAGCGTCGGGCTTTTCAACAAAAGCGGCGACTGCCGACAAGCCAGGGCCTTCAGGCGCAATATATCCGTAGGCCGACGACGGTTCGGTCGGCACGACGCCCAAGGTGACGATACGTCCAGCTTCAGCGCCGACAACGGCTTCGCGAACCGCGTCCCTGAACTCTTCTCCGTGCGGGATGTGGTGATCAGAAGCGACAAACAGATTGACCGCGTCAGGATCCCTGCGGGTCGTCCACAGGGCGGCAGCGGCCATGGCGGCTGCAGAATCCCGACCTTCAGGTTCCAAGATTATGGTTGCCGATATCCCGATCTCGTCAAGCTGGGACTGAATGGCATCGCGATGCGATAGCCCGGCGACGACGATGAGATCAGCTCCCGCCGCCAAAGACACCACGCGTTCGGCCGTCTCTTGAAATAGTGACCGGTTTCCTGCCAGCGGGATGAATTGCTTCGGCAGGGAAGGCCGTGACGCAGGCCACAAACGCGTACCTGAACCGCCGCACATGATGACCGGGTAAAGCGTTGCCATATTCTCAAATCTGCCATTTCTAGACCGAACCGCCTACTACGCGAGCGTTGCTGTCGCGTCACGTGTTGAATGCGCCAGCGTTGCGCGACCCGTCACTTGTTTTGACGCTTCCAGTTACAGCGGCAGAACTGTCGTCGACTTCACCTCTTCCAGCACAGCATAAGTCCGTGTTTCCCGCACGCCCGGCATCCGCACCAGGACGTCGCCCAGAAAGGCGCGGTAGGCGTCCATGTCGCCGACGCGGGCCTTGATCAGATAGTCGAAGCCGCCGGCGACCATGTGGCATTCCAGCACCTCCGGCTGGCTGCGGACGGCGGCGGCGAAGGCTTCGAAGACGTCGCCGGTGGTGCGGTCCAGCAGGACCTCGACAAAGATCAGCAGGTCCCGGCCAACCTGAGCCGGGTCGATCATGGCGGCGTAGCCGGTGATGATCTTCTTTTCGCGCAGCCGTTTGACCCGTTCGAAACAGGCGGCGGGCGACAGGTTGCAGCGCCGCGCCAGTTCGGCGTTGGAGATGCGGGCGTCGGTCTGAAGCACCCGCAGGATGCGGCGGTCGACGGCGTCGATATCGATCATCGGAAATCACGGCCTCACACAGAACGATCTTCGGTCCAGTCTTGTATCATACGAAGCACCTTCAATGAACTCCGGCATATACGGCTGAAATCCACAGGATCTGTCGCCAATGACCACGCCCGCCTTCCTGCCTTCGAGCCTGGCCGCCTGGGACGGTCTGGATACGCACAAGTTCCGCGACGAGCGTGAGGCCGTCGCCGCCAATCTGGCGCGCATGCCTCTGGATGCGAACGAACGCGCGGATGTCGTCGCGGAGGCCACCGCCCTGGTCGAACACGCCCGGCGCAGCCAGAAGAAGCAGGGGGTGGTCGAAAGCTTCCTTCAGCAGTTCAGCCTGGGCACTCGCGAGGGCCTGGCCCTGATGTGTCTGGCCGAGGCCCTGCTGCGCGTGCCGGACGAGGAGACGCGCGATCGTCTGATCGCCGAGAAGATCGGATCCGCCGACTGGGCCAGCCATCTGGGCCAGTCCGACAGCCTGTTCGTCAACGCCTCGACCTGGGGCCTGATGCTGACCGGCAAGCTGGTCGATGTGGACGACGAGGCGCGCACCGATCTGCCTGGCTTCCTCAAGCGGATCGCCGGTCGTCTGGGCGAGCCGGTCATCCGTCAGGCCGTGGCCACCGCCGTCAAGATCATGGGCGAGCAGTTCGTCGTCGGCCGCACCATCCAGGGCGCGCTGAAGCGGTCGAACAAGGAAGGCTGGCTGTGCAGCTTCGACATGCTGGGCGAGGGCGCCCGGACCATGGCCGACGCAGACCGCTACGAGAAAATCTACGCCGACGCCATCGAGGCTGTCGGCAGCACGTCAAAAGGTCAGGGGCCGGAGCACGGCCACGGCGTCTCGGTGAAACTGTCGGCCCTGTCGCCCCGCTATGAGGCGACGCATGAGGATGACGTCTGGGCGACCCTGTATGCCCGCATCCTGCGCCTGGCCCAGATCGCGGCGAAATACGACATCAACTACACAATGGACGCCGAGGAGGCGGACCGTTTGGCCCTGTCGCTCAAGCTGCTGGACCGGCTGGCGCACGAGCCGTCGCTTGGCGGCTGGACGGGCCTGGGTCTGGCGGTTCAGGCCTATCAGAAGCGCGGTCTGGAGACGATCGAACGCGTCGCCGACCTAGCCCGCCGCTCCGGCCGTCGTCTGATGGTGCGCCTGGTCAAGGGCGCCTATTGGGACACCGAGATCAAGCGCGCCCAGGTGTTCGGCCGCACCGACTATCCCGTCTATACGACAAAGGCGGCGACTGATCTGAACTATCTGGTCTGCGCCAAGGCAATGATCGAGGCCGCGCCGGCCATCTATTCCCAGTTCGCCAGCCATAACGCCCACACCCTGGCGGCCGTGCGGCGTATGGCGCGTGATCACGGCGTCACGGTCGAACACCAGCGGCTGCACGGCATGGGCGAGGCGCTTTATGACGCCGCTCAAGAAGCCTGGGCCGATGAAACCGTCATCGTCCGCGCCTATGCCCCTGTCGGCGGGCACGAGGAGTTGCTGCCCTATCTGGTGCGGCGCCTGCTTGAAAACGGCGCCAACTCCTCCTTCGTCCACGCCCTTCTGGACGAGCGCGTGCCGGCCTCGGCCGTCGCGGCCGATCCCATTTCCCTGGTCGAGCAGGCGCCCGACCGTCACCCCAAGATTTCGGTTCCGAAAGACATGTACGGCGATCGTCAGAACTCCCTCGGCCGCGATTATTCTCAGGCCGCCGACCGTGAAGCCCACGCCAGGGCGCTGGAACTGGTCGACCGCGAGAAGTTGACCAGCGGCCCGATCATCGGCGGCAAGCTGCGCGCCGGCCTCAACGCTCAGGACGTGACCAATCCCTTCGATCGATCACAGGTGCTGGGCCATGTCTCGGAAGCCGAGACGGCTGACATCGACGCCGCCGTTCAGGCTGCCGCTGAGGCCCAGGTTCAATGGGACCGGCAGGGCGGCGCCAAGCGCGCTATCGTCCTGCGCGCCATGGCAGACGCGCTGGAGGCCGATCTGGACCGTCTGGTCGCGCTGCTCAGCCGCGAGGCGGGCAAGACCCTGAACGACGGCGTCGCCGAGGTGCGGGAGGCCGCCGACTTCTGCCGCTATTACGCCCTGCTGGCCGAGCGCGCATTCACCGCCCCCGAGACCCTGAAGGGCCCGACCGGCGAGACCAACCAGCTGTTCCTGCACGGACGCGGCGTCTTCGCGTGCATCTCGCCGTGGAACTTCCCCCTGGCCATCTTCACCGGCCAGATCGCCGCCGCACTCGCCGCCGGCAACGCCGTGCTGGCCAAGCCCGCAGAGCAGACGCCGCTGATCGCCGCCGAGGCCGTGCGCCTGTATCACAAGGCCGGCCTGAACCCCCACCTGCTGGCCCTGGTCCCAGGACGTGGCGAGACGGTCGGCGCGGCCCTGGTCACCCACCCAGGGATCGACGGCGTCGCCTTCACCGGCGGCACCGACACGGCCGCCGCCATCAACCGCTCCATCGCCGCCCGCCCCGGCCCGATCATCCCCTTCATCGCCGAGACCGGTGGCCTGAACGGCATGTTCATCGACACGACGGCGCTCAAGGAGCAGGTCATCGACGACGTGATCCAGTCGGCCTTCGGCTCGGCCGGTCAGCGCTGCTCGGCCCTTCGCGTCCTATATGTGCCCAAAGATTCGGCCGACGCCCTCATCGAGGGCCTGAAGGGCGCCTTGGCTGTCCAGACCGTCGCGGACCCGGCCGATCCAAAGACCGACATCGGCCCCGTCATCGACCCTGAATCCCGTTGCGCCCTCGAGGCCCATGTCGAGCGCCTGTCGAAGGAAGCGAAGATCATCGCCCGCGCCGCCCTGCCGATGGGCTCCGAAAAGGGCGACCTGTTCGCCCCTACCATCGCCGAAATCCCCACGCCCGACTTCCTGCGGCGTGAGGTCTTCGGCCCCATCCTGCACATCTACCGCTACGCCCCGTCCGACCTGAAGTCGGTCGCTGGCAAACTGGCCGCCCGCGGCTACGGGCTGACTTTGGGCGTCCACAGCCGCATCGAAGCCTTCGCCGCCGAAGTCGTCGATCTGGTCCCCGCCGGCAACGTCTACGTCAACCGCTCGATCACCGGCGCGGTCGTCGGCGTTCAACCCTTTGGCGGCGAGGGGCTGTCGGGTACCGGTCCCAAGGCCGGTGGGCCGAACAGCCTGATCCGCTACGCGGCCGAGAAGGCGATCAGCGTGAACATCGCCGCGCAGGGCGGGGACCCGGCGTTGTTGAACCTATGAGTATATTCGGCCGCCTAATTCCTTAGTCGTCTGCTTGGCTGAAGCCGTGCCATCTGTTCGTCCGTCAGGCATTACCGGTCGCTCACACCCAACTATTCAGGGGCCTGAATTAAATTTCAGCGCCTCACATCAACAGGTCCTGAGTCTAAACGGACGCTCCTGACTGGACGCCGACATGACGATAAAGCTCGATCAGGCGTTGCTGATAGTTGTCCGGGGTGAACTTCCTGGCCTGGACGAGCCCTTTGACGACCAGCTCATTCCGAAGTCCTTCATCCGCATCCAGCGCCTGGAGAGCCCGCGTCATGGCCGGCACGTCGTAGGGATCGACACTGACGGCGGCGTCTCCGGCGACTTCGGGCAGCGCGCCGGCCGTCGAGGTCAGAACCGCCGTTCCAAGCGCCATGGATTCCAGAACCGGAAGACCGAACCCTTCATAGAGCGAGGGGAACAAGGTCGCGCGCGCGCCGCGGATCAGCGAGACCAACATCGAGAACGACATATACTGATAGCGCCGGATCCGGGCCGCCACCGGGCCTCCATCGGCCTTCACCTGATCTAGTAACGCAACTTCCGGGCCATCCAGCCACGCGCGCCCGCCCACGATGACTAGAGGCGTCGTGAGACCGGATGCAAGATAGGCTTCGACGATCCGGCCCAGGTTCTTCTTCGGTTCGATAGCGCCGAAGTAGAGGAAATACTCCTTCCAACCCAACGAGAATATACCCTCGAGTTCCAACGCCACATCTCTCTGGGGCCGTCCCGTAAGGGCAGGCGGAATGTTGACGGCCTGATAGGTCGTCGTAATTCGCCCCTCTGGGACCCCCAGAAGTCGGATCACATCCTGACGCGTAGTCTCGGAGACCACGGCGATATGGTCAGCGCGGTCAGCGATGAACTGGCATTGCTGAAGGTATCGCGCCTTGTCGTCTTCCGTGGAATGCGGAAGGCGCAGCGGGATCAGATCGTGAATGGTGTAGATATTCGGGACCGATTTGGCATGGAGCGGCACGGTGGCCGTCCAATGCATGACGTCCGGAAGAGGCAGGCGCTCGTTACGCTCGAACGTCACCGGTGTCGCCTTGCCGTACGCCTGAAAGGCCCGATTTGCGAGGGTGAACAAATCCTGCGCGGCCCAGTAAGCATCCGCGTCGGGACGACCGCCAGCCCTTGTCGGCCAGATCACTTCGCCGCTGGGCAGGATAGGCCATGCCTCCACCCCGAAACGGCTCATGAAAGTGCGCTTGAAACGCTCGCTCTTCCTGAATTTGGTCGGCGGACCGCCAGCTTCGACAAGGGCCGTTTCGTTCAAAACGTCGTTCTTGCCCCTTTTGCGGGGTGGACCATATAAAACCTGGGTCCCCAGGCCTATCTCGCGAAGATTGGACAGGAGATTTCGCCCATAGGTCGCGATCCCCGAGCCGTTGGTCAAAGCTATATTGAAACCGTCAACGCAAATGGTCGGCACGGATATACCTCTGGTGTTTTCGCGGCGGTCTTAGCGGGCCGGCCTAGGCGCGCCGTTCCAGAATCAGGTTTGCGACCGTCTGTCCGACGATCTCATACTGCGCCGCGACAAGAGGATCGACACCAATCTGATGCAGAGAGCGTGTCAGGAAGTTGTTGGAGGCCTCGATGACGATCCATCTAGGGCGAAATTCCGAGTTTCGAATCATGTCGTTCAGAACCCGGACATCTTCGCCTTCCAGGTCGATGGACAACAGGCCGAAATCGGACGGCACGTTGTTTTCCTCAAGGATCGAGGCCAGCCGACGAACGACGACGCGTATCGTCGCCGTCGTATCTCCCCAAGCATGAGCATTTTCGAAGTTGAGCGAGGAGACATCGTCGTTGATGCCGATATGGAAGTCGGCCTCGCCTTCATAATCAGACACCGCGCCCTCAACGAGGGTGATGTCCAGTCCCTCGAAGTCACGGCGAATTTCAGGGATCAGGCTAGGATTAGCCTCGATCAGGACTCCACGCCAAGAAAACCGGCGCATGAGATCGAAGGAGTTGGAGCGCTCCCTGCCGCGGGCGCCGACATCCACCACGACGGGATTAGGGGAGGCCCGAAGGCACATCCGGTTCAGCAGCATGCCCAGCTCGCCGAACTGTGTATATCCCCACATCAGGCGCTTTTCGCTCGCCACGCGATACTCGTCGGAGTCGATAAACTCTTTCACCATCGCATCGACGGTGGCTTGGCCGCTAGCAAGCCGTGCGCATTTGTCGGACAGACCGTCCGCGTCCGGCTCACGTCCCAGCACATGCCGGTAGAGCGCTGATATCAGTTCCGAGAAATCCACGAGACACCTATAAGATTCGGTGACCGCACCGGATAATGCGACCAACCCCGTGAACGCCCGCTAGCTGAGCAGCGTGCGATCGTAGCGGAACAATGGATGAAAAGGCCCAGGCAGCCGGACCGCTGCGGGAGCCGCTTCCGCGATCTCCTTAATCAGGGTTTCCAGCAACTCACCTAGGCCCGCATCGGTCTGCAGGATGCTGTGCCAAAGTTCGATTTCCTCCGCATCGGGCAATCGATCCAGAAGCATTTGCCAGGTGGCCTCAATGACCGAGTGGATACCCCGCCGATTTCGATGATCGATGGCGAAAGGCATGATCCAACGGATGTCCTGACATCGCTCGCTCCCAGCGAAGTCGAACACATCCGTCGCCGTCAGCGCCTGCCGCCCCTGCGGCCGGGACGCTAATACTTCCGGTGTGAGGTTGATCCGCTCGAGCACGGCTCCTGACGCTGCGCAGGTCACGGCGCAGTCCGACGACAGCGCCAAGGCGCGCGGAAGGCCCGCCAGCTCAAAGCCGCACCAGCCGTAGCGGATGCCGGCGGCGGCGGCGGCGTCATTGAACCGGGACGCCTTGGCTGAACAGATGACCTCTCCGGCAGCGACGAGATTGATAACGGATGGACGCAGACCGGCCTTGGGCGTCGCGTATCCGACAAGGCGGTCCGAACGCGATAGGACTTTGAAGAGGGTTACAGGCGCGTGGGCGACGAGATCGGACTGTGTCATTGCGACAGCACCCATTCGCGGATCGGTTGATAGGCCCCGTCCCAAGACAGACGACGCGCCCGGGTCATGATGTCTTCAAGTGATTGTGCGGCCGATCGTGTCTGTGCGGCGCGAAGCTCGGCGACGCGAAGAGCTTGTCCAAACTCGAAGATGTCCAGGGGATCGAAGAATACGCAGGATTCCGGCGCGACTTCGGGCATGCTCGAACTGTTCGAGCAGACCGTGACTTTCCCGAGGGCTGAGGCCTCCAGCACCGGCAGCCCGTAACCTTCGAATCGCGAGGGGTAGACACAGAAGGCGCTGTTGATCATCAAGGCCAGCTTTTCGGCCTCGTTGACGTAACCAGTGAACATCACGCGCGATGGATCGATCCCGCTTTCCTCCAGGCGCGCGAGCAAGCGGGACTTCTGGTCCAACCAGCCGTCCCGGCCGATGAACACAATTCTGAATCGCGAGGCGAAAGACGGGTTCTGAAGCAGATAGTCGAACATGAGCCCGCCGTTCTTGCGAGGCTCCAGCGTTCCCACGATCGCGACATAAGGCTCCGCGAACTGACCCGAGAGCCCCAGGAGTCCCGCCGAAACATCAGCCGGGTCAAAGGCCACGCCCATCTCGATCAGGGACATTTGCTTTTCAGGCACTTGGAAATAGGCGCTGACGTCTCGTCGAGTCGCTTCCGAGATGCAAAAGACGTGATCGGACGTCTCCATGTCGGACCGGAAGTTCATCGCGAAATGATCGATATTGGCTCCAGCGTGGTATTCCGGCGTCAGAAGCGGGCTGAGATCATAAACGACTGAGGCTTCCCGCGGGAAGAAGCGGCGCATCGGCTTTATGTTGGGGTAGATCCCCGCGGCATCGATGACATCCTCGCGCGTCAACTCGGCAGACTGCCATATCCGGGCGCTCAGCAGGCCCAGTGCGCCCAGGCCGGACCGCTGATCCAGCAACGCGTTCACACGCTCGCGGGGAAGCAGAAGGTTTTCGTAGCAGAATGACCAGTCGATCTCCTTATCGGCCATGGCCCGCGACGCGATCGCAGCGATTACATTGCCAATACCTGTCCAGGTGTCCTCGAACAGACCGCCTATCTCTAAGAAGGCGCGCTTCATTGGTCGGCTCCCGGCACGGCCAGGCGTTGCTCCAAACCCTTTATGGCCGCCGCGAAGGCCGCGACGCCATAGCGTCGCCGAACGGTGTCAAGCCCGGCGGAAGACTTCGCCGCATAGATTTCTGAAGGTAGCCGCACCGCAGCCCTGAGCGCGTCAGCGACCCAGTCAGCCGTGGTGAAGTGCGTGTTCAGGCCATAAAGCCCGTAGCGCGCCGTCAGGCGTTTTCCGAAGGGACGCACCTCGGTCGGGACGACGACCGCAGTCTCTTCCGAAATGTAGTCATCCATGGCCGTCCCGGCGACCGATACGGGAACGACGCCACGTCCCATGGCCTCAAGCAACGGCAGATTCTGTCCTTCCGCATGCGAGGTGCAGAGATAATGATCCGAGACGTCGTAGAGGGCCGTCATCTCCTCGCGTGTCAGCACCTGTTTGGTGATCCAGATCTTTTCATTGATTATTGGAGGTAACAGGCGTCCCACTTCCGCAAACTGTTCGCGCGAAAGAATGTCGTTGATCGAATGCACCCGATCCACGCTGGTCATCTTGCAAAGCAGCAGGGCATTGGGATTGGTCCGGAGGAATTCGACGAATCCCCGGATCATGGGAGCGATCTGTTTGCGATAATCGTGCGCGTTGAAAACCGTGACGAAAATGGCCGGCGAGGCCTCGAAATGTACATCGAGAATGGTTTGGAGGCGGGCCTCCCGAGCCTTGGTGGCGCCGTTCACCTCGGGCTGAATTCGGGGGACGATCGCCAAAGGCTGCCAAGCTACGTCCGCAAGCTGGCGGACAGCCTTTGCCTTCGGACGCGACGTTGGAGTTTGGTCGCGAGGCGCCGCCGCCACATTGTCGATAAGTGGCGCGGGCACGACATGAACCGGGCGCGACAGAGAGGGCCGCGTCGCCACAGCTCCATGCTCCGAAGGCATCCAAATCTCGTCCGCCAAGTCGAGCATGACCGCTTGATCGGCGAAGGCGTGGGCGGACAAGACTTCTTCAGGCGACCGTAGCCGATCAAACTCCCACGCGAAGCAGTTGATGTTGTAGGCGCCTTTAAGGAGTCGAAGCCTTTCTGGCGGATAAAACCCCAGATGAACGTTGGTGGCGGCGTCTGACCGGTCCGTAATGGTCGAAACATACTCGGGATGCTGCAGGACAACGAAATCTGCGCCGATGGCTTCGAGGCCGGCAGCGAAAGCCTGCATGGCGAATGCGTAGGAGTAGTCGCCGTGGCCTAGGCCCGCCTGCATGCTGGCCTTGCTCGATTCCTGGATGCGGCCCGCAGGAGCGGACAGGAAAAAGCGAACCGCCGATGCGTTTTCAGGTTCCCCATACTTCTGATAAACGACAGAATTGTCGATCTTCTTGAGGATGCTAAGTTCGAACGTCACGGCATCGGGCGCCTGGACCCCGAGTTGCAACGCCTTTTCGAAATGCGTTTCGGCGGCAGCGAAATCGCCCATGAGCTTGGAGAGGTGCCCCAGATGGACCTGTAGATCCCCGTCGTCGGGACGAATTTCTTCAGCCATGCGATAAGCGTCGAGCGCGCGCTTGTGGAACCCGGCTTCCTTCAGGGCATGGCCCAGTTGAATCCAGTTGCCGGCCCGTTCCGGTTCGATCTCGCAAAGGCGACGACGATAGAAGGCGTCCGCGTCAAAATCGCGCCGTGTGCGGGCGGTGTCCGCCAGTTGGCGGAGCTCTTCCGGCCTCTTGTTGCCGCTGCCGTCGCCCAGATTGACGCTGGGCGGACTCAGGCGCCGAAGCAGGGCGCGGGTGAGGTGACGCCTGTTGTTCATTAGAATCTCAATCAGCGAGACGCTGCTGGTAATTCAGCGCCTCTCGAGCTTTCATACTAGGAACGAACGTCCGGATACGCAGATTCATACCAGTCGAAAGTCTCCATGAGGCCCTGCTCCAGCGAGACTTCCGGCATAAACCCTATGCCCGCTAGTCTCGAGACGTCGTAGTTGCGCAGCAGTTGGCCGTCGGGCTTGTTCGCGTCCCACTCCACGTTGCTGACGCCGGAATGCGCCTGGAGGATGTCGACAACCTCACGGATGCGAACCGTGGCGCCGGTCGCGACATTGATCGGTCCCTCGAAGCTTTCGCCAATGGCCACCAGCGCCCGGGCGGCATCCCGCGAGAAGATGAAATCACGTTCCGCCTTGCCGGTACCCCAGATCTCCACCACTTCGCCGGTCTGCTTGGCCTTGTGAAACTTGGCGACCAGCGAGGGGATGACGTGGCCGTAGACTGGATCGAACCGATCGTGGGGACCGTAGATGTTTGTCATGATGGGGTAGGCGAAGCGCAGGCCGTGCTGGGCGCTGTAGGCTTCCAGTTGCGCTAGCATTCCGCGCTTGGCATGAGCGTAAGCAGCCTCGGAAGCGTGCGGCGGTCCATCCCAGATGGACGTCTCCTTCACGGGGCGGGGAGCATCTGAAGAATAGGTCGCGATGGTGCTGATAGCGACGATCTTCTCGCACTTTGCCGCACAAGCGGCGTCAACGATATTCGTGTTGATACGAACGTTGTCCGTATACATTTCCGCCGGATACTTGCTGTTCCCTCCCAAGCCATGGACACGACCTGCGACGTGATAAATCACGCGCGGACTGATGTCCTTCACTCGTGCCGTGGTGGCGTCGGCATCCCGAAGATCCAGCTCGTTGCTAGAAATGGTGACATATTCTTCTTCGCGCCGGTCAAGTTCTTCCTGCAACGCGCGCCCGAGGACGCCGCTTCCACCCGTGACCAGAATCATTGCTTGCCCTCAACCAGCTTGCCGGATTCTTCTCTTGAACCGGCTTTCGTCGAGTCCCCGATAGGGGACGCCCCATCCTGCACGTCTTCTAGCACTGCAATAGCGCAGACCGCTACTCCCAACAGCCTACCATCGACTATCTCATGCGCGTCATCGAATACAGCTTCGGCGTGGGCCGCATTCAACCGGACCTTAATTGAGGAACCGGCCAGATCTTCAGGCAGTAATTTGATGTTGAGCGCCTGACGCCCATCCTGGAGTTCAAAGACGCCGAGCAAGCGTTCATTGACGCTGATTGTGACCTCCTGCAGCTTGTCCGTGAGCGCTGAAGTGCGCGCGATCAAATCCAGATTTAACACTGGATTATTGGGCTCGCTGCTCAAAGCAAAACGCAGGTCTCCCTGAAGCCCGGCCACCCAAGTCAACTCCGCTTCCGGCGCGTAGAAACCCCGGACCAGCGCCTCGGAGCCCCGTCCAAGCGTCGTGCATTCGTAAACCTCTCCGGGCGCAAACACCGGGACAGGCTGCGTTCGCGACACCAGCGTCACTCCGGTTAGCCGCAAGCTCAGACGTCGCTCATCGACGATTTCGCCAGCACTACCGAATACCTGTTCAGCATGATCGGGAATCAGTTCGACGTGGCACGATCGGACCTGTTCAGTCAGGCTGGTCGGAAGAGCGATCACAATGTCAGAATAGTGTTCCGGCACTCGTACGTACGAGATAAGCTTGCCGTTCAACGCCACGGCGCATCTCTGCTCCAGACCAGTGATGGCGGAGCGTCTCCCGCTTCCACTCAGAACTAGTTCATAGGACTCGAAACGAGATGTGCGTTCGGGTAGCACAAAGTCGATCGTGCCACGCTCGGCGGTCAGCCAACTGAATTCGGGCTCAGCTGGGGCGAATCCTGAGGTGAGATAACGTAGAGCCGGCCCATCCAGACCCGCGCTCAAGGTGCGGCTGACCGGCATCCGATGCGTGATTTCGAAGGGCACAGTGAAGTCGGTCCATCGGACAGCGGGACCCTGATGAGCGTTTGATGCGGTCAAGGCTCCAGGCTGGTAGAGCGCCGAGCGTTCAGACATGCGCGAATCTCGCGCGAAGGTGTCACGAATATACTGCCGCTGATATTCGGCAGCATCGGTGCCTCGGAACTGCGCCCAGTTGCCGCTCTCCCTGAAGCTGTAACTTACGTAGTCGGACTCCGCGAGAGGACCGCTCAAGGCTCCTGCCAGCCTGAAATAGTTGTGTTCTTCGCCGTCGAGCATGTCGAACAGATGCGGGGGAAGATCCGCAGCCAACTCCGATCGGAACATGAAGCGCCCCCGGCGCCCCTCTCCCGTGACCGCAATGAGCGAGGCGCGATCAGTAAACTTCAGACCTTCGAAACGCCGCGCTTCCAGCCCGTGAGTGTCCTGGGTTTGGATCACAATCCCCGAGCACGCCAGCCGGGCTTCAGCGTTCAACTCAAACGCCTTGGCCAGCGACGCGAAATGGTCGCGGAACAGCTGATCCTGAAGATCCATGAGAGCGAAATACTTCGTATTCACACTCTTGAGGGCGTCCCGGGTCAGAGGCCCTGAGCGCTGATTGCGGGGAGGGGGGCCATCAAACGTGCTCGGGGCGCCCTGAAATTGGCCGGGACAAAGGACCACGCTGCGAAGCGCTCCGGACGGCTCGCCGGGCGCCAACGTCGCGCGGTGCTGATTCGCGAAACGCTCGTCACAGATAAGATGCAGATCGATTTTCGCACGTGTCTGGGCCTTGAGCACATCATAGGCGGCAAGGACACCGGATAGCGTGCCTCCTCGGGCGTCAAGAACTACCGTGACTTCGCATGGCGCCAGAAACTGGTCCTCAAAGTGCGCCTTGCGCGTCGGAGTCTGCTGGCACAGCGCCAGGAGGCTGCGCTCAAGCGAACAGGTCTCGCGCAGAATCCTCTGACCTTCGAGCACCCTTCGTTTGGCCTCTTCCGGATTGTCACGAATGCGGCGCATCATCGTCAGCACCTGCTGGCCAAGAGCCGCTTCGCCGCGGGAGTCGTCGACCAGATAGACGACATCTGAAAAGTACTTGTCGATCAGGGCGTTCGGGGTGGCAATGATCGCGGCGCCGCCTGCCAGTCCCTCAAACAGGCGATTACTCATGATGCCTGCATTTTTGTGGGGCACCGAGGAGAACGCGAGGCAGATCCCCGAGTGATTAATGGCGTGCTTGACGCTGTTCCCATCGAATGGGAGCTCGCCCCGATAGCTTTCAAATCCGGCCCAGGGGGCCACCCCGTGAACCAGCTCGGGGCCATAAATATCAAGGAGGTCCTTGTCATCCAACGCGACCAGCAGGTCGTGGAAGCGTCCCTTGGGACGACCCAGGCGCTCCCAATTGATCCCGATATAGAATAGTCGGGAGTCCGAGCTGATATTCGGCTTCAGGAAAGGCTCGGGAAGCGTGTGGAACATACGCGGCAGAGGCAGCTGAGGTTCACGCCCGAGCCCGGAGAAGATGTTCAGGGCGTGAGCATCCGCCAGATCGGAGTCACAGGATATCAGGTCGATATGGCTGCTGAGCTTTTCGATGCTGCTTAGATATCCGAAATCGTGATAAAATTCAATCGGTTGCCAGATCGCATAGTAAGTATGAAGGTCTACGACGCGCGGCGATAGAAAATGGAGGGATATGGCGAAGTCGACCGCGTCTTCTGAGAGGCGAGATTTGTGAGGAATAGAAAGACCTTCGGTCGCCCAGAGGACCTGCGCATTGTCATCGATTACCACGACCTCGATTCCAACATTGGCCGCCGCAGCAAGAATTCTCTGCAATACTTCGTATTCAGCGTTATGCAGGTCGGGCCAAGTGTGGATGATGGCAAAGGCGTTCTTCAAGACGATCATCCCTCAAGCATTCTGAATTCGCCGCTGATGCTGGAAAATTAGGAGCTGGCACCAAGCGGGGCCTTGGTGTCGGCTCAGAAACATCGCCGGGTCAAATAATCCTCACCCAAACATTGGCCTGGGTGACGCGGTTATAGACGGGGTCAGCGCTGTGTAAATAGAATATCTCTGTCATATGAGCGCTGAAGGCCTCATAAAACTTTTAAGCGGTGCCCACTTTAGAGAAAGTGCGCGCGCTGGCCCAGAAAGTGCGCAGCGACCTTATGATGGCGTCACGGCCAGCTATATCGACGCAATGAACCGACAGAACCAGAAAGATCGATTTTTGGTCAGCTTTAGGTTTCAGGCATGCCAATGCTATTATGGCGCCTGTGTTGATCTCCAATATCAGGAAATCTGAGGCGTCCTCGATGACACTATAATTTCCCTTCTCGACTGCATTTTTTACAAAATCGACATCTGCAGCACTTTCACCATGGCCGTTCCGGATTTCCGACGTCCTTGAGAAGGAAGCGCAGGAGAGCGCCTCGCTCCCGACGGGACGATTTCGCGCTGCCTTGATCAAACGTTTGATGCGCTTCCGCAGGGCCTTCAAAAACACGACACTCGCCTTGCTGTTCTGTGTTGAACGATCCGTCTATATGGACGGATGGGCGGTCAGCCTGCCAGATAAGGGTGGTTTCTCGCCATCACTACGTCGCAGTGCGCCAAGCTGGCCATCTCGATATGGTCGACAGGTATCAAATCGGAATCGTACCCAATCCGCCAAAACTTAAAGCCCATGGCGTTGAGCCAGTCCACCAGTTCCGGCACGTCGCCTCGGGACGCCATTTGCAACACGTCCCATTCCATGCAGACCACTACGTCGGGCCTGTGCAGCATACGTTCCGCCCCCCGCAGAATCAGGATTTCGGACCCCTCGGCGTCCAAACGCAGAATGCGCGGTGAGATAGCGACGGCGTCGTCAAGTCTGACCGTCTCCACTTCGATCAACCGTTGATCATCCTGCTGGGCGTTGACCGCTGTTGCGCCACCGCCGGCATTCCGGCGCGAAATGGCGAAGGTTGTGACGCCGTTCTGATTGGAAGCAGCCTTGGTCAACAGTGTAACGCGGGACTGGAGTTCGTTGAAGATCAGCGACCGGCTGAGCAGCGGGGTGAGATCCGGGTTAGCCTCAAAAGACACGATCGATCCCGAGGGCCCAACGTCCCTCGCCATCGCTAGGGTGTAGTATCCAAAGTTGGCGCCGACCTCGACAATATGGTCGCCGGGCTTCACGATATTACAGGTGACGGCATAGACCCAGTTCTCCCAGTACCCGCGGGTAATGAGGTGGGACGCAATGCTGTAATCCTGTGGGTCGATATATATATACATACCGTTCTTGAGCAAACAAAGCGCAAGATCTGGCCCCAGATAGAGATAGCGCGTATCATTGACTTGCGGCTCATTGAGCGCCCATCGCCATTTTACGATCGGCATTCCGGTGTTCCTGGACACACGGAATATCTTCCATTCGGCCGGCAAAAGGGCGTTCGCCCATTTGACCGCATTGCTGGCCAGACTCATTCCATCTCACGGCGCGCCGCCGCCCCCTTGCCCGCAAAGGGGCTCAATACGAAAACTGGCCGATCTCAAGCGCGCTGGACGCGCATCCCCAGAAAGTTGAAGCAACCGCCCAGAGTGCCTTGTGTCAGGATAACGCGCATTTCCGCTTCCTCAGCCTCGGACCATTCGTAGTCGAGCTTGAGTTCGAAAACACCAGCGTTCCCGGGCATAACGGTTTCGCTCGCGTAGTTGGTGGTGGTGCCCCATTCCACCCGATAGCGGTGTTTAGCGGCTTCGGCATCAAAGGAAAAGCGCACGAACGCCGTCCATCGCCCTTCCGGAAGAAGGAGGTATGGCCCGAAAACCAGCGCCCGCGCGGGTCCCATGATATCCATCTGGGATATCAGTGACCTTTGTTCAACGCGTCGCATGTCGTAGAGAAAGAGTTCCTCGCTCCACCGGACGTCCTGCTCGCCCGGGTTCTGGTAGAGCCGTAGAGCCTCTCGAACCGCCGCGTCTCGGGCGCTTTCTTCCATGGGCGCGGCCTGAAGGGGCGCGCCGATTCTGAAGCCAGGCCAAAGTTCTATGTCGTGACGCCCGGCGTCGCGTTCTGTAAGCCAGAGCGCGTCCAGGCGAGAGGCTGTCTCCAGCAAGCCGGACGTTCGGGCGAGCGCTTGGGCAAACTCAGGTCCAGACAAGCCCCCTACGCGTTGGTCAAGCCCGACACATACGATCACCCCATAAGCCTTGGAGAATCGTGCGACGAGGGACGGATCGACGGAAAGTACTACATAGTCCCCCGAGGGAACCTCAGGGGGTGCCGCAGCGTCGTTAAACACAACTACGGGCAGACCGATCGCGGCGGCGGCGTCCCGAATGACGATTTCCCAGGCCCGAGCTTCTGGCGTGGGCAGTAGAACGACCCAGGCGAGCACCCGGGATTCGATCGACGCATTTTTGTCGGCAAACGCGTTTGCATCTGTCCCGATCATGCGGATCGCAGCCATTTGTAGGTATCGACGGCTTCTTCGATGTCGTCGAAAATCTTGGCGCGGCCACCTTCAACGATCAACGCCCGGTCGCAATGCTCCGCGATCATCGCCGTGTCGTGCGACGCCATCATGAAAGCGCGTTTCGCTCGCCGCTCGAAGAGCTCTGTCTGGCACTTCTCCTGGAACCTTGCATCGCCCACCGCGACGAGCTCATCGATAAGATAGCAATCGAACTCGATAGCGATCGAGAGACCGAAAGCAAGCCGCGCCCTCATGCCCGAAGAATAGTGTTTCACCTGCATCTTCAATGCCGGACCCAACTCCGCGAAATCATCAACGCGGGCCAAAGTGCTCTTTAAATCCCTGTTATAGAGCCGTGCAAGGAACTTGATGTTATCCAGTCCAGTGGTGCTGCCTTGGAAGCCACCGCCGAACCCGATCGGCCAGGACGATGTCATTCGCCAATCCACTTCCCCCCCTGTCGGCGGAAGAACGCCGCCAAGAATTTTGATGAGGGTCGATTTTCCCTGACCGTTGCGCCCCATTATGGCCAGGCGCCCGCTGCGACCAACTTCGAAATTCAGGTTTGTGAACAGATCTTTGTGAGTTGTTCGGTAGCGCATGGTCAGATTGGAGACGCGCAAGCCGATATCCGCGGGGCTATCGGCGGTCATCATGCCTGCCTGTGTTCGCGCACCCCTGCATAGATCAGCCAACCTACGCCGTAGGCCAACATAGTCGTCAGGAAAACGGTGAAGATCGACATAAGTCGACGGGGTTCCGCCGCCTTGTCGGGTCGGCTGGGGCTTACAACCCGTTCCAGGTAAAGCTGCTGGCGGCGCACCTCCTGTTCCGCCGAGGTCAGGGCCGCCGTGGCTGCCGCCAACTGCTTGTCAGCCAATTCGCGGTCCATGACGAGATCCTCATAGGCTCCCACCTTCGGCGCGAGAGATTCGGACGATCCGACGATCTTGACCCGCTCAGCCTCGATCTGACGCTCGTAGGCAGCGATACGACTGTCGATAGAGGGGAGTTGCGGGCTGTTCGGGGCTTGGGCTGCGACCTGCGAACGCTCGGCCTGAAGATTGGCGAGGTTGGCCCGAAGCGACGAAATCAGTTCGGCCGATTCCCGGGCGCTCAGCGAAGGGTCTATCATGCGCTCGCGATTGCGGAAGCTCGTCAGCGCCTGCTGGCTTTGCGATACCTTGGCGGTCGCGCGCGCCAAGGCAGCCTCGGCCTCTGCAACGGCGTTGGAAGCCGACCTTTCGTTCAGACGGTTCACGAGGCCCTCGCCTCCCGTCAAAAGTGTCTCTGCGACGCCCTGTGCCTGGGCGGCCGAGAACGCCTTAACCCTCAATGTGCTGATGCCGGAGGTGGAATCGTAACCGACCGTCACGAACCGCTTGAAAGCTTTGTACAGGCCTTCATCGGACTCAGACTCCCAGAATCGCGGATATTTTGAGAAGAGGTCGGCGCTAGCCGGCCCCAGCAACGCTCGCACATCGTATCGCTGACGAACTGTAGCCAGGCCGTCACGCGAGTCTATATATTCATGGACTGCGAACGCGTCGGTCTGATTGCTCGAGAGGCCGACGCCCTGCAGTGCAACGCCGATCGAAGAAGGCTGCGCCTGGTTTGGAGAACGGACGATGAAGCGCGCCTCCGATATATACATCGGTGAGGCGATGAGAAGAAAATATACCGCGGCTACAAAGGTCGGCAGGACGACGACGACCAGAAACGCCACGGGGAGCTTTTCCCACCAAGCCTTGCTCTGGGATGGTCCGGTCAGAAGATCGGGATAAGGCCCGACATAGCTCAGTTTAGGTTCGGTCATGATCTATCCAATGTACAGCTCTCACTAGCGCGAGACGGCGAGCTATTCCACATCGATCCGATCACGCGAGCCCGCGATCAGCAGCATTCCAAAGATGTTCATGCCGGTTCCAACAGCCAAGGCGTATGGAGGGTTGTAGTGGGTCTTCACGAACTCGCTGAAGACCCCGGCGCGGATCATCTCGATCGGGTGGGCGAAGGGCATGAGGAGGAAGGGCTCCTGGATGCGCGGCGGCAGCCAATCGACCATGAAGAAGGCGCCGGATAGGGGTATGAGGAGATAGGTCAGCAGAGGCACGATACGCTCAAGCATTTCGAACCGAATCGACAGCCCCGCCAAGGTCAGGGCAAACCCCATGCCTATCCAAGCCAGAAGCAACCAGCCGAGATAGATTATGAGAAGGTCGTGGGGCGGGTCCACCTGCCCGATCATGATCAGCGCGACATACACGACTATGAACGCGCAGGTCGCTCCTCCGAATTCGAGAAGGTTTCGGGTCAGGAAAACGTGCATCGGCTTCACCTTCCGATGATGGAGAAGCCCAATGTTGGCCTGTAGCGCGCCCAGCGAATAAGCCACCATGTGGCGCAGGACGATCAGGGAAATATAACCTGTCATCACAAAAGCTTGAAGCTTTACGCCGTGTTCATAAGCCGGCTTGGTCAGGCTCCACATAATCAGGACGCCCACGCAGAAAGCCAGAGGCTCTACAATCAGCCATACAAATCCGATTCCTTCGCGCCCGAACCTCGTCGCCATTTCACGCAGGAACAGGGCGCCTATGATCCGAAACTGTTCTGACAGAAAGCCGAGCACTCCCCGTCTGCGCCTTTTGGGATGCGCGACCGTAAGCTCAGACATCCTTTAAGCTCCTTGAAAGCGCGTTTCTTTCATATTCCATCATCTCGGCGATCGTCGAGCTGAAGTCATAGCGAGGGCGCCATGCGAAGGTGTTTCTGAACTGGTCAAAGATCCCTTCCGTACGCCGCAGGTCAGCAGAGCGCCGCAAATCGGGATGAGGTTCAGCCGCGATAGGGGCGCCGTGCAGGACTGCGATTTCATCCAGTATTGATCGCACGCTGCGAGTTCGACCTGATCCGACGTTGTAGATTGCAAAGGCCTTGGCGCCCTCACGCTGTACAATGACCCGCAGATAGGCTTCTACCACGTCCCGCACATCCGTGAAGTCGCGTTCAGACTCCAGATCGCCCACCGCGATCGTGCCGGAGGCGCCCAGCTCCAAGGCTGCAACCTGCTTTATCAGGGACGGCACCACAAACCGACCGTCTTGTCCCGGGCCGCTATGGTTGAACAGACGCAATACCGTAACCGAGAGGAAGTCGCTGGCCAGATCGCGAAGCATGAACTCGCTTGCAGCCTTGGCGCGGCCGTAATTGGTGATCGGCGCGATAGGCGAGGTCTCATCGCAGGGGCCGCCAGAGAAGGCGGCGCCGTATACTTCGGCGCTGGACGCAAAAATCATACGGACGTGCGACCCGTCCCGCGCAATCAAACGCCTTGCGGCTTCGGCCAAGTTTCGCGTCGCGTCAAAATTGCTCTTCCACATCTCCAGAGGCTCTTGCGCGCCCTCCCTGATCGAAGAGCGCGCAGCGAGATGCACGATTGTGGTCGGACGAAAGTCATCGACCAGCCGGCTCGCAACTTCGGAGTCGGCCAGGTCAACTGAGGGGATATCCCGAAACGCTTTACTGGAGGAGCTCGGCCCCCGAACCGCCAGAAGCGATATCCGGGACCCAAGCTCCCTCAACCGTGTCGCCAGACGCTCCCCTACAAAGCCGGAAGCGCCCGTGAGCAACACTCGTTCTTCGACATCGTCAGCAGTCATGGCCGGCTTTAGACCAGACATCTCGGACGATCAATCAAGTCAGGACTGCGCCTTATGTCGGGCCAGATCGGCATCGACCATTTCGCTGATCATTTCGTCGAGGCTGATCTTGGGCTCCCAACCCAGCTTGGCTTTCGCCTTGGCCGGATTGCCAAGGAGGATATCGACCTCGGCCGGGCGCATGAAGCTGGGATCGATCTTGACATATTTGTCCGGATCCAGACCCACGCGGCCGAAGGCCGAGGTGATCAAATCCCTGACGCTGGTCGTCACCCCGGTGGCGACGACATAGTCGTCAGCCACGTCCTGCTGGAGCATCAGCCACATCGCATGAACATAGTCCTTGGCGTGCCCCCAGTCGCGCGTGGCGTCCAGATTACCCATGCGAAGTTCGTCGGCCTTGCCCAGAGCGATCATCGCGGCGGCGTTTGTGACCTTGCGGGTCACAAATTCCAAGCCTCTCAACGGAGACTCGTGATTGAACAGGATGCCCGAGCAGGCGAACAGATTGAAACTCTCGCGATAGTTGATCGTCATCCAGTGCCCCATCAGCTTTGCTACGGCATAGGGCGAGCGGGGATAGAACGGCGTGTCCTCGCTCTGGATAGGCTCCTGGATCAGCCCATACATCTCGGACGATGAGGCTTGATAGAAGCGAGCTTCTGGCGCGGCGATCCGCACCGCCTCAAGAACGTTCACGACGCCGACCCCGGTCGCCTGTGCCGTCAGAACCGGTTGATCCCAAGAGGTTTTGACGAAGGACTGGGCCGCGAGGTTGTAGACCTCGTCCGGCTTGACCTCGGAAATGGTCCGAATCAACCCGCCAAGATCCAGAAGGTCACCATCGACCAGTTCGACTTGGTCCGTGATGCCGAGCCAATCCAGACGGTGGGTGGCGACGCCGTAGTGGCTTGAACGGCGGACAACACCGACAACGCGATAGCCCTTTTCCAGCAGAAGCTGTGAAAGATATGCTCCATCCTGGCCGGTGATACCGGTGATGACCGCGCACTTCTTCGTCATGAAAATCCCCTGCTGATAAGAAAGGCAGGGCCCTGATAGAGCGTTGATTTCGAGCCTCCAACATAAAAAACGTCGCTTCAACGCTTTTACTCGGGCGCTGGGACGCCAGGGCGCAATTTCTTGACATCATAGACATCTGACGGTCTAGGCAGGAGCCTGTTCCAGAATATGAGCTCGTTCCCAAATGCCCTCCACCGTACGAGACAAGATTTCTGCAGACTTGGAACGTCGCATCTCACACTCTACTTATCCCACCCCATTCGAAACCCGCAGTCTCGCCGCTTTGGAATCGTGGTCAGGCCCGATCCCGAAAAGAGTCCGCGCCAAGGTGCTCATGTCCCTGATCGCGGTCGAGCCAACGCCTGCAGTGGTTGAAGCTCTCGCTGATGCGATCGGCGCCCTGGAGGACTGGAACGTCGCATTGGCTGAGTTTCTGAGGAACGCCCACGTCACGCCGGCGGTCGTCTTCGCGGCCGCGCGGATCGCTCAGGCGCGGGGCCTCGACGTGCCTTGGGCCGCCATGACCGAGCCTCCCAGCTATGCAAACGCGGTCTATGAGGCGCTGGAGGACGGAAACGTGATCCGGTTCAAACGGCAAGGTTCCCATCCAAAAGCCGGCCCCTGTTTCGTCATCGGTATCGAAAAACCTCTGGTGCAGTACGGAACCGGGGACCTCGCCTTCGACGGCGACGCCTGCATCCTTTCCGGCATTGATGACGCCTGGATCGAGCCCGGTCGTCTGGTCTGCCCCGCCTTCGCCGTCGTTGTTCGCTGACGCTTGAGTTAGGTTCAGGTTGTTATGGATATTGCATCGCTTCTGTACGGATACCGGCCGCTGTCTGAGCCAAATGTGGCGTCCAAGACATTAAGCTTGAGGTCCGCCTATTCTGTCTTGACCGACGCTGGACACGACATCTCCACCGACCAGTTCGTTGATGTCGTATCCGATATCGCCGAGATGCAGTTTGGCGGCGGCGCTGCGGATTCCTATTTCACTGCCTTCCTCTCTGTCGCGAAATTCTATGATCGCGGCATCGACACCTTCGCCGGCGCCGTCATCAACTCGGTCTTGCTGGATCTGAATTTTCAGACTCGGCTATCCATCGACGGCGTGATCGGCTCGACCGAAGCGGCGCTCTATGAGGGTGATGAGGGTCTCTTCCCCGTCGCCATGACGCACGCTAACGTCGTGGTCGGCTTTCATGTCGATGGCGCGAATGAGAACTGGCCGCCGGAATGGGCGACGATCCACCCCTCCATCGAAATCAACCGGGACAACGCCGTAAAGGCTTCGATCGAGGACCTTCCAACCGAGTTGGCCAGACGGGGCAAGGATCGCATCGGCGCCGTTATCGTCGCCTTCCCCCAGCGCGTCGGCGGTATAAATCTGGCGGAGCGTTACCAGCCTGTTGCGCACATGGTGTCACGCCACACCATGTATGCCTTCGCTGGTTCGGCGGAAATGATCCTTTCGATCGCCGCCCAGTTCGAAGGGCTCGGTCACGCCAAATTCGATCTGCGGCTGTATAACCATGACGTCGGCAACGCGGTGGAGCATCGAGGTGTGCTGGTCGCCACAGGCCTTTCGTCGATCCCTGCCATTTTAGTAGTCCCGGGGGTGACACGCGGCTGCAGCTTCATCGAAGCCGCGCCCAAGGGCGCACAGATCCATCCCGGCGTGGAGATCTTTTCGTACCTCGATCCCGAGGCGCCCCTGAGTTGGACGGAATATCGGGATGTGCCGGAGTACGACCGGCTGGAGATCGGTCGATGGGAGCGCGCGCCGCGACGCACGCCTTTTATCGTAAAATCGAGCGCGCCTATCCCCGAGGAGGGCAGGGAGCGGATTTCCGACAACACGGAAATTTTCCATACGGCCGCAGTGCTGGAAAACGGGATTCTGATCGGTTCACAAGACCACGCGCACTCGACCTACCTTCATGCGACAGGCAACGGAGAAATCCTTCTCGACTACGGGGACGAAGGGAGAAACAGTACCAGTTCGCCGATCTTCCAGAACGGCGTGGTCGATGAAGACGGCGTTCGCAAAGGTGTGTTGTCGGCAAACCGCGTCATAAGGGTCCGCGGTGCCGCCATGCCGCTGATGTTCACGCCCATGCTGCACAAATGGCACTCTCATTTTATGATCCAGTGCCTCCCGCGCGTGAATATCGCGCGTGCCTATGCGGAGGACGTAAAGATCCTTGTTCCGCACGACCTGCGTGCAAAGCAGCTTGAGATGCTGCAGGTCTTGGGGTTCGGTCCCGATCGCCTCGTCACGATGCCGCCCAACTGTCTGGTTCAGGCGGACAAACTGATCGTCCCCCGTGCCTGGCGTCTGGCTTTTACAGCCTCGACTCTTCGGATTTACGAGGAAATCGCTGACAAGCTCGACTTCAAATCTATCGAGTCTCCGAAGCGGATACTTATAAGCCGGGAATCCAGAAAATCTTGGCGGAACATGCTCAATTACGAGAGCCTGCAGTCGTTGCTCGTGAAAGATTACGGCTTCGAAGTCGTTGCGCCTGAACGTTTGTCGCTGACAGAAGAGGTGGCGACTTATGCCAATGCTGAAATCGTGATCGGCGCAGAGGGCGCCGGCATGTATGGGGCCGTCTTCAGCAAGCCCGGCAGCGCCTATCTGACAATCTGCGACGAGGACTATGTCATGGTGATCCTCGCCACGATCGCTGAGAGGCGCGGCATCGACCTTGGCTATGTGTTCGGCGAAAGCTTCCGAAGCGACGACGATGTCCTGCGTCGCCTCCCTTTCGGTCACGCGGATTTCGTGATCGACCTGGCTAAGGTCGAGGATGCCGTCATCGCCGCTATCGCCCGTACCAGCGAGCGTTGACTGGACGAATACATAAACCCGTCAGGTTCATTCGGAAACTTCTACGCCGCCCATTTAGCCGGTTCCGCTACCGGCCCGAACCCGGCAAGCGGCGCATAGCCCTTGCGTTCCGTTCAAACAACAAACGCGCTGGCCGGACGCCTGCAGCGGGGATTGCCTTGGCCGACAACCTGGGACGCTTCGCTGGAACTCGTTTCTGATCAGGTGTCCCGTCCCTATCAATAGGGGCTGCATGAGTATGTTAAGGCCGTGACAGTGGGGCTGCGTAGGTCTATCTCGCGCGCGTGATGAACGAAATAGAACGCCAGTCCGAGGAACGCAGCTGGGAGACGGCGAAGACGCTCGCCGAGGCCTTGCCGTATATTCAGGTCTATGACCGCGAGACTGTGGTCATCAAATACGGCGGTCACGCCATGGGCGAGAGCGCTGTGGCGCGGCAGTTTGCGGCCGATGTGGTGTTGCTGAAGCTGATGGGCGTGAACCCGGTGGTGGTGCATGGCGGCGGGCCTCAGATCAGCGCCATGCTGGACAAGGCGGGGGTGAAATCCAGCTTCGTCGACGGGCTTCGGGTCACCGATCCGGCGACCATGGAAGTCGCCGAGATGGTGCTGTCGGGCGCAGTGAACAAGGAGATCGCTCACTGGATCACCATGGCGGGCAAGGAGGCGGACGTGCGCGGCGTCGGTCTGTCCGGTAAGGACGCCGGTCTGCTGACCGTCGAGAAGACGCGCCGCACCAAGCGCGACCCCGACAGCATGATCGAGCACGAAGTCGACCTGGGCTATGTCGGCGAGCCGACAAAGGTGGACCCCAAACTGATCGCGGGCCTGATCGCGTCCGAGACCGAGGACTGGGTCCCGGTCATCGCCCCAATCGGCGTGGCCGAGGATGGCCAGACCTACAACGTCAACGCGGACACGGTGGCGGGCGCCGTGGCGGGGTCGCTGAACGCCAAGCGGATGCTGCTGCTGACCGACGTGCCGGGGGTCAAGGGCGCGGACGGCGACATCATCCGCCAGATGACGCTGGAAGAAGCGCAGAGCCTGATCGACACGGGCGTGGCCACCGGCGGCATGATCCCCAAGCTGGAGACCGCGATGGCCGCCGTCCGCGCGGGTGTCGAGGCCGTGGTCATTCTGGATGGGCGCCGACCGCACGCCATGCTGGTCGAGTTGTTCACCGAGTTCGGCGCCGGCACCCTGGTGAAGGCGTCTTGAGCGACCCCCATTCCACATCCCTTGGGCAAGTGCGCGCCTGGGTGTTCGACATGGACGACACCCTGTATCCGCGCGAGCAGGGTCTGATGCGGCTGGTCCAGGCGCGCATCAACGCCTTCGTGGTAGAGGCCGTCGGACTGGAGCCCGAGGCCGCCGCCGCGATGCAGCGCCAGTTCCTGGACGAGCACGGCACGACCCTGGCCGGGCTGATGGCAAACTATGCCGTCGATACCGAACGATTCCTGCGCGAGGTGCACGACGTGCCGCTGGACGGGGTCGAGCCCAATCCGCGTCTGGCCGAGCGGCTGAAGGCTCTGCCCGGTCGTTGCTATGTCTTCACCAACGGCGCACGTGAATACGCCCATCGTGTTCTGGAGCGGATCGGCGTCGCCGACTGTTTCGAAGGCGTCTTCGCCATCGAGGATGGGGATCTGACGCCCAAGCCCAATCCCGCGACCTTTCGCCGGATGCTGGAGCAGTTCGGCATCGATCCGCACCGCTCCGCCTTCTTCGAGGACACGCCCAAAAACCTTGAGCCGGCCAAGGCGCTGGGCATGGCGACGGTCCTGATCGGCGACGGCCATGGCAAGCCGATCGGGCCGCATATCGACCATGTGGCCCCGGACCTTCTCGAATTCCTCTCCGACCTGACCTTCAAGGACGCCGCATGACCGATCTGTCGCATCTCGAATCCGTCGTCGAGGCCGCTTGGGAACAGCGCGCCGAGGTGTCCGCCGCCACGCATGGCGAGGTGCGCGACGCCGTTGAAACCGCCCTGGCCCTGCTGGATTCGGGGCAGGCGCGCGTCGCCTCGCGCGGCGAGGATGGCGTCTGGACCACGCATCAGTGGCTGAAGAAGGCGGTGCTGCTGTCCTTCCGTCTGAACGACAACCAGATCATGCGGGCGGGCGCGCCGTCCGTCATGCCGCTGTCGGTGGATCATCCCGTCGCCGTCGGTCCCTTCTGGGATAAGGTGCCCAATAAGTTTGGCGACTGGACCGCGTCGGATTATCAGTCGGCCGGCTTCCGCTCTGTGCCCGGCGCCATCGTCCGTCACGGCGCGCATATCGCCAGGAACGTCGTGTTGATGCCGTCGTTCGTGAACATCGGCGCCTTCGTCGACGAGGGCTCGATGGTCGATGCCTGGGCCACCGTCGGCTCCTGCGCCCAGATCGGCAAGAATGTGCACCTGTCGGGCGGCGCAGGCATCGGCGGTGTGCTGGAGCCGCTTCAGGCCAATCCGACCATCATCGAGGACGGCTGTTTCATCGGCGCCCGCGCCGAGGTCGCCGAGGGCGTGATCGTGCGCGAAGGCGCGGTTCTGGCCATGGGCGTCTATCTGTCGGGCTCGACCAAGATCGTGGACCGGGCGACCGGCGAAGTGTTCCGGGGCGAGGTGCCGGCCTATTCGGTGGTCGTGCCGGGTTCGCTGCCGGATCCGAATGGCGGGCCGTCGTTGTACTGCGCCGTCATCGTCAAGCGTGTGGACGCGCAGACGCGGGCCAAGACCGGCGTCAACGAACTGCTGCGCGACTGATTAGGCGGCGACGCGAACAGCCTCGATCTGAGGCGTGTCGAAGGTCGCGTGCAGGGTGAAGGTCGATCCCTTGCCGGGGGTCGACGTCACCGTGATCTCGCCGTCCATCAGGGCGGCCAGACGCTGACAGATGCTGAGGCCCAGGCCGGTGCCGCCGAACTTGCGGGTGGACGACCCGTCCACCTGAGAGAAGGGTTGGAACAGGCGCGTCAGATCGTCGGCGGCGATGCCGATGCCGGAATCGACCACACCAAGTCGCAAGGTCGTGCGACCCTCGCCTGCCGGCTCGCTGTCAATAATCAGGCGAACCTCGCCTTGCGGCGTGAACTTGATGGCGTTGGCCAGCAGGTTATGCGTCACCTGCGCCAAGCGCAGCGGGTCCATTCTGAGAAGCGGCGGCAACGGGCCGCGGATGTCGGTCGTGAAGGTCAGGCCGCGCGCCTCGGCTTGGGCCTTGAACGGGCCCGTCAGGCGGGCGGCGAGGGTCTCGGCTTCGACATCGACGAAGTCCAGTTCCATCTTGCCGGACTCGATCTTGGTGATGTCGAGGATGTCGTTCAGCAGCACCATAAGCCCTTCGCCGGAGTCGCGGATGACCCCGACGAATTCTTTCTGGCGGTCGCTGAGCTCGGACATCTGCAACAGTTGCGCGGCCCCCAGAACCCCGTTCATGGGCGTGCGCAGCTCATGAGAGATGACGCCCAGGAAGTTGGATTTGGCGGCGCTGGCGGCGTTGGCCGTGTCACGGGCGGTTTCCAACTCGGCGATCAGTTCGGCCTGGCGGCGGTTGACGGCTTCCAGATCGCTGTCCTTCATCTGGGTGATGGCCACCTTGATCAACAAGGCCAGCGCCAGAACCGGAATCATGCTGAGCACCACCCAAAAGCCTGGCGTGCCCCACAGTTTCGCGAACAGCAGCACCACGACAACCGAATAGGGCGCCGACACGATCAGGGCCTCACGGGGCGCGGCGCGCATCTGGGTGAAGACCAGCACATAGCCGGCCATGAGAAGGGCGACGCCCAGCGGCACGCCATAGGCGCCGCCGTAGATGAATGCGAGCAGCGGCGCCGCTGACCAGGCGATGCAGGAAATGGTGGCGGCCATCAGCTTGATCCGGCTGTGAAGCCCCTGATCCCGCAATACCAGCACACGTTCGGCGAACGTCCGAAGCAGACCTGACGCGGTCGCGGCTGCAAACCACAACACTGCGGTCGCCCAATCGGTGACGGTAAACAAGGCGACCGCCCAACTGGCGATGATCAGATACCGCATATGACCGTTGGCGATCAGATGCTGCAGCACTGAGCGATCTTGGCCTGGCGTGTGGTTCGTCATCGTCGGATCTCGGGGTTCGATGACGCATCGTCGCCCAAATCCGACTAAGAGACTATGAACGCTAAGCTTTATGCGTGAAGTGTCCGGCGTCGGACATAGCGCGGAATGAGCGGAAAGGCAGGAAGCGGTCGTCAGCCGCCTCCCATCCCTGTATCAGGCGGCCGTCTTCATGGCGTCCGCATTGACAGCCGCGTCGGCGATGCCGGTCAGGTCTTCGTCCGTCTGGGCTTCCTCCTGAAGCGTCTCGTCCAGAAGGGCGGCGGCGTCCTTCAAACCCAACACCAGCGCCCAGCGTTTCAGTGTGCCGTAGCGGGTGATCTCATAGTGTTCGACCGCCTGGGCGGCGGCCAGCAGGCCGGCGTCCAAAGCCGGGGTGTCCTTGTATTCTTCCATGATCTCGTCGCCTTCGGCGAGGATGCCCTCAATGGCGTCGCAGGTCTTGCCACGCGCGGGCTTGCCGATCAGCTCGAAGACCTGTTGCAGGCGTTCAATCTGGCCTTCGGTCTGACCCTTATGCTTCTCTAAGGCGGCCTTCAGCTCTGGCGACTGAGCCGCACGGGCCATCTTGGGCAGGGATTTCAGGATTTTGCGCTCAGCGTAATAGATGTCTTTGAGCGTGTCGTGGAACAGGGTGTCCAGGGTCTTGTCGGCCATGGTGAGGTCTCGCATCTGTGATGGAGCGCAGGCGCGCGCCCCATCACAAGCGATCCATCCCGTTAGTGTTCCTATGCGCGAATTCGCGCGCGCAGCGGATCAGCCCGCGCGCTTCAGATCCGGCGGGGTCGCTTCGTCGGTCAGGATGCGAATGGCCTCCTCGACCGTGACCAAGGTCTGGGCTTGGGAGCCGAGGCGGCGGATGGCGACCATGCCGTCTTCGGCTTCCTTCCTGCCAACCACGGCGATGACCGGGACCTTGCCGACCGAGTGTTCACGCACCTTGTAGCCGACCTTTTCGTTGCGCAGATCGATCTCGGTGCGCAGGCCGGCGGCCTTGAACTTGGCCATCACATCGCGGGCGTAATCGTCGGCGTCCGAGGTGATGGTGGCCACGACAGCCTGGGTCGGGGCCAGCCACAGCGGGAAGGCGCCGGCGTAGTTCTCGATCATGATGCCGATGAAGCGCTCGAACGAGCCCAGGATCGCCCGGTGCAACATGACCGGGCGGTGCTTCTGGCCGTCCTCGGCGATGTAGGTGGCGTTCAGACGTTCGGGCAGGACGTAGTCCAGCTGGATCGTGCCGCAGGTCCATTCGCGGCCGATGGCGTCCTTGACGATGAAGTCCAGCTTGGGCGCATAGAAGGCGCCGTCGCCCTCGGTCACGACCGGCTCGGTGCCAGCGGCGCGGGCGGCCTCGGCCATCAGGGTTTCGGCCTTGTCCCAGAACTCGTCCGTGCCGGCGCGGTTCTCGGGGCGGGTGCCCAGGCTGATGTAGGCCGTCTCCATGCCCAGGTCAGCATGGACGCTGCGGGCCAGTTTGATGAACTCGGCCGTCTCTTCGACGATCTGGTCTTCGCGGCAGAAGATGTGGGCGTCGTCCTGGGTGAAGCCGCGCACGCGCATCAGGCCGTGCAGCGATCCGGACGGCTCGTAGCGGTGGCAGGCGCCGAACTCGGCCATGCGCAGCGGCAGTTCGCGATAGGACCGCTGGCCCTGGTCGAAGATCTGCACGTGGCCGGGACAGTTCATCGGCTTGAGGGACAACTCCTCGCCCTCGACCGTCTCGCAGACGAACATGTTCGGACGGTACTTGTCCCAGTGACCGCTCTGCTCCCAGAATTTGCGGTCCAGCACCTGGGGCGTCTTGACCTCGACATAGCCGGCGGCGTCCAGGCGGCGGCGCATATAGGCCTCCAGCACGCGCCACAGGACCCAGCCCTTGGGGTGCCAGAAGACCATGCCCCGGCCCTCTTCCTGCATATGGAAGAGCTCCATCGCCTTGCCGACCTTGCGGTGGTCGCGCTTCTCGGCCTCTTCCAGACGCTGCAGATGGGCGTCCAGGTCTTCCTTAGTAGCCCAAGCGGTGCCGTAGATGCGTTGCAGCTGCTCGCGTTTGGAATCGCCCCGCCAATAGGCGCCGGCCAGCTTGGTCAGTTTGAACGCCTTGCCGACGTGGCGCGTCGAGGGGAAGTGCGGGCCCCGGCACAGGTCGATCCAGTCCCCCTGTTTGTACAGGGTGATGGTCTCGGTCCCGGGCAGGTCGCGGATCAGCTCGGCCTTGAACTTCTCGCCGCGCGCCTCGAAGAATTGGATGGCCTCGTCCCGCTCCCACACCTCGCGCTCGAACTTGGCGTCGCGATCCACGATCCGGCCCATCTCCTTTTCGATGGCGGCGAAGTCGTCGGTCGAGAAGGGCTCTTCCCGGTAGAAATCGTAGTAGAAGCCGTCCTCGATCGCCGGGCCGATCGTGACCTGGGTGCCGGGGAACAGGGTCTGGACCGCCTCGGCCAGGACGTGGGCGGTGTCGTGGCGGATCGTATAGAGGGCGGCGGGGTCGTCGCGCATGATCAGGCGGAAGTCGCCGCCCGTCTCCAGCACCCGGTCCATGTCGCGTTGTTCGCCGTTCAGTTCGGCCAGCACGGCCTTCTTGGCCAGCGAAGGCGAGATCGAGGTCGCGACGTCGCGCGCCGTCGAACCGGCCGGGTATTGGCGCACCGCGCCGTCGGGGAATTTCAGGTCGATCATGTGTCAGTCTTTAACTGGCGGGACCGGGTCGTATCCCGATCCCCCGAAAGGATGGCATTTACAGAGGCGGCGCACGGTGAGCCACCCCCCCTTTACCGGGCCATGCTGGATCAGGGCGTCGCGCCCGTAATCCGAACAGGTCGGCAGGAACCGGCACTGCTGGCCGATCAGGGGAGACAGCGTCAGCTTGTAGCCCCGATGGGCCGCGCGCACGCCGCGTTCATAGAGAGACATCACGTCCCTTCGCCGGGGGCTTGAGAGGTTCGCCGCGCTTATCCCCCGTCATCGCAGGAGGATCAACCGGTCGTGCCGGTCAGGCCGCGCCGGCGAGACGCGTTCGGGCGGCGAGGGCATTGTTCACCGCCTCCAGAGTCGCCTCCAGCGAGACCAGGGTCGAGGCGTGGCGGGCGGGGTAGTCGGCGACCTGTTTCAGCAGACGCAGATCCTCGAACCGACCGACGGGGCCGTCGCCGCCGGATTTCAACATGGCGATCATGGCGTCGCGGGCGTCCTTGAGATCATCGACCGATGCGCCGATCACAAACTGACCCAGCACCCCGGCGGCGGCCTGGCCGAGGGCGCAGGCCTTCACGTCCTGGGCGAAGTCGGCGATGCGGCCCGCGTCGTCCAGAGACACATCGACCGTCGCGCGCGACCCGCACAGTTTGGCTACCCGCTCGCCAGTGCCCTGTGGAGTTGGCAGACGCCCCGCATGCGGCAGGTTGGCCGCCAGCGACAGGATGCGGGCGCTGTAGAGGTCGTCGATCATGGGGCGAAGATAGGCGCTCAATCCTCCCCAGTGAAGCGCGGCGTGAAGAGGGAGGATTACAGCGTCAGGACGAGACGCCCATCGGATCGGACTTCCAAAGTCGCATCCGCATAGTCCGCCAGAGTGGGATGATCGGTCTCCAGCGGATGGGTCCAGGCGGCGGTGACGACCAGCACGTCGGCGCCGGCCGCTTCGCCCGCCTTGATGCCGGCCTCGGCGTCCTCGAACACCAGGCAGTCGTCGATGTCGAAGCCCAAGGTCGCGGCGGCCTTCAGATAGCCGGCGGGGTCGGGCTTTCCGCGTTCGACGTCCTCGGCGGTGACCATGACGGCTGGCGGGGTGACGCCTGCGGCCTCAAGACGGGCGCGCGCCAAGGGGATCGAGGCGGAGGTGACCACGGCCCAGCGGTCGGGCGGCAGGCGTCTGACGAAGTCGATGGCGCCGGGGATGGGGGCGACGCCGTCCACGTCCTCGATCTCGCCGCGTTCGACCCAGGCGACCTCGGCATCCAGGTCGATATGGGGCAGGTTCTGACGACGAATGGTGTCGATGGCGCGCACGCCGTGGATCGTGGGAACGAAGGCGGCGGCATCCAGCCCGTGGCGCGCGGCCCAGCGGGTCCAGACGCGCTCGGCGGCCGGGGTCGAGGTGATCAGGGTGCCGTCCATGTCGAACAGGAAGGCCTGATAGGCGCGGGACGCGGGGAGGGCGGTCATGGCCTCATCCACCATGCGGGCGGTCAGACCGCAACGGGCGGATCAGCCGCCTTGCAGCGAATTCCACGTGCGGGCGGTGTCGGTCGCGGGCGAAGGACTCGCCGCGCCGCCGCCGGACGTCGCCGCGCCGCCAGTGCTGCGCGAACGCAGCCATTGCAGGTTCTGCTCGGCCTGTTCGGGCGGCAGTTCGCGGCGCAGGATCTGTTCGGCCTCGCCCATCTTGCCCTGAAGGCCCAGCACCATGGCCAGGTTCTGGCGCACCTTGGCCGAAGCGGTCGGCTGGGCTACGGCGCGGCGCAGCAGGGTCTCGGCGCCCGGCGCATCGCCATGCGTCAAGGCGGCGGTGGCCGCATTGGTCAGGACGTCGGGATTGTCGGGCGACAGGGCCAGAGCCTGGTTCCAGGCGGCGCGGGCGTCGTCGGTGCGACGCACCTGTTCATAGGCCACGCCCAGAAGGGAGTAGGGGCGCCAATCGCGCGGAGCCAGGTCGCGCGCCTGCTCCAGCGGCGCCACGCCATAAAAGGCCTGTCCGCGCGCGATGTGGGCGCGACCCAGCTCCAGCAGGGCGTCCAGATTGTTGGGCTGGATCGTCAGGGTCGCCTGCGCGGCCTCGGCCGCCTGATCGTAGCGGCCCAGCTCACGCAGGGCCTGGGCCAGTTTCACGCCCGCCACGGCGTCGGTCGGATCGGCCTGCTGCTCCGAGGCCCAGAAGACCGAGCGCGACAGGGCGTCCATCCGATCATAGGTGGCCCGCACCGCAGCGGACGACGGCGCGCGGGCCTGGGCCGCGGTCGCCGCCGTCGGATCAGCGGCCAGCGCCGGAGTGCCGGACAGTGCGATCAGGGCGACGGTTGCGAGAAGGGCGGGCATGCGCGACATGGGTCAGGTCCAGACGGTCCTAGAGGTCTCGCCCTAGAATCGCCGGTTCGCGTCAACCGATGGTTAACTTCGTTTCGAGGGCCTCATGTCCGTCTCGCATCCCCTGTTGGTTACCGCCCAAGACGGCGACGGCGCCGTCCCGATCCGCTTCGTTCAGGCGGGCGGCGTGCTGAACGATCCGGCCCGCCGCTGGGGCGCCCTGCACGGGTTCGAAGGCAAGCCGGGCCAGCTGTTGGTCGTGCCGGACGCGGACGGTGAGATCGGCCAGGTGGTCGTCGGCGCGGGCGCGACCTTCGACCCGATGAGCGTGCGAGCGCTGTCGGCGCGACTCCCGGGCGGTCTGTATCGGCTTGAGGTCGCCGCCCAGGACGCGGAACTGGCGACCCTGGCCTTCCTGCTAGGGGCCTATGTCTTCGACCGCTACAAGGCCCGGCCGGACCGGACGCCAGTGCGTCTGGTCGCGTCGGACGGGGTGGATGTCACAGAGGTCTCGCGCATCGCCGCCGCCTGCGCCCTGGCGCGAGAAATGGTCGATACGCCCGCCGCCGACATGGGGCCGTTGCAGATCGAGACCATCGCCCGCGAGATCGCAGAGAGCGCCGGCGCTCAGATCGCCGTCACCACAGGCGACGCCCTGCTGGAAAACAACTATCCGGCCGTCCACGCGGTGGGGCGCGCCGCCGTCCCGCACCGGGCGCCGCGTCTGATCGAGATCGGCTGGAAGCTGGACCGGACCGACCTGCCGCTGGTCGCCCTTGTCGGCAAGGGGGTGGTGTTCGACACCGGCGGTCTGGACCTGAAGCCCGCCGCCGGCATGCGCAATATGAAGAAGGATATGGGCGGCTCGGCCCATGCCCTGGCGCTCGGGCGTCTGATGATGCAGGCCGACCTGCCGGTGCGGTTGGTGGTCATCGTCGCGGCGGTCGAGAACGCCGTGTCGGCCGACGCCTTCCGGCCTGGCGACATCCTGAACAGCCGCAAGGGTCTGACCATCGAGATCGGCAACACCGACGCAGAAGGCCGGCTGATCCTGGCCGACGCCCTGACACGGGCGGCCGAGCACCAACCCGACCTGACGCTGGACTTTGCGACGCTGACCGGCGCCGCGCGGATCGCCCTGGGTCCGGAGCTGCCGCCTCTTTATACAGACGACGAAGCCCTGGCCGCCGGGCTGCTGGCGGCGGCGGGTCAGGTGCGCGATCCCCTGTGGCGGATGCCGCTGTGGCCCGGCTATCGCGGCGCGCTGGACGCCGAGATCGCGGATCTCCGGAACGACCCGGCCGGCTGGGCCCAGGCCGGATCAGTGACGGCCGCCCTGTTCCTGCAAAAGTTCGCCCCGACCACGGGGGCCTGGGCGCACATGGACATCTTCGCCTGGAACCCCCGCGCCCGCCCCGGCTATCCGGAAGGCGGCGAGGCCCAAGCGCTAAGGGCGTGCTACGCCATGCTCAGGGCGCGCTACGTCGACTGACGATCAGGCGAAGGCGAACCCCGGCTCCGGCTCGGCGTCGTCGGACGAGGATCGCGGCGGCCTGGGCTTTCCGAGGCGTCCGCCCCGCGACCGTGCGCGGCGTCTGATGCGACCCAACACGGTGCTGACAACGCGGGTCGCCAATTCCCGCTGCCGCATCAGGCCACGCCATCCGGCGACAGCGCGTAGGCTGATGGCTAGCACGACCAGATCGAAAATCACGGTCACGTCAAACATCAGCGCCCAGGCGATCATGTCTGGCGCTGCCAAAGCGAACATTCGGGCGCCATCCGCCTCGAACAGAACAATTGCGGCGACGCCCAGCGTCAAGACCAGACAAAGGCCCACCCTCTGTCCTGCGGTCAGACGCGAGAGATGGCGCGCCGGCGCTTCCACGAGCCATCGTTTCAGAGCGATCCCGACAGGTCCCTGGTCAGCAATCGTCAGGACCAGCACGATCAGCAAGAACAGCCACAAAAGCACCAGAACCTCCAACGCGTCGACATGATGTTCGCTCTGCGACATGGCGTGACCAGGCGACGCTTCAAGGCGGCTTCGTGATTTCGAGAACGCGGTTCTGTTGATTTTCTTTCGCAAAAGCGTCTCGCGTTAACGGCCCCTAAGCCATCGGGGGATAAGGCTGTGGGTTCAGCAATGCGAGTTCACGTTGACCGACGTCCTCGACCTTCTTCCGCCCGGCGACCGCCTCGCTCGCCCTAACCTCGCCGAACAGGCGCTGGAAGGGCTGGTGCGCGCAGACGCCTATCGGGCGACCGAGGCCATGCATTGTCGTGTCGCCGTGGCCGACATCCTGTCCGACGTTGACGGTCGGATCGACCAGCTTCTGCATGGCGAGGTCTTCGACGTCCTGGATCGGTCGAACGGACGGGTCTGGGGCCGGGCGCGTCGCGACGGCGTCGTCGGCTGGGTCGTGTTGGACAGTTTGGCGGCCGGCGCGCCGTTGGCGACCCACTGGATCGCCGGCGTGGATGCCGCCCTGCCGCTGAACGCTCTGGTGGTCGAGGCGACGGATGTGGCCGAGGCCGATCTGAAGCCGATCGGCGCATTCGAGGCGGATCTGGTCGCGGTGGCCGAGCGGTTGCTCGGGAGGCCGCATGAACCTGGCGCGCGGTCTTCGATCTCCACCGACTGTTCCGGCCTGGTGCAGCAGGCCCTGCTGGCATGCGGCCTGCCCGGTCCCCGCCGGTCGGACGCACAGGCCCAGATGGGTCGAGCGGCGTCTTCATCGGATCTCCAGCGCGGCGACATCGTCGTCTGGCTGGCGCCGAACGACGATCAGGACTGGACCGGTCATTCGGCGTTGATGCTGGATGGCGAACGCATCATCCACGCGACAGGCGGCAAGGGCGTGGTGATCGAGAGCCTGGCCGAGGTCGAGGCGCGTCTGGTCGCCGAGGGTTTCGCATCCGCCGTCTTCCGTCGGCTCTAGTCCCGCAAGGTCCGCATCGCCCCCAACCGGGCGAAGGCCAGCGTCAGCGCCTTGCGGCGGGCGGGCGCCAAGCTGATCACCGGCGCGTCTCGCACGACCGCCCCGCCGAAACCGTCTGCAACGATCAGGCCCGGTTCGTCGGGCAGGATGTCCTGGGGAAACTCGGGCGCCACGGCGAAGAAGAAGGCGTCGCAGAACGGTTCGTACTCGTGCCATTTGCGATCGACGCGATAGTCCTCGACGCCCGATTTCACCTCGCAGATGACGATGTCGCCCTTGCGCCCGATCGCCATGACATCGGCGCGGCGACCGTTGGGCAGGCAGACTTCCAAAAGCGGTGCATAGCCCATGTCCATCATCAGCCGCGCCGCGCCGCGCGTGACCGAAAGGGTGGTCTCGGGACGGCTGAAGACGAGTTCGAGGTGGGCGACGGCGGACATGCCGACAGCTTATGTTCCGCCTACGTTCCTATCGCAAGCGGCGCCTTAGAGGCCGGTGTGGACCAAGCGGCCGGTGCTGAAGCCCAGGGCGCGCACGCGGCTCAGAATACGGTCGCGCTCAGCCTGCGAGGCATTCTGGTTGCGGTGCCAGATCCACCAGTTCGACTTGTCCGGCAGACCCATGATGGCCCAGCTGTAGTCCGGGGCATGATCATAGACCCAGTAGTTCTGGCCCGCCAAGCCGCCGAAGCTGAGCAGGCCGGTCAGGCTGAACCGGAACTTCGCATTGGTCGTGGTGTCGGTGACGCGGGCGTTGGCGCGCAGCGTCTCGACCTTGCCATCGACGCGCCGGACGCAGGTCACGGCAATGGCGTAGCGGTCGGCGGCGCCCTGCGGCGTGAAGTCGATCTGCGCCCGGCTGCAGTCCTTCTGGACGTTGTTGTGATTGCGCTCGATCTCGAACCATCGGCCGTCGAAGCGGTTCAGATCGACGTTCGACGCCTGGGCGAATGCCGTCGCCGGCAGGACGGCGAGGGCGGCGGAGGCGGCGATCAGGCTGGCGCGGAACATGGGCGTATCCTCGTTCGGTTTGGAAGGGATACGACGCGCCGACGCGTTCGGTTGTGATCAGCGCTTCAGGGGCGTCCGATTGATCGCCCATTCGTCGCGCGTCTGGCCCCACAGATCGATGGCGATGTCCTGGAGAGGTTCGGGCAGGGCGCCCGGCCCGCGATTGCGTGATCCCAGCCGTGTCGCGACCGCCGCCGAGGGCAGGTTCTCGGGCGCGATGCAGTGGATCACGTCGTGCCAGCCCAGCACCTCGAAGGCGTAGTCCATCGTGGCCGCGGCCGCTTCGACGGCATAGCCCTTGCCGGTGGCGTCGCGATGCAGGCTCCAGCCCACCTCGCGGCCGGGCCAGCCATAGGGGTGCAGCGGCCCGATACGGCCGATCCACTGGCCGGTCTCCTTTTCCAGGATGGAGAACATCCCCTCTCCGGTCAGGGCCCACATGCCCGCGACGGTGCAGATCAGGCGCCAGACCTGGGGTGCGGGCTGGACCCCGCCGATGAAGCGGGCGGTCTCGGGATCGGCCATGAACGCGGCCCAGCGGGGAAAGTCCTCAACCGCCGGCGGACGCAGGATCAGCCGCTCGGTCTCCAACGTCGGCCCCAAGGTCACATGGGGCGGCACGGTGTATGCGTCAGTGGTCACAGCAGATACTCCCGTTTCAGTTCGTAATGGCTGCCGCTGTCGGTCAGGGCGCTGGAATACAGGCCGAAGCGGTCGACGCGGATCGGCGGCGAATGCAGCAGATTGTGCCCTGACACCCAGGCGCCGAGCCGGTCGGGATTGGTCTGGGTTTTCAGATAGGCCAGGGTCACATGCGGTTTGTAGGTGCGCGCCTCCATGCCGATCCCGGCGCGTTCTCCGGCGGCCTTGCAGCGCCCGGCGAGAACCGACAGGCGCTCATTGGGCGTTTCGACCCCGGCCCACAGCGTATGGCTGCGGTGGTCGTCGCCAAAACAGCCGACGCCCTTCAGCGCGATTTCGAACGGACCGCCCGTCACGCGCGTCAGCTCCGACGCCAGGTCGTCGGCGCGGCGTTCGTCGATCTCGCCATAGAAGGCGAGCGTGACGTGCAGGGCGTCCAACGGCCGCCACCGTGCGCCGGGCAGGCCCGATTGCCGTCGTCTCAGCGTCTCTGCGACGTCGGGCGGCAGGGTCAGGGCGGTGAACAGACGAAGCATGCGACCGAAAGTAGCGGCCGGAACACAAGCCTCCAAGTCCGGTTTTCCTTGCAGCGCGGGCCTAGGCTCACGATATTCAAAGCCTGTGACCGGAGAAGCCTCTCCGGCCAATCGGAGAAAGTTCGTCGCCATGAGCGATTTCAACAACGGTTACGCCCGTCCTCTGCCGCAGACGGCCGACATGTCGGTCGACGCCGGCCTGCGCAGCTTCATGCTGGGCGTCTACAACAAGCTGGCCCTGGGCCTCGTGGTCGCCGGCGCCCTGGCCTATGTCACCGGCAATGTGCCGGCGGTGCAGCAACTGCTGTTCGTCCAGACGGCGGACGGCCGGATCGGCCTGACGATCCTGGGCATGATCGTCCAGTTTTCGCCGCTGGTGATGCTGTTCGGCTCGATGTTCTTCATGAAGAACCCGACGGCCAAGGGCGTGAACATGCTCTACTGGGCCGTGGTCGCCACGATCGGCGCGGGTCTGGGCATCCTGTTCCTGCGCTATACGGGCGGTTCGCTGGCCACCACCTTCCTGGTGACGGCGGCGGCCTTCGGCGGTCTGAGCCTGGTGGGCTATACGACCAAGAAGGACCTGACCGGCATGGGCACCTTCCTGATCATGGGCGTGATCGGCCTGATCATCGCCTCTATCTTGAACATGTTCCTGCAGTCCGGGACCTTCTACCTGATCATCTCGGGCCTGGGCGTGCTGATCTTCTCGGGCCTGATCGCCTACGACACCCAGCGTCTGAAGATGACCTACTACGCCTTGGGCGGCGACCAGAACGCGATGGGCGTGGCGACCGGCTTCGGCGCTCTGAGCCTGTTCATCAACTTCGTGAACTTGTTCCAATTCCTGCTGGCCTTCATGGGCGGCAACCGGAACTGAAATCGGTCGAAAGACGGATACGGAAAGGGCCCCTCGCGGGGCCCTTTTTGTTTCTACTCTACCACCTGAAACCGGCGGCCGTCGAAGACGCGCAGCACCTGGGTCAGCTCGCGGCCGCGTTTCAGGATCTGGCCGCCTTCGCCGATGACGGCCCACTGGCCCTGGCGGGTCTGGAGGGCGGGGCGCTTTTCGATGCGGTAGAGCGGGGCGTCGCCGCTGCGGCGAAAAACGGCGAACTCGGCGAAATCCTTGTGCCCGACCATGGCGTAGTCGCGCCATTCGCCCAGCGCGACCATGCGGCCATAAACCCTGAGGATCGGGTCCAGTTCGCGGCGGTCGAAGAAGACGGGGCCGGGCGCCGGCGTCGTGTCGTGAGGGTTCAGGCTCATAGGCTCAACTTAGGCCGCTGGCGGCCCCACGCCAGAGGCGGCCAGGAAATCGACGCAGACACGAAATGGCCCCGTTTCGGTCCTTCGCCCGCCCGTATGCGCAACGAAATATCGATCATCGGCTCGTCGGAGTTCGGAAGCGTCCCGGATCCTGAACAGCCCCCCCAGCCCCCCCTGGATGTTTCCAGTTACGGGCTCCGGCGGCCGATGCTTCCTCCAAGCGAGCGCCCGCCCTGCCTTTCCCCTCCCCCTCCCTGGCAAGGCGGGCGTTTCGCTGTCTGGAGCTTGCCAGACAGCGCCCGTCGGCGTCTGACCCTGCCTTAGAGCGACAGGGTCAGGTTCAGGGCCTCTCCATTTCTGAGCACGGTCGCCTCGACCGATCCCGAGGCGCCCTGTAGCGCGATCGCGGCCGCGCGAGCATCGGCGACGGGCGCGCCGGCGATGGCGGTGATCACATCGCCGGCCGTCAGTTCGGCCTGGGCGGCGGGCGAGCCGGCCGCGACGGCCGTGACCTGGGCGCCGCCGTCCTGGTCTCGCAGCGTCGCCCCATAGGCCAGCACCGACTGGGCCCCAACGATCACGGGCTGATCAGCGGGCGTCTCGACCGCCAGCGACGTGGTCGCTTCGCGTCCTGCGCGCAGATAGGAGACGCTGAGGTCCGAGCCCGGCGCGGCGATGCCGATGGTGGCGTTAACCGAACCGGCGTTGGCGACGGGGCGGCCCTGGATCCGGGTGATCACGTCGTTATGGCGCAGGCCCGCGCGTTCGGCCGGCGATCCTGGCGCGACATCGGCGACGACGGCCCCACGCACGATGCCCAGATGTAGTTCGCGCGCGCGCTCGGCGTTCAGCGAGCCGAAGATGGCCCCGGTCGCGCCGCGCTTGACCTCGCCGTTCTTCTTCAACTGGTCGGCGACGTAGAGCATGATCCGCGTCGGCACGGCGAAGGCGATGCCGTCATTGCCCCCGCCCAGACCGCCCGACAGGATCGAGGTGTTGATGCCGATCAGCCGGCCCCGGCTGTCCAGCAGCGGCCCGCCGGAGTTGCCCGAGTTCACGGCCGCGTCGGTCTGGATATAGTCCTCGACCGCATCGCCTAGCCCTGAGCGGTTCAGGCCCGAGATGACGCCCATGGTCAGGGTCTGGTCCAGGCCCAGCGGATAGCCGACCGCGAAGGCCAGATCGCCGGTGCGCAGGGTGTCGGAATCCACCGTTTGGACCTGTTTGAGGTTCAGCGGTCGACCGTCGGGCGTGATGCGCAGCACGGCGATGTCGGTCGCCTTGTCCGCCCCCACGAGCACGGCGTCGAACAGGCGGCCGTCCGTCAGATCGACGGTGAACTTACGCCCGCCCTCGACCACGTGATTGTTGGTGATCACCAGCCCCTCGGCCGCATCGACGATGACGCCGGAGCCGGAGGCGTAGGGTTTGGGATCGGCCGCGTCCGAACTTGGACCACGCGATTGGCCCAGGGTCGTGACCTGAACCACCGCCGGAAGCGAGCCCTCGAGCCCCGACGAGAAGCTGAAGACGCCGCGCCGGGCGTCATAGGGCAGGCCTGCCGCGCCGGATTGCGCCAGCACCGGCGTCGCCGAGGCCATCAGGGCCAGGGCGACGGCCATGGAAGAGGCGGGCGAAAGGCGGATCGGCATGGGCATTTCCTTGATCGGACGCCGACCCTAGACCGAGTTTTCGTTTCTGACGATGGGTCTGAAGCGGGCAGGTGGCGTGTCGGTCACGTCCAATGAACAGATCACGATGGGGGTTGCGTCGTCGGCCGTCCGGCGTGACCATGGATGTTGAGAAAACAGGGAAGGCCGCCGCCATGAGTCAGACGACGATCGACCGCCGCCGTTCGGGTTCGACCGCCTTCGACCGCCTGTTCCGCGACCATCCGCGCGAGGTCGACGAGACCTATCTCCAGCACATGGTCGCCTCGGCCGGTTTCGGCTTCAAGCTGCTGGGTCTGGCGGGCGCCGCCTTCGCCCACGCGATCGTGCCGGGCGTGCACAAGGCCACCGTCTCGACCGCGATCCGCAGCATGGCCAAGGACATGGGCGGTCGGGCCGAGGAGGCGCGTGAGACGCGGATGCGCGACGCCGGCGTCTGGGACGTGGGGCTCTAGGGCGGTCGAATCCGCCGCGGCCATGCAATCGCCGGGATCCGTGCTATATAGCCCGGCTCAACCTCACGCAGGATCGCCGCCTTGAGCATCACGCTCGATCTTTCGCGCGTCTCTAACGCGCCCGCCGTCAAGGCCCCCGTCAACCTCAGCGGTCTGACGCGCGCCGGCCTGCGACAGGCCCTGATCGACGCGAACGTCTGTCCGCCCGAGAAGGCCAAGATGCGCGCCAGCCAGGTGTGGAGCTGGATCCACCACTATGGCGTGACCGAGTTTTCGGCCATGAGCAATGTCGCCAAGGACATGCAGGCCAAGCTGGCCGAGCATTTCACCCTGGCGCGCCCCGAGGTCGTCGAACGCCAGGTGTCCAAGGACGGCACGCGCAAATGGCTGATCCGCACCGCGCCGGGCATCGAGATCGAGACCGTCTATATTCCCGACGTGGGCCGGGCCGGCGCCCTGTGCGTGTCCAGCCAGGTCGGCTGCACCCTGAACTGCACCTTCTGCCACACCGGCACGCAGAAGCTGGTGCGCAACCTGACCGCCGCCGAGATCGTGGCCCAGGTCCAGGTGGCGCGCGACGACCTTGAGGAATGGCCGTCGCCCAAGGAAGACCGGCGCCTGTCCAACATCGTCTTCATGGGCATGGGCGAGCCGCTCTACAATCTGGACCACGTCGCCGACGCCATCGACATCATCTCGGACAATGAGGGCATCGCCCTGTCGCGTCGTCGGATCACGGTCTCGACCTCGGGCGTGGTGCCGCAGCTTCAGGCCTTGGGCGACCGAACGGCGGCCATGCTGGCCATCAGCCTGCACGCCACCAATGACGCGCTTCGCGACGTGCTGGTGCCGCTGAACAAGAAGTACCCGCTGGACCAGCTGATGGCGGCGATCCGGGCCTATCCGGGCCTGTCGAACGCGCGGCGGGTGACGTTCGAATACGTCATGCTGAAGGGCGTCAACGACAGCCCCGAAGAGGCGCGCGCCCTGCTGAAGCTGATCGAGGGCATTCCGGCCAAGATCAACCTGATCCCGTTCAACCCTTGGCCCGGCGTCGAATACGAATGCTCGGACTGGAAGACGATCGAGCGCTTCGCCGCCATCCTGAACAAGGCCGGCTACGCCTCGCCCATCCGCACCCCCCGCGGCCGCGACATCCTGGCCGCCTGCGGCCAGCTGAAGTCCGAAAGCGAAAAGGTCAGGGCTTCTGCTCTGCGTAAGGCGGAACAGGCGGCGGCTTGATCCTCGTGTCCTCTCTTGATGAGAGGGCACAACCTTCGGACACATAATGTCACGCAGTGTGTCCCCGGCGCGCTTGCGGATTGGGGCGACAATCGGGCAAGGCGTCTGGGTATGGACCCGTCCTTGTCGAACGTCCTTTCCAGCGCCGAGGTGCAGGCTTTCGCCTCGGGCTTCCCGGTCATGGTGATGCACCTGATCGTGACCCTGCTGCTGCTCGCGGCGGGGGCGACGGTCTATGCGCTGCTGACGCCGTGGAAGGAGGTCGCCCTAATCCGTCAAGGCAATGTCGCCGCCGCCATAGCCTTCGCCGGCATTCTGGTGGGATTGGCGGTGCCGCTGGCGGTGTCGCTGTCGGTGTCGACCTCGGTGCGCGACATCGCCATCTGGGGCGTGGCGACCGTGGTGCTGCAGCTTCTGGCCTTCCGGGTCGTGGACCTGCTGCTGACGGGCCTGCCAGAGCGGATCCGCCACGGCGAGATTTCGGCGGCGGTGGTGCTGCTGGGCGCTAAGCTGGCGACGGCCGTCATCCTGTCCGCCGCGCTGACCGGCTGATCGGCCGGAGCGATGCAGTTTCCCCGCCTGCCGGACTGGGCCATCTATGGAGCGGTGGCGGCCGTGTTTCTGGCGGTGTCTCTGGGGCGACGCGAGAACGCCGATGCGCCGCCGGTCGCGGAGGCGGGGTCCGATGGCGCCGAGGGCGCCCTGCTAGGTCCCATCACCCCCTTTGACGCCGCCGTCACCGTCGATGCGGGCGAGGCGCCGTTCAAGCCGTCGTCGGGCACGGCCTTCTCCATCGCAGGACGGGGGCGCTGGGTGACGGCCCGCCATGTCGTCGAGGGGTGCCGCAAGCCGGCGCTGGTGGTCGGCGAGGGGCGGGCGGTCGCGGCCGACGTCCGTCTGGCGCCGCGCGCCGACGTCGCCTTGCTGATCACCGACGGCGGGCCGGCGGCCCTGCCGGTCGCGGTCGAGGCGCCCCTGCGCAAGGGCCAGCGCGCCTTTCATCCAGGCTTTCCTCAAGGGCGTCCCGGCGAGGTGACGTCTCGCCTGCTGGGGCGCGAGACCTTGAAGGTCTTCGGGCGCGGCGCGCGCGACGAGCCGGTGCTGTCCTGGGCCGAGGTCGGGCGCACCAACGGGCTTGAGGGCACATTGTCAGGCCTGTCCGGCGCGCCGGCCCTGGATGCGCAGGGCCGCGTCGTGGGCGTCACCATCGCCGAGGCGCCGAGGCGGGGCCGGATCTATACGACGGCGCCGGAGACCTTCGGTCCGGCGATCCGCGGCGAACAGACGCCAGCCGACGACGCGCGCGGCCAGGCCATCACGACCGAAGACTACGGCCAGGTGTCCAACCGCCTGAGGCGCGACCTGCGTGTGGCCCAGGTGGTGTGTCTGTCGGCCTAGCGGACGGAAATTGCACCCGACGAAAAGCGTGCAATGGCGTGCAATTCGGCGCCAAGAGACGGAAATCGCAGGGATAAATCTGCGCTCGCATTGCACGGGTGCAATTGTCGAGGCAGGTCGGCCCGGCCTTGAGACCCAAGGTCGCGTCGTGGGCAGATCGCGATGTCAAAGATCGGGGATGGATCATATCCCCAATCGAAGCCCGTATGGATGATTGTCGACGGCGGCCCGAAAGTCCCTGAAAAGAGACGACTTCGATCCTGAAACTAGGACGGCTGGCGGCCGACCCCCTCCTTCGCCGCCAGGGGAAGGAGGAGGCTTGCCGATCCGGCCTTACTCCAGCGATCCGCTGTTCAGGTTCAGGGCGCCGGCCTCGATGACTTCGAGGTTGGGGTGTTTGGCGCGCAGATCGTCCAGGAACTTCGAGCCGTCGCCGACGATGACCAGACTGGCGCGATTGACCGGGAGGTGTTCGGCGAAGGCGGCCTCGACCTGTTCCGGCGTGACGGCGCGAACCCGGCCGGCGTAGTCGGCGAGGTCGCTCATCGGCAGATCATAGAGCGCCAGGTTGGCGACCAGGGCGCCCAGGCCGTCCACCGTCTCCAGCGAGCGGCCGAAGCCGCCGATCAGGGTGGCGCGGCGCGGGGCCAGATCGGCCTGGGTCGGGGTCTCGGTTCCCAGCTTGGCGATCTCGGCCAGGATCAGATCGGCGACCTCGTCGGCGGTCTCGTTCTTGGTCTGGGTCGAGGCGGTGAACAGGCCCGCATCCGCCCGTGCGCCCAGCGACGACGAGGCGCCGTAGGACAGACCGCGCTTGATGCGGATTTCCTGGTTCAGGCGCGACGAGAAGCCGCCGCCCAGCAGGGTGTTGCCGACCGTCAGGGGGAAGAAGTCCGCATCGGTGCGCGACACGCCGCGAACGGCGGCGACGACCGCGGCCTGACCGGCGCCGGGCTGGTTCACCACGACGATGCGCGGCGCCAGGGGTTGACCGGCCGGATTGGTCGCAGCGGCCGGGGCCGCGCCGGCTGGGCGCCAGTCGCCGAACGCCTGTTGCGCCAGGGCGCGGGCGGCGGCCGGCGTGATGTCGCCCGAGAAGACCAGGGTCGCGTCCGACGGCCGATAGCGGGCGGCGTGGAAGGCGGCGACGTCGGCCGCCGTGATGGCCGGAACCGTCTGCTGAGTGATCGTCGCGCCATAGGGGGCGTCGCCGTAGATGACGCGGCCGACCGTCATGCCGGCGATGGACGCCGGCTGGCTGAGGGCGACGCGCAGGCCGTCCAGGGTCTGGGCCTGCTGACGTTCAAGCTCTTCGCCGGCGAAGGTCGGGTTCTTCACCAGATCGGCCATCAGGGCGACGGTCGCCGGGAAGGCGTTCGACGGCGCGTTGGCGTAGACGTTCGAGAAATCGACCCCGGCTGATGCGCCCACGCTGGCGCCCAGCTGTTCGATCTGGGTGGCGATTTCGGGCGCGGTTTTGGTCTTGGTGCCCTGGGTCAGAAGGGCGGCGGTCATGGCGGCGACGCCGGCCTTGCCCGTCGGATCATCCGACGAACCGGCGTCGAAGCTGAGGCGGGCCGAGACCAGCGGCACGCCGTCGGTCGGGGCGACCAGGACGCGCAGGCCGTTGTCCAGGCGGAAGTCGGCGACGGTCGGCGTCACGGGTGCGACCTCGGCGCCCGGCTGAGGCAGGGGCTTGCGCTCCGCCTCGGGCAGGAGGACGGCGGGCGGGCCGGCGGGGGCCAGGTCGGCGACCTTCACGGGGGCGTCCACGTTCATCTTCTGGACCGAGGCGGGGTTCTGATCGTCGGCGGCCAGGAAGGTGATCGTCGACTGGCGCTGCGGCGTCAGATATTTGCGGGCGACGCGCTGAATGTCGGCGACGGTGACGGCCTGGATCTGGGCGACCTCTTCGTCCGCGGCGGCGGCCGAGCCGGTGTTGATCAGCGAGAAGCCCAGGGCGGTCGCGCGGTCGTCCACCGTTTCGCGGCTGCGCAGCGTATTGGCGACGATCTCGTTCTTGGCCTCGTCCAGTTCAGCGGCGCTGACAGGCGTGTCGCGCAGCTTGCCGATTTCTTCGTTCAGGGCGGCGATGCCTTCCTCGGCCGTGTGACCTTGGGCCATGATCGCCAGGGCGGACAGATTGCCGGCCTGCTGCGAGAAGTCGGGGGTCGAGCCGATCTGGGCCGCGATCTGCTTGTCATAGACCAGCGAGCGATACAGGCGGCTGGATTCGCCGGTGGACAGGATGCCGTCCAGAACGGTCAGGGCGGCGCGGTCGGCGTCAGCGTATTTCACCGTCGGCCAGGCGACGACGGCGGCCGGCAGCGGCACGTTCGGCGCATAGTAGGTAACGTTGCGCGGACCCGTCGGCTCGGGCTCGACGACATTGTTGGTCGGGATCGGCGTGGTCGGATTTTTCAGCGGGCCGAAATACTGATCCACCCAGCGGTCCAGTTGAGCCTGGTCGAAGTTGCCGGCCACGATAAGATAGGCGGCGTCGGGACGATAATAGGTGGCGTGGAAGCGGCGAACGTCTTCCAGCGACGAGGCCTCCAGCTCCTCGATCGAGCCGATGCCCGGACGGCGATAGGGGCTGTCCTGATAGATGGTCTCGGGCACGAACAGGCCGAACAGGCGGCCGTAGGGGTTTGCGAGAATCCGCTGGCGGTATTCCTCCTTCACCACGTCGCGCTCGGCGACGAACGTCGGTTCGTCCACGACCAGCGAGCCCATGCGGTCGGCCTCGGCGAACAGCATCCGCTCCAGATGGTTGGCGGGCACAGTCTCGAAATAGGCGGTGGTGTCGTCGGCGGTGAAGGCGTTGTTGGAACCGCCCACGTCCTCGGTCAGCCGGTCGAAGGTCTCGGGCGGCAGGTTGGTGGTCGATTTGAACATCAGGTGTTCGAACAGGTGGGCGAAGCCCGAACGGCCGGCCGGATCATCCTTGGAGCCCACCTTGTACCAGACCTGGACCGTGACGTTCGAGGTGTCGGCGTCACGCGCCGAATAGACTTCCAGGCCGTTCGACAGAACGCGCTTGGTGAAGCCCAGCGGCGGCACGGTCACGCCCTGCGGCGCCTGACCGGTCGATTGAACGGCGGCTGCGGCGGGCGCGGTGCCCTCTGCAAAGGCGGGGGCGGCGAGGCCGAGAAGGAGGGCCGAGGCGGCAGCTGTGGCGATCAGGCGGGATTTCATGAGAGGCTCCGAAGCCCGGAACGCCGGGCGCCGAGACCGTATCAGCGATTGGGCGTCTTGCACCTTACCGAGCTGTAATGAACCGGATAAGGCGCGGGTCGTTCATGGACAAACCCCCGACGGCGCTCTATTCGCCAATAGGTCGCATCTCAGCGACCACCCAAGCCGAGGACGCGTGCCGAGACGAGCGAAAGCGACTTCTGTCTCCGACGAAAAGATCGCGGTCTGGGCCTTTGTCCTGCAAAATATGGTTACTCCGCCCGCCGTGCTCTACGGCAGCTGGGCGGCCGCCGGACTGATCCTGGCGGCCCTCGGCCAGCCGTGGGTGGGGCTGGGGTTCGCCCTCGTCGGCATGGCGTTCGACGCCTGGGCGCAGGGGCGGGTCAGACGATACCAGAAGGCTGAGGCGCCCGTTGCGGGCTGGCCCCCGCTGCTGATAGCCATCGTGGCGATCCGGTTCGCCCTGGGGGTGTCGGGGCCGCTGGTCGCCTGGCTGATGAACCCCCGCGCCGATGTGATGCTGGTGGTGGTGCTGATCCAGGTCTGGTCGATCGGTGTGGCCTTCGTTCAGTTCAGCGCGGCGCCACGGCTGTTGGCGCTGGCGGCGGCGCCGATTTGTGCGACCGTGCTGGTGGTCATCTATCCCTCGCTGATCGGGCCGCACGGCCTGGCGGTGGCGGCGGCCTTCGTCATGCTGGCGACGATCCTGTTCATCATCTCGCGCGCGACCCACGCCTTGTGGTGCGATCTGTTCGCGGCGGACCAGCGCAACAAGGCGTTGCTGATGGACGTGCAGGCGGCGCATGAGGCGGCCGTGCGGGACCGCGACGCCGCCCGATGCGCGCGTCAGGAGGCGGACGAGGCCAATGCCGCCAAGTCCCGCTTCCTGGCCAATATGAGCCATGAAATTCGCACCCCTCTGAACGGCGTCATCGGCATGGCGCAGATCATGGCGGGCGACGCGCTGGAGGATCGGCAGAAGACGCGACTGGAGATCCTGGACCGGTCGGCCCACACCCTGCTGGACCTGATCAACCAGATTCTGGACCTGTCGCGGATCGAGGAGGGGCGGCTGGAGATCGTGCCGCAGCCCATCGATGCGGACGCTCTTGTCCACGAGGTCACAGAGACCTTGAGGCCTTTGGCCGAAAGCAAGGGCCTGGCCTTCCACGTCGTGTCACCGGGCCTGGGCTGGGTCAGCGCCGACGCGGTCCGGCTGCGCCAGATCCTTTTCAACCTGCTATCCAACGCCATCAAGTTCACGGCCGAGGGGCAGGTGGCGCTGGAGGTCGCGCTGACGGACGCCGGGGCGGTGTTCCGCGTGTCGGACACCGGGCGGGGCATACCGGCGGACCAGATCGGTCAGCTCTTTACGCGCTTCGCCCAGATCGAGGCAGCGGCCGTCGACCGGCGCGACGGGGCCGGGCTGGGCCTGTCGATCGTGGCGACCCTGGTGGACCTGATGGGCGGCCGGATCAAGGTGGAGAGCGAGGCGGGCGAAGGGGCGACCTTCGTCGTCACGCTGCCGCTGACGCCAGCGCAGCCCGTGCAGGCCGGTGAGGATGCGCCGGACGCCCAGCCGGAGCGGGCGCTGCGGGTGCTGGTCGCCGAGGACCACCCGGTCAATCAGCAGGTGATCCGAGGCCTTCTGGGTCAGGTCGGGATCGAGGTCGAGATCGTCGATGATGGAGTTCAGGCGGTCGAAGCGACGCAAACGCGCGACTGGGATCTGATCCTGATGGATGTGCAGATGCCGAACATGGACGGTCCGACGGCGACACGGACGATCCGGCAACGCGAGGCCGACCAGGGGCTGGTCCGCACGCCGATCATCGCCCTGACGGCCAATGCGATGGTGGAGCAGGTCGAGAGCTATCTGGCGGCGGGCATGGATGCGGTGGTCAGCAAGCCTGTCGATCTAAAGGTTCTGCTGACCGCCATTTCCGACGTGATGTCCGCAAAGACCTAGTCGCGGAAGACCTGGACGCCGATCTCGCCGGCGGGGGTCAGCCAAGCGTGCTTCATGCCCTGGCTGTTGAAGGGGGCGGCGATGTTTCCGGCGGCGTCCAGGGCGATCATGCCGCCGTCGCCGCCCATCTGACCGATCTCATCGATGACGGCCTGGGTCGCCTCGGCCAGCGACTGGCCGGCGGCGACGCGCCAAGCGACCTGGGCGGAGGCGGCGACGCGGATGAAATATTCGCCCTGGCCGGTGCAGGAGGTCGCGGCGTAGGCGTCCGCCCAGGTTCCGGCGGCGGGGATCGGAGTGTCGCCGACGCGGCCTGGCATCTTGCCGAAGACGCCGGCGGTCGAGGTGGCAGCGGCGAGACGGCCCTGGCTGTCCAGCACGCAGGCGCCGACAGTGCCGTGGCTGAGCGTGCCGGGTGGATGGTTGTCCTCACCCTTGCCCGCGCCGGTGAACCAGGCGGCCTCGTCGGCGATGAGCTCCAGCCCCTGGTCGTGGGCGAACAGGGCCGCGCCGTCGCCCGCCAGCATGATATGCGGCGTCTTCTCCATCACCGCGCGCGCGGCGACGACGGGGTTGCGGAAGCCTTGCAGGGCGGCGACGGCGCCTGCGCGTTTGGTCGATCCGTCCATGATGCTGGCGTCCAGCTCATAGGCGCCGGCCAGATTGGGCGAGGCGCCCTTGCCCGCGACGTAAAGACCGGAATCCTCCAGCATGACGACGGCAGCGGTGGCCACGTCCAGGGCGCTGTCGCCCGACTCCAGCCGAACCTTCATGGCCTCGACCACCTCGCGCATATGCACGACCTCGGCGTCGTAGTTGCGTTCGCGCCGGGCGCCGGCGCCGCCGTGGAGGATGAGGGCGGTCATGTCGTCTTCCTGAGCCTTGTCTTTATCGCCTCTTTCAAACGGGCGTGGCGCTCTTTAGCGTCGCGATGAAGGCCGCGCCATGTCGGTCCAGGGAAAACGGCCTCAAGCAGCGCAAAGCGCGATAGGCCAAGAAAGGAAACTTTGATGCGCGCTGTTCTGTCCAAGACGCTTGGTGGCCCCGAAACCCTGGTCGTGGAGGATGTGCTCGACCCGACGCCCAAAACGGGCGAGGTAATCATTGAGGTCAAGGCGGTTGGGATCAACTATCCCGACACCCTGATCATCGAGGACAAATACCAGTTCCGGCCCGAGCGACCCTTCTCGCCGGGCGCCGAGGTCGCCGGCGTGGTCGAGGCGGTGGGCGAGGGCGTCAAGGGCGTGCGCAAGGGCGACCGCGTCATCGCCGTGCCGGGCTGGGGCGGGCTGGTCGAACGGCTGGCGGTGCGGGCCGAGACCGTCATCTCCATCCCCGACGCCATGAGCTTCCAAGAAGCGGCGGCCCTGATCATGACCTATGGCACAAGCTACTATGCGCTGAAGGACCGGGCGCAGCTGAAGGCGGGCGAAACCCTCTTGGTGCTGGGCGCGGCCGGGGGCGTCGGCGCCGCCGCCGTCGAACTGGGCAAGGCTATGGGCGCGCGCGTGGTCGCCGCCGCCTCGACCAACGACAAGGTCGAGTTCGCGCTTGAACTGGGCGCCGACAATGGCCTGATCTATCCGTCGGGATCGATGGACAAGGCGGCGCAGAAGGCGTTGTCGGGTGAGTTCAAGCTGGCGACCGGCCGCGACGGCGCGGACGTCGTCTATGATGCGGTCGGCGGCGATTACGCCGATCCGGCGCTGCGGGCCATGGACTGGAACGGGCGCTATCTGGTGGTCGGCTTCCCGGCGGGCATTCCGTCCCTGCCGCTGAACCTGACGCTGCTGAAGTCGGTGTCGGTGATCGGCGTCTTCTGGGGCGCGGCGGTGATGCGCGATCCCAAGGCCCACGCCGCCAACATGGCCGAACTGATGCAGATGTATGCGGACGGCAAGATCAGGCCGCGCGTGTCAAAGACCTTCCCGCTGGAAAAGGCCGGCGAGGCGATCAAGGCTTTGGGCGACCGTCAGGCTCTGGGCAAGATCGTGGTGACGGTCGAGAGCTGAGTTATTTCGACTTCAGCCGCTGCACCGCGTCCTCGGCCTTGTCGCGGTGGCGGCGTTTGATGTTGGCGCCGACCAGGGCCAGCAGGGCGGTGATGACGGCCGCGTCGTCGGTATAGCCGATGCCGGCGAAGATGTCGGGAATGGCGTCCACCGGCATGACGAAATAGGCCAGGCCCGCGAAGATCATGCCCTTGGCCGCCATCGGCGTCTGCGGATCGCGCGCGGCGTACCAGGCGGCCAGGGCCTGGTCCGCAAAGGGGATGCGGGCGGCCGTGCGCTGAATCTTGGGCCAGAAGCCCTTGGTCACGCGCGCCTCGTTGATCTTCACCACCGACGGCACGAGCGCCTTTTTCGGGTCCAGGACATCCGATGGATCGGCAGGTTTGGCTTTGGCGGTCATGGCCGCTAAATCCTCAAACGAAACTCAGGTTCACGACAATATAGGAACGATCAGGATGAAACTCGACAACACCATCGCCGCAGTGGTCACCGGCGGCGCCTCGGGCCTGGGCGAAGGCACCGCGCGCGCCATCGCGGCGACGGGGGCCAAGGTCGCCCTGTTCGACCTGAACGCCGAAAAGGGCGAGGCTGTCGCGGCTGAGATCGGGGGCGTCTTCTGCCAGGTGGACGTGACCGACGACGCCTCGGTCGCCGCCGCCTTTGAAAAGGCCCGCGCCGCCCATGGCCAGGAACGTTTGACCGTCAACTGCGCCGGCATCGCCACGGGCCAGAAGACCGTCTCGCGCAAGAAGGACACCGGCGAGATCAAGGCCCACGACATGGCCCAGTTCGAGCGCACCGTGCGGGTCAATCTGTTCGGCACCTTCCGCGTTTTGTCGCAGTCGGCGGCGGGCATGGTGACGCTGGAGCCGATGGCGGACGGCGAGCGCGGCCTGATCGTCAACACAGCCTCGGTAGCGGCGCAGGACGGCCAGATCGGCCAGGCGGCCTATTCGGCGTCCAAGGGCGGCGTCTATGCGATGACCCTGCCGATCGCGCGTGATCTGGCTCAGGAAGGGGTGCGCTGCAACACGATCCTGCCCGGCATCATGTGGACGCCGATGATGGCCGGCATGGATCAGAAGATCCAGGACGCCCTGGCCGCCGCCATCCCCTTCCCCAGCCGCCTGGGCACGCCGGCCGACTATGCGTCGCTGGTGCTGGAACTGGCGCGAAACGTCTACATCAACGGCGAATGCATCCGTCTGGACGGCGCCATCAGGCTGGCGCCGCGCTGAGGCGCGGGGGGTGTGAGCGGGACTTGATCGCTTTTTGCAAATTCTCTCTTGCAGGACCGATCAACCCTCCGCTATACGCCCCCTCCTCGACGGGGAGCGCACCTAGCTCCTACGGAGTGCGGGCGTAGCTCAGTGGTAGAGCACAACCTTGCCAAGGTTGGGGTCGAGAGTTCGAATCTCTTCGCCCGCTCCAAGTCGAGACGAGTAAAATCAGGGGCCTGTCGGTTGCGGCAGGCCCCGATTTTTTGCCCGATGCCTAAGATATTTTCAGATCAGTCCGGCGACGAGCGTCAGCACGCCCAGACCGATTGACAGCGGCGCCCGCAGCGCCAGCCAGCCCTCGGGCGTCAGACCGGCCGCCTTCAGCTTCAGATCGACCAGGACGCTGGCGGCGATGAAGACGCCCAGCACGACCAGCGACACGGCCGGGTCGAGGCCCGCCGCCCAAACGACGCTGGTCGCCAACGCGAGAAGCGAGGGCGCCACAGAGGCGGTCCAGACCCATTTGGGCGCCTTCACGCCCGTCGCGGCCGCCAGTCCCCACCAGACGCCGCCCAGAAAGCTAAAGATCAGGGCGGCGTAGGCGTAGGCCAGGCCGAGGGCGGCGGTCTGCTGGTCGGCATCGCCTACAAGAAGGACGACAACCGCCGCCGCCTGGGGCAGCAGGCCGGCGAAACCCAGTATGCGGGCGAGCGGCGGCAAGCGATGTCGGCCGGTGGGTTCAATCGTCATCGGACACCTGTCGAGGCGGGTTGCGATCCAGACTGTAGAGGACGGCCGTATAGGATGGCGAGCCCGTTCGCCGTCGCCGAGAGCCTTCGATCGTCATGACTCCCTTGCTTGTCTGGTACGATGGCGGCTGTCCTTTGTGCCGACGCGAGATCGCCCTGATGCGGCGGCTGGATCGACGCGGCGTGATCCGATTCGTGGATGTGTCGGACGGACAGACAAGCTGCCCGCTGGATCGCGAGACGCTGCTGGCGCGGTTCCACACGACGGAGAATGGAAGACTGCTGTCGGGCGCGGCGGCCTTTGCGGCGATGTGGCGGGCCATACCGCTGTTGCGCCCCCTGGGCCTGGCCGCACGCATCCCCTGGGTCCTTGCGGCGTTGGAGGGTGGGTATCGGGTGTTTCTGCGCCTGCGTCCTCGATTTCAGTCTCTCGCTCGCAAATGGGCCCGTGATGGAAATAACGCATGTCCGTGCTTAGGCTGGTGCTGGGCGATCAGTTGTCGGACGACCTGTCGGCGCTGAAGGATCTGAACCCGGACGTCGACACGGTTCTGATGGCCGAGGTTCGCGACGAGGCGACCTATGTCCGGCATCACAAGCAGAAGCTGGCCCTGGTGTTCGCCGCCATGCGCAATCACGCCGAGCGGCTGAAGGGGCGGGGCGTCAAGGTGCGCTATGTGCGGATTGACGATTCGGACAACAGCGGCTCCATCACCGGCGAACTGGCCCGGGCTCTGGACGACGGCGCTTATGAAACGGTGGTGATGACCGAATGCGGCGAGTGGCGGCTGGCCGAGCATCTGGCCGCCTTTGCGGAAGGGGCGGAGCTGCCGGTCGAGATTCGCGAGGATCGCCGCTTCATCAGCAGCCACGACCGTTTTCGCCGCTGGGCCTCGGGCAAGTCGCAGCTGCGCATGGAGTTCTTCTATCGCGAGATGCGCCGCGCGACGGGCATACTGATGGACGGCGATCAGCCGGAGGGCGGGCGTTGGAACTATGACGCCGAGAACCGCAAGAAGCTGGCCAAGGGCGTGACGCCGCCCGATCGCCTGCGCATTCCGCCCAACGCCGTGGCGCGCGAGGCGATGGCGGATGTCGAGCGGCTGTTCGGCGACCATTTCGGATCGCTGGACGGGTTCGGCTGGGCCACGACGGCGCAGGAGGCGGAAGCCTCGCTGAAGCATTTCCTGAAGGACGTCCTGCCGTCGTTCGGGGACTGGCAGGACGCGATGGCGGAGAATCAGCCCTGGATGTGGCATGGGCTGATCTCGACGTCGATCAACCTGGGCCTGCTGGACCCGCTAGACGTCTGCAAGCGCGCCGAGGCGGTCTATCGGGCGGGCAAGGCGCCGATGAATGCGGTCGAAGGCTTCATCCGGCAAATCCTGGGATGGCGCGAGTTCGTGCGCGGCATCTACTGGCTGAAGGCGCCGGAGTATCGGGCGCGCAACTTTCTGGATGCGGACCGCAAGCTGCCCTGGTTCTACTGGTCCGGTGAGACCGACATGGCCTGTGTCGCCGAGGTGGTGGAGACCACGCGCGACAACGCCTACGCCCACCATATCCAGCGGCTGATGGTGACCGGCAATCTGGCCTTGCTGCTGGGCGTGCATCCCGATCAGGTCGATGACTGGTACATGTGCGTCTATGCCGACGCCTATGAATGGGTCGAGATGCCCAATACGCGCGGCATGGCCCTGTTCGCCGATGGCGGCATCGTGGGGTCCAAGCCGTATGCCGCGTCGGGGGCCTATATCGACCGGATGAGCGACTATTGCGGGGCGTGTCGCTATGACGTGAAGAGCAAAAGCGGCGACGCGGCCTGTCCGTTCAACCGGCTGTACTGGGGCTTTCTGGAGCGCAATCGCGGCCGGCTGCGGGACAATGTGCGGCTGGCCATGCCCTACCGCACGCTGGAGAAGTTCGGAGAGGCCAAGCGCAAGGCCTTGGCGGCCGAGGCGGAGGCGTGCCGGACCCTGTTGGGCGCGACGCCGATCAATTGACCGTGGAACCACAGGCGCAGCGCGACCATTTGCCTTGCTGTTTCGTCCTGCTCGAGGAGGCCGCCCCCGTGATCCTGCCCCGCCGTTCCGCCCTTGTCCTGGCCGCCGCCGTCGCGGCCTCGGCCCTGTCCGCCTGCGCCTATAACGAAGCCCTGGGCCGCAATCAGTTGCTGTTAGTGGACAACGCCGCCCTGTCGCAGCAATCGACCGCGGCCTGGCGAGAGGCTATCGCCAAGCCAGGCGTGATGACGACCGGCGCCCAGGTCGACCGAATCCGGCGCGTCGGCGACCGTCTGGTCCAGGCGGCGGGTCTGGGCGGTCGGACATGGGACTATGCGGTGTTCACGGAGGCCAGCCCCAACGCCTTCGTCCTGCCGTCCGGCCAGATCGGCGTGACGACCAGCCTGTTGGCCCTGGTACAGAATGACGACCAGCTGGCCAGCGTGATCGGTCACGAAATCGGGCACGTCGTCGCCAACCATGCGGCCGAGCGCGCCTCGAACCAGACGGTGACCAGCGTCGGTCTGGCGGCTGTCGGCGGGGCGGCGGGTCGCTATGGCGATGCGGTCAACGCTTATGGCGGTTTGGCCGCCCAATACGGGCTGCTGCTGCCCTATTCGCGGCGCGACGAGCTGGAGGCCGACCGTCTGGGCGTGGACTATATGGCCGTCGCCGGGTTCAAGCCGTCGCAGGCGGTGGCGCTATGGCGACTTATGGCGGCGCAGCGTCAGACGCAGACGCCGCAGTTCGCTTCGACCCACCCGTCGGATGCGACCCGGATCGAGGCGTTGCAGCAATATATCGCCAGTCGCGGCTGGAACTGATCAGACCCGGATGTCGAGGTAGGAGCCGGGGCGCATGATCCGCGGCTCCTCGCGCTGGGCCGGGGCGGGGGGCGCCTCCACCGGCCGGGCCGGGTTGGCGGTTCGGATCGTGGACATGACGGCGGCGGCCGGGACAGGCGGCTTGGGCGCAGCAGTCTGCTCCACCGCGTTCTGGTTCAGGGCAGCGCGGAAGAAGGCGGCCTGAGCGCTGCGGGCGCTCGGCAGATCAAGGCCCTGGGCGGGCGTGTTCAGCGGCAGGCCGGGACGAATCGCGCTCATGCCGACATGGTTAACGGAAACCCTCGAAAAAGGGTTAACGCGGCCTCAGCGCTTGGTCGGCGCGGGACGGGGCGAGGCCTGCATGGAGGCGACCAGCCGGTCGATGTCGGCGTCGTCTAGCAGGGGGCCGGACTGTTTGGCCGTGATGCGCCCCATGGCGTCGACGGCGAAGGTCTCGGGCACGCCGGAGATGCCGAGGTCGAGGCCCGCGCGACCCTCGCGGTCCACCAGCACCATCGAATAGGGATCGCCCAGTTCGTCGAGGAAGGCGCGAGTGGCGACCGGCTCGTCCTTGTAGGCGATGCCGACCACGGCGACGCCGCGCGCCTTCAGCGCCAGCAGCTTGGGGTGTTCGATCCGGCACGGCGCGCACCAGGAGGCGAACACATTGACCAGCATGGGCCGGCCGACGCCGGCGGTCTTCAGGTCCAGATTGCCCGGTCCCGCCTGGTCGCCTGACAGCAGGGGCAGGACCGTCTCGGGGATGGTCTGGCCGACCAGGGCGTCGGGCTTGAAAGCCGGATCGCGCTTCAGCGACCACCCGACGAACAAGGCCGCCAGCGCCGCGAGGACCGCCAGCGGGATCAGGGCCAGCCAGCGGTTCATTTCTCTTGTCCTAACGCGCTTCGCGCTGCTTGAGGGCGGTTGGTGTCCGCTGCTTCTGGGTGTGTGCCTTGGTCTGCCTCAAGCCGGGCCAGTTCGCGCTTCCATCTGCGGGAGGCGACGACGGCGCGGACGGTCAGGGCGGTCAGGACCAGGGCGCTGACGCCCCAGGCGGGCCAGACGAAGGTGGCGTAGGGGGTCATGTCGAGGTCGAGCATGGCTTCAGGCCTCCTGAGCCAGCCGAGCGCGCAGGGTCATGACGCGGCGGCGGCGGATCTCGGTGCGAATGGCGGTCAGCCACAGGGCCGCGAACAGCATCCCGTAGGCCGCCAGCATGGTCAGGAAGGGCGGCAGATAGACGGGGTCGAGGCCCGAGGAGCCAGGCGTCAGGAAGCTGGCGGGCTGGTGCAGAGTGTTCCACCAGTCGACCGAAAACTTCACGATCGGCAGATTGATCAGGCCGACCAAACCCAAGACGGCGGCGGCGCGCCCGGCCTTCTGCTCGTCGTCGATCGAGGCTCTCAGCGCCATATAGCCGAGATAGAAGAGAAACAGCACCAGCACGCTGGTCAGGCGCGCGTCCCACACCCACCAGGTCCCCCACATCGGCTGGCCCCACAGCGAGCCGGTGAACAGGGCCAGGGCCGTGAAGGCGGCGCCCGGCAGGGCGGCGGCGCGGGCGGCGGCGTCGGCCAGGGCGTGACGGAAGATCAGCGCAAAGAAGCTGGACACGCCCAGCGCCGCATAGGCGCCCAGGCCCAGGGTGGCGGCGGGGACATGGACGAACATGATCCGCACCGTGTCGCCCTGCTGATAATCGGCCGGAACGGTGAAGCTGAGCCAGGCGCCGACGCCCAGCAGCACGGCGGCGAGCCCCCACAGAACGGGCGTCAACGGGCCGGTGAAGGCCATGAAGCGCTGCGGATTGGACAGGCCGAACATCGGTTCAGCGCTTACGCAACGAATGGACGGCGGGCAAGCTCACCCTTGCGCGTTGCGAACGGCGGCGGCCCCGGCGAAGGGGGCGACGATGGCGGCGAACAGCACGTAGGCGCACAGCAACGCCAATGCCGGGCCGACCGGCTGGCCTGATCCCGCGCGCTCCAGGGCGCCGGCGCCGAAGACGACGGGGGGAATAAAGAGCGGCAGGACGACGACGGCGATCAGCAGCCCGCCACGCTTGGCGCCCAGCGCAAGGGCGGCGCCCAGCGCCCCGGTGAAGGCGAAGCCTGCGCCGCCGATCAGGGCGGTCAGTGCGACCAGAGGCGTCAGCGACGCGGGCAGGCCAAGCGCCAGGGCGGCGACGGGGGCGGTCAGGGCAAGCGGCAGACCGACGGCGATCCACTGGGCCAGGGCCTTGATCAAGACGACCTGCTCCAGCGCCAGATGGCCGAGAGCCAGCAGATCCAGCGCCCCGTCCTCCATGTCGCGCTCAAACAGCCGCTCCAGCGACAGCAGGGACGCCAGGGCGAGCGCCAACCAGGCGACGCCGCCGGCGACAGGGCCGAGCGTGCGCGGATCGCCGCCGGCCGCCAGCGGCAGTATGGCGGTCAGACAGGCGAAGAAGCCGCAGGCCAGTAAGGGGCCGCCGCCCCCGCCCCAGGCCAGATCCAGTTCGCGCTCCAGCAGAACGCGCGTCGCGCCGCGCAGGCCGGGCGGACGGGGTTCCTGATCGACATCGCGGCGGCTCACTTCAGCGCCCCCAGATCGAGAGAGCGGGTCGCCAGCGGCAGGGGGTCGTGGACGGCGGCGACGATCAGGCCGTCGGCGTCCAGATGACGCTGCATCTGCTCCGCGAAGGCTTCGCGCCAGCGGGCGTCCAGCGGCGCCATCGGCTCGTCCAGCAGCCACAGGGCGCGCGGCGATCCAACCAGCCGGCCCATGGCCAGGCGACGGCGCTGACCGGCCGAAAGACGCCGGACCTCCAGGTCCAGCAGGGGCTTCAGGCCGAAGGCCTCCACGGCGTGGTCGACGCCGTACTGGGTGTGGCCCAGCCAGTCACATTGAAACCTCAGCTCTTCGCGCGCCGTGCGGCCGCCTTTCAGCCCGTCCAGATGGCCGAGAAAATGGGTTTCGCGTCCACGCGCCTGCCGCTCGTCAAGCCGATTGCCGTCGCCGTCCTGGAAGGCGACCGTCCCGGCGTCTGGCCGCAACAGGCCCGCGATCGCGCGCAGCAAGCTGGTCTTGCCCGCCCCGTTTGCGCCCGTCAGGGCCAGCACCTCGCCGGCGCGCAAGGTCAGGTCGAGGCCGTCGAACAGTCTGCGCTCGCCGCGTGAGACGGTCAGGCCGGCGAGGGTGAGGGTGTGGATCATCGCGTTTCACCCGCCGCGCCAAATCTGCGAACCCTTCTCAATGTCCACGTCAGGGGTGTGGACACATGGACGGTGCGGCGTGGCGGGGCTATAGGCACGGTCGCCGCAGCAGGCTTTCGCCGCGCGCGCAGGGGCCCTGTGAGCCGCTGCGTCTGCCGCGCGAAGGCGCAACCGGATTGTCGGGCGGCGCTGACCAGAGGAACTCTCCATGCCGTCGATCGACAGCTTCAAGACCCGCCAGGACCTTTCCGTCGGGCGTAAGAAATACGCCTATTACAGCCTTCCCGCCGCCGAGGAAGCCGGTCTGACCGGGATTTCCCGCCTGCCGCGCTCGATGAAGGTGCTGCTGGAGAACCTGCTGCGTAACGAGGACGGCGTTTCCGTCACCGAAGACGACCTGAAGGCCGTCGCCGCCTGGGTCGAGAACAAGGGCTCGGTCGAGCACGAGATCGCCTTCCGTCCGGCCCGCGTTCTGATGCAGGACTTCACCGGCGTTCCCGCCGTGGTCGATCTGGCCGCCATGCGCGACGCCATGAGCGCCCTGGGCGCCGACGCCGCCAAGATCAACCCGCTGGTGCCGGTCGATCTGGTCATCGACCACTCCGTCATGGTCGACAACTTCGGCACGTCGAAAGCCTTCGGCCAGAACGTCGAGCGCGAATACGAGCGCAACATCGAACGCTACAACTTCCTGCGCTGGGGTTCGTCGGCCTTCAACAACTTCCGCGTCGTGCCGCCCGGTACCGGCATCTGCCACCAGGTGAACCTGGAGAACCTGGCCCAGACCGTCTGGACCCTGGACGAAGGCAAGAAGACCGTCGCCTATCCCGACACCGTCGTCGGCACCGACAGCCACACCACCATGATCAACGGCCTGGCCGTCTTGGGCTGGGGCGTCGGCGGCATCGAGGCCGAGGCGGCCATGCTGGGCCAGCCGATCCCGATGCTGATCCCCGAGGTCATCGGCTTCAAGCTGACGGGCGCGATGCCCGAAGGCACGACGGCGACCGACCTGGTGCTGACCGTCACCCAGATGCTGCGCAAGAAGGGCGTGGTCGGCAAGTTCGTCGAGTTCTTCGGCGACGCCCTGCCGAACATGACCATCGAGGACCAAGCAACCATCGCCAACATGGCTCCGGAATACGGCGCCACCTGCGGCTTCTTCCCCGTCTCGGCCGCCACCATCGGCTATCTGACCGCCACGGGCCGCGACAAGGCGCGCGTCGCCCTGGTCGAAGCCTACGCCAAGGCCCAGGGCCTGTGGATCGACGAGAATTCGGAAGACCCGGTCTTCACCGACGTGCTGGAACTGGACATCTCGACCGTCGTGCCGTCGCTGGCGGGTCCGAAGCGTCCGCAGGACCGCGTCGAACTGACCACCGCCGCTCCGGCGTTCGAAACCGCCCTAACCGACGTCTTCGCCCGTCCGTCCGACGCCGAGCGTGTCTCGGTGGATGGCCAGAAGTTCACCGTCGGCGACGGCGATGTGGTCATCGCGGCCATCACCTCTTGCACCAACACCTCCAACCCGTCGGTGCTGATCGCCGCGGGTCTGGTGGCGCGCAAGGCCAATGCGCTGGGCCTGAAGGCCAAGCCCTGGGTCAAGACCTCGCTGGCCCCCGGCTCGCAGGTCGTGACCGACTATCTGACCGACGCCGGTCTGCAGAAGGATCTGGACGCCCTGGGCTTCAACCTGGTCGGCTATGGCTGCACCACCTGCATCGGCAACTCGGGTCCGCTGGATCCGGCCATCTCCAAGGCAATCAACGACAACGCCCTTGTCGCGACCTCGGTCCTGTCGGGCAACCGCAACTTCGAAGGTCGCGTGAACCCCGACGTCCAGGCCAACTATCTGGCCTCGCCGCCGCTGGTCGTGGCCTACGCCATCGCCGGCTCGATGCGGATCGACATCACCAAGGACCCGATCGGTCAGGACAAGAAGGGCAACGACGTCTTCCTGAAGGACGTCTGGCCGACCACGCAGGAAATCGCCGACATCCAGCGCAAGTCCGTCACCCCGGCCATGTTCGCCAAGCGCTACAAGGACGTGTTCAAGGGCGACAAGCACTGGCAGGCCATCAAGGTCACCGGCGGTCAGACCTATGAGTGGGACGACAGCTCGACCTACGTCGCCAACCCGCCCTATTTCGACGGTCTGTCGATGGACCTGACCCCGGTTCAGGACGTGGTCGAGGCCCGCGTTCTGGCCATCTTCGGCGACTCGATCACCACCGACCACATCAGCCCGGCCGGTTCGATCAAGAAGACCTCGCCCGCCGGCGTCTATCTGACCAACCACGGCGTCGAGGCGGCCGAGTTCAACAGCTACGGCGCCCGTCGCGGCAACCACGAAGTCATGATGCGCGGCACCTTCGCCAACATCCGCATCAAGAACCGCATCACGCCCGAGATCGAAGGCGGCGTGACCAAGCACTTCCCGTCGGGCGACACCATGTCGATCTACGACGCGGCCATGCGGTATCAGTCGGAAGGTCGCCCGCTGGTCGTCTTCGCCGGCAAGGAATACGGCACCGGCTCGTCGCGCGACTGGGCGGCGAAGGGCACGCGTCTGCTGGGCGTTCGCGCCGTCATCGCCGAAAGCTTCGAGCGCATCCACCGTTCGAATCTGGTCGGGATGGGCGTCGTGCCGCTGCAGTTCAAGCAGGACGGCTGGCTGAAGCTGGGGCTGACGGGCGAAGAGATCGTCACGATCCGCGGCCTGTCGGACGCCAACATCGGCAAGCTGAAGCCGCGTCAGGACCTGTGGGTCGAGCTGTTCCGCCCGTCGGACGGCAAGATGGCCCGCTTCCCGGTCCGCTGCCGGATCGATAACCAGACCGAGCTGGACTATCTGCTGGCCGGCGGCGTCATGCCCTATGTGCTGCGCAACCTGGCGCGCGGCCCGGAAACCGAAGCGCCGATCGCCGCCGAATAGGTCGCGGTTCGTCCAGACAAGAAAGAGGGCCGGCGGAGCGATCCGCCGGCCCTTTTCCGTTTGCCGAAAGGCGGTGGTCAGTCGGCGCTGACGACCACCAGCTTGCGGTTCACGAACTCCTTGATGCCCACATCGCCCAGCTCGCGGCCGAAGCCCGAGCGTTTGACGCCGCCGAACGGCAGTTCGGGCATGGAGGTCGTGGTGGTGTTGATGAAGACCATGCCGGTCTCGATGCGAGAGGCCAGTTTGCGGGCGCGGTCGGTGTCGCCCGAGAAGATCGAGCCGCCCAGGCCGAAGTGGGAATCGTTGGCCAGGGCCACGACCGCGTCGTCGTCCTCGACCACGAAGACCTGGGCTACGGGGCCGAAGAACTCCTGATAGAAGGCCGGGTTGTCGCGCGCGACGTCCGTCAGGACGGTCGGCTCGTAGAAGAAGCCGGTGCGATCGGCGGGCTTGCCGCCGGTCACCGCCTTGGCGCCGTGCTGGATCGCCTCGTCCACCTGTTTGGTCAGGGTCTTCAGCGCATCCTCGGACGACAGCGGACCTAGGTCGGTGGCCTCGTCCAGCGGGTCGCCCATGACGGCGGTCTTCATGCCCTCGACGAAGCCGGTGATGAAGGCGTCGGAGACCGACTTCTGGACTATGAAGCGTTTGGAGCCGGTGCAGACCTGTCCGGCGTTAGAGAGGCGGCCTTCGACGCCCGCCGCGACCGCCTTTTCGATGTCGGCGTCGTCCAGCACCACGAAGACATCGCTGCCGCCCAATTCCAGCGTGGACTTCTTCAGCATTTCGGAGGCGCGGGCCGAGACCTTGGCGCCGGCGCCCTCGGAACCCGTCAGGGCTACGCCCTGGATGCGGTCGTCGCCGATCAGTTCGGCGACCTTTTCGGATGAGATGTAGAGGTTGGCGACAAAGCCTTCAGGGGCGCCGGCCTCGCGCACCAGTTCGGCGAACCGGGCGGCGCAGCGGGGCACGATGCCCGCGTGCTTGTAGAGTACGGGATTGCCGACCGCGATGGCTGGCGCGACGACGCGGATCAGCTGATAGATCGGGAAGTTCCACGGCTCGACCGCCAGCAGCACGCCGATCGGGTGAAACTCGACCCAGGCCTCGCCCAGTTCGCTGTCGATCTTTTCGGGCTTGAGAAAGTCGGCGGCCTTCTCGGCGTAGTAGGCGGCGATGCCGGCGCACAGATCGATCTCGCCCTGCCCCTGAGCCAGGGGCTTGCCCATCTCCTCGGCCATGGTGCGGGCCAGGTCGTCTCGGTTTTCGGTCAGAAGGCCCGACAGGGATTTCAGCACGGCCAGGCGCGGCTGGATGTCGCCCTTGGACCAATCCGAATGGAACAGCCCGTCGGCTTTTGCCAGGGCGGCCTCGACGGCGTCGTCGGTGTGTTCCGGATAGTCCTCGACCAGCTGTTCGGTGAAGGGATTGAGGGTGCGGTAGGCCATGGGGCGTCCTGAAGCTTCGGTCGGACGCCCGGGGCGGCGCCGATCCGTTGTCAGGAAAGCAAACGCGACCTGTCGGGGCGAGTTGCCTGGCCGTCAGTCCGGATCGCTGAACGGCGGCGGGAGTTGGCCGGACTTGAAGAGGATGTTGGGCTCTTCGTCGTAATCGCCCATTTCGGTGTCCGCCGAGACGGCGAAGGCGACGACGCCCAGACGCAACGGCGCCAGACGTTCGGCCTTGCGACGCGCCTCCTCGGCGTCTTTGCAGCCGACCTGGGGTTCTGCGCGCAGGGCCTTGCCCCGGCCCTGGACATAGGCCTGGACGATATAGACGGTTTCGGTTGCCATCCGCTTCCAAGCGGCCTGTTCGGCGCTCAGGTCAATCGATCAATCGAGCCTCAGTCCGTTTTCGCTCTAACTTCACTCTAACTTCAGGGCCTCGGCCAGCAGCCGGGCCTCGGCGGCGCGGCTGGAGCCGGCGCGCCAGGCGACGACGATCTCGCGATGGGGCGGGGCGCCGTCGGCCTGGTTTTCGAAGGCGCGGATGGCGACAGAGGGGTTGTCGGCCAGACCGGCCTGCACCGCCATCTTCGGCAGGAAGGAGACGCCGAGGCCCGAGCCGACCATCTGAACCAGGGTGTGCAGGCTGGTGGCCGCAAAGACGTCGTCGCCGCGCGGGGCCTCGATGTCCAAGGCCGCCAGGGCATGGTCGCGCAGGCAATGGCCGTCTTCCAGCAGGATCAGATCCTCGGCCCGCAGCGAGCCGGGACGGATGGGGCCGGGCGCGGCCAAGGCATGGTCGGCGGGGGCGGCAGCCATGATCTCATCATCGCCGATGCGGGCGTGGGCGATGCCTGGCGCATCATAGGGCAGGGCGATGACGGCGGCGTCGATCTGACCCGCCTTCAGCGCCGCGATCAGCCGGGGCGTCAGATCCTCGCGGATGAACAGCTTCAGGCTGGGATAGGCGGCCTTCACCGACGGGAGCTTGGCGGGCAGCAGGAAGGGGGCCACGGTCGGAATCACGCCGAGGCGGAATCGGCCGGACAGCAGACGCCCGGCGTTTTTGGCCGCCTCGACCAGATCCTCGGTGCGGGCCAGAACGTCCTCGGCGCGGCGAACGGCCTCGGCTCCAACGGCGGTCATGATCACGGCGCCGCGCGCGCGTTCGACCACCGGCGCGCCCAGGATGCGCTCAAGCTCCTGCACACCGGCGCTGAGGGCGGGCTGGCTGACGTGGGCGGCCTCGGCGGCGCGCGAGAAGCTGCCGTGTTCGGCCAGGAGCTTGAGATACTGGAGCTGACGCAACGTGGGAAGCATGGAAGGAAAATAGGCCTGTCCTATGCTGACGCCAAGGATAATCGATTGGCTTTATCCGTTTGACCCGTGTCGTATGACCCCATCATCTACAGGGCGATGCAAAAATCGCTCGCCGTCGTGCGCCAGTGCAGCAGGGAGAAAACACCATGACCGACGAAGCCAAATGCCCCTTTTCCGGCCGGACGCCCCGATCGGTCGCAGGCGGCGGCGTTCAGAACCGCGATTGGTGGCCCAACCAGCTACGTGTCGATCTGCTGAACCAGCATTCGACCAAGTCCGATCCGCTGGGCGAGTCGTTCGACTACCGCGAGGCCTTTTCCAAGCTGGACTATGAGGCGCTGAAGGCGGATCTGCGCGCGCTGATGACGGACTCCAAAGACTGGTGGCCGGCGGACTTCGGCCATTATGGCCCGCAATTCGTCCGCATGGCCTGGCACAGCGCCGGCACCTATCGCGTCGGCGATGGTCGCGGCGGCGGCGGGCGGGGCCAGCAGCGGTTCGCCCCGCTGAACTCCTGGCCCGACAACGTCAATATCGACAAGTCGCGCCGCCTGCTGTGGCCCATCAAGCAGAAATACGGCCAGGCCATCTCGTGGGCCGACCTGATGATCCTGACCGGAAACGTCGCGCTGGAGACGATGGGTTTCCGCACCTTCGGCTTCTCGGGCGGCCGCGCTGATACCTGGGAGCCGGATCAGGACGTCTATTGGGGTCGCGAAACGACCTGGCTGGGCGGCGACGAACGCTATGCCCACGGCTCGGACGGTGTGGTGAAGCCCGGCGACGAGGCCGTGCTGGTCAGCGATGACAATGCGGACGGCGACAAGCATTCCCGCGATCTGGAGAACCCGCTGGCCGCCGTGCAGATGGGCCTGATCTACGTCAATCCGGAGGGGCCGGACGGCAATCCCGATCCGATCGCGGCGGCGCGCGACATCCGCGACACCTTCGCCCGGATGGCGATGAACGACGAGGAGACGGTCGCCCTGATCGCGGGCGGCCATACCTTCGGCAAGACGCACGGCGCCGGTCCGGCCGACCATGTCGGGGCCGAGCCCGAGGCCGACGGGCTTGAGGCGCAGGGCCTGGGCTGGGCGTCCAGCTTCGGCAGCGGCCACGGAGGCGACGCGATCACCAGCGGCCTGGAAGTCACCTGGACCCAGACGCCGGCCCAGTGGAGCAACTTCTATTTCGAAAACCTGTTCGGCTTCGAATGGGAGCTGGAGAAGTCTCCGGCGGGGGCGCATCAGTGGGTGGCCAAAGACGCGGGCGAGATCATCCCCGACGCCCACGATCCGTCGAAGAAGAAGCGGCCGACCATGCTGACGACCGACCTGTCGATGCGGTTCGACCCGGAATACGAGAAAATCTCGCGCCGGTTCCTGAACGATCCGCAGGCCTTTGCGGACGCCTTTGCGCGGGCCTGGTTCAAGCTGACCCACCGCGATCTGGGGCCGCGTTCGCGCTACATCGGGCCGGAAGTCCCGAGCGAAGTCCTGCTGTGGCAGGATCCCGTGCCGGAGGTCGATCATCCACTGATCGATGCGACGGACGCGGCGGGTCTGAAGGCCAAGGTGCTGGACTCGGGCCTGAGCGCCGCCGAATTGGTGGGCACGGCCTGGGCCTCGGCCTCGACCTTCCGGGGCGGGGACAAGCGGGGCGGGGCCAACGGCGCGCGCATCCGCCTGGCGCCGCAGAAGGATTGGGCCGTCAATCAGCCCGAACAACTGGACCAGGTGCTGAAGACGCTGGAGCGCATCCAGACCGAGTTCAATGAGGCGCAGACGGGCGGCAAGAAGGTCTCTTTGGCCGACCTGATCGTGCTGGCCGGCAATGCCGGCGTCGAGCAGGCGGCCAAGGCGGCGGGCCACGACGCCAGCGTGCCGTTCACGCCCGGCCGGACCGACGCCAGCCAGGCGCAGACGGATGTCGAATCCTTCGGCTATCTGGAGCCGGTCGCCGACGGCTTCCGCAACTTCCAGAAGGCCCGCTACGCGGTGCCAGCCGAGTCGCTGCTGATCGATCAGGCGCAGCGGCTGACGCTGACGGCGCCGGAGATGACGGTGCTGATCGGCGGCCTGCGGGCCATCAACATCAATACGGGCGGAGCGACGCACGGCGTGCTGACCGAGCGGCCGGGCGTGCTGTCCAACGACGTGTTCGTCAACCTGCTGGACATGGACGTGAAGTGGACGGCGACCACGGACGCCAAGGACGTGTTCGAGGGCCGCGATCGCAAGACGGGCGAAGCGAAGTGGACCGGCACGCGTGTCGATCTGGTGTTCGGCTCCAACGCCGTACTGCGCGCACTGGCCGAGGTCTATGCCGGGGCTGATGCCGAAGGAAAGTTCGTCTCTGACTTCGTGGCGGCCTGGACCAAGGTGATGGAGCTGGACCGGTTCGACCTGCACGGCTGAGCCGGGGCAGAGGGTGGAAAGAAGAGGGCCGGGCGCGTCGCAGCGTCCGGCCTTCTTCTTCGTGCGGATCAGCGCAGCCTGATCTCGAACAGCTGCGGCCAGCGTTTGCCGGTGACGAACAGGCGTTTTCCCGCCGCGTCCCAGGCGATGCCGTTCAGGACGTCGTCGTTGGGGTCGAGGTTCGCGCCCTTGGGGACCAGGGCGGTCAGGTCGATGAAGGCCTTGACCACGCCGGTCTCGGGATCGATGCGGGCGATGCGGTTGTCCTGCCAGAGGTTGGCGAAGACCTCGCCGTCGATCCATTCCAGCTCGTTGATCTGATCCAGCGGCCGGCCGTCGGCGGTGACGGAGACGCGGCCGGTCTCGGCGAGCGTCTCGGGATCGAGAAAGCGCAGCTGGTCGGTGCCGTCGCTCATGATCAGGCGGTGACCGTCGGTGGTCAGGGCCCAGCCCTCGCCCGGATAGGAGAAGCCGCCCAGGGGCGAGAAGTCGTCCAGCTTCCAGATGAAGCCGATGTGGTTGCGCCAGGTCAGGCTGTAGAGTTTGCCGTTCAGCGTGGTCATGCCCTCGCCGAAGTAGATGGTCGGCAGGTCGCGCTGACGCTCCACGCGTCCGGTCTCCAGATCGACCTTACGGATGAAAGACGGATAAAGGCCTGTGCTCTCGTAAAGGTCGCCGTCGTGGAAGAAGAGGCCTTCGGTGAAGGCCCCTGTGTCGTGCGGATAGGCCCGCACCACCTCGTAGGGCTGGACCGGGACTTCGGCCCTGACCGGCAGGGCGACGCCTGTCGTCAACAGCAGACCGGCGACAAGGCCGGCGAGCCGGGACGACAGGCGCATCATGAGCCTCAGCCCCGCTCGGCGGCGGCTTCGGCCTCGGCCTTCTGGGCGCGGGCCTCGGCGGCGTTCGCCTCGCTGCGGGCCAGTTCGGCCTTTTCCTTCTTGGATGCGGATTTGCGACCCAGCATGTTCAACGCCTCAACACCGGCCGAGAAGGCCATGGCCGCATAGATGTAGCCCTTGGGCACATGATAGCCGAAGCCGTCGGCGATCAACACCATGCCGATCATCAGGAGGAAGCCGAGCGCCAGCATGACGACGCTGGGGTTCTTGTTGATGAAGTTGGCCAGGGGGTCGGCGGCCAGCAGCATGACGGTCACAGCGACCAGGACGGCGACGACCATGATCGGCAGGTGCTCGGTCATGCCGACGGCCGTCAGGATCGAGTCGATCGAGAAGACGATGTCCAACAGGATGATCTGGAAGATGGCCGCGCCGGCATTGGCGATGACCACGTCCTTCTTGTCCATGACATCGTGGCTGGGCGTGGGATCGACCGTGTGGTGGATTTCCTTGGTCGCCTTCCAGACCAGGAACAGACCACCCGCGATCAGGATCAGGTCCTTCCAAGAGAATTCATTGCCCATGACGGTGAAGACCGGCTGCACCAGACCGACCAGCCAGGCGATGATCGACAGCAGGGCCAAACGCATGATCAGCGCCAGGCCGATACCGATGCGCCGCACCTTCTGCCGCTGATGCTCGGGCAGTTTGTTCGACAGAATTGAGATGAAGATCAGGTTGTCGATGCCGAGCACGACCTCCATCACGATGAGGGTCACCAATGCGGCCCAGGCGGCCGGATCGGAGAGCAGGGGGGTTATGCTGTCGAGCATGGGGTTTCCTGGTGGAGGATAAAGCTTGAGCGGAAAGCGCTAGGGCCGACGCAGGTTCCGATCAAGCGATGGGGTGCGGCGTCATGGTCGCACCCCCCTGGGCGCGGTCGCCCTTCCTCCGCTGTGTGGAAGGAAACGGCGGCGCGCTCTCGCCCTGCGGCAACGGCGCGCCTTCACGCAATGTTGCGAGCGGCGAAACCCCGTGCTATCAGGCGCCCGGCTTGAAGGGGGCGTATTTACGGATACGGCCTCCGTCGTGCTTTCCGTAAGCATTTCAAGCTTTTGACCGTTGCGAGCCTCGCAGTCGGTTGCGACCCTGACACAACGACCTCGGACCCTAATCAGTGGCTGATGATTTCAGAACGACGGAAGTCGGCGATCGCTACGCACAGGCGCTGTTTGACCTGGCGCTGGAAACCGGCCGCCTGGACGCCGTCCGCGCCGACCTGAAGTCGCTGAGGGCGGCCTGGACCGAAAGCGCCGACCTGCGTCGTCTGGCTGTCTCGCCCGTCATCGCCGCGCCGGACCAGGCCAAGGGTCTGGTGGCCATCGCCGCCAAGGCCAGGTTCGAGCAGACCACGACCAACTTCCTGGGTCTGCTGGGTCAGAACCATCGCGCCAAGGACCTGCCGGCCGTGATCGCCGGGTTCGAAGCGCGCTACGCCAAACACGCCGGCGTCGTCGCCGCCGAGGTCGTCTCGGCTCAGCCGCTGGACGCCAAACAGGTCGCCGCCATCACCGCCGCCCTGTCCAACAGCCTGGGCAAGGCGCCGGAACTGACCGCACGCGTCGATCCGTCGATCCTGGGCGGCCTGAAGGTCAAGGTCGGTTCGAAACTGTTCGACGCCTCGCTGAAGACCAAGCTCGACCAGATGAAGTTCGCCCTCAAGCGCGCCTAAACGCGCTCCCGCCACCAAGAATGCGCGCCTGAACGGCGCACCCGCAGAAGACTGAAGAACAGAGAGCCCGTCATGGACATCCGCGCCGCTGAAATCTCGGCCATCCTCAAGTCGCAGATCGCCAACTTCGGCGTCGAAGCCGATGTCTCCGACGTCGGCAGCGTGCTGTCGGTCGGCGACGGCATCGCCCGCATCCACGGTCTGGACAATGTCCAGGCCGGTGAAATGGTCGAGTTCACCAAGGCCGGCGTGAAGGGCATGGCCCTGAACCTCGAGCGCGACAACGTGGGAGCCGTGATCTTCGGCGCCGACGCCGCCATCGCCGAGGGCGACGACGTGCGCCGCCTGGGCGAGATCGTGGACGTGCCGGTCGGCCGCGGCCTGCTGGGCCGCGTCGTCAACCCGCTGGGCGAGCCGATCGACGGCAAGGGCCCCATCGAGTTCACCGAGCGCCGCCGCGTAGACGTCAAGGCGCCCGGCATCATCCCGCGCAAGTCGGTTCACGAGCCGATGCAGACCGGCCTGAAGGCCATCGACACCCTGATCCCCGTCGGCCGCGGCCAGCGCGAACTGATCATCGGCGACCGTCAGGTCGGCAAGACCGCCGTCGCCATCGACACCATCCTGAACCAGAAGAACGTCAACAAGACCGACGACGAGAGCGCCAAGCTCTACTGCATCTACGTCGCCATCGGCCAGAAGCGTTCGACCGTCGCCCAGATCGTCAAGACCCTCGAAGAGGCCGGCGCGCTGGAATACACCATCGTCGTGGCCTGCACCGCTTCGGAGCCGGCCCCGCTGCAGTTCCTGGCCCCGTTCGCCGGCACCGCCATGGGCGAGTTCTTCCGCGACAACGGCATGCACGCCCTGATCGTCTATGACGACCTGTCCAAGCAGGCTGTTGCGTATCGCCAGATGTCGCTGCTGCTGCGCCGTCCGCCCGGTCGTGAAGCCTATCCGGGCGACGTCTTCTATCTGCACAGCCGCCTGCTGGAGCGCTCGGCCAAGCTGAACGAGGATTACGGTTCGGGCTCGATGACCGCCCTGCCGATCATCGAAACCCAGGCCAACGACGTTTCGGCCTACATCCCCACCAACGTGATCTCGATCACCGACGGCCAGATCTTCCTGGAATCGGACCTGTTCTATCAGGGCATCCGTCCGGCCGTGAACGTCGGCATCTCGGTGTCGCGCGTCGGCTCGTCGGCCCAGACCAAGGCGATGAAGAAGGTCGCCGGCTCCATCAAGGGCGAACTGGCCCAGTATCGCGAGATGGCCGCCTTCGCCAAGTTCGGCTCGGACCTGGACGCCTCGACCCAGAAGCTGCTGGCGCGCGGCGCCCGTCTGACGGAACTGCTGAAGCAGCCGCAGTATTCGCCGCTGGCGATGGAAGAGCAGGTCGTCTCGGTCTACGCCGGCACGCGCGGTTACATCGACGGCATCGCCGTCGGCGACGTCGGCCGCTTCGAGAAAGAGCTGCTGGCGCGCATCCATGCGAACCACGCGTCGCTGCTGGAAGGCATCCGCACCAAGAAGGACCTGACCTCGGACCTCGAAGCCGAGCTGAAGGACATCCTGGCCGCCTTCGTCAAGACCTTCGCCTGAGCCCCTCCGGACAGCTGAGAGAGTAGCGCCGGATGGCCAGCCTTAAGGAAATGCGCAATCGGATCGGAAGCGTGAAAGCCACGCAGAAGATCACGAAAGCCATGCAGATGGTCGCCGCGGCCAAGCTGAAGCGCGCCCAGGACCAGGCCGAGAGCGCCCGGCCCTATGCGCAGAAGATGGCCTCGGTCATCGCCAATCTGGCCGCCGGCGTCTCGGGCGCCGACGCGCCCAAGATGCTGTCGGGCACGGGCCAGGACCAGCGTCACCTGATCGTCGTGGCGACAGCGGACAAGGGTCTGGCGGGCGGTTTCTCGACCAACGTCATCCGCGCTGCGCGCGAGCGGATCAACAGCCTGATCAACGCCGGCAAGGATGTGAAGATCATCGCCGTCGGCAAGAAGTCGCGCGATCAGCTGGCGCGTCTGTACGGCGACAAGGTGGTTCACACTTTCGAACTGTCGGACCACAAGACGATCGGCCTGCCGTCGGCCCAGCCGGTCGCCGAAATGATCGCCACGGCGTTCGAAGAGGGGCAGGCCGATGTGGTCACCCTGTTCTACAGCCAGTTCAAGTCGGTGATCCAACAGGTCCCGACGGCCAAGCAGCTCATCCCGGCCGTGGTCGAGGGAGATGCGGCGCCGATCGACCTGAACGGCGCGGTCTATGAGTACGAGCCCTCGGAAGAGGAAATCCTGGAAACCCTGTTGCCGCGCGCGCTGACGACCCAGATCCTGGCCGCGCTGTACGAGAACCAGGCCGGCTTCTTCGGCTCGCAGATGGCGGCGATGGACAACGCGACGCGCAACGCGGGCGACCTCATCAACGCCCTGACGCTGCAATACAACCGCAAGCGCCAAGCCCAGATCACCACCGAGCTGATCGAGATCATCGCCGGCGCCGAAGCCCTCTGATCCCGACCGAACAGACATTCCGATACGGACCCCAACCATGACCGACACCGTCGCCGCCAAGAAACCCACAGCCCGCAAGCCCGCCGCCAAGAAGGCCGCTCCGGACGCCGCTCCCGTCAACGCCGCCGGCACGGGCAAGATCGCCCAGGTCATCGGCGCCGTCGTCGACGTCGAGTTCGACGGCCACCTGCCGGCGATCCTGAACGCCCTGCACACCCAGAACGTCGACCAGAAGACGGGCGAGCCCTTCACCCTGGTTCTGGAAGTCGCCCAGCACCTGGGTGAGAACATGGTCCGCGCCATCTCGATGGACACGACCGAAGGCCTGACGCGCGGCCAGCCCGTGACTGACACCGGTTCGTCGATCCAGGCGCCGGTCGGCCCGGGCACCCTGGGCCGCATCATGAACGTCGTCGGCCAACCGATCGACGAAGCCGGCCCGATCGCCACCGCCGAATACCGCCCGATCCACAAGGAAGCGCCCAGCTTCGAAGAGCAGTCGACCTCTTCTGAAATCCTGGTCACGGGCATCAAGGTCATCGACCTGATGTGCCCCTACACCAAGGGCGGCAAGATCGGCCTGTTCGGCGGCGCCGGCGTGGGCAAGACCGTCACCATGCAGGAGCTGATCAACAACATCGCCAAGGCGTACGGCGGTTATTCGGTTCTGGCCGGCGTGGGCGAGCGCACCCGCGAAGGCAACGACCTGTATCACGAGATGATCGAGTCCAACGTGAACGTGGACCCGTCCAAGAACGGCGGCTCGACCGAGGGCTCCAAGTGCGCCCTGGTGTACGGCCAGATGAACGAGCCCCCCGGCGCCCGCGCTCGCGTGGCCCTGACCGGCCTGTCGATCGCGGAATACTTCCGTGACGAAGAAGGCAAGGACGTGCTGCTGTTCGTCGACAACATCTTCCGCTTCACGCAAGCCGGTTCGGAAGTGTCGGCTCTGCTGGGCCGCATCCCCTCGGCCGTGGGCTATCAGCCGACGCTGGCCACCGAGATGGGCAACCTGCAAGAGCGCATCACCTCGACCAAGAAGGGTTCGATCACCTCGGTTCAGGCCATCTACGTGCCCGCCGACGACCTGACCGACCCGGCGCCCGCCGCCTCGTTCGCCCACCTGGACGCAACGACGGTTCTGAGCCGCGACATCGCCGCCCAGGCCATCTTCCCGGCCGTCGACCCGCTGGACTCGACCTCGCGGATCATGGACCCGCTGGTTATCGGCGACGAACATTACAACGTCGCCCGTTCGGTTCAGGAAGTGCTGCAGCAGTACAAGGGCCTGAAGGACATCATCGCCATCCTGGGCATGGACGAGCTGTCGGAAGAGGACAAGCTGGTCGTTTCGCGCGCCCGCAAGATCCAGCGCTTCCTGTCGCAGCCCTTCTTCGTGGCCGAACAGTTCACCAACTCGCCCGGCAAGTTCGTCGAGCTGGCCGACACGATCCGCTCGTTCAAGGGCATCGTCGCCGGTGAATACGACCACCTGCCGGAAGCCGCCTTCTACATGGTCGGCTCCATCGAAGAGGCCGTCGCCAAGGCCGAGAAGATGGCTTCGGAAGCCTGATCATGGCCGGCAAGCTGAACTTCTCCCTCGTCTCGCCGGAACGCGAGGTCTTTTCGGGCCTCGTGGACCAGGTCGATGCACCGGGCGTCGAGGGCGACTTCGGCGTTCTGCCGGACCACGCGCCCTTCATGACCGCCCTGCGCGAGGGTCTGGTGACCGTCTATAACAACGGCTCGAAGACCCAGTACGACGTTCACGGCGGCTTCGCCGACGTGAACGGCGAAGGCCTGACCATCCTGGCCGAACAGGCCACCGAGGTTGTCGCGGCCTGATCCTGATTATTTCAGTTGACGCAAACGACCCCGCCGTGATCGCGTCGGGGTCGTTTTCATTTCAGCATTGGCGATCATGAAGCGCGTCCTGACACTCATCGCTATTCCGGTGCTGCTCGGCGCCACGTCCGGCTGCGCGGCCCTGGTCGAGCCGAATCTGGACGCCAATGGGTGCCGGCCGGCCATGGTGATCTATCAACCGCCGGTGCGTATGGGCGGCGCAGGCCAGGTGATCAATATTCCAGCGTCCTGTCCCTCCGACTCGATGTTGCAGGCACGGATCGCGCGGGCCGACGCCCAGATCGTCACGGCGCAGACGCCGGTCAGCGCGCCCGCTGCGGCCGCAGCCGCAGCCCGGCCCGCGCCGCCGCCTTCGGTCGAGCCTGTCGCCGCCATTCTGAACGGCGTCGACGCGTTCTGCGGCTGGTTCCTGGGCGATAAGCCCTATTCGCTGGAGGGCCTGCGTCAGGCGGCCTTCGACGCCGGCTACGGTCGCGGAGCGCCTGTGCAGATGATCCCGCTGCCGGAAATGCGCGAGGCGCTGTCCTACAGCACGATGGGTTTCACCGCCGTCATCGCCAATCCGCCCAGCGACGGGCACGGCATGGCCGCCTTCGTGACCTTCCACGACCCGGCGTGTCAGGTGCTGGTTTATGGCTATGCCGAGGCGGCGCAAACCGCGCTGACGCGGCTGGAGAACGAAGGGTGGCGCAAGGACGGCGGGCCGATCGCCCTGCCGGAGATGACGGCGCAACGATATCGCGGCCACGGCATGACCCTGACGGCGCACAGCCCCAGCGCGCCGGCCGAGGGCGCACGGCTTGAGCTGATCCTGAACCTGACGCCCGGCGAAACCTCCACGCGGGGACTGCTGGATTAGGCGCGGTCGGCTGACAGATCGACGGCGGACGGCTAAGACCGGCCCATGACCGATCTCATCGACATCCACGGCGTCTGCGCACCCGGTTTCGAGGCCGTGCGCGAGGCGTTCGCCGCCAACTTCACCGCCGCGCCCGAGGGGCTGAATGAGCAGGCGGCGCGGTTCAGCGTGCTGGTCGAGGGCGAAACGGTCGTCGATCTGTGGGCGGGCCATGCGGATACGGCCAGGACGACGCCGTTCACCGACGCCACCCTGACCTCGGTGTTTTCGACCGGGAAGGCGGTGATGGCCATCCTGATGGCGAGCGCGGTCGAGACGGGTCAGATCGACTATGACCAGCCGGTCGCCTCGCTGTGGCCCGAGTTCGGCGCGGCGGGCAAGGCGGAGGTCACCGTCGCCCAGTTGATGAGCCACCAGTCGGGGCTGCCGGGCTTTTCAGAGGCGGTCGATGCGACGATCTGGTTCGACGTGTCCGCGGTTCTGTCGCGTCTGGCGGCGCAGGCGCCGATGTGGGCGCCGGGCTCGGCCTCGGGCTATCACCCGATCACCGTCGGCTATCTGGCCAATGAGGTCTATCGCCGCGCGACCGGACGGACGATGGGCCAAGCGCTGCGCCAGGACTTCCCGGAGCTGGACCTGTGGATCGGCCTGCCCGAAAGCGAACACGGGAGGGTGGCGCAGATGCGCAAACCCACGGCGGCGCCGAGCCTGGGGGCCATCGATCCGATCAAACAGGCGGCCTTCCTGGATCGCGGCTCGGCGCCGGGCGGGCGCGGCTCGGCGGCCTGGCGCGAGATGGAGATTCCGTCGGCCAATCTGCACGGCACGGCCTTGGGGCTGGCGAAGATGCTGGGCGTGGTCGCCAATGGCGGCGTGCTGGACGGCCGGTCGGTGCTGTCGGCGGGAACGCTGGATCAGCTGACGCGCGAGCGCATCCACGGGCCGGACAAGGTGCTGCCCTATACGATCAGCTGGGCGGCCGGTCTGATGCGCAACGACGGGCTGAAGGTGTTCGGGCCCAACGAAGCCTTCGGCCATTATGGCTGGGGCGGGTCTATGGCCATGGCCGATCCCTCGCGGAAACTGTCCGCAGCCTATGTCATGACGCGCCAGTCGCCGCACCTGATCGGCGACCCTCGGCCCAAGCGGTTGCTGGACGCGCTTTACGCCGCCTTCTGAACCGGGCCGGGCGCGGTCAGCAGGCCGATCAGGCCGGCCAAGCCCGCGCAGCCGGCGCAGGTCAGGATCACGGCCCGAAACGCCGCGTGGAAGGCGTCGCGGACGACGGGCGTGATCTCGGCGCCCGACATGACCTGGGCCAGCTGGGCGCGCGCGTCAGGCAGGTCGGCGACCCCGGCGAAGACCGCAGACAGCACCAGGCCCAAGAGGGCGACGGCCAGAAGGCTGGCCACGCGCGCCACCGCATTGTTGACGCCCGAGGCCACGCCGGTGTGGCCCGCCTTGGCGGCCCCCATCACTGTCGCCGTCAGCGGCCCGACCGCCAGGGTCATGCCGATCGCCAGCACCGTCATCCCCGCCAGAGGTCCGTCGACATAGCCCGCGCCCGGCGCAGGCACGGCGAGGAGCGCCAGTCCGATCCCGGCCAGGGCCGGCCCGACGCTGAGCGACAGACGCGCGCCGAACCGATCGGCGACCCGTCCAGCGAGGCCGGAAAACAGGCCCATGACGGCGGCGAAGGGCAGCATGGCGGCGCCGGCCTCGGTCGCGCTCCAGCCGTGCACCCGGATCAGATCGAAGGGCAGGAAGAACATCGCCCCGCCCAAGGCGAAGTAGAGCAGCAGGGTCAGCAGATTGATCCCGCTGAACACCGAAGACGAAAACAGGCCCAGCGGCATCATCGGGTGGCTCTGGCGCGCCTCGGCCCAGACGAAGGCGTGCAGCAACGCCGCGCCCACGACAAGTCCGGCCAGGATGACGGGCGATGCGAACCCCAGATCGGGCGCGGCGGTCAGGGCCCAAGTCAGGGCGCCCAGTCCGGCGACGGCCAGAACCGCGCCCAGACCGTCCAAACCGCTCGCGTCGGGATCCCGGCTCTCGGGCGTGGCGGCCAGGGTCACCACAGCGGTCAGGATCGCCAGCGGGACATTGATCCAGAAGATGGCGCGCCAGTCGGCAGCGTCGGCCAGCCATCCCCCGATCAGCGGCCCGACCATGCCGGTCAGGGCCCCGAACCCGGCCCAGGTCCCAAAGGCCTTGCCGCGCTCCTCGGGCGGGAAGGTGGCGCCGATCACCGCCAGGGCGCCGGGCGTCAGCAGGGCCGCGCCGATCCCCTGGATCGCTCGGCCGGCGACCAGGGCTTGGACGGTGGGCGCCAGGGCGCAGCCGATGGAGGCCAGGGCGAAGATCGCGACCCCAATCAGAAAGACCCGCCGCCGTCCGAACCGATCGCCGGCCGCGCCGCCGATCAGAACGAGGGCGCCCAGGGTCAGCAGATAGGCGTTCGAAACCCACTGGACCGCCGCCGTGGCGGCCGCGAGATCCCGCTGTACGGCGGGTAGGGCGACGCCCAGGGCCGAGCCGTCGATGAAGGTCAGGCTGGAGCCCAGCACCGTCGCGGCCAGCACCCAGCGTTTGCGCGACGCTGACAGCGGATGGGCCGGTTCGGCGGCGGCGTGGACCTGTCCGCCTTCGCAGGGGCCCGGTTGGGCGGTCGTCATGGCCTCGCCTCCGTGTGGGCGAAGGCTACGCCGGTTCCGCCGTGGTCTTCAACGCCTCGCGTGCGGCGCGGCTGCGATTGAAGGCGGCCAGGGCGAAGACGCCGGCGCCGGCCCAGATGAAGACGAAGGAGACGATCCGCAGCAGGGTCAGAGGCTCGCCGGTCGCGACGCCGCAGGCGAACTGCAGCGTTGGGGCCAGGAACTGGATGAAACCGACCGTGGATAGGGGCAGGCGGCGCGCCGACCAGGCGAACAGCGCCAGCGGGATCACGGTCGCCGGGCCGTTCACCAGCGCCCAGATCAGGCCGGACGGCGAGGCGAACCCGACCGCCTGACCGTGGGTGGTCAACCAGGCCAGGAAGACCGCGCCGATGGGCAGCAGCACAAGACATTCCACGAACAGACCGGTCTGGGCCGAGGCGGGCACGCGCTTTCGGATCACCGCATAGGCGCAGAAGGTGACGGCCAAGGTCAGGCCGATGATCGGCACGTGGCCCAGGGCGATGGTCTGGATCACGACCCCGACGGCGGCGAGACCGATGGCGAGTGCGCTCCAGCGGTCGATCTTCTCGCGGAACAGCACGGCGCCGGCCGCCATGTTGAGCAGGGGATTGATATAGTAGCCGAGGCTGGCCTCCAGCGTCGCGTGATGCGTGGTGGCGAAGACGTAGAGGCTCCAGTTGGTGCCGATCAGCAGCGCGGACAGGGCCAGCCAGGCCAGGGTGCGCGGCGTGGCCAGCACGCGGCGCGCCTCGCCCCATTGCCCGGCCAGCAGCAGGACCAGGCCCGCCACGAAGACCGACCAGACCGCTCGGTGCGCCAAGATTTCGGGCGCGCCAAAGCCGTGCGCCGCCATCGCCATGAACAGCAGCGGCAGCAACCCCCACAGGGTGTAGCAGGCGATAGCCGTGCCGACGGCGCGGGGGTCGTTGGGAGAGGGGGAGGCGGTCATGGGGTCCTTCATCCCCGCCGTCATCCTCGGGCTTGACCCGAGGATCGGGCGCGGCGGGCGCCTGTGCGTCGCTCGTTCGCACCAGCGGCGGAACATCCGGTCCTCGGGTCAAGCCCGAGGATGACGGGGTGGAGCGTCAGACCGTGATCGAACGATATCCCGACGACGACTTGATCACGCCCGTCTCGTCCAGAAGCTGGGCGATCTGGACGGCGTTCAAGGCGGCGCCCTTGCGCAGGTTGTCGGACACGACCCAAAGGTTCAGGCCGTTCTCGACGGTCGGATCCTTGCGGATGCGGCTGACATAGACGGCGTGTTCGCTGGCGGCGTCGACGGGGGTGATATAGCCGTCGTGCTCCTGCTTATCGATGACCAGCACGCCGGGCGCCTCGCGCAGGATGGCGCGGGCCTCGTCGGGTTCGATGGGGCGGTCGAACTGGACGTTCACGGCCTCGGAGTGACCCACGAAGACCGGCACGCGCACGCAGGTGACTGTGACCTGGATGTCGGGGTCCAGCATCTTGTGCGTCTCGTCCGACATCTTCTTCTCCTCGTCGGTGGAGCCGTCCTCGAGGAAGGAACCGATGTAGGGGATGACGTTGAAGGCGATCTGCTTGGGGAACTTCTTGGGCGTGGCGTCGCCCAGGCCGTAGATGGCCTTGGTCTGGTTCCACAGCTCGTCCATGCCTTCCTTGCCGGCGCCGGACACCGACTGATAGGTCGAGACGACCACCCGCTTGATCTTGGCGGCATCGTGCAGCGGCTTCAGCGCCGTCACCAGCTGGATGGTCGAGCAATTGGGGTTGGCGATGATGTTCTTCTTGGTCGCGTCCTTGATGGCGTCCGGATTCACCTCGGGCACGATCAGCGGCACGTCGGGGTCCTTGCGGAAGGCCGAGGAGTTGTCGATCACGATAGGACCGGCCTTGCCGATCTTCTCGGACCATTCCTTGGACACCGCGCCGCCGGCGGACATCAGGACGATATCGACCTTGGAGAAGTCGAACTGCTCGATGTCCTGGCATTTGATGGTCTTGTCGCCGAAGGAGACCTCGACGCCCTTGGACTTGCGCGAGGCGATGGCGTGGATTTCATCGACGGGGAATTCCAGCTCCTCGAGGATGTTCAGCATTTCGCGGCCCACATTGCCCGTGGCTCCGACGATGGCGACGCGATAACCCATTTCTTCTTGTCCTTCGGACGCGCTACCGCTCGGCCCACGGGGCCTCGCTGCTTGAGCGCATTGTAGTGATGGCCTTGCAAATAGGCGTTCAGGGCCGTGAAGCAATCGCTTTTCGCTGGAGGGAGCGTTAAGCACCGCTCCCATGACCTCCCGTATTCGCAACGCCTACGACATCCGCGTGGAAGAGGGCGTGCTGACGCCCGATCCGGCGCAGGAGAGCGTGATCACGGCGCTGGAGCGGCTGGAGGTCGATCTGGCCAAACGCGGCCTGTTCGGCAAGGCGCCGGAGGTCCGGGGCATTTATCTCTACGGCCCGCCCGGACGCGGCAAGTCGATGCTGATGGACCTGTTCTATTCGGCGACGCCGGAGCCGCGAAAGACGCGCGCCCACTTTCACGCCTTCATGGCCCGTATCCACGACCTGGTGAAACAGTGGCGCGAAGGGGATGCGAAGACCCGCAAGGCCGTGTTCGGCACGCATAAGGGCGACGACCCCATCCCGCCGATCGCGAAGCTGATCGCGTCGGAAGCCCGGCTGCTGTGTTTCGACGAACTGCAGGTCACCGACATCGCCGACGCCATGATCCTGGGCCGGTTGTTCGAAGCCCTGTTCGAGGATCGGGTGGTGCTGGCCATCACCTCGAACCGCGCGCCGGAGGAGCTCTACAAGAACGGCATCAACCGCCAGCTCTTCCTGCCCTTCATCGACATCATCCGCGAGCGCTGCGTGGTCGTGGAGACGGCCGGGGCGCGGGACTGGCGGCTGGACCGGATGACGTCGGCCCAGGTCTGGCACACGCCGGACGACCGCGCGGCGTTCGAGGCGTTATGGCGCGAGCTGAAGGGGGGCGAACCAGAAGAGCCGGCGCACCTGAGCGTGTTGGGCCGCGATGTGGTGGTGGAGCGCACCGTCGGGTCGATGGCGCGGGCGACGTTTAATGACCTGTGCGCCAAGCCGCTGGGGCCGCAGGACTATCTGGCCATCGCCCAGCGGTTCCACACCCTGTTTCTGGAAGACGTGCCGATCCTGGGTTCGGCCAACCACCACGAGGCGCGGCGTCTGGTGACGCTGGTGGACGCCCTCTATGAGGCCAAGACCAAGTTGATCGTGCTGGCGGCAGCCAAGCCGGAGGCCCTCTATACCGAAGGAGTGGGGGCGTTCGAGTTCGAGCGCACCGTGTCGCGCTTCAATGAAATGCAGAGCAAGGACTGGCTGGCGCACGTCCGCGACTGACGGTTAGGGTAAGGGCTGACCCCCGGAGTGTTTCCATGCGCCGTCTCGCCCTCGCCGCCGCCATTTCTTTGACCTTATCGCCGCTGACGGCGGGAGGAGCGTTCGCCCAGACGGCGCCGGCTGCGGCCAGTCGCGGTCTGACGCCGGGCGAGGTCGGGACGTGGATCACCGGGCTGGGCGGGCGGGTCGGGCCTGTGCAGACCGAGAACGGCCTGACCTTCTTCACCGTGACCAATGCGGGCCTGACCTGGGCGGTCTTCTTCTATGGCTGCGAGGCGTCTGGCTGCGGCGAGGTTCAGTTCAGCGCCGTTGTGCCGGGCGCCGGGGCCACGCTGGACAAGGTCAACGCCTGGAACCGCGACAATCGCTATCTGAAGGCCTTCCACACCGCCGCCGAAACGCCGACGGCGACGGTGCAGTACGATGTCGTCGTGCTGTCGGGCGAAGGCGTGACGCAACTGGCGGACCCGCTGACGGTTTGGCTGCAACTGCTGCCCAAGTTTGCGGCAGGCATGGGCTACGTCCCGCCGCAATGATGTCCCTCTCCCGATGGGAGAAGTGAAAGCAAAAAGGGCCTGCGGATCGCTCCGCAGGCCCTTCGTCATTCGATCGTCGCGTGGCTTACGCCAGCGAGCCGTCGATATCTTTACAGGCCTGCAGCAGGCCCTGGACCGAGGCGACGGACTTTTCAAACATCGCCTTTTCTTCGTCGTTGGTGGTGAACTCGACGATCTTCTCGACGCCGCCGGCGCCGATCAGGGCGGGGACGCCGACGTAGAGGTCCGACAGGCCGTATTCGCCCGACAGCCAGACGGCGCAGGGCAGGACGCGCTTCTGGTCCAGCAGGTAGGACTTGGCCATGGCGATGGCGGATTCCGCCGGGGCGTAGAAGGCCGAGCCGGTCTTCAGCAGGGCCACGATCTCGCCGCCGCCCTTGCGGGTGCGCTCGACGATAGCGTCCAGTTCGTCCTGCGACAGGAAGCCGGCGGCGACGGCGTCCGGCAGGGGCAGGCCGCCGACGGTCGAGTGGCGCACCATCGGCACCATGTCGTCGCCGTGACCGCCCAGGGTCCAGGCGTGGATGTCCTGCACCGACACGCCGGTCTTTTCAGCCAGGAAGTAGGCGAAGCGAGCCGAGTCCAGCACGCCGGCCATGCCGACCACCTTCTCCTTCGGCAGGCCCGAGAACTTCTGCAGGGCCCAGACCATGGCGTCGAGCGGGTTGGTGATGCAGATGACGAAGGCGTTGGGGGCGTGGGCCTTGATGCCCTCGCCGACGGCCTTCATGACCTTCAGGTTGATGCCGATCAGGTCGTCGCGGCTCATGCCCGGCTTGCGCGGCACGCCGGCGGTGACGATGCAGACGTCTGCGCCCGCGATGTCGGCATAGTCGTTGGCGCCCTTCAGGGCCACGTCCTGGCCGAAGACGGCCGAGGCCTCGGCGATGTCCAGCGCCTTGCCCTGCGGGGTGCCTTCGGCGATGTCGAACAGGATCACGTCGCCCAGGGCTTCGCGCGCGGCCACGTGGGCCAGGGTTCCGCCGATCATGCCGGCGCCGATAAGGGCGATCTTCGCGCGAGCCATGGATGTCTCCGTTTATTGCGTGTGCGAAATGGGGATTAATCGTGCGGGCGGTCTAGACCCCTCGCGCGGCTGTCGCAAGAACCTCGCTTTACGGCCTTGGTCAGGCTTGCGAAGGTCCGGCGACAACCGGAGGATTTCGATGCGCCGTTCATTCGCTTTCGCCTTGCTGCTGGCGTCGGTCGCCACGCCTGTGCTGGCCCAGACGCCGCCTGCGACGATCGGCGACCGCTATATTCCCGCACCTTGGTGGATGCGCGATCCGGTCATCGCCTCGGTCGGTCAGGTGCGGGTGGAAATTCCGGCCAACCGCGCCTCCGTCACCGCCAGTTTTCAATCGGTGGATCGCAGCGTGACGGAGGCGTCGCGCGCCGCCGCTGAACAGGTCCGAGCGCTCAGCCGGGCGCTGTCGGCCTATGGCGCGGACAAGGTCCGGGTCGAGACCAGCGTCACCACCCAGCCGCTGTATGACCAGTATCGCGACGAAAACGGGGTGATGCGCGACAACACCCGCGCCGACCGCGTGGCCCGCTATCAGGCCGACGCCTCCGTCGCCGTGACGGTTCGGGACGTAGCCCTGATCGAACGGGTCTACGCGACGATCGTCGCCGCGCGCCCGACCGCGATCGGCCGTGTGTCCTTCAGGCTCGAGCCCGACAATATTTGGAAGGCCAATCTTCAGGCCGAGGCGATTAAGGACGCCAGACGTCGCGCCGAGGCGGCGGCGGCCAATGCTGGCGCCGCTCTGGGCGGGGTTAAGATTATCGATCCGACGGGCCGAGTCTGCCAAACCGATGTGCTCGCAGGATGGCCCTCCTACGCCGCCGGGGGTGGACAGGCGACGACGGTAGACGACGTCGTTGTGACGGGTTCGCGGATCAGGGCCAATGGTTCGGCCCCGCCGCCGCCACCGCCCGCGCCGCCGCCGCCTCCGCCGAGCGACGGGGGGCCGAGCGAGGCCCAGATCGAGGCGGCGCGACTGGCGCTGCAGCCGCCGTTGCAGACCTTATTCGACAGCGCCTGCGTCATTTACGGATTGAACTGATGGGGTTCGAGGTCGCTCCGGCCTTCGAGGCAGGATCGGTGGCCGCTGCCGAATGGCCGCTGTGCCATGTGCGGCTTCAGGACGACGCCCGCTTTCCCTGGCTGATCCTGATCCCGCGCGTCGAGGGGGCGGTGGAGCTGGAAGACCTCAGTGTCGAACAGCGGACTATGTTGATGGAGGAGACGGTGCGGGCCGGGGCGCTGGTTCGGCGGCTGGGCGCGGTCGAAAAGCTGAACGTCGGCGCCATCGGCAATGTGACGGCGCAACTGCATGTCCATGTGGTCGGCCGCCGCCGCGACGACGGTCTGTGGCCCGATCCGGTCTGGGGTCGCGGGCCAGTTATTCCGTATACAGACGATGAGCGGGCGCGGCGGCTGGCGATCGTCGCCGGAAGCTAGATGATATCCAGCGGCACGGCGTGTTTCGGGGGCGGGAAGGCTGCATCCAGCCGTTCCAGATCCTCCAGGTCGAACTGGATGTCCAGCGCGTCGGCGTTGGCCTCGACGTGTTCGACGGAACTGGCTTTGGGGATGGCGATGACGCCGTCGTGGCGCAGGACGGCGGCCAGCGCCACCTGGGCCGGGCTGGCGGAATGGCGATTGGCGATGTCGCGGATCAGGGGCTGCTCCAGCAGTTCGCCTCGCCCAAGCGGCGAATAGGCCATCATCGGCATGTCGCGCGCCTGCATCCACGGGAAGAGGTCGAACTCCACCCCGCGCGAGGCGAGATTGTAGAGCAGCTGGTTGGCGGCGCAGTCCTCGCCCCCCTCGATCTCCATCAGCTGCTCCATGGCGCGCAGATCCAGGTTCGACACGCCCCAGCGGGCGATCATCCCTTCGTCGACCAGATCGCGGAAGGCCTCGACGGTCTCTTCTAAGGGTACGTGGCCTTCCCAGTGCAGTAAGTAGAGGTCCAGCCGCTCAACGCCGAGCCGTTCCAGCGACTTCTCGCAGGCCAGCATCATCTTCATCTCCGACGCATTCTCGGGCCGGACCTTGGAGACCAGAAAGACCTCGTCGCGGCGTCCGGCGATGACCTCGCCCACCAGACGTTCCGAGCGACCGTCGCCATAGAGTTCAGCCGTGTCGATCAGGGTCATGCCCAGGTCGATGCCGCGCGCCAGAGCCTGCTGCTCCTCATCGCGCCAGGCCGGGTCGTCGCCCAGCTCCCAGGTGCCTTGGCCAAGGGCGGGAACGGTCGTACCGTCCGCAAAGGTGACGAGGCGGGTCATGTCCGTCCTGACGATAATGAGCGGCGAAGACGCCGTCGGAGGAAGCGATGCGAACCCGGCATATCAAGACCGACGGTCTGGTCCAACAGGTTCTGGAGGCCGGGTTCGAGGATGACAACGCGCCGCTGGTCCTGCTGATCCACGGCTTTCCCGAACTGGGGATCAGCTGGCGCGCCCAGGTCGAGGCGATCTCGCAGGCGGGCTATCATGTCGTCGCCCCGGACATGCGGGGCTATGGCGGGACGGACAAGCCGGAGGGGATTGAGGCCTACTCCATTCTGCACCTGGTCGGCGACATGGTCGATCTGGTCCGCGCGCTGGGCAAGGCGTCTTGCTTCGTCGTCGGGCATGACTGGGGCGCGCCGGTGGCCTGGCATTGCGCCCTGTTGCGGCCGGATCTGTTCACGGCGGTGGCGGGCCTGTCGGTGCCGTTCCAGCCGCGCCGACCCAAGGGACCGCCCACGGCCGCCATGGCCGCCATCTCGAAACGGGCCGGGCTAGGCGACCTCTACATCAGCCGGTTCCAGGCGCCGGACGCCCACCGCGCGCTGGACGCCGATCCGGCGATGGCGCTGAGAAAACTGTTTTACGCCTATGACGGCGCGACCCCCGCCGATCGCAGATCGACCGGCTTCATGCCCGAAGGCGTGGCCCTGCTCGACACCATCGCCGACGACGCCACCCTGCCGCCATGGATGAGCGAGGCGCATTTCGACGAATATGTGCAGGCCTTTTCGGCGGGCGGGTTCGAAGGGCCGCTGAACTGGTATCGGGCGATGGACCTGAACTGGTCGCTGACGGCCTTCGTTCAGGACCACAAGATCACCCCGCCGGCCCTGTTCATCGTCGGCGAGGACGACCCGGTGCGCCATTACGCCGGAGGGCACGAGGCGGGCCTGAAGGACTGGGCGCCCAACCTGATCCGCTCGGTCGTCGTGCTGGACGCGGGTCACTGGATCCAGCAGGAACGGGCGGGCGAGATCAACCGCTTGCTGCTGGATTTCGTGAAGGGCCTCTAGGCCGCCTGCTTCGTCGCCATCTGCTCACGCACCTCGGCCACGATCTCCAGGCTGCGGATGCGGGCGGCGTTGTCGAACATCATGCCGGTGACCATCAGCTCGTCCACGCCGGTCAGGGCGATGAAGTCGGCAAGCTGGCGCTTGACGGTCTCCGGACCGCCGATGGCGGAATAGAGCAGGCGGCCCTTGGCGCCGGCGATCTGCTGCGGCGTCAGGATCGTGGTGATGTCGCCGACGGGCGGCGGCAGCTTGCCCGGCTTGCCGGTCGAGAGGCGGGCGAAGCTCTGCTGCACCGACGTGGACAGGCGCACGCCCTCGGCGTCCGTGTCGGCTGCGAAAACGTTGATCGCGGCCATGGCGTGGGGCTTGGCCAGGCGGTCCGAGGGGACGAACTCGCGGCGATACAGGGCCAGGGCCTCCAGCAGCAGTTCGGGCGCGAAATGGCTGGCGAAGGCGTAGGGCAGGCCGAGCTGACCGGCGAGCTGGGCGCTGAACAGGCTCGAGCCCAGAAGCCAGATCGGCACGCGCAGGCCGGCGCCGGGCACGGCGTGGACGGGCTGGTTCTCAGACGCCGGTTCGAACCACTGGATCAGTTCGACGACGTCGCGCGGAAACTGATCGGCGCCTTCGAAATAGCGCCGCAGCGCACGGGCGGTGGCGCCGTCCGTGCCGGGCGCGCGGCCCAGGCCGAGGTCGATGCGGCCAGGGAACAGGGTCTCCAGTGTGCCGAACTGTTCGGCGACGACCAGGGGCGCGTGGTTGGGCAGCATGACGCCGCCGGAGCCGACACGGATGCGCTCGGTCCCCGCCGCGACATGGCCGATGACAAGGGCGGTGGCGGCGCTGGCGATGCCGGGCATATTGTGGTGTTCGGCCAGCCAGAACCGCTCATAGCCGAGCCGGTCGGCGGCCTGGGCCAGGGCCAGGGTTTCGTCCAGGCCGCGTCGGGCGTCGCCGCCTTCGACGATGGGGGAGAGGTCGAGAACTGAAAACGGGATCATGACGCCTAGATCGGGTCTGTCCCTCGGGGTTCAAGGGCGAGGGTCTGGAACCGCAACCGGATCAGGCGCTTTAAACTCATCTCGACGAACGGAGACTGCGTCATGACCGACACCGATCCCACCAAGCCCGAAGCGGATTGCGACGACGCCCGCGAAGCCGCCGACATGGGCGAAAAGCCGGATCTGGGTCACAAGGCGGATACGCTGATCGACGCGCTGGACGGCAGCGATTCGGGATCGGACACGCGGGCAGGCTCGCTGCGCGGCGGGTCGGCAGCAGGCACGGATGACGACCCGGATTCGGCCAAGATCAATGCACATTTGGCCGAAGAAGGCTCGGCCGATAAAAGCGCGGCTGACTAGGACGACGACGCAGACTGAGCGGGCGCCTTGTCGCCGCCGCAACCATGCGCCACGGTGGCGCTCTGACCCTCTCGGTCCAAGGACGATCTCTCGATGACGCTTCGCTTGGCGGTCTCCGCCGTCGTGGTTCTGTTTTGCCTCGCAGGATGTGATCGCTCGGCCCAACCGGTCGAGGCCAAGGCTGCGCCTGAAGCGTCGGCGCCGGCCGTCGCTGATGCGACGCCTCCAGCAGCCGAAGCGCCCGCCGTCGTAGGAGGGGCTGCGCCCGCCGGCGCCGACGGCGCGCCGTCCTTTGCGGTCCTTTATCCCGGCGCACAGGTGGACGGGCAGCCGCTGGCCGCTGGCGGCGAGGCCGGGCCGGGCGGCCTGATCACCTTCACCACCACCGCCTCGCCGGACGATGTCGTCGCCTTCTATCGCGAGCGCGCCGAGAAGGCGGGCCTGCGCTCCGTCGCCGGAATGAACCAGGGTGACACGCGCGCCTATGGCGCGGCGGCGGACGCCACGAACGGCGCCTCGTTGCAGGTCGTCGCCACGCCGACCGAAACCGGCGAAACCTCGGTCCAGCTGGGCTGGAGCGCAGGTCAGTGAAGCGGGTCGCCGCCCTGGGCGCGGCGACGGCGATTCTGCTGGCCGTGGGGTGCGCCGGGGCTCCCAAGCCGGATGGCGCGATACCGACGGCGGGTTTCCTGGGCGATGAAACGATCGCCCAACTGACGGATGCGGTCCCGCCAGCTCCGGCCCCGGAATCCGTTGCGGACCTGGCGGATAAGGCGACCTCGGCGCGGTTTGCAGCGCTGGAAGACGGCGACCGATGGCTGCTGGCGACCGCCCATGCCGAGCTGCGCCCGCCCCTGGCCTTACAACATTTCGACTGCGCCTTGGGCGTGCGGCTGGGGTCGGCCGAGACGCCGGCGCTGGACCGCGTGATGGCGCGGATCTTCCATGATGCGAACAGTGCGGCCGAACGCGTCAAGGCGCGCCAGGCGCGGCTGCGGCCGGTCGGCGAAGATCCCAACCGGCGCGCCTGCCAGACCCTGACGCCGGCGGCGAGACGCAGCGCCTCCTATCCGTCCGGCAGCGCAGCGGTCGCGACGGCCTATGGCGAGGCCTTTGCGGCGCTGGAGCCGGACCGGGCCGAGGCCGTGCGCCGGATCGGCTACGAGATCGGGGTCAGCCGCCTGATTTGCGCTATGCACTATCCGACCGATGTCGCGGTCGGCGAACGGATCGGGCGGGATGTTGCGGCCAGGGTCGTCGCCACCCCGGCCTTCCAGGCGGACATGGCGGCGGCGAGGGCCGAGCTGGCGGCCGCGCGCCGCAGCGGCCTGACCAATCCCGGCTGCGCGGCCGAGCGCGCGGCCCTGGCGATCCCTCTGCCCTGATATGACGGCGGCGCTGGCCCTGGCCTTGCTGACCTTTCAGGCGCCGGCCGACCGGCCGTGCACGCCGCAAGAGGTGGCGGCGCTGACGGCGCCATCGACGCAGCCGTATCGCCTGACGTGCCAAGCCGATCTGTCGGGCGTCGATATCCGCCGCCGCGTGCTGATTGAGGGCGCGGAAGGCTCAGGGGCGTCACTGGATTGCGGGGGCGGGACGATCCGCGCGCCGGGCCCGGCGACGACCGCCGCGCCGACCATCGCCGTCTGGTCTCGCCGCGAGGGCGATCGGTGGTCGCGGCCCATTGATGTGACGATCCGAAACTGCACCGTCGTCGGCAATGTGCGGATCTGGGGCATGGGGGCGGGCGGATCGATGCGCGATCTGCTGGCCTCATCACGCACCGCCGGACATACGCAAGCCGCCCAGTCCGCCGCGCCGATCCGCGTTACCCTGGATCGGGTTCGGTTCGAGGGCGTGGGGACCATTCCCCTGTATGTCGGACCCGGAGTGACGCGCACCACAGTGACGCGATCCCGTTTTGTGGGCCGTTCGACCTCGACCGCCGTCTATCTGGACGCCGAGAGCGCAGGCGCGCTGATCCAGGACAACGATTTCGATATCCGCACCGGACGCGAGCAGATCGCGGTGGACGGGTCGGGCGCCAACCGCATCGTCGGCAACCGGCTGGCGTTGCACGGCAAGGGCGGGGTGTTTCTGTACCGCAATTGCGGCGAGGACGGCGTGATCCGCCACCAGACGCCGTCGTATAATCAGATTACGGACAATCTGTTCACCGGCGCGGGCTGGCTGAGGCCACGCGCGGTTGTGATCGGGTCGCGCGAGGGCGGACGACGCTACTGCGGCGACGACCGCGGCTGGCCGTTCGGGTCCAGCGCGGACGACGGCGACGGGGCTACGGGCAATCTGACGGCTCGGAACATCGTGCGGCGCTGATCGGACGCCTTGCGCAGAGCGGTGGTTCGGGGCTGATTGCGGGACAGAGCGATCGGGGGATTGGATATGCGGTGGGTGTTGTTTCTGGCGTCCCTTGTGGCGGCCCTCGGCTTGGCGGTGCTGACCGCGCAGACGCCCAAACCCCTGCCCGCTTCGACGCCTGCGGTTCAGTTCTCGGCCGCGCGCGCCATGATGGACGTGAACCGGATCGCACGAGCGCCGCATCCCGTCGGCTCTGCTGAACATCGGCAGGTTCAGACCTATCTCGGCCAAAGGCTGACGGCGCTGGGGCTTCAGCCCAGCTTGCAGACCGGCTCCCTGTCGCCCGCCGCCGTCGCGCGAATCGAGCGGGAGGGCGGAAACGCGGGCGGCGTTCAGGCGGTCAATATCGTCGGGGTCCTGCCGGGGCGTGACCCCGGCCTGCCCGCTGTCGCCCTGATGGCCCACTACGACAGCGTGCCGAACTCGCCCGGCGCCGCCGACGATGCGACCGGCGTCGCCGCCATTTTGGAGGCCGTGCGCGCGATCAAGGCGCGGGGCGGCGCCGAGCGCACGCTGGTGGTCCTGTTCACCGACGCCGAGGAGCTGAATCTGGACGGGGCGCGGGCCTTCTTCAGCGAACATCCGCTGCGCGACGACATCGGCGCGGTGATCAATCTGGAGGCGCGGGGCGGCGGCGGGCGCGCCATGATGTTTGAGACCGGACCCGGCAACGCCCAGACCATCGCCCGCTATGCGCAGGCGACCCGGAGGGCGACGGGCGGGCCGTCCAGCAACGCCCTGGCCATCTTCGTCTATCGGCTGATGCCCAATGGCACGGACTTCACCGTGGCGGCGGATCGGAGGTTGGCGGGGATCAACCTGGCCTTCATCGGCCGTCCGGCGCAGTATCATTCACCGTCCTCGACGCCGCAGGCGCTGGATCAGGGCAGCGTGCAGCATATCGGTTCCCAGGCGTTGGAAATGGCCGATGACCTTTTGCGGGCGCCTGCCCTGCCGCAGGCGACACAGAATGCGGTCTATGCCGACGTCTTCGGCCTGTTCGTCGTGCAGCATTCTCCGGCGATCGGTTGGGTCCTGCTGATTGTGGGGGGTCTCGCGACGGCCTTCGCCGCATGGGGCGCACGCCACGCCACGGGCTTGCGGGCGACGTCGGTCGTGCGGGGCGCGGCGGATGGCCTGTGGCTGTTGGCCAGTGCGGTGGTGGTGGGACAGGCGGTGCGCGCCCTGGCCGGGCCGATCGGTCGTCGCGTGGATTCAGCCGACCTCTATTACACCTTGCTGCGTCGCCTGCCGGTTCTGGAAATCGCCGTGGCCCTGGCCATGCTGGCCCTGATTCTGATGCTGACCGCGGGGCGACGGCTGCTGGGCCGATGGGGCGCAGCTGGAGTGATACTGGCCGCATTCGCACTTGCAGCGGCGCTGGGCGGTTTCAGCCTGCCGGTCCTGGGGGCGACGGTGATCGCGCTGGCGCTCAGCCTGGGGCGGCCGAAACCGCAGGACGCAGACGCCGTCTGGGGCGGCTGGCTGGGGCTGATCGTCCTGGTTTTGATCCTGGGCGGCGGGGTGCAGGCGGCGGCGCCTGAAGCCGCTTTCCTGCTGCTGTGGCCCGGTCTGATCGCCGCCCTGGCGGCCGCGTCGACGGCGGTGATCGGCGCCCGCTTCGGCTCGTGGGCGTCCTTGGCGCCCGCCGTCGTCGCCACAGCCCTGGTCGGCGGGTGGTTGCTGGTTCAGGGGCACGGCGTTTTCCTGGGCGTCGGCATGGACATGCCTGGCGCGGTGGGGCCGATCGCCCTGATGATCGCGATGCTGGTCCGCCCGCTGGCGCCGCGCTCGGGGCGGGCCTTGCCGATCTTCGCCGCCGCCAGCCTGGCGCTGGCCGTCGCGGTCGCCGTGGGGGCCAGGTTGGTCGCTTGATCCGGATGCGTTTGGCAGTCGTCCGCGCGATCAAACCGGGCTAAGCATACCGCTGCTGTTTCTCGGGGCCTCGGCGCGTTTGCACCATCTTCACGTCAATCCGTTCACCGTCCTGTCGCTGGCGATCGCGATCCTGGGCGCGTGGACGGCTCTGGATTTGTTCAACCGCACCCGCGACCAGATCGGCGCGACGCGATTGCGTTGGTTGGGCGTGGCCGCCCTGGCGCTGGGCGTCAGCATCTGGTCGATGCATTTCATCGCCATGCTGGGGTTCGAGGCCGAAGGCCCCGTCTTCTATGATCCCGGCCTGACGCTGGTCTCCTTCCTGCTGGCGACGGCCGGCACGTCCGCGGCCTTCCTGACGGCGGGGACGGCGCAGGCCAGCCCCTTGCGACTGGCGCCGGCGGCCCTGCTGATGGGCGGGTCCATCGTCGCCATGCACTATGTCGGGATGGCGGCGATGCGGATGAACGCCGTCCTGAGTTATCAGCCCGTGCTGGTCGCCCTGTCGGTCGTGGTGGCGGTCGCCGCCGCCTACGCCGCCCTGATCGCGGCCCGTCAGGAGCGGGGTCTGGCCTGGCGCGCGGTCGCCGCCGTGATCCTGGGTCTGGCCATCGTCTCCATGCACCATATCGGCATGGCGGCCCTGATCCTGACCCCGATCGCCGACGCGGGGCCGTTGCAGGGTGGGGCGTCGCCGGTCGTATTGGCGGTCGCGGTGACGACCGGCGCGGTCACGCTGCTGTTTCTCGCGCTGGGCGCCTCGATCATGGATCAGCGGGCCAATGTTCTGGCGGCCGTGGACGCCGGCGGCGTTGGCTTCTGGGAAGCGACCCTGCCGATGAAGACGACGATGATGTCAGGCCGCGCGCGCGAAATCCTGTCCATCGATCCGTCCTGCCGCCTTGGCCCGAGCGAGGTCGGCGACCGTCTGTCGCCCGAGGATCTGCCGTTGCATCGTCAGGCGCTGGAGCGCGCCCTGGCGGGGGAGGGCGAATACGATCAGGAATGGCGTCTGCCGGCCTCTGGCCGGTGGATCCATCTGCGAGGACGCCTTATCCGCAGTCGTTCGGGCCGGCCGATCAAGATGTCGGGCGTCATCACCGACATCACCGATCGTCGCGAGGCCTTCGCCGCCTTGGCCGACAGCGAACGCTTGCAGCGATTGCTGATCAACGAATTGAACCACCGGGTGAAGAACACTCTGGCCACAGTGCAATCCATCGCCCACCAGACCGCACGGCGTACGCCGGATGTCGCCACCTTCACCGCCCTTTTCGAGGCGCGGCTGGTGGCTCTGTCCAATACTCAGAATCTGCTGACAGCCGCGAACTGGGAGCATGTCGATCTGCGCGCCATGCTGGCTCAGGAACTGGCCCCCTATGCCGAGGAACAGGTTCGCCTGACCGGTCCGGCCGTCGATCTGAACGCGCAACAGACGTTGGGGATGGGGATGGTCTTTCACGAGCTGGCGGTGAACGCCGCCAAATACGGCGCCCTGTCGAACGCCTCGGGCTGTGTGCGGATCGACTGGTCCGTGGCGGAAGGCCATCTGCTGTTGGATTGGGTGGAAAGTGGCGGGCCGGCGGTGTCGCCGCCTCAGCGCAAGGGCTTCGGTTCGGTGCTGATCGACTCGACGATCAACCGCTCGCTGCACGGCTCGGCGGTCATGACTTACGACCCCGAGGGCGCCAGCTTCAGCCTGCGCCTTCCGCTTTAGCCGGCGTCAAAAACGGTCGTAGGTTTTGGGTGTTCTCGTTTTGATCAATGAGAACATCTTGTGAACCAGAACAAACCATGCACATAGTCTGCCTCACGAAACGGGGGCGGGTCCAGGCGGGTCTCTCCCAAGCTGAATGACGGGAATCATGGCAAGGGAGACGAAGGCAATGGCTTCACAGGCGGCACTCAAATTGGTGGGCAAGGACGACGGCGACAAGCAACGCGCCCTGGAGGCGGCGATCGCGCAGATTGATCGCGCCTTCGGCAAGGGCTCGGTGATGAAACTGGGCAAGGCGGGCGTGGTCGCCGAGATCGACAGCGTCTCGACCGGCTCGCTGGGCCTGGACATGGCGCTGGGCATCGGCGGCCTGCCGGTCGGGCGGGTGATCGAGGTGTTCGGCCCGGAATCCTCGGGCAAGACGACCTTGGCTCTGCACACCGTCGCGGAAGTGCAGAAGAAGGGCGGGGTCGCCGCCTTCGTCGACGCCGAACATGCGCTGGACCCGGTCTACGCCCAGAAGCTGGGCGTCAATCTGGATGATCTTCTGGTGTCGCAGCCGGACACTGGCGAGCAGGCGCTGGAGATCGTGGATACGCTGGTTCGGTCGGGCGCCGTCGATATTGTGGTCGTCGATTCCGTCGCAGCCTTGACGCCGCGCGCCGAGATCGAGGGCGAGATGGGCGACAGCCTCCCGGGCCTTCAGGCGCGCCTGATGAGCCAGGCGCTGCGCAAGCTGACCGCCTCGATCTCCAAGTCGAAATGCATTGTGCTGTTCATCAACCAGATCCGCCACAAGATCGGTGTCATGTACGGCTCGCCCGAGACGACGACGGGCGGCAATGCGCTGAAGTTCTACGCCTCGGTGCGTCTGGATATCCGCCGCACCGGCGCGATCAAGAACCGTGACGAGGTGGTCGGCAACACCACCCGGGTCAAGGTGGTCAAGAACAAGGTCGCCCCGCCATTCCGCGAGGTCATCTTCGACATCATGTACGGCGAAGGCATCTCCAAGCTGGGCGAAGTCATCGACTTGGGCGTCAAGGCTGGCATCATCGAGAAGTCGGGCAGCTGGTTCAGCTATGACTCCACCCGGATCGGTCAGGGCCGCGAGAATGTGCGCGAGTTCCTGAAGCAGAACCCCGACATCGCGGCCTCGATCGAAAAGGCTGTGCGCGCCTCGACCAACAAGATCGCCGACGAACTGCTGGGCACGCCCGAGCCGGACGAAGGCCAGGACCTGGAAGGCTGACGCCAGCCTCCGAGGCTGGGCGGACTGTCAGAGTTCGTCCTGTCTCGGTCCGGTCTTTTCACCGCTACTCCGTCGCCCCTAGCGACCCGCCACCGACCCCGCGAAGGGCGGCGGAGCGACCCGCTCGACCTCGTGTCGAGCGGGTCTTTTTCTTTTGTGAGCGGTGCTGATCTTTTTTTCGTCATTCCGGGCGAAGCGTAGCGCAGAACCAGGACCCAGCGGCGCGCGTGAGCGCGAAGCTGTCGCGGACTCGACGCCCCGAGATCCTGCGATGGAACGATCGCCGCCGGCGCCGCTGGGTCCCCCGGTCGCGCATCGCGCGCCGGAGGATGACGAAAGTCAAACGCCAAACGAAAACGGGCGACCCGAAGGCCGCCCGTTCCGTCTGTGGATGTCCGCGACCGATCAGGCGGCGGCCTTCTCCGGGGCGAACTTGCCATAGAAGGTTTCGTTCTTCGCCGCCATGTCGCGCAGCAACTGCGGGACCTTGAAGCGGTCGCCATAGGTCGCGGCCAGACGGTCTGCGGTTTCGACGAATTTGGCCAGGCCGATGCCGTCGATCATGCTGATCGGGCCGCCGGTCCAGGGCGCGAAGCCCCAGCCCAGAATGGCGCCCAGATCGGCTTCGCGCGGATCGTCGATGACGCCCTCTTCCCAGCAACGTGCCACTTCGACGGCCTGACGATACAGAAGGCGCGTCTTCAGCTCGTCGATCTGGGCGAAGGCGGTCGGCTCTTCCGGCTGATCGATGCCCTTGGTGGTGGGGGCCAGTTCGCCCAGACCCTTCCAGATCGTCTTGGGCTTGCTGTCATAGTCGTAGAAGCCCTTGCCGTTCTTGCGCCCGAAGCGACCGCCCTCGACCATCTTGGCGACGATGTCGGCGCCTTCCGACGGGACGTATTTGTCGCCGAGATCCAGCGCCGTCTGTTTGGCGATCTTGTAGGACAGGTCCAGGGCGACGTCGTCGTGCATCTCCAGCGGGCCGCGCGGCATGCCGGTCATGCGACCGACATTGTCGATCAGCGCGGGGCCGTAGCCCTCTTCCAGCATCGCCATACCCTCCATCAGGAAGGTGGAGAAGCAGCGCGAGGTGTAGAAACCGCGGCTGTCGTTGACGACGATCGGCGTCTTCTTGATCTTCAGCACATAGTCCAGCGCCTTGGCGATGGCGGCCTGACCCGTCTTTTCGCCCAGGATGATCTCGACCAGCATCATTTTGTCGACGGGCGAGAAGAAGTGGATGCCGATAAAGTCCTTGGGCCGCACCGAGGCCTCGGCCAGACCGGTGATCGGCAGGGTCGAGGTGTTGGAGCCGAAGACGGCGCCCTCGGCCAGTTGCGCCTCGGCGCGCTTGGTCACATCGGCCTTGATCTCGCGGTTTTCGAACACGGCCTCGACGACCAGGTCCGAGCCCTTGATCAGCTCATAGTCGGTCGTCGCCGTGACCGAACCCAGCAGGGCGTCATACTTCTCCTGCGTCAGCTGACCGCGTGACAAGCGCTTCTTCAGCAGCTCCTCGACGTGGGCCTTGCCCTTGTCGGCGGCTTCCTGCGTCTGGTCGATCAGGATGGTTTCGATGCCGGCCAGCGCCTGCACATAGGCGATGCCCGCGCCCATCATGCCGGCGCCGATGACCGTGACCTTCTTCGGATCGGACTTGGGCACGCCGGCCGGGCGAACGGCGCCCTTGTCCAGCTCCTGCTTGGACAGGAACAGCGAACGGATCATGGCCTGCGCCTGCGGCGTCATCAGGGTCTTGATGAAGTAGCGGGTCTCGATGCGCAGGGCCGCGTCCATCGGCACCTGGGCGCCTTCGTAAACGGCCTTCATCAGGTTCACGACGGCCGGATAGTTGCCGTAGGACTGCTTGCGCAGCATGGCGTTGCCGACCATGAAGTTCTGGATGCCGGCCGGGTGATAGGGGCCTCCGCCGGGCAGTTTGAACGACTTCTCGTCCCAGGGCTGGACGGCCTTGCCGCCGTTCTTGATCCAGGCCTTGGCGGCCTCGACCGACTGGCCTTTCTCGACCACCTCGTGGACGATCCCTGCGCTCTTTGCGTCGTTCGGGCGGAAGGACTTGCCCTCGCTCATCGCCATCATGGCGTTCTGGACGCCGACCAGGCGGGTCAGGCGCTGGGTGCCGCCGCCGCCGGGGAACAGACCCACCTTGATCTCGGGCAGGCCCAGCTGGATCTTGTTGTCGTTCTCGACCACGCGGTAGTGGGCCGCCAGGGTGAACTCCAGCCCGCCGCCCAAAGCGAGGCCGTTGATCGCGGCCGCGATCGGCTTGCCCGAGGTCTCCAGCGCACGGAACGCGCCGTTCAGCTTCCAGCCGGCGTCGAACGCCTTCTGCAGGTCGCCGCCGCCCGACAGCACGCCGCCGGCCATGTCGCCCAGGTCCGCGCCGGCGCAGAAGCCCGAGGCCTTGCCCGAGGTGATGACGGCGCCCTTGATGGCGTCGTCGGTCTTGATGCGTTCGACCAGTTCGGGGATTTCCTTCATCACCGAGGAGGTCAGGGTGTTCATCGAACGGCCCGGAACGTCGAAGGTGATCAGGGCGATGCCGTCGGCGTCGACGTCGATCTTGAAGTTTTCCATATCCATTTGCTCCTGGATCAGACGCGTTCGATGACGGTGGCGGTGCCCATGCCGCCGCCGATGCACAGGGTGACCAGAGCGGTCGACTTGTTCGAGCGCTCCAGCTCGTCCAGCGCGATGCCGGTGATCATGGCGCCGGTGGCGCCGAGCGGGTGGCCCATCGAGATGCCGCCGCCGTTCACATTCATCTTGGCGTGGTCGATGTCCAGCGCCTGCATGTAGCGCAGGACGACGGCGGCGAAGGCCTCGTTCAGCTCCCAGACGTCGATGTCGTCGGGCGTCATACCCAGCTTGCCCAGCAGTTTGCGGGTCACATATTCCGGGCCGGTCAACATGATCGACGGCTCCGAACCGATCGAGGCGCCGCCCAGGATCTTGGCGCGCGGCTTCAGGCCCAGGGCCTGGCCAGCTTCCAGCGAACCGATCAGCACGCCGGCCGAACCATCGACGATGCCGGACGAGTTGCCCGGCGTGTGGACGTGATTGACGCGCTCGACCTCGGGGTAGCGCTGGTTGATCACGCCGTCGAAGGCCATCTCGCCCATCATGGCGAAGGAGGGGTTCAGGCCCCCGAGCGCCTGCATGTCCGTGTTCGGACGGATCGTCTCGTCATGATCCAGGATGGTCAGGCCCAGCTGGTCCTTGACGCCGATGACCGAGTTCTTGAACCGACCCTCGGCCCAAGCCTTGGCGGCGCGCTTGTGGCTCTCCACCGAATAGGCGTCCACGTCGTCGCGGCTGAAGCCGTATTTGGTGGCGATCATGTCCGCCGACACGCCTTGCGGCACGAAATAGGTCGGGAAGGCCGAAGAGGGGTCGGTCGGCCAGGCGCCCATATCCGAACCCATCGGCACACGGCTCATGACCTCGACGCCGCCGCCGACGGCGAAGTCGGCCTCGCCGGACTTCACCTTGGCCGTCGCCATGTTCACGGCTTCCAGGCCCGAGGCGCAGAAGCGGTTGATCTGGACACCCGCAGTATATTGCGACCAACCGGCCGAGAGCACGGCCGTACGCGCGATGTCGGCGCCGAGTTCGCCCACGGGCGTGACGCAGCCCAGGATGACGTCGTCAACCTTGGAGGTGTCCAGGTCGTTGCGGTCACGCAGCGCTTCCAGCACCTGGGTCGCCAGGCTGAGGCCGGTGATCTCGTGCAGCGACCCGTCCTTCTTGCCCTTGCCGCGCGGCGTGCGGACGGCGTCGTAGATATAGGCGTCAGCCATGGAAGTGCGTCTCCATCTTTGGGCCCATCCTCAACGTGCGGCAGGTCGCGGCACGACGGACAAGGCGGTTCCAAGCGTGGACGCCAAGAACCCTACGTTTACGTCAACGTCAAGTAATAAGCCGCGTGATCGCGGCCGCTTGCGGCGGATGCTTTGACTGACTGAAGGTATGAGAGCGTGGGAACGCCGGCCGAGCGCCCGCTGTCAGCGCGGCGGAATACGGGTGGCGCCACCAGTGATCTTGCAGGCGTATTCGGTCTGGGGACGGCCGGTCTGAACGCCAGTCGGCGTCAAAATGCCTTGGTCACGCGTGCAGGCGGCCTCCAGAGCGTTCAGGTCCTGCTGATAGCTATTGGTCGCGCCCATCGAGCCGCAGCCCGAAAGCAGCGGCAGGACAACGGCGGCGGAAAGGATGAGGATACGCATGGTTCGCTGCTCCCTTTGGAGCGTCAACCGCTCCGCATAGCCCCCCGGCCCTCGAAGACTACTGCGTCGCCGACAGCCTGACCAGCTTGCCGTTCTGCTCGTCGGTGATGGCCCAGACCGACCCGTCGGCGCCGACCGCCACGTCGCGGATGCGCTCGCCCAAGTCTGTCAGCAGGCGTTCCTCGCCCACCACCCGGTCATTCTGGATGACCAGACGCGCAATATGTTTTTCCTTCAGGCCCGCGACCAGGAGGTTGCCGTCCCAGCCGGGGAACATGGCGCCCTGATAGAAGGTTGCGCCGCCGGGTGCGATCACCGGATCCCAGTAATAGACGGGCTGTTCGGTGCCATCCTTTTGCGTCGCGCCGCTGTTGATCTGACCGCCCGCATATTCGACGCCGTAGGCCGCATCCGGCCAGCCGTAGTTGGCGCCGGCCTTGTCCAGATTGACCTCGTCGCCGCCGCGCGTGCCATGTTCGATGGTCCAGATGGCGCCCGTTCCCGGCTGAACGGCAACGCCCTGGACGTTGCGGTGTCCCAGGCTCCAGATTTCCGGCAGGGCTCCGGCGCGGCCAACGAAGGGATTGTCTTGCGGGACCGTGCCGTCGGCGTTGATGCGGATGGTCTTGCCCATGTGCGAGCCTAGATCCTGCGCCTGGGGCCGCATGGGCTTGTCCGAGCGCTCGCCCAGGGTGATGAACAACTTGCCGTCCGGCGCGAAGGCCAGGGACGACCCGAAATGCTTGTCGCCGTCATAGACGGGCAGGGCGCGGAAGATGACCTGAACATTCTCGACGCGCGATCCGTCGTCCAACAGTCGACCGCGCGCGACCGAGGTGGCGTTGCCGCCCTCGCGCGGTTCGGCATAGCTCCAATAGATCATGCGATCCTGCGCAAAGCTCGGCCCGACGATCACATCCAGCAGGCCGCCTTGACCGCGCGCGTCGACGGCGGGCAAGCCCGCGACCGGTTCGCCGACCTGGCCCTGGACGGTGATGATGCGCAGACGACCCGGCTTTTCGGTGACCAGCCAGCGGCCGTCGGGCAGGGCCGCCAGACCCCAGGGGTGGACAAGGCCCGAGGCGACCACCGTGTGGGTCATGGCCTGTTCGGTCTTGACGCCCGGCGCGCGGGTCTGGCCGGCGAAGGCCGGTTGCTGATCGGGATTGTTCGCCGGACGGGTTTCCAGCGGGGCCCCGGCCTGAGGCGCAGCACCGGCGCTCTCGCTATTTGCGCCACAGGCGGCGGCGAGAACGAGCAGGGATGTCGAGGCGGCGGCGACGATCAGGCGCATGAAGGGCGAGCTCCGGCTGGGCTGTGGGCAGTCGTTACGAAACGGCGAGGCCAGCGTTACCGTTCCTGGCTCTGACCGTCTTGCGCTCTATCGCCGCAGGTTCTGGTTCGAGACGACTTGAACCGCGCGCCCGACGGCGATATAGGCACGCCTCTTTCGCGCTGGCCCCGGCCTCGCGCAGGGCCCGGGACTGGGTAGCTCAGATGGTTAGAGCGGTGGATTCATAACCCACAGGTCGGCGGTTCGATCCCGCCTCCAGTCACCATTTTGTTGTTGGTTAGCAATAACTTAAAGCGTCCTTGGCTTGGGTTGTTTCACGCTTGGGCCCATCAGCTTCGCGCTATGCAGCCGAACGTCCATTTTTCGGGTGGAAGTTTAAGGCCGAAGTCGACCCATGGCGGTCTTTCGGATGGTCGTCGTCACGGCTCTCCCCAACGACCTGACGATATGCAAGGATCATCCGGGGATTGTCCGTCGGCCGTCCTCAGATACGGGGAAGAAGATGATCATTGCTGCATTTCTGAGTGCCAGCCTCATGGGGCAGGATGCACGACCTCCGATCATCACTCCCGCGAACCCTGACGCCGCCGAAGCCGTCGCCGCATTCATGGGTTTAGGAAGATACGCCGGTACGTGCGCCGCTCACCTACCCGCCGGCGCCAAGGCGCGGCTGGAGGGCCTTACGTCCGATCAGGCGCCTCCGGGCGTGCCGACTTGGCTAGTCTCGAGTTTCAGGCAGGGGTATGAGCAAGGTCTCGCAGACCCTAGCCGCCCCGACAAAACTGCTGCTGAATGTCGAGACCTGGAGCAGGCAGCAAACTCTAGGATGCAGGCAGCCGCAGAACGGCTAAAGGGCCGCCTCTGAGGGTTTCGGCTCAGTTCCGCTAACCACCCTTCGCTGACATCTGCCGCGACCGCTTCCGGCCAGCGGGCCCACGTCCGCTTTCAACAGGGGAACCCAAGACCGCAATCGACCCATAGCGGACGTTGGCGTCTGGTTGCCTAACGGGGGGCACAGGGTGCAGTTTTCATAGATGGACGAAAAGCGACCCAGAAACCCGCAGGAAAAAAAGTCGCTCAGCTATGCGAACGACCGCCGCAATACCTATGGCGAAAACGACAAGGCATCACGGAAGGCCATTCCGGCAAGGAAGGCCGGTGAGAACCGCAGAGTCAGGCGTAAGGCAAATCAGGCCCTCAACGTTATCGCCCGGCTCGACGATGAAAATGCGGCAGTGATCGAAAGCTCTCTGAAACAAGACCTCGAACGCGTTGGCGGCTGGACGAAGTCTCCTGATGTTCCACTGGCTGAGTATATGGAGGTTCAGGCGCGCCTCAGATTATGGCGAAACCTCTCTCCCAATCGACAGCCTGACTGCGATTCAAAGGTCTCCTAGCGAACCTTGGCGGAACTTCAAAATGTCCGCTGGTAGACTGCGCGTTCTCGGCCCCTCAGCATTTGGTCATTCCCCTAGGATCGGGCCTGCTTCAGCCCGCAATGCGCATTGCTGGCGATGTGGATCTGTGCGTGGTCCCGCCTCCAGTCATCACTTTCCCACTGCGTATGATCGACTAATGTCGTCCGCTATGAGGTCTGGAGTGTGCAAGGCCCTCTGCAGTCCACTTCTTGAGCGCCCTGTACGCCTGATGTCTGCTTCGGCAGCGAATGCCCGTAGTGAAATCGAGCTTGGCCTATGTCGAGTTTCGGGTCTCGGGTCCGGCGGATCTTTAAGCGGCAGTCTGCGAATAGCTGATCAGCATTTGACCGGGTGCTTAGCGGGTGTTTTCCTCTCGCGGAGGTGGTACGCCTTCGGCTTGGGGAGCTTTCTGCATGCGCAGCCTATTGAAACATTTCGTCTTTGCCGTAGCTGTCTTGTTTATAGGAGGGCAGCCTGCGGTCGCGCGTGAGGATGCGCCGCCCACGCCTGTCGAAGATTGGTCGCTTGAAAAGGTCCAGGTCATCGGAGCGGCCCTGTATCGCCAGGATGCTGCTGCGGCTGTAGCTAGCGACGCGCTCACGCGACATTTCCGCAACCGTCCTCCCGCGGGCTTGATCGGCTGGATCGTGGTCGATGAGGGGGAGAACCAGCGAGTCCGCTTTTTGAGCCAGGAGAATGGCCAGCGGCGCGCCGCATGGGATGTGCTGGTCACCAGTGGAGGAGCGGGGCCGGTGGAAGCGGCTGTCGATCCTGTGCTGCCAGCAGACCAACTCGCACGGTTCGAGGCTCGCATGACGGCTGCAAATCAGATCGGCGAGCTGCGTTGTGCTCAGCGCTATAATGCCGTTGTCCTCAAGGATCCGGACAGCGATGATTGGCTGGTCTGGCTGCTTGCCTCCACCACGGATCCGAACAGCCTGATCCTCACCGGCCACTACCGTTTTCGTATCTCGGCGGACGGCCATTCGCTGCTGCGGCGCGACCAGCTTTCCGCGACCTGTATCACATCTGACCGACGTGAGGCCGCCCGCGACGGTCAGTTGAACGCGCTTGTCGTGAGCCACATCGTCTCCCCGTTGCCGGTGGAGACCCATGTCTTTGCATCGCTGTTGTATCGCCTGCCCATCTACGTGGTCACCGTGGGCAACGACACGATCTGGGCCGTCGAAGGGGCGAAGGTTCGGCGCTCCCATGTGCAGAACTGACAATTGGAACAGCGACGCAGTGCGGCGTGGTCGGAAGGCCTGCAAGCCTAAGAACCAGGGTCCAAGTTCGTCAGCGGTCGACACCGCTGAACTCCGCTTTGTATCGGATATGTTCGGGACGATGCGGACGTCTGCGACGTTTCGCTGAAGCCAGCCAGGGCGCCAACCGCTGACAGAACCTAAAGATTACAGGGTTGGCGGACTTGGTGCAGGTTGGATGGTCAGTTCGACCGTGTTCCCGCCTATGCCAAGCAATCGAACTGTCGCGCGTCCCCCTCCGTTGAGGGTGAGCATCGGTCGAGCAACGACGATCCATTGCTCAGCTTCAGGACGAGCAATCGTTGCTTTCAACGTCAGCCGCTGACCTGCGCCTTCCGTCAGACTTGTGTCGATACGATAACGTCCATCGACCTGCGCATAGGCGGAGGAGCCAGGAGACATGGTCAGGGACGGAGCATCGACGATTTGACCTGCCTGGGACAAGGCGACCGCCACGACGTATTTTGGTGTCTCTGCGTCTTGCGCAAATGCGGGCGCGGACAACACAGCTGTCCCGATGACCAGGAATGCTACAGACCGCATCTCCAATGTCCCCTGAAGACCAGTGAGTGGTTGTTCCGCTCTGGTTCAGATATAGAGCAAAGCTCGCTGGCTATCTCGGGCCGGCACTGGATGATCGTTCAAACAAGGCCATTTGCGCGCTGCTGAGAGCGCATCCGGTGCGGAGTTCTTGTCGAGTCACCCCGCAATCGGCAACGCCTGGGTCTGCGTCGCTGCCAGCAGCCCAAGGTGTAAAGACTGACAGATCAAAGCGGTCCGGGCGGGATGCCGACGATCGAGCGGTCGTACTGCACCGCATCGCGGCTCTGGATTTCACGAAGTTCCTTGCGCTTTGCCTCGACCAGAGCGGCATATTGCTCAGGCGTGTAGCAGATGGTCTGCTCAAGCCGGCGTCCCGTCAGAGCTCGCCGTTCGCAGACACGCCGAGGCCGTTCCTGCGCTGTGGTCTGAGCGACTGGTCCAGTCTGAGGCGTTGCGACCTCGCCAGCCGGCGACGTCTGACCAGAAGCCTGAGCGGCGAGAGTAGCGGCGAAGAGCAGAGAAACTGGGAACACGGCTGTCTCCTTTTCGGACCAGACAAGCTCCCACGTCTATCCCTTCTTGGCAATCCAAGAGTTTGTCTCAGAAAGACTTAAGGTTGAGGTGAGGTCGGTGCGATGACCACGTCTCCGCTCGAGGCCGGCCGAACCACCGTCTGGCGTTCGATCACCACCGGTTCGGCGGCTCGGGCCTGTGCTGCGCGCGCTTGTTGGATCGCCCTGTCTGCTTCCGCCCGAGCCGCCATGGCCTGAGCCTGGGCCAGCGCGATACTGTCGCGGGCGTCGGCCTCACTGTTCCTGACAAGGGCGCTTTGCGCGGTGGCTTGGGCGTCGGCGGCAGCGGCTTCGGCCTGGGCCAGGCGAAGCTCTGCCGATGGATCACGATCGGAGGGCCTGGTGAACAACCATAGTGCGACGGCGATTACGATCGCGCCCAGCAGAGCGGCCAACCACCAGCCTGTGCTGCTTTCGCGCTCGACGATAATTGTTTCCTCCACACGCGGGAGCGTGCTGGCGATCGGAATGATCACATTCGGGTCGTCTCTGCGAAACTCGTCCATTGCCGTCTCCTCCTCCACTTTCGGAGCCAAACCCAATGTCGGGTTCTATGGTTCCGCTTGCTCTGGCCTGACTGCAACCTGCGCCGTTGTGCTGCGTTTTTCGGTCGAGCTTTCAACCTTGACCGGAGTTTCGTCGTGACGATCCGAACCAAAGCCCTGATGGCGGCCGTCGCCGCAATGACGCTGGGTGCTGCCGCCTGCACCCAGGCCGAGCAGGAAAAGACCGAGGCGCATGCCGAGGCTGCGGCCGACAAGACGGCCGATGTCGCGTCTCAGGCCGGCGAAGTGATCGAGGGCGGCGCGATGAAGGCGGCGCAGGCGGTCGAGAGCGGGGCCGGCAAGGTCGCTGACAAGCTCGAAACCGAACAGGCCGAGGCGGCGGCCGAGGGCAAGCCCGGCGCGATCAATCCCGCGACCGACCAGCGCGTTCCGGCGAACAGCAACTAAAGACGATCAGGTGAGAGGCGGTGCGCCGCCTTCCGCCAAGATTGCATCGATCAGGGCGCGCGCTTCCGGGCTGGACCAGTCCGCCTCGCCCTTCATGACGGCGCGGATGCGGCCCTGACGATCCAGGACGATGGTCTGCGGCATGGCGCCTTTGCCGGGGAACTCGAACGGCAGCTGGAATTTGGCGTCACTGTAGAACGGCAGGGGCGCGTGGTCGGCCAAGAAGCGTTTCGCCTCGGCTGCGGCGTCGGGCGTGGCGTCGACGTTGATCGGCAGGACAACCAGATCCTCCTTCGTCTCATAAGCCTTCGCCAGCGCCTGGAGCGTGGGCATTTCCGCCTTGCAGGGTGCGCACCACATCGCCCAAAGGTTGACGACCACGACCTTGCCCTGGAAGGCCGAGAAGCGGACGGCTGTGCCCGTGCGATCGCGGAACGCGTATTCGGGCGCCGAGGTTGATTCGGCCGGGGTCGACAGCGCGGCCAGGGATCCGACCGCGAAGCGCGCCAGATCGCTTTTTGGCGCCGCAGCGGCGGTTGTGGTCTGTTCGACTTGCGCCTTCTGGCGATGATTGGCGTATAGCGACATCGCCATGCCGCCGGCGCCGGCGATGGTGCTGACGACGACGACCGCGCCGACGACCGCCCAGATCGCCTTTCTTGAGCCGCTCATGACCGAAACACCTTCTTCCGACGCCAATCCATCCGGCGGTTCGACTGCGCCGGTGAAGCCCGCGGGTCAAGACATGTGGGGCGGACGCTTTTCGTCGCGCCCCGCCGAGATCATGCAGGCGATCAACGTCTCCATCGGCGTCGACCAGCGCCTTTGGCGTCAGGATCTGGCCGGATCGCGGGCCCACTGCCGCATGCTGGCCAAGCAGGGCATCATCGCGCAGGCCGATGCGGACGCGATCCTGGGCGGGCTGGAGGTCATCCAGTCCGAGATCGAGGCCGGGACCTTCCCGTTCCGCGACCAGTTCGAGGACATCCACATGAATGTGGAGGCGCGCCTCAATGAACTGATCGGCGAGCCGTCCGGCCGCCTGCACACGGCGCGCAGCCGCAACGATCAGGTCGCCGTCGATTTCCGCCTGTGGGTGCGCGACGCCTGCGATCGCTCGGTCGCGCAGTTGAAGGCCTTGCAGGCTGCGCTGCTGACGCGCGCCGAACAACATGCCGGCGACCTGATGCCCGGCTTCACCCATTTGCAGACCGCCCAGCCCGTGACCCTGGGTCACCATCTGATGGCCTATGTCGAGATGTTTGGCCGTGATGCCGGACGTTTCGCCGACGCCCGCGCCCGGATGAATGAAAGCCCGCTGGGCGCCGCGGCCCTTGCCGGTTCGCCCTTCCCCATCGACCGACAGATGACGGCGGCTGAGCTGGGCTTCGACCGGCCGATGGCGAACTCGCTGGATGCGGTGTCGGACCGGGACTTCGCCCTGGAGAGCCTGGCCGCCGCCTCGATCACGGCGGGGCATCTGTCGCGCTTGGCCGAAGAGATCGTGGTGTGGATGACGCCGATGTTCGGTTTCGCCAGCCTGCCCGACGACCTGACCACCGGCTCGTCGATCATGCCGCAGAAGCGTAACCCCGACGCCGCCGAACTGGTGCGGGCCAAGACGGGCCGGATCATGGGGTCGCTGGTCGCCCTGTCCACGGTGATGAAGGGTCTGCCGCTGGCCTATTCCAAGGATATGCAGGAGGACAAGCCGCCGGTGTTTGAGGCGTTCGACGCCCTGGACCTGGCCCTGGTCGCCATGACGGCAATGGTGTCGGCGCTGCAACCGAATACCGAGCGGATGGCCCAGGCGGCGGGCGCGGGCTTTTCGACCGCGACGGATCTGGCCGACTGGCTGGTGCGTGAACTGAACCTGCCGTTCAGGAAGGCGCACCACGTGACCGGCGCGGCGGTCAAACGGGCGGAGGGGTTGGGCGTGGATCTGTCGCAACTGCCGCTGGAAGAAATGCAGAAACTGGAGCCAGGGATCACCGAAGCGGTTTACAAGGTGCTGACCGCCGAGGCTTCGTGCCAAAGCCGCCAAAGCTATGGGGGAACCGCGCCGGAACAGGTCCGTGCGCGCATCGCCGACTGGAGAGCCCGCCTGTGAAAAAATCTCTGATCCTCGCGGGCGCGCTCGCCCTCCTGACCTCCGCCTGCGGCCGGATGGCCGATCTGGAATCGCCGGTGCGCGAGACCGAGCGTGCGCCGCGCAGCAGCCGAGCGCCGGGCCTGCCCGAGCCGGCGACCATGAACCGTCCGTCCAGCAGCGTGCCGATCGACGGCGGCCCATCCAACCCGATCGGCGCCGGCGCCGCCCAGAACGACCCGCGGTAAGTTGCACCATTTCGACCTGAAGGACGGCGCCCTCCATGCCGAGGGCGTGCCGCTGGAGCTGATCGCGGACGAGGTCGGCACGCCGACCTATGTCTATTCGACCGCGACCCTGAAGCGGCATTACGGCCTGCTGCGCGCTGCCGCCGATGCGCATCGGGATGCGCTAGGCGAGGCCCTGATCGCCTTTGCGGTCAAGGCCAACTCCAACCTGTCGGTGCTGGCGACTCTGGCGAAACTGGGATCCGGCGCCGACACGGTGTCGGAGGGTGAAATCCGTCGGGCTCTTGCTGCCGGCGTGCCGTCCGACCGGATCATCTTCTCCGGCGTGGGTAAGACTGATGTGGAAATGGCCTTCGCCATCAGCGTCGGCGTGCGTCAGATCAACGTCGAATCCGGCGCCGAGCTGGATCGGCTGATCGCCGTTGCGGCCATGATGGATGCATCGCCGGCCATCGCCGTCCGGGTCAATCCGAACGTGGGCGCGGGCGGTCACGCCAAGATCACTACGGGCGGCAAGGGCGACAAGTTCGGCGTGCCGGTCGAGGAGGCGATGGACCTCTATGCCCACGCCTCGGCCTCGCCCCATGTCACGCCGGTGGGCTTGGCCTGCCATATCGGCAGCCAGATCACCGACCTGACGCCGCTGGAGGCCGCCTTCGAGGTCTTGGCGGACATGACGCGCAAACTGCGGGCTCAGGGTCATGCCGTGACCCGGCTGGATCTGGGCGGCGGGCTGGGCGTGCCCTATTCCGGTGGGACCGAGCCGCCGTCGCCGGCTGAGTATGTCGCCATGGCCGCGCGGGTTCTGAACGGGCTGGACGTTGAGGCGGCGTTCGAGCCGGGCCGGCTGCTGGCCGCCAACGCCGGGGTGTTGCTGAGCCAAGTGATCCAGGTCAACGAACGCTCGGACGGACGGCGCTTTCTGGTGCTGGACGCGGCGATGAACGACCTGATGCGGCCTGCGCTGTACGACGCCTTCCACGACATCCAGCCGGTCAATCCGCGCGAGGGCGGGGCGACGTCCTATGACGTGGTTGGGCCGGTGTGCGAGACGGGCGACACCTTCGCGCGTGACCGCGCGCTGCCGCCGCTGGAGGCCGAGGACCTGATCGTCTTCACCGGCGCGGGGGCTTACGGCGCGGTGATGTCCAGCGAATACAACAGCCGGCCCCTGATTCCCGAGGTGCTGGTGGATGGCGATCAGTGGGCCGTGATCCGGCCGCGCCCGACCTATGAAGAGATGCTGGACCGCGAGCCGTTTGCCGATTGGCTCTGATCGCCGATTCTTCTCGACCGTTATAAAGTAACACGCTATAGGGCCGGTCATGTCCCCCGGTCCCGAACAGTCCGTCATGCTTTCCCTGCTGGGCGGCGGCTTCGTTGCGGCCTTCCTGCATGCGGCCCTGCCGACCCACTGGCTGCCCTTCACCCTGGTCGGGCGGGCGCAAGGCTGGCGACCGTCGCGGATCCTGATGGCGGTGACGGCGGCGGGCCTGGCCCATATCGCCACGACGGCGGTGGTCGGCGGTCTGATCGTGGCGGCGGGTCTGGCGCTGGATCAGTGGATCGAGGGCGTGCTGCCTCACCTGGCGGCGGTGCTGCTGTTTCTGTTCGGCGCCTTCTATCTGGCGCGCGCGACCCTGAAGCGCCCGGCCATAGCCGGTGGTCCCGCGGTCGAGACGCCCGAGCCGGCCGTGTCCGACAAGGCCGCCTTCCTCGGTCTGGTCGCCATGATGGCGGTTTCGCCTGGCGAAGTGCTGCTGCCCATCTATCTGTCTTCGGCCTCGGCGGGCCTTGGGGCCCTGGCGCTGCTGACGGTGGTGTTCGCGGCGGGGACCATCGCCGGCATGGCGGTCTTCACGGCCCTGGCCAGCGCTGGGGCCTCGATCCTGCGGCTGGAGCGATGGGCGCGATATGAGGGAGCAGTGCTGGGCGTGGCCCTGATCGCTCTCGGCCTCATTGTCGCCATGCACCAGCACTGACGCAATATTACATGATAACATTCAATGCGTTATCATGTAGCGGCTTGGCTGTTGCGCCAGAGGGCGTATAGGCGAGCCATGAACGCCGCGCACGACCACAGCCCCAGCCACCGGCATGACCACGATCATGCGGATCACGGCCATGGGCATTCTCACAGCCATCACGGACATAGCCACGGCCCGGTGGACATCGGCGACTGGCGCTATGCCGTTGGCCTGGTGGTCAATCTGCTGTTCGTAGCGTGCGAGTTCGGCGCGGGGCTGATCGCGGATTCGACCGCCCTGTTGGCCGACGCCGGGCATAATCTGTCGGACGTGCTGGGCCTGGCCATGGCGGGCGGGGCGGCCTGGCTGGCGCGACGCGGCGCACATGGGGCGGCGGGCGGTCGGCGGACCTATGGGTTCGGCAAGGCGACGGTGCTGGCGGCGCTGGGCAATGCGCTGCTGCTGATCTTCGCCTGCGGGGCCATCGCGTTCGAGGCCGTGCGGCGGTTCAACGAGCCCGCCCCGGTCGGCTCGGGCGTCATCATGGCGGTCGCCGGCATCGGCTTCGTCATCAACCTGGGCACCGCGCTGCTGTTCATGAAGTCGCAGCACGACCTGAATGCGCGCGGCGCCTATCTGCACATGATGGCCGACGCAGGCGTGTCGCTGGGCGTGGTGCTGGCGGGCGGGCTGATCATGATGACCGGCTGGTCGGTGGTCGATCCGCTGGTCAGCCTGGCGATCGTGGTCGTGATCCTGTGGTCGACCTGGGGCCTGCTGAAGGACTCGGTCAATCTGGCCATGGACGGCGCCCCGACGGGCGTGGACGTGCCGGCTCTGGAACAGGCGCTGATCGGCTTGCCGGGCGTGCGAGCCGTGCATGATCTGCACGTCTGGGGATTGTCGACGACCGAGACGGCCCTGACCGCCCACCTGGTCCACGACCGCACCGACACGGCGGCCCTGATCTGCGAGGCCCAGGCCGTGGCGAAGCGCTACGCCATTGGCCATACGACATTGCAGTTGGAGACCGAGCCGCTGCCCGATTGTCCGGGCTGCTGAGCCCTTAGGCCTGTTCGAACGTCACCGGCGCGCCCCAGAACTGGGACACCAGTGCCGACTGCGGCCCGGCCTGGCCGGTGGTCAGGAAGTCGCGACGCCCGCTGTCGCCCAGATCGTATTCGGGGTGCGCCTTGAAATAGCGCTCCAGCGCATCCGCCACCGCCGTCGGCTGTTCGATCAGAACGGTCCCGGCCGGCAGGGCCTGGGCGAACAGTTCGGCGACGATCTCATAGTGGGTGCAGCCCAGGATGGCCTTGTCCGGGTGGCGGCCGATGCGGCGACGCAGCGCATCGACGTGGTCGTCGATCACCACCTTCAGCTCCTCCGGCGGCGCGCCCAGTTCGATCAGGCCCGCCAGGCCGGGGCAGGGTTCAGAGAAGACGGCGATGTCCTCGCGCCGCTTGTCGATCTCGATCTCATAGACGCGGCTGATGGCGGTGGCGGCGGTGCAGAATACGCCGGTGATGTCGATGGAGGCGACCTTTTCGCCCTCCTGCGGGCGCTCGGCCTCGAAACTCCAAGGCTTGCCGGTCGCCGCCTCGATGGTCGGGACGATGATGCCCAGGATGTTGACCGGGCGGCCCAAACGCTCGCGCAGACCCGGCAGCCAGGTCTGTTGCAGGCGGCGAAGCGCAATGGCGCTGGCGGTGTTGCAGGCCAGGACGACGACGGAGGCGCCGGCCGCGAACAGACGCTCGCAACCGGTTTTCGTCAGTTCGACGATGTCTTCGCCGCCGCGCCCGCCATAAGGGGCGTGGGCCTGATCGGCCAGATAGACGAAGTCCCGCTGGGGGAAGCGTCGGGTCAGTTCGCGGTGGACGGTCAGGCCGCCCACGCCGGAGTCGAAAACGCCAATAGCCATGGCCCGGCTTTAGAACAGTGCGACGACGTATCCAACCGGATTGGCGACAAGTTTATCCCCGCGTCAGGTGACGGGGGCGATGCGTGCGCCTAAGTGTATCGCAACCATGATCTTGTTTCGGAGCATTCCATGCATAGACGCCAGCTTCTCATCGCGGGCGGCAGCCTGATGGCCCTGTCGGCCTGCGCTTCCACGGGCGCGACCTCGGGCGGGTCCGCTGCGGCGCCGTCCGCCGCCAGCGTCGCCGAGGAAGCGCGCATTGCCCGCGCCGTCCTGCCCCGCCAGACGCCGCGCGCCGAGCTGCTGCAGGCCTGGACCGGGAAGTATGACGGCGTTCCGCCCTTCGACAAGGTAACGCCGGCCAAGCTGCGCGAAGCCATGCTGGAAGGCATCGAACTGCAACGCGCCGATATCGCCGCCATCGCCAACAACCCCGAGGCCCCGACCTTCGCCAACACCATGGCGGCGCTGGAGCTGGCCGGCGAGCCGCTGGACCGCGCGTCCAATGTCTATGGCGTGATGACCTCCAACATCGGCGGCGAAGCCTATGACGCGGTCGACACCGAGCTGTCGCCGCTGCTGTCCGCGGCTGCTGACGAGATCACCTTCAACGAGAAGCTGTTCCAGCGGGTCAAGGCCGTCGCCGACACCGCGGACGCGGCGGGTCTCAGCGCCCAGCAGAAGCGTCTGGCCGAACGTCGCCGCGACGCCTTCATCCGTTCGGGCGCCAATCTGGACGCGGCCGGCAAGGCCGAACTGGGCCGGATCAACACCGCCCTGTCCAACGCCTTCACCCGCTTCGGCCAGAAGGTCGTCGCCGATGAGAATTCCTGGACGCTGATCCCCAACGAGGCCGGCGTGCGGGGCCTGCCGGACTCCAACAAGGCGGCCGCCGCCAGCGCGGCACGCAGCCGCAATCTGGAGGGCTGGGCGATCCTGAACACGCGATCGGCGGTCGATCCCTTCCTGACCTTCGCCGACGATCGGGCCCTGCGTGAGCAGGTCTGGAAGAAGTTCGTCAATCGCGGCGACAACGGCGACGCCAACGACACCAACGCGACCATCGCCGAGATCGTGAAGCTGCGCGACCAACGCGCCAAGCTGCTGGGCTATCGCAACCACGCCGAACTGCGCATGCAGGACACGATGGCCAAGACCCCGGCCAATGCTCAGGCCCTGATGGACCGCGTCTGGGCGCCGGCCAAGGCCCGCGTCGCCGAGGAAGTCGCCGACATGAAGGCGATCGCCGGCTTCGACATCGAGCCGTGGGACTACCTCTACTTCGCCGAGAAGGTGCGTAAGGCCAAGTACGACCTGGATCAGAACCAGCTGAAGCCCTACTTCGAGCTGAACGCGGTCCGCGCCGGCTCCTTCGCCATGGCCGAGCGCCTGTACGGCTTCCAGTTCAAGAAGCTGCCCAAGGGTTCGGTGCCGACCTTCGAGCCGGACGTCGAGGCCTATGAGGTCTATGACAAGAGCCGCGACGGCCGCCTGATCGGTTTGTACTACACCGACGACTACGCCCGTCCGGGCAAGCGTTCGGGCGCCTGGATGACCACCTATCGGTCGTTCTCGCAGCTGGACGGCTCCAAGGTCATCCTGGCGTCGAACAACAACAACTTCACCAAGCCGGAGCCGGGCGAGCCCGTGCTGATCTCGCTGGACGACGCCGAGACGTTGTTCCACGAGTTCGGCCACGCCCTGCACTATCTGTCGTCGGTGGTGACCTATCCGTCGTACGGCAATACGCCGCGCGACTTCGTCGAATATCCGTCGCAGGTGCACGAGCACTGGGTGCTGAGCCGCCCGATTCTGGACGGTTATCTGAAGCACTATCAGACGGGCGCGGCCATGCCGGCCGAACTGGTCAACAAGATCGAGGCCGCCGCCACCTTCAACCAGGGCTATGCGACGGTCAGCTATCTGTCCTCGGCCATCGTCGACATGGACCTGCACACGCAGGCCGTGCCGCCAACCGATATCGATGCGTTTGAGAAGGCCAGCCTGGCGCGGATCGGCATGCCCAAGGAGATCGTGATGCGGCACCGCCTGCCGCAGTTCAATCACCTGTTCACGTCAGATGCCTATTCGGCGGGCTACTACAGCTATCTGTGGTCCGAGACGATGGACGCCGACACCTGGGCCTATTTCGAAGAGTCGGGCGACGTGTTCAATCCGGACATCGCCGGCCGCTTCAAGTCGATCATGCTGGCCCCCGGCAACACCACCGATCGCGCCGAAGCCTATCGCGCCTTCCGCGGCCGCGACCCGGACGTGGCGGCCCTGCTGAAGGTCCGAGGCTTCCCGGTTTCCTGATCAAGGGCATTCCGTTCTTTGGGACGGATGAGGCCTTGGTGAAAGCCGCCTATCTATAAGTCGGATGCCGCCGGACGATCTGTCCGGCGGCGTCTTGCGTTTCAAGCGTCGAAGGCGAAGCGCCCGCGCGCATATTCGGCTCGGCGATGGTCGGGCAACAGAGACAACGCTTCCTGCCTGAAACTATTGCGACAGACCGGGCGCTCAATCGATCGGACACTACGGCAAAAGCGATCCGCGGCGCCGTTGACGCGTGCATCGAATGCAGCCGCTCCATGTCGGGTCGACAGATCGAGATCGCCATAGGGGATGTGGGCTTCGAACTGCGCGGCGTTTGCTGAACCGGCCGAGAGGACCGCGGCGGCCGTGATAGAGACGATTTTGAGCATGATCCTGAGTTCCGTTTTCCAACCCCTTGTTGTCCGGGGTGGCTAACGGTGAAGCTGGATCCGATCGAAACGGCGAAGCTTCTACGGCCGAATGGCGCCGCTTGAATAATTCGACGTCATGACATTTCGGTCAGGATCGAACCGTCTGCGCATCCGATGCTTCTACTGAGGCTTCTCACCCTCTAAGTCAGGGCAGGCATCTGCTGGAGATTTCATGACCGTCGTCGCCTCCTACGTTTATCGCGACGGCCAGCGCGTGCGAGAGGCGCCGCTTACGCCCGAGGGGTTGGCGCTGGAGCCGGGCGAGTTCGTCTGGGTGGGGCTGTACGATCCGACGGACGCCGAGATCGACGTTCTGGTGGAACGGTTCAAGCTGCATCCGCTGGCGGTCGAGGACGCCCTGGCGGCGCACCAGATGCCCAAGGTCGAGGTCTATGGCCGCGAACTGTTCGTCGTGGCGCGCACGGCCATGAAGATCGATGATCGGCTGGCCTATGGCGAAACGCACGTCTTCGTCGGCAACGACCATGTGGTCAGCATCCGTCACGGCTCGGCCCGCGCCCACAACCATTTGCGCACACAGCTGGAAGCCTCGCCCTTGCAGCTCAAGAAGGGTCCCGACTTCGTCCTGCACGGCATTCTGGATTTCATCGTCGACGCCTATGCCCCCATCGTGGACGATGTCGAGGACAGCGTTCTGGAGATGGAGCAGCGGACGCTGGACGCCTTTCTGTCACGCCTGGAAATCCGCCGGCTCTTCACCCTTCGCCGCGAGCTGCTGAAGTTTCGGCGCATCCTGGGGCCGATGGAAGAGGTGCTGGGACGGCTCCAGTCGCTGGACCTGCCCTGTATCGATCCGGACGTTCGGCCCTATTTCCGCGACGTCGGCGACCACGTGCGGCGGGTGAACAGCCGGCTGGGGGGCTTGAACGACATCCTGTCGTCGGTGTTCGAAGTGGCCAACCTGCTGGAGCAGCAGCGTCAGGGCCTGATCACGCGCAAGCTGGCCGCCTGGGCCGCCATTCTGGCCGTGCCGACCGCCATCGCCGGCATCTACGGTATGAACTTCGAACACATGCCCGAGCTGCGCTGGGAATACGGATACTATGCGGTCCTGGGCGTGATCGCGGCCATCTGCGCGGCGCTGTATGTGACGTTCAAACGGACGAAGTGGCTGTAGTCAGCCGCTGTTTCGCAAGCCGGCCGCTACGCCGTTGATGGCCAGAAGGATGCCCTCGCGGACGCGGGGGTCGTCGTCGCCTGCGCGGCGGCGGCGGATCAGTTCGATCTGGACGTGGTTCAGCGGCTCGACATAGGGCATGCGCAGCCGGATCAGCCGGTCCAGCTCGGGCTGGCCGCCCAGCAGGGCGTCATGGCCGGTGATGGCCAGGATGGCGTCGTGGGTGCGCTGCCACTCCTCGCGGATTTCACCATAGATGCGCGAGGCCAGAGAGGCGTCGGGGACCAGGGTGGCGTAGCGGCGGGCGATGGTCATGTCGGACTTGGCCATGACCATCTCCATGTTCTGGACCAGGGTCTTGAAGAAGGGCCAGGCCTCGGCCATCGCCTTCAGCTCGCCCATGTCCTTGCCCTGCACCGCCGAACCGAAGCCGAACCAGCCGGGCAGCATGACCCGGCTCTGCGACCAGCTGAACACCCAGGGAATGGCGCGCAGATCCTCGATCCGCGTCGAGGCCGTCCGCGACGACGGGCGCGAGCCGATCTTCAGATCGGCGATCTCGGCGATGGGGGTGGCGGCGCGGTAGTAGTCGACGAAGCCGTCGGTCTCATAGACCAGCTTGCGATAGGCGGCCATTGAACGCGCCGACAGGTCCGACAGGGTCGCGCCGTGTTCGGCGGTGAAGGCGTGATCCGTGCCCTTGCCCAGCGAGGCCAGCATGGCGCCGCAGGTCAGGGCGTCCAGATTGCGAAGCGCGATCTCCGGCTCGCCGTATTTGTTGGCGATGACCTCGCCCTGTTCGGTGGTGCGGATGCGGCCCTGGACAGTGCCTTCCGGCTGGGCCAGGACGCCGGCGAAGGACGAGCCGCCGCCGCGCCCGACCGTGCCGCCGCGCCCATGGAACAGTTGCAGCTTCAGCCCGTGCTTCTGCGTCACCTCGACCAAGGCGCGCGAAGCCTCGTGCAACTCCCAGCCGGAGGTCAGGTAGGAGCCGTCCTTGTTCGAATCCGAATAGCCGATCATCACCTCCTGCACCCCGCGCGCCTGGGCGACGGCGAGGGCGGAAGGTTCCTGCAACAGCCGCTCCAGGGTGGGGCGGGCGGCGCGCAGATCCTCTATGGTCTCGAACAGGGGGGCGGCCTGGATAGGGCAGGCGGCGGGGTCCTCGGGTCGGTAGAGACCGACCTCCTTGAGCAGCAGATAGACTTCCAGCAGGTCGGACGCCGCATCCGTCTTGGACACGATATGGGTGCGGATCGCCTGGGAGCCGAAGGCGGCGAGCGCGGTCGCCGCCGCCTGAAGGATGGCGCGCTCCTTCAGGGTTTCCGGCTCATAGTCGGCATAGGGGCTGAACAGCAGGCGCGGCGAGGCCAGTTCGGCGGCGAGCACCTTCAGGCGGCCTTCCTCGTCCAGCGCCAGATAGTCGGACTGGACGCCCGCGACCTTGAGCAGGTCGGCGACGACGCGTTCATGGACGTCGGCGTTCTGGCGCATGTCCAGGGTCGCCATATGGAAGCCGAACACCTCGACCGCCGTGATCAGGTCGCTGAGCCGATCGTCGGCGAAGACGCCGCCGTGGTGCGACACCAGGCTGTCGTGAAGCGTCTTCAGATCAGACTCGAAGGCGTCGGGGCCGGGATAGGGTTCGGCCTGGACCGCGGGGCGACGGGGCGGGGGGGCGTCGCCGAGCTTTTCGTGCGTGGTGGCGAGGCGGGCATAGACGCCGGTCAGGGCGCGGCGATAGGGCTCGTCCGCGCGGTGTGGCGAGGGGTCGTGGGCGGCGTCGGCCAGGGCCTGAAGCTCGGGCGACACCTGGGCCAGTTCGGCCGCGAGGCTGAGTTCGGCGCCCAGGGCGTGCACCTCGTCCAGATAGAAGGTCACCACGGCCCGCGCCTGGGTGCGGAAGGCGGCGGCCATCACCGTGGCGTCCACGTTGGGATTGCCGTCGCGGTCGCCGCCGACCCAGGTGCCGACGCGCATGAAGGGCTTCAGCCCGGGCGCCTCCAGCAATCGCCGCCAGGCCGACAACTGCTTTGGCGCGACGTGCAGGAAGATGCGGTCCAGGAAGGAGACCACGGTGTCGATCTCGTCCTGCACCACCAGCCCCTGGGTGCGGACCAGACGCGTGGCCCACAGGATGACGATCTGGCGGCGCAGCGGTTCGGCGATGGCGTCCAGGGTGCAGGCGTCGCCGGCCTTGTCGCAGGCGTCCAGCAGGTCGGTGATGGCGGCGATGCGGTCGATGACGCTCTTGCGCCGGACCTCGGACGGGTGGGCGGTCAGGACGGGCGAGATCAGCGACTGATCCAGCAGGGCGCGCACGGCCTCGCGATCCACGCCTTGATCGGCCAGACGCTTCAGCGCGCCTTCCGGCGTGTCGGGCCGGGCGCCGGCCTCGGCCTGGCTCTGGGCGCGGCGGCGGGTCGAGCGGTCTTCGGCGATATTGGCCAGCAGAGAGAATAGGGCAAAGCCGTGCGCCAAGCCGGCCGCCTGATCCACCGACATGGCGGTCAGCAGCTTCTCCAGCCGCTTGGCGGGGTGCGAGGCCGGGTCGCGGTGATAGGCGATCGAAGCCTGTCGCACCGCCTCGACATGGTCGAACAGGGCCTGACCACCCTCGTCGCGGATGATGTCGCCCAGAATGCCGCCGAGCAGTCGGACCTCGTCACGCAGGGCGTCGTCGGCGGCGGGACTCATCATCTCAAATATCCTGGGACGGCTTGGGGTTGGCGCGGGGAGGTCGGCATCTGGAAGGGCGAAGTCGCCCGCGTCAACGCACGATCCGTGACAGCCGCTCCCAGAAATCACCGCGTCGATCATGGTGAACCGCCCGTTAGGGTTTCTTAACCGACGGCGCCCGATGATGCGGGCGTAGGATTCCAGATCGGTTCCACTCTTGCCCATGTTCGCCAAACGCCAATCCGCACTCGCCGCCACCGCCGGGACCGCCCCGCGCGCCAAGGACGGCCCGAGCCTGAAACCTGTCATCGACGCCCTGAAGAGGCCGCCGGTCGCGGCCGGTCTGGCAGGCTTGCTGCTGCTCAGCACCAGCGCCCTGTTCCTGACGGTGCTGGGTGATCCCAAGGCGGGAACACCTTCGGCCCATGTCGCGCTGGAACGCGAGGCGGCCGCAGCGCAAGCGCCGGCCCCGACGGGCTTCGAGGCCTTCTCCATGGGCGCGATGGGGCTGTATCAGAATCTGGCGGGCGGCGCCGATCCGGCCGCAGGCGGCGACGCCGTCATAACCCTGCCAGACGGCGGCAGCGTCTCGGGTCAGGGCGCGCCGATCATGGCGCCGGTCCGCGCGGCCTCGCCCTTGGCCAAGGCGCCCATCGCCGGCCTGTCGCAGCCCGGATCGAACGGTCCCCTGCCGATGATCGCGCCCGACGGCCGCGTGCCGGCCCAGGCCTATGCTCGCCCGTTCCGTCCGAACGGCAAGCCGCGAGTGTCGCTGATCGTCGGCGGGCTGGGCCTGAACGCCGTCACCACCCGCGCGGCGATCGAACGCCTGCCGCCGGAGGTCACGCTCAGCTTCGTGCCCTATGCCGACAATCTGCAGGGCTGGATCGACCAGGCGCGCGCCCAGGGCCATGAGGTCATGCTGGAAATGCCGATGGAGCCGACCGGCTATCCCGACAACGACCCCGGCCCCTATACGCTGCTGGCCGACGGCGGCGCCGACGACGTGACCGCCAAGATGGACTGGCTGCTGAGCCGCGCCACCGGCTATTTCGGCGTGACCAACTATCTGGGCGACCGGTTCGCCGGCTCGGACACGGGCATGAACGCCTTCCTGAGCGTCCTGCGCCAGCGCGGCGTCGCCTTCCTTGACGACGGCTCGTTCCAGCGTCGGCCGGGCGCCTGGGCGCGAGCCAGCGCGGATCGCGTCATCGACCGGACCCAGTCGCCCGCCGCCATCGTCGCCGCCCTGAATGGTCTGGAAGCTCAGGCCAAGCTGCGCGGTTCGGCCCTGGGGGCCGGCTTCAGCTATCCGGTGACGGTCGAGGCCGCCGCCCGCTGGACCGCCGGTCTGGAACAGCGCGGCCTGCAACTGGCCCCGGCCTCGTCCATGTCGATGCGGCCGGGGCGCTAGTGTCCGGTCTCGACGCCTACCGCCCCAATGTCGGGGTCGTGCTGTTCAACCGCGAGGGTCTGGTCTGGTACGGCCAGCGGCACGCTACGCCCGGCCCGCATAACTGGCAGTTCCCGCAAGGCGGCGTCGATGCGGGCGAGGATCTGGAAGCGGCCGCCCGCCGCGAACTGCACGAGGAGACCGGCGTCACCTCGATCGAACTGCTGGCGCGGACGGACGACTGGATCCTGTACGACTTCCCGCCCGAAGCCATGAACAACGCCAAGGCCTGGCGCGGTTTCAAGGGTCAGAAGCAGCAGTGGTTCGCCTTCCGCTTCACCGGCGACGAAGCCGAGATCGATCTGGCGGCCGACGACGAGATCGAGTTCGACGCCTGGCGCTGGGGGCCGCTGTCGGACGCCTGCGACCTGATCGTGCCGTTCAAACGCCCCGCCTATGAACAGGTCGTCGCCGCCTTCTCGCACTTGGCGGAATAGAAAAAGGGCGGCGCGAACGCCGCCCTTTCATAGTTCGCCTTGAAACGGCTTAGGCCGCTTCAGCCTTCTTCTCGGCCTGGCCTTCGATCAGCGGCTGGCCGGCGCCGATCTCGATACGGCGGGGCTTCAGCGCCTCGGGCAGCTCGCGCTTCAACGAGATCGACAGCAGACCGTTGACCAGATTGGCGTCGTTGACGACGACATAGTCGGCTAGCTGGAAGCGGCGCTCGAAATCGCGCTCGGCCAGACCGCGATGCAGATAGGTCTTCTGCGTCGCCGTATCGTCGTTGGCGGTCTTGCGGCCGGTCACGGTGAGCAGGTTTTCCTTCACCTCGATGTTCAGCTCGTCGGGGCTGAAGCCGGCGACGGCGATCTCGATGCGATAGGCGTTCTCGCCCGTGGTCTCGATGTTGTAGGGTGGGTAACCCGTGTCCTGGCTGGTCGCGCGCGAGGCGTTTTCCAGCAGATTGGCCAGACGGTCGAAGCCGACGGCCGAACGGTACAGCGGGGTGAAATCATAGGTACGCATCAGCATCCTCCTGAGGATCAGCAAGGTTGAGCCGCCCGGCGTTTTGGCCCGGACGGTGGGAGATCAGATCGACGACCCGAAACCGGCGCCGTCAGTCTGGAGAACCCGAAATCGGCGCTCTCGGAAGCAAAGATGGGAACCGGCGAAACGGCGTCAAGGGCGCCGCTCGCACGATTTTGCTTGCGTCAAATCCGCCTGTGTCTCGCGAAGTTCATTTGCGCGGGCGGCCCGCCTGCCTATGGAGAACGACCTGAACCTGGAGCCCTCGATCATGCGCCTTGCCGTCTACGGCCTCGCCGCCGTCCTGCTATCCGCCGCCCCCGCCCTGGCCCAACAGTCGCCCCAGACCCAGGGCGCGTGGACGCCGCCGCGCTCGGCCCTGTCCAGCGCCATGCCGACCTTCTCCGACGACACGGCCTTGCAGACCGCCATCGCCGCCGAGACCCGGCCCGCCGCCGACCGGGCGCGCGACGTCTATCGTCATCCGTATGAATCCCTGACCTTCTGGGGCCTGACGCCGGGCATGACGGTGGTGGAGATCGAGCCGGGCGGCGCCAGCTGGTGGCGGCACATCCTTGAACCCTATGCGGCGGCGACCGGCGGTCGTTATGTGCCGGTCAATCGCCCGCTGGAAAGCATGGGCGTGGCGGACGGAACCGCCGACTTCATTCTGGTGGCTCGCGCCTTCCACAACTGGTCGCGTAACGACCGGACCCAGCCGTATCTGCAGGCCTTCTTCAAGGCCTTGAAGCCCGGCGGCGTGCTGGCCGTCGAACAGCACCGCAGCGCGGAGGGTCTGAATGTCGCTGACGTCGCCTCCACCGGCTATGTGCCAGAAAGCTATGTGATCCATGAGGCGCGCAACGCCGGCTTCGTGCTGGAGGCGCGCAGCGAACTGAACGCCAATCCCAAGGACGACCACAATCACCCGTTCGGGGTCTGGACCCTGCCGCCGATCCGCCAGTCGGCCGCGCGCAACGATCCGTCCGGCCGCACCCTGACGCCCGAGGAACGCGCCGCCTTCGACGCCATCGGCGAGAGCGATCGGATGACCCTGCGTTTCCGCAAGCCCGAATAGGCTGTCTTGCGTTTTGACCGGACCTGCGAACCCGATTAAGCCCAAGGCGTCAGGGTGTGTCGGACGCGGGTCCCGGCGTCCTGCGGAGGTTTTGAATGGCTGATCGTCTGGCGAGCGCGAGCGGATTGTCGCGTCGGTTTCTGCTGAGCGGCGCTGCGGCGCTGGGGCTGACCGGCGTGGCGGCTTGCGGGCGCAAGGACGAGGCCGCAAAGGCGCCCGCCGCGCCGCCCACACCCGCGGGGCCGCCGGAAGGCTCGCTGGAATGGGCGGTCGAGGGATCTTGGCGCTCGGCCCAGGACAAGGCGCGCGACGCCTTCCGTCACCCGATGGAGACGCTGCGGTTCTTTGGTCTTCAACCCAAGATGACGGTGGTGGAGTTCTGGCCCGGCAGCGGCTGGTACACCGAAATCCTGGCCCCCTATCTGGCCAAGGGGGCGGGAACCTATGTCGCCGCCCTGTTCCCCGAAGGACCGACCGCCGATCCGGCGCAGGCCGTGCTGAACACCGCCTTCCGCACCCGGTTCTCCAGCGACAAGAAGCTCTATGGGGAACCGCAGTTTTCGGTCTTCGGCGCGGGGTCCGGCCCGGTGATCGCGGCGGACACGGCCGAGATGTGCCTGTTCATGCGAACCCTGCATGGCTGGATGGCGGCGGGCATTGCGGAAAAGGCCTTCGCCGACGCCTTCGCCGCCCTGCGCCCCGGCGGCATCCTGGGCGTCGAGCAACATCGACTGTCCCCGGCGGAGGATCAGGATCCGGTCGCGGCCAATGGCTATGTCCAGGAAGCCTTCGTGCGCCAGTTGGCGGCCGAGGCGGGCTTCGTCTTCGTCGAGGCGTCCGAGATCAACGCCAATCCGGAAGACACCAAGGACCACCCGTTCGGCGTCGACACCCTGGCGCCTACGCGCCTGACGGCGCCGCGCGGCGAACCGGCGGACCCCGCCTTCGACCGATCCAAATATGACGCGATCGGCGAGAGCGATCGCATGACCTTGAAGTTCAGGAAGCCCGAGTGAACCGCGCCCAAGCCTTCGCCGCCAACGCCCCGTTGATGGGGGTTCCCGGCGCCGCCTCGCCGCCCGGCGGAAAGGGCGACTGGTTTCGCGGCGCGGGCGGAATGCGCCTGCGCGCCGGGCTGTGGAAGCCGTCTCATCTCGCTGCGGACAAGGTGCGCGGCACCGTGGTGCTCAGCCCCGGCCGCACCGAGCCGATCGAAAAATACTATGAGGTGATCGGCAACTTCCTGGCGCGCGGCTGGTGCGTGCTGACCCACGACTGGCGCGGCCAAGGGCTGTCGGCCCGCCTGCTGCCCGACCGGCTGAAGGGTCACGCCCGTGCGGTGGAGGAGTTTCTGGACGACTACAACCGCCTGCTGAACGCCTATGAAGACCAGTGCCCCAAGCCCTGGATCATGGTCGGGCACTCGATGGGCGCGTGCCTGAATCTGTTGTCGCTGGAAAGCGGCGAGGACCGGTTCGCCGGCGCGGTGCTGTCCAGCCCCATGCTGCGCATCAAGACCGGCAAACGGTCGATGTGGTCGGTCAAGCTGGTGGTGCGCTGGAACATCCGCCATGGCCAGGCCGGCGACTATATCCTGGGCGACCCCGACGATCCGTTCGACCACAACTTCGCCGAAGACGCCCTGACCTCGGACGAGACCCGCTATGAGATGTGGCGTCAGCAGCTCTACGCCTGTCCGCACCTGGCCATCGGCGGTCCCACCTATGGCTGGCTGGCCTTTGCGCTGGACGCCGGCGAGCGGGCGCTGAAGCCCAAGGCCCTGAAGGCGGTCAAGGCGCCGGTCGTGATCGTCCAGGCCAGCGCCGACGACGTGGTGTGGAAACAGACCAACCAATGGGCCGCCAAACGCATCCCGCGCGGCCGCTACGTCGAGGTCGCCGGCGCCAAGCACGAGGTCATCATGGAGGCCGACGACCTGCGCGCCGTCTTCCTGAACGAATTCGACGCTATGGCCGATCTGGTCGCCCCTGCGGCCGACGCGGTCACCGTTTCATCGGCGAGGACTGCGGACGTGACGGCGGGCTGATCGTTCAGGCGGCGGTTTCGGCGCGCCAGCGTCGGTCGATCGTCTGGGTGACGCCGCATAGCTGCAGGAAGGCGACGGCGACGCTGGGGCCGGTCTCGGCCTTGACCAGCAGGGGCAAAACGATCCACTCGCGCGGGAAGCGCATGACCATTACGTCGTCGCTGGCGCGCAGGTGCGGGCAGTATTTCATCGAGCGGTCGACGCAGCGGCGGTGCAGGGGCGCGATCGAGCCGGCGTCGATCATGACCCGGTCGTCGGCGATGTCGGTGCGAACCTGACCGCCGCGCGCTCTGAGCTGACCGGCGCAACGGCGCGTCGCGATCTGGGTCCAGCGATCGCCCTCCTCAGTCGGCTCGCCGCACATCGGGCACAGCATGCGCGCGACCGTGAGGCGCTGTCGGACCAGATGGTTCTTCGAATATTGCGGCTTGCCACTGCCGGGCGCGATGGCCTGCATCAGGGCGAGACGGCCGCCGACGGTTCGGCAAGGCGCGGCGCCCGTGATCTCCTCGCCGCTCCAACTCGTGACCCAGGGCACATCGACGCCGACAACCAGTTTGGACTGCCCAGCCATCGAAATCCGTCCCCACAACCGTCCGCACCCTGACGCCGTCTCGCGACCTGCGTCAATATGCGCCAGTTGAGGGCGTCACGCGGCCGCGCGTTTCAGCGTCACCAGCGCCTGGTCGATCAGGCGCGCGTCGCCGACGGCGAGGACCTGGCCCCTGTCGTCCGGCGCTGCGCCGCGCCAGTTGACGACCTTGCCGCCCGCCGCCTCGATGACGGGCACAAGGGCGGACCAGTCCCAGGGCTTCAGGCTGGTCTCGGCGACCAGATCCATCTTGCCCGCCGCCACCATGGCGTAGGCGTAGGCGTCGCAGCCCAGGCGCGCCAGGCGGGCGGTCGCACGCACCTGGGTCCAGGCGCCCAGTTCGGCGCCGTTGAAGATGTCGGGGTCCGTGGTCGAGATGACGGCGTCGGTCAGCGTCTCGCAGGACCGCACGGCCAGCGGCGTCTCGACATCGCCGCGCAACAGGCGCGCGCCGGACGGACCCCCGATGAAGATTTCATCCAGATAGGGCTGGGCGATGACGCCGACGGTCGGCTTGCCGGCCGTGCGAAGGGCGATCAGCGTTGTCCACAGCGGCAGGCCCGAAATGAAGGCGCGCGTGCCGTCGATGGGATCCAGCACCCAGACGTGCTCGGCGTCCGGCCGATCCTCGCCATACTCCTCGCCGATGACGCCGTGGTCGGGATAGCGGGCGGCGATCAGGCGGCGGATGGCGGCCTCAGCCTGTTTGTCCGCCTCTGTGACGGGATCGAAGCCGGCCGCGCCGCCCTTGTCCTCATGCCCTATGTCCGAGCGGAAGAAGGGCAGGGACACGCGCGCGGCTTCGCGCGCCAGTTCGATGGCGAAGGCTTCGTATTCGGTCATGGGATTCCCTTACCGCGCTTTCGCCGGCATGGGCGCCCCTTGGAGACGCGCAGATCAGGGAGACGCGCAGATCAGGCGGCGGCCGCGTCGCCCGCATGCAGGGACTTGGCCAGATCCAGCAAACGCCGGCGGGGCCGTTCGTCCAGCTGATAGTAGGCTTGGATCAGATCCAGCGTTTCCTTGCGCGAAAAGACTTCGCCGGCCTTGGGAGTCGGTGCGTCGGCCTCCATCGCCTCGGCCAGGCCATCGTAGAAATAGGCGACGGGCGTTTCCAGCGCCTCGGCCAACTGCCACAGGCGCGCGGCGGAGATGCGGTTGGCGCCGCATTCGTACTTCTGGATCTGCTGAAAGCGGATGCCGACCTGGACGGCCAACTGCTGCTGGGTCAGGCCCAGCAGGCGGCGACGGCGGCGCAGGCGGCGGCCCAGATGAAGGTCGATGTCGTCGGCCATGACGGTGATCCTCGTCTCAACGTCTGTCCCGATGCGGGACGACACACGTCGATCACGGCAATCGCCGTGCCGGATCGCGCCTGACGCGAATTCGGCCTTATTGCGGCGAGGTTGGAACCAGGACGCAACCGTATGGCCCGAGCCGCATTTACTGCAACAGCTTGGCTTTTAAAGGAAGGAACCACAGCATGGGTCTCGGAATCATTGGTTGGCTCGTCATCGGCATCGTCGCCGGCTGGCTGGCTGAAAAGGTCATGGGTCGCAATCACGGCCTGCTGACAAACCTGATCGTCGGCGTCATCGGCGCTCTGCTCGGCGGCTTCATCTCAAACAACGTCTTCGGCACGCCGGTTGGCGGCTTCAACTTCGTCACCCTGATCGTGGCGTTCCTAGGCGCCTGCCTGCTGCTGTTCCTTCTGGGACTGGTCAAGCGTCGCGCTTGATCCGACAGTCGGTCGATAGAGAGAAGGGCGGCTCTTACGAGCCGCCCTTTTTGCTGCGCCACTGTCGCCGCTGAGTTGCGGACAGACGAAAGGGCGGCCGGGAGACCCGACCGCCCTTGATCATCCAGCCTTGGAAGACTGGCTTACTGCGGCTCTGTCGGAGCCGGCGAGGCGCTGTCCGGAGCCGGGGTCGCCGGTTCTGTGGTCGCCGGATCAGTCGGTTCGGCCGCAGGTTCCGCGGTCGGCGCGGGCGCGGCGGCTGGATCAGCGGCGGGGGCCGCCGGGGCGCCGGCGATAGGAGCGGCGGCGTCGAACTCGGCCTTCGTGTAGGCCACCACGACGCCGGTTCCTTCCTGGCGGATCCCGCTCAGCGGCACGGCGCGAAGTTGGCCGTCGGCGCCGCGAACGGTAAGCTCCTGCTTGCCTTCGGCGTTGTTCTGAACGCCTTCCAGCTTGCCGAGCTCGCCATCAGGACCGGAAACGCTCGATCCGGGGTTCAGCGACAGCGATTGCTGCGAGGACGCAGCGGCGGCAGGCGCGGCGGCGGGAGCGGGCGTGGTTTCTTGAGCCAGAGCCGGCGCGGCGGTCATGAAGGCGGCGGCGCCAGCCAGAAGAGCGGTCTTGATGGTCATGGGTCATCCCCAGTTGCACGGGCCCGACGCCCGCACCCCTATATACTCGCTCTGTTACGGATTGTTTCGTATGCCCCGAAATGACCTTGGCAGCGCCCCGGTTGGACGATTCTTGGTCTATGTTCGGGCGATCCGCGATTCGAGAGGCCACGTTTGTCCAGCCGCCCCCGGCACACATCCGGTCTGATCCGCCGACTGGCGGGTCTGGCCTTCGAGCTGACGCCTCAGATCTTTGCGGTGCTGGCCTTCGGCGCAGGCGCGCTGATGCTAGCCTCTGCGGTGACGCCCGAGTTCGACAGTCGGCTGCGCCAGCTGACAGGCGTCGTCTCTCCCATCCTGATCGACCTGTCGCACTTCGTCGGCAGTATCGCCGGTTTCCTTCTTTTGCTCTTGTCAGCCGGTCTGTGGCGGCGTCGGCGCGGCGCCTATTGGGCGGCCCTGCTGGTCTTGGCGGTCGGGGCAGTGTTTTCGGTGCTGAAGGGTCTGGATTGGGAACAGGCGACGGATCTGCTGGTCGTCGCCGCGCTTCTGGCGCCGTGCCGCACGGCCTTCAATCGGCGCTCGCGGCTCAGCGAGCCGCTGCGGCCCAGCTGGCTATTGCTGCTGACGGCGGTGGTGGCGGCCATGCTGTGGCTGGGCTTCTTCGCCTATCGCGACGTCGCCTATAATGACGAGCTGTGGTGGCGCTTCCTGAGTGATCGCCAGGCGTCCGGCTTCCTGCGGGCCGGGCTGGTTCTGGCGATCCTGACGCTGGTGGTGGCCGGCCGCTCGCTGTTGAGCTCACCCGGCGCCCACAGTCACGGCCCGGCCAGCAAGGCCGACATCGATCGCGCGCTCCAGGCGCTGCAGACCGCCGATACGGCCACGCCCGAGGCCTGGCTGGCCATGCTGGGCGATAAGGCGCTGATGTTCAGCCCGTCGGGTTCCAGCTTCCTGGCCTATCGCGTGCGGGGGCGGCGCTGGATCGCCATGGGCGAACCGGCAGGGCTCAAGAGCGAACGGCTGGAGTTGCTGTGGTCCTTCGCCGAGATGGCCGACAGCTACGGCGGGGCGGCGGTCTTCTATTCGGTCAGCGAAGAGGTGCTGGGCGACCTGGCGACCATGGGGCTGGCGGTGCGCAAGGTCGGCGAGACGGCCGTGATCGACGCCCACCGCTTCTCCATCGAGGGCAAGGGCAAGCAGAACCTTCGCACAGCCATCAATCGCGCCGAGCGTGAAGGCTCCTCGTTCGAGGTTCTGCCGCCCGGGTCGGCCGCAGCGATCGCAGACGAGCTGCGCGAGATTTCGGACGCCTGGCTGGCCATGCACGAGGGCTCGGAGAAATCCTTCTCCTTGGGGCGCTTCGACGTCGACTATCTGGACCTGACGCCGCTGGCGGTGGTCAAGGAGGGCGGCCGCGTCGTCGCCTTCGCCAATCTGCTGACCTCGCCGGACGAAGCGGCGGTGGATCTGATGCGCCATCGGCCGGACGCGCCGCATGGGGTGATGGACTATCTGTTCATTCGCTGCGCCCAGTGGGCCAAGGCGGAAGGCCTGGCCAGCTTCGACCTGGGTATGGCGCCGCTGGCTGGGCTGGAGGATCGTCGCATCGCGCCGGTCTTCGCCCGTGTCGGCGCCCTTGTGTTCGAAGAGGGCGGGGCGCTCTACGGCTTCCAGGGTTTGCGCAGCTACAAGGCCAAGTTCGGCCCGGACTGGCGCTCGCGCTTCATCGCCGCGCCGGTTTCGACGCCCCTGCCGCTGGCCCTGCTGGATGTCGCTCTGCTGACCAGCGGCGGCTGGTTGGGAATGCTGGGGCTGAAGAAGGCCTAGGTCAGCAGCGCCTTCAGGACGCCATCCAGCACAGGGCGGCCGCGCTCGGTGGCGATCAGTCGCTCGGCCTTCAGCATCAGGAATCCGTCGGCGATCAGGTCCGCGACCGGCGCGCGTTCTGCCGACAGGCCGAGCGCTGACAGCAGGGTTGCAGGCGCGCCTTCGGTGGTGCGCAGGGCCAGCAGCAGCCGTTCTTCGGCGGCGTCGGGCGCAGTCTGGGCGTCGCGCTCGGACCAGGGCGTACGGTCCGAGACGCCTGCCACATAGTCGGCGATGCGGCGGTGGGCGACGGTCGCGGTCCTGACGCCGTCCAGCGTCAGCCGGCCATGGGCGCCGGGGCCAAGTCCCAGATAGTCGCCGCCGCGCCAGACATGCAGATTGTGCGACGACCGGGCGGCGGGACCGCGCGCGTGGTTGGACACTTCATAGGCTTCGAAGCCGGCGACCGAGAGGACCTCCTGGGTGGTTTCGTAAAGGGAGGCGGCCCGGTCCTCGTCCGGCGGGGTCAGGGTTCCCCGTGCGAAGGCCCGGCCAAAGGCCGTCGTCGGCTCTATGGTCAGCTGGTAGGGCGAGACGTGTTCGAACCCGAGCGCCAGCGCCGCCGTCAGTTCGGCGGCCCAATCTTCAGGCGTCTGGTCCGGTCGGGCGTAGATCAGGTCGATGGACAGACGGTCGAAGGCGCGGCGGGCCAGATCGACCGCGCGCAGGGCCTCGGCCGCCGAATGGTCGCGACCCAGAAAACGCAGGGCGGCGTCGTCCAGCGCCTGAACGCCCATCGACAGGCGGTTGATTCCGGCGTCGGCCAGGGCGGCGAACCGGCCGGCCTCGGCGTCCGTGGGATTGGCCTCCAGCGTGATCTCGATGTCGTCGGCGGGCGGGAACAGGTCGCGGGCCGCCGCCACGATGCGTGCGACGGCGTCGGGCGCCATCAGCGACGGCGTGCCGCCTCCGAAGAAGACCGAGGCCAGTCGTCGCGGACCTGTCAGATCTCTCTGGGCGTGCAGATCCGCCAGGATCGCCTCGACCAGCCCGGCCTGTTCCTCGGTGCGCCCGCGATCGCGCACGACGTTGAAGTCGCAGTAGGGGCAGATGCGCGCGCAATAGGGCCAGTGGACGTAGAGGCCGACGTCCGATCCCGGATCAAGCGGATCAGTCAATTAGGGCGGCTCTCAGCTTGGCGAAGGCGACGGTGCGGTGGCTGATGGCGTCCTTGGCCGCCGGCTCCATCTCGCCGAAGGTCTGATCGCCCCCATTCGGAATGAAGAGCGGGTCATAGCCGAACCCGCGATCGCCGCGTGGGGGGAAGGTCAGCTGGCCGTGAACCTCGCCCTGGACGACGACGCAGGGGCCGTCCGGCCAGGCGACCGCCAGGGCCGAGGTGAACCAGGCGGTGCGGTCCGTCGCGCCGATCTCTTCCAGCCGCTCCTCGACCTTCTTCATGGCGACGGCGAAATCCTTGCCCGGCCCGGCCCAGCGCGCAGAGAAGATGCCCGGCGCGCCATCCAGCGCGGCGACCGACAGGCCGGAATCGTCGGCCAGCGAAACCTCTCCCGACAGTTCGGCCGCGTGGCGCGCCTTCAGCATGGCGTTGCCGGTAAAGGTGCTCTCCGTTTCGTCGGGTTCGGGCAGGTTCAGCTGGCCGGCGGTGACGAGTTCGTAAATTCCGCCGAGCAGCGCCGAGATTTCGGGAACCTTACCGGCGTTGTGCGTCGCCACGACGATCCGCATCCCCTTGATAAGCTTGAGATTCATCGTCGATCACGCTCCTGAAACAGTCTATTGCCAAAGTTTAATATCGTTAAACGATATGTAACGTGCCTTTTTCGCCCGCACGGCCTATCTATTGATCGTCAGGAACGAGGTCGCAGCGTTCGTGACCTCCGGAAAACCGGGAACGATCGTGCGGCTAACAAATCCAAACGGCGATAATCGCCTAAACTAGAAAGACGGAGAACCACAATGCATACGATGAACACCTCGATGTGGCTCGACAAGGTCGGCGCTGCTTTTGTCAGCACCGTTCTGATCGCCGCCCTGCCCACCGCCCTGGTCGTCACCCTGTTCCAAGCCCTTTGATCCCTCTCTTTTCGATCACTGGAGCTTTGACGACCTGCATGAAGACCGCGATGTATAGAGCCGCGCGCGGGTTCGCCGGACCCCGCGTGGCCATCGCCCCGCCTTCCCCGGCTTGAGATCAAAAAGACCATGCGCCTGCCCCTGCCGCCAAATCCGCTGAAGCGAGGCGAGGCAAGCGTTCCGAACTGGCTGGGCGCGCCGATCAAGGCGCTAGGCCCAGGGTCGGTGTCCAGCGTATTGAAGGTGGTTCTGGACGTCGCCTATATCCTTCTCTGGTTGATCACCGGCGTGCTGCTGCTGCTGGTCATCGCCGCGATCTTCATTCCCTTGGACAATGTGAACATCACCGTCAGCGGGGATTTCGGCGGCAAGCAACTGCCGCTGACGCGCACCCTGCTGCTGTTCGGCCTGGGCGCCGCGACGGCCTATTTCGGCGGTTTCATGCTGATCCTGCGCAGCCTGCGCCGCATCATCCGCACCCTGACCATGGGCGACCCGTTCCAGCCCGATAACGTCCGTCGCCTGCGCCAGATCGGCCTGACCCTGGCGGTCGTGACCGGCGGCGTCTGGGTGGCCCAAGGCTTCGTCGCCAAGCGGCTGGCGCCCGGCGTCATGGATCCGCAGGGCTTCGGCGAACTGCTGACCCCCATCTTTTCCGTACTTATCGTCTTCGTGCTGGCGGAGGTGTTCCGCGAGGGCGCGCGCCTGCGTCGCGAATCCGAACTGACGATCTGAGCCGTTTCGAAGTAGGATTTCCGCATGGCCATCCGCGTCCAGCTCGACCGCGTCCTCGTGGAACGCCGCATGTCGTTGACCGAACTCGCCGACCGGGTCGGGGTGACGGTGGCGAACCTGTCGATCCTGAAGACGGGCAAGGCGCGCGCGGTTCGGTTCTCGACTCTGGACGCCCTGTGCCGCGAGTTGGACTGCCAGCCCGGTGACTTGCTGGCGCACGAGCCAGGGCCCGGCGACACCATCGAGGACGACGGCGAGGCATGAGGCGAAAGGGCCCAAGCCGTGACGAAAACGGACTGACGCCCGAAGACCGTCGCATCTGGACCCGCGTGGCCGGATCGGTCGTGACGCCGAGGACGCGCAAGGCCGCCCGAGTCACGCCCGGCGCCGAAACGCCTCCCGAGATCGTAGTGACGCCGGTCGAGCGCCCGCGCCCCCTGATCAAGGCGTCTCCCAAACGCACCGCTGTCGCGCCGCCGGCGGAAAAGCGACCCTCGCCGAACAAGCCCAAGCCCGCGCCCGAGGATCTGGAGCCGCGCCGCAAGCAGCGGCTGTCGCGCGAGCGCGACCCCATCGAGGCGCGCATCGACCTGCATGGCTTCGGCCGGTTCGAGGCCGAGGATCAGCTTCGAGGATTCCTGACATCGTGCCAGGCGCGTGGAATGCGGGCGGTGCTGGTCATCACCGGCCAGGGTCGGATGGGCGGCGGGGTGATCCGTTCGGCCTTTGCGGAATGGATGCACTCGCCGGCACTGCGCGGCGTGGTGTCGGGCTTCACCATCGCCCACCAGAAGCACGGCGGAAACGGCGCCTTCTACGTCACCCTGAAACGCCGGACCTAACGCTCACGAAAAAGGCCGGACCCGCGTTGGCGGACCCGGCCTTTCGAAAAGCGGCTTTGCTCTGGATTATTTGGCGGTGATGGCGCCGGCCAGGATCACGTCGATCTGCTTGCCCATATGGTCGGACAAAGCCTGCGCGTCCCATTCGTCATAGGCGGCGCGGCGATAGTTCGACAGATAGGCGTCCCAGATCAGCTCGACCAGCAGGCGGCTGTCGGCGTTCTTGGACAGCTCGCCCTTGGCCACCGCATCCTGAAGGATGTTGCTGATGGCGAGCAGCAGGTTCTTGGTTGCGGCGCGGGCGCGCATTTCGGCGGCCAGGGGCTGGAACCACGAGCGGGCGACGATGGCTTGGAACAGGGGCAGTTGGTCCAGCGACGAGTGGTAGCCGGCGCTCAGCGCGCTGACCAGGCGCTGGCGGACGGGCTCGCCTTCGGGCGCTGCGGCCTCGACCACCTCGGCCAGACGCGTCATATCCTCGGTCAGGACCGCTTCGAACAGTTCGGCCTTGTCCTGGAAGTTGGCGAAGACGGCGCCGGTGGACATGCCCGCGCCCTTGGCGATGTCGCGGATCGTGGCCGGCTCATAGCCGCGCTCGGCGAAGAGCGAGCGGGCGGCGTCCAGAACCTTTTGTCGCGTGCGGATCTTGGCGGCCTGACGGCGGTTCAAGCGGGGCTCGACAGCGAGGGAGGCGACGGTATCTGTCATATAATCAGGCTTTTACTCTACTTTCGGTCTCTGGTCGGGGCGGGCCCGGCAGCGACCTCGAATGAATATCTGAGCCCTTGGATCGAACCGAAAGGGCGCTTCTGCTCCGCAGATGCAGTCATGGAGAGCGGCGCTTGCATCACGGAACCATGACGAAAATGGGTCCGGCGACGTTCTGTAAGGGGCTTCCCTTACTCCGGCGCTGGGTCGACGCGCGCCGGGCGTAGCGTGCGGCGCAGCGCGCGGCTGGGGCGATTGCGACGCTCGATCGGGATGGCCGACTGGAAGGCCTTGCGAAACTGATCGCGACGTTCGTGGACCGAGGCGAGCACCAGCCCCATGGGCACACCCAGATCGACCAGGGTGTTTTCGGCGAGCTGCAGACTGGCCTCGGTCGTCTCCGGCACGGCGTCGGTGACGCCCAGTCCATACAGCCGAATGGCGTGCTGATCGTCGCGAGCGCGGGCGATCAGGATCAGGTCGTCGCGCATCGACCGCGCCGTGGTGACGACTTCGTCCACCTTGGTCGGCGCGTCCATGGTGACGATCAGGGCGCGGGTGGACTGGACGCCGCAGTGCTGGAGCATCTCGCGCCGCCCCGCATCGCCATAGAAGACATCGAATCCGTCACGTCGGCCCTTAGCGACGGCGCCCGCATCTGTGTCCAGGGCGATGAAGGGCTGATCGTGCGCCTTCAGCATTTCCCCGATCAACCGGCCGACGCGCCCGAAGCCGACGATGATGACCGCGCCGTCGGCCGCCTCCAGCTTTGGAAGCTCGACAGGCTGGCCTGCGGCGGACGACTTGCGCGCCAGCTTCTGACCCAGCAGGGCGAGCAGGGGGATCGAAAAGATGCTGACGGTCGCCGACAGGGCCACGGTGTTGGTCAGCTGCGGCGGCGCGAGGCCTTCGACCAGGCCGGTGGCGAAGACCACGAAGGCGAACTCGCCCGCCGGCGCCAGAACGAGCGCCGTCTCCAGCGCCGGGCGGGCGCCCAGGCCCCAGAAACGCGCCAGGCTGAAAATGACGCCGGTCTTCAGGACCGTGAGGGCCAGGGCCAGGCCGAAGACGCCGACCGGATCGGCGGCGATGGCGTCCAGGTCCAGACCCAGGCCGACGCCGACGAAGAAGACGCCCAGCAGAAGCCCCTTGAACGGTTCGATGGAAACCTCGACTTCGCGCCGGAACTCTGTCTCGGCCAGCAGCACGCCGGCCAGAAGCGCGCCGATGCTCATCGACAGGCCGCTGGCCTGGGCGGCGAGACCGGCCCCGACCACCACCAGCAGGGAGGCAGCGACGAACAGTTCGCCGCCTTGGTCGGCCTTGCGCGCCTTGGCCACCGATCGGAACATCGGCCGCAGCACCACGCGTCCCAGCAGCACCATCAGACCCAGGCCGATGGCGGCCGGAACCAGGGTGAACAGGGCGCGACCCAGAATCGCCGGATCCAGCGCGCCGCCCTGCTGGGCCAGGGCCGCCAGGACGGTGACGGTGATCAGGATCGGGGCGACCGACAGATCCTGAGCCAGCAGGATGGCGAAGGTGGAACGGCCGACCGTCCCCTTCAACCGCCCTCGCTCGGCCAGGACGGGCATGACCACAGCCGTCGAGGACAGGGCAAGGCCCATGCCCAGCACCACGGCGCTGGCCAAGGTCTGCCCCATCAGCATGAAGCCGCCCGCCAGCACGGCGGTGCAGACGACGACCTGCATCAGCCCCAGGCCGAACACGAGCCGACGCATGGCGCGCAGCCGCTCCCACGACAGCTCCAGACCGATCATGAACAACAGGAAGGCGACGCCCAGTTCCGACAGCTGCGCCAGTTGGCGCGGATCGCCGATGGTCAGCCACGACAGCCAGGGCAGGCTTTGCGCGAACCGACCCAGGCCGTCCGGCCCCAGCAAAACGCCCGCAGCGAGGAAGCCCAGGACGGGGCTGACCTTGAGCCGATTGACCAGGGGCACGATGACGCCGGCGGCCGCCAGAAAGACCACCAGATCCTTATAGTCGCCGCCCTGACCGTGCATCCGCCCTCCTCGCGTCGGCGTATCTGACCCTGATCCCGGCGCTGTGGCGAGAGGCCGCATCGGAATCATGAACTTTTTTTAAGGCGACACCCCCCCTCGCCGGACTAGGGTCGGCGCCGAACCATCCAAATGCCGGGTGGGAACAGGGACATAGTGATGAAACGTCTGCTTATCGGGGCCGCCGTCGGCGCCCTTCTTCTGCCCGCCAGCACGGTTCTGGCTCAGGATATCGGTCACGACCACGCCTGCATCGACGACGCCTGCACCATCGTTTCGCTGTTCTCGGGCGAAGAGACGGCAGCCGGCTGGCAGGGCACCGAGGCGCCCCGCTACGGAACCTGGGGCTTCGACATGGCCGGCCGCGACACCTCGGTGAAGCCGGGCGACGACTTCTTCCAATACGCCAACGGCAAGGCGCTGGAAAAGCTGGTCATTCCGTCGGACCGCACCAGCTACGGCTCGTTCGCCCTGCTGCGCGAACTGTCGGACAACCGCATGAAGGAACTGGTGCTGGGCCTGGCCAACCGCACCGACCTGGCGCCCGGATCGGACGAGGCCAAGGTCGCCGACGCCTATCGCTCCTACATCGACGAGGCGCGCATCGAGCAGTTGGACGCCCAGCCGCTGCAACCCTATCTGGCCGCGATCCGCGCCGTCGACAGCCACGACAAGATGGCCGTTTATATGGGCCAGACGGCCGGCCGCTTCGGCTCGTCCTTCTTCGGCACCGGCATCACGATCGATTCCAAGCAACCGACCCGCTACGTCGTCTCGACGGGCCAGTCGGGCATCGGCCTGCCGAACCGCGACTATTATCTGGACGCCCGTTTCGCCGACAAGAAAGAGAAGTATCAGGCCTATGTCGGCCGGATGCTGGAGATGATCGGCTGGACCAACCCGACCGAGACCGCCGCCCAGATCGTCGCGCTGGAAACCAAGATCGCCGAGGCCCACTGGACCCCGGTGGAGAACCGCAACCGCGACCGGACCTACAACGAGTTCACCATCGCCAAACTGGCCGAGGACGCGCCGGGCTTCGCCTGGCAGGCCTACTACGATGCGGCCAAGCTGGGTGGCGTGCCGCGCCTGATTGTGCGCCAGGACACGGCCATGCCCAAGATCGCGGCCATCTACGCCGAGACGCCGGTCGAACTGCTGCAGGCCTGGCAGGCTTTCCACACCGCCGACGACATGGCGCCCCTCATGTCAAAACGCTTCGCCGACGCCCAATGGGAGTTCCGTTCGCGCGATCTGTCGGGTCAGCCTGAGCAGCGCACCCGCGAAAAGCGCGCCATCTCCTTCGCCGAAGGGTCGCTGGGCGAGGCCACGGGCCGGCTCTACGTCGCCCAGTATTTCCCGGCCGAATCCAAGGCCAAAATGGAAGAACTGGTCGCCAATTTGCGCACCGCCCTGTCGCACCGGATCGACAACCTGACCTGGATGGGGACCGAGACCAAGGCGGCGGCGCAGGAGAAGCTGCGCAAGTTCACCGTCAAGATCGGCTATCCCGACAAGTGGCGCGACTACTCCGGTCTGGACATCCGCGCGAACGACCTGGTCGGCAACGCCGAGCGCCGCGGCCTGTTCGAGTGGAACTATGATCTGGCCCGTCTGAACGAGCCGGTCGACAAGTCGGAGTGGGGCATGACCCCGCAGACCGTCAACGCCTACTACAACTCGGCCAACAACGAGATCGTCTTCCCAGCCGCAATCCTGCAGCCGCCCTTCTTCGATCCGAATGGCGATGCGGCGGTCAACTATGGCGGCATCGGCGGCGTGATCGGGCACGAGATCGGCCACGGCTTCGACGATCAGGGCTCCAAGTCCGATGGCGACGGCGTGCTGCGCAACTGGTGGACGCCGGAAGACAAGGCCAACTTCGAGGCCCTGACGGCGCGTCTGGGCGCGCAATATGCGACCTACGAACCGATCGCCGGCTATCACATCAACCCTGGCCTGACGATGGGCGAGAACATCGGTGACGCGTCTGGCGTGGCCGTCGGTCTCGAGGCCTATCACTTGTCGCTGAACGGCCAGCCGGCGCCGGTTCTGGACGGCGCGACCGGCGACCAGCGCTTCTTCTATGGCTGGGCCCAGGTCTGGCAGTCGAAGTATCGCGACGAGGCGCTGAAGCAGCAGGTCGCCACCGACCCGCACTCGGCCGCACAGTTCCGCGTCATCGGCCCGCTGCGCAACGTCGACGCCTGGTACGACGCCTTCGACGTCCAACCGGGCACGAAATACTATCTGACGCCCGAGGAGCGCGTCCGTCTCTGGTAAGGCGACGCTTGTTCGAGAATCGAAAGGCCGGGGTTCGCCCCGGCCTTTTTTCATATCGAGACCGGGCTGCTCGATCTCGACGCCGTATCAAGAATTTGTCGAGGTTTCAGAGGAGTTTTTCTGGGCTTCAGACGCGAAAAAGCCCGCTGCGGGGGATACATCGCAGCGGGCTTTCGCGCTCTTTAAAGAGCGGACGTTTCCTCCCCGAAACGCCTTCGAGTGCTGCGCGCTTGAGCAACGCTTGCCCTCGAGTGAGGTCATTTGACGCAAGGGCCGGTCGGTCGTCAACGGCCGGTTTGGCAAGAGTCGAACTTTCTTCGACTTATCACTGATAACCCATTTCAGGAACCAGTCATTATCGAAGCTTATTCGATAATGGACCTGATGGCGGCGACCAGGCCTTCGCGGGGGACTTTCATCTGGCCGGGGCGTTCCGCCTTCCAGGCGTCGTTGTCCGTGATGGCGGCGGCGGCGGCGCGGCCGGCGTCCAGATCCTTGATCGTGACCTCGCCGGCGGCGATCTCATCGCCGCCCAGGATGACGACAGCCGGGGCTCCGCGCCGGTCTGCGTATTTCATCTGCGCCTTCATGCCGGCGCGACCCAGATAGAGCTCGGCGGCGATCCCGGCGGCGCGCAGTTCGGCGACGGCGGTCAGATAGTGGGCCATGTCGTCTTCGGAGAAGACGATGACCACGACTGGTCCGCGAACGGCGTCCTCTGCGCCGCGTCCGGCGGCGCGCAGGGCCGAGGCGAGGCGCGAGACGCCGAAGGAGAAGCCGGTCGCCGGCGTGCTCTGGCCGGTGAAGCGGGCGACCAGATCGTCATAACGGCCGCCGCCGCCGATGGAGCCGAAGCGGACCGGCCGACTCTTGTCGTCCACGGTGTCCAGCAGCAGCTCGGCCTCGAACACGGCGCCGGTGTAATATTCCAGGCCGCGCACGATGGTCGGATCGAACTTCACGGCGTCCTGACCGACCGACATGGCGGCCAGCGCCCGGTCGATGGCGGCCAGTTCATTCAGCGCCGCCTCGCCCGCCGCGCCGAGGTCGCCGGAGCGTGCGACCGCGTCCAGCGTCTCGGCCCGCGACAGGCCAGGGGTATTGGCCGAAGCCAGGAAGGCCTCGATGGCGGCCGTGACCTTGGCGGGCAGTTGGGCGCCCTTGGTGTAGTCGCCCGAGTCGTCCAGACGCCCTTCGCCCAGCAGTTGGACCACGCCCTCCCAGCCCAGGCGGTCGAACTTGTCGATAGCGCGCAGGGCGGTCAGTCGCTGACCGGCCTCGGTCACGCCGCCGGCGTCGAACAGGCCGTCGAAAAGCTTGCGGTTCGAAACGCGGATTTGGGCCTGGCCGGCGTCCAGACCGGCGGCGCGCAGGCCTTCGCAGCCCATGGCGATGATCTCGGCGTCGGCCTCAGGCCGGTCCGAGCCGACGGTGTCGGCGTCGCACTGCCAGAACTCGCGGAAGCGACCGGGGCCGGGCTTCTCGTTCCGCCAGACCGGACCATAGGCATAGCGGCGGAACGGCTTGGGCAGGGTTTCCCAGGTCTGGGCCGCGAACCGGGCCAGGGGCGCGGTGTGGTCGTAGCGCAAGGCCATCCATTCGCCCGGCTCGTCCGATCCGGCGTCGTCCTGTAGTGCGAAGACGCCCTCATTCGGCCGGTCGGCGTCGGGCAGGAACTTGCCCAGTGCATCGGCGTATTCGAAGGCTGGCGTCTCCAGCGGCTCAAAGCCCCAGCGCTCGTAAACCTCGGACACGCGCGCGACGATGCGCCGCTCGGCTGTCAGGTCACGGCCGCGCTTGTCGGCGAAGCCGCGCGGATTGCGGGCGAGGGGGCGGGGAGGCGCGGCGTCGGTCATGGCGCGCGCTTAAGCCAAGGCGCCCTTGATCGCAAATTTTGCACGGCGGCTCATGTAAAGACAGCGTCCGTCGGCGCCATGCAATGGTCTGTTCCTAAAGACGAAATCCTGATCTCGGCGGAACCGCTGTGCGGATTTTTCGTTGATGGCGCATGACGCCCCACGCCCTTCTTGTTCCGCGCACCTGCAACACCTCCGATCGCCGCACGATCCGGTGGTGGGAGTGCGAACTGATCGATGACGCCGGATCGCGCCGCTTGCAGAACCAGGCCTTCTTCTCGATCCGTGAAGCCCGGTCCTGGGCGTCGGCGCAGGGCTATCCCGTCAGCGACGATGCCGCCGCTGCGGCAGAGCTTTGATGTCCGAGGCGGCGCCGAGCGGCATTCTGACCGCCGAAGCTTTCGATACGCCGCGCATCCTGCTCGCGGGCGCGGTCGATTACGCCATGTACGAGCGCTTTCGCCAGCAGATGGCGGAGGCGCCCGACACCGGGCTGACCGTCATCGAACTGTCGACCCTGGGCGGTGATCCGGAGGTGGCGCGCATGATGGGCGAGGATGTGCGCTTTCAAAGCGACATCAATCCGTCCCGCCGGCTGGTCTTTCTGGGCAAGGCGGCGATCTATTCCGCCGGCGCCACCTTCATGAGCTTCTTTGCGGTGGAAAACCGCTATCTGACGCGCGGCGCCCGGGTGATGATCCACGAGCGCAAGATGGACACGCAACTGCACGTCACGGGGCCGCTGACGACCTGCATCGCCTCGGTTCGCGCCATGCTGAACGAGCTGGAACACTCCATCGCCATCCAGAACGAGGGTTTCGAGAACCTGGTGCGCGGATCGTCGGTGACGATGGCGGAAGTGCTGAAACGCGCCCCTGCCAACTGGTACATTGAGGCCCAGGAGGCAAAGGCTCGCGGTCTGATCGCCGAAGTGATCTGACCCGCCCACCGGATCAGGCCTGGAGCGTTTCCACGGTCAAATTTCCGTTGGTGTAGACGCAGATTTCGGCCGCGATCTTCATGGCCTTACGGGCGACCTGTTCGGCGTCCAGATCGGTTTCCTCGATCAGGGCGCGGGCGGCCGACAGGGCGTAGTTGCCGCCCGAACCCACGGCGGCGACGCCATATTCCGGCTCCAGCACATCGCCGACGCCCGTCACGGTGAAGATGGACGACTTGTCCGCCACCAGCAGCATGGCCTCCAGCCGGCGCAAATAACGGTCGGTGCGCCAGTCCTTGGCGAGGTCGACGCAGGCGCGCGCCAGCTGGTCAGGATATTGCTCCAGCTTGGCCTCAAGCCGCTCGATCAGGGTGAAGGCGTCGGCCGTGGCGCCGGCAAAGCCGGCCAGCACCTTGCCGCCGGCCAGGGTGCGCACCTTGCGGGCGGCGCCCTTGACGATGGTCGGGCCCATCGAGACCTGGCCGTCGCCGGCGATCACGGTGCGTCCGTTCTTGCGCACCGCCAGAATGGTGGTGCCGTGCCAGTCGGGGAAGTTGGATGCGGTCTGGGTCATGGCAATCAGATGGCGCGACCGGGCATCGGCATCAAGTCTGTCGCGCCTCGGTATAATGCTGTCTTATTTTGACCCCAATATTGGCTAGAAGGCGCAATCCGCTTTCGCGGTTCTTTGAAATCGAGGGACAGGTTTTGCTTTATCGCGTCGTTTTCGTGAGTGAAATGATCGGTGGTGCGAACAACACGACCCAATCGCTTGCCGAAATCCTCGGCGCGTCGGAGCGAAACAACCGCCGCGACGAGATCGGCAGCGCCATGCTGTTCCACGAGGGCGAGGCGGCCCAGGTGATCGAGGGCGCCCGTGCGGACCTGGACCGCTTGATGTCGCGCCTCTGGAAAGACCCGCGTCATCACAATATCCGCGTCCTGGATGATCGGCCCGTCATGCAGCGGCGGATGCGCGAGCCCGCACGGCTTTGCGCCCTCAGCGACCGGCAGGCCGCCGACATTCTGCGCGGACGGCGCCTGAGCGATCTGTCCAGCGCGGGTCTGGAAAAGCTGCTGTCGTGCGAACACGTCCGGATGGCCGCTTAGGGCGACAGGCGACAGGCCCCTCGCGCCGGAACCTCTGCGGCGCTAGATAGGGCGGTGATCTTTTCCGAAGACGAAGTCGAACGCTATGCGCGCCATCTGGTCCTGTCCGAAGTCGGCGGGCCGGGGCAGCAGGCGCTGAAGCGCGCGCGGGTGCTGATCGTCGGCGCGGGCGGCGTGGGGTCGCCGGCGGCGCTCTATCTAGCGGCGGCGGGTGTCGGGGCGCTGGGCCTGATTGACGACGACGTGGTGGGCCTGTCCAACCTTCAGCGGCAGATCGCCTTTTCGACGGCGCAGGTCGGCCGGTCAAAGGTCGAGGCGGCGGCGGAACGGCTGGTCGGCCTCAATCCGCATGTCGCGATCGAAACCTTCGCCGAGCGGATCACCGCCGAGAATGCGGCGGCGCGGATCGAAGCCTTCGACATCGTGTTGGACGGGACCGACGATTTTCAGACCCGGCTGTGGGTCAATGCGGCCTGCGTTGCGGCGGGCAAGCCGCTGGTGTCGGGCGCGCTTGGCCGCTGGAACGGGCAGGTCGGGGTGTTTTCGGGCCAGCCCTGCTATCAATGCCTGGTGCCCGAGATCCCGCCGGATGCGGAGACCTGTGCGCGCGTCGGCGTCGTGGGCGCTCTGACCGGCGTGATCGGGTCGATGGCGGCGCTTGAGGTCGTCAAGCTGATCACCGGCGCGGGCGAGGCCCTGACGGGACGGCTGATGCTGTATGACGGTCTGGCGGGCTCGGCGCGGACCGTGCGGGTCGCCGCTGATCCGGAATGCCCGGTCTGCGGCTGACGCTCAGGCGGCCGTCGCGAAACGGATGTCGGCCAGATCCAAGTCAGGCAGCGGCGGAGCGAAGCCCAGCGCCGGGTTGCTGAGCACTGTCACCAGACGCTCGCCGCAATAGAGATAAAGGGTCTCGAACCCGACCCAGTTGCGGGCGATCGCCTCAAGCGCCTGATTGGCCGCCGTGTCGTTAATCGCGTCGAGGACGCAGATGTCCCGCACCGGAACGCCGGGCAGGTTGACGATGCAGTAGTAGGAGTCCAACGCACACTTCCTCGATCAGGACGCCGGAAACGAAGCGCGTTTACGACGGTTCCTCCCCTGCCAGCGGTTTTCGACAGCCGTGTGAGTTCGGTCCGACAGACTTGTGAAAAGGAGGCCTGATGGCCCGACGTCCCGCCTCGCCCAAACGCCTGAACGCCGCAAATCTCAGCGGCTTGGGGGCTGAGCGTCTGGGCGAACTGCTGATGCAGGCGGCGGATGCGGATGCGATCCTGAAGCGGCGGCTCAGGCTGGTGATGGCGGCCGAGACGGGGCCGGATCTGCTTGCCCTGGAAATCGACAAGCGCTTGACGACCATCGCGGCCAGCCGCGCGCGCGTGTCGTGGCGAAAGCGGCCGGACCTGCTGCGCGATCTGGAGATTCTGCGGGCTGCAATCGTCGAGGATTTGGCCGAGGCCGCGCCGGCGACGGGGTTGGAGCGATTGATCGGCTGGTTCGACCTGTTTCGCGGCCTGGCGTCGCGGGTCAAGGATCAGAAGGGCGAACTGGCCAACGCGTTCGAAACGGCGGCCTCGGACCTGTGGCGGATCGCCGAGGCTGCGCTTCGGACGGACGAAAGCTCAGTCGGTCTACTGGCGGAGGCGGTGGCGCGGCAACCGCTCGAATACGCCCGGTGGATTGGGGCCGGCGGCGACGATCTGACGGCGGACATGGCAAAGAGGCTGCTGCATCGTCTCGATACTGCATCCACCGCGCGCGGTATGCGGACGGTCGTGCGACGGCTGGCCGACCGGGCGAGCGATCTGGACCTGTGGCTGTCGATGACGACGCCGGAGGAACGGGGCTCGCCGGATTTTGCGGCGGTGATGGCCAAGCGGCTGCTGGTCGCTGATCGCATTCCCGAAGCGCGTCAGGCGCTGGAGGCGGCGCTCAAACCGTCGGCAGGCAACCGGCGTTGGACCTTCGGGCGATCCCCGCAGGCCGGGCCGCCGGTCCTGACGCCGGCGTGGGAGGCGACCTCGATCGACCTCTTGGAAGCCGAGGGCCGCAAGGAAGAGGCGCAGGATCTGCGCTGGGCGATGTTCGAGCGCGACCTGTCCGCGCCGGTGCTGCGGGCCTATCTGGCGCGCCTACCCGACTTCGACGATGTGGAGGCGCTGGACCGCGCCCTGGCTCACGCCGCGACCTACGCCGATTTTGAGACGGCGCTGGGGTTTCTGATGGACTGGCCCGCGCACCGCGAGGCCGCCGCCCTGGTCGAACGCCGCATCCGCGAGGTGCGCGCGCCGCTGCCGCTCAAGGCCGACTGGGCGGCGCGGCTGGCGCAGAAATATCCCAACGCGGCCGAGCGGCTGCTGGCGGCAGGCTAGAGCATTGCCGGGATGACGCGGTCAGGCGGGCGGTGGCCGTTCTGATAGGTCATGACGTTGGCGATGACGCGGTCGCCCATGTCCTGGCGCGCTTCCAAGGTGGCGGAACCCAGGTGGGGCAACAGCACGACATTGGACTGGCCCAACAGGCCATGATGGATCGCAGGCTCGTTCTCGAACACATCCAGGCCGACGCCGGACAGAGCGCGCATGGCCACCGCCTGGGCCAAGGCGGCTTCGTCGATCAGTTCGCCGCGCGCGGTGTTGATCAGGATGGCGTGGGGCTGGAGCCGGGCCAGTCGTTCGGCTGACAGCAGGTGGTGGGTGTCCTTCGTCGCCGGACAGTTCAGCGAGACGATGTCCATCCGCGCCAGCATCTGGTCCAGATCGTCCCAGTAGGTCGCGCCCAGTTCTTCCTCGATCAAGGCCGGGACGGGCTTGCGATTGTGATAGTGGACCTGAAGCCCGAATGCCTTGGCGCGGCGGGCCAAGGCCTGGCCGATCCGGCCCATGCCGACGATACCCAGCCGCTTGCCCCAAAGCTTGCGTCCGCACATCCAGGTCGGGGTCCAGCCCTCGAACCGGCCTTCGGCCACCACCTGGGCGCCCTCGACGATGCGGCGGCTGACGGCCAGGATCAGACTCATGGCCAGGTCGGCGGTGTCCTCGGTCAGGACGCCGGGCGTGTTGGTCACGATGATGCCGCGCGCCACGGCCGCCTCGACGTCGATATGGTCCACCCCGGCGCCGAAGTTGGCGATCATCTTCAACTGCTCGCCTGCGCCATTGATCAGGTCGGCGTCGATGACGTCGGTGATCGTGGGCACCAGAACCTCGGCGCGCTGGACGGCGGCCTGCAACGCGGCGCGGTCCATCGGCTGATCCTTGAGGTTCAGCTCGGCGTCGAACAGCTCGCGCATGCGCGTTTCGACCGCGTCGGGCAGGCGTCTGGTTAATACGACCTTAAGCTTGCGGGGGGACATTCTCGGCCTTGGTTAGCGGGCGGCGATTCAGACGGATCAAAGCCCGCGCGACGGGTCGTTCCAATCAGTGTCTAGCAAAGCCGCCGCCATCTTCCAAAGCCTGCGACGCCGCATCGCCCTCGTTGGAGCCATTCTCGGCCTCGGCGTGATGGCCAGCGCCGGCGCGACCATGCCCGACGGCCGCCCGACGCCGACCGGGCTTGAGGTGCCGCGCTGGATTTCGCTGAAGTCCTCGCACGTCCGCGCGCGCCAGGGGCCGGGCCTGGATTATCCGATCCTGTGGGAATACCGCGCCGCCGGCCTGCCGGTTCAGGTGATCGCCGAGACGACCGAATGGCGCAAGATCTGCGACCCGGACGGGGCCGTGGCCTGGATCCACCGCACGGTGTCGTCGGGCCGGCGCTATGTCTTCAACACGACCGCCGAGGAAGTGCCGATCCGCTCGGGCCGATCCGAGACCGCGTCGGTGCGCGCGCGCCTGTCGCCGCGCGCCCTGGTGATGCTGGACGAATGCGAAGAGGGCTGGTGCAAGGTCCGGGCGCGACGGCTGGAGGGTTTTGTGGCCCAGCGGGCCGTGTTCGGCACCCAAGAGCGGGCGCTGTGCAACGCCAATCGCCCCGCAGGCACGGGTCGCAACTGACCGCACGCTGTTGAGCGAAGCGGCGCGGTCGTGTAACCCGCGCGCAACGTCTCAAGAAACGGAAGCGCCTTGACCCAGTCCCAATATCCTTCGTCCTTCGATCATGAGGCCCTGCTGGCCTCGGGCCGCGGCGAGCTGTTCGGTCCCGGCAACGCCCAGCTGCCCGCCCCGCCGATGCTGATGTTCGACCGCATCACCACGATCAATGCGGACGGCGGAGAGCATGGCAAGGGCTATGTCGAGGCCGAACTCGACATCCATCCCGACCTCTGGTTCTTCCAGTGCCACTTCATCGGCGACCCCGTTATGCCGGGCTGCCTCGGCCTGGACGCCATGTGGCAGCTGGTCGGCTTCTATCTGGGCTGGATCGGCGGTCCCGGTCGCGGCCGCGCCCTGGGCGTCGGCGAGGTCAAGTTCACCGGCCAAGTCACCCCAGACATCAAGAAGGTGGTCTACAAGATCAACCTGAAGCGGGTCATCAACCGCAAGCTGGTCATGGGCATCGCCGACGGCGTGCTGGAGGCCGACGGCCAGGTCATCTACACCTGCAACGACATGCGGGTCGGCCTGTTCGGCGCCAAGGATGAGGCGGCGGGCGGTTAACGCCCCTATATAACCGCGAACAAGGCGGACGGTCCTCGGACCAGGAAGCATCAAGAAGGAAACACCATGCGTCGTGTCGTCGTCACCGGCCTGGGCATCGTCTCTTCCATCGGCCATGGCGCCGAGGAGGTGACCCAGTCCCTGCGCGAAGCCCGTTCGGGCGTCGTTCATGCTCCCGACCACGCCAAATACGGCTTCCGCAGCCAGGTCTGGGCGCCGCCCAAGATCGGTCCGTGGGAAGAGCTGGTCGACCGTCGCGCCGCCCGCTTCCTGGCCAACGGCACCGCCTGGGGCCACATCGCCTTCGAAGAGGCGCTGAAGTCGTCGGGCATGACGGCGGACGAGATCAAGGATGACCGGATCGGCCTGATCGTCGGCGAGGGCGGCCCCTCGACGCAGGTGATCCTGCAGGCGGCCGCGACCACGGTCGAAAAGGGCGCGCCCAAGCGCATCGGCCCGTTCGCGGTGCCCAAGGCGATGGCGTCGGGCCCGTCGGCGGTGCTGTCGACCTGGTTCCAGATGCGCGGCATCAACTATTCGATCAGCTCGGCCTGCGCGACGTCGGCCCATTGCATCGGCGCCGGGGTCGAACAGATCCAGTGGGGCAAGCAGGACGTGGTCTTCGCCGGCGGTTGCGAGGACATCGACTGGTCCATGTCCAACATGTTCGACGCCATGGGCGCCATGTCGTCGGACTTCAACGACAATCCGTCGGTCGCCTCCAGAGCCTATGACGCCAACCGCGACGGTTTCGTCATCGCCGGCGGCGCCGGCATCGTGGTGCTGGAAGAATACGAGCGGGCCAAGGCGCGCGGCGCGACCATCTACGCCGAAGTCACCGGCTATGGCGCCAACGCGGACGGCTACGACATGGTCGCCCCCTCGGGCGAGGGCGCCCAGCGCTGCATGAAGATCGCGCTGGAACAGGCCGGCAATCCGAAGATCGACTATCTGAACCCGCACGGCACCTCGACGCCCGTGGGCGACGCCAAGGAGATGGAGGCCGTGCGCGCCGTCTTCGGCGACCAGATGCCGATGATCTCCTCGACCAAGTCGCTGACCGGCCACTCGCTCGGCGCGGCCGGCGCCCAGGAAGCCATCTACTGCCTGTTGATGATGCAGAACGGCTTCGCCGCCGAAAGCGCTCATATCGAAAATCTCGATCCGGCGTTCGAAGGCATGCCGATTCTGCGCCAGCGCTACGACGGCGAACTGACCCACGTCATGTCTAACAGCTTCGGCTTCGGCGGCACCAACGGCACGCTGATCCTGTCGAAGGTCTGATACGCGACCGTTCGGCCCCGTCATTCTTGGGTCACCCGAGGATGACGGGACGGAACAGAAATCGACGGCTTTATTGCGCAGGAAAGTTAGCTTCCGAGCTCGCTGCGTCGATTTTGTCGCGATCGGCCGTTTACACGACCGTTTCTCACCCGTAGAGAGCGTCGCCGTGACGCAACGCCCGATTAAAGCGATGACCTCGAAAACCACCGGCTTCGGCGGGGCGGTTTCGGGTGCGCGCACGGTCTAGCGACAACCCCGATCCCAAGCCCCGCCGATGCGCGGGGCGGTCGATCCGGCTGAACCCCGCGCCTCCATCCTTCAGGAGACGCTCGAATGTCCTTTTCCCCGTCCAGCCCGCCCAACGTGGGAATCGTCGGCGCCACCGGCCTCGTCGGCGAGATGATACGTGGGCTGTTGGCCGAGCGGAACTTCCCGCTGGCCTCGCTGCGCCTGTTCGCCTCGGCCCGGTCGGCGGGCACGACGATCCGCTTCGGCGAGACCGAGATCGTGGTCGAGGATGCGGCGAGCGCCGACTACGCCGGTCTGGACATTGTTTTCTTCTCGGCCGGCGGCGAGACGTCCAGGGCCCTAGCGCCCAAGGTGGCGGCCGCCGGGGCGGTGGTGATCGACAACTCTTCGGCCTGGCGGTCTGACCCCCAGGTGCCGCTGGTGGTCGCCGAGGTGAACCCCCATGCCCTGGCCAACCTGCCCAAGGGCATCATCGCCAACCCCAACTGCACCACCATGGCCGCGATGCCGGTTTTGAAGCCCCTGCACGACGCGGCGGGGCTGAAGCGTCTGACGGTCTCGACCTATCAGGCCGTCTCGGGCGGCGGGATCGAGGGCATTCGCGTGCTGGAGGATCAGTCGCGTGCTGCCGTGGGGCAGGGCGCGGCCCTGGCCCGCGACGGCGGGGCCGTGGACTTCGGCGCGCCAGAGAAGTGGGTCGTGCCGATCGCCGCGAACGTGGTGGCCCTGAACTATACGCTCGGCGAAGACGGGTATACCGACGAGGAGCTGAAGCTGCGCGACGAAAGCCGCAAGATCCTGGAAATCCCCGGCCTGCCGGTCTCGGGTACCTGCGTGCGGGTGCCGGTCTTCACCGGCCATTCGCTGTCGATCAATGTCGAGTTCGAGCGCCCGCTGTCGGCGGCTCAGGCGCTGGATCTGCTGGCACAGGCGCCCGGCGTGGTGGTGACGGCCGTGCCGAACCCGCTGGAAGCGTCAGGTCAGGACCCGGTCTTCGTCGGGCGCGTGCGTCCCGATCCGACGGTCGAGCATGGTCTCGCCCTATTCATCTCGAACGACAATCTGAGGAAGGGCGCGGCCCTGAACGCGGTCCAGATCGCCGAGGTGCTGGTCCAGCAGCGCGGCTGACTGGCGGATTCAGTCGTAGCGCACGCCGCTGAGATAGAGCCCTGCCGACGGGGCGACGGGGCCGCACCGGGCGCGGTCCTTCGCCTCCAGCGCGGCCTTGACGTCGTGGGCGCTCCAGCGACCCAGCCCCACCTCGACCAGGGTGCCGGCCATGGACCGAACCTGGCGGTGCAGGAAGCTGCGCGCCTGAAACACCAGATGCACCTCCTCGCCGAAGCGGGTGACGCGCGCCACGTCCAGTGACTTGACCGGCGATTTGGACTGGCAACCGACATCGCGGAAGGTGGTGAAGTCGTGATGGCCGACCAGGACCTGGGCCGCGTGGTGCATGGCCTCCGCGTCCAGGGTCTTCTTGACGTGCCAGACCCGGTCGCGTTCCAGCACGGGCTGGGGGCGGCGGTTCAGGATGCGGTACAGATAGCCTCGGCCAGTCGCCGAGAACCGGGCGTGCCAGTCGGGATCGGGCGCGTATTCGGACGCCAGGACACAGACGTCCTGGCGCACGAGATGGGCGTTCATGGCATTCAGCACCGTATCGACGGGCCAGTCGCGGTCCAGATCGGCATGAATGACCTGGGCCGTCGCATGGACCCCGGTGTCGGTGCGGCCGGCGGCGGCGATGCGGATTCGTTCGCCGGAGAAGGCGTGAATGGCCGCCTCCAGCGCGCCCTGCACCGTCGGTTGGCCATCCTGCGCCTGGAAGCCGTTGTAGGCCGTGCCGTCGTATTCGATCGTCAGCTTGTAGCGCGGCATCAGCCGAGCACGGTCCCGGCCGGCAGGGCGAAGCCGCGCAGCATCTCCTCGGCCGATTGCGCCGACTTGCCTTCGCGCTGGACGCGGATCAGACGCACCGCGTCGTCGCCGCAGGCCACCGCCAGGGCGTCATCCAGCACGGTTCCGGGCGCGCCCGATCCGTCCGCCAGACCCGACAGCAGGGCCTTGATCCGCACGGGGCCAGCGTCTGACGGGGCCTCGAACCAGGCGCCGGGGAAGGGCGACAGGCCGCGGATGTGGGCGTCCACCTCGGTGGCGGGGCGGCTCCAGACGATCCGAGCCTCGGCCGGGGTGATCTTCCTGGCGTAGGTCGGCTCTCCGACCTGTTCGGACGGCGTGACCCCGCCCCGGTCGATGGCGGCCAGCGCGCGGGGCCACAGGCCCGCGCCGACATGAGCCATCCGTTCGGACAGGCTGGCGGCCGTGTCGTCGGGCAGAATGTCCATCAGTTCGCTGAGCAGGATGGGGCCTTCGTCCAGACCCAAGCTCATCTGCATGATCTGGACGCCGGTCTGCTTGTCGCCGGCCATGATGGCGCGCTGGATTGGGGCGGCGCCGCGCCACCGCGGCAGCAGCGAGCCATGCAGGTTCAGACAGCCCAGGCGTGGCGCTTCCAGCACCTCGGTCTTCAGGATCTGGCCGTAGGCCACGACGCAGGCCGCATCGAGATCCAGACTTCTGAAGGTGTCGATCGCCTCGGCGTCCTTCATGCTTTCGGGCGTGAAGACGGGCAGACCCATGGTCTCGGCGAAGGCGTGGACGGGCGACGGCGTGAGCTTCTGTCCCCGGCCCTTGGGGCGTGGCGGCTGTGAATAGACGGCGACGATCTCGTGACCCGAGGCGATCAGCTCGGCCAGGGACGGCACGGCGAAGTCGGGAGTTCCCATGAAGGCAAGGCGCATGGGCACGCCTTTAGAGAATTACTGCCAGCGGGTGAAGACGCCGCCGCCCTCGTCCCATTCGCCGCCTGCGTCCAGAGCGTCGTCGAAATCAAGCAGCCGGTCCAGCAGAAGGCCCGCCACGACGCCCAGCAAGGCCACGCCGGCCAGGGTGGCGACGCCGGCGACGCCGACCTTCTGGCTGCGCGTCAGGCGACGACGGCCCGAGGAGTCGATGATCAGCGAGCGGCCGCGTGGAATGGACGGCGCGATGCGACGTGCGGCGCGTTCTATACGTTCTGGGCGGACGATCTTGGTCATCAGGCGGCGATCCTGTCGCGGGCGGCCTTCTTGACCTTGGTCACAGCGCGGTCCCGCTTGAGACGCGACAGATGGTCGATGAAGAGCACGCCGTTAAGGTGGTCCATCTCGTGTTGGATGCATACGGCGTAGAGACCCTCGGCCTCTTCCTCCACCGACTGACCGTCACGGTTCAGATAGCGAATGCGGACGCGGGCCGGGCGTTCCACCTTGTCGAAATACTCAGGGATAGACAGGCAGCCCTCTTCGTAGGTGTAGAGCTCGTCCGAGGTCCACAGGATTTCCGGGTTGGCGAAGAAACGCGGGTTCTTGCGCGCCTCGGCGTTCTCGGCCGCCTCTTCCTCGGTTTCGCAGACCACGCCGTCCTTGTCGCCCAGGTCCATGACGATCACGCGGTCCAGCGCGCCGATCTGCACGGCGGCCAGGCCAATGCCCGGCGCGTCATACATCGTCTCCAGCATATCATCCATCAGGGCGCGGACGGCGTCGTCCACGGCCGCGACGGGCTTGGACACCTGCTTCAGGATCGCCAGGTCGGCGGCGTTGTCGATGGTGAGGATACGTCGAATGGCCATGGCCGGGACGTAGGCCTGCCCCGGCGCAAGGTCAAGATTTGCGCCTCTTGCCGCGCTTTACGCCTTGCCTGGTAGGGCGCGCGGTTTGCGGTGCTCGTCGATGGCGACATAGGTGAAGACGCCCTGGGTCACGCGCACCGAAGCGGCCTGGGGCTGGCCCCGCGCCCGCTTCCACGCCTCGACCTGGACGCGGATGGAGGTGCGGCCCGAGCCGATGACATGGGCGTAGATGCTGACCTCGTCGCCGACCGAGACGGGCTGGTGAAACACCATGCCGTCCAACGCCACGGTGGCGCAGCGCCCGCAGGCCAGTTCGAACGCCGGAGTCGCGCCTGCAAGGTCCATCTGCGCCAGCAGCCAGCCGCCGAAGATGTCGCCCTCGGGGTTGGTGTCGGCGGGCATGGCGATGATGCGACCGACGGGCTGATCTTCGGGCGGATACTCGGGGGCGTCGGACATGGAAGGGCCTGCAGTTCGGGGAGGCGGGCTCTCTAGCGCGGCTTCGGCGGCTTGTCGCCCTTAAGCGCCTTGGGACGTGTGGCCTGTGGCACGGACAGGGTCAGACGCGATGTGCGAAAAGCCTGCGCATCGCGCAAGGCGCGCCAGGCGGCACCCAGTTCCATGGCGGTCAGCAGATGTTCTTGGGTGAGGACGGTGCGCCGAGACGCCCGCAAGGTCGCGACATCGGCCATCAGACGCGCAGCGGCCTGCACATCGTCGCGGTCCGACCTCGCGCCCAAATCCTCGAGGCGGGCGAAACGCCAGCCCTGTTCGGGCGGATAGCGCAGGGCCAGGGCGAAGCGTTCTGACGGCTCGATTTGGCGGGCTATGAAAACCCAGTCCGCCGTGTCGGGATCGCGGCGATAATGGCCCGGCTGCGTTGGAAGGCCGGCCTGGGCGTAGATTTCCAGCGCCCCGGCTTCGATTTCCGCCAAGGCCAGGCTCAAGGCGTCACGTTCTTCCGGCTTAAGCTCGGTCGGCCGATCGAACGGGTCGATCGTGTCCTCGGCGGGTGCAGCCGGTGACTTGCGTGAAAACAGTCCCGAAAGCAGCGCCCGCCGTCTGGCCATGACGTCAGTTGTTGTTGAGCGTGCTGGTCACCGACACGTCATAGACGACGCGGGTCAGGCTCTGAACGACCTCGAAGAACTTGCGCATCTCCGCGGCGCCGGCCAGGGGCACATAGATCACGTCCTCGGGCATGACCTCCATGTTGGTGGCGGCGAAGACATTGGCGGCGTCGCTGAAATCCAGCTCATAGACGACCGGCACGCCGCGCGGGGTGGCCGGCTGATTGATCCCCAGCGCCTGGGCCACCTCGGGACGTTCGAAGCGGAAGATCAGAACGCGACGTGCATTGGCCGTATTGGTGTTCAGGCCGCCGACCTTGGACAGGGCGCCGGTCAGGGTCACGGGACCGGCCGGCATATCGACCTGGGCCACGGCGTTCAGGCCGCCGAAGGTCGAGAAACGACGGGGCTTGTACTGAACATTGACCACGTCGCCGCGCTGCAGACGCACGTTCTCGCCGAACTCGGTTGTCACCGCCGACAGGGGCGCGGTGTAGGTGCGGCCCTCGCGCTGGATCGAGATGGTCAGGTCGTCGGTGGTGCGGGCCGAGCCGCCGGCCGCAGCGATCACGTCCAGGATACGGTCGCTGTTGACGCCCAGCGGCGCACGACCCGGCTGGCGCACGTCGCCCAGCACGTTGACCGTGTTGGAGGCATTGCCGGCGATGGACACCAGCACCTGCGGATTGGCGACCTTGCCGACCAAAGCGCGCCGGATCGCGGCGGCCGCCTGGGTCGATGTCAGGCCCTGAACACGAACCTGGCCGCCGAAAGGAATGGTCACTGAGCCGCTGCGATCGACAGTCGCGCCGGGAAGGGCCTGGTTGCCGCCCGACAACGTTGTGTTCGTGCGGCTTGACGAGGATCCGGCGCCCAGGGTTCCTCCGAACAGGGCACCCGACGGGTCGAAGATCGAGATCGCCAGGGTGTCGCCCTCGCCGATCACGTCTGCAGGCTGATCGCTCGATCCTGCGGCGAGGGTGCCGAAGAACTGCGGCGGAACCTGCTTCATCCGCTCAGTCGCTTCGAAGGTCAGCGGCACCAACGCATAGCTGCCCAGAGCCGAGGCGGTCGTAGCCCCGGCGTTGACCGAGGCGCCCGAGGGCCCGTCGCGAGGCAGTGTGGAGCAGCCGCCGAGAATGGCGACAATTGCAAGCGGCAGAATGGTGCGCGTCATGAAGCTGGATAGCCCTCGTTCGCGGATTGATTACAAGCCTTTGGGCGCGCTCGCCAGTGGCGAAACGGGCTGAAGGCCGATGGCGTCGGCGACGATGCGGAAATGCTCTGTCCAAGACGGCGCCTGGTAGGAGGGGGGCGGTATCGGCGCCGCCTTGGTCGTCCGCTCGATGGCGGCCAGCCAGCCGAGGCCATCGAGCGGATCGATCAGTTCGGCGTTCGGCGTCAATTCGCGGTGCGGCGGGATGTCGGAGGCGATCAGCGACAGGCCCATGGCGCACGCCTCTACGGCGGGCAGGTCGAAGCCTTCGACGGACGAGGGGGCGAGTATGGCGCGGGCCCCGCGCATCAGCCGCGCCAACATGGCGTCGGACAGGTTGGAGGCCTGGTGGACGACCCCTTGCAGATTGGGCGAGCGCTGCAGATGATCCAGCACCGCCTCATTCTCCCAGCCATAGCGACCGACCAGCACCAGGCACGGCGTCTGATCGCCCATCCGTTCTTCCAGTCGCCGCCATAGGGTCAGCAGCAGAGCCAGATTCTTGCGCGCCTCGATCGTGCCGACGTGGACGAAATAGGGACGCGGCGCCTCAATCGCGTCGCCGGCGACGAAGGCCGGCTCGAGCCCGAGGTGGGCGACGTGGACCGGCGGCAGAGGCAGGCCCTCGCGCTCGGCGAAGGCGCGGAGTTCATCGCCCGTGTAGGCGGAGTTGACGATGATCCGGCTGGCCAGGCGCAGGGTGTTGGAGACCCGCGCATGGTGTTTGTCGCCATCGCCGGGTCGGCAGAACTCAGGGTGGGTGACGGGGATCAGATCGTGCAACAGCACGACGCGTTCGATCCCGGCGGCCTTCAATTCTTCCAACGCCGTCGGCTCATGCAGGGTGGTGTGGCCGACGGTCAGATACAGGTTGGCCTGCGGGAGCGGGGCGACGTGGCGTGAACGGAAGAACTGTTTGAACACCCGCGTCTTGTCGGCGGGCTTCTCCTTCTCGGGGGGGGGCGCAGGGCACAGCACCGAGGCGGTCGGCCGTCGTTCCGCTGTCAGGGCGGCGATCAGCCGCTGTTCGTGCGCCAAATCGGCCGCCGAGCTGGCGGCGCCGTTCCACTTGGCGCGCAGGTCGGCCACGAACCGCCGGAACCAGCCGATCTCGACCGCGACCAGCCGGTTCTTGCGGCCACGCACCGGGATGGTCGTGATATCGGGCGAGGCCAGCAGCCATTCGGCATAGGCCAGACACACCCGGTCCACGCCTGTCGGCGCTGACCGTTCGGCCCGGCTCATCAGCCGGCTGGCGTCGTAGAGAATGCGCATACTAGGCGACGTAGCCGGCCTGCATCAGTTCGGCGATATGGACGATGGCCGTGGGCTTGCCGTCCTCGACGACGAACAGATTGGCGATCTTGTTGGCGGTCAACAGATCGACGACGTCGCTCATGCGCGCATCCGGGTCCACGGTGATGGGGTTGGCGCCCATGATATCGGCCGCCGTAAGATGGGTGGTGTCGCGCTGGAACGCACGGCGCAGGTCGCCGTCGGTGACAATGCCAGCCAGCGCGCCATCGGCGTTCAGAACGGCCACCGCGCCCTTTCGACCTTCGGTGATCGCCGAGACCACATCGCCGAAGCTGGCGTTCAACGGGACGCTGGCCGGGACGGCGGCATTGTCGCCCATCCATTCGCGCACGCTTTGCAAGCTCATGCCCAGGGCGCCGCCGGGGTGGTGCAAGCCAAAGTCCATGGCCGTGAACTCGCGGCGATCCATCAGCACCATGGCCAGGGCGTCGCCCAGGGCCAGGGTCATCAGGGTAGAGGTGGTGGGCGCCAAGCCGTTGGGGCAGGCCTCGGCCACCTTCGGCATGGTCAGGCAGACAGCCGCGTTTCGACCTAGGAAGCTAGCCGGCCGCTGCGTGATGGCGATCACGGGAATGCCGTTGCGCTGGCAATAGATCAGCGGATCGCGCAGCTCGCGGCTCTCGCCCGAATTGGAGATGGCCAGCACCGTCACGTCGGGACGAAGCATCCCCAGATCGCCGTGGCTCATCTCGGCCGGGTGGACGAAAAAGGCGTTGGTGCCGGTGGAGGCCAGTGTGGCGGCGATCTTGCCGCCGATATGGCCCGACTTGCCCATGCCGGTGACGACGACATAGCCCGGCCGGCTCATGATGACATCCACCGCGCGGGCCAGCGAAACGTCGATCGAGCGTTCCAGCGCCTCCAGCGCTTCGATGTTCAGGCGCACGACCTCACGGGCGCGGTCGGTCATCACGGCGATGTCGTCGGGGGTCGAGTGAGCGATCTCGGTCATAGTGTTCTGGCCCGCAGCCGGGCTCTCCTTCTTTGACGAGCGCGATCCGCCATGAGTGCGTTTCGCGCGCCGCCTCCCTTTCAGACGACTTTGTCGGTTTCTGGTCAACCTTTGCCGCTCTGGCGCGTTACGCCGACCGGGGAACTAAAACAAAGAGTTTGATCGTCAATGCCGTCTCATGCCGGAGCCGCTTCGCTATTGCTCCCGACACCGCCCGTGGTCGCCGACGGGATCGCGCTGTTCCTGGACATGGACGGCGTGTTGGCCCCTATGGCGCCGACCCCCGATGCGGTGGTGCCGACCGCCCGTCGTACGGCGGCGCTGAAGGCTGTCGAGGCGCGACTTGCGGGCCGCGTCGCTATCGTAAGCGGCCGCACCCTCGCCGAGATCGACCGCATTTCCGATCATGCCCTTGTTTCGGGCTCGGGCGTGCATGGCCTGGAGCGGCGTCTGAAGGACGGCTCGATCGAGCGCAAGGTCGCCGATGCGGGCGTCGCCCAGGCGCTGGGCGCCTTCGAGGCGTTCGCAGCCGACCGGCCGGGCGTGATCGTCGAGGACAAGGGCGTGTCTGTCGGCCTGCACTATCGTCAGGCCCCGGACGAAGCGCGCGCCGCCAAGGATATTGCGGCCGAGCTTCAGTCCGAAACGGGACTGACGCTCCAACCCGGTCATATGGTGCTGGAGCTGAAGACGCCCGGCGCCGATAAGGGCACGGCCGTCACGGCCTTCATGCAGGAGGCGCCGTTCAAGGGTGCGGTCCCGGTCATGCTGGGCGACGACCTGACCGACGAATACGGGTTCGAGGCTGCGTCGGCGCTGGGCGGATACGGCGTGCTGGTCGGCCCCGAGCGCGAGACGGCGGCCCGATACCGGCTGGACGATGTGGATACTGTGCTCACCTGGCTTGAAGCCGTAGCGAAGGCCTGAACCGATGAAGCCCAATCTGGATCTGTTTCCCATCGGCAACTGCGGCGTCAGCGCCCTGATCGACCGTCAGGGGCGTTTCGTCTGGGCCTGCGCGCCGCGGGTGGACGGCGACCCGGTGTTTTCCGCCCTGATGGATGGCATGGCGCCCGAGCATGGCTTCTGGGCCATCGAGATGGAGGATGTGAAGTCGATCGATCAGGCCTATGTCCGCAACACGCCGGTTCTGCGCACGGTGATGACGGCCGAGGACGGATCGTCAGCCGAGATCATAGATTTCGCCCCGCGTCATCCGAAGCACTCGCGCACCTATCGGCCGCTGGCTTTCGCCCGCATCGTGCGGCCGCTGTCGGGCACGCCGCGCATCCGTGTGCGGTTGCGGCCATCGACGGACTGGGGCGCGCGCCGGGCGCCGCACACCTCCGGATCCAACCACATCCGCTATATGTGCGCCGACGTCACCTTCCGCCTGACGACCGATTGTCCCGTGTCGCATGTGCTGGAGGAGCGCGTGTTCCGGCTGGAGCGGTCGCACGCCTTCTTCCTGGGTCCAGACGAGGGCTACGACCAGGATGTCGGCCACGGCGTTCAGGGCGCGCTGGATCGCACGGTGGCCTATTGGCAGGACTGGGTGCGCAAACTCTATCTGCCGCTCGACTATCAGGAGGCAGTGATCCGCGCGGCGATCACGCTGAAGCTGTGCGCCTATGAAGAGACCGGCGCCATTGTCGCCGCCATGACGACCTCGGTGCCCGAGTTCAAGGAGAGCGGGCGCAACTGGGACTATCGCTACTGCTGGATCCGCGACGCCTATTACACGGTGCGGGCGCTGAACCGGTTGGGCGCGGTCGACATCCTCGAGAACTACCTCGTCTATCTGAGAAACCTGGTCGACGATTCCGCCGGCGGACATGTCCAGCCGGTTTACGGCGTTGGCCTAGAGCCCGGAATCGGCGAGAGCATCATCGACAGCGTCGAGGGCTACCGCGGCATGAAGCCGGTGCGGATCGGCAATCAGGCGCACGAACATCTGCAACACGACGTCTACGGACAGATCGTGCTGCCTCTGGTTCAGGCCTTCTATGACGCACGGCTGCTGCGTCCCGGCACGCTGGAGGATTTCCACGCGCTGGAGGCGATCGGCGAGCGAGCCTTCGCCATGCACGATCAGACCGACGCGGGGCTGTGGGAGTTCCGCACCATTGCGAGGGTCCACACCTATTCGTCCGTCATGTGCTGGGCCGCCTGCGATCGTCTGGCCAAGGCGGCGGAACATCTGAACCTGCCGGATCGGGCCGCCTTCTGGCGTGAGCGCGCGCAGATCATCCGTCAGCGGATCGAAGCCGAGGCCTATCTGCCCGACGAGGGTCGATTCGCCGCCAGCTTCGGCGGCCGCGAGCTGGACGCTTCTCTGCTGCAGATGACCGATCTGGGCTTCCTGGAGGCGCACGATCCGCGTCAGGTCGCCACCTTCGACGCCATCGAGCGCGATCTGAAGAAGGGCAGCCACCTGTTCCGCTATGTGGAGCCGGACGACTTCGGCGAGCCGGAGACCGCCTTCAACTTCTGCACCTTCTGGTTCATCGAAGCCCTGCACCAGAACGGCCGCATCGAGGAAGCCCGCACCATCTTCCAGGAGATGCTGAGCCGGCGGACGGCTGCAGGGTTGTTGAGTGAGGACATCTCCATCGACGATGGCGAGCTGTGGGGCAACTATCCGCAGACCTATTCCTTGGTCGGCATCATCAATTGCGCCGTGCTGTTGAGCCGTTCGTGGACCGATGTGCGTTAATGTCTGGACCCCGGGGCTGGGGTCGCCGTGTGAAGTGAAGTCATGAGCCGCCTGATCGTTGTTTCGAACCGGGTTTCGGCCCCGACCGACCCCGCCGCCGGGTCCGCCGGCGGTCTGGCGATGGCCCTGTCCGCCGCCCTTAGAAAATACGACGGCCTGTGGTTCGGCTGGTCCGGCGAGCGGGTGGACCACTACACCGGCGAGGTGAAGATCGAAGACCGGGCCGGCGTCACTGTGGGGCTCGTCGATCTGGAGGGGCAGGACGTCGATGAATACTACAACGGCTACGCCAACAAGACGCTGTGGCCGCTTTTCCACCACCGCATCGACCTGGCCCAGTATGAGCGGTCCTATGGCGAGGGCTATGAGCGGGTGAACCGGCGTTTCGCCGAGGCGCTGGCGCCGTTGATCCAGTCCGACGACATGATCTGGATTCACGATTATCACATGATCCCGATGGCGCGGGATCTGCGCCGCCTGGGCGTGCGCAACCGGATCGGCTTCTTCCTGCATACGCCGTGGCCGGCGCGACAGTTGCTGGTGACCCTGCCGCATCACCGGCGGCTGGTGGAATCGATGTTCGACTTCGACCTGATCGGTTTCCACACCCAGGAATGGAGCGATCTGTTCACCGACTATGTGGTGTCCGAGGCCCAGGGCGAGTTGGACGGGACCGGCGGGCTGGAGTGTTTCGGTCGCAAGGTCCAGACCGGCGTCTTCCCCATCGGCATTGATGTCGACGGTTTCCTGGCGGCGCGAAACTCGGCGCTTGGGGCGCGAACCTATGACCGGATGGCGGCGTCGTCGGCCTTCCGCTCGATGATCGTGGGGGTGGACCGGCTGGACTATTCCAAAGGGCTGGAAGAGCGGCTGCTGGGTTACGAGCAGTTCCTGCACGACAACGCGTCAATGCGGGGCGAGGTCTTCCTGTTGCAGGTCACGCCGATCTCGCGCGACGACGTGGACAGCTATCAGGATATTCGTTCGCGGCTGGACGCCCTGGCGGGACGGATCAACGGCGCCTTTGCCGACATGGACTGGCAGCCGATCCGTTATCTGAACCGCACCTATCGCCGGGATCAACTGGCGGGCATCTACCGCGCGGCGCGGGTGGGGCTGGTGACGCCGTTGCGTGACGGCATGAATCTGGTGGCCAAGGAATATGTCTGCGCCCAGAACCCGGACGATCCCGGCGTGCTGATCCTGTCGCGCTTCGCCGGCGCGGCCGAACAGATGGGTGAGGCGCTGCTGGTCAATCCCTACAGTCGCGAAGAGCTGTCGGACGCCATCCAGAAGGCGCTGACCATGCCGCTGGCCGAGCGTATCCGGAAATGGGAAGCCCTGATGGATGTGGTTCGCGCGACCGATGTCGGCATCTGGCGCGATGATTTCGTGCGCGCCCTGCAAGCCGATGAATCGACCTCGCAACCGACGCAGTGGGCCGGCGCGGCCTGACGCCTAGTGGAGGTCGAAGGCCAGCATCAGGGTGCGCTGGGCCGGATTGAAGTTGTCGTCGGACAGGATGTAGAGCCGGGTCCTGCCGTTTCGCATCTCTGCGGCGATACCCTCGAAATTGTCGGTCGTGCCGGGCAGTTTCAGCTCGATCAGCACCGGCCCCAGCGTTCCGTCAGGGGTCATGCGGCGCACGCGCGCGCGCATGTCGATGGGCGCCCGGTACAGGCGCTGGACCACGAACCATCCGGCGCCGGACGGATCGCGATCCAGGCCGGTGATGCGGTATTCGCTGTCGGGGATGGGGGTTGCAGGCGGCGCGCTGACGACCGTGCATCTCGCCGCTGCGCAGTCCCAGACGCCGCCCGCCTCGCCAGAGACGCGCCAGCCGCCCGGCGCAATGGCCAACCCCTCCATCCCGTCGTTCTCGGTGAAGGCGAAGTCTGGCGACCGCACCGGCGACGGCTGAGTCTTCAGCGCCGACGGGGGGCCGTAGTTCCAGATCCGGTGACGCCGCTCGAAACTGACCAGCAGATCGCCGGAGGGGGTGATGGTCAGGCCCTCGGCGTCGCCGTCCGACTTGTCAGAAATCGCGGCGCCGTCTTGAAGCGTCAGCCGGCGCGAGCGGAAGTGATCCAGGCCAGCCAGCCGCCCCCCGGCATCCAGGCGAATGTCGCCGCGCACCAGATCACCGGTGTCTGACACCGTGACGAAACCGCCGTCGCCGGTCAGTTTCAGGTCCGACAGGCTGTGCAGCGGGGAGGTCGAGGCGGCGCTGATCTGCAGGCCGCCGGCGAACGTCACGCCGTCAGCCAACTGCGTGCCGCCGGGCAAGCCCAGACTGACGCTTCGCAGTTCCGCGACCTGGGGCGTCCAGCCGTCCGACGACAACGGATAGGGACGCGGCGCACCCAGCGAGGCGGCGCAGGCCGACAGCGACAGGGCGATCCAGACACTGGCCAGCCGGCCGAAACGGCTCATGCCGCCAGCCTTCGCTTGGCGCGACGGGTGGGACCCGCCGCCCCCTCGTTCTCGAACAATTCGGCCAGCTTCTCGGTCATGGCGCCCGCCAACTGCTCCACGTCCACGATGGTCAGGGCCTTGCGATACCAGCGGGTCACGTCGTGGCCGATGCCGATCGCCAGCAGTTCGACCGGCGAGCGATCCTCGATCTCTGCGATCACCTGGCGCAGGTGCTTGTCCAGATAGAGGGCCGCATTCGCCGACTGGGTCGAATCGTCGACCGGCGAACCGTCGGAAATGACCATCAGGATGCGGCGCTGTTCGGTGCGGGCCAGCAGGCGACCGTGGGCCCATTGCAGGGCCTCGCCGTCGATGTTTTCCTTCAGAAGACCTTCGCGCATCATCAGGCCCAGGTTCTTCTTGGCCCGGCGCCAAGGCGCGTCGGCGGCCTTGTAGATGATGTGGCGCAGGTCGTTCAGGCGGCCCGGATTTTGCGGCTTGCCGGCGGTGATCCAGGCCTCGCGACTTTGTCCGCCCTTCCAGGCGCGGGTGGTGAAGCCCAGAATTTCGACCTTCACCCCACAACGTTCCAGCGTTCGCGCCAGGATGTCGGCGCAGACCGCCGCCACCATGATCGGCCGCCCGCGCATCGAGCCGGAGTTGTCCAGCAGCAGGGTCACGACCGTATCGCGGAACGCGCTTTCGCTCTCGGCCTTGAACGACAGGGGGGCGGTCGGGTCGGTGACGATCCGGGTCAGCCGCGCCGTGTCCAGCATTCCCTCTTCCAGATCGAAGACCCAGGAGCGGTTCTGCTGCGCCAGCAGGCGCCGTTGCAGCTTGTTGGCCAGGCGCGACACGACGCTGGACAGGATGGCCAGCTGGCCGTCCAGCAGGGCGCGCAGCCGGTCCAGCTCGACCGGGTCGCACAGGTCGGCGGCGTCCACCACCTCGTCGAAGGCGGTGGTGAAGACGCGGTAGAAATCGACCGCGCGACCGTCGTCGGCCGTCTGCTGACGGTTCGGCTGCTGGCCTTCCTGAAGTTCCGGGCCATCGTCGGCGCCTTCGCCGTCGGGATCGGCCGGCGCGCCTTCGGGGCGACTTTCGCGCTCTTGCTCGGAAGACTGATCGTCGGCGTCGCCCTCCATCGACTGGGAGCCTTCGCCGCCGTCCTGCTCTTCCTGCTCGTCCTGATCGTCGTCGGCCGCAGGGTCCTGAGGATCGGGCTCCTCGTCGCCGGGATCTTCGGACGTATCTTCGCCGCGCCCGTCGCCGGGATCGAGGTCCAGCGCGCGCAGCACCTCGCGCATCTTCAGTGCAAAGCCTTCCTGATCGCCCGCCGTTCCGGCCAGGGCGTCCAGCTTGGCGCCCGCCTTGGCCTCGATGTTGGCGCGCACCAGATCCAGCATGGCCCGGGCGCCGTCGGGGGCGGGGCGCCCGGTCAGCCGCTCGCGCACCAGCAGGGCCACGGCCTCGGACACGGGCACGCGGTCGGCGTCGCTGATCCGCAGGGCGCCGGTCTTTTCCAGTCGCGTGATCAGGGCGGCGCCCAGATTGTCGCGCACTCCGGCAAGATGTTCAGAACCGAAGGCCTCAACGCGCGCCTGTTCGACCGCATCGAACACCTCAGCCGCCTTGGCGTCCGCTGGCCGCATCCGGCTGTTCACCGCCGCATCGTGATTGGCTAGACGCAGCGCCAGCCGGTCGGCCTGGCCGCGCAAGGACGCGCTCTCGGGCCCGGACGGATCGCGCGGCGGATGGGGCAGAGTCAGGACGCCGTTCGACAGTTTGGGCCCGTCGGACCCGAACACAACCTCAAGCTCGGGCTGCTCGGCCAGCGCCCGCGCGGCATGACCCAGCGCGCGCTTGAAGGTTTCGGCGGGAGTATCCGGGGCGGCCATGGCCCTCAGTTAATCGCTTCGCGCCTGCGATAAAAGCGCCGTCAGCCGCCTTTTGAAATCGGCACCCGACGGCCGTAGGTCAGACAGCGCCAAACCCACTCCAGCGGCCCCATGCTGAACCGCGACAACCACAGTGGCGACCAGATCAGTTGCAGCGCCCAGACCGCCACGACCAGGCCCCACATCTGCACATAGTCGGCCCGTCCGAACAGGCGCGGCCCCCACGGCATGTAGAAGATCGACGTCATGATCAGGGTCTGGGTCAGATAGTTGGTGAAGGCCATCTGTCCCACCGGCCGCAGCGCCGCCGTGATCCACGCCAGCCCCCGGGTCGTCGCCAGCACGATCAGGCTGACATAGGCCAAGGTGACGAAGACGGGGAAGGAGGCGACGACCTCCGCAAGGCCGCGCGTCGGGTGGGTTCCGGCCGGGGCCATGGCCTCGCGCCACTCCAGCACGCCCAGCAGGGCCAGTACGGCGCCGCCGACAGCGATCAAGGCGACATAGACCCCGTTGGGCGCCCGGCCGCTGAATACGCCGGCCTTGAACAGGCCCAGACCCAGCATCATCAGGGCCACGGTCGAGAAGACGAACATGGTCAGGCTGGCGCCCTGCAGCAGCAGCCAGTTCTGCAGGTTCTGGCCCATCGCCCCGGTCCAGCCGCTGCGATAGGCGGCGATCGACTCCGTCACCATGCCGGCGGTGTAATGCGGCCCGCCCTGGTTCATCGCCTCGGTGATCGCCGGCGGCCCGGCGACCATCAGCCAGGTCGCGCCCGCCTGCATCGCGCCCAGCAACAGGGTCACGCCCAGGCCGATCCCGATCAGCGTTCCGGCCCGCATCGACCGCATCAGCATCACGAACAGGCCGGACCAGGCGTAGAGCAGCAGCACGTCGCCATACCAGAAGGCCAGGCCGTGGATCAGGGCGATGACGGCCAGCCAGAACAGGCGGCGCCGCAGCAGTTTGCCACGCGCCGCATCGTCCCGCTCGCCCCCGACCAGATAGATCGAGGCCCCGAACAGCATCGAAAACAGGGTGATGAACTTCTGATGGAAGAAGACGTCCATCGTCCAGCGCGCCACGGCGTTCGCGCCGGTGACTGGAAACGGGCTCAGGCTCGCATCCTGATAGACCATGACCGGCAGGCCGAACGAGACGACATTGACCGCCAGGATGCCCAGCACCGCTAGGCCCCGCATGACGTCCAGGCTGGCGATGCGCGAGGTCGCCGCTACAGGCGACAGGATCTCCGCCGCATCCTTGTCCGTGTCGTCAATGGTCATTCTCGGATCCCCCAATCCTCGAACTCAGGCGTCAGGCGCGAATGCCAACCCTGCTTCTCAGCTTTTGGGCATCAGGCCCAGTCTGTCCTTGACCGCCGGTCGAGCCTCGAAGGCGATGAAGGCGGCGCACAACCCGGCCCACAGGGCGTAGCTTACGCCCACGATCATGGCGATGGGCAGGCCGCCGACGCCGAAGATCAGCAGGGTGGTCTCGGTCGCACCCAGGGCCTGCATCACATCGCCGGCCTCGAACCAGCCCATCACGCTCATGGCCAGGGCGACGACGATCTGGACCAGGGCCGCCGCCAGGCCGCCGTACATCATGAAGCGCCAGACGACGCCCAGTCGTGTGCCGGGTCGCCCGTCGAGCTTGCGCTCGTTCAGCACGCGATACAGCGCCAGCGGCACGGTGATCAGGCCGATCAGCATCACCACCAGCCGCCAGTCCATGTCGCGACCCGGCAGATAGGCGTGCGGCCGCCAGAAGGGCAGGGTCAACCAAAGGGGGGGCCAGGCCGCGCCGGCCAGGCAGGCCAGAATCCGAGGCTTCCGCCCAGGCCGCGCAGCGATGGTCGCCTGACCGGGCAGGTCGGAATAGCTCTCGAACCGGCTCATCGCGTCGGCGCCGGCGCAGCGCCGGAATAGTCATAGAAGCCGCGGCCGCTCTTCCTGCCCAGCCAGCCGGCCTCGACATATTTCACCAGCAGGGGGCAAGGGCGGTATTTGCTGTCGGCCAGGCCGTCATACAGCACGTTCATGATGGCCAGGACGACGTCCAGACCCATGAAATCGGCCAGCTCCAGCGGGCCCATCGGATGATTGGCGCCCAGGCGCAGCGCCTTGTCGATCGAGGCGACGTTGCCGACGCCTTCGTACAGGGCGAAGATCGCCTCGTTCATCATCGGCACCAGGATACGGTTGACGATGAAGGCGGGAAAATCCTCGGCGTCCGTAGTCGTCTTGCCCAGGCTCTCGGCGAAGGCGACGGCGGCGGAATGGGTCTCGGCCGAGGTGGCGATGCCGCGGATGATCTCAACCAGCTTCATCACCGGCGCCGGCTTCATGAAGTGCAGGCCAACAAACCGGTCCGGCCGGTCTGTCGAAGACGCAAGGCGCGTGATCGAGATCGACGAGGTGTTGGACGCCAACAGGGTCTGCGGCCCCAGGTGCGGCACGACCTCGGCATAGATGGCCTTCTTGACGGCCTCGTCTTCCAGCGCCGCCTCGATGACCAGATCGGCGCCGGCGACGGCCTCGGCCATTCCGTCGCTGGTCGTGATGCGGGTCAGGGCCGCATCGGCGGCGGCCTGATCGACCAGGCCGCGGCCGACGTGACGCGCCAGGCTGGCCGCGATCTCGCCCTGCGCCATCGGCAACCGGTCGGCGACGACGTCATAAAGGCGAACCGAATAGCCCCCGAGCGCGACCGCCTGCGCGATGCCTGCGCCCATCTGTCCGGCGCCCAGAATGGCGACTGTGGTGATCGTGGTCATGAACCGTGGTCGAAAGTGGTCGGGCGGGCACCTTTAGAAAGGAAGGCGCGCGGCGCAAGAGCGGATCAACCCTCTCGCATCAGATTTCCGCCCGCCGTGTCGCCTCAGCCGAGCAACTGGATCAGGGCCGGCGCCGCCGTGCGGTTGAACAGCACGCTGATGAACTGCAGCAGCAGGATCACCACGATGGGCGAGATGTCGATGCCGCCAAGGTTCGGAATGATGCGGCGGAACGGCTCCAGCAGGGGCGCGGTGACCCGGTCCAGGAAGGTCCCGACCGAATAGACGAAGCGGTTGCGATAGTTGACGACGTCGAACGCCACCAACCAGCTCAGAATGGCCTGGGCGATGATGAACCAGATCATCAGACTGATGATGGTGTTGATCAACCAGACGAGCGCATAGCCCATGAACGGTAACTCCTGCTTGGATCGGCGCTTCTAGCCTGTTCGCCCCTGCTCCGACAACGGCCGTATCCGACCTGCGCGCTTTGCGCGCACAAGCCCGTTGACACCACGCCCGCCCGCCTTCTATGTCCGCCACGCCTGTGAAACCCGATCCCACGCTGGAAACGGGGCCGTAGCTCAGTTGGTAGAGCGCGTCGTTCGCAATGACGAGGTCAGGGGTTCGACTCCCCTCGGCTCCACCAATCCCTGTTATTTCAAGGGGTTGGTCGGAAACAGGCGATAAATCTGACACCACGCTGCTACACACGGCTTCTAAGAGGCCGTTGAAAAAGCGTTCTCAAACAGTCAGTTCACCGTCGCGAGACTGTAGCACCACCTCGTCGCACACGCCGTCCAAACGGCCACCTCAACCGTCTCCTCGGTCAACTGATGCTCGTCGTCGGCAATCGTCTGGCCTGATCGTTCGAGGATCGACCTACTACCTTCGACTTCGTGTTCCGCGCTCATTGGCTGGGGTGATCGGCAAGACCCACGTCGTGAAGTCTCTTGGGACCGGCTATCGAGCGGATGCTATTCGTGAGGCTCGGATCGTCGCGGCAGAGTTCGAGCAGCAACGGCAAGAAATCGAAGCCCACGGCATTCAGCCTACTAACCCGACTGCACCCGAGCGTCCGAAGTTCACGCCGACGCCCCCGGCGTTGCCAGCGGATAAGACGCTTCGACAAGCGTTCGAACTGTTTCGAACCGATCCCGCGAAACAGCGCACTCGTAAGACGGACCTCCACTATCTGAACCTCATCGAGTTGACGGTCGGGCTTTGGGGCGAAAACCGCACGATCCGCTCCATCGACCGTGAGGCATCGCGCGAGCTTCTCGATGTGCTGCTCTGGTTACCCGCCAATGCCGAGAAGAAGTTCCCAAAGCTGTCGCCTCTCGCTGCTTCGAGGATGGCGAAAGAGAAGGGGCTGGCGGGAAGGCTCGCCGCTTCTGAATATCATGGCGTCAACAGCCTTGTGGCTATTGATTACGTATGGGCTGGCTCTGGCCCATTGAAACCGATCGTGGGGGATCAGCGGTTCGACTACGTGATCGCAAGCCACGTCATTGAGCATGTCCCGAATCCTATTGGGTGGTTTCGCGGCATTGCGGAGGTCGTTAGACCTGGTGGCGTGTTTAACCTCGCCATTCCAGATCAGCGGTTCACATTCGACATTGCCTGTCCGCCGAGCAGCCTCGGTGAACTGATTGAGGCTGACTTGCTGAGTTATTCGCGGCCAAGCCCACGCCAGATTTTCGACAGCTGCTATTATGGTAAGGCAGTTGATCCGGGCGAGCCGTGGCGGCGAGATGTAGATTTGGCTTCCACGCCATCATTCTCAGGTGAGATTGCAAGTCAGTTGGCTTACGATCAGGCTGTTAGGTCGCTTTCTGGCGACTATTATGACAGCCACTGCTGGGCCTTCACGCCACGCGCATTCCTTCTACTCTTGCGAGGTCTTTGCGACCTCCGTCTGTTCGATTTTATGATCAAAGATTTTCATCCCACAACTGAGGATGAGTTCGAATTTTTCTTAAGCCTCGAAAAGCCCCGACCCGAAGTTAGCCGCGAAGTTTTGCGTCTGAATCAGCTAGATCGCATCTCAGCATTACTGCTGGCCTTCGACGAGGGTAATCGGAGATTGCGGCTGTTGGCGAGCTAAGAACTATTGCAACTGCGTCGGTTGGACACCCTTGTCGGTCTGTACTTTGGCAGGAATGCCAGCGATTATTAGGTAGATAACATACAAGCCATCACAGCTTTCTACGATCTGCTCACGCAGACCGCGCACTGATAGGCAATGGCCTAGCACGCTTTCAGCAGCGCCACGCTCTTGATCGTCTGCGTCACCCGCCAAGCCGTAGCTCAGTTATTTCCCCGAATAAGTTTGAAACAGGGGGTTCAGGGCAAGATGGCGGGTCTTAGGGAGCTTGATCTAACCTGTCGTTTGCTAGTGCTGTTTTCTGTCGGGCTTCCAAGACCTGATGGAAATGGGGTCAGCCCGTTCAATCTCCGGCTCAGTTGCCGCGGTAGGTGCTGTAGCCGTAGGGGCTGACGACGACGGGGACGTGGTAGTGGATGCTGGGGTCGCGGACCTGGAACACCACGTCGATCTCGGGGAAGAAGGGCTGGGCGTCCTTGTCGCCGTATTGCGACATGTCGAACGTCAGCTTGTAGGTCGCCGCCTGGGTCGTGACCTGATCGCCGAACGAGCGGACGCGGCCGTTGTCGTCGGTGCGCGCGGTCGCCAGTTGTCGCCAGCCGCCGTCGCTGTCCTTGATCGCAAGGGTGACCGGCACGTCACGGCCGCCGACGCCGCGCGCCAAATCCAGGACGTGGGTCGAAATGGTCTCGGCCGAGGCCGATCCTGCGGAGATCAGGAAGGCGGACAGGGCGGCAAGCGCTGCGATACGCATGGAATAATCCTTGAAGGCGGGTTGGCGTCGGCGCGGCGCGAGGCGAGCGATCAGTGCTGGGTCGGCCGGACCAGCGTCAGGTCATAGCCCAGGGCGCGGGCGCGGGTCAGGATCGTGTCGCGGACGGACGGCGCGGGTTGCGCGGTGCGGCTGAGCAGCCAGAGGTAACGGCCCGACGGCTCGCCGACGATGGACCAGGAATAGTCGTCGGCGTGGTCCAGCACCCAATAGTCGCCGACGTAGAAGGGGCCGAAGAAGGACACCTTCAGCTTGGCGTTTTCGCTGCCCTCGACGATCTTCGCCTTACCCTCGGAGGTCTTCGCCGGACCATCGACCGCGCCCCGGCGGCAGGTGTTCAGCACCCCGACCAGACCGTCGTCGCGCACCGTATATTGGGCGGTCACGCCTTCGCAGCCGCGCTCGAACCCGTTCTCGTAGCGCCCGATCTCATACCACAGGCCGGCGTAGCGGTTCAGGTCGATCGGCTTGGCGGGTTGAGGCACGGCGGCGTTGCCGACGGGACCGCGTTGCAGAGTGGCGCAGGCGCCCAGCGCCAGGGCGGCGCCGGCGATCAGGGCGATGGAAGCGGTGCGAGCGATTTTCATGGCCGCAGAACGATGATGAGGACGCCCGGTTCCGGACACTCGGTCTCGTCAGATCACCGCAGGGCGACGTAGCCCCGTTCGATGACTCGGCGCAGAGCCTCGTAGGCTTCGGCCAGTTCGTCGTAGGCCGTGCGGGCGGCGGTCAGGCGGGCGACCTGGTCCGGCGTGACGGCCGAGCCGGAGTGAGCGAGGCGCAGCGATTCCGCCACCCATTTGGCGCGCGCCGTGGCCGTCATGACCGCCAGCTTTTGCAGCGATGCGGCGTCCACGCCGGTCAGGGCGTGACCGATCACCTCCTTGTTGGCGACGTAGGCGGCGTAGTCGATCTGCTCCAACTGCCCGCGCAGGCGACGCTGTTCGTGCGGATCGGTGTCCTGCGGTTCGAAATGATCGCTGTGGCGGCGGGTGCTGGACGTCATCTTGGTCGACATGGGCGAGCCCTCCCCGGCCTGTCCTGGCGGTCTAGGCGGCCGCTCGACAAAGAAGGTGCGCCGTCTCGGTTAACGCCGCGTTGCGTTGGGGACCCGCGCATCCGATATCGGGGCCACACGGGATCGGAGAAGACCATGGACCTGAAACTCAACGGCAAGCGCGCCCTGATTTGCGGCGGCTCATCCGGCCTTGGCCGCGCCGTGGCGACGGCCCTGGTCGCGGAGGGCGCGCACGTCGCCCTGCTGTCGCGCGACGAAGGCAGGCTTCAGGCCGTGGCGGACACACTGAACGCATCCGGGCCGGGCAAGGCGGTCGTAGTGACGGCGGACCTGGCGGACCATGAGGCGCTGTTGAAGGCGACGGACCGGGCCGAGGATCTGCTGGGCGGGCACATCGAAATCCTGTTGAACAACACCGGGGGGCCGCCGCCGTCGGGCGTGTCGGGGCTTGAGCCGGCGGTGTGGCGCGATCATTTCGAGTCGATGGTGCTGTCGATCTTCCGCCTGACGGACCGGGTGCTGCCGGCCATGCGGGCGGCCGGCTGGGGGCGCATCCTGAACGTCGCCTCGATCACGGTGGTCGAGCCGTCGGCGGCGCTGGGCGTGTCCAACACCCTGCGGGCCTCGGTCGCGGCCTGGGCCAAGACCCTGGCCAATGAGGTCGGACCAGACGGGGTGACGGTCAACACCCTGCTGCCGGGGCGGATCGATACGCCGCGGATCGAAAGGCTGGACCAGGCGACCGCTGAGCGCACCGGCACGACGCCGCAAGAGGCGCGAGCTGAATCCGTCAAATCGATCCCGGTCGGCCGGATCGGCACGACCGAGGAGTTCGGCGCCACCGCCGCCTTCCTGGCCAGTCCGCTGGCGGCCTATGTCACCGGCTCGCTGATCCGACTGGACGGCGGAGCGATCAAGGCGATCTGATCAGCCGGGCGCACGACGGCGCAGCACGCCGCCGAAGGCCACGCGGCTGCGCCCGTAATCCAGAGTGATGCGGCTGAACCGGCTCAGGATATCGGCGCCCAGCAGCAGGGTCGGTTTGTCGATCAGGTCCATGACCTGAAACACATGCAGGTCAGCGAACAGCAGCGGGGTCGGTCCCAGCGATCGTCCCGCGATATGCAGGGCGGGCGTCGTGCCGGTGCGGGCCGTCACCGCGCCGCCGACGATGCCGATCATGCGCACGGGCTCGGATGAGGCGGGGGGCTGGCCCATCTCGACCGCCTGCATCAGGACCAGATTGCCGATCGAATATTGCGCGCCGCTGTCGATGAAGGCGGCGACCTCCACGCCGGCGACATTGATCCGGGTCAGGAGTAACTGACCAAATCGGCCGCGACGACCGGCAACCAGCACGTCCTGCTGACGAAGCCGCGTGGCGTCAGCGCTGGTCGTCAAAGCGATGCCGGTCGTACCCGATGGCGACAGGGCGACCTGGCGGGCATTGACGTCCAGCGTCAGGCGAAAGCGCGACAGCAGGTCCAGCCCCAACAGGCCGCCAGCGCCCAGGGCGTCGCGTGGAAAGACCGGCAGGGTCAGATCGGTGAAGCGTCGGCGTCCGATCTCGATCTGCGCCAGTTCGACGGTCGGCGTGACCTCGGCCGCCGTGATCCCGTGCACCACGACCGGGCGGCCGGGCGGCAGGGCCAAGGCCTGGGCCAACTCGGCCGAAACCGCGCTGCGCTCGGCGCCGGTGTCAATGACGAAGACCTGCTGGACGCTTCCGTTCAGACGCACGCCGACGCCCATTCGCGTCAGCAGATTTTGCACCAGCCGGACCTGATCGGGCGGGTCTGCCGGGACGTCAGTCTGGGCGGACACGAACGGCGCAGCCGCCAGCAGGCCCAGCGTCTTGCGCCGCGACGTCTTCACGCTCGATCCTTCGACACCCACCCGCCTGTCCTCCTCGGGCCTCCGCCAGGGCAGGGCACGCTACGCGCATTTGGCGAAGAGCCTGAGACATATTCTTGTCCGTCGTGTCTCATAGCGGCTGCGCCTGCGCGCCCGGCGTTCGGCGCCGTCTAGCCAATCGGGGGTTGTCGGCGTATCGTCCTAGCCGAAACAGGAGGATGCGATGCTGACCTTGCTTATGCTGGCCTTGTCCGACCCTACGGCGGCGTCTTCCAGCGCGATCACCGGCCGTGATCCTGTCGTTGTTTCCGCACCAAGGGAGGACACGCAGCGTTGCGGCGATCCGCTGATCCAGGCTCGGCAAAGCGGCGTCGGCGCCATGACGCTGGATCGATCGCTCGATGACGGACAGGTCCGGCGCTATCTGCTGCTGGACCGGCGCGATCAGAACAACTGCCCCCTGCCGATCAGCTACGCCGTGCCGGATCAACGGGCGCTGGGTCGAAACCTGATGCCGGCCCAGCCCGAAGTCGGCGCGCCACCCGCTCCGCCCGCGCCACGTCGCTAGGCGCGGGGATGGGCGGCCGCATAGGCGCTCAAAAGGCGATCGGCATCGACGCCGGTGTATTTCTGGGTCGTCGACAGGCTGGCGTGGCCCAGCAGTTCCTGGATCGACCGCAGATCGGCGCCGGCGCCCAGCAGGTGGGTCGCGAAACTGTGGCGCAGGGCGTGGGGCGTCGTGCGCTCGGGCAGGCCCAGGCGGCCGCGCAACTTCTGCACCGAGGCCTGGACGTGACGGGGGCTTAAGGGGCCGCCGCGTCGCGCGCGGAAAAGAGCGTCGGCGGGCTGGAGCGGGAAGGGCAGCAGGGCCAGATAGGCGTCCACCGCCGCGCGCACGGCGGGCAGGATCGGCGCGATCCGCGTCTTGGACCCCTTGCCCACGATGCGCAACGTCTCGCCCAGCGGCGCATCGGCGCGGGTCAGGGACATGGCCTCGGAGATCCGCAGGCCGCAGCCGTAGAGCAGGGTCAGCACCGCCCGATCGCGCGCGGCCTCCCACGGTTCGGCGTCGGGATCGGCGTCCGGTTCGGCCAGCAGGCCGCGCGCCTGATCCTCGGTCACCGGCCGGGGCAGGGACGGCTTGACCTTGGGACCGCGCACCAGGGCCAGCTGCGGGGAGGGCGTGTCCAACCGCCGGTCGAGGAAGGCGTGAAAACCGCGAATGGCCGACAGGCTCTGGCTCAGTGACCGGGCTGCCAGCGGGTGCTCGCCTGAGCGTCGCTCGGCCATGTGGGCGCGGACCTCGGCGGCGGTGATCGTGCCCATGTCTTTCAGTGATAGCGCCTCGCCGCGATGGCGTTCGAGGAAGGCGACATAGAGCCGCCCGATGTGGCCATAGGCCTCCAGCGTGCGGGGCGACAGCCGACGTTCGTGCGCCAAGTGATCGAGCCAGGCGCGCAGGGCGTCGGAGGCGGTCAGTTCAGTACCGGCCATCGCTCGGCCATCCGCTCCGTCACCCGCGCCAGGAAGGCGGCCAGTTCGCAGCCCATGTTGGGCGTGAAGCCCTCGGGCTCGGGCGAGCCGAAGGCGCAAATGCAGGGGCGCGGCGGGCCGCCCGGTGTCAGGTGCGGGGCCATGCGGACCAGGGCGATGGACCGCACCTGATCCTCGGCCGCGCCGAAGAAATTCAGTCCCGATATCATCGGGCCGAGCCAGGTCAGGCCATGCTCGCCCAGCAGGTTGTCGACGTCGCCTTCTTCCAGCGCGCGCCAGCCGAAGGGCACGCCGCCGGGTTTTTCCAGAGCGATGGCGGCGCCGGCCAAGCCGAACCGCCCCTGCGCCGCCGCATCCAGCCGCCGTGCCAGGTCGGAATGGTTCTTGGCCTCCATCAGGTCCAGGGTCGCGACATGCGTCTGGGTCTGGGCGGCGAAGTTGGCGCGGGCGATCAGTTCGATCTCGCGCCGGGCGCCGGTCTCGCGCTCGACCACGGCTTCCAGTCGCGTCAGGGCGGCGGCGCCGAACTCGACCACGTTGCGGCCGTGCGGCCGCAGACCGATCTCTTCAAGCAGAGAGCGGTCGTCCAGCAGGGTCTGAGGGTGGGTCTGCAGCCAGCCGCGCACGTCGGGCCAATGCAAGCCGTCGCCGATATGGGGCGTTGCGTCCGATTCCGACGTTTCGAAAAGGTCCAATGAGCCGCTCAAACAGACCTCTCCGGAAACCGCAATGCTACAGAATAGACTGACCCGTCTTGGCCCAGTCCGCCACGAAGGCATCAAGACCCTTGTCGGTTAACGGGTGGTTCACCAAGGCCTTGAATGTGTCGGCGCCGAAGGTGGCGGCGTCCGATCCTGCGACGGCGGCGGCGGCGACATGGCCGACATTGCGGAGGGACGCGGCCAGAATCTGGGTCTCGAAACCGTGCACGTCATACAGGACGCGGATTTCTTCCAGAAGGCCGATGCCGTCGGCGCCGTTGTCTTCTAGACGTCCGACGAACGGCGAGACGAAGGTGGCGCCGGCCTTGGCGGCCAGCAGCGCCTGGGCGGCCGAGAAGCACAGGGTGACGTTGGTCTTGATGCCCTTGTCGGTGAAGACGCGGCAGGCGCGCAGGCCATCCCAGGTCAGGGGCAGTTTCACCACCACGTTCGGCGCGATGGCGGCCAGCTTGTCGCCTTCCTTGACCATGGTCTCGAAATCGAGCGAGACGGCCTCGGCGGAAATCGGCCCCTCGACCAGGGCGCAGATTTCGGCGATGACCTCGGCGATGTTCCGACCCGACTTGGCGATCAGCGACGGATTGGTGGTGACGCCATCCACCATTCCGGTGGGGACCATGTCCTTGATGACGGCGACGTCGGCGGTATCGAGAAAGAGTTTCATGGGCGGCTTCATAGCCGAGGGCGCAGTTCGGTGAAAGTCGCCTCGGTCCTCATTCCCCTGCCGGTGCCGGAGGCCTTCGACTACGAGGTTCCCGAGGCGCTGAGCCTGGCCCACGGAGATTTGGCGCGGGGCGATCAGGTCGCCGTGCCGCTGGGGCCGCGCCTGATCCGGGGCGTGGTGTCCGAGGTGTTCGAAACCACAGGCTCAAACCGGCGACTGAAGGCGATCGACAGCGTGCTGGACGATCCGCCGCTGCCTGCGGGCGTCATGGATTTCGTCGAATGGGCCGGACGCTGGACCCTGTCGGCGCCGGGTGAGATGGCGGCGACGGCGCTGAAGGGCTTGCGCGCGCCCCGGCCCCGGCCGGAACGCCGGGTGCGACGCGTGGGCGAGCGGTCGCCGTCGCGCGCCACCCCGGCGCGGACGGGCGTGCTGGAGACCCTTTGCGATCGCGCCATGCCGCCGGCCGACCTGGCGCGGGCGGCGGGCGTGTCGTCGGGCGTGGTCAAGGGCCTGATCGATGAGGGCGTGCTGGAGATCATCGAGATCGCGGCCGAGGCGGCGTTCGACCGGCCCGACCCCGACCATGCGCCCGCCGCGTTGAACGGCGACCAGGCGGCGTCGGCGACGGCGATGGCGGAGGGCGTGGCGGGCGGCGGCTTCCGCCCCTTCCTGCTGGATGGGGTGACGGGGTCGGGCAAGACCGAGGCCTATCTGGAGGCGATCGCGCGGGTGCTGCGGGCCGATGCGGCGGCGCAAATCCTCATCCTGCTGCCCGAGATCGCCCTGACCCAGGCCCTGATCGAGCGGATCGCGGCCCGGTTCGGCGCCGCCCCGGCCGAATGGCATTCCGGCGTCGCCCCGCCGCGCCGCCGCCAGGTGTGGGAGGCGGTCGTCGCCGGGCGCTGCAACATCGTGGTCGGGGCGCGCTCGGCCCTGTTCCTGCCCTTTACGAACCTGCGCCTGATCGTGGTGGACGAGGAGCACGACGGTTCGTTCAAACAGGAGGAAGGCCTAGTCTATCATGGCCGCGACCTGGCGGTGGCGCGGGCGCGGATCGAGGGGGCGGCGGTGGTCCTGGCCTCGGCGACGCCGTCGCTGGAGACGTTATGGAACGCCCAGAGCGGGCGCTACGACTGGCTGAAGCTGGGCGCGCGGCACGGGACGGCGGTCCTGCCGGACATCGCCCTGCTGGACCTTCGCCAGAATACACCCGACCCCCAGACCTGGCTGTCGCAGCCGCTGCGTCTGGCCATCGGCGAGACCTTGCTGCGGGGCGAACAGACCCTGCTGTTCCTGAACCGGCGCGGATACGCGCCCGTCGTCCTGTGCCGGGCCTGCGGCCATCGGCTGACCGCGCCGGACACCGACAGCTGGCTGGTCGAGCATCGCTATACCGGGCGGCTGGTCTGTCACCTCACGGGCTTTTCCATGGCGCGCCCGAAACTGTGCCCGTCGTGCGGGGCCGAGGATTCGCTGGTGTCGGTCGGGCCGGGCGTGGAGCGGGTCGAGGAGGAGGTGCGCCAGCTGTTCCCCGAGGCGCGCACGGCGGTGTTCAGCTCGGACACCGCGCCCGACGCCCGATCAGCCCGCGCTTTGATCCAGCGGATGACCGACGGCGAGATCGACATTCTGGTGGCGACGCAGGCCGCGGCCAAGGGCCACAACTTTCCGCGCCTGACGCTCGTGGGCGTGGTGGATGCGGACCTGGGCCTGCGCGGGGGCGACCTGCGCGCGGCCGAGCGGACCTATCAGCTCTTGGCCCAGGCGACGGGGCGAGCGGGGCGGGCGGATCGGCCGGGGCGGGCGCTGCTTCAGACCTGGACCCCCGAGCATCCGGTGCTGATGGCGCTGGCGGCCGGCGACCGCGACGCCTTCGTCGAGGCGGAGATGGCCGAGCGCGAGGCCGCTTCCCTGCCGCCCTATGGCCGGCTCGCGGCGATCATTCTGTCCAGCGAGAATGCGGCCGCAGTCGAGAAGACGGCGAACGACCTGGCCCAGGCCATTCCCAACGCCGAACGGCTGGAGGTCTATGGCCCCGCCGATGCGCCGCTCGCCCTGGTGCGGGGACGCCGGCGCAAACGGCTGCTGGTGCGAGCCGATCGGGACGTGAACCTCCAGGCCTTCCTGCGGGCCTGGCTTCAGCGGGTGAAGGTGCCGGGCTCCGTCCGCCTGACGGTCGACGTCGATCCTTATTCGTTCTTATGAAGCCTCAGACGGCCATCACTGTGCCGAGCAGCAGGCGGGCGCCGGGGCGGCCCAAGGTGGCGTTGGTCGCCGCCTGAAGCTGGGCCGACAGCTGGTCGATGTCGGGCACGACGCCGGGACGCAAGCCGTTGGCAAAGCGCTGGGCGGCGGTGTTGTAGGCGGCGCGGAGGCGCGGCGCGGACTGCTGGGCGCGGGTGCGAAGGTTCGCATCGGGCACATCGACGCCGGTTTCGATGGTCAGCACGCCCCGACGACCGTTCGCCTGAAGGATCGAGGCGGTGATGACTGGCAGCCGGATATAGGTGTCGGCCGACGGCGCCGCGCCGCCGCTCGAAGCGCGGGCGGAGGTTGAGGCGGCCGTCGCGACGACGGCGAGACCGAGAAGAGCGCGGCGTTCCATGATGAGGTCTCTACCGGCCAGGATTTAAGAAACTGCTGAGCCTGGATCGCATAAGGATATCTTTATGTGTTTGTTGATACTCGACGCGCGCCGGGCTATGAGGGCCCAAACTCATTGCGGCCGGGAGCCCAAGCCATGACCGACTACATCGTTCGCGACATCACCCTGGCCGATTGGGGCAACAAGGAAATCGAGATCGCTGAAACCGAAATGCCGGGCCTGATGTCCCTGCGTGACGAGTTCGGCGCCAGCCAGCCGCTGAAGGGCGCCCGCATCGCCGGCAGCCTGCACATGACCATCCAGACGGCGGTCCTGATCCAGACGCTGGAAGCCCTGGGCGCCGAAGTGCGCTGGGCCTCGTGCAACATCTTCTCGACCCAGGACCACGCCGCCGCCGCCATCGCCGCCAACGGCACGCCGGTCTTCGCCACCAAGGGCGAGACGCTGGAAGAGTACTGGGACTACGCCCACAAGATCTTCGAATGGGCCGACGGCGGCTATCCAAACCTGATTCTGGACGACGGCGGCGATGCGACCCTGCTGTGCGTGCTGGGTCCGAAGGCCGAGAAGGACATCTCGGTCCTGGCGAACCCGCAGAACGAAGAAGAAGAGGCCCTCTTCAAGGTCATGAAGCGCTATCTGGCTGAGAAGCCGGGCTTCTATTCGGCCATCCGCGACGCCATCGGCGGCGTGTCGGAAGAGACGACCACGGGCGTGCACCGCCTGTATCAGATGGCCGAAAAGGGCGAGCTGCCCTTCCCCGCCATCAACGTCAACGACAGCGTCACCAAGTCCAAGTTCGACAACCTGTACGGCTGCCGGGAATCGCTGGTCGACGCGATCCGTCGCGGCACCGACGTCATGCTGTCGGGCAAGGTCGCGGTGGTCTGCGGCTACGGCGACGTGGGCAAGGGCTCGGCCGCTTCGCTGCGCCAGGGCGGCGCCCGCGTGATCGTGACCGAGATCGACCCGATCTGCGCCCTGCAGGCCGCGATGGAAGGCTATGAGGTCCAGACGCTGGACGACACCGCCGGCCGCGCCGACATCTATGTGACGACGACCGGCAACAAGGACGTCATCACCGTCGACCACATGCGGCAGATGAAGAACAACGCCATCGTCTGCAACATCGGCCACTTCGACTCGGAGATTCAGGTCGCCGGCCTGAAGAACTTCAAGTGGGACGAGATCAAGCCGCAGGTCCACCACGTGGAGTTCCCGGACGGCAAGAAGATCATCCTGCTGTCGGAAGGCCGCCTGGTGAACCTGGGCAACGCCACGGGCCACCCGTCCTTCGTGATGTCGGCGTCCTTCACCAACCAGACGCTGGCCCAGATCGAACTGTGGACCAACGCCGACAAGTACGAGAACAAGGTCTACACCCTGCCCAAGCACCTGGACGAGAAGGTCGCCATGCTGCACCTGGCCAAGCTGGGCGCCAAGCTGACCGTCCTGACCAAGGACCAGGCCGACTACATCAACGTGCCGGTCGAAGGCCCGTTCAAGGCGGATCACTACCGTTACTAAGCTCTCCCCGAGGCTGGAACCGCGAGGTTCCAAGTGACGAGGGCGTCTTCGGACGCCCTCGTCGACGTCCTTGTGGTCGGGGCCGGCGCGGCCGGGATGATGGCCGCCATCGAGGCCGGGCGACGCGGGCGGCGGGTCAGGGTCGTGGACCATGCCGACCGGCCGGGCGAGAAGATCCGCATCTCGGGTGGCGGACGCTGCAACTTCACCAATCTGGGCTGCGGGCCGGCGAACTTCCTGGGCGAGAACCCCAGGTTCGCGACCTCGGCCCTGCGCCGCTACACCCAGCACGACTTCGTCAAGCGGATCGATAGGGCCGGAATCGCCTGGCACGAGAAGACGCTGGGTCAGCTGTTCTGCGACGACAGCGCCAAGCAGATCGTCCGTATGCTGACCGACGACATGTCGGCGGCGGGCGTGACCCTGAGCCTGAAAACCGGCGTGACGCGGATCGAACGATCCGGCGACGGCTTCACGGCGATCCTGTCGGACGGGTCGCAGGTCACGGCGGCGTCGCTGGTCGTGGCGACGGGCGGCAAGTCGATCCCCAAGATGGGGGCCACCGGCTGGGCCTATGAGGTCGCGCGCCAGTTCGACATTCGCGTCACCGAGACCCGGCCGGCGCTGGTCCCGCTGACGTTCGAGGCCGGGCTGCTGGAGACGCTGACGCCGCTGGCGGGGGTGGCGGTCGACGCCTCGGTCGCCTCGGCGCCCGAAGGGGCCAAGGCGCGCAAGGCCAGCTTCCACGAGGCCATGCTGTTCACCCACCGGGGCCTGTCGGGTCCGGCCATTCTTCAGATCAGCTCCTACTGGCGCGAGGGCGAGGCGGTGGTGGCCTCGATGGCGCCGGGCCGCGACGTGTTCGAGGAGTTGAAGGCTGCCAAGGCGTCGAACGGCAAACAGGCGGTGCACACCGCGCTGGGCCATATCGTGCCGCGCCGTCTGGCCGAGAGCCTGTGCCAGCGCGAAGGGGCGTCGGGCAATCTGGCGGACCTGTCGGACAAGGTGCTGCGGCGGCTGGATCAGGCGGTCAACGCCTGGGCGGTCAAGCCTGTGGGGACAGAGGGTTATCGGACCGCCGAGGTGACGCTGGGCGGGGTCGATACGGCCGCGCTCGACCAGCAAACGATGCAGGCCAAGGCGATCCCGGGTCTGTATTTCATCGGCGAGGCGGTGGACGTGACCGGCTGGCTGGGCGGCTATAATTTCCAGTGGGCCTGGTCGTCGGGCTGGGCCGCCGGGCAGGTCTGCTAGAATTTTCGAGTGCAGTCCGTGCACTTCAGCCGGCGGGTCCGCTGACAAAAAACACCGTCTAATTCGTCTAATCTGTCTAATTCGGCGCGCGTTCTGGCGGGGCGTGAAGATGTCAAAGACCGGGGCGCCATTCTAACACGGTTCAGGGCCATGACAGGCGAAGGGTCGCTGGTCGGTCGTAAGGCACGGTAAAGGCGCGCAATCGTCGTCGCCGATAGGATGGCAGGAGCGGCCCAAGCCCCCTGCGGCCCCGCGACGCATGGCGGCGGGCGGCGACGGCGCCTAGCTTGAAGAGGCGGAACGGGCCCCTCTGGCGTTCTCGCGGTCCGGCGTCCCCCTTCCTTGCGCCGGATCGTGCGACGCGATGTCGGACCGCACGGGCGTGTCGATGCGGCGAAGCTTTCCCCTCCTGGCCTGTCGCATCGACCGCCCATTCTTTTTCGATCGGAGCCCGACATGCCCCTTCTGATGTGCCCCAACGACAACGCCGCCATGCAGACGCTGGAGCGCAATGGCGTCCAGTTCGACATGTGCCCCGACTGCCGGGGCGTCTGGCTGGATCGCGGCGAGCTGGAAAAGCTGATGGCCGCCGCCGTCGAGGAGGGCCGCGCCACAGCCCCGGTCGCGCCCGCGCCGCAGGCCTATGCGCCGCCGCCGCAGCCTCAGCCCTATGCCCAGCCCCCAGCCCAACCCTGGGGCGGCGGGGCGTCACAGCCGTATCGCGGCGACGATCGAGGCTACCGAAGCGACAAATATCGCGACGACCGGCATCGCGACGACGACTATCGCTACAAGAAAAAGAAGCGCGACAGCATCTTCGACATCTTCGACTGAGGTCGGCTAGGCCGCCAGGCCCGCCTGCTGCATCAGGCCTCTCAACGCCGCCACGTTTTGCGGCGCGGCGGTCAGGGCGGTGCGGACGTCGGGCGAACGCAGCAGCTTGATGGCCTCGGCGCGGGCGCGGTCGGCCACGGGGCCCAGCGGGCCGGCTTCACCGGTGGCCAGTTTCAGCAGGGCCGTCAGCTTTTGAGGCGCAGCCGCCTGGGCGCGGACGATCTGGGCGACCAGATGGGCGTCGGCCTCCAGATTGGCCCCGACCGCTCCTATGGCGTCCATGATCTGGGCCTGGTCGTGATCGGCCAGATGCGCGGCCTGAACCGAGCGTTGAAGCCGGGCCAGGGTCGCGAGTTTGTGCGAGGCGCTGGGGCCGCCCGGGACGGACTGGCGGATCTCGGTTTCGAAACGCAGCGAGCCGATGCAGGCGCTGAGCCACCGCGCGGCGGCGCGTTTGTTGGCCCCGCCGGTCACGTTCTCGCAAAGGCGGGTCAGCTGCTCGGCCTCGGCCAAGACCGTCGGGCAGGGGTTGACGTAGGCGCCGACGAAATCGGCCGTGACCAGGCTCTTGGAGCGTTCGACGAAGGCGGTCTGAACCTCTTCCAGCGTCAGCAGTCGCCCGGCCGAGGCCGTCAGGGCCATGGCCAGCAGACGCAGGATGTCGATCTCTCCGACCGGATCTTGGGGGCGGAGGCGGCGCTGGCTGGTCAGTTCGCGGGTGACAAGGCGAGCCAAGGACGCGGCGAGAAGCGGAAACTCACCCGAGGCCAGATGCAGGCCCAGGCGCGCGGCCGGTCCCTCGACCTGGGGCATCATCAGGGCGAGGCGCGGGTCCATCCGTAACAGGGCGTCCATCTCGTCCGGCGCGACCATGCGCACGATGGCCGCCAGATTGGCGCCCTGATCCAGCGACGGGCCCAAAATCTCGGTCAGGTTGGTGCGCACGGCCAGCATTTCGGCGACAATCTGCTCGACCACCACCACGACCAGGGCGCGCGGCGGGCCGTCGGCGGGCGCGGCGTCCATCAAATCCATCAGGACGGTCAGGCGATCGCGGGCGCCGCGCCGATCCTTCAGCGCGCCGGCGACCACCCCGCCCATGCGCAGCGCCCGATCCGGCGCGCCGGTCAGCCGATGCGCCAGATCGGCGATGGAGCGGTCGTCCAGAGCGGGGAACAGGCCGTCGCGTCCGGCCTTGCGCAGGCGGGCCATCGCCTGTTCGATCAGCTTTTGATAGTGGCGCACGACCCCGTGCACCTCCTGGCCCGTGGCCTGGCTTTCGGGGACCGCGACCTTCTGGATGGCGTGCTGGAGCTCGACCCCGGCCGCCTCCAGCCGTTCGGCCACATCGGGACGATGCAGCAGTTCGAAGGCGGTCACGCCCTCGCGTTTCAGCCAGTCTTCCAGCACCCGGCCGATCAGGGCGCGGGCATGGGGCGAATAGAGTTCGGCCGGACTGCTGCAGGCCGGCGGGACCGCCTTGTCGGCGACCTTCTTCTTTCGCTCCTCCGGCGCGCCCAGCGTCAGGATGGTCAGGGAGCTGAACTCCATGGTCTCTGGGTCCAGCGTCTCCTTGGTCACGCGCGAGGCGATGGCGAGACGGTCTCGAAGCTGTTCCTCGGCGGTCTCGATGGCGTGTTTGCGGTCTTCGGTCGCGATCAGCAGCGTCCACGACGACGGAGCGCTCTTGCGGACATAGACTTCGTAATGGATCGGACCCGCCATGGGCCGATCCTGCATCCCAAGCCTTTAAGGCGAGGTTTTCGAAGCCGGAATGTTTATGCGCACGCCGGAGCGACGGTGCGAGCGCGTTGAATCGAGGCGGCGCCGTGACCATCTGACTGTCACCAAACCGCTTTCGGGTTGCAGGCGATTTTCATTCGGCCCGAAACGCTCTAGCCCTAATGTGACCGAGATCGAACGGTTACGCTTGCTGTGCGTTCTTGCTCGCGGGAACGTAAAGTTCAGGAGAAGACACCCTTGGCCAATATCACTCTGGTCGATGACGACGAGAACATCGTGGCGTCCGTTTCGCTGGCGCTGGAAAGCCATGGCCACAAGATCACCGCCTATCACGACGGGGCCTCGGGTCTGGCCGCGCTGGAATCCTCGCCGCCCGATCTGGCGATCCTGGACGTGAAGATGCCCCGCATGGACGGGATGGAGGTGCTGCGTCGTCTGCGCCAGACCTCGCAGATCCCCGTCATCATGCTGACGTCCAAGGACGAGGAGATCGACGAGATCCTGGGCTTCAACCTGGGCGCCGACGACTATATCCACAAACCATTCAGCCAGCGTCTGCTGATCGAGCGGGTCAAGGCGCTGCTGCGCCGCACGGGCGCCGATGGCGGCGAACCGGAATCGGCCGCCGAAGTCTCGGGCCGGGCGATCAAGCGCGGCAAGCTGTCGATGGACCCGGCGCGCCACGAGTCGACCTGGGACGGCAAGCCCGTCAAGCTGACCGTGACCGAGTTCTTGCTGCTGCAGGCCCTGGCGCAGCGTCCGGGCTTCGTGAAGAGCCGCGACAACCTGATGGACGCCGCCTACGACGATCAGGTCTATGTCGACGACCGCACCATCGACAGCCACGTGAAGCGGATGCGCAAGAAGTTCCGCGCCGTGGACAATGAGTTCGACGCGATCGAGACCCTGTATGGCGTCGGCTACCGCTACCGCGAGAGCTGAACCGGGCGGGCGCGAGCCCGACGAGGAGCCCCAGCGCCGGCCGTTGTTCCGCTTCGGCGGATCGCGGCTGGGCGGCTTCATCCTGGTGCTCAATCTGCTCAGCCTGCTGATCCTGTTCGGCGGGGCGCTGGCGATCAACGAATGGCGTCCGGGCCTGATCGAGGCGCGTCAGGAATCGCTGACGGTCCAGGCCGAGCTGCTGGCCAATGTGTTGCGCGAAGAAGGCGTGACGCGGGGGGAGCCGACGCCCGAACTAGACCCCATCCGCGCGTCGATCTGGCTGACCGACCGGTTCATCCCGGCGGGCCAACGGGTGAGGCTGTATGATGTGAACGGCCTGTTGCTGGTCGACAGCTATCAGGTGACCGAGGCCATCGGCGGGCGGCCCCTGCCCGACGCGCAGCCGGCGGGGACGGCGACCGAGGACGCCGCCAGGGCCAATCTGCTGTCCGAGCGCCGGGTCGCCCGCGCCGACAGCGAATTGGCGGCCGAGGTGGCGGCGGCGCTGGACGGCTCGCCCCAATCGACCCTGCGTCGCAACGAGTCCGGCGACCGCGTCGTCTCCGTCTCCATTCCGGTGCGCCATGTGCGCCAGGTGCTGGGCGTGCTGACCGTCGAGTCCGGGGACGTGGACGAAATCCTGGGCGCTCAGCGGCAGGCGCTGTTCCCGTTCGCCCTGGTGGCGCTGGGGGTCAATCTCTTGGGATCGCTGCTGCTGCATCTGTTCGTGGCGCGACCGATCATGCGGCTGTCGGCGGCGGCGGATCAGGTGAAGCTGCAACGCGCGCGGGCCATCTCCCTGCCGGATCTGGAGGATCGCAAGGACGAGATCGGCGATCTGGCGCGGTCTCTGGAATCCATGACCGACACCCTGTCGACGCGGATGGACGCCATCGAACGGTTCGCGGCCGATGTGTCGCACGAGATCAAGAACCCCCTGACCTCGATCCGTTCGGCGCTGGAGACCCTGCCGCTGGTCAAGACCGATGCGCACCGCGAGAAGCTGACGGCGCTGTTGCAGCAGGACGTGCGTCGGCTGGACCGGCTGATCACCGACATCTCCAACGCCTCGCGGCTGGATGCGGAGTTGTCGCGGGATCGTCCGCGGCCGGTCGATCTGAACCGTCTGCTGGTCGATATCGTCGGCGTCTATGAGGCGACCGCCAAGCCCGGCGACATTCCGGTTGTGCTTACGGCGCCCGAACAGGCCCTGCGGGTCATGGGGCGCGACGGGCCGTTGGGGCAGGTGTTCCGCAACCTGATCGATAACGCCCGCTCGTTCAGCCCCCCAGGCGGCGTGGTGCGGGTGGCGCTGGAGGACATCGGGGACGATCTGCCGATCCGCGTGCGGGTCGAAGACCAGGGGCCGGGCATTCCGGCCGAGAACCTGGAGACGGTGTTCGAGCGGTTCTACACCTCGCGGCCCAAGGGGGCGGTTTTCGGTTCCAACTCGGGCCTCGGGCTGTCCATCGTGCGTCAGATCGTCGAGGCGCACGGGGGCCGCGTCCACGCCGAAAACAAATCCGAAGGCGGCGCGCGGTTCGAGATCGTCTTCCCGTCGGTCGGCCGCTGGTCGTGAGCCCTGGCCAGCCGGTCCACGCCACCACCGTCGCCGTGCGCCGGGGCGGGGTCTGGCAAGGTGTGATGATCCTGGGGCCGCCGGGCGCGGGCAAGAGCGATCTGGCGCTGCGGCTGATCGGGCGGGGTTGGCGGCTGGTCAGCGACGATTACACCCAGGTCTGGGCCTCGGACGGAGCCGTTCATGCCTCGGCGCCGGCCTCCATCGCGGGTCGGATCGAGGTGCGCGGCCTGGGAATCGTGGCCGCCAGAACACGCCCGGTCTGTCGCGTGGCGCTGGCCGTCGCCTGTGTGGCGGAAGGGGTCGAACGGCTTCCGGAGCCGCGAACACGGGCTTTCGCGGGAGTCGATCTGCCCCTGCTGGCGCTTGATCCCCGACCGGCTTCGGCCGTCGATGTGGTCGCAGCGGCGTTGGAGACGCTTTGAAACCCCGAAAGACGGGTCTATGACACGCCCCTTGCGGTCCATAGAGGGCGGCGTCCGGCCTCCCTTGCCGGGCGGGGGAATGCCTGGGACGGTTCGGGGCGGGATGCGAGTGAAGTCCTCATGATCGGTCTGGTGATCGTCACCCATGGCGGGTTGGCGTCCGAGTTTCTCTCCGCCATGGAGCATGTGGTCGGCCCGCAGCGCGGCGTCGCGGCCATCTGCATCGGCCCCGACGACGACATGGAGCGTCGGCGTCGCGACATCGTCGATGCGGCCGCGGCCGTGGACGACGGCGAAGGGGTCATCCTGCTGACCGACATGTTCGGCGGCACGCCGTCGAACCTGGCCATCTCGGTAATGGAACAGACCCGCGCCGAGGTCATCGCCGGGCTGAACCTGCCCATGTTGATCAAACTGGCCAGCGTGCGTGGGCGCGAGACATTGGAATCCTGCGTGGCCCATGCGCAGGACGCCGGGCGCAAATACATCTCTGTGGCGTCCTGGGTGCTCGCAGGCGAAAAATGACCGTCACCGCGACCCTGAACATCTGCAATACGCGCGGCCTGCACGCCCGCGCCTCGGCCAAGTTCGTCAAACTGGCCTCCAGCTTCGAAAGCGAGATCCACGTCACCCGCGACGGCGTGACGGTGGACGCCCGCTCGATCATGGGCCTGCTGATGCTGGGCGCCGGCATCGGCTGCAGCATCGACGTCTCCGCCGAAGGCCCGGACGCCGAAGAGGCCATGGAAGCCCTGACCGACCTGGTGGCGCGCAAGTTCGACGAGGATCAGTAGGGCGTCGTCATCCCCGGATATTGAACCGCTTCGATTTTTGAGAGGTCCATTGCCAGGCGGCTGATTTCAAAACGAATCTATAAGACGACGGGGATACAGATCTCGATGCGGGATCCCAGGCGAGCGCCGGTCAAGTAACGCGCCGATCCGCCATGGGCCTCGGCGATTGCGCGGACCGCGGCCAAGCCCAGGCCGGTCCCGCCATTCTCGCCTGAACCGTGTTTGAAGGCGGTGAAAACGGATCGCGTCATGGCGTCGGGCAGGCCTGGACCGCTGTCCTCCACGGCGATGACCGCGAAGCGTTCATCGGCCCTCAAGCTGACCGAGACAGGGCCGGGATCGGCGTGGCGGCGCACGTTGTCGAGCAGAGCCAGGACAGCCTGCTGAATGCGGTCGCCGTCGCAAACGACCACAGTGGCCGGCGTCGTCCAGCCGATTGGATAGCCCTCCGCCTCGGCTTCCACATCGACCAAGGCGCGGACATCGTCCAATCGCTTACCCAGGTCCTGGGGCGTCAGGCGCAGTTGCAAACGGCCGCTATCGGCCAGGCTGACGACACGCAGATCCTCGATCAGGCGGCCCAAGGCGTCGACCGGCTTGAGCAAAGTCAGGATCATCTCGCGGTCCAGCGGCAGGACGCCGTCGGCGGCCGCTTGCAGGCGGCCTTTGACGATCGTGACGGGCGTTCGCAGTTCGTGCGCGATCGAGGCGTTCCAAGTCGTCATGTCGGCGGCGAGCGTCTCCAGCCGCGCAGCCATCAGGTTGAAGTCGTCCACAAGGTCGGCTGTCTCGGAAAAAGACCGATCGCCAGCCATGGCGCGCGCCGACAGGTCGCCATCGGCGATCGCACGCGCGGCGCCGGACAAGGAGGTGAGAGGCATGACAAGGCGGCGGGCCAACTGCAGCCCGGCCACGGTCGCGCCGATCAGGGCCACGACGGCGGCTGACGCCAGAGCGACATAATCCACGGACTGCGGTCGCCAGGCCTGGGGCGAGGCCACCGCATCGGGATAATTTTCGAAGACCCACCCGTACAGGGCGAATGCGCCGGCGGCGCTAAGTCCAAGCACCCCCAGGATGACCAGAGCCGTACGCACGGCGATGCGACGGCCGAGGACGCGGGCGGCCCTCACGTCAGGACCTCGAGGCGATAACCCACGCCACGAACGCCAACGAGAACGCCGTCGGCGCCTGCGTTTCGTAACTTGAGCCGCAGCTTGCTGAGATGGCTGTCCACCGTGCGATCAAGCACCTCATCGCCTTTCAAGCAGGCGTCGGCCAGCTCGGCGCGAGAGAAGACCCGCATTGGATAGCGCGCCATGTGGGCCAGCATGCGGAACTCGGTCAGGGTCAGGGGCAGGCGCTGCGGTTTGTCCAGTCCGCACCACTGGACGATGTGCGCCTCCAGATCGATCTCGAGCGGACCCAGGCGGATTACGCCGCCTTGGCCCGAGCCGCCGCTGCGTCGCAGTATGGCGTGGGCGCGCGCCACGACCTCGACCGGATTGAACGGTTTGACGACATAGTCGTCCGCGCCGATGCGCAACGCCTGAAGCTTGTCGATGTCCTGATCCAGCGCAGTGAGCATGATGACGGGCGTCTCGCCTCTATGCCTCAGTTCGCCCAGCACGCTCCACCCATCGACGCGCGGCATGCGTACGTCCAGCAGGACCAGATCGGGCCGAAGGGCGGCGTGCAGGTCCAGCGCGATCTGGCCATCCATGGCGCGGACCGTGCGAAACCCCTCGCGCACGAGATAGGCGTCAAGCACGGCGGCGATCTCGGGTTCGTCTTCGGCGATGATGACCAAGGCGCTCATGGTGTCTCCACGACATCGCCCAGCGATGGACGGCGATCCAGACCAGATGGGGTGTCTCCACGATTTCTCCATCAAGTCCACACCCAGGCCCCATGGTCCCATGCGAAGCGGCCCCAAACCGAAACTGCCTCCGGGATCCAATGAAGTTCAGCGCCCACCAGATCTTCGTCGCCGCCATGACCGCCGTGAACGTCGCCGTGCTGGCCGCCTGTGGCGTGTTCATCCTGGCGATGCTGTGAAGCGCATGGATTGGCATTGGGCGCGGGTTGCGGCGGCCGCGAGCCTGATCGCGCTCATCGCGGGGTGCGCCAAGCCGGTCGAACCGCCTGCGCCGCCCCCGCCTCCGCCGCCTTCGATTCAGCTGGACGACAGCGTGGCGCAGACGGCGTCGGTCTATCTGGTCTTCATGCGGGATGTCGCCACATTCGAGGGCGGCTTCGTCGATGCGGAGGCGGTGCAGGCGGCGTTGCAGCGCGGAGCGACTTCCAACGCCGAGCAGTTGGCGCGGGGGCTGGTAGCCTATGGAGCGGTGCTGGCGATGCAGTCGCCGGACTTCGTTGCGGGGGTGCGGTCCTATGCCGCCGATCCTACGCAGCGCCGCGAAATCCTGGACCGTCTGACGGCCGACCCCGCCTATGCCGTGACCTTGCCTGGCGCAGACGTCGCGGCCGGGCTGATCGCCGAGGTCATGGAGGAGGGCGCCGCAGCCATCGAAGCCAAAGCGGATCGGGTGGAGGCGGATGCCTATACGATCCAGGCGCGTAGCGATCCGCGCCGTCGATGGGCGGGCCAGCCCATCGCGGACCGACAGGGGCGACTGGAGCGTGCGAAGGCCGCCTCGGCTGCAATGCAGCTGGCGTCGGACGTCGAGAGCGAGACGCTGCTGAAGGTTGCCCACGCCGAACCCTCTCGGATCCCGACGTCGCCTCTGGCGGCTCCCTATAAACCGGCGGTGGCCCGATCCTTGTCCGTCGCCGCGCGGGCGCTTCTGGGCGAAAGCGTCAAGGACGATGGAAATGACGGTGTCCTGCAGGATCCGAACGCCACCTTCTGTCTGCAGATGTCCAAGCTGAACCTGTTCCAGTGTCTGGCCGCCGCCAAGCCCAGCTATGAAGACATGTTCTGCATCGGCCGACACGTCGTCAGGGACATGGCCGACTGCACCCGCACGGCGCTGAATGCCGTAGGATCTTGATGAAAGAGACGTGATCGAGGGCGGCCGCCGCCGAGGGGCCGCTACAGCCCCAGCGCCCGTCGGATGTCGCGCCAGTCAACATATTTGAAGTTCTGGGTGCCGACATCGTTGACGTCGTCCTGGATGACGACGAGGCCTTCGGGGAAGGGGCCGACCTGACCGCTGGCGGCCGCCAGACCGTCGGTGCCAGTGACGCCGTCGACCGCGCCGTCAACGACCTTGAACCGGCCCTTGTACTCGGGCGCCGGGCCGTCGATGCGCCAGACGGGGAAGGTGGAGTCGCCCTGGCTGGAGGCGATCAGGTAGCGGCCCGAGGCGTCGGTGATGGTGGTCAGGCCTTCGGCGTCGGCGACCAGGATGTCCTTGGCGATGGGCTGGATCAGGGTGCGGGCCGCGCCCGAGGCCGGGTTCAGGCTATAGCGCCACAGGCCGACATTCTCCTCATTGATATAGAGGGCGTCGGTGGCCTCGTCGGCGGCGCAGCCTTCGGAGATGGTTCCGATCTCGGCGGTGCGGACCAGACGCGCCGTGGGCTGGCCGGCGGCGTCCACGCCCAGGATGAACTGGCGAAGCTCGCCCTCGTGCCCGACCAGGATGGCGTGAACCTCGGCTCCGCGCCGCGCAAAGCAGAAGCCGTAGGGTTCGACCACGTCGGTGGCGACCGCGCCCCAATAGCGCACGCCATTCTGGCCGGTCCCGGCCGGGTCGAAAGTGTAGAGGGAGATGCCGGTCTTGCCCGGCGTGCGGTCGCTGGCGCCCAGCACCACCTGCGGACGGCCGCCGACCGACAGGCCCTCGACCACATCGACATTGTTCAGCAGGCCCTCGGGCAGGAACTGCAAAATCTTGCCGTCGAAGCCGTAAATGTAGAGGCCGGACTTCTTGTCCGTGCCGGCGACGAAGCCCGGGGTCGATTGGCCCATGATCGTGACGGGCACCGCGCTGGCCCATACGGCGGGGTCGTCGGCGGCGTCCTGACCCGCCGTGCCGACCGACGGGGTTTCCAGCACGGCCATAACCGGGGCGCCCGGACCGACGAAGCCCGCGCCCTCGCCCTGATAATCGACCTCGTGCGTGGCGCAGGCCGCGAGCAGAGCCAAGGCGGCGCAGGCGCTCAGCGAGGGGGCGAGGGAAGGGCGCATGTCGGTCTCCGGACGATCTGGACGCGTCCCTGTGGCCAAGCCGCGTGTGGGTCAACGGCGCGGGCGTGACGGTTCAGCGTCGGTTCGATGACTGATGTGCCGTCAAGGGATCAAGCGTCGCCGTTCCGTCGGAAAACCGCGAACTGGGCGTCGTGGAATCGTCGCGGTCGCGTCGCCCCCAAAGGTTAAGCGGCCCCTCCATCGGCTGAAGCGAAACGTCGCTCGCCGAAGGGGATTTGACATGAAACTGAACCTGCTGATGGGCGCTGCCTTGGCGCCGATGATCCTGGCGCCGCTGGCCATGCCCGCCTACGCCGATGTGGACGCCGTGGCCTCGGCATCAGCTGCGGTCGCCGGCGACGTGATCTACGGCCAGGTGACCAACGCCGCCGGCGCGCCCCTGCCGGGCGCCGAGGTTCTGGTGCGCGGCACAAGCCAGCGGGCCGTGACCAACACCCAGGGCGAGTTCACCCTGCCGACCGCCAGCGGCGCCATGGTGTTGGAGGTCAACTATCTGGGCCTGCCCTCGACCAGCCAGACGGTCGTGACGACGCCGGGCGAAGACGCCAATGTCGCCATCGTCCTGGGCGCCCAGTCTGCGACGGACGTGGCCGATGTGATCGTGACCGGCGTCATCACCGACGGCGTCGCCCGCTCGCTGAACCAGCAGAAGAACGCCGACGGCACGGTCAACGTCCTGTCGGCCGACGCCATCGGTCGTTATCCCGACCCCAATGTGGCGGAATCGCTTCAACGCGTTCAGGGCATCGCCATCCAGCGCGACCAGGGCGAAGGGCGCTACATCAATGTGCGCGGCGCGCCGGCCGCCTTCACCGCCGTGTCCGTGGACGGGGTCGCCATTCCGGCCGTGTCGCCCACGACCCGCGCGGTCGATCTGGACACCCTGCCTTCGGACATCGTCTCCAGCGTCGAGGTGTCCAAGACCCTGACGCCGGCCCAGGACGCCGATTCCATCGCCGGGGCCGTGGACATCAAGACCCGCTCGCCCTTCGACAAGCGCCGCCTGGCCGTCAGCGGCTATGCGGGCGGCAGCTACAACGACTACGGCGGTTCGGACACACGCGCGGGCGCCACGGCGTCCAACGTCTTCGGCCCCAACGAGACCTTCGGCGCCCTGGTGTCCGTCAGCTATTCCGAGACCAACCGCCGGCCGGACAACGTCGAAAACGGCTGGGTTCTGATCAACCGCAACGCCGCGCAAGGCGGCGGCCAGATCTGGGGTCTAGAGAACACCCTGTTCAAGGACTACGAGACCGAACGGACCCGCAAGGCCGTGACCGGCGCGCTGGAATGGCGGCCCAGCGACGCCATCCGATTGTGGGTCAAGGGCTCCTACGCCCAGTTCCGGGACGACGAGTTCCGCAACACGCTGAACTTCACCTACAGCGACGGCACGCTGCAGCCGGGCTCGACCGACACCAGCGCGACCTTCAACAACGCCCGCATCTACAAGCAGCTGCGTCACCGCACTCAGGAGAACGACATCTCCACCCTGGTGCTGGGGGGCGAGCAGACGTTCGGCAATGGAGCGGTCTGGGACGGCGCCCTGTCGTTCGCCAACAGCAAACAGACCTATCCGCACCGCGACGAGCTGGTCTATCGCTCCAGCGCGACGACCCTGTCCTACAACACGGCCGACCATTATCAGCCGACCTATTCGGCCTTCAGCGAGCCGACGGGCTTCTATCTGAACGCCAACAACTACAGCTTCCGCGAAAACACCTTCCGCTCGAACACGACCGAGCAGGACGATGTCGCCTTCAAGACCAACTTCGAACTGCCGACGGTCATCGGCGGTCGCGAAGTCGAGCTGAAGTTCGGCGCCAAATACAGCACCCGCGACGTGACGGCGGACGAAGAGCGGTTCCGCGACCGGACGGCGGCCGCCAACTCCGGCGCGCTGGCGCCGCTGCTCAGCGACCGTCGCTCGGAAAACTACGACTACAACCTCGGCTTCAAGTTCGATGCGGGTCTGGTGACGGACTATTTCGACCGCGTGCGGACCGGCTCGACCAACCCTGATCCGGCCGCCGGCGTGCGTCGTATTCCTCAGTCGATCACAGCCGACTATACCGCCCAGGAAGACATTCTGGCGGGTTACGGCCAGGCCCGGTTTGATGTCGGCGCGACCAATGTGCTGGTCGGCCTGCGTGTCGAGAAGACCGACTTCGAAGGCTCGGCGACCAGTGTGGCTCTGTCGGGCGCCCAGAGTCTGGTCAAGGTTGATCGCGACCAAACCGATTTCTTCCCGAACCTGACGCTGCGCCACAGCTTCAGCGATCAGCTGGTCGGTCGTTTCGCCCTGACCCGCGCCATTTCGCGCCCGGACTATACCGACATCGTTCCGCGCGTTCTGGAAACCACCGACAGCGGCCGCACGACGGTCACGCGCGGCAATCCCGATCTGAAGCCGACCCTGTCGAACAACATCGATGCGGGACTGGAATACTATCTGCGTCCGCTGGGCGTGATTTCGGCCAACGCCTTCTACAAGGACCTGTCGAACTACCGCTTCACTCTGGTGACGGATGGCGTGCCCTATGTCACCCCGACCACCACGGTCGCCCAGGTCACCGAGGCCCGCAACGCCCCTGACGGCCATATCGCCGGCATCGAGTTCAACTGGCAGCAGACGTTCGACTTCCTGCCGGGCTGGGCTTCGGGCTTCGGCGTCTTCGCCAACTACACCCTCACGGATGCGGAGATCAAAACCAACCGCGCCTTCGCCGGTCGCGACACCTTCGTTCTGCCGGGTCAGTCGGACGAGACCTACAACGCGGCCCTGTTCTACGAGCAGTACGGCTTCAGCGCCCGCGTCTCCTACACGCATCGCAGCGACTTCCTGGAGGCGATCGACGCGACCAACCCCGGCAAAGACCTCTATGTCGAGGGTCGCGGCCAGCTGGACTTCACCGCCAGCTATGACTTCGGCAATGGGGTGGAAGTGTTCGGCGAGGCCAAGAACCTGACCGACAGCGCGGGCGTCCGCTACTACGGCGTCAAAGAGCGGACCTACGAGTACGAGAAGTTCGGCTACAACGTCTTCCTGGGCGTGCGCTTCAAGCTCTGAGCGCGCGGTTCAGACATGATCGAAGGGGCCGGGCGGTGACGTCCGGCCCTTTTTCATGGTTTCCGCCTCTGCAATTGCTCGAAACGCGGCCCCATATGGGGTCCAGCGGTTGACCCGTGCGGGGTCGGCGCTAGTGTCCGCGCGCCTTTCCCCGCGCGCCAGAAGACCAGAGGATACCATGGCCGAAGCCACCGCCGCCTACGACGTCGTCATTATCGGCGGAGGCCCTGGCGGCTATAACGCCGCGATCCGGGCGGGCCAGCTGGGCCTGAAGGTCGCCTGCGTGGAAATGCGTTCGACGCTGGGTGGCACCTGCCTGAACGTGGGCTGCATGCCATCCAAGGCTCTGCTGCATGCCTCGGAACTGTGGAACGCCGCCAATACCGAATTCGCCAAGATCGGCATCGAGGTCCAGCCCAAGCTGCACCTAGACCAGATGCACAAGGCCAAGGACGACAGCGTCACCGCCCTGACCAAGGGGATCGAGTTCCTGTTCAAGAAGAACAAGGCCGACTGGATCAAGGGCAAGGGCAAGATCGTCGGCAAAGGCAAGGTCGAGGTGACCGCCGCCGACGGCTCGGTCCAGACGCTGGACGCCAAGAACATCGTCATCGCCACCGGCTCGGAGCCGACCCCGCTGCCGGGCGTCGCCTTCGAGGACGGCAAGGTCATCGATTCCACCGGCGCCCTGTCGCTGCCGGCCGTGCCCAGGAAGCTGATCGTGGTCGGCGCCGGCATCATCGGCCTGGAGCTGGGTTCGGTCTGGCGCCGTCTGGGCGCCGAGGTCACGGTGGTCGAGTTCCTGGACCGGATCACGCCCGGCATGGACACCGAGGTCGCCACCGCCTTCCAGCGCACCCTGACCAAACAGGGCATGAGCTTCAAACTGGGCGCCAAGGTCACCGGCGCCAAATCGGGCAAGGACGGGGTGGAGCTGACCGTCGAGCCGTCGGCCGGCGGCGCCGCCGAGACGATCAAGGGCGATGTGGTGCTGGTCGCCATCGGCCGTCGTCCGTACACGGACGGTCTGGGCCTGGAGAGCGTCGGCGTGACGCCGGACAAGCGCGGCTTCATCGACCATGACCACTTCAAAGTCGCCGATGGCGTCTGGGTGATCGGCGACGTGACCCACGGTCCGATGCTCGCCCACAAGGCGGAAGAAGACGCGGTCGCCGTGATCGACACCATCGCCGGCAAATACGGCCACGTCGACTATGCCCTGGTGCCCAGCGTCGTCTACACCTTCCCCGAAGTGGCCTGGGTCGGTCAGACCGAGGACCAGCTGAAGGCGGCCGGCGTTCAGTACAAGAAGGGCAAATTCCCCTTCACCGCCAACAGCCGCGCCAAGATCAATCACGAGACCGACGGCTTCGTGAAGGTTCTGGCCGACGCGGCGACTGACAAGGTGCTGGGCGTCCACATCATGGGCCCGCAGGCCGGCGAGATGATCCACGAGGCGGCCATCACCATGAGCTTCGGCGGCGCGTCGGAAGACATCGCCCGTACCTGCCACGCCCACCCGACCCGTTCGGAAGCCGTCCGTCAGGCGGCCATGGATGTCGAAGGCTGGATGATGCAGGCCTGATCCGAAACGGCTCGAGACTCCAAGCAAGGCCCGGATGGCGACGTCCGGGCCTTCGTCACATCAGGCCAGACCCTTCAGCCGATAAAGCGCCTCCAGCGCCTCGCGCGGGGTAAGGTCGTCGGGGTCCACGTCACGCAGGGCCAGTTCCACGGGGGAGGGGCCGCGTATCGGTTCCGGCTCGGCGACGGCGAACAGGGGCAGGTCGTCCAGTCGGGCGGCGGCGGCCTTTTCGCCTTCCAGCCGGTTCAGCACCGAGCGAGCGCGGGCGACGACGGAGGCTGGGACGCCGGCTAGTTTGGCGACCTGAACGCCGTAGGAACGATCGGCGGCGCCGGGCGCCGCCTCGTGCAGGAAGACCAGTTCGCCGTTCCATTCGCGCGCGACCATGGACAGGTTGCAGACGTGGTCCAGCCGCGTCTCCAGCTGGGCCAACTCGTGATAATGGGTGGCGAACAAGGTGCGGGCGCGATTGGTCTCGTGCAGGGCCTCGGCCGTGGCCCAGGCGATGGCCAGACCATCGTAGGTGGCGGTGCCGCGCCCGATCTCGTCCAGAACGACGAAGCTTTGCGGCGTGGCCTGGGTCAGGATGGCGGCGGTCTCGACCATCTCCATCATGAAGGTGGAGCGGCCGCGCGCCAGGTCGTCGCCGGCGCCGACGCGACTGAACAGACGGTCCACCACGCCCAGCCGCATGGACCGAGCGGGCACGAAGGCGCCGGCCTGGGCCAGGATCACCAGAAGCGCGTTTTGGCGCAGGAAGGTCGATTTACCGGCCATGTTCGGGCCAGTGACGATGGCGAGGCGCGATCCGTCCTGGCCCGATCCGTCCAGCCGGGCGTTGTTGGGGGTGTAGGGATCCCCGCCCGCCTTGACCGCCGCCTCGACGACGGGATGGCGGCCGGCCTCGACCCAGAAGGTCAGGGTGTCGTCCACCACGGGCCGGGTCGCGCCGACCTCCTGCGCCCATTCCGACAGGGCGGCGTGGGCGTCCAGTTCGGCCAGGGCCTCGGCGACGGCCTGCAGCGGCTGGGCCAGGCGGGCGGCCTCGCGTCGCCAGCCCTCGAAGGTCTCGCCTTCGATGGCGAGAGCCCGGTGGCCGGCCTGGCTGATCTTGGCGTCCAGCTCCGACAGTTCGACGGTGGTGAAGCGGACCTGGGCAGCCAGGGTCTGGCGGTGGATGAAGGGGCTGTCGGGCCCGGCGCGTAGCAGGCCCTCGGCGGCCTTGGCGCTGGTTTCGAGGAAATAGCCCAGGACGGCGTTGTGCTTGATCTTGAACGGCACGCCGGACTCGGCGACGGCGCGGGCCTCCAGATCGGCGACGACGCGACGGCTGTCGTCGCGCAGGGTGCGGGCGGCGTCCAGTTCGGGGCGATAGTCGGGGCGCACATAGCCGCCGTCGCGCGCCAGATGGGACGGCTCGTCCACCAGGCCGTCGATCAGGTCGGCCTTGAGCCGCGAAACGTCGGGCGACAGGGTTAGGCGGTCCAGCGCCGAGGCGATGCGGCGCGGCTGGCCGGTCAGAGGATCGACTTGCCCGACGAAGAGGCCGGCGACGCCCTCGGCGATCGACAGGCCGGTGCGCACGGCCGCCAGGTCGCGCGGGCCGCCGCGACCCAGCGCCAATCGCCCGACGGCGCGGGCGATGTCGGAGGAGGCCTTCAACGCGTCGCGCAGGTCGCGGCGTAGGTCGCGACGCTCCAGCAGCCATTCGACAGCGTCGAGTTGCTCATTGATGGCCAAGGGATCGCGCAAGGGCCGGGCGATGCGTTCGGCCAGGGCCCGGGCGCCGCCCGAGGTGACGGTGCGGTCGATGCAGGCGAGCAGGCTGCCCTCACGCTCGCCGCGCTGGGTGCGATCGATCTCAAGGCTGGCACGGGTCGCCGGATCGATGGCCAGGAAGCCGCTTTCGCCCAGACGGCGCGGCGGGGCCAGGGCAGGTACCTTGCCGGCCTGGGTCGTCTCCAGATAGGCGGCGATCAGACCCAGCGCCGAGACCTCGGCCTCTTCGAAGGCGCCGAAGCCGTCGAGCGCCGAGACGCCGTACAGCCGTTCGACGCGGGCGCGCGCGGCCTGGGGTTCGGCGATGGCGCCGGCCAGCGCCTGGACCACGCCGCCCGATCCGTCCAGGGCGTCACGCGTCGCCTCGTCCGAATACATCCGGTCGGTGACCAGGACTTCGGACGGGCGGAAGGCGGCCAGGGCCGCGCCCAGATCCTCGATGGCGCAGGCGACGCTGTCGACCGCGCCCGACGACAGTTCGACCACGGCGACGGCCGCCCGACCTTTACGCACCGCGACCGCCGCCAGACGATTGGCGCCGCGCGCGTCCAGCAGGCTGTCTTCGGTCAGGGTGCCGGGGGTGACAACCCGGACCACGCCGCGATGCACCACGGCCTTGCCGCCGCGCTTCTTGGCCTCCGCCGGGTCTTCCAGCTGTTCGCAGATGGCGACCTTGTGGCCGATGCGGATCAGGCGGGCGAGATAGCCCTCCATCGCATGGACCGGCACGCCGGCCATCGGAATGTCCTCGCCCTGATGCTTGCCCCGCTTGGTCAGGGTGATGCCGAGCGCCGCCGCCGCGACCTCGGCGTCCTTGAAGAACAGCTCGTAGAAGTCACCCATGCGGAAGAACAGGATGGCGTCCGGCTGGCCCGCCTTGGCCGTCAGATATTGCGCCATGAACGGCGTCGCGCCTTCCAGCGAGGCGGCGATTTCCGGGGGATGCCCATTATCGGGGAATTTGGCGGGCGCGTTCATGTGGCCACAGGGTGACGGATCGCGCCCGGCGGCTCAAGGCCGTTGAACGGCCCTTGCACAGTCTTGTCGCCATTGCGATAGACAGCGCCAGGCGGTTAAGGGAACACGGTGTGACGCCGTGGCTGTGCCCGCAACTGTAGGCGGCGAGAGCGTCGTCCGTCCGGGGTTTCGATCCCGGCGCCACTGGGAAACTGGGAAGGCGAGGACGGCGGTTTACGACCCGCAAGCCAGGAGACCTGGCCGCCGACGTCGCTCGCTTCTGTCCGGGACCAGACAGCAGCGCGGTTTCTCCGTGGAAGCGACCCGACCTTGCGCCGTCCAGACCCCTAAGCGGTCTGGCGGGTCGGTTCGCTCATGACGGTCTCTCGCGCGCATTCGCGGGACCGAACACGGGGGTATCGCTCAATGAAGCGTTCCATTCTTCTCTCGACGGCCGCGATTGCGGTCACCTTCGCCGCGCCTGCCTTTGCCGAGGACGCGACCCAGCTGGACGAGGTGATCGTCACCGCCACCCGCATCCCGGCCATCGTCGCCGACACGCCCGGCGCCCGCGTCATCGACGCCAAGACCATCGAACAGCGCGGCGCGATCTTCGCCGCCGACATCCTGGCCGATGTGCCGGGTCTGTCGGTGACGCGTTCGGGCGCCTTTGGCGGTGTAGCCCAGGTGCGGATGCGCGGCGCGACGCCGGGTAAGACCCTGGTCCTGGTCGACGGCGCGCCGGTCAACGATGCGGCCGAGCCGAACGGAGCCTATGACTTCTCCAGCTTCGAACTGGCCGATATTGCGCGGATCGAAGTGCTCAGCGGGCCGCAGTCGTCGCTGTGGGGATCCGACGCCATCGGCGGGGTGATTTCCTTCACGACGCAAGAGATCGACGGCCTGCGCGCCGAGGCCGAGGCCGGCAGCTTCCACACCGTGCGGGGCCGCGTGTCGACGGGCGTCGCCAACGAGACCTACGCCTTCAGCGCCTATGCCTCGCGCTTCGACACCGACGGGATTTCGGCGGCGGACGAGGCGGACGGCAACACGGAAGCCGACGGCTTCCGCAGCACGACGCTCGGCGCCAAGGGGCGATATGTCCTGTCCGATGCGGTCAAGGTCGATGGATCGGTGCGCTGGAACAAGTCCAAGGCCGATATCGACGGCTTCCCGGCGCCGAACTTTATTCTGGCCGACACCGCCGACACCCAGGAAAGCGAGCAATGGTCGGGCTTTGGCCGCGTGACGGCCAAGGCGTTCGGCCTGACGCATCAGTTCAGCGTCTCGGCGTCGGACCTGGATCGCAGCTCGGTCAGCGGCGGCTTCGGCTCCACCTTCACCGGCGACCGTCAGGCTTATCGCTGGCAGGCGAACGGCCAGGCGCAGGACATCGACTATGCGTTCGGCGTCGAGCGGAACGAGGCCTCGGCGGCCCTGTCGTCGGGCCTGTCGCGCGACCTGTCGATCACCTCGGTGTTCGGCGTGGCCCAGTACGATGTCGGCGCGCTGAACCTGACCGGCGGATTGCGTTACGACGACACCGACGATTTCGGCTCCAAGACGACGGGGCGGGTGTCGGCGGCCTATGATCTGGCCGGGGGTTTCATCCTGTCGGGCGCCTACGGCACGGGCTTCAAGTCGCCGACGGTCAGCCAGGCGGTCTGCGACTTCTGCTTTGCGCCTCGGCCCTATCCCGAGCTGAAGCCGGAAACGGCCGACAGCGTCGAGATCGCCCTGGGCTGGGCCTCGGCCGACGGTCGGTTCGATGGGCGGGCGACCCTCTATCGCCTGAACGTCGAGGACCAGATCACCTATTCGGCCGGTCGCTATATCAACGTCGCCAAGACGCGTTCGGACGGGTTCGAGCTGGAAGGCCGCGCCCTGCTGGGCGGCGGCTTCGACCTGACGCTGGCCTATGCCTGGACCGACGCGACGGACCGCACGACGGGCGCGCGCCTGCTGCGCGTGCCGGAACACGCCGGTTCGGCGACCCTGGGCTGGACGGGCGACCGTCTGTCCGGCGCGCTGACGGTGCGGGCGGAAGGCGATCAGGACGATTCGGGTGGCTTCTCGACGGTGGCGCGCGACGGCTTCGTCACCGCCAATCTGAACGCGGCCTATGAACTGACCGACAAGGTCACCCTGACGGCGCGGATCGAGAACCTGGGCGACGAACACTATCAGCAGGTGTTCGGATACGGCGAGCCGGGACGGTCCGGCTATGTCGGGATCAGGCTGCGCTACTGATCCGGGCGCGGGCGTCGGCGGTGAAGGCCGCCGGCGCCTCGAGCGCCAGGGCCGACCAGTCCAGATTGGGACAGGGGGCGTGGGCGGCGGCCAGGATGGCGCGCAGTTCGGCGGCGGAGGCGACGCTGGCCACGACCTTGTCGACGCCGGGCAGGGCGAGGGCGTAACCCAACGCCGCCTGCATCGGATCGCAGCGCTGCTCGGCCAGACGCCGGCGCGTGCGCGACAGGGCCTGGGCATGACTGGCCAGTTCGGCCGGAAGATCGTCGCCGCCTGCAAACAGCAGGCCGCCGGCGAAGACCGAAGACAGATGAACCGAGGCGCCTGTGTCGGCGATGGCTTCCAGCACGCCGTCCTGCGCCGCGCGCTGGTCCAAGAGGCTGCACGGCACCTGGACCACGTCGGCTTCCAGACGGCGGGCCAGAAGCGCGGGACCATCCTCGATCGTGGCGCAGAAACCGATGCGGCGGAACAAGCCGCGATCCTTGAGGCTGCGGGCGCGATCCCACAGAGCGCGGCCCTCGGCGCCGGCCAGATCGGCGGCGTTGGAAATCAGCAGAACATCGCCGCGCGGCAGGCCCATCCGTTCCAGCGAGCGACGAGCGCGGGCCTCGACCCGGTCCAGACCTTCGCTGAGCGGCACGGTGCGGACCGTAACCTGGAAAGGCGAGGGGAAGGGCCAGGCCTGACCCAGCAGGCGTTCGCCGTCGCCCTCGGGCCGGGTGGCGATCAGCTTGACCCCGGCGTCGGCTCCGGTTTGCAGCAGAAAACGCATGGCTTCTTCGCGGGCGCCGGACGGCGCGCTCATGAAGGCGCCGGGCGCGCGCTCGGGCTCGGTCACCACGGCGAGGGCCAGGCGATGGATGGGCGACGACGCCGAAGGTGTGGCGGGGGAATACGACACGCCCGACACTATGATCGCCAATGCTTAAGGGACGCTGAGCGAGACCTTAAGCGAACCCTACTTATCCACCGCTGATATGCGCACTGAGGCGAAAATCAGGCGTCGGCGTCAGGCTGCAAGTCCGGGTGGGCCGAGGCGAAGGCGGGGTGAGCCAAGGCGGTCTGTTCGACCGCCAGCAGACGCGGCCAGGGCGATAGGTCCATGTTGAAGCGCCGCGCCGAATACATCTGCGGAATCAAATAAAAATCGACCAGGGTCGGGGCGTCGCCGAAGCTCCAGCCGGCGCCGTGGCGGGCGACCAAAGCCTCCAGCGCGTCGAAGCCCGGTGCGATCCACCGGGCCGCCCAGGCATCCACGGCGGCCTGATCGGCGTTGAACTCAGACCGGATGGCCTTCAACACGCGCAGATTGTTGAGCGGGTGAATGTCGCAGCCGATCAGCGCGGCCATGGCGCGCACGGTCGCCCGCTCGTTCGCCCCCTTCGGCAGCAGGGCCGGTTCGGGGTGGGTTTCCTCCAGCCATTCCAGAATGGCCGGGCTCTGGGTCAGGACCAGATCGCCGTCCTGAAGCGCGGGGACCATGCCCTGCGGGTTCAGCGCCACATAGTCGGGCGTCTTCTGTTCGCCCTTGCGCAGGTCGTGAGCGGCGTTTTCGTAGCTGAGCCCTTTCAGGTTCAGGGCGATGCGGACGCGGTAGCTGGCGCCCGAACGCCAATAGCCGTGCAGGATCATGGCTGGATCTCGAACGACAGCTTCTCAAGCCCGTCGATGGTCACGACCACGCGGTCGCCGGGCTTGACCGGGCCGACGCCGGACGGCGTGCCGGTGAAGATCAGGTCGCCGGGTTGCAGCGACCACAGGGCGGCGGCGGCCTCGACGATGCGGTCGGGGTTCAGGATCATGTCGTTGAGGACGCTGTCCTGTTTCGTTTCGCCGTTGACGCTCAGGCGGATGGCGCCGTCGGGCGATGGCAAATCGCCCAGGGTGAGGCGGCCGCACGGCGCGGACTGATCGAACCCCTTTGCGGCGTCCCAGGGACGGCCGGCCTTCTTGGCCTCGGCCTGAAGGTCGCGGCGGGTCAGGTCGCAGCCGACGGCCCAGCCGACGATGGCGACGCCGCCATCCTTGCCCGGCCCGATCGCGGCGACCAGTTCTGCCTCGTAGTGCAGGTTTGCGGTCGCCGACGGGTAGGATGGGTTTGCGCCGTCCGAGACGATGGCGTCGCCTGGCTTGGTGAAGAAGAAGGGCGTCTGTTTGTCGGGGTCCGACCCCATTTCGCGCGCATGGGCGGCGTAGTTCTGGCCCACGCACAGGATGCGGCGAACGGGGAACCGCTGGTCCGATCCGACGATCGGCAAGGACGGGACGGGGCGGGGCGCGAACAGCCATTGAGTCATGGCGACCGTTCTAGTGCGGCGAATAGCCCGTGGCGAGAGGCGCGCGCCCTTCCCAACTAAAGGAACCTCGTTGCGCATGTGGCGTTGCAACACGGGGTTCTCTATTCTACCGCCAAGCTTTCAACGGAGCGCGCACCATGGCCACCACCAAGGCTCGAGAAGATATCAAGGCCGACCTGAAGACCCTCAAGGAGGATCTGAAGACCGGCGCCCGCGAAGAGACCCAACGCCTGCGCGACAAGGCCGCCGAGGCCGAGGCCAAGCTGCGCGCCAAGAGCGACGAAGTTCGCGAGCAGGCCCGCAGCTATTACGACGAGGCCCGCGTGAAGGGTCGCGAATATTACGACGACGCGGCCGAACGCTTCGATGAGGCGCAACGCTATGTCGTCGAGCGCGTGCAGGAGCGTCCGCTGCAATCGACCGCCGTGGCGCTCGGCGTCGGCGTCATCCTCGGCATGCTGCTGGCCGGCCGCCGTCGCTGATGTTCAAGGGCATCGTCAAAAAACTGGTGGCGACGGCTGTCGTCGCCGCCAGTGCTTTCCTGGCCGTCGTCTTCCTTGGCGTGGCCATATTCTATGCGCTCAGCCTGACGCTGACGCCGCTCGGCGCGGCGGCCGTGACCTTTGGTCTGTTCGCCCTGGTCGCCCTAATCGTGGCGCTGGTCTTCCTGAAGGGCGACAAGCACGACGAGGCGGACGAAGAGGACGAGCCGGAAGGCTTGCTGGGCAAGATCATCCACATCGTGCGCGAGCGTCCGGTCGTGGGCGCCGTGGGCGGTTTGGGCGCGGCCTTCCTGCTGCTGCGCAACCCGGCTCTGGCGGCGATCGTCGCCAGCATGGTCGCGGATCGCAAGATGGATCAGGGCGGCTATTCGCGTCGTCGCCGTCGATAGGCGATGGAACGGCGAGGCGACCCTGGCGTTGATGATGCAGACCGACGAACGGCTCCCGGGTCGCCGACGGCAACATCAACTCAGGAGAGCTAAACCCATGATGCGCTGGGCAATTATCTTCCTCGTCGTGGCCCTCGTCGCGGCCGTTCTCGGCTTCGGCGGCATTGCGAACTTCTCGTTCGAGATCGCGAAGTTCGTCGCCGTCGTGGCCATTATCCTGTTCGTCATCGCCCTGGTGGCCGGCGGACTGCGTGGACGCGGCGCGCCACGACTTTAGGCTAAATACATAAAGTCGAACGAGGGGCGGAGCCGAAGGCTTCGCCCCTTTTTCATGCGCAACGCGGCCCAATAAGAAAGAACTTTACAACACAAAGCAAATGGGTGATGTTGTCTCAACGGTTCGAGGAGGAGAGCATCATGACCCGCGAGACCCAAGCCATTCAGGACGACATCGCCTATATGCGCAGCCTGGCCCACGAGGGGCGGCATGCGCCGCTTCTGGCCGGCCCGATTCTGGTGACAGCCGGCATCGTGTTCGGAACCACCAGTCTGATCCAATGGGCCATCCAGTCGGGCCTCGTTCGGCTGAACCCTTGGTCCCAGCTGTGGGTGTGGATCGTCGCAGCCGTCGTGTTCGCCGTCGCCCTGACCGTCCTGATCGGCCGCATCAAGACCAAGCCCGGCGTCAACTCCGCCGGCAACAAGGCGGTCAGCGCGGCCTGGGAAGGCGTGGGTTACGGCATCTTCGTCACCTGGTTGGCGCTGGTGGCCTTGTCCCTGAAGACCGGACAGTGGTCCTGGATGGCGGTGATGCCGACAGTGGTCCTGGTCGCCTATGGCTCCGCCTGGATGATCGGGGCGGCGATGACGCGCACACGTTGGATGTCCTACACGGCCTTGGCCGCCTACGTTGGTGCGGTCGCCGTCGCCTGGTTCATGGGCAGCGCTACGATCTATCCGGTCTTCGCCGTGATCCTGTTGGCCGTGGCGCTGGTCCCGGGCATCGTCCTGATGCGTCAGGAACCGTCGGAGGTCGTCTGAGCATGGCCGACGACTTCGACATCAGCCGGATCGACGACGTCATTCACGGGCGCATCCGGCTGGGGATCATGGCTTTTCTGTCCGGGGCCGGATCGGCCGACTTCACCACCCTGAAGACCCGGTTGCAGACCACGGACGGCAATCTGTCGGTCCATCTGCGAAAGCTGGAAGAGGCGGGGTTCGTCGCCGTCTCCAAGAGTTTCAACGGTCGCAAGCCGCTGACTGAGGCCAGTTTGACCGATCAGGGACGCGACGCCTTCGTCGCCTATCTGGATGCAATGGCGGGCCTGCTGCCAGAGCGGTGAACATAGGCTAGAAGCGCGGTCATGACCGACCGCCTTCACGCCTTCGAGGCCATCGACAACTTTCGGGACTATGGCGACTACGCCACGGCGGCCGGGCGGCGCGTGAAGCCCGGCCGTCTGCTACGTTCTGCCCACCACGCCCGGGCCAGCGAGGCCGATCTGGAGCGGCTGAAGGCGCTGGACATCGGAGCCGTGGTTGATCTGCGGCGACCGGGCGAGCGCCGCGATCAGCCGTCGCGTCGGCCTGAAGGCTTCAGCGGGGAGGTCATTGAGGGCGGCGTGGACGACGGGGCCGAGGCGCCGCACCTCACCTTTCTGAAGACCGCCGACCTGACGCCGGACTCCGGGCGTCGCTTCATGACCCAGACCTATCGCAGCCTGCCGTTCGACGCCTCGCATCAGGACGTGTTCGGCCGATATTTCCAGGCGCTGGCGGATCAGGACCGGACGGTGGTGATCCATTGCGCGGCGGGCAAGGACCGGACGGGTTTTCTCGCCGCCCTGACCCACCATCTGCTGGGCGTGTCGCGCGACGACATGGTCGAGGACTATCTGCTGACCAACACCGCCGTCGATCTGGCGGGCCGGGCGCCCGGCATCGCCAAACAACTGCACAAGATGACGGGTCGGGTGGCCTCGGACGACGCGATCGTGGCCTTTCTGGGGGTCGAGGCCGCCTATCTGGAGGCCGCCCTTGCCGAGGTCGAGGCGCGGCATGGATCGGTGGATGCCTATCTGAAGGAGGCGCTGGGCGTCGATGCGGCGCGCCGTGATCGGATCCTGGAGCGGCTGACCGCGTGAGCGAATTTTTCAGCCACACCGTCACGCGCCACGCGCCTTGGGTCGATCCGGTCGAGGTGGCGGCGGGTCTCGGCGGTTGCGACGGCGCGCTGGCCCTGCTGTCGGACGGCGGGCCGGGCGGTCGCTGGTCTCACGTCGCCCAGGCGCCGGACGTTGTGCAGGTCGGCCCGGTGGATGACGCCGCGCCGTTCGAGGCGCTGCGTGATCCGGTATTTGCCGCCGGGGTGGTGGGTCTGGCCGCCTATGACGCAGGCGCCCGGCCGGCCACCGGACCGCGCGAGACGGTTTGGCCCGATCTGATGCTGGCTCGCTATCCCGCCATGCTGAGTTTCGATCATCTTGAGCGCGCAGTGTGCGCTACGGGAAGAGGCGCGACGGCGGAGAAGGCGAGCGCGGCGGCCGACCGCGCTCTGACTTGGCTGGCGACGGCCGCGCCGGTCGTGACGCCCTCCGCGCCGGCCGAGCGGTTCGAGGCCGAGGCGCCGGCGAGCGCCTACCGAGACGCGGTCGCGAATGTGGTGGAGCGCATCGGCGCGGGGGAGCTGTTCCAGGCCAATATCGCCCGGGCCTGGTCCGGCGAGCTGAAGCCTGGCCGCGATCCGTTCGAGGTCTTCCTGCGGCTGCAAAAGGAGCGGGCGTCACCGTTCGGGGCTTATTGGCGGGTCGGGGATCGGGCGCTGGTGTCGAACTCCCCCGAACTGTTCCTCGCCTTCGATCCCGCCAGTCGCCGCATCGAGGCGCGTCCGATCAAGGGCACGCGCGCGCGGGCGGAAGAGCCTCGAGAGGATGCGGCCATGGCGGACGAACTCAGCGGCAGCGCCAAGGATCGCGCCGAGAACCTGATGATCGTGGACCTCATGCGTAACGACCTGGCCCGCGTGTCGCAGCCGGGGTCGGTCAAGGTCGAGGCGCTTTTCGAGGTTGAACACCATCCGACGGTGCATCATCTGGTCTCGACCGTGACGGGCGAAGCCATGTCTGCGGTCGGTCCGGCCGACTTGCTGGAGGCGACCTTTCCGCCCGGTTCGATCACCGGCGCGCCCAAACACCAGGCGATGAAGGTGATCGCCGCGCACGAGCCGCCGCGCGGTCCTTGGTGCGGGTCGTTGTTCCTGATCGCGGACGGCGGCGCCCTGACCGCATCGGTCTTGATCCGCACGGCCGGTTTCGAACTGAACGACGGCGTCTGGAACTATCGCACGCTCGCCGGCGCAGGCATCGTCGCGGACAGCGATCCGGCCGCCGAGGAGGCCGAAACGAACGTCAAGATTTCAGCGATGCGACAGGCGCTGGCCGGTGTCTGAGCTCAACAGTTGCTGCAGGTGATGCTGTCCACGGTGCGTGGTCGCAGATAGGACATGCGGCTGAACTTGGTCACATACGGCGCGACTTGATCGAAAGGCGAACTGTAGTCGTAGAAGGCTTCGGCGACGATAACGGACTCACCATCTTGCAGCATGTCCGAAGGAATTTTCGCTTCGGCGACGGTCAGTTTGGACGCGACGCCCTTACCAACGCTCCAATCCACCTTGTAGGTCGTGGCGTTGACGCGCGTGACGCTGCTGACGCGCTGGGTCAGAGGCGTGGCGGCGAAGGGCGCCATGATCAGGTCGCCGATGGCGAAGACATCCGTCAGATCGGTCTTGGTCACGCTGTCGCTTTGAGACACCAGGTCGGCGACCATGGACGAGACGTGGCCCGTGCGCTTCAGGGCCATATAGCCCTGACAGAACTCCACCATGCCGAAGTAGAACAGGATCAGGATCGGCGCGAGGAAGGCGAACTCGACCGCGGCGACACCGCGGACATCGTGCCGGAGCGCCCGAAGATGCGGGCAGAAGCGATCCAGCCCGCGCATCATTGCCACGGCTCGTTGCGGAAGGCGGTCGTCGCGGTCATCAACACCTTGCCTGGACCGACACGCGAAACGGCCTGGCTCAGCAAGGGCGTGACCAGAGGGTGGGTGTACCAGACGCGAACGAGGATCAACGACCCTGCCTGACCGCCGTCATAGGTGGTCTTGGAGGGGTCCATGGCGTTGTTGGTGATGGGGTCCGGTACGTTCGGAGATGAAAACTTCGGTATGACGCGCACGTCTACCGTCATTCGGTTCGCGCAGTCGGACTTGAAGACCACCATCTTGTCGCAGACCTGGGTCCTGAACTTCTCCTTGTCGAAGTTCTGTTCCTTGGCCTGACCCGTGCGGATCAAGCGGCCGCTTTCCATCGTCGCCGTCTCCAGGACCGAGTCCAGCACGAAGACGACGCCCAGCTCCAGGATGGAGAAGATCATCAGGAAGAAGGGGATGGCGACCATGGCGAATTCCACGGCGGCCGCGCCTTCACGCCTGCGCTTCGAGCGCGCCGTTCGTGACGGCGATGATCTCAGGGCGGGCATCGGCCGAAATCAGGGTGCGGTGGGCGCTGCGGCGGCCGCCGACGAGGATGAGGATCGGACGCTGGGGATGCAGGAGGCGCCGCAGGCCATTTCGGTCGCCTGGGCGCCCCGCCACACTCGAACCGAGCCGGTAGAGCCGCCGGTCACCACGATTTCGCGTTTGAATAGGGTGCGGCCCACGCCGTCGACGGCGACAACCTCTGTAACGCCATACCCTTTGCCGACAATGAACATGGTGTTGGCGTCCACCAGCGAGACGTCGGCGATCTGAGGGTTGCCGACGATGATGGAGGCCGCGGCGCCACGAAGCTGAACGCGCGCCGAGCGATCGATCTCGACGTTCAGCGCACCGTCCTGGGCGTCAGCGGCCACGGGGGCGGCCAAGGGGACCGCGAAGAGGGCGGCGGCGATCAGGAAGGACGGGATGCGGGACATCGGCGGCTCTTGATAGTGGCGCGTGCAAACGCGGACGCGCGCATAATGCAGCCGTGATCCTCAACAAAGGCTGAAGCGCTGGTATGAGAATTTTCTTTGGTAAATCTGCGCGTAACCAAACCTCGTGACTCCGATTTAACGGCCCTGGTGCATTTTGATCCTGCGTTTGGGGGTCAAGCGGGCTACCGGCTCCCCCCGCCAAGTTGCTCGCTAGACCATTTGAAAGAGGAATTACCCATGACCAAGTTCATCTCGCGCTTCGCCAAAGACGAATCGGGCGCCACCGCCATCGAATACGGCCTGATCGCCGCCCTGGTCGCCGTCGCCCTGATCACTGTTCTGACCACGATGAGCGGCAGCCTGAAGGCGACCTTCACCAAGGTTTCCACCGAACTTAATAAAGCGAACGCCTAATCATCGAGTAATCGACGCAGGGACGGGGCCGGAGCTGAAAAGCTCCGGCCCTTTTCTGTTGGCAACCCAAACTTAAGCCCTGCCGAAGAAAATGGACGTCATGGATACTCTGCTGCTCACCCTGCTCGGCGTCTTTCCGGCCTTGGTCATCATTGGGGGTCTGCACGACCTAATCACCATGAAGATCCCGAACTGGATCTCCCTGGCCCTTGTCGGCGCCTTCTTCCCCATCGCCTTTCTGATCGGCGCCGCGCCGATGGATGTCGCTATCCATGTCGGCATCGGGTTCGCGGCCTTGCTGGTCGGCATGGGCATGTTCGCCGCCGGCTGGATCGGTGGAGGCGACGCCAAGCTGCTGGCCGCCAGCTGTCTGTGGATGGGGATGAGCGGCGTCGCGCCCTTTTTGATCTACACTGGCATCGCGGGCGGCGCCTTCTGCCTGCTGCTGATGACCGCGCGTCAGTATTTTCCGATGGTCGCCCCTTCGGTGTCGCAAGGCTGGGTCATCAATCTGATGCAGCCCAAGGGCGACATTCCCTACGGCGTCGCCATCGCCATCGGCGCCCTGCTGGCCCTCCCGGAGAGCGGGCTGCTGCTGACCTTCGCCTCCGGTCGCTGACACCCCGTTGACCGGCGTTCGCGGCGCTTAGGAAGCGTTAACCCGCAAGGCCCATGATCGTTAACGGTAGGCGTCGGGGGATGAATCCGAAACACAGCGCCTGCTGGAGACATCCTGGATGAAGCCCGCCCGCATCGTCGTCATCTGTATCGCCGCCGTCTCGGCCATCGGCCTGGCCCTGGTGGTCCGGGCCATGGGGTCGTCGTCGAACGAACCCACGACACCCGCCGCTGCCGCTCCCGTCGAAGTCCGCCCGATGGCCAAGGTGCTGGTCGCCGCCAAGGACCTCGAACCCGGCAAGCGTCTGGTGGAGGCTGACCTTGAATGGAAAGATTGGCCCGTCGATGAGGTCAATCCCGTCTTCATCACTGACGGTTCCACGCCGGTGCCCGCCAAGCCCGCTGCGGAAAGCGCAGCGGCGAAGGCGACGGACGCCGTGAACCGCGTCGCCAAGGCGGCGACGGAACTGGCCACGACCGGCGCCAAGTCCGACTACATCGGCTCGGTGGTCCGCGAACCCATTCTGGCCGGAGAGCCCATCGTGTCGCGCAAAATCGTGCGCGCCGGCGACAGCGGCTATCTGGCCGCCTATCTGGAGCCCGGCATGCGGGCCATGGCCATCGCTGTGACGGTCGAATCCGCCGCCGGCGGCTTTATCCTGCCGGGCGATCGCGTCGATGTGGTGCTGACCGCCGAAACAAACCGCGACGGCGCCGTCGAGGGCGCGACCAAGTCAAAGTTCGCCTCGGGCGTCGTGCTGCAGAACATCAAGGTCCTGGCCATTGACCAGGCGACCCGCGTCGGCGACGACGCCCAAGCGGTGGTCGGCGCGACAGCCACCCTCGAGGTCAGACCCCAGGACTCGGTTCTGCTGGCACAGGCCAAGTCCGAGGGCGAACTGTCGCTGTCGCTGCGATCCTACGCCGACACCGCCGGGCCGTCCGGCGCCACGCGCCGCCCCGTTGCAGCCGTTTCCCAACCCCAGGCCGTGCGCATCTATCGCGGCGGCGCGCCCGAAGTGGTGGCCGTGCCATGAGAACTCAACCGATGCGCCGACCCACGATGCGCAAAGCCGCCGCCGCCGCAGCCTGCGCCCTTCTGGCCACCCTGGCCGCCGCGCCGGCCGGCGTCGCCCAGACCCGCGCCGCCGTCTCGACGGGTGCGGCGCAGAGACTGATCAACCTGCCGCGCGGCACTTCGTTCGCGGTCGATCTGCCGGCCGATGCCCGCGACGTGATTGTCTCCAATCCGCAGGTGGCCGAGGCCATGCTGCACTCGCCGCGCCGCATCACCGTCATCGGTATCGCGCCGGGTGAGACCGACGCCGTGTTTCTGGATGCAGCCGGCCGCACCATCCTGAGCCTGCGGGTCCGCGTGGACGCCGGCACCAGCGCGCTTCAGGACACGCTGGATCGCATGATCCCAGGGGGCGGCGTTAGGGCCGAGGCTGTCAACGACAGCATCATCCTGAGCGGGGTCGCCGAAAACCCTGCGCAATCGACGCAGGCCAGCCGCATCGCCGCCGCCTTCGTTTCGGCGCCCGAGAAGGTTCTGAACCTGATCACCGTACCGGGCTCGGATCAGGTGACGCTGAAGGTTCGTGTTGTCGAGGTTCAACGCAACGTCATCAAGCAACTGGGCTTTAATACCTCGGCGGTGCTGGGGCAGTTGGGCGACGCGCAGTGGCTGCTGGGCAATGCCGCGACCTGGGGCGTCAATGGCGCCCTGCTAGGCGGTATCAGCGCTGGAACGTCGATCGATACGACGAAAAACTATCAGATGCAGCGTCCATGCGTTGGAGCGGGCTGGCAGCCCGGAGCCCTGTGCCCGTTCACGGTCAGAGGCCCGGAGGATTCTGTGAACTGGGATACCGCCCAACCCGGCACGGGGCCTGGATCGGATGGCCTGAACAAGGGCGAGGCTACCCTCAAGGCGTTTGAGCGTGTGGGCCTGCTGCGCACCCTGGCCGAGCCAAACCTTACTTCCGTCAACGGCGAAGCCGCCAGCTTCCTGGCCGGGGGCGAGTTCCCCGTGCCGGCCAGCCGGGATTCGCAAGGTCAGATCACCGTCCAGTACAAACCCTATGGGGTCGGCCTTTCTTTCCGCCCGGTGGTTCTGTCCGGAGGGCGCATCAGCCTGCAGGTCAAGGTCGAGGTGTCCGAACTGTCGTCGCAAGGCGGCCTGACGATCGGCGCCGGGACGCCTTCGTCGATCACCCTGCCGGGTCTGACGGTCCGCCGCAGCGAGAACACGATCGAGATCCCCTCGGGCGGGTCGATGATGATCGCCGGACTGCTTCAGGAAAACAGCCGCCAGACGGTGGACTCTTTGCCGGGCGTCACGAACCTGCCGGTGCTGGGATCGCTGTTCCGGTCGCGCGACTATCTGATGGGCGAAACCGAACTGGTCGTCATCGTCGAGCCCTATATCGTCAGCCCGACGTCGCCGTCGCGAATGCAGACGCCGGCGGACGGCCTGCGGATCGCCGAGGATAGCCAGACCATCCTCTTTGGCCAGTTGAACCAGGTCTATGGGCTGCCGAATGCGCCCCCGGCCGGTTCGGTCGGCTATGTGATCGAGTGAGCACATCCATGACTCGCACCCTGATTGCTACACTTCTGACGACCACGGCCCTGGCGCTGGGCGCCTGTGTCGGCGGCCCCGCCAGCTTGGGCGGCGAGCCGCCGCTGACGCCGACCTCGCGTTATCAACTCCAGGTCGAGCCGAATCTGGATCGGATCGCCCTCGCGGTTCACGACAGCGGCCTGTCACCAACGCAAAACGGCGCGCTGCAAGAGTTGGTCAGGCGCTATCGCTACGTCGACGCCGTGCCGATGGTCATCGAAGCCCCCGCCGGAAACGATCCGGTGGCCCTGAAGATCGCCTATGACGTTCAATCGGCATTGGCGGCCTACGGCGTCGCGCCGGAGCGCATCACCTTGGTCAGCTACGCCGCGCCGGATCCGCGTGCGCCCGTGGTCGTCGGCTATCAGACGATCCGCGCCGCCGTGCCGCAGTGCGGAACCGCCTGGGGCAATCTGAGCCGGACCGGCGACAATCAGTCGGCATCGAACTTTGGATGCGCCGTGACGGCCAATCTGGCGGCCCAGATTGAGGATCCACGCGACATCCAGCGGCCACGCGCCATGACGCCAGCGGACGCCGGGCGGCGAACCGTAGTGTTCGATGCCTATCGCGGCGGCAAGCCGACGTCGGCGGATCGTGAAGACCTGATCCGGGATACCGCCGTGTCCCGTGCGGTGAACTGATCATGAGCACAGCCCCAGCCCCTCGCGAGTTCGACACCTTCGACGACGCGTTCGATGTCGATATGGAGTTCGCGCCTCCGGTTGACGACGTCGCCGCGCCGCGCAGCCCGCTTCAGTTCACGCCTGCGGCGTCGGCGATGCCGGCCAGCGCGGCGCCTCAGCCCCAATCGCCGCTTCAGGCCGCGCCTCTAGCGCCGGTCCCGGCCGCCCCGGCCTATGCGCCCGACGCCGCCGGCTTCAATCCGGTCGGTGACGTGGTCGCCCAGGCGCAAGCCAGCCTGATGGATACGGGTCTGGCGTTCACCGGTCTGGCCCCCGCCAGCAACATCGGCGAAGTGTCGGTGCCGCGCATCGCCATCCATGTTTTCGCCGAACGGCAGGACACCCTGGCCTCGGCCGAGCGGGCGGCCCAGGACCGCCGCCTGTCGCGCGCCACGACCCAGATTCGTGTCGGCGGCGTCGCTGCGGCCGTCGAGACCTATCAGCACGAGCCGACACCGCCGCTGATGATCGTCGAGTGCCTGAAAGACCCCCAGACCCTGCTGTGGGAAGTCGATCAGCTGGCTGAGGTCTGCGACGCCGGCACCAAGGTTGTGGTGATCGGCGCGACGAACGACATCATCCTGTTCCGCGAACTGATGCGGCGCGGGGTCAGTGAGTATCTGGTCGCGCCCTTGCAGCCGCTGCAGCTGATCGCGGCCATCGGCGGCCTGTTCAACGACCCGGCCCAGCCCTTCGTCGGTCGCACCATCGCCTTCGTCGGCGCGCGGGGCGGGGCGGGGGCCTCGGCCGTGGCGCACAACACCGCCTATGCGATTTCCGAGCGGATCGGCGCCAATACGGTGATCGTCGATTACGACCTGCCGTTCGGCACCGCCGGTCTGGATTTCAATCAGGACCCGCTGAACGGCGTCGCCGACGCGCTGGGCCAACCCGACCGGCTGGATTCGACCCTGCTGGACCGGATGATGGTCCGCTGCACCGACAAGCTGAGCCTGTTTGCGGCGCCCGCCAGCCTGGACACGGACTGGGACATCTCGACCGAGGCGTTCGAGGAGGTCACCAACCAGATCCGCGCCACGGCGCCCTTCGTCGTGCTGGACCTTCCGCACCTGTGGTCGCCGTGGATGCGCCGCACCCTGATCAGCGCCGACGAGGTGGTGGTCGTTGCGACGCCGGATCTGGCGTCCCTGCGCAACGCCAAGAACATGATCGACCTGATCCGTCAGGGCCGCCCCAATGACGCGCCGCCGCGCCTGGTGCTGAACCAGGTCGGCGTGCCGGGACGCCCCGAGATCCCGGCCAAGGACTTCGGCGCGGCGCTCGGCGTTCACCCCAGCCTGATCATTCCGTTTGACGCCAAGACCTTCGGCGCGGCCGCCAACAATGGCCAGATGATTCTGGACGCAGGCGCGAAGACCAAATCGGCCGAAGCCTTCCAGACCCTGGCCCAAATCGTGTCGCGGCGCGAACTGCCGATGGTGGCGGGACCCAAGGCCAAGCCGGCAAAGGCCGGCAAGGCGGAGAAGGCCAAGCCGGCCGATGGGGCGTCGAAATCCTTGTTCGCCAATATGTTCAAGAAGCGCTGACGCATGTTCGGCAAACGCACAGGTCAACCGGGCGCCGCCCCTGCGCCCCTGCGGCCGGCTCCGGCCCCGGCCCCCGCTCCGGCATCCGCGCCCGGCGGCGAACCTGTGTCCGTGTTCAGCATGCAGGCGACCGCCGCGCCGATGGCGGCGGCGGCCAAGACGCCGGCCTATGCCTATGCCGACGAGGATCTGGAGCCGGCGGCCGACGCCTTCGACCGAGCGTCTGCCCCGACCCAGCCCGCGCCGGCCGATCGGTTGGACGCCCTAGCCTCGCGTCCCAAACCCAAGCCGGCGCCTGAGGCTCCGCGTCCTACCGGCAATGTCGCCGGCACGGGCCCGAAGGCCACGGCGGGTCTTGAACAGCTAAAGAAGGCCCAGGCGGTCGCCGAGATCGTCCGGGAACAGAGCGACTACTATCACGCCACGAAGACGACGATCTTCAACGCGTTGATGAACACCATCGACTTGGCCCAACTGGCGCATCTGGACCAGAAGGCGGCGTCGGAAGAGATCCGCGACATCGTCGCCGAACTGGTGGCGATCAAGAACGTCTCCATGTCGGTCGCCGAGCAGGAGCATCTGGTCCAGGACATCGTCAACGACGTTCTGGGCTATGGTCCGCTTGAGCCGCTGCTGAGCCGCGACGACATCGCCGACATCATGGTCAATGGCGCAGGCCGCGTCTTCATCGAGGTCGCGGGCAAGGTCCAGCTGACCAATGTCCGTTTCCGCGACAACACCCAGCTGATGAACATCTGCCAGCGGATCGTGAGCCAGGTCGGCCGCCGCGTGGACGAATCGAGCCCCATCTGCGACGCCCGCTTACCGGACGGCTCGCGCGTCAACGTCATCGCTCCGCCGCTTGCGATCGACGGCCCGACGCTGACGATCCGGAAGTTCAAGAAAGACAAGCTGACGATGAAGAATCTGGTGGAGTACGCCTCCATCAGTCCCGAAGGCGCGCGCGTCTTGGGCGTCATCGGCGCCTCGCGATGCAATCTGGTCATCTCGGGCGGCACCGGCTCGGGCAAGACGACCCTGCTGAACACCCTGACGGCATTCATCGACCCGACCGAACGCGTCATCACCTGCGAGGACGCCGCCGAGCTGCAACTGCAGCAGCCGCACGTCGTGCGTCTGGAAACCCGTCCGCCGAACCTGGAAGGCCAGGGCACGATCACGATGCGGGATCTGGTCAAGAACTGTCTGCGGATGCGTCCCGAGCGGATCATCGTCGGCGAGGTGCGCGGACCTGAGGCGTTCGACCTGTTGCAGGCCATGAACACGGGCCACGACGGCTCGATGGGAACGCTGCACGCCAACAGTCCGCGCGAGGCCATCAGCCGGATGGAGTCCATGATCACCATGGGCGGATACGGCCTGCCGTCCAAGACGATCCGCGAGATGATCGTCGGCTCGGTCGATGTCATCATCCAGGCCGCCCGCCTGCGCGACGGTTCGCGCCGCATCACCCACATCACCGAAGTCGTGGGCCTGGAAGGCGATGTGATCGTGACGCAGGACCTGTTCGTCTACGACATCACCGGCGAGGACGAGAACGGCAAGATCATCGGCCGGCACCGCTCGACCGGCATCGCCCGTCCCCGCTTCTGGGACCGCGCTCGATACTACGGGCTGGAGCGCGAGCTGGCCGACGCCCTGGACGCGGCGGAGTAGGACGATGCTTCCGATTCTCGCCGCCGTTTTGGCCTTCATCACCATCGGCGGCCTGGGTTGGGTCTTCGTCGGCGGAGACGATTCCTCGGCCCAGGCCGTCAAGCGCGCCCAGAGCATGGGCGAGAGCAAGAAGAACCCTGCGCTCGCCCGCAAGGCGGCCGCCGCCAATACGCCCGAGGCGCGCCGCAAGCAGATCCTGGTTCAGTTGCAGGACGCCGACCGGCGCGAGCGCAAGGCGCGCACGACCCTGGCGTCGCGCCTGAAACAGGCGGGGCTGAGCCTGAGCGTGACGACCTTCTACATCATCTCAGCTGTGGTCGGGCTCGCGACCGGCCTAGGCGCGCTGATCTTCGGTTTGCCGATCCTGGTGGTTGTAGGCATCGCGCTGATCTTCGGTCTGGGACTGCCGCGCTGGATCGTGGGCTTCCTCGGCAAGTCGCGGATGAAGAAGTTCTCGCTGGAGTTCCCCAACGCCGTCGATGTGATCGTGCGCGGCATCAAGTCGGGCCTGCCGGTCCACGAATGTTTCAAGATCATCGCCCGCGAGAGCCCGGCTCCGCTCGGGCCGGAGTTTCAGACGCTGGTCGAGGGCCTGGGCGTCGGCCTGACCCTGGAGCAGGCGCTGGAGAAGATGTACGGCCGGATGCCGACGTCCGAACTGCGCTTCTTCACCATCGTCATCGCCATTCAGCAGAAAACCGGCGGCAATCTGGCCGAGGCGCTGGGCAATCTGTCGGCCGTTCTGCGCGCCCGTCGGATGATGGGCGAGAAGATCAAGGCGCTGTCGTCCGAAGCGCTGGCCTCGGCGGGAATCATCGCGTCCCTGCCGCCGGCGGTGATGACGATGGTCATGTTCACGACGCCCGGCTATATGATGCCGTTATTCAATGACTTCCGCGGCAACTTCCTCCTGCTCATCGCGGCTGTGCTGATGTCGACCGGCATCTTCGTGATGAAACGCATGATCTCGTTCAAGTTCTGAGGCCGGGATCATGGAAAGCTTCATCCGTTTCATCACCGATCCGCAGAACCTGCTCAGCATCGGCGTGGGCGTGCTGGTCTTCGCCACCGTCCTCACCCTGATGTCGTCGATGACGGGCGGGGTTGCGCTGGACAAGAGGATGAAGGCCGTCGCGGAACGCCGCGACGACCTGAAACGCCGGTCGCGGGCGAACATGGCCGGCGGTCAGGGCGCGCTGCGTCACACCGATGACGGTTTCAAGAAGCGGATCGTGGATCGGCTGAACCTCAGCAAGCTGCTGGAGGATCCCAAGGTCGCGGGTCAGATGGTGCAGGCCGGTTATCGCGGGCCGCGTCCGCTGACGACCTTCTACTTCTTCCGCTTCGCCTCGCCCTTCATCTTCATGGTGGTGGCGGCCTTCTACCTGTTCATTCTCAAGGTCGTGGACTGGCCCACGATGAATAAGTTGACGGCCACGATGGCGGCGGCGGTGGCCGGCTTCTATGCGCCGAACCTCTATCTCAAGAACAGGATCGACAAGCGCCGCACCTCGATCATGCAGGCGTTTCCCGACGCACTGGACCTGTTGCTGATCTGTGTCGAAGCGGGCATGTCCATTGAGGCGGCGATCGCCAAGGTCAGCCAGGAGATGGGTCCGTCGTCGATCGATCTGGCGGAGGAGCTGTCGCTGCTCTCGGCCGAGCTGTCGTATCTTCCTGACCGTCGCATGGCCTATGAAAACCTGAGCAAGCGCACCAATCATCCGGGCGTGAAGTCCGTGGCCACCGCCATGACCCAGGCCGAAACCTACGGCACGCCGCTGGCGACCGCTCTGCGCGTGATGGCCAAGGAAAATCGCGATTTGCGGATGTCCGCCGCAGAGAAGAAGGCCTCGGCCCTACCTGCCAAACTGACCGTGCCGATGATCCTGTTCTTCCTGCCGGTGCTGTTCGTCGTCATTCTGGGACCGGCGATCCTGAACGTCATGGACATGATGAAGGGCGGTTAAGCCGCTCCAGCTTCCGCCGCCGCCTTCAGACCCTCGGCGGCGCTTTCCAGCGCCTTCTTCATCGCCGGGCGGTGCTTGTCGTGGAACAGCTCGCCGCGAATGCCCGAAAAGCGAATGCCGATGGCGACGATGCAGTTGCCGGGCGCCAGCTCCTCGATCTGGATATAGCGCAGGCTCTGGAACAGGAAGCCGCGCCGTTCGGCCCAGACCAGCCGCGCGCGCGGCTGCCATTCCACCACTTGGGCCGCCGACTGGCGTTCGGCCATGTCGGGCCAGGCCTCGGTCATGGTCAGACGGCCGCCATAGGCGATGGCGCCCGAGACGTCCCTGTCGATCGGGTTCCAGACGCCCCAGCCGGACAGGTCCGCGACCAGATCCCAGATGCGGTCCGAGGTCGCTTGAACGCCGACGCGTTTTTCGATGCGAGTGTCATCCATGGTTTCGCTCTGACACGGCTGGCCGCCGGAAGAAAGGCGCCGAGCCTCAGTGGGCGGCGTCGACCCGCTTCAACCGCCGTCCGTCATCCAGCCCCAGCCGCGTCTTGACCTCGAACAGATCGGCGCCGGCCGGAATGATCAGCAGCTTCTTGGGCTGGGCCGTGTTGACGGCGACGACGGCCCCTTTGGGACAGATGTCGAAACAGTCGGCGCCGACGACTGTCAGCTCGCCCTTGCGACCCTGCTTGCCCTTCTTGAGGTGCAGATATTTTCGCAGCGCCTTTTTCAGCGTCAGATCCCCGCCGGGACCGAAGCCGCCGTCCAGCTTTTTCGAACATTTGCGGCAGACCAGAACGACGTCGCGCCATTCGGTCTTTGCGCTCTTGAAGGCCTTCTCACCCATGCGGACAGAAATCGCCGTTCGCGACGGCTTGCACAAGCGAGTGCGGCGCCATCACCTGTCGTCGGGCTGAAAATTTCACGGGACCTTCACATGCGCCGATTGTTCGCCGCCTCCACAATGGCGCTGCTGCTTGCCGCCGGCGCCGCTCAGGCTCAGGTCGATACGGCCAGCGTGGACGCCGCCGTGCAGCGCGTCATGCCCGAGGTCGTCGCCTGGCGGCGCGACTTCCACCAGCATCCGGAACTGGGCTTCGCCGAGACCCGCTCCGCCGGGGTGATCGCCGAGCATCTGCGATCGCTGGGGCTGGAGGTGCGCCCCGGGGTCGGCAAGACCGGGGTGATCGGCGTGCTGCGCGGCGCACGGCCGGGCCGGACGGTGGCCCTGCGCGCCGATATGGACGCCCTGCCGGTGCAGGAGGCGACGGGCCTCGACTTCGCCTCGAGCGCGACCGGGACCTATATGGGCAATACGGTGCCGGTGGCCCACGCCTGCGGCCACGACATGCATATGGCCATGCTGATGGGCGCGGCCGAGGTGCTGGCGGGGATGAAGGACCGGATCGCCGGCACGGTGGTCTTCGTCTTCCAGCCGGCCGAGGAGGGCGCGCCTCCGGGAGAGCCCAAGGGCGGGGCGGCCCTGATGATCGCCGAAGGGGCGCTGAACGATCCCAAGCCCGAGGCCATCTTCGGCCTGCACGTCGTGCCGGGCCGTCCGGGCAGCGTCTTCTATCGGCCCGAGGGGTTTATGGCGGCCTCGGACCGCGTGGATATCCGCCTGAAGGGCAAGCAGACGCACGGCGCCTGGCCCTGGCGCGGGGTCGATGTGATCGCGGTGGCGGGTCAGGTGGTCGAGACGGTCAACACCCTGACTGCCCGGACGGTCGATCCGACCACGACCCCGACCGTCTTCACCATCGCCACGATCAACGCCGGCGTCCGCTACAACATCATCCCCAACAGCGCGACGCTGTCGGGTACGCTGCGCACCTTCGATACGGCCCAGCGCGACGCCCTGGTCGCCCGCGCCGAGACTGCCATCGACCATGTCGCAGAGGCCTACGGCGCCACCGCCGAGTTCGGCGTCAAACAGAACGCCGCCCTAGTGTTCAACGACCCTGATCTGTCCGCCTGGCTGGCCCCGGTCCTGACCGAGGCGGCGGGCGAGGGGAACGTGAACCCCGCCACGCCCCCCACCACGGTGGCCGAGGACTTCAGCTATTTCCAGCAGGTCATCCCCGGCGTCTTCTACCATCTCGGGGCCAGTCCCGACGGCGTCGATCCCGCGACCTCCGCGCCCAATCACTCGCCGGAGTTCTCACCGAACGAGAACGTTCTGCCGCTGGGGGTGAAGACGCATGTGCTGACAGTGCTGCGGTTCCTGGAGCGGAGCTAGAAGAGGCGAGCGATGGCGCGTGAGGCGATGGTCCTGACGTCCAACCACACCATCGATAACTGAGTGAGCTTCGCCATGACTAATGACTTCGAAAGCGTCCTCCATATGCTTCCGCCCGACGTAGCGCAGGACATCGCCAACAAGACGGTCGATCGTGGGCTCTTGGAAGAGGGGTTTCTCTCCCCGATGTCCACGGTGTTGATCAACCATCTGGTCCCAAACAACGCTGAGTGGTTCGCCCTATGTGACCGCTTGAACCGGCTGGCGCAGAAGATCGTCAACAACGCCATCATCGATGGGAAGCGCGACGATCCGAAGCCAATCTCGGTCCGGCTTATGTTGAAAAGCAACCAGTCGCTCCAAGGCGCCGTCTTGCTCTCCCAACGCGGAATGACAGCCGAAGCCGAAACGCTGGCGCGGACATGCCTGGAGATCACATTCTGGCTTGGCTACCTCGCGAAGAAACCGGAAGAAGCAGCGGCTCTGTTCATGGCCGAAGAACACAAGTCGAGTTCCGAGCGCGCCAAGATGCTGGCCAAGCTCATGGAACCCGAGGCGGCGGCGCACTTCGTCAAGATCGCGGCCGAAGCCGACGCGGCTTATGCGAAGGGACCGAACAAAATCCGGATCAAAGAGCTGGCCGAACGCGCGAATCTTGCCGATCAATACGTCTACTATCGGACCCTTTGTGCAGTGTCGGCGCACCCGTCGATTTCGTCTTTGGACAGGTTCATAAAGGTCAACGAAGACGGCCTTCTTAGTTTCAATGTCGGCCCAGATGAAGACGGCATTCCGTTCGCGCTCATGAACACCGTCAACGCCCACCTCTGGGGGCTCGGTTTCTTCGCCATCGTCAACGACATGGACGACACAGAAGAGCATCTGAATGGGATCCGCGCCGAACGCGACCGACTATTGATGGCGATGGTTTAGACCAGTTGAGGTGCGAGAGATCGCGAACGCGGCCGATCTAGCCGCCGCCCGACAGAACCTTCGCACTCTTACAGTGAGAGGCGGTTGGCTGCGGCGATGTCTGATAGCCACTCTCATCGGACTCTAGGGATGTCGCGTTTAGAGCGCACCGAGTACAGTGACCTTCTAGCCTGACACGACCATCGAAAGCCGGCCTAAAGCCGCTCGAACACCGTCTCGATCACCCGGCGATACACAGCCGTCAGGGTTTCCAACTCCGCCGTCGGCACGCGTTCGTCGATCTGGTGCATGGTCTGGCCGACCAGGCCCAGTTCCAGCACCGGGCAAAGCGCGCGGATGAAGCGGGCGTCGGAGGTGCCGCCGGTGGTCGAGGCCTCGGGGCGACGGCCCGCCACGGCCTCGACAGCGTCCTGAACCGCCTCCACGAAGGCGCCCGGCTCGGTCAGGAAGGCCTCGCCCGAGCACAGATGCTCCAGCGTGATCTGCAGCCCGGTCTCGGCCTGGACTGCGCCGGCCTCGCGGTTTAGCCAGTCGATCAGGGCGTCGCCCGTATGGCTGGGGTTGAAGCGGATGTTCAGCCGCGCCGTCGCCTGGGCCGGGATGATGTTGGTGGCCGGATTGCCGATGTCGATGGTGGTGATTTCGAGGTTCGACGGGGGGAAATTCTCGTAGCCTTCATCCAGAACGTGATCGTTCAGGCGGGCCATCAGCTTCGCGATCACCGGGGCCGGGTTGGCGGCGCGCTCGGGATAGGCGACGTGGCCCTGTTTGCCGTGGACGGTGATCCAGGTGTTCAAAGAGCCGCGCCGTCCGACCTTGATCATGTCGCCCAGCTGCTGCGACGAGGAGGGTTCGCCGACGACGCAGGCGTCGATGATTTCGCCCTCGGCGGCCAGCGCTTCGACCACCCGTTTTGTGCCGTGCAGCGCCGGACCTTCCTCGTCGCCGGTGATCAGGAAGGAGAGGGAGCCTGCGGGTTCACCGTCCGCGATGACCTGGGACACGGCGGCGACCCAGGCGGCGATCCCGCCCTTCATGTCCACCGCGCCGCGACCGTACAGGACGCCGTCCTTGACCTCGGCGTTGAAGGGTTGCGACGACCACTGATCCGACGGGCCGGTCGGGACCACGTCCGTATGGCCGGCGAAACAGAGGTTGGGCGAAGCGGTCCCGCGCCGGGCGTACAGGTTCTCGATCCGCGCATGGACGCCCTCGCCCCCCGGTCCCTCGAAGGCCAGCCGGCGGCAGGTGAAGCCCAGCGCCGTCAGATGCCGTTCCAGCACATCCATCGCCCCTTCGTCGGCGGGCGTGACGGAGGGGATGCGGATCAGGTCGCGGGTCAGTTCGACAGGATCGATAACGGGAGTTGATGCGCGGTTCATGCGGCTATGCTTTACGGAAATCGCGCGAAGGCGAGAAGGCCCATGCCCAAGATCGACATCGACAGCGCGCCGACAAGCTTCGGCACCACCTATCCCGAAGAGTTCGCGGAGCCGTGCAAGCCGCGCCGCCGCTGGCGGCTGGGCGATGCGGCGGGGCTGAGCCAGTTCGGCGTCAACCTGCTGCGCCTGCCCGACGGCGCCTGGTCCAGCCAGCGCCACTGGCACGCCGAAGAGGACGAGTTCGTCATGGTGCTCGAGGGCGAGGTGGTGCTGATCGAGGACGATGGCGAAACGATCCTGTGCGCCGGCGACTGCGCCGGGTTCAAGGCTGGCGTGCCGAACGGCCATAAGCTGGAGAACCGATCCGGCCGCGAGGCGGTTCTGCTGGAAGTCGGCACGCGCAGCCCGACGATCACCCCCGCCGACTATCCCGACATCGACATGGTGCTGCACGCCGGCGTCGACGGCTATTTCCACCGCGACGGCTCGCCCTATCCGAAATACCCAAGAAGAACGTGACCACAGAATCCATCGCTGCCGGCCCCGCCGCCCCATCCGTTCCGCCGTCTCCATCATCTGGGGGGCCAGAAGGCCCGTCCAGCCCGTGGGGCATTCGCGACTTCCGCCTGTTGTGGTTCGGGCGTGTGGTGGCGGTGCTGGCGATCCAGATCCAGTCGTCGGCCCTGTTGTGGCAGGTCTATGAGATCGCCCGGCGCGATCATCCGATCGAGGAGGCCAGCCTGTATCTGGGGCTGGTGGGGCTGTGTCAGTTCCTGCCGCTGCTGGCCTTCACCCTGCCCGCCGGGGCGATGGCGGATCGGCGCGACAGAAAGCGCACGGTGTGGATCTCGATCCTGGTCGAGGCGGCCTGCGCGGGATCGTTCCTGGCCATGGCCTTGCATGGGAATCCGCCGCTGTGGGGTCTGTTGGTGGTCGCGGCCCTGTTCGGCGCGGCGCGGGCGTTTCTGGCGCCGGCCAGCCAGGCGTTTCTGCCGATGGTGGTGGGTCGAAAGGCCCTGCCGCCGGCCATCGCGGCCCAGTCCATCGCGTTTCAGACCGGCGCCATCGCCGGCCCGGCCCTGGGCGGGGTGATCGTGGGGGTGAACGTGCCCTTGGCCTATGCGGTGTCGCTGGGGATGTTCCTTCTGGCCGTCGCGGCCTTCATCCTGATCCGCACCAGCGGGAGACCTGCGCCCCAGGCCAATCCGCTGTCGCCGGTCGACTCGGTGAAAGAGGGGCTGGCCTATGTGTGGAAGACCAAGATCGTGCTGGGCGCCATTTCGTTGGATCTGGTGGTGGTGCTGCTGGCGGGCGTGGCGCTGCTGACGCCGATCTTCGCGCGCGACATCCTGCATGTCGGACCGCAAGGGTTCGGCCTGTTGCGGGCGTCGTTCGGCGTGGGGGCCATGGTCATGGCCATCTATCTGAGCCGCTATCCGATCCGTCAGAACGGCGGGCGCTGGATGTTCGCGGCGGTGGCGGTGTTCGGCCTGTGCACCATCACCTTCGGCCTGTCGCGCATCGTCTGGCTGTCGGGCCCGGCCCTGTTCATTGGCGGGGCGGCGGACATGATCAGCGTCAATGTGCGCCAGACCCTGATCCAGCTGGCCACGCCCGATCACATGCGCGGCCGGGTGTCGTCGGTGTCCATGCTGTTCATCGGCGCCTCGAATGAACTGGGCGAGGCCTATTCCGGCGTCATGGTCCGGCTGCTGGGCGCGGTCGGCGCGGCGGTGTTCGGCGGATTCGGCGCCCTGGCCGCGACCGGGGCCTGGGCGACGATGTTCCCGGGGCTGAGGAAGGCGGACAAGCTGACGTGACGATCGCGTCCCCTCCCCACAAAGTGGGGAGGGGGATCGCGCAGCGGTGGAGGGGCTCTTAAAGTCCCGCAGGCTCTAGCGATGCGGTAAAAAGCCCCTCCGTCTCTCCGCTGCGCTACGAGCCACCTCCCCATCAGATGGGGAGGAGACGGTCAGGACTGCTCACCACGCCTTGAAATGCTTCGACAGCTTCAGGCCCTGGTTCTGGTAGTGGCTGCCGCTTTCGCCATACAGGCGGCTGGGGCGTTCTGTTAGGGGTTCATAGACCAGGCGGGCGACGATCTGGCCGTGTTCCAACAGGAACGGCGTATCGTGGGTGCGGACTTCCAGCACGCCTTTAGAGCCCGCGCCGTGCGCCTCGTCGGTGCCGAAGCCGGGATCGAAGAAGCCGGCGTAGTGGACGCGGAACTCGCCGACCGACGGATCGATCGGAGTCATCTCGGCGGCCTGGTCGACCGGGATTTCGACGTCGTCGGACGAGGCCAGGATGTAGAACTCGCCCGGATCCAGCAGCAGTTCGCCACGGCGCAGGCTCAGCGGCTCCCAGAAGTCGCGCGGATCGTGGCCGTCGATGTGGTCCAGATCGACCACGCCCGCATGGCGACGCCCGCGGAAGCCGACGATGTCGCCGCCCTGCAGATCGACGCCGACCGAGCGGGTCTCCAGCTTGGGCGGATCGCCGGCTTTGAGCCGCAGCTGGTTCAGGCGCGTGCCGGGACGGACCAGGATGGAGAAGGTCTGGGGCGCGACCTCCATATAGAGGGGGCCGTCATAGCCTTCGGCGACGTCATCGAAGCTGGCGCCCTGATCGGTCAGCAGGCGCACGAAGACATCGACGCGGCCGGTCGAGCTTTTCGGATTGGCGCGGGCGATCAGGCCTTGGGGCAGTTTCAGCCGCTCCTGAAGGCGCACGATATAGACGCAGCCCTTTTCCAGCACGACGCCGGCCTCGGTGATCTCGATGGCGTGCATGGCCACGTCGGCGATGCGGTCCTCGACCTTGCGCCGGCCGGGCAGGAAGGAGGCGCGCACGCGCCAGGCCTGATCCGACAGCCGCAGATCCAGGCTGGCCGGCTGGACCTGGTCGTGGTCGAAGGGCGTGTCGGAGGTGACGGCGCCGGCGGCGATCAACGTCTCGATGGACTGGGCGGGCAGGATGCCGGGACGGGGCGCTTGGAAGGAGCTCATGGCGTCTGTCTCACACGGTTTTCACGACTTGTCTCCAAGTCGCGCTTGCAGCCCGCGCGCGGCGGGGCGAGCATATAGCCCATGCACGATGGTCCTGCCTATACCGCCGAGACGAACGGCATCCTGATCCGGGTGCGCCCCAGCTATCTGGCGGGCCAGTCCGATCCCGACGAAGGCCGCTGGGTCTGGGCCTACCAGATCGAGATCGTGAACCTGACGGGCTCGACGGTGCAACTAATGGCGCGTCGCTGGACCATCACCGACGGCCACGGCCATGTGGAAGAGGTGCGCGGGCCGGGCGTCGTCGGCGAACAGCCGGTGATAGAACCGGGCGGCAGCTACGCCTACGCCTCGGGCTGTCCGCTGGGCACCGACAGCGGTTCGATGGTGGGCGCCTATTATATGACGGATGCGGACGGGCGCAGTTTCGAGGCGCAGATTCCGGCGTTTTCGCTTGATACGCCGGATGCGCGGCGGGTGCTGAACTGATCGAAGGGCGGATGGGGCTGCGTCAACCCGGATGAACCGCAGCCCCGCCCCTGAAGTCTCGCCGGCCGCTTGCGCGCACCGGCGAGGGGGAAGGCGGCTCCCTAAGGAGCATCTTTTTGGCGCTACGTTCGCGACGCGGTCGCGCACGACTTGAGCGCAGTCGTGCGCCCTGCGCGAAGCGCCGCGCTCAAGCAGCGCGAAGCGCGGTAGCGCCCCTAAATGTAACGCCGCAGGCTGCGGGCCAGGTCGGAGCCGCTTTCCTTGGAGCCGCGACGGACTTGCGGCTGGTAGGCGACGCGGGCGTGTTCGACGCAATAGACGCCTTCCGAAGAGCGGCGGCCGCAGAAGCTGAACTCGCGCGACGACGGGTCGCCGATCGGCCATTTGCACATGTGGGCGCCCAGGGTCATCACGGTCGCCGTGCCCGGCAGGTCCGGGATCGGCGCGGGGACGGGGGCGGCGGGTTCGACCGGCTTGGGCTGGACGGCTTCGAGGCGGCGCGGGGCCGAAGGTTGCTGCGCCGGAGCGGCCGGCGCCGGGCGCGGACGTGCGGTGCGGAAGGTCGCGGCGACAGTGCGCGCCGGTTGCGATGGGGCGGCCCGGCCCGACAGGCCCAGACGGTGCACCTTGCCGATCACGGCGTTGCGGGTGACCCCGCCGCCCAGTTGTTTGGCGATCTGGCTCGCGGACTGGCCCTCAAGCCAGAGCTTCTTTAGCGCGCCTACGCGGTCGTCGGTCCAGCCTGCGGTCATGCCACCCTCCAGCGAGTTTGGATTCAATATCTAGGTCCAGGCTCCCCCTCCGGGGTCTTGACCTACAACTAATCGTAAACCAGCCGTTAAGAGACGCAAGATGTGCGAATCATCCTGTCCACAGAAACCAGATATTGAATCATCGTTAAGGTTAGCGAGAGAGTGGCGAGTGGCGAGTGGCGAGTGGCGAGTGGCGAGTGGCGACGCCTGATGCGGCGGGCTGATGGTTTCCTTCTCGTCACTCGCCACTAACCACTCGCCACACCTTGCGTAGCAAGGCTTCAAAGCGCATCTGGCGGGCCATGACCGATACGCCCGATCTGATCTCCACCCGGCCTGCCGGCCTGCCGCAGCCGCGTCGCTATCCGGGGATCAACTGGATCGGGGTGCAGACCCTGTATCTGCGCGAGGTGCGGCGCTTCTGGAAGGTAGGCGCCCAGACGGTGGCGGCGCCGGTGGTGACGACGCTGCTCTATATGCTGGTGTTCGTGGTGGCGCTTCAGAACGCGCGGCCGCCGCTGCACGGCACGCCGTTCGCCCTGTTCGTCGCGCCCGGCCTGATCATGATGGCCATGTTGAACAACGCCTTCGCCAACGCCTCGTCCAGCCTGATCCAGGCCAAGATCATGGGCACGGCCACCGACTTCCTGACCCCGCCGCTCAGCCCGCTGGAGCTGACGCTGGGCTTTACGCTGGGCGCCGCGACGCGCGGCCTGGCGGTCGGTCTGGTGACGGCGATCTGCGTGCTGCCGTTCGCGCCGCTGGGGATCGCCAACATCCTCGCCATCGTCTGGTTCGCCCTGGCCGCCTGTTTCATCATGGGCATGACCGGGGTGCTGGCGGGGCTGTGGAGCGAGAAGTTCGACCACCTGTCGGCGGTCCAGAACTTCATCGTCATGCCGATGACCTTCCTGTCAGGCACCTTCTATCTGGTCGAGAACCTGCCCGAGCCGTTCCGGGCGCTGAGCCGCTACAACCCCTTCTTCTATCTGATCGACGGCTTCCGCTACGGCTTCATCGGCCATGCCGAAAGCAATCTGACGGTCGGCGTCATAGGGTCGGCCGTGCTGATGGCCGTCATGGGCGTGGTCTGCTGGCTGGTGTTCCGCTCGGGCTGGCGTCTTAAGAGCTAGATCGCTACCTGTTGCGGATCGCTCCCCCGAGAGGTCCGCTTCATGCTGTTTCGTTCGCTCGTCGCCGCCACGGCCCTGTTCGCCGCCACATCCGCTTTTGGGCCCGCCTTTGCTCAGGAAGCGACGCCCCAGGCCGGCGATCGCCCCGATATCGCTGCCGGCGCCGCCCAGTTCATCAAGCCCACCAACGCCGAGCGGACCCAGGTTCTGGTCGGCTTCCTGACGACGCTGGGTTTCACGCCCGAAATCCAGACCTTCGAAGGCGGCAACCAGGCCACCGGCCCGATGGAAGGCGCCAATGTCGTCGTGACGGTCGGTCAGGGCGACAAGGACATCGTCCTGACCGCCCACTATGACGCGGTGAAGCTGCGCGATGGGACGCTGTCGCAGGGCATCGTCGACAACGTCGGCTCGGTCATGGCGATGATGGAGGCGGCCAAGACGCTGGACATGGCGCTGGAAGGCCAGCCGGTCGCCCACCGCTTCGTCTTCGTCTTCACCGACCAGGAAGAGCTGGGCCTTCTGGGCGCCAAGGCCTTCCTTGAGAAACACGGCAAGGATCGGATCGCCGCTGTCATCAACGCCGATGTCGCCGCCTATGGTCAGATGGTCATGTATGGCGAGAACAATGGGCCGCAGTCGGCCTTCGTGCTGGAGACGCTTCGCGGCCTGTGCGCCGAACGCGGCTTCGACTGCATGCCCTATCCGACCTATCCGCCCAGCGACGACCGCGCCTTCTCGGCCGCGGGCGTTCCGGTGGTGTCGATGGGTACTCAAGATGCGGTCGGCGCCCACCAGATGTGGCTGGCCTTCAACGGCGGCAACGACAACGGCCTGAAGGAAGGCTTCGTCCCGCCCGTCTTCCAGCGCATCCACTCGACCGAAGATAAGCTGTCGTATCTGAAGGGCGTCGACGTCGCCCGTTTCGGCCTGTTCATCGCCGACCTGGGCCTGGCGCTGGACAAGAAGCTGGTCGAAATCCAGGCCAAGGACGCGGCCGTCGCCGCTGAAACCGCTCCGGCGGCCCCGGCGACGACGCCCGGCGGCGAGTGACGGCGGTCATCGAGGTTCGCGGCGTCCAGCCGACGCCGAAGGAAGGTCGGGCGGCCGTCAAGGCGTGGCCCGTCGTCCGGCGCTGGGCGAATCTGCCCGTGTTGTTTCTCGGCGGCGCCATGCTGGCGACCATCGCCATCTGCGTTGGTTTGCCCCTGGAGCGGACGGGCTGGATCGTCGGCCTGCAGTTGGTCGGGCTGTACGGCTTTATCGGGCTGTCGGCCCTGGCGCATTACAGGGTCATGGCGGCGGCGCGCCGGTCCCCGATCGCGCAGAAGCCAACCGACTGGCGCATCGATGACAGCGGTCTGGCCCTGTCGGGGGCGGATTTCGAAACCCGCATCGGCTGGCGCAATCTGGTCGCGGTGGTGGAGGAGAGGGATCGCCTGATCTTCGCGGCCTCGCCCAACACCAACTTCATTTTGCCCCTGCACGTGATGGAGACGGATCAACGGCAGGCGTTGCGCGTCTTGATCGCCGATGTGCGAGCGCGAGGCGTCCTCGGCGCCGGTGTTGACTAAGACCCGCGCGCGGCCGACAACGCCTGACCGTATTGATCCGGCTCCGTCGCGCTCGCGCCGGGGCCGTCTCGCTTTTGGAGGTCTTGGTCCCGTGTCCACTGAACATCTGATGGGTGTCTACAATCGCGCGCCGCTGGAAGTGGAACGCGGCCGAGGCGCGCGTCTGTGGGCGACGGACGGGACCGAATATCTCGACTGCGTCGCCGGCATCTCGACCAACGGCCTGGGCCACGCCCACCCCGAACTGGTCCAGGCGGTCAAGGATCAGGCCGAGAAGTTGTGGCACGTCTCCAACATCTTCCGCATTCCAGGACAGGAAGCGCTGGCTGACGCCCTGTGCGAATCCAGCTTCGCCGATGTGGTGTTCTTCACCAACTCGGGCACTGAAGCCGTCGAGTGCGCGCTGAAGACGGCGCGCAAATACCACTCGGCCAACGGCGCGCCTGAGCGGATCGACATCTACGGCTTCGACGGCTCGTTCCACGGTCGGACCTATGGCGCGATCAACGCCGCCGCCAACCCCAGCTACACCGAGGGCTTCGGCCCGCCGATGCAGGGCTTCCACCAGCTGAAGTGGGGCGACCACGAGGCGATCAAGGCCGCCATCGCCAACCCCACGACCGCCGCCATCATCGTCGAGCCCGTGCAGGGCGAGGGCGGCTGCCGCGCCATGCCCGAACAATGCCTGCGGGGCCTGCGCGACCTGTGCGACGAACACGGCGTCCTGATCATCTTCGACGAGGTCCAGTGCGGCATGGGCCGGACCGGCAAGCTGTGGGCCCACGAATGGGCGGGCATGGCGCCGGACATCATGGCTGTGGCCAAGGCCCTGGGCGGCGGCTTCCCCATCGGCGCCTGCCTGGCCTCGGCCAAGGCGGCCAAGGGGATGACGGTCGGCGTTCACGGCTCGACCTTCGGCGGCAACCCCCTCGCCATGGCCGTGGGCCAGAAGGCGCTGAGCCTGATCAACAGCCCCGAGACGCTGAACAACGTCAACGAGGTCGCCGGCTATCTGAAGCAGCAGTTCGCGGGCCTTCAGGAACGCTTCCCCGATGTGATCGCCGACGTGCGCGGCAAGGGCCTTCTGATCGGCATCAAGATGGTGCCGAACAATCGCGAGTTCATGGCCCTGGCGCGCGATACGCAGCAGCTGCTGATCGCCGGCGGCGGCGACAACTGCGTGCGGCTGTTGCCGCCGTTGAACCTGACGCTGGACGAGGCCCGCGAAGCCGTGGCCCGTTTCGAGGCGGCCTGCGAGGTCGCCCGCGAAAAGCTGGCGGCCTGATGGTCCGGCACTTCCTCGACATCCACCGGCTGGACGCGGCGGATCTGCGCGCCATCCTGGACGACGCCCATGCCCGCAAGGCCGCCCGCAAGGGCTGGCCCCAGGGGCGCGCCGACGCCGATGCGCCGGGCAAGGACCGCGTTCTGGCGATGATCTTCGAGAAGAACTCTACCCGCACGCGGTTCAGCTTCGACGCGGCGATCCGCCAGCTGGGCGGCTCGTCCATCATCGCTACGGCCTCGGACATGCAGCTGGGGCGCGGCGAGCCGGTGGAGGACACCGCCCGCGTCCTGTCGCGCATGGTCGATGCGGTGATGATCCGCGCCAACGATCACGAGGATGTCGAGCGGTTCGCCCGCGTCTCGACCGTGCCGGTGGTCAACGGCCTGACCGACAGGTCGCACCCGTGCCAGATCCTGGCCGACCTGCAGACGATCGAGGAGCATCGTGGGCCGATCGCCGGCAAGACGATCGCTTGGATCGGCGACGGCAACAACGTCTGCCACAGCTTCATGCACGCGGCGCCCAAGTTCGGCTTTCATCTGAACGTCGCCTGCCCGGCGGAATACCACCCGGACCTTCGCGACCTGGCCAAGGGCGGCGACGCCGTCACCCTGACCAGCGATCCGCGCGAGGCGGTCAAGGGCGCCGACGTCGTCGTCACCGACACCTGGGTCTCCATGGGGGATCAGGACTATGAGGCGCGGCTGGCGGCGTTCGAACATTACGGCGTCGATGAAGCCCTGATGGATCTCGCCGATCCCGAAGCGGTCTTCCTGCATTGCCTTCCCGCCCACCGTGGCGAGGAAGTCACCGACGCCGTCATCGACGGGCCGCGCTCTCTGGTCTGGGACGAGGCCGAAAACCGCATCCACGCCCAGAAGGCCGTTCTGGCCTGGTGCTTCGGGGGATGATCTACGCTCAATCCTCGTCGCTGATCGGCGGCGAGGCTGTTGATGGTCCCAGCGCTAGCAGGCCGTCGTAGGCGCCGTCCTCTACTGGGGTCAGAACGACGCCTTTCATCTGGTCGTCATCGCTGACGAACGAAGGATTCACGCCGCAGGCATCCCGCCCGCAGTTCCAAGCAAAGCCGCCCTGCTGGGCGATCCTCAAGCTTAACGTCTCTCTCGTGGGGCAAATGTCCGGCTGCGGGCATGCCTATGTCCGGATATCTGGCGAGAGGCGTCTTGCGGGCGTGGATATTGCCCGCCAGTCCGATCACGCGCGCATCGGGTCTGTTCTGACGCGCCTCGCTGAGAAGCTGGCCCATATTCAGCTCATACCACGCCTGATCGAGTTCTTGCCCTCGGGTCATGCTGGGCTGGAAAAGGTGGACCGAGATATCGCGTCCCGACGCCTTGAGCATCCGCACCTTTTGCAACAGAGCCAGAAGAGCCTTGCTGGTGCGTCCATCCTGACGCGCGCGGTTCAGAAGAGAGCTGCCGCTCAACGTGGCCAGTGCACTCGCCTCGTCCGGCTGTGAAATGAACGCATCCAGAGTGGGTTGGAGCGTGTCTTCAAGTTCCAGTGCGACAACCACGGGCCCTTGCTCCGCAGCAGCGCAGGCGATTTCGCCGACGGCGCGCGGCGCCTCTTCCGTACCGTGTAACTCGCCGATCATGATGACCCGTTCGGGCCTTTCCAAGAGCGCGGTCGTCCCATCCGGCGGCGAACAGGCCATGATGGCCGCACTCAGCAGTCCCAGCATTCTCACATCCCCCTGAAGCTATCGAGTTGCGAAAGACGCAACCTTGAGGGCGGAATTGTGGTGCGCTGGGACTGCTTATTGGCGTCAGTCTTCTTACAGCTTCACGTCCGACACGCCGCCGACATGCGGGACGCTCTTGGTCAGGTTGGCCTTGAGAACTTCATAGCCGAAGCCGAGAGCGCCCTTGTCGGACACCCAGACGCGGCCGTCGTCGGCGTCGAAGCGGACGAGGGTCAGGTGGGCGTCGTCCTTGCCGTCGGGGTACCAAGCGGCGACGACGGGGTTCCAGTATTTCTCGATGCGGCTGCGGTCCTGATCGATAGCCAGGCGGCCGTGGATGCAGGCCTGAACCTTGCCGTCCTTGGCCTGATAGCAGAACATGCCGTTCTGGCCGCCGCCGGCGACGTCGCGGGCGAAATCGGTGTCGTCGCGGGTGAAGAACCAGATGGTACCCGTCTCGTCCTCGCCGAAACCGGTCATGGGCTGGTGGTGATAGCCGGGGCGATCGATGCCCAGCATGCCGGTGTTGGACTCCTTCAGGCTCTTCCAGAATTCCTTCTCGGCCTCGGCGGGGGTCAGTTTGTCGGACACGTGGTCTCTCCTTGAGTGGTTCGCAAGGTTCAACCGACCGGCCGTAATCGGGTTCCCGCTCTAGGCGCCGGGTATCCAAGGCGCACGCTCGGCGCCGAACAGCGTCGCCAGGTGGATCAGTAGCAGCATGGCGATCGCCGCCGCGCCGACCATCAGGAACCGCCACGGCATCAGGCGCGGTCCCTTGAACGGATCTGGCGGCCGGGCGCCGCGCCATCCGCAAAAGACCATGACGGCGAGGGCGACGCCCAGCAGGACGAGGGTGGTGGTCAGGCTCATGCGCCGCAGGTGACGAAAGCCGCGCCGCTTGGCAAGCGAACCCTTGCTGGGAGGTTAATCTTCATGCCGCGTTAACCGAGATGATTCACAAATCCGGCTGTCTGGCGTGATGTCCACAGGATTGGGATATCGCTGCTAGATATTGCGGTTAACCATCAGTTTACACCCTCGATATTGACGGTATAGCCTTCGTCGCATGGGCCGGGAGACGAATCAGTGAGCGCTGCAGCGCCGTGGAGCGTTAAGGGAATCGATCCCAAAGCACGCGAGGTCGCCAAGGATCTGGCGCGCCGGTCCGGCATGACGCTGGGCGAATGGCTCAACTCCATGATCATGGAAGACGAGGAGGAGGGTTACGCCACCCTGCCGCGTCGCTCCCAGGCCGCCGAATACGAACGCCGCAACCGCAGCCGTCGTCTGGACGACGCCTATGAGGTCGAAGACAGCCAGCAGCGGATCAGCGCCTCCATCGATGTGATCGCCGCACGGCTGGAAGCCGCCGAACGTCGCTCGACCGTCGCCATTCAGGGCGTGGATCAGGCCGTCGCGGGCCTGATGCGCCGGCTGGACGGCCAGGAGGCCGAGGCCCAGGGCGCCGCCCGCCGCATCGACGACATCGCCGAGGAACTGCGCGAAGGGCATCGCCGCCTGCGCGCCTTCGAACGCGACACCGGCCCGTCGACCCAGGAAGCCTTCGGCAAGATCGAGACCTCCCTGGGCGCGCTGACCGGGCGCCTGTACGACATCGAGGAACGCCAGCGTCTGGGGGTCAGCGATCTGCGCGAGCGGATGGAGGCGGTCGAGAAGGCCGCCGGCCCCGGCGTCGGCACGGAAATGCTGGCCCAGGTCAGCGCGCGTCTGGACGAGGCCCAGAACCGCACGACCGAAGCCCTGAAGACGCTGGAACGCTCGTTCGCCGCACTGGACCAGCGGATGCGGACGGCCGAAAGCCGCGTCGAGCCGGAAAGCGCGCGCGACCTGGCCCGTTTCGAGAAGCTGGCCGAAAGCCTGTCGCGTCAGATCGACAACAATCGCGCCGAAATGATGCAGCGTCTGGACGCCGCCGAAACCGGCGCGCGCATCGACCGCATCGAACGCGCCGTCCAGGCCGTCGGCGATCAGTTGAAGGCGTCCGAAGAGAAGGGCGCCATCGGTCTTGAAGCCATGGGCCGCGAGGTCCTGCGCATCGCCCGCAACCTGAATGCGCGGGTCAAGAAGGTCGAGACGGACAACGACGGTCGCACCGAAGCCGTCGCCCGCGCCGCCGCCGACGTCGTCAGCCAGACCATTGAAACCGAGGTCGCCCGCCGCGCAGGGCGTCTGGATCAGGAGTTCGCCCGCCACGTCGACCGCGTCGACCAACGCCTGACCGCCAGCGACGATCGCCACGCCATCGCGCTGGAGAAGCTGGGCGGTGAGATCACCCGCATCTCGGACCAACTCAGCGATCGCATCGCCCAGTCCGAGCGCCGCTCGCAGCAGGCGCTCGAAGACATCGGCCGACGCCTGTCGGAAAGCTCGGACAAGATCGAGCAGCGCTACGATCGCGCCTCGGGCGAACTGGCCGAGCGGATGCGTCTGAGCGAGGAGCGCACCGCCCGTCTGCTGGCCGAGGCCCGCGAAAGCATCGACGCCCGCGCGCCGACGCCGATCCGCGACAAGCCGCTGGACAATGAGCCCGCGTGGACCCCGGCGCGACAGGTGCTGGAACGCGCCGCCTCGGCGACCATACAGGCGCCGATCCAGTCCGCATCCATCGAAGGCGACTGGCGCGCCGCCGCCTTCCCCGATGAGACCTTCACCGACCATGACGCCTGGTCCAGCGATCCGGTGACGCCCGAAGTCGCGACCGCTGCGCCCTTCCCGTCGGCGCCCGTCGTCCAGACCGAGGCCGAGCCCGTCGAGGCGCTGGCCGACGACATGCCGATGCGCCAGGTCGATCCCGACGGCGTCGAACCCATCATCCAGCCCTTCAGCGGTTTCGGCGGCGCCGATGTCGAGGATGCGCTGGAGGCGACGTCGCCGGGCTTCTCGACCGCACCGGCCGAAAAGCGTGACGCGGCCGCCCTGGACGCGGACGACGACGATTTCGGCGGCGAGACCGAGTTCGTGGATCCGCGCCGGCTGCGCTCCAGCATGGAAGCCGCCGCCGCCGCCGGCCGCGCCGCCTCGACCCGCAGCACCATCGACGCCGCCCGGGCTGCAATCACCGCGCCGGCTGAACCGGAACCTGCGCCCCGGTCAGGCTTCGGCCTGAAGCGCGGCGGCAAGTCCAAGCTGCAGGAACGGCTGGACCGACAGGCGTCCAAGGACGGATCGACGGTCAAGAAGGCGTTTCTGGCTTCGGTTACGGCGGTCGCCCTGACCGGCGGCGTATATGGCTATCTGTCCCTGACCGACGGCGACGCCCCGGACTTCGAGATGCCCAGCTTCGGCGGCGGCTCGACGACAAACGGCGCCATGCCGCTGGCCGCGTCGGCGGTGACGCCGACCGGTCCGAAAGCGACCTTCGACATCGGCGGCCCCGGCGCGGCGGACTATGAGGCGGCGATCGGCAAGCTGGAGGCCGGCGACAACTCTGGCTTGGACGGCATGAAGCGCGCCGCTAACCTGGGTTACGCCCCCGCCCAGACCTATCTGGGTCAGCTGTATCTGGACGGCGCCAATGGCGTGCCCGCCGATCCGGCCCAAAGCCGTCAGTGGGGCCGTCGCGCGGCCGAGGGCGGCGATCCGCGCGGGATGCATCTGTATGGGATGCAGCTCTATGAAGGCGACGGTGGCGCGACCAATCAGGCCGAGGCCCTGACCTGGCTGCTGAACGCGGCCGAGCGCGGTCTGCCGGACAGCCAGTACAATGTCGCGCGCATCTATGAGACCGGCGCCGACGGCGTGGCCAAGAATCCGACCGAAGCGCTGAAATGGTACATGATCGCCGCGCGCGGCGGGGATGCGGAGGCCCAGGCCGCCGTGACGCGCCTGCGTCCGACGGCCAGCGCCACGGCCCAGCGCGCGGCCCGCACCGCCGCCGACGCCTTCGTGGCCCAGTCGCAGGGTCAGTCTCAGGCCCAAACCCAGGCGACAGGCTAGATTCCTAGGCGCCGGGCGGCTATCGGTCGCCCGGTCGTCCCCGACCTCGCCCGCCTGACGGCGATTCTTGTGTCCGCTCCAGCCGAAGGCGCGTCCTTTGGACATCTATCTGCCGATCGCCGAGGTTTCGGTGAACTGGCCGACCCTGGTGATCCTGGGGGCGGTGGTCGGATTCGTGTCCGGCCTGTTCGGCATCGGCGGCGGCTTCCTGATGGCGCCGATCCTGGTGTTCCTGGGCATCCCACCGACCGTCGCCGTCGCCAGCCAGGCCAGCCACGTGGTTGCCTCCTCGACGTCGGGCGTCATCCGCTATGCCGGGGCGGGTTCGGTCGATTTCAAGATGGGGTCGGTGATGGCGGCAGGCGGCGCGGCCGGCGCCCTGGCGGGGGTCGAGCTGTTTCGCTACCTGCGCCTGCTGGGCCAGGCCGATCTGGTCGTGGCCCTGTCCTATCTCGTCTTCCTGGGCGCGATCGGCATTCTGATGCTGAACGAGAGCCTGACCGAGATCCTGCGCCGCCGCCGGGGGCTGCCTGCGCCGCACAAGCAGCGTCGGCGGCCGATGTGGCTGTATGGTCTGCCGCTGAAGATGAAGTTCCCCAAGTCGGGCCTCTATATCAGCGCCTTGCCGCCGTTCGGCCTGGGCGTCTTCGCAGGCGTCCTGTCGGCCATCATGGGGGTGGGCGGCGGCTTCATCCTGGTGCCGGCCATGCTCTATATCCTGCGCATACGGGCGGGCGCGGTGGTGGGCACCAGCCTGTTCCAGATCATCATCACCACCGCCATCACCACCATTCTTCAGGCCGGGCGCAACCAGACGGTCGACATCGTCCTGTCCACCATCCTGCTGCTGGGCGGCGTGGTGGGCGCCCAGATCGGCGCGCGCTTCGCCGGGCGGTTCCGCGCCGAGGAACTGCGGGCGGCGCTAGGCCTGATCGTTCTGCTGGTCGGGATACAGATGGGGCTGGATCTGTTCGTGCGGCCCAATGACATCTTCATGATCGCGCCGGGGATCGCCGACTGATGCAGGCGCTTCCTCCCCCTCCGCCCGCTGTCGCGGCCCCGCCGCTCGATCGGTCCGAAGCGACGACCGGCGACCTGCGTGTCGCCGCCGCCCTGACCGACGCCCAGGTCCGGGTCGACAGCAGTTTCCGGGGCGCGTCCATCGTCCTCTACGGCGCGGTGTTCAATCCGACGCCAGAGCCGGCGGACGTCGTGGTGGTGGTGCGGGGGCCGGACGCGCCGATCCGCCTGGTCAAGAAGACCCGCACGTCCGGTGTCTGGCTGAACAGCCGGCCGGTGCTGTTCGAGGGTGCGCCCGGCTTCTACATGACCGCCTCGACGCGCCCGCTCAGCGACATCGCGGACTTCGGCCAGCTGCGCCGGCTGGGCGTCGGCGTCGATCACCTGCGCATCGACGCGCCCGAGGAAAGCCGCACCGTCACCCGCTACGGCGTGCGCGATGTGGTGGTCAGTCGTCTGGGCGACGACTATCTGGACTGGCGCCGCGCGGTGATCCGGCTGAAGGAAGCCGCCGCCCTCTACGACACCGATTCCGAAGGGGTCGAGTTCGTGGACCGGGGCCTGTTCCGCGCCGAGGTCAAACTGCCGACCGTCGCGCCCACCGGAAAATACTACGCCGAGGTCTGGCTGTTTCAGGACGGCGAGCCGCAGTCGGTGTCGAACCTGACGCTGACGGTCGAAAAGGTCGGGCTGGAGCGCGACATCTATGAGTTCGCCCACCGTCGGCCATGGCTGTACGGCGTGCTGTGCGTCGTGCTGGCCGCCCTGACCGGCTATGGCGCCTCGCGCATCTTCAGCCGGCGGAGCTGAAGCCCAGCTCGGCGCGCAGGCCCTCGGCCGTCAATCCGCCGGCCCTCAGCTCGGCCAGGGTGATCGAGCGATCGCGCTTGGCGTAACGCCGCCCGTCCGGCCCCGCCAGCAGCAGGTGATGGCGATAGGTCGGCGCCGGCCAGCCCATCAGGGTCTGGATCAGCCGCTGCACGTGCGTAGCTTCGAACAGGTCCCGGCCCCGGATCACATGGGTGATCCCCTGCAAGGCGTCGTCATGCGTCACGGCCAGATGATAGGCGACGCCCGTATCCTTGCGCGCCAGGACGACATCGCCCGCCCCCTGGGGATCGACGGTGACGACGCCGGTTTCGCCGTTCGGACCCTCGCCTTGCTCGATGAAACTCAGGCCGTTCCAGGCCGGCTCGCCCAGAGTTTCCCGCGCCCTGTCCAGCGACAGCCGCCAAGCGAAAGCAGCACCCGAGGCCAGAAGGTGCGCCTCCTCGTCCGCTGAATGCGGACCGGGCCTCGCCGCCTCCATCGCCCCGTGCGGCGCGTCGCCGATGGCGTTCAGGATGTCCTTGCGCGTGCGGAAACACCGGTAAAGCAGGCCGCGCGCCCGCAGATTCTCGATCGCGGAGGCGTAGTCACCCAGATGATCGGACTGGCGCCGGACCGGCGTTTCCCAGTCCAGACCCAGCCAGGCCAGGTCCTGTAGAATGTCGGCCTCATACTCCGGCCGGCATCGCGTCGGATCGATATCCTCGATACGCAGCACGAACCGCCCGCCCGCCGCCTTCGCCGCCGTCCAGGCGGTCAGGGCGGAAAAGGCGTGGCCCTTGTGCAGGCGGCCGGTAGGCGATGGAGCGAAGCGGGTCGTGAACATCACGACGCTCCTTAGCGGTTTGCGGCCCTCAACGGCGCCCCCGCTCTTTCCGACAAGCGCGACGGGCCGTAAGCATGGCGTATGCCGCTCGCACCCACGCCTGATGATATCGCCGCCGCGCGTCGCGCGCTGGTCGCCGCCGATCCGGCGCTCGTGCGCGTGGACGCCCAGACGCCGCCGCTGGAATGGCGGTTGAGAGTGGGCGGGTTCGAAGGCTTGTTCCGCATGATCGTGGAGCAGCAGGTGTCGGTGGCCTCGGCCGCTTCGGTCTGGGCGCGGCTGCGTGAAGGCATGGGCGACATCACGCCCGAGCTGTTGCTGGCGCACGATCTGGAGCAGCTGCGCGGCATGGGCCTGTCGCGACAGAAGGCGACCTATGGTCAGGGGATCGCGCGGGCGCAGATCGCGGGCGAGATCGATCTGGAGCATTTGGCCAACCTGGATGACGAGGCGGCGATCGCGTCCCTGACGGCGCTGAAGGGCGTGGGCCTGTGGACGGCCGAGGCCTATCTGATGATGTGCGAGGGGCGGCTGGATGTCTTCCCCGGCGGCGACGTGGCCTTGCAGGAGGCGATCCGTTGGGCGGACGGCGCAGAGGTGCGGCCCGATCAGAAGGGGGCCTATGCCCGCGCCGAGATCTGGCGGCCCTATCGTGCGGTCGCCACCCATATGCTGTGGGCCTGGTACACGGGCGTGAAGCGCGGCGAGATCGCGCTGGATGCGCCGGCATGACCCCGCTCGATCCCGCTCTGACCGAACCGCTGCGCAATCCGCAGACCGTGTTGACCGCGCTGGATTTCGCCGGCGTGGCGGTTTTCGCCGCCACCGGCGCCCTGGCCGCCGCGCGCGAGAAGCACGACGTCGTCACCTTCGCCTTCTTCGGCGCCATCACCGGCGTGGGCGGCGGGACGCTGCGTGACCTGTTGCTCGGCCTGCCGGTCTTCTGGGTGCAGGACTGGCGCTATCTGGCGGTCTGCCTTTTCGCCTCGACGGCCCTGTGGCTGGTGGGGCAGCGCGACTGGCGTTTCCGCGCCCTGCTGTGGCTGGATGCGGTGGGTCTTGCGGCCTATGGCGTGATGGGGGCGGCCAAGGCCGAGGCGGCCGGGGCGCCGGCCCTGATCTGCATCGTCATGGGCACGTTGACGGCCTGTTTCGGCGGGGTGGTGCGCGACACCCTGGCGGGTCAGCCGTCGATCCTGCTGCGGCGAGAGATCAACGTCACGGCCGCGATCCTGGCGGCGACGGTCTATATGGTCTTGAGGGCGCCGGGCGTCGGCGTCTGGCCCGCCGCCATCGTTGCGGCGCTGTCGGGCTTCCTACTGCGCGCGGCCGCCTTGCGCTGGGGCTGGACCCTGCCGGGGTTTCCGACCCACGCGCGCCGGGTCTGAGGCAGGACGTCACGAAAACGCTGCACACTGGTCATGGCGATGAGCGGGAATCAGGGGTAGGCTGATCTCACAAGACTAGGGAAGGAGACGTGTCCTCACCTCTGTCGCCTCAAAATCCCCCCGTCCGCGCGGGAGGGCCTGATGCAGGTTCTCCATCGACCGCCCTCCGGTTTTCCCGCGTTAGTGTTGAACGCCGACTTCCGGCCGCTGTCGTACTATCCGCTGTCGCTGTGGCCGTGGGAGGAGGCGGTAAAGGCGGTCTATCAGGACCGCGTGGACGTGGTGTCCCTGTATGACAAGGTCGTCCGCTCCCCGTCGATGGAGATGCAGCTTCCCAGCGTGATTGCGCTGCGCAGCTATGTGGATCAGGACCGCAGCCCCGCCTTCACCCGCTTCAACGTCTTCCTGCGAGACGGCTTCGCCTGTCAGTACTGCGGTCAGTCGGCTGAATTGACCTTTGACCACGTCATCCCGCGCTCACAGGGCGGACGCACGACCTGGGACAATATCGTCGCGGCCTGCAGCCCCTGCAATCTGGCCAAGGGCGGGCGAACGCCGCGCCAGGCCATGATGCCGATCCGCCGCGAACCCTATCGCCCCAACGCCTGGCAGCTTCAGGACGCCGGCCGACGCTTCCCGCCGCACTATCTGCACCAGAGCTGGCTGGACTACCTTTATTGGGACATAGAGCTCGAACCTTAGGGTTCTTTTCAGTTGCTCGAAATGGCTCAAACACCCTTGTGGTGGGCAGGTTCAGGGTTCGTTCTTTTACCGCTGATTTCTCGATTATCCTCCGAAATCCTCCCGGCTGGTGACCATGTGGTGACCAAAACCGGGACCAGAAACGGGACCCCTCGTGGGCCCGAGGAGAGATCGAATGGTTCAGAACCCGAGGTCCGGAAAGATCACCAAACGCCTGGTCGACGCCCTGACGTCTGAAGGGGTGCGCTTCACCCTCTGGGACACGCAGCTCAAGGGTTTCGGGGTGCGCGTCGCCGTCAGCGATACCAAAACCTACGTCGTTCGATACAGGACGATCGGCGGCGCTGACCGCCTCCTTCACATCGCTCGCCATGGCGTCGTGACCGCCGAGGAAGCCCGCGAACGAGCGGCCGCTGTACTGGCCGAAGTCGCGTCAGGTGGTGACCCTCAGGGGACCAAAGTCGAACGACGCGAAGAACTGACCATGTCGGAGCTCTGCGACCTCTACATGAAGGAGGGCGTGACGATGAAGAAAGCGACGACCCTTCGGATCGATCGCATCCGCATCGCCCGCCACATCAAACCCCGCCTGGGCAAGATGAAGGTCACCGATATCGGCCGAGCGGACATCGAGCGGCTGATGGTCGATGTCGGGTCGGGACGCATTCGTGGAGAGGCGACGCCGCACACTCGCGGCGGTATTCATGCCGCCTCGCGCACGGTCGGACTGCTGGGCGGTATCTTCACGTTCGCCGTTGAGCGGGAGTTCGTGAAGACCAACCCCACGCGAGGGGTGAAACGCTACAAGGACAACCGTCGGGACCGCTTCCTTTCCCCGGCCGAACTGGCCCGGCTCGGCGATGTCCTGGCGGAGCTCGAGAAGCATGGGGGCGATCCGCGCCACATCAACATCATCCGCCTGCTGGCGCTGACCGGCGCCCGCAAGAACGAGATCGCCAGGCTCAAGTGGTCGGAGATCGACCGCACCATGGGGATGCTCCGGCTGGAGGATTCCAAGACCGGGGCGAAGGTGATCCGTCTCGGGAGCGCGGCGCTGAAGCTGATCGAGGGCCTGCTCTCGAACGGGAGCATCTACGTGTTCCCGGATCGGAAGGATCCCAAGCGTCCGATCGCCAATCTCGACTGGGCCTGGGTCGGCATCCGCAAACGCGCCGGGATGGAAGACCTGCGGATCCATGACCTTCGGCACAGCTTCGCGAGCGCCGGGCTGGCCGGCGGCGAAGGGCTTCAGCTCATCGGCAAGCTGCTCGGCCACAGTCACGTCAGCACCACAAGTCGATACGCCCACCTGGCGGACGACCCGGTCCGTGCCGCCGCCGACAGGATCAGCGAGAGCGTCGCCGCCTCTCTCGCGGGCTGGTCGGTTGAAGACGGACAGACGGCCCATTGAAAGACGGCCGCCCGGCGGGTCGCCGGGCGGCCGAAGTTGTCGCGATGGACTGGGGAGCTAGGCGCCCTCGTGAGCGGCCTCGCCCCAATGTCCGGCCTGGCGAGGCTGGCTCGACGAAGACCGGAGGCCCGAGAGCTGGCTGCGCGCCCACTCGTGCAGCAGGCTCTTGGGGTAGTAGGGGGTCCGCCCGAGGTGGGTGCAGGGCGGTCCGTCAGACCGGGTGCAGAACACCTTCGCCAGTGTCGACGGTGACCGGCGGATGCCCATACGTAGAAGCTCGGTGGACGCTTCCTTGCGGGTCAGCAGCATTTCCTCAGTTCCGTGAAGATGTAGACCGGCCATGTGGCGCTCCTTTCCGTCTGAACCAGAACTGCAACCAAGCAAGCATCGACGGAAATAAACCGCAACCGGCGGACGTAGAGAACTGATGGACGGAATGAATAGGTGACCTGTTCGATCTGTTTCGGCCTGTTCCGATCTGGTTCTGAGTAAGGAAATCGATCACAGCCTTGTGAGATGGGTCGCTTATGAACTTCGGTTTTTCTTGGATCCCGCGGAGAAGCAAGACATCAAGCGGTGGTGAATGAAGGTGGCCTTGGCGTTGCCCTCGAGTGCGGACATAGTCGAGCGGGCTTTTACGCCCATACTGGTGAACCACAGCCGTTCAGGGGAACTGCATGTCTAGCTTCACGGATCGAGCCATGAGCGCCGAGGTATCGCCCGAGCTTTTTGCGGCGTCGTTGGAAGCCATCGGCGAACTGCCTGCGGATCAACGTGGTTCGTTCGAAGGTCGCGCCTTCCGCCTGTTCAGACTACTCGAGGAGCGTGACGAAGCGGATGAGGCAGCGCTTAATGCCTTTGCCATTCAGCTTCGGCTGGAGGCGCTCGCGCGGTTGCATGATGATCGTGGTCTGCGAGCCTGGACGCTTCCGGGGGACGCCGAAGGCGCTGACTACATACATGCCGACGTAGTGGCTGCCGCGGCAGTTGAGCCGCTTCTGGCGATCGATGATCACACAGTCGGATTCGATCTCGAGTCTTTCCGCGCGCGCGTGCTGGCCGACGCGGCTGTGCGCGGACACGCCTAGCCGGGACATCCTTCGTCATGCCAAGGCGCACAAAGTCACTGAAGCGAGGTGCGGCCGGCGACGCGGCCCCCGCAGGAGATATTGCGACGCGCGCCGGCGTGGTCGCCCAGCGCCTGCTCGCGGAGCGCGGCCTCCACTATCTCGAGGATATGTTACCCGACGATGCCCGAGAGTTGCTCCGAGCGGCTTGGCGTGAGGCCGCCGAACAGATGTTCGAAGGGCGTGACCTCGATGTTGTGCAGGCGGAAATCGACATCATGATCGACAGCCTGGATATGACCGAGCCGCCACCGCCCATGCATCGGTCCGAAATGCACTGACGCCTGCGGCATCACCCCTCATCGCGGTGGAGAGACGATGACCTTCACGTCAATCAGGCCGGTCCGTGGTTTAGACAGATCGGACTGGAAGCCTGCAGGGTTTTTCAGGTGGTTGTCGGGATCGTAAACGAGGCAGATGAGCCGGTCGACTTCGCTGTTACCGCCGTAATCGACAAAGTCGTTGGCGAGTTCTTTCTTGATCTTGGTCGTGTCGGACTTGCGGACGTATTTGAGTTCCACCATCGCCCGCAGCGGTTTGAGAAAGAACTCGCACCTCGACGCGCTGCCGGCGACGGATGGGCTCCATTCCTCTTCACGCACATCCGGGAAGTAGGCGGCGAGGATCGAGCGGAACAGGTATTGGCAGTCCCACTCGTCCTTGATGGCATAAACCGCTCCACCGTGCGGGTGGGTCTTCAAAGCAAGGACACTCTCGTGGAAACGGCGGGCAAGTGTGACGATCAGGTCCAGATCCGCGGTTTCGGAACTGACTGTGGCAGCGGGTGGCGAGGGTTTGCGTGCCAAGGTGTAATCAATGGCTCCGAGAACGTGGAAAACCTGCCGGCGGGCGACGTCGACGATGTGTGGTGCGCCGACGATCTTGTGCTTGAGTTCGTAGGCGGCCTGCTCCTCGTCGAGGTCGTCGACCATTGCCTGCACGAAAGCCCGGTACGCTACGAGCCCCTGCTCAAATCGCTCAGGTGAGGCGAACATCTCATTTGGGATCCGGACGTCCGCCACAAACTCCTCGGAGTAGTGGTAGAGATTGGAAATGATATCGCGCGATGTGCCATGCCATGGATCCTTCCAGGACCCTGGGTAGCCCTTCGCATCTTGCATGGCGCCGCGAAACTCATCGTCGATCGCGATGCGGGCTTTACGAAGATACTCCAGGCTCTCGACTGCCCACTCCATCTTGTCCATCAAATAGCCCCGGGGTTGGTCTCGTCCTTAATGCGGAGCTTTAGGATGCCGTAGGCGGCTGGGAAAGTGGTGCGATCTCATGCCTACCGAAAGTCCCGCGTCCTGACTCGAATGCCCTCGAGCGACAGGTCCGGAATGTAGATGTCCCGGGCCTTGGGTGTCCGGGCGTCCGGCTTACTGCCCCGATAGACCTCGTCGCCCCGCCCATGCGGCAACCGGAACTCGCCCCTCCGGCCCAGCGACGCCAAGAGGTCCGAGCCGTCGTGCAGCCGCTCGGCGACGATGTGCACCACCTCGCCTTCGCGCTGCACCCTGCCGTCGACCACCAGCAGGCTGGCGCCCAGCACCACCCGCCGCTGCTGCTCGTAGAGGCTCGGCCAGATCACTAGATTGGCCACACCGGTCTCGTCCTCGATGGTGATGAACATCACCCCCTTGGCCGATCCCGGCTTCTGACGGACCAGAACGAGGCCGGCGACCCGGGTCAGGCGGCGGTCGCGCATGGCCGTCCCGTCGGCGCAGGTCATCACATGCCGGACCTGGAGTTCGTCGCGCAGGAAGGCCAGCGGGTGGTCCCGCAGCGTCACGCCCACATGGGTGTAGTCCTCCACCACCTCCTGACCGGCGGGCATGGCCGGCAGGGCAGCATCAGGCTCATCCACCTCCGGCACGAGTTCGCCGGCCTCCGCCGAGGCCGCCGCGAACAGCGGCAGGGGATCGTCGCGGAGCGCCTTGATCGACCACAGGGCGTCGCGGCGGGACAGGCGGAGCCCCTCCAGAAAGGCGTCGGCCTCGGCCAGTCGCGTCAGGGCCCCGACGGGCGTCATGGCCCGTCGCCACAGATCGTCGATGCCGGCGAAGGGCCGATCCCCGCGGTTCGTCACCAGCCGGGCCGCGTCCCCGTTGGCCAGGCCCCGCACCATGCGCAGTCCCAGCCGCACCGCGAACCGGTCCTCCCGCTCCGTGGGCTCCAGGGTGCAGTCCCAGCGACTGGCATTGACGCAGACCGGCCGCACCTCGACCCCGTGCTCGCGGGCGTCCCGCACGATCTGGGCCGGCGCGTAGAACCCCATCGGCTGGGCGTTGAGCAGGGCGGCGCAGAAGACATCGGGATGCCAGCACTTGAGCCAGGAGGAGGCGTAGGCGATCAGGGCGAACGACGCCGCATGGCTTTCCGGGAAGCCGTAGGATCCGAAGCCTTCCAGCTGGCTGAAGGTCTTCTCCGCGAACTCGGCCGTATAGCCCCGCTCGACCATCCCTCCGACCAGCTTGTCCTTGAAGTGGCTGACCCCGCCGGTGAATTTGAAGGTCGCCATGGCGCGGCGCAGCTGATCGGCTTCCGACGCGGTGAATCCGGCGCATTCGATCGCCACCCGCATCGCCTGCTCCTGGAACAGGGGCACGCCGAGCGTCTTGCCCAGAACCTCCTCCAGTTCCGGCTTGGGAAAGACGACCGGCTCCTTCCCCTCGCGGCGCCGCAGGTAAGGATGGACCATGTCGCCCTGAATGGGGCCCGGTCGCACGATGGCGACCTCGATCACCAGGTCATAGAAGGTGCGCGGCTTGATGCGCGGCAGCATGGCCATCTGCGCGCGGCTTTCGATCTGGAAGACCCCGAGCGTGTCGGCCTTGCGGATCATGGCGTAGGTCTTGGGATCCTCGGCCGGGATGGAGGCCAGGTCCAGATCCATGCCCTTGTGATCGCGCAACAGGTCGAGACCGCGCCGCATGCAGCTGAGCATGCCCAGCGCCAGGACATCGACCTTCATGAACTTCAAGGCGTCGATGTCGTCCTTGTCCCATTCGATCACCTGACGATCCTTCATCGCCGCCGGCTCGATGGGCACGAGATCGTCCAGCCGGTCGTCGGTCAGGACGAACCCGCCGGGATGCTGGGACAGGTGGCGCGGAAACCCGATCAGCTGTCGTGACAGGTCCAGCGCCAACCTCAGACGCCGGTCCTCCAGATTGAGGTTCAGCTCCTCGGCGTGCCGATCCTCGACCCCCTCCGACGAATAGCTCCAGACCTGGGACGAGAGGGTCTTGATCAGGTCTTCGGTCAGGCCCAGCGCCTTGCCGACATCGCGCAGGGCGCCGCGCGAGCGGTAGCGGATGACGGTGGCGCACAGGGCGGACCGGTCCCGCCCATAGGTGTCATAGATCCACTGGATCACCTCCTCGCGGCGCTCGTGCTCGAAGTCGACGTCGATGTCCGGCGGCTCCTTGCGCTCCTGACTGACGAAGCGTTCGAACAGGAGGTCGTTGCGCCCCGGATCGATGGAGGTGACGCCCAGCACGAAGCAGACCGCCGAGTTGGCGGCCGACCCTCGCCCCTGACACAGGATGTCCCGGCTGCGGGCGAAGCGGACGATGGAGTGAACGGTCAGGAAGTAGGGCGCATAGCCCAGGGTCTCGATCAGTCCGAGCTCGTGTTTCAGCGCCGCCCGCACCTTGTCAGGCAAGCCTTCCGGATACCGGTCCGCCGCCCCCGCCCAGGTCAGGGCCTCCAGCGCCTCCTGCGGGGTCTGTCCCGCCGCCGCCTCGCGCGGATACTGGTAGGCCAGCTCGTCCAGGCTGAAGCGGCAGAGATCGGCGATCTCGACCGTGCGCGCTAGGGCCTCCGGATAGCGCGCGAACAGTCGGTGCATCTCGCCCACCGGCTTCAGGTGCCGGTCGGCCGTCCGGCTCCGGCGAAAGCCCACGTCGTCGATGGTGCAGCCTTCCCGGATACAGGTGACGACATCCTGCAGGATCCTGCGGTCGGGATGGTGGAACAGAACGTCGTTGGTCACCACCGTCCGCACCGCCGCGGCCCTCGCGGCTTCGCAGAGCTGATGCAGTCTCATCTGGTCGCGCGGCCGCCGATGCAGGGTCAGGGCCAGATGGGCGTCGTCGCCGAAGACTTCGACCAGATGCACCAGGTTCCGACGCGCCGCCGTCAGGCCGTCGGGGACCAGCACGGCGATCCATCCTTCGCCCCAAGTCTCCAGGTCGTCCCACCCGAGCCGGCATCCGCCCTTGCCCGCCCGCCGCTTGCCCACCGTCAGCAGGCGACAGAGCCGGGCGTAGCCCGCCCGGTCCCGGGGATAGACGAGAATCTCCGCCCCATCCTCCAGCACGAGACGGCAGCCCACGATCAGCCGAACCCCGGTCGCCCGCGCTGCCTCGTGCGCCCGGACGATGCCCGCCAGACTGTTCCGGTCCGTCACCGCCAGCGCGTCGAGCCCACAGGCGGCCGCCTGGGCAAACAGCTCCTCGCAAGAACTCGCCCCTCTCAGGAACGAGAAGTGGGACGCGCATTGGAGTTCGACGTACGACATGGGCCCAACGGGAGGTTTGTTCCCGTTATGTTCACATTCTTCGACGCCAGGAAAGCGAGATCACTTTCTTATTCAGGGGGCGGTGGCGTGTGACCGAGGGCGATGGCCTTCTTTCGCTGGGCAGGACTAAGCGCTGCCCAGAACCTGTGCACGCGTCCAGTGGGCATCGACTGTAAATCGTCGATGTGCTGCTGACGTTTGAGCTCGACCTTGAAGAAGCTGGGCTGGTGGTCGATCCCATTGGTCTTCAGACGCCAGAAGACCACGTTTGCGTATTTCGGCGTCAATGTCCCGTGCCGCTTGTAGTATTCCAACGCGCCTTCAAGGATCGCGTTGTTCTCCGCAGCAGCCAGCTTCTCCAGCGCGGCGATGCAGGCCTTGAGCTGCATCTCATTGGTCAGTTCGGTCAGTCGCCGCTTGGCCTCCTGTGGCGTCAGTCGGCGTCCTTCCTGGACGATGGCGACGTCGAACTTCAGAATGCAGTGTGACCCGACCCAAAGGGTCTCGTCGGTCCGCTCGTTGCCGATCTCGAAGTGGTAGCGGAGCCCTTCCTGACCGCAGAGGCGACAGGTCTCGACCGGCGCGCCGTGGTCCTCGGTCCGCTCGGTGAACCGCCATTCGCGGAACGCCGCAGGCAGGGTTTTGGCGATGGACAGGGGCAGGATGCTGTCGCGCACCCGGCTGGTGTAATGCTCCACGTCCCTCGCTCCCTTCCGGCCCGATCGATAATCTAGACGTGCAACGCAGACCGACGCTATCCCAACTGTCGAGGCTGCCGGGATTAAAAAGTCTTCGTTCCAGCCAGCTATTGGCGTTCTTGCAGGAATCCGTACAACTAACCGCTGTCCGGCGAAGCGGAACGCCGTTGAAGTTAGGGTCGGGGTTGGCGGCGATAAACAACACGGCGGCGCCGCAGGCGGCCGGCTACATCCTTCAACTCGAAAGGGCGCTTCACCATCTGGCCCATGCCGGTGTGGGGGCCGTGATCGCCGTGGAACATCTGGACGACGTGGTCGTCCTCAAGGATGGTAAGGCCGTCGTTCAGGAACAGGACAAGAGCACGGCGACGCCCAGCGCCCGATTGCTCTCTGACCGCAGCAAGGCGATCTGGCGCACGCTGGAAATCTGGTTGCTCCAGCAGGAGACGCCTGAGGCGATCGCCTGCGAGCGATATCTCTTCTTCGTCAATCGGCCTGTGGAGACGGCCATTTCCACCCTCTTGAAGAAGCGCAAGCTTGGCGAGGCGAGCGCGGCGCAGGTGTTGGTCGCCCTGCGAGCCGAAGGCACGGCGCCGTCCAAGAAAACGACCAAGGTCACACAGGCGCAGGCCTTGATCGACCGGGTGCTACAACGCTCCGACGACGAACTGCTCGACCTGATCGGACGCATCGAGATCGTCGAGGCCGGCGACCCGGCAGAGGATCGCGCCGCCATGGCGAACGGCCTCGGTTTGAGCCCCAGGGCGAATGCGGAGGACATTCTGGACGGCCTGCTCGGATGGCTGACGCGGCTGGTGCGTGAGGAATGGAATGCCGGGCGTCCCGGAATGGTGTCGCGTGCCGCGATTCTACTCCAGAAGGATGCCCTCCAGGCTCGCCAGGCGCGGAGCCGCCTTCTTCCGAGGGCGGCCTCGGATGTACGGGTGTCCGACGCCGATCGTGCCGGCGCCTTGTCGCGGACGTTTGTCGAGCACCTCGGCCGGATCGAAGCCCAGGATGAGGATGTTGTCGACGCCGTCGATCATTTCCTGAAGTTCAATGCCGAAAAGCACCGGCTCGTCATCGAGGGCGAGGTCGCCGACGGGGAATGGCGCGATCGGGGTGACCGCCTGCGCACCCGATGGCAGAATTTGATGCGGCGCCGAACCCGGGAGATGAAGCCCAAGCCGCCGACGGAGATCGGACAAGCCGTGCTCGCCGACGCCACTTATGATCACCAGGAACCGCTGGATGGTCAGCCCTGCGGCGAGCTCTACATGACGTCCGGCCACTACCACCGCCTGGCAGACGAGAATCAGGTCTGGTGGGACCCTAACTATTCCCCGGAGCCCTCCGGTGAAGATTGATCACGAGGAACTGCTGGCCAGAAACCCGGCTCTGATGGCCAGCGCCTTCTGGCATGTCGCCCAGCGCCACGCCGGCAAAGCCCATGGCGCGCCGCCGATCCTGCCCATCTTTGTGGTCAGCGCCGCCCTGCTTCTTCACCGCGCGACGGTGGACAAGGTCCACGGCATGAATTTCGACAGCGGGTTCCTCAAAGCCGTCGTGGAGCGGCCCGACTTGCTCGCCGGCCTGCAACGCCGTGTGGAGGCGCATGCCGACACCGCGCTCAAGGCGCTGCAGGTGGGTGTCGCCTCGGGCCTTCTGATCCGCGAAGGCGGAGAAGGCTTTCCTCGCTTCAGGGCGATGAGCGGCGCCGATCTTCCGCAAGCTATCCGGGATCTCGACCCCCCGGTCTCTCACGTCCTGAGCGCCGCCAAGCGGCTCGGGACCTGGTTCGCCATGGACGGCTTTGAAGCCGCCCAGCGACAGCTGAACATCGAGTTCTGACCCATGAAGCTCTTCATCCGCGAAATCATCATCTGGCCGGAAGACGTTCGCTTCGAACCCCGGACGCTGACCTTCGACCCGGGCGCGGTGTCGGTGGTGACCGGATGGAGCGGCACTGGCAAATCCTCGATCGTCAACATCATCGACTATGTGCTCGGGTCGGGCTCCTGCTCGATCGCTGTCGGTGTGATCCGCAACGCGGTTTCTTGGTTCGGACTAACCATCGAAACCGACGCCGGCCTTATGAGGATCGCCCGCCCTAAGCCGGCGGCGCGTCAGGTGTCCGAGGAGATATGGCTGCAACAGGGGCCTGAGGTGGAGCAGCCCCTGCCCATGCGCCCGGCGGCGAACTCCAACGTCGCGCGTCTTAAAGCGCTGCTCGACATCTATTCCGGCCTGTCCAATCTGGCGCTCGATCCGGAGAAGGACAAAGGCTTCGGCGGGCGGGCGAGTTTCCGCGATCTGGCGGCCTTCAACCTTCTGCCACAACATGTCGTGGCCAATCCCTACACGCTCTTCTTCAAGGCGGACTCTTCGGAGCATCGCGAGACCTTGCGCCACGTGCTGCCTCTCGCTTTGGGGATCGTGACCAACGAAGACTTGGTGAGACTCCATCGCCTTCGGCTGCTGCGTGACGAATTACGCAAGGTCGAGACAGAGCTGCGGACCCGGCGCAACGCCATCGACAACTGGAGCGCAAACGCACGCGGCGCCTTCTTCCGCGCCCAGGAGCTCAGTCTCGTGCCGCCCGGAGAGCCGCCCGGAGACCTGCGCGGGCTGCTCTCGGTGCTCGCCGAGGTGGTCGCCGCCGGCGGTCAATCTGTCGCCGCTCCTGGCCGGGTCACGGCTGCGGTGACCCGGCTGGACGACATTCGTCGTCAGGAGCAGGCGCTCGACCAGAAGATCGGCGCCGAACGGCGTCGCCTACGCAAGCTGCGCAGCCTTTCCCGAGCGGTGGTCGACTATGCCGATGTGCTGGCTGAGCAGTCGGCGAGCGTGAAAGGTGTCGGCTGGTTCAAGGCTCATGTCGCGGGAGAGTCCTGCGTTCTGTGTGGATCGGACACCGAAGCGGCGAAAGACGCCCTGGAGGAACTGAACGACCCGATCGCTGAGCTGCAGAGCCTCTCGACTGGCGCGACGACCGCTCGGCCTATGGTTGATCGTGACCTTATCGCTGTTCAGGGCTCCCTGCTTCAGGCGGAAAACGATCTTCAGGCCCTGCAACGCACCCGACGCGAGTTCGAGGCGCAGGTCGATAAGGAACGCGGCCAGTCGCAGAGCCTGGAGAACATCTTCAGATTTATCGGATCGACCGAACAGGCCTTGCGCATGCTCGGGGATATCCAGGGTGACGAGGGTCTGGAGGCCCAGGTCGCCAAACTTCGCGGCGACATCCGGGATATCGAGCGGCAAGGCAACGACGAAGAACGCCGCCGCCGCGCTTCGGACGTCCATGCCCGTATCTCAAGCTACATCGTCCGCTTCATCGAGCATCTCGGGATCGAAGGCGCCGAAGGCCGGCCCATGCTCGATGAGCGCGAGCTGAATCTCCGGTTCGAACGCGAGGGCGCCAAGGGCGCGGATTTTCTCTGGGAAATCGGCAGCGGCGAGAACTGGATGGCCTACCATCTCGCCGCCCTGCTCGCGCTTCACGGGGTCTTCCTCAATCGTCTCCAGAACAATCCGGTGCCGACCTTCCTCGTCATAGATCAGCCGAGCCAGGTCTATTTCCCGAGCGACACCTTCGAACAGATCGTCACCGGCGAAGCCGATCTTGACGAGCCTGGAGAGTCGATTGGCGCCGCTCGTGGGCGCAAAGGTCGGCTCGGCGATCTGGAGAGTACGCGCAAGATTTTCGCGAGCCTCGCTCGCGCGCACGGGTCGTTCAACTCCCGCCTGCAGATCATCGTGCTGGATCATGCGGACCATCATGCATGGGGCGACATCGAGGGCGTCAAAGAGGTGGCCAACTGGCGCGGCGAGGCCGATTTCCTCATCCCCTCGCACTGGTTGGCCGACGAGGCCGCTCCCGACGCGCCCAACGAGGTGACCCCGGATTGACGCGACAATCGATCACCCGAACAGTCCATGGATAAACCAGGCTTGCGACCCCGTCCGACCATCTTCGCCGTCGCCAGCCCGGAACAACCAGAACCGCCGCCCCACCTCATCCTCAACCTGGAAGTAGTCACGAACGGCCCAGACCTCGGCGTCCCGCCGTCGCCATTCTCCGAATATCCTTTCAGGGCCGTCCGCGCGGACTACCCGACGCCGTACGCCTCGCCATGTGAAGTGGGTCGGGGGATTGTCGGGCAGCAGGGCCATGGTCTCGACGGGCTCGGGCCGCTTCAACAGGCGTGCGGGACGCGGCCAATCCGGCGTCCAGTCCAGAACCGGAGCGACAGAAAGGGGCGGCGCCTTGCCGACGGAGCGCTCGGGCACGTCGCTCTCGACCGGGACCAGTCGATACAGGCGCTGGGCGCCGATGCGGTTGGACAGCATATCGACGAGATCCGACAGGTCTGGCCCCTCGGTCTCGCCCAAGGCGCTCTTGCCCCACCGCCAATCGAGGGGTTCGGCCTGGACTGCGGACAGGGTCATGCGCTCGATGCCGAACCCCGGATCGATCTTTTCGATCCGGTCGGTCAGCAGGCGCGACAGCCGGGCCGCATCCCGGGTCGGTCGGGCCAGGCCCACCCTCTGCGCCTCGACCCGGTTGTCGACACGGACGCACAACCAGTCCAGCCGTCTGGCTCCCAGGCTCAGGATCTCCAACGCCGCGCACAGTTCCGAGGCGAGCGCCGTGACATGGCGCTCGAGGGTCTCCGGCGCGCCGATCGGCTCCCCGAACACCCGCGACACCGTCGGGATCTCCGGCGCCTCGACCGGGACGAGCGGCTCGTCCACACGCCCGTAGGCCTGGTCGATGCGACGGCCGAGGTCATGACCGAACCGGAGCGTGAGAGGCGCGCGAGGCCGATGTGCGACGTCGGCGATCCGGTCGAAGCCCATCCGGTGCAGATGCGCGATCAACGCCTCCGGAAGCCGCAGCGCCGCCAGCGGCAATCCTGCGATGGCGGCGTCGACGGCGTCGGGCGCGATCATACGGTGCGCGCGTCGGAAGCGGACCACGGCATGGGCGGAGCCATAGGTCGGACCGATCGCGGCGTCGGCTTCAATGCCTTCCTCCTTCAGGCGTAGGATCATGTCCGCCAGCATGGCGGCCTCCCCGCCCTGAAGGTGGGCGGCCCCGGTGGCGTCGATGGCGAGGCCATCCGGCGGATCGGGCTGGCAGACGGGGGCGTACCGGCGCATGGCCCAGACGGCGAGACGACCGAGCGCGGCCTCGTCGCCCGCCGGATCCGCCACCCGAACGTCGAGGCCGGGGATGAGGGCCTGAGCCTGGGTCGCCGCCATGCCGACGCGTGCGCCCTGGGCCAGCGCCGCCGTGTTGGCGGCGAGCACGATCCGACGGCGCCCGGACCGACCCGCGAGGATCAGGGGAAGCTCAGGCGGCGGCGCGACGTCCGCCAGTCCGCGTCGCAGACGATCGACGGACCAGTTCGGCAGGTAGAGCGAGACGACCCGTCTCATCACAGGCTTCCAAGGTGAAATCCGCGGCCTCGGCGCCGCGACAACGGATGAGTTCGACGAACCAGCGCGCCCGCCCCACGCCGGGCACGGGCAAGGGCGAGGAGGGGGCCGGGCTGATGCGCCAGCGCGTGGCGGAGGCGGTGTGCTGACCGAAGTCGGCGGCTTCCGAAGCCCGTCGCCATCGGCGCACCGCCAGACCCAGGCCGCCCGAGTCTTCGGCGGCCAGTTGCAGCCGTCGGGACGCGACGAGACTGAGGCGGGCGGTCTCGGCCACGACGGCGGCCAGACCGGGATGACGAAGGCCTTCCTCGAAACAGGCGAGAAGGGAAGGCTCGTCCCCGGCCTCGACATAGATCACCCGGTCCGGCCCCAGACCGGCCTGACGCAGGGCCGGTGCGAAGAGGTCGGGGCGGGTTACGCACCACAACACCTGGCCGGGCCGCCGGGCGGCGATGCCTGCGGCGAACAGGGCGGCTGCGGCGCCGTCCACGGCCTCCTCGCCGCCGCCTGCGATCTCATGAACGGCGCCCAGTGAAAGACCGCCGCTGGGGAGATGGCGATCGAGATCTTTCACGCCGAAGGGCAACACCCCGGTGGTGTTCCGGCCGCCCTGTTCAAGGGCGCGGATCCGATCGCGCAGGATGTCGAGCCCGGCAGGCAGGCGGGCGCGCATGAGAAGCCTCCTGTTCCCAAGGCTGACGAATGTTCCTGTAATGTTCTGGTTCTGTATGATGCGAAGAGTCAACCTTCGCTCATCTCTTATCCCCTTCGCCGGACGACCTGTGGACCGCGCGCCAGGACGGCCAGGGACGGTCGCCGCTGGCTTTTTCAGCGAAGTCGGCGATCAATGGGGCGGTAGACGGAGGTCCGCATGTGCAACGAGTATCAGCTCATCCTGCCGTTCGACGAGGTGATCGAGACCTTCAACCGAACCGGCGACCGTCTCGTCTTTCCCGGCGGCATGCCCAACTTCGGACCCATGGCCTCGATCCGTATCGGCGACCGGGCGCCCATCATCACGCGAGGCCCCGATGGCTCGCAGCTGATCGTGTCGCCCTGGGCCTGGAAGTCGCCACAGGGAAGACCCGTGTTCAACTTCCGATCCGACGGTCGATCCTTCGACGGCGTCACCCGCTGCCTGATCCCCACCGACGGCTTCTTCGAGTTCACCGATGCCGAGCCGGGTCAGAAGCGCAAGACCAAGTGGCGGTTCACCATGGCCGACGCGCCGATCTTCTGGGTCGCCGGCCTGGTTCGAGACGGCGCCTTCGCCATGCTGACCACCGAGCCGGGACCGGACATCGCCCCCTACCACGACCGCCAGATCGTCCTGCTGAGACCCGATGCGGCCCTCGATTGGCTGGACCTGCGCAAACCCGAGGCCGAGCTGCTGCGCCCCCTGCCGGAAGGCAGCCTGTCTGTCGAGAAGGTCTTCCCGGAAGCGGCATGAGTTCGGCAAATCGTCACCGACCCAGATCCTGACCCAGATGCTTGCCGCTGAGGACCTGGGCGAAGCCGCGCGCATCGAGCGAAAGCGTGACCGCTTTTCCCACGGTTGGCGGGGTCTCGCCGACACCCAGCCGCCCATAGTGTTCGGAGCCGTCAGCGGCGCGCACCACCACATAGGCGGAGCCGCCCAGTTCGTCGTGGAAGCCGGTCTTCACGACCTTGCCCTGGACCGGCGCCTTGCCCAGCTGTTCCGCCGACCGCGCGCCGTCAAGACGCCGTTGGTTGAGGGTGCGAATGACGTCCTTCGAGAGCTGCAGCCTCCGAAGTCGGGCTTCCATATCCGGGGCCAGCCGGAAGCGCCGCCCTGTTCGTTCGGCGAGGCCCAGGGTCTCCAGATGGCGCAACCGTCCCCGGGTCAGCGCCGTCCAGGCGTCAGTGCCCCCGATCCCGTCATCGACACAGCCGTTGTTGTCCGCAGCTGCCAGGAGACGGCGGTCGAAGGCGGTGAACCGGTCGGCCTCGGTCTCACGCCAGACCCGCCGTTCGGCGTCCTGACGGCTGAGGTCGCCGAGCCGCTCCTGGGCCACTTCCTGGGCCCGGGCGCGAAAGCCGTAGCCGATGTAGTCGCGCGGAATCACGAGGTCCCGGCCGTCGCTTCTCCGGCCGCGCACAAGCACATGGGCGTGCGGCTGGTCGGTGTCGAAATGGCAGACGGCGATCCAGTTCAGACCCGGTTCTCCAAGGTCGTCGGCGACCCTCGACATGACCTCCCTGGCGAAGCCCTGGAGGTCCGAAATCCGATCGCCGTGCTCGGGTGAAATGATGAAGCGAAAATGGTGCCTGTCCTTCGCCCAGCACTCCGTGGCGCCGGTCGGATCGACCCTCTCACGCACCGGTCCGAAAAAGGCCGCGCGCTCGCCGTCCTCGCCCGCGCCCATGCGGCCGAGATAGGCGATATGGGCGGCGAGCGCCGCGCCCCGGGCGAACCCCTTGCCCATGTGCCGGGACACCAGCGCCTTGACCGTGACGCGCTGCCGGACGTCGAGACGGAAGGGACGACCCGAGCGGTTCTGGGCCGCGCGCAGACACCCGGCGCGGTCCCCGTAGGCGAACAGGCGCGAGGCCGCGAGCCTCTGGAACATGGCGATCCGGACGCTGGTCTTGTCCGACTTCAACCTCTGCGGAAGGCGCACTTTCAAGGTCGAGACGTCATCCTTTGACGCTTGGGCGAGGCGTACCTCAATGGCGGTTCGGACCTGCATGATCGGGGCTCCGGCCTGTCGTCGTCGCGGAATCAGGCGTCAACTCAGCGCAAGTCGACGTCGGTCTCCGCAATCCTCGCAAGTGTCTGCCCGGGCTCAGGAAAACAGAAGGCCAAAACCCCTCTTTTATCTTGCCCTAAGCCCTCAATCTGACGATTTCCAACCAGCCTCTCCAACAGTGAACACAGCCGATCAAACCTCGGCAAGACCCAGGCGACCCCGGCGTTCAGACCGCTTCGGGTCCGCCGGATGACAAGAAAAATCCCGCCCGGCCGAAGCCGAGCGGGTCATTGATCCAGATCGTGATGTCTCAGGCGGCCCGGGCCTTGATGGGCACGTGCCGCAGCCCGTTCTCCATCGCCTTCTGGCCGAGGTTGAGCGCCGGTCCGAACGGCCGCTGATCCTCCCGCACCCCGGCCAGCGAATGGACCAGGGTCAGGCAGACCTCCGGCTCCAGCGCGATCAACTCGTCGTTCGCCCGGAAGGGAGCCGCCTTTCCGTTCCTGTCGAAATCCGCCCGGGCGAGGATCAGCTTCACCCCCTTCTGCTGGGCCCATTTGATCGCCAGCTTCTCGGAGCCTTTCGCCCCGGTCGTCGCCAGAGCCATGTCCGGCCACTCCCCCTTAGCCCAGTTGAGGGCGTCGAAGATCCGCCCGGCGTCCTCGGCCGTGTCCGCCATCGGCGCGCCCCGGAAGGCGACGACCGGACCGCCCGGATCGGCCTCTCCGGACCGACGATTCCGGATCGCCCGGATCGCCTGTTTCGCCTCCAGCTGCGCCGCCGTCAGATGGGTGCCGCGCCGTGATCCCCGCCAGGCGGTCCAGACCTCCCCGGTCGCGATCGTCCAGGTTTCGGAGGCCGCATCCCGGATCAGTTCGCAGGCCTGCGTCGCCGCATCTCCGGATCTCGCTTTCGCCGTTGCGTCCTGAAGTTCGACATCGGCCGCTTCCGATCCGTCGAAATCCCGATCCAGGGCGCGCATCGCGTCACGGGCGCGGTCGGCGTCCCGTTCAATCCGTCCCGCGGCCGAGTGGAAGGCGCCGATAAGCGCTTCGCCGAGGATCGTCTGATAGTCCTCCAGAGCGGTGTCGGAGATCACGTCCACGAGCTCGGTCATGAGCGCGCGCCCCAGCTGGATCAGGGCGTCCTCGGTGGGGTGCGGACGCGCATCCCCCAAGGACGCGGTCAGGTCGTCGAAGGCGGAGTCGGTCTTCGAAGAGGCGGAGAAGGCGGTGTTGAAGTGGGTCATCGAACCATTCCTTTGAAAAGAGACTGTCGAAGCGCCCCATGCGCAACGACCCCGGCTTTGGCCACGGCGGGGTCCTCGGCAGTCACCGGAGCGGAGGGCCGCTTGCCCTCCGTGGAGGGGAACGGCGCAGCCGTTGACTTCCGGGGTGCCGTGACAAAGTCGGAGGGCGTTGTGTGGGGGCAAGTCGTCGTCGCCCTTCGCGACGACGACTCCATTCGGCGCCGTCGCGCCGATACGGACGAGAAGGCGTCGATCTTCTCGTCCCTCGACGCCGGCGGGCCGGCGGCGCATCTCCAGGCGAGCGAGCCGTCCTCAAGGCGCCACGCCCGCGAGGCGCATAAGGCCCTCCACCGACAGCGGTGTGGGCCGATAGGCGATCGCTGCATGGGCGGCGCAGAAGGCGCCGCGTTCAGACGGACGACCGCAGAGGCTGAAGGCGGCGTCGCCCGGTTCGCCATACGGCCAACGGCAATCCATCCGCCTCACCGACAGAATGGTCGCAACGCCATCGGGCGGCGGCTCGGGCGCCACGTGATGCGCCGCCTCGCGACGAGTCCGGGCGCCTGTGCGCCCCTCCGAGAGGCCGAGGCGAGCGACCTTGCCGAGGACGGCGTTGCGGGTGAGGCCGCCGCCGAGTTCCAGGGCGATGGTCTCGGCGCTCCGCCCTTCGGGCCACAGGCGCTTCAGCAGATTGATACGGGCTTGGGTCCATGCGGACATGGCGGTCTCCTTCGGCGAGCCCCGATGGCTCGTCCGACCGCGCCCTTCCTCCGGCCTTTCCGTCGCCAGCACGAAGAAGGGCCCGAGGCGCAGCGCGCCCGGGCCCTTCAAATCTCCCCTTCGGATCAGAACGGGATGTCGTCGTTGAGATCGTAGCCGCCGCCCGCCTCGAGGCCGCGATCGGCGACGCCGGAGCGGTCTTCGGACGGTTCGCCGACGACGCGCCGGTTCTTCAACCGGATGTCGCTGACGACGAGGCGAAGGTCGTAGTGCTCCACCCCGTCCTTGCCGGTCCAGGTGTCGTTTTCGACATGGCCCTGGATCACGACGCGGCTGCCCTTTCGGGCATAGGGCTGGATGTAGTTTTCAGCCGTCGCCTCGTTGAAGCAGATACAGTTGAAGCCGGTGGTCCGCTCGCCGGGTTCACCGTTGGCGCGCCGGAAGCGGGTGGTTTCCACCACGCGGAAGCTCGCGCGCTTCTTGCCGGAGCCTTGCGCCGACAGGATGGAAGGGTCTGCGGCCAGGTAGCCTTCGAGGGTCAGGGTTTGCATGGTCAGTCTCCTTGAAATCAGGATGAGCGGTTGAGGATCAGGCGGCGGCGCGGTCGTCCGCCGCGTCTGCGCTCGCATCGGCCTGGCGGTCTTCCGCCCAGTCGAGGACGGTGAGCCGATTGATCACCAGCTCCTTGGCCGTCCGCTCCGACCCGTCGCGGGCGGTGTAGGCGGTGTCGATGAAGGCGCCGATCACGACGGCCTCGCACCCTTGCGCCAGCCCGCGCGCGATGACCTTCTCGTTGAGGCCCTTCGACCAGCTGACGCAGTTGACGCCGACCAGCCGGGCCTTGCCGGCATTGTCGGTCCCGCGCTGTTCGAGCAGGCGGAAGACCGCCTTGCCGAAGTCGTCGCTGATCTGGGGGTCGGCCGCGAGGCGGCCCGTGAACACCATGGTCTGCATATCAGTCTCCTGTTGATGCGAAGCCGCCGGGGAGCCGATCTCCCCAATCCCGCTTCGCCCGAGACCTCCCTTCCTCCTCAGCTCCCGGCCGGGCGCTTTCGCCCCGGGCGTGACCGCCTGGACTGTCGCTATCGATCCGCTTTCGCGCGATGCTGGGGCATGTGCGTTCTCACCCTCGCCTGGGATATCCACCCGGACTGGCCGCTCGTGGCGGCCGGCAACCGCGACGAAGAGTACGCTCGACTTTCGGAACCACTGGTGCTCCGCCGGGTCGTTCACCTGACCGATACGGCCAAGGTTGTTTGGAGTGACGGAACGCGAAGGGCCGTCGTCATGCGTGGAGACCGTCACAGTGCGCATGGTTTCCAAGCGCCTCAATCACTCGGCAGTCGGAAATCCGCCCACCTGAGCAACTCGCCGCCTGAATACGGGTGAGTTCGGCGTGCAGCGCCTGAAGCCCGGCGATGCGAGTCTCAACCGCCGCAAGCTGGCGTTCGGCGATCCGGTTGACCTCCGTGCAGGGCTGGTCGGGTTCGTTGGACAGCGCCAGCAGGGCGCGGATGTCGTCGATCTCGAACCCCAGCTGCCGCGCGTGGCGAATGAAGGCGAGCCGCCGCGTCGCAGCGCCGTCGTAAAGGCGTCGGTCGCTCGCGGTGCGGGGCGGCTCCTCCAGCAGTCCGATCTTCTCGTAGAACCGGATCGTCGGAACCTTCACGCCGGTCTCGGCCGAAAGGCGCCCGATCGTCCGGAGCGGGGGAGGGGATGGGTCTCTGGCCATGCTCGAAATATAGGGCTTGATCCTCTAGTGGCTAGAGGATGCATGAAGGGTGCATGACGACGCCCGCTCCGACAGAATCCTGCGCCCCGGCCCGAGGCTGCTGCGGCCATCAGGTCCGGTTCGACGGGGCCTCGCCCGCCTATCGGCGCGTGCTGATGGCCGTCATCGCCCTTAATCTGGGTGGGTTCTTCGCGGTCGCCGCGGGCGGTCTCATGCAGGGATCGGCGGCTCTCGCCGCCAATGCGATGGACTTCCTGGCCGACAGCGCCACCTACGCCGTCAGCCTCTGGGCCATCGGCAAGTCCGTGCGGGTGCGGTCCGGTGCCGCAGTCTTCAAAAGCGCAAGCCTCCTCGTCATGGCCGTGAGCATTCTCGGCTACGCCGTCTGGAGAGCGGTCACGGGGCAGCCGCCCGAAGGCGTCGTCATCACCGGTCTGGGACTGGTCGGCTTCGCCGCGAATCTAATCGCCGCCCTGCTGCTCGTGCGTTTCCGTGACGGTGACGCCAACGTGCGCTCCGTCTGGCTTTGCACACGGAACGATCTGATCCACAGCCTGGGCGTCGCCGCGGCCGGCGGGCTGGTCTGGCTGACTGGATCCCGGTGGCCGGACTTGCTGGCGGGCCTTCTGCTGGGCGGCGTCTTCCTCCAGTCCGCCATTTCGATCTTGGTGCAGGCTAGGGCGGAGAGCCGCGCAGCCCACGCCGCTGTTCGGACTTTGTAACGCATTGCCTAACTTCGAGAACGAAAGTATGCAGCGCGCGATGACCTGGTCGATGACGACATGGGCGAAGCTGATCGTGGCGATGACTCTTGTCTTCGCCGCCTTCTTCTTTGCGCCCGCCGTCGACGCCGCGACCTGTCTGCCGGAACCGCCTGCGGCTCACGCGGTCGTCGATCATGATCAAAGCGAGGGCGACCACAGCGGCAAGAGCGGCGGTCACGGGATCTGCTCGCACGGCCACTGCCACCACACCTCAACGGCGCGCGGTCCTGCCGTGGACGCCTTTGCTCCGTCGTTCGGCGAGCCTCCTCTGCAAAGCGGCCGACAGGATGACTTCCGGGCGTCCATCACGCCTGACGGCCTGAAGCGTCCTCCCAGAGTCTGACCGAAGACCTGCGCCTTAGCGCGCCTCTTCGTCCTCAGAAACTCTGGAAATGAATCATGTCTCCCACATCTCGCAGGCGGCCGCGTTACGCGGTCGGCTGCGCCCTCGCTGCGATCGCGGCGACCCTGGCCAGTCCCGTATGGGCTGACCCAGCTCCGACCTATGCCCAACTCCTCGCTCAACTCGGGAATGCGCCTGCGACCCTTGAGGCGGGCGCCAACTACGACGCAGCGGAAGCCCGTGTCCGTCAGGCACGGGTGCGTCCCAACCCTGTCCTCGGCTTCGATGTCGAGAACGCCTATGGCTCAGGCCCCTATTCGGGTCTGAACAACGCGGACATGACCCTGGCGATCAGTCAGGATCTCGAGCTGTGGGGACGTCGTTCGACGCGCATCGCCGCCGCTCGCGCCGAGGCCGGCGCAGTGGGCCTTCAACGAGACCTTGCGGTCATCGACGCCGCAGGCCGCCTGGCCCTGATCTATGCCGAAGCGGAGGCCGCGCAGAGGCGAGCCACGCTCGCGGAAGAAACCCTCACGCTGACCGTCGCGGATGCCCGCGCGGCCCTGACCCTCGTGGAGGAAGGTCGCGAACCTCTCCTCCGCGGCATTCAGGGGGAGGCCGAGGCTGCCTCGGCGCGCGCGACGCGGGATGAAGCTGTCGCGGAACGCGACGCGGCCTATGCCCGTCTCACGGCTGTCGCCATGATCCCGGTTCCGGTCACGCAGATCGAAGACAGCCTTCTCGACGAGGCGCCGACGACGATCGGATCCGTGATCGAGGATGCGCCGACGGTCCGCGTCGCCGAAGCCCAACGGTCCGCCGCCGAACGACGCATCGATGTTCAACGGGTTCAGGCCCGCCCCGACATCAACGCCAGTATCGGCATCCGCCGCTTCGAGGCGGAAGATGCGACGGCGCTGACTTTCGGCGTCAGCATGCCGCTGCCGTTGTTCGACCGGAACCGGGGAAACATCGAAGCGGCGCAAGCCGAGTTTCGCGCTGCCGACGCCCGGCTGATGAGTGCGCGGCAGGAAGCCCAGGCGGACCGCGCTGCCGCGGTCGCTCGCCTTTCGGCCTCGGTCAGTCGCGTCAACGCTGCTGACGGCGGCGTCACCGCCGCAGAGGAAGCCTATCGCCTGTCCCGCATCGGCTTTGAGTCCGGCCGCATTTCCCAGGTCGAACTGCGGGTGACCCGCACCGCCCTCGTCAACGCCCGGTCTGCAGCGGTCGACGCGCGTCTCGCGCGCGTCCGAGCCGAGATCGATCTCGCGCGCCTTGATGGCCGCGCCCCCTTCGAAGGAGCCCAGTGATGCGCAAGCGCACATCGAACAAGACCCTGCTGATCGGCGGCGTCGCCGCCCTGGTCATTCTCGGAGGCGGCGGCCTCTGGTTGGCCACCCGGTCCTCCGAACCCGCCGCGCCGGCTGCCGCCGAAGGCGAAGCCGGCCATGCCGAGGAAGAGGGGGGACACGCCGAGGGGGAGGCCGCCGGGGCAGAGACCGAAGGTCGGATTGAACTCACCACAGCAGAGATCCAGGCAGCGGGCATCACGGTCGTCGGCGTCGGCGGCGGAGGAGGAGGGGAGACCCGGCTCGCCGGCCGCGTAGAGCCGATGGTCGATTCTCGCGCTGCCGTGGGCGCTGCCGTCGGAGGTCGCGTCGAGCGCGTTCTCGTCGCGCCGGGTCAGTCGGTCCGCGCCGGTCAGCCGCTTGTGAGCCTTGTCAGCGGCGAGGCGGCGACCTTCCGCGCGGACGCCGACGCGGCCGGGGCATCCGCTGAAGCGGCGCGCCAGGCCTATGAGCGAAATCGCAGTCTGGCGGATCAGGGCATCGTCGCGCGGCAGGAGGTCGAAGCGTCACGCGCCCAGTTCCTGAGCGCCGAGGCGGCGACCCGCGCCGCTCGCGCCCGCTCGGCGGCCGCTGGCTCTCCGAACGCTTCGGGCAGGCTCAGCGTGACCAGTCCGATCTCGGGCGTGGTCAGCAGCGTCCAGGTCGGTCCGGGCGGGTTCGTCGCCCAGGGCGGCGTGGTGGCGGAAGTCAGCAATCCTGCTCGTGTCGAGATGGTCTTCAACGCACCGCCTGCCCTTGCGGCCAATGTGCGTGCCGGTGCGCCAATGCGCGTGACCGGGCCGAACGGCGAGTTCGACGCCGTCGTCACCGGCGTCGCCGCCGACGCCGGTCTCAGCGAAAGCGGCGCGACCGTGATCCGGGCCCGACCCTCTGGCGCGTCTCTGCCGCCAGCCGGTTCGGCCGTCACTGGCGCCATCGTGACCGGCGAGGCGACTGGCGGGATGACCGTGCCCACCGAGGCGGTCCAGACCGTCGATGGAAACACCGTGGTCTTCGTGCAGGTCGAGGGCGGCTTCCAAGCCGTGCAAGTGCTCGCAGGCCGCCAGGCCGCGGGCCGCACCGAGATCCTGCGCGGGCTCACCGGATCTGAACGCGTGGCGTCCGCCAACGCCTTCCTGCTCAAGGCCGAAATGGCCAAGGGCGAAGCCGAGCACGGGCACTAGGGGGCGTCATGTTCAAAGCACTTATCGAAGCCTCGGTCCGCTTCCGATGGTTCGTGGTCCTGGCGACGGCGATCGTCGCCGCCTTCGGCCTCTACAACCTGACGCAGCTACCCATCGACGCCGTGCCGGACATCACCAACCGGCAGGTTCAGATCAACACCATCGCGCCAGCGCTCGCGCCCGAGCAGATGGAACGTCAGGTCACCTATCCGCTCGAAACCGCGATGGCGGGTATTCCTGGCATCCAGACCACGCGGTCGCTGAGCCGAAACGGCTTCAGCCAGGTCACGGTCATCTTCTCCGACAACACGGACATCTACTTCGCCCGCCAGCAGGTGGCCGAACGGATGGCCCAGGCGCGCGAACGGTTGCCCGAAGGCGTGGAGCCGGCGCTTGCGCCCATCACCACGGGACTGGGCGAGGTGCTGATGTGGACGGTCGACTTCAAGCCGTTCAACAGCGCCAACCTCGCCAAACCGGGTGAGCCCGGCTGGCAGGCGGGCGGCGCCTATCTGACGCCCGAAGGCGAACTCCTGACCACGCCCCAGGCCCGCGCAACCTATCTCCGCACGGTTCAGGACTGGATCATCGCCCCGCGCATGCGGACCGCGAAGGGACTGGCCGGCGTTGATGTGAACGGCGGCTATGTGAAGGAGTATGCGGTCCGACCCGACGCCGCGCGTCTGGCGGGTTACGGTCTGAGCCTGAACGATCTCGTCGTCGCGCTGGAACGGGCTAACACCCAGGCTGGCGCTGGCTATGTCCAGCGGTCCGGCGAAGCCTTGACCGTGCGGACCGACGCCTTGGCGCAGACCATCCCGGATCTCGCCCAGGCCCCCGTCGTCAACCGCAACGGACTGGTTGTCCGGGTCGCCGACGTCGCCACCGTCGAGATTGGCCAGGCGCCGCGTCTCGGCGGCGCCAGCCGCGACGGCCACGAGGCCGTGGTTGGTACGGCGCTGATGCTGGCCGGCGGCAACAGCCGGACGGTGGCCCAAGCCGCAGCCGAACGTCTCGAGGAGGTTTCCGCGAGCCTGCCGCCGAGCGTTGTCGCCGAACCGGTCCTGAACCGCAGCTCGCTGGTCAACAAGACCATCTCAACCGTCGCCAAGAACCTGATCGAAGGCGCTCTGCTGGTGATCGTGGTGCTGTTCCTGCTGCTCGGCAACATCCGTGCGGCCTCGATCACCGCCCTGATGATCCCGATCAGCTTCCTGTTCGCGGTCATCGGCATGAACCGCTTTGGCATCAGCGGAAACCTGATGAGCCTCGGCGCGCTGGACTTCGGCCTTCTGGTCGACGGCGCGGTCGTGGTGGTCGAGAATACCCTGCTGATGCTCAGCCAGCGGCGGGCCGAAGCCGGTCGAATGCTGACACGCCGGGAGCGGCTCGAGGTTGCTGGAGCCGCGGCGCGTCAGATGGTCAAACCGGCTGCTTTTGGCCAGCTGATCATCCTCCTGGTCTTCACGCCGCTGCTGATGCTTGAGGGCGTGGAGGGCAAGACCTTCATCCCCATGGGCGCAACGGTGATGCTGGCCCTCGTCGGCGCCTTCATCTTCTCCTTCACCTTCGTGCCGGCGATGACGGCCCTGCTGGTCCGGGATCCGAAGAAGGTCGAGGTCGATGAGCACGGCCACGCCCACGAGCACGAGACCTTCATCCTCCGATACGCGCGGCGCTGGATCGAACCGGCGATCCGCGCCGCCGTCGACCGGCCCAAAGTCGTCCTGGCGTCCGCGCTCGGCGCCCTCGTCATTGGCGGCATCGCCTTCAGTTCTTTGGGGCGGGAGTTCATTCCGACCCTGGATGAAGGCGATATCGCCATGCAGGCGTTGCGCGTGCCGTCCGCCTCGCTGGAACAATCGCTGGCGATGCAGATGGCCCTCGAACGCGTCATCAAGGCCCAGCCCGAGGTGAAGACTGTCTTCGCCCGGACCGGGACGGCGGAGGCGGCGGTGGACCCGATGCCGCCGAACATTTCGGACGCGGTCATCGTCCTGAAAGACCGCAAGGAGTGGCCCGATCCGAACCTTCCGAAAGAGGAGCTGATCGAACGGTTCGAAGAGCTCGCCGCCGGACAACTCGGCAACAGCTTCGAGTTCAGCCAGCCCATCGAGCTGCGCTTCAACGAGCTGATCTCGGGGGTTCGGACCGACCTCGCCGTGATGGTCTATGGCGACGACTTCACCCAGCTGCAGGCCACTGCGGACCGGGTCGCCGCCGCCCTGCGCGCAACGCCCGGATCTGCCGACGTTCGCGTCGAACAGGCGTCCGGGCTGCCCACCCTGACCGTCAGCGTGGATCGTTTCGCGGCCGCCAACTACGGCTTGTCGGCCGCCGATGTCTCCGAGGCGGTTTCGGCCGCGGTCGGCGGCGCCGAGGCCGGGCAAATCTTCGAAGGCGATCGTCGCTTCAGCGTCGTCGTCCGTCTCGCGGATGATGCACGGAATGATCCGGCGGCCCTTGCGGCTCTGCCGGTAACGACCGCCACAGGCGTGACCGTGCCGCTCTCCTCCGTCGCCCGGATTCAGGTCGCGGAAGGACAGAACCAGATCAGCCGCAATGACGGCAGCCGGCGGATGGTGGTGCAGGCCAACGTTCGCGGGCGCGACCTGGGCGGCTTCGTCACCGAGGCCCAGGCCAAGGTGGAGGCCGACGTCGATCTTCCGACCGGCTACTCCCTGACCTGGGGTGGCCAGTTCGAGAACCTGAAGCGGGCCGAACAGCGTCTGGGGCTGGTCATTCCGATCGTCTTCATCCTGATCGGGGTCTTGCTTTTCATGGCTCTGGGATCCTTCGCCGAGGCGGGCCTGGTGTTCGCGTGCGTTCCGTTGGCTCTGGTCGGCGGCGCCCTGGCGCTTGTCCTCAGGGGGATGCCGTTCTCGGTTTCCGCAGCGGTCGGCTTCATCGCCGTGTCCGGCGTCGCGACCTTGAACGGTCTCGTGCTGATGCAGGCCATTCGGGAGCGTCTCACGGGCGGAGCGGCGCCGCGTCTTGCCGCCATCGAAGGCGCGACAAGCCGGCTTCGCGCCGTCCTGACGACGGCTCTCGTCGCCATCGTCGGGTTTATCCCGATGGCATTCGCTCACGGCGCCGGCGCCGAAGTGCAGAAGCCGCTGGCCACCGTGGTCATCGGAGGCCTGCTCACGGCCACCGCGCTGACGCTCCTTGTCCTTCCGACCTTCGCGGCCAAGGCCGTGAAACACCGGAAGGCGGAAGGGATCGAGGAATGAGCGGGGCCCACGAAACAGAGCAGGTCCAGCGCCGCACCCTCCTGGTGGTGCTGTTCCTGAACGCTCTGCTGTTCGTGGGCCTGGGAGTCGGCGGCCTCGCCGCCGACTCCAGCGCTCTGCTCGCGAACGCCGTCGACAACGGCTCCGACGCGGCCGTCTATCTGATCAGCTTCCTCGCCGTCGGGCGCGCGCTGATCTGGAAGACGCGGGCGGCTCAGGTCTCCGGCGTGATGCTGCTGATCTTCTCGGTCCTCGTCCTGCTCGACGCCCTGCGCCGGACGCTGACGGGAACCGAGCCGGTCGGACCGACCATGATGGTGCTCGCTGTCGTAGCGGCGGTTATCAATCTGATCTGCCTGCTGTTGATCCGTCGTCAGCAGAGCAGCGACGTCAACATGAAGGCGGCCGAGACATTCAGCCTGAACGATTTCGCCTCGAACGGCGGCATCCTCGTCGCAGGCGGCCTGGTGATGTGGTTGGACCAGTCGTGGCCCGACCTGCTGGTGGGGGTGCTGGTCGCCGCCATAGCCGCCAAGGGCGGCTTCGACATTCTACGCGATGCGCGCCTTGCGCGACGCGACGCGGAGAGCTCGGTGACATGAGCCCGCCGTTGATCGACATCGCCTCCGTCCAGCGCTGGCGCAAACTCTTCATCGCCGCCGGGTTGTTCGCCCTGCTGGCCTGGACCGCTCTCGTGAAGGCCCAGCCACAGCTCGAGCATCCCGTCGAACATCTCGGGCTGATCGCCATCATGGTTTGCGTCTTGGGGCGCGCCTGGTGCTCGCTCTACATCGGCGGCCGAAAGAAGCAGGAGATCGTCACCAGCGGGCCTTATTCGCTGTGTCGAAACCCGCTTTATGTTTTCAGCTTCATCGGCGCATTCGGGATCGGCGCACAGACGGGCAGCCTGACCGTCGGCGCCACCTTCGCCGTCGCCTGCTGGATCGTGTTCCGCATCGTCGCGAGCCGAGAGGAAAGCTTCCTGACGTCGGCCTTCGGCGACACCTACCGCAGCTACGTCGTGCGCACCCCCCGCTTCGTTCCGAACCTGCGCCTCTGGCGTGATGAGGCGGAACTGTCCGTCCGGCCGGCCTTCTTCCTCCGGACTGTCCGCGACGGCCTTGTCTTCCTTCTGGCGTTGCCCGTGTTCGAGGGACTGGAGCACCTCCAGAACCTCGGCTGGCTCGACGCTCTCATCGCCCTACCGTGAGGTCGAGATGAACCGCAAGCGACTGGTCATCCTCCTGAGTGCGGCTTTGGCGATCGCCGCCTTCGTCGCTGGAGCCGTCGCCCAGCGCGCCGGGATGTTCGTGCCTGACCGCTCGATCCCTACCCGTGATGTCTCCTGAGGAGCCCGATCATGCCCAAGACCCTCCGCCTCAACATTCCCGTCCTCCTGCCTCATGCGCCCGATGTGCAGGACGGCTGCGTTGGACGGCTGATCGCGCTGTTGCGGGCCGAACCCGGCGTCTCTGAGGCGCATGTCGCCGAAGGCGAGGGAGGCCCAGAGCTTTGCATCCATTACGACCCCGACCAGCTGTCGCTGGCTCAGGTCCGTCGCCGTGCGCGTCAGGCCGGAGCCGAGGTCAGTGAGCGTTTCGGGCATCTCGTCGGGCGAGTGGAGGGTGTCCGCCACGCCCGGCACGCCCGCACGCTCGCGGCCGCGCTCGGCGAAGAAGCCGGCGTGATCGAGGCGGTGCTGGATCCGGCTGGCGCTCTGCGCCTGGAGTTCGACCGGCAGATCACGAACCGTGAGACGCTTGTCGATCGCCTTGCGAGCCACGGCCTCGCACTGGTCGGAGCGACGGAGGACGCTGCTTCAGCCACTGCAAAGCGCCCTGATGCGCAGCCGACTGCGCCATCCGATGACGAGGCCAGTCATACGCCCGATGACGGTCACGGCCATGGCCACTTCGATGGCGATGGCCATGACCACGGACATTCCGAAGGCGACGGGCACGACCATGGTCATGGCGGCTTCCTCGGACCCAACACGGAGCTCATTTTCGCGGTCGGCAGCGGTGTCGCGCTCACGATTGGTTGGCTGATCGAGAAATTCATTCCGGGCGTGCCGGGATGGCTGCCCTTCGGCCTTTTCCTGATCGCCTATGCCTTGGGCGGCTGGTTCACGGTCGGCGAGGCTGTCGGGAATCTGCGGCGCAAGCGTTTCGAGATCGACACCCTGATGCTGGTGGCCGCAGCCGGCGCCGCGGCGCTCGGAGCCTGGGCGGAAGGGGCGCTGCTACTGTTCCTGTTCAGCCTCGGGCACGCCCTCGAACACTTCGCGATGGGTCGCGCCAAGAAGGCGATCGAGGCTCTGGCCGCCTTGGCCCCGCGCACCGCTCATGTGCGGCGAGGAGAGGCCGTCGTCGAACTTCCGGTCGAAGAGCTGGAAGTCGGCGACCTCGTCGTCGTCCGGCCGAACGAGCGTCTCCCGGCCGACGGCTTCGTCGTGAAGGGAACATCCAGCGTGAACCAGGCTCCCGTGACAGGGGAGAGCATTCCGGTGGACAAGCAGCCTGTCCTGAACCCCGAGGAGGCCCGCGCCAAGCCGGCGAATGTCTCGGCGGCGTCGGTGGTCTTCGCCGGCACCATTAACGGCGGCGGCGCCATCGAGATCGAAACGACGCGTCGATCCAACGACACCACCTTGGCCAAGGTCGTCCGGATGGTGAGTGAGGCCGAGACCCAAAAGTCGCCGACCCAGCGCTTCACCGATCGCTTCGAGCGCGTCTTCGTGCCCCTCGTGCTCGGTCTGGCCTTCGTCCTCCTGTTTGCATGGGTTGTCGTCGACGAGCCGTTCCGCGACAGCTTCTATCGGGCGATGGCCGTGCTGGTGGCCGCCAGTCCGTGCGCTCTCGCGATCGCCACGCCGAGCGCGGTGTTGTCCGGGGTCGCCCGGGCGGCCCGCGCCGGGGTTCTCGTCAAGGGTGGCGCGCCGCTCGAAAACCTGGGAGCGCTCGACGCCATCGCGTTTGACAAGACCGGGACGCTGACCGAGGGGCGGCCGCGGATCACCGATGTCGTTCCGTTCGGCCAGACGACAGAGAGCGAGCTCCTGGAGATTGCTGTCGCGGTCGAACGGCTCAGCGATCACCCCTTGGCGGAAGCGATCGTCCGCGACGGAAGCCAGCGGTTGGTCGCCGCCCCCGTTCGAACCGCAACGGATTTGCGTAGCCTGACTGGCAAGGGCGTCACGGCACGCCTGGACGACCAGGATGTTTGGATCGGCAAACCGGAGATGTTCGGTTCGGACGCCATCGCTCCGCTCGCACCGGACACCGAGATCGCCGTCGCGGGCCTTCGAAACCAGGGACGGACGCTCATGGTGGTTCGCCGCGGGACAAAGGATCTCGGGGTCATCGGCCTTCTCGACACGCCTCGGGCCAAGGCGCGCGAGACCCTTACCGCGCTCCGCGCGCTCGGCATTCGCCGCATGATCATGATCTCGGGCGACCACCAGAAGGCGGCCCAGGCGGTGGCCGGTCAGGTCGGGCTGACCGAGGCGTGGGGCGACCTGATGCCGGAGGACAAGGTCGACGCCATCAAGAAACTCCGGGCGGAGACCAAGGTCGCCATGGTCGGCGATGGCGTCAACGATGCTCCGGCGATGGCCACCGCGACGGTCGGCGTCGCCATGGGTGCGGCGGGATCGGACGTCGCCCTGGAGACCGCCGACGTAGCCTTGATGGCGGATGATTTGTCGAAGTTGCCCTTCACCGTGGGTCTCAGCCGTCAAACCCGCCGCATCATCCGCCAGAACCTGTTCGTCAGCCTCGGGGTCGTGGCGTTCCTCGTCCCGGCGACGATCCTCGGTCTCGGCATCGGCCCTGCCGTCGCCCTCCACGAGGGTTCCACCCTGCTGGTCGTCTTCAACGCGCTTCGCCTTCTGGCGTGGCGCGGTCCGCGCGGCGTCGAATGACCCGCCTTCAGGAAAGCAAAGGATAGTCCAATGAAACGTCTCGGCTGGGTTGGCGTCATCGCCGCCTTTCTCCTGATCTCGGTCTTCGGCTTCGGGATGCTCTCGCGGCAGGGTCGCCCGGCGCCGGAGCCGACGGCAGTCGATGCACGCCCGATCGACCAGCATGCCGGGCACGGCGATGCCGCCTCGGATAATCCCGCCACCCGTTCCTACAAGGAGGCGAACGAGCGGATGCACGCCGCTATGAACATCGACTACAGCGGCGACGCCGATGTCGACTTCATGCGCGGGATGATCGCCCACCACGAGGGGGCGGTCGCCATGGCAAGGATTGCGCTCGACCAAGGTTCGGATCCCGAGGTCAAGGGCCTCGCGGAGGAGATCATTCGGACTCAGGAAGCTGAAATTGTCCGTATGCGGGTGTGGCTGGCCAACCGCGCGGCTCGCCCGGCGGACGCGCAGGGCTGAAGCCATGGGGGGCAAGCGATCCCCGATCCGGAGCAAGGCTCCTCGATGGCGTCCAGGGCGCTACAAGGGGCGCGGCCGGTCCAAGCTATACGGGAGGCCAGAGCCGTTCCGGCCGGTGCAGGACACACTGATCGCGATTGGCGCGAGCCTCGTCGCCGGCGCGATCGTCGTCTGTCTCGCCGTACCGCTGGCGGCGACCTACCGCATCCCGGTGTTCGTGTCCTTCGGCGTTCTCATGTCGCTCCTGGCGATCATGACCTATCGTCTCGGGCGGAAGGGGCAGGCTGGACGGGTCATGACCGCCGCCATGGCGACTGTATGTCTCTTGGGGTTCGGCCTTCTTGTTCTGACGCGAGATCAGTTGCAGTTCGGTCCGCGTCATCACGATCACCCCGGAGTGGCCGAAGCGGCACGGCCTTGAGACTGCAGCGCAGACCGCCAGGCCGCAGCCGGTCTGGGTTTCGCGGGACGGTGTCGCTCTTCCCATTTGGTAATCGTCGGCGCGCTGCCGCTGTTGATTCCAGTCGCCGGACTTGTCGGTATCGCGCCCGGCGACCCGCAGTGAGCCGGCAAGCGTAAGTCGCTGTTTCGCTAGGCTGCGGCACCCTCCAGGATCGACTGGACCGGATGGCGGCGCAGCACCCCCTCCACGACATCGGGCCGGTCCACCGGAACGAAGACCCGTGGGGCATAGGCGATGATCTCGACGAAGCAGCCGAGCGAGACCAGGGCGTCACGGTCGGTGCGGCCCCCGACCACTTCCAGCCGCCAGCGGTCCATGACCCGCGATCGCTTGAGCCACAGGCCGCCCGAAAGGGCGAGCTGGACATTGCGGTCGAGTACGGCCGCAGCGGTGCGCCCGCCATCGGCCCAGGCGTCGCCGACCTCGGTCAGGCCCAGCGCCGTCTTCAGGCTGGCGGCCTGAACCTCGTCCAGCACGCGGCCCAGCCAACGCCGACCGTCCGGCGCGCGTACGCGGCGAACCGAACAGCCCTTGGACGGCAGCCTTCCCCAGATTGGCAACAGAAGGCCGGTCGCCAGGGTCAGGCGGCGCGTCCGCCACGGATCGGTCGCGGCGACTTCGGCGTCCCAGACCGCCCGCCACGCCGCCTCATCGGTCTGGGCCCAGGCCGACTCCTCGAACGTCTTCTCCGGCGTGACCTGATGCTGGTCAGGCCGCAAGAGGCGCACCGCCGGAACAAGCCGGTCGTCATCGGTCGTGGTGGTCAACCCGAACTCGGCCAGGGCGGCGCGGCCGGAACGGTCGTTGACGACCAGGCGGAAGGCCGAGCCTTCAGCGCCTGCCAACGCCGCGTCCGAGCTGACGAGTTCACGCCGCACCTTGAGTTCGAAGGTGACGAGTGCGGTTTCCGCCCCGGTCGAGACGTCGGTCCGGATGGTCTCCTCCTCCACCACGGCCAACTCCTCAGCCTCGATGTCCTCCAGCCCGCGGTCCAGGTCGGCCGAGGCGGCGGCCCTTTCGAGAATGCCTGAAAGGATGCCGTCGAAGTCGGCGAACAGGGCGTTCTGGTCGGCGATGCGCAACGCCAGCAGCCGGTTCAGGAAGGTGTGGATCGGCGGCAGGTCGTCGGAGAGCTTGAGCCCCCCGTCGGCGTCGCGCAGCTTCAGGCCGGTCCTGGTCTCGAAGTCCTCCAGCGTCATGGACGACAGCTCGCCAAAGCCGAGCGCGCCATAGAAGACGAGCAAGGCGCGTCGCGCCCACGGGCTTTCCAGATTGTCCTCGGCCCGGAACAGACCGGCCCCGGCCGTTCGGCGTTCGCCGCGCGTCAGGGCTCCCAGCGAATCCAGCCGTCGAGCGATGGTCGAGGTGAAGGTGTCCAGAAGGGCGTCCAGAACGCCGGGCACGGCGGGCAGGAGCGCCATCTTCTCGATCAGGTCGCTGTTCGGCAAGGGGGCGCGCTTCTCTTCCCTGATCCGTAAACTGGATGTCGAACCGGCCCGCGTCTGCGCCGTCGGCGACGAGGTGCGGGACATCGAAGCGGCGCACCACGTTCATGTGGCCGCCATGGCCGTGTCCTGGGGATACGGAGCGGCCTCGGCTCTCAGCGCCGCCGTGCCGGACTACATGGTCCATACGCCGGCCGAGGCTGCCGCTGTGCTCTTGGCCTGACGACGGTTCACGATCGCCGCGACCTACCTGTCGGCCTGTCTCTACGTTAGAATGGCGCCGCCCGGTGCGGCTCACGCGTATGTACAGGCTTCGGCTAAAGGCGTGAGCGCATGCGAATCTCACATGTTCTCAACGCCCGGCGCACCTCCACAGCGCGCTTTAAAGCGTGCGGCTTGTCGTGAAGGCGGTTTGCGCCTAAATAGTACGCAGGTTTTTGCGTTATCCTAATTCGCACCTGAGCCATTTTTGGTGGAAGTGCACGGGACTGACGAGGGGATAACACCTCTCTCGCCGTCGCCGAGGATCTTGGATCCGTTGAAACCGGGCACTGGGGACATAGGGCCTTGGAGCTTTGGGGCCGACGCAGTTGAGACCTCAACTGAATCGGCGGTAAACGAAGATAACGCGACTATGTATCGGGCGGGTGCACCAGCACCCGCCCTTTACTCATTCTGGGCGTCTTCGATCCGGTGTGCGGTGATCATGTCGCTGCCGAAGACGTTGGCGTGATCCCCAAACACATGCACCGGGCCGCGATCGATGCAGAACATGCGCTCCCGGACCAGAGGGGTGCCGAACTCCCTCTGAACATCGTGCTGAAAGCCGGGGGGCTGAAGCGGGGTCCCGAACCGGAAGCGGCTTTCAAGTTCCCGACGCAGCCTGGCCGCGGTCAGGTCCTCTTCGGCGTCCGCAGGGATATCGTGGACCCCTCCGTCCTGGCCCACATGAGCCTTCGCAAAGACGAGGTCGCGTCGGTCGATTGCGAAGCTCTTATTCTGCCCGCCTGTCTTGGCGTAGAATTTCGGCAGATGCTTGAACGGGAACTTGCGGCGCTCGACGTCCTCGTCGATCGCGGCGATGTCCGCAGGTGCGATCCCGCTCTCCAGCAGGGCGAGGAAGCGGTCATGAAACACCGCATTTCGGGCCAGCTCGAAGTTTCGGGCCGGCAGAAGCAACGGATCGTCGCGACGATGGGCTTCGAGCCTTCGCCGGGTGCCGTTCACCTCCTCACTTTCGGCGGTGACGCGTGCGCGGTTCACGGCTGCATGCACGGCATCAGCGTCAAAACGCCATGGGCGACCGTCCGGCCACTCCCAGCCAGGGTCCGCCATGCGTATCGGGAAGACGGCGCTGCCGAAGACCTCCCATAACGGTTGGGTCCACTCATCGTCGACATAGGCGAGAACGATGCGGGTCGGGTTCACCGGGTTCTCTTCGCCCTGATAGTTCTCCCTGGCATAGGCGAGAACCTGAGCAGCGAGCTCCTCGACGGCTGCGACGTCGTAAACGGGGTCGCGATCCGGGAAGGCGACCGTAGTCGCCCGCCACGGCGTCCTTCCGTCGTTGTTGATCGTGTTCGCGGCGGCGGCGGCGCTGGCTTGCGGCAAGCCCGCGAGCACAAGCAGCGGCGCTCGGCCGGCGACGCCGCGTGTCTTCGCTCGCGAAACAGGCTTCGCCTTGGTCTTGACCTTCCCCGCCACGCCTAGCTCCGCCGAAGAAGCATCTCTGCGATATCGGCCGGAATGACGATGCGGCCGATAATGTCCGAAGGCTGGGCGGCGAGGAACCGGGCCAGGGCGTTGCTGTCTTTCTTGGCGGCCTGGAAGGTCGCAGGGTCGAGCTGCTCCTGCTGGGCCCAGGCGAGGAACTGTCGCCACAAAGCCTGCTTGTCCTGGACGGTGGCTGAAGCGAGGGCGAGACCGGGCTTGCGATATTCTTCCGCGATGATGCGGAAGCCGGGCCGAACCATTTCACCGGCCTTGATGCGTTTGTAGTCGTAGGGCGAGGTCACACGAAGGGTGACGACTTCCCCGGCCTCGGTCCGAACACAGAAGGCGAGGCAGCCGTCGATCCGGCCTCTCAGCCAGGCTGCGGCTTCGCGGGGATCGGAGGTGACCGAGGCGGTGAAGTCTACCGGACGCCACAGCGGAGTCGTTCGCCGGGCGTTGAGATCGGTCAGGTCGCCGGCCTCGGCGACCCTGATCCCGATCAACGGACTGGCCGCGGTCGCATTGATGGGGTCGCGCAGCAGACCGCCCACCACGTCCCAGTCGATCTGGACCGGCGGCGCGGCGCTTTCCAGCAGCCAGTCGGAGAGTTCGGAGGTGACGACCTGGACACCTTCGTACCGCCAGGCCGCGCATTCATGGGCGCCGGAAGGGTCCCGCAGGATCTGGCGGACCTGGCCTCGCGGCGTCCTGAACATCCCGATGTACCGCCCCCAGTACCGCCGGATCAGGGCGCGTGCGCGGTCGGCGTCGTCGCCGTGCGTCGGGATAGGGGTTCGATCCCCGTCGAGGGCATCGAACAGGTCGCCGAGGACGAGCAGATGCTCGCCGGCGGGATGGTGGACCGCCAGGGGCCTCGGCCCCTTCGTGCCGAGCCACGCCTGCTCCATGACCTGGACCGGGACAAACCCTCGGGCCTGGGCTTCAGCCACAAGGCCTTCGGCGAGAGCAAGGTTGCTGGTGTCGGACCAGGCGAGATGCAGAAAATGCCCCACCTCAGACGACCATGATCGGGGTGTAGACGGCGACCCGGTCCGGCTCGTCGTCGAGCACCGCGTCGCCGACCTGCAGCCAGCAGTGGGCGGAAAATGGCCAGGTGCGAACCCCGAACACCCATCGCACGTCTCCGCCTGCGTCCCGGATCAAGGTCCTCAGCAGGTGCGCCCGGTAGAGGCAGGCGCCCTGTCCCGGCGCCCAAGGCAGGAGGCGCACGAAGGCCGCCGTCAGACGGGCGACCTCCTCTTCGGACAGGCTCGAGGAGGGGGAGCGCCGGCGGTGCGTGGCGAGCAGACTCGCGAGGGATCGGGATTCGAAATTCCGTCCCTCGCGCCACCAGGACCACCAGAACCGCGTGGTCGCAACCACATCGATCGCAGGCGACGGCGGCAGGGGAAGGGCTCGGGTCGGCGCCGGCGGCGCGACGGCCCGGGTCTCACCCGAGGGGCCGAGAAACCCGCCGTCCCGAAGTTGCTCCAGCACGGGTTCGGGGGCGACGATAAGGTCGCCACGGACTTGTATCACCGTTCCGGCGCCGGGCAGGCAGCTGTAAGCGTCCGTCCGTTCATCGAGCACAATGACGTCTTCATCGACGACAGCAAAATGCAGATGCTCCCAAAGGTGGGCGAGAGCGCTCCCCGGCTCGGCGACGAAGGGCGTGGGGGAATCGAAGGTCTGGTTCTCCATGAGGCACGCGCGCGGCGGCTGGGGACGAGCGCCGCAAAAGGCGTTCGTCCCCGAGGCCGTCAGGCCCCGCCGTCGTACGGCATTTCCTCGTGTTCGAGGGGCGGGCCGATCCCGTAGAGGACATGGTCGCCTGTATCCCCGGACATTGTGCTGACTCGTCAGCATCGCGCCGAGGAAGCCCTCCAGATCGCTGTAGCGGGACAGCCCGCCGAGCTTGATCAGGATCGGACGGCGAGCGCTGGGATCCGTCAGAGCCTGCGCCGCCTGCTGCGTCACGAGGCGTTTGGCGAAACTCGATTTGCCGGCCCCGTAACCGCCGAGGATCGCCAGCGGCGTGGGGTCTTCCGTAGCCAGCCATGCCACGACCTCGTCGATCAGACCGACGACCTCGCCTTCGGATTCGGCCATGGCCAAACATCGAGGACCCCCGGATATCGGCACGCCAAGGTTTAAGTCGAAGGTATTTGCCTGATCTCGCCATCGGCAACGAAGCCGGCAAGCCGCCGCTTTGCCTCCCGCCTTCTCTAGGCGCCTTTCGCCTAGAGAAGGCGCTCAAGCGTCGCTAGAAATTGCATGACATGCATACGTTTTGCAGGCGTGGTCGCCTCTAGGCGTGCAGCGAGCCTCCCGAGCTGATCGACGGTGGATGTCGCCTTCTCCCCACTGAGCCACGCCTCCAATGCGGACGTGGCCTTCTTCCCCGGCTTGACGGCGTTCGAGAGGATTTTACTGAGGTGTGGCTGGGTCATTCCGCAGGCGATCGCGACCTGCGCCTGGCTTAAGCCCAGCTCCGAAATCCTCCGCCTGATAGCGTCCGTATCGAGCATATTTCGGTTGACCAAACACCATGTAATGCATACAAATTGTATGCATTACATGGAGCTTCGGACCTTGCAACGCATCATCGGCGGCTCGGACGGAAATTATCGCTTTCTGGATCTTCCAGACGCTGACGAGTGGGTCATGCCAGGGGTCCGCTGGGGCGCTTTCGAACACGCCCTAACCCCGGCGTTCTGGGTCAGCCAAGCTTGGCTCGAAGGAACGCCGGCGGAAGGGTTCCAGCTCTGCAACACGCTGGTCGAAGAAGTGGTGACGTGTTTGCTGGGCGGCCATGGCGCCCCGGCGGAAGTTGGGCTTGCTGCCTCCGAGCGAGTGATCGATGCGTTGAACGCCGATCCGGAAGGCGCGCACGATCTGGCGTGGGCGGAGCGCTTGTTGACAGAGCCCCTGACCGTACACGGCCGTCAAATCCGCTATCGGTTCGCCTCCCAAAGAGCGAAGTATCTAGCTGGCACACTCGCCGGCCTGAACGAGATCGACGAGGACGACCTCGGCGATCTGGAGCTGCGAGACGCCTTGTGCGGGCTACCAGGCATTGGCCCCAAGACGGCATCGTGGATTGTTCGGAACCGGCGCGGTAGCGATGCGGTCGCCATTCTCGACGTTCATATCGTGCGGGCCTGCGTCCACATGGGCGTGTTCCCGGACAAGGCCGATCCCGCCCGTCATTACCTGGATCTGGAGCGCCGCTTCCTGGACTTCTGCATCGGTGCCGGCGCCAAGGCATCGCTTATCGACGCCATCATGTGGGGGACGATGCGGCGACTGGACCGCTCACTGATGAAACTACTGATTGACGGTGAAACGCCGATCGACGAGCGTCTGCCCCTACTCGAATGGGGGGAGAATCAATGTCAGGTAGTGGCGGAACGCGTAGCGACTCCAGAAGCTATGGGTCGGGTCAAACAGGCGGCGCGCAGGCGGGCGGAGCCGGTGGGGGGGCGGCGGATTCATGCATGATCGTGCTGCGCGGGCCGATTAACAGCCCGCAAGCAGCCATTCTTGCAGGCATGGTTCCGGGGAATACCCTGCAGGTCGCAGTCGATAGGACAGGCGCCGCCCCCGTACTGGTCGTGGAGAGAACACCTGGTGTTCGGGCCGGGTCTTTGACAATGGCCAACTACCTTAGCGTCATCACCTGCATCGACCGTGGCTTCGACTATGAAGCCACCATCATGACCATCAACGGCGGCATCTACGACGTGCGGATTGCCCGCGTATGACCACGTTCACGATTGTCGGCGGCGTGTACCGCGAACGATGCGTCGAGCCGCTGTGGGACGCCATATATGGTTCGGCAGGCCGAGCGCTGGCCGCGACCACGCAAATCGCCCCTGGGGCTCGTCTGGTTTCCTATGTCGATTCCGCCACGGCGACCGGTGCTCAAGCCCTGGCTGACGATTGCGGCGCCACGTTCGAAGGTCACCCAACACCCGCCAGCGTGTGTTTCGACTATCTGCACCCGTTGGCCGCGCCCCGGATCAACCCTCAACCAGGGACCGTGACCAACGAGCCCATCACCGTCTCCGGTGACGTGGTGTTGCGCTACGGGATGCTCGAAGGCGACGCCGTCGTCCACGCCAAGAAAGCCATCTACGACCCTCAATCCTCGTTCGGAACCCAGCCATTCGGCGCGAACGGTTCCACGGCGGAGCGCCTGGCCATAGTCCTCAACAAGGCGGAAGCGAAGTCGATGACCGGGATCGAAGATCCCGAAATCGCCGCTAAATCGCTGCTCGGCGATGGCGTCGAAGTGGTGGTGTTGAAGATGGGCCCCCTGGGCGCCCTGGTGATGACAGCCGACAGGGTTCAGCGGGTTCCGCTCTACAAATCAGCCAGCGTCTTCAAGATCGGTTCTGGGGATGTCTTCTCTTCGACTTTCGCTGCGCTCTGGGGCGTTCAGGGGCTCGACCCCTTCGAGGCAGCAGACATCGCCTCCCGAGCAACGGCCTATTATTGCGAAAACCGCAGCCTGCCTCCGCCCGATCCGGAGGCGTTGCGTCAACAGAGCTTCGAGCCTCTGACGCCAGGCAAGGGCACCGTCTATCTCGCCGGACCGTTCTTCGACATCGGCCAGCGGTGGCTCGTCGAAGAGGCAAACGACTATCTCTTGGAAATGGGGGCGAACGTGTTTTCGCCTGTTCACGAGGTGGGGCCTGGCCCGGCGGACATCGTCGCTCCGGAGGACATTAAAGGCCTGGAGAGATCAGACGTGGTGTTTGCCATTCTCAACGGCATGGATCCCGGCACCATTTTCGAGGTCGGGTACGCTGTGAAGAAGGGCATCCCCGTTGTCGGCCTGGCCCAGAACGTCCGCCTCGAAGACCTGAAAATGATGGAAGGTACCGGGTGTGAAATACACAGCGATTTCGCGTCGGCCATCTATAGAGCCATCTGGGCCTTGCCCGCCTGATGGCCGCCCTTCTGCTTTCAGGCGGAATGGACTCGGTCAGCATCGCTTGGTGGAAACGACCGACGATCTCGATTTTCGTCGATTACGGACAGAAGCCCGCCCAGGCCGAAGAGGCTGCTGGTCGGGCCGCTGCCGAAGCGATGGGGCTGCGGTGTGAGGTCGTTCGGGCGGATTGCTCCGCCTTGGGCTCAGGCGACTTGGCGGGGCGCCCGGCGTCAGCCGTGGCACCGGCGAGCGAGTGGTGGCCGTTCCGCAACCAGCTGATCCTGACGCTGGCGGGAACGGCGGCGCTCCAGTTCGGTGAAACCGAACTCATGATCGGGGCGCTCAGGACGGACGGCCACCACGCGGACGGACGACCAGAATTCATCGGGAAGATTTCTTCGCTAATGGAAATGCAGGAAGGCGGACTAAGGGTGAGCGCGCCAGCGATCGGCTACTCCGCACCTGAGTTGGTCGAGGTCTCCCAGATTCCGCAAAGCGTCCTAGCGTGGGCTCACTCATGCCATACGGGCAACCTTGCCTGCGGGCAGTGCAGAGGCTGCGTCAAACATTTCGAGACGTGGGAAGCCCTTGGCTGGACACCCCACTGAACCGAAGCCGAACGCGACCGGAGAATGGTCGCCATTCGAATGGCCCGTTGGACCGTCGGAGCCATGCGCGGCGCCCTGGCCCGGCGCTGATCGGCTGTTTGCCGATGTGGCGTGGTCCCGCCGCTCAGCCGTCGGCGAGAGTATTGGCCTTGGCCCCGCCGGCAACCTTCTTCACCATCTGACAAAAGATGCCGACGACAGGCTCGTCGGCCGCGCGGGTATTCCAGTCCATCGGAGGATCACACCGTCCGCCGGAGGTCTTCACCCCTATAGCTTCCTATGCATCGGAGACGAGGACCGTCGCGCCCTCCTCTACGACCCGGCCACCCACGCCTTCATGCCGATGGCTGTTTCTAATCACGACCTGTACGGTCTGAATCATAGAGAGGTGTCGGAGATCTTGGGCTCCGCTCCTGGCGTTACGGTTCGCGTCGTGATCGACGCCGCCAAGGTTTCCGCCGCCTACCGCAATCCTGAAACTCTCATTCTTCGCGACGCGGGCGCGATCTTGTCCGTGGCGGGCATGCTGGCCGAATGGCTCGATCTGCTTGCCTGCCCTCTCGGGTTCATGGGCGGCGCTTTCCTTAATGTGATCGGCCTGCCTTCTGAGCGATTTATTGGAGCCGGCGGCTTTCAGTTGTCAGCCAAACAAGCCTGACAGCTAGAGGGGGCCACAATTCTGGGCACCCGATGACAGGCGCGCCGGTCAGTGGCGGACTCCGCAGGCGGACGAACTGGCCGGCGATCATCACGTTCCTGGTGCTTTCGGTGCTGTCACTAACAGCGGCGCTCGTCTCGACGGGTCCCGACGATGTCGTGCGTTGGGGCGGGGCCATGGGGCTGGTGGTCTTATCATGACGGGCGGGCTGGCCGTTCTCTATCGCCATGCGCCGACGTTCTCGCGGCCAGTGAATGACGCTCAAGATAAGGCGGCATAGGCGGCTCGCCGCGCCGAGCGGCGCGACCGACGGATCAAGGTTCCCGACTCGCGCGCCGTCGCTGATGCGCCAAGAGCGGACACCAACTGCCCGCCAACAAGACGACATTCCAATCGAGGCTCCGGGCTATCGAATGCCTGTGACCTCTCCGAGTGCCAAACACGGGAATCCGCTCTATTGCGGACAACAACATTCTCCGCCGCGATGCACTACCCGACCGTCACCTGATGCTCGGGGGTGAGGCAGCGGCCCAAATTGCTCGCTTCACCCCGCACAGCAGGAGAGCTTTGCTACATCCATGTCGAAGGTCTGTGCGGCGAGTTTCAGACCTTCGACCGTGGTCAGATAGGGGAAGATCGTCGCCCCCAGCTCGGCGGCCGTCATGCCGTGTTTGATCGCCAGCACCATCGTCTGAATTGCGTCCGCGCCTTCGGGGGCCATGATCTGCCCGCCGAGAAGGCGGTCCGTCGTCTTGTCGGCGATCAGTTTGATGAGCCCGCGTGTGTCGCGCGCTGCCAGTGCCCGGGGCACCTGATTGAGTGCGAGCAAGGACACCTTGATATCCAGTCCGCGCGCCCTCGCCGCCGTTTCAGTAAGGCCGACACTCGCGACCTGCGGGTCGGTGAATACCACCGCCGGCATGGTGCTGTTGTCGTAGCGATGGTCATTGCCGCCGACGGCGTTGCGCGCGGCCAGCTTCGCGGCATAGGCCGCCATATAGACGAACTGGTCACGCCCGGTGACGTCCCCGGCTGCGTAGACGCCTGGGGCCGTGGTCTCGAGATGGGCATCGACGACGATCCCGCCATGGCGGGACAATGCGACGCCCCGTGACTCCAGTCCCATGCCGTCACTGTTCGGCTGGCGGCCCGTCGCGATCAGCACCTGCTCTGCGGCGATGACCTCGACCGCCGTATCCCGGTCGCGCGCCGCGCCCTTGCCGGGCGGACGGTCGCAGGTGAGTTCGATCCCGTGCTTCGCGTGCACAATCCGCTGGTAGCCGACCCCGGTGCACACCCTGATACCCTCCGCCTCCAGATAGGTCTTAAGGGCGACGCTGAACTCCGGGTCCATGTCGGGCAACAGCCGGCTGCGGCAACAGATCGTGACGGCCACGCCAAGCCGGGCGAACATCTGTCCCAGTTCAACACCGACTACCCCACCGCCGATCACCAGCAGCGACCGGGGCAAACGTTCAAGCGCCAGCGCCGAAGTGCTAGTGAGCCACGGGACGCTATCCAGCCCCGGAATTTCGGGAACGGCGGCGCGCGCGCCCATCGCCAGAATAATCTTGCCGACCGGCATCGGTGCATCATCGACGAGCAACCTGCCGTCGACAAAGCGCGCCCGGCCTTCGACATAGGTCACGCCCGGATAGGCCGGCAGCAGGTCGACATATTTCTTCTGCCGCAGACCCGCGACCAGCTCATCCTTCGAGGCCGCGAGCGCAGCCCAGTCTTCCAGCTTGAGGCTGCCCCCCAGGCCGGGAAACCGACGGGAAGCCTGGCCGGCATGAACCGCTTCAGCGGCCCGGATCAATGTCTTGGACGGGACGCAGCCGACATTGACGCAGGTGCCGCCGATCGTCCCATGGCCGACCAGCGCCACCCGGGCACCCAGATCGGCTGCGGTGATCGCGGCGGAGAATCCCGCCGACCCCGCGCCGATGACGGCGACGTCGAAACTCGCATGGCCGGATTTTTTCGCGGTACCCGAACAGCAGTCGAGGTCCTTTGCGGGCTTGTTCATCGTGCAGTCCGTTCTGTTGGGTGGGCCAGTAGTGTCATGGGTTCAGCCGACGCGCGCGTGAGTGGCCTCAGACCATCGATCCGATGTCCGAGGCGAAGCTGGGGTAGGCAAAAATCATGGCCTTGATCTGGTTGGCGGTGAGCCCCGCGCCCATGGCCATGGCGAACAGATTGATCTGTTCCTCGGCCCCCGGCCCGATCAGATGCGCGCCGAGGATCAAGCCGGTTTTCTGTTCCACCAGCACCTTGAATCCGCTCGTGGTCGCCCCGACCCGCATCGACGAATACCAGCCGGAGGTCTTCTCGAAATGCGTATCGAACTCCAGACCCTTTTCCGTCGCCGCCGTCTCGGACAGCCCCACGGTCGCGACCGGCGGCAGGGTGAAGACCACGCTGGGTATCGGCGGATAGGACACGAGCCGTGCGTCCTTCCCGGCCAGAAGGTTCTTGCCCGCGATCCGCCCTTCATAGGCCGAGACCGGGGTCAGGTTCAGCCCGCTGTCGGCACAATCCCCGGCGGCGAAAATGGCGGGATTGGTGGTACGCATGGCGGCGTCGACCTTGATTCCGCGCTTCCCGGCGTCCACCCCTGCAGCCGGCAGGTTCAGATGGTCGATATTGGGCACGCGACCGGTCGCATGGACCACCAGATCGCAGGTCAGCACCTGGATGCCGGACGGCGTTTCATAGGACACGGCGAATTCGTCGCCCTGCTTCTCGACCTTGAGGACTTTCGCCTCGGTCTGCACGTCGATGCCCAGTTCGGTCGAGGCCTCCACCAGCATCGCCACCAGATCGGCGTCGAAGGGCCCGAGCGGCCGCCCGGCCATTTCCAGAACCGTGACGGCGCTGGCTCCGGCGCGTTGGGCGATATGGGCGAACTCCATGGCGATGAACCCCCCGCCGACAAAGACGATCCTGTCGGGGCGCTCGGACAACTCCAGAAATTCCGTGCTGGTCGTCAGCAGGTCCTCGCCGGGAATGTTCAGCGTCATCGGCCGTGCGCCGGTGGCGATGTGGAAATGCTTCGCGCGCAGGGTCTCGCCGTTTAGCGTGATCGTATCGCGCCCGATGAAGCGTGCTTCGCCATGCAGCGGGGTGATTCCGGCCTTGCGGAAGCCCGCTTCGATGCGCGACGGCATGGCGTCGGTGAAGGTGCGCTTGAACGCCATCATCTCGGGCCAGTTGACCGAGGGCCGCGCCTCCAGGCCCTTGCCGGCCATGGTGTGGGCCCAGTCCACGCCTTCGGTGACGGCAATCAGCATTTTCTTGGGATCACAGCCCCGCAGCGCACAGGTGCCGCCGTAGGGCAGGCTGTCGATGCTGGCGACTTTCCACCCCGCCGCCGCCGTCATCCGGGCGACGCCGTTGCCGCCGGTCCCGGCCCCGATCACGATCAGGTCGTAGTCATATGTGTCGGTCATGTCAGTCTTCTCCATTTCGGGGGCCTGCAGCCTCTGACGATCGGCGCTGTCCGGTGGGCCGTCGATCAGGTGGTCTTCATCCGCCGCCGACGCCGCCAGACGGCATAGACCGTCAACGCGGCGAACACGGCCAGCGCGGGCAGCAGCACAACATCGAGCCAGCCCGTCAGCGCAGAAAGCCCGACGACGCCCAGCAGCACCACCAGCACCGGAGCAAAGCAGCACAGCGCCACAATGACGGTGCCGATCACCCCCATCCGCAGCAGCAGGCTGTCGGTCCCGTCCGTCTTGTCAGCCTTGTCAGCCATAACGCCGTTTGATCCTGAAGACGCGCAGCCTTCCCCGGCTGCAGCCCGAGGCCGGGATGCACGCGATGCATTGCGTTGGTGGCCTGGTCCCACCCCCATGCGGGGGGGCGGGAGCTCTGGCGCCGATGAAGGCCGTCTTGTTGCCTGCGGGGCCTAGTTTTGTACGACGCGGGCGGGATAGCCGGCATTGGTCGAGGCGGCCGCGATCTGCGCGGCCGTGGCGCGCGCCGGGTCGTAGGTGGCGCGGGCCGTCTTTGCGGCGAAGTCCACTTCGACCGAGTTGACGCCCGGCACGCTCTCCATCGCCCTGCGCACCGTGATCGGGCAGGTGGCGCAGGTCATGTGCTCAATGGCGAAAGTCGTCTGCTGCTGGGCAGCGGCGGTCGCCGCCGGACGGTTCTGTGCCGGTCCATCAAACGCGACGGCGGCACCGACGCCAGCCACGGCCACAACGGCCAGGCCGATCAGAAATGTCTTTTTCATGGGTCTTTCCTCTCAGTAAAAATAGGGAGCCCACCAGTTGAGGGTGAGCGCGATGATGACGACGGCCAACCCGAACCAAAGGGCCAGTTTCGTGGTCCGCGCCGATTGCGGGCGAGCGCAGTAGGTCCCGTCCTCGCAGGGCGGCTTCGGCTTGAAATAGACGTGCCAGAACCCGTAGCCGAGCAGGGCCAGGGTGACGGCGGCGACATAGGGTTTGTACGGCTCAAGCGCCGTCAGGTTGGCGATCCACGCCCCTGAAATGCCAAGCATGACCAGCACCAGCGGAACGATGCAGCAGGCCGACGCCAGCACCGCGCCGATCAGCGCGCCGCCCGCGATCCATCGGCCCTGCTTCGCGCCCTCGTCCGGCGTTGATGCCGGTGGCTCCGGCTCCGGTGCTGAAAACATCGATAAGTTCTCTCGATTTCTTTCTGACTGATTTCAGCGTAATCCCTGTAGTTGCTACAGACACAAGGGCTTTTTTCATGGTGCTTCAGACGGGCTTGTTGCGGGCCCAATTGGCGAAGCTGACCGGGTGCAACCTCGAAACCATCCGCTATTACGAGAAGGTCGGACTGCTGCCCCCGCCGCCTCGTTCGGCCAACGGTTACCGGGTCTATTCGCCAGACCTGACGCAGCGGTTACGGTTCATCCTGCGTGCGCGGGATATCGGCTTCTCGATGGAGGAGACCCGCTCGCTGCTGGCGCTGACAGACACCGGGACCCAGACCTGTGCCGAGGTCAAACACAAGACCGAAGTGCAGCTGGAGGATGTGCGCGCCAAGATTGCCGATCTGCGGCGGATGGAACGGATCCTCGCCAACGCCGCCGCGAAATGCTCGGGCGGGGAAGTACCGGAATGCCCGGTTCTGGAGGCGCTTACGTCAGACTGAGGGCGCAGAGCGGACCCTGGTAAGGTCTGAAATGAGTCATCAGCCGACAGTTAGTTCTAGATAGACCGATTGCTGCGGGTCAGTTCCGTTGTGGGGCGACGGCGCTTGGTTGAATAGCTCTGTCGCCCCACAACTCTTACCGATGCCGTGTCCAGCTTGGCGCAAGCCGTCCACACGAACTGACCAGAGGCACCCAATTGTTTGGCTCCACACAGACAGCGGCGCCTCGTCCGCTATTGTCTTCCAAAAGGCGGGGGCATCTCCCCCCCTACTTCAGAGGCCAATCCCATTTCAGCCACTGGAAATCGCACAGCCGTTAAGCTTCCGGTTGTGATGTCCCTGGATGTTCGGCCGTTCCGAAAATAGGCCTTAGTGCGAGTTTAGCGTTGTCACAGCCTCCCTGCAGGCGCCCCGCCTATGCGTTCGATGACTTCCCCGAGGACGACGCCGTCTGGGAAGTGGTGATGTACGGCACCGTGGATTCCACCCCTGTCGCTTGGATGGGTGAGGTGCTGCTGGCGGATTGGCGCTGGCGCTTCAGAGAAGGCTCACAGCCTTTGCCACAGATGCGCCTGCTGCGCCGGGTGACGTGACCCCCGTTTCTCATCCAGCCATAACGAGAGTCCTAGGTTGATCTGAGCTGTGATCGGCTGGGTTGGCAAGAGGCCGGTCTGCGCAGCCATCAACCAGCGCAGCAGGCCGGCCGATGTGTCCGGTGAGCGCTTCTGCATAAGCCTGCGGCGTCAGCCACCCGAGCTTCGAGTGCGGACGCTGCTCGTTGTAATCGCGTCGCCACGCCTCCAGCACGGCGCGAGCGTGCGGCAGCGAGCGGAACAGCGTCTCGTTCAGCAGCTCGTCACGCAGCCGCCCGTTGAAGCTTTCGTTGAAGCCGTTCTGCTGGGGCTTGCCCGGCGCGATGTAGTGCCAGCCGACGCCGGTGTCGTCGGCCCAGGCCAGGACCGCGTTCGAGGTGTACTCCGTGCCGTTGTCGCTGACGATGGTGTCGGGCCGCCCTCGCTGCCGGATGACGGCGTCCAACTCCCGCACGACCCGCGCGCCCGACAGCGAGGTGTCGGCCACCAGCGCCAGGCACTCGCGCGTACAGTTATCGATCACCGTCAGGATGCGGAAGCGCCGCCCGTCCGTCAGCTGGTCTGCGACGAAGTCCAGCGACCAGCGCTGGTTGGGCGCCAGCGGCAGGTCCAGCGGTCGCCGCGTGCCCATCGCTCGCTTCCGGCCGCCGCGCCGGCGCACCGTCAGTTGCTCGTCGCGATAGATCCGCTGGACCCGTTTCCTGTTGACCGCATGGCCCTCGCGCCGCAGCAGCACGTGCAGGCGACGATAGCCGAACCGTCGACGTTCCTGGGCCAGGGCCTTCAGCCGGTCGCGCAGAGCGCCGTCGTCCGGGCGCGTCGCCTGATAGCGCACGCTCGTCCGATCGACGCCCAGAACACGGCACGCCCGCCTTTCGCTCATCTCGTAGGCGGCCTGCAGATGGCCAGCCGCCTCGCGATAGCCGGCGGGCGTCACCACTTTTTTCCCAGCAGGTCCTTCAGGGCCACGTTGTCCAGCATCGCGTCCGCCAGCATCCGCTTCAGCCGGGCGTTCTCATCCTCGAGCGCCTTGAGCCGCCGAGCCTCCGACACGTCGAGCCCGCCAAACTTGGCCTTCCATTTGTAAAAGGTCGCCGAGCTGACCCCGTGGCGTCGGCACACCTCCGCCGTCGCTACACCGGCCTCCTGCTCCCGCAGGATCCCGATGATCTGCTCTTCCGTGAACCTCGATCGCTTCATTCTGTCCGTCCTTCGTTGGGCGGACTCTAGCTATTCCTGGAGGAGTTTCAGGGGGTCACGTCACGATGCTCATGGGGCTTCTGTAGCGGACGGTCAGATAGACCTTGTTGTCCGGATCCCAGACGTACACCTCCGAAACATCGCGAGGGTCGCGGCGGACAGTGAAGGTCTTGCTTGGCGTCTTCGCATGTCGCTGACGCAGGGCGACCAAGCCGTCGGAATCGTAGTGGAAGAGATCCCACTGAACACCATAGCTTTGTAGCGTCCGCTCGGTCTTCGGCATCAGTTCCTTGCGCCAGAAATCGAGATTGTCGACTTCGTCAGGCAGCTTGTTGATCTGCCTGGTCCCTTCGAAGAAGTACGAGCGCCATTTCTCCAGCGGGGTCATGCCGAGCGTGGAATGCTTGGTGTTGATGTGTTCCTTGATGACGCTGAGGAGGTAGAGTTCAAGCTCCCCAAGCGTGAGGCTGGCGGACTTCCTCGGGTCGGGAAGCTTTGCGCGCTCGCGAATATTCGATCCGGTCGCGCCAGGGAGGTGCTTCACGCTGAACGCTAGCTTGCCAAAGTAGCGTTCGATGTGGGGGCCATATCGAGGCGTCTTGACCTTCCGGTTCATCAGCTCCCCGTCCACGTTGGCCATGAACTGTCGAAGCATGGAGCCCCTGAACTCCTTGGCATTGTCCGCATGGATCATCTTAGGGAAGCCCCAAACGGGCCACTCCATCTCCACGCCCAGGTCGGCGAGCCATCGTTCTTTGCGTGTGATCGAATGGAAAATCGCGAGACCGGCGCTGGAGGCGCCGGTAGGATCCAGAGAGAGATAGTAGCCGATGGGCATGAAGCTGAATGTGTCGATCACCATCGTCAGCCGAGGTCGGCCGATGGGGAGGCGATCAACGCTGTCCACCACTTCGAGATCGTAATCCCAATAATCGATCTGGACTGAACTGAGCGGCGCCTCAGCGAAAGGATAGCTGCCCATCAGGCGCTTCTTAGCGTCGTGCGATGCCCGCTTGCCCTGGCGCGCCTCGATGACCTCGATCGGGTCTAGCGCCGCGATGCGAGCGTAGAAGGTGGCGAGAACCGGAGGGCGTAAACCGGCCTTTGCGAATTCGATTTCGAGGTGTTCCTTGTACACCGTCATAGGGGCGGGCTGATTTTTGACCAGGTAATGCTTCCTGATGATGGCATCGAGGAGGGCGTCTCGCTCGGCGCTCATACGCCGCTGTCCGCGCGCGCCTTGCCCGCCCTTGGGAAGCAAGCTCATGACCGAGCCGGTGTAGCCTTTCACACGGCGATAGACGGTCGCTCGATCAACCCCGAGCACCTTGCCGGCTTCGATTATGAAGTCCGACTTTTCACCACGCGAGATGGCGCCGGTGAGAAGGGGTTTGAGGACTTCCCACCAACGGTAAGCTTCCTCGGTCTCTTTAGCGCTATAGTCGTCCAGAGTGCGGATCGGTGCGCTTACGCTTCGTGGATCGTCGATGTCCTTACGCCCGACGAGGCGATGTTCCTCGCTCTCGAAGCGGACCAGATAACTGTCCAGGTCGAGTACGCGAACGATAGTGGCAGGGCGCTTGCCGATCGTGACATTGACGCCGGCGTCTAACCTAAGTCCCTTCAAGCAATGCTCCGATTTTCGCATTCACCCACCACGTCAGAGGCGTATCGTCGGTGAGAGGCTTGTTGAGGTCGCCAATCAGAAGCTCCGCACCCAGCATGTAATAGAGGGCTTCCATAACGACGCCGCGAATGGCCCCTTCCTCCTCCAGCCGGAAACGGATGTCGCCTAGTCGGTGCGTCCCCTTGGCGAGGACAATCGCCTGCACCCGACGCACCATTTCCTGATCTACGCTGCCTCGCAGGGTCGGGGCGATCAGCTCGGCGTTCACCTGACGCTGTGTGCGAATGGTGCGTTCGGTCACCACGCGGTAGCCGACATCTCTCTCGGCGAAATACCGGCGAGCGGCGCGGTACTTCGGCGCCAGTGTTCCATACCCCGAGCGTAGGATCGCCAGCGGTTTCACCTCGAAGACCACGCGTCGAAAGCCGTGAGGCCAAGGCGAGCGTGTCTGCCAGACCGCCATGATGTCGGGCGTATAGGTACGCGCCTGGCCATCGACCGTAAGACTGATCGTCATCGGCTGAGTGACCACGTCGCGGATGTGGCCGTCCACCTCCAGCGACATCAGGAAATCGCGTTCCAGTTTGGACTCGTAAAGAAGCGGTCCGCTCGGATAGCGCGAGGGCATCTGCCCTGTCACTGAGCGGCGGCCCGGCGGAATGCGTCGGCGCTTATGCACTTCGGTATCTTGTCGCATTATTTGCCAAAGTCCTAGATTTTGTCGCAGTTTTTGGTGGATGAAATCGGAGCTTTGGGCACCGCTAACGGGTCATTTCAGGCTTGGTTTGTCGCACCGGGTGCCGGAACTCACACCTGGGCCGCCGCCTCGACCTCGACATCCCACGCCCCGGCCGCCGGCGAATGGCGCCAACGGACGCCGGGCGTCGCCAGCCGGCGGTTTCGGGTCTGCTGGTCCGCGTCATCGCTTTCGGTCAGGCCGTAGACATAGAGGTCGAGCGACCGCCGCTGGCCGAGGTCGCGAGTCCAAAACAGGCCGGCGAACTGCAGGTTGGAACTCTCTCGATCCCACGCGATCCGATTGTCCTCGATGGCGGCCCTGTCGTCCGGCAACCGCACCTGCGGCATGACCCAGAAGGCCGTCAGCGCGCCGTCGGCCAGGGGCGTGTCGAAACGGGCGCCGGTATAGGCGTTGGTGGTGTTGCGAAAATTCTGGCGAGAAACGAAACGCTTGGAACCCAGATCCATGGTGAAGCGGCCGAGTTTCAGTGTCCGCTCACGTCGCGCGCCGAGACGGATCTTGGCGTAGGCCTGAACCAACTCCAGCGCATTGACCTCGCCAACGCCGACCGACGACAGCGGACCTTGCCCGAACGCCCGCGAATCGAACACCTCGCCCGAACGTCACGTGACCCACATCCCGCTCGACGGCCAGCGTCAGCCGCGTCGTCAGGACGGCGTCGCTTGGCTCCGCCATCGGACAAAACTGGCCTGACAGCGTCTCTCCCCGCGCGCGCGCCGATCCGGAGACGCGCCAGCTATCCTGGGCGTCCGTGGGTTGCCCGGCGGCGGCGATCGCACCGCTCATGAGGAGGCCCATCAGCACCGGACAAGCGTTCCCGTGGTTGGCGCGGGCCTCTTGATGTCTCCCATCGTCGTTTCCTGCTGCGTTTTGTCGCAACAGGCCGGGCCAAGCTTAAGCCAGCCTTAAGGTGATTGCGACGGCATCCGCCGCCCAAACCAGCGGTCCACGCGATCGGCGTAGGCGGACCAGGCTGGCCCGAAGAGGGCCGTCAGGTGTCGTTCCTCGCGCCGGATGGCGAGGCGGTCGGTGGCGAAGGCGGCGACGGGGGCGGCCACGAAGAACCAGGCGTTGTCGAACAGGCCGCCGAGGCCGAGCAGCAGCAGGCCGTTGGCGAGATAGATCGGGTTGCGGCTCCAGGCGAACGGACCGGTCGTGACCAGAGCGGTCGCCGCCCGGTGCGGCAGGATGTTGGCGCGCCACCGCCGCATCACCAGCATGGCCCAGAGGTCCAAACCAAGGGCGAGCCCGACCAGGAGGCCGCCAGCGGCGAAGGCGCCGGGGAAGAGAGCGGGCGGGGACCACAGACGCGCCGTGATGAGCGCGACAAGGACGGCGCCGCCCGTGATGAGCGGCGGCCAGGGCCAGCGGTTCGGCGCCTGCGGGCTCACCCCCCGGCCAGCTTGAGAACGCCGCGCAGCAGATAGGCGACGATGCCCAGGACGCCCACGCCCAGCGCCCAGAGCGCGACGAACCAGAGGCCCTGCCGGAGCCCGTTTGTGGAGCCGCGACGCATCAGTGGTAACCGTCGTCGCCGACCTTGCCGCGGAACACCCAGTAGGCGTAGGCGGTGTAGGCTAGGATGATCGGGATCAGGATCAGGGCGCCGACCAGCATGAACAGCTGGCTGGAGGCGGGAGCTGCGGCCTGCCAGAGGGTGATCTCGTCGGGTACGGCGTAAGGGAAGACGCTGACGCCCAGCCCGGCGAAGGTCACCGCGAACAGGCCCAGCGACAGCAGGAAGGGCCAGACCTCACGCTTCTGACGCATGGTCCAGAAGAAGGCGGCCGCGACGATCAGGACGAGCAACGGCACCTGGGCCGTCAGAAGCACGCCGGGCCAGTCGAACCACCGGCGGGCGTATTCGCCGTCGAGGAACGGGGTGGCCAGGCTGACCGCGCCGATCATCAGCAGGGTCGCCGGACCCAGTTTCCAGGCCTGCGAGCGCGCGTGGGTCTGGAGCGCGCCTTCCGTCTTCATGTTCAGCCAGGTGGCGCCCAATAGGGCGTAGCCGACGACGACGGCGGCGCCGGTCAGCAGGCTGAAGGGGCTGAGCCAGTCCCACGAGCCGCCGCCGTAGGCGCGACCGGACACCTCGACCCCTTGCAGAATGGCCCCGAGGGTCACGCCCTGGGAGAAGGCGGCCAGCAGGGAGCCGCCAAAGAAAGCGACATCCCAGATGGGCTTGGCCCGCACCGTCCGCCAGCGATATTCGAAGGCGACGCCCCGGAAGACCAGCCCCAGAAGCATGGCGATGATCGGCGTGTAGACCGCCGGCATCAACACGGCGTAAGCGAGCGGGAAGGCGGCGAACAGACCGCCGCCGCCCAGGATCAGCCAGGTTTCGTTGCCGTCCCACACCGGGGCGATCGAGTTCATCGCCTTGTCGCGCTGATCGCCGGCCTTCAGTGTCGGGAACAGGATGCCGACGCCCAGGTCGAACCCGTCCATGACGATATAGGCGAAGACGGCGAAGGCCAGCAGGCCGGCCCAGACCAGGGTCAGATCAACGCTCATGATCGGTCTCCTCGCCGGTCGGGATGGGGCGGTCCGGGTCGATGGCGGGGGCGGGGGTGATGCCCGCCGTGCGGATCGGGGTTTCCGCCACGCCCGGCTCGTCCCGGTGCGGCGCATGGCTCATCAGACGCAGGATGTAGAAGACCCCGGCGCCGAAGACGGTGAAATAGACCACGGCGAAGGCGGCCAGGGAGGTTGCGACGGCGGGCGCCGCCAGGGGCGCAGCGCTGTCGGCGGTGCGCAGCAGCCCATAGACGGTCCAGGGCTGGCGGCCGACCTCGGTGGTGATCCAGCCCGCCAGCACGGCGACGAAGCCCATCGGTCCCATGATCAGGGCGAAGCGGTGCAGCCAGGGGGCGTCGTAAAGGCGTTTGCGCAGCCGGGCGTACAGCCCCCACAGCCCCAGCATCAGCATGGCCATGCCGAGGCCAACCATGACGCGGAAGGACCAGAAGACGATCTCCACCGGCGGCCAGTCTGCACGATCGATGGTGTCCAGACCCGCCAGGGGCGCGTTCGGATCGTGCTTCAGGATCAGGGACGACAGCTTGGGGATCTCGACCGCGCCGTGGACGGTGGCCGCCTCTCGGTCAGGAATGCCGAACAGGATCAGCGGCGCCCCGTCCGGGTGGCTTTCGAAATGGCCTTCCATCGCCATGACCTTGGCGGGCTGATGCTCCAGGGTGTTCAGCCCGTGCATGTCGCCGATGAAAATCTGGACCGGGGCGGCGACCAGGATCATGCCCATGGCCATGGCGAACATCTTACGCGCCCCCTTGTTGGTCCGCTCCTTCATCAGGTGCCAGGCCCCGACCGCGCCGACCACGAGGCCGGTGGTCAGATAGGCCGCCAGCAGCATGTGGGCGAGGCGATAGGGGAAGGAGGGATTGAAGACGATCTTGAACCAGTCGGCCGGTACGAACTGGCCGACCTCGTTGATGGCGTAGCCTTGCGGCGTCTGCATCCAGCTGTTCACCGACAGGATCCAGAAGGCCGAGGCGAAGGTGCCGATTGCGACCATCAGGGTGGCCAGGAAGTGCAGTTTCTTGCCCACGCGGTTCAGGCCGAAGAGCATCACGCCCAGGAAACCCGCCTCCAGGAAGAAGGCGCTGAGCACCTCATAGGCCATCAGGGGGCCGATGACCGGACCGGCCTTGTCGGAAAAGACCGACCAATTGGTGCCGAACTGGTAGGACATGACCAGGCCCGAGACGACGCCCATGCCGAAGGCGACGGCGAAGATCTTCAGCCAATATTTGAACAGGTTCAGATAGAGGTCTCGCCCCGTCTTCAGCCACAGGGCCTCCAGCACGGCCAGATAGCTGGCGAGGCCAATGGAGAAGGCCGGGAAGACGATGTGGAAGGCGACGGTGAAGGCGAACTGCATCCGCGCCAGGATCAGGGCGTCAAGTTCCATGGTGTGGTCTCACCCGATCAGGCCGAGCGCGCCGGCGCTGCGGTAAAGCATATAGAAGGCGACGACGAAGATCAGCCCGGCGAAGACGGTGTTCAAGACGCCTTTTTGTCCCGACAGCGCCTTGGCCAACCGCGCGCCGACGAGGCCCCCCAAAACGCCGCCGCCGATGAACACCGCCGCCAGGGGCCAGTCGACCCAGCCGTCCAGAGCGTAGTTGAAGGCCGTGGTCAGGCCGAAGGCGGTGACGCCGACAAGCGATGAGCCAACCGCATAATAGATCGGCATCCGGGTCGAGAACATCAGGCTGGGCACGATCAGGAAGCCGCCGCCGATGCCGAAGAAGCCCGACATCACGCCCGTGGCCAGGCCCGTGCCGACGAGCTTGGGTGCATTGCGGCGATCAAGCTGGACGTTCGGGTCACCGCCGGCGGAGCGGCCCCGCAACATCAGCACCCCGACGACAAGCATCAGGACGGCGAAAAGGGCCAGCAGCTTCTGACCGTCCACGGCCTTGCCCAGGCTCGAACCCAGAAAGGCTCCGAGCACCCCAGCGACCGCGAACAGACTGGCGATTTTCCATTTCACCGTGCCGTGGCGGGCATGATTGATCACATTGGCGAAGGCGTTGGCGGCCACGGCGAAGGCGCTGGTGCCGATCGCCAGATGCGGCTCCTTGACCCCGACCAGATAGACGATCAGCGGCACGGCCAGGATGGACCCGCCGCCGCCGACCAGGCCCAGGGTGAAGCCGACGAGCGAGCCGGCGCCGGCGCCGAGGCCGTACTGCAGCGGAGACAGGTCCATGATCAGGCTCAGGCGACAGCAGGGCGAAGCTGGGGGGCGGGTTCGATGTGGTGGGGGCCGGCCAGCCATTCGCGACCGCGCAACATCCCAAGCCAGTAGATTTCGGGCAGGGCCTGGGCCTTCAGATGCCAGGCCAGACGGGTCGGCTTGGTCCCGTCGAGCATCCATTTCGGGAAGCTGGGCAGGAGCTTGCCGCCATAGCCGAACTCGGCCAGCACGATCTTGCCGCGCTCGACCGTGAGCGGACATGAGCCATAGCCGTCATAGACCGCCCGCATCGGCTGGCCGTCCAGCAGCGACAGGATGTTCTCGGCCACCACGGGCGCCTGTTTGCGGGCGGCCGCAGCAGTCTTGGCGTTGGGCGCCGAACAGGCGTCGCCCAGACCGAAGACGTTTTCGAACCGCTTGTGGCGCAAGGTGGCGTCATCCACCTCGATCCAGCCGCTTTCGGCGGCCAGCGGACTTTCGCGAATGACGTCCGGCGCGGTCTGCGGCGGGCAGACGTGCAGGAAGTCGAACTCGCGCCGAACCTGACTGACTTCGCCTTCCGCGTTCGTCACGGCGAAGGTCGCCGTCCTGGCAGGACCATCCACCGCGACCAGTTTCGATCCGAAGTTCAGGTCGATGCGGTATTTGCGAACATATTCCATCAGGGCCGGGACGTAGTCCTTGACCCCGAACAGCACGGGCCCGGCGTTGTGGAATTCGATCTCGATGTCGTTTCGGCCGTGGTCGCGCCAGTGATCGGCCGACAGATACATGGCCTTCTGCGGGGCGCCGGCGCATTTGATCGGCATGGGCGGCTGGGTGAAGATCGCCCGGCCGCTCTTCATCGCCTGCACCAGCTTCCAGGTGTAGGGCGCCGTCTCATAGCCGTAGTTGGAAGTGACGTTGTTGCGCCCGAGCGTTTCCGCCAGGCCCGGGATGGCGCCCCAGTCCAGCTTCAGTCCCGGCGCCGCGACCAGCATGCGATAGCCGATCCAGCGGCCGTCGGTCAGTTCGACGCGATCGTGGATGGGGTCGAAAGCCGCGACCGAACCCCGCACCCACTGGGCGCCTCGGGGGATCAGGTCCTCGGTGCGGCGCCGGGTCCGCTCGGGCGTGAAGACGCCGGCGCCGACCATGGTCCAGCCAGGCTGATAGTAGTGATGCTCGGACGGCTCGACGATGCGGACGTCGAGACCCGGGCGACGGCGCAGGAGGCTGGCGGCTGTGGCGATGCCGGCGGATCCGCCGCCGACGATCAGGACATCGCAGGACTCCAAGGGGGCGTACTGGGCGCTCATGATGCGGCTCCTTCAAGACGGGGACGCAGGGCGCCGAGGTCGTAGCCGGCGCTCTTGGCGCGGGCGATCAGATTTTCAGGAGTTTGTGCGCCGGCGTTCGCCAGCGCCCACAGGGTGGTCGTGCGCGTACCGGTGCGGCAGAAGCCGAACACAGGCTGGGGCAGGTTGGCCAGAGCCTCGCGGAAGTCCGCCACGTCCTGGTCGGAGATGGCGCCGCCGACCACGGGGACATGGGCGAAAGCCAGTCCCGCAGCCTCGGCGGCCTGGCGCAGATCTTCGGCGCTGGGCTGGCCGGGCTCTTCGCCGTCGGGTCGGTTGGAGATCACCGACCGGAAACCCTGGGCCGCGATGGCGGGCAGGTCTTCCGGGGCGATCTGGGGCGAGGCGGACAGGGCCTCGTCCAGGGGGCGGATATCCATGGCTTTGTCTCCCTAGGGTCTTTTCTGGTTCAGGCGTTTCGGTCGAGCGTCAGGCGGAACAGCGCCATGCCGGCTACGAGGGCGCCCACGAAGACGAAGGCCTGCCAGGCGCCGGTCGTCAGGGCCGCCAGCGCGGGGCCGGGGCACAGACCGACCAGGCCCCAGCCCAGGCCGAACAGGACGGCCCCGCCGACCAAGGGGGTGTCGATGTTGCGGCTCTCAGGCACATGGAAGGTGTCAGCCGCGACCGGAGCCTCCATGCGCCGGCGGATCAGATAGGCGATGGCGGAGGGGATCAGCGCCCCGCCCATAACGAAGGCCAGCGAGGGGTCCCAGGCGCCCGTCACATCCAGGAAGGCCAGGACGCGGGCCGGGTTGATCATGTCGGACACCACCATGCCGGCGCCGAACAGCAGGCCGCACAGGACTGCGACGATCAGCCGGTTCACGCCAGGCCTCCCAACAGGTGTCGGGTGATGAAGACGGTGAGCGCCGCGACCGCCATGAAGACGCCGGTGGCCACGATGGAGCGGGGCGACAGGCGGGCCAGGCCGCAGACGCCGTGGCCGCTGGTGCAGCCCGAGCCCCAGCGGGTGCCGAAGCCGACGATCAGGCCGCCGAGCACCAGCAGCCAGACCTCCGAAGTGATCTGCACCTCGGGCCTGCGGATCAGCGCCGAGGCCAGGGCCGCGCCGCCCAGCAGGCCGGCGATGAAAAGCAGGCCCAGAATGCGCGGCGCGCCTTTTGACAGGCCGGTCGCTGCGGCGGTCAGGCCGGAAATCCCGGCCACGCGCCCGTTGAGCAGCAGATAGAGGCCAGCCGACAGGCCGACCAGCAGACCGCCGGCCAGCGGCCAGATGAAGGGGAGGGGCTCAAGCATCGGGGGCTCGTCTCACAGCGCGTTGAGCGGGACCTTGAGGTAGCGCACCCCATTGTCCTCGGGCTCGGGCGGGCGGCCGCCGTTCATGTTCACCTGAACCGACGGCAGGATCAGCTTGGGCATGGGAAGGGTGGCGTCGCGCTGGGTGCGCATGGCCACGAACTCGTCCTCGCTGACGTCGTCGCGGATATGAATATTGCCGGTGCGTTGGGCGCCGATGGTGGTCTCCCAGGCGAACTCGGTCCGGCCCGGGGGCGCCTTGTAATCGTGACACAGGAAGACCCGCGCCTCGTCCGGCAGGGAGGTCAGGCGATGGATCGAGCGATACAGGGTCCGGGCGTCGCCGCCAGGGAAGTCGCAGCGCGCCGTGCCGTAGTCGGGCATGAACATGGTGTCGCCGGGGAAGACGGCGTCGCCGATGACATAGGCCAGACAGGCCGGGGTGTGGCCGGGCACATGCAGGACCGTGGCCTTCAACCCGCCGATCTCGAACCGGTCGCCGTCGTTGAACAGATGGTCGAACTGGCTGCCGTCGCGGCGGAAGTCGGTTCCTTCGTTGAAGATCTTGCCGAAGACCGCCTGGACGGTGAGGATCTCATGGCCGATGGCGAGCTGACCGCCGAGCTTTTCCTGAAGATAGGGCGCCGCCGACAGGTGATCGGCATGGGCGTGCGTCTCGAGCAGCCACTGAACCGTGAGACCTTCGGATTTTACGTAATCAATGAGCGCATCGGCCGAAGCGTGCGTGGTGCGGCCCGAAGCCGGATCGTAGTCCAGCACGCTGTCAATGATGGCGCAGACATCGGAGCCGGGATCGCGCACGACATGGCTGACGGTGAAGGTGGCCTCGTCGAAGAATGATTTGACCAAGGGGCGTTGAGCGGGATCGGCGAGCGCGGCGCGCACGATGTCGGCGGCGTGGTCGCGGGCGGGATCGGGGATGGGCGAGGACATGGCGTGTCTCCGTTTCGGTGACTCAACACATATACCCATTCATAGTTCATACAAGTATGTATTTTAATGTAGCGGAAAGGGCGTGAAGCGCTTAGCTTGCCGCCATGGAAACGACAGACACTGCGCCGACCGTCGACACCGCCGCGATGCGCGCCCTGCGCATCAACGACACGGCGCCGGATTTCACCGCGCGCACGACCCAGGGCGAAAAGCGCCTCAGCGACTACCGTGGACGCTGGCTGGTGCTGTTCTCGCATCCGGCGGACTTCACCCCGGTCTGCACCAGCGAGTTCGTGGCTTTGGCCCGACAGGCCGACGCCTTCGCGGCGATCGACTGCGATCTGATGGCCCTGTCAGTCGACAGTCTGTATTCGCACTTGGCCTGGCTGAAGGACATCTACCGCCGCTTCGGCGTGAAGGTGCCGTTCCCGATCATCGAAGATCCCTCCATGGCCATCGGCCACGCCTTCGGCATGGTGGACGCCGGCTCAAGCGACAGCGCGACGGTGCGCGCCACTTTCGTGATCGATCCCGAAGGCGTGGTGCGCGCCATCAGCTGGTACCCGATGAACATCGGCCGCTCGGTTGATGAGCTGCTGCGTCTCGTCACCGCCTTGCAGACGTCTGACCGTGAGGCGGCCTCCACGCCGGCGGGCTGGACGCCCGGCGACGCCCTGCTGGAGCCGGCCGCCACCACTCTGGACGCCGCCATCGCCGACGGTGACGGCGATGCGCCCTGGTACTATCGCGAGCGCCGCGCATGACCGACGATCAAGCGGCCGCCATGGAGCGGTTGAAGGAAAAGGCGCCGGAGGCCGCAGAGCTGTTACGCCAGCTGGCCAACGCCAACCGGCTGCTGATCCTGTGTCACATCGCCGAAGAGGAGCGCTCGGTGGGCCAGCTCGAGGCGGACCTTGGCATCAAGCAGCCGGCGCTATCCCAACAACTGGCTGAGCTGCGCCAGTATGGCCTGGTCAAGACCCGCCGTCAGTCCCGCTCGATCTTCTATTCGATCGCCGACGACCGGGCCCAGGCGGTCATGGGCATGCTCTACGAAATCTTCTGCGGCGATGCGAAGGCGGTCGGCGCGCGAGCCGCCGCCCCGGCGCCCCGCACATCGACGCCGGCGCGCGGCGACACGGCGCAATTCGCCCGCATCACCGCCGTCGCACGGCGCTGACGGCAAACCCGCACAGGAGACTCTCGTGAAGGGCTTCATCGACAATATCGAACGTCTGACGGAAGAGAACACAGACTTTCGCCGCGTTCTCTACACCGGCCACAATCTGCAGCTCGTCCTCATGGCCATTCCGCACGGCCAGGAGATCGGCGAAGAGGTCCACGACGACCGCGACCAGTTCTTCCGCATCGAGGCGGGCGAGGGCGAAATCTGGATCGACGGCGTTCGTCATGCCGTGAAGGCGGACGACGGGGTCATCGTCCCTCGGGGCGCCCGCCACAATGTGGTCAGCACGGGGTCCGAACCGCTTCGGCTCTACACCCTTTATGGTCCGCCGGAGCATCGCGACGGTACGGTTCACGCCACGGTGGAAGAGGCCTCCGCCGACCACGAGCATTTCGACGGCCGCACGACCGAATAACCGTCAGGGGCCGACGTCGTCCGCATCGGCGCGCCGGTCGTCGGGCCGCGGCAGCTGCAAGGCGATACCCAACGCCTCCGCCAGACGGGTGTCGCGACGATAGATGTCATCGCGAAAGGCGACGCGGCCCTGGCCGTCCAGAAAGGCCGTCCAATACAGCAGGCGCACGTCGATCGGCCGACCGGTCGCCACCCGGACGGTCTCGCCGCTGTCCAGCGCGGCGTCGAATCGGGCGAGCCTTGCGGGGTCGGGCGCGAGCAGTAGCCGAGCGAAGCCGACCGCGTCCTGCACCCGCACGCAGCCGTGACTGAGATGGCGGAAGCTCCGCTCGAACGCACCCCGCGACGGGGTGTCGTGCAGGAAGATGGCGTAGCTGTCCTGAAGTTCGAACTTGACCTGGCCCAGGGCGGCGTTCGGGCCGGCGCGCTGAACCACCATGCCATTCTGAATCGTCATGTTGTTCGCCCGCATATAGGCGGCGCCGCGCGGCAGGATCTCGCGCTGGGCGATGGAGGTCGGCACCGTCCAGGGCGGATTGGCGACGACCGAGGCGAAGGGCCGTTCGAGGCTGGGCGTCGCATTGTCGGCGTCACCCGTTACGACCCGCATCGAATGCACGGGCCGGCCGTCCTTCCAGTAGACCATGATGGAGGCGGCGGTGTTCACCTCGATCCGCTCCGGGGCGACGTCTCTCTTTAGCCAACGGCGGCGTTCCAGATTGAGCGCGATCTGGCGAGCACGGGCCTCGCCCGAAATCGACAGCGCCCGCTGGGTCGCCGGGCCGATGCGGGCGTCCGCCTCCAGACCGTGGCGCACCTGGAACGCCCGAACGGCCTCTTGCAGAACAGAGCCGTAGTCACCGCCAGACGGGCCGATCATGGAGGCGGCGGCGTCGCTGAGATCGCCTTCCACCCGAAGGCGCGGCAGGAGGGCGGGAAGGCGGGGGTCGGACGCAAACGGTTCGATCGTCGCGCCCATGGCGAAGGGCGGCCAGCCGCCGCGGTCGGCGATGGCGCGATAGCGGAGGAAGCCGTCGCACAAGCCCTGAAAGCCGCGGTCCTGGGGCGCAAGGCCCGCCATCGTCTCGGCCAACGTTCCGTCCTCGACGGCCTTGGCCAACAGCGGCGGCGTGTCGACCTGGTTGCGATCCATCTCCCAAAGGGTCTCGACCGTTGCCGGGTCGACCCGGCCATGGGCGAGCGCCTCGGCCAGGGTCAGGACGGCCTGTGTCAGCTCGGCTTCGCCCAGGGCGAGGCCGTCGGGCGCTGATAGGCCGTGGCGGTCCGCCAGAGCCAGGGCGTCCATGGCTTGCCGGCGCGCTGGCCCCGCCCAGGCGGGGCGTCCGCCGCGGGCGGCGTAAAAGGCTGCGGTCAGGGCGGTGATGTTCGATGTCGCGGGCGCCGACGCGGCTCGCGCGGTCGTCGAGAGCCAGAGCGGCGCCGCGGCCGCCAGCAGGTGTCGGCGGTTCAGGGTGAAGGAGCGACGGTTGGCCATGCCGCCGACACCGCAGGGTTCACCTTAAGGCAGGCTTAAGGTTGGCCGGTCCGCCAGCCCCACCGCGCGAAGATGGCGGCCCCCTCGTCGGACTTCAAAAAGTCTAGGGAGGGCTGGGCGTCGGCGTCCTGGCGGCCGGTCTCGGTCACAACGGCGCCGGCGTCGCGGTAGATGCGATAGGGCTCTTTGACCTCGACCACATCAGCGAGGTCCGGATTGGCGACCTGCCAGATGCCCCAGATGATCCAGGCGTCCAGCGTCGGGTCGTCGATCCAGGCCTGTCGGGCCTCGGCGCTGTTGCGGGCGTAGACGACGATGTTGCGACGCAGGGCGCGCACCTTGGCGATGTCGCCGGTGCGACCGGCCATGTCCTCCCACAGGCCGTTCTGGCCCGCGCCGTTGACAACCAAGACCCGGCGATCGGGCTGGAAAAGATCCTCAAGGCCGCCGATGCCGTCCGGATTTCCCGGCCGAACGAGGATGGAGGCGGTGCGCAGATAGAGCGGCTCGACCGCCTCGGCGCGGATGCGGCCCTCCAGGGCGCTGACGAAGTCGGTCATCATCGTCTCGGAGCCTGAGAAGATCAGGTCGCCATCCGCCTTGGCCTGGTCCAGCCATTGGGGCGTGGGTCCGGCGACGACGGCCACGGCGCGACCGGTGCGCGCCTCATAGGCCTTCGCGGCGTCGCGCATGGCGGGGGAGGGGCCGCCGGGACCGTAGACATGAAGTGGATCGGCGGGCGTCTGGGCGTGGGCGGCCAGGGCCGTTGCGCTCAGGAGGGCGGCCAGCGTCAGTGCGGACGGGCGCATCAAGAATTCTCCTGGGGTGGGGCGAAGTGATTGGCGGGAATCTTGAAATAGACGCGCCCGTCCGGCGCGGCCGGCGGCAGCACCCCGCCGCGGATGTTCACCTGAAGCGCGTAGAGCATCAGATTCGGCAAGGGCAGGGTGGCGTCCCGATCGTCGCGGAGCCGCACGAAATCCGCCTCGCCGCGTCCGCCGCCGACATGGATGTTGTCCGCCTTCTGCTCTCTCACGGTGCTGAAGCAGGCGGGCTCGCGGCCATCCGGGCCATAGTCGTGGCCAACGAAGACGGCGGTCTCTTCAGGCAGGGCCAGGATGTCCTGGATGCTTCGGAAGAGAGTCTTCGAGTCGCCGCCCGGAAAGTCGGCGCGCGAGGTGCCGGCATAGGGCATCATCAGGGTGTCGTGGACGAAGGCGTTGCCGCCAATCACATAGGTGATGGAGGCCATGGTGTGCCCCGGTGAGAACATCACCCGCGCCGGCAGGTCGCCAACAGCGAACGTGTCGCCAGCCTTGAAGAGTCGGTCCCACTGGCGACCATCGGCCGGAAAGTCGTCGTCCAGGCCGTAGATGTCCTTCCACAGCTTCTGGACGCCGATGACCTTTTCGCCGATGGCGGTCGGCGCGCCCAGTTTCTCGTTGAGGAAGGGCGCGGCGGAGAAGTGGTCGGCGTGGGGATGGGTGTCCAGCAGCCACTCGACGGTCAGGCCCTCCGCCTTGACGTAGTCCAGGATGGCGTCGGCGTTGCGGGTCGAGGTCGCCGCCGCCTTCTCGTCGAAATCCCAGACCGGATCGATGATCGCGCATTTGCGGCTGACCGGGTCGGAGACGACATACTGCCAACTGCCGGTCTTCTTGTCGTGGAGCGCCGCGATGCGCGCTCCGCCGTGGTCGATGATCTGCATGAAGGCTCCGTTTGGTTTGCGAAGAAAAAGGCCGGACCGCTTGCGAGGTCCGGCCGGAATCCGATCAGGCGGCTTTCGGGGCGTCGGGGAGGTCGCGCGTCGAGAAATACCAGTCGGTGTAGACGTAACCCTCGGAAGCGCGAGCCTCGGCCGCCTCGGCGGCCTTGGGCGGGGGGACGATGGCCGGTTGGCCAGGGCGCCAGTTCTCAGGCGTCGCGACCCCGTTGGCGTCGGACGCCTGGAGCGCGGTGAGCAGCCGAACGAACTCTTCGATGCTGCGGCCATTGCTCATGGGATAGTAGACCATGGCGCGCAGCTTGCCTTCCGGATCGATCAGGAAGGTGGCGCGAACAGCCGAGGTGTCGGCCGCCCCGGGGTGGATCATTCCGTAGGCCTGGGCCACCTCCATCTTCAGATCCTCGATGATGGGGAAGGGGATTTCGACGCCGAACTTCTCCTTGATGTTCCGGGTCCAGGCTAGGTGCGAGAAGATGCTGTCTATCGAGAGGCCCAGGAGCTCGCAGTTCATGGCGGCGAACTCATTCGCATGCTTGGCGAACCCGATGAACTCGGTCGTGCAGACCGGGGTGAAGTCCGACGGGTGCGAGAAGAGGATCAGCCATTTGCCGCGGTAATCGGCCAAGCTGCGATCCCCGTGCGTGGTGCGGGCGTGAAAGTCGGGGGCGGGTTCGTTGAGGCGGGGCAGTCCGGTCATGTCGATATCTCCTTCAGACGCCCCAATGAACAATTACATACATACTTACGCAAACTAATAGTTCTTATGCTCAGGAAAGGTTCCGCCTATGCCGAGCCGTCAGTTCACAACCAGGGCGTATCCGGCCTGTTGAAGGTGGATGACCGTCATCAGGGCGGCGAGATCAACGCTCACGCCCGCTTCGAGATCGGCTTGCGCGATGCCGTTCCCCGCCATGGCCTGGCCGCACAGTCGAACCTGGACGCCGGCGGCGATGAGGGCGCGGATCAGGGCGCTGTTGGGGTTGGCGTCGCCCTTGCCGCGCGCGGTCCAGGCGGCGTCGGAGAGAACTGCAGGGGTGGCGGCGCCGTGCAGGACGACCACGATCTGACGGTGGTCGGCGTCCACGCCGCCCGCCGCCAGCATATTCACCAGCCGCGCGACGCGATCCAATCCCTTCAGCGGCCTGTCGTCCGCACCGCCCTGGGACACGTCGAAGATGACCCGATAGATGCGCGACGGATCCGGCTGTTCGCCGGCCTCGGGCAGGGGCTTGAAGCCGCCGAAGCCTGAGACAGCCTGGGCGAAGCTCGGGGAGGCCGCCAGGGAGGCGGCCAAGGACAGGGCGATCACGAGGGTTTTCATGGCGGGTTCCGGTGTGCGGGCGCTGGGGGTCAGGGACGGCGGGCGATGAGATCGATCAGGGCGGACCGGCCGCTGTGGCCGGCGCCTTCGGAGACGTCGCTGTCGTGGCTTTTCAGATGCAGGATGTCGAAGTCGGCGAAGGCGTCGCGGAGCAGCGCCTCGGTGTAGAGGTTCTCGACCTGCCCCGGACCGCCGGTGCCATAGGCGATCTGTTCCGGCCGATAGCCCTGCAACAGGACCAGGCCGCCAGGCTTCACGGCCGCCTTCATACGCTCGAAAAGTCGGTCGCGCTGGGGAGGCGGGGCGAACTGAATGAAGACGGCGACCACGACGTCGAACGCACCCTGCGGCCAGCCCCAGGTCTCGAAGTCCGCCACCTGGGCGTCCAGTGTGACGCCACGTCGCTCGGCCAGGGCGAGGGCCTTCTCGACCGCGCGCGGGGCGATATCCGTGGTGGTGACGGCCAGGCCCTGTTCGGCGAGCCACACGCCGTTTCGGCCCTCGCCGTCGGCGACCGCCAGAGCGGTCATGCCGGGCTGGAGCCGCGCGATCTGAGCGGCCAGGAAGGCGTTGGGCGTCTCGCCGAACAGATAGTCCTGGCGGTCATAGCGGCTGTTCCAGAAGTCGCGGGCGGCGACGGAGTCCATAAGGTGTTCCTTCAGATGATGAGGACGCTGACGGGCAGATCGGTCTCGCCAGGCGTATGGTCGGCGAACCAGGATTCAAGCGCGCCCACAGTGTCGATGTCGAGCGTCCGGCGGTCTCGCCCGTAATGTTCGGGCACCCCTTGGGCGGTGACGAAGGCCACCAGATAGTCCGCCTCCGGCTCGACAGGGCGGTCTCCGACCAGCAGGCGGTCGAGGCGCTGCCCCTTGGGATTCTCAAGCTTCACGAAGGCCGTGAGACCCCGGCAACGTTTGATGTAGCCGCCCATCTGCTCATACGGGTCGGCGGCGAAGGTGCGCTCCAGATTTTCTTCCAGCATCGCTTGCAACTCGGCCCCGGTCAGCGTCGTGCGTGAGATCGGCGGATTCATCGGCGCCATATTGTAGAGGTCGCCCAGAGTGACCGGACCCGGCGCGACGGGCGCGCCGTAGCGCCAGCCGTTGGAGAAGGCGATGTCCACGCCCGCCGCCTGCGCCGCCGCCGCCAGCAGGACGTCGTCCATCGGCGCGCTGGCCATGGCGTAGCGGTGAAGGGGGATGGCGGTGCGGCCGACGATGCGCGCCAGACGCTCGCGCTCGGGCGCCAGGGCCATCTCCACCAAGCCGGCGACTTGATCGTCTTCGGGGCCAGCGTCCACGGCTATGAGCCGATGGCGCCGCAGGCACACGCGGCCCTCTGCAATCTCCAGATCCAGCCGGCCGATATAGGCGCCGTGGCAGCCGGACTGGATGATCAGGGTGTCGCCGACGCGGGCCGGTTCGTGCAGGCGGTTATGGGTATGACCGCTCAGGATCACGTCGATGCCCGGCGTTTCGGCGGCCAGCTTCAGATCCTGCGGAAAGCCCAGGTGCGACAGCAGGACGACCAGATCGACCTTTTCCTCGCGGAGCTGGTGCAGCTGCTCGCGGGCTTCGGCCACACCCATTTCAAACCGCACGCCTTCAGAGAAGGCGGGGGGCATCGTCTTGTCGATGATGGGGCAGGCCAGGCCGATCACGCCGATCCTCAGACCGCCGCGCTCGAACACCCACCGCCCGTCGAACTCCGGCGCGCCGTCATCCTTGCGGAAGACATTGGCGGCCAGGACGGGATAATCCAGTCCCGCCGCCAACGCCTTGAACCCCGCCGGGCCATAGGCGAACTCCCAGTGCGCCGTCATGGCGTCGATCTTCAGGGCGTTCATGATCGGAACCAGCGCCTCGCCCCGGCTGGCGACGGCGACCCGCGTGCCATGGAAGGTGTCGCCGTTGTCCAGGGTCAGGCATGCACCTTCGGCGCGCGCCTCTTCGAAGAGGCGCGCGATGCGGGCGACCCCGCCCAGCCGTTCGAACCGCCAGCCGCCTTCGGTGCGCACCAGTTCGGGATGCGGCTCGAGATAGCCGTGGAGGTCGTTCAGCTGGAGCAGGGTCAGGGTGGTCATGGTCGGCTTCAGCGCAGCGGTTGTCCGGAGCGGATACGACCGATCACCGCTTCGAGTTGCGCCTGGGGCATGCCGCCGGGGATCAGATTGCCGTTGATGATAAAGGCGGGCGTGCCCTGCAGGGCCAGGGCCGCCGCTTCTCGACCATTTCGGTCCAGCACCGCGTCGATGTCTGCGCGGTGTTCGGCCAGGTCCTGATTCAGGCGCGCCATGTCCACGCCGGCCGACTGGACCAGACGGGTGATGTCCGCCTGGTCGCCGATGCGCGACGGCGACAGCATGAAGGCGTTATGGACGGCCTCGTACTTGCCCTGATAGGCGGCGGCGAGGGCGGTCCGGGCGGCGGTCTCCGAGACGTCGCCGAAGATCGGCCAATCCTTGTACAGGACGCGCACCTTGGTGTCCGCCTTCAGCAGGCCGTCGATCTCAGGCTGCATCTTCTTGCAGTAGGGGCAGTTGTAATCGACGAAGCCGATGATGGTCACATCGGCGTTCTCGGCGCCGATGAAGGGCGCTGCGGGATCGCGCAGCAGGTCATTGAAGCCGACCTGGGCGATGGGCGGCATGTCTTGTCCGGAGGCGGCGGAAGGGCTGGCGGGCGCCGCGCCGTTGTCGGCGTCGGCCGGGCCGCAGGCGGCGAGCGCCAGGACGGCGGCGAAGGCAGGGGCGAAGGTGCGGTTCATGGAAGCTCCGTGAGGCGAGGGGGTCAGTGCAGACGCGCGATTTCGGTCGCGATCTGTTCGGGGGCGATTTCCCCCATGTGGGCCTTGGCCAGACGGCCGTCGGCGTGGAGGAACAGGGTCACCGGAATGCCGGCCGTACCGTAGTGGCGGGGCAGCGCCATGGCCTCGTCGAACAGCACATGGTCGAGGGCCAGCCCCTGGCTCTGCAGAAAGGCCCGAACGCCGGCTTCGCCCTCGCCCTGGTTGACGAAGAGGAAGCGCACATTCGGATGGGCTTTTTCGGCCTGGGCCAAAGCCGGCATCTCGCGCCGGCAGGGCGGGCACCAGGTGGCCCAGAGATTGATCACCGTAGGCCGATCGATCGGCGCCGAAAGGTCGATCGCCGGTGCGTCCATCGCGGCCAGCGTCAGGGCGGGCGGCGCCATGGGCTGCGTCGCCGAGGCCAACTGATGGGCGGTGGTCCAAACCAAGGCGCTGGCCAGCACAGGCGCAATGGCCCAGGCGCGTTCGCGCGTCGTGCGCAGCAGCAGAATGGTGGCCAGGATCACGACCGGCGCGACCCAGATCCAACTGAATCCGCCCTGCCAGACCGCGAGCGCCCGCCACGGGTCAGCCCCGAAATACTCCCAGTGCGTCGCCACGTGACCGAGGCGGGCGACCGCCAGACCGCCGAAGACTAGGACCGTGCTCCACAGGTTGAAGCGCGGGCTGACCCGGCTGGCCAACAGCCCGACGCCGATCATGAAGACGAACACGCCGGCGATGATGGCGAACCGCTCGCCCGACAGGACGAGCGGGCCCAGGGTGATGGCGTTCATGCGGCGGCTCCGGCGCTCTGCAGGGCGGAGGCGACGTCTTGGGCCGACATCTCTCCGATCAGTCGGCTGCCCGGCGCTTCGGTCGCCGAGGGCGACAGGAAGATCATCGTCGGCGGTCCGATCACTCCGTGCCGCTCAAGAAGCGCGCGCGCCTCGGGCGTGCTGCGCGTGACGTCGACCTTGATGAGGTCGGTGTTCGAAAGGCCGGCGATGACCGCGGGGTCCTCGAACACCGTCCGCTCGATCACCTTGCAGCTGACGCACCAGTCGGCGGTGAAATAGACCAGGGCGGGACGTTCGCGCGCGGCGGCATCGGCGACGGCGCGGTCGAGCGCCGTCTGATCCAGCACGACCGCTGCGGTTTCGACCGGCGCGGCGGCTGAGATTCCAGCGGGCCGCGCCAGGGGCTCAAGCGGACGCCACGGGTCGTCCGCCCCGAGACTGAGGCCGACCAGCAGCAACAGGCCCCAGGTCGCGGCCGCCAGGCCAGCGACACGTGCGACGCCGTTTCTCAGATTCGGGCTCAGCGGCTGGAACAGGCCGAGAGCCGCCGCCAGACCGAGCGCCAGCGCCGCGCCGAAAGCCAGCGTCGCGCTCGGCGGCAGGATGCGGCCGGCCAGCCACCAGGCCATGCCCAGGAAGATGAAGCCGAACAGCATCTTCACCCGGTCCATCCACGGCCCAGCCTTGGGCAGGAAGCGCGCGCCGACCGTGCCGAACACGATCAAGGGCACCCCCTTGCCCAGGCCCAGGAAGAACAGGGCCGCCGCGCCCAGCCCAACGTCGCCGGTCTGTGCGATATAGAGCAGGGCGCCCGCCAAGGGCGCGGTGACGCAAGGGCCCACGATGAGGGCGGAGACGAAGCCCAGACCTGCGGCTGAGGGCAGGGACCGCCGTCCGTCACCGCTGTCGCGGGACAGGCGGCTGGTCCAGGCCGAGGGCAGTTGCAACTCGAAGCCGCCGAACATGGACGCGGCGAGAACGACGAAGACGACAACCAGAGCGCCGATCGCCCAAACCGACTGGAGCGCCATCTGCAGGTTCTGTCCGGACCAGGCGGCCGCGACGCCCAGCAGGGCGAAGGCGACGGAAAGGCCCAGCACATAGGCGACCGAGAGCATCAGGCCTCGGCGCGTACCGCGCCCGTCCACGCCGCGTCCGATGACGCCGGCCAGGATCGGGTACATGGGAAAGACGCAGGGCGTGAAGGCCAGAAGCACGCCGAAACCGAAGAAGGCGAGCAGGACCCAGGTGGCCCCGCCCTGCAGCGCCAAGCGATCGACGAAGCCCGGGCTGGGGTCCGGGATGACCGCCGGCGATGGCGCGACCGGCGGAGGCGCCAACGCGCCCTCATCACTCGCGAGTGCGGGTGTGGGTGCAGCGCCCGGCGCCTGGATCGCCAGCAGAGCGGCGGCCTGAGCGGTCTGCGCATCGGCCTCCCGAGCGGCAACCTCGGACTGCGGCCGGGTCGGCACGTCCACTGTCCGCGTCATCGGCGGGTAGCAGATCGAGTCCTCGAGGCACCCCTGGTAGGTGATGTTGACCGACGTCGGGCCGCCAACCTGCGTCAGGGTCTGCGCCGATAGGGTCGCGCGACCCTCGTCATGCCAGACGTCGACGACGCCAAAGCCCGGATCGTCCTTGGTTTCGCCGGTCGCAAGCTCCAGAGGCAGCGATGCTTTCCCGCCCGGCGTGCTGGCGACGGTGTGGTCACGATAGAGATAATGGCCGGGCGCAATGTCCCAGGCGAAGGCCAGGTCGCCGTCAGCCTCATGCGTCACCGTCAGGGAGAAGGCCTTGTCAGGCGATAGCGGAGCCTGACCCAATGCCGAACCCGGAAGGGTGAAGGACAGGATCGCGAGAGCGGCGGGCAACAGTCGGCGGAAAAACCTCATGGCCATCTCGTCGGCAAACGAGCTTAAGTCAGGCTTAAGCCGCAACTTCCACCTCACGCCGCATGAGACTGCTCGCCATAGAAGATGATCCCGTTCTCGCCGACGGCCTCCAGGTCGGGCTCAGCGCCTGCGGCTGGACGGTCGAAGTCGTCGGGCGGGTCGAGGACGCCCTCGCGGCGCTGGAAAGCTCGGCGTTCGATGCGGTCGTGCTGGATTTGGGTCTTCCTGATGGCGACGGCCTTTCGGTGCTGCGTTTCGTTCGCGAGCGCGACATGGATGTCGGCGTGGTGGTCTTGTCGGCGCGCGATGACAGTCGGGACCGCATTGTGGGTCTGGACGCCGGCGCGGACGACTATGTCGGCAAGCCTTTCGATCTCGACGAACTGGCGGCGCGACTGCGCGCGGTGCGGCGTCGCCTGCTTGGGCGCTCGGCGCCCGCCTTGCGCCACGGCGGGGTGACCCTTGATCCCCAGTCGCGTCTGGCTTGGCGTGAAGAGGGGGACCTGCCCCTTTCGAGACGTGAGTTCGCCATCCTGGAGGCCCTGATGGAACGGCCTGCACAGGTCCTCTCGCGCAGTCAGCTAGAAGAACGCCTGTACGGTTGGCAGGAGGAGATCGGCTCTAACGCGGTGGAAGTGCACATCCACTATCTCCGGGCCAAGTTGGGAGCCGGCTTCATCCGCACCGTCCGCGGCGTAGGATACACCCTGCAATGAGCTCGATCCGCCTGCGTCTGTTCGCCACCCTCGCGCTCGTGACCGCCCTCGTCTGGGGCGGCGCGGTCGTCTGGGTCGAGATCCAGACCCGGGCCGAGGTGCAACGGGTGCTGGACCGGCGCCTGATGGAGTCGGCCCGCATGGTCTCGTCCCTGATGCAGGCCGGCAGCGTGCGCCCGGCGATGCAGGCTCCGGAAAGCGGGGCCGCCGATGTCTACGACCGTCAGCTCTCCTGCCAGATCTGGTCGCTGGAAGGCGATCTGATTGGTCGGTCCCAAAGCGCGCCTGCGGAGCGGTTGTCGGAAGGGGGCGACGGTTTTTCAGAACGCACGATCCGGGGCGAGCGCTGGCGCGTCTACACGGTGCATGATCGTGATGCCGGTTTCAGGGTCATGGTCGGGGACAATCTGGCCGTTCGCGAGCACCTGGTCGGCAATGTCGTCACCGCTTTGATCGGTCCGGCGGTCCTTGGTCTGCTGGTGCTTGGCGTATTGATCTGGTGGTCGGTAGGGCGGGGGCTGACCCCTATTCGACAAATGACCCGCAGCCTTGCGGTACGGGATGCGGAAGATCTGACGGCGTTGGACGTATCGCCGGACGCCCGCGAACTCCGTCCCTTCGCCCTGGCGCTGAACGACTTGATGTCACGCCTTGGCGCAGCGCGACGTCGCGAGGCCGAGTTCACGGCCGCTGCCGCGCACGAATTGCGTACGCCTCTGGCAGGCCTGCGCGTCCAGGCGCAGATTGCGGCGTCGTCTTCGGATACGGCCGTTCGAAGACGCGCGCTGGAGCAGATCCAGACCTCTGTCGATCGCACTGCCCGCCTCGTCACAGGTCTTCTCGTCTTGGCGCGCGAGGACGAGATGCCGGTTAGCGACGAAGATCGCCGCTGGGTGACGCTTCGGTCGCTGTTTGCAGGAGCGGAAGGCGATGATCGGGTGTCGATCGTTGAAGGTGACGCGCTGCTTAACGTGGATCCAGATCGCTTCGAGGCAGCGGCTGCCAATCTCCTCGCCAACGCGCAGGCGCATGCGGCATCCTCAGTCGTGATCAGTTACGACCCGACTTCCGGGCGTTTAATCGTCGAGGACGACGGCCCGGGCGTGGCCTTCTCGGATCTGCATCGGCTGGGTAGGCGCTTCTTCCGTGCGGCCAATGCACCTTCCGGAGGGAGCGGTCTGGGCCTCTCTATCGTCCTCGCCACAGTGAAGGCCCATGGGGGACAGGTGCAGTTCTTGCGCTCACCAGGAGGCGGTCTCCGTGTCGAGGTGATAGTTGCTATTGAGGCTTCGGGGTCGATGCATAAGCCTAGCACGCTGACCGACTAACAACGATCTCGGCACGCCGAAAGGGTGAGCTCGGGGCCGATCGCGGATCGGAGGCGGACATTAGATGTTCTCACCTCCAGCGTCTGCTGATGCAAACGGCTGCTGGTCGCACAGCGAGGATAGCCCGCACGCACCCCACTGCTGGCTCACTAAGTTGGGCTAGGGCTTTCGGCGGCTCAGCGGCCGCTGGTCGGGAGATTTCCGACCGGGTTTCTGCTATGGGATTTCAGGAAGTGGGTATTGATCCAGATTGCTGGCTCTTCCCCTCTTCTGGTGACCATATGGTGACCAATCGTCGCTGAGATTTCCTAAGTTCTTAGAAAAATCAGCTTTATCAATAGGATAGAACGAGAGTTCGCGGCATCGAATATCCTGTACTGGGACATAGAGCTCGAACCTTAAGGGCGCAGGACGGCGACGCTCGGGCGGCTGGTTTCGACGCGGCGACGGCGCAGTCGGCGATCCAGACGGTCGATCTCGGCCAGAGTCATGTCCGGATAGCGGCGGAAGGCTTGGCGCAACTGTTCGATCCGGCCGGGCGCCCAGGCGGCGGCGACGCCGGCCGCGCCCGCCAGGAAATCGATGACGGAGACGCTGCGGCCGGTCAGGGCCTGAAGCAGTTCGGCCCCGAAAGCGGCGGCGATGACATACAGCGCCAGGTCGTCGCGGCGCTGGTTCGGCGCGATCAGGAACAGGCCGCTGGCCAAGCCATAGAAGGCGATGACGTGGGCGGCCTTGTCGTTCAGGCCGAAGACCTGTTCCAGACCCTGGAACGGTCCCAGCATCAAGACGGCCATGCCCAAAGCCGCCAGGGCGAAGCCGAGGCGGGCGGCCATGACGATGCGGCGGGGCGTGAGCATGAGGCGGGTGTCCGTGACCTTGATCCGCCGTCATCCTGCATCGCCTTCCGCCAAGATGCGGTGAAGCGACGTGCTGAACGCTTTACGAACAGACTATCGCAGGATCGCCCAATCCAGGGCGTGGACACGGTCTCGTCCCAGGGCGGCGGCCAGCGGCGGGGTGGCGAAAAGGTCGGCGATGGCGGGATCGAGAACGTTCAGCCCGCCGGTGAAGGCGCCGAAGGCGGGCAGGACGATGCGCGATCCGTCGGTGACGAAGCAAGGACGGCGCACGCCGCGCCCATAGGCGGCGACCTTGGCGGCGGGGTGAAGGTGGCCTGCGACCTCGCCATGCCGGTCGTCGTCGGCGGTCAGAGCCTCCGGCTCGTGGGTCAGGCGCAACGCGCCCAAGGCCATATCGCCGACGATCCGGCCGGGCAAGCGGGACGCCGTGTCCGCATCGCGAGCGAGCGCCTCGCGGTCGTGATTGCCCTCCAGCCACAGCCAGCCGCGCCCCGCCGCCAGACGGTCCAGCCGCGCCCGGTCGTCGGCCGCCATGCGGGGAATGGCCTTGGTGTCATGGAAGCTGTCGCCCAGCAGCACGACCATGGACGGGTTCAGTTCGACAATCTCGGCTTCCAGCCTGTCCAGCGTGGCGCGGCTGTCATAGGGCGGCAGAAGCTGGCCGCGCACGGCGAAGGCTGACCCCTTTTCCAGATGCAGGTCCGCGACGATCAGGGCGCCGTGGGCCGGCACCCACATCGCTCCGGAACAGCGCAATACGCAGGCCTCGCCCGCGATCCGTACGCTCAGCGAACCGCAGATCTTTCGGGCCGGGGACAAGGTTTGGCGCAGGGCGGCGTTCATGCGGCGGCTTCTGGCTCGGCGTCGTCCATGACCTCGGCGATCAGCAGGTCGGCGCTTTCGTCCAAGATCATTTCGGCGGCGTCTCCGCTGACCCGCTCGCGTCCGATCTGGACCAGAACGGGCACGCAGAAGGGCGAGGCGCGGTTCAGGGGTTGGTGGCGGATGCGTCCCTCGATACGCGCCAGCATCTGGCCCAGGCGCGCCACGTCCAGCAGGCCGGATGCGGCGTCGGCGCGGGCGGTCTTCAGCAGCAGATGGTCGGGTTGGTGGCGGCGCAGCACGTCGTAGATCAGGTCGGTGGAGAAGGTCACCTGCCGGCCGGTCTTTTCGGCGCCGGGCTGGCGGCGTTCGATCAAGCCCGAGATCAGGGCGCAATTGCGGAAGGACCGCTTCATCATGAAGCTTTCCTCCAGCCAGGCTTCCAGATCATCGCCCAGCATGTCCGGCTGGAACAGGGCGTCCAGATCGATCGTGTCCATCGGCTTGATCGACCAGATCGCCAGCGAATAGTCGGTGACGACAAAGCCCAGCGGCCCGACGCCCATCCGGTCCAGCCGCCGGGTCAGCAGCATGCACAGGGTGGTGTGGGCCAGATTGCCCTCGAACGGATAGGCCACAAGGAAATGCCGGCTGCCGCGCGGGAAGGTTTCGACCAGCATGGATTCGGCGTCGGGAATGACCGAGCGGGTTTCCTGCAACTCCAGCCACTCCTGCACGTCGGGCGGCAGGACGCGCCAGTGGTCGCGGTCGTGGATCATGGTGCGCACCCGATCGGCCAGCGAGGTCGACAGCGGGAACTTCGATCCGCCCCATGACGGAATCTTGGGGTCGCTGTCATTGGCGTGGGTGACCAGGGCGTCGGTCCCGGTGATGCCCTGAAACGCCCAGGTCTGGCCGGCGAACTGGAAGGTGTCGCCGGGTGTCAGCTGTTCGAAATACCACTCCTCGGCCTCGCCCACCTTGCGGCCGCCGATCAGCTGGCGCGAGGCGCCGCCGCGACGGCTGGCGACGCGAACGTTCAGCGTTCCTGCCGAGACGATGGCGCCGACGTTCATGCGGTGCCGCTGGGCGATGTGCTGGTTGCGGACCTTCCAGCGGCCATCCGGCGTGCGCACGATCCGGGCGAACCGGTCGTAGGTGCGCAGCGCATAGCCGCCGGTGGCGACGAAATCGACCACCTCCTCGAACTGCTCCCACGTCAGGGCGCGATAGGGGCCGCAGCCGGTGATCTCGTCATACAGGACCTGCAAGTCGAACGGGCCGGAACAGGCGACGCCCATTACGTGCTGGGCCAGGGTGTCGAGCGTGCCGATATGGACCGGCTCCCAGTCGAAGGCATTGTCGGCGACGGCCTCGCGCGCCGCCTGGCACTCCAGCATCTCGAACCGGCTGGCGGGCACCAGAAGCGCGCGCGACGGTTCGTCCAGCCGGTGATTGGCGCGGCCGATGCGCTGGACCAGGCGGCTGGAGCCCTTGGGCGCCGCCATCTGGATGACCAAATCCACGTCGCCCCAGTCGATGCCCAGATCCAGCGTCGAGGTGCAGACCACGGCCCTGAGGTCGCCGCGCGCCATGGCCGCCTCGATCTTGCGCCGCTGCTCGGCGGCCAGCGAGCCGTGGTGCAGGCCGATGGGCAGGTTCTCGTCGTTGATGGCCCACAGCTGCTGGAACACGAACTCCGACTGCCAACGGGTGTTGACGAAGATCAGCGCCAGGGTCGAACGCTGGATGGCGGCATAGACCTCCGGGATGGCGTGCTGGCCCGTATGGCCCGCCCACGGCACCTTGCCCTCGGAGATCAGGACTTCGATGACGGCGGGCGCGCCGGGGTCGCCGCGGACGAGCGTCACGTCCTTCACTCGGGGCGAGGGACTGAGCCATCCCCGGATCAGATCGGGATCTTCGATGGTCGCGCTCAGCCCCACCCGGCGCATATCGGGAGCGAAGCTCTGCAACCGGCCCAGCCCGAGTGACAACAGGTCTCCGCGCTTGCCGCTCCAGATCGCATGAACCTCGTCCAGAACGACGCATTTCAGATCTGCGAAATAGGACCGGGCACCTTCCCAGGCGCAGAACAGGGCCAGCTGCTCGGGCGTGGTCAGCAGGATGTCGGGCGGGAAGTCGCGCTGTCGCTGGCGTTTGGACTGTTTGGTGTCGCCGGTGCGCGTCTCGACGTGGATGTTCAGCCCGATCTCGCGGATCGGGGTCATCAGATTGCGCTCGACGTCCGTCGTCAGCGCCTTCAGCGGCGACAGATAAAGCGTATGCACCCCCGACCCCGGCCCGGTCGTTGGCTTCGGTCCGCGCTCGGCCAGGTCGATCAGGCTGGGCAGAAAGCCCGCCAGCGTCTTGCCCCCGCCGGTGGGCGCGACCAGCAGGGCGTGGTGGCCGGCCTCCCCCGCCGCGACCATCTCCAGCTGATGCCGCCGGGGCGACCAGCCGCGCGACGCGAACCAGTCGGCGAACAGGGGCGGAAGCGTTGCGGGAGCGGCGGCGGTCGTCACGGACGGGATATAGCATGTTCCCGTTCCGTTTCAGCCCCAGGCTCGCTATCTATCGGACGTGTCCGACGAATCCGTCCTTTCCGAAACCCGCCTGACTGGCGCCCAGCCGTGGGCGAACTTGCCGCCGGCGCTCGCCACGCCGCCGGGCGCAGGTGCGGTGTGCGACGAGGCGGGGGCCAGGAAGATCGGGCGCGGGGCGGCCGAGGGGTTCTTCAGCACCGGGCCGGTGATGGTGGCGCATGCCTCGTTAACGGCGCGCCGGCTGGGGCTGACGCCGCCGCCGCGATCGACTGATCTGATGGACGTGCTGGAGCTTTACGCCTTCGTGCGGCCGGCGCGCTTCTGTGCGCCGTCGCCGACGGGGCTGGCGCTTTCGCTGGGCTCAGCCGAGCCGAAGTCGGCGGAGGAACAGGCGGCGGCCCTGCGTGAGGCGGCGGGACTGCTGCTGCGCGAACTGACCGATCCGGCCTATCCGGAGCGCGAGGCGGCCTATGTCCTGGCGCTGACGATGCAGCGGGCGGGCTGGGCCTGGGGCGAGCGGGTGGTTCAGGCGCTGGAGGCCGGCGGCGTACGGGCGCGCCAGCATCGCGGGTCGGGGATGGATGTCTGGTCGCGGCTGACCGAATGGGAAGACGAGGCGCCGCGCGGCGAGGCGGGATCGACGCCGGTCGACAGCGAGAGCGCCCGCATCCGGCTGGAGAAGCTGCTTCAGGCCTCAGGCCTGGACGAGACGCGGCCCACCCAATCGGACTACGCCGCCGAAGCCGCCTTCGCCTTTTCGCCGAGGAATGAAGAGGGGCGGCCCCGCATGCTGCTGGCCGAGGCGGGGACCGGCACGGGCAAGACCCTGGGCTATCTGGCGCCCGCCTCCCTATGGGCCGAGCGGAACCAGGGAGCGGCGTGGATCTCGACCTATACCCGCGCGCTGCAACGCCAGATCGACCGTGAAAGCCATTCGCTGTGGCCCGATCCGGCCGAGCGCAAGAAGAAGGCGGTGATCCGCAAGGGGCGCGAGAACTATCTGTGCGTCCTGAACCTGCAGGACATGGTGCAGGCGGCCCAGCTGGGGAATGGCGACCTGATCGGCCTGGCGCTGGCCGGGCGTTGGGCCCTGCATACGCGCGACGGCGACATGACGGGCGGGGACTTTCCCGGTTGGCTGCCCGGCCTGTTCGCCATGCCGGCCGCCCATGCGGCGGGGGCGGCCAATCTGGTGGATCGGCGCGGCGAGTGCGTCCACGCCGCCTGCCCGCACTACCGCACCTGTTTCGTCGAAAAAACGATCCGCGCCAGCCGCCGCGCGGATCTGGTCATCGCCAACCACGCTCTGGTCCTGACCCAGGCGGCGTTCGACGGCGCGCGCTCGGCGCGGGGCCAGAAGCAGGATGGTGAGACGGCGGCGCTGAAGCGGATCGTCTTCGACGAGGGCCACCACCTGTTCGACGCCGCCGACAGCGCCTTTTCCGCCTGCTTGTCGGGCCAGGAGGCGGCTGAGCTGCGGCGCTGGATCCGGGGTCCGGAGGGGCGGGGGCGTCGCGGTCGCGGGCTGGAACAGCGGCTGGGCGACATGGTCAACGACAATGAGGCGGCGACGAAGGCGTTGCAGGACGCCATCCGCGCCTCGGCCGCCCTGCCGGGCGAAGGCGTGTCGGGCCGCGTCGCGCCAGCCTCGGGCGAGGTCAACCCCATCGGCCCGATCGAGGCTTTCCTGGCCGCCGCCCTGGATCAGCTTCGGGCGCGCACCGCCGAGACCAACACCTATGGCGGTCCCGAGTTCGGCATGGAGTGCGCGCTGAAGCCGGTGACCGATCCGGTTGCCGAGACGGCCCGCGCGGCGGCCCAGGCCCTGGCCGCCATCGAGGCGCCGCTGCTGGCCCTGTCGCGACATCTGGAAGACATCCTCGATGACGAGGCGGCCGAGCTTGATGGGTCGCAGCGATCACGGATCGAGGGGGCGTTGCGTGGCCTGGACAGGCGCGCGCGCATGACGCTTCCCGGATGGCGGTCGATGCTGGCGGCGCTGGAGGACGGAGGCGATCAGCCCGATCCTGATTTCGTCGATTGGCTGTCGGCCGAGACGGCGTTCGGCCGCATCCACGACGTGGCCCTGCGTCGCCACTGGATCGACCCGACCGTCCCGCTGGAGGCCGCCGTGATCGTGCCGTCGCACGGGGTGCTGGTGACATCGGCCACCCTGTCCGATCCCTTGCAGGAAGACCCGTTCGACCTGGCGCGGATGCGGACCGGCTCGGCACGTCTGATCGAGCCCCCCCGCACTTTGAAGGTTGAAAGCCCGTTCGATTATGCGGCCAACAGCCGGGTCATCGTCGTCAACGATCTGGTCAAGGACGATCCGCGCCAGACGGCGGCGGCGATGCGGGAGCTGTTCCTGGCGGCGGGCGGCGGGGGCTTGGGCCTGTTCACCGCCATTCGCCGATTGAAGGCGGTCTATGAGCGGCTGGGGCCGGATTTGGCCAAGTCGGGCGTGCCTCTGTATGCCCAGCACGTCGATCCGCTTGAGGTCGGGGCGCTGGTGGACATGTTCCGGGTCGAGGAGAATTCCTGCCTTTTGGGCACCGACGCCGTGCGCGACGGGGTGGACGTGCCGGGACGGTCGCTGCGGGTGCTCGCCTTCGAACGTGTGCCATGGCCTCGCCCGGACCTGCTGCACAAGGCGCGGCGCGAACGGCTGGGTGGCAAGGGTTATGACGATGCCCTGGCCCGCGCCCGCATCGCCCAGGCGTTCGGCCGGCTGATCCGGCGCGGCGACGACAAGGGTGTCTTCCTAATGCTGGACGCCGCCACCCCCACCCGCCTGTTCGCCAGTTTGCCGCCTGGGACCGAGGTCCAGCGCATGGGCCTGGCCGATGCGGTCGAACTGACCCGCAGCTTCCTGAACCCCGAGACGACGTAGGATGTCCAAGACCACGCCCGCCACCGTCGCCCTGACCAAGGCCGGCGTCGCCTTCGCTCTGTTTCCCTACGACTATGATCCCGACGCGCCGCGCGTGGGGTTGCAGGCCGCCGAGGCGCTGGGCGTGGCGCCTGAGCAGGTGTTCAAGACGCTGATGGTCCTGGTCGATGGGGCCCCGGCCTGCGTCATCGTGCCGTCCGACTGCGAGGTCAGCATGAAGAAGCTGGCGGCGGTGCTGGGGGCCAAGTCGGCCCAGATGATGAGGCCGGCCGACGCCGAACGGCTGACCGGCTACAAGGTCGGCGGGGTCAGCCCGTTCGGCCAGCGAAAGGCCGTGCCTACTGCGATGGACGAAACCGCCATCCTGTTCGATCAGGTCCTGATCAACGGCGGTCAGCGGGGGCTGCTGCTGGGCCTGGCGCCGGAGGATGCGCGTCGGGCGGCCAAGGCGGTGCTGGCCGATCTGACCGCCTAGAAGCGCCAGGTGCGGCGCGCTATAGGTCCGGCATGACCGACGCCTCGACGACCAATCGACACAGCCGCAAGGGCCTGTATGCGCCCTTCATGCTGGTGCTGATCGCGCTGGCGGCCTGGACGGGATGGTGGATCTTTCTGACGCGCCAGATCGATACGCGGCTGGAGGCCCAGGTCCAGACCCTGCGTCAGGACGGCTGGGACATCCGGTTCGCCGACAAATCCATTAAGGGCTGGCCGTTTCGCACACATGTGGCGTTGACGAACCTGATCGTTCAGGCGCCGTCGGGCCATGCGATCAAGGCGACCGAACTGACCGCAGAGGCCAACGCCTATCAGCCGACCAAATGGGTGGTGGTGGCTCCGCAAGGCCTGATGCTGACCCGCGCCGGCAAAGGCGAGGTCGCGGTCAAGGGCGACGCCATCCGCATGAGCGCCAGCGGCATCGATCAACGCTGGCCCAACCTGGCGCTGGAAATGGTCAATCCGGTCTTCACCGCCCAGACCGGCGCCGAACCCTTCCCCATCGCCCGGGCCGCGCGGATCGAATTCTACGCCCGTCCGCATCTGGAGGGCTCGACCGCGCCGACCGACGACGTCGATGTCATGTTCCGTCTGGTGGACGGACAGGGGCGGGCGGACGGCCCTGTCGAAGGCTTCGCCCAGGACGGCCGGCTGACGACCCAGCTGGAGGCCGAAATCGGCCAGGCCAGCCTGCTGAAGACCGGCGGCGACGCGGCGGGCGTCTTCTCCGCGTGGACGAAGGCGGGCGGCACGTTCCGCAATGTGCGCGGGGATCTGCAGGCCGGCGACAGCCGCGCGACCCTCTCCAGCGATGTGTTGCGAGCCGATGCGAACGGCCGGCTGACCGGCCAGGTCCAGCTTCAGGCGCAAAAGCCTCTGCCCGCCCTGGCTGGTTTGATGGCGACCCGACAGGGGCCGGTGAACCGCATCGGCGCGGCCGGGGCCGCCGCAGCAGCGGGCGCGGCCGAGGCGACGGGCAAGGAGCAGTTGCCGCTGACGCTGGTCTTCCGCGACGGCCGAACCTGGCTCGGCCCCTTCCCGCTGGCCCCGGCGCCAAAGCTGTTCTGATGACCCTGCTGGACGAACCCGAAGCCGACGACGCTTTGCTGGCGCTGGATCGCGCCCTGGTCGAGGCGGTGCGGGCGCGGGTCGCCGCCGGTCCGCGCGACCGAGCCGACGCCTCGGCCATCGCCCTGCGTCAACTGCTGGACGGCGCCTCGGCCGATGAGGCTGCTGCGGTCAAGGCGGTGTGGGGCCGGATCGAGGCGGCGACCGGACCCGCGCTGGTCGTGTGTGGCGGCGTGGCCCAGGCCCTGGCCACAGATCGCTATGGCCTGCGGTCGCGGCCCCTGTTTGCCGACGAGGCGTTGAAGGCGGCCGAGGCGGGTTCTCGCGCCATGATCGACCTGTCGCCCGACCGGCCGTGGTGGGGCCGCCTGCTGGCGCGGCCCGAACTGAAGATCGTCGCCGCCCTGCCGGACGACCGGCGCGGACGGCCCCAGGCCTTCGTGGTGTCCAAAGAGATGTCCGGCCCCACGGGCGACGACCGCAGCTTCTGGGTCACCGACAGCGGCTGGTCCGAGACCAAGATCGTGGACGCTTTGAGCGACGCGGGACTGGTCGCCGACCCGCTGGCGGCGGCGGGCGGGTTGAAGCTGTTCATGCTGACGGGCTATGTGCAGGTCGATGACGGGCGGCTGAAGGGCGCGCCCGGACGAATGAGCGGCGTGATCGGCGCCGCCCCCATCTTCTGAGATCAAGGCTTTCCATGACCGACGCGACCGCGCCACACGGCCCTGCCCCCAAGCCCGGCATCCTCGACATCGCCCCCTATGTTGGCGGCAAGTCGTCCATCGCCGGCGTCGCCGAACCGATGAAGCTGTCGTCCAACGAGAACATGCTGGGCGCGGGCGAAAAGGCGCGTGCGGCCTATGAGGCGGCGATCAAGAATATCCACATCTATCCCGACGGCCGGGCGACCAAGCTGCGGAACGCGGTGGCGGAACTGCACGGGTTGAAGCCTGACCGGCTGATCTTCGGCAACGGCTCGGACGAGGTCTTCGCCCTGTTGAACCAGACCTATCTGACGGCGGGCGACAACATCGTCTGCGGCCAGTACGGTTTCCTCGCCTACCGCATCAGCGCCCTGGGCTGCGAAGCCCAGGTCAAGCTGGCGCCCGAGCCGAACTTCAAGGCCGAGGTCGATGCGCTCCTGGCCCAGATCGATGAACGCACCAAGATCGTCTATGTCTCCAACCCGTCGAACCCGACCGGCAGCTACAATACGGGCGAGGAAATCCGCCGCCTGCACGCCGCCCTGCCGGCCCACATCATCCTGGTCGTGGACGAGGCCTATGCGGAATATGTGACCGAGGCCGACTGGGAGACCGCCTTCCCGCTGGCCAAGGACGCCGAGAACATCGTCGTCACCCGCACCTTCTCCAAGATCCACGGCCTGGGCGGTTTGCGTATCGGTTTCGGCTATGCGCCGCTGAAGGTCGCCGAAGCCATCGACCGGATTCGACTGCCGTTCAACGTCTCGGTGCCGGGGCTTGAGGCCGCAACGGCCGCGCTGTCGGACGAGGCGCACCAGACGGCGTCGCGCGATCTGATCTCGAACTGGAAGCCGCGCCTGACCCAGGCCCTGCGCGGCTTTGGGCTGAACGTCCTGCCCAGCGCCGGCAATTTCGTGCTGGTGCTGTTCGACAGCGCCAAGCGCGCCGCCGCCGCCAACGACTATCTGAACACCAAGGGCATCATCGTCCGCCCCGTCGGCGGCTATGGCCTGCCGCAAGCCCTGCGCATCACCATCGGCACCGAAGACCAGAACCGCGCCGTCATCGACGCGCTGAGTGAGTTCGCGGCCACCTGATCAAAGGGCAAGAAGCGGCGGCCGCATCCGCAGCCGCCGCCTTGCTATCAGCCGCCGAAGCGACGGGCGATGAAGACGCCGGTGCGGACGGCGTCGTCGGTCTGCGACAGGGGGCTGTCGGCCACGTCGCCCAGGCGGCGTTCGTAGTTGATCAGGCCGCCCGCACCCCATTTGTCGCCGATCGGGACCAGCAGGACCAGGCTGGCGCCCGCGCCCTGCAGGCCGCCGCCGGGGGAATAAGCGCTGATGCCGTTGGCGGCCGCCTCGGCGGTGCTGACGCCATAGTAGGCATCGGCCAGTTTGGAATCGCCGCCGCGCACATAGACCGAGGCGTTCAGCAGGCCGACCGACGTCACGCGCTGATGACCGACGGAGGCATAGTATTCCGTGCCCTCGCTGACGTCGGACACGTCGCGGCTGATCCGACCGCCGACCACCACATTGCCGGGCAGACGCTTGTAGGCGTAGGCGGCCAGGTCGGCGCCGAAGCCCGGACGATCCAGCGTCAGGCCTTCGATATCATCGGCCGAAAAGCGCGGGCGCAGTTGCAGGCCGGCGCGGAAGTCGTCGGTCTTGATCGCGTTCCAGCCCAGGCCGTCGATCGGGTTCAGATAGACTAGGTCGCGATAGTTGGCCGAAACCCACGGGGCGACCGTTGTCTTGGAGCCCGTGTCGCCGTTGGAGTCGTTGCGATAAAGGACGCCCGCGCCGAGATCGACGGTCCAGTTCTGGGGGGCGGGCCGGATCTGCTCATACGGTTGCGACTGGGCCAGAGCGGAGCCGGCGACGGCGGCGAAGGCGACGGAGAGCAGAAGGGGACGAAGCATCGGGCGTTTCCATGGGTGGCGCCCGAGCGGGGAGGTCAGGCCGGTTCAGAATGCGCAAGCTGGGCCTTTGGCTCCAGCAGCGCCAACGACGCCGTCTCTATGCGACTTTCCAGCAACGCCATCATGGCCCCGCGCTTCAGCTGGGCCGGGATCGGCTCAAGGAATTCGAACACGACCGTGCCGGGATACCGGCGGAAACCATGAGCCGGCCAGTGGACGCCGGAGTTGGTGGCGACGGGCCAGCAGGGGCCTTCCAGATCGCGATAGATTGCGGCGACGCCGGGCTTGTAGTCGCCCGGCACGCCCGGATCGTTGCGAGTGCCCTCGGGGAAGATGACGATCTGGCGGCCTTCGGACAGGCGGTCGCGCGCCTGTCGCGTCATGTCTTTCAGCGCCTTGGCGTGGCCCGCGCGATCCACGGCGATCATCTTGGCCTTCCAGGCGAACCAGCCGAAGAAAGGCAGGGGCATCAGCTCCTTCTTCATCACGAAACAGGCGTCGGGCAGGACGGCCAGCAGGGCCACGATGTCCAGCATCCCCTGGTGTTTGGACGCGATTAGGGCGGCGCCGGACGGGGCGTGCTCCAACCCGCGCACCTCGACCTTCACCCCCGCGATCCAGCGCAGGCCGAACAGGACGATCTTCGCCCACAGCTTGCACACGCCCTGCACATAGCGGTGCGGCAGCAGCAGGACCGGCGACAGGCCGATGGCGATGATCGGCATCGACAAATAGAGCCAGGCGGTGAAGATCAGGGAACGCAGGGTGTTCACTTAGGACGCGGCCTTTTCGTCAGGGGCGGTTTCGCTCTCGGCCGGTACGGCGGCGGGCCGGTCGAGGGTGATGCGGCGCACGCCCTCACGGCCCAGGACGGCGAGGTATTTCATATATTCCAGCGTCATCCGACGCGCGGTCACCGCCGCCCGCCACCAGCGCGCATTGTCCAGCGACGGGGTGGAGATGGCGTAGGGCGTCAGTTTCACGCCCGGCAGCTGGCCCCGGATTTCGACCAGCGAACGCGGCATATGATAGTCGGAGGTCACGACGATCAGGCTGCGATAGCCCTTGGCGCGGCTCCAGGCGGCGATCTCCTGAGCGTTGCCGACGGTGTCCTCGGCCTCGAAACCCAGATCGACGCAGCAGTTGAACAGGCGGCTGGAGCCGGGGGTCAGCTCGCGCAGCTCCTGACGGCGCACCTCGCGATTGACGCCGGAGATCAGCACCCGCTCGCCCTTGCCCTGTTCCAGCAGGCGGATGGCGGTGTTGACCCGCTCGGACGACGGACCGGTGAGGGCCACGATGGCGTCGGCGCGGGCGGGGTCGTCGGCCGGCGTCAGTTCGCGCACCCGGTGGGCGAAGGCGAACAGGCCGACTAGCCAGATCAGACCGGCGATGAAGATGACGCTCAACAGTCTCATGCGCCCCCTCCCTCTGTCGGCCGTCCTGAAGCCAGCATTCGCATGGCGGCGAATCTCGCCGCGAGAACCGCAACCGTAGCCGCCAGCAGCGGGCAAGGCGAGAGCAACGCCAGGTCGCTCCAGCTGATGGGCAGGGCCGCCGTCAGGCCGCCCGATCCGCCGATGAACCGCAGGAGGATCAGAAGGACCGCCGCCAGTCCGGCACCGATCGCACCCGCGCCGGCCGCCATCAGGCCGAACCGTCGCTGGAACAGCCAGGCGATGGTCCCGTCGGTCGCGCCGTTCAGGCTCAGGGTCTCGATCACGCCTTGACCCGCCGCCAACCCCGCCCGGGTCGCATAGGCGATGGCGGCGGCCGCAGCGAAGGCGACGGCCAGGAAGGCGGCGCCGGCCAGGACCGTGATCATGCCGGCGGACCGCTCGACCTCGCCGCGCCACAGGCTGTGATCGTCCACCGTAGCGTCCAGTCCGGCCTCGGCCAGGGCGCGGCTCAGGGTGACGGCGCTGGCGGGGGCGTCGCGGTTCAGCCGCACGGTCACCAGATGGGGCAGGGGCAGATCGGGCAGGACTGCGTCGCCGAGCCAGGGGCGCAGCAGATCCTCGGCCGCCTTGCGGCTGAGGGCGGCGGCCTCCTCCACCCCATCGACGCCGGACAGGGTCTCGGCCGCGCGGGCGGCGGCGGTGTCGCCGGTTTCGCCGACGCGGGGGCGGACCTGGACGGTGGCCTCGGCGCCCAGCTGTCGGGCCCAGCCGTGCGCGGCGCGGTCGGCGGCCGAGGCGGCGACGGCGGCGAGGCAGGCCAAAAAGCACAGGACGGCGATGACGGTCATCAGCCACGGCTCGCCGGCTGCGGCGGGCGGCAGCAGGCCGGGCCGGCGGCTGGAGAGACTAAAATCGGACAGACGGATCATGCGGTGGCCCGCGAGGATTCGCTGAGCCGTCCGGCCTCCAGCCTCAAGACGCGCGCGCCGGATCGCTGGGCCAGGGCCTCGTCATGGCTGGCGATCAGGACGGTGGCGCCCAGTTTGTTCAGCGACTGGAACAGCCGCAGCAGCTTGTCAGCCATCACGGCGTCCACGCTGCCGGTCGGTTCGTCCGCCACGATCAGGCCGGGGCGGGTGATGACGGCGCGGGCGATGGCCAGCCGCTGCTTCTCACCGCCGGACAGGGCGGGGGGACGGGCCTCCATCCGGCGACCCAGGCCCACCCATTTCAGCATCTCGCGCACGTCGTCGGCGTACTCGGCCTCGGATCCGCCCGCGAGCCGCAAGGGCAGGGCGACGTTGTCGAAGGCCGACAGGTGGTCCAGCAGGCGGAAATCCTGGAACACCACGCCCATCCGCCGTCGAAAGGCCGGGATGTCGCGACGATCGATGCGCGTGACATCCGATCCGAACAGGCGGAGGGTTCCCGTTCGGGGTTGGTCCGCCAGCGTCAGCAGACGCAGTAATGAAGACTTTCCGGCCCCGGACGGCCCGGTAAGAAAGTGGAAAGAGCCGCGCGGCAAAATGAGGTTAACGTCCCGCAGCACGTCGGGCGCGCCGACATAGCCGAAGCCGACGCCAGACAGGCGAACGGTCTCGGTCATAGCGGCGGGTTCGGCGGACGAGGACGGCATGGTATGTGTTTCAGGAACAGGGCGCGGCGTCGCGCCTTACGGGAGGGGGCGACAGCCTCGCAGTCAGCCACATGATACTGACCTGCCCCGCCTGCGCCACCAGCTATTTCATTCGTGACGAAGCCATAGGCCCCGAAGGCCGCAAGGTGCGCTGCCAATCGTGCGGCGAAGTCTGGCGCGCGACACCCGACGAGCCGCTGGAACTGACCTTAACGCCCGACCCGGCGGTCGCTGCCGCCGCCACGTCTGCAACCCCGCCCGAACCCGATCCCGCGCCGACCGCGGCCAGCCTGGCCGAAACGCCGGCGCCGGAGTTGCCCCGGGCGTTCCGCGCCCGCGCCGATCGCCAGAAGAAGCTGCGCCGCGCCGCCACCCAGGGCGTGATCTGGGCGGGTCTGGCCAGCGTCTTCATTGGCCTGATCGTTTCGGCATTCCTGTTCCGCGTCGAGATCGTCCAGGCCTTCCCTCGGGCGGCTTCGGCCTACAAATTCTTCGGCGCGCCGGTCAATCCGGTCGGGCTGGATTTCGAGGCCCTGACGGCCAAGGGTGCGCCGAACCATCCCGGCATGGTCGTGGTGTCCGGCGCCATCCGCAATGTGCGCGACGTCGAGATCGTCTCGCCGCCGATTCGCGTGGCCCTGCTGGACGCCGCCGGCGCCGAGGTCGGGTTCAAGATCGTAAAGATCGACGCGGCGCCGGTCCTGCCGGGCAAGGTCCAGGGTTTCGCCGCCCTGATCCCCGATCCGGGCGGCCACGGGGCCGGGATCGGCGTCGACTTCGCGCCGGCCAGCCCTGCGCCTGCCAAACCCCCAGCTGAACACGGCGGACAGGATGCGAAAGCCGCGCCCGCGCATGCAGCGCAGCCCGCCGCCGAAACCTCGCAGGGGCTGCGCTCGGCGACGGCGCCCGGCGCCGAGGCGCCGAACACGGCCGCGCCGATCGACGCGCGACCGGTCGGGGCTGTGGACAAGGGGCATGGTGAGGCGGTATCGGCCTCGCATCATGGCTGATCCCTCCCCGACGCCGACCGTTCTTCTGTCCGAGGCCGAGGTGGCGCGCATCGTCGCCGACCTGGCCCAGCGCATCGCGCCCGTCATCGACGACGACACGGTCGCCGCCGTGCTGCTGACCGGCGGCCTGTGGTTCGCCGCCGACCTGACCCGCGCCCTGTCGCGCGTCGGCCGCAACGTCCGTTTCGACGCCCTGTGGCTAGCCTCCTATGGCGACGAGCAGACCAGCCGGGGCCGGATCGACGTCTATGCGCCGTTCCAGCGCCCGATCGCGGGACGCCGCGTCCTGATCCTGGACGACGTGTTCGACACCGGCCTGTCGCTGGCCGAGGCCGTGCGCATCGCCAAGGACGCCGGCGCGTCCGAAGTCCTGACCTGCGTCTTCGCCAGGAAGCCCTGGCCCAAGCCCCGCGCGCCCGAGCCGGACTTCGTCGGCTGGGAGGCGCCGAACCGCTTCCTGGTCGGCTATGGCCTGGACCATGCCGGCACGCTGAGGGGCTTGCCGGACATCTGCGCCCTGGACTGAGTTCAAGGCGCGGCGACAGCGGGGATAATCCGTCCGGGGCTGAATTTCCGCCCGGTTCGGCGTTGACTCTCCGACACCCTTCCGTATATGTCGCCGCTCTTCGCCGCCGGGGCCCTCTCCGGGGGCGTATCTTTTTTTGCGTTTGCGCTGAGGCTTCAACATGTACGCGGTGATCAAGACCGGCGGCAAGCAGTACCGGGTCCAACCGGGCGACACCATCGTCGTCGAAAAGCTCGACGGCGACGCCGGCGCTGAGCTGAAGTTCGACAGCGTCCTGATGCTGGGCGGCGACAAGGGCGTGACCCTGGGCGCCCCCCTGATCGACGGCGCCTTCGTCGGCGCGACCCTGGTCGAGACCCGCAAGGGTGAGAAGATCAAGATCTTCAAGAAGACCCGTCGCCAGGGCTATCGCCGCACGAACGGCCATCGCCAGATGGAATCGGTCCTGCGCATCACCGGCATCGAAGGTGCCGGCGAGACCGCCAAGTGGGACGGCAAGGTCGATCTGACCACCAAGGCCGAGATCAACCTTCGCGCTCGCAACCTGGCTGCTCGTGACGCTGCGTCCTCGCTGGGTTCGACCGAGACGGTCGTGACCGACGTGGACGGCGCCGAGGTCAAGGGCGTCGTGGTCGAGAGCTCGGCTCCCACCAAGAAGGCCCCGGCCAAGAAGAAGGCTGCGCCCAAGGCTGAAGCCGCCGGCGACGAAGCCTAAGACATTCACCGGCGCTCACCGCGCCAGACCAGTTAAGAGAGACGTCCTCAAGTAGGCCGAAAGGCCGGTAGGACCCTCAAGAAAGTACGGAGCGGCAAGATGGCTCACAAGAAATCCGGTGGTTCGTCGCGTAACGGTCGCGACTCCGAGTCGAAGCGCCTTGGTGTGAAGAAGTATGGCGGCGAGCGCGTGCTGGCCGGCAATATCATCGTGCGCCAGCGCGGCACCACCTTCCACCCCGGTGAGAACATGGGCATGGGCCGCGACCACACCCTGTTCGCCCTGACGAACGGCGCTGTGAAATTCACCACCAAACGTGGCGGCCGTTGTTACGTGTCGATCCTCGCGGCCAATGACGACGCCGCTCAGGCGATGGCCGCCGAGTAACGCAGTCTGGACCTTCCCGGATCGCGTTGCTCCTGCCAGCAGCCGATCCGGACCAGGGATGATAATCCGCGGGGAGTCTGGATCACCAGGCTCCCCGTTTGCGTTTCCCCGCCTCGAAGACCGTCCGAGCCCTTCAAGGAGATAGTCGACAATCCGAGGCAACGCCCATGTGCGTCATCGAAACCTCTCCTGTCGTCGAAACGCGGCGCCTGATCCTGCGCGCGCCCGCGCCCCAGGATGCGCCGCGCATCGCCGCCCTGGCCAATGACCTGGACATCGCGCGCATGACCAAGCGGATGCCGCATCCGTTTCAGATGCGCGACGCCGACGACTTCGTGCTGCAGGTCGCCTCGCAGGATCCCAGGCGAGCCAACACCTTCGTCATCGACCATGAGGACGTGGGGCCCATCGGCGTCATCGGTCTGTTCGAGGGCGAGGATCGGGTGCCGGAAACCGGCTACTGGATCGGGCGTGAATACTGGGGTCGGGGCTTCGCCACCGAGGCGCTGGACGCCGCCCTGGTCTGGGCCAGCCGCAAGTGGAAGCGCCGGGCGCTGGTCGCCGGGCATTTCGCCGACAATCCGGCCTCTGGCCGCGTGCTGGAAAAGGCGGGCTTCCTCTACACCGGCGAGACGCGCCGGGCGTGGAGCCGGGCGCGTCGGGCCGAGGCCGATACGCGCATGATGGTGTGGCTGGCCTGACGGCCAGCCCGCAATGTCAGCCGCCCGCCAGGGCGGGGCCATAGACGGCGGCGACGGCGACGGCGCCCACCACCAGCATGGCGCCTGCGCCGGCGATGAAGGTGGCGATGGTCTTGGACCGGCGACGCCGCATGCCGCCCGCCTTGTACTTGCGAATGATGACCGACGGCCCTCGCGTAAAGGCCTCGGATCCTATGATGTTGTGTTGGGACAAGAAAAAAAGCTCCCCGAACTCTCGCACAGAAGCAGCGATCAGTCCGGGGCGCTCGTGGTCAGAAGATGGCGATCCGCGTTACCGGGGTCGCATCTTCGTGAGACGGGGCGTGCGGGTCACAGGGTGATGGAGACGACCCGGCCTCCGCGCGTCTGCACCGACTGCATCAGCACCACAGGCGCATCGCCCGAGGTGACCGGCACGATCAGGAACCAGCCGCCGTCCGGTAGGCCGTCAAAGCGGAAACGACCGTTCTCGCAGCGCGTGTCGCGGACATAGGTGCGATAATCGGAGTTGGCGTCGGCGACGGTGCGGGCGCGGACGACGGCGGCAGGCACGGCTGCGCGCTGGGTCGAACCGTACAGGGTGCGAATGCGCGCGCGCGTGTAGGGGGTGTCCGGCGTCAGGCCGACACTGGCGACGCAATCGAAGGCCTTGCCGTCCCGGGCGAAGGCGATCTGGCCCTGGATGCTGTTGCGACCGGGCATTTGGGACCAGCCGAAATCGGCCTCGTTGAAGGCGGCCGGGCCCCCGTTCGGCAGTCCGCCGCCGGCAGTGGGCGCACAGGCGGAGAGCGCTGCGGCGGTCAGGGCGAGAGCCAGGCCAGGGGCGGCGAACGAACGGATCGACATGGGGCTTCCTCCGGGATTTCGGGGTCGTGGGGGACGACGGCCTCACTATCGCACGACAGGCCGGGCGACTTCCACGCTCAAGATTCCCCCTCTGGACCCGGACCCGACAACGCGCGAAACAGGCCCGGCAACGCGCCCAGTCGTCGAGGCGCGACAGCTCGGAAACGCCCCGTATGACCGTCACCTTCGCCGATATCCAAGCCGCGCGCACCCGGATCGCCGGCGCGGTCGACCGCACCCCGACCCGCTATTCCAGAAAGCTGTCGCAGCTGACCGGAGCCGAGGTCTGGGTGAAGTTCGACAATCTGCAATTCACCGGCAGCTTCAAGGAGCGCGGGGCCCTGAACCGGCTGCTGATGCTGAGCCCCGAGGAGATGAAGCGCGGCGTGGTGGCCGCCAGCGCCGGCAACCACGCCCAGGCCCTGGCCTATCACGGCGGACGGCTGGGCGTGCCGGTGACCATCGTCATGCCCGAGGGCACGCCCTTCGCCAAGATCAACGGCACCCGCTCGCACGGGGCGACCGTGGTGATCGAGGGGCTGGACTTCACCGGTTCGACCGAGGCGGCCAAGCGGCTGGAAGCCGAAAAGGGCTATGTCTTCGTATCGGCCTTCGACGACGAAGGCATCGTGGCGGGCCAGGGCGTCTGCGCGATCGAGCTTCTGGAGGATGCGCCCGAGGTCGAGGCCCTGATCATCCCCATCGGCGGCGGCGGGCTGATTGCGGGCTGCGCCATCGCGGCCAAGGCGATGAAGCCGAACATCAAGGTCTTCGGCGTCGAGGCCGCGCGCTATCCCTCCTTCACCGCCAAACGGGCGGGTAAGCCGCCGGTCTGCACCGGCCAGACCATCGCCGAGGGCATCGCCATCAAGGCGGTTGGCGACATTCCCTTCGCCTTGGCCGACCCATTGGTGGACGAGGTCTTCGTCTGCGAGGAGGCCGACTTCGAACGGGCCGTCGCCACCTATGTCACCTATGAGAAGACGGTGTCCGAAGGCGCGGGCGCCGGCGGTCTGGCGGCCCTTCTGGCCTATCCCGACCGGTTCAAGGGGATGAAGGTCGGGCTGGAGCTGTGCGGCGGAAACATCGATGCGCGGATGCTGGCGGTCGTCTTGAACCGCGAGATGGTCCGTGAGCGGAGATTGATCGTCTATCGCATCTTGGGCGACGACCGGCCGGGCATGTTGTCGGCCATGGCGGCGGTGATCGGCGGCCTGGGCGGCAACATCATCGACGTGGTCCACAACCGCTTGGCGCTGGACGTGCCGGCCAAGGGCGCCGAGTTCGACATCATGGTCGAAACGCGCGATAGCGCCCACGCCGACGAGATCGGCGAGGCCTTGAAGGAACGCGGTTATGAACTTCGGATGGGGTAGGGCGGCGATCGTCGCGGCCTTCTTGCTGTCGGGCTGCGGCCAGGCCGAGCCGGTCGATCCGAACGCGGGCAAGGCCGAGGCGGCCGCCTTCATGGCCCAGAACGCCAAGGAAGAGGGCGTTCAGACCCTGCCCAGCGGCCTGCAATACAAGGTGGTGCAGGCGGGGCCGGCCGGCGGCGTCAGCCCCGACCGCAACGACCTGGTCAAGGTCGACTACGAAGGCAAGCTGGTCGACAACAGCGTATTCGACAGCTCCTTCGCGCGTGGGGCGCCGGCCGTGTTCACGCCCGAGGAAGTGGTCAAGGGCTGGACCGAGGCGCTGCAGAAGATGCGCGTCGGCGACGAATGGCTGCTCTATGTCCCGCCCGAGCTGGGTTATGGCGAGCAGGGTAATCCCAAGATCCCCGCCAACTCCGTGCTGATCTTCCGCCTGAAGCTGCTCGACGTGGCCAAGGTGCCCGGCGGCGGATCGGGCGTCGGCACGGCCATGGGGTGACCCTCACGCAATTCGTCGATTCGCTGCGAAGCGGGACCTAGACCTCAAGAGCGCCGCCATTCGCCTAGAACCTTAGGATCGGTCTCGGTCGTCGCCTTGGCCAGGGCCGCGAAGTCGTCGGGCGGCGTGAGTTGCGACAGGGCCCAAACCGCCGCGCCGCGCACCAGGGGCGAGGGGTCGGCCAGCAGGGCTTTCGTCGGGGCGATCAGGGAGGCGTCGTCCGAGTTGCCGACGGCGTAGAGGACGTTTCGCAGGAAGCGGTCACGGCCGATCCGTTTGACCGGGCTCTTGGTGAACAGGGCGCGGAAGGCGGCGTCGTCCAGCGCCAGCAGGTCGTGCAGGTGCGGGCTTTCAAAAGCCTCACGCGGCAAAAGCCTGATCTCACGCGCTTCCTGGGCGAACTTGTTCCACGGGCAGACCGCCAGACAGTCATCGCAGCCATAGATGCGCGATCCGGTCAGGGTGCGGAACTCGACCGGCCAGGGACCGGCGAACTCGATGGTCAGGTAGGACAGGCAGCGCCGGGCGTCGAGCTGGAACGGGGCGGGGAAGGCGTTCGTCGGGCAGGCGTCTAGACAGGCGGTGCAGCGGCCGCAGTGTTCGCTCTCGGCCGCGTCCGGCGCGATCTCGGCGGCGGTCAGGATGGTCCCGAGGAACAGCCAGTTGCCGTGGGTGCGGCTGAGCAGATTGGTGTGCTTGCCCTGCCAGCCCAGGCCGGCGCGCTGGGCCAACGGCTTTTCCATCAGGGGGGCGGTGTCGACGAAGACCTTGATGTCCGCGCCGTTGCGGGCGGCGATCTGGCCGGCCAGCTGTTTCAGCCGGCCCTTGATGACCTCGTGATAGTCGTCGCCGCGCGCATAGACCGAGATGTAGCCGGCCGAACGGTCAGCCAGCTGATCCAGCGGGTTCTGCTCAGGGCCGTAGTTCATGCCCAGGACGATGGCGGTCCTAGCCTCGTCCCACATGGCGGTCGGATGCTGGCGGCGATCCAGCGTCGTCTCCATCCATTCCATGGCGCCATGCCGGCCCTCGTCCACGAAACGCCGCAGCCGCTCGCCCGCCGGCCAGGCGTCGGCCGCCGAGGCGAACCGGCAGACATCGAAGCCCAGCTCGGCCGCGCGCTGGCGGATGAAGGTTTTCAGGCGGTCGGACACGGGGCGGGGGATAGCACGTATTTTCTTCACCGCCCGACGCAAAGGGCAAACGCTTCTCCCTCCCCGTCCGGGGAGGGTCGTCGCGCAGCGACGGGGTGGGGACGGCCCGGCTGGGCCGCACGTACTTGGAATGAAGACATATCGTGGGACGTCGCCTTGCCGCCCCCACCCGACCTCGCTGCGCTCGGCCACCCTCCCCGGACGGGGAGGGAAAAGATTTGCGCTATCGCCTCAAAAATCCAGATCTGCGTACCAGGCCGAGGGCGGCACGCCGACGAAGCGGTCGGCGAGCAGGGGGCGGAAGCAGGGGCGGGATTTAAGCTTGGAGTACCAGGTCTTCAGTCCGGGCCAGGTCTTCCACTGGATCTCGCCGAAATAGTCCAGCACCGACAGGTGGGCGGCGGCGATCAGGTCGGCTTGGGACAGGCGGCGGCCGGCCAGCCAGTCGCGCGCGGCGATGAGGTCTTCCAGCATGGCGAGGTGGGATTTCAGGGCGTCGCGCCCGTCGCGCAGGGCGCGGGCTTCAGGCGGGCCCAGCTTGAGCAGGGGTTTTTCCATCCGCTCGTGCAGCAGGACGGCATCGACCTCGTCCATGAAGCGGCGCTCGAACCAGCCGGTCAGACGGCGCGCCTCGGCCCGTTCGGCCAGATCGGCGGGCAGCAGCACCGGCCCCTTCTGCTGATCCTCGATCCACCCCAGGATGGCGGGCAGTTCGCACAGCACCAGCGGACGGCCGCGATCCATCGTCTGGATCACCGGCGGCAGGCCGGACGGATTGAAGTCATTGACCGGGCAATCGTTCTCCCACGGACGAACCGGGGTGTCGGTCCATTCGATCCGCGCCTCTCCCAGCGCCAGTCGCGCGGCGCGCGAGGCGGGCTGGAAGGCGAAGTGGAAAAGAACGCAAGGGTCGGCCATCTAAGGGTGATGCGCCCGGACCCGTTAATGCGCGTTTACTGCATTGAAATTGGACGCAAGGTCAGGACCACGGCCCCTTGGGCGCTGGGCCGGTCGAGGCGGCTTGCGGCTCGGCGGGAGCCGCAGCCGGGATCGCGGGCTGCGGACCGGCGTGGCCGCGCGGGTCGGCGTGGATCAGGATGTCGGCGGCGGGATACTGGGCCAGCACCCGGTTCTCGGCGGCGACGACAATGGCGTGGGCGGCGTCCAGCGTCTGGTGCGCGTCCAGGTCGACATGCATCTGGACCATCATCACCTGACCGGACATGCGGGTGCGCAGTTGGTGCACGCCGAAGACCTGTGGGTCGGCGAGGACGGCCTTGGTGATGGCGGCGCGGTCGGCCTCCGGCACGGCGCGGTCCAGCAGGTGATCGGCGGCGGCCTTCAACATGCCCGTCGCGCCCCAGAACAGCCAGACGGCGACGACGATGCCCGCCGCTGCATCCAGCCCTGGCGCGCCGAGGAAGGCGCCCGAAATCACCCCGATCAGCACAACGACGTTTGCGGCCAGGTCGGCGGCGTAATGGGCGCGGTCGCCGGCGACGGCAAGGGAGCCGGTCTTCTTCAGCGTCTGGGTCTGCATCCACACCAGCCAGGCGGTGATGGCGATGGCCGCGACCATGACGCCCGTGGCCCAGACGCCGGAGGTCACAGGACGGGGGTCGAAGATGCGCTGAACCCCCTCCCAGGCGATGAAGATAGCCGAGGCGAAAACCAGCCCGGCCTGGACCAGGGCGGACAGGGCCTCGCCCTTGCCATGGCCATAGCGATGGTCCTCGTCAGCCGGCGCGGCGGCCCAGCGCACCGCGAAGAACGTGGTTAGTGACGCCGCCAGATCCAGAACCGAATCCGCCAGGGTCGCCAGGATGGAGACGGATCCTGAGGCGCCCAGCGCAAAGGCCTTCATGGCGATCAGTACCACCGCGACCCCGACCGACAGGCGGGTGATGCGGCGGGTGGCCAGATGGGCGTCGTCGAGCGAGGCGGGGGCGGGGGCGGGCGTCGTCATTGTCGGCTTCTTCTCGCGCAATCGTGGCTGAAAGCCAACCGCTGGCCCAAACGGGTCGTTTCGTCAGAAACGATCATGCTCTAGGGGGGAAGGCATCCGGGCGCGGCGCGTTCCGGGCGCATTGGTTTTCGAGGGTCTCATGTCGGACTGGCTTGCCGCCATTATTCTGGGTCTGGTCGAGGGGCTGACCGAGTTCATTCCGGTCTCGTCGACCGGCCATATGCTGCTGCTGGGCCATTTCATGGGCTTCGAGAGCGCGGGCAAGACGTTCGAGATCGTGATCCAGCTGGGCGCATTGCTGGCCATCGTCAGCGTCTATTTCAAAAAGCTGTGGACCCTGGCGACGCGCTGGCCCTTCGACGCCGAGGCGCGCCGGTTCCTGATCGGGCTTTTGGTCGCCTTCGCGCCGGCCGTCGTGATCGGTTTCCTGGCCTATGACTTCATCAAGACGGTGCTGTTCGAGACGCCCCAGGTGGTGTGCATCGCCCTGATCGTCGGTGGAGTGATCCTGCTGCTGCTGGACCGGATGGACAAGAAGCCCCGCTGGCTGGACGCCGAGGCCTATCCGATGCGCATCTATTTCCTGATCGGCCTGTTCCAGTGCCTGGCCATGATCCCCGGCGTGTCGCGGTCCGGCGCCACCATCGCCGGCGGACTGCTGCTGAAGACCGACAAGCGGTCGGCGGCTGAGTTCAGCTTCTTCCTGGCCCTGCCCACCATGGGGGGCGGCGGTGGCCTATGACCTGTTGAAGAACCACAAGACGCTGGATTTCAGCGACGTCGGCCTGATCGTCGTGGGCTTCGTCGTGGCCTTCATCTCGGCCCTGGCCGTGGTGCGCTTCTTGCTGGATTTCGTGTCCAAGCGCGGGTTCGGCGTCTTCGCCTGGTGGCGGATCGTGGTCGGGGTCGTGGGTCTGGTGCTGTTGCAGGCGGGGTTCTGAGACCATGACCACGCTTCTGTACGGCCGCCCGCCGGTCGTCTTCGATCCGCCCGGCGACGCGACCCAGACCTCGCCCCTGATCCCGGACTCGGCTGCGCTGGAGGCGCAGGAACCGAGCTCGGCCGACAGCGTCATGATCTACGCCCCGCCCGGCGTGCTGGAGCGGCGCTATGTGCTGGCCCTGGCGCTGAAGGCGCTGAAGGTCGGCGGACGGCTGGACGTCATGGCGCCCAAGGACAAGGGCGGATCGCGCCTGGCCAAGGAGTTGAAGGCGTTTGGGGTCGAGGTCGCCGAGACGGCCAAGGCGCACCATCGCCGCTGCATCGTCATTCGGCCCGAAACGGTCGAGGGGCTGGACGAAGCCATCGCCGCGGGCGAGCCGCAGATCGTGCCGGGGCTGGAGGCCTGGTCGCAGCCCGGCGTGTTCGCCTGGGACCGGATCGATCCGGGCTCGGCGCTGCTGGCCGAACATCTGCCGGCGATGAAGGGCGAGGGGGTCGATCTGGGCTGCGGCTACGGCGCGCTGTCGATCGTGGTGCTGCGCTCTCCCGCCGTGAGCAAACTGAAGATGGTCGATCTGGATCGCCGCGCCATCCAGGCCGCTCGACGCAATATCGAGGACGACCGCGCCAAGGTCTGGTGGTCGGACGCCCGCACCCTGGAAGCCAAGGGCGACAAGGATTTCGTCGTCAGCAATCCGCCCTTCCACGACGGCGGGGCCGAGGACCGGCGGTTGGGTCAGGCCTTTATCCGCAAGGCGGCCGAGCTGCTCAAAAAGGGCGGCGTCGCCTGGGTCGTCGCCAACCGGCACCTTCCCTATGAGGCCGAGTTGAACACGGCGTTCAAGCGGGTGCGGCTTGTCGCCGAGGCGGGCGGCTACAAGCTGTTTGAGGCGGTGAAGTGACCGCGCTCAAGCAGTCCGAAGGGCGGTAGCGCATGAAGAAAACCCCGACGTCGAGGGTCGATCGTCTGCTGGGCTCGATGGGCTATGGATCACGCGCCGAAATGGCGCGGATGGCCAAGGCGGGCGGCATCGTGCTGGACGGGGCGGACCTGACGGACGTGTCCAAACGCATTGCGGTGACGCCGGACCTGCCCACGCGAATGGAGATCGACGGCGAGCCGCTGGACCCCGTGCAAGGGCTGGTGATCCTGCTGAACAAGCCGCTGGGCATGACCTGCTCGCACAAGGAAGAAGGGGCGCTGGTCTATGACATCCTGCCGAGACGCTGGCGGGCGCGCGATCCCGCCATCTCGACCATCGGACGGCTGGACAAGCAGACGACGGGCCTGCTTCTGCTGACCGACGACGGCGATCTGCTGCACCGGGTGATCAGTCCCAAACGCCATGTGGCCAAGGTTTACCGGGCCGGTCTGGCGCGGCCGTTGACCGGAACGGAAGGCGCGCTGTTCGCCTCGGGCGAACTGGTGCTGGAGGGCGAAGACAAGCCGCTGGCGCCGGCGGTGCTGGAGGTCGTGACGCCGACCGAGGCCCTGCTGACGGTAACGGAGGGGCGCTATCATCAGGTGCGCCGGATGTTCGCCGCCGCCGGCAACCACGTCGAGACCCTGCATCGCGAACGGCTGGGCGGCTTGGCGCTGCCCGCCGATCTGGCGCCCGGTCAGTGGCGGCTGGCGACGGCGGACGAGGTCGCCTCGATCTTCGCCTGATGGACATCGGGCGGTCCGATGGCTATCTTGATGGCCATGTCCAGCTATTCCGTAGCCGAAGCCAAGAATAACCTGCCCAAGCTGCTGGATCGCATGCTGGCGGGCGAGGCCGTGACCATCACGCGGCGCGGCGTGCCCATTGCACGGCTGGAGCCAGCGCAGGAGATCGTCCCGACATCCGGACCCATCGACGTCGAATGGTTCAAGCGCGTTCGCGTGAAACCGACCGTGCCAATGGATTCCGTCACGCTGGTGCGGATGATGCGGGACGAAGAGATTTGACGGTCTATCTGGACACCAGCGTGCTGGTGTCGCTGTTGCACGAGGATAATCACACCAACCGTGTCCTGGATTGGGCAGGAGGTGTCGATGCGATTGTCTTGAGCGCTTGGACCGCGACCGAATTCACATCCGCACTCTCTGTGCAGTCGCGGATGAGACGACTGATCGATCGTGACCGACGAAGGCTCGAACTCGATCTCGATCATTGGTTATCGACGAGAGTCGTTCTTGACGTTCTAAACGCCGATATAGTTGCTGCGCGTCGATTGGTGAGAAACGACGTTCGACTGCGTGCTCCGGACGGCGTCCACCTAGCTCTCGTCATGCGGCATGGCTGTGTTCTGGCGACGCTTGATGAAGATATGGCCGCAGTCGCGCGCGACATCGGCCTGTCGGTGATCGTGCCATGACGACGAAGATCAAGATTTGTGGGTTGACCACGCCGGACACGCTGGATGCCGCGCTGGATGCGGGGGCGGACTTTGTTGGCTTCGTGATGGTTAAGGCCAGTCCGCGGTACGCCGGGCCGGCCTTGGCGAAGCGGCTGGTAAATCGGGCGCGCGGCCGAGCGAAAACCGTATTGTTGTTTGCCGACATGGTCGGTCCTGAGATGGACGATCTGGTTCATGATCTTCGGCCCGACATGATTCAGCTACATGGTCGCGAAACGCCGCTTCAGATTCGCAACGCACGGACCGACTGGAAAATTCCAGTGATCAAGGCGGTGGGGGTGTCCGGCGCAGAAGACCTGGTCGGACTGGAAGCGATGGAAGCGGCAGACCACCTGCTGCTGGACGCCAAAGCGCCCAAGGGGGCATTCTACAGTGGAGGGCATGGGGTGGCTTTCGACTGGACCCTGCTGTCCGGCCGCGCCGTCCGCCGTCCGTGGTTCCTGGCGGGTGGTCTGAACCCGGACAATGTGGCCGAGGCGCTGAGGATTACGGGCGCGCCCATGGTCGACGTGTCCTCTGGCGTGGAAAGCGCGCCGGGTGTTAAGGACGCCGACCGGATCGCAACCTTCATCCAAAACGCGCGCCGGTCGTAATTGCGACGCCTCTCCGCGTGAAAGTCGAAACCGTGAACGCCCAGACCCCCATTCAAGCCGCCGCTTCCACCCAGCCGCTGTCGAACGCCTACGCCTGGCCGGACGCGCAGGGTCGCTTCGGTCCGTATGGCGGTCAGTTTGTGGCCGAGACCCTGATGCCGCTGATCCACGAGCTGGACGCGGCCTACAAGGCGGCCAAGGCGGACCCCAGTTTCCAGGCCGAGCTTGACGGTTATCTGGAGCATTACGTCGGTCGCGAAAGCCCGCTGTATTTCGCCGAGCGCCTGACCGAACATTTCGGCGGGGCCAACATCTGGTTGAAGCGCGAGGACCTGAACCACACGGGCGCGCACAAGATCAATAACTGTATGGGCCAGATCCTGCTGGCGCGCCGCATGGGCAAGACGCGCATCATCGCCGAGACCGGCGCGGGGCAACACGGCGTCGCCTCGGCGACCGTGTCGGCGCGCTTCGGCCTGCCCTGCACCGTCTATATGGGCGCGGTGGACGTGGAGCGGCAGCAGCCGAACGTGTTCCGCATGCGTCTGCTCGGTTCGGAAGTCTTCTCTGTCACGGCCGGGGCCGCGACCCTGAAGGACGCGATGAACGAGGCGATGCGCGACTGGGTCACCAACGTCTCGGACACCTATTACATCATCGGCACGGCGGCGGGTCCGCACCCCTATCCGGCCATGGTGCGCGATTTCCAGTCTGTAATCGGCAAGGAGATCAAGAGCCAGTCGATGGCCCGGATGGGCAGGCTGCCGGACGCCGTGGTCGCCTGCATCGGCGGCGGTTCGAACGCCATCGGCGCCTTCCACCCCTTCATCGAGGACGAGGGCGTGCGCCTGATCGGCGTCGAAGCGGCCGGCCATGGGCTGGATACACCGGATCATGCGGCCTCGCTTAAGGGCGGGCGGTCGGGCGTGCTGCACGGCAATCGGACCTATTTGCTTCAGGACGAAGACGGCAACATCGTCGAGGGGCACTCGATCTCGGCTGGTCTGGATTATCCGGGCATCGGGCCAGAACACGCCTGGTTGCACGACATCGGCCGGGCCGAATACCGCTCGGCGACAGACAATGAGGCGCTGGAAGCGTTCCAGCTGTGCTCCAAGTTGGAAGGCATCATTCCGGCGCTGGAGCCGGCCCACGCTCTGGCGCGGACGGGCGAAGTGGCGCGCGAAGTCGGCAAGGGCGGCGACGTCGTCCTGCTGATGTCGGGGCGCGGCGACAAGGACATCTTCCAGGTCGCCAAACATCTGGGAGTGAACCTGTGATCCGTACTCTTGTTGCGGCGACCGCCGTCCTGAGCCTGTCCGCCGCCGTTGCGCAGGCCCAAACGCCGGCCCCCGCTGCGCCGCAAGGCGGTCCGGCCGACGTCGGCCTGTTGCCGGGCGCGGAGCTGTCGCCCGATTGCGGCGGGCTGAACAATCTGACCGGGCGGGCCTGGTGCGTGACCGCGCAACTGGGCCAGATCGGCGCTCTGGCCGACGCCTATATCGCCGATCTGGAAACCAAGAACTGGCTGGCCGCCGGCGGCGACGACAACCGCGTCGTCTTCATCAAGCGCCGCGAGGCCGGCGGCTGCGACGGCATGCAGATGGTCGCCTTCTACGACACCACCAAGACCGCCGTCGCCGAACTGCCCGGCTATCTGGGCTTCGCCACCATTCCGGGCGACGTGTGCGCGGCTTCTGCGGCCGCGACACCGCCGGCCGCCGCCGGATCGCCGCAACAATGACCACCGCCCGTATCGACGCGCGCTTCAAGGCGCTAAAGGCCGAGGGCCGTGCGGCCTTCATTCCCTATGTGATGGGCGGCGATCCGTCGCGCGAAGAGGCGCTGGCGATCTTGAACGGCCTGCCGGCTGCGGGCGCGGACATCATCGAACTGGGCTTTCCGTTCAGCGATCCGATGGCCGAGGGGCCGCCGATCCAGCGGGCGGCGATCCGGGGCATGGCGGCGGGTTTCGGCCTGCGCTCGACCATGGATCTGGCCAAGGAATTCCGTAAGGGCGACGACGCCACGCCCATCGTGCTGATGGGCTATCTGAACCCGATCGAGAGCCTGGGCTATGACGCCTTCGCCGCCTATGCCGCCGACTGCGGCATCGACGGGCTGATCGTGGTGGACTGCCCGCCGGAAGAGGCCGGGCCTCTGATCGAGGCGCTGGACAAGGTTTCGATCTCGCTGATCCGCCTGGCGACGCCGACCTCGGATGACGAGCGGCTAAAGATCGTGGTCCAGGGCACGTCGGGCTTCGTCTATTATGTCGCCGTCGCGGGCGTGACGGGCGTCAAGGAAGCGAACGCGGATGTGGTGGCGCCGGCCGTAGAGCGGGTGCGCAAGGCCTCGGGCCTGCCGGTCGCGGTCGGCTTCGGGGTCAAGACGCCGGAACGGGCCGCCGAGATCGCCCGCGTCGCCGATGCGGTGGTCGTGGGCTCGGCCCTGGTGGACGAGGTGGCGGCGGCGCTGGAGGCGAACGAACCCGTCGCGGCGCGCGTTTTGGCCCGGGTGAAGGCGCTGGGCGATGCGGTTCGATCCGTCGCCGCTAGTGCTTCCGTGGCGGAAACCGTCTAAGAGCGCGCGGATGAACGACAAGACCAAGCCTCAGGAAAAGCGCGGCGGCTGGCTGAGCCGCTTTGCGCCCGGCGTCCGCAAGATCGTGTCGCGCCGCGACACCCCGGACAATCTCTGGGTCAAGGATCCCGACAGCGGCGAGATGCTGTATCGCTCGGACCTGGAGGCCGCCCTTTGGGTGACGCCGTCGGGCCGGCATATGCGCATCGATGCGCCGACCCGCCTGAAGGCCACCTTCGACGGCGGCGTCTTCCAGTCCATCGACACGCCGGACGTGCCGGAAGATCCGCTGAAATTCTCGGACGGCAAATCCTACAAGGATCGCCTGAATGCGGCGCGCAAGGCGGCGGGCCGCAAGGACACCATGGCCATCGGCTATGGTTCGGTCGGCGGTCAGGACGCGGTCGTGATCGTCCAGGACTTCACCTTCATGGGCGGGTCGCTGGGCATGGCGGCGGGCGAGGCCTTCATCAAGGCGGCGCGCGAGGCGGTGAGCCGCAAGGTTCCGCTGGTCTGTTTCACCGCCGCCGGCGGCGCGCGGATGCAGGAGGGCGCCCTGTCGCTGATGCAGATGGCGCGCACCACCTTGGCCGTTGAAGAGCTGAAGGATGCCAGACTGCCTTACGCCGTGGTCCTGACGGACCCGACGACGGGCGGGGTGACGGCCTCCTACGCCATGCTGGGCGACGTCCACATCGCCGAGCCGGGCGCCCTGATCGGCTTCGCCGGACCGCGTGTGATCGAGGCGACCATCCGCGAGAAGCTGCCGCCCGGCTTCCAGCGCGCCGAATATCTGCAGGAAAAGGGCATGGTGGACCGGGTCGTGACCCGCGCCGACCTGCCGCGCACCCTGGGTCAGATCCTGTCCATTCTGATGGGCGGCACGCGCGCCGCCGCCTGAGACCGCCTGAAGGGCCAGTCGATCGCGGTCGAGGCCCACAGGCACCACCACACGATGACCGGCTGAAACAGCAGGCGCGGGCCGTGATAGGCCCAGCCTAACCCTGCGCCCGACGTCATAAAGTTCACGGCATGCTGGATGTTGGCCGGGTAGACGCAGACGGCGTAGGCGGCCAGCGCCCAGCCAGCGGCGACCCGTAGGCGCGGGATCGTCAGACCCGCCGCTCCCAGCAGTTCGGCGATCCCCGTCAGGGCCACGACCAGGGCCGGCTGCGGAATCCACGCCGGCGTGATCCGCGCGAAGGGGCCGGGGACCATCAGATGCAGCACGCCCGCGCCCAGGAAGACGGCCGCGAGGACGAGGCGCGCCGCGGTTCTGATCTGCGGCCTGGAAGTCATGTCGCGGTTCTCGAAATCAGGGGGTAAAGGAGGCGGATGGATCCCGTCTCCGAACGACTACGCGCGCGCCACCCCCAGCGGATCGACCTTTCGTTGGAAAGAATGCGCGTGCTGTGCGCGGCCCTTGGCGATCCGCAGCACAAGCTTCCGCCGGTGATCCATGTGGCGGGCACCAACGGCAAGGGATCGACCGTGGCCCTGATCCGCGCCATCGCCGAGGCGGCGGGGCTGAAGGTGCACGCCTACACCTCGCCCCATCTGGTCCGGTTCAACGAGCGGATCCGACTAGCCGGAACGCTGATCGAGGACGATCATCTGAACGCGATCCTGGACCGGATCGAGGCGGTCATGGCCGAGACGGACAGCGAGGCCACGGTATTCGAAAGCACCACCGCCGCCGCCTTTCTGGCCATGTCCGAGACGCCCGCCGACCTGGCCATCATCGAAGTGGGTCTGGGCGGGGTGCTGGACGCGACCAATGTGATCGAGCTGCCGCTGCTCAGCGTTATCGCCCCGGTCGATTACGACCATGCGGAGTTCCTGGGCACGGACCTGGCCGCCATCGCATCGGAAAAGGCGGGAGTGCTGAAGGCCGGGGCGCCGGCCGTGATCGCGCGACAGAAGGAAGAGGCGATGGACGCCATTGAACGGCGCGCCGCCGACGTCCACGCGCGGCTGAACGTGCTGGGGGTCGACTTCGACGCCTGGGCAGAGCGGGGCGGCCTGGCGTTCCAGACGGCCGAACTGTTCATGGACCTGCCGGCGCCGGCCCTGGCGGGCGCGCACCAGATCGACAATGCGGCCCTGGCCGTGGCGGCGGCGGTCGAACTGGACCTGCCCGAGGCTGCGATCGCCGAGGGGCTGAAGCGCGTGCGTTGGCCCGCCCGGCTTCAGAGGGTTTCGGCGGGTCCATACGGCGCTGCGGCCAAGGCGGCGGAGGCGGAGCTGTGGCTGGACGGGGGGCACAATCCTCACGCGGCGCGGGCGCTGGCGGCGTTTCTGGCTGAGCGTCAGGCGCGGGCGCCGCGTCCCCTGGCCCTGATCTGCGGCATGTTGAACAACAAGGACGCGGGCGGTTTCTTCGCTGCGCTGAAGGACAGTCAGGCGACGGTATTCACCGTCGGCTTCGACGGCGCGGCGGCAGAGCCTGCGGCCCTGGCGGCCGTGGCGCGCGGGCATGGGCTGGCGGCGACCCCGGCGGGATCGGTGGGCGAGGCGCTGGATTTGGCGCTACGCCTGGGCGCGGGCCGGGTCGCCATCTGCGGATCGCTGTATCTGGCCGGCGAGGTCCTGGGCGCCAGCGAGGAAACCTGGCCGGTCTAGAGCCTGATCGGTTGAGATGGAATCGCTTCGCGATTTCATCGATGCCGTGAATCAGGCTCCAGAGTCATGCTGGACCGAACTCTGGGTTCGGATGGACTGCGTCCGACCAAACCCAGAGTTCGGTCTAGCGCGTCATCCAGGGCTTGGACTTGCCGGCGGCGATGCGGGCGGCCTGTTCGCGCTGGAATCGACCGCCGCGCGGCGGCTTGGCGCGCGCATCCAGCCGGGCGTTCTTCAGTCGCAGGGCCTTCTGGACCGGGGTCTCGCCGGGAATGTCGTCAGCCGGGTTCGGGGTGTCTTCGTCGCTCATGGCGCCATCCTAGCATGAAAAACGCCCGCCGGTCGGACCGGCGGGCGCTTGATCTGACAGGGCCGAAAAGGCTTAGGCCTTGACGCCGGCCTCGGCCAGCCATTCGACGATCTTGCCCTTGGGCATGGCGCCGACCTTCATCGAAGCCATCTGGCCGTCCTTGAACAGCATAAGGGTCGGAATGCCCTTCACGCCCAGCTTGGACGGAGTCATGGGGCTGTCGTCGATGTTGATCTTGGCCACGGTGACCTGACCGCCCAATTCGTCTGCGATCTGTTCCAGCGCCGGGCCGATCTGTTTGCAGGGGCCGCACCATTCGGCCCAGAAGTCGACCAGGACCGGGGTCGAGGATTTCAGGACGTCGGCGTCAAAGCTTTCGTCGGTAACTTTTACAGTCGCCATGAATGGCTCCTTGGGCGCTATCGCTCGGCGCGCGGCGCCTCGCTGCTTGAGCGCAGGTTGATGTTGGCCGGAGCGTCCGGGTTCGGTCGCAGATGTGGGAGCGAATCGCGGGCAATTCAACTGCTGGCGAGCGCCGCCGCCAGCAGGGTTTCCGGAATGGGCATCAGCTTGGGTCCGTCGGTCCAGACCAGGGCGGCCTCGACCGAGCGATCGGGATAGAGGCGCTTCAGCACGGCGACATAGACGGCGGCCTGCAGCACATAGGCGGGATCGACCGCCTCGACGGCGTCTGGCGCAGGGCGGTTGGTCTTGTAATCGACGACCAGAACCTTCTCGGGCGTGACCACCAGCCGGTCGATGCGGCCGTTGATGGCGACGCCGGGCGGCAGGTCGGGCGCTGATCCCGTCAGGGCCACCTCGGCGCGGGAGCCGGGACCGAAGACGGGGGCGAAACGGGCGTCGTCCAGCACAGAGAAGGCGGCGGCGATCATCTCGGCGCGCTGGGCCTCGTCCAGATCGGTCTCGCGGGCCAGCAGGCGTCGGGCGGCATCGGGGCGGTCGGCGGGCGCGATCTCGGGCAAGCGTTCCAGCAGCCGGTGGACCAGGTCTCCGCGCCGGAACCGCCCCAGCGATGCCCCGCCGGCCGCGCGGTTGGCCAAAGGCGAGGGGGCGGGGATGCGGATCGCGCCGCCCTCCATCCGCGACGGCGAGGCGAAGCGGGCGGCGGCGTCGGCCGGCGGCGGCGAGGCGGCCCAAGAGGGCAGGGCGGCGGCGAGCCGGATTTCATCGACGGCGACCGGGCGACGCTCGGGGTCGACGCCATAGCGACGCACGCCGTTTTCGACTTCGCGCACCTGATCGCCCAAGCGGTCGAAGGTTTCCTCGAGGATCGACCACCAACTGCCGGCCTCGGCCCCCCGGCTTGAGGCGCGACCCATGACGATGACGCGGTCGCGCGCGCGGGTCAGGGCGACATAGAGCAGGCGCAGGGTCTCGTCGTCGGTGCGGGCCTGGCGCGCGGCGCGGGCGTCGGCCGAGGCCTGGCAGTCGTCCTTCGCCGAGCCGGGCGCCATCAGCCAGGCCCCGCCTTCGCCCTCCGGCGTGACCGCAGGCATCAGGGACGGACCTTGCGCCTTCGCCTTCATGGTGGTGTCGGGCAGAATGACGATGGGCGCCTCCAGACCCTTGGCGCCGTGGACGGTCATGACGCGGACCTCGCCGCGCGCGCCCTCCAGTTCGCGCTTCACCTCGACGTCTGCGGCCTCCAACTGGGCCAGACAGGTCTCCAGATCGATCGCGCCCCGATTTTCGGCGGCCAGCACCTGGTTCAGGGTTTCGTCGATGGCTTCTTCCGCCTCGCGCCCCAGCCGGGCCAGGATGCGGGCGCGGCCGGAACGGCCGGTGGCGTCCACCCGGTTCAGGGCCTGGGAGAAGAAGGCGAAGGGATCGCCGCCGCGCGCGCCGATGGCGGCCTGCAGCGCATCACGCGCGCGGGTCCATTCGGGGCGTTCGTGCGCCCGGTCGCGCAGGTCGCGCCACAGCTGGCCGGCCTTGCGGTTTTCGCGCCCGGCCAGCGCATACAGGCCGTCCTCGTCCACATCGCACAGCGGGCTGCGCAGCACCTCGGCCAGGGACAGGTCGTCGTCGGGGAAGAGGGCGAAACGCGCCAGCGAGATCAGGTCGTCGAAGACGATATGGCTGGACAGCTTCAGCCGGTCCGCCCCGGCGACGGGCAGCCCTTCCGTCTTCAGCGCCCGAATGATCTCTTCAAAGGTCGCGTCGCGGCGGCGGACCAGGACGATGTAGTCGCCATAGCCGGCGGGGCGCAGGTCGCGGGTGCTGCGATCGAAGACGGCGACGCCGCTTTCGACCTGACGGCGGATCTCGCGGGCCAGGTCGCGGGCCAGGCGTTTTCTGGCGCTGCCGGCCCCTTCCTGATCGACCGGATCGTCCCAGGCGTCGGTTTCTGGCGCGGGCTCGTCAAGGAACAGGGGCCACAGGTCGATGGCGCCGTGCTGGCCGATGCGGGCGGGCAGGTGTCGGGCGATATCGCCCTGCGGGCCGGTCAGGGCGCGAGTGCGGTCGGGGTCGGCGAAGACGGCGTCCACGAAAGCCAGCACCTCTTCGGTCGAGCGGTAGGAGGTGTTCAGTTCCGGCCCGGCGAACGGTTCGCCGGCGCCCTCGGCCAGAGCGAGGAAGGCGCCGCGTTCCTGGCGCAGCCGTTCGGGTCGGGCGCCCTGGAACGAGTAGATCGACTGTTTCTCGTCGCCGACGGCGAAGACGGTGCGGCCGGACTTTTCGCCGGAGTAGAACTCGCCGGTCAGGGCGCGCACGATGGCCCATTGTTCGGGGGCGGTGTCCTGGGCCTCGTCAATCAGGACGTGATCGACCCCGCCGTCCAGCTTGTACAGCACCCAGGCGGCGGCCCCGCTTTGGGTCAGCAGGGCGGCGGCCCGCGCGACCAGATCGGGGAAGTCCAACGCCCCGCGCTGGGCCTTGGCCGCTTCGTAAAAGGCGGCGTGGGCGCGGGCCAGGGTCAGGACCTTGACCGTATCGTCGGCGACCTTGGCCTTGCGCAGGGCTTCGCGCGTGGCGAGGAACTTGGCCTGGAGGTCCAGCAGCCAGCCGACCGCGCCCTGCGGCGCCGACTTGGTGCCCATGCTCTTTCGCGGTTCGCCCGCCTGGGTGCAGAAGACGCCGGCCAAGGCCGCGAACCCGGCGTAGGGCGGAGCGGCGACGCTCATGGCGTCGGCGATCTTCTTGTCATTGGCCGAGCCGGTTTCCATGGCCTCGGCCATGCGGTTCCATTCGGCGCAGTCGATCCAGGCGATAAAGTCCTGTTCAAGATCCTCCGGGCTGCGGTCGCGCTCGGCGCCGGTCAGGGCCCAGGGATCGGGCGCGGTCCCGGCCTCGGCGCGGTCGATATAGTCCAGCAGGTCGGCGCGTTTGGCCTCGATCATCGACAGCAGGGCCTGGAATCGCTGCCAGTCCAGTTCGACGGCGAAATGGCTGTAGGCCTGGCCGATGGGGCCGTCCGGATCGGCGACGGCGGCGCGGGCCAGGTCCTCGCGCGCGGCGTGGCTGAGGGCGGTCGCGGCCTGGTCTTCCAGCACGGTGAAGCGGGGCGAGACCCCGGCCTCCAGCGGGAACCGGCGCAGCAGTTTTTCGCAGAAGGCGTGGATGGTCTGAATCTTCAGGCCGCCCGGCGTCTCCAGCGCGCGGGCGAACAGCTTGCGCGCGCGGGACAGGGCTTGGCCGTCGAGAGTTTTTGGGTCGCCGTCGTCCAGTTTCGCGACCTTTTTGGACAGCTCTTCGTCGTCCAGCACGGCCCAGCCGCCCAGTTGGTCGAACAACCGGGCCTGCATCTCGGCGGCGGCGGCCTTGGTGTAGGTGACGCACAGGATGGCGCCGGGATCGACCTGGTCCAAGAGCAGTCGCGCCACCCGGTTGACCAGTGTGGTGGTCTTGCCCGAACCGGCGTTGGCGGTGACGAAGACGGTCAGGCGCGGATCGGCCGCGATGATCTGAGGGGAGGGGGCGGTCATTCGCTGTCCTCGCCGTCGCCGATCACCGACCATTCCCAGACGCGGGCCAGATGGTCGTAGTTGCCGCCCTGATTGCCCATGAACTGAGGCGCGGCCCAAGAGACGTAAGGCGTGTTCTCGTCGTCGAAACGAGCGACCCGGCGCTTCAGCCCCTCCAGCGCCGCCTGGGCCAGGTCGGCGGCCTCAAGACCCGAGGCGCGGGTGACGACTTCGCCCGCCGTTTTTCGCCCGACCACGCGGACATAGGTGAGTTCGTCGGGCGTGACCGGGCCGTTGGTGTCCTTGAACCCGCCGTCGGCCAGGATGGCGGCGGTCAGGGTCAGTTGCGGCGCGAAGCCGGACTTGACCTGTTTGGCGGACGGCGCCGCCCCGGTCTTGAAGTCCATGACCGCCGCGCCGTCGGACGCCAGTTCGATCCGGTCGGCGAAGGCCTTGACGGTGAAGGGGCCAGCGGGGGCGTCGAAGATCATCGTCCCCTGCTGTTCCACCAGGATATCGACGCCGCGCGCCCGACGCCGGCGCTCGAACTCGGTCAGCCAGCGGGCGCAGTTGCGGGCCAGCGGCGCCTCGCGGGCCATGGCCGCATCCTCGAAGCCGCGTGCGCCCAGTTCGCGCAGCAGATGGTCATGTAGGATGGCCTCGCAGTCGTCAGGCAGGTCGTTCGGCCAGTCCAGCGTCAGCCGCTCGATGGCGGCGTGGACGGCGTTGCCCCGCGCCAGCGCTTCGGCGGATGCGCCGGGCCGCTCCATCGCCTCCAGCCCCAGCACCCACAGGGCGTAGATGGCGTAAGGGTCGCGCACCCAGCGTTCGATGCGGGTGACATACAGGCTGCGCGGACGGCGATGCACCGGCGGGCGCGGCTCCGGCCGTTTGGCGAACCGGGGCGGGCCGGGCGGGGGCGCGTCCAGGGCGCGGGCCCAGTCAAGCACGGTCGTGGGACGCGGCAACGCCACGCCGGCCCCGCGCGTCAACATCTCAAGCCGCCACAGCCAGCGCGAGCGGACGGCGGGCTGTCCGCCGCGCCGCTCGCTGTGGATCAGGATGACCTCGTCGGCGCAGGCGGCCTGGACGAAATCCTGCGCCGTCTGGCCCAGGCGACGTTCGGGCGGCGGCAGGCCCAGGGCCTTGCGCATCGGGCGCGACAGGAAGGGATCGGTCGGGGCCGCCTGGGGCCAGACGCCCTCCTCCAGCCCGGCCAGGATCATCCGGTCCGCGCGCACCAGACGCGCCTCGATGGCCCCTAGAATGCGCAGCGACGGATGGGTGGCCCCGCCGGTCCGCACGACGTTTTCCTTGATCAAGGATGTAACCAGTTCGGCCAGTTCCCCGCGGCGGATGCGGCCCAACGACGCCCCGCCCTCGATCAGGCCGGACAACAGGGCGGCGGCGGCCTCGCCGTCGGGGCCGGCCCAGGCGTTCTGGCCGGCCAGGGTTTCGATCAGCCGGGTCAGGGCCGAGGCGGCGACGTTCAGATCCGCGTCGGGGGTGAAAACGGCGGTCGCGGCTTCGACTGCGGCCTGAAGCTGATCGACCAAACGGGTCGCGCCCGACAGCCTGGCCTGCTTCCATTCCGGCGGCGCCTTGCCGCGCCGGTCGGGCTGGACCGCCTCCAGCAGGCGGCGGTGGATGGCGGCGAAGTCGCGCGGGCGGGGACCGCGCAGGGCGTGTTCCTCCAGCGCGGCGACGGCGGCGGCCTGAGGAGCGTCGCCCAGATCGAACCGGACCAGCGGATGTTTGACCACGGCGAGCAGCAGATGGGGCTGGACCGGATCGGCGATCCAGCGCGCGCACAGATCGACCAGGGCGCCGGCGGGCAGGCGCGACAGGGGGGCGCCGGCGGACGAATCGGGGATGACCCCCCAACGCTCCAGCCGGGCGGCGACGCGGCGGCCCAGGGCCTGATCCGGCGTGACCAGGGCGCAGGTCTTGCCCGGCGTTCCCAACGTCTCGCGCATCATCAGGGCGATGGCGGCGGCGGCCTCTTCCTCCGCGCGGACGGACAGAAGGGACAGGCCCTGCAAGCCCTCGGCGATCGGATCACGCGCCTCGCTGCGCGCAGCGGCGGCCGAGCGGATGTCGCGGATGGCGCGGCGCCAGTCGTCGGTGGCCTCGGCGGGTCGCAGCGCCTCGTTGACCAGCCGCTGGCGCGCCAATCCGCGCGCCTCGACGGCCGCAGGAACGGCGGGACGAAACCAGGGGCGGACGCTTTCGCGCACGATGTCGCAGCGGTCCAGCAGCCGCTTCATCGCGCTTTGCGGATGTTGTTCGTCCAGCCGGTCCCAGACGCCGGCGTCCAGATCCAGGTCGAGGCCGGGCAGGACGACGCAGCCCAGCGGCGCCCTGGCCACGGCCTTCAGCACGTCGCCGGCGGCGGGAACCGTGCCGGTCGAGCCGGCGGCGATGACGGGCTGGCGCGGCGGCTCGCGGTCCCACAGCTCGGCGAGGCGGCGCAGCAGGGTCGCGCGACGCCAGGCCGGATCGACCAGACCCAGTTCGGCCAGACGCTTCGGCCAGGCCTCGACCGCCAGACCCAGAAACTCGGCCGACCGTTCCCAGTGTTCGGCCATTTCGCCGTCGACCAGGGTCGCGATCCGCTCGGGGTTCTGAATCTCTTCCAGTTGGCAGGAATCGAGGAAGCCGCCCAGCGCGTCGGCCAGGTCCAGCGCGCGCATCGGGCTCAGGGACGCATCGAACTGTTCGACGATCATCCGCGCCATCTCGAACCGGCGGGTCAGGGCGGGGATGGCGGGCGGCAGGTCCAGACCCAGGGCGCCGGGCGTAAACGGCGGCTCGTCCTCCTCCAGATCGCCTAGCGGCCGCACCTGAGGCAGCAGAACGGGGCGACCCTGCGACAGCTTGGAGAGGGCGCCGGTGAAGGCGCGCGCCGCCCGGCGGTTGGGCAACAGGATGGTGGCGTCCGACAGGGTTTCGGGCGGCAGATCGCCCAGCCAGGCCAGGACGCCGGCGGCCAGGTCTTCAAGGAACGGCCGGTGCGCGGGGATGGCGTACCAGCGCGGCGTGTCGCCGAGGAAGGGATCGAAGACGCTCACGCCTCTCCCGCCAGTTTCGCCTCGGCTTCATCCCGCGCCTGCGGGTCGCCGACGTGCATCCAGTCTCCGTCCAGGACACAGCCGAACAGACGTCCCTCAGCGGCGGAGTTGCGCCAAAGGGGGCTGAGGGAGAAGGGGCCGTCGGGGCCGCGATCTGCATAGCCCGGCCGGGTGATGTGGACGCCCATATAGGCGAACGGCGCGGACGGGGCGTCGCCACGGAAGGTCAGCTTTCCGTCGTCGGCCATGAAGAAATCGCCGTCGCCCTCAAAGCCGATGGAGCCTTCGCGGCGGGCCAGCAGCAGGGCGGCGTCCATCGTCTCAGGGTTCCACAGGCGGACGAGGTCGGCGAGGGCGTCGCCTCGGTCGATCCACACACTGTCGATATTGGCGACGAAGACGGGCTCCTCGCCCAGCAGGGCGTGAGCCTTCTTCAGCCCGCCGCCGGTCTCCAGCAGTTCGGCGCGTTCGTCGGAAATCAGGATTGCGGGGCCCCGATTTTTAGAATTTTGGCCGCGCGCCGCCAGATGCGCTTCCAGCCGGTCGGCGAACCAGTGGACATTCACTACCGCTTTTTCGACGCCGGCCTCCGCTAGACGGTTCAGCACATGGTCGATCAAGGCGCGGCCCTGCACCTCGACCAAGGCCTTGGGTCGGTCGTCGGTCAGGGGGCGCATGCGCGTGCCCAGGCCGGCGGCGAGCACCATTGCGGTCTTGGGGGCCGTCTTCGGAGCGGTCATGCGCGCACCTCGGCAGGAACGTGACGGTCGAACCAGCGGGCGACGGGCGCCAGGGCCGGCTGGTCCAGATTGGCGTTCAGGTGTCGCCACATGCGCGGCAGGAACTGGCGGTATCGCGGCTTGCCGTCGCGCGCGATCAGCCGGGCGAAGATACCGATGATCCGCGCCTCGTTCAGGGCGGCGAGGCCGGCGTAGTCGGCCATGAAGGCAGCGCGGTCCACGTCGGGACGCAGGGCGAAATAGCGGTCCAGAGCCTCGGCCTCCAGCGTAGGCGACACGTCGCGGCGAGCGTCCTGCAACAGAGAGTGCAGGTCCCACGAAGGGTGGGCGCGCACCGCGTCCTGGAAGTCGATCATGCCGACGCGGGCGGCGCCGTCGCGCTGGGGCAGCCAGATCAGGTTTTCCGCATGATAATCGCGGTGGGCCATGACCGAGGCCCCGGCCGCGCCGGAGGCGACAATGGGAGCCCAGGAAGCGCGCCAGTCGGCGATGGCGGCGGCGTCGAAGCTGACCCGATCGTCGAGCTTCGGCAACCATTCGACGAACAGATCGGCCCCGCCCTGAAGCGCCGTCTCGTCATAGGTCAGCAGGGGCCAATCGCCGCCGGGACCGTGCAGGGTTTCGGGCGGAGCGCCGGCCTCGTGCAGAACGGCCATGGCCTCGATGGCGGCCAGATAAAGCGGCGTCTCGTCGGCGCCGTCTTCGATCACGCGGGCGAACAGGTCGTCGCCGAAATCCTCCAGCACGGCCAGGCCGTTGGCGGCGTCCAGCGACGGGATTTCGGGGGCGGACAGGCCCAAGGACTTCAGATGGGCGGCGACGGCGGCGAAGGCCTCGATCCGGCCAGCGGACAGGCGGGCGACGGCGTTCCAGCCGGCGGCGTGACGCTGCTCGGGCGTCCAGCGCGGATCGCACGGCTGGCTTTCGGCGGCGGGCGCCTGATCCATCAGCATCAAGGTCGGACCGGTCGTCGGCGTCAGCCGCTCATACCGCCGCGTCGAGGCGTCGCCGGGCAGGGGCGCGCGCACGGCGTCGGCCAGGCCGGCGGCCTTCAGGAAGTCGAGACGGAGGGTTTCGCGGTCAGACATGCAGTTCCTTCAGCCCCGTTTCCCATCGGCCTACGCCGGAAACGGTCGCAAGGCGGCCGTCGCCCTGTTCGGAGATTTCGATAACCAGCTGATCCGGCCCCAGGAACCGGCCGGGATCGTCACCAAGACGCTCGGGCCATTCGATGACGGCGCACCCCTCGTCCAGAGCCTCGTCCAGGCCGATCTCGAACGCCTCTTCCGGTCGGGTCAGGCGATAGAGGTCGAAATGGGCGACCGGCGGGTCGCTTTCGTAGAACTGGACCAGGGTGAAGGTCGGGCTGGGCACGTCCTCGTCCGGCGTGGTCAGGGCGCGGATCAGGCCGCGCGCCAGGGTCGACTTGCCCATGCCCAGCGGACCGTAGAGCAGCAGACTGTCGCCCGCCGCCAGCAGGGGGGCGATGGCCTGGCCCAGGGCGGTGGTGGCCTCGGCGTCAGGTAGGGCGATCTTCATGGAAACACCGCGTCAGGATCGGCGGCCAGGGTGCGTTCGGTGAAGGTTTTCAACGCCTCGGTGGCCTTGGCCGCGTCCACGTCCAGCCGGTCTGCGGGAATGGGCAGGCCGACATCGACGCCGAACGGCTTGCCTTCCTTGTTCAGCAACTCGTGGAACAGGGTCACGTCGCGCAGCTCCTGCGAGACCTTGTCGAACAGATGGAACAGGCGGCTGTAGGGGCCGGTGACGTGCATGGGCACGACGGGCGCATCGTATTTACGCGCCATAGAGGCGGCGGTCGGGGCCCATTCGGGATCGGTCAGGACGCGGTTTTTCTCGCGCGCCAGACGGCCGGCGGGGAACATGACGACGCAGCGTTCGGCCTCGAACGCCTCCTTGGCGGCATTCAGGGTCGCGCGGGTCTTTTCGCGGGTGCGTTTGTCGTGGACCCATTCGACGGGGATGATGGTCTCGTCCAGCCGGGGCGAGACGCGGATGGCGTCGGCGTTGGCGAAGAAGATCATGTCGCTGCGCCGCTGCTTGATCGCGTCGAACACGGCGACCCCGTCGGCGATGCCGGTGGGGTGGTTGCAGACGACGACGCAGCGGCCGCTCGCCGGCAGACGGTCCAGGTTCATCGTTGTCACCTTCAGCCTCAGCAGGTCCGAGACGTAGCCGAAGGTCTCGGTCCCAGACAGGTCGCGGATGGCGTCGGCCATTCGCACCGCCGCCCCATAGCCCAGCACGCCGTAGAGCGCTGGCCGCACGACCGGCCACAGCGGCGAGGCGGTCAGGCGTGGCGCGCGTTCGGCGATCAGCACATCGACGATGTGGGGCTGACGGCGGGCGGGAAGGGTGGCGGCGGTCATGAAAGATCGCTTGTCGCCGGTTCGGTCGGAGGGGGCAAGATGCGCGGCGTCGTGGACGCTTGGCGATCGGACGGGCGGCCCCTATCACTGTCGAAAAGCTGTGGGGAATGAAGACATGACGCGTACACGCTGGATGGCGGCGGTCGCCTTTGGAAGCCTGATCCTGGCCGCTGCGCCGAGCTTCGCCCAGCAGACGTCGCCTACCGCTGCAGAGCCGCCGGCAGCCCAGCCCCAAGCTCAGCCGCGCGGCCTGTCGCTGAAGGATCTGGCGATGATGGAGCGGGTCAGCGAGCCGCGCATCTCGCCGAACGGCCGCCAGATCCTCTACGCCGTGCGCACCACCGACTGGGACGGCAACAAGGGCGTCAACAGCCTGTGGCTGGCCGACGTCGCCCCCGGTCAACATTCCGGCGAGCCGCGTAAGCTGGCGATCTCGGAAGGCGGCGCCTCGGGCGCGCGCTGGGCGCCGGACGGCGGGGCCATCTATTTCCTGTCGTCGCGGGGCGGATCGAACCAGGTCTGGCGCACGGATGCGGCCGGCATGGCGGCGGCCCAGGTGACGACCCTGCCTTTCGACGTCTCGGGCTTCCGCATCGCGCCGGACGGCAAGTCGCTGGTCCTGGCCGTCTCGGTCTTCATCGATTGCGACACCCTGGCCTGCACCAAGACGCGGCTGGATGCCCGGGGTAAATCGACGCTCCAGTCCTATGACCGTCTGCCGCTGCGCGACTTCGACCACTGGGTCGATACGCGCCGCACGCATCTGTTCGTCCAGCCGCTGAACGGGTCGGGTTTGAGTGGCGGCGAACCGCGCGATCTGATGGCGGGCCTGGACGCCGACGTCTCGGCGGGCGATTCCAGCTTCGACATTTCACCGGACGGCCGGACCCTGGTCTACGGCACGCAGACGCAAGGGGCGGGCGAAGCCTTCACCAACAATAGCGACGTCTTCCGCGTGACGCTCGGCGGCGGCGCGCCGGTCAATCTGACCGAAGCGAACAAGGGATCGGACGGCAATCCGGTCTTCTCTCCGAACGGTCGCCAGCTGGCCTGGCTGTCGGCGCCGCGCGAGAATGTCGGCGGGGATCAGGCGGCGGTCTGGGTGGCTGAGGCCGACGGCTCCGGCGCCAGGAAACTGACCGACTGGGATCGCGGCGCGGGCGGCCTGCAATGGCGAACTGATGGCCGGTCGCTGCTGGTCTCGGCGGCGGACGAGGGCCAGAACCGGCTGTTCTCGGTCGACGCCCGCACCGGCCGGATCACGCCCCTGACCGGAAACGGCACGGTCGGCGCCTATGAGGAGAAGGCCGGGGTCCTGGCCTATGCCCACGAAAGCTTCGTCGCCCCGACCCAGATCTTTGTTCAGACGCGCGGCGAACCCCGCCAGATCAGCCGCCAGAATGCCGAGGTGCTGGCGCAGATGGACCTGCCCAAGGGCGAGGCCTTCACCTTCGCCGGCTGGAACAATGAGCCGGTGCAGGGCTGGGTGTTCAAACCGGCGGGCGCGGTCGAGGGTCGGCGCTATCCGGCGGTCTATCTGATCCACGGCGGGCCGAAATCGCCCTGGACCGAAAACTGGTCCTACCGCTGGAATCCGCAGGTTTATACGGCCGCGGGCTATGCGGTGGTGATGATCAACTTCCACGGCTCGCCCGGTTACGGCCAGGCCTTCACCGACGCGATCAACGATCACTGGGGCGACCGGCCGTTGGAGGATCTGCAGAAGGGCTGGGCGGCGGCGCTATCGAACAATCCGTGGATCGACGGCGACCGGGCCTGTGCGCTGGGCGCCTCCTACGGCGGCTATATGGTCAATATGATCGCCGGAAAGTGGAATGGGCCGTGGCGCTGCCTGGTCAACCACGCCGGGGTTTTCGACGTGCCGCAGCTGATGAACGCCATGGATATCGGCAACTTCATCTGGGAGTTCGGAGGACCAAGCTGGGAGCGCAAGGCCGTCTATGACGCCTTCAACCCTGAGACCTACGCCGGTGATTGGAAGACGCCGATGCTGGTGCTGCATGGCTCCAAGGACTTCCGCGTGCCGATGGAGCAGGGGCTGGCGACCTTCTCGGCGCTTCAGCGTCAGGGCGTGCCCAGCCGCTTCGTCCATGTGCCGGACGAGAACCACTGGGTGCTGAAACCCCGGACCTGGGTCGACTGGCAGCAGGAAATCCTGGATTGGGTCGGTCGCTATACGGCGCCGGCGGGCTGAGCGACCCATTGACGCGCCTTGGCAGGGTGCTACGCCTCGCGGCCAGAAAGCTTCGCGAGGAAGATCTTGATGCGTCACCGTTCCCTTCTGTCCGCCGCCTGCGCGGCTGTTGCGCTGATGAGCGCCGCGCCTGCCCTGGCCCAGGTGCCGCCCGCGCCGGTTCCGGCCGCGCCCGCGACGCCTGACGCCTTCACCTATCAGGACATGATCTCGGCCAATCGGCTGGGCGATCCGCAGGTGTCGCCGGACGGCCGCTATGTCGTCTATTCGGTCACGACCACCGATGTTCAGGCCAACAGCCGCGCCGGCAGCCTGTGGATCCTAGACCTGAACGCACCGGACACGGCGCCGCGCCGCCTGGCCATCTCGGATCAGGGCGCCAACACCGCGCGCTGGGGCGGGGACGGCAATCTGTATTTCCTGTCGGGCAAGTCGGGCGCGAGCCAGGTCTGGCGCGTGGCCTCGCCGACGTCGGCGCCGGTTCAGGTGACGAACCTGCCCACCGACGTGAACGCCTATCGGATCAGCCCGTCGGGCGACAAGGTGGCGGTGTCGCTTGCCGTTTATCCGAACGTGGCCGACCTGAACGCCTCGGTCCAACAGGGCAAGGCCATCGCCGAGCAGAAGACGACAGGCCAGGTCTATGACCGCATGTTCGTGCGTCACTGGGACACCTGGAACGACCACACCCAGAACCACCTGTTCGTCCAGTCGATCGGCCGCGACGGCAAGGCCACGGGCACGCCGACCTGGATCACCAAGGGCTTTGACGGCGATACGCCCTCCAAGCCCTTCGGCGACGAGAGCGAGTTCGTCTTCACGCCGGCGGGCGACGCCGTGGTCTTCTCTGCGCGTCTCGCCGGTCAGACCGAGCCGTGGAGCACCAACTTCGACCTGTGGAAGACCAACGGGCTGTCGGGCGACGGCACCTTCACCAACCTGACCGACGGCAACGACGCCTGGGACACCGGGCCGGTCTTCTCGCCGGACGGCCGCACCCTGGCCTATCGCGCTATGGCGCGGCCGGGCTTCGAGGCCGATCGCTATCAGATCGTGCTGATGGACGTCGAAACGGGCCAGAAGCGCGAGATCGCCTCGAACTGGGATCGCTCGGCCGACACGCTGCAATGGTCGCGCGATGGCCAGACGCTGTACACGACGGCGGGCGACGTCGGCTCGACCAAGCTGTTTTCGGTGGATACGCGCAACGGCGTGGTGACGCCGATCACGGGCGCGGGCCACGTCTCGGCCTTCCAGCAGACGCCCTCGGGCTTCGTCTTCGCCCAGGACACCCTGCGCGAGCCGGGCGACCTGTATTTCAAGACCTATCTGGGTCGCGAAATGCCGCGCCGCCTGACACAGTCCAACCCCGCCTTCGCCGCCAAGCAATTCGGCGAGTATGAGCAGTTCAGCTTCCCCGGTTGGAACAACGAGACGGTCCACGGCTATGTCATCAAGCCGGCCGGCTATGTCGAGGGCCGCAAATATCCGGTCGCCTTCCTGATCCACGGCGGGCCGCAAGGTTCGTTCGGGGACGGCTGGTCCTATCGCTGGAACCCCGAGACCTATGCGGGCGCGGGCTATGCGGTGGTGATGATCGATTTCCACGGCTCGACCGGCTACGGCCAGGCCTTCACCGATGCGATCAGCCAGCACTGGGGCGACCGCCCGCTGGAAGACCTGCAGAAGGGCTGGGCGGCGGCTCAGGCGAAATACAGCTTCCTGGACGGCGACAACGCCTGTGCGCTGGGCGCGTCCTACGGCGGCTATATGATCAATTGGATCGCCGGCAACTGGTCGAACGAATTCAAGTGCTTGGTCAATCACGACGGCGTCTTCGACACCTTCGGCATGGGCTATTCGACCGAAGAGTTGTGGTTCACCGAATGGGAATACGGCGGCACGCCGTGGGACAAGCCTGAGGGCTATCAGAAGTTCAACCCGGCCAACCACGTCGATAACTGGAAGACGCCGATGCTGGTGGTTCAGGGCGACCGTGACTTCCGCATTCCGACCGCCCAAGGCCTGTCCACCTTCACCGCCCTGCAGCGGCGCGGCATCGACAGCCGTCTGATCGTCTTCCCCAACGAAAACCACTGGGTGCTGAAGCCGGCCAACAGCCTGCAATGGCACAATGAAGTGTTCGGCTGGCTGAACAAATATCTGACGCCGAGGCAGTAAGAGGCGTCCGTCCAGACGAAAAAAAAGGGGCGCGGTCCGACGACCGCGCCCCTTCTTTATGCGCGTTTGGTCGGGATCAGAGCGCGGCGCGCTGGATCGGCGCGCCGGCCAGGCGGTCATACTGATGCGCCGTCATGCAGCGCGGCGCGGCCCAGCGCTGGCCCGACTGATAGGCGGAGACGGCCTGTTGAGCCGTGACGAAGGTGGGCGTTGCGCCATGGTCGCGTTGATAGGCTGTGCGTGAGGCCACGTCGGTGCCGCAAACCTTGACGGTTTGCAGCACGGCTGCGCGCTCGGCGGGGCGCGGACTTTGCGCCAGCACCGGCGTCGTTGCGGCCGCCCACGCTGCAGCGATCAGGGCGGGGGTCAGGAAACGGGTCATCGGCAGTCCTCCACGGCCTGAATTAAGATCAGGACTCTGACGAATTATGCGCCGATCCTGGAGTTTGTAAAGTTTATGCGACAACTTCGCGTCAAATCGACGACAAGCTGACCCCGCGGCGCCAAACCGGGGCTGGTGCGTTTCCTTTGGCTGACGGAGACGAGCGATTGTCGAACCCACGGAATTGGCGCACTTTTCGGGCCGACCTGAACCAGCGGGCGTGGGCTCCGGCCGGGGCGCGTTTGCGCACCTGGCGCGACTGGGTGCGCGACAACGATCCCGTCTATGCGGCGGCTCGACGACCGGGGACGGCGGAAAAATGGGCAGCGGGCGTGGTGCTGGTCGTCGTGGCGGCCATCGTTCTTTTCCTGGCCCTGTTCGATTGGAACATGCTGCGCGGGCCGATCGGCCGCTGGGCCTCGGTCAAATACGATCGCGAAATCGCCCTGACCGGCGATCTGGACGTCAATCTGTTCAGCTGGACGCCGTCCGCCGTGGTGCGGGGGCTTAAGATCGGCGGTCCCGACTGGGCGCGCGATCGCGACACGGCCGACGTCGATGAGGTCCAGGCTTCGGTGCGCCTTCGAAAGCTGCTGGCCGGTCAGGTCGAGATGCCCCTGCTGAGCTTCACCCGGCCCCGGGTCGTGCTGATCTCCACCAAGGACGGCCGCAAGAGCTGGCAGTTGAATCCCAACAAACCTGACAATGGCGAAGGGCTGAACCTGCCGGTCATCCAGCAACTGGTCATCAAGGACGGGCAGCTGACCTTCGAGGAACAGCGGCGCGGACTGACGCTGGAGGCGGCGGTCAATGCGCGTGAGGCGTCCAGCGGCCAGGCCGGTTTCGTGCTGGACGGGCGCGGCGATGTGCGCGGCGCACCCATGACCGTCAGGATCGAGGGCGGTCCCTTCATCAACATCCGGCGCGACCGTCCCTATCGGTTCGAGGCGGATGTGACCGGCGCGGACTCGTCCCTGGTCGCCAAGGGGGCGATCACTCGCCCGTTCGATCTGGGGCGGTTCGATGCGACCATGACGATCCAGGGACGCAACATGTCGGACCTCTATCTGCTGACCGGCGTCGCCCTGCCAAATACGCCGCCCTACCGGCTGTCGGGCGCGCTGAACCGCGATCGACGGATCTGGACCTTCAAGGATTTCGACGGACGTGTCGGCGCGTCCGATCTGTCGGGCGAGGTGAAGGTCCAGTCGGGCCAGCGTCTACGCGTCGACGCCGACCTGACCTCGCGTCGTCTGGACATCGACGACCTGGCCGCCGTCTTGGGCGCGCGGACCCGGACCAATGCGGCGGGCACCGACACCGAGGCGCCGGTCTTGGTCGGCGGCAAGCTGCTGCCGGACGCCAAGCTGCAGACCGAGCGTCTGCAGACCATGGACGGTACCCTGTCCTATCGGGCCGGATCGGTGAAGGCTAACGCCTTCGACGTGCGTCAGGTGAACCTGGGCGCCGACCTGAAGGACGGCATCCTGAAGCTGGATCCGATCAGCTTCGACTTCAATCGCGGCGCACTGAACGGCACGGCGCGGATCGATGCGACCAAGGACACCCCCTACAGCACGGTCGATCTGCGTCTGGCCGGCTATCCACTGGAGTCCATCATCCCGGCGCGCAACGGCTCGGCGCCCGTCACCGGCAGGGCGCTGGGCCGGGCGAAGCTGGACGGGCCAGGCGCCTCGATCCACGATTTCGCCGCCGCGTCGAAAGGCTCGCTCAGTCTGGTGGTGCCGAATGGCAAGATGCGGGCGGCCTTCGCCGAACTGCTGGGCATCAACGCCAGCGCCGGGCTACTGAAGCTGTTGAGCGGAGACAAGTCCGAAAGCCAGATCCGCTGCGCCGTCGCCGATTTCAACGTCAGCGGCGGCACGGCGACCGCCCGCACCTTCGTCATCGACACCGATGTGGTGCTGGCCCAAGGCAAGGGCAGCATCAATCTGGGCGCCGAGACGATGAACCTGCGGATCGAAGGCGAATCCAAGAAGCCGCGGCTGTTGCGCCTTTGGGCGCCGATCACCGTGTCCGGCCCCCTGACCGCGCCCAAGGTCGGGGTCGATGTCGGTTCGGTCGTGTCGCAGGGCGGTCTGGCGGGCCTGCTGGGCGCGGTCGTGGCGCCGGTGACGGCCCTGTTCGCCTTCGTCGATCCCGGCCTGGCCGAGGACGCCGATTGCGGCCGGCTGATCGCCAACGCCCGCTGATAGTTGATGACGACGACCGATCCGGCGATCCGAGCGTATTGTGGGTGATGGAGCCTTTTGCATGACCTGCCGTGGACTGTTCGCGCCTGCCCTTGGGCTTCTCGCCGCCGCCTGCTCGCCGCTGAGCCTGCTGAACACCCTGGGACCGAGGGACGGCGGCGTGCGACGCGTCGCGCGCGATATTCCCTATGGCGACGATCCGCGCCAGCAGATGGATCTCTACGCGCCGACGGCGCCTGGCCCCTATCCGACACTGGTCTTCTTCTATGGCGGCGGCTGGGATTCGGGCTCACGCAGCCAGTATGGCTGGGCGGCGCAAGCCTTGGCGGCGCGCGGATTTGTGGTCGCGCTGCCGGACTACCGCGTCGTGCCCCAGGTCGTCTTCCCGGCTTTCATCGAGGACGCCGCCGCCGCCACGGCCAAGGCGGCCGAGGTGGTCGGTCAATATGGCGGCGATCCCGCGCGGCTTGGCGTGCTGGGCCATTCGGCGGGCGCGCATCTGGCGATGATGATCGCCTTGGACCGACGCTATATGGCCGCCGTCGGCCGGCCCGATCTGATCAAGGCGGCCGCAGGTCTCGCGGGCCCTTACGACTTCCTGCCGTTCGACGTGGCGGCGTCGCAGAACGCCTTCGGTCGCGCGCCGGATCCGACCCTGACCCAGCCCGTCACCTTCGTGCGCGCCGACGCCCCGCCGATCTGGCTGGGCCACGGCACGGCCGACACAGTGGTCCACGACGAGGACACGGTCATTCTGGATGATCGGATGCGCGCGGTGGGCGGGCGCTCGGAAGCCAAGCTTTATCCCGGCCTGGACCACGCCGACCTGATCGCGACCTTCTCGCCCCTGTTCCGCAAGAAGGCGACGGTGCTGGCCGATGTGACGGGGTTCTTCCACCGGCAGCTGGGCTGAACCGACGAAGAGTGGTGCGGGCGGCCGGGGTCGAACCGGCACTCCTTTCGGAACTGGATTTTGAGTCCAGCGCGTCTACCAATTCCACCACGCCCGCAGCGGAAGGACCGCCTCATGCCACAGAGGCGAAGGCCGCGTCCAGCCCGAAGCGTCAGGCCGCGACTTCCACATGGCTGTCCGTGCCGCCGGACTGGATGCGGCGGGCGCGGATGTACATTTCGACGCGCTGCATCACGATCAGGCCCATGGCGAAGACCAGGAAGGCGTCGGTGACGGCCAGGGCGTTCAGATGCCAGGCGGCGGCGTGGCTTTCGATCAGGTCGCGCAGCAGGGACCGGCCGGCGAACAGCACGACCAGCAGGATCAGGCCCAAAGGCGAGGCCTGGGCCATCAGGGAGCCGTCCGGCTCCTTTTCGATGGTGACGGTCTTGCCGCGATACCAGCCGGCGACGCCGCCCAGGATCCCGCCAATGGCCAGAACCGTCCAGGCGTCAGGACCGAACGGTGCATGGGCCATGTTCGGGTTCTGGGCTGTGCCCCACAGGCCCAGGCCGATCAGCGGTAGGACGATGGCCGGCATGACCCACAGCAGTTGCGGCTTCAGCACGCGCTTCCTGCGGTTCTTCAGCAGCACGACCACCAGCATGATCGGGATCATGAGCAGCGGGATCAGTTTTTCAGGCGGCACGTCGTCTCTCCCCAAAGACCGGATGCGGCCTCCCCCGAGGCCGCTGTCAGCACCCTAGCGGCGTCAATCCGCGCTGGATAGCGGCGCGACCGTCTGTTCGATGGCGCCGAAGATCGAATGATGACGCGCGTCCAGCATTTCGATCCGCACCGTGTCGCCGTGTTTCAGGAAGGGCGTCTCGGCCGCGCCGCGCAGGATCGTCTCGACCGTGCGGACCTCGGCGATGCAGGAGTAGCCCAGGCCGCCTTCCGCGACCGGCTTGCCGGGGCCGCCGTCAGCGTCCTTGTTCGACACCGTGCCCGAACCGATGATGGTCCCGGCGCCCAGCGACCGGGTCTTGGCCAGGTGGGCGATCAGGGTTCCGAAGTCGAAGGTCATGTCGACGCCGGCGTCGGCCTTGCCGAAGTCTTGGCCATTCAGTTGAACGTTCAGCGCGCCGTGCAGCTTGCCGTCTTTCCAGCGGTCGCCCAGCGCCTCGGGCGTGACCAGAACCGGCGACAGGGCGCTGGCGGGCTTGGATTGGACGAAGCCGAACCCCTTGGCCAGTTCGGGAGGGATCAGGTTGCGCAGGCTCACGTCGTTGACCAGGCCGACCAGGCGAATGGCGTCGAGCGCCTGTTCGCGCGTCGCGCCCTGAGGCACGTCGCCGACGACGACCACGATCTCGGCCTCCAGGTCGCAGCCCCAGGCCTCGTCGGCCAGCGGGATCGGATCGCGCGGCGACAGGAAGCTGTCGGAGCCGCCCTGGTACATCAGCGGGTCGGTCCAGAAGCTCTCGGGCATGTCGGCGCCGCGCGCCTTACGAACCAGTTCGACGTGGTTCACATAGGCCGAGCCGTCCGCCCATTGATAGGCGCGGGGCAGGGGGGAGGCGGCGTCGCGCTCATGGAAGCGGCCGCGCGGCACGGCCTCATGCTCCAGGCTTTCGGCCAAGGCCTCGAGGCGAGGACCGCAGCGGTCCCAGTCATCCAGCGCCGCCTGCAGCGTCGGGGCGATCAGGAAGGCGTCGGTGAACCAGTTCAGGTCCTGCGAGACGACAACGAGGCGGCCGTCGCGGCCGTGCTTGAGCGAGGCGAGTTTCATGACCAAGGCCTAGACCGGATTTGCGATGTTGGGAACGGCGGAATCAGTCGGCGGTCGTCAGCAGGGCGCGGGCCTCGGCGCCGGTGCGGGCGGCGCGGTCGCGGACCTCGACCTCGACGATGACGCCGCCCTCAGGCTCGACGGCCCACAGGTAGCGACGCTCGACCTCGACCGTGCGGCCGGACGGGGCGAAGCCTTCGTAACTGTCGCCCCAAGGGGTGATCTTCCTGACCTCGACGAAGGGCATGGCGCAGGCGGCGTCCAGCTCCTCGTTGGCCATCACGGTCAGTTCGTCATCGGATGCAGGCATGGGTCTCGGTCTGGGAAAAAGAGAGTCTAATTCGTCTAATTGGTCTGAACGGGCGCTCAGGGTTCGTCGGCGTAGATGGCGACGCGGGCGGGGTCGGTCGAGGAGGCCGCGCCGCGATACATGCCCGAGGTGGACATGGCGAAGGCGGGGCGACCATCCAGGCCCATGACGATGACGCCGCCTTTGCCGCCCAGACGATCGGCGTCGGCGATCTCGGACTGACCAGCGGCCTGCGTCCCGGCGCCTGCCGCCATCCGGGCGCAGATGTCGCGGGCGACGGTGGCGCGGATGAAATATTCGCCGTCGCCGGTGGCGGACACTGCGCAGCCGTCGGCGTTGGAGGCGTAGGTCCCGGCGCCGATGATCGGCACGTCGCCGACCCGTCCCCAGCGTTTGGCGGTCATGCCGCCGGTCGAGGTGGCGGCGGCGAGACGACCCTGGCTGTCCAGCGCCACGGCGCCGACCGTGCCGAACTTCTTCTCGTTCAGGGGCGGGGCGATTTCGGCTTGGGCGCCCGGTAGAGGCGCGCCGACGGGGCGTTCGGGGATCGGCTGTCCAGCTTCGGTCAGGGCCTTGACCAGCCCCTGCCAGCGGCGCTCGGTGAAGAAGAAGGCCGGGTCGACCTGTTCCAGCCCGGCCGAGGCGGCGAAGGCGTCGGCGCCGGGTCCGATCAGCATGACGTGGGGCGACCGTTCCATCACGGCGCGGGCGGCGGCGATGGGGTGGCGGGTGGTGGTCAGGCCGGCGACCGACCCGGCGGTCAGGTCCGATCCGTTCATGACGGCGGCGTCCAGTTCGTTACGGCCGGCCGCGGTGAAGACCGCTCCGCGCCCGGCGTTGAACAGGGGATCGTCCTCCATGACCTGAACGGCGGCCTGGACCGCATCCAGCGCGGTGCCGCCGCTGTTCAGCACGGCCGAACCGGCGTCCAGCGCGCCTTTCAGCGCCGCGCGATAGGCCGCGTCCTGCTCAGGCGTCAGGCTGGCCCGCTCGATCACGCCCGCCCCGCCGTGGATCGCCAGCGACCATTGCGGCGCGGCGTTCTGGGCGTTGGTCTGGGCGTGCGCCGAGGAAAAAGACAGTGCAAAGAGTGCAATCAGTGCCGAACAGGCGATGCGCATCGTGAAACTCCTCCGCGCCGAAAACAGAGTGCAATGGGTGCACTTCAACCCAACGACGCTAGTAGATCGCAGTGTAACGCCGTGTTCGGGCGTGTCAGGTCGATTGGTCGAAGAAAATCGGAAAGATCGGGAGATCAGTGGGTTGGTTGCCGGCGATAGGATGGTTGCAGCTGAGGGACGGAGCTTGCTGTGCCGCAGGGCTGCTTTCGGCCAAACGGATGGGGCGCTAATCAAACAAGCTCGGGCCTCACCGGCCGAGGGACTCAGCGGCGGCTGCGTGACTTTTTCAAGCGGTCCACCAGCATCGCTCCGCTGGACGTCAACAAGCACATTGGCACAATCCACGGCTGATACTGTTCGCCGCTGCTCCCAAAATGGACAAGCAAGGCGACGATGACTGTCGCCAGCGTCGAGAGCGAGAGAGTGGCGTAGGCGACAATTAAAACTGGATCGCGGGTCATTTGAGGCTATCCAAGGTTGCGCCTGAAGTCTGACCAAACTTTCCTGAAGTTGTCCACCCAAAGAGCGCTATCCGCGCGGAGTAAACTCTGTTCCCGCAAAAGACTCATGCCTGGCTCGCCTCACCCCCTGTGGTGCAGCCGCTTCCATATCTGATAGCCGACGATGGGGGCGAAGCCGCAGAGGAGGGCGGCGATCAAGACCATCCAGAAGCCGCCGCCCAGCCAGTATTCGCCGGCCAAGGCCCCGGCGCCGGCCGCCAGGACCGGGCCGAGCCAGGGCAGCCAGGTCGGCGGCCGCATCGTCATTCAGGCGTCGACCTTGATGACGCCGCGACGGATCTGGTCCAGCTCGATGGAGTCGAACAGGGCCTGAAAGTTGCCGTTGCCGAAGCCTTCGTTGCCCTTGCGCTGGATGATCTCGAAGAAGATCGGGCCGAAGGTGTCCTGGGTGAAGATTTGCAGCAGCAGGCCTTCCTCGTCCGAACCGTCGATCAGGATGCGGTTCTTGCGCATCCGCTCCACGTCCTCGCCATGGTTGGGCAGGCGTTTGTCGATCAGTTCGAAATAGGTCTCGATCGTGTCCTGGAAGGCGACGCCGCGTTCCTTCATCGCCTCGACCGTCTCGAAGATGTTCTCGGTCGTCAGGGCGATGTGCTGGATGCCTTCGCCGTTGTAGCGACGGATGAACTCCTCGATCTGGGAGTTTTCGTCCTGGCTTTCGTTCAGCGGGATGCGGATGGCGCGGTCGGGCGCGATCATGGCCTGGGAGAACAGGCCCGTCGCCTTGCCCTTGATGTCGAAATACTTCTGCTCTTCGAAGTTGAAGATCGAGTTGTAGAAGCCCGACCAGGTGCGCATCTGGCCGCGACGAACGTTGTGGGTCAGGTGGTCCAGGATCTCCAGGCCCATCGAGTTCTTGCGCTCGGCCTCTTCCCAGCCCTCGATCTCGTCCCAGGCGTCATAGAGCGAGCCGGCGTCGCCGTACTGGTCGATGACATACAGCAGCGAGCCGCCGATGCCTTGCAGGATGTAGGGGTAGTCGTCGCCCAGCGCGCCGCCGTCCACTCCCTCGGCCGGCTTGGCTCCACGAGCGACTGCGCCTTCATAGGCGACCTTTGCATCGTTGGTGCGGAAGGCCATGCCGTTGGCGGATGGGCCGTGATCGCGGGCGAAGATTTCCGCTTGGCTCCCCGGATAAGCTCGAGGAGAGCGATGGACCAAGAAGCTGATATCGCCCTGTTTCAGGCGCACCACGTCGGTCTTGGGGTTCACGTGCGTCTGGGTGAAGCCCATCAGCTCCAGGCGCGAAATCATCGCCTCGGGCTCGGGGCCGGTGAATTCGACGAACTCGAAACCGTCGACGCCGAGGGGGTTTTCGAGGTCCATCTGTTCCGGCGTAGCCAGATCCTGGGGCTGGGTCATGTCGTTCATGGCGCGTCTCCCGCGTAGCTTTTGAGGCGGGCTTAACCGAAAGGGGCCGCCGATTGGCGCGGAACCTAGTCACAGAAGACGACGGAGCCAAGACGAAGCCACGGGGTCGTGATGACGGGCGAGCGCGCTTGCATCACGCGATCAGCGCAGGACGGGTTCGGGATCGACCAGCCGGACGTCGTGCATCTGATCCAAATAGGCCTCGTAGTAGCCCTTGTGCGAGGCGCCGACGATGGTCAGCATCCGCGTGCCCGGATAGCGGCCCAGAACATCGCGCATATTGGCGACCATGCGCAGATTGCGCGTCTCCCAATAGCCGAGGTAGCGGCGGCCGAAGGCCTGGGGCGACGGCTCGACCAGGGTGGCGCCGAAGTCGGACTGATAGGCCATGGCCGGGACGGTCGGTGCATTGTAGGCGCGGTACATCTCAAGAAGGCCGTCGGGCTGATCGAGGGCGGCGCCCAGTTCCGTATCTTGCGTTCGGCGGGCTTGGCTGGCGGGATTGTTCCAGGCGCCCATGATGGCGTCGGCATAGGCTTTCTTCTCGACGGGATCGGTCGGGTCGGGCGTGTCGGCGGAGTGGTCATCGACGCTCCACAGCCGCTCCAGCCCTAGCCGTGCGGCGAGCGGCGCGGAGATCAGATAGGTCTCGTTGGCCCGGTCCTTGATCCGGTTCAGTACGGCGACGAGGGCGTCGTTCAGGCCGTCGCCCGCAGTGCGGTCCTGGGCGGGCAGGCGAAGCCATTGGACCAAGGCCGATCCCCGCTCGCCGGCCGCCAGGAAGACCGCCGCCAGATGACGCCGCTGGGCCGTCGTGGGCTGATCGGGCCATTCTGCCAGCAGCCGCTCGGCCTCGGCGTTGGCGGCCGGCACGTCCAGGCCGGTCGCCAGGGCGGCGGGGGCGGGATCCCAGCAATAGGTTTCGACCGTCTCGGCATACCGCGACGGATAGCGACGCAGACTGTCGCATTGCAGGCCGGACAGGTCCTCCGTCGCGATGGCGGTCGGCCTCCACGCCGCCAACCGATCCAGCAGCGGCGACAGGCTTTCGACCTTGAAGCCGTCGCCCATGTTCGACAGGTGCGGCGTGCCCAAGACCAGAACCTCGTTCAGCGCGCCGGCGGGCGGTCCCTTCAGTTGATCGGGATGGAAAGGCTGGCGGTAGTCCTGCGCGGCTGCGGGCAGGGCGACGGCCAGCAGCGCGCCGACGGCGACGAACAGGATGCGGGAGGAACGAAGAGGTAAGGCCATGACACGCCGTGAAAGGAATTTGAGAAGGATCGACCGTCGGTCGGTCACGCCACCTTCCACTGGATATCGGCTCGGCGCCCGTTAAATCTTGGACATCTAGGGCGGCGCTTGCCCGTCAAATGCGTCGCGCCATGAGATCCGGCATCGCATCGACAGCCCAGAGATCGGGGGCCCGAAGCGGGGCCCTGCAGACCGCCTCGACCGTCTTGCCGTCCGCCAGTGTGTAACGGATAGGCAGGTTTTCGGCACAACGGGCCTGAACGGCCTGGAAGACGCCCTGACCGTTCGACATCGGGTCCAGATCTTCGATCGCGATGACGACGGGATCGCCGGACAGGGTGCCGCACCGGTCGCCGGAGTCCAGCTTGATCCGGCCGTTGTCGATGGAAAAGCCGCCCTCGCCGCCGCAGTTCTGATCAACCATATGGAACAGAGCGGCCTGACGAAGGTCGCGCGGGCTGGGCCGATTGACCAAGGTGACGCCCAGCGCGGCAAAGCGGGTCTGAACGCCGGCCCAACGGTCCGGCCCCGGACCGTCCAGCAGCACGGCGACAGCGGTGTCGGGCGTCAGGCGGTTGCGGAAGTCCGCCACCCCATAGCCGTCTCCCGCGCGACCGGACTGGAGCATGGCCTTCCAGATGTCGAAGATGTCGGCGCGGCCGTCGGAGGCGCGGCGGCTCTCCAGGTCCGCAATCCACTGCACGACGACGCCGCAGTTGTAGATGGCGTTTCCGGTGCGCAGGCGCTCTTCGGCGTTAGGGCGGTCGCCAAGGGCGGCGCGACAACCATTCAGCCGTCGCGCTAGCGAGGTCTTCAACTGGGCCTCGTCGATCGCTCCTGTGGATAGGGCGGCGATCAATGCGCCGTATTCGGCCCCGCCCTCATGCAGCCAAGGCGCGCTGGCTCCGTCCTTGGTCGTCACGGCATGGCTGTTCCACAGATGCAGGGTCTCGTGCCAGACGAAGGTCGAGAGCTGTTCGGTCACATCGGGCGGGGGTGCGGACCAGTCCGAACCATGAAAGCGCAGGGAGATGACGCCATTGTCGGTCACATCGCCCCGAAATGTCGTCGGGCCGGGGCTGTCGGTAGTGACGATCAGGGTCGGCGCATAGGGCAGATCGCGGCCGAGGCGAGCGCCATAGAATCCCTGGGCCGCCAGAAAGCCTTCGCTCATCGCGGTGCGCAGTGATGCGGGAACGGTTTCCCCGACGACGACCACGCCGCCGTCATCCTGTGTCACGGCCGAGGTCGGTCCGACATAGACATAGCTTTGGATCGCGTTGGATTGGGGCGTGACGGTTTCGCCTGCGGCGGCCCTCACGGTCAGTTCGGCGTCCATGTCCTTCAGCGCCAGCGCGGGTCCATAAAGGCTCTGGCCTGATCCGACCCGCACCAGGCTGATATAGACGCGGTCCACCTCGGCCGCGTCAGGCGCGATGAGAATGTCGAAGGTATCGAACGGCTGGTCGGATTTCACCACGCCGTCCGACATCGACAGGCCCGGCGTTCTGACCGTCCACAGGGTTCGAACGATGTCCTGATCCAAAAACGCGACCTCAGTCGTCGGCTGGGCGAGCTTCCAGGTCACCAGAACGCCGCCCGGCGCGGCGCGCGCCTCGATCGTCGCGGCCTGTTGAGCCGAGGCGGGGGCGGCGGCTGCGAAAGCGAGGCCGAGTGCGGCGACGAGGCCGATCAGATTCGAGGTCAAGTCTTCGGGCTCCCACCACCAAGCGTGAGCATACTGACTAAAACAACTGAGGCGATTTGACGACCAATACCTTGCGGTTGTGTCAGCCCGGCAGCCAGCGCGTGGCCCATTCGGCGCCCATCAGAAGGCCGGTCCCGAGCGCGCCCAGGATGGTCAGCCACACGGCGGTTACGGCGCATCCGGCGAGGACGAACAGGCCGTCGCGTTGGATCAGGCCGACTGACAGCAGGGCCAGGGCGATGGAGGGGATGGTGTTGGTCAGGGGCATGACGATGGTGACGGTCGCCAGGATCATGAAGACGGCGGCCAACTTCTCGCCCGGTCCATCGGCGAAGCGGCGCAGGCGGGGGCGCGACAGCCGGTCGATCCAGCCCAGTTTGGTTTCGGCGAAATCGGCCATGGCCTTCAGCCACGATCCCTTGCACCGCAGGTTCAGGAACCAGCGCGGCAGCCAGGGCTCCTCGCGCCGGACCAGCATCTGGCCGGCCAGCAGGATGACGATCAGCCCGACCACCTGCGGCACGCCGTAAAGGCCCGGCACCAGGCAGGGGATGGAGAGCAGCAGGATCAACAGCCCATAGGCGCGCTCGTCCAGCCGGTCGCGGATTTCGTGCAGGGTCAGGCCGGCGTCGCCGCCGTCGTCGGCCAGCCGCCGCAGCAGCCGGGTGACGTTATGGCTGACGTCGTCCTGCTGGACCGTGGACGGGGAAGAGGCGGAGGTCGTCATGCAGGCGCTCTAGCAGGTGGACGTGACGGCCGAGGATGACGCAACGCCGCAGGGGTGCTAACGCGCCGTGCCGCCTGAAGGATCGCCATGCTGCGCAAACTCTATGACCGCGTCTTCGACCTGGCGCGCAGCCGCCATGCGACCAAGGCCCTGGCGGTCGTCTCCTTCGCCGAGAGTTCGTTCTTTCCGATCCCGCCCGATGTGATGCTGGCGCCGATGATCCTGGCGCGGCCGCAGAAGGCATATTTCTACGCCGCCGTCTGCACCGTGGCGTCGGTGCTGGGCGGGATTCTCGGTTATGCGATCGGCTATTTCCTGACCGATCTGGGCCTGGCGATCATGCGGATGCTGGGCCATTCGGACGGGCTGGAGCAGTTCCGCGCCTGGTTCGATCAGTGGGGCCTGTGGGTCATTCTGATCAAGGGGCTGACACCCATCCCCTACAAGCTGGTGACCATCGCTTCGGGCCTGGCGGCGTTCAGCTTTCCGGTCTTCATGGCCGCGTCGGTCGTGACGCGGGGCGGGCGGTTCTTCCTGGAAGCGTGGATCCTGAAGCGCTGGGGGCCGGCCATGCTGGCGCAGGTGGAAAAGCGGCTGGCGATGTGGTGCGTGATCGGCCTGGTCGCGCTGGTCGCGTTGATCGTCGTCCTGAAGCTTCTGTAAGTCGACGCCGCGTTCGGGGCGGGGTAAGACCGTTTCAAGATGATCGATGTCTATCGCCTTCTGACCCGTTGGTGGACCGCCTTCGCCCTGGCCGCGTCGTTGGCCATGCTGGGCGCGGCCCATGCGTTCGAACGGTTCGGCGGCCTTGCGCCCTGCAACCTGTGTCTGAAGCAGCGCGAGGTCTATTGGGGCGCGGTCGTCGTCGCTGTGCTGGCCACGGGTTGGACCCTGTTCAGCGGCGGACGCCGGGGCACGCCGCGCATCGCCGCCTTCCTGCTGGCGGCCGTGTTCGCCACAGGCGCCATCACGGCCATCTTCCACATGGGCGGCGAATACAAATGGTGGGCGCTGCCTGCGACCTGTTCGTCCGTCGGCGGCTCGGTCGATATGGACAGCCTGACGGCGCTCGCCATGGGCACGGGGCCGGTGACCAAGGTGATCGGCTGCGGCGATGTGGCCTGGAGTTGGCTGGGTCTGTCGATGGCAGGATGGAACGCGATCATCGCCTCGGCGCTTGCGGTGTTCAGCCTGTTGGCGGCGAAACGTCCCAAGGACGCCCGTGCGCCCCGGATCGAAAAGGCCTGATGCGATGAGCCATTCCATTCCTCTCCCTCGTCCTGGCCAAGGCGCAGACAAGGCGCGGATGGAAGAAATCCTGCGCGTCGACCACGCCGGGGAATATGCGGCCGTCCTGATCTATCGCGCCCAGAAGGCGGTGTTCGAGGGGCGCAAGGGGCGTGACGGCATCGCCCGCGACCTCTCGGAGATGCAGGACCAAGAGGCGGTGCATCTGGCGCGCTTCGAACGGCTGCTGAACGAGCGGCAGGTGCGCCCCACGGTCATGACGCCCCTGTGGCGCATCGCCGCCTCGGCCCTGGGCGCCGGCACGGCCCTGATGGGTGAAAAGGCGGCGCACGCCTGCACCGAGGCGGTCGAGAGCGTGATCGAGAAACACTATGCCGACCAGATCGCCGAGATCGGCGACCGCGACCCGGCCCTGGCCGCCGAGCTGAAACAGTTCCGCGACGAGGAGCTGGCCCACCACGACCACGCCATCGAACACGGCAGCCGCGAAGCGCCGGCCTATCGCCTACTGTCCGGTGTGATCAAGGTGGGCTGCAAGGCGGCGATCAAGATCAGCGAGCGGGTCTGACGCGTCTCCTCCCCACCTGTGGGGAGGGGGACCGCGAAGCGGGGAGGGGCTCTTGAAGTCCCACTGTCTCCTGTAGGCGTCGCAGAACCCCTCCGGCGCGGCGCTAAAGGAGCGCCGCGCCACCTCCCCGTCGCTGCGCGCCAGGGAGGGGACGTGAATGTCAGTAAATCTCGAACAGCCCGGCCGCGCCCATGCCGCCGCCGATGCACATGGTGACGACGCCGTATTTGGCTCCGCGACGCTTGCCTTCAATCAGGACATGGCCGGTCATGCGGGCGCCGGACATGCCGTAGGGGTGGCCGATGGAGATGGCGCCGCCCGAGACGTTCAGGCGGTCGTCGGGAATGCCCAGCGTGTCTTGGCAATACAGAACCTGGGCCGCGAAGGCCTCGTTGAGTTCCCAGATGCCGATGTCGTCCATCGTCAGGCCGTGGCGCTTCAGCAGTTTGGGCACGGCATAGACCGGGCCGATGCCCATTTCGTCCGGCTCGCAGCCAGCGACCGCCATGCCGCGATAGGCGCCGAGCGGTTGCAGATTGCGCTTCACCGCCTCACCGGCCTCCATGACGACGCAGGCCGAGGCGCCGTCCGACAGCTGCGAGGCGTTTCCGGCGGTGATGAACTCGCCCGTCTGGATCTCCTCGCCGCCGCCGAACACGGGCTTCAAGGCCTTCAGGCCTTCCAGCGTCGTATCGGGACGGTTGCCGTCGTCCTTGGACAGGGTAATCTCTTTCGATGAGGTCTGGCCGGTGGCCTTGTCCATGACCAGCATCGTGGTGGTCATGGGCACGATCTCGGCGTCGAACCGACCGGCGTCTTGAGCGGCGGCCGTGCGCTGCTGGGATTTCAGCGCATATTCGTCCTGGCGGTCGCGGCTGACGCCGTAGCGGCGCGACACCACCTCGGCCGTCTCCAGCATCGACATATAGATGTGGGGCGACAGCTTCAGCAGCGCCTCATCCTTCATCCGGTACAGGTTCATATTCTGGTTCTGGACCAGGGAGATGCTTTCGAGCCCGCCGCCGACCGCCATCTTCTGCTGATCGAAGACGACCTGTTTCGCCGCCGTGGCGATGCCCATCAGGCCCGACGCGCACTGACGATCCAGGCTCATGCCCGGAACGGAAGAGGGCAGGCCGGCGGCGAGCGCGATCTGGCGCGCGACGTTGGTGCCGGTCGAACCCTGCTGCAGGGCCGCGCCCATGATCACGTCCTCGATCTCGGCCGGATCGACCCCGGCGCGCTGGACCGCGTGCTTGACCGCATGGGCGCCGAGCTGCTGCGCCTGGGTGTCGTTGAAGGCGCCGCGATAGGCGCGCCCGATGGGGGTGCGGGCGGTGGAGACGATGACGGCTTCGCGCATGGATGCTCTCTTCGCTTGGCCTATCGCCCTTCGGGCTGCTTGAGGCCGTTCCTGTTTGGCCTACCGCGCTTTCGCGCTGCTTGAGGCCGGTTTCCTCTGACGCGAAGTTAGGCGCCTCACGTCGCGTCAACGCAAGGCGCCTTGTTGTTCAACCGCCGTGGGCTTTCTGGGCTTTCGTCAGTTCGATCATGCCCTGGGCGGCGCCCATGTCCGGCACGATCTCGCCGCTGCGGTCCGAGATGGCGTCGAAGCGGGCGGCGACCTGTTCGGGCGCATCGTCGCCGGTGACGAAGTCGCCTTGCGTCAGGGTGACATAGGCCCGTTCGAAGCCGCCGGCGCCGGCGGCCAGGATGGCGCGGCTCGGCGCATCCTGGCTGACCAGGTAAAGCAGGCCGGGCGTGACCAGGGCCGGGGCCAGCGCCTCCAGCGGCAGGGCGGCGCCCAGATCCTCGGTCATGCGGGTGTGTGCGGTGGGCGCCAGGCAGTTGACGCGGACATCGTTTTTGGCTCCCTCGATCGACAGGGTCTGCATCAGCCCGACCAGCGCCATCTTGGCCGCGCCATAGTTCGACTGTCCAAAGTTGCCGTACAGGCCGGACGACGAGGTCGTCATCACGATCCGGCCGTAGTTCTGCCCGCGCATGATCTCCCACACCGCCTTGGTGCAGTTGACCGCCCCCATTAGGTGGACGTCGACGACGAAGCGGAAGTCCTCGATGTCCATCTTGGCGAAGGTCTTGTCACGCAGGACGCCGGCGTTGTTCACCAGGATGTCGATCCGGCCCCATTTCGTCATCGCCTGGTCGACCATGGCCTGGACCGCCGCATAATCCGTGACGGAGGCGGCATTGGCGATGGCCTCGCCGCCCGCCGCCTCGATCTCCGCGACGACTGCGTCGGCCGCGCTGGCGGATCCGCCTGAACCGTCGCGCGCTCCGCCCAGATCGTTGACCACCACCTTGGCCCCGCGCGCCGCCAGAGCCAGAGCGTGTTCGCGCCCTAAGCCGCCCCCGGCCCCCGTCACGATCGCCACTTGTCCGTCAAACCGCATCACCATAATCGTTTCCTTTCGCAGGCGCCCAATGTGTTGAAACGGCGCCACAGTCGACACAATCCTAATCCCAGAGCGGAACCGCGCGCCAGCCACGCCGTTCGGCTCGGGAACGCTGTGCCAGTGCGCAGCTTCGCGCAATTCACACAGTGAGGAAGCTATGAAGCTTAAACTTCTCGCCTCTGTCGCCGCAGCCGGGCTGTTCGCAGCTGGCGCCGCATCGGCAGAACCCAATGGCTGGTACGGCGCCATCGACGCCGGCTACCACATGATCGACGATATCAACGCTGAATCGTCCACGACCGGCGCCAACTGGAACTGGGAAGTGAACGACGGCTGGGCGGCGTTCGCTCGCCTCGGCTATCGCTTCAACCCGAACTGGCGCGTTGAACTGGAAGGCGGCTACCGCTCGGGCGATATCGGCAAGGTTCGCGCCGTCACCGGCACGCAAGGCCTGTGCAACCTGACCCCGGCGACGGGCGGCTGCTTCTCGCCCGAAGGCGACATCGAATCCGCCACCCTGATGGCCAACGTCATCTATGACTTCGGCTTCGAATACTGGGGCGTTCGTCCGTTCGTCGGTCTCGGCGCCGGTGTGAACCGCGTCGACACCAACACGATCGGCGCCCTGCGCGCCAACCGTCTGGCCACCTTCGCCGCCGACGACACCTCGACCAAGTTCGCCGCTCAGGCGATCGCGGGTCTGGCCTGGGCCATCGGCGACCGCGCCAACATCGACCTGACCTACCGCTACCTGACGGGCGACGCCAACTTCGCCTCGACGACGGCCGGTACGGGCGTGGGCGCCACGCAGTTCGGCGAATGGGACGGCGACTACGATCAGTCGCACACCGTGACCCTGGGTCTGCGCTACAGCTTCGGTGCGGAAGACGCTCCCCCGCCGCCGCCTCCCCCGCCGCCTCCGCCCCCGCCGCCCCCGCCGCCCCCGCCGCCTCCGCCGCCGGTCGCTCAGACCCCGGTCGCTCGCCAGTTCGTGGTCTACTTCGACTGGGATCGCTCGGACCTGACCGCGGAAGCCCGTTCGGTGGTGACGCAGGCCGCCAACTACGCCAAGTCGGGTCGTCCGACGCGCGTCCTGATCGTCGGCTACACCGACACCTCGGGTTCGGCCGCCTATAACCTGGGCCTGTCCAACCGTCGTTCGCGCACCGTCGCGGACGCCCTGGTCGCCTCGGGCGTCAACGGCGGCGTCATCGCCCTGGATGGCAAGGGCGAGACCAACCTGGCCAAGCCGACCGCCGACGGTGTGCGCGAACCGCTCAACCGCCGCGCGACCATCGACATCAACTTCTAAGACTTTCGGAGCGCCGGTGCGGTTCGTCCGGCCCGGCGCTCTCAAGGTCATGAAGGTCGTCGATATGACAACATCATGCCGCCGTCGCCCTTTGGGCGGCGGCGGTTTTGGTGCCATAAAGCAACGCCAACCGTCCTGCGTTTCAAAATCCCCGGGACTTGAGCGATTTCAATTGATCGCGTCCAAACTGCGGGACACAAGCATGGCGATGATCCGTAATCACAGACATCTTGGTCGCAGCCGGAGCGCAGCAATGCACGCCTCGGTGGCGGATAGAGGATGGGCGTGATGGTGGATTTGCGATCATCCTCCAGACTTCTGTCGGCAAGGCGTCGGCGCAGATATCGGCTTCGTGGCGATGCGGTGCGGCCCGAGGTCCGCCCGAGATTGCAGACGTCGCGGCCTTCGCAGTCGGCGACGATTTCCGCTTTCCCGGGCAAAAGAAAGTTTGGCCCGACCGCCTTGTCGGGGCGTCGCTTCCTGATCGTTTCGGCACCGTTCGGGCGATTCGGTCCGGTGATGGCGTCTGTTCTTGAGGCGCGGGGCGCCCTTGTGAATCGCATGATCTTCAATGCCGGCGACGCGATGAACTGGCGTCGGTCCGGGGGCATTGTGTTCAAGGACACGGCGAAGGCATGGACCGAAGGGGTGATCGATTTCGCCTCGGCGTTCACCGACATCATCCTGTTTGGCGAGGCCGGAGACTACAACCGCGCGGTCCTGGCGGCGTCTGACCGTTTGAATGCGCGCGTCTGGGTTTTGGAGAACGGCTATTTTCGTCCCGACTGGATCACGGTCGAGCGAAACGGCGTCAATGGCTCGAGCGCCCTGCCGCGGTTCAAGGGCGGCTATCCCGAGCCTGCGCCACTGCTACCTGAACCCTTTACGGTCGGAAAAATCCTGCCGCATCACGTCGCCAATATCAGCGCCTACCATACGGTGCAGGTGGCGGGAAAAGCCCTGTTCCCGAACTACACCGCGCCTTACGTTTTCTCGCCGCTGAACCAATGCCTCGGTCATATCCGGCGCTATTTGAGCCTGGCGTTCAGACGGGCTGAAAACTGTGACGCCGACGTCATAAAGGCGAAGGGCGACTTCTTCATCGCGTGCCTGCAGCGCGAGGGCGACGCGCAGCTGCTGCGCTATTCGCGCTATTGCGACAACCGCGCCTTCCTTACGGCGGTGATCGCCAGTTTCGCCTCAAAGGCGCCGCCGAAGACTCGTCTGGTCGTGAAGAACCATCCGCTTGATCCCGGCCTGGTCAATCTGCGCGCCATCACCTTGCGTCTTGCTGAGCAGCATGGCGTCGCCGGCCGTGTCGATTTCATCGATGGCGGCAATCTGGCGGCACTGTGCCGCGCCTCGCAGGGCATGGTGGTCAACAACTCCAGCGCCGCCTTGTCGGCGCTGGGTTTCCACACGCCGGTCAAGGTGCTGGGTGACGCCTTCTTCGATTTCGAGGGGTTGACCGATCAGAAGCCGCTGGATGTCTTCTGGACCGATCCCGAAGCTCCGGACAGCCGGCTTTTCACGCGCTTCCGCGCTCACGTGATCGCCCAAAGCCAGGTGAACGGCAACTATCACGAGCCCCATGCGATCATTCCGACCGCCAACGGGATCGCCGACGTGTTCGAACGCGCGACGGACTAGGGCGCAATCCCTAAGCAGTGTGGCGCCGACACCACCCTCTGTCGCTGTCATATTACCGTTACATAACTGTCGCCCTAGGTTCTGACATCCGCCCTAGAGGGGCTGGATTGCGACATGTCCGGAACATGTCCTCGACCATTTTCGGTCCACCAGCTGGGGATAGCTTAATGACCTTCCGCAAACTGGCGTACGGCGCTTCGGCCGTCGCCATCATGATGTCCGCCTCGACGGCGGTGTATGCCCAAGAAACGACGGGCGGCATCTCGGGCGCTGTCTATGATGCGGCCGGCGCGCCGGTCGCGGGCGCGACCGTGACGGTGACACACGAGCCGTCGGGCACCACTTCGACGACCGTTACGGATCAGAACGGCTCGTTCTCGTCGCGCGGTCTGCGCGTCGGCGGCCCCTACACCGTTCGCAGCACCTCGTCGGCGGGCGATGCGGTCGCCCAGGTCGCGACCATCGGGATCGGTACTCCGGCATCGGTTGAGCTGGTTGTCGCCGGCGCTGCGGACAGCGCCGCCCAAGTGGCTGATGTCGTGGTTACGGGCGTCCGCTCTGGCGGTCTGCGCACCTCGCCGCGCAGCAACCTGAACCTGGCGGACATCGAGACGCTTCCGTCGATCGGTCGCGACATCAAGGACATTGTTCGCACCACCCCGTTCGCCACGGTCGATCCGACCAACAACGACGCCCTGTCGATCGGCGGCCAGAACACGCGTTTCAACGCCATCCTGATCGACGGCGTGCGCCAGAACGACGATTTCGGTCTGAACCAGAACGGCTACCCCACGCTGGGTTCGCCGATCTCGCGTTCGGTCATCCAGGCGGTCAGCGTCGATGTGGCGCCTTACGGCGTTCAATACGGCTCCTTCACCGGCGGCGTGGTCAACTCGGTCACCAAGTCCGGCGGCAACGACTTCCACGGTGAACTCTTCTACGAGAAGACCGACCAGGACCTGCGCGGCGAGACCTTCAGCTACGAAGACTTCGTCACCGGCCAACGTCAGAACCGCTCGGTTGTCGGCGAGTTCGAAGAAAAGACCTGGGGCGCCACGCTCAGCGGTCCGATCATCAAGGACCGCCTGTTCTTCCTGCTGAACTACGAAAAGTTCGAGAGCGCCACGCCCGTTCTGTCCGGCCCGCAAGGCGCTGGCCTGCCCAACGAGGCCCAGGGCATCACCCAGGCTCAGATCGATCAGGTTCGTCAGATCGCCACGACCGTCTATGGCTATGATCCGCTGGACTGGCGTGCGGGCGCGCTGGAAACCTATGACGAGAAGTACTTCGCCAAGCTGGACTGGAACATCAACGATCGCCATCGCGCCGTCGTCTCCTACCAGCAGACCGAAGGCAGCGACCTGCGCCTGAACAATACGACGACCAGCGGCAACAACATCTCGGTCGGTCTGCTGTCCTCGGCCTATGAGATCGTCACGAACCTGAAGGCCTACAAGGCTCAGCTGTTCTCCGACTGGACCGACCGTTTCTCGACCGAGTTCTCCTTCACGCGCAAGGAAGTCGAAAACATCTCGCAGGGCCTGGCCGGCAACGACTTCGCCGCCATGCAGGTCTATCTGGACTCCCCCTACGGCGCCCAGACCGGCGTTCGTCGCTCGATCCGCTTCGGACCGGAGCGCTCGCGCCACGCCAACGCCCTAACGGTCGACACGACGCAATACCGCTTCGTAGGCAAGTATGACGCCGGCTTCGGCCACCGCTTCACGGCGGGCATTGAGCGTGAAGAACAGGATATCTTCAACCTGTTCGTGCAGGTCGCGAACGCTGAATACGAGTTCGACTCGATCGCCAGCTTCCAGGCGCGTCAGGCCGCCTCGATCGGATATTCGAACGCCGCCACGAACAACAAGGCCGATGGCGCCGCCTCGTTCAGCTACGCTCAGAACAGCTTCTACTTCCAAGACGAATGGACGGCGACGCCGAACCTGACGGTCACGGCCGGCCTGCGCTACGACCTCTATACGTCGGATGACAAGCCGCTCCTGAACCCCGGGTTTGTCCAGCGCTTCGGCTTTGGCAACGACAAGAACCTGGACGGCGTCGGCATTCTGCAGCCGCGCTTCGCCTTCAACTGGCGCGCGCCGTGGGATGTGACCGTGTATGGCGGCTTCGGTCGCTTCCAGGGCGGTTCGCCGAACGTCTGGATTTCGAACTCCTATTCGAACCCCGGCAACCTGATCGGCTCGTTCCAGTGCAAGATCAGCTCGACCTATCAGTCGCAGTTCGCTGGCGGTTTCAGTGTCTGTAATGCGGCGCAACAGGCGGCGCTGACGAATGTCGATGGTCTGGCCGTCAAGCCTGTCGCCCAGACTGCCGTGACCGCCAGCGCCAATCAGGGCACCGGCAACATCAATCTGATCGATCCGGCCTTCAAGACGCCTTCGATCTGGAAGACCTCGATCGGGGCGACCAAGGCGTTCGATCTCAGCCGCTTCCGTATGGGCGAGGGCTGGAACCTGACGGCCGAATATGTGCACTCGGAACTGCAGGACGCGATTGGTTGGGTCGATCTGTCGCTGGCGCGCACCCAGAACGGCACGGCTCCTGACGGTCGCCCGGTCTTCGGTCCGAACCCGGTCCGTACCGGTCAGCAGGTCCTGATGATGACCAACTTCGAAGGCGGCAAGACGGATCAGTTCGCTGTCGCTCTGGGCAAAGACTGGTACGACGGTCTGCTGGAAGGTGCGGGCTTCAACCTGTCCTACACCTACCTGGATGTAACCGACCGTTCGCCGGCTACGTCGTCGACCGCCAGCTCCAACTACGGCAACATCGCCCTGTCGGACCCGAACGACCCGGCCCTGACGACCTCGAACTATGAGATCGAGCACGCGCTGAAGCTAAACGTCAGCTATTCGCGCGCCTTCTTCGGCGACTACCGCACCCGCATCAACATGTATGCACAGCGCCGTTCGGGTCTGCCGTTCAGCTACACCTTCGGCACCAGCCCGGCGTCGCTGACTGGCGAGTACATCACCACCCAGCGTCAGCTGCTCTACGTGCCGCAAGTCGACTCCACCGGAAACGTGACGGCGACCAGCGACCCTCTCGTTCGCTTCGGCGCATCGAACGGCGTGCCCTTCGATCTTGCCGCGTTCAACGCCTTCCTGAAGCGTACGGGTCTGATCGACTATGCGGGCTCGATTGCCCCGCGTAACGCCTTCAAGTCGCCCTACGTGACCACCGTCGATATGCACATCGAGCAGGAACTGCCGGCCTTCTTCCCCGGCGGCGCCAAGCTGGTCGGCTATATGGACATCGAAAACCTGGGCAACCTGCTGAACGACGAATGGGGCGTGATCCAACAGATCCCGTTCCCCTATACGTCGAACAACATCACGGCGACGCGCACGGGCAACCAGTTCTATACCTACAACAGCTTCCAGGACCGTACGCCGGCAACCTTCGGCACGAACTCGGTCTGGCAGATCAAGGTCGGCGTCCGCTACTCCTTCTAAGGGTACGTCTGACTGAAACGACGAAGGGCGGTCCGTTCGCGGGCCGCCCTTTTTCGTGGCTGACGTTGAAGTCGGGGGCGCTTGGGGCCATATGGCGCGGCTCCCAGTTCGGCCCTTCTTGAGGATGCCCGCATGACCGATCCGACTGCTGCCGCTATCCCCGCAGAATGGGCGCCGCACCGCGCCATGTGGGTGGGTTGGCCCAGCCATGCGGAATATTGGTTCGAAGCGCTGGATCAAGCGCAGGACGAGGTCGAGGGTCTGGTGCGGGCTCTGGCTGGCCCGGGCCGCGAGCAGGTCAAGCTGATGGTCGGCAAGGCCGAGGCTCTGGCCGACGCCCAGGCGCGCTTTACGGGCGTGGCGAATGTCGAGATCGTGGCCGGCGAGTTCGGCGACGTCTGGCTGCGCGACACCGGGCCGATCTTCGGCGCGGGGTCCAAAACGGCCGCCGCCTTCAAGTTTAACGGCTGGGGCGGGAAGTACGACATGCCGGGCGACGATCTGGTCGCGGGTCAGATCGGCGAACATTCAGGCGTGCCGCTGACGTGGAACGACTTCGTCATGGAGGGCGGATCGCTGGATCACGACGGGGAGGGGACCGTCCTGACCACGCGCCAGTGCCTGCTGAACCCGAACCGCAATCCCGCCTGGAACCAGGATGAATCCGTCGCGGCGGCGGCGCTGGAAAAGGCGGTCGGTGCCAAGGTGGTGGTGTGGCTGGGCGACGGTTTGCTGAACGATCACACCGATGGGCACGTCGATAACCTGGCGCGGTTCGTCGCGCCGGGCGTGGTCGCCTGCCCGGTCGCCTGGGGGACGAACGACGTCAACGCTGACGTCTATGACGCGACGGCGCGTGATCTGGCCGCCGTGACCGATGCGGCGGGTCGTCGGCTGAAGGTCGTGCGCATCCCGTCGCCGGGCCTGGTGCTGGACGAGGACGAGCGCCCGATCCCGGCCAGCCACATGAACTTCCTGATCGCCAACGGCGCGGTGATCGTGCCCACCTATGGCGATGTGCGCGCCGCCGACATGGCCTGCCAGGCGTTGAAGGACGCCTTCCCCGATCGCGAGATCATTCCGCTGCCGTCCAACGCCATCCTGACCGGCGGCGGCTCGTTCCACTGCATCTCCCAGCAGGAGCCAGCATGACCCGCAACATCACCGTCGCCGGCATCCAGACCTCGTACGGCGAGGACATGCAGGCGAACATCGACAAGACCATCGCCTTGGTGCGCGACGCGGCGGCGAAGGGCGCGCAGGTGATCCTGCCGTCGGAGCTGTTCCAGGGACCGTATTTCTGCGTTTCGCAGGAGGAGCACTGGTTCACAGAAGCCTATGAATGGCGCGAGCATCCGTGCGTCACCGCCCTTTCGCCGGTCGCCAAGGAGCTGGGCGTGGCCATCCCAGTCTCGATCTTCGAGAAGGACGGGCCGCAGTATTACAACTCGCTGGTCATGCTGGACGCCGACGGCGAGGCTCTGGGCGTCTATCGCAAGAGCCATATCCCCGACGGCCCCGGCTATCAGGAGAAATACTATTTCCGGCCGGGCGATACGGGCTTCAAGGTCTGGAAGACGCGCTTCGGCAAGGTCGGGGTCGGCATCTGCTGGGACCAGTGGTTCCCGGAAGCGGCGCGGGCGATGATGCTGATGGGCGCCGATGTCCTGATGTATCCGACCGCCATCGGCACCGAGCCGCATGATGCGACCCTGCACACGGCCGAGCCCTGGCGGCGGGCCATGCAGGGACACGCGGTGTCCAACGCCGTGCCGGTCGTCGGCGCCAACCGGATCGGGCATGAGCGCGTGACCGAGGTCGGCCAGACCTTCTACGGCCATTCCTTCATCGCCGATCAGCAGGGCGAACTGGTCGAGCAACTGGGCGCCGAGGAGGAGGGGGTGCTGGTGCACCGCTTCGATCTGGACGAGTTGGACAAATATCGCGCGGCCTGGGGCTTTTTCCGCGATCGGCGGACGGACCTGTATGGGGCGCTGGCGGGTAAGGGCTGATCTAGCCCCGCATCGCCTCGACCGCCGCGACCAGTCGGTCGAGGTCCGCCGGCGTCGAAAGCCGGTGATCGCCGCCCTCGATCAGGTCCAGCCGCACGTCGCCGCCCGTCAGCCGTTCGACCAGTTCGACCTGATGTCGCCACGGCACGACGTCGTCGGCGCGGCCTTGCAGGACATGAACCGGCGCAGCGATGTCGATCACGCCGTCCAGCAGCAGCCAGTCGCGCGCCTCCTCGAACATGCGCCGCGTCAGGACATATTCGCCCAGACCCTCCTCGACGATCAGGGTTTCGCCCTCGCGCAGGATGGCCTGACGCTCGTGGTCCGCCAGGCCGGGCCACATCAGCCGTTCGGTGAAGTCCTGGGCCGGATTGACCAGAACCAGGCCCTTGATCCGATCCGGCCGCGCCAGGGTCGCCAGCAGCGAGACCCAGCCGCCCATCGAGGAACCCACCGGAATGACCGGGCCGGACAGGCTGTCGATCAGGGCGATGGCGTCCTCGCGCCAGCGGCCGATGGTGGCTTTTCTCCAGTCGCCGGAGGACTGGCCATGGGCGAAATGGTCGTAGCGGACGAAGTTCCAGCCGCGTTCGCGCGCGGCGACGTCCAGGGTTAGGGCCTTGGTCCCCTCCATGTCCGAACGAAAGCCGCCCACCCAGATCACGGTCGGGCCGCCGCCTTCGACGCGTTTGAAGGCCAGGGTTTCGCCGTCGGGGCGGCACAGGTGCTGGATGTCGGTCATGGCGCCGTTCTGCCCCGACTTTCCGCCGTCGTCACCCTTGACCGCGACGCGCGATGGCGAAACACAGACCCATGTCCGCACCCCAGGTCCTGTTCGTCACCTCCAACCGCATCGGCGACTGCGTCATCTCGTCCGGCGTGATCCGCGAGATCGCGCGTCAGGTCCCGGGGGCCGAGATCACCGTCGCTTGCGGCCGGCCGCCCGCGCCCTTCTTCCGCAATGCGCCCGGCGTGGTGCGCACCATCGTGCTCGACAAGAAGAAGCTGTCCGGCCACTGGCTCGATCTGTGGAAACAGGTCGTCGGCACGCGCTGGGACCTGGTCATCGACATCCGGGGTTCGGCGCTCAGCTATCTGATCCCGGCGAAGCGGCGCATCGTCTATAACCGCTCGTGGGAGACGGGCCTGCGCAAGGTCGAGATGGTGTCGCGGCTGATGGGTTCGCCGACGCCGCTGGATCCCGAAATCTTCCTGGACGATCAGGCGCGGGCCGAGGCCGCCGCCGTGATCGATCCGCAGCTGGCGGGCGGCGCGGGTCCCGGCCCGATAATCGCCCTGGCCCCCATCGCGCATCAGCCGGGCAAGAGCTGGCCCGCCGATCGCTGGGGCGCGCTGGTCGAGAAGCTGAAAGCCGAGCCGCGCTTCGACGGCTGGCGCTTCATGCCGGTGGGCGGACCGGGCGACCGGCCGCCGGCGACCCCGGCCTTGGAGTCGGCGGGGCCGCGCGGCATCGACTTCGTCGGCAAGGGCGACATCCTGGCCTCGGCGGCCGCCATCGACCGGGCCGATCTGTTCGTCGGCAACGATTCGGGTCTGATGCACGTGTCGGCGGCGCTGGGCCGGCCGACCCTGGGTCTGTTCGGTCCGACCGAGTGGTGGCTGTACGGTCCTTGGGGACCCAAGACGCGTACGGCGGCGTCCAACGAGACGCGCGGCCAGTTCGCGCCGATCGAGGACCTAACGGTGGATCACGTCTTCGACGCGGTGCTGGCGCTGCATGACGTCTACATCGTCGAAACGCCTGCGAACCCTTGAAAAATCGGGGCTCGCGGCGCATATTGCCGGCCTTGAGGGGAACGTGGCGATCGCCGCGTGCATTCGCTCATCACGACATACGCCTTCTCTGACCACATAAGGAAACGACGCCCATTCGCCGTCCCATGCAAGCGCCACCCGTGAAAGACGGGCCGCGTATGAACCAGGATATCCGCGCCCCTCGCGTTCTGCTCATCGACCAGAACGGCGAAAAACAGGGCGTCATGCCCACCTCCGCTGCTCTGGAAGCCGCCGAGGAAGCCGGGATGGACCTGGTCGAGATCGTCTCCACCTCCGAGCCGCCGGTGGCCAAGATCCTCGATTACGGCAAGCACCGTTTCCAGGAACAGAAGAAGAAGGCCGAGCAGCGCAAGCGCCAGAAGGTCGTCGAGTTGAAGGAGATCAAACTCCGTCCGAACATCGACACCCACGACTATGAGGTGAAGGCCAAGGCCATGCACCGCTTCTTCGAGGAAGGCGACAAGGTCAAGGTCACCCTGCGCTTCCGCGGTCGTGAAATGGCCCACCCCGAACTGGGCATGAAGCTGCTGAACAAGGTCCAGGCCGACTTCGACGAGGTCGCCAAGGTCGAGTTCTCGCCCAAGATGGAAGGCCGCCAGATGATTATGATCCTGGCCCCGCGCTGATCGCGATCCATCGCTGAATATGAAACGCCTCGGTCCCGCGACCGGGGCGTTTTTCTTTGCTGGAGAAACGGCTAAGCGTTGGGAATGACGAACGCCGATACGGTCGCTGCGCGCACCCCGCCGCCCAAGCTTAAGACACCGGCGCTGGCTGTGTTGTTTGCGACGGTGTTCATCAATCTGGTCGGGTTTGGGCTGGTGGTGCCGTTGCTGCCGTTCTTCGCCCAGAGCCTGAAGGCAGAGGCGTGGCAGATCACGCTGATGTTCTCGGCCTATTCGCTCGGTCAGTTCTTCGCCGAGCCGTTCTGGGGGCGGCTGTCGGATCGGATCGGTCGAAAGCCCGTGCTGTTGATGACCCTGATCGCCAATGCGCTGGGCTATCTGATGCTGGCCTTCGTGCCCAACATCTGGCTGGCGATCGCGGTCAGGCTGTTCACCGGCCTGGGCGCAGGCAATATCTCGACGGTCCAGGGTTATGTGGCCGATGTGACCCCGCCCGAGCAGCGGGCCGGGCGGATGGGTCTGATCGGCGCCGCGTTCGGCCTGGGCTTCATCGTCGGACCGGGCTTGGGTGGATTGCTGACGCAGCCGCAGCTGGGACGGCTGGGCTATCAGCTGCCGATCTTCCTGGCGGCGGCGCTGGCGGCGGTCGCGGCGGTCGGCGTCGTCGTCTTTCTGCGCGAGAGCCGGGCCAAGGCCGATCCCGCCGCGCCGCGTCCGGCCTTCCTGGCGGGCCTGAAGGATGCGCGCGACAACGCGGTGGTGTCGCGCGTGCTGGTCGTGACCCTGATCTATATGGCCGGGTTTTCGGCGATGGAGAGCGTGTTCGGCCTGTGGTCCGAGAGCCGCTATCAATGGGGCGCGCGCGAAGTGGGGCTCAGCTTCATGATCGTGGGCATCGTCTCCACGCTGAACCAGGGGTTCTTCGCCGGGCGGCTGGCGCGACGGTTCGGCGAATCGCGCGTGCTGGCCACCGGCATGCTGCTGTTTGGAACTTCGCTGGTGTTGCAGGTGCTGGCGCCGGTCGCGTGGTTCCCTGCGACGCGGCTCGAGCTGGGCGCCCTGACGATCCCGGTCGTCCAGGGCTGGATCATTCCGATCGTGATGGCGATCGGCGCGTGCGGCATGTCGCTGGCCATGCCCAACATCTCGGCCATGATCAGCCGCGCCTCGCCGCCTGATCGGCAGGGGGCCATGCTGGGTCTGAACATGGCTTCAAGCTCGGTGGCGCGCATCTTCGGGCCGATGATCGCGGGCGCGCTGTTCTCGGGGCTGGGGCATGACTGGCCCTTCGTGATCGGGGCGCTGCTGACCATCCCGGCGGCCCTGATGGCGATCAACGCCGGACGCGTCATTCGCAGCGGAGAGGGCGGCGTCAAAGCCCCGGCCTGACTCGTCTTGCAATGGCGGCGCTCTTCACGTAGAAGCCGCGCCTTCGCGTACCGAACCGCCAGGCGAACAGGCATGCCTGGGCGGTTCTTAAACTCTGGAGAGACACCTCCCCACGGGCTCAAGTAGTCCAAAGGACGGTAGCCCTCCAAAAAGGAGACTGAAATGCCGAAACTGAAGACGAAGTCGGGCGCCAAGAAGCGCTTCAAATTCACGGCCACTGGCAAGGTTAAGGCCGGCGTTGCGGGCAAGCGTCACCGCTTGATCAGCCACAACTCGAAATACATCCGCCAGAACCGCGGCACCTCGGTCATGGCCGACGCCGACGCCAAGAAGATCAAATCCTACATGCCGTACGCCTGATCGGCGCGCGCTGTACGACTGATCTCCATCCCAAAGAATTTGAAGGAATAGCGACATGGCTCGCGTTAAACGTGGCGTAACCTCGCACGCCAAGCACAAGAAGGTTCTGGAGCAGGCCAAGGGCTTCTCCGGCCGCCGCAAGAACACCATCCGTACGGCCAAGGCCGCCGTCGACCGCGCCGGGCAATACGCCTATCGCGACCGTCGCGCCAAGAAGCGTAACTTCCGCGCCCTGTGGATCCAGCGCATCAACGCCGCCGCCCGTCTGGAAGGCTTCACCTACAGCCAGTTCATCAACGGCCTGAACAAGGCCGGCATCGAACTGGACCGCAAGGTTCTGGCCGCGATCGCCGCTGACGCAACCGGCTTCAAGGCTGTCGCCGACAAGGTCCGCGCCGCCCTGGCGTAAGAGCTGTGCTCAAGCCGCGAGCGACCGCGTCGCGAGTGTAGCGCAACAAGAACGACGCCCGCTCCGGTTTCCGGGGCGGGCGTTGTTCGTTTCAGGCCGCCTTGGGGACATGCGATGCTTGGCTCTGCGCCAGCACCATGCGGATGGCGTTCAGAAGGGCGTCGGGCTGGATGGGCTTTTGCGCCACCCCGTTCATGCCGGCGGCGATATAGTCCAGCTCGTCGCGCTCGTCGGCGTTCGCCGTCAGGGCCAGAATCGGCAGGGCGTGGGCCGGGCCAGGCAGGGCGCGGATAGCCCGCGTCGCGGCGACGCCGTCCATCACCGGCATCTTGATGTCCATCAGGGCCAGGTCGAATGGACGGGCCATTACGGCGTCCACCGCCTCGTGCCCGTTCTCGGCCATCTCGCAGGTGCAGCCGAACATCTCCAGCAGCTTGCCGGCGACGAAGCGGTTGGTGGCGTTGTCGTCCACCACCAGCACATGCAGGGTGTCGTGCGGGGTCGGCTCAGCCATGGCGGGGGCGGGCGCAGCGCTCTCGCTCGCGACGCGCAACGGCAGGCGCACCTGAAAGCGCGCGCCGCCCTGGGGCGAGGCGCCCAGCGAGATCGCGCCGCCCATCCGTTCGGCGATCTGTCGGCAGATGGCCAGGCCCAGGCCCGCGCCCGCGCCCTCGCGCCCGGCCTTTCCGGTGTTGAACGGATCAAAGATGGTCGCGGCCGCCGCCTCGGGCACACCGGGGCCGCTGTCGTCCACGGTGAAGATCACCTCGCCGTCAGAGTGGCTTTCGATCAGGGCGACGACCTCGCCCGTCAGGGTGAACTTCAGCGCATTGCCGATCAGGTTGTTCAGCAGCTGCTTCAAGCGCATCCCGTCGGCCCGAACGCAAGGAACGGCCAGGTCGATGCGGACGGTCAGGGCCAGGGCCTTCTCCTCGGCCCGCGCGCGCCACAGGGCGTCGATGTCGAAGGCGACCGCCGACAGGTCCAGCGGCTCCTCCTCCAGCGTCATCATGCCGGCCGAGGCGCGTGACATGTCCAGCGCGTCGGTCAGCAGCCGCAGCAGGCTCTGGCCCGAATCGATCACGGTGCGGACGTAGGGGCGCAGTTCTTCCTGCTCCAGCTTCTTGTCCATCAGGGCCGCGACGCCCAGCACGCCGTTCAGGGGCGTGCGGATCTCGTGGCTCATCACCGCGAGGAACTCGGACTTGGCCCGGCTGGAGGCGACGGCCTCGGCCTCGGCCAGCGCCAGGTCGCGGGCCAGGGCGCTCATTTCCTCCGCCCGCTGGCGGTGCAGGGCCGCGCCGGCCTGCACCACCTGCAGCGCCGTGCCGACGCCGACGTAGCGGCCGTCCGCCACCACGATGAAGCCCGTCAGCAAGGCGCCCAGTTCCGCCGCGCCATAGGCGTGGAAGAAGGCCTCGGCGCTGGTCGCCGCCTCCGCCACCGGCGCATTGCGGTCCATCAGGCTTTCGGCGGGCTTTCGGGCATACAGGGCGCGTCCGAACTCGGCCGCCATCCTCAGGGTGAAGGCGTTGCGTTCGATGATGCCGAGGGGGCGGCCATCGTCATCGACGATGGCCAGGGCCAGGGTGTTCGGCTCGGTCTGGAACCGTTCGAACACATCGGCGCCCGGCGTGGACGGGGCCACAGGCGCGATCAAGTCGACGAAATCACCGATCAGCGGCATCAAGGTCCTCGCAAGTCCGGAGGCCTGATTAGACGCTGATATTTAACGCCAGCTTTGCCGTTCATGAACCTTTCGCGGCGGGTTTTCGACAGTCGATCCGTGGGCGGATGGAAAGTCCGTATTGCGCGCGATATTCCCTCGCGCACGCGACTTCGATAGCCTCGCCGCATGATGCGCACCCTGATCTGCGGCCTGGCTGCCGCCCTCGTTCTTGTCACTCCCGCCGCCGCGCAGGATCGACGCGTCGCCGTGACCTTCGACGATCTGCCGTTCCAGACGGATGCAGCGACCCTGTGCGATCCGGCGCGGCTGATGACGATCACCCAGGATTTCGTCGCCATGCTGAAGCCGCTGGACACGCACGGCGTCGCCTTCGTCAATGCGGGCAAGGTCTGCGAGGCCGAGCGCGCCACGATCCTGCCGCGCGTGCTGGACATCTGGCTGGACGCCGGTCTGGACCTGGGCAACCACACCAACACCCATCTGAACATCCACTCGACGACGGTTGAGGCCTATTTGGCCGATGTGGACGCCGGGGCGCCGATCTTGCGCGACGTTTTGGCGGCGCGGGGCCAGTCCTTGCGCTGGTTCCGCCACCCCTATCTGTTCACCGGCGAGACGCAGGAAAAGCACGACGCCATCGCCGCCGGCCTGGCCCAGCGCGGCTATACGGTCGCGCCTGTGACCCTCGACAACAACGACTGGATGTTCGCCGACGTCTATCGCAAGGCCGAGCAGATCGGCGACCAAGCGCTGATGCAGCGCATCGGTCAGGCCTATGTGGCGCATATGGCGACGGTGCTGGACTTCTACGAACCCTACAGCGCAGAGGTGGCGGGCGGGCGTGAACCGGCGCAGGTGCTACTGCTGCACGCCAACAGCCTGAACCAGGCCTATTATCCGCAGATCCACGCCCTGTATCTGGCGCGCGGCTATCGCTTCGTGCCGCTGGAAGAGGCGCTGGCCGATCCGATCTACGGCCATGCCGACACCTATGTCCGCGCCAACGGAATCTCGTGGCTGCATCGCTGGATGCAGACCGACGGCCGGCCCATACGCTGGGAGCCCGAACCGCCCGCCTGGATCGTTGCGGCCAACAAGGCGCCGGCGTCGGAACTTCAGGCCATCGCATCGGCCCCTTGAAGGGTGACGAAACGGCTTCCACCCGTTAAGGCACGGGGCAAATGACCGATCTCGCCACACTCGAACTCGACCTGATCAACGCCATCGGCGGCGCGGAAACCGTCGCCGCCCTGGAGGAGGTGCGCGTCGCCGCCCTGGGCAAGTCCGGCTCCGTCTCCGGCCTGCTGAAGGGCATGGGGGCGATGAGCCCCGACGAACGCCGTGAACAGGGGCCGATGATCAACGGCCTGCGCGACCGCGTCGCCGCCGCCATCGCCGCAAAGAAGACCGCGCTGGAAGCCGCCGAACTGGACGCCCGGCTGCTGTCGGAACGCATCGACCTGACCCTGCCGGCGCGTCCGCGCAGAAAGGGCGGGGTCCACCCGACCATGCAGGTGATGGACGAGATGATCGCCCTGTTCGCCGAGATGGGCTTCGCCGTGGCCGAAGGTCCGGACATCGAGGACGACTTCCACAACTTCACCGCCCTGAACTTCCCGCCGAAACACCCGGCGCGGGAAATGCACGACACCTTCTTCCTAAAGCCGGACCCCGAGACGGGCGAGCGCAAGGTGCTGAGGACCCACACGTCGCCGGTGCAGGTCCGCACCATGATATCGCAAAAGCCGCCGATCCGGATCGTCGCGCCGGGCCGCACCTTCCGCAAGGATTGGGACGCCACCCATACGCCGATGTTCCATCAGATCGAAGGCCTGGTGATCGACCGCGACATCCACATGGGCCACCTGAAGACCACGCTTCAGACCTTCATCGCCCGCTTCTTCGAACTGGACGCGATCCAGGCGCGGTTCCGTCCGCACCACTTCCCCTTCACCGAACCCTCGGCGGAAATGGACATCCGCTGCGACCGTTCGGGCGGGAAACTGGTGTTCAACACCGGCGACGACTGGCTGGAAATCCTGGGCTGCGGGATGGTGCATCCCAATGTGCTCGGGAACTGCGGCATCGACCCGGACGAATATCAGGGCTTCGCCTTCGGCATGGGCGTGGATCGGCTGGCCATGCTGAAATACGGCGTGCCCGACCTGCGCCCCATGTTCGACGCCGACACCCGCTGGCTGTCCCACTACGGCTTCTCGGCCTTCGCCGCCCCCAACCCGGCCTCGGGCCTGAGCTGAACGAGTTTCAAGATGACCGATCAAACTGAAACGCCGATGTCGGCCGAAGAAAAATTCGGCCGAGAACTGGTGGCCCGCACGACCTTCGAAAAGGAGGCCGTGTGGCTGCCGTCGTTGGCCGTTCATCACATGAACGCCGGCAAGACGTTCATCGAGGACAAGACCTTCACGAACTGTCTGATCGAAGGACCGGCGGTCATGGCGGTCATGAACGGCACGACGTTCGACAGCTGCAACATGGGCGTGGCGTCCAATCCGCGCACGCTGCTGCTTCAGCCGATGGGCGATATGATCGCGGGCGTCGTGGGCATGTCCAACTGCCGCTTTGTCCGCTGCCGCTTCGTTCAGGTGGGCTTCACCGGCGCCCCGGATCTGCTTGAGCAGATCGAGGCCGACCTCCTCAGCGCACGGGAGAACCAAGCATGAGCCGGCTTCCGATCAACCGTCCCGTCAATCTTGCGCGCGACCTGACCCAGACCACGTTCGAGAACGTCGATCTGAACCTGCACGATCTTTATCAGCACTGCCGTGACAAGGGTGCGGTCGTGGGGCGCACCTTCACCGGTTGCCGGCTGGATGGCCCGGCGATCGTTCTGGTCGGACCCGGCACGACGTTCGATGAGACGAACTTCGGCGACTCGCGCGGGGGCATGAAGAACCTTCTGCTTCAGCCGATGGGGGACAAGGCGCTGGGCACCATCCCGATGCATGACTGCACCTTCGTGGGCTGCGAGTTCTACAATGTCGGCTTCACCGGAGCTGCCGAGATTCTAGAGCAACTGGCGGCCGTTCCGACGGTGGCGGGGCCGACGGCATGAAGTTCACCCTGTCCTGGCTGAAGGACCACCTCGAAACCGAGGCGGATGTTCATCAGATCGCCGAGGCCATGACCATGGCCGGGCTGGAGGTCGAGGAGGTGCTCGACCCCGCCGCCAAACTGGCGCCCTTCACCGTGGCCAAGATCGTTTCGGCCGAGCGGCATCCCAACGCCGACCGGCTGCAGGTCTGCCAGGTCGAGACGGTCGACGGGATGAAGGAGATTGTCTGCGGCGCGCCGAACGCGCGGGCGGGCCTGACCACCATCTACGCCCCCATCGGCGCCTATGTGCCGGGTCTGGGCGTGACCCTGGTCGAGAAGCCGGTGCGCGGCGTGGTGTCGAACGGCATGCTGTGCTCGGCCTCCGAGCTTGAGCTGTCGGACGAGAGCGACGGCATTCAGGAACTGCCGCCGGAGATCCCCGTCGGCACGCCGGTCGCCGGCCTGTTCGGCGCCGAGCCGGTCATCGATTTCGAGGTCACGCCGAACCGGCCCGACTGGCTGGGCGTCGCCGGCATCGCGCGCGATCTGGCGGCCGCCAGCGTCGGCAAGCTGAAGCATTTCGACATCGCCGTGGTGCGCGGGGCCTTCCCCTCGCCGATCAGCGTGCGGCTGGAGTCTCCCGAGATGTGCCCGGTCTTCGCCGGTCGCGTCATTCGCGGCGTCAAGAACGGCCCGTCGCCGGCCTGGCTGCAGAAGCGTCTGACGGCCATCGGCCTGCGCTCGATCAACCGTCTGGTCGATGTAACCAACCTGATCGCCTATGACCGCGCTCGCCCGCTGCACGTCTATGACGTCGCCAAGCTGTCGGGGACCGAGATCGTGGTGCGGGCAGGCCAGGTTTCGGCCGCGACCGGCGAGCACGAACATCTGATCGCCCTGGACGGCAAGACCTACGCCGCGTCCGCGGCCGAATGCGTCATCGCCGACGCCGGGGGCGAGCGCCCCATCGGCCTGGGCGGCGTCATGGGCGGGGAATCGACCGGCTGCGACGAGACCACCACCGACGTCTTTCTGGAAAGCGCCTGGTTCGACCCGCTTGTGATCGCCCAGACGGGGCGGAGCCTGGGCATCCATTCCGACGCCCAGTACCGGTTCGCGCGTGGCGTCGATCCGGTCTCGGTCACGCCGGGGCTGGAACTGGCGACGCGCCTGATCCTGGACCTGTGCGGCGGCGAGCCGTCGGAAATCGTCTTCGTCGGCGAACCGCCTGCCAGCCCGGCGCCCTTCGCCTTTGACCCCGCCTATGTGAAGCGTCTCAGCGGCATGGATCTGGCCGACGACCGGATCGGGACCATCCTGGGCCAGCTCGGCTTCCTGGTTCAGGCCGCGCCGGCCGGTCAGGCCGAGGCCTGGCTCGTCACCCCGCCCTCGTGGCGGCGCGACGTCGAAGGCCCGGCCGATCTGGTGGAAGAGGTGGCGCGGATCGAGGGCTTCGACAGCCTGCCCGATACGCCCCTGCCCGAGGTCGCCCGCCCCGCCGGCGGCGTGCTGAGCCCCCGTCAGGCCCGCGTCCGCACCGCGCGTCGCGCCCTGGCGGCCCTCGGTTACGCCGAGGCCGTCACCTGGTCCTTCACCAAACAATCGACCGCGGCCCTGTTCGGCGGCGGGGATGATCGGCTGGTGCTGGAGAATCCCATCGCGGCCGATCTGGACTGCATGCGGCCCTCCGCCCTGCCGAACCTGGTCCAGGCGGCGGCGCGGAACGCCGCGCGCGGTTTCGCCGACGCCGCCCTGTTCGAGATCGGCCCCATCTATCTGGGCGACGGTCCGGCCGATCAGCGCACGGTCATCGCCGGCCTTGTCGCCCCGCACGCCGCCCGTCACTGGGCGGGCGCCGGTGAGGACGCCCTGTTCACGCTCAAGGGCGACCTGACCACCCTGCTGGAAGAGATCGGCGCCCCGGTCGCCTCCCTGCAACTGGTCCAGGGCCAGAACCGCGACTGGTGGCACCCTGGCCGTTCGGCCCGGCTGCAACTCGGCCCCAAGAATGTGATGGTCGAGTTCGGCGAACTCCATCCGCGCGTGTTGAAGGCGCTGGACGCCGACGGCCCCATGCTGGGCTTCGAAATCGTGCTGGACAACGTGCCCGAGCCACGCGGAAAATCGGGCAAGGCGCGGGGAACCGCCGATCTGTCGGCCCTCATGCCCCTGACGCGCGACTTCGCCTTCGTGGTCGAGGACGCCAAGCCGGTCGGCGATCTGGTCCGGGCCGCGACGGGCGCCGACAAGGCCCTGATCGCCGACGTGCACGTCTTCGACGTCTATCGCGGCAAGGGCGTGGACGAGGGCTTCAAGTCCGTCGCCCTGGAGGTCATGATCCAGCCGCGCGAAGCCACCCTGACCGAAGCCGAGATCGAGGCCCTGACCGCCAAGGTCGTTGGAGCAGTCGAAAAGCAGGGCGGCAAGCTGCGGGCTTGAGGGAGCGCAGCGCCGTCTTTCGGGCGGCGCGGGGGACATAGGCGATGACGACGGAACCTCAGGCGGCCCAACCGGATCGCGGCCATCTGCTGCGCGTCCTGGGCGTGACGTTCGGCGTCGCCGTCGTGGTCGGCGGCGTCATCGGTCAGGGCATACTGCGCACCCCCGGCGTGGTCGCCGAGGGGGTTCAGAACCCCACGATCATCATCACCCTGTGGTGCGTCGCCGGTCTGGTCGCCTGGATCGACGCCATGTCGACTGTCGAACTGGCCGCCTCGATCCGCAAGACGGGCGGCCCCTATATCTTCGCCCGTCGCGCCTTCGGGTCTTTGACCGGCCTCGCCGTCGGCGTTTGCGACTGGCTGGGCAATATGGGCGGCATCGCCTTCATCGCTGTGGTCTTCGGCGAATATCTGCATCGCTTGGGCGTCGCGACCAGCGTGCCGATCGGCGTCCTCGCCCTGTTGATCGTGGTCGTGGTGGGCAGCGTCCAATGGCTGGGCACCAAGGTCGGCGGCCGCTCGCAGGAGATCGGCAGCGCGGTCAAGGCGGCCCTGTTCACCGTGCTGATCATCGGCCTGTTCCTGGCGCCGCGCGGCGCGCCTGTGGCCACCGAGATCGCGCCGGCGACGGCGGCGGCCCTGACCTTCGGCGGCATCGTCATGGCCCTGCGGGCGATCTCGGGCACCTATTACGGCTGGAACAGCGCCTCCTACTTCTGCGAAGAGGTGGTGGATCCGGGCCGGACGATCGCGCGGGCCACTTTCTCGGGCATCGCCGTGGTGACGGTGATCTATGTGCTGGCCAACCTGGCCTATCTGAACGTCCTGACGCCAGCCGAGATGGCCGGCTCGAACCTCGTCGCCGCGGATGCGGCCGGTCGGGTGTTCGGCGATGTCGCCGGCCCCATCGTCACGGCCATTTCGCTGGTGTCGCTGGTGACGATCATCAATGCGATGGTCATGGTGTTTCCGCGCGTCCTGTTCGCCATGGCGCGCGAGTATCAGATCTCGGCCCTGACCCGGGTCGCCGCCAACGGCACGCCGCGTCTGGCCCTGATCGCGACCGTGCTGGCCGGCGGGCTGCTGGCGACCATCGGTGTCTATGAGACCCTGCTGACCTTCTCGACGTCGCTGCTGGCGCTGATGAGCGTTCTGGTGAATGCCGCCGTCATCGTTCTGCGGGTGCGCGAACCGGATCTGGAACGGCCGTGGAAGATGCCGCTCTATCCCCTGCCGGCGATCATCGCCCTGGCGATCAATACGACCCTGTTCGTGATCTTCGTGGTCGAGGACCCGCTGACGGCCGCCAAGGCGTTCGGAACCCTCGCCGTCCTGATCGGGCTCGCCTGGGTGCTGGTCCGGCGAAAGCGCGCTGCGGCCTGATCGGCGCGCCCGGTAAGACCCCGTTAACCTTGAAGCCGCAAGGCTGCCGCAAAGGTCGGGGACGGTGAGGCCAAGACCGGCGCGCCAGCCGGCCGTCCTCTCGTCGCCTTTCGGAGCGCCCTCCATGCATCGCCGCCAACTGATCCTTTCGGGCCTCGCCACCGCCGCCGGCGCCTCGTCGCTGGGCGCCTGCGCCTCGGCGCCGCCGCGCGATCCCAACTATCCGATCCGCTCGGACCAGACGGCCCAGGCCTACAGCTTCGATGAACTGGTTTCGGCCGGCTCGCGCGAGCTGGGCATCGCGGCTGAGGTCGTGGGCGGCGCGATCGAGCGCGTCTTCGCCGACCAGGGCGACCGCCCGACCGCCTATATCGCGGGCGAGGAAGGCTCCGGCGCCGTCGTTGTCGGCGCCCGCTACGGCCGCGGCGCCCTGCACATGAAGGACCTGTCGGCCTCCCAGGAAGTGTTCTGGCAGGGCGCGTCGGTGGGTTGGGACTGGGGCGGCAACGCCAGCCGCGTCTTCACCCTGGTCTATGGCCTGTACCACCCCGACATGATCTATCGCCGCTATCCCGGCATCGAGGGCTCGGCCTATCTGGTCGCAGGCCTGGGCGTGAACTATCAGCGCGCCGACGGCATCGTCCTGGCCCCCATCCGCACCGGCGTCGGCCTGCGCCTGGGCGCCAACGTCGGCACCATGAGCTATAGCCGCCAGCGCAATCTGCTGCCCTTCTAAGCGCGCTAGGCTCGCGACGCGGTCGCTCGCGGCTAGGGCGCGTGACTGCGCCCTAGCTCACCAATCGCAGCGGCGGCGCGTCCATCAGCGTCGCCAGCCCCTCGCGCCAGCTGGGATAGGCGGGCCGCCAGCCGAGCTCGGCCTTGGCCAGGGCGTTCGAGACGCGCTTGGAATCCAGATAGAAGCGACGCATCGCCTCGCTGACGCTGTCGTCGGTCCAGTCCACCTCTGGCGGGCGGGGCAGGCCCATCCGATCCGCCGCCCATTCCATCACCACATCGGCGGGCGACGGTTCGTCGTCAGTCAGATTGTAGGCGGCGCCCGGTCGCGGCTGCGCCATCGAGGCGAACAGGCCCGAGACGATGTCATCTACATGGATGCGGTTGAAGACCTGGCCGGGCTTTCTGACCAGCTTCGCCGTGCCTTCCTTCAGCCGCTCGACCACGCTGCGCCCCAGCCCGTAGAAACCGGGCAGGCGGAAGATCTGGACGGTCAGCCCCATCCCCTGCGCCCCATCCAGCCAATCGCGTTCGGCCCGGACGCGGCGTGCGCCCTCCAGATTGGCGGCGTTCAGCGGCCCGTCCTCGAACACCCATCCGCCGGCCCGGTCGCCATAGACGGAGGTGGAGGAGACATAACCGATCCAGTCGGGCCAAGCGTCGCCCGCAAGAGGCCCCAGGGCCCGCAGACCGGGACAGCCTTGGGCGTCCGGCGCGGCGGTGATCAGCACGGCCGTCGCCGCCTCCAGCGCCGTTCTCACGGCCGCCGTATCGCTGGGATCGATGGCCATGATCCCGTCGGACGCCAGGGCGCGGCGTCGCTCGGGGTCGCGCGATGTGGCGGTCGCCCGTCCGCCGCGGCGTATGGCCTCCAGCGCCGCCGCCCGTCCCAGATAGCCGCCGCCGAAGACCAGCAGATCGAGGGGAGGGGAGGCGATAGGCATTACGAAACTCAGGCCGTCAGAACTTGGGAAGGCGGCGCGTCAACTGTCGGCCGCGCCTCATTTTCCAGCGCCTCCGCCCGGCGTTGGTTCCAGGCGGAGACGCACGGCACCCGACCCAGATCGGCCCGGTCGGCATAGCGGCGGGCGATGTCCGTAACCTCGTCCATCAGACCCTGCGCCAGGGTGATCGGCTTCAACCCTAGGTCCCGGAACTGGTCGTTGGCGACGACCAGGTCGTTCTCGTCGGCCTCCTGGCGCGGGTTGGCGACGTTATGAATCTCGGCGCCGGTCTTGTCGGCGATCATGGTCGCCAGATCGCGCACGCGGCGGCTCTCGGTCATCTGGTTCAGGATCTTGACCCGGTCGCCGCGTTTGGGCGGGTTCTTTAGCGCCAGTTCGACGCAGCGCACCGTGTCCTGAATATGGATGAAGGCCCGCGTCTGGCCGCCCGATCCATGCACCGTCAGCGGATAGCCGACCGCCGCCTGCATCAGAAAGCGGTTCAGCACCGTGCCGTAATCGCCATCATAGTCGAAGCGGTTGATCAGTCGTTCGTCCTGTTTGGTCTGTTCGATCTGGGTGCCCCAGACGATGCCCTGGTGCAGGTCGGTGATGCGCAGATTGTCGTTGCGGGCATAGAACTGGAACAGCAGGGCGTCCTGCGTCTTGGTCATGTGATAGATGCTGCCCGGATTGGGCGGGAACAGGATTTCCTGCTCGGCGGGGCCGTTGTCGGTATCCACCGTCACCTTCAGATAGCCCTCGGGAATGCGCAGGCCCGCCGTGCCGTAGCCATAGACCCCCATCGTCCCCAGGTGCGCCAGGTGGACGTCCAGGCCGCTTTCGACGATGGCGGCCAGCAGATGGTTGGTGGCGTTGATGTTGTTGTCGACGGTGTACAGCTTGTGCCGCGCCGACTTCATCGAATAGGGGGCCGCCCGCTGCTCGGCGAAATGTACCACGCTGTCGGGGGCGAAGTCGCGGACCAGGGCGACCAGACGGTCGAATTCCTTGCCCACCGTCATGTTGACGAAGCCGATGTCGCGGCCGGAGACTTCTTTCCACGCCTTGATCCGCTCGCCCATGGTGCGGATCGGCGTCAGGGACTGAACCTCCAGCTCGTTGTCGATGTTGCGGCGGCTCAGGTTGTCGACGATGGTCACGTCCCACCCTTCGGCCGACAGATGCAGGGCCGTGGGCCAGCCGCAAAAACCGTCGCCGCCCAGAACCAGCACGCGCATGGGATAGCCTCGTCGTCGTCTCAAAGGTCATGCCTAGCCCAGCCGTCGCGCTTGGCAAAGCGGCGCTGTGCACGGTTCGGTGCGACGCATTGACGAATATCGCTTGGAAAGGCCGCCCACTCGGGTTAAGTCTCTGCCGTCTCCCACTCAATCGCAGCTTTACGGGCGCATACCCGGCTGTTCGCGGCTTGAGCCGGCCATGACGGTCGGTCCCGAAAGGACCGGCGCACCATGCGGGCGACAAGGCATTCCGACAGTTCGACAATCGGGGATCGGCCCCGAGCGAGACGGAACCACGAAACGGACGGAACCGGCCTTCAGGCTTTGGTCCGCCCCTGCACACGGTAGCGCGAATGAGAGATTTCAAGGGCATGAAGCGTCAGCGCGGACGCAATCGGAACAAGGCGGGCGCCAATAACGCCAACAACGCCAATCCGAATCGTTCGTGGGATTCGCAAGGCCCCGAGAACATCAAGGTCCGGGGCAACGCCCAGACGGTGTATGAGCGCTATCAGCAGCTGGCCCGCGATGCGGCCTCCAGCGGCGACCGGGTGCTGGCCGAAAACTATCAGCAGCACGCCGAACACTATTATCGCGTCCTGCGCGCGCTCCAGCCGCAGCGGTCCTTCTCGGACATCGCCGCGCGCGAACAGTCCAACCAGGGCTTCGACATCGATTTCGAGGACGAATCCGGCGCCCAGGCCGCCGCCTTCGTCGCCGCCCAGCACGCCGCCGACCGTCAGGCCGCGGAGGCTGCAGAGCGCGCCGAGCAGAACCAGAACCGCGATCAGAACCGCGACCGCGACTACAATCGCGACCGGGACCGGGACCGTGACAACCGCGACCGCGACCGCGATCAGAACCGTGACCGTGACCAGAACCGCGACGGCCAGCAGCCGCGCGAACCGCGCGAGCCGCGCGAAGGCGACGAGGTCCGCGCCGAGGGCGAGGGCGGCGGTCGTCGCGAAAGCCGCCGCGAACGCTGGGAGCGTCGCCGCGAGGAACGCAATCGCCGCTTCGACAATCAGGACGGCGCCCAAGATGGCGCTGAGGGCGCCGCCCCTGCCTACGCCGAGGCCGACCGCGCCGAAGCCGTCAGCGAAGCGTCCGTCGTCGAGACGCCGGTCAATGCGCCTGTCGCTGAAGCCCCGAGCGTCGAGGCGCCGGCTGCCGATGAGCGTCCCGCACGCCGTCCGCGCCGCACCGCCGCCGCTGTTGCGGCTGACGAGGGCGACGCCCCCACCGCCCTGCCGGGCTTCTTGACCCGTGCGCCGGTGTCGTCGGCCCCGGCGGAGCAAGCCGAAGGCGAGGCGGCCCCGCGTCGCCGTGCGCCGCGTCGCAAACCCGAAGCCGCCGCAGCCAGCGAAGACTGATAACAACCCAAGCGGGTACGTTTACTTGACTGCAACTCCAACGCGTCAATATGGCGCGTCGGAGGGGCGTCATGGATTTCGTCTTGCTTGTCTTGTCCCTGGCGCTGGCGGGAACCTGCGCGGGGATCTGGCTCTGGCTTCAAGCGCTCGGGGTCACCGAGGGCTTGCGTCGAGAGAACGCCCGGCTCGAAGCCCGCATCGCCCAGCAGACCCAAGGCCTGCGCCGCGCCCTGACGACGGCCGAGGGCGAGGTCGACCGCCTGACCGCCGAGCTTCGGACGCGGGGCGAGGTCATGCACGCACTGGGGCGCGAACTGCGCAACCCCCTGACCACGATCATGGGTTTCTCCCAGTTGTTGCGCTCCGACGACCCGGCCAATCCCCTGACGGCGCGCCAGGCACAGTCCGTGCGTCAGATCGAGGCCGCGGCCAGTGTCTTGCTGGCCCTGATCGAGGAAACCGAAGCCTTCATGACCGGCGGTGACGGCGGCGGTTCGCCTTCGCTGCACCGCGTCGATCTGCGTCTGGCGCTGCGCCAGGTCTGCGATGGGCTGGAGGCGCAGGCGCGAGAGGCAGGGGTAACGCTGGCCTGTCCGCCGCCTGCCCACGGCCTGTGCGTCATGGCCGATCCGGGCCAGATCCGCCGGATCCTGCGCCGATTGGTCGAGAACGCCCTGCGTCATTCACCCGGCGGAAGCACGGTGCGCATGGAGATGTCGCGCGCTGAGGACCGGATCGTCATCGCCATTCATGACGCCAGCATGATCCCCGCCGGCGCGGGCGACGACCGACCGTTCCGCCCGTTGGATGGTCACGACGCCAGAGGCGGCACCGCCCTCGGCGTCGCCTCGGTCCAGCGGTTGACCGAGCGGATGGGCGGCGCCCTGACCATGGCGCGCGGCCCCGGCGCGGGCGCCATCTTCTCACTCAGCCTGCCGGCAGCCCCCGCGCCGGGTCTGGCGTCATCGCGTCAGGCGGTGGTGCTCTATATCGAGGACAATCCCGCCAACATCGCCCTGATGCGCCGGGCGGCGAGCGGACTGGGCCTGACGCTGCACGCCGCGACGACGGGACCGGAGGGGCTGGATCTGGCGCGTGCGCTCAGACCCGACGTCATCCTGCTCGACGTCGGCCTGCCGGACATGGACGGCTATGAGGTCAAGGCGCGACTGGACGTCGATCCCCTGACGCGCCATGTGCCGGTCCTTGCGCTGACGGCGGCCGTATCGGCGCCGGACCGGGCGCGCGGCCGCGCCGCCGGCTTCGACGCTTGGCTGGCCAAGCCGCTGGATCTGGCGGCCCTGGCGGCGGCGCTGAATACGGCGCTGGACGGCCCGGAGGTTGACGCCGACGGTCGCGAGAGGGCCTAAGAGGCTTAAGTTCGCCTGGTCGCCCCAAGGGAAGCGTCGATGTCCCCGTTCGTCTCGTTCCGCTCGCTCACGCGTCGTCTGGCGCCGCTGGCCGTCCTGTGCGCCGTCGCCGCCTGCGCCTCGACCCCGCCGCCGCCGCCCCCGCCGCCGTCCGGCGCATCGGGCGCGCTGATGGACTGGCGCGGCGTCATCACGGCCGGCGACCGGGACCGTTACCGCCGCGTCGACGCCGCCTGGACCCTGGCCCTGCAACAGGCCAAGCGTCAGCGCGGCTCCGGCGACCTGAACAGCCTGGGCGATCTGATCGACCCCAAGGCCGACCGGCCCGGCGTCTCGCCGCCGCCCGGCGACTATCGCTGCCGCACCGTCAAACTGGGCACCCAGGGCGGTGAGGACGGGCTCGGTTACGTCGTCTATGGCTGGTTCGCCTGCCGCATCGAACAGACGCCGAAAGGCCTGAAGTTCTCCAAGCTGACCGGCTCGCAGCGCCCCTCCGGCCTGCTCTTTCCCGAAGACGACCGCCATATGGTGATGCTCGGCTCGCTGGCCCTGGCGCAGGAGTCCGCCGCCAACACCTATGGCCGCAACCCCGACCGCGATCTGGTCGCCATCCTGCAACGCATCGGCGAGGCGCGCTGGCGCCTGGTCCTGCCGTGGCCCAACACCGAATCCAATCTGGACCTGATCGAGCTGGTCCCGGCGCCGCGCGGCTAAGGTTCGGCTGAACCTCGGGCGCCCTGTCACGTTCGGTCAGGGCAACCGATGGAGACGCTGATGCGCCGCACCCCTCTGGCCGTTCTGGCCCTGATGACCACGACAGCCCTGGCGGCCTGTGGCGACAACAGTCCCGCCGCCCCGACCGAGGCCTCGCCCGCCGTCACGACGCCCGCGCCCGGCGTGCCGGCCCAGGCTGCATCTGAGGCGACGGCGACGCCGCAACCTCAGACGACCCCCGCCGAGGGGATGCAGGGCGGAACCGACTCCTGGCGTCAGATCGCCAAGGCCGCCGACGCCAGCCTGCTTGGCCGGCTGGATCAGGCCTGGCGCATGGCCCGCGCCGAGGCGGAGGACGGCGGCTTCTCGCGTCAGGTGGAGGCTCTGGGGCCGCTCGCCGACCCAAACGCCGCCCAGACGGGCCGCATCCAACCCGGCCCCGGAACCTATCGCTGCCGCACCATCAAGATGGGCCGCCGTGTCGAGGGCCAAGGACTGGCCTATGTCGAATATCCCTGGTTCGCCTGCTCGGTCGAGCTGACGCCGGGCGGCGACCTGGTCCTGACCAAGACGACGGGATCGCAGCGCACGCGCGGCTTGATCTATCCCGACACCGACCGCCGCGCCGTCTATGTCGGCGCCCAAGCTTGGGGCGCCGACGAGAAGACCTTCCCCGCTTATGGCGACAAGGCAGAACGCGATCAGGTCGGCGTCATCGAACGCATAGGCCAGAACCGCTGGCGCCTGGTCCTGCCGTGGCCCAAGCAGGAAGCCAAGCTGGAGCTGCTGGAGATCACCGGCTAGCGCGCGCCGGTCGAGCGGGCGATCGCGGCGCGCATGCCCTCGGCGTGAAGCGCGCCTGACGGGGCGATCTTGGTGTTCGGCGTTTCGCTGGGCCCCAGATCGGCGGTGCGATCGTCCGGCCCGGTCCAGGTCGGGCTTTCGGCCTTGCGACGAACGGCCTCGCGCAGATTGTCGGTCGCGGCCGCGGACGCGCCGCCGGATTTAGGGCCGGATTTACGCCGGTCCATCTCATCGGCGACGCGAGCGATGGCGTCCGTCAGCAGCGCTTTTTTCTCGCGCGCGCCCGCATCCGGGCCGCTCTCTCCCGCACGAACGCGTCCTCGGATCTGACGCTGCACCCGGTCGCGCCGCGCGCAGCCGCCCGATCAGGTCGCGCAGCTCCGCTGGCGAACGCTCGGCCAGCGCCTTCGTCTGTTCGACCATATCCGCCTCGTCGCGATCCAGCGCGCGCGGGTTTGGGGTCTTGGACATGACGGTCTCCCTTTCCATTGATGGGAAGACAGCGTCAGGACGCCAGGGCCGTTCCGGTTTGCGACCCTGGGTCACAGGGTCGTCCGAGGTCACACGCGCGTCAGTCTCAGGTCCTGATAGTCGTAGCTGAAGTCGATGTCGGGGCTGACCCCCTTCACCGTCGCGGTCGCCGGTTTGGCCGTCAGGATCGAGAAGGTGACGAAGGCGTCCTCCTCGCGCTTGTCCGGGAAACGGGTGCGGAAGGTCTCGCCGTCGTACGGCTCCAACCAGCCTTGCAGGGCGGGCGTGTGGGTGAAGCTCAGCCACAGGCCGCTCTTGCGGTTGCGGCCGCGTCCCTCGGTCTTGGGCGCAATGACGATGTCGCCGTACCACGGATCGCGCCAGGTGCCGGCGTAGGCGTCCAGCGGCATGGACGGGGGCGCGCCGGCCGCCTGTTTGGCGTCGATTTCGGCGGCGGCGGCGATGGATTTCGCATTGCCCTCGGCCTCCAGCTTCTTGGAGTCCGCGATCCAGTCCACATCGACCTTGCCCATGCAGATGTCCGTGATGCCGGACCGCAAGGCGCGCAGCAGGAAGCTCTCCTCGGCGTTGGAGAAGACGCTGAAGCCGGTCTTGCGGCCGGGGATCAGCACCGTGGCGGAAATGCCGCCGGGCGAGCCGCCGCCGTGGCTGGCGATCCGCTCGCCGCGATAGTCCTGAACCTGAAGTCCCATCGCATAGGTCGAGGCGATGGATCGGTTGGGCAGTTCGGCCGTCGGTCCGGCCGACGAGCCTACGATGATGTTGGGGCGATACATCTCGCGCGCCGCATCTTCGGAATACAGCCGCGTCCCGTCGGGCAGCTTGCCTTCGTTCAGCCGCACGGCGATCCATTTGGCCCAGTCGGTCGGGGTGGTGCATATGCCCCCCGCAGCCGCCGCCGAATCCCAGTTCCACACCTCGACGATGGACGTGGCGATGGGCGTCATCGCCCCCTGATAGCGCAGCGGCGGCCCGACCCGGCCGTGGGGCAGGGCGGACTTGGACGCATCCGCCAGACGCGCCAGCGGCACGGTCTCGGTCATCCCGACCTTGTCCAGGATGCGCGTCTGGATGAAGGCCTCCCAGCTCATGCCAGACACGGCCTCTAGCACCGCGCCCGCGACCACGAACATCAGGTTGCAGTAGTGATAGCGCGCCCGGAATCCGTCCTCGATCGGCACGAAGGCGGCCTGGGCCAGCACCTCGGCGCGGGTGCGGTCCGAGTTGGGCCAGAAGAGCAGGTCGCCGGCGCCCAGGCCGAACCCGGCCCGATGGCTCAGCGTATCGCGCACCGTGATGTGTTCGCCGATATAGGGATCGGACAGGGTGAAGCCGGGCAGATAGGTCCGAACCGGCTCGTCCCACTTCACCTTGCCCTCGTCGACCAGGATGGCCAGGGCGGCGGCGGTGACGTTCTTGGTGTTGGAGGCGATGGCGAACAGGGTGTGCTCATCGGCCCGCACCGGCTTGCCCTGAACCTTGACGCCATAACCGCGCGCCAGAACGGTCGCGCCGTCCTTGACCACTGCGACGCCCAGCGCCGGCTGATCCGGCCAGGCCGCCATGCACTTGGCCACATAGGCGTCCACGGCCGCCGCCAGCGACGCATCGTCGTTCGCCGGCGCGGTCTGGGCGAACACGGGTCCCGCCGCCAGCGCCGCCGCGCCTCCGGAAGCGAACAGGGTGCGGCGCGACAGACGAAGGGACATGGCGAACTCCAGCGAAGACCGCCGGACGCTAGCGCCCCTTCGTCGTCTAGGCCAGTCGCCAGCGTTGAAGCTTTTCCAGTACGTCGGCGACGATTTGGTCGCGGGTGAAGCCGGTGATGTCGTGGGGGCGTTCGCCTTGGCCGGTCTGGGCGGTCAGTCGCCATTCCAGAAGGCGGCGGCCTTCGGGCGTCTCGCGCTGGGTCACGGCGGGACGGGGACGCGAGCGGGCGCCCAGGCGATAGATGAAGGTGCGTTCGCCCTGTTTGACCGTCAGCCAGGCGACGCCGTCGTCGCGCCCGATCTCGGAGTCAGCCGCCTCGGCTTCCAGGGCCGCGTGAACCGTTTCCAGCGCGGGCAGGCCGTGGCGCTCGATCTCATCGTTGATATCGCTGCGGCTGGCCGGGGCCAGGATGCGTTTCAGCTGCTGCGCCAAGGGCGGGCCTTCGGTCTCGAGGCTGCGGCCGGCGACGTCGGCGGTCATTTGGCGCACCAGGCCGATCGACAGCAGGATCATGATCAGCACGAAGGGCAGGGCGGCGGCTAAAGTCGCGGCCTGCAGCGCGCCCAGCCCGCCCGCCAGCAACAGGGTCGCGGCGATCAGGCCCAGCAGCAGGCACCAATAGACCCGCTGCCAGCGCGGCGTGTCGTCGGCGCCGCCGGAGGCGATGGTGTCGATCACCAGGGCGCCGGAATCGGCCGAGGTGACGAAGAAGACCGCCACCAGCAGGATGGCCAGGCCCGAGGTGAAGGCCGCGCCCGGCAGTTGCTCCAGGAAGTAGAACAGGGCGGTCGACAGGTCGGCCGAAACGGCGTTGGAAATCGCGCCCGCCGCCTGACCCATGTCCAGGCTGATCGCCGTATTGCCGAAGACGGTCATCCACAGGAAGGTGAAGCCGGCCGGCACCAGCAGCACGTTCAGCAGGAACTCACGCACCGTTCGCCCGCGCGAAATCCGCGCGATGAACATCCCTACGAACGGCGACCAAGCGATCCACCAGGCCCAGTAGAACAGGGTCCAGTCCGCCATCCAGGCGCGCGGCTCATAGGCGTAGAGGGTGAAGGTCCGCTCGACGAAATGGCTGAGATAGAAGCCGAAGTTCTGGACCAGCGCCTTGAACAGGAAGCCGGTCGGCCCGACCACCAGCACGAACAGCATCAGTAGCACCGCCAGAACCAGGTTCAGCTCCGACAGACGGCGCACCCCCTTGCCGACCCCGCTCATGACCGAGGCGGTCGCCGCCGCCATGACCACGACGATCAGCCCGACCTGAACCCAGGCGGTGTTGGGAATGCCCAGCAGATAGGTCAGGCCGCTGTTCATCTGCGACACGCCGAAACCCAGAGACGTGGCGATGCCGAACGCCGTGCCCCAGATAGCGAAGATATCGACCGCATCGCCGATGGGCCCGTTGACGCGCTTGCCCAGCAAGGGCGACAGGCCCGACCTCAGCGTCAGCGGCAGACCCTTGCGGTGCGCGAAGAAGGCCAGGCTGAGGCCCACCAGCGCATAGATCGACCAGGCGTGCGCCCCATAGTGGAAGAAGGTGATGCCCATGGCCTGACGCGCGGCGTCGAAGGTGCGGCCGGCGCCCTCGGGCGGATTGATATAGTGCTGGATCGGCTCGGCGACGCCGAAATACATCAGGCCGATCCCCATGCCGGCGGCGAACAGCATGGCCAGCCAGGACAGATAGGGAAAGTCCGGCTCGGCGTCGTCCGGCCCCAGCTTCAGCGCACCCGTGGGGCCGATCGCCAGCACCAGCACCAGCCCCACGAAGGCGGCGACCGAGGCGATATAGAGCCAGCCGAAGGTGTCGATCACCCAAGCCTGAACACTCTGGAACAGGCGGTCGGATTCGCCCGGCGCGACGATGGCGACGAGGAGCAGCAGCGCGATGATGGCGCTCGCGCCCCAGAACACGCGGGGGTTCATCTTCGTGGTCAGCATCGGGTCAAAGCGTATGGCGAAGCTGACAGTTCCCAGCTTGGCCACAACCGCGCCGTCTCGATGAAGAAGATGTAACTTTGCGATTCAAAGTAACGTCGATAGTCAGGCTTATCGACGGGCGCAAACAGACGCCCGCGCACTCTTTCAGGATCGCCGGGGCATGACCTCTTCCAAACTCGTTCTCATGCTGGGTGCGGCCGCCGTCGCCCTGCCCGGCGCCGCTCTGGCCCAGACTCAAACGCCGTCTCAGACCCCGCCGCCGGCGACGACGAGCCAGCCGGCCGCTCAGACCCCGGCGACGACGGCGCAGACGCCCGCGCCGCGCACTCAGACGACCGAACCGGCCCAGCAACAGCAGCCCGCCAGCGTCGGCGACGTGGTCGTCAACGCCCGCGCCAATGACGTGCGCACCTCGATCGACTCGGTCAGCTACAGCCTGGCCAATGACCTTCAGGCGACGACGGGCAGCCTGGCCGACGCGCTCCGCAACGTGCCGTCGGTGGACGTGGACCCTGAGGGCAATGTGTCGCTTCGCGGCGACGCCAATGTCACCATCCTGGTCGACGGCCGCCCGTCCGGCATCCTGACCGGCCCCGGTCGCGGTCAGGCCCTGATCCAGCTGCCGGCCAGCCAGTACGCCCGCATCGAGGTCATGACCAATCCATCCGCCGCCTACAGCCCCGAGGGTTCGGGCGGGGTCATCAACCTGATCACCAAGCCCACGGCGCCCAAGCCGGGGACCCAGACGACCGGCTCGCTGCGCGTCAACGTCGGCGACAACGGCCGCTGGAACGCGGGCCTCAGCGGTTCGTACCAGAAGGATCGCCTGACCCTGTCCGGCGACGCCAGCTATCGCTCCGATCCGACCGAACTGACCTTCAACCGCGTCCGTGAACAGCTGGACCCGGTCACCGGCGCGGTGGTTTCCACCACGACCGTCGAACAGCCGGTGGAGTCCGAGCAGAACGGCGCCTTCGCCCGCTTCACCGCCGAATACAAACTGGACGACAAGACCCAGCTGACCGGCGAACTGCGCGGCGTGGCCTTCGACGGCACCGGGTCGGGCGACGGCCTGTATGAAACCCGCAACGCCGCCGGCGCGGTGACCAGCGCCTATCGCCGGGTCGGCGATTCCGACTTCACCTTCAACAACTGGGGCGCCACGGCGCGCGTGCTGCGCCGCTTCGACGGCGACGGCCATGAGTGGTCTAACGAGCTGCGCTACGATTCCAACGCCAACGACACCACCAGCCAGACCCTGACCACCTTCCTGATCCCGGCGGGCGCGGCTTTGTATGAGCGGACCAGGACTGCGGTCGATCAGGTGACCTGGGGCTTCACCAGCGCCTACACCCGCCCGATGTCCGACGGCGGCAAGCTGCGCCTGGGCTATGAGCTGAACGCCCAGCGTCCCGAGCAGGACGCCGAGTTCCTGCGCGGTCCCTCGCAGGCGGCCTTGGCGCCGGTCCCGGCCCTGAACAACCGCTTCGAAGCGACCCAGACGGTGCATGCCCTCTACACCACCTATGAGCGGCCGCTAGGCGAGAAGCTGTCGGCCCAGCTGGGTCTGCGGCTGGAGCAGGCGGACATCGAGATCAAGGATCTGACCAGCGGCGCCTCGGCGTCCCAGGACTATTTCCGCGCCTATCCGACCGCCCACGTCCAGTATCAGCTGACGCCCGAACAGACCCTGCGCGCCAGCTATTCGCGCCGCATCCAGCGGCCCCAGCCCAGCCAGCTGAATCCCTTCGTCGTCTATCAGGACCCGCTGAACGTCCGCTCGGGCAATCCGGATCTGGAGCCGCAGGAGACCGACAGCTTCGAGGCCATGTGGCAGATGCGAAAGGGACAGAGCTTCTATCAGGCCACCGCCTATCTGCGGAACACCGATAAGGCCTTCACCGATGTGGCGTCCGACATCGGCGGCGGCGTCTTCCTGACCCGTCCGGAAAACCTGGGCTCGCGTCGCGACCTGGGCGTGGAGGCGACGGCGAACGGGCGTCTGCATCCGACCCTGCGCTACAGCGCCAGCGTCAACGTCTTCCGTCAGGAGATCGACTCGGGCGCCGTCGTCGGCGGCGGCGACCGCGAGGCGACCCTGGCCAGCGGCCGTCTCAGCCTGAACTGGCAGCCGACCGCCAAGGACTTCGTCCAGGTTTCCAGCTTCTGGCAGGGCGACAGCCTGCTGGCCCAGGGCCGGCGCGAGGCCGGCGGCATGGTCAATCTGGGCTACCGCCGGAAGCTGAGCGAGCAGCTGTCGTTCAACTTCACCGCGCGCGATCTGTTCAACACCTTCAACACCACGACCATCTACGAGACGCCGCAGTTCCGCGAACGCTCGGAGCAGGACATCAAGCTGCGGGCCTTCTACATCGGCCTGACCTGGAACTTCGGCGGTCCGCGCCGCCAGCCGGAACAGTTCGACTTCTCGACCGGCCCGACCGGGGGCTGAAAACTCCGGTCCTCGACCCCTTGTGTGCCTGATTGGCCACACCATCTCGGTTTCACAGACCCGCGGCGTCGCTTCCTGAAAGGGCGTCGCGGGCGAAATCCGCCTGATGAGGGGACCGTTATGAATCTCGAACTCTATTCCGACCGCGCCAAACAGGCCGTCCAGTCGGCCCAGTCGCTGGCCCTCGCCCGCCGTCACCAGCAGTTCGCGCCCGAGCATCTGCTCAAGGTGCTTCTGGAGGAACGCGACGGCCTGGCCAGAAACCTGATCACCGCCGCCGGCGGCGACGCCCGACGCGCCGAGGCCGATGTCGAAACCGCATTGAAGAAGCGCGCCCAGGTCTCGGGCGGCTCGGGCCAGCTCTATCTGGACGGCGACACCGCCCGCGTCTTCGCCACTGCCGAGGAGGCCTCCAAGACCGCCGGCGACGCCTTCGTCACCACCGAACGCCTGCTGGCCGCCCTGGCCAAGGAAGGCGGGGTCGCCGCCGAGGTGCTTAAGGCTTCGGGCGTCACGGCCGACAAGCTGGAGGCCGCCATCGCCGAGGTGCGCAAGGGCAAGACCGCCGACAGCGCCGGCGCCGAGGACGGCTACGACGCCCTGAAACGCTACGCCCGCGACCTGACCCTGGCCGCCCGCGACGGCAAGATCGACCCGGTCATCGGCCGTGACGAAGAGATCCGCCGCACCATCCAGGTCCTGGCCCGCCGCACCAAGAACAACCCCGTCCTGATCGGCGAACCCGGCGTCGGCAAGACCGCCATCGTCGAGGGCCTGGCCCTGCGCATCGTCAACGGCGACGTGCCCGAGAGCCTGCGCGACAAGACCGTGATGGCGCTGGACATGGGCAGCCTGATCGCCGGCGCCAAATATCGCGGTGAGTTCGAGGAGAGGCTGAAGGCCGTGCTGTCCGAGGTTACGGCGGCCGAGGGCGGCATCATCCTGTTCATCGACGAGATGCACACCCTGGTCGGCGCGGGCAAAGGCGACGGCGCCATGGACGCCTCCAACCTGCTGAAGCCGGCCCTGGCGCGCGGCGAGCTGCACTGCGTCGGCGCCACGACCCTGGATGAATATCGCAAGCACGTCGAAAAGGACGCCGCGCTCGCCCGCCGCTTCCAGCCGGTCTTCGTCGCCGAACCGACGGTGGAGGACACCGTCTCCATCCTGCGCGGCCTCAAGGAGAAGTACGAGGTCCACCACGGCGTGCGCATTTCCGACAGCGCCATCGTCGCCGCCGCCACATTGTCGAACCGCTACATCACCGACCGCTTCCTGCCGGACAAGGCCATCGACCTGATCGACGAGGCCGCCAGCCGCGTGCGCATGGCCGTGGACTCCAAGCCCGAGGCCCTGGACGAGATCGACCGCCGCCTGGTCCAGCTCAAGATCGAGCGCGAGGCCCTGAAGAAGGAGACCGACCAGGCCTCCCAACACCGTCTGGAAAAGCTGGAGGACGAGATCGCCGATCTGGAAGGCCAGTCCGACGACCTGACCGCCCAGTGGAAGGCCGAAAAGGACAAGGTGGGGCAGGGCGCCCAGCTGCGCGAAACCCTGGACCGCCTGCGCCTGGAACTCGCCAACGCCCAGCGCGCCGGCGACCTGGGCCGGGCGTCAGAGATCGCCTACGGCCAGATCCCCCAGATCGAAAAGCAGCTCGAAGAAGCAGAGGCGAACGAGACCAGCGGGAAAGGCCCCCTGACCCCGGAGGTCGTCGACGCCGAACAGATCGCCGCCGTCGTCAGCCGCTGGACCGGCGTGCCCGTCGACAAGATGCTGGAGGGCGAACGCGAGAAACTGCTCCAGATGGAGACCGCGCTCGGCGGTCGTGTGGTGGGTCAGGACGAGGCGCTGGCCGCCGTGTCCGACGCCGTGCGCCGCGCCCGCGCCGGCCTGAACGACCCCAACCGTCCGCTGGGCAGCTTCCTGTTCCTGGGCCCGACCGGCGTGGGCAAGACCGAACTGACCAAGGCCCTGGCCGACTTCCTGTTCGACGACGAGGCGGCCATCACCCGCCTGGATATGTCGGAATATATGGAGAAACACAGCGTCTCGCGCCTGATCGGCGCCCCTCCCGGCTATGTCGGCTATGACGAGGGCGGCGCCCTGACCGAGGCCGTGCGTCGTCGCCCCTATCAGGTCGTCCTGTTCGACGAGGTCGAAAAGGCCCACCCCGACGTCTTCAACGTGCTGCTGCAAGTGCTGGACGACGGCCGCCTGACGGACGGCCAGGGCCGCACAATCGATTTCAGGAACACCCTGATCATCATGACCTCCAACCTGGGCAGCCAGTATCTGGCCGATCAGGGCGAGGGCGATGATGTGGAGGCTGTGCGCCCCTTCGTCATGGACGCCGTGCGCGCCCACTTCCGGCCGGAGTTCCTGAACCGGATCGACGAGATCATCCTGTTCCACCGCCTGGGCCGCGACCAGATGGGCGGAATCGTCCGCATCCAGCTGTCACGCTTCGAGAAGCTGCTCGCCGACCGCCGCCTGACCCTGGACCTGGATGACAGCGCCCTGGCCTGGCTCGCCGACCGCGGCTACGACCCCGCCTATGGCGCGCGGCCGCTGAAACGCGTCATCCAGAAGGACCTGGTCGACCCGATCGCCCGCAAACTCCTGGCCGGCGAGATCGAGGACGGCGGCGTGATCGCTGTCACCGCCGGCGAGGGCGGGTTGGAGATCGGGAAGATGCGGGTGCACTAGCAGAGAATTCTATTCCAGATATATGCTACTCGCAGCCGCACGTTGATGCGACGGCAGTTTCTGGGGACTGAGATGCCATATCGTGTAGTGATTACGGAAGTTACCGATTTCGGAGCCTCACTGCACTGCGTCGCGGGTTGGGATTTGGATGCAGGTAGGATGGTTAGGCCAGAACCAGGTCCCGCTGCGTTCTGGCAAAAAGCCTACGTGGGTCCGGGCTCTGTGTTCTGGCCGTCTCATGAGGTGTCTTTCGAGGCCGACCGTCCAAATCCCCCTACAGAATTCCCGCATCTCACCGAGGATTTGGTAGTGCGCTTGAATACGCTCAACCGAGTCAGGGTCATGCCTGCGGCCGAATTCTCGCAGCTTGCTTTGCAAATTTCAGCGCCGTCGGTCGGGGCAGCCTATGGCGGAGCCCTCCAAGTTGGTGCCAAGCCTTACGTGGTACCTGGCACGCAATGCCCATCGTTGGGCGGCGTCACGCTGCCAATCCAATCGGTGAATTTCTACACGGATCAATATCGAGACAAGCCGCCTAAGCTTCGAGCTATGGTAGTCGATGGCCTAGCAACATATGACCTCAGCATTACAAGCTCAGAGCTGCGGGCTCTGCACAGGGCTGGCGGGTTGGCTGCAGTTCGAGCTCAATTCGCGAATGCGACCAGGATCCACTTGAGAGTCGGCTTGGCACGTGAATTTCCGCAAGGAAGGTGCCATGCTCAAATCAACGGTGCGTTTCCGATCCTCTAGAATCCATGAACCCGATTTATTCCCTTGGTCACTCGAACTTGCCAATCGCACGGTTCATCGATCTGTTGCGTGATTGCGAGATTGAGGCTGTTGCAGACGTCCGCTCTTCGCCTTTCAGCGGAAGGTCACCACACTTCAACCAGCCCGATCTGAAAGCGGCGTTGAAGCAGGCTGGAATGCATTACGTGTTTCTCGGGAAGGAACTAGGCGGGCGGCCTCGCGACACGCGACTGTTAACGGCCGGAGTTGCTGACTACGAGAAGATGGCGGTCACAGCAAATTATCGGCAGGGCATCCGGCGCCTGGTTGAAGGGGCGAAGGCCTACAGGATTGCGCTCGTATGCTCGGAACGTGATCCGCTAGATTGCCACCGCTGCCTCTTGGTCGGTCGGTCTATGTGTGAAAGCGGTTACGCGGTTCACCACATTCGCCACGACGGCAGCCTCACCACCCAATCAGAGCTGGCTGAAACACTGCTCTCGAAATGCCAAGATAACAACCGAGATATGTTTATCCGCGACTGCGATCTTGCCACTGCGTATCGCAAGCGTTCGGAGCAAGTCGCTTATCGAGAAAAGCGGAGAGAAACGAATGACAAAGATTTATACGATCGGTTTTACGAAAACTTCGGCTGAAGGATTTTTTGAACGAGTCCGCAAAGCTGGAGTTCGAAAGATTGTTGACGTTCGTCTCAACAACACTTCTCAGCTTTCTGGATTCGCTAAGGCGGCTGATCTAAAGTACTTTCTTAGAGAAATTTTGGATGTCGACTATCAACATCTTCCTGGTCTATCTCCCACAGACGAAATACTTAGTGCATATCGAAAGGGATCAATGTCGTGGAATGAGTATGAAAAGCGATACATTGATCTCATTCGAGGCCGCAAAGTGGAGAAGTTGCTAGATAGATCCAGCATGGCTGATTCATGCCTACTTTGTTCTGAAGACAAGCCTCATCGTTGCCACCGTCGACTAGTATGCGAATATTTAGATTCAGAATGGGGTGGAGTCCGAGCGCTCCACCTTTAGTGTTCTTGTTCAGTGGGACCTTCGACCCCGCGCTACCGAATTGAAAGCCGCCAACGTATTCCTTGTTACGAGTCGGTGGCGCTTCACCCCATCGCCCGGATAGGCAAAGGAGCAGACTCCCTCGTCTCCACAGGGGCCTCCGGTCTCCTCGTCGCCGCGCAGCCGCGCCCCTATCGATCGTCGGCCAGACCGCCGCTTTGGCGTGGTCTGCGCGAGCGTGGCGTCAGACGGCAGGTCTCACGCTCGGCCCCCGCTGACAGACCCTTATCAAGGCCGCCAACCCGCGCATCTGCGACGCACATCGCGAACGATTTCAACACCCTGCCGCCCGCCAGCGTCATCCTCCTGCCCACGCCCTCAAACCGTGCGATCCTGTCTCGGTTCGTCCGCAGGGGACGCGTCGCACGGCCGGGGAGGGGCAATTCAGACGAATTAGACGAATTAGACGGTGTTTTTGTCCGCCGACCGTCTGAAGTCGGTCAGTCCTGCGGGATCGGATTGGTGCGTGGGTCCGGGCCGTTGGTGACGACGCGGTCGCGTTCGCCCAGGTCCTTGATGATCTTGACGTCGGTGAAGCCCGCGGCCTCGAACAGTTCCTTGACCTGCGCGCCCTGATCAAAGCCGATCTCGACGGCGAAGACGCCCAGCGGCTTCAGGATGCGTTTCACCTCGGGCGCCAGGTCGCGATAGGCCTGCAAGCCGTCGGGCCCGCCGTCCAGGGCCAGGTGCGGATCGTGGTCGCGCACTTCCGGGTCCAGGGTCGCGATATGGTCGGTCGGGATATAGGGCGGGTTGGACAAGACCAGGTCGAAGCTGGCGTCGCCGAAGCCCGCGGCCCATTCGGTGCGCAGGAAGGTCGCGCGGTCGTTCAGGTCCAGGTTGGCGGCGTTCTCCTTGGCCACCGCCAGGGCCTCGGACGAGATGTCAGTGCCGACCCCGCGCGCGGCCGGCCGCTCGGCCAGAAGCGCCAGCAGGATCGCGCCCGAGCCGGTGCCCAGGTCGATGGCGTCGAAGGCTTCGGTCTTGCCGAAGGCCAGCATGGAAACGTCCATCAGGGTCTCGGTGTCGGGGCGGGGGCTGAGGACGTCGGGGGTGACGTTCAGCATGATCTTCCAGAAGCCCTTCTTGCCGACGATGCGCGAGACGGGCTCGCGCTTCAGCCGGCGCTCGACCATGGCCTCATAGGCGCTCAGCTGGTCGGCGGTGATGGGCCGATAGGGGTCGGTCAGGATGTCCATGCGGCTGGCGCCGGCGGCGGCCTCCAGCAGCAGGCGGGCGTCGATGGCGGGGCTGTCGATGCGGCCGGTCTTCAGCCGGGCCTGCGCCGCCTTCCAGGCGGTCAGCAGGGTCGGGGCGTCGGTGTCGGACTTGGGCGTGATGGGGTCGGTCATGGGCGTTGATTGGCCCGGCCCGGCGCCGATTTCAAGCGCGACGGGAGGAACGCGAGGCCAGCTTGACCGTTCGCGTCGGGATGACTGCGCGCCGCCCCTCCCGCCTCGCCCCGCTTCGCAACCTGTTCGCCCGCGCGCCCGCGCCGTCTGAGCGGGGTCGGGTGTGGAAGTTCCTGGCCGCCGCCGCCGGGGGTCTGGCCGCCGGGGCCGGCGCCGCCCACCTGCTCTACAGCCAGGGACACAAGGTCGGGGTCGAGCTGCGCGCCCCCCGCCCCGAGCCCCTGCCGCCCAAGGTCCCCACGCCCGAGGACTATGAAGCCCAGGAGCCCGGTCGCGGCCGCATGGCCAAACGGCCCGAGCACATTCCGCACAGAGGCTGGTCCGACATCGTCTGGCGCACCGGCGGCTCCTATTTCGGCGACCGGGTCGGCTTCGTCGCCGGCGGCGTGACCTTCTTCACCCTGCTGTCGCTGTTCCCGCTCCTCGGGACGTTCGTCACCCTCTACGGCCTGTTCGCCGATCCGGCCGACGCCTGGGGCCGGCTGCAGTTCCTCTACGCCCTGCTGCCCGACAGCATCGCCGAGTTCCTGGGCGGGGAGATGCAGCGGCTGGCCGAGAACTCCAATAGCCAGCTGACCTTCACCCTGGCCTGGACCCTGGCCCTGTCGCTGTGGACGGCCAACGGGGCGGTCAAGGTGCTGTTCTACGGCCTTAACGTCGCCTACCACGAGGTCGAACGCCGCAACATCGTGCGCTACAATTTGATCTGCATGGCCTTCACCGTCGGGGCCATCATCGCCGTGTTGCTGACCTCGGTCCTGGTCGTCGGAGTGCCGGTGGTGGTGCGGTTGTTCGGGCTGGAGGAGGAATGGGGCCTGATCGCCCCGCTGCGCTGGCCGCTGCTGCTGGCGGGTTATATCGCGGCCCTGACCGTCATCTACCGCTATGGCCCCTGCCGTCAGCGCGCGCGCTGGCGCTGGGTCACGCCGGGCGCGATCTTCGCGGCGGTGCTCAGCCTGACCGTCTCCTTCCTGTTCAGCTGGTATCTGTCCAACTTCGTGCGGACCGACAGCTATGGCCCGCTGGCGGCTATGATGGGCTTCCTGCTGTGGACCTGGCTGTCGGTGCAGGTGATCCTGATGGGCGCCGAGCTGAACGCCGAAATCGAGCACCAGACCGCCGTGGACACCACGACCGGCAAGCCCCTGCCGATCGGCGAGCGCGGCGCCAAGGTCGCCGACAGCATCGGCGCCCGGCGCGGCAATCCCGCGGCCCTGGCCTTCACCCAGCGCCAGGCAGAACGGGTGGCGGATCGCCTGCGCGGCCGCCAGAACCGCAAGGCCGCCGAGCGCGTCGCTACAGAATGAAGCGGCTCAGATCGACGTCCTTGGTCAGGGCGTCCATCTTCTCGCGCACCGCGTCGCCGTCGAAGGTCACGGTCTGGCCCGACAGGTCCGAGGCCTTGAAGCTGGTCTCCTCCAACACCCGCTCCATCACGGTCTGAAGCCGGCGCGCGCCGATGTTCTCGACCGCGCTGTTGGCCGCCACCGCCGCATCGGCCATCGCCTCGACCGCATCGTCGGTGAAGGTCAGGGTCACGTCCTCGGTCGCCAGCAGGGCCTGGTTCTGACGGATCAGATTGGCTTCCGGCTCGGTCAGGATGCGCTTGAAGTCGTCGCGCGTTAGGGCCTTCAGCTCGACCCGGATCGGCAACCGCCCCTGAAGCTCGGGCAGCAGGTCGCTGGGCTTGGCGACGTGGAAGGCGCCCGAGGCGATGAACAGCACATGGTCGGTCTTCACCGGCCCGTATTTCGTCGAGACCGTGGTGCCCTCGATCAGAGGCAACAGGTCGCGCTGCACCCCTTCACGCGACACGTCGGCGCTGGACGCGCCTTGGCGAGCCGCCACCTTGTCGATCTCGTCCAGGAAGACGATGCCCTCGTTCTCGGCCAGTTTCAGCGCCTCCTGCGTTAGGCTGTCCTGATCCAGCAGCTTGTCGCCCTCTTCGGCGATCAGGGGTGTTGTCGCATCGCGCACCGCCAGCTTGACCGTCTTGGTGCGCCCGCCCCCTATCTTGCCCAGCATTTCGGACAGGTTCAGCAGGCCGACGTTGCCGCCGCCCGGAATGTCCAGGCCCTGGATCGGCGAGGCGGTGTCCGCCAGCGAGATCTCGATCTCCTTGTCGTCCAGCCCTCCGGCGCGCAGCTTCTTTCGAAAACTGTCGCGCGTCGCGGGCCCCGCGCCCGGTCCGACCAGGGCGTCCAGGATCCGGTCCTCGGCGGCGGCCTCGGCCTTGGCCCGCACGTCGCCGCGCCGGCGCTCGCGCACCATGATCAGCGCGCTTTCGACCAGGTCGCGCACGATCTGATCCACGTCTCGGCCGACATAGCCGACCTCGGTGAACTTGGTCGCCTCGACCTTCAGGAAAGGCGAGCCCGCCAGCCGCGCCAGGCGACGCGCGATCTCGGTCTTGCCGACGCCGGTGGGGCCGATCATCAGGATGTTCTTGGGCGTCACCTCGTCGCGCAGATCCGCCGGCACGCGCTTCCTGCGCCAACGGTTCCTCAGGGCCACGGCGACAGCTCGCTTGGCGTCGTTCTGGCCGACGATATAGCGATCCAGTTCGGAGACGATCTCGCGGGGGGTCAGTTCGGTCATGCGACGCAGATAGGAGAGGCCGAACCGTTGCGGGAGAGGGGCGGGGCGTCGCAGCGCGCACAAAATCCTATCGTCATCGGCGAAAAGGCGTCATGCCGATCGTCAGAACCGCGCACGCTGCACGACAGGCTTAACGATGACCCCCTTGCAAACGGATCGTCTGACCCTTCGACGCTTTCAGGCCGGCGACGCCGCAGACCTGTTCGCCTACCTTCACCAGCCGCGCGCCGCCTGTTTCGCCGCGATGACGCTTCAGGACATGGCGGCGGCCGAGGCGGAAGTGCTCAAGCGCGGAGCCGAGGGCGAATATATCGCCGTCCAGTCCAAGGCCAACGGCCATGTCATCGGTGATGTCTTCGCAATGTTCGAGGCGCCGGACACCTGGTCCATCGGCTGGAACTTCAACAGCGCCTATGCGGGCGCCGGCTATGCGTCCGAGGCGGCCCGCGCCCTGGTCGACCATCTGTTCGCGGACAAGGCGGCTCGTCGCCTGTACGCCTATGTCGAGGACGACAATCTGGCGTCACAGAGGCTTTGCGAACGGCTGGGCATGCGGCGCGAAGGGCTGTTCTGCGAGTTCATCTCGTTCGTGAACGACGCCGCGGGCCAGCCCATCTACGTCAACACGTGTCAGTACGCCCTTCTACGACACGAGTGGCGAGCCTGACGGTCAGCAAAAAGGCGTCCCCTGATCGGAGGACGCCTTGAGGCTTCAAGCGCTTGTCGCCCGGATCAGGCGGCGTTGGCGGCCTTGTTCTTGGCCAGCTTGTCCTGGTGGGCCTGCATGCCTTTGGCGATCAGGTCGGCGGCCTCGCCGGCGTCGCCCCAGCCCTCGACCTTGACCGACTTGCCCTTCTCCAGGTCCTTGTAGCGGGTGAAGAAGTGCTCGATCTGCTCGATCAGGATGGCGGGCAGCTGACGATAGCTGGCGATCTCGGTGTAGTAGGGGTTCAGCTTGTCGACCGGCACGGCCAGGATCTTTTCGTCGCCGCCGGCCTCATCTGTCATCTTCAGCACGCCGATAGGACGCGAACGGATGACGCAGCCCGGAACGACAGGGGTCGGGTTCAGCACGATCACGTCGCAGGGGTCGCCGTCGTCCGACAGGGTGTGCGGCACGAAGCCGTAGTTGCCCGGATAGTACATGGCGGTGTGCAGGAAGCGGTCGACGAACAGGGCGCCCGAGGCCTTGTCCATCTCGTATTTCACCGGCAGGCCGCCCTGTGGAATTTCGATGATGACGTTGATGTCCCAGGGAGCGTTCGGGCCGACGGGAATGGCGTCGAGGTTCATGGCGGGTCTTTGCTGCGACTGCGAAACTTTGAAAGGCGAAGGGTGATAGGCTCCCCGGCCCGTCACGGCAAGGGCGACATGTGGCGAACACGGGCCCGGCGGACTTGCGTCGCGGCGCATCATCGCGGACATCTGGATCATGACCTGGACCGATTGGGCGGCGCTGGCCCTCTTCTTCATCTGCTGGCTGGGATACAGCCCCATCCTGGCTTTCATCAGCCGACGGGGCGGCTCGCTGAACCAAGACATGGAGCATGTCCGCGCGGCCTGGATGCAGTCCATGACCCATCGCGAGATGAAGCTGATCGACAGCCAGCTGATGGGTCATTCGATCAACTCCGCCTCCTTCTTCGCCTCCACCAACTTGCTGCTGATCGCGGCGGTCGCAGGCATCCTGTTCGGCGGCGAGAGCGCGCTTCAGGGGTTCGCCGCCGTCGGCGCCGAAAACGTGCCGATGAAGATTCTGGAGGCAAAGCTTGCGCTGGTCCTGATCTGCCTGGCGCGCGGCTTTCTGGATTTCATCTGGGCGCTGCGTCAGATGAACTACGCCCTGGCGCTGATCGGCGCGGCGCCGGAGATCCACACCAAGACCGACCGCAAGGCCTTCAGCGAGGCGGCGGGCCAGCTTTTGAACCCGGCGCTCAGTTCCTTCAGTCAGGGTGTGCGCGGCTATTACTTCGCCCTGGCGGCGGCGGCCTGGCTGTTCGGACCGCTGTGGCTGGCCTTGGGCGTGGCGTCCTCGTTCGGTCTGTTGATCTATCGCCAGGAGGCGTCACCCGCCGCCCGCGCCATTCGCAACGCACGGCGGTTGTTGGACAACTGAACCGATCCTTTCGCAGTTGCGAGATTGAGCGCCCGTCCGACTTTCGTCGAAAGAGCGCCGTCTTGTCAGGCGAATCGCCATATGTGCGTAACAAGGCGTGACCATGCGGGCGGTCATGGGTCTTGACCCATTGTGCATCGCAACCTAAGTTGACCTCTGACGCCTCCGGGCGTCTTGCCCTTCCTGGGCGTTTCCTCCCTATAGACTTTTAATGCCGCACCCTCGGGTGCGGCTTTTTTTTGATCTGATCAGCGATCAGTCAGGCCGACCACGCGTCTGAGCACAGGGCGGCGATCACGCGGGATAGGGCCTTTTGCGTCCTGGCGTAGGTCGCGTTGGGGGCCAGCGTCGTCTCGTCCAGATAGAGTTTGCGGCTCAGTTCGATCTGGATGGCCTCGTAGCCCTCGTCCGGCCGTCCCCAGCGCTGGGTGGACCAACCGCCGGCGTAGGGATGGTTCTGCGCAACGCGCCAGCCCAAGCCCTCGAACAACTCGCGCAGCCGCCGGCTGAGCCGCGCACTGCACGCCGAGCCGTAACGATCGCCCAGCACGACTTCGGCCCCGACGGCGCGCGCCGGCATCGAATGCCAGTCGATCAGCACCGCCCGTCCGTGCGTCGCGCGCGTCGTCTGCATCCGTTCGCCCAAGGCTTGGTGATAGGGGGCGTGGACCCTGGCGATGCGGTGCGTGGCCTCCGCCAACGTCAGCCGGCGCGCGTAAAGCGGCGTCCCGTCGCCGGCCAATCGGGGGATCACGCCATAACCGGCGGCCGTCTTGGCTCCCACCGGCCCCTCCAGATCCTCGATCAAGGCCGGGTCAAGCTCGGACGGATCACGGTTCAGATCGACATAGGCCCGGCCGATCCGCCCTTCGATCAGCGCGGCGCCTCTGAGCGGTCCCTCTGCGACCAAGCGCCCGACCAGGGCGTCCTCGGCGCTTTTCAGGCTGGCGCGCGACAGGCCCGGCGCGGCGCCCATGTCGTCGGGATACAGGTCGCCAGAGTGAGGCGAGGCGAACACCAGCGCCGTCGCGGGCGCGTCCGCCGCCGGGGCGGTGATCGAAAAGCTGTCGCCGCCGTCGGTCATGCTTCCGCTTAGCGCGTTTCGCTGTGGAAGGAAGTCGGCTGATCGGCGAATTTCATCGGCGGTTTACCGTTCGGGCTCTAGGTTTGCGATCTGTTTCAAGGGTGTTTCTCGAATGGCGCGTATTCTCCTGGCCGAAGATGACGGTTCGTTGCGCGGATTTCTGACGCGCGCGCTGGAGCGGGCAGGCCACCAGGTCATCGACTGCGAGAACGGCGACGACGCCATCGACGCCCTGGAACACGGTCCCTACGACCTGCTGCTGACCGACATCGTCATGCCGGGCGCCGACGGGATCGAGGTCGCCCGCGTTGCCGCCGCTCGCCAACCCGGCCTGCGCATCATGTTCATCACCGGCTTCGCCGCCGTGGCCCTGACCGCCGCCCAGGCCACGCCGGACGCGAAGGTGTTGTCCAAGCCCGTCCACCTGCGCGATCTGGTCAATGAGGTCGAGCGGATGGTCGCCGCCTGAACCTTCGCTGCGTGGGCCGAGCGGCGTTCGGCGAGAAATCGCATTCTTGCCGCTAAATCGGCTTGATGCCGACCGGCCTCGCCGCTATACGACCGCTCTTCCCGCTCCGAAGACGTTTTTCGGAGCCCTACGGCGGATGCGTAGCTCAGCGGGAGAGCACCTCGTTGACATCGAGGGGGTCACAGGTTCAATCCCTGTCGCGTCCACCATTTTCTTTTCTTTTCAGATCAGTCGCCATCAGCTCTGGCTGGTGTTTGCGCGCTAGAGCAGCCGTCTCTGATCCGACGTCCGGACGGTCGTTTCCGTCATCAGGCCGCGGCGGCGAAGCTCGGTCGCGGCGGTGAAGGCGATGTCGATGTCGCGTCCCGACGCCAGGACCTGAAGGCGGTCGGCATCGACCGCGCTCCACGCCTTGCCGCGTTCGGGGCCCGCGGGCACGCGGGGCAACAGTCCCGGTTCGCGGCTCCAGGCCAGCAACTGCTCGACGGTCGTCTGGTTCAGCATGTCGCGCAGATGATGGGCGGTGACATAGGCGTCGGGCAGGGCGCGATGCGCCGGCAGGCCGAGCTCATGCACCAAACCTTCGGGTCGACGCAGATAGCGCAGCATCTGGTTGGAGAAGCGCGGCAGGTCGGGCCACAGCCGCAAGGCGCATTTCCACGTGCAGATCCACTTTGCGCCGCCTGACAGGGCAGGGGTGCAATACCGCTGCTCGAAGCTGGCCCGGTGAGCCGCCAGGGCGATCACGCCCGCTTCCGGACGAAGGATGGGCGGCGCGACGGCCTTCCAATAGCCGGCGTCTTGAAGCCACTCGTCCAGAATGTGGTGGACCGCCATGGTGTCGGGCGAAATCGGCCGGCCGGGATTTACGAAACGGGCGCCGCGCGTCGCATCCAGACGCCATGGGCCGGCCCCGTCACGCACCACGTCCTGCCAGCCGATCTCGCAGACGTCCTGAGGGCCGGATCCGGCCGTCTCCAGGTCGATGACGCGGATGCGTTGGGGTGATGGCGTGAAGTCGGTCAGGGCGTCCTCGGCGTGGGGTTCACACCTGACAACGCCTGGGACGCCAGATTCGGTCCGGCGCCTGGAACGACCGCCGACGGCGTGTCGTCAGTTCGGCAAGTGCACCGACCCGTGCGGCATGACGGTCATCACGGCCCACAGACCGACCAGCACCACGGGCGAGGCGATCAGCGCCCGCCGACAGCGATGCGCCAGATAAAGAACCTCGCCGATCACGATCGACACCAGCATTCGCGTTTCCCCCGAAACGATAAGCGACACTTCTATGACGTCGCCGACAGACGTGTCCCTCAATGAGACGAAATCCATTTCGTCGTAGCCGCTTCGCCGGCCGCGTGGTCGCTGGACGTGCGGTCAGGAATGCGCAATCTCGCAGGCATGGGATCTGTCGCGCGCCTGTTCCGTCTGCATTTGTCGCTATGGCTCGGGCTGCTGGTCATGGCGGCCGTGGCGGCGCTGGCGCCGGCCAGCGTCGGCTGGCCGATGCGACTGGCGGCCGGCTGGGACGCGGGCGTGGCGACCTTTCTCGTCGCCACCTTTGTGCGGATCTTCCGCGCGCGTTCTCAGGAGGCGATGCGGCGTCGCGCGGCGGAACTGGATCAGGCGGGCGTTCTGGTCCTGCCGCTCAGCATGGCGGCGGCCGTGGCCAGCGTCGTGGTCCTCGTCCTCGCCATGGTGGCCAGCGACGGCAAGCCGACCGTCGGGCAGGCGGTCTTTTCAGTGTGCACCGTCGGCCTGTCGTGGCTGTACGTGCACATCATCTTCGCCCTGCATTACGCCCACGGCTTCTACGCCCCGCGTGACGACGGCACGGGTGATCAGGGCGGGCTGATCTTTCCGGGTGAGGAGGACGCGGACTACTGGGACTTTCTACACTTCGCCCTGATCATCGGCGTGGCGAACCAGACGGCCGATGTGCAGATCTCCAGCCGCAAGCTGCGCGGCCTGGCGACGTTTCACAGCCTGATCGCCTGGTTCTTCAACGCCGTTATCCTGGCGCTGACGGTCAATCTGGCCGCCACGCTGCTTTAGGCACGCGCAGCCGTTCGGTCAGAGATCGACCGGGCGGCCGGACTCTTCTTCCTCAAGGGTGACGGCGACATCGGCGTTGGCCGACAGGCGCACCTTATCGCCCTCGACGCCGGCGACGAAGCCGTTCTCGATATAATGGTGGTGATCGGCGTGGGCGCCGGTGTTCTCGCGCCGAGTCAGCTTGATTCGGTCGCTCTCGACCCGATCCACGACGCCGACGTGCACGCCGTCGGCTCCGATGACTTCCATGCCTTCCTTGATCTCGCTCATCGCTGTTTCCTCGCTGAACATCGTCTCGATAGCGGAGCGCCGCCGACCGACATTTCGTTCCCGAGGCGCTGGGACGGCGAGCATGCTTGTTCGCGGCCCCGCCGACTGGCAAGGCTTTGGGACAGTGTTCAGCACAAGCCGGCTGAGGAGCGCGAGCGACAGGGATGCCGTTGATTTGATCGAACAGTATGGATGGTCCGAGGTCTGGGCGATGGCGTTTGCGCCGCATGCCCATGCCGGTCACACGCCGGGCCGCGTCATCCTCCAGCATCGCAACGGCTATCTGGTCGCCACGGATGCGGGCGAGCTTCAGGCCAAGGCGTCCGGCCGACTGCGGCACGAAGCCCAGGAGACTGGGCCCCCTGCGGTGGGCGACTGGGTGGCGCTGTCGCCGAACCCGCAGGACGGCGCCGCCACCATCCATGCCGTCCTGCCTCGCCGCACGGCCTTCGTGCGGCGGGCGGCGGACAGCGTACGTCGAACCCAGATCCTGGCGGCCAATATCGACGTGGCCTTCGTCGTCACCTCAATGAATGCGGATCTGAATCCGCGCCGGATACAGCGTTTCCTGGCTGCCGCGATGGACAGCGGAGCGCGGCCCGTTCTCGTTCTGACGAAGTCGGATCTCAGCGCCGACCCCCAAGCCGAGGCCGCTCAGGTGGCGGCGCTGGAGACGCAGACCCTGGTCCTGACCGTCTCGGCGCGCGAAGGCGTCGGCCTGGAGGCGCTGCGTCTTCAGGTGAAGCCGGGCGAGACCTGTGTCCTGATCGGCTCGTCGGGTGTCGGCAAGTCCACCCTGGTCAACGCCTTCCTGAACGAGGATCGGATGGCGACCCAGGCGATCCGCGCATCCGACGACCAGGGACGCCATACCACCAGCCACCGCCAGCTGATCCCGCTGCCCGGCGGCGGTCTCATCATCGACACGCCCGGCATCCGCGAAGTGGGCCTGATCGACGCCGAAGAGGGTGTGGAAGCGGTCTTCGACGATATCGAACACCTGATGCAGGAGTGCCGCTTCACCAACTGCGGCCATGTGAGCGAGCCGGGATGCGCTGTCCAGGCGGCCCTGGCGGACGGCGCGCTGGAGGGATCGCGCTGGGCGCATTTCCAGAAGCTGAAGTCGGAACTGGCGGCGGCGGGGGACAAGGCGGAACGGATCGCCAAGGCTGCGGAACGTCGGCGGCTGGGCGGCCTGCAGAAGGTCTATCGCGCGACGAAGCGCAACGACCGGGGCGGGGCCGATCGATAGCGTCGATGGCGCAACCGAATTTCGACGTGTTGCGGGGCCAAACGGGCTAGGTGAAGTCCTTAGACTTAAGAAAGATCACCATGTCCGCATTCACCATCGTCACCACCAGCGCCGTTCAGGGCAGCGAGGCCGCAGAGGTCAACACGTTGACGGACGACTTTTCCGACGCCAGCGAGGCGGTGGGCTATGCACGCCGCATGGCCGACGAAATGATCGACATGGCCGATCAGCTGCTGCTGGATTTCGATTACAGCAATGTCGGCGTCTATGAGGGCGACCTGCTGGACGAAGACGTCACCCCGGATCACCCCGCCCTGATCGGCGTCTGGGTGCTGGATGAAGAAGGCTCGGCCTTCGTGCCGGCCGAAGAGTTCCGCCAGGGATCGACCGAAGTCGAGAACTGATCGGCGACTATCGCGGCGGGAGGTTCGGATCGAGCCGCCTGCCGCGTCGGTCATCGGACGAGAGACGGGCACCTGGTCGCGCGCCGACTGGCGACTTCTGCGGATCGAAATGTGGGGGAGGATGGCCGTCCCTCCGAACACCTTGCGGTGCTCGGAGGTGACGATGGTGGAGCTTAGCGGAGTCGAACCGCTGACCTCTTGCATGCCATGCAAGCGCTCTACCAACTGAGCTAAAGCCCCGGACCTGTCGGTCTGGATCGCCCGGTTCATCTTGCGATGGCCCCCGGCGAGGCGGCGGAAACTAGGTCAGGCTTTTTCTGCGATCAAGCCCGTTTCGAGATTTATTTTCACCGCGTTCCCAAAGGTAAAAATACGCAGATTTTTCAAACCGAAAGGTGTGAAAGGCCTGCTGTCCGCCGCGTCTCCCTAACGGGAAATGCGGCGGGTGCAACAAGAATCTGAGCCAGATCGCGAGAAGCCCACAGCAAGTTGGGCTTCAAGTCGCGCGATGCGCGATGGGCTCAAGAATTTAGTCGTCGTCGCGCGACGGCTTGGCGATCTCGTCATCGATCGAGTCGTCGTCTTCGTCCTCGATGAACGGCACGGAGTCGTCATCGTCGTCGGCCAGCAGATCGTCGTCGCCGTCGGTCGAGCCCATGCCGGCTTCTTCCGAGGCGTCAGCCGGGGAGTCTTCGTCCTCGTCGTCCGGCGTCAGGATCGGCTCGTGGCCTTCCTCGTCGATTTCCGGCGTCTTGACGTCGTCTTCCTCGTCCTCGTCGCCGTCGACCTTCTTGTCCTTGACCTGATCTTCCGTGTCCTCATCGTCGGACGGATAGCCGGGACGGGCGCGGCGGCTGCGCAGCTTCATCGCCTCTTCGGGATCGAAGTCGGTTCCGCATTTGGGGCAGTGTGCAGGGCGACGGTTCAGGTCGTAAAACTTCGCCTGGCAGTTGGGGCAGACCTGTTTGGCGCCCAGTTCGGGATTGGCCACGTTTGGATGCTTTCAACGGGTTGAATTCGGGGCGGTCCCTTGCCACCCCTTTGACCCGCTGTCAAAAGCTGTCTTTCGCGCCGCCCGCGCGGCCCTTCGCACAATACAGCCTGAAGCGGGTGATCATGCCGTCCCAACTGACTTCGCGCCGCGCATCCGCCCTGACCGGAAAGGTCCGCGCACCGGGCGACAAGTCGATGTCGCACCGGTCGATGATCCTGGGCGGAATGGCGTCGGGCGTGACTGAGGTCGAGGGTCTTCTGGAAGGCGACGACGTCCTGGCCACCGCCCGCGCGGTCGAGGCCTTCGGCGCCAAGGTCGAGCGGACCGGCGACGGCAGATGGCGGATCGAGGGGGCGGGGGGCTTTAAGACGCCGGCGTCGGTGATCGACTGCGGCAACGCCGGAACCGGGGTGCGGCTGCTGATGGGCGCGGCGGCCGGCTATCCGCTGACGGCGACCTTCGATGGCGACGGCTCGCTGAGAAAGCGGCCGATGAAGCGGGTCACGGGACCCCTGGCGGACATGGGTGCGGCGTTCGACTGGCAGGCGGCCGAGGATCGGCTTCCTGTGGCCCTGACCGGCGGCGCGCTGAAGGCGATCGACTATGTGCAGACGGTGGCCTCGGCCCAGGTGAAGTCGGCCATCCTGCTGGCGGGGCTGAACGCCGAGGGCGTCACCTCGGTGGTCGAGCCCGAAAAGAGCCGTGATCACACCGAGCGGATGCTGCGGGCCTTTGGCGCCGAGGTGAGCGTAGAGGAGAGGGGCGAGGGCTGGAAGGTGACGCTGAAGGGCGGTCAGGCCCTGACCGGGACCTTCGTCGCCGTGCCGGGCGATCCGTCCTCGGCGGCGTTTCCCCTTGCGGCGGGGCTGATCGTGCCGGGGTCGGAGGTCACGGTCGAGGGCGTGATGCTGAACCCGCTTCGCACCGGCCTGTTCGAAACCTGGATCGAGATGGGCGCCGACCTGACCACCACCAACCGGCGTGAGGCCGGGGGCGAAGAGGTCGGCGACATCACCGCCCGTCACTCGTCCCTGAAGGGCGTGGTCGTGCCCGAGGATCGCGCCGCCTCCATGATCGACGAATATCCGATCCTGGCGGCGACGGCGGCCTTTGCGGACGGCGTCACCGTCATGCGCGGCGTGGGTGAAATGCGGGTCAAGGAAAGTGACCGGATTTCGCTGATGGTCGAGGGGCTGCGCGCCTGCGGCGTTCAGGTCGAGGAGGAGCCGGAAGGCTTCATCGTCACCGGCGCCGGCCAGGGCGGGTCGGTGCGTGGAGGCGGCCTGGTCCACACCGCCCACGACCACCGCATCGCCATGAGCCATCTGGTCCTGGGCCTGGCCGCCGAACAGCCGGTCTCGGTCGACGAGCCTGGGATGATCGCCACCAGCTTCCCCGGCTTCGTCGAGATGATGAACGGGCTGGGCGGGCGGATCGCGTGAAGCCCGCGCGCGACGTCCTCGGTCGGGGCATCGCGGTCCTCGGTCTTCTGACCTGTCTGGGCGGAGCCGGCTGGACGGCCTGGATCGTCTGGCAAGGGGTGACGACAGGCCGGGTCTCGGGCAAGCATGGCGCAGTGCATCTCAGGGCCGAGGGCGACGCCTTCTTCTATTCGACCGTGGCGCTGAGCGGCGTCGCCTGTTTGGTTTGGCTGGGTTTGGCGGCCTTCGCGGTCGTGGTTCTGGCGCGTTGGAAGGCATGGTCGTGAACCGGCCGGAGAAGTCGGGCTGGATCAAGCCGATCCTGACGCTGGCGATCGCGATCCTGATCGGCTGGTTCTGCGTGATCGGAGCCCGAGAGATCGTCCAAAGCCTGGATGCCGGGGTGCTGAACAACCGAAAGGGGCCGGACGTTCTGTTGGCGGACCGACCTCTGCTGTTTTGGAGTGTGGTCGGCTTCTATGTGGCGTCGGTTGCGGCCGGGGCGGGCCTGGCGGTCCTGCTGGCCGGCCTTGCAATTCGTGATTTGGTCGGACGCCGAGACTGAGGCCTGCGGCTGGATTGGTCGGGCGATCCTCGCTATCAGGTTCGGCCTCCCGTGCGTTTGGGATCGAGATTGAAATGCGCCACGCGCTGCGGAGACCTGCTTGACCCTGATCATCGCCGTCGACGGACCGGCCGCCTCTGGCAAGGGGACCATCGCCGCGCGTCTGGCCCAGACCTATGGTCTGCCGCATCTGGATACGGGGCTGCTGTATCGGGCCGTGGGCGCAAAGGTGCTGGCGGACGGCGGATCGCTGGATGACGAGGCGGCGGCGACGCAGGCGGCGCGGGGCCTCGACGCGGCGGGTCTGTCGGACGATCCGCGCCTGACGACAGGCGAGGCGGGCGAGGCCGCCAGCCGTGTCGCCAGCTTCGCCGGCGTGCGGGCGGCTCTGCTGGAGCTGCAGCAGGCGTTCGCGGCCCAGGCGGGCGGCGCGGTTCTCGACGGACGCGATATCGGCACGGTGATTGCGCCGAACGCTCACGCCAAACTGTTCGTCACCGCGACGCCCGAGGTGCGGGCCACGCGCCGCTGGAAGCAACTGACGGCGCGCGGATCGGACATCGCCTTCGAGGCCATGCTGGCCGATATCCAGCGCCGCGACGAGCGCGACGCCGGGCGGGGCGCGGCGCCGATGGTCCAGGCCGACGACGCGGTCTTGCTGGACACGACCGATATGGGTATAGAGGCCGCCTTCGATGCGGCCCGCCGTATCGTCGAGGCGGCGCGCGCGAAACACGGTTTCTGACCAACTTCGCAAATCCAACGCTCCCATCCTCGGCTTCCGCGGGCGTTTTGATCGTTCTGAACGGCCTCGCATCCCGACGACCTGATTCCATCTTTTCCTATCGCCCCGCGCGCCGCATTTCGCTGCGTCAGGGGTCCACCTCGCGTGGGATCGTTCTTCGGTCACGCGCCACAGCCCCACTGGAAACACCAGAGCTTCATGTCTGATACTCTCAACCCCACGCGCGACGACTTCTCGGCGCTGCTCGACGAACAACTGTCGGGTCGCGACTTCGGCGAAGGCCAGGTCGTTCACGGCCGCGTCGTCGGCATCGAAAAAGACATCGTCATCATCGACGTTGGTCTGAAGACCGAAGGCCGCATCGCCATGCGCGAGTTCGGCCAAGGCGACGACGGCGCCCTGCCCAAGGTCGGCGACAACGTCGAGGTTTACCTGGAGCGCGTCGAGAACGCCCTGGGCGAAGCCGTCATCAGCCGCGACAAGGCGCGCCGCGAAGAAGCCTGGACCCGTCTGGAAGTCGTGTTCGCCGAAGGCCAGCCGGTCAACGGCGCCATCGTCGGTCGCGTCAAGGGCGGCTTCACCGTCGACCTGGGCGGCGCCTCGGCCTTCCTGCCCGGTTCGCAAGTCGACATCCGTCCGGTCCGCGACGTCGGCCCGCTGATGGGCAAGGAACAGCCCTTCGCCATCCTGAAGATGGACCGTCCGCGCGGCAACATCGTCGTGTCGCGTCGCGCCATCCTGGAAGAAGCCCGCGCCGAACAGCGCACGGAACTGGTCGGTCAGCTGGCCGAGGGTGAAGTCCGCGAAGGCGTCGTCAAGAACATCACCGACTACGGCGCGTTCGTCGACCTGGGCGGCATTGACGGCCTGCTGCACGTCACCGACATGTCGTGGAAGCGCGTTTCGCACCCGAGCCAGGTTCTGGCCGTTGGCGACACCGTCAAGGTCCAGATCGTCAAGATCAACCCGGACACCCAGCGTATCTCGCTGGGCATGAAGCAACTGCAGTCGGACCCCTGGGACGGCGTGGAAGCCAAGTATCCGGTCGGCGCCAAGTACACGGGCCGCATCACCAACATCACCGACTACGGCGCCTTCGTGGAGCTGGAAGCCGGTGTCGAGGGCCTGGTGCACGTCTCGGAAATGTCCTGGACCAAGAAGAACGTCCACCCCGGCAAGATCGTCTCGACCTCGCAGGAAGTCGACGTCGTGGTTCTGGATGTCGACGCCTCCAAGCGCCGCATCTCGCTGGGCCTGAAGCAGGCTCAGGACAATCCGTGGGACGCCTTCGTCGCCAACAACCCGATCGGCTCGACCGTCGAGGGCGAAGTCAAGAACGCCACCGAGTTCGGCCTGTTCATCGGCCTGGACAACGACATCGACGGCATGGTGCACCTGTCCGACCTCGACTGGTCGGTGTCGGGTGAAGAAGCCATCCAGCGCTACCGCAAGGGCGAGATGGTCAAGGCCAAGGTCCTGGATGTCGACGTCGAGAAGGAACGCGTCTCGCTGGGCATCAAGCAGCTGGGCGGCGATCCGATCGGCGAGGGCGACACCTATCGTCGCGGCCAGCAGATCACCGTCACCGTGACGGCGATCGAGTCGGGCGGCATCGAGGTCAAGTTCGGTGAAGACGACGCGCCGGTCACGGCCTTCGTTCGCAAGTCGGACCTGTCGCGCGACCGCAACGAGCAACGTCCGGAACGCTTCGCCGTCGGCGACCGCGTCGACGCCATGATCACCGCCGTGGACAAGGCCTCGCGCCGCGTCTCGGTGTCGATCAAGGCGCTGGAAATGAAGGACGAGCAGGAAGCCATCGAACAGTTCGGATCGTCCGATTCGGGCGCTTCGCTGGGCGACATCCTGGGTGCCGCGCTGAAGAACGCCGGCACCAAGGAGTAAGGCTCAAGCCGAAGGGCGCATCGCGTCCTTCGGTCGCCTCGCTCAATCAGCAGAGCGCCGCGCGCTCTGCGATAGCGGCAATCTCGCTCAAGCAGCAGAGCGCCGCGCGCTCTGCGATAGCGACAACGAATGAGGGCGGCGGGAGCAATCCCGTCGCCCTTTTCTCTGTCTGGCACACTGCTGTGTGCACTTCCGGACATTTTTCCTGAGAATGGCGCGCATCATTGTCGGATAAGGGCTTTTTACAGAGCCTGTCGAAGGTTAGGGTGTGGGCTCTGGATCGACGGCGGGCGAAACAGCCCGTCATTCCGAGCTCGCGGGGGCGCAGATGATCAAGTCCGAACTGATCGAGAAGCTTGCAGCGGAAAATACCCACCTGACCCACGCCGAGGTCGAGCGGCTGGTCAATGTGATCCTCAACACCATGACCTCGGCCTTGTCCGAAGGCGGCCGGGTCGAGTTGCGCGGTTTCGGCGCCCTGTCTGTGCGCTCGCGCCCGGCGCGCGCGGGTCGCAATCCGCGTACTGGCGAAACCGTCGAGGTGCCCGCCAAGGCCGTCCCCTTCTTCAAGAGCGGCAAGGAGCTGCGCGAGCGGCTGAACGCCTCGGGCGACGCCTGATCTAACTTTCTCAAGGAAATCTCATGAGCCTGCTGTCGGAGTTTCGCGAGTTCGCGGTCAAGGGCAATGTCGTGGACCTGGCGGTCGGCGTGATCATCGGCGCCGCCTTCAACGGCATCGTCAAAAGCTTGGTCGATCAGGTGGTGATGCCGCCCATCGGCCTGATCACCGGCGGCATCGATTTCTCGGAACTGGAATGGGTGCTGAGGGCTGAGAACCCTGCGACCGAGGCCGTCGAGAAGGTGGCGATCCAATACGGCGCCTTCCTGAACACTGTGATCCAGTTCCTGATCGTCGCCTGGGTCGTCTTCCTTGTGGTCAAGGGCATCAACGCCTTGCGTCGTCAGGAAGCCGCCAAGCCCGATCCGGCGCCCGCCGCGCCGTCGGCGACCGAAGCGCTGCTTGCCGAGATCCGCGACGAGCTGAAGGCCCGCCCCAACGCCTGATCAGGCCTTGGACACGCGCCCGCCCAAGGTCGGGCGCGTGATTGCGGCGTCAGCCAAGGGTTTAGGCATCGGCGGCGTGCGCGAACAGATGCCGTAGTCGCCGTCGAACGGTGTCGGCGCCCAGGCGGCCGCCAGCGCAGGATCGTCGATGATGGCGTGGCAGTGTCCCCAGCCGCCTTCGCGCCGCGCCGTCTTCGCCAGATCGCCCAACTGCGCCAGCAGGCGCGGCGTCACCACCTGCAGCCGCACCTTGGCGGCCCCCAACGCGCGGGCGTTGTCGATTAGCGCCTGGGTCAGAAGCCCAATCGCCTCGTGCGCCGTCTCCAGCGCGATCAGATCGAGAATATCCAGATAGGGCGGCTCGATCAGGCTGGTCTTGGTCATCTGCGCCATCGCCATCCCGACGATGCGGCTATCCCTGACGCAGGCCAGCATGACCGGCGGCAGGGTCAGGTCGGGGTCCGCCAACCGCCAGCGCAGGATGTCCGGACTGCGATCCGCCAGCAGACGATCTTCTTGCGACAGCCGACGCCAGAAGTCCGCATAGGGCGAGACGTCCGACAGATCGCGCAGCACCGTCACCCCTGCCGGCAGCACCAGCGGCGTCTGGCGAAACACGCGCCCGTTCATCAGCCGTTCGCCCAGTCGCGCGGCGGTCTCGGCGGAGGTGCGGCCCAGCAGCAGGCGCAGCCCTCGACCCTGAGCGCAGGCCAGACGGTCGGTGATCCATGACAGCTTCAGTCCATGACTTTCGGCCGGCCAGGGCTTCATGTCGAACAGGCAGTACAGCGGCGCCGAGCGAGCATTGGCGTTGAAGGTGTAGCGGGCGAACAGCCCTGGCTGTTTCAAAAAGGTGCGGATCAGCGGGCGGCTGGCGCCCTTCTGGCTGGGCGGCACGATGATCGAAAAGCCGGTGGCGCCGAAGTGGTCCTGGGCGCCGTAGCGAAACCGCTGGATGAAGTTGCCCAGCATGGCGACGGCGTTGTCGTTCTCGTCGGCGACCACCCAGCCGGCCGGCGCGCCAAGCATCAATCGCGCAGGATTGGCCTCGAGCCAGCGCCATCCGGCCGGCGACCGCTCGGGCCAGCCAACCTGACGATGCAGCCGGTTCAGCGCCGCATGGTCGGGAGCGTCGATCGGTCGGACAGACATCTGGCGCTCCTTCCCATTATGAAACCGTGGGCGTTTCTGACGAACGACCTAGCAGGATATACGCCACCAGACATCACTCAGGGTTGTCTTTCGCTTCCTTCACGCGTCGCCTGGCCGCCCCCGCGACAGCCTTAACACTTGTTCGGATTCGCCCGCTGTGCTGGGTATGCGCCTTTCGCGCGCCCGATAAGCGGCGCGGCAGTTGGGAGTGAGCCGTTGAGGACGGATTTGGGGAAGGCGCGACTTACACGACGCGTGAAGACGATTAGGGGGACGCGCGCATGAACATCGTCGTCGCCCTTGGACTGATCATCACCTTCGCCACGGGCGTGCCGGTGCTGATGCAGATCCTCAAAAACCACCCGCGCGGACTGATCATCCTGTTCTTCGCCGAGATGTGGGAGCGGTTCTCCTACTACGGCATGCGCGGCATCCTGATCTTCTTCCTGACGCAACACTTCCTGTTCGACGACGCCATGGCGGGGTCGACCTACGGCTCCTACACCTCGCTGGTCTATCTGCTGCCCCTGCTGGGCGGCATCATGGCCGACCGCTTCATCGGCACGCGCAAGGCCGTCGCCTTCGGCGCCCTGCTCCTGGTCGCAGGTCACGGCATGATGGCTTTCGAGGGCCGTCCCGCGACCGAAACCCTGACTTATGCCGGTCAGACCTATCAGATCGACGCCGAAGGCCGCGGCGCGGCGCGTGAAGTGTCGATCGTCGTCAGCGGCCAGAAATACGCCTTCGAGGCCGCCGAGAACGGCCTGGCGATCGAGAACCTGCCCGCCGCCTCGCCGCTGCCGGCCGTTCTGCCGACCGGCGAATACAAGATCGACGCGACCCGCGATATGGCGGGCGTGAACGTCTTCTATCTGGCGGTGTCCTTCATCATCATGGGCGTCGGCTTCCTGAAGCCCAACATCTCGACCATCGTCGGACAGCTCTATCCGCAAGGTGACCCGCGGCGTGATTCCGGCTTCACCCTCTACTACTACGGCATCAACCTCGGCGCCTTCTGGGCGGCGGTGCTGTGCGGCCTTTTGGGTCAGACCGTCGGCTGGTGGGCAGGCTTTGGCCTGGCCGGCGTCGGCATGGCGCTGGGCTGGGTGGTCTTCGTACTGGGCAAACCCCTGCTGCAAGGCAAGGGCGAGCCTCCGGCCGAAGCCAATCTGAGCAAGCCCATGCTGGGTCCGATCAACCGCGAATGGTCGATCTACCTGCTCAGCATCCTGGGCGTCGGCGTCGTCTGGTTCATGGTTCAGCGCAACGCCCTGGTGGGTTGGGTTCTGGGCGCCGCCACCGTCGCGTCGCTGCTGTTCATCCTCTACGTCATCATCAAGGTTTGCGAGAACAAGGCGCAGCGTGAGCGGATGATGCTGGCCCTGGTGCTGATCTTCGGGTCGGTCGTCTTCTTCACCCTGTTCGAACAGGCCGGCACCTCGCTGAACCTGTTCGCCGACCGTAACGTCGATCTCAGCATCACCCCGCAGGCGTTCCAGCTTCTGGGCGTCACCGTCGGCACCCCGGCCCAGATCGCCGCCGCTGGTCTGAGCACGTCGGGTCCCTGGATCGACGCCACCATCACGGCGGCCCAGACCCAGTCGTTCAATGCGGGCTTCATCCTGATCTTCGCACCGATCATGGCCGCGCTCTGGTCCTTCCTGGGCAAGCGCAACCTGGACCCCAACCCCACGCTGAAGTTCGGCCTCGGCCTTCTCCAAGTCGGACTGGGCTTCATGATCGTGGTGTGGGGCGCCGGCATGGCCAACTCGGCCTTCCAGATGCCGCTGCTCCTGCTGGGTCTGCTCTATCTGTTCCACACGACCGGCGAGCTGTTCCTGTCGCCGGTGGGCCTGTCAGAAATCACAAAACTGTCCGTCGCCAAGGTGGTCAGCTTCATGATGGCCGTCTGGTTCCTGGCCAGCTCCATCGCCCAATATGTCGGCGGCTGGATCGCCGGCCTGGCGGGTACGGAGACGGTCGGCGGCCAGGTGCTGAACCCGGGCCTTGCGCTTCAGACCTCGCTTGAAGTGTTCAAGCTGCTGGGCCTGTGGGGCATGGGTATCGGCGTGGCCTTCATTGTCATCAGCCACTTCATCAAGGGCTGGTCGCACGGCGCCAATGACGGGGACAACCACCCTGGCCCTGCGCTGAACGATCGCGGTCAGGAAGACGGCAACGTCGCCCGTCCTGCGGCCTCGACGCCCAGCCACTGATCGACGCCTGATCATGGAAAAGCCCCGGCGGAGCGATCCGCCGGGGCTTTTTGCTGCGTGAAGCGCGACCTCAGAAGGTCTTGCGGACCCGCAACGAGACGAAGGTGCGCGGGTCGATGGAGCGCTCCTCGACGAAGGCCACGGTGCGCGGATTGCGTGTGGCGTAGACCGTGCGCTGCTGGGTGAAGTCGTCCCACAGGTTCAGCTGGGCGCGCAGCGACAGGGTCGGGCTGGGCTTGTATTCGACGAAGGCCTCCAGATAGTCCGCGCCGCGCCAGGCGAAGGTCTGGTCCGGATCGTAGGTCGCCTGGCCCAGACGCGGCAGCCAGTTGATCCCCCACTGGGTCTTCCACGAGGTGATGTCTTGCTGGAAGCCGACATTGGCCTGGCTGGGGCGCACGCCCGAGATTCGGCGGTCCTCGCCCGTGGTCGGGTCGTTGACGCTGGTCTTGTTCCAGTCGTTCCTGAAGGTGAAGCGGGCGCCGGAAATCCCGACCTTGTCCAGCGGCACGACCACGTTCAGCGACAGCTGATCCAGCGTTCCGTCGCCGATGTTGCCGGTCGCCGACAGGCCGCCGGGCAGGGGCAGGCGGTCGATCACGTCGATGATGCGGTCGTGGCGATAGCCGATCGAGACCACGCCCTCGCCCCAGAAGCGGCGTTCGTAGGACAGCTCGGAAATCCAGCGCTGTTCCGGCTCCAGATCCACGTTGCCGCCGAACACCGTGCCGTCGCTCAGCTCAGCTGAGGCGGCGAAGTCGCCGAAGTCCAGCTGACCCAGTTCGCGCTCGAAGCGGAAACGCAGCTGGTTGTCGGCCATCGGCGTCCAGGTCGCCAGCAGCCGCGGCTTGGCGAAGAAGAAGCTCTTTTCCTGGTCCGCATCGCCCGACTGGCTGATGGTGGAGGCCTCGAGGCGCACGCCACCTTCCAGCGTCAGCTTCGGATTGATCCGCCAGGTCGCCTTGCTGAAGGCCTCGCCGCGCGTCTCCTCGACCTTGACCGAGGCGCTGGGCAGGGGAACACCGACGCCGCCGATGGTGAAGGCCTGGTTCACGTCCAGCATATTGTAGGCGATCTCGGCGCCGGCCTCGATCGTCAGGGCAGGCGAGCGTTCGTGACGCACCAAGGCGCGCAGGATGGATTCCGACGAGTCGCCGTTGGATTTGAACTGCTGCTCCGGCGCCGCCGTCCCGTTTAGGGTCTCGTTGCTGCCCGAGACGCTGTCGAAGCTGGAGAATTCGTGGATCAGACGCGTCTCCAGGGTCCAGCGCGGGTTCAGGGTGCGGGTCCAGGTCAGGCCCAACTCGCCGGAATCGCCGTCTTCGGCATAGTCGCTGCGCCGCAGCGACGTGGGCGACGAAAGCTCGGTCCAGTTCTGATAGTCGTTCAGACCATAGCGGGCGGTGCCTTCCAGCTTTCCGCCGAACAGCGGGCCGGTGTAGTTGCCGCGGATGCCCTGACCGCCGCCCCAGCCGTCATTCTCGTACCGCTCGTCGCGGATGACATCGCCGGCGGCGTTGCGACGGACCGACCGACCGACGCCGTTGGAATCGCTGGACCCCATGCCGTCCGACAGAGTCACGCCCCAGCTGCGATCGCCCTTGTTCTGCGTGAACTGATAGGAGCCGCCATAGATGTCATGGCCGCCTTCGAACAGCATGGCGTTCCAGGTCAGGATCGACTGGCGGCTGTCGGACGTCTTCAGGATGACGTTCACGACGACGGAATAGCCCTGCATGTCGATGCCCGGCGCACCGCCCCGGATCAGTTCGATGCGCTCGACCTGATTGGCCAGGGTCCGACCCAAGACGTTCGAACCCGAATCGTTCTTTGAGGCGGGGCGGTTGTTGTTGATCAGCACATTGCCGACCGCCCCTTCGAAACCGCGCGCGCCCGATCCGTTGTCGATGGAAAAGCCGGGGACGCGGTTGACCATGTCGAGCGCCGTATTGGGGCGCTGGGCGGCGAAGAAGTCCGGCGTGAAGACCAGCACGCCGCGCTGGCTGGCGTCGGCCAGGGGCGCCTGGTTGGTCGGGCCGGTCGGCACGGGGGCCTCGGCGACTTGCGGCTTGTCGCCGGCGAAAGCGGCGCTGGCGGTGAAAAGCAGGGCGGTGCTGGCCAGCAGCAGGGTCTTTGTCATTGGTCTTCCCCTCGGGTGTTGGCGAGAGGTGTGCCGATCCGTCGCATTCATCTCCAGTTACAAGGCCGCAAGGTGGATTAAATCGACGACATCATTACAGCGATTTCATTACACCAGTGACAGTAATGAAGTTTACAGCGGTGTAATGATCAGGCGCTCATCTTCTCTATTGCTTTTACTTGCAGCGATGGCGCTGACGACCGCGCCGGCCGTCGCGCAGGATGCGCCATCGGACGCCGTCGAGGATATCGTCGTCACCGCCCGCCGGATCGAGGCGCCGATGTGGGAGGTGCGGCGCGGCGACAGCGTCCTGATCCTGATCGGATCGATCGACGGTTTGCCCAGAAAGATGGAGTGGCGCACCGACGCTCTCATCTCAGCGGTTGATCGTGCGGACCGCGTTCTGTTTCCCGTCGAGGGGCGGGCCTCGCTGGCCGATGTGGGCCGGCTGATCTGGCGTTTCCGGACGCTGACCCGTTTGCCGAACGGGCGCACCAGCGCCGACTATCTGTCCCCGGACCTTGAGGCCCGGGTCGAAAGCCTGACAGGCGAAGGCCCGACCCGCGACAGCATGCTGATCCTGTCGGGCGATCTGATGGAACTGGGCGGCTACAGCAGCGGAGGGCGTCCGGTGTCCGGCCTGGTCCGTCAGGCGACGCGCGCCAATCGCACGCCCGCTGAACCCGTCGGAATCTTCAGGGGTGACGAACTGATCGAAAAGGTTCTGACGACGCCGCCCGAACGCTACCTCGACTGCATCGACGCTGCGGCGACGGCGGCGGAGGCCGGGGTCGAGGCGGGCGCGCAACGTGCGGAGAACTGGCGTCTGCGCCGGATCCCGGCGGTGCTGGACTCGCCCTTGGAAAGGGCGGCGACGGCCTGTTCCTACTGGTCGGTGATGGCCCAGGCGGACGATCTGCGTCGTATATGGAATACGGCGGTGGACAAGGCGCTGGCCGAAACCGGGGTCACCGTCGCTATCGCGCCCTTGCGGCTATTGGCCGAGCCGAACGGCGTATTGGATCGGCTGGAGGCGGAGGGGCTGGAACCGATCGGTCCCGAATGGCGCCCCTCCGCCCCCGCTCAATCGGCGCGCTAGAGCTTACTTGCGTTCCGGAACGGCGTCGCGCGCGGCTTCGCCGATGTTGTCGGCGGCGTTGCCGACGCTCTCGGCGGCGCCGGCGATGGCGTTGTCCTTCACCGCGTCGCTGCGGTTCATGTTCATCAGGAAGTAGCCGATCACCAGCACGGCCAGCAAGCCGACGATCAGGGCGACGATGGCGCCCATGCCGCTGCCGCGACGCTCGACGACGGTGGTGGGCGCCGCGCTGGTCTCGGTGATGCGTTCGACCCGGCCATCGGGATGTTGGACTTCGCGTTCGGTAGGCATGGTGTTTCCTCTCCAGTGTGGCGGGGAAACACGCTTCGTGACGATACGGTTCCGCTCGCTTAGACGGCGGTGCCGCCGACCGTCAGGCCGCCGATCTTGAGGCTGGGCTGGCCGATGCCGACGGGCACGCCCTGTCCGGCCTTGCCGCAGACGCCGACGCCCGGATCGAAGGCGAAGTCGTCGCCGACCATCTGGATCTTGGTTAGGGCCGTGGCCCCGTCGCCGATCAGGGTCGCGCCGCGCACCGGGGCCGTGATCACCCCGTCCTCGATCAGATAGGCCTCATTACACTGGAACACGAACTTGCCGTTGGTGATGTCCACCTGACCGCCCGAGAAGTTGGCGGCGTAGAGGCCGCGCTTTGTATTCGCGATCATGTCGGCCTTCGAATCCTTGCCGCCCTCCATGAAGGTATTGGTCATGCGCGGCATCGGCATATGGGCGAAGGACTGGCGCCGGCCATTGCCGGTTGCGGCGACGCCCAGCTGACGCGCCGACAGACGGTCGTGCATCAACCCGACCATGATCCCGTCCTCGATCAGCACGGTGCGGGAGGTGGGCGTGCCCTCGTCGTCGACGGACAGGGAACCGCGCCGTCCGGCGATCGAGCCGTCATCGACCACGGTGACGCCGGGGGCGGCGACCCGCTGGCCCATCATGCCGTTGAACACCGACGAGCCCTTACGGTGGAAGTCGCCCTCAAAGCCGTGGCCGATGGCCTCGTGCAGCAGCACGCCGGGCCAGCCGGCGCCCAGGACCACGTCCATCTCGCCCGCCGGGCAATCGACGGCGTCCAGATTGACCAGGGCCTGGCGCAGGGCCTCGTCCACCTGGGCCTGCCAGCGTTCGGGCGCGACCCAGGCCTCGAACCCGGCCCGGCCGCCGGCGCCGGATGAGGCGCTCTCGCGCTTGCCGTTCTGTTCGACGGTGACAGAGACGTTCAGCCGGACAAGCGGGCGAACATCGCGCACCGCCCGTTCGTCGGCGCGCAGGATCTCGATGGCGCGACGCTCGCCGATCAGGGAGGCGGACACCTGGACCACGCGCGGATCGCGGGCGCGCGCCCAGGCGTCGATCTCGGCCAGCAAGGCGATCTTGTCGGAGAAGGCGGGCGAGGCGAGGGGATCGACCTCGCCATACAGTTTCTGATTGGTGGCGCGAGGCCCTTCGGCGACACGGGCCTCGTGCCCCTGTTTGGCCAGGGCCGCGCTGTCGGCGGCGCGGCGCAAGGCGGCGGCCGAGATTTCGTTGGCGTGGGCGTAACCGGCCGTTTCGCCCGCCACGACCCTGAGGCCGAAGCCCTCGGTGGCGTCATAGGCGGCGGACTTCAGCCGACCGTCGTCGAACACCAGGCTCTCGCTCTCGGACCGCTCCAGGAACAGTTCGCCGTCGTCGGCGCCGGCCAGGGCCGTCTTCAGGATCGACAGGGCTTCATCGGTGTCGACGCCGGCGGCGTCGAGGATGGGCGGCGGGGAGGCGTGAACGGTCATGGCCTGTAGGTAGGGGCTGAAGGCCGTTTCGTCACCTGCCCCGGCGCGCGAAACCGCCGATCAGTCCAGCGGCTGAGGCCGCGTCACCACCGGGCCGTCGGGATCGCTGCTCGACGGGCGTGCCGCGGTCGGGGCGGGCGTCGGCGCCGTCGGGACGATCACCAGCGGCTCCGTCGTGACGGTCGGCGCCGGCGTGGACGGCGCCGGGGTGGTCGTGGGCGCACGCGTCGTCGGTTGCGTCGTCGCGGCCGGCGTCTGGTTCTGGGCCGGGGTCTGCGTGCGAGGCGCGGCCGTCGTCGCGCGTGGCGTCGTTGTCGTTGCCGGCGTGGAAGCGGCAGGGGCGGGCGGCGTCGCTGTGGTCGTCGCGGCGGGCGCGGGCTGTTCGGTCGCGACGACAGGGGCGGCTTCGGCGGGGATCGTATCGGCCGGCGGGGCGGTCAGAGGCGCACCGGCGGCGACGGCGGGCGTTGACGTCGCCGGCGTCGAGGCGGGACGCATCGCGAACCACAGGCCCCCTCCGGCGACCAGCAGGGCGACCACCCCGACCCCGACATAGAGCGGCAGGCGGGAGGTCTTGGCGGGGGCTCGGGCGAAGCTGGGCGTGATCGGCGCAGCGGCCGGCGCGATGGCGGGTCTGGCCGCGACCGCTGGGGCGGCGGCGACGGGTTCGGCTGCGACCGGCTTCGGCGCAGGGGCGGGCGTCGTCTCGGGCGCGGGCAGGGGGCGCACGGTCAGATCAGGTTGAGCGGCCGGCGCCGGCTGCGGCCTGGACTGCGGCGGCGTCGGAGCCTGAGGTTGAGGCTGGGCCTGGGCCGGGCGCGCCGTCGGTATCAGCGAACCGCCCAGGATGCTTGCCCCCTGCGGACGGGGCGCGGGACGCGGCATCGGATTGGCGGGCGTCGTCTGAGCCTTGGCCGGCGCGACGCCGGAGGCCAGGCTCTGGGTGTGGATCGAGGCCTGCTGTTGTTGCGGCGTGGGCTTGCGCGGCGGCGGATTGGGAATGCGGTCCAGCGGATTGGGCGCGACCGGCACCGGCCCGACGTGGAAAGTCGTGGCGGGCATACGCCCCCAGGTCACCGGCTTGCGGGCGAAGGGCTGGGGCGGGGTCTTCTGGTCGTCGGACATGGTCTTCTCAATCGCTGGCGATCTGGCCCGTTTCGTGACGGATCAGTTCTTGAGCCGGTAGCCGGTCTTGAACATCCACATGACGATGCCCAGGCAGACGGCGAAGAAGCCCAGGGTGGCGGTGACGCTGACGCCGATGGCCACATCCCCCTGACCATAGAAGGCCCAGCGGAAGCCCGAGATCAGATAGACCACAGGGTTGAACAGGGTCACCGTGCGCCAGCCGTCCGGCAGCATGTCGATGGAATAGAAGGCGCCACCCAGGAAGGTCAGGGGCGTCACGACCAGCATCGGGATCATCTGGAGCTGCTCGAACCCATTGGCCCAGACTCCGATGATGAAGCCGAACAGGCTGAAGGTCACCGAGATCAGGATCAGGAAGGCCATCATCCAGACCGGATGCAGGATCTGCAGCGGCACGAAGAAGGCCGCCGTGGCCAGAATGATCAGGCCCAGCACCGCCGACTTGGTCGCCGCCGCGCCGACATAGGCCAGCACGATCTCCAGCGACGACACCGGCGCCGACAGGATCTCGTAGATCGTCCCGGTGAACTTGGGGAAGTAGATGCCGAACGAGGCGTTGAAGATCGACTGTGTGAACAGGCTGAGCATGATCAGGCCCGGCACGATGAAGGCGCCGTAGGGCACGCCGTCCACCTGTTGCATCCGGCTGCCGATCGCGCCGCCGAAGACGACGAAATACAGGGCCGTAGTGATCACTGGGGTGACCACGCTCTGCCACAGGGTGCGCAGCGCACGCGCCATCTCGAAGCGATAGATGGCCCAGACGCCATATCCGTTGAAGGTCATGCCGCGGCTCCGTTCTGGTGGACCAGGCTGACGAAGATGTCTTCCAGCGAGCTCTGGCGGGTGTTCAGGTCCTTGAAGCCGATGTTCAGCGCCTCAAGCCGGCGGATCAGCGAGGGCACGCCCGTATCGTCGGCGTTGGCGTCGAAACTGTACTCCAGCTCGCCGCCCTCGTTCTTCAGCGTCAGGTCCCATTCGGACAGGTCGGCGGGCAGGGCGCCCAACGGCTCGATCAGGTTCAGCGTCAGGGTCTTCTTGCCCAGCTTCTTCATCAGGGCCGACTTCTCCTCGACCAGGATCAGCTCGCCCTTCAGGATCACGCCCACCCGGTCGGCCATCTCCTCGGCCTCCTCGATGTAATGGGTCGTCAGGATGATGGTGACGCCGCGCTCGCGCAGCTTTCGGACCATCGCCCACATGTCGCGGCGCAGCTCGACATCGACCCCGGCGGTCGGCTCGTCAAGGAACAGGATGTCGGGTTCGTGGCTCAGGGCCTTTGCGATCATCACCCGCCGCTTCATCCCGCCCGACAGCGTCATGATCTTGGCGTCGCGTTTGTCCCAAAGCGACAGGTCCTTCAGCACGCCCTCGATGAAGGCGGGGTTCGGCGCCTTGCCGAACAGGCCGCGACTGAAGGTGACGGTGGCCAGCACGGTCTCGAAGGCGTCGGTGGTCAGTTCCTGCGGCACCAGACCGATCTTGGTGCGGGCGGCGCGGAAATCGGACTGGATGTCATGGCCGTCGGCGACCACGGTTCCGGTCGTCGGCGTGACGATGCCGCAGACGATGGAGATCAACGTGGTCTTGCCCGCGCCGTTCGGACCCAGCAGGGCGAAAATCTCGCCCTTGTCGATCGTCAGGTCGATGCGCTTCAGCGCCTGGTGCCCCGACTTGTAGGTCTTGGTCAGGCCGTCGATCTCGATTACGGGCATGGGCTTTCCTTTCCGGCGCGCGCGGCGGCGCGGGCCGGGTGTGGCGGCAATATGGCGTGCCTGACGCCTGACTCAAGTGGCGCTCCGCTCAAGAGACGCCAAGTCGTTGTTAACCCGATTGTCGCACGGTGCCGGCCTGAGTTGAGTTTTGGCAGGAGCTTTCGTGCCGTCCCTGTCCGCCGCCCACCACGCCGCGCTGACGGCGATCGTCGAGGCCTGTCCCGACGCATCGCTGGGGATGCTGGGGGCGGCCGTGGCGGCGCTGAAGGGCGACAAAGCGGTTGAACTGTCAAACATCGTCGCCGCAGAGGCGCGCGATCGCGCCCGTCGCGGCACGGCCTTCGCCCCTCTGCTGCCGCTGTTTCAGCCGCGCGCCGACGGCGTGCCGGCCCTGGTCTTTCCGCCTCTGGTCTTGAAACGGGTCTGGCGCGAGGCGGTGCAGGGCGAGGAGGATTTCCTGCCGCTGCTGGACGGGGCCGTGGCCGTGGACGGCGAATGGACGCTGGCCGCCGATCGGCTGTGCGCCAAGGCGGCCGCCGTGCTGCGCGACCGGCCGCGCGACGTCTGGCCGGAGTTTCAGCGCCCCGCCGACGACCAGCCTCCATCCACCCCGGTCGAATTGGCCGGCTGTTTCGACCTGACGCCTCTGGCCCGCAGCGCCCTGCCGCGCCTGCCCGTCTGGCTGGAACGCCCTGATGATAATCAGCTGGCGGGACTTCGGCTGTTGATCCAGGACTGTTTGGCGATGTCGCCGGACGGCGGGCGGCGCATGATCGACATCCTGTTCGCCCATGTGGCGGACGCCGAGCGGATGCTGCGGGTCGTGACGCGGACCAGCCGGCTCGCCGACCGTGAAATCACCCTCAGCCATTCCGAGATGGGCGTCTTCGTCGAGCGGCTGCTGACTTCCGTTCAGGCGCGGGTGCAGAAGATCGCCGCCGTGGTCCGATCGTCGCTGGGCGAGACCGCGATGCTGGGCGTGGTGGACGATGTCAACTGGTGCGCGGGCGTACTGGCCGAGATGGACCTCAGCCTGCAGGTGCGGCCCGATTCCAGCTGGGGCAAGGCGGCGCGGATGGCGCGGGTCCAGGTCTCGGGCCAGCTTTCGGGTCTGATGAAGTCCGCCTCCAGCGCCGTCCACGCCGCCCTGCCGATGAAGCGTCAGGTCATCACCGGACGCATGACGCGGATGTCGCCCTGGCTGGAGGCGCCGGCCGAGGGCGAACCGATCGAGGCGGCGGCGGCCCTGCTGGCGGCGGTGGCGGCCCTGCGCGGCGCGGCCGTCACCTTCGGCTGCGAAGCCGATCGCTCGGGATTGAAGGCCGACCTGACCGACTACCTCTCCACCTGGTCCGACGAGGCGCTGAACAGTCTGTCGGACGGCGAAGCCGAAAATCCCGACCATGTGCTGCGTCTGATCGGTGTCGCGGCGCGGTTCCTGACCGTGATCGAGGCGCTGGAGGCGGCGCGCGCGGTCAGGCGACGCGCAGCCTCAGCAGAAATGGCGCGGCTGGGCTGAAACGACGCCTCGCCCGACGTTCGCGGATGGGTTAGACGGCGAAGATGATCGTCTTCTGGACAATGACGGGACTGGCGGCGGCCCTGGCCGCCCTGCTGGTGCTGACCGGCGCGCGGCGCGGCGCCGATCCGGCGGCCGGGGCTGAAACCCAGGCCGGCTCGCGCGAGATCGAGGAACTGGATCGGCTAAAGGCGCGCGGCCTGCTGGACGAGGCGGCCTATGTGGGCGCGCGCGCCGAGGCGGGACGGCGGCTTCTGGCCGTTTCGGCGACCACGACCCCGGTGGCCGGCGCCAGCGATCGGTTCTGGGTGCTGGGGGGGATCGGCGTGACGGTCGCGGGCGCGCTGGGCCTCTATGTCTTCACCGGCTCGCCCGGCCTGCCGGATCAGGCCTATGAGCGGCGCGTCGACGACTGGGCCGCCAATCTGGATCGGCTGGAGCCAGCGCAACTGGCGGCGGTGACCGCGCGGGTCGTTCAGGAACGGCCAAAGGATCGGCAGGCGTTGGCCATGCTGGGCGCGGCCCGCTTCGCCGCCGGCGATCCGCTGGGCGCCGCCTCCGCCTTTCGCCGCCTGATCGCCCTGGACCCTCGCGACGCCCAGGCTTGGGCGCGGCTGGGCGAAAGTCTGGTCGTCGCCAACGACAACCAGATCGGCGGCGATGCCGAGGCCGCCTTCCGCGAGGCCTTGAAACTGGACCCCGACCAGCTCGGCGCGCGCTTCTTCCTGGGCGAGGCCGCGTTGCGGCGCGGCGACGCCGTCGAGGCCCGCACCCTGTGGACGTCTCTGATCGCCGCGCTCGACCCGGCCGATCCGCGCCGTCTGGATCTGGAACGCCGACTGCCGAAGGACGGCGCGCAATGACGCGTTGGTCCTGCGCGACGACGGCGGTATATGCCGCCGGTTCGTCCCTGGAATCCGGAATGTCCCTCGTATGAGCTGGCTGCCCAAATCGCCCAAGGCGCGTCGCCGCCTGTGGGTCGTCGCCGCCGTGGCGCCGATCCTGGCCTTGGCGGTCGGCCTGTCGCTGTGGGCGATGCAGGACAGCGTGACCTTCTTCTATTCACCGTCCGAGGCCACCGCCGACAAGGCGCCGGAGGGCCGCAACATCCGCCTGGGCGGTCTGGTCGAGGCCGGCAGCGTGCAAAAGACCGGCGACGGCGTGGTCGCCTTCGTCGTCACCGACAATGCCGCCACGACCCGCGTCGTCTATCACGGCGACCTGCCTGATCTGTTCCGCGAAGGGCAGGGGATCGTGGCGCAAGGGGCCTTCGGCGCCGACCGCACCTTCCACGCCAGCCAGGTCCTGGCCAAGCACGACGAGAATTATATGCCGCGCGAGGTCGCCGACCGTCTGAAGGAAAAGGGCGAGTGGCGGCCTGAGACGGCGCCGGCCGCGACCAAGTCCGTCCCCCTATGATCGCCGAGCTTGGGGCCTTCGCCCTGGCGCTGGCGCTGGCGCTGTCGATCCTGCAGACCGGGCTTTCGGCGGCCGGACGCGCGCGTCGCAGCCCGGTCTTGGCCGGGGCCGCCCAGGGCGCGGCTTTGGCGGCGGCGGCGGCGGTCGCGCTCAGTTTCGCAGCCCTGATCTACGCCTTCGTGGTGTCGGACTTTTCGGTTTCCAACGTCGCGGCCAACAGCCACACCGACAAGCCGATGCTCTACAAGGTCGCCGGCGCCTGGGGCAGCCACGAAGGCTCGCTTCTGCTTTGGTGTCTGGTGCTGACCGTCTTCGGCGGGGCGCTGGCGCGGGCGCGCGGTCTGCCGTTCGGGCTGAAGGCCTCGGCCGTGGCGGTGCAGGGCGCGCTGGGCTCGCTATTCCTGGCCTTCGCCGTCTTCACCTCCAGCCCGTTCACCCGCCTGGACCCCGCGCCGTTCCAGGGCGCGTCGCTGAACCCGCTGTTGCAGGACCCGGCCCTGGCCGTGCATCCGCCGCTACTCTACGCCGGCTATGTCGGATTTTCGGTCTGCTTCTCCCTGGCCGTCGCAGCCCTGATCGAGGGACGGGCGCAGACCGCCTTCTGGCCCGCCTGGGGGCGCTGGGTCCGACCTTGGGCTTTGGCCAGTTGGGCCTTCCTGACCGTGGGCATCACTCTGGGGTCGTTCTGGGCCTATTATGAGCTGGGCTGGGGCGGTTGGTGGTTCTGGGACCCGGTCGAGAACGCCTCCTTCATGCCCTGGCTTGCGGGCGCGGCCCTGTTGCATAGCGCGGTCGTGACCGAGCGACGCGGCGCGCTGGCTGGCTGGACCGTGTTCTTGGCTTTGCTGGCCTTCACCTTCTCGATGCTGGGCGCCTTCTTGGTGCGCTCGGGCGTGCTGACATCCGTCCATGCCTTCGCCGTCGATCCCCAGCGCGGGCTGATGCTGCTGGCCATCCTCGGGATCACGGCCGGCGCCGCCTTCGCCCTGTTCGCCTGGCGTGCGCCGCAGCTGAAGGGCGGGGGCCTGTTTGCGCCGGTCAGCCGCGAGGGGGCGCTGGTGCTGAACAACCTGTTCCTGACGGCGGCGGCCGCGACCGTCTTGCTGGGCACCCTCTATCCGCTGATTTTGGAAGCGGCGTCCGGCGCGACCATCTCGGTCGGCCCGCCCTATTTCGCCGCCACCTTCACGCCGCTGATGATGGTCGCCTTCCTGATCCTGCCGGCCGGCCCGCTGCTGGCCTGGAAGCGGGGCGACCTGCCCGGCGCGATGCAGCGCCTGGCCGTCGCGGCGGGTCTGGCGATCGTCGGCGCGCTGGCGGCCTACGCCCTGTGGGAGCCCAAGAAGGCCTTCGCCGCCGCCGGCATCGGCCTAGGTCTGTGGTTGATCCTGGGATCGCTGTCGGAAGTCGCCGAACGCGCCCGCTTGTTCCGCGCCTCGATGGCCGAGACGCTGCGCCGACTGAAAGGGCTGCCGCTGGGCGCCTGGGGCATGACCCTGGCGCACTTGGGGCTGGGCGTCTTCATCCTGGGGGCGGTGGTCGAGACCGGTTTCAAGGCTGAGGCCGCCCGTGCCGTCTCACTGGGCCAGAGCGTTGCCGCCGGCCCCTGGACGGTGACCCTGGACGACGTCCGCGTCGTCGAGGGACCGAACTATCTGGCCGAGCAGGGCCGACTGACCGTGCGCGCCACGAACGATCAGGGCCGCGCCAGCACCGTTACGGCCGAGCGCCGCTTCTTCCCCGCCGGCGGCCAGACCACCACCGAGGTCGGCCTCGATTTCCGTGGCCTGGACGACGTCTATGTCGTGATCGGCGAACGCGCGGGCAGTCCCGAACAGCCGGCCTGGGTCGTGCGTCTGTACTGGAACCCCTGGGCGCGACTGATCTTCCTGGGGCCGATGATCATGGCGCTGGGCGGGGTGCTGTCGCTGCTTGATCGTCGTCTCAGGCTCGGGATCGGCGCGCGCCGGCGCAAGACCGCATGAGGCGCTTGCTAGTCCTGCTGGCCGCGCCGGTGTTGGCGCTGATGCTGACGGCGGCCGAACCGCCCGCCGCACCCGACCGTCCTCTGGCCGATGCGACCCAGGAGGCCCGCGCCCAGGCCCTGTTCAAGGATGTGCGCTGCGTCGTCTGCCAGCACGAGGCCATAGCCGACAGCCCGGCCGGCGTCGCTGGCGACATGCGCCGCCTGATCCGCGAGGAGATCGCGGCCGGCGCGTCGGATCAGGCCGTGCGCGACGATCTGGTGCGGCGCTTTGGCGACTATGTGCTTTTCACTCCGCCGGTCCGAGCGGGGACCTGGCTTCTGTGGTTCGGCCCGTTCGCCTTGGTGCTGCTGGCCGTCGCCGTTCTGGCCCTGCGCGCACGCCGTCGTCCGGTTGAGGCCGTCGCCCTCACGCCAGAAGAAGAACGCCGGCTGGACGAAGTTCTACGAAATGAGAAGCTTCGCCGCGATCCTGACGCAACCTCGCCTCACGACGGGCGCTAGTCGAGATCAACGATCGGCGGTCGGGATTGGCGCAAAGCCGGTTCGGCCTATATCAATCGCGAAACCGGCGCCCGTCTGGCGCTGGACAAGAGGATCGCAAGGACCACGATGCTGAAGCGCAAGGAGTTCATTCTCGGGGCCGCGGCCGGCCTGACCCTGGCGGCGGCGGCGACCGCCGGCGGCGTCATCAACTGGCCTGGCGCACATGCGGAACCGCAGGCGGTGAACCGGATCACCCCGGTCCCGGCCAATGGCGACGCCTTCACGCCCCCGCCGGGAGCGCCGAGCAGCTTCGCGACCATCTTCGACCAGGTCTCGCCCGCCGTCGTTCAGATCGACGTGACGGTCAAGGTGGACCAGCCCCAGGGCGGCGCCTTCCAGATCCCCGGCCTGCCGTTCCAGTTCGTGCCGCCGCAAGGCCGTGGCGGTCAGGGCAATGATGAGCCTCAGACGACCCAAGGCGCCGGTTCGGGCTTCTTCATCTCGCAGGACGGCTTCATCGTCACCAACAACCACGTCGTCGCCGACGCGACCGAGATCAAGGTCAAGATGTCGGACGGCCGCGAACTGCCCGCCCGCCTGATCGGCCGCGATCCCGGCACCGACCTGGCGGTGATCAAGGTCGAGGGCAACGACTTCAAATACGTCAGCTTCGAAGAGACGGCAGAGCCGCGCGTAGGCGACTGGGTCATCGCCATCGGCAACCCCTTCGGCCTGGGCGGCACCGCCACGGCGGGCATCGTTTCGGCCAAGGCCCGCGACATCGATCCGTCGGGCTACAACGACTACATCCAGATCGACGCCGCCATCAACCGGGGCAACTCGGGCGGTCCGACCTTCGACATCCACGGCCGCGTCATCGGCGTGAACTCGGCCATCTATTCGCCCACGGGCGGCTCGGTCGGCATCGGCTTCGCCATTCCGGCGGACACCGCCAAGACGATCACCGAACGCCTGATGCGCGGTCAGTCGATCGAGCGCGGCTATGTGGGCCTGGGTCTTCGCACCCTCAGCCCCGACGGTTGGGAAGCCTTGGGCCAGCCCAAGGATTTCAAGGGCGCTCTGATCGAAAGCGTGACCGAGGACGGCCCGGCCTCGCGCGCCGGCGTCCAGGTCGGAGACCTTCTGGTGGGCGTGAACGGCCAGGCGGTGGCGAACAGCCAGGAAGCCACCCGTCGGGTCGGCGCGGCCAAGCCGGGCGACACCATTCGCCTGGAAGTGATTCGTGACGGTCGTCGCCAGACGCTGAACGTGCGCTCAGGCACCCGTCCTTCGGAAGAGGAGCTCGCTGCGTCGGAAGAGGGCGGAAGCGCCAATCCGGGGCAGAGCCAGCCTGGTCAGGGCGACACGATCGAAGGGCTCGCCGTCACCGCGATCACGCCGGCCGCGCGTTCGCGCTTCAGCCTGCCGGCCAGCGTCAACGGCGTCGTGATCACCAACGTCGAACAGGGTTCGGCTGCGGCGCGCCTCGGCTTCCAGCCGGGCTTCGTCATCACCCGCGCCAATGATCGCAACATCACGTCCGCCGCCGATCTGCGCGCAGCGGTGGCGGCGGCCAAACAGGCGGGTCGTCCCAGCATCCTGCTGTTCGTGCGCACGCCGCAGGGCACCAGCCCGGTGCCGTTGAAGTTCGCCGCCGGCGAATGATCGGCATTCTGACCAAGCCTTAACTCGTCAATCGCCGCCGATGCGCTACCATCGGCGGCGATTTTGATTCCGGGAGGGGTTTCGATGCGGATTCTGGTGGTCGAGGATGATGCCGAGGCGGCGACCGCCATGGTGCGGGGCCTGTCCGAAGCCGGGCATGAGGTCACCCACGCCGTGGATGGCGCCTTTGGCCTGCTGGAATCGCAGAAGGGCGGCTACGACGTCTATGTGGTGGACCGGATGATGCCGCGACTGGACGGCGTCGGCATGGTCGAGATGGTACGAAAGGGAGGCGATCAGACGCCTGTCCTGTTCCTGTCGGCCTTGGGCGAGGTTGAGGACCGGGTCACGGGGCTGAAGGCCGGCGCCGACGATTATCTGGTCAAACCCTACGCCTTCGCCGAACTGATCGCGCGGGTCGAGGCCCTGGCGCGTCGTCGCGAGACCGGCGGGGTGCAGACCGTGCTCAAAGTCGGCGACCTGGAGATGAACCTGATCGGCCGCACGGTGCATCGCGGCACGACAGAGATCGATCTTCAGCCGCGCGAGTTCCAGCTGCTCGAGTTCCTGATGCGCCACGCCGGCCAGTCGGTGACCCGCACCATGCTGCTGGAAAAGGTATGGGAATACCATTTCGACCCTCAGACTAACGTCATCGACGTCCACATCAGCCGCCTGCGCTCCAAGATCGACAAGGGCTTCGACCGCGCCATGCTGCAGACCGTGCGCGGGGCGGGGTATCGGTTGGAGGCGTGACTTGAGATCCTCCCCCGCAATGCGGGGGAGGGGGACCGCCGGCACGGCGGTGGAGGGGCGACCCCAGACACCGGCGCTGAAGCCGCCCCTCCACCACTTCGTGGTCCCCCTCCCCGTGAACGGGGAGGATTGTAGGTGCGTCTTCCCTCCCTCCTTCGCCGCACGCCTTTCCGGCTGACGCTGCTGTTTCTGGCGCTGTTCGTGGCGGCGGCGGGGGCGATCCTGGCCTATGTCTATTTCGCCTCGGCGTCAGAGGCTCAAGGCCGGGCCAGGGCGGATGTGGAGATCGAGCTGGGCGCCCTGACGGCGATCCACCGCACGCGCGGCATCGACGCCCTGAACCAGGCCTTGGTCGAACGCTCGATCCGGGGCGGGCCGTATCTGTATTTGCTGACCGACAAGGCCGGAAAGACGATCACCGGCAACATCACCGAATCCCCGATCGACATCGACCTCAGCCTGCCGGCCGGCGCCAGCGACTGGGAGACCTTCCGCCTGACTTCGACAGATTCAAAGGGCAAGGTCCAGCGACGCCGCTCAATCGGGGTCATGACCACGCTTTCGAGCGGAGAACATCTGTTCGTCGGTCAGGACATCGGCGACATCGAGGAATACCTCTCCCGCCTGACCCAGGCCCTATGGGGCGCCATGGCCCTGGTCATGCTGCTGGGCCTGGCGGGCGGTCTCTACATCAGCCGGCGGGTCGAAAACGCCATGGCCGGGCTGAACCGGGTCGTGCAGTCGGTGCAGGACGGCGACCTCAAGGTCCGTGCGCCCGTGCGCCACACCGGCGACGAACTGGATGAACTGGGCCAGGGGCTGAACACCATGCTGGATCGGCTGGAGGCGTCCATGTCTTCCATCCGCCACGCCGGCGACGCCATCGCCCACGACCTGCGCTCGCCCCTGACGCGGATGCGGGCCAAGCTGGAGGTCGCTCTGATCGACGCCGAAGCCGGCAAGATCGACGGGGTCGACGCCCTGGGCATCGCCCTTGATGAGGCCGACCATCTGCTGAAGACGTTCAACACTGTCCTGGCCATCGCGCGGCTGCAGGCGGGCGGGGCGCCGGACCCCAAGGTCATGGACGCGGCCGACCTCGCCGCCGACATGGCCGAGCTTTACGAACCGGCGGCCGAGGACAAGGACATCGATTTCTCGTCCGAGGTCGAAAAGGGGCTGATGATCGAGGGCAACCAGCCCTTCCTGGCCCAGGCCTTGGCCAACCTCATCGACAACGCCATCAAATACACCCCCGCCGGCGGAGCGGTGAAGCTGCGCGCGCGCCGCCGCTCGTCTGGCGAGATCGAATATTCGGTCACCGACACCGGACCGGGCGTGCCGGAAGAGGACCGCGAGCGGGTGGTCCAGCGGTTCGTGCGCCTGGACAACAGCCGCACCGAACCCGGCTCGGGCCTAGGTCTTTCGTTGGTCACGGCCGTCGCCGAGGCCCACGGCGGACGGGTCGTGTTGGACGAAGGCCCCGGCGCCTACGGCGACTTCGGACCGGGCTTGCGGGTGGCGCTGGTGCTGCCGCCGGCCTCGACCGGGATGAGCGGATGATCTGATGGCCCATCCAGAAACCTCGATCCCGCTGGCCTACGGCCTCACGCCCGCCGGTCCGGTCACAAACATCGCCGCCGCCGACCGCCTGCACGAAAGCCTGACCGAAGCCGCTGACGCCGACGGCTGGCGCGAGACTCTGGACGCCGCTTGGCCCTCTCTGGCGCCTGTCGCCGGCGCCTCGCCCTATCTCGCCGGTCTGATGCGGCGTCGCCCCGCCCATCTGCGAAGCCAGCTGGAAGCCGATCCAGCCGAGGCGCTGGAGCGGATCATTCGCGACACGGACGCGCTGGACGCCGAACCGGACGCGGTGCGCGCCCCGCTACGCGTGCTGAAGGCCGACTTGCACCTGCTGACCGCCCTGGCCGATCTGGGCGGCGTTTGGGATTTGGACCAGGTCACCGACGCCCTGTCCCTGTTCGCCGACGCCTCTTGCCGGGCCGCCCTGCGCGCGGTCGCCGCCGAACAGAGGGCGCGCGGCCGGCTGATCTCGCCGCCCGGCGATCCGCGCGGCCCTATTCCCGGCCTGTTCGGCCTGGCCATGGGCAAACATGGCGCCAACGAACTGAATTATTCGTCCGACATCGACATCTCGCTCTTCTTCGAGCCGCGCCTGATGGGCCTGGCCCTGCGCGAGGGCGAGGAAATGCAGGACTTCGCCAATCGTGTCGGCAAGGGGATCGCCACCCTGCTGACCGAGCGGACGGGCGACGGCTATGTCTTCCGCGTCGATCTGCGGCTGCGGCCGGACCCGTCCTCGACCCCGCCGGTCGTCGCGGGGCCGATGGCCCTGGCCTACTATGAGAGCGTCGGCCAGAACTGGGAGCGGGCGGCCTTCATCAAGGCGCGGCCGGTGCTGGGCGACATGCGCGCGGCGGGCCGGTTCCTTAAGGCCATGATCCCTTTCATCTGGCGGCGCAGCCTGGATTACGCGGCCGTCCTCGACATCCAGTCGATCAAGAAACAGATTCACGTCCACAAGACGGGCGAGGGACTGCAGGCCGCCGGGGCCAATCTGAAGCTGGGTCGCGGCGGCATCCGCGAGATCGAATTCTACGCCCAGACCCAGCAGCTGATCCTGGGCGGCCGCGATCCGGCTTTGCGCAAACAGCGCACGCTGGAGGCGTTGAAGGCCCTGGCCGACGCGCGCCATGTGCCCCAAGCGGTCTGCGAGGAACTGTCCACCGCCTATGTCGAGCTACGCGGGCTGGAGCACCGCGTGCAGATGCTCGACGACGAGCAGACCCATCGCCTGCCCGAGGATGACGAGCGCCGCGCCGCCGTCGCCGCCCTGGCCGGTTCGAACGACCTGGCCGCCTTCGACGGCCAGGTCGAGGCCCTGCTGGCGCGGGTCAACGCCCGCTATGGCGAACTGTTCGAGGGCGGCGAAGATCTGGCCTCCAGCTACGGCAGCCTGGTCTTCACCGGGGTCGAGAACGATCCCGAGACGCTGGAAACCCTGCGTCGCATGGGCTTTTCCGAGGCGCCGTCGGTCGCCGACACGATCCGCAGCTGGCATCACGGCCGCATCCCCGCGACGCGCACGGCGCGGGGCCGCGAACTGTTCACCCGCTTGGCGCCGCGCCTGCTGGAAGCTCTGGCCCGGTCCGGTGCGCCGGACGAGGCGTTCCGGCGTTTCGCGGTCTTCTTCTCCGGCCTGGCGGCGGGCGTGCAGGTCCAGGCCCTGTTCCTGAACCAGCCCAAACTGTTCGAGATGGTGCTGGGCGTCATGGCCTTCGCGCCGCGTCTGGCGCGCACTCTGGGTCGGCAACCGGCGGCGCTGGACGGGGTGCTGGACGCCCGTTTCCTGGTCGATCTGTCCGAAGAGACCGGCCTGACCGAACAGATGCTGCGCGAGGCGGGCGAGACCGAAGATTTCGAAGGGGGCCATGAACGCCGTGCGCCGCCTGCACCGCGAGCAGATGTTCCGCATCGGCATCCACGCCCTGACCGGCCGGGCGGGGGCCGAGGCGGCGGGCCGCGCCTACGCCGCCCTGGCCGAAGCCGCCATGCGCACCCTGTCGCCCGCCGCCCTGGCCGAGACCGAACGGCTGGGCGGCGCCTTCCCCGGTGCGGTGGCGGTGGTCGCCTTGGGCAAGGCCGGATCGCGCGAGATGACGGCCGGATCTGATCTCGATCTGATGACCCTGTACGAGGCGCCGCCCGAGGCGACCTCCGAGATCAAGGGCTGGACCGCCGACGTCTTCTACGCCCGCTTCACCCAGCGGCTGATCGCGGCCCTGTCGGCGCATACGGCGGAAGGCGGCCTCTATGAGGTGGACATGCGCCTGCGCCCCACCGGCTCCAAGGGGCCGGTGTCGGTGCGGCTGAAGGCGTTCGACGCCTATTACGCCAAGGAGGCCGAGACCTGGGAGTTCATGGTTCTGACCCGCGCCCGCGTGGTCTGGGCCAGCGATCCCAAGTTCGGCGCCCAGGTCTCGGCCGCCATCGAGGCCGCCCTGCGTCGCCCGCGTCCCGGCGTCGATGTCGCCGCCGATGTCCGAAAGATGCGTAGCCTGATGGATCGCGAGCGTCGCCCGCACGGCTTCTGGGACTTGAAGCTGTCGCCCGGCGGGCAGGTGGACGCCGAGTTCGCCGCCCAGTTCCGCCAGCTTCAGGCCGCCGCCATCGGCGAGCCCTTGACCCTGTCGACGCTTGAGGCCCTTCACGACGACCCGGTCCTGGCCGAGGCCTGGCGCGTGCAGCAGCGGCTGGCCCACCTTCTGGCCGCCGCCTTCGAGGGGGCGGGTCGATCCGGAGGGCGAACCCGGCGTCTTCCAGCTGCGCCTGGCCGAGGCCGCCGGCGCGCCGGACTTCGACACGCTGAAGACCGAGCTGACCGACCTGCGCGCGCGGGCGCGAAAGGCCTTCGAGCGTGCGGTTCCAGCAGGCCGCGACGGAGAATCCGCAACGCCGCGTTCAATCTCCTGACAGGGCAATGTCAAAGGGCGCCAAACGCGCCCGTGGAGATGATCGAGATGAGAAACACCTTTCTGACCGGCCTGGGCGTCATCGCTCTGGCCGCCGCCGCCGGCGCCGCAACCGCCCAGGTTCCGCCGGCTCCCGTCGTCGGCGCGCTTGCGCCGCATCATGCGCGTGCGGATCCGAACCGCCAGATCACCCGCGCCGAGTTCGTCGATGCGCGCATCGCGCGTCTCACCGCGCTGGACACCAACCGTGACGGCGTGGTCAGCCCCGAGGAACGCGCCGCCGCCATGCAGGCCCGTCGCGCCGAACGGGCGGGCGACCGCTTCGCCAAGCTGGATGCGAACGGCGACGGCTCCATCAGCCGGACCGAGTTCGACGCCGGCCATGCCGCACGCCCGGATCGCGGTCCGCGCGCTGAACGCGCCGGTCATCGTGAGGGCCGTCGCGGCGGCGCGCATCGCGCCATGCGCGGCCAAGGACGCGAACGCGGGCCGGTGGTGATCGCCGAAGCCTCCGCCAAGCTGGGCGAGCGGTTCGACAAGATGGACGCTGACCGCGACGGCGTGATCTCCGCCGACGAGCGCCGGGCGGCCATGTCCGCGCAGCGTGAGCAACGGCAGGAACGCCGCGCGGCCCGCCAGGCGCAGCGTCCGGTACAACAACCCGCTTCCCCCGTCCCGGCTTCGGAGTAAGACGGTGTCGGGGTCGGCCGTCGTGAACGCACCGGTCCCTTTCGTCAGCAGCGGAAGAGGCAAGTTTGGTCGCGATCGTCGACCCCGACGAGGATCTGGTGCGGCGCGTGGGGCAGGGCGACCCGGCTGCGGCGCAGACGCTCGTCTCGCGCAAGCTGCCGCGCATCCTGTCGCTGGCCCAGCGCATGTTGGGCGATGCGGTCGAGGCCGAGGACGTGGCCCAGGAGACGATGCTCAAGGCCTGGCGTCAGGCGCCCAAATGGACGCCCGGCAAGGCCCGGTTCGACACCTGGCTGCACCGGGTCGCGCTGAACCTCTGTTACGATCGGCTGAGGCGTCGGCGCGAAATTCCGACAGACACGCCGCCGGATCGTCCCGACGAAGGCCCGGCGCCGGATCGCGGTCTGCTGGCGGCCGAGACGGGCGTGCGGGTCACGGCGGCCCTGAAACGGCTGCCGGACCGACAGCGCGAGGCCATCGTCCTGTGCCATTATCAGGAGCTGTCGAATATCGATGCGGCGGCCCTGATGGAGATCAGCGTAGAGGCGCTGGAGAGTTTGTTGTCGCGCGGTCGTCGCGCATTGCGTCTGGCCCTTTCGGACATCGGTTCAGGGTCGATTAGAGGAGACGGACGATGAAGGCGGAACGGTTGCACGAACTGGCGGACGCCTATGGCGCCGACCTGCGTCGGTGGCCCGCGTCCGAGCGCGCCTTCGCCGAAAGCCTGATCGCCGCCGATCCGTCGCTGAAGGCGGTGCTGGACGAGGCGGCCGCGCTGGACGCTCTGCTCGACGCCGCGCCCAAACCTGTCCCGTCCTCCGCCCTGATCGCGCGCATCCTTGCGGCTGCGCCCCGGGCGAAAAGTCGTCTGGGCAAGGCGATCTGGTATCTGGGCGCCGGCTGGGCCGCCGCGGCCTGTGCGGGCGTGGTCGCCGGCGTCGGCCTGACCACCCATCTGACCGCCGACGCGCGCGCCGATGCGGTGCTTTACCAATCCTCGCTGACGGGCGTGGATGACACGGAACTGCTGGGATGACGTCCAAGAGCCTGAAGATCGCCTTGGCCGTCTCGGTGGCCCTGAACCTGTTCGCCGTGGCGGGCGGGGTCACCTATGTCGTCAATCGCGACCGGATCGAACGCCGGATCGAGGACCAACGCCGTCCGGGGCGCGAGGGACCGCTGGCCGAGGTGCTGGCCGATCTGGATCCGGCCGTGCGCCAGCGCGTGCGCACCTCGCTGCGAGAATCGGCCCTGGCGGCGCGTCCTGATTTCGAGGCGGCCCGCGCCGCCCGGCGCGAGGCCATCGACGTCGCCGGTCAGCCGACCCTGGACGCGGCCCGGGTCGAAAGCCTGCTGGAACAGTCCAGATCCGCCGAGATGCGGGGACGCACGCGCCTGGAAAACGGCGCGGTCGCGGTGCTGGCGACGCTGACGCCCGAGGAGCGCAAGGCCCTGGCCCCGATCCTTCAGCGTAAGGGCGCCGCCCGTCGCGCCGCAGCCCACGGGCCGGATCACCGTCAGCCGGACGACCGCGCGCCACGCTGACGGCGCTTGAGCGCTCAGCCCTTCTTGGACGCGCGGAACGCGGCGACGGCGTTCACCGCCGAGCGCACAGACGCCTCGATGGCGGCCCAGTCGCCCGACTTCACGGCGTCGTCGGTCACCAGTTTGGAGCCCATGCCCGCCGCGACGATGCCCGCGCCGAACCATTTGGCGATGGACGCCTCGTCCGGATCGACGCCGCCCGTGGGCATGATCTTGACCCAGGGCATCGGGCCCTTGACCGCCTTGACGAAGTCGGGTCCGCCGACCGACGAGCCGGGGAACAGTTTGACGATGTCGCAGCCCAGTTCGTGCGCCTCGCCGATGTCGGTCACCGACCCGCAGCCGGGGAAATAGGCGACCATGCGACGGTTGCAGACCTTGGCCACGTCGGGGATCAGGCAGGGGCTGACCACGAACCGCGCGCCCCGGTTCAGATAAAGCGAGGCCGTGCCCGCATCGACAACCGAACCTATGCCCAAGACGACGTTCGGGTCGGTCTTGATCAGTTCGCGATTGATCTCGCCGAACAGGTCACAGGCGAAGTCCCCGCGATTGGTGAACTCGACCACCGGCGCCCCGCCGCGCGCGCAGGCGCGAATGACATTCAGGCTGACCTCGGCGTCGGGATGGTAGAAGACCGGGCACACGCCCTGGGTCTGAAGCGCCTGAAGCACGCTGACGCGATCATGGGCCATGGACGGGTTCCTCTGCGATAGGTTCGCGTCCGACCTCCGCTGTCGCGAACGCAAGGTCAAGTCAAACCGCGTTAGCGACCCTGCGCCAAGGCCGTCAGACGCATGACCAAGGCGCTGTCCGCGTCGAACAGCGGGTCCAGGACGGTGAAATGGTTCAGGTTGGGCAGGGGCTCGAACCGCGTCTCGGCCCCGGCGTCGCCCCAGCGTGCGGCCATGGCGCGGCTCTGGTCCACGAAGGCGTCGCTTTCGGCGCCGCCGACGATGCAGTTCAGAACTGCGCCGGCGGGCGCCCGCCATCGGATAGGCGACAGAGCTTGAGCCTCGGCCGTATTGAGATCCAGGGCGATGTTGAGCGAGGTGGGGATCAGCGGCTCCAGATCGAACACGCCCGAGATGGCGACCGCCGCCGAGGCCCGCCCGTCCGCCAGCAGGCAGGCCGCCATATGCCCGCCTGCCGAATGGCCGCTGACGACCGGCGCATCGCCGGTGCGGGCATGGATCAGGTCGACCGCCGTCCGCGCCTGATCGACGATCCGGCCCAGCCGCACGCTGGGCGCCAGGTCATAGGTCGGGATGGCCACGCTGACGCCGTGGGCCAGCAGGGGCGGCGCCACGAAGCTGAACCAGCTCGCATCCAGCGCCTGCCAGTAGCCGCCGTGCAGGAAGACCAGGACCGGCGCGCCGTTCCCGGCGTCGAACCAGTCGATCCACTCGCGCTCTCTTGGGCCGTATTTCAGGACCTGCGGCGGATGGGCGGCGCGGGCGGTCTCCGATCCCGCCTTCCAGCGCGCCATCACGGCGGGGTGGTCGGGGACCAGGGCGCGGTTGTTGTATTGCGCCTCCAGCACGGCGTCTGTGTCTTGCGGCTTACCCGTCACGTCTTCGTCCGCTAGAAGCGCCCTCGAACCAGAGGACTGATCCGCCATGATGACCGCCATCTTCGTCTTCATCAAATGCGAGCTGGGCTACGCCAACGACGTGGCGGCCGATATCGTGGACAATGTCGAGAACGTCTCGGAGGTCTATTCCACCTCGGGCCAGCACGACCTGCTGGCCAAGTTCAATCTGCCGCGTGACGCCGACATCGGCACCTTCGTGACGAAACAGGTCCAGACGCGACCGCACGTGCGCGACACCTTCACCGTCATCACCTTCTCGCCCTTCCTGCCGAGCAAAGGCTAGGGCGCCGCCTTTCGCCTGACCTTGTCCTTGCGATCCTCGGCCTCGTCGTCGTCGCCGACCTTTTCCTCGACCGTGGCCGACAGGCGCTGGAAGACGCCCAGGCCCACCAGCACCAGCACCGAGGCGATCAGCAGGGCGGTGGGATAGAGCAACTGCGCCACGTCCTCGCGCGCCGTCTTGAACACCACGACCAACGCTTCGAGGAACAGGGCGATGACGATGGTCGACAGGAACTTCGTCAGGCTGCGCCGGGCCTCGGCGGCGCTGCGCTTTTCGTTGCCGCGTCGAACCTCGTCCTCGAAGATGTATTTGGCCACGTCGAACACGGCGATGGCGACGATGACATAGCCCAGCACGTCCAGAACTGCATCGGCGCCGGACTTGTCGGGCGAGCCGATGCCGTGCAGCGCATCCTTCACCCCGAACCCGATCAGGGCCATGGCTGCCAGCAACAGCAGCAGGCTGGCGAAGGCGAACACCGCCCGGGTCAGATAGGTCATGGAAATCCCTCCGCGAGGCCACAGCAACGCGCCAACCGCCAAGCTGTTGCCTGACGGGCAAAGGGTGACGCTGGCGCCGGGGACGGCTAAACGAGGGGCATAGGGAGACACGACATGACGCGATCCAACGCGCCCGCCTACATGACCGGTTTCGGCAATCATTTCGCGACCGAGGCCGCGCCCGGCGCCCTGCCGGTGGGCCGAAACTCGCCGCAGAAGACGCCGATGGGCCTGTATGCCGAACAGCTGTCCGGCACCGCCTTCACCGCCCCGCGCGCCGAGAACCGGCGCAGCTGGCTCTATCGCCTGCGTCCGTCGGCCCAGCATGGGCCTTACGCGCCCTTCGATCAGGGGCGGGTCCGCTCCGGTCCGTTCGACGAGACGCCGCCTAATCCCAACCGGATGCGCTGGGATCCGCTGCCGATACCGCAGGCTGCGACCGACTGGGTCGAGGGGCTGACGACCTATGGCGGCAATGGCGAGCCTGACGGCGGGGCCGGGGCGGGCATTCACCTGTATGTCGCCAACCGATCGATGACCGACCGGGTCTTCTATGACGCCGACGGCGAACTGCTGATCGTGCCTCAGGAAGGCGACCATCGCTTCATCACCGAGTTCGGCGTGATCGAGGCCCAGCCGGGCCACATCGTCCTGATCCCGCGCGGCGTACGCTTCCGCGTCGAGATTGAGAGGCCGGTGCGCGGCTATGTCTGCGAGAACTACGGCAGCCCGTTCCGCCTGCCGGATCTGGGCCCCATCGGCTCGAACGGCCTGGCCAATCCGCGCGACTTCGAGACCCCGATCGCGGCCTATGAGGACGTGGATCGCCCGACCGAGTGCGTCCAGAAATACGGCGGCCGCCTGTGGGCCACGACCTTCGATCACAGCCCGCTGGACGTCGTCGCCTGGCACGGCAATCTGGCGCCCTGCCGCTATGACACGGCGCGCTTCAACACGATCAACACCGTCAGCTACGACCACCCCGATCCGTCGATCTTCACGGTCCTGACCAGTCCGTCCGAGACGCCGGGCACGGCCAATATCGACTTCGTCATCTTCCCGCCGCGCTGGATGGTGGCCGAGGACACCTTCCGCCCGCCGTGGTTCCATCGCAACGTGATGAGCGAGTTCATGGGTCTGGTGACCGGCGCCTATGACGCCAAGGCCGGCGGCTTCGCGCCGGGCGGCGCGTCGCTGCACAACCGCATGAGCGGCCACGGCCCCGATCAGGCCAGCTATGACGGCGCGATCAAGGCCGAGCTGAAGCCGCACAAGATCGAAAACACCCTGGCCTTCATGTTCGAGACGCGCATGCCGATCCGCGTCACGAAATGGGCGTCGGAATCACCGCAGATGCAGCTCGACTACGACGACGTCTGGTCAGGCTTCACCAAAGGACAGATCTCATGATCCGCATTTCCCTCATCGCCGCCGTCGCGCTTCTGGCCGCCGCCTGCTCGCCCCAGACCACGGGCGCGGCGTCGGATGCGCCGATGCAGAGCGCCGACGCCGCGTCCTGCGCCACGCGCGGCGGCACGATGAAACAGGTTGGGCGGATGCAGTCCTGGCAGTGCGTCATCTCCTACGCCGACGCCGGCAAGCGATGCACCGACGGCGATCAGTGCCAAGGCGACTGCCGCATCGAGGGCAACAGCGGCGTGACGCCGGGGACGGCGGCGACCGGCGTCTGCCAGGCGACCAGCGACCGTTTCGGCTGCAATACGACGGTCGAGGACGGCAAGGCCGGCCCGACCCTGTGCATCGACTGAGGTCGCAGGCACGAAAAAGCCCCCGTCGCGAACGACGGGGGGCTGATCCATCCGTAAACGGATTTAGTCGGTCGCCAGATCTTAGTGGGTCGAAGGCGTGTTGGCCGTCGTAGCGCCGCCATCAGCGTTGCCGGCTTGCTGCTCGACCATGTCGGCCTTGCGGTCGGCGTTCTTCTCGACCTGGTCGGCCTGGGCGTTCAGGGCGTCGGCCTGAGCGGCGGTCGGAGCGGTCGCGGCTTGCGATTCCAGCTGGTCGGCGCGGGCTTCGCCCGTCGCTTCGATGGCGTCGGCTTGCTTTTCAGCGGCCTTGTCGGCGGCGCTTTCACCGCAGGCGGCGACGCCGGCCAGCATGAAGACCGAAGCGGCGGCGATGGCGAACTTTTTCATTTGAGTTTCCTCTCCTAGGTGGAAACTCTCAAACGCTACGGTGACGGTTCGGTTCACGCCGCCGTGAGATTTTCGTGATCGCCCGCCGCGTCAGCCCTCCGACTGGGCGAAGGCGACCCGCGCAGCGCCCAGCAGGGCGGCGTGTTTGTGCATGATCACCTTGGTCGGAATGTCCTGCATATATTCCTTGAACCGGCCCTTGCGCTCGAACCGCTGGCGGAAAGGGCTGGCCTTGATGAAGGGCAGGATGCGCGGAACGATGCCGCCGGCGATATAGACGCCGCCGCGCGCGCCGGTGGTCAGGGCGATGTCGCCGGCGACCGCGCCCAAGATGGCGCAGAAGCGGGCCAGGGTCGCGCCGCACGGGCTGTTCGGATCGGCCAGGGCCGTTGCGGTGATCTGAGCCGGATCGTCGATGTGGGTCTCGCGCCCGTCGATCTCGGCCAAGGCCCGGTGCATGTTCAGCAGCCCCGGCCCGCAGATCAGACGCTCGATCGACACCCGGTCATAGCGGCGACGCAGGATGCGCAGGATTTCATCCTCGACCGGATCGCCGGGGGGGGAAGCAGGCGTGTCCGCCCTCGGACGGCATGGCCATTTCCTTGCCGGCCGCATCCCGCACCAGGGCCGAGACCCCGAAGCCTGTGCCAGGGCCGAGCACCGCGACGGTGCAGTGCGGATCGCCGTCGACCGGCCCGCCCAGGCTCTCCAGCTGGTCTTCCGGCACGATGGGCGCGCCCCAGGCCAGGGCCTCGAAGTCGTTGATCAGCTTGACCGGCTTCAGGCCCAGGGTCTGAAGCTCCGCCTCCGACACCTGCCAGGGCGAGTTGGTCAGGTCGATGGCGCCGTCCGTCACCGGGCCGGCGACAGCGATCACGCCGCCCGTCGGCTTGACCTCGCAGCCGTCGATGAAGGCGGCGACGCCTTCCAGGAAGGTCGGATAGGTCTCGGCCGGGAAGCTCTCGTGGTGGTCCAGCACGGGCTTGCCGTCCACCATGCGGGCCACGGCGAAGCGGGCGTTCGTGCCGCCGACATCGCCAACAAGCTGGGGGCCGACGAGAAGGGTCTTGTCATTCATTGGGCGTTTCCTGCGCTCGGTTCGGTGGATTAGGCGTCCACGGTCCGATCGACGAAGTTGGGATTGGGCGGGGTGTCGTCGTTGCCGCGCGAACCGGTCGGCAGGGCGAAACAGACCGTCGCCCCCTGTTCGGCCGTCGTGACCACATGGCGGAAGGCGCCGAACAGCTCACGGCCATAGCCCCAGGACGAACCCTCGGCGTTGACGGCGGACCGGGCGGCCAGCGGACGAGCGGTCAGGTCGGAAACGCCGACGGTGGTCAGGACCCCGGCCTCGGCGTCCAGGCGGATGATGTCGCCGTCCTGAACATGGGCCAGCGGGCCGCCGGCCAGGGCCTCGGGCGAAACGTGGATCGCGGCGGGCGTCTTGCCGCTGGCGCCCGACATGCGGCCGTCGGTGACGAAGGCGACCTTGAACCCCTTGTCCTGAATGACGGACAGGGCGGGCGACAGGCTGTGCAGTTCGGGCATGCCGTTCGCCTTGGGCCCCTGGAAGCGCAGGACCACGACCACGTCGCGGAACAGCTTGCCGTCCCGGAAGGCCTGGAGCGCATCTTCCTGGGTCTCGAACACGGCGGCGGGCGCCTCGACGATGCGGTTCTCGGGTTTGACGGCGGAGATCTTGATGACCGCGCGTCCCAGATCGCCCTGAACCAAACGCAGGCCCCCCTCCTTGTCGAAGGGATTCGAGGCGGGGCGCAGGATGTCGAGATCGAGACTTTCCTGGACCCCATCGCGCCAGACCAGTTCGCCGTCCACCATCGACGGTTCCTGGAAATAGGCCTGGATGCCCTGACCCATGATGGTCGTCACGTCGGTATGGATATTGCCCGCCATCGCCAGCTCACGCGCGATGAAGGCGACGCCGCCGGCGGCCTGGAAGGCGTTCACATCGGCCGAACCGTTCGGATATACCCGCGCCAGCAACGGCGTGACCGACGACAGCTCGTCCATGTCGGTCCAGTCGATCAGCACGCCTGCCGCCCGCGCCATGGCGACCAGGTGAATGGCGTGATTGGTCGAGCCGCCGGTGGCCAGCAGGGCCACGATCATGTTGACGATGGACTTCTCGTCGATGACGTCGGCCATGCGGCACTCGCCGCTGCGGGCCAGTTCGACCGCCCGTTTCGCCGCCGCCGCCGTCAGGGCGTCGCGCAGGCCGGTGTCGGGATGGACGAAAGCGGTGGAGGGCATGTGCAGGCCGCCCAGCTCCATCATCATCTGGTTGGAGTTGGCAGTGCCGTAGAAGGTGCAGGTGCCGGGCGAGTGATAGCTGCCGATCTCGCTTTCCAGCAGGGTCTGACGATCGACCTTGTTCTGCGCATATTCGGCCCGCACCCGGGCCTTTTCCGCGTTCGGAATGCCCGACGGCATCGGACCGGCTGGGGCGAAGACGACCGGCAGATGGCCGAAGGCCAGGGCGCCCATGAACAGGCCCGGTACGATCTTGTCGCACACGCCCAGCATCAGACCGGCGTCGAAGGCGTCGTGCGTCAGGGCGATGCCCGCCGACATGGCGATCAGGTCGCGGCTGAACAGCGACAGCTCCATGCCCGGACGACCCTGGGTGACGCCATCGCACATGGCGGGGGTGCCGCCGGCGACCTGGGCCGTGGCGCCGACCTCGCGCACGGCCTTGCGCACCACGTCGGGGAAGCGTTCGAACGGCTGGTGGGCCGACAGCATGTCGTTATAGGCGGTGACGATGCCGAGGTTGGGCTTGGACCCGTCCATCGCCGTCAGCTTGTCGGCGATGGTCTGGCCCGCGAAGGCGTGGGCCCAGTTGGCGCAGCTCAGCTTGGCGCGTCCGGCGCCGCTGTCGCGCGCGGCGTCCATGCGACGGATGTAGTCGGCGCGGGTCTCGCGGCTTTTTTCGACGATGCGGGCGGTGACGGCCGCCACGGTGGGATGAAGCGCCATTTCAGCCTTCCTCCGTCCACAGAACTTCAAGGGGAACGCCGGCGGCGATCAGGGCGGCGATGGGCTGAATCTTCGGATCGCCCTGGGCCTGCTCTTCGAAGACACGACGCTTGGCGGCGCCCTTCAGGCCCAGGATCACCCGGCCCGCTGACATCAGATAGGGCAGGTTGATCGACAGCCGTTCGATCGTCGGCGCCATGCCGTCGCGCCCATGCGGCACGCCCAGAACGGTCGGCTTCAGCGTCGGGGTCAGCAGGGTCTTCAGCGTCGGGCTTTCGGGGAACATGGAGCAGATATGGCCATCCTCGCCCATGCCCAGCAGCACCGCATCGAACCGCCCGCCCACATCGGCCAAGGCCTTGGCCGCCACGATGGCCGCGCGGTCCACGGTGACCTCGGGCGTATAGAGCGGGATGAAGCGGGCCGTCGCCGCCTTGTCCTGAAGCAGCACGTCGCGGATCAGCCGGGCGTTCGATTCCGACGAGGTCTCGGGCACGTACCGCTCATCCACCAGGGTCACGGCGATTTTGGACCAGTCCAGATCGGTCGCGGCGAGACGGCGATAGACGGGTGCGGGCGTCGAACCGCCGGGACCGGCGAACAGGGCCTGCCCATTGTCGCGGAGGGCCGCGCCAAGCGTTTCGGCCAGGCGCGCGGCGATGGCTTCGGCCCAGGTCTCGACGGAGGGGAAGGCTTCGATGGCGGGGGTCTCAGACATCGGTGGTGTTCCAGTCGCGGCCGGTGCGGGCCATCAGCATGTCGGCGCTGTCGGGGCCCCAGGTTCCGGCGACATAGTCGTCGGGCTTCAGGCCGGATTCGGCCCAAGCCTCAGACACCTCGTCCACCCATTTCCACGCCTGCTCGGCCTCGTCGCGGCGCACGAACAGGGTCGAATCGCCGGCCATCGCGTCCAGCAGCAGGCGCTCATAGGCGATGCGGCGACGCGGCGGGGCGGCGGACTTGCCGTCCACACCCCACGACAGGCTCATCTTGATCGGCTGCAACTGCATGCGCTGATCCAGGCCCGGCCGCTTGTTCATCACCGTCAGAGAGATGTCTTCGTCGGGCTGCAGCTCGATGATCATTCGGTTGGCCTGAACCTCGCCGCGGTCGTCGCGGTCGAAGATCGAGTGGGGCACCGGCTTGAACTGGATGACGATCTCGGTGCGCTTCTCGGGCAGGCGCTTGCCGGTCCGCATGAAGAAGGGCACGCCCGCCCAGCGCCAGTTGTCGATGTCGGCGCGCACGGCGACGAAAGTTTCTGTGTCGGACGGCTGGCCGCGCTCCTCGTCATAGCCCTTGGCTGGCTTGCCCTCCGAGACGCCCGCCACATACTGACCCCGCACGGTCACGCGCTCGGCTTCGTCAGGCGTGATCGGGCGCAGGGAGCGCAGCACCTTGACCTTCTCGTTGCGCACCGAGTCCGGGTCCAGGTCGCTGGGCGGCTCCATCGCCACCAGGCACAGCAGCTGCAGCATGTGGTTCTGCAGCATGTCGCGAAGGGCGCCGTATTCGTCATAGTAGGGCCAGCGGTCGCCGACCCCCACCGTCTCACCGATCGTGATCTGCACGTGGTCGATGGACAGGTTGTTCCACAGCGGCTCGAAGATCGTGTTGCCGAACCGCAGCGCGATCAGGTTCTGGACCGTCTCCTTGCCCAGATAGTGGTCGATGCGGAACACCTGGTTCTCGCTGAAGGCGTGGGCCACGGCGTCGTCGATTTCGAGGAAGGACTTCAGGTCGCGCCCGACCGGCTTTTCCAGCACGATGCGGCAGTTCTTTTCGGCAAGGCCCGCCGCCTTCATCGCCGTGACGATGCGGGCATAGAGCGAGGGGGACACGGCCAGGAAGGAGGTGACCTCCCCGTCGCCGACCTTGTCCTTCAGCGGCTTGAGACTTTCGGGCGAGGTGGCGTCGACTGCCAGATAGTCCAGGCGGGCCTTCATCCGCGACCAGCTGGCTTCGTCCCAGACCTTGTCGGCCTCGGCGCGCGCCTTCACCGCCTCGTGCACCTTGGCGATATAGTCGTCGGCGCTCTCTTCCGAACGCGCGGCGCCGATGATCTTCAGCCCTTCAGGCAGAAGGCCGTCGTGTTCGAGGAAGTAGAGCGACGGCAGGAGCATGCGCATCGCCAGATCGCCGCCGCCGCCAAACAGAATGAGAGCCGCCATGTCTTGTCCCTCGATGATCCCATTTGTCGGGACGCACGCCTTTACGGTCTAGCCGCTGTCTTTGGCCGCTTCCGCCCGCGAGGCCAACACGTCCAGCACATCCTGAAACACCATGTTACGGGCATGGAGAAGAACGAGCAGGTGATAGATCAAATCCGCAGCCTCACTGGCGAGTTCCTCATCGGGGCCGGCGACGCCGGCCAGCGCGGTCTCCACACCCTCTTCACCGACCTTCTGGGCGATGCGTTTGGGCCCCTGTGCGATCAGTCGGGCGGTCCAGCTTTCGGACGGATCGGCAGCGGCTCGTTCGGCGATGGTGCGCTCCAGCCGGGCGATCCGACCCAGCCCCGGCGCGTCGGCCTCGCCGAAACAGCTTGTCCGGTTCAGGTGGCAGGCGTTTCCGACCGGCCTGACGCCCAGCACGATGGCGTCGGCGTCGCAGTCGGCCGTGATGGAGACGACGTGAAGCCGGTCGCCCGAGGTTTCGCCCTTCCTCCACCGCCCTCCGCGCGAGCGTGAGAAGAAGGTGGCCTCGCCGGAGGCGATCGTCTCGTCCAGCGCCGCGCGATCCATATAGGCCAGGGTCAGGACCTGCAGCGTGGCGGCGTCCTGAACCACGACGGGGACCAGGCCGTCGCCCTTGGCGAAGTCGATGGTGTTCGGGTCGATCACAGTCTTATCTCCAGGCCTTGGTCGGCCAGGTAGCGTTTCAGGTCGGGAATGGCGATGGCGCCGGTGTGGAACACGCTGGCGGCCAGGGCGCCGGAGACGTCGGCCTGCTCGAACACAGCCTTGAAATGCTCGGGCGCGCCGGCGCCGCCCGAGGCGATCAGGGGAATGGTCAGGCGCGCGCGCGCAGCGGACAGCTGCTCGATGTCATAGCCGCGCCGAACCCCGTCCTGATCGATGCAGTTCAGCACGATCTCGCCTGCGCCCAGGCTCTGCGCCTCGTCCAGCCAGTCCAGGGTGCGTTTGCCGGCATGACGGCGTGCATCCGGGTCGCCGGTATATTTGTGCACCACCCAGTCGCCGTCTTCGAACCGGCTGTCAACGCCGACGACGACGCATTGGCTGCCCAGCCGCGCCGCCATGTCGGCGATCAGTTCGGGCCGTTCCAAGGCCGGGGAGTTGATCGAGACCTTGTCCGCCCCGTGGTCCAGGCAGCGCGCCGCCTGCTCCACGGTGCGAATGCCGCCGGCGACGCAGAAAGGAATGTCCAGCAGTCGGGCGATGTCCTTGATCCAGCCGTAGTCCAGCGTCCGCCCCTCGGGACTGGCGGTGATGTCGTAGAAGACCAGTTCGTCGGCGCCCGCGTCGCGGTAACGGGCGGCCAGCTCGGCCGCGTCGCCCATGTCGGTGTGACCGACGAACTTCACGCCCTTGACCACCCGGCCGTCCTTTACGTCCAGGCAGGGGATGATCCGCCGAGCGGTCATCTGACCGCCCCGCTTGATGCAGGGTGGGCCGTCATGCGCGTTTGGCCGCCGCGATCGCCTCGGGCAGGGTGAAGCAGTTCTCGTAGAGCGCGCGTCCGACGATGGCGCCGTGACAGCCCAGCGCCTTGACCGCAGCGATGTCGTCCAGAGATGAAACGCCGCCCGAGGCCTGCAACACCAGATCCGGCCGACGGCTGCGGATCTCCGCCAGCAGATCCAGGTTCGGCCCGGTCAGGGCGCCGTCGCGACCGACATCGGTGACCAGCAGGTGTTTGGCCGTCCCCTTGGGATACCGATCCAACGCCTCCCAAAGCGTCATGCCCGAGGACTGGGTCCAGCCCTTCAGCGCGGGGACCGGCACGCCGTCCTCGATCTTGACGTCCAGGGCCAGGGTGATGCGCTCGACGCCGAAGGTCTCCAACCAGGTCGCCACCGCCTCGGGTTGGGTCACCGCCAGCGATCCGACCACGACGCGCGACACGCCGGCGTCCAGCAGTTTTTTCACATCGTCGGCGCTGCGCACGCCGCCCCCCGACTGGACCTTGACGTCGATGGCCTGGGTCAGTTCACCGATCAAAGCATGCTGACGCGCCTCGCCCGCCTCGGCTCCGTCCAGATCGACGATGTGAATCCACTCCGCGCCCTCGGCCGCGAAGGTCGTCAGGCGGGCGGCCGGCTGCTGGTCGTAATGCGTCACCTGGGCGAAGTCGCCATGCATCAGGCGCACGCAGACGCCGTCCTTCAGGTCGATGGCGGGATAGATCAGCATGACAAACTCAGGAAGTTCTTGAGGATGGTCGCCCCGGCCTCGGCCGAGCGTTCGGGGTGGAACTGGCAGCCCCAGCGGTTGGCGGATCGCACCACAGCCGGAACGACGCCGCCATAGTCGGCGCGCGCCAGGGTCGCTGGTCCGTCGGGACAGACGAAGCCGTGGACGAAATAGGCGTAGGCGCCGTCGGCGACGCCCTCCAGCAAGGGGTCGTCGCGGTCGCGCGTCAACCGGCTCCAGCCCATGTGCGGCACCGGCAGATCGCTCGCAGGCCTCAGCCGGGTCACCGCCCCGGGAATAAGGCCCAGCAGATCGACGCCGTCACCTTCGTCGCTCGATCCGAACAGCAGTTGCTGACCCAGGCAGACACCCAGCAGGGGGCGCGGGAAGGCGCGGATCGGCGCGATCAGACCCAGGTCCGACAGGCGCTTCATGGCGTATCCGGCCGCGCCTACGCCGGGCAGGATGACCCGTTCAACCTCGGCGATCACCGTCGGATCATCGGTCAGGCGCACGGTCGCGCCCAGCCGCTCCAGCGCGAACTGGACCGAGGCGACATTGCCGGCGCCGTAGGCGATGACGGCGACCTCGGTCACAACACGCCCTTGGTCGACGGCACGGCGTCGCCCTCGACGCGGATGGCCTGGCGCAGGGCGCGGCCGAACGCCTTGTAGACGGCTTCGGTCTTGTGGTGGTCGTCCTGGCCGGTGACCGAGATGTGGACGGCAGCGCCCATAGCCTCGGCCAATGAACGGAAGACGTGCGCCGTCAGGTCGGTGCGGTAGTCGCCGATGAATGGCGTCTCGAACGAGCCCTCGAACAGCGGATAGGGGCGCCCGGAAAGATCGATCGAGACCGTCGCATTCGCCTCGTCCATCGGCAGGACGAAGCCGTAGCGGGCGATGCCCTTGCGCTCCCCCAGCGCCTGTTTCAGCGCCTGGCCCAGGGCGATTGCGCTGTCCTCGATCGTGTGGTGCGGGTCGGTGTGCAGGTCACCCTCGCACTGAAGCCGCAGGGAGAAGCCGCCGTGGGCCGCGATCTGCTCCAGCATGTGGTCGAAGAAGCCGACGCCGGTTTCGATTTTGATGGGGCTTGGGGCGTCCAGATCGACGGCGCAGACGATGCGGGTCTCTTTGGTGTCACGCACGGCCTGGCCGACGCGGGCCGGGCGGCGCTTGGCGGGCGTCAGGCCGAAGGCGGCCAGCAGCCGGTCGTTGACCTCGGGTTTGATGGAGACGGGCAGACGCAGGCGGTCGCCGGACAGGTCGGCCTCGACGCCATAGGCCTTCAGACCGGCCAAGGCGGCGGCGGGGTCTTCCGGCCGGGCCATGATGATGGGGCCGACGCCGGGCTCGACCGGCATCTGGCGGCCCAGTTCGCGGGCGATCCGCTCGCGTTCGCGCCGGACCGAGGCGATGCGCTCGGCGGTCTCGATCATCCGCGACGGGTCCAGCGCCTGCATCGCCAGCCGCACCAGCGGTTCGGGCAGGGCGTAGGGTTCCAGCACCGACGCCAGACGCGCCAGGGTCTGGGCTTGGGCGATCGCCGCGCCGACGCGGGCGCCGGCTAAGCCATAGGCCAGGGACAGGCTGCGCAGCACGATCAGGTTCGGCTGATCGGCGACGACGGTCACGGCCGAGGCGCTGTCGGAGAACTCGATCAGTCCCTCGTCCACCACCAGCAGGGCGGGGGCGACGCGGGCGGCCATCTCGCCGACGGCTTCGGGCGAGCCCAGGGCGCGGATGACGACGATACTTTTCTCTGGGGCCGTTTCGCCCTTGGCCGGATAGATGGCGCCGAGACTGTCATAGGGTTCGGCCTTCGGGGCCTCGACCGATCCCCCGTCGCGAGCGGCGAGGCGCCAGGCCAGTTCCAACCCGTGGGTTAGGCCGCGCACCGGCAGCACCTGTTCGGCAGGTACGCCATAGACGCCGGCCATGCGAGCGGCGAGGGCTGAGGCGTCGTCGGGATAGCGATCCAGACCTTCGCCGCCGGAAACCAGCGGCGGATAAGGGGCAGGCAGGGTCATCCTTCGGCCCTCAGGTCGGCGGCGCGGGCGTGGGCTTCCAGGCCCTCCATCCGGGCCAGACGGGCGGCGATGGGCGCAAGCTGACGGGCGCCGGCCTCGGTCACCAGCTGGACCGACATGGTGGTCATGAAGCTGGCGGTGGTGACGCCGCCCAGGGTGCGGGCGCCGCCGTCGGTCGGCAGGACGTGGCTGGGACCAGCGGCGTAGTCACCCAGCGTCTCGGCGGCGAACCGGCCGACGAACACGGCCCCGGCGGCGTTGATCGAGTCGACCAGCGGCTCGGGATCGTCGATCTGGATCGCCAGGTGTTCGGGACCATAGAGGTTGGCGACTTCTGCGGCCGCGTCGAGGTCGCGCACCAGGATGGCGCGGGCTTCGTTCAGAGAGGCGCGGGCGATGGCTTCGCGGGGCAGGGTTGCGACCTGCACCTCCACCTCGCTCAGGATGTAGTCGATGGTGGCGCGGCTGGTGGAGACCAGCAGAACCTGCGCATCCGCATCATGCTCGGCCTGGCTGAGCAGGTCGGCGGCGGCGATCTCGGGCGCGGCGTCGCGATCGACGATGACCATCAACTCCGACGGGCCGGCCGGCATGTCGACGGCGGGACCGCCTGGCAGGGCGGAGGCCTGCTTCTTGGCCTCGGCCACATAGGCGTTGCCGGGTCCGAACAGCTTGTCACAGGCCGGAATGACCCCGTCTTCCAACTCGACGCCGAAGGTCAGGGCGGCGATGGCCTGGGCACCGCCCATCAGCCAGATGGCGTCCAGCTCCGCCTCTGCGGCGGCCAGGATCATGGCGGGGTGGATGCCGCCCTCCTTGTTCGGCGGCGTGACGGCGACGCGCTGGCCCACGCCCGCGACGCCGGCTGGAATGGCCAGCATCAGCAGCGACGAAAACAGCGGCGCGGTGCCGCCGGGAATATAGAGGCCGGCCGAGGCGATGGGGCGCCAAGCCAGTTTCGAGCGCACGCCAGGCGTCGTCTCGACGAAGGGGGTGTCCTCGGGCCGGGTCGCCTGGTGGAAGACGCGCACATTGTCGGCCGCCATGCGCAGGGCGCGCACGTCGCCGGGCGGCAGGGCGTCGCGCGCCTCGGCCACAGTCTCGGGCGTGATGGCGATGCGACGGGGCGGCGCCTTGTCCAGCTTCAGGCACCAGTCAGTCACGGCCGCGCCGCCGCGCTGGCGCACGTCGTCCAAGATGGTGCGCACGACCTCGGTCACGTCGCCGGCGGTGCGTTGGGCCGGGCGGGCCAGGGCGGCCGTCTTGCCGGCGGCGTCGAGGGAAGACCAGTCGATGCGTTTCATCACATCATCTTCTCGATCGGCAGGACCAGAATGGCCGAGGCGCCGGCGGCCTTCAGCTTTTCAAGCGTTTCCCAGAAGACCGCCTCCTGACAGACGGCGTGGACGGCGACCGCATCGTCGCGACCCATCAGGGGCATGACCGTGGGCGAGCCGGCGCCGGGCAGGATGGCGGTGATCTCGTCCAGGGCCGAGCGCGGGGCGTTCAGCATGACGTATTTGGCGCCTTGAGAGGACACCACGCCCGCCATCCGCTCGATGACGCTGTCCAACAGCTGCTGCAATGCGGGCTCGGGCGCCACGGGCGACTGGATCAGCACGGCCTGGCTTTCCAGAACCGTATCCTTGGCTCCCAGGCCGTTGGCCTCCAGCGTCGCGCCGGTCGAGACCAGGTCGCAGATGGCGGCGGCCAGTTTCAGCCGGGGCGCGACCTCGACGGCGCCGCGCATCACCACGATGTCGGCCTTGACCCCGCGTTCGTCGAGGAAGCGGCGCAGAATTTTGGGATAGGAGGTGGCGATGCGCAGACCGTCCAGCGAGGCCGGACCGTCATAGGCCAGGGTTGGAGGCGTGGCGATCTTGAGCGTGCAGCGACCGAAGCCCAGCGGCATGACGATCGAGGCGTTCGGCCCGCCGTTGCGACCTTCCTCCAGCACGTTCTCGCCGACGATGCCCAGGTCGCAGACGCCGTCCGCCACGAAGGTGGGGATGTCGTCGTCGCGGACGCGCAGCAGGTCGATCGGATAGTTCTCGACCCGGTACAGCAAGTCGTTGTGACCCTTGACCCATTTCAGGCCCGCGTCGCGGATCAGGTCGAGGCTGCGGTCGGCCAAACGGCCGGATTTCTGGACGGCGATGCGAAGCCGGCCCTGCACGGTGCTCATATTCGGATACTCAGTTCTTGTTTTTCAGGCGGTCCAGGGCAAGGCGATAGCCCTGGTGCGGCATGTCTTTCAGATAGCGGGCGACGCGGACGACGGTGGTGGGGCTGGCATGGGCCTCTGCGGCGATCTCGCGATAGGATTTGCCGCCGGCGTCGAGCAGGCGCGCGACCTGCCAGCGCTCGGAGAAGGCGCGCAGTTCCGCAGGCGTGCAAAGATCGGCCAGAAAGGCGTCGATCTCGGCGCGCGTCTTCATCGACAGCAGGGCGTCATGCAGGTCGTCACAGGCGGGCGGGGTCGTCATGCGCGTTCCACTATGCTGTAACGATGGAACGGTCAAGGGGGGAGGAGACAGATCGTGCGTGGCGCACTATCTGCGTCGTCATGACCAAGGTTCTCATCATCGGCGCGGGACACGCTGGCGGCTCCGTCGCGGCGTTCCTGCGGCAGTATGGGCATGAAGGCCCCATCGTGCTGGCGGGCGAGGAGGATGCGCCTCCGTATCAGCGGCCGCCCTTATCCAAGGCCTGGTTGAAGGGAGAGGCGGATCTGGAGGCGCTGCTGCTGCGGCCTCTGAGTTTCTACGCCGAGCAGACCATCGACTTCCGACCCTCGATGGTCGCCGTGGCGGTGGACCCCGCAGCGAAGACGGTCGTCTTTGAGGACGGGTCGTCGGAGACCTACGACATCCTTGTGCTGGCGACCGGTTCGATGGCGCGCAAGCTGCCGGTTCCGGGCGGGGATCATCCCGATCTGCTGGAACTGCGCACCATGAAGGACGCCGAGCGGCTGAAAGCCGTCCTTGGGCCCGGCAAGCGTCTGGCGGTCGTCGGCGGCGGCTATGTGGGGCTGGAGGCGGCGGCGTCGGCGCGGGCCCTGGGAGCCGAGGCGGTGGTGATCGAGCGCGCGCCACGCGTGCTGGCGCGGGTGGCGTCCGAGACCCTGTCGGCCTTCTTTACGGCGCAGCACCGGGCGCACGGCGTCGAAATCCTGACCGACGCTGAGGTGGTCGCCGTGGCCCGCGACGGCGTGAGCCTGGCCGGCGGATCGGTGGTGCGGGCGGATGCGGTGTTGGTGGGCGTCGGCGCCTTGGCGTGCGACGCTCTGGCGCGATCGGCCGGCCTGACCTGCGACGACGGCGTGGTGGTGGATGCCGAGGCGCGCACCAGCGACCCGGCGATCTTCGCCATCGGCGACATGACGCGACGACCGATTCCGGTCCACGGCGGCGTGCATCATCGGCTGGAAAGCGTGCCCAACGCCCTGGAGCAGGCCAAACAGGCGGCCGCCGCCATCGTCGGGCGGGCCGGACCCACGCCCGAAGTGCCGTGGTTCTGGTCGGACCAGTATGACGTCAAGCTTCAGATCGCCGGCCTGCCGTTCGACGCCGACCGACAGGTGGTGCGCGGCGACCCGACGGCGTCGGGCTTTGCTGTCTTCCATCTGAACGGCGACCGGATCGTCTGCGTCGAGGCCGTCAACGCTCCGCCCGAGTTCATGGCCGGCAAACAGTTGATCGCCAAGGCGACGCCTGTGGACGTGGACAAGCTGGCCGATCCGGCGGTGTCGATGAAGGCGGTGGCCGTCGGATAAGGCGTCGCCGCAGTGCAACAAAACTGTTGCGCTTTACGTTCGTGACCGTTCAAGCTGCGACTTCAACGCGGCGGGGGCGGATGACCAGAGCTTTCGACGAAATGAACGGCGGCGGATTGGGTGCGATCCGCGACAGCTACAAGACGCTGGCGGCGTGGCTGGAAAACGCGCCGGCCGATCTGTTGCAGGCGCGCTCGCGCCAGGCGGAGCTGTTCTTCCGCCGCATGGGCGTGACCTTCGCCGTCTATGGCGACGAGGAATCCAACGAGCGGCTGATCCCGTTCGACGTGGTGCCGCGCATCATCGGCGCGGACGAATGGGGCGGTCTGGAAAAGGGGCTGAAGCAGCGGGTCACCGCCATCAACGCCTTCCTCAAAGACATTTATGGGCCGCAGGACTGCATCAAGGCGGGCATTGTCCCGGCCGATCTGATCCTGACCAATCCGCATTATCGGCCGGAGATGCAGGGCCGTCGTCCACCGGGCGACGTCTGGTGTCATATCTCGGGCGTGGATCTGGTGCGCACGGGCGAGGACGGCTTCTACGTACTCGAAGATAACTGCCGCACGCCGTCGGGGGTCTCCTACATGCTGGAGAACCGCGAGATGATGATGCGGCTGTTCCCCGACCTGTTCGCGGAACACGCCGTACGTCCCGTCGAGATCTACACCGACATGCTGCTGCGCTCCTTGCAGGCGTCCGCGCCGGCAGGGGCGGGGGCGGATCCGACCATCGTCGTGCTGACGCCCGGCCCCTTCAACTCGGCCTACTATGAGCACAGTTTCCTGGCCGACAAGCTGGGCGTCGAGCTGGTCCAGGGCACGGACCTGTTCGTCAATGACGACACGGTCTTCATGCGCACGACCGAGGGGCCCAAGCGCGTCGATGTCATCTATCGCCGCATCGATGACGACTTCCTCGATCCCCTGACCTTCATGCCCAACTCCACCATCGGGGTGCCGGGGCTGATGTCCGCCTATTTCGCGGGACGAGTGACATTGGCCAATGCGGTCGGGACGGGCGTGGCCGACGACAAGGCCGTCTATACCTACATGCCCGAGATCATCCGCTTCTTCACGGGTGAGGATGCGATCCTGCAGAACGTGCCGACCTGGCGCTGTCGCGAGCCGGACGCCCTGAAGGAAGTGCTGGATAAGCTGCCGGAACTGGTGGTCAAGGAAGTCGGCGGATCGGGCGGCTACGGCATGCTGGTCGGGCCGACCTCGACCAAGGCCGAGATCGAGGATTTCCGCGCCAAGCTGATCGCCGATCCCGACGACTTCATCGCTCAGCCGACGTTGAGCCTATCGACGGCTCCGACGCTGAACGGCGGGGCCCTGTCGCCCCGCCACGTCGATCTCAGGCCGTTCGTCCTATCCAGCCCGGCCGGCGTGCGCGTCGCGCCCGGCGGCCTGACGCGGGTGGCGCTGAAGGAAGGGTCGCTGGTGGTGAACTCCAGCCAGGGCGGCGGAACCAAGGATACCTGGGTGCTGGACAACTGATGCTTTCACGCACCGCAGACAGCCTCTACTGGACCGGCCGCTATATGGAGCGGGCGGACTTTCTCGCCCGCATTCTGGAGGCGGCGATCCGTCTCGCCGCCCTGCCGGCGAAAGATCAGGCCGCCGTCACGGCCTGGGCCGGGGCCATCGCCTCGTCGGGGGTCAAGGCCGGCTTTGATGCGACCGGACGCACCGTGTCGGAAAAGTCCGTGCGGGAATATCTGGCCTTCGGCTTCGACAATCCGACCTCGATCAAGGCCTGCATCACCAAGGCGCGGACCAATGCGCGCTCGGTGCGCACCGCCCTGACCATCGAACTGTGGGAGGCGATCAACGGCGCCTGGAACGGTCTGAACGAGCTGGGCGAACCGACCAAACGCGACGACTTCACCAACTTCCTCGACTTCGTGAAATCGACGTCCCTGGCGGTTGAGGGCGCCTCGTCGCGGACCATGCTGAGGAATGACGCCTACTGGTTCCTGCGACTGGGCATGGCGATCGAGCGGGCCGACAACACCGCGCGACTGCTGGACGTGAAATATCACCTGCTGCTGCCGCCCGGCGAACGGGTGGGCGGGCAACTGGACTACTTCCAGTGGACGACCCTGCTGCGCGAGGTTTCGGCATTGACCGCCTATCGCTGGGTTTACCGCGAAAGCGTTCGGCCTTGGCTGGTGGCGGACCTGCTGGTGCTGAACCGCCAGATGCCGCGCTCGCTGGCCTCATGTCAGGGCATGATCGTCAGCTATCTGGAGAAGTTGGCGACCGATTACGGAAGACGCGGACCGGCGCAGCGACTGGCCTCCAACCGCCTTAGCCAGTTCAACGAGGCCAAGATCGAGGACATCTTCCAGTCCGGCCTGCACGAATACATCCAGGGCTTCCTAAACGAGAACAACGCCTTGGCCGCGGCCGTCCATGAACAGTATCTGGTCTGACCATGCGGATCCGGATCGATCACTCCACCCGCTACGCCTACGCCCGGCCCGCGCGGTTCATCGTCCAGATGCTGCGCCTGACGCCCAAGTCGTGCGAAAGCCAGCAGGTCCGCGACTGGCGGATCGAAACCGATGTAGACGCCCGGCTGCGGCGCAGCGAGGACGCCTTCGGCAACATCGTTCACAGCCTCTACACCGAGCGGCCGACCGACGCCCTGACCATCCGCGTGACCGGCGAGGTTTCGACCGTCGAGACGGGCGGCGTCGTGAAGGGACAGGCCGAGCGCCTGTCGCCCATCGTCTATCTGCGCGACACCCCGATGACCAAGGCCGACGCCGGTATCGTCGATTTCGCCCGCTCCATTCCTGAGGGCGCGACGCTGGGCCGGATGCATCATTTGATGGGCGCGCTGAAGAATACGGTGGCGTTCGAGGTCGGCTCGACCTCCGCCTCCCACACCGCCGCCGAGGCCTTTGCTCAGAAGCGCGGCGTCTGTCAGGACCATTCGCAGATCTTCATCTCAGCCGCACGCCTGCTGGGCGTGCCGGCCCGCTACGTCTCGGGCCACCTCAGCCGTCAGGACGGACGCCACGATCAGGACGCCGCCCATGCCTGGGCCGAGGCCTGGGTCGAGAATCTGGGCTGGGTCGGGTTCGATCCGGCCAACGGCATCTGTCCCACCGAACACTATGTTCGGGTCGCGGTCGGCCTAGACGCGCGCGGCGCCACCCCGATCCGGGGCACGAGCTATGGCGGCGGCCAAGAGCAACTGACCGTCGCCCTGAATGTGCGGCCGGTGCAACAGAGCCAGCAACAACTGCAATCCAGTGGATGGCCCCGATAGGCATGACGCGCGAATCTGTTAGCGTCTGGGGATTCGCAACGCGGGGAGCGAATAGAGCGAAGTGACCTATTGCGTAGGCATGCTGGTGGACGACGGGTTGGCGATGATCGCCGACACGCGCACCAATGCGGGCGTGGACAACATCTCGTCCTATCGCAAACTTCACATCTACAAGTCGCCGGGCGAGCGGATCCTGGCGGTCGCGACGGCGGGCAATCTGTCGGTCACCCAGACGGCGCTGGCCATGGTCGCAGCCGGGGTCAAACTGCCGGACTCCACCGAGCTTGAAACGCTACAGACCGCCCCGACCCTGTTCCGCGCCGCCCAGCTTCTGGGTCATGCGATGGCCAGCGTGCGCGCCAGCATCAATACGCCGCCGACGCCGACCGCAGACGGGTTGAACGTCACCGCCTCCATGCTGCTGGGCGGTCAAATCGCTGGCGGCAAGATGGGGCTGTATCTGATCTACGGCCAGGGCAACTTCATCGAGTGCGGGCCCGATACGCCCTATCTGCAGATCGGCGAGCTGAAGTACGGCAAACCCATTCTGGACCGCGCCCTGCACAGCTCCACCTCCCTGTCCGAGGCGGTGAAGCTGGGGCTGATTTCGTTCGATTCGACCATCCGCTCGAACATCGCCGTCGGCCCGCCGCTGGACCTGATCGTCATGCCGCGCGACCAGCTGACCGGCACGGCGCGGCGCATCGAGGCGGATGATCCCTATTTCCGTGATCTGGGCCGGCGTTGGTCCGAAGCCCTGGCCGCCGCCCACCGCGCCATGCCTGATCCGACCTGGCTCGATATCGACACGTCGGCGCCTCAGACGAGCATCAGCGCGGTCGGCTAATTAAGATTGCGATTTGTTCGCAATTGTCTTGTGCCTTCCTGTGGAGCTGGTTATTGCGAGCGCATCGCAAAATCAGACCAAAAGGTCGCAAGACTATGTCCGAATCCCGCGCCGCCGCGCTCCGCTCGCTTCTGTTCGCCACCAGCGCCGCCAGCATGCTGGTCGCCGCCCCCGCTATCGCCGCCGATGTGACCGCCGAGGACGGCGTGGTGGTCACGGCCGACCAGTCCCAGCCCGCCAATCTGGGCACGATCGACGTCAACGGTCAGTTCAAGAAGCCGGCCCCCGTCAGCCCCGAGTTCGTCGCGCCCTTGGTGGACACGCCGCGCGCCGTGACGGTGATTCCCCAGGCCATCATCGAACAGACCTCGGCCTCGTCCTTGCAGGACCTGCTGTCCAACTCCCCCGGCATCACCTTCGGGGCAGGCGAGGGCGGTCAGCCGCTGGCCGATCGTCCCTTCATCCGGGGCCAGTCGTCGGGCAACAACATCTTCGTGGACGGCATTCGTGACACGGGCGGCCAGCAGCGCGAGGTCTTTAACCTGGAGCAGGTCGAGGTGATCAAGGGGCCGGACGCTGTCTATTCGGGACGCGGTTCGGGCGGCGGCAGCATCAATCTGGCCTCCAAATCGCCCAAGCTGAACGCCTTCACCAATGTCAGCGCGGGCGCGGGCACCGACGGCTATCTGCGCGGCACGGTCGATGCGAACCTGCCGCTGGGCGAGACCGCCGCTCTGCGCATCAACCTGATGGGCGCCCAGGGCGACGTGCCCGGCCGCAACGCCGTGGACTACGACAAATGGGGTGCGGCCATCAGCCTGGGCGCCGGTCTGGGGACGCCCTCGTCGATGGTCTTCAGCTACTACCACCTGACCAGCGACCAGATGCCCGACTACGGCATTCCGCTGTTCACCAAGATCCAGTCGCGCACGACCGACAGCGGCGTTCTGGATGTGCCCTACGACAGCTTCTATGGGCTGAAGGCGCGCGACTACCTGACCAATGAGGTGGATGCGTTTACCTTCAAGGCCGAGCATCGCCTCAACGATTTCGCCACGATCCGCAACGTGAGCCGCTATTCGCAGACGCTGAACGACTACATCGTCACCAACCCCGGCGACGGCGGCTATGTCGGACGGGCGGCGGACGGCACCTACTGGATGAAGCGGGGCACCAAGACCCGCTGGAACCCGGTCACCACCCTGGCCAATGTGACCGATGTCTTCGGCCAGTTCGCCACCGGCTCGATCAAGCACAGCTATGACGTCGGCGTGGAGCTGTCGCGCGAGCACAACAGGAACGCCACCTATTCGACCTACACCACCTCGGGCTCGGCCTGCCCGACCGGTCTGACGACGGTGTCGGGAACCTATCCGACCGCCACTGGCGCCTTGGGCGCCGGCGACTGCACCCCGGTCTATAACCCAAACCCCGACGACGCCTGGACCGGCGTGATCAATCGCGGCCCGACCAGCTCGAACACGACCGAAGCCATCGGCGTCTACGCCAACGACAGCATCACCCTGACCGAGCGACTGATCCTGAACCTGGGCGTTCGCTGGGACCAGTATTCGGTCAAGGGCGTGAACCAGAATGCTACTCAGTCGGCAGGGATGTGGACACTCAACCCGCAAATTCCGGCACCAGGTTCAACATTGGCCCCTGGCATCGTCGCCGTACCGGAACAGACTTGGGAGTTCACCAACTATCAGGTCGGTCTGGTGTTCAAGCCGACGCAGAACAGCAGCGTCTATGCGTCCTGGTCCACCTCTTCGACGCCGCCGACCATTTCGGCGGGCGACCAGAACGCCTCGGGCGGCTTGGGCACGGTCGATGGCGTCGCCAACACCGTTCTGGATCCGGAAGACACCGAAAGCTTCGAGGTCGGCGCCAAGGCCAATGTCTTGAACGACCGTCTCGCCCTGTCGGCGGCCGCCTTCCATCTGACGCGCAAGAACGCCCTGATCCTGGTTGAGCCCAACATCTTCCGTCAGGAAGGCGAGGTCGAGGTCAACGGCTTTGAGCTGGGCGTGTCGGGCAGCATCACGCCGAAGTGGACCGTGTTCGGCGGCTATACCTACATGGACTCCGAACTGACCAAGGCGGCCGTGGTGGTGTCGGGCACACCGCCGGTCGCAAGCGTCAATCCACTGCAAGGCCTGCCGCTGGCCAACACGCCCAAGCACAGCGCCAGCCTGTTCACCACCTATCGCGTCCTGCCCCGGCTGACGGTCGGCGGCGGCGTCTACTACACATCCAAATCTCTGGGCGGGAATCAGGGCGGCGCGGGCGGCGGGAACAACCGCATCTATGCGCCCGAATGGACCCGCGTGGACGCCTTCGCCGCCTATGATCTGACGGACCGCGCGACGCTTCAGCTGAACGTCAAGAATGTGACGGACGAGGAATACATCATGCGCACTAACGGCGTTCACCACGCCGATGTGGCCGCAGGTCGCCAAGCCATCCTGGCCCTGAACCTGCGCTTCTAACGGCCGTTTCCCCGGCCTAGTCTGACGGTCCCGCGATCCCCCCGCGGGGCCGTTTCGTCTTTCAGCGAGAACGCTTGTGCTGCTGCAAATTCCGGAAGTCTTCTCCAAGGCCGAGGTCGCGGCTCTGCGTGCGCGGCTGGACGTCGGGCCGTGGGCGGACGGCAACGCCACCTCGGGCCATCAATCGGCGACGGCGAAGAAGAACCTTCAACTGCCCGAAGGGTCGGATGTGGCGAAAGAGGTCTCGGCTCTGGTCGTCCAGGCGCTGAACGCCAATCCGATGTTTGTGGCGGCCGCCCTGCCGCACACGATCTTTCCGCCCCTGTTCAACCGCTACGAAGGCGGGGGTGAGTTCGGCCTGCACGTCGACAACGCCATCCGTCAGTCCCGCAACGGCGGGGCTATCCGCATTCGCAGCGATCTGTCGGCGACCCTGTTCCTGTCCGAACCCGAGGACTACGACGGCGGCGAACTGATCATCGAGGAGATGTACGGGTCGCAGGCGATCAAGCTGCCGGCTGGCGATCTGGTCCTCTATCCCTCCAAGAGCCTGCACCGGGTCACGCCGGTGACGCGCGGCGCGCGGGTGTCGTCCTTCATGTGGATGCAGAGCCTGGTCCGCGACGACGCCGATCGTGAAGCCCTGTTCCGTCTGGACATCGCCACCCAGCGCGTGTCGTCCGAGAGGGGGCCCAAGGATCAGGCGGTGATCGAACTGACCGGCGTCTATCACAATCTGCTGCGGCGCTGGACCGAGCTCTGACACACAAGGCGCCGCGACGCCGCTAAATGCTATTGCAACCCGTTCGCAACAATGGCACAGCCAGCCCGTGACCGAACTCGCCACACAGCGTCAGGCCGAAACCGCAGCCAAGGGCCCCAAACCCAAGGCGGTGCTGAACGGCGCACGGTCGTTCTGGCTGAAACAGCTGCATAGCTGGCACTGGATTTCGGCGGCGGTCAGCCTGGTCGGCATGATGCTGTTCGCGGTCACCGGCATCACCCTGAACCATGCGGCCTCGATCCCCGGCGATCCGGTGACGGTAGAACAGACCGCGACCTTGCCGACGCCCCTGTTGCAGCGGCTGGCGAGCTTCCCGCAGGAGACGACCGATCCTGTCCCTGACGCTGTCGCACGCTGGGCGTCCGAGGCGCTCAAGGTCGAGATCGCCGGCAAGCCGACCGAGACGACGGCGGAAGAAGTCTATGTCGCCCTGGCCATGCCTGGCGGCGACGGCTGGGTCACCATCGACCGTTCGACCGGCGAGACCCTGCACGAGAAGACGACGCGCGGCTGGATCGCCTACCTCAACGACCTGCACAAGGGCCGCAACGCCGGGGTGGTCTGGTTCTGGTTCATCGACGTCTTCGCGGCGGCCTGCGTCATCTTCGCCGTCACGGGCCTGGGTCTGATGTTCCTGCACGCCAAGGGTCGGCCCTCGACCTGGCCGCTGGCGGCGCTGGGCCTGCTGATCCCCGTCGTCATCGCCCTGATCTTCATTCACTGACGAGTTTTCCGATGCGCCTTCTCCCCGTCGTCATCACCACCGTCGGCCTGGCCGCCGCCGCTGCGCCCGCCATGGCCGCCGACCTGACGGTGTCGGTTGAGATTCCGCGCCTGAACACCGCCTCGTATCATCGCCCCTATGTCGCGGTGTGGATCGAAAAGCCGGACCAGTCGGCTGAGCGCACCCTGGCCGTCTGGTATCAGCAGACCCGCAACAACGAAGGCGACGGCAAGGACTGGCTGAAGGATCTGCGCACCTGGTGGCGCAAGGGCGGCCGGGCCATGAGCCTGCCGGCCGACGGCGTATCCGGGGCCACGCGCGCGCCGGGCCGCCAGACCGTCACCGTACCCGCCGCCCGTCTTCGCAACCTTCAGCCCGGCCAGTACAACATCGTCGTCGAGGCGGCCCGCGAACTGGGCGGGCGCGAAGTCGTGCGCGTGCCGTTCCGCTGGGGCGCGGCCAACACCGGCGCCGGAACCGGCTCCACCGAACTGGGCGCCGTGCGCGTCGCCGTCTCTCGCTGAGGATCATGACCATGAAGAAGACGATCGCCCTGCTGACGCTGGCCGCAGCGCTGGCCGCCCCCATGGCCGCCCAGGCCCACCGCGCCTGGCTGGCGCCCACGGCCACGACCCTGTCCGGCACGGACGCCTGGGTCGGATTCGACGCCGGCATGTCGAACCAGGTGTTCAACCCCGATCACGCCGCCATGCGCCTGACCGGCCTGACCATCACCGCGCCGGATGGCTCGGCGGTCCAGCCCGAGAACGCCATGCAGGGCCGCTATCGCTCGACCTTCGACGCCCATCTGACCCAGAACGGCACCTACAAGATCGCCAACGTCATGAACGGCGTGATGGCCAGCTACACCCTGAACGGTGAACAGAAGCGCTGGCGCGGCGCGGCCTCGGAATACCCGGCGGGCCTGCCCGAGGGCGCGACCAATGTTCAGGCGACCCGCACCGCCAGCCGCATCGAGACCTTCGTCACCCTGAACAATCCGACCGACACCGTCTTCAAGACGACCGGCGAAGGGCTTGAGCTGGTTCCCGTCACCCACCCGAACGATCTGGTGGTGGGCGAGCTTGCCACCTTCAAGCTGCTGAACAACGGCCAGCCGGCGGCTGACATCGACGTCACCGTGGCGCGCGGCGGTCTGCGTTACCGCGACAACCCCGAAGAATCGACGCTCAAAACGAACGCCGAGGGCGCCTTCACCATCACCTGGCCGGAAGCCGGCATGTATTGGCTGAACGCCTCGGTCCGCACCGAAGGCCAGGGTGAAACGCTGGGTTCCAACGCCAGCTATGTGGCGGCGATGGAAGTCCTGCCCTAAGCGAAGGGCCATGTCCGACATTCCCCCTTCGCGCGGTTCGCGCGCCGCCCCGCCCACGGTCAATATCGGCGACGCCGCCCCTCTGGGCGACCGCGCCGACAACCGCGTCCTCGTGCCCGCGATCGAAGGCGCGCCGCCCCGTCCGCCCAGCGACCTGATCCGTTCGCTGGGCGGCCAGACCATGGGCACGACCTGGAGCGCGCGCGTCATCGCCCCGCCAGGCGTGGGCGAGGCCGAGATCCGGGCGGCGATCGAAGAGGAACTGGCGACCGTCGTCGGTCTGTTCAGCCCGTGGGAGCCGTCCAGCGAAATCAGCCGCTTCAATACCGCGCCAGCCGGCGTCTGGGCGGTGTCCCAGCCGTTCTGGGATCTGCTGGATGCGGCGATGACCCTGGGCGACGAGACCAACGGCGCGGTCGATCCGACCCTGGGCGCCTTGGTCGATCTGTGGGGGTTCGGCCCGCCTGGACCGCGTTCGGCCTTGCTGCCCGTCCCGTCGGAAGACGAGATCGCGGCGGCCATGGCCGTGTCGGGTTGGCAGAAACTGCGGCTGAACGGCGACGCGCGGGCGGTGATGCAGATGGGCGGGATGAGGCTGGACTTCTCCGGCATCGCCAAGGGTCATGCGGTGGACCGCGTGTCCGACCGCCTGATGGCCATGGGCGCCACCTCGCACCTGATCGAGATCGGCGGCGAGTTGAAAGGGCGCGGCGTCAAGCCGGACGCCCAGCCGTGGTGGGTCGAGATCGAGCGGGTCGAGGGTTCGCCGGCGCCCCACACCGTGGCGGCCCTGTTCGATCTCGCCGTGGCGACCAGCGGCGACTATCGCCGCGCGTTCCGCCATGAGGGGCGCCTTTATCCCCACACCATCGACGGATCGACCGGTCGGCCGGTCAGCAATAACCTGAGTTCGGTCACTGTCCTGCACCCCTCGGCCATGATGGCCGACGCCTACGCCACGGCCCTGACCGTCATGGGGCCGTTTGACGGACCGGACTACGCCGAGGCCGTCGGCCTGATGGCCCATTTCGTCGAACGCACCGAGCGCGGGCCGGTCGAGCGGATGTCGCCAGCCTTCGCCGCTCTGCTCGACGACGACGGAGATCGTCCGAGGTGACAGCCGATCCGCAGCGCTGGCTGTGGGCGGTCGGGGCCTTGGCACTTTGGCTGGCCCTGATCGCCGTCATCGTCTGGCGTGAACGCAGGGCCAGGGCGGCGGCCCGCGCGCGGTCTGATGCTCTGGTGGGCGCAGGCGAGGGACAGCCGCTGTTGATCGCCTTCGCCAGCCAGACCGGCTTTGCCGAAGAACTGGCCTGGATGACGGCCCGCGCCCTGAGCGACGGCGGCGTGGGCGCGCGGGTGCTGTCCTTCGCCGATTTGGACGTTCAGACCCTGAAGGCGGCGGACCGGGCGCTGCTGATCGTCTCCACGACGGGCGAGGGCGATCCCCCCGACAGCGCGGCCCGGTTCGTGCGCAAGGCGATGGGCGAGACGGCGGACCTGTCCGGTCTTCGTTTCGGACTGCTGACCTTGGGCGACCGCAGCTATGATCAGTTCTGCGGTTTCGGCCATGCGGTGGACGGCTGGCTGAGGCGGTCGGCCGCCGAACCCCTGTTCGACACGGTCGAGGTCGACAACGGCGAGGCCGGCGCCATCCGACACTGGCAGCACCAGCTGAATCAGATCACCGGCAGCGTGACCGCCCCCGACTGGACCCCGCCGGCCTACGATCCTTGGCGGCTGGTCGAACGAACTCTGGTCAACCCCAGCAGTCCCGGCGGCGAGGCGTATCATCTGGCGTTCGAAGCTGTCGGCGCGGCGCCTGACTGGTCGGCCGGCGACATCGCCGAGGTCGGCCTGCCTGAGCGTGATGGCGTCACGCCGGGTTCGCGCGAATATTCCATCGCCTCCCTGCCGTCTGACGGCCGGGTCGAGTTTCTGGTCCGCCTGATGCGCCATCCCGACGGCACACCCGGCCTTGCCTCGGGCTGGCTGACGCAGGATCTGGCGCTGGGCGATCAGATCGGAATGCGCCTGCGCACCAACCGCAGCTTTCACGGCCCGGCGGACGAGACGCCGATGGTCCTGATCGGCAACGGCACGGGCATCGCCGGCTTACGGGCGCATCTGAAAGCGCGGACGGCGGCGGGGGGGGCCTGGCTGCTGTTCGGAGAACGCACCCAGGCGCACGACGCCTTCTTCGATGCGGAGTTGCAGGCCTGGCTGGCGTCGGGCGTGCTGCGGCGGCTGGACCGGAGCTTCTCGCGCGACGCGGGCGACGGCCGATATGTGCAGAATCTGGTCGGGGCGGCGGCCGACGAGCTTCGAGATTGGATCGCGCGCGGCGCGGCGATCTATGTCTGCGGCAGTCTGGACGGCATGTCGCAAGGCGTGCATGCCGCGCTGGAAAGCGCGCTGGGCGCGGACGTGGTGCTGACCATGCTGGAAGACGGCCGCTACCGCCGCGACGTATACTGAACCCCGTCTTTGCCGATGGGGGCTACTGGTCTAGTCGCCCCAACAGTTCCGCCGCGAAGGTCGACAGGGTGTCGTCGCGCGCGCCCATGACGATGATTCGGTCGCCCGGCTTGGCGATCTCGACGATCCGGTCGCCGCAGTCGGCGCGCGTCGCCAGCGCCTCGGCCTGACGGCCGGCGGCGCGGACGCCGGAGGCGATGTCTTCCGATCCCACGCTGCGGTCCGTGGTGCCGCCGTAATAGACCGGCTCGGGCATCAGCAGCACGTCGTCCTCGCGCATCAGGCCGGCGAAACCGTCGATGAACTCGGACTTCATCAGCTTCAGCGGCCCGAAACCGTGCGGCTGGAACAGGATCAGCAGGCGCCCGTCGAAGGCGTGCAGGGTCTTCAGCGTGGCGGCGATCTTGTCCGGGTTATGGGCGAAGTCGTCGATGACGGTGATGTCGCCGGCCGTCCCGACGACCTCCATCCGGCGACGGATGCCGGCGAAGGTCTCCAGCGCCTTGACCGCCTCGGCCGTCGGCACGCCCAGCGCCCGGGTCGCGCCCAGCGCCGCCAGGGCGTTGGCGACATTGTGCGCGCCGGGCACGTTCAGGACCACGTCGTGTTCGATCCAGCCTTCGATCAGCCGGAACCGCATGCCCGTCGGCAGGGGCTGAAGATCATGGGCGGACAGGTCGGCCTTTTCTTCGCCCAGGCCGAAGGTGATCGCCTTGCCAACCGGCAGGGTCTGGACCAGCGCCGCCGTCTCGGGATTGTCCAGGTTCAACACGGCCGTCGTCGCCCGCGCGGTGAAGCCCCCGAACAGGTCGCGCAACTCCTCCATCGACTTGTGGTCCAGCGAGATGTTGGACACCACCGCTACCGTCGGATCGTAGTGGGCGATGGAGCCGTCGCTTTCATCCACCTCCGACACGAACAGGTCTGGCCCGCCGATAAGGGCGCTGGCGAACGGATGGTCGGCGTCGGCGAAGTTCTTCATCACCGCCCCGTTCATGACGGTCGGCTCGCGGCCCGTCTGATGCAGGATCCAGGCGATCATGCCGGTGATGGTGGATTTGCCGCTGGTGCCCGCCACCCCGACCGAGGTCGGGGCGGCGTTGAAGAGTTCGCTGAGCAGCTCAGGCCGGGTCTTGATGGTCGCGCCCACGCGCCTGGCCGCGCCGACGTCGGGCACCGTCTCCTCGATGGCGCCGGTGGCGATGACGGTCTGATCCGCGCGGGTCACGCCCGATCCGTCCTGCGGGTGCAGGATCACGCCGTGGGCGCGCAGCCAGTTGAATTTCTCGGGCGTACGGCCCTGGTCCAGCGCGCGGTCCGACCCTTCGATCACGGCGCCGCGCGCCTGGACGATCATGGCCAGGGGCAGCATGCCCGACCCGCCGATGCCGCAGAAGAAATAGGAGGCGTCTTGGTTCATGCCCCCTTAGAACAGGGGATCGGGCCGGTCCGCCAGTAGGGGATCGCAAAAACGACGAAGAAGACGGACGTGACCACCAATAGCTTCAAGATCGGCGTCGTCTGCGCCAGTTCGCGCTTCTCGAAAGAGCGCGCCGAGGCGGTCGAGGCTTGGATGGCGCAGAACCACCCCGACCGCGATGTGGCGGTCGTCTTCCACCCCGCCTGTTTTCTGAAACACGGTCATTTCGCCGGCGACGACCGGGCGCGCGCCGACGCCTTCGTGGAGTTCGCCAACGATCCCCGCATCAATGCCATCTGGTTTGCCCGCGGCGGATACGGTTCGTGCCGCATCGCCGATGCGGTGATCCCGCGCCTGGACGCCGTCGCCGGCAAGAAGCGCTACATGGGGTATTCCGACGCCGGCAGCCTGCTGGCCGGGATGTACAAGGCGGGTTTCCAGCATCTGGCGCACGGGCCGATGGCCTCGGACTCGGTGCGCGACGACGAGACGGCGAAGGGCGCCCTGTCCTGGCTGACCACCGGGCGGACCGACTGGATCGAGCCGTCGCTGGCGACCGATCCGCGCCCTGCCGTCGCCTTCAACCTGACCATCCTGAACGAACTGACCGGCACGCCGCTGGAGCCGGATCTGTCCGGGCACGTCCTGATGCTGGAGGAGGTTTCCGAGGCCGCCTACCGGATCGACCGGATGATGTTTCACTTGACCAGCCAGGCCAGCATCCGTCGCGTGGCCGGGATTCGTCTGGGACGAGTCTCGGACGTTACGCCAAACGATCCCGATTTTGGTCAGACTCCGGAGGAAATCGTTCGATACTGGTGCCTGCGTTCGGGCATACCCTTTCTGGGAAGCGCCGATATCGGGCATGACGCCGCCAATAAGGTCGTCCCCTTCGGTCGCCCTTAAGGCGAACGACGCGCGACGAAAAGGACACAGTCTCGCCTCTATTCGCTAGAGCAAGACGGCCCGCCTCTCGACAGAACGCTGGTCCTGACCTCAGATGCCGGTCCGCGAGGCGTTAGGACTTCGTTAGCCAAGGCGTTGGGGGACGCTGCGGTTTGCGCCTTCTGCGATGCGGCGGTTCGTTCGGATATCGGGGGATGCCCGGACGAGCCGCCTGATCGTCCTTTAGCCCAACGCGCCCAGATATCTTTCCCATGCCGCCCGTCCAGTGACGGTCAGGACGACGCGGGTGCGAGGCTTGCGGCCCAGAAAACCCCGTCGCAGTTCAATATAGCCGGCGGTTTCCAGTCGGGTCAGGTGACTGGACAGGCTGTTGTTCGGGGCGGCCAAGGCGAGGGCGAGCTCGGTGAAGTCGGCGGCTTCGGCGGTCGAGAGATAGGCCATCACCCCTGTTCTTAATCGATGGGAAAAGGCGGGATCGACGCTGGGCTCGGCCGTCACCTGCGCGTCTCGCGCATCAGGATCATCGCAGGAGCGAAGGCCAGAAGTATCAGACTGGCGCACATGACAACCAAGGCGGCCAAAGACGCTGTGCCGACCCACGCCAAGGCAGCGGCTGCGCCAAAACTTCCGATCGCAACGGCGATGAGCCACCTCCGGTCGCTGGCGATGGCGGTGGTCCACCATGCTGCGCCCCATAGGATCAACACGACCGGCCAGATGACCTGGGCAATCTTCGTCGCATCCGGCGCGGCTTCGTTTCGCGTAACCAGGTGGAAAACGACAAAGGTGGCGACCAGCGCGATGAAGCTGCCGGACCATGTCGCTGTAGCGGATCGGCTAAGGCGGACTAGGTTTGGACCCAAGGTTCTCCAGATCGTCCACGCGACGGTGGCGAAAAAGATCAGGTGCGATCCTATAATTCCCCACGATCCCACGAGATTAGAGATCGGTCCTGTCACGGGTGTTCCGGGTTGCGGGAATCCTTCGATCACGAAGGCCATCAGGACGGCCAACAGTGCAAAGCCATAGGCGCCCCCGAACACGGCGATCAAGAGCAGGAAAGGGGCGGGCTGCCCGCGTCCCGCTACCGCCAATCGTTTGAGGTAGGCCAGGTCGGCTTCGTCCCTTGATGAAGAAGAATCTGTCATTCTTGGCTCTCCTGCGATATGACTACTTTAAAATATAAACTTGTCAAGTCAATGAGGGTTTTGCGCTCATTCGATTCGCTTGTGGGGGCCGCAGGGCTTAAGGATCGCGGGTGCGTTTCGACGAGAGATTCATCGATGAACTGAAGGCCCGCCTTCGGCCGTCCGACGTGATCGGGCGGACGGTGAAGCTGAAACGTCAGGGCCGCGAATATGTCGGCCTGTCGCCATTCTCGAAGGAGAAGTCGCCGTCCTTCTTCGTCAATGACGACAAGGGCTTCTTCCACGACTTCTCGTCCGGCAAGCATGGCGACATCATCTCCTTCCTGCAGGAAACCGAGCGGCTGAGTTTCGTCGAGGCGGTGCAGCGCCTCGCCGGCGAGGCGGGGATGCAGCTTCCCGCCGAAGACCCCAAGGAGGCCGAGCGCGAGCAGAAGCGGGCGGGTCTGTCGGACTGGATGGACCTGGCCCAGAAATGGTTCGCCGCAAACCTGCGCCGCACGCCGGGCAAGGCGGCGCGCGAATATCTGGACAAGCGCGGCCTGCCCGAGGATCAGTGGGAGCGGTTCGGTCTGGGCTATGCGCCTAACGACCGCGAGGGGCTGAAGCAGGCGCTGGTTCAGCGCGGCGCCAAACCCGCCGAACTGGTCGAGGCCGGGCTGCTGATCTCGCCCGAAAGCGGCGGCCAGCCCTATGACCGGTTCCGCGACCGGCTGATGTTCCCGATCCTGGATGCGCGCGGCCGGATCGTCAGCTTCGGCGGCCGGGCCATGAACCCCGACGACCGCGCCAAATATCTGAATGGCCCGGAAAGCCCGCTGTTTCACAAGGGCGCGACCCTGTATGGCCTGCCTGAGGCGCGGCGGATACTGGGCGCGGAATCCAAGAATGACCAGGCCATCATCGTGGTCGAGGGCTATATGGACGTCATCGCCTGCCAGCGCGCGGGCCTGCCGGCCGTGGCGCCGATGGGCACGGCTCTGACCGAGGAGCAGATGGAACGGCTGTGGCGCGTGTCGCACGAGCCGATCCTGTGCTTCGATGGTGATGCGGCCGGACTGCGCGCCGCCTATCGCGCCATCGAACGTTCGCTGCCGCTGCTGAAGCCGGGGCGCTCCTTCCGATTTGCCCTGCTGGGGGCCGGGCAGGATCCCGACGACATCCTGCGCGACAAGGGCGCGCCCGCGCTGCGCCAGGCCCTGGCCGAAACTCATGGGTTCGCCGAGGTGCTGTTCCGCCGCGAACAGCATCTGGAGCCGCTGGACACGCCGGAGCGCAAGGCCGGCTTCAAGGCGCGGCTGAGGAACACCGCCTCGGCCATCCAGGATAAGGATCTGGCGGAGCAATACCGCCGCGACCTCTTCGACCGTTTCGACGCCCTGTTCCCGCGCAGCCCTCAACGCGCGCCCTGGACGCCGGGGCAGGGCAAACGCGGTTTCGGTCCGCCGCCCAAACTGGGTCAGACGGCGGAGGGCGCCCAGGCGATGCAGTCGCTGTTTCGCGCCATCGAGCCGGTGCCGGCCGCCTTGGCCCATGGCGCCATCGACGACCCCGAACGGATGGACGACCATCTGGAAGAGATCGCCGCCCACGGATTCGGCGACAAGGGGCTGGATGGACTGGCGCAGGAGCTGGTTCGCCTGCGTCTGTCGGGACATAGCCTTGACTCCGCCGCCCTGCGACGCCATCTGGCGCAATCGGGTCATGATGCCTTAGTGCGCGAGGTCGAGAAGGCGGCGGCAAAGTCCGGCGCGCCATTCCTGGCCGCAAATGCGCCCCTCGCCGAGGCAAGGGTCCGATGGTCGCAGGCGTTCGACGCTTCGACGCGGGTCGCCGCGTTGGAGGACGCCTTGGCCCATGCACGTGATGTGCCTGGGCAGGATGAGGCGTTCCGCCGGCTGAAGGCCGAGCGGGATGCGCTTCGCCGTGCGATCAAAGCCGGGACGATTTGGGAAGACAGCGCGGGCACGTAACTTTACGGCACGCCAAGCATTGTATTTTTCGCCGGGGCGGACTGATCACCCTCTCGGCTGGAGACAGACTGACTATGAACGCACAGACCGAGACGCAGGACACCGAGGTTTCGACCGATGGGCCCCTGCTCGATCTGACGGACGCCGGCGTCAAGAAGTTCATCAAGCAAGCCAAGGCGCGCGGCTATGTGACGATGGAGGAGCTGAACAAGGTCCTGCCATCCGAAGAAGTCACGCCCGACGCTATTGAAGACACCTTGGCGATGCTGTCCGAAATGGGCGTCAACGTCGTGGAGGCCGAGGAGGACGCGCAGGAGCAGCAGTCTACCGACGTCGCCGCCGCCGCCGGCACCGCCGTGGCCGAAACGCCCGCCAAGTCGGCCTATGACCGCACCGACGACCCCGTGCGCATGTACCTGCGCGAGATGGGTTCGGTCGAACTGCTGAGCCGCGAGGGCGAAATCGCCATCGCCAAGCGGATCGAGGCCGGCCGTGACGCCATGATCTCGGGTCTGTGCGAAAGCGCCCTGACCTTCGAGGCCATCATGGTCTGGCGCGACGAGCTGGAAAACAACCGCATCCTGCTGCGCGAGGTCATCGACCTGGACGCCACCTATGGCGTGCTGAACCCTTCGTCCCTGCCGGGCGCCGCCCAGCCTGAAGGCGAAGAGGAAGACGAGGCCGAAGACAAGCCAGCCGCCGAGGACAAGCCTGAATCCGACGACGAAGACGACGACGACTTCGACGATGGCGGCGGCATGTCGATCTCGGCGCTGGAAGCCGAGCTGCGCGACGGGGTGATGGACGTCCTGAACGCCATCGCCGCGGACTTCGGCGCCTTCCGCGCCCTGCAGGACAAGCTGGTTCAGGCCCGCCTGAAGGGCGAAGTGCTGAGCGCCAAGGATGAAAAGGCCTATCAGGCGCTGACGACGTCCATCTCGGACCGTCTGAAGACCATGAAGCTGAACAACAATCGCATCGAGGCGCTGGTGGAGCAGCTCTATGCGATCAACAAGCGCCTGATCGGTCTGGAAGGCCGTCTACTGCGCCTGGCCGACAGCTACGGCATTTCGCGGCCCGAGTTCCTCAAGGCCTATTTCGGCTCGGAGCTCGATCCCACCTGGACCGACCGGATCAAGGACCAGGGCGTGCGCTGGACCAAGTTCAGCGAGAACGAAGCCAGCCAGATTGCGACCATCCGTTCCGACGTCGCCGCGGTGGCGCTGGAAGCCGGTCTGCCGATCGACGACTATCGCCGCATCGTCCAGACTGTGCAGAAGGGCGAACGCGAAGCGCGTCAGGCCAAGAAGGAAATGGTCGAGGCCAATCTGCGCCTCGTGATCTCCATCGCCAAGAAATACACCAACCGCGGCCTGCAGTTCCTGGACCTGATCCAGGAGGGCAACATCGGCCTGATGAAGGCGGTCGACAAGTTCGAGTACCGTCGCGGCTACAAGTTCTCGACCTACGCCACCTGGTGGATCCGCCAGGCGATCACCCGCTCGATCGCCGATCAGGCGCGCACCATCCGCATCCCGGTGCACATGATCGAGACGATCAACAAGATCGTCCGCACCAGCCGCCAGATGCTGCACGAGATCGGCCGCGAGCCGACCCCGGAAGAGCTGGCCGAAAAGCTGGCCATGCCGTTGGAGAAGGTGCGCAAGGTCCTGAAGATCGCCAAGGAGCCGATCTCGCTGGAAACCCCGATCGGGGACGAGGAAGACAGCCACCTGGGCGACTTCATCGAGGACAAGAACGCCGTCCTGCCGATCGACGCCGCCATCCAGTCGAACCTGCGCGAGACCACCACCCGCGTTCTGGCGTCGCTGACGCCGCGCGAGGAGCGGGTGCTGCGGATGCGTTTCGGCATCGGCATGAACACGGACCATACGCTGGAAGAAGTCGGCCAGCAGTTCTCGGTGACCCGCGAACGCATCCGTCAGATCGAGGCCAAGGCGCTGCGCAAGCTGAAGCACCCGTCGCGGTCGCGCAAACTGCGGTCCTTCCTGGACAGCTGATACGATCAAGGGCGGCTCCGACGGGCCGCCCTTTTTCTTGGCAGGCGACATGGCCCGAAAACACGTCAATCTCGGCACGGCGCCGGCCAAGTCCGACCTGCCGCAAAAGTTCTGCGCCGCCTGCGGTCTGCCGTTCGGCTGGCGCAAGAAGTGGGCGCGGGACTGGGATCAGGTGCGGTTCTGCTCGGATCGGTGCCGGGCCAAGGGCGCATCCGAAGAGCGCCGATAGACGGCTCTCCGCCTCGTGACCACGGCGGCGGCGGGAATCAGCTAAGCGTCGCGACCATGCTCTCCGTGTCGCGCGTCTCTCCCTTTCTCATCGGCCTCGGCGTCCTGCTGATCCTCAGCGGCTGCGTGCGGCGGCCGCCCGAGCCATTGCGGCCGACATCGCCCTATCCGTCACGCACCGAGGCGCCGCTGGTCGGGGGGCTGGTGGATCGGATGATCGACGGCGGGACTCAAGCCCTGGTCGTGCGCGAAGGTAGCGATCTGGGCCGTTGTCTGGCCGAGTTGAACGCCGCGCGTGTGCGGTTCAGTCCTGTGCCGGATCGCCAGAACACCGCGACCTGCGGCCTGCATCAAGGCGGGGTTCTGGGCGCCGACCTGGGGACCGTGGCGCGCATGGCGCCGGGCGATGTGGAGATGACCTGCCAGACCGCGCTGGCGCTGAGCATCTGGCGTCGTCAGTCGCTGGAGCCGGCGGCGCGCGAGATCCTGGGCTCTGACGTCGTGCAGATCGACCACATGGGGGCCTACGCCTGTCGCAACGTGAACAACGGCGCGGGGTCGAACCGCATCAGCGCCCATTCCCAGGCAGCGGCGCTGGACTTCGCCGGGGTGCGGCTGAGGGACGGGCGGCGGATCACGGTGACGAAGGACTGGAACGGCGACACGCCCGAAGCGCGCTTCCTGAAGCGTATCCGCGACGACGCCTGCCGCATCTTCGGCACGACGCTCAGCCCCGATTACAACGCCGTCCACTACGACCACCTGCACCTCGAGGCGACCGACACGCGCTTCTGTCGCTGAGGCAACGCTTTGGCGCGGGGCGGATTACGCCCCTATGCGCGGTGAACTGAAGACCTATCAGGCCAAGCGCCGGTTCGGCGAAACGCCCGAGCCGAAGGGCGCGAAGGGCAAGCGCGCGAAGGGCGGCTTCCGCTATCTGATCCAGCGCCACGCGGCGACGCGTCTGCACTATGATTTCCGTATCGAGGCGGACGGGGTGCTGAAGTCCTGGGCCGTGACCAAGGCGCCGTCGCGCGACACGGCGGTCAAGCGGCTGGCAGTCGAGGTCGAGGATCATCCGCTGGATTACGGATCGTTCGAAGGCACGATCCCCGACGGCAACTACGGAGCCGGAACGGTGCAGATGTGGGATGTCGGCACCTGGGAGCCGCAGGAGCCGGACCTGGAGGCGGCCTGGGCCAAGGGTCAGATCAAGATGATCCTTCACGGCGAACGGCTGAAGGGCAAATGGGCGCTGATCCGGCTGAAGAGTGATCGGGGCAAACCCTCCAAACGCAACAACTGGCTGCTGCTGAAGGAGAAGGACGACTTCGCCGTGGCGGGAGAGGGCGATGCGCTGGCCGAAATCGACGCCTCTGTGACGACCGGCCGGTCTCTGGCCGAGATCGCGGATGGGACGAAGGAGTGGACGGCGTCCAAACCGACGGGGCGTAAAGGTCCGGCCAAGCCCAAGCCCTCGAAAGCGGCGGCGAAGGCCAGGAAGCCGCCGGCCTTCGTGCCGATCCAGCTGTGTAAGGTGACCGACCATCCACCGGGCGGGACGGGTTGGGCGCACGAGATCAAGTTCGACGGCTATCGCATCCAGATCGGCGTGGGCGGCGGTCGGGCGGTCTTGCGGACGCGCAAGGGTCTGGACTGGAGCGACAAGTTCTCGGATCTGGCGACGCACGCGGCGACCTGGCCCGACGCCGTGATCGACGGCGAGCTGTGCGCGCTGGATGAGGAACACATGCCGGACTTCGGAGCGTTGCAGGCGGCCATCTCGGACGAGAAGACTGAAGACCTAGTGTATTTCGCCTTCGACCTGTTGTTCGAGGGGGCGGAGGATCTGCGCAAACTGCCGCTGTCGCATCGCAAGGCGCGGCTGCAGGCTTATGTGGACCGGATCGGCAAAATGGCCGGGGCGCGGCTGCGTTACGTCGAGCATTTCGCCTCGACCGGCCAGGCGGTGCTGGAGAGCGCCTGCCGCATGGATCTGGAAGGCGTGATGTCCAAGAAACTGGATGCCCCCTACCATGCCGGGCGGTCATCGACCTGGCTGAAGTCCAAATGCCGCGGGCGCGATGAAGTCGTGATCGGCGGCTGGTCGTCCGAGGGCGGCACGCGGTTCCGCTCTCTGCTGGTCGGGGTCAGGGAAAAGGGCGGCCTTCGCTATCTGGGCCGGGTGGGGACCGGCTATGGCGAGGCGGTGACGAAGACGCTTGTTCCGGCGCTGAAGGGCGTGGCGGCGCAGAAGTCTCCCTTCGCCGGGGCGGGCGCGCCAAAGGCGGCCAAGGACATCCATTGGGTCAAGCCGGTGCTGGTCGCCGAGGTCGAGCACGGCGGCTATACCGAATCCGGATCGCTGCGGCAGGCGGCGTTCAAAGGGTTGCGCGAAGACAAGACGGCCGCAGAGGTCACCGAGCCGCCGCAGCCGCCCACGGACATGGGCGACGCGAAGAAGACCACGACGACGGTGCGACCAGCCGGAAAGCCCGGCAAGGTGGTCGTGGCGGGCGTGACCCTCTCTAGCCCTGACAAGGTGTTGTGGCCCGCCGTGGGCGACCGGCCGGCGATCACCAAGGCCGATCTGGCGCGCTACTACGAGGCGGCGGCTGAGCGGATCCTGCCCCATGTGGCGGACCGGCCGACCTCGATCATCCGGGCGCCCGAGGGAATCGGCGGCGAGACCTTCTTCCAACGCCACGCCATGGCGGGGTCGAACCCGCGGCTGAAGCTGATCGACGTCAAGGCGCGCACGCCCTATGTGGCCGCCGTCGATGCGGGCGGCCTGGTCGCCATCGCCCAGTCAGGCGGGCTGGAACTGCACCCCTGGGGCTGTGCGCCCGGCCAGCCGGAAATCCCTGACCAGATCACCTTCGACCTGGATCCGGACGAGGGGCTGGACTTCGCCGACGTCATCGCCGCGTCCAAGGTCGTGAAAGCGAAGATTGAGGCGCTGGGTCTCGCCGCCTTCGTCAAGACGACCGGGGGCAAGGGGCTGCACGTCGTGGTGCCGATCAAGACCGACGCCCGCTCGCGCGTGACCTGGGACCAGAACAAGGCTTTCGCCAAGGCGGTGGCCGAGGCCATCCGAGCCGAGGCGCCGGACCGGTTCACCACGACCCTGGCCAAGAAGGCGCGGGGCGGAAAAATCTTCATCGACTATCTGCGCAACGGGCGAATGGCGACGGCGGTCGCGCCCTGGTCGCCGCGCGCACGGCCGGGGGCGGGGATCGCCTTCCCGCTGTCGTGGCGTCAGGTGAAGGCCGGGCTGGACCCCGCCGCATTCAACCTCTGGACCTATGCGGCCTTGCTGAAGAAGCCCGATCCCTGGGCCGATTTCCGCAGCTCGGCGGTCAGTTTGCAATCGGCGCTTAAAAAGATGGGCGTCTAGGCCGCTGTCTTCTTCTTTGCCGCAGCCTTCTTGGGCGCCGCCTTCTGTGCCGGAACCTTCTTGGCGGCCGGCTTCTTCGTCCCCGTCGCCGACCCCTTGAGGCTGTTCCGCAGTGCGGCCATCAGGTCGATGACATTGGTGTCGTCGGGTTCGGCGACATCGACTACGCCCTTGCCGCCCTTGGACTTGGCCTTGATCATCGCGCGCAGGGCGTCGTCGTAGCCGTCCTTGAAGTCCGTCGGGTCGAAGTCCGCCTCCTTCTGGCCGATAATGCGCGCGGCGATCTCGACCATGTCGGGATCGGCCTTCACTGTCGGAATGTCGTCGAAATATTCGTCGGAATCGCGCACCTCGTCATGGGCGCGCAGGGTGTAGGCGATCAGCCCCTTGCCCCGGACCTCCAGCGCCAGCTGACGCTCCTTGCCGCGCAGGACAAGCTGGCCCAGCGCCACCTTGCCCTGTTTCTCCATGGCGTCGCGAATGACGGCGAAGGCCTCGACGCCCGCGCCCTTCTCGGGGACCACGAAGAAGGGGTCGTCCCAGTACAGCCGGTCGATGTCGTCCTCGTCGACGAACTTGTCGATCGAGATGGTCTTGGTGCTTTCCAGCTTCACCTTGTCGAAGTCGGCGTCGTCGAAGAGGACGTATTCGTCCTTGGACACCTCATAGCCGCGCACCAGATCGCTGCGCTCGACCGGCCCGGCGTCCGGATCGGTCGGCACCATGCGGATGCGATTGTTGGTGTCGGGATTGATCAGGTGAAACCGCACGTCGTTCGTGCTGGTCGTCGCCGTGTAGAGGGCCACCGGACAGGTGACCAGCGACAGCTTCAGATGTCCTTGCCAGGTGGGGCGGGCGGCCATGTCGGTTCTCCTCGATCCGTGACAATGCGTCAGGGCGATTTGCGTTCGAACAGGGCCGCCGCCAGGCTCAGGCCTTGCCTTCGAAGGCGACGCTGAAACCGCCCCACATCATGCGCTTGCCGTCGAAGGGCATGTCCATGTTCGCAAAGTCGGGGTCGTCCTGCATCTTGCCGAAGCAGGCGTCGGCGGTGGCGCGGTCGGGCCAGGTGACCCAGGAGAAGACGACGACCTCGCCCTCTTGCAGCTTCACCGCCATGGGAAAGCTGGTCAGGGCGCCGTCCGGCACGTCTTCGCCCCAGGTCTCGACCTGCGACAGGGCGCCGTATTTCTGAAACAGGGGCCAGGAGGCCTCGGCGGACTTGATGTAGCGCGCCTTGTCCTCGGTTTTCACGGGGGTCAGGAAGCCGGTCACATAGGTCATCGGTCGTCTCCTCTTTCTGGATTCAAACGTCGGCGACGGCGCGGTCCAGCGCCGCGATGTCGATCTTGATCATACCCATCATGGCCTGCATGGCGGCCTTGGCGCGCGCGGGGTTCGGATCGGTGGTCAGTTCCATCAGGCGGCGAGGCGTGATCTGCCATGACAGGCCCCAGCGGTCCTTCAGCCAGCCGCAGGCGTTCTCGCTGCCGCCGTCGGCGAGCAGGGCGTCCCACAGCCGGTCCGTCTCGGTCTGATCCTCGGTCATCACCATGAAAGAGACGGCCTCGGTGAAGCGGAAGGTCGGTCCGCCGTTCAGCGCCAGATACTCGCGACCCGCCAGCACGAACTGCACCGTCAGGACAGTGCCTTCAGCGCCGGAGGGCGTATCGACCGGCGAGCGGTTGACGGCGGTGATGCGGCTGTCGGGCAGGAGGCTGACATAAAAGGCGGTCGCAGCCTCGGCTTCGCCGTCGAACCACAGGCAGGGAATGATCTTGTCGCTCATGCCGCATCTCCCTGCGCCAACGCCGCCAGTTGATCGGCGACGGCGCCCCAGCCCTGTTCGAAGCCCATGGCCTTGTGGGTTTCGGCGGCCTTTTCGTCCCAGTGCCGGGCGGTGGCAGTGTAGCGGGTTCCACCGGCCTCGGGCTCGAAGGTGTCGATCCGCACGAAGTTCATGTCGCCGGCCTGCGGAACCCAGCCCTCGGTGAAGGCGCTGGTCGAGACCAGTTTGCGGCCCGGAACCACCTCCAAAAACACGCCGGAATAGGGATGCCGCTCGCCCTCGGGCGAAGCCATTTCAACATTGGCCCGCCCGCCGACGCGCAGGTCCCAATCCACGACCGGCGTGGTCCACGGGCGAGGGCAGAACCACTCGCCGGTACGCTCGGTGTAGATCTTCCACACCGTCTCCGGCGAGGCCTTGATCAGACGGCTGATGCTCAGTTCGCGACCGTCACCCATCACGACACCATGGCGTTGGCGGCGAAGGCTTCGGGACCGGCGGCGACGGCGGCCGGGTCCATCCACATCGGTTCCCAGATGTGGCCGTCCGGGTCGGCATAGCCGCGCCCATACATGAAGCCGTGATCCTGAATCGGGTTTGGATCCATAAGGCCGCCCGCTGCACCCGCGCGTTCGACCACCGAGTCCACAGCCTCTCGGCTGTCGAAAGAAATGCACAGCGACATCTGCGCCGAGACATGGGCGTTGGGGATCGCCCGGTCGGTGAAGGTGCGCCACTTGTCGTGGGTCAGCAGCATGACGTGGATCACGTCCGACACCACCATACAGGCGGCCGTGTCGTCGCTAAACATGGGGTTTTTGGTCGCGCCGACGGCTTCGTAGAAGGCGATCGATCGGGGCAGGTCGGCGACCGGCAGGTTGATGAAAATCAGCTGGGCCACGGCGTTTCCTCTCCTTGTTATTTGCGAAACCTGACTCCAATGATTACCATAGTCAACTATGAAGTTAGAAAAGATAACCGATAAGGCGGGCCGAAAATACCATGACGCCTGTGGCGCTGCGCACGGACTGGACCTGATCGGCGAGCGCTGGGCTCTGCTGGTGATCCGCGAACTGATGATGGGCCCGCGCCGGTTCGGTGATCTGAGAAAGGATCTGCACGGCATTTCCGCGAACGTGCTGACCCAGCGGCTGGAGGGGCTGGAGGCTTCGGGCATCGTGACCCGCCGCAAGCTCCCGCCGCCCGCCTCGGTTCAGGTCTATGAGCTGACGCCGTGGGGATATGAGATCAAGCCGGTCTTCATGGTGCTGGGCGGCTGGGCGGCGCGCTCGCCTCGCCACGATCCGACCCTGCCGATCAGCGCGGTATCGATCATGCAGTCGTTCGAGACGATGTTCGACCCGGCCCTGGCCGGGGACGCGGCGATGACGGTCGGCTTCGTCTTCGGCGACGAACTTTTCGTCGTTCAGATCGAGAAGGGCACGATCACGACCCGCCGCGGCGCCACGGACGCCGCCGACGTCGTCCTGACGACCCAACCGCCGCTGGTCGCGGCCTGCGTCTACGGCAAGGTCCCGCCCGGCGCCTTCGAGGCCGACGGCTTGATGACGCTGACCGGCGACCGGGCCGTGTTTGACCGCTTTGCGGGCTTCTTCAACCTGCCGGAGAAGGCGCCGGTCTGAAGCTTCAGGCCAGCATGTCCAGCAGCGTGCCGGTCATGTCGTCGGCGGTGCGCAGAACGGCGGCGTTGGCGCTGAAGGCCGTCTTGGCCTGGATCCGCTCCACGGTTTCCTCGGCGAGATTGTCCAGCGGCGCGTTGGCGGTACGGCGCGCGCTGTTGTCGAACCGGTTCTGCGCGGTCGTCATTCCGGCGGCGGCGATAGAAAGCGCTTGCATGGCGAAGCTCCGGACGCGGTGGGTTCGATCGCCAGACTGCGTCTTTCAGGTCAACGTCGCCTGAAGGAATAGGGTGAACGGTGTTTTCCGCCCCGCTTGCGCCCTTATTGATGTATAGAGCGCCATCATTCGCCCGGCCTGAGGTCTGACCTCGGCCGGGCGCGGTCGTTTCGGCGACCGCCCTTGTCCGTTGTCCCAGGTTTCCTATGCCCTTTCCCGCCGTCCATCCCGCGCTCGACCGCGCCCTGATCAACAAGGGCTATGCCGAACCCACTCCGGTTCAGGCCGCCGTGCTGGAGGCGGAGCATGCGGATCGCGACCTGCTGGTCTCGGCCCAGACGGGTTCGGGCAAGACCGTGGCCTTTGGTCTGGCCGCTGCGCCGACCCTGCTGGGCGACAAGCCGATCTTCGGCCCCGGCGGCGCGCCGCTGTGCCTGGCCATCGCCCCCACGCGCGAACTGGCCATGCAGGTCGCGGCCGAGTTGCAATGGCTGTACGCCGACTCCGGCGCCAAGATCGCCACCTGCGTCGGCGGCATGGATGCGCGGCGTGAAGCTCGCGCGCTCGGCTTTGGCGTCCATATCGTCGTCGGCACGCCGGGCCGCCTGAAGGATCACATCGACCGGGGCAACCTGGACCTGTCGGAGCTGAAGGTCGCCGTCCTCGATGAGGCCGACGAGATGCTGGACATGGGCTTCCGCGAAGATCTGGAGCACATCCTGGACCAGGCGCCGGCCGAACGCCGCACCCTGCTGTTCTCGGCGACCATCGCGCGCGACATCGCCACCCTGGCCAAACGCTATCAGAAGGACGCGGTCCGCATCGACGCGACCGACAAGACGCGCCAGCACGCCGACATCGAATACCGCGCCTATCGCATCGCGCCCAACGAGATCGAGCACGCGGTGGTCAACACCCTGCGCTGGTTCGAGGCGCCGCGCGCCATGGTCTTCTGCTCGACCCGCGACAGCGTGCGTCACCTGCAATCCTCTCTGCTGGAGCGCGGCTTCTCGACCGTCAGCCTGTCGGGCGAGATGGGTCAGCGCGAGCGCACCGACGCGCTGCAGTCGCTGCGTGACGGCCGCGCCCGCGTCTGCGTCGCCACCGACGTCGCCGCGCGCGGTCTGGATCTGCCGGACCTGGGTCTGGTCATCCACGCCGAACTGCCAATGAACCGCGCCGGCCTGCTGCACCGTTCGGGCCGGACGGGCCGGGCGGGCAAGAAGGGCATCTCGGTCATGCTGGTCCCGCACTCGCGCCGTCGCAAGGCTGAGCGGCTGATGGACGAGGCCGGCGTCGACGCCGTCTGGACCGGCGCCCCGACCTTCGATGAAATCCGCAAGGCCGACGAAGGCCGCCTGCTGTCGCCCGAGTTCTTCGAGGCCGACGTCTCCGACGAGGACATGGTCGTCGCAAAGCGGATGATCGCCGAGCGCACGCCCGACGAGATCGCCGCCGCCCTGGTGCGTCTGCTGCGCAAGGAACAGCCGGCGCCGGAAGAACTGTCCGATCCGGGTTCGGATCGCGGTCCGGCCAAGCGCGAGCGCACCGTTCGCAACGACGACGGCACGGCGGCTCAACCCTGGCCGGGCGACCGCCTGGGCGCTGATGATGTGGTCTGGTTCCGTCTGGACGTGGGCCGCAACAAGAACGCCGACCCCAAATGGCTGATCCCGCTGATCTGCCGCATCGGCGGCATTTCCAAGCCTCAGATCGGCGCCATCCGCACCTTCCCCGAAGAGACGCGGTTCGAGGTCGCCAAAACCCACGAGAAGGCTTTCCGCGAAGCCGTCGCCGCCTCCAAGGACGAGGTGAAGATCACGCCGTCGGAAGCCCCGACGCCCGGCTCGATGAAGGCTAGCCGCTTCGCCGGCAAGCCGCGCGAGGACGGCGACCGCCCCTTCAAGAAGACCCCCTACAAGCGCGCCGATGGCGGAGAGGGCGACGCCCGCCCGCCGTTCAAGAAGAAGCCCTGGGCGCCGAAGGCTGACGGCGGCGCCAATCCGCGCTCGAACGCCGCGGGCGACAAGCCCTATGCCAAGAAGCCCTTCAAGGCCAAGCCGGGCTTCAAGAAGGACGGCTTCAAAGGCAAGCCCAAGGGCTGATCATGCCGGCACTTGCCTGATCGTGGGCGGAGGCGCACCCTCCGCCCATGAGCACGCCGTCCGCACCTGAGGGCCGTTACGCCTCGTTCGAGGCCTTCTATCCCTATTACATCCACGAGCATTCCAACCGGACGTGTCGGCGCATCCACGTCGTCGGCACCTTTCTGGTGATCTCGGCCTTCGTCGCCTTCGTGGCGACGCGGAACGCCTGGTGGCTGCTGGCCATGCCGGTGCTGGGCTACGGCTTCGCCTGGGTCGGGCATTTCTTCTTCGAAAAGAACCGGCCCGCGACGTTCAAATATCCGCTGTGGAGCCTGATGGGCGACTTTCGCCTGTTCTTCGAGACGGTGACCGGCAAGCGCCGCTTTTGAGGCCTGCATTTCAAGCTGCACGGTTCGGCGAAACGGAATAGTCTCGCCCTGCGGCGTTGCGCCGCTGCTGGAGGGAGCATCATGAAATCCATCGCCGTCATCGCCGCTGCGTCCGTGCTGCTCGCCCCTGGGGTCAGCCTGGCCCAGAAGAGCGGGGCCAAGCCCGACTTCACCCTGGACCCCAACTACGGTTCGGTGCGGCTGGAGGCCGGCTTCACGCCGGATCCCTGGACCAAGTCCATCCTGGCGGGCGGTTCGATCGCCGCCTCGGCCGCCCAATCGGGCTGTGAGGGCAAGGTTAGCGCTGCGCCCGATCTGCAACTGAACTTCGAAGCCGGGGATCTGGACCTGACCATCAAGGCGGTCGCCAGCGAGGACACCACGCTGCTGGTCAACAGCCCCGGCGGCCGCTGGTACTGCGACGACGACAGCGGCGGCGACCTGGACCCGATGGTGACCATCTCCAATCCCGAGAGCGGCCGTTACGACATCTGGCTGGGCACCTATAACGACAACATGGTCCAGTCGACGCTGCAGATCAGCGAACTGGGCGGCACGGACACGACGGCCGGCGCGGCGCCCAATATCGATCTTGAGCCCAACTACGGCACGGCCAATCTGCGCGGCGGCTTTACGCCCGACCCCTGGACCAAGTCGATCCTGGCCGGCGGCTCCTCGCCCGCCTCGGCCGCGAAGCCGGGCTGCGAAGGTTCGGTCAGTTCAGCCCCGGACATCCAGATCTTCTTCGAGCCGGGCGACGCCGATCTGACCTTCCGCGTCCGCGCAGACGAGGACACCACCCTGCTGATCAATACGCCCAACGGCCGTTTCTACTGCGACGACGACGGCGCGGGCGGCGTCGATCCGAAGGTGACGATCACCAACCCCCAGAGCGGCCGCTACGACATATGGGTCGGCACCTATAACGGCTCGATGGTCCAGTCGACGCTGGAAGTGTCCGAGCTGGACTGATCGGCGCAAGGCTTCAGACATGAAAACGCCGGCTGACCTTCGCGGTCAGCCGGCGTTTTTCATGATCGGCCGGATCAGTTGGAAGCGGTAGTCCAGGCCGGGGGGCAACCGTCGAAATCGCCGGCGTCCACGATGGTCAGGGTGCGCATGTTCAGGCGCTGCGCCTGGTTCATCGAGCCACGACCGTTGCCGGTATAGAGGTCGATTTTCTGGCCCTTGATCGCGCCGCCGGTGTCGGAGGCGTACCAGTAGCCGTCGTGGATCGAACCGTCGGCCAAACGCATGCCGACCGTTTCGCGGATGAACAGCTTGGTGCGGCGCGGGATCACACGGGGATCGACCGCGACGGTGCGCATGGCGATCGGACGGCAACCCAGCGAATCGTTGCCCGTCGCGCCGCCGCCGCCTGCGTGATAGAGGCGCGCCGACGCGCGCCAGTCCGGATCGGAGGCCATCAGCTCGGCCTGTTCGGCGTTCAGGGCGGTCTCGACTTCATCGGAACCGACGATGGCGGCAGGGGTTTCAGTCCTGACTTGATCCGCCGCTACGACGTCATTGTAGGGGACAGGCCCGCTCGTCACAGACGATACGGCAGCCCAAAGCATGGCGATAGCAGCGGAGGCGCCGATCATGAGTTTCGCTCAGGAGACACCGGCTCCCAACGCCGCCGGCGCTGGCCTTGTCGCGTTAACCTGTGGCGAGAAAGTGGCGAAACCCGCCTTGGTGTCGTCTGTTACGATTTGTTTCTAGGTTAATAGCCTGTTTTTTATAACCTATTTATCCCCAACCTTCACGCTTAGGAACGACGCTACCGGTCGTCAGAACTTGAAGTTCAGGCCCGCCTGAAGCACCGGCAGGACCTTGTAATCATCGGCCTCGGCCTGAATCTCACGCTCTTCCTGATCCAAACGCGAACGGAAGGTAGGGTCGTTCGACAGCGTCCCGCCGCGAGCGTCCAGATCCACTTGCGGCGCATCGCCAAAGGCCGCGCCAGCCAGAATGCGGAAGCCGAGCCTTCCGCCGCGCGTAAAGGTGTTGTCATAGCCCAGGCCGAAGAAGGGCGCGGTGCTCTCCAGGTCGATGCGGCCGGTCAATGTCCCGACTTGGGCCGGTGTGAAGGTCGCGCCGCCGACATTGACGTTCCCGGTGGGCGTCGCATCCAGATCGACCTTGCGATCGCCGAAATAGGCCCCGCCCGAGATCAGAAAGCCGTTGCGGAACGGATGCAGGTCCACAAAGGCGCCTGGCGACTTGAAGTCGATCTTGGCGTCGTAATCGATGCCCTTGTAGGTCTGGTCCCGATCCCATTTCAGCACGTCATAGCCGCCGCGCAGCACCACGACCGGGCTGAGCGCGAACTGGGCCTGAAGGCCGGCGCCCGGCGTGCCGGCCTGGGCGCCGACGGCGAACCGGCAGTCAGCCTGCGCCAGGGCCGATGTGGCGGGCAGGGCGGCCGCGATGACGGCGGCGATCAGCGGGGTCTTCATGGCGTGCAGGTCCGAAACGGCAGGGTTCTCTTAACCTTGCCGGCCAGCTCTGAAGATTGGGTTACGCCGCCCAGTCGCCGGGCGCCGTGTCACGCCTCGCTTCGGCCTCGCGCACAGCCTCCACCGCTCGATCCAGCACCTCCAGGCCGGCGCCGGGCTTGATCGCCTCGACCGTCAGAATGCGACGGAACGCCCGCGCGCCCGGCCGGCCGTGCATCAACCCCAGCATATGCCGCGCCATCGCGGGCAGGGCGACGCCTTCCTCCAGGCGCGCGGCCATATAGGGCCGATAGCGCTCCAGCGCGGCGAAGGCGTCGGTGTCCTCGACCGGCGCGCCAAACAGGCGACGATCCGCCTGACCCAGGATGGCCGGCTCGTGATAGGCGGCGCGACCCAGCATGACCCCGTCCAGCTTGACGCCGTCGATCTCGGCCAGATGGGCCTCGGCCGCGTCCATTGAGGCGATGCCCCCATTGATCGAGATGTTCAGATGCGGCCGCTCGCGCTTCAGCCGGCGCACCAGATCATAGCTCAGCGGCGGCACGTCGCGGTTCTCCTTGGGCGACAACCCCTTCAGCCAGGCCTTGCGCGCATGGACGACGAAGACGTCGATCCCGACGGCGGCGCAGGCGTCCACCGTGGCGAACAGGCTGACGGCCGGGTCCTGATCGTCCACGCCGATGCGGCATTTGACGGTCGCGGGCACGCTGACGGCCCCCTTGATCGCCGCCATACAGTCGGCCACCAGCTCGGGCTCGCGCATCAGACAGGCGCCGAACCGACCCGACTGCACCCGGTCCGACGGGCAGCCGACGTTCAGATTGATCTCGTCATAGCCGAACGCCTCGCCGACCTTGGCGGCCTCGGCCAGCTGGGCCGGATCCGACGCGCCCAGCTGCAAGGCCACCGGATGCTCCAGCGCATCGAACCCCAGCAGCCGCTGGCGATCCCCATGCAACACCGCCGGCGCCGTCACCATCTCGGTGTAAAGCAGCGCCCTGCGCGTCAAAACCCTGTGGAACGCCCGGCAATACCGATCGGTCCAGTCCATCATCGGGGCGATGGACAGCGTGCGGGAGGTGTTCAGGGACATAGGGTTGCGGCTTGACCGGCGATGCAGGGGCGACTGCGGGTGCCCATACGCCATTTCCGCGCTGCCGTGAAATCAGAGCTCCCAATGCACAGGTGTAGCCGGAGAGGCGTCCCGTGCCGGATCACACGGGACGCTTTGGTCAGGCCTAGCGACGGACGCGCAGTTCCAGTTCGGCGATGCGGCGGCTCAGGTAGGCCGCGTCGTCGGACGAGGGGCTGGTGCGGCTGTAGGCGGCGTCCAGGCGGGCGAGGTCGCCGGCCTCGACGCGGATGTCGGCGGCCTCGGAGCGGCTGACGGCGCCCGAGCGTTCGGCGGCGGTCAGGGCGGTTTCCAGGTTCGCCAGACGGGTGCGGGCGGGCAGGTTGGCGGTTGGCGTCTGTCCGGCTGGGCCGTCGCCGACGCGCAGGTCCAAGGCGTCCAGACGGGCGTCCAGATCGGCGCGCTCGCTGGCGCTGATCGATCCATCGGCGCTGTAGCGGCTCTCCAGCTGGATCAGGGCCTGATAGTCGGATTTCAGGCGTGTCGCCTCGGTGCGGGTGATGCGGCGCGCGGTCACGGCGGCGTTGACGCGGGTGTCGAACTCCGCACGGCCCTGGGCCACGGTGTCCATGTCGGCATAGCCCGAGGCGCCGGCTTCCAGCGTCTGGGTCAGGGCGGTGTAGCGGGCGTTCAGATCCGCGCGTTCCTGGGCCGAGATGCCGCCGACGGCGTATTGGTTCTCCAGATCAACCAGGGCCGCGTAGTCCGCGCGCAGGCGCGTGGCGGCCGAGGCGGAGACGCCGCCGGCGCGCACGCTGGCGTCCACGCGGGTGGAGAACTGGCTCTGGCCGTCACGCAGCGGACGGCCGCCGCGCAGCCAGGCCTGATCCATGGCCGACAGGCCCAAACGATCGCCGAACAGGGCGCCCACGACCGCACCCAGCCGATCCTGGGTCGTCGAGGGGTATTGCGTCTGGGCGACTGCAGCGCCGCCCGCGAGGGTCAGGGCGGTGGTGGCGATCAGGGCGAGGCGGACGTTGCGCATGGGAAGGTTTCTTGTCGGTTGATGTCAGCCGACAAAACGATGGTCGTCCGGCTTGGTTGCCTGCCTGCGTCTCAGTCGCGGATGAAGTGCGGCACGAAACGCGAGGTGTTCCGGGTGATGCGGCCCGTATCCTCGCGCAGGCTGATGCCCGCCGGTTCGGTTCCCACCACCCAAGACCCGACGATCACATGGTTGCCGTCGAACAGGGGCGGGTCGCACAGCGCCTGGCGGATGTGACGCCCTGCGCCATAGCCGCCGTCCACCACCTCTGCAGCGCTGACGCCCTGGTCGATCAGTTCAACATTGTCGCCTTCGCGCGAGAACAACGGCTTGCGCACATAGGATGACCCCAGCGCCGCCTCGGCCGGATCGCCCTCGAAATAGCTTTCCAGTAGGTTGGGGTGGCCCGCATGCCGCTGCCACAACAACGGCAGTATGGCCTTGTTGGACAGGATGCTCTTCCACGCCGGCTCCAGCACGGTCACGTCCGCCGTCGGCAGGGGCGCGGCGTAGTCGTCTCGCAGCATCTGCTCCCAGGGATAGAGCTTGAACATCGCCTGGATGATCCAGTTCTCGTGATCGACGAACCGGCCGTCGGCGTTCAGCCCGATCTGGTCGATGGCGACGAACTGGGGCTCCAGCCCGGCCTGCTGGGCCAGGTCTTCCAGAAAGCGCACGGTCTGGCGATCCTCGACGAAATCGGCGTCCGAGGCGAAATGCACGAAGCCGCCGTTCGGGAAGATGGCGCGGAAGCGATCGACCAGCTTTTCATGCAGGCTGTTGAACTGATCCGCATCCGCGGGCAGGGCGCCGGCCTTGATCTGGTCCTCCAGCCAAAGCCATTGAAACACCGCCGTCTCATAGATGCTGGTCGGGGTGTCGGCGTTGTATTCATACAGCTTGGCCGGCCCCGTCCCGTCATAGGCGAAGTCGAACCGGCCATAGAGGGACGGGTCGCCCCGCTTCCAGCTGTCGGCCACATAGTCCCGCATGGTCTCGGGAATATCGAGCTGCTCCATCAGCCGCTCGGACTGGACGGCCTCGTTGACCAGCTCCAGGCACAGGCCGTGCAGTTCCTCGGTCGGCGCCTCGATCCCGTCCTCGATCTCGGCCAGCGAAAAGGCATAGGCCGCCGTCTCGTCCCAATAGGGCTTGCCGTCGGTGTGGCGCCAGGTGAAGCCGAGTTCCTCGGCCTTGGCGTCCCAGTCGGTGCGGGGATCGAAGCGCAGACGCTCCATGGATCAGGCCGGGTCTTTGTCAGGCGTGGATTGGCCGATGCGCGGCGTGACCACGGTCACCTCCGGCTGGCTCAGGCGGGCCAGGACGTCGTCGGCCGAGGAGTGACCGGGCAGGATGCCGGCCTCGCGCAGCTTGGCGTCCAGATCGGCGCCGGTGCGGCGATCCTCCAGCGCCTGGCTGGCGTTCAGCTTCTCTTCCTGGATCGCCTGGCGCTGTTTGATGCGTTGCAGGCTGTCCGCCGCCGAGCCGATGCGCGACTGGGCGCCGGCCGAGTTCAGGGCGACCGACGTCTGGGCCTTCTGGACGGAATCGTTGACCTTGACGATGTCGATCTCGCGACGAAGCGTCTCGATCTTCTGGTCGGTCGAGGCGATGGCCGTGCGCAGACGCGTCTCGGCCGTCTTCATGTCCTCGATCAGCGGGCCGCGGCTGGTGATCTCGACCTCCAGCTCGGCGATGCGGCCGGCGACCTCGCGCGCCAGATCGGTCTTGCCCTGACCCAGGGCGGTGCGGGCCGAGCTTTCGTATTTGGCGATCTGGTCCCTGAACGATGCAAGTTCGTTTTCCGCCATGCGGCGGCGCGCCACCAGGCCGGCCAGGTCGTCTCTGGCCTTGCCTTGCGCGTTGTCGGCGTCGCGGATTTCCTGGTCGAGGATCTTCAGCGCATTGGCGTCGACGACGCCCTGGGCCGCATCGTGGGCCGTGCCGCGGAACAGGGCGGACAGTTTTCTGAGCATGGACATGGTCGGTCTTCCGGGATCAGGCGGCGTCGGCGCCGAAGGTTTCACGCAGTTCGGTGGCGTCGATCGCATTCTCGGCCAGGGTGCGCAGTTCGATCAGGATGGTCTGAAGCGTCGTCTTGCAAGAGAGTTCGCCCATCAGCTCATACACGTCTTCGCCACCGACATTGGTGATGGCGAAGTTGGACAGGGGCACCACGCGCTGGGCCTTCAGCAGGAAGTCGTTGAAGGCATGGCGATCCTTCTGCTCAGACACCGGCCACAGCAGGACCGAGCAGACGATCTGGGCGCCGCCGACGCTCAGATAGACCGGCAGGTCGCCGTATTCGTGCATGGTCGCCAGCAGCACCGGCTCGGCGCCCTCGACCACGCGCAGGGTCATTTCGCCGTCACGCAGCAGGGTTGAGCCGTCCAGCGCCGCCTTGATGGCGGGCACGGTCCAGGGGGTCTCGATCACGGCGTCCATTTGATGGTCGTCTCCAGGGGGGATGGAATCGGAAGTGGGGCGGCGCGGGCGCCCCGCAAGCTGCGGTCCGCGTGTTGAATCGGTGACGATGGCGCGAACGGCCGCCTTGACGTCGTCGCGGGCGGCGGCCGGCACCCAAAGCTCCAGCTTGACCAAGCCGGCCTCACGACGCGCCTGTCGCCACGCACGGATGCGGTCGTTGGCGGTGGAAGAGGGCGATCCGTCGTTTGGCATATCGTTACATGAAACGCGTAACATGAACGCTTGACTTGACGCAAGATCGGACGGAATGTCGCGCCATGAACCGCCTCATTCGGTCGCATCGCTTCTGTTCGCTCGCCGTCGGCGCGCATCGGGCCTAGATAGTCGCCCATGTTCAAGAAGCTTTTCGGATCGTCGGAGAAGGTCGCGCCTGCCAATCGATTGGCGACGGTGCGCAACATCACCGTGGGCCGCACCGTGTCGCTGGACCCGCTGGCCTGGCGCCGGCTGGGCGACGAGACCCAGTTCGCTCTGGATCGCGACGTGCTGGACATCTCGGCCCAGGGGTTGGTCAGCCTGGACAGCGGCCAGTTCGTCCATCGATTCTACACCGACGACCACGTCATGCTTCAGGCCATGAGCGACGACGAGGCCGGTCTGGAATCCTACGACTTCAGCCTGTTCGTGCCCTGGACCTCGGCCTATCCGCCGGGCGAGCGCGAACGCCGCATCTGGCGCGATCGGTTGTCGGCGCCGGTCTTTCACGGCGCGGCCGAGGAGCTGCCCGACTATCCCCGGTTCTGGTTCGCCGAGAGCGACGCCATCCAGCCGCCCGTCACCCTGTGGGAGACGATCTGGGACGACCGCGCCGCGACCGCGCCCTATGCCAAGATCTTCCAGACCTGCATGCTGTATGCGCGCGAACTGGGCGGCGGGCGCGAGCTGATGCTGGCCCTGGAGCAGCAGCCCGAGGGCGGCGACACCACGCACGAAATCATGATCGGCATTCCGCTGGAAATGGCCGAGTTCCGCGCCTGAGCACGCAATCCGAAGGGGGCAAGACCGATGTTCGACTGGTTCATTTTTCAGCAGGGGGCGATCGCCTTCCTGATCGCCTTCGCCATGGCGGGCGCCTTCACCCTGGCCTTCAAGCTGATCTACCAGTGGGTCACGCCGTATCACGAGCATACGCTGATCCGTGAGGGGAACACGGCCGCCGCCATTGCGCTCGGGGGCGCCCTGATCGGCTATGTCCTGCCTCTGGCCTCGGCGCTGTCGCACACCGTCAGCCTGATGGAGTTCGCGGCCTGGGCGCTGCTGGCCGGCGTGATCCAGATCGTCGTCTTCGTCGCCATCAGCCGCATGGCCTTCCGCAATCTGGTCGTCCGCATCGAGGCGGGCGAGATCGCCGCGGCCGTCTATCTGGCCTCCATCTCCATCTGCGTCGGCCTGCTCAACGCCGCCTGCATGACGTCGTGACCGCCATGACCGATCCCAAAGACCTGCCCCAGAACCTGGCCAAGACCGACACCATGCGCCGGCTCAAGCGCTCGCGCGTCCTGCACGTGAGCAGCCTGATGGCGACGGCCAGCTTCTCGCTGGCCGCCTGCGGCTCGCCCCAGCGCGTGCCGGCGCCCGAGCCCGAGCCGACCCTGGCCTATCAGTCGCTGGACGAATGCAAGGCCGCCAACGACATTCCCGACAACGAATGCGACGCCGCCCTGGCCAAGGCTCAGCAGGAGGCCGCCAAGACCGCGCCGCGCTACGCCACCCGCGAGGAGTGCGAGGGCCAGTGGGGACCGTCGCAGTGCCAGCCGAACAATAACGGCGGCTCCTTCTTCAGCCCGCTGCTGACCGGCTTCATCGTCGGCCAGCTGCTGAACGGCGGCGGCTATCGCGGCGGCGGACCGCTGTATCGCGACCGCGAAGGGCGGCTGTCGAACGGCTACGGCGGCGGCTACGCCTACCGCGACTATCGCACCGGCAAGACCCTGACCAATGCGCGCGAGCATGGCGACGTGGCCCGTCAGGCCCCGACGCGGGTGCAGAGCCGCACCACCGTCGTCTCGCGCGGCGGCTTCGGCGGCGGCGGCCGAGGCTACGGCGGCTGATACAGTTCTGGCGCCGGGCGCCGGTCTTCCCCTAATAGGGATCGCCTCACGCTTCACGACAGACCGGACCGCCCCGCCTCATGACCGCATCGCCGCCCCCGAACCTAGAGCCTGATCGGCTGAGGGGGGATCGCTTCGCGATCCCGCTGATGCCGTGAATCAGGCTCCAGAGGATGCTGGAGCGAAATCTGAGCCGCGTCGGACTGCGTCCAACGCAACCGATTTCGCTCTAGGCCTGGACGTCGAAAGCTGGGGCGACCCCGAGGATCCCATCGTCCTGCTGATCGGCGCGCCCGAGCATCTGTCCGGCGACTGGCGCCGGTCGGTGCGCGCGCTGGTCGAGGCCGGCCGCCACGTCATGCTCGCAGCCGATTTTGATAAAGCGGACGACAGCTCCGCCGCCCTGCGTCGACTGCTGACCGAGCTTTCCTCTCGCCCGGCCATCGTCTGTTCCGACACGACACTGGCGGCCGTCGTCCCTGCGCTCGCCGTCACCGGCCCGGCCCTCGCCAGCTGCCTGATGGTCGTCGTCGAAGGGCAGGGGGCTGTCTCGCCCGAGCTTGAGACACAGTTGGCCGGCGTTCCGATCCAGACGATCGCGCGCGCCGAGGCGTCCGACGCGGTCGAGGCCGAGAACGCCGCCCTCCTGGGCTTCCTCGAACGCCACGCCCCGCGCGACGCCCTGCATTATCAGGCCGGCTCCGACCCGCGCACCCTGCGCGACGCCTTGGGCTGTTTCGCCACCGGCGTGACGGTGGTCACGACCCTGGACAAGGCCGGACGGCCTGTCGGCCTGACCGCCAACTCCTTCTCCTCGGTGTCGCTGGATCCGCCGCTGATCCTGTTCTGCCTGGCCCGCTCGTCCACCAATGTCGACCGCTTCCGCCAGGCCGAACATTTCGCCATCAACGTCCTGCATATCGGCCAGCAGCCGACCTCCGGCGTCTTCGCCCGGTCCCAGGCCGACCGGTTCCAGGACGTGGCGTGGGAGACATGGGACACCGGCGCGCCCATCCTCTCGGGCGCCCTGGCCAGCTTCGAATGCGGAACCGAGCAGATCGTCGAGGCCGGCGATCACCTGGTCATCATCGGCCGGGTCAGGCGCGCCCGGTTCGAGCCGCGCCGCGATCCGCTGCTCTATTTCCGGGGCAAGTATCGGCGGCTGCACTTTTCCTGACCGGCCGGGATCGCTATCTCTCGCCCGAAATAGAGGAAGCCGTCCCCATGTCCGCGACCACGTCCGCCGATCCCGTCGTCATCGTCTCCTACGCCCGCACCCCGATGGGCGGTTTCCAGGGGGCGCTGTCCGATGCCAAGTCCACTGACCTGGGCGCTGTGGCGGTCAAGGCGGCGCTGGACCGCGCGGGCCTCGATCCGCACAAAGTCGAGCAGATCATCATGGGCTGCGTCCTGCCTGCGGGCCTGGGCCAGGCGCCGGCGCGTCAGGCGGGCATGGGCGCGGGCCTGCCCACCTCGACCGAGGCCACCACCATCAACAAGATGTGCGGCTCGGGCATGCAGGCGGCCATGATGGCGCACGATGCGCTGGCCGCGGGTTCGGCCGACGTGATCGTGGCGGGCGGCATGGAGTCCATGACCAACGCCCCGTATCTGATGCAAAAGCACCGGGGCGGCGCCCGCATCGGTCACGACGTCATTTCCGACAGCATGTATCTGGACGGGCTGGAGGACGCCTACACCCCCGGCAAACTGATGGGCCAGTTCGCCGAGGACACGGCCAAGGACTATCAGTTCACCCGCGAGCAGCAGGACGCCTACGCCATCGAAAGCGCCGGCCGGGCCAAGCGCGCCCAGGAGACAGGCGCCTTCGACGCCGAAATCGCCTCGGTCGAGGTCAAGACGCGCAAAGGTCCCGTCACCGTCGACCGCGACGAACAGCCGACCCGGTCCGACCCGTCCAAGATCCCCAATCTGAAGCCCGCGTTCGGAAAGGACGGCACCATCACCGCCGCCTCGGCCGCCTCGATCTCGGACGGCGCCGCCGCCCTGGTCATGATGCGCCAGTCGACGGCCCAGGCCCTGGGCCTGACACCCATCGCCCGCGTCGTCAGCCAGGCCGCCCACGCCCACGAGCCGCACCTGTTCACCACCGCCCCGGTCTTCGCCCTGCAAAAGGCGCTGAAGAAGGCGGGCTGGAGCGCGGACGACGTCGATCTGTGGGAGGTCAACGAGGCCTTCGCCATCGTGCCGATGATCGCCATGCAGGAACTCGGCATTCCCCACAACAAGATCAACGTCAACGGCGGCGCCTGCGCCCTGGGCCACCCGCTCGGCGCCTCCGGCGCCCGCGTCCTCACCACCCTCCTGTCCGCCCTGAAAGCCCACGGCAAGACCAAGGGCATGGCCGCCCTGTGCATCGGCGGCGGCGAAGCCACCGCGATGGGCGTGGAGTTGGTCTAGGGCCGGCGTGTTGTCTTGAGCGAACGCTGCGAGCGTCCTCTTCGGGTGGCTAGCATATCTAGTTGCTGGAGGCCTGCTTGCGTTAAGTGCGGCCAATCGTGAATGAAATCACGGTTTGGTCGCCGTTCTCGTGAAACGCGATATCGCGCCCGTCCACCTGGCGACAACTGCTGCAGCCAAGCAAGTCCCAACTGGCGGTCGCGGGCTTGCCAATGGCCGAAGGCCATCGTGCGTATGGCAGATCTCGAGGCGGAGTGAGCGCATCGCAGGGACGTAGCAAAGCGGATTCGACAGCCGACCTGATCTCTGGGTCTCGAAATAATGCGCTGCTCAATGTGAGCCGGATGCAAAGCTCCAGTTCGCGGCAGTCTTGATTGTCGCCTGGACCGAGCAGCGCACATCCCTGCTGCAGCGAGAAGAACTGCTGGAGCGAGTCGTCCGCGCAAAGGCCGGACTTGCCGATCGTATAGGCCTTGTCGCCGAAGGCTTCGTAGAAGCCCTTTCCCAGCTTTTTCCGGATGACTGCTTCCGTCGCCGCCGCCCGGAATGCATCGCCATAAGGAGCGGGATCGTACCCGATCAAAGGTGGCCCTTTCGGAAATGGAGCGCATCCGGCGAGAGCGAGGAGACCGAGGGCGAGAAGGGATCGGAGGCTCATAAATGCACTCTGATCGGGCCGCCGAAAAAGCTCAACAGTTCGCGCTCGCAGCCTACGGGCAGAAGGTCTCGGATAGGCCGAAAACCGCAGCAGCTTTTCGGCTGGCCATATATGCCAAAGCCTTAAGCCGCGAACGCCGCCCGGATCGGCTGCACGGTCTGATCCGGGCGTTTGACCGGCAGGTCGAAGCTGACGACCGTGCCGACGCCCGGCTGGCTTTCCATGCTCAGCTGGCCGCCGTGCATCTCGATCAGGGACTTGGTCAAGGCTAGGCCCAGGCCGGTGCCTTGAGTGGTCTTGGAATGCTGGCCCTCGACCTGTTCGAACGGGCGGGCGAGGCGCACCAGGTCTTCGGGCGCGATGCCGATGCCGGTGTCGGCGCAGGCGACGCGGACGCGGTCCTCGCCCTCGGCCCCGACGAAGGGTTTCAGCGACACGACGATGGAGCCGCCCTCGGGCGTGAACTTCACCGCGTTGGAGATCAGGTTCAGCATCACCTGTTTGACGCCGCGCTGATCGGCCTCGATGTCGGGCAGGTCGCCGGCCTCGACCGCGATCTTCAGGCCCGCGTCCTGCACCTTGCCGCGCATCAGCCGCACCGCGTCCTCGCATACCTCGCGCAAGGACACCGGCTCATAGTGCAGGGTCATCTTGCCGGCCTCGATCTTGGCCATGTCTAGGACGTCGTTGATCAGGCTGAGCAGGTGCTGGCCCGACTTCAGGATGTCGCCGGCGTAGCCCTTGTATTTCTCGTTCAGCGGCCCGAACAACTCGCTGGCCATGATCTCCGAGAAACCGTTGATGGCGTTCAGCGGCGTGCGCAGCTCGTGGCTCATATTGGCCAGGAACTCGGACTTGGCCTGGTTGGCGGCCTCGGCCCGGGTCATGGCCACCTCGTATTTACGCGCCAGCAACGACAGCTTTTCCTGGCTGGATTCCAGCTGATCGACGGTGGCCCGCAGATCGTCGGCGGCGCGGCGGCGCTCGGCCTCCTGGCGTTTGATGGCGGTGATGTCGGCGGCGGTGACGACCGAGCCGCCTTCGGAGGTGAACCGCTCGGACAGTTGCAGCCAGCGCCCGTCGTTCAGCTCGACCTCGCGCAGGCCCGCACGACCGCTGGCCGGACGATGCTCGGCCTTGATGGCCAGGCCGGCGATCCGGTTCAGCTCGTCCTTCATGGCGCCGCGCCGCACCACGCCGTGATCGAAGCCGAAGGCGTCCTCGAACGCTTGGTTCCACAGGATCAGCCGCCCCTGACGATCGAACAGGACGAAGGCCTCGGAGATGCTCTCCACCCCGTCGCGCAGCCGGCTTTCGGCGGCCTGGGCGGCGGCCTTGGCGCGCCGGGCCTCGGTGATGTCCAACGCCACGCCCAGGATGGCGGAAAAGCCCATGTCGCCGCGCTCGCCGCGCGCCTGGCCCCGCGCGTCGATCCACCGCGCTCGCCCGTCCGGTCCCGCCACCGGGAAGGTGATCTCAAAGGCGCCATAGGCCGCCGCCTGGCGCAGGGCGTGGCGGAAATCTTCCTGAAAGCGCGGATGGACGCGGCCGATCACATCTTCGGCGTCGGTCACACCGCCGCGCGAAAAGCCCAGCAGCGCGGCCATATAGTCCGACAGCGACACCTCGCCCTTGGCTAGATCCCACTCCCACACCCCGCACCGCGCGGCCTCGACGGCGATGCGGAACCGCTTTTCGGTGGCTACCCGTTCGCGGTGCTGGCGCGTCTGGCGCAGGCCATAGAGGACGAACAGAACCACGACCCCGACCCCCAGCAGCAGCGGCGCGAGCACCACCCAGGCGTCGTCGAAGAAGGAGGCGGTCGTCCCTTCCGAGATCGCGACGACATAGGGGCCGCCCGCGACGGTTCGAGCGGCGGCGGCGAGGCCGCCCTGGCCGCCCAGCGTCACGGTGCGCGGTTCGGCCTGGTCGACCAGGGCGGAAGGGTCGACGCCGATCAGGGTGCGGATGGGTTGGCCGATTTCGGCGGCGCGCGCGGAGGCCAGCACCACGCCGCCCGCCGACACGATCCGCGTCTCGCCGCCTTTCGGCAGGACCGGCGCGATCCGCGCCTCCAGCCTCAGGCCGTCGGCATTGGCCTGGCCGGCGACGACCGGTCCTTCGCCCTTGGCGGCCTGCACCGTCTCGCCGGGACCGACCAGGGTGAAGGCGACCTTGGGCGCGGCGGCCTGTGCGGCCTCGACGACCTCGATGGGCGGGCGCTTGGCGGCGATGGCGGTGCGGCCCGCGGCCAGGCCCGCTTCGGCCGACTGGATCAGCACCGCGGTCTGGCTGGCGACCAGCTCGGCGTTCAGCTTGAGGTTTTCGGCTTCCAGGCGGCTGATTTCCCGGGTCGGCCGGCTGAATTCGCGCGACGCCATCAGGGCATAGGCCGCCGCGATCAGCGCCAGGACCAGGACGGCGATCCGCAACCAGGCAGGCGCGCCGGCGGCGCGGTCGGAGGCGCGACGCCCCGACCGATTTTCCCGCCGCTCCTCGTCCCGCAAGCCCCGACCCTCCGACAAACACTTCGTTGTCGGAATCTAGGCTGCGTCGCGGATTCGTGTCGAGGCTCGGCGCGCGCTTTTAACGGGTTTTTAAGCGGCGGCGACCGGCGACAGCAGGCGGTCGGGCGCGGGCTCCAGCACCCGCGTCACCCCATGCAGCGTATCGCGCGCCTGTCGGGCCAGGGTCAGGACGGCCGGCGGCGCATCGTCGGGCGTCTCGGCGACCAGATCCACCAGATCCTGGGCCAGGCGCATCAGTTGGGGCGCGGCGGCGATCAGGCGGGCCTGAAACTCGATCTGCTGGGGATCGCGGTCGTATTCGGCGCCCGGCACGCGCCAACCGCCCCAGTCCGCCCGATCGGTCACGACGACCGGATAGGTGCCGGGGTGGGGGTGATGCAGGCAATCCTCGGGCAGTTGCCACTTGTTGCGCGCGCGCAGCAGCCGCCAGTCGCTTAAACTCTGATCCGAGGCCGGGTCATCGGTTGCCAGCAAAAGCTCGTTGGCGGTGAATTCGCGCCCCAGACCGACGTCATAGGTGACGCGCACGGGCTCTTCGAACCCCTTGGCCCAGACGGGCTGGACCTGTTCGATAAAGGCCCAGGCGCCGACGCACTCGACCCAGACCTTCTGACCCTTCTGGAACTGTGCGCGCGCCATGCCATCCTCCGATATTCGAAGGAACAGCATGAACGACGATCCTTGACGCCCGGTGTCGGGGCGCGGTTACGCAGGTCTTAACGCGAGATGCTTTCCAGCGTCTCGCCGGCGTATTTCTCCTTCACCCGCGTCGACAGGTCGCCCAGCGACACGACGCCGACCACCCGGCCATGTTTGTCCACGACCGGGGCGCGACGGATCTGCTTGGCGCCCATCAGGTCCAACACGACCTTCAGGTCGTCGGTGTCCAGCACCGTCTGCGGATCGCGGGTGATGAACTCCACAACCGAGGCGCTCGAGGCGGCGCCCGTGGCCAGGGCGCGCACCACGATGTCGCGGTCGGTGATGGTGCCGATCAGCTGATCGCCGTCCGCCACGGGCACGAAGCCGAAGCCGCCCTTGGCCATGCGGCTGGCCACGTCCTGGATGGTGTCGGCGGGGCGGGCCAGATGCACGTCCTTGGTCATCACGTCGCGAATCTTCATGGCGGGTTTCCTTGGTTGAAGCGTTGCGCTCAAAAACCCGCCGCGAGCGTGGCGGTTCCGGTCAGGGCGTCCGCATCGGGGGAAGGCCTTGGGCCGCCCGCACCAGCTGAACGAACTCGGCCCGGTCGCCATAGGGGTCTTCGCCCCTGGCCCCTTGCGCCTGATCGATGATCCGGTCCCAGCCATAGTCGGCTGTCATCCACGGATCGCCCCGCAGCTTTTGCCCGAATCCGGCGACGGCGATGGCCCAGCGCGTGGCCTCGGGCGGCTGGGCGCTGACCGGCCCGCCCGCGCGGTTGGTCAGCGGCTGCTGGATCAGGTCCGAGCGGCTCTGGCCCGGCTGTTTGTAGCGCACCTGGATAAAGCCGATCTCACCGTTCGGATCGCCGCCGCCGACCCCGATACGGTTATCGGGATAGCGCCTTTCGGGAACCTGGGTCGGGCCGCCGACGGGGGTGATCTCGTACAGGGCCGTGACGCTGGCGCCGGATCCGACCTCGCCCGCATCGACCTGATCGTTGTTGAAGTCTTCCTCGTTCAACAGCCGGGTTTCATATCCGATCAGCCGCCATTCGGCGACGCGCGCGGGATTGAACTCGACCTGGATCTTGACGTCGTCGGCGATGGGGAAGGCGCCCTTGTCGAAGGCCGGTCCGAACAGCCGGCGCGCATCCCTCAGGTCCCCGACATAGGCCGCGACCCCATTGCCCGCCTGGGCGATGGTCTGCATCCGCGCGTCCTGATAGTTGCCGCGCCCGAAGCCATAGACCGACAGATAGATGCCCGTCCCGCGCTTTTCGGCGACATAGTCCTCCAGCCGCTTGTTGTCGGTCACCCCGACGTTGAAGTCGCCGTCGGTGAACATCAGGATGCGGTTGACCTTGTCGCGGGCGAAGTTCGCCTGGGCCTGGTCATAGGCATTGGTCATGCCGGTCGCCCCGGCCGTGCCGCCGGACGCCCGTAGGCTGGCGACCGCGCAGCGCATCTTCAGCTTTTCGTCGCCCTTCGTGGGCTGCAAGGTCGTGCCGGCGCCTTCCGCGTAATAGGTGACGGCCAGCGTGTCCTGCGGCCTCAGCCGGTCGATGGCCAAATTCATCGCCTTCTTGGCCAGGTCCAGCTTGTCGGGGCTCCGCATCGAGCCGGAGACATCGACCAAAAAGGTCAGGTTCAACGGCCGCTGCTCGCCCGCCGGCAGTTCATAACCTTGCAGGCCGATGTGCACGATCTGACGCCCGTCAGCCCAGGGCGAGGCCGCGACCGCCGTGGTGATGGCGAAGGGCCGGGTCTGGCTGGTCGGCCGGGCATAATCATAGTCGAAGGCGTTGATCAGCTCCTCCACCCGCACCGCATCTTTGGGCGGCGCACGACCCTCGTCAATGAAGCGCTTCACGTTCGAATAGGACGCCGTGTCCACGTCGATGGAGAAGGTCGAGACCGGCTGATCGCTGGTCCGCTTCACCGGATTGGGCGTCGCATCCGGATAGCGTTCGGTATCGGCAGGGGGCGGCGTCATCATGCCGGGCGACGTCGGGGCGCCCGGTGATTGCGTGATCCGGGAGCCCGTGACGACAATATCTTGCGGCGCCATCGATGACGGCGCGGGGGCGGGCGGTGGCGGCGGAGGAGGCGGAGGAGGCGGAGGCGGTGGCGCGCCGTAGGGGACGCGATCTTCCTTGCGTGTCGGCGTAATCCTCACCGGCGGGGTCGGCGGACCGGTGCGCGGCGCCGGCGGTGCGGCGACGTGCTCAGGCGATCCCAGCTCAAAACCAAGAGGCCGGCACGCTGCCGGCGTCGGTTCGCCATCCAGCGGCTTGGCCAGGGCGACGGCCGGCACGGCGACCGGCGGCGAGGCGAACGAGAGGCTCAGAACGGACAGGGCCGCGATCCTGATTACGCGTGGCATGGCTTCCTCCGGTTGTTTCGTTGCCGCCAGTCGCGGATCGTCATGGGGCGAAACTGTGGCGCCAAATCCCCCTCTACGCACGATGATCTTTCAGCGTGTCTTTCGTGTCCTCTCGCAATCGCCGCTAAGGCCCTCCACAATAGAGGCCAAGCTTGGGGGAATGCGATGGCTGAGGCGACGACGGGACTGGATCTGGGCGCGGCGGCCGCTCTGCTGGCCGCGGGCGTGCTCGCCGTGCCGGTGTTCAAGCGCATCGGCCTGGGATCGGTTCTGGGCTATCTGGCGGCGGGCCTCGCCATCGGTCCCTTCGGCCTGAAGCTGTTCCGCGAGCCCGAGACCATCCTGCACGTCGCCGAGTTCGGCGTGGTCATCTTCCTGTTCATCATCGGGCTGGAGATGCGGCCCAAACGGCTTTGGGGACTGCGCAAGGAAATCTTCGGCCTCGGCGCGGCCCAGGTGCTGTTCTGCGGCCTGATCCTGACCCTGACCGCCATGCTGGCCGGCTTCTCCGCACCCGTCGCCTTCGTCGGCGCCATGGGCTTTGTCCTGTCGTCCACCGCCGTCATCATGCAGATGCTGGAAGAGCGCGGCGAGATCGCGGGCGGGCCGGGCCAGCGCGCGGTCTCCATCCTGCTGCTCGAGGATCTGGCCATCGTGCCGCTGCTGGCGATCGTCGCCGTCCTGGCCTCAGTGCTGGGCGTGGCCAACGAACAGGCGCCGCCCCTGTGGCAGACCGTCGGCTTCGCGGTCGCGGCGGTCGGCGGTGTGCTGCTGGCCGGCAAATATCTGGTCAATCCGGTCTTCCGCCTGCTGGCTCAGTACGGTGGACGCGAGGTGATGACTGCGGCGGCCCTGCTGGTCGTGGTCGGCGCCGCCTGGGCCATGTCGCTGGGCGGCCTGTCCATGGCCATGGGCGCCTTCCTGGCCGGGGTCCTGCTGTCGGAATCGACCTTCCGTCACCAGCTGGAGGCCGACGTCGAGCCGTTCCGCGCCATCTTGCTGGGCCTGTTCTTCCTCAGCGTCGGCATGTCGCTGGACGTCTCGGTCGTCGTCGCCGACTGGCGTCTGGTGCTGGGCGGGGTCGTGGCCTTCATGCTGGTCAAGGGCGTGGGCATCTATGCCGTCGCGCGCCTGTTCAAGGCCTCGCACCATGAGGCGATCGAGCGTGCAGGCCTGTTCGCACAAGGCGGCGAGTTCGCCTTCGTCCTGTATGGCGCCGCCGTCGCCGCCGGCCTGTTCGACGCCCGCATCGGGGCGATGATGTCGGCGGTGGTCATCCTGTCGATGGCCCTGACGCCCCTGACCTCGCTGCTGATTGCACGGCTGTCGCCCAAGCCGGTCCAGGACGCCGAAAGCGCCGAGGGCGTGGATTTCGCCAAGGACCTGCGCGGCCAGGTGCTGATCATCGGCTTCGGCCGTTTCGCCCAAGTCGTGTCCCAACCCCTGCTGGCCCGCGACGTCGACGTGTCGATCATCGAGAACGACGTGGAGATGATCCAGGCCGCCTCCCAGTTCGGGTTCAAGGTCTACTACGGCGACGGCACCCAGCTGCACACCCTGCGCGCTTCGGGCGCGGAGGAGGCCGAGATGGTCCTGGTCTGCGTCGACAAGCCCGAGGCTGCCGACCGCATCGTCGAACTGGTCAAGTCCGAGTTCCCGACCACCCGGATCATGGCCCGCGCCTTCGACCGAGGGCATTCGATGCGCCTGATCCAGGCCGGGGTGGACTACCAGATCCGCGAGACCTTCGAGTCGGCGCTCAAGTTCGGCGAGCGCGCCCTGGTCGAACTGGGGCTGGACGAGCATGAGGCGGCCGAGACCATCGGCGACGTGCGCCGTCGCGACGAGGCCCGGCTGGACCTGCAGCTGACCGGCGGGCTCAAGGCCGGCCGCCAGCTGATGCGCGGCAACATGCCGACGCCCCAGCCCGCTCCCTACATCAAGCCCCGTCGCGAAGGCCGTCTGCTGAACGAGGACGAGGCGGGCCCGGCCGCGCCGGACACCCGGCGCGAGCCCGCCGACACCTGATCCCTACTGGCTGGCGCCCTTTTCCAGACGCGCGCCGGCCAGTTGCGCCTTGGCCTGAAGATAGGGCGTCGCGGACACCAGTTGCGAGATGGCGTTGAAGCGCTCGGTCGTCAGGCCGGACGCCTCGACCGCCGCCGTCAGTCTGGCGCTCTGCTCGGGCGTCGCCTGGTTGTTCTGCACCTCGGCCGTGACGGCGCGAATCTGCGTCATGGCGGTGATGAAGCGGTTCAGTTCGTCATCGGTCACGGCGGCGGCCGGCGTGCCGGGCGCGGGCGGCGTGGCGTTGACCACTCGAATGCGCGCGGCCAGGGCCGGATCGGCGGCGACGGCGTTGGACAGGGTGTTGAAGCGCGTCACCTCCAGCCCCGAATCCTGCACTGCGGCGGCCATCTGCGCCTGCTGTTCCGGCGTCGGCTGGGCGCCGTTCAGCGTGTCGCTGACGGCTCTCACCTTGGCCATGGCGTCGTCGAACTTCTTCAGCTCGTCATCGGTGAAGGTGGTCGACCCGGCCATCGGCGCGGCGGTCGGCGTCTCCGCCGTCGTCGATGCGTCTTGGGCGTGAGCGGTCGCGGCGGTCGCAAGAAGGGCGACGGAAGCAAGAAGGGCGATGCGGGGCGTGCGCATGGGAATGTCCTTTCGGTCTGGCGTCCACTTGAAGGGCCGTCCGACGACGGCGACGACGCAATCACGTCATCGCTCCCCAAGGGCGTGGAGCCTGAAACAGACGAAGGGGGAGCATTCATAACCTAGGCGCCGATGCGCCTCGCACCACCCCTTGGACGCTGGAGGCGCGATCAAGGATGCGTTAGACGGGCGTGATCCTTGTTGAGGTTTGTCCATGAAACGTCTCGCCATCGCCGCCCTGGCCCTCGTCGCGGTCGCCGCGCCGGCTGTCACCGTCACCGCCTGGGGCAACACCGGCCACCGCCTGATCGGCGTGGCCGCGATGCGGGCCCTGCCGGACGAACTGCCCGCTTTCCTGCGCACCCCCGCCGCCATTGCCGACGTGGGCGAACTGGCGCGCGAGCCCGACCGCTGGAAGGGCGCCGGCCAGCCGCACGACCGCGAGCGCGACACCGCCCACTTCGTCGATCTGGACGACCAAGGTCGCGTCTACGACCAGCGCGGGATGAGCCTCAACGACCTGCCGCGCCTGAAGTCCGAATATGACGCCGCCCTGACCAAGGCCGGTTTGGACGTCAACGACGCCGGCTATCTGCCCTACGCCATGATGGACGCCTGGCAGCAGCTGGGCCGCGACTTCGCCTATTGGCGCGTGCTGAACGCCGCCGAGAAGCGCGAGACCAATATGGAGCGTCAGGCCTGGTATCGCGCCGACCGCATCCGCCGCGAGGCCCTGATCCTGCGCGACATCGGCGTCATGGGCCACTACGTCGGCGACGGCTCGCAACCGCATCACACCAGCATTCACTACAACGGCTGGGGCGACTTCCCGAACCCGGAAGGCTTCACCAACTCGCGCCAGACCCACGCCGTGTTCGAGGGCGAGTTCACCAACCGCGTCGCCCGACTGGACGCCGTCGAGGCCGCCATGCCGGCCGCCAAACTGGACGGGTTCGACGTCAAGGCGCGCACCGTCTCCTATCTGACCACTACCCTGGCCACGGTGATCCCCTTCTATCGCCTGGAAAAGGCCGGCGGCTTCCGTGACGCCGACCCGCGCGGCGCGGCCTTCGTCAACGAACGTCTGGGCGCGGGCGCCGGCGAATTGCGCGACTTCATCGTCTCCGCCTGGACCGCATCCGGCAGCGCCTCCATCGGCTGGCCCGCCGTCAAGGTCGCCGAGGTCGAGGCCGGAACAGCCGACCCCTGGATCGCCATGGTGGGCGAGGACTGATTGCGTTGTCCGAGCTGACACCCCCCGCCGTCATCCTCGACAAGTCGCAGATGGCCGAAAACATCGGCGCCGTGGCGCGGGTGATGGCCAACTTCGGCCTGTCGGATCTACGCTTGGTCAGCCCGCGCGACGGCTGGCCCCAGGAGCGGGCCTGGGCCACGGCCTCGGGCGCCGACTGGGTGCTGGACGGGGTGCGGGTGTTCGACAGTGTCGCCGAGGCCATCGCCGACCTGAACACCGTCTTCGCCACGACAGCCCGCCCGCGCGAGACGCGCCAGCCCGTGCGCACGCCGCGCGAGGCCAGCCGCGTCCTCTATGACGACACGGCCTCGGGCCTGAAGACGGGCCTCTTGTTCGGCGGTGAACGCGCCGGGCTGGAGACGACCGACATCGCCCTGTGCGCCGGCATCGTCACCATTCCGATCGACCCGAAACACCACTCGCTGAACCTGGCCCAGGCCGTGGCGATCAACGCCTATGAGTGGCGCACCCTGATCCTGGACGCCCCGCCGCCGCGCTTCCGCGACAGCGAACCGCCGGCGTCGAACGACCTGCTCGTCGGCATGTACGAGCATCTGGAGGAAGAGCTGGAAAACGGCGGCTTCTTCTATCCGCCCGAGAAGAAGCGCTCGATGAGCCAGAACCTGCGCGTCATGCTGGGCCGCGCCGCCTTCTCGGAGCAAGAGGTCGCCACCATGCGCGGCGCCATCCACGCCCTGTCGCGCGGCCGCGGTCGGGTCCTTGCCAAGCTGGCGGCAGAGCGGGCGGCCAAGGCCGACGCTGCTAAGCCGGAGTGAAAACCCTGCTGATCTATCCGCTGGCGGCCCTGGCGGAGATCGGCGGCTGTTTCGCCTTCTGGGCCTGGCTGAAGCTGGATCGTTCACCCCTGTGGCTGGCGCCCGGTGTCGCCTGCCTGATCGCCTTCGCCTGGCTCCTGACCCTGGTTCCCAGCGACGCGGCGGGCCGCGCCTTCGCGGCCTACGGCGGCGTCTATATCTGCGCCTCCCTGATCTGGATGGCGCTGGTCGAGAAGACCCCGCCGGATCGCTGGGACATTCTGGGCGGCCTGATCTGTCTGGTCGGCGCCGGGCTCATCCTGTTCGGCCCGCGCGGCTAACCTGCTTTGGCTTGGCTTGGCCGCCCTGATCCTCTATTCTGGCCCCAGCCATCAGGTCGCCCCGTGCGGCCAGGCCGGCGCGCCGAGTTTGGTTTGCGAATCCGGTCCGACGCCCGTCGATAACCTGGCGTCACGACGAAACTTCCGTTCGCTTGGAGGCCGCCGTGGCGCGCAAACTGACACTTGATTTCCTCAAGACCGAGGCCGCATCCGGCTCGGCCCTGGCGCTGGCCGCCATCGCCGCCGTGGCGATCGCCAACTCGCCTTGGTCGGCCGACTATTTCGCCTGGCTGAAGAGCTACCACGTCTTGCAGATCGGCCCGATCCGGCTGGAGGAGACGATCTCCGACTGGATCAAGGAAGGTTTGATGGCGATCTTCTTCCTCGTCGTGGGGCTGGAGATCAAATACGAGATCGTGCGCGGCGAACTCAGCGACCCGAAGAAGCTGGCGACGCCGGTGCTGGCGGCGCTGGGCGGCATGGCGGGGCCGGCGGCGGTGTATCTGCTGCTGTCCGGCGCCATCGGCGCGCCGCATGCGGGCTGGCCCATTCCGCTGGCGACCGACATCGCCTTTGCGCTGGCCATCTTCGGCTTTGTCGGCAAGGGCTTGCCCTCGTCGTTGCGGGTCTTCCTGCTGACCCTGGCCATCGTCGACGACCTCGGGGCCATCGCCCTGATCGCCGTGCTGTTCAGCGAGGGTGCGAACTGGACGCCGCTGTTCTGGGCGCTGGGCGCCCTAGCGGTCGGCGCGGTCGTGGCGCACCGCATCCGCATCCCTGCGCCCTTCTGGGTGCTGGGGTTCGCCATGGTCTGGTATCTGACCGTGCTGTCGGGCCTCAGCACCTCCCTGACCGCCGTGGCCTTCGCCATGATCGTGCCGATCAAGGGGCGCGCCGAAGACGGTCAAAGCCCGCTGAAGGAGGCGATGCACGATCTGCATCCGTGGAACGCCTTTTTGGTCCTGCCGCTGTTCGCCTTCGCAAAGGCGGGCGTCTCCTTCGCCGGCCTGTCGATGGAGCAGGCGTTCGCGCCCCTGGTCATCGCCATCGCCCTGGGCCTGTTCTTCGGCAAGCAGATCGGCGTCCTGGGCGCCGCCTGGCTGGCCTCGGCGCTGAGGATCGGCGCGCGGCCGACGGGCGCCAGCTGGCTGCAAGTCTATGGCGTCTCCCTGCTGTGCGGGGTTGGCTTCACCATGAGCCTGTTCATCGGCGTCCTGGCCTTCCCTGGCGCGGTCGATTCGCCCGAACAAATCGAGGTCAAACTGGGCGTTATCGGCGGCTCGATCCTGTCGGCGATCGCGGCGGCCCTGGTGCTGGGTTTCGCCGGTCGGGCCCGCCAGGTGGATCCCGCCGCCCTGCACTCTGAGGTCGAGCCTCTGGGGCCGAAAAACGGGCAAAAACTGACCTAGCGTCAGCGTTTTCTGTCGCTTCCCTGACACACAAAGGCGAATCCGCGGCGAAAAATCGTCGCGGCGAACAACGCTCGCTTGTCGGTCGGCCCGAACCGCGCTTAGCCTGTCCGTAACGAATGATCCCCCACGTAGGGGACGTCGAGGGAACAGGAAACGCTGCGATCGCCACTGGCGTCGCGGCTTCAGCCGGGAGGACGCCGATGCGCCGCAATCTTCAACTCAGGACCACTGTGTCCGCCGCCGTCATGGGCGCCGCCGTCATGGGATTCGCCGGCGTCGCCGCCGCGCAGGAAGCCCCGGCGACCGTCGACGACATCATCGTCACCGCCCAGAAGCGTGAGCAGAGCCTGCAGGACGTGCCGATCGTGGTCACGACCCTGTCGCAGGAGTTGCTGGACGGCGCCGGCGTGCAGGACATCAAGGATCTGCAGATCCTGACGCCGGGCATGACCGTCACCTCGACCCAATCGGAAGCCTCCACCACCGTGCGCATCCGCGGCGCCGGCACCGTCGGCGACAACCCCGGCCTGGAAAGCTCGGTCGGCGTGGTGATCGACGGCGTCTATCGCTCGCGCAACTCGGTCGGCTTCGGCGACCTGGGCGAACTGAGCCGCATCGAGGTCCTGAAGGGCCCGCAAGGCACCCTGTTCGGCAAGAACACCTCGGCCGGCGTCATCAACATCATTACCGAGCGCCCCTCGTTCGATCCCTCGATCGCGGGCGAACTGACCGGCGGCAACTTCGGCGCCATCGGCGGTTCGGTTTCCGTCACCGGCGGCCTGACCGACCAGATCGCCGGCCGCCTGTTCGTCGCTCACCGCGAGCGTGACGGCTTCTACGACGTCAACAACGGCGACGGACCCAACACCCGCAAGGACGACCAGACCCAGGACTACTGGACCACGCGTGGTCAGCTGCTGATCCTGCCCAGCGACGACGTCTCGTTGCGCCTGATCGCCGACTACACCAAGCGCGAGGAATACTGCTGCGTCGCCGTGCAGACGCGCGTCGGCCCGACCCAGGCCTTCATCGCCGCCCTGACCGCGCCGAACGGCCCCGGACAGACGCCGCCGAACGCGACGTTCGGCACGGTGCCCTTCTCTCGCCTGGCCTATTCGAACCGCGAGACGCCGCAAGAGATCGAGGACATGGGTCTGTCGGCGGAAGCGACCATCGACTTCCCCAGCATCAACGCCACCCTGACGTCGCAGACCTCGTGGCGCGACTGGTCGTTCCAGCAGGGGATGGACCTGGACTACACCGGCGCCGACATCCTGTACCGCGCCAACGACGGCTCGAACGGCTACGGCGTCGACAACCTGACGCAAGAGTTCCGCCTGGCTGGCACGTCTGACAAGCTGGACTGGCTGGTCGGTCTGTTCGCCACCAAGGAAGGCGTGTATCGCGACGACAGCTATGTCTACGGCTCGGACTACAACGCCTTCGCCTCCCTGCTGCTGACGGCCTCGCTGCCGGCGGCCGTGGGCGGCCCCAGCCCCTCGCGTCTGGGCTGCTTCACCAATCCGAACGGCTTCCTGGTCGGCACCGCCGGCGCCGCTGCGGGTCAGCCGCTGTGCGTGATCGGCGCGGTGCCGCCCAGCGCCACCGCCCCGACCTTCGGCGTCGGCAAGGCCTATGAAGACCACTATTCCCAGAAGTCGGAATCGGTCGCCGTGTTCACTAACAACACCTATCGGGTGACCGAGGCCTTCGATATCAACCTGGGTCTGCGCTACACCTACGACAGCAAGCGTCTGTTCGGGATTCAGGACAACCTGGGTACCAACGGCGCGGCCTGCGGCGGCGCCCTGGCCAATCAGAACCCGGCCAATCGCACCGTGTCGCCGATCCCCGGCACCGCCAACGTCGCCACGCCGGCCGCTGCGCTCGGCCTGCTGTGCCTGCCCTGGTCCAACCCGCTGTATGATGGTCGCCGGATCCAAGAGAAGTTCAGCGACACCGACATCTCGGGCACGATTAAGGCGTCCTACCGCTTCAACCCGTCGATCATGGTCTATGGCTCGTATGCGCGCGGCTACAAGGGCGCGGGCTACAATATGGACCGGGTGCAGACGGGCGTGACGCCGGACGCCTCGCTGTTCTTCAAGGCCGAGACCGTCGACAGCTATGAAGCGGGCGTCAAGACGACCCTGTTCGACCGCACCATGCTGCTGAACGTCACCTACTTCGATCAGAAGTTCGAGAACTTCCAGCTGAACACCTTCCTGGGCACCGCCTTCGTGGTGGAATCGATCCCGGAACTGACCTCGCGCGGCGTCGACGCCGACATGGTCTGGTTCACCCCGGTCGAGGGCCTGAGCTTCCAGGGCGGCGTGACCTACACCGACGCCAAATACGGCCAGTTCGGCGCCGGCGACCTGTCCAGCCCCGGCCGCTTCCCGCAGTTGTCGCTGTTGCCGGGCGCGCGTGCTTCGTTCGCTCCGGAATGGTCGCTGACCGGCGCCTTGGCGTTCGATCGCGAACTGGGCGGCGGCCTGCGCGGCGGCTTCAACCTGTCGGCCAAATATTCGACCGAATACAACACCGGCTCGGACCTGCTGCCCTACAAGAACCAGGACGCCTTCACCGTCGTCAACGGCCGGGTCTCGATCGGTTCGGCCGACGAACGCTGGACGCTGGAGGTTTGGGGCCAGAACCTGCTGGAAGAAGAATACACCCAGGTCGGCTTCGCCGCGCCGCTGCAAGGCACGGCCTTCACCAACACCACGACGCCGCAAGCCAACGGCACCTTCTACAACCAGGCCACCGACACGGCGACCTACAACGCCTACCTCGGCGCCCCGCGCACTTACGGCGTGACGCTGAAGGTCAAATACTGATCGCCAGCCCTCAAGGCTGACCGACCAAGGGCCGACCGGGAAACCGGCCGGCCCTTTTTCTGTGCAATCAAGCCCGTGGGCGGGTGCGACCTCGCGTTGTCACAGCAGGCCCTCGTTATCGACTTTTCGCCGATCGGCCGGTTTCCCTCGTCAAGCCATGCTGGACGCGGACGTTCCACTGCCCGATACAAGGCTTTGTCGACGCACTGCGTCCATTGAGGAAGCGAATGCGTCATCAGAAGTTTCGAACGCCCGTCTGGCGCGGTTATGCCTTCGCCATAGCCGCCTGGCTGGTCGCCTTCGCCATTCGCTATGGCTTGGCGCACTGGTTTCCACCGGGCTTTCCCTATCTGACCTTCTTTCCGGCCGTCGTGCTGGTCGCCTTCTATGCGGGCCTGCGCCCGGCGGTCCTGACAGCGACCCTGTCGGGGTTGTCGGCCTGGTGGTTCTGGATCGGCCCGGCTGGGTTCGACCTCAGCGTCGCGACCTTCGTCGCCATCGGCTTCTATGCCTTCGTCGTCGCCGTCGACATCTTCTTCATCGTCGGCATGGACAAGGCGTCAGGAAAGTTGGCGCGCGAAGTCGAGCGCAACGCCGCGCTCGCGGAAAGCCGCGACATTCTGCTCAGAGAAGTGCAGCACCGGGTGTCGAACAATATTCAGGTGGTCAGCGCCTTGTTGAGCCTGGAGGCGCGCGCCGCCGCCGACCCAGGCGCCAGAAAGGCTTTGGCCGACGCCTCGTCCCGCACGGGTCTGGTGGCCCGCATCCAGCGCAGTCTGGCCGACGCAGACCAGAAGAACACCGCTTTTCAGGATTTGGCGCGATCGATCGTCGACGATGCGCTGACGGCGGCCGCGCGTGACGACGTGATTGTCTCCATTTCCAGCGGCGACGTGGTTCTGTCGGCCGAGGAGGCCACGCCCGTGGTCCTGATCATGCTGGAGTGCGTCAACAACGCGCTGGAGCACGCCTTTCCCGACCGGCCAGGCCGGATCACGATCGATCTGTGCGACGATGGCGCGGTTCGCACGCTGACGGTCGCCGACGATGGGGTGGGGGTTACTGAAGCAGCGAGCGGCGAACCGACGAGCTTGGGTCTTCGGATTACGACGGCCCTGGCGCGACAACTCGGCGGACAGTGGTCGCTGCGGCCTGCAAGCCCCGGCGCATTGGCGCGGCTGTGCTGGCCCAGTGCCTCAGCAACGCCATAGACTGCTAGGCTACACAGCGTCCAAAAAAAGGCCCGGTCGGATCGCTCCGCCGGGCCTTGGTCGTTTCAGTCTTGGGCGGATCAGGCCGGGCGATCCTCCGCCGCCGGCTCCTCGTGCCCGTGCTGGCCGTGGAACATCTTGTTCAGTCGGCCTTCCAGGCGGCGCTTGACCCCGTCGATCAGGCTGAACACCACCGGCACGAACAGCAGCGACAGGGCGGTCGAGGTAATCAGCCCCCCGATGACCGCGATGGCCATGGGCGAGCGGAAGGCGGTGCCTTCGCCGAACGCCGCCGCGATCGGCAGCATCCCCAGCCCCATCGCCATCGTCGTCATGATGATCGGCCGCGCCCGCTTGTGGGCGGCGTCCATCAGGGCGTCGTGTCGGCCCATCCCCTTCTCCATCGCCATGATGGCGTAGTCGACCAGCAGGATGGAGTTCTTCGCCGCGATCCCGGTCAGCATGATGATGCCGATCAGGGCCGGCATGGACAGCGACTTGCCCGTCACCAGCAGCAGGAAGAAGGCGCCGCCGAACGACACGGGAAGCGCCGCCAGGATGGTGATCGGGTGGAAGAAGCTTTTGAACAGCAGGACCAGCACGACATACATCAGCAGAATGCCGGTCACGATGGCGAAGGCGAAGCCCATGCCCAGTTCCTGGAAGCTTTCGGCGTCGCCCGACGGCTTCTGGCTGACGCCCTGCGGCAGGGACTTGATGGCGGGCAGGGCGTTCACCGCCTGCGTGCCCTGGCTCAGGGTCAGGCCGGTCAGTTCGGCGGTGATGTTGGCCACGCGCAGTCGGTCCAGACGATTGATCTGGTTGGGGCCTGCGCCGAAGGTGATGTCCGCCACCGCCGACAGGGGCACCGTCGCGCCCGACGCCGTCGGCACCTGAAGGTTCTCCAGCACGCCCAGATCCGAGCGCGCCTGTTCCGTCAGCATGACCCGGATCGGCACCTGACGGTCGCCCAGGTTGAACTTGGGCAAAAGCTGATCGGCGTCGCCCAGGGTGGCGACGCGCGCCACCTGGCTGATGTCCTGGGTCGACACCCCTTGCAGGGCGGCGACGTCGGCGCGCGGCGTGACCAGGATTTCCGGGCGCACGAGCGAGGCCGAGGACACCACATTGGACAGGCCGGGAATGCTGCGCATCTCGCGCTCGACCTTGGCGGCCGCGGGTTCAAGCACGTTCGCTTCGTCCCCGACCAGGGCGATGGTCAGAAGGCTGGACCCGCCGCCGCCGCCCGAGGCGCCGAACTGAATCCGCGCGCCGGGGATCTGGCGCAGCACCGGTCCCATGTCGCGCTCGAACTCCTGCTGGTTCAGCTTGCGATCCCAGCGCCCGACCAGATTGACGGTCAGGTTCGCGCTGCGCACCTCGCCGGCCGAACCGCCGCCGCCGGGGCCGAAGCTGGTCGTCGCCGAACCGACGGACGAATAGACCGACGCCACCTCGGGCCGTTTCATCAGTTCGCGGTTGATGCGCTGCACGGCGGAATCCGTCTCCGCCAGGGTCGCGCCCGGCGGCAACTGCACCGTCACGGTGGAGCGCGAGATGTCTTCGACCGGAATGAACTCGCCCGGCAGCTTGGTCGCCATGAAGATCGACAGGAAGAAGAACAGGATCCCCATCCCCAGCACCCATAGCCGGTGATCGAACATCCGGTCCGCGACCTTACGGCGGAACCAGCTGGCGCGCGGATGGTGGTCGGCCCGGCGCTTGCGCCAGTCGTCGCCCAGCGCCCAGTTCAGGGCCTTCAGATAGGGCCCCATCCAGAAGGGCTCCTTGTGCTCCTTGCCCTGGTCGCGCTTCAGCAGATAGGCGCCCATCAGGGGCGTCAGGGTTCGCGCCACAAGCAGCGAGAACAGAACGCTGACGCAGGTGGCGATGGCGAAGCTCTTGAAGAACTGACCCACGACGCCGGGCATGAAGCCGGTGGGGGCGAACACCGCAATCAGAGTCGCCGTCGTCGCCATGACCGCCAGGCCGATTTCGTCGGCCGCCTCGATGGCGGCGGGGTAGGGGGCCTTGCCGTCGCGGATGTGGCGGACGATGTTCTCGATCTCCACGATGGCGTCGTCCACAAGGATGCCGATGGTCAGCGACAGGGCCAGCAGCGTCACCACGTTCAGCGACTGGTTCGTCAGGTCCATCACCCAGAAGGTCGGGATCAGCGACAGCGGCATGGCCACCGCCGCGATCAGGGTCGCGCGCCAGTCCCGCAAGAAGATGAAGACGACCGCGATCGCCAGCAGGGCGCCCAGCACCAGGGTCTCGACAGAGGCGTGGAAGTTGTTGACGACGTCCTCGGTGGTGTTGGCCACCTCCTCGATAGCGACGTCGCCGCGCTCCTGGTCCAGCTTCTCGATCTCGGCCTTGACGCGGTCATAGACGTCCACCTCGGACGAGCCGATGGCGCGCGAGACGCCGAAGCCGACGACTTCCTGACCGTTGAAGCGGGCGCGGCCGCGCGGCTCGGACCATTCGTCGGTGATCTGGCCCAGGTCGCCCAGGCGCACGCTGCGGCTGCCGATGGGGATCAGGGTCTCGCGCAGTTGTTCGACCGACTTGGCCGAACCGACGGTGCGGATGGCCTGTTCCTCGCCCGCGATCTCGCCGCGGCCGCCCGGCAGGTTGATGTTGGAGGCGCGCAGCTGGTTTGAAACCTGGGCCGCCGTCACGCCCGAGGCGGCGAGCCGCGCGGGGTCCAGCTTGATGCGGATTTCACGGCTGACGCCGCCGTCACGGCTGATCTGGCTGACGCCGCGCACCGACAGCAGGCGTTTGGCCACGGTGTTGTCGACGAACCAGCTCAGCTCCTCGGGGCTCATGCCCGGCGCCCGCACCACATAGTTGGCGAAGGGGATCGCGGTGAACTCGATGCGCTGGACGATCGGTTCCTGCACGTCGGCGGGCAGGTTCTGTCGGATGCCGCTGACGGCGTTGCGCACGTCGTTGGTGACCTTCTCCAGGTTCACGCCCAGCTGGAATTCGATGGAGGTGGTCGACACCCCCTCGTTGACGACCGAGGTGATGTGCTTGACCGAGCCCAGGCCCGCCACCGCATCCTCGACCAGGCGGGTGACCTGCGTCTCCATCTCGGTCGGGGCGGCGCCGGCCTGGACCACCGTGACGGCGACGACCGGCAGATCCACGTCGGGGAAGTTGTTCGTCCTGAGCGTGAAATAGCTCATCGTCCCCGCGATCGTCAGGACGACGAACAGCAGGACGATGGGAATCGGGTTCCTGATCGACCAGGACGAGATGTTCTGAAAGCCCATCGGTCCGATCCTAGCGCGCTACTGCAGCGGCGGGGGCAGGGGCGGCGGGCGCCGCCGGCTGGGGCGCCGCCGTGGCCGGGGCCACCGTCACATGGTCGCCTTCGCCCAGGAAGCCTGCGCCCTGAACCACGACGCGCTGACCGGCCTGGACGCCCGTGACCGCGACGCGGTCGCCGCTGCGAACGCCGGTCGTGACCGGGACGAAGCGGACGACATCGCCCTGACCCACGACATAGACGCCGGCCTTGGCCTCGCGATAGACGACGGCCGAGGACGGCACGACCAAGGCCGGCTGATCGCCGACGGCGATCTCGGCGCGGGCGAACATGCCGGGGCGCAGCTGGGCGCCGGGCGCCAGGGAGATGCGGGCCAGGCCCAGGCGGGTCTGCGCATTGACCTCGGGCGTGACGATGCGGACCGAGCCGGTGGTCTGGCCGGCCTCGCTGGAGGTCACGATCGCGGACTGACCGGCGCGGACCAGCGACAGTTCGGTTTCCGGCACCTGGGCGTCCAGTTCCAGCCGGCCGTCGCGAACCATGCGGAACAGCTCGGTCCCGGCGGCGATGATCTGGCCCTTGGTGACGCTGCGGCTGATGATCATCCCGCCGACGGGCGCGCGGATGGTCGCCTGCGACAACTGGGTCTGGGTCTGGCTGAGGGCCGCGCGGGCGGCGGCCAGATTGGCGTTCGAGCTGCGCTGGTTGGCCAGGGCCGTATCCAGCGACGCCTGGCTGAGGAAGCCGCGTTCCTTCAGCTGCTGCGCGCGATCAAGCGCGGCGTTGTCGCGCGCCACATTGGCCTCGGCCAGCTGCACCTGGGCCTGCTGCTGGCGCAGCTGGGCGCGCAGCAGGACGTCGTTCATCTGCACCAGCGGCTGGCCCTGACGCACGTAGGAGCCTTCGTCGACATAGACGGCGACGGCGGTCAGGCCGCCGGTCTCGGCCGCCACCGGCACCTCTTCCCAGGCGGAGACGGAGCCCGAGGCGCTGACCGTGCGGGCCAGATTGATCTGGGTCACGGTCGCGGCGGTCACGGTCTGGCGCGCGCCGGCCGCTTCCTTGCCGTGGGCCTTCTTGTCGTCTCCGCCGCCGCAGCCGGCCAGCAGCAGGACGGCGAGAACGGCCGCGCCGGCCAAGAGAGTGGGTCGGGTCGTCTGGAGCACGGAAAAACGTCCTTGGAGAGCGATCAGGCGATGGCTGTCTCCTTATCGCGTCACAGAGCCGCGCTCAAAGACAAACGCCATCATTGCAAAGCTGTAATACGCCCGTTGATCGGGGCCGGATCGCGCCGCGTCTGGTCCCCGGCGCCCGCGCGTGATAGGGGCGCGCGGATGACGACTCCCCCGATCTCGAACATTCGCAACTTCAGCGTGGTCGCCCACATCGACCACGGCAAGTCGACCCTGTCCGACCGCCTGATCCAGCACACCGGCGGCCTGACCGCGCGCGAGATGTCCGAGCAGGTGCTCGACAATATGGAGATCGAGAAGGAACGGGGCATCACCATCAAGGCCCAGACCGTGCGCCTGACCTACAAGGCCAGGGACGGCGAGGAGTACATCCTGAACCTGATGGACACGCCGGGCCACGTGGACTTCGCCTATGAGGTCAGCCGCTCGCTGGCCGCCTGCGAAGGCTCGCTGCTGGTCGTGGACGCCTCGCAAGGGGTCGAGGCCCAGACCCTGGCCAATGTCTATCAGGCCATCGACAACAACCACGAGATCGTCCCGGTCCTGAACAAGGTCGATCTGCCGGCGGCCGAGCCGGACCGCGTGCGCGCCCAGATCGAGGACGTGATCGGCATCGACGCCTCCGAAGCCGTCCTGGCCAGCGCCAAGTCCGGCATCGGCATCGAGGAGGTGCTGGAGGCCATCGTCACCAAGCTTCCGGCGCCCAAGGGGGATGTGAACGCCCCGCTGAAGGCCATGCTGGTCGACGCCTGGTACGACCCTTACCTCGGCGTCGTCGTGCTGGTGCGCGTGTTCGACGGCGTGCTGAAGACCGGCATGCGGGTCAAGATGATGCGCAATGGCTCGACCCACCTGATCGACCGCGTCGGCGTCTTCCTGCCCAAGAACACCCCGGTCGATCAGCTCGGCCCCGGCGAGGTCGGCTTCATCACCGCCCAGATCAAGGAAGTCGCCCATGCCGCCGTCGGCGACACCATCACCGACGAGAAGAAGCCGACCGCCGAACCGCTGAAGGGGTTCAAGGAGGTCCAGTCGGTGGTCTTCTGCGGCCTGTTCCCGGTGGACGCCGCCGACTTCGAGGACCTGCGCGCCGCGATCGGCAAGCTGCGCCTGAACGACGCCTCCTTCACCTATGAGATGGAAAGCTCGGCGGCGCTGGGCTTCGGCTTCCGCTGCGGCTTCCTGGGTTTGCTGCACCTTGAGATCATTCAGGAGCGCCTGAGCCGCGAGTTCAACCTCGACCTGATCGCCACGGCGCCGTCCGTCGTCTACAAGATCGGCCTGCGCGACGGCTCCGAAATGGACCTGCACAACCCGGCCGACTTGCCCGACGTGATGCAGATCGAGACGATCGCCGAGCCCTGGATCAAGGCCACCATCCTGACCCCCGACGAATACCTGGGCGGCGTCATCAAGCTGTGCCAGGACCGTCGCGGCCAGCAGATCGAACTGTCCTACGTCGGCAACCGCGCCATGGTGGTCTATGAGCTGCCGCTGAACGAGGTGGTGTTCGACTTCTACGACCGGCTGAAGTCGATCTCGAAGGGTTACGCCTCGTTCGACTACGAGATCACCGAATACAAGGTCGGCGACCTGGTGAAGATGTCCATCCTGGTCAACGCCGAGCCGGTCGACGCCCTGTCCATGCTGGTCCACCGCGCCCGCGCCGAGACGCGCGGCCGGGGCATGGTCGAGAAGATGAAGGAACTGATCCCGCCCCACCTGTTCCAGATCCCGATCCAGGCGGCCATCGGCGGCAAGATCATCGCCCGCGAAACCGTCCGCGCCCTGCGCAAGGATGTGACCTCGAAATGCTACGGCGGCGACGCCACCCGCAAGAAGAAGCTGCTGGAGAAGCAGAAGGCCGGCAAGAAGCGCATGCGCCAGTTCGGCAAGGTCGAGATCCCGCAGGAAGCCTTCATCGCCGCCCTGAAGATGGACGAGGATTGAGAGCTGACCGAGGAGCGCTGGCAAAAGGATAACAGAGTTGCCTTTTTGTTCTGCTGGCGTGATAGTCACCAGATGACCGACATCGCTCCTCCGCATCGCCAGTCGTTCGAGTCCATTCGCCATGAGGACGAAGGGGTTGAGTATTGGCTGGCGAGGCAGCTTGCCCCCGTTCTCGGCTATCAGGATTACCGCAACTTCCTGTCCGTGATTGAGAAGGCGCGTGTGTCGGCGGCTGCGGCGGGGCTCGATCCGGCGGACCATTTCGGTGACGTCACCAAAATGGTCGATCTGGGCTCTGGCGCGCAACGCGAGGTCGCCGATGTGCGGTTGTCTCGTTACGCCTGTTACCTGATCGTCCAGAACGGTGACCCGTCCAAGCCTGTGATCGCGGCGGGGCAGACCTATTTCGCCGTCCAGACGCGGCGTCAGGAGATCGCGGACGACCCAGCGTTTGGCGGCCTGTCGGAGGACGACAAGCGATTGATGCTGAGGCGCGAGATGGCGCAACACAATACCGCGCTGGCCTCCGCCGCGAGGCAGGCGGGGGTTGAGACCGGACTGGATTATGCGGTGTTTCAGGACCACGGCTATCGCGGCCTTTATGGCGGCCGGACCATGCGCGACATCCACGCGCTGAAGGGCCTGAAGAAGAGCCAAAAGATACTGGATCACATGGGATCGACGGAACTAGCCGCGAACCTGTTCCGCGCCACTCAGGCCGAGGACAAGCTAAGGCGAGACGGGGCGAGCACAAAGGCGCAGGCCAACGACATTCACCATGCCGTCGGCAAGAAGGTGCGCCAGACCATCTCAGAACTGGGCGGTGTGATGCCGGAGCGTCTGCCGACGCCGGAAACGAGCATCGGTCAGTTGGAACGAGCCAAGGCCAAGGCGCTGAAAGGGCCATCGGGCGAGGTCGAGTGATGCACCGCGCACAGTGGATTCGGACAGTGAATCGGTTGTTGCTAAGCGACTGGCGTCTGTCAGTGACCGACGCCGGGATCGACGAAGATCAGCTAACGCGCGCTTGGCGGAATGAAGAAGACCCGGCGGCGTTCGTGGCGTGCTTCGCGGAGAAGTATGACCTGATCCGGTTCGAACCTTGACCGGTCAGAAGTGGGCTTTCCAAGCCTCGGCCTCTAACGTGACCGACGCTTCCAGCGGCGGCGGCAGGATGAAGAGCCCTGCCGCGGCTGAAAGGTCGTGGAGGCGGTAGAGCCGCCAGTGGTCGGGGCGTTCCTGCGAAACCTCGCGCTCGGTGCGGGTCAGGTAAAAGGGCGTCGTGGGGCCACCTCGGGTGGCCTTCACCTCGATCAGGCGCTCGGCGCCGGTAGGGTCGAAACTACGGATGTCATAGCCGGTGCCGTCGCCGCGTTCTTGGCTGGTCCATTCGATGCGACGCGCGAGGTCGGGGCGGTCGTGCGCGATGAGACGCGCGCGCTCGTGATGGAAGACGCGCTCTTCGCCCAGCAAGCCGAGGGACCGGTTCCGGTGATCGCGGGCTGCTGGGTCGTACTTGCGGACGAGGCGGGCGAGCCCTTCCGGGCGCGGGGTGCGGGCCGGGCCGGGGGGAGGGCTTTCGGTGAGGGTGAGGGGCAGATGGCTTGCACCTGCGTCGTCAAACCTTGACGCGGATTCGGCGACGCCTCGCTCAGACCCAGTCGTTCCCTCCGTCTCGGCGCGAAAGAGCGCCGATCCACCGCCCCATGTCAGCGCAACGGGGAGGAAAGAAAAAGCATTGTCATTTAGGATTTCGGGATGGGCGTCTAGGTGGCGGTCGATGGCGTCGAAGATGGCGGCTTGGTAGTTGGCCATGGGGCGGTAACCGCGCACATGGGGCAAGCCCAGCTCGGCTGCGACGGCCGAAATGTTCATGTGTTTGAATTCGACCGAGCGGTGACTTCGGCCGGTTCGCTCCATCAGTGCACGAGCGCGATGCGCTTTGACGAACGGCTCGCCCGCCGCGTCGAGGGCAAGCATGGAGAAATAGTCAGCGACGATGGCGTCGAGCTCGTCGTCCTTCCAATCCGTTCCGGTCTTGCTTGCGTCGGCCACAGGCTCTCCCCGGGGTCGAAGCTAGACGGGTTCACCGGGAATGCTAGGGCTCAAGTTCGCTTCTTGGAACGACGAACGGCGCATCTACCCCTGCACCGTCTCCGTGATGAAGTGCCGCCCCTGCCGGTCCTCGATCTCGACCACCCACACGTCCGGGTCATATCCCCTCTGCCGGGCGATATAGGCGTCCAGTTCGCTTTCGCTGTGGGAGGTGACGGGCTGGATCCACAGGCGGTCGCCGTCGGTGCCGAAGGCTTCGGTGAACAGGCGGGCGGTGCGGGTGGTGGTGTCGTAGGCCTTGACGATGACCGAGCCGGCGCGCGCGTCGCCTTTCTTGACCACGGTCGCATAGGCGCCCTCGATCTGGGCGCGGCGGATCAGGGCGCTGACCCACAGGTCGCTGGAAAGAAGCAATTCGCTAACCCTGCTCGAACACGGAACCCCAACCCTGGCGCGCTAGGGTCGGGGCATGAGGATAGGCCTTTCCCCCCGGCAAGCCAGAGGTTTCCTGTCGGCCGTGCTGATCGCCGCGACGCCCGTCGCAGCCTTCGCCGCGCCGCAGGACCGCTTCTATGAGCGCAGCTTCGTGCTGGCCGCCAACGACCGCTGCGGCCTGTTCGAGCCGCAACTGACCGCCGCCCTGACGGCTGCGGCCTATCAGGCGCGGGGCGCAGCCCTGCGCGCCGGATCCAACGACCGGCAGCTGGCTGAGACGGCCCAGCGGGCGCGGGCGCGCGCAAACACGACGCCGTGCGGCTCGACGGATCTGAAGACGGTTCAGGGCCGGGTCCAGACCGCCTTTTCCGGCTGGTCGCGCACGACGCGGATGGAGTTTCCCGGCGATCGCCGAAAGTGGAGCGCGGATCGCGCGGCCTATGCGCGCCCGACCTGGCGGTTGATGCAGGCGACCGTGACCGGCGCCTCGCCGGTGCGGTTCGGCGTGGTGGGCGGCATGGACCGGCCCGATCAACTGGCCGCCGTGGTGTCCTGGCAGGGGCGCTCGCGGCCGACCGGGGTGCGGGTGGTGATGCGCGACCACACGGTGGCGCCGCGTCCGTGGCTGTCGCACGACCTGCCGCCCGCCGCCCAGCGCCGCGCCTTCTGGGCCGCCGGGGTGACCAGCGCCGATACGATGCTGTTGCCCGAAGGCCGTCCGGCCGGTCAGGCCTGGCTGTTCCCCGCCGCCGCCGCCGACGCCCTGTCGGCCCTGGACCCGCGCGAGGTCTTCACGGTCGAGTTCTTGTTCCGCGACGGCAGCATCGCCCGCTCCACCTTCGAAGCCGGCGACTTCGCGGCGGGTAGGGCCTTCCTGGCGATGGGGCAGGTTTAGAGGGCGCGACGCGTCGGATCGGCTTTACGGGGCGCGTTCGGCTTCGCCGCCTTTAGCCGGCCACGCAGGGTGAGGACTAGGCCGAAAAGCGCCAGCCCCAGCCCGAGCGTGACGACGACAAGGCCGACCTCCTCCGGCCACCGCGACCAACCGAACAGGGTCGCGGCCGATCCGCTCGCGCTTGGCGCGGTCACAAACAGCAGGCCGATCAGCCCGACCGTCAGGCCGAGCGGCATGGCAAGCTTCAGCTTTGTGCGCATATCAGGGCCTCGAGACAGAGCGGCATTCTGCATAGACTGCTAGAGATGCGCGCGCGTCCTCACAACCCAAAGCTAACGCTCAGGCCTCAACCGTCGCAGGGGTCGCTTCGCTCGGCTGTGGATCCAGCGACCCTGCCGCCACCATCACCGGCAACCGGATCATCACCGCCGCGCCTTCGCCCAGGGTGCTGTCGATGGTCATGCGGCCGCCGTGCAGTTCGGTCAGGCTGCGGACCAGGGACAGGCCCAGGCCCGTGCCTTGCGCCTTCTGGTCGGCGCCGCCGGCCTGTTCGAAGGGGCGGCCCAGGCGTTGCAGGTCCTGCGGCGCGATGCCGACGCCGGTGTCGGACACGGCCAGATCCAGATCCGGTCCGTCGGCGTCCAGGGTAATGGTCACTGAGCCGCCGGCCGGGGTGAACTTGACCGCATTGGACAGCAGGTTCAGCGCCATCTGCTTCAGGGCGCGGGCGTCGGCGCAGACCTTGATCGGCTCGGACGGCAGGACGGCGGCCAGCTCGACCCCCTTGTCGTCCGCCTGAAGCCGGACCAGGGCGACGGCGGCGGACACGGCGTCGCGGGCGTCGAACGTCTCCATCGCCAGCTGGTAGCGCTCGGCCTCGATCTTGGACAGGTCCAGGACGTCGTTGATCAGATCCAGCAGGTGGCCGCCCGCCTGATGGATGGCGTCGGCATAGCCGGCGTAGCGTTCGGGCAGGGGGCCGAACAGCTTCTGGCGCATGATGTCCGCAAAGCCGATCACGGCGTTCAGGGGGGTGCGCAGCTCGTGGCTCATATTGGCCAGGAAGCGGGTCTTTCCGGCCGACTGGGCCTCGGCCTCGACGCGGGCGGTCTCCAGCCCCAGCTCACGGGCGAACTGGGCCGTGCCGTCGAACGCCTGGGCGATCAGGCGCGGGCGGTCCGTCTCGTGCTGGAACGGGCCCAGGATCATGACGACACGGCGGTCCAGGGCGATGCGCGGCGTGAACTGGACCTCGACCGACTGGCCCGACAGGGCGCGGGCCAGGGCCGCGGACACGGCCGGTCGGTCCGGCGCATGGACGGCCGAGATCAGGCCCTGTTCGGTCAGGGCCAGCACCGACAGGGCGGGCGGCGGCGTGCCCCAGGTGGCGACCGCGCGGCCCGACGGATCGAGCAGCAGGGTCAGGGCCGGCTGATCCTCCAGCAGGGCGGCGATGCGGGCGGCCTGTCCTTCCGCCTCGTCCAGGCGACGCTGGCGCGCGCTCCAGGTCAGGCGCATGGCGGCGATGATCGCGCCCATGGCCAGCAGGCCTGAGACAGCGGCCAGCAGGGGGGCTTGCGCCTCCGCCCCGTTCAGCCAGGTCGAGATCAGCCCCGCCAGCAGCGGCAGGGCCACCGCAAAGGCGCCCATCCGGGTCAGGCGGTCGGCGCCGACGCGAGCGTGATGCACGCCGTGATCCAGGGCGATCCCCGCCGCCAGCGGCGTCAGGATCAGGCCGGGCAGGGCGCCGGTCACGCCGCCGGTCAGGCCGGCCGAAGCGGTGGCGGCCAAAATCCACCCGCCCATGACGGCCAGCCTCAGCCCCACGCTGTCGCGCACCATCAGCACGACGCCGAACACGCCGGGGAAGGCCATCAGCAGCAGGGCGGCCAGCGGCGCGTCCTTCAGCCCGTCCATCATCTGGGCCGCGAGCGCCGTCAATGCCACAGCCACCGCCCAGATGGCATGCCATAAGGCGACCAGCGGAGCGCCCAACGCCGCGTCGTGCGTCGGGTCGTCCTCGAATCTGGCGTGGGCGTCGGGTTTCAAGAAGGGCGGGCCATGGGTTTCGTCTGCGCCCAGACTAGGGCTGCGGCTGAGTCGGTGCGAGGCCGCTCCCCCCTGAGGCGAACCCCATTGCGGCGTTCACCATGAATATCGGGGGACAAAACGGCCGGTTGTCGTTAACGGCCTCGCGGCCTATCTGGCGGCGCATGACCGACCGCACGCCGCCGACCGACACCCTGGACCAGACCCTGGCCGAACTGGCCGAGGATTTCGACCTGCTGGGCGATTGGGAGCAACGGATCGAATACGTCATCGAACTGGGCAAGGGGCTGGCTCCGCTGGACGAGGCCGACCGGATCGAGGCCAACAAGGTGCCGGGCTGTGCCGCCCAGGTCTGGCTGGCGACGACGCAGGACGACGGGCGTCTGTGGTTCGCCGCCGACAGCGACAGCGCCCTGTCCAAGGGCAATATCGCCCTGCTACTGAAACTCTATTCAGGCCGCACGGCGCGGGAGATCGTCGCCTTCGACGCCCGCGCGGCGCTGGATCGGCTGGGCCTGCCCTCGGCCCTGACGCGCCAGCGCGCCAATGGCTTGAACAGCATGGTCGGCCGCATCCGCGAGGCGGCGCTGGCGGTTCAGTAGTCGGGGGTTGCAACCGCCGGCCCGGCGACCCACGATCGCGGGGTCGTAACCGGGGGGGCGCGGATGGACCTGCTGAAGATCCTGCGCAGTTTCGAGGAGTTTCTCTTCGAGGCGGTCAGCTGGCTGGTCTTCTATCCCCTGACCCTGTGGCGCATCCTGCGCGGGCCGCTGGCGGCGATGGACTATTCGGACCGCGAGCAAAGCGACAGCGAGGAGCGTCGCTACGACGATGCGCTCAGCCCGCCGCTGTTCTTGTTGGCCACCATCGTCCTGACCAATCTGCTGTCGATGGCGCTGCATGTGCCGCCGCCGCCCGAGGCGACCGACCTCAGCCGCGTGGTCTATGCGTCCCAGCAGAACCTGGTCCTGTTTCGCTCGCTGGCCTTCAGCCTGATCCCGCTGGTCGCCGCCGTCACCCTGCTGCGCCACGAGAAGAAACGCATCAGCCGCGAGACCCTGCGCGCACCCTTCTATGCGCAATGCTATCTCGCCGCCGTCTGCGCCGCCTTCGTCTCGGCGGGCGGGACCATCTTTCAACGGCCCGAACTGCCCAATGCGGTCGGCGCGGCGATCATGACCGGCGGCACGGCCTGGTTCGTCGTCGTGCAGTCCCGCTGGTTCGCCCGGCGGCTGAACGTGTCAAAGGGGCGCGGCGCGGTCATCGCGGTGCTGGCCCTGATCCGGGCGCTGATCTACCTCCTGGCCATCCTGATCCCCATCGCCCTGATCTGAGCGGACAAGACAGGGTCTAGTGGGGGTGCGATTATCAGCGCGCGGAATGTTAGCGAAGGTCCGTTGCCCGGTGCGATGGCTGTTTCGGCTTTCGACCCATTGCAAACATGCGTGCCCAACTTCTGTGATGCGGACCTGTCGCTAGGACACTCTGATTACGAAGCTGAGCAACTTCGCGTGAAACTGTTGGGGAGTTTCTGGCTCATCGCCATCCGCAACGAGGATATTTGGAAAGCGCTGGGCCAGGTCTGGACAGGTGGTCGAGAGAAACTCGGCAAGCTTCATCGTGTCCTGTTTGAAAAATTCCACACTCCAAAGGTAGATTGCTTCGCTTGTCTGCTCCAGTAAGATTTCCACGGCTTTGATGGTGCTGGTATTCGAAGCCTCAGACTTCGCCAGAAATGCGACTACGGGCGAATTGCTCCTGTAGTCGCCGGTCCAGCCCATCATTGCACAGTCATCACCGTAGAGCCTCAGCCGCGCAATCGCTTCTGCATCTCTGCGCAGCTCGATTATTGCAGGTGGCTCTTGAAGGTTGGTCTCCATCATACGCTTAGAATATCTGCCTGCGCAGCAAAGTCACTTGGGCATGTCCGCTTCCCATCCACAGCACGCTTTCGTCACATCCGATAGCGCATCAAAACTTCACCCGATCCCATAGTGATCCGCCAGGGCCTGCAGCGCCTGTTTCAGGACGGTCTTGCCCTGGCGACGGCGTAGGCCCAGGCCGGTTTCGGCCAGTTGCAGGCTGTCGCCGTGGATGCAGATGCGGGTCAGGATGGGGCGAAGGCGCGGGCCGACGGCGGTCAGCGCCTGTTCGACGCGGCGGGCGGCGGACAGGGCGCGGTCGGTCGGCTCCATCCGCGCGGCGGTTCCTGAGCCGGAGGTCGGCAGGGCGTCCCAGCGCATGGTGACCGAGGCGCCCCTGGTCGCCTGTTCCGCCTCGCGCCGCAGCCGTTCGCCGGCGGCGGCTTCAGCCGGGGTCAGCCAGGGGCGGCCGGACGCATCCTTGCGCCGCGCCAGCCAGGCGATGGGGCTTTCGCCCAGATTCGCCCGCGCGCGGACCATGCGGCCATCTGGCTGCATCAGGTCGCGCTGGCCCGCCACGAAGCCGGGACGACCGGGGGCGGGGGACGGCGTCGGGTCCGGCTGGGCGCGTCCCGACCAGCCGCCGCCGGGCCGCACGCGCAGGCCGGGCTGGTCGATCAGGGCGCGAAACTCGGTCTCGGTCAGCGTCAGGCTGATGCGGCTGCGGCGATCCGGCGACAGACGCAAGGCATAGGCGCCGCCCTCGGCCGACAGCCAGGCGCCGGGCTTGGCCATCAGATCGCGCGCGCGTTCCAGAAGCCGGCTCATTGCGGCAACTCCAGGCGGGGCGACTGATACAGGCCCTGGATGCAGCCTTCGAGGTCGTTCATCAGATCGTCGATGCTGCGCCGTTCGCGCTCGTCCTCGACCCAGCGGCAGGCGGCGCCGACGCTGGCGCGATTGACGCCGAAGACGTGGCCGACCCGCTCCATCGTCCAGCCATAGGCGACGTGCGACAGATACATGGCCAGCCAGCGCGGGCGGGCCGCGCGGGGGTTCATCCGACCCCGACCGGTCATCTGCGACGGATGGGCGCCGGTGCGCGCCGCGATCAGATGAATGGCCAGCCCGGCCTTGACCTGATCCTCCTCGGTGACCGGCACCTTGTATTCCTCCAGCACGAAACTTCTCCCTCTCACGAACTCTCGACGCCGGCATCATAGGTGGCCGTGACGTCGCGATAGGAATATCATCCTACTGTGCGCCAAAATCGGTCGTGGCGGCTTAACCGCCTTGCGGTTGCGGGCAGCACGTCGTGCGTGAGGGAGGTGAGAGGACGGGCGGTCTGTCGGCCGAAACACGGGGCGCGGGTCCAACATGGTTAATAAATTTCGAATCGTTGACTCCAGCCTCTCGACGCCGATTCGCAAATCAGCCTAGATTCGCCTCAATTGGATGGCGTTAACCCTTCTTAAGGTTTTCACGTCTTAACTTGCGAACAAGGTTACCCGGCCGTGTGTCAGGGTGGTTACCGCAAAGCTTTTTGCCTGGAGGGGCACGTATGCGCGTCCTGTTGATTGAAGACGATCACGCAACCGCCCAAAGCATCGAACTGATGCTGAAGTCGGAAGGCTTCAACGTCTATACGACGGACCTGGGCGAGGAAGGCATCGATCTGGGCAAGATCTATGACTACGACCTCATTCTTCTTGACCTGAACCTGCCGGACATGAGCGGCCTGGAAGTCCTGCGCCAGCTGCGCGTCGGCAAGGTCAACACGCCGGTCATGATCCTGTCGGGCAGCCACGAGATCGAAACCAAGGTCAAGACCTTCGGCGGCGGCGCCGACGACTATATGACCAAGCCCTTCCACAAGGACGAACTGATCGCGCGCACCCACGCCGTGGTCCGCCGCTCCAAGGGTCACGCCCAGGCGATCATCCACACCGGCGAGATCGCCGTGAACCTGGACGCCAAGACGGTCGAGGTGAACGGTCACCGTGTCCACCTGACGGGCAAGGAATACCAGATGCTGGAGCTGCTCTCGCTCCGCAAGGGCACCACCCTGACCAAGGAAATGTTCCTGAACCACCTGTACGGCGGCATGGACGAGCCCGAGCTGAAGATCATCGACGTCTTCATCTGCAAGCTGCGCAAGAAGCTGGCCACCGCCGCCGACGGCAAACACTATATCGAAACCGTCTGGGGCCGCGGCTATGTCCTGCGCGACCCGGCCGAGGGCGTCGTCACCGTCGCCGCCTGATCGACCTTCGATCCGCGATTTTGAAACGCCCGCCGGTGACGGCGGGCGTTTTGCGTTGAGAGCTTACTGACGCTTCGCCGGCATGTCGCGGCCGCCCTGGTGCAGGACCAGGCCCTCGACGGCGCCGGCGGCGTTGCGGGTGAAGGTGATCTGGGCATCGACGGCGGTGAGGTAGAAGGCGTCCTCAGCTTCCGCCGTCAGTGCGAAGGCGGGCTGGCCGGTGGCCTGGGCCATCAGCTTTCCGTCCACGACGGAGATCGTCAGGGCGAAGGTCGGGGCCAGATTATAGACGCCCTCATAAGCTTTCAGCACGTCGGGCGAGAGGGCGACGGCGCGGCGTTCGCTTGGCAGGGTGACGGTTCCGCCGCGCGCCAGGGTGACCAGGGCCGCGCCCAGCTTGTCGGGCGCCTCGCCGTTCAGATTGCCCAGGACGATGACGGCGGTCCGGTCGCCAGGATCATAGGCTATATAGGTGTTGAAGCCATCGATGGCGCCGTTGTGCCAGACCAGACGCTTGTCGTCGGCTTCGGACACCATCAGCCCCATGGCGTAGCCGTTGCGCACCGGCGTGGTCAGGGCGGTCATCGACTGGGCGTTCAGCAGCCGCCCGCCGAACAGGCCCTGTTCCCACTTCAGCAGGTCGTGGGTGGTCGAATACAGGGCGCCGGCCCCGGTCGGGATGGTCATGTCCACATAGTCGGCGTTGACGACGCCGTCGGCGCCCGGCGCATAGCCCGAGGCCCGGCGGGGCAGGATCACGTCGTGGCGGTCATAGCCGCTGTCGCTCATGCCCAGCGGCTGGAACAGATTGGCGGCGACGAAGTCGGCGTAGGTCTGGGCGCTGGCCGCCTCGATGATGGCGCTGAGCAGCACATACCCCGAGTTGGAATAGGCGAACCGGGACCCCGGCGCGAAATCCAGCGGCCGGTCGCGGAACCGGGCGATCAACTGCGGCAGCGTCGCGGACCGGGTCTTCTGGGCCTCGAAGTCGGAAAAGGCGGTGAAGTTGGGCACGCCTGCCGTGTGGCTGAGCAGATGGCGCGGGGTGATCGCGTCCCAGGCGGCCGGGGCGTCGGGCAACCAGGTCTTGATCGGCGCATCCAGATCCAGCTTGCCCTGCTGGTTCAGCAGCATGACCGCGACGGCGGTGAACTGTTTCGACAGTGAGCCGAGGCGGAACTTCACATCACCATCGTTGGGGATGTTCCACTCGCGATTGGCCAGGCCGTAGCCCCGGTCCAGAAGGATGCGGCCGTCGCGGGCGACCAGGACGGCGCCGGAGAAGGCGTCGGCGTCGCTGGAGGCGCGGATCACCTGGTCCATGCGGGCCACGTCCTGGGCGGCGGCCGGGCGGCTGGCCAGCGGGCTGAGCGTGAGGGCCAGGGCGCTGGCGGCCAGCAGCAGGATGGCCGGACGACGGCGGGCGAGCAACGAATGAGGCAAGGGGCGGTCTCCTGAACGCGTCACGCTAACGCTTTCCGACAGAGGCGGCGAGCGTGGCGTTCGGATGCAGGCGTCCGTCCTTTTCGTCAGGGCTGTCGGAAGGTCAGAGTCGCCTCCAGCCCGACGCCGTCGGCGTTGGCGAGCGTCAAATGGGCGCCGGCGCGTTCGGCCATGCGGCGCGCGATGGTCAGGCCCAGGCCGGAGCCGCCGCTGTCGCGCGACCGGGACGGATCGAGGCGGTAGAAGGGCTCGAACAGGCGTTCCAACTGGTCCGGCGCCACGCCGGGGCCGTGGTCGCGCACGATCAGGCGCACGGCATGGTCGTCGCGCACGGCGCTGACGGCCGCATCGCCGCCGTGGCGGACGGCGTTGTCGATCAGATTGGTCAGGCATCGACGCAGGGCCTGGGGCCGGGTCGGCACGACGGCGTTGCAGCCATCGGTGAAGACGACCGGCTGGCCCGCCTCGGCCGCGTCCTCGCAAATGGCGGACAGCAGCGCGTCCAGATCGACGGGGGTCACGGCTTCGAGCGTGGTTTCGATCCGGGCCAGGTCCAGCCCTTCGCGGACCAGATGCTGCATGCCGGCCAAGTCGCTGATGAACTGGGCGCGCAGGGTCTCGTCCTCGATCTTTTCGACACGCAACCGCATCCGGGTCAGGGGCGTCTGCAGGTCGTGGGCGACGGCGGCCAGGACGCGGGTGCGATCCTCGATCAGGGCCTTCAGCCGGGTCTGCATGGCGTTCAGGGCGGCGGCGGCCTCGCGGACCTCGCGCGCGCCCTCCTCGACCAGGGGCGGGCGGTCCAGATCGTGGCTGAGGGCGACGGCGCCCTGGGACAGACGATTCAGCGGACCGGCCGCCAGCCGCGACGCTATCCAGCCGGTCAACAGCACGGCGGCCAGACCCGCAAACAGCAGGACGGCGGCCTCGCGGCTGAGCGTCCACGGGCGCGGAGCGGGCGGCAGGCTGATCGCCACCGGGACGGGCGCGCCATTGACCGGCCGCAGCACCAGGATGCGGCACCGCAGACGATCGGTCGCCGCGCCGCACGCCCCGGCCGAGGCCTCGAACGCCTTGACCGAGACCCCGTCCACGCCACGCCGCTTCAGGGCCTCGGCGACCGCATGGGTCAGCGACGGATCGGGCGCACCCAGCCTTTGGCCCGCCGCGTCCGGCAGGCCGTCGGTCAGGCCGGCGGCGGGATCGTCGCTGGAGCCGGCCAGGTCCACGATCCGTTCGGCGGTGGTGAAGTCATGGGCTTGGGACAGGCGATGGCGATGGTTCAGGCCCAGGGCGGCGAAGGTCACGCCCGCCGCCAGCAGGGCGCCGACCAGCAGCAGCAGGAACAGCCGCGTGGTCTCGGCCTCGGCCCGGCCGTGGCGGGTTCCTACGCGCGCCATATGACGGGTCCGGCCAGCATATAGCCCAGGCTGCGCACCGTGCGGATCAGGGCCGGGGCCTTGGCGTCGTCGCCCAGCTTCTGGCGCAGGCGGCTGACCCTCAGGTCGATGGCGCGGTCGTCGGCGTCGGCGACGGTGGACAGGGCGCGGATTCGCTCGCGCGACAGGGGCTTGCCGCCGTTCCTGACCAGGGCGTGCAGCAGGTCGAAATCGGCGCCCGACAGCGGGGCCAGCCGTCCGTCCGGCGCCGTCAGCGCCCGCGCGGCGATGTCCAGCGACCAGCCGGAGAAGTCGGCGTGTCGTCCCTCGCTCGTCGTCGCCTCGCCGCCGGTGCGCCGCAGGACGGTGCGGATGCGGGCCACCAGTTCGCGCGGCTCGAAGGGTTTGGCCATATAGTCGTCGGCGCCCATCTCCAGCCCCACGATGCGGTCGATGGGATCGCCGCGCGCCGTCAGGATGATGACCGGCGTTTTCGACGCCGCCCGAATGCCGCGACACAGCGACAGGCCGTCCTCGTCCGGCAGGTTCAGGTCCAGCACCACCAGATCGACCGGCCCGGCCTCCAGCGCTGCCTTCATGGCTCGCCCGTCGGCGGCCTTCACCGTGCGAAACCCGTGCTGTTCCAGATGGTCGGACAACAGGTTTCGGATCTCGCGGTCGTCGTCGACGACCAGAAGGACAGGGGCGGCGGAGGTCTGGGACATTGGCGTTCGGCGAGCGGGAAGAAGCGCGATCTGTCGTCCTGTCTCATGGCCAAAGCGCGGCGGATACAGTCGGACACAATTCTCTTCGCCGACGATACGCGGCGACACCGACCGGCCCCGAACCGGCCGGACGCGGGTCCGAAACAGTGACTGTCCGACACGAGGCCGGACGCCAAACACACAGAAAGACCCGCCATGAAGTCCTTCCGTTCCACCGCCGCTTTCGGCGCCGCCGCCCTGGTGATCCTGACCAGCGGCGCAGCCTTCGCCGGCACCCCTTCGGCCCCGTCGTCGGGCGCTCATGCCCGCCCCGCCGCCTCCGCCCGTGCGCATCATCGGGTCAGCCACGCCCGCACCCACCGCGCCGTGACGCCCGCCAAGAAGAAGTAAGGCGCGACGCCTTACTGGTCCTGCCGGCGTCCCCGGCCGGCAGGACCCCCCGACACGCCTGAGACTTCGACCTTCAAACGAGAGATATCGACATGAAATCCTTCCGCACCGCCGCCGCCGTTTCCGCCGTCGCCTTCGTCGCCCTGACCAGCGGCGCCGCCTTCGCCGGCACGACCCCGGCTCCCTCGACCGCCATGACCGCTCGTCCGGCCGCGACCGCTTCGGCGACGACGCCCGCGCCGTCGGCCCGCGCCCCGCGTGCGCATCGCCGGGGTCATCAAGCCCAGGCCCAGACGTCGGTCCAGCCGCCGGCGACCGTCACCGCCAAGAAGAAGTAAACCGGCCGCCCCTTCCTGTTCGCACAGGAACGCCCGGCTGTCGCAAGACGGCCGGGCGTTTCCGTATTCAGAGGCCTGTCGTCAGGCCGGGGTCTTGAAGCCTGCCGCGAGGGCGGCTGCCATCGGATTGGGACGGCCGGAGCTGTCGAAGGGCAGAGGCTTGTCGTTGCCGTCGTCCTTGTCGCCCTGGCGATACCAGCTGTCGGTGTCGCGCAGGCCCCAGACGGTGAAGGCGAACTGCTGCGCCTTGGGCAGGGCCGCAAAGGCCGAGGCCAGTTCGGTGACGCGCGCGCCCTGGGCCGCGATCCGGTCGGCCTGGCTGCGGAGGTCCAGCCGGTTTTCGGTGCGCAGGGTGCAGTCCAGCTCCGACACATGGATCGGCAGGCCGAACTGGCTGATCTCGCGCATATAGGCGGCGATGACGCCCTCGGGGATGTCGATCCACAGATGGGATTGCAGGCCCACGCCCTGCAGCGGACAGCCGGCCTTCAGCAACCGCTCGACCAGTTTCAGAAACTGCGCGCCCTTGGCCGGCACGCTTTCCTGATTGTATTCGTTGAGAAACAGGACGGCGTCAGGATCCGCGATCCGGGCCTTTTCGAACGCGCGCAGGATATAGCCGTCGTGGCCGTATCGCGCCGACCAGTGACAGTCTCGCATTCCCGACCCGTCGTCCAGGATCGGCTCATTGACCACGTCCCAGCTGCGGACCTTGCCGCGATAGCGGCCGGCGACCGTGGCGATATAGCCGTCGAAGGCGCGGTCAAAGGCGGCGCCCGACAGGCCGGCGAAGGCCTCCTTGCCCTGCGCGTACCAGATCAGGGTGTGGCCATGCATCGCCATGCCCTCGGCCCGGGCGAAGGCGGCGATACGGTCTGAGCGGTCGAAGTTGGGCCGGTCCAGGCCATCGGCCAGGATGTACTCCATCTTCATCTCCCACTCGGGCGTGAGTTGGGAGACGTTGGCGCGCGCCAGCGCGACCCAGTCCGGGTCGTCGATCTGGCTGGCCTTGATCGCCGTGCCGAAGGGAGCCGGGGCGATGGACTTCAGCGGGGGGACGTTGGGCGGCGACGGCTCCGCCGAGGCGAAGCGGTCGCAGGCGGCAAGCGCGAGCGGGGCGGCGAGGATAGCGCGGCGGGTGGGCGTCATGCGTCTCCCTCCAGCGAAGGCAGACGTAGAAGGCTGCGGGTCGTCAGACCGCACGCTTCCGCAGGCCCAGCTCGTCGAAGGCGGCGGTTTCGCGCTTGGCGAGGGCGATCAGCTGGTTCAGGCGCGTGGTCTCGGCGACGTGTTCGAACTTCTTCAGCTCTTCGAACGCGCCGGTCAGGGCGTCGCGGGCGCCGGCTTCCTCGGCGTCCAGCACCGACAGGTCGCCTTCGGCGGCGGCCTTCCTTGATTTCCAGCCGTTCAGATAGGCGCCCAGCATCATGCCGGCCTCAGCATCCATGCGGGCGCGGTTGCGTTCGCCCTCGGCCTCGGCGTCCAGCACGGCGATGCGGAGTTCGGCGCCGGCGCGGCGTTCGGCGATCTCGGCCAAGCGCTTCTGCAGCGTCTCGACCTCATAGTTGGAGATGCGGATCAGGGATTGGGCCCAAGCGGTCATCTAAATCATCACTCCCTGATCATGCCTTGGTTCAGGATTGCTTCCAGCCGGGTAAAGGAATCGGAAAGACGCGTCGCATCGTCCTTGTCTTGTCCCAGAAAATCTTCGAGCGCCGGATTCAGGGCGATGGCCCGGTCCACGATCGGGTCGGCGCCGGTGCGGTAGGCGCCGATCTTGATCAGCTCTTCCATATTGGCGTAGGCGCTCAGGCACTGGCGCGCGCGCTTGTTCAGCTCGCGCTCGGGCGGGGTCTGACAGCCGGGCAGGGTGCGGCTGACCGACTTCAACACGTCGATGGCGGGGAAGCGCCCACGCTCGGCGATCTTGCGATCCATGACGATGTGGCCGTCCAGAATACCGCGCACGGCGTCGGCGATCGGCTCGTCATGGTCGCCGCCGTCCACCAGCACGGTGAACAAGGCGGTGATGGGCGCCGCCGTCGTGCCGTCGGGGCGGATCGGGCCGGGACCGGCGCGCTCCAGCAGCTTGGGCAGTTCGGTGAAGACGGTGGGGGTGTAGCCCTTGGTGGTCGGGGGCTCGCCAGCGGCCAGCCCGATCTCGCGCTGGGCCATGGCAAAACGGGTGACGCTGTCCATCAGGCACAGCACTTCCAGGTCTTGGTCGCGAAGATATTCGGCGATGGCCATGGTCATATAGGCTGACTGACGGCGCTTCAGGGCCGGTTCGTCCGACGTGGCGACCACGACGACGGCGCGTTTCAGCCCCTCTTCGCCCAGGGTCTCTTCCACGAACTCGCGTACCTCGCGGCCTCGTTCGCCGATCAGGCCGACGACGACGGCGTCGCACGTCGCCTCCTTGGCCAGCATGGACAGCAGCACCGACTTGCCCACGCCCGAACCGGCGAAGATGCCCAGGCGCTGGCCCCGGCAGGTGGTGGTGAAGACGTCCATGGCTCGCACGCCCAGGTCCAGACGCTCGCCCACCCGGCCGCGCGAATGGGCGGGCGGGGGCGGGGCGCGCAGGGGATAGGGGGCGGGGCCTTGGGGCAGCGGTCCCTTGCCGTCGATGGGCTGGCCGAAAGCGTCGATGATGCGGCCCAGCCAGGCGGTGGTCGGGCGCACGCTGGCGGCCTGATCGATGATGCGGATATCGGCGCCGGGGGCCACGCCCTCGACCGGACCGAAGGGCATCAGCAGGGCCTTGGAATCGCGGAAACCGACCACCTCGGCGGGCAGGGGATCGTGGCCGCGCCGTCCGATCTCGGCCCGGGCGCCGACGGCGAGGCGCGACAGGCCGCCGCGCGACTCGATCAGCAGGCCCGAGACGCCTGCGACTTTGCCGGTCACGACCAGAGGATCGATCGCTTCGACGGCGGCGACGAGATTGCGCAAAAATCAGACCCCAGGAACAGGTCTCAACAGATGCGGCAACGTGGTTAACGACGGGTGAAGCGCTGCTGGAAGGCGGGGGATAAGACAGCGATTACTGCGTCTCGGTTGCAACTCAAGCGGGCAACGATTCTTCAACTAATTAGAGGGCTAATCTTGCAACCGAGGCGGGCGGGGGCCGGCCGATAGCGAAGAGGTTGCAACCTATGTTCGCGCGTAAACCGAAGTCATCGGACATGCAGGATCGGCTGATCGATCTGGACGGCAAGATGGCCGCCATCGGCCGGTCGCAGGCCGTGATCGAGTTCAACCTAGACGGCACCATCATCGACGCCAACCAGAACCTTCTGACCACGATGGGCTATAGTCTGGACGAGATCCGGGGCGCCCACCACAGGACCTTCATGGACCCGGCCGAGGCGGCTTCGCCCGACTACGCCGCCTTTTGGCGCGAGCTGAACGCGGGACACTTCCTGGCCCGCAAGTTCCGGCGGCTGGCCAAGGGTGGCCGCGAGGTCTGGCTGCAGGCGTCCTACAATCCGGTGTTCGGCCCAGACGGGCGGCCGGCCAAGGTCATCAAACTGGCCATCGACATCACCGCCGATGAGCAGGAGGCCGCGCGCCGCGAGGCCGAACGGGTCGAGGCGGAAAGCGCCCAGACCCTGCTGGTCGACGCCCTGGCGGGGGTGCTGAACAAACTGTCGGCCGGCGACCTGACTGCGCGGATCGATGCGCCGGTGAAGGGCGACCATGTGCGGGTGCGCGACGATTATAATGCTGCGGTCGAAAGCCTGCGCCAGACGATGGGCCAGGCGCTGCGGGCCGTGTCGGGTCTGCGGGGCGGGGTGGGCGAAATCTCCAGCGCGTCCGACGACCTGTCGCGCCGCACGGAACAGCAGGCCGCCAGTCTGGAAGAAACCGCCGCGGCGCTGGACCAGATCACCGCCACGGTTAAACGCAGCGCGGACGGCGCCAAACAGGCCTCGGCCGCCGCCCTGGGCGCGCGCGCCGAGGCGGATCGGTCGGGCGAGGTGGTGCGCCAGGCGATTGCGGCCATGGACGGCATCAAGCGCAGCTCGACCCAGATCAGCGACATCATCGGCGTGATCGATGAGATCGCCTTCCAGACCAATCTGTTGGCCCTGAACGCCGGCGTCGAGGCGGCGCGGGCGGGCGAGGCAGGGCGCGGCTTCGCCGTCGTCGCCTCCGAAGTGCGGGCTCTGGCGCAGCGCTCGGCGGAAGCCGCGAAGGAGATCAAGACCCTGATCACCACCTCGGGCCAGGAGGTGGCGCAAGGGGTCAAGCTGGTCGACGAGACCGGCGCGGCCCTGTCGGCCATTGCGGTCAAGGTGGCGGAGATGGACGCTCTGGTCAGCGAGATCGCCGCATCGGCTCAGGAACAGGCGACGGGGCTGAGCCAGGTCAATACGGCCGTCAACCAGATGGACCAGGTGACCCAGCAGAACGCGGCCATGGTCGAACAGACGACCGCCGCCGCCATGAGCCTGAAGTCCGAAACCGAACAACTGGCCCTGCTGGTCGAACGCTTCGAGACGGGCGAGGCGCCGGCTCAGACCCGCATCCACGACCTGTCGCAAGCCGCCGCCCCCGTCCCCCTGGCCCGCGAACGCGCCCGCATCCGGGCCTTCGCCAGCGGCGGCGCGACTGCGGCGTCGAGCGCGGGCTGGGAAGAGTTCTAGGGCGCGCTCGGCTCCAGCTCGATCTTCGCCTCCCGCGTCGTCGCGATGGCGCCGATCGAGGCGGCGACGATGGCGGCGATGGCGAGCCATTGCTGGCCCGTCAGGTGCTCGTGCAGAATCGCAAGCCCCGCCAGTGCGCCGACGGCCGGCTCGGCGCTGAGCACCACGCCGAAGGTGCGTTTGGGGATGCTGCGCAAGGCGACCATTTCCAGCGAATAGGGCAGGGCGCTGGAGAAGATCGCCACCGCCACGCCCGCCAGGATGATGGCGGGGTTCAGCAGGGCGGCGCCCGCATGGGCCACGCCAAATGGCACGACGACCATGGCCGCCACGCTCATGCCCAGCGCCACCGACTGACCGGCGTGCAGGTGCGACAGCCGCTTGCCGAAGACGATGTACAGCGCCCAGCACAGGCCGGCGAAGGCCGCCAGCGCCATGCCGACGGGATCCAGCGCGCCGGCGCCGGCCTTGATCGGCAGCAGCAGGCCCAAGCCCACGACGGCCAGACCGATGCAGGCGAAATGGATGGGCTTTCGGGAATGGATCAGGGCCAGGGTCAGGGGCCCAATGAACTCGATGGCGATGGCCAGACCCAACGGAATGGTGCGCAGGGCCATGTAGAAGCTGAGGTTCATCGCCCCCAGCACGACGCCGTAAAGCGCGATGGCGCCCAGGTCCGCGCGGGTCAGGCGGAACCGCCAGGGCCGGAAGACGGCGACCAGCAGAACGGCCGAAATTCCGACGCGATAGGCCGAGGTCCCCTCCGCCCCGATCGCTGGAAACAGGGTCTTGGCGAAGGAGGTGCCGCACGCCAGCGTCACCATACCCGCAAACAGCGCCAGATAGGGGACCAGGCGCGCCGCCAGCGGCGAGTTCAGGTGGGTTTTCAGGGCCAGCGACGTCATGGCGTAAAGCTAGCGTAACGCCGCTTGCGCTTCCCGGCGAATTTCCGCTTGAATGCGATGGAAATCGTCACTGGAGACCCTGTAATGACGAATTTCGTCACGCTCGACGATTTCGACCATAAGCTGCTGATGCGGGTCCGGCGCAACAATCTGGAGCCGGCGCGGGTGACGGCCGAGGCGGTGGGCCTGTCGGAATCCGCCGTGCTGCGCCGCCTGCGTCGCCTGCGGGCCGAGGGCGTCATCGCTGCCGACGTCGCCGTCATTGATCCCGCCCGGGTCGAACCGCGCATCGTCCTGCATGTCCAGGTCGAGATGAACACCCAGGACCGCAAGGTGATGGACGCCTTCCAGCGCGCCATGAAGGCCAGTCCCGAGGTGCAGGGCTGCTGGGACGTGACGGGTGAAACCGACTATCTGCTGACCGTAGCCGTCCGCTCCATGCAGGACTATGAGGCCTTCGGTATTCGCGAATTGGTCCCCGAAAAGGGCGTGCGCGGCTTCAAGAGCATGATCGTCATCCGCGAGGTCGTCGGCTTCGACCCCGGACGCGCCGTGCTGGAGCGCTAGGTCGCCGGGGCCTCGACCACCAGGGTCGCGCCTTGGCCCGAACCAGGACTGCGGTTCTCGATCGTGCCGCCGATCTGGCGGACCAGGTTGTTGATTACGCGCATGCCCAGGCTGCGGTCGCTGCGGGCGGCGATCAGGTCGAAGCCCTTGCCCTGGTCCGCCACCGTGACGGTCAGGCGTCCGTCGGCGATGCGGCCTGTGACCGAGACGCCGCCGCCCTCGGGGCCGTAGGCGTATTTGATGGCATTGGTGACCAGCTCGTTCACGATCAGACCGAGCGGGATGGCGATGTCGGCGCCCAGCGGCGCATCGGACGCCTCGCATGTGACGACATGGCGGTCGCTGCCAGCGTCGATGGCCTCGCACAGCTGGCACAGGAAGTCAGACAGGATCACGGTCTGGACGTCAGCGCCGCGCCACAGCTGATCATGGACTTCGCTGATGGCCTGGATGCGCGATCCAGCCGTGGCCAGGGCGGCGCGCACCTCGTCGGAGGCCGCGCCGCGCGCCTGCATCGACAGCAGGCTGGAAACCAGCGACAGGCTGTTCTTGACCCGGTGGCTGACCTCTCGCGTCAATAGGGCCTGATGTTCGATGGCGGCCAGAAGCCGCTGCTCGGTCTGCTGGCGGGCGATGGCGGCGCCGACGACGGCGGCGAAGGCGTCCAGAAAGAGGGCGTCGCGGGCGTCGAACTGGCCCTCGTCTGGACTGTCGACCTCCAGCACGCCCCAAGGTTCGCCGTCCAGTTCGGGCCGGATCAGGACGTTGATGGCACGCCGCACGCCGTGGTCGGCCAGAAGTTTGGGCGTGTGGAAGCGCTGTTCGTTCTCCAGATGGTTGGAGATCAGCGGCTTGCCGGTCTGGAAGGCGTAGCCGGCCGGCGAATCCAGTTCGACGCCCAGCGAGGCGTGACCCTCGACCTCGCCGCTCCAGCCCACGCCAGCGACCAAGACCAGCCGGTCGCGGCTTTCATTGTGGATCAGCACCTTGGACAGGGGCGTCTCCAGGCCGTCGGCGCAGACCACGCAGGCGGCGTCGAGCAGGGCCTGACGATCGCGTTCGCGCAGGGCCACCTCGCCGAAACGCGCCAGCAGCGACTGCTGCTTCAGGCGATAGCGCAGCTCGTCGGCGATGGAACGGGTCTCGGGCGTCGGCGCATCCTCGACCTTGGGCGCGACGGGATCGTCCATCTGGATCTGGGTCTGGGAGGCCGTGTCGGCCCACACCTCGGCGACCAGTTCGGCGATCTCCGGGGTCAGGCCGGGGTCGGAGGGCGGGCGGGTGTGGGGCAAGGACGGAAATCTCGGTTCGCGCGACGGCGACATATAGGCTGACATAGCCGCTCTGAAAGGTTTGCGCAGAAATCATCGCGCGTCACCCCCTGTGCCGGTGGCGAGCGCCAACGACGTCCTTGATCGCGCCGCCCTCGGTCCGGTCCCTGCGGGCTACAGCGTTCGCTGGAAGAAGCCGACGATCTCGCGATTGAGGTCCTTGTGAAAATCGGCGCGGTCGAAGCCCGGCGTCGGGGTGCAGATCTGCGGCGCCTCGGCCGCCAGGGCCGGCGAGCATGCCGGCAGGAAGTCGTAATGACCGGCGCCTTCGACGCGGTGATACTCGGGTGCGGCGCCCAGCCGGTCGCGGATCGGCTCGACGTTGTAGGGCGCGGGCAGAATGGTGTCGGCGCCCGCCTGCCACAGCTGAACCGGAATGCGCACGGCGGCGAGGCTGTCGGATGTGAAGGAGAAGCCCAGGGCCGGGGCGGCGATGACGGCGGCCTTGATCCGGTCATCCTTTGCACGCGGACGCCAGGTCGACAGGTCGATCCCCATCGCGTCCAGCAGGCGGCAGGCGAAGAAGCCGGGATGGGCCTGGCAATGGTCGCCGATGACCGCCGCGTCCGAGACCCCGCCGATGGCCGAGGTGACCGTGAAGCCGCCCGCCGAGAAGCCGAAGGCGCCGATGCGGTTCGGATCGACGGCCAAGCCGCCCGGCCGCGCGGACCAGTCGCCCGTCATATAGTCGATCAGCCGACTGAGCTGGGGCGCGCGATTGGTCAGTTGGGTGGAGCGGCTCATGTCGCGATAGTTGTCGCCGGGATGGGTCAGGGCGGCGACCACGAAGCCGGCGTCGGCCAGGGCTCTGGCGGTGTCGGCATGGCTGCGGAAACCGCCGCCGTTGCCGTGCGAAATGACGATCAGGGGCGCGGGCCGGGCATTGGCGGGGGGCGCCGGCAGCCAGACTCCAGCCTCCACCGCGCCGTCCGGTCCGCCGGGAAAGGTGAAGACCTGGTCGGGCGCCTGCGGATCGGTCTGGGCGCGCGCCGGGCCTTGGGCTTGTGGCGCGGTCGCCTGCACGGGCGAGGCGGCGCCGGCCAGAAGCATCAGGGCCAGGCTGAGGCCGGCGGTCAGGTTTTGGGGCGGCGAGCGATGGGTCATGTCGGTTTCCGTTGGTCGAGACGACCCGCTGTTCGGGACAAGACCGAGCGAACGCCAGCCGCATTTCGCCAATGGGCGAACGAGTGCGTGGACGGGCGAAGGGTTCGACGATAGTGGGCTGACGAGGGGAGGGATGATGACGCAGAACGCCGCTGACAGACTGAATACGCCGCACGCCTGGGCCGTCGATCTGGCGGCCTGCGCCCTGACGGGGGCGGTGTTGGGCGCGGTCGGTCCCTTCGGCAGCTTCTTCAACGACGGGCTGGCGGTGCGGATCGGCTATTGGACGGCGGTTCTGGTGATCAGCGGCGCGGTGTTCGGCGCTGCGATCCGCTGGGCCTGGCCCAGGATGCGCCGCAGACGCGTGTCCATGCGGTTCTGGCTGCCCATGCTGATCGTCGTCGCCAGCGGGCCTACGGCCTTGATCAGCCGGATCATCGCCGTGGTCCTGTGGCCCGGCATTCGCCAGCGTGTCGGCTGGGTCGAATGGTACGGCCAGGCCCTGCTGATCGGGGCCGTCTATGTGGCGCTCTACGCCCTGTTGCGGATGCGGACGTCCGCTGCGGCGACGCGAGCGGATCAAGGCGATCCGGGCTTTGCGCGCACCCTGCCCACGGGGGTGGGTCGCGACCTGATCTGCCTGCAGATGGAGGACCATTATGTGCGCGTGCATACGACGCGGGGGTCGCAGCTTGTTCTGATGTCGCTGTCGCAGGCCGTGGCAGGATTGAAGGGCGTCGAGGGGCTTCAGACCCATCGCTCGTGGTGGGTGGCGCGCGCAGCCATCGTCGGGGTCGTCGAGGACGGCCGGAACCTTCGCCTGGCCCTGACCGGCGGATTGACGGCGCCGGTGTCGCGCGCGCGGGTGGCCAACCTGCGGGCCGCCGGCTGGCTTTAGCTCAAGGGTTCTGACGGTCGTTCGCAGAAATCATCGCGCGTCACCCCTTGCGTGGGGCGGCAAGGCCTTATCTGTTGTGCGCCAGCATTCGAGGAGACCTTTTCCAATGACCGACTTCAGCTATGACGCGTCCCGCCACCTGAAGAAGGGCCGGGGCAAGGTCTATGACTCGATCGTCGACACCATCGGCGACACCCCCATCGTGCGTCTGCCGCGCCTGTCGGCGGAGTACGATACGAAGGCGACGGTTCTGGCCAAGCTGGAGTTCTTCAACCCGATCGCCTCGGTCAAGGACCGGATCGGCGTGGCCATGGTCGAGGCGCTGCAAGAGGCGGGCAAGATCGATCAGGACACGGTGCTGATCGAGCCGACCAGCGGCAACACCGGCATCGCCCTGGCCTTCGTGGCGGCGGCCAAGGGGCTGAAGCTGACGCTGTGCATGCCCGAAAGCATGTCGATCGAGCGGCGCAAGATGCTGGCCCTGCTGGGCGCGCGGCTGGAGCTGACGCCGGCCGAAAAGGGGATGAAGGGCGCGATCGCGCGGGCGCAGGAACTGCTGGAGACCACGCCGAACTCCATCAGCCCGTCTCAGTTCGAGAACCTGGCCAATCCCGCCATTCACCGCGTCACGACGGCCGAGGAGATTTGGAACGACACGGCCGGGGCGGTGGACATCGTCGTCGCCGGCGTCGGCACCGGCGGCACCATCTCGGGCGTCGGCCAGGCGCTGAAGGCCAAGAAGCCGTCGGTGCAGTTCATCGCCGTCGAGCCCGAGGCCTCTCCGGTGCTGTCCGGCGGCGCGCCCGGCCCGCACAAGATCCAGGGCATCGGCGCCGGCTTCGTGCCCGCCATCTATGATCCGTCGGTGGTCGATGGGGTCGAGCAGGTCTCCAACGACGAAAGTTTTGATATGGCCAGAAGGGCCGCGCGGGTCGAGGGCATTCCCGTCGGCATCAGCTCGGGCGCGGCCCTGACCGCCGCCTTCCGCATCGCCGCGCGCGAAGAGAATGCGGGCAAGACGATCGTGGTGATCATCCCGTCCTTCGCCGAACGCTATCTTTCGACGGCGTTATTCGAAGGGCTTTGATCCGGCTCACGCCCGGTTAACCGCTCGCTTCTAAGGTGGGGGGATGGGCGATCTGGCAGCCATGATCGGGGAAGAGGCGACGCCGCCGCCGCTGCGTGCGCGCCGGGCGCTGCTGAAGCGTCTGGCCGACGTCGTGTCCCTGCCCGCCAGCCGGATCAACGCCTTCGAGCGGGCGGTGACGGGCGACCTGCTGGTCGAGATGCTGCGGCTGGCCTCGCACGATGAGCGCAAACGCGTGGCGGCGCGTCTGGCGCCGCTGGCCGAACTGCCCAACAGCGTGGCGCGCATCCTGTTGCGCGACGATCCGGACATCGCCGGCCTGCTGATCGAACAATGCGCCTCGCTGAGCGATGCGGACATCGTCGGCTGTGCGCGCGACGCCGGTTTCGAGCACCGGATGCTGCTGGCCGTGCGCCGGGGCCTGTCGGAGATCGTGACCGAGACCCTGTTCTCCTTCGGCGAGATGGAGGTGATCGAGGCGGTGCTGCGCAACACGACCGCGCGCCTGTCGCAGCTGGGCATCGAGACGGTGGTGGGCCTGAGCCGCCAATCGCCGAGCCTGTGCAGCCCCTTGCTGAAGCGGCCCGAGCTGAGGCCGTCAGGCGCCTATGTCATGTTCTGGTGGTGCGCGCCCGAGGATCGCCGCACCATCCTGCAACGGTTCGCCGTGTCGCGCGAAGTCATGCAGGAGGCGTCCGAAGACGTCTTCGCCATCGCCAATGACGAAAGCTGGTCCGATCCCGTCGCTCGTAAGGCGCTTCAGTTTATCGAGCGCCGCCAGCGCAATCGCGCCGCCATCGAAAAGAGCCCGTTCGACAACCTGGAACACGCCGTCATGGTCGCCGCCAGCGATGGCCTGACGCGCGAGACGGCGTCCGAGATCGCCTTCCTGGCCGGGATCAAACCGCTGACGGGGGCCAAGCTTCTGGGCGATCCGGGCGGCGAGCCGCTGGCGATCCTGTGCAAGGCGACGGGGATGTCGCGCGTCGATCTGACCAATCTATGGCGCTCGATGCGGCGGCCCGAGACGACGGCGGACGGCAAGATCCATCCCGACTGGGAGCGTGTGCAGATCACCTATGAAATGCTGGCCGTCGATCGCGCCCAGACCGTGCTGCGTTACTGGAACTGGTCTTTGTCCTCGGCCCTGACGCCCACGCTGTTGCGCGCCATTCGCGACGGCGAGGATGACGCGGTCGATGAATATTCGGCGCCGGAGCGGGCGGCGATGATGGTGCTGGCCGAAGACTTCGGCCGATAGGTCTGATCACTAAAGTCGAATGCATAGACGTGCATATCGCACCGCTTATACGCGTGTTTGCTTTCGCGGCGAAACAACCCTATGACGCTATTGGGGTCGTTCGGTTGGAGAATCAGCCGAACTCAATAAATCAGGAAAGCGAAGCCGATAATGGAAGATAAGCCCGAACTGCTGGAGATGACGGCAGACATCGTGTCGGCCTATGTCGGCAATAACTCGGTCTCGGCAGAGGCCCTGCCTGCGCTTATCGCCAATATTCACGCCGCCCTGTCGGGTGTGTCGAACGGTCCGGTCGAGGCCGAACCTGAACCCAAGGAACCGGCGGTGCCGATCCGCAAGTCGATCGCGCCCGATTTCCTGATCTGCTTGGAAGACGGCCGCAAGTTCAAGTCGTTGAAGCGTCACCTGCGCACCAAATACGACATGAGCCCCGAAGAATACCGCGCCAAATGGGGTCTGCCGAAAGACTATCCGATGGTCGCCCCGAACTACGCCAAGGCGCGTTCGGAACTGGCCAAGTCGATGGGCCTGGGCCAGGGCGGCCGCAAGCCCGCCCGCGCCGCCGGAACCCGCGCGAAGAAATAAGCCGAGGTTTTTCGGTCTGGAGACGCCCGCTTCCATCAGGAGGCGGGCGTTTTTGCTTTGGGGGCGCACGAGCATTCTCCCTCCCCGTAGCGGGGAGGGTGGCTGAGGCGCAGCCGCAGCCGGGTGGGGACGGCAGGGAGACGTCCCACGGATTTGTCTTTGATCTGATTAGTGCGCCCGTGCCGGGCCGCCCCCACCCGGTCGCTGCGCGACCACCCTCACCCGCAGGGAGGAGGGAGAAATCATTACTGCTTCAGGCCGCCTGGGCGGTCCGGCGCATGCGCCAAAAGCGCAGGGTGCGCAGGGCCGCGTCGCGGGTCAGTTCGCCGTACATGCGGCCGTAGGCGGCGGCCTTGCCCATCGGATTGTCCTCGGCGCCCAGGACGGCGACGGCGTAGGTCAGATAGACGGCACGGTCCATGTCGGCCGCCTTGCAGACCACCGACAGGGCGTCCAGATCCTTGCGCTCGACGATGCCGCGCGCGGTGTGGAAGTCGATGTCGGCCAGCTTGGACAGGGCGATCAGGAAGGGCGTGCGGCCGTTGGAGCGCAGGAAGCGGATCAGGGTCTGAGGCGTCAGCTGGCCGGCGGCCTGAAGCTCGTCGATGTAGGCCAGGTTCTCGGCATAGTCGGCCGGCAAAGCGCCGTCGTCGGTGGCGACGCGGGTGCGGCCGGCGGCCAGCGCCGCCTCCAGCAGGGCCGGATCCATGCGCGCGTTCTGTTCCAGGATCTGGTGACGCAGCCGCGCCTCGACGACGAAATACATCTCGTTCAGCAGGTCGGCGGGCAGGCTCTGGCGCTCGACCGTGGCGGCGTGCAGGGCCGGATTGGCCTTGGCGCGCTCGATGGCGGTTTCGGAGGCGGCGCGCGACAGCTGGGCGCCGTCGTTGCGCAGCAGGGTGTTCAAGGTGTCGTCGTCGCCGTGCTCGACGATGACTTCGGAAACCGCCTCGGACACCGTCGCGCGGCCTGAGACCGCGCGCAGATGGCCCTGGCTGCGCTTGCGCACGACCTGGATCAGATCCTCGTCGGTCAGGACGGTGGAGGCGCGCAGAACCTGTTCGGCGACCTCGATCTCGTCGTCTGCGAAACGGCGGATCAGGCTGTGGGGGGCGTTGGGGGCCTGGGCGAAACGGGCGGCCAGTTCGGCGCGGACCGCGACCTCCATCTCGGCTGACAGCTTGGCCAGAACCGTGCCGTAGAGCGCGGTTTCATTGGCGTTGGGCGCAGGCGCGCCGAAGAAGTGGGCCGTCAGTTCGCGCAGCAGCAGACGACGCTTCTCGCTGGACTCCTCGCTGGCCAGGGCGATGAGTTCGGGCAGGCGCGAGCCCTTGATCTCGGCAGGTTCGATCACGGCGCGATCGTTCATGGCAGGTTGTCGGCTTCAGTCTGTGGCACGGCGCGCAGGGCGCCGTTGGCGTTGCGGATCAGGGCAGGCGGACCGTCCGGCTGGGCCAGGTCGCTGGATTGGGGCGTCTGGGCCATCTGGACAGGCATGGCGTCGAGGTAGGTCTGCTGCGGCGCAGGGATGGCGTCGGGGTGACGGCCGGCCTGGCGGTGGACCGAATAGTAGCGGGCGCTGTTGTCGCCGGCTGTGGGCGTCGGGGCGGCCTGACCGCTGGCGGCGACGGCGGCGGCGTCCAGCGGCGCGCCGGCTTGGGGCCGTTGCAGGCGATAGATGGGGGCGTCGCGGCGCGGGGCCATCGGATCGGCGACGGCCGCCTGAGCCGGTTGGGTCGCGGGCTGGGGCTCAGCCTGCGCGGCCTGTTGCGGGACGGGCGCCGGCTCGGCCTGCATCTGGGGTTCAGGCTGAGGTTGAGGCGCGGAAGGCTGCGGCTCCGGAACATAGGGCGAGGGCGCGACGCGCGTCGCCTGCGCGGGGGCGGTTTCTACGGGTGCGGCCTCTACGGGTGCACTATGCGCAGGCTCGGCCGGCGTCGGGGCACGCTGGGGCATCCAGGCGCTGGCGGGCGTCAGGCCGTTGCTGCGCGGCGTGGAGATCGAGGGGGTGACCGAAGGCGCGGGCGACAGGCGGGCCAGGGGAATGGCGCCGGGCAGGGAGCGATTGGCGGCGGTCACGGTCGGGGCGGGCGCCTCGGCCTGAATGACGGCGGGCGTCGGGGTCGCACGGGCGGCGACCGCCGGCTTGCCGGGCCAGGACAGGTAGCGCAGACCCGACGCGTTGGTCGGCGCCTGTTGCGCCACGGCGGCGCCGGCCGCCAGATTGACGGCGGTCAGGACGATCGAAACTGCGAGGGCGCGGCGCACGGCGGCTCTCCGGAGAGGAATTCCAGCGCGCACACTAGAGCTCGGACCCTTAATCCCGCGCTAATGTGAAGCCAGGATTCGACAACGACCGCGTGTCAGCCGCGACCGGGCAGATAGTTGTCGGTGAAGGCGTCGCGCCAGTTCAGACCGGCCTCGTAAACCCCCGCTTTCGAGGTCACGTCGAAGAAGGCCTGCCAGCGTTCCTCGGTCAGGGCGCCCAGGCCGTAAAGCGCCGCGTCGCCGCCATCGACGATGGCGTAGTCGCGCAGGCGTTCGCGGGCCTGATCCAGCACAGCCTGGGTCATGTCCGGGTTGTCCTTGCGGATCAGGGCGTCGGCGGCCGAGGCGTCGCCCCGAATATAGTCGCGCCACCCTTCCGCCGAGGCGGCGATGAAGCTGCGCAGCGCCGCCGCATTGTCGCGGGCGAAGGCGTTTGGCGCCAGGACCATGGCGGCGTAGGAGGGATAGCCCTCGTCGGCCAGCAGAAAGACGCGCGGGTCGAAATCGGCCGTCTGTTCGATGGCGTAGGGATCGCTGGTGAGATAGCCCTGCTGCACCGCCCGCGCATTGGCGATGAAGGCGGCGGGGTCATAGGCGAAGGGGCGCAGTTGCTCGTCGGTGAAGCCGTATTTGGCCTTCAGCCAGACCCAGAAGGTGCTGATCCCGGCCTCGGACAGCAGGAAGGGTCGGCCGGCCAGATCGGCGATGGTTTCCAGCGCCGCGTCGGGATGGGCCATCAGGACCTGCGGGTCCTTCTGGAAGAAGGCGGCGACCGCCTTCACCGGCGCGCCGGACGCGACCAGATTCAGGGGGATGAAGCTGTTGGAGCCCATGCCCAGTTCGACCGCGCCCGAGGCCAGCAGTTGCGGCACGTTCACGCCCGGCCCGCCCTGGACGATCTGGACGTTCAGCCCGCGCTTCTCATAGGCCCCGCTGGCGAGCGCCTGATAGAAGCCGCCCTGTTCGGCCTGGGCGCGCCAGTCGGTGGCGAAACGCAAACGCACCCGGCCCTGTTCGTCGACCGGCGCCTCGGCCCGCCCGCAGGCCCGAAGCCCGATCGTCCCCGCCGCCACAGCCGCCCCGCCCGCGATCAGCGCACGGCGACGGGTCAGCAGGCGATTCCCCAACAAGCTCATGCCCCTGACTTACGGGGCGATAGGGGCCTTGGGAAGGCGGGGCGTCAGTCCGCCGCGTTGACTGATGTCGAGGGGGCCCCGTCGCCGGGACTTTGGGAAAGAACATAGCGGACGGGCGCTACACAGCGAACGCCCGCCTGGAACCCGGAGTCGGCCCGGCTGGTCTGAACCACGCGAACGCCGCTTTCGCCGAACGCGGAGGCGGGCTGGGCGTCGATGACCCCTACATTGCCGATTTGACCCCATGTGGCGAAGTCGAACCGCACGCGGGCCCAGCCCTCGATCCCGCGATCCCTGAAGGCCTGAGGGTAGGTTTCCGGCGTCGCGCGCGCCTGGAATCGCGCACCGACTTCGGGGGGACAGTTCTGCAGCGGATCGTCGCTGGTTTGCTGCATCACCGGCGCGCGAAGGTTTTCGCCGTACCGGTAGAAGTTGAAGACGCAGCCTTTCAGCGGCGCTCCGCTCTCGACAAAGGTTTCCGACACGGCGCGCCGCGTTTCGGCATCGAACGCCGTATCACCGGCGGAACCCAGGGTCTCGACATTGACGGCGCGCCCGTCGGCGTCGACGTCCCAGCGAACGACCGTCCAGGATCGACCGCCTGGCGGCGGACGCTGTCCGATCTTGTAGTCCGGATAACTGACGGTGCGGGGCGCGCGACCGCCTCTGCGCTCTCCTCCGCAGTTGGCGTCTGGCCCAGCGAGACGAACAGCCACGGCGTCTCGGATGGGACCGCGCGTCCGCGTGACCGCGAAATAGCGCAGCAGATCGCCTCTCGTCGCCTCGATGAAAGGTTTGGCCGTGTAACGAATGGTCATGATGCAGTCGCGACGAGGGCCATCGAAGCGCCAGGCGGCGAGGGCGGCCTGTTCATGTTCTGAGCCAATGCCGGTCGGGATGATGATCGGGCTGTTAGAGGGCGTCGCAGTCCGGGGCGCACGAATGTCGAAGGTGCGACCCGTGTCATCGACGCTGAAAGACAGGGAGACGGACGTTCGGTCGGCACGAGATGGGCCAGTAGTTTCCACGCGGAGATCGTCGGAAAAGGTCGGCTTAACCGCCTGACCGTCCCATTGGATGTCGGTCGAGGGGATCAAAAACACGACCTGCTCCGGCGATGTCGCACTTTGATGGCGAACGACCGGCGCTTGCGCCCACCCGGGCGCCGTCATCGTCAGAGCAAGGCCGAGGCCGAACAGGATCGCGCGCATGGGTGTCTCCGTCTGCACTTCATGGGTGCATCTGGCGCGGCGGCTGTCTAGCGTGATTTCATGTCTTCGGCGCCCCAATTGAGCGAGGGGACGAAGCGTGCGGGCGGACCCGTCAGCTTCGTCCCCTCGCCAAGTCCGGGTTGGACTTGGCCGTTCGGGTCTGGACCTTGGCGTCAGCGTCGTTTCGGGCGACCCCGAAAGGGCGGTCGGCTGTATCCTGTCGCGCTCCTGGTCTTCGGCGTCCCACGGCATTTTAGTCCGCGTCGTCCGTCGATCCCGATCCGGTTCTCCTGTCTGCCGTCGATCCGAAGACCGTCGAAGACTGGAGCCTGGATCCCGCCTGTCGCACGTTACGATCCGAAGATCGCCCGAAGCGCCGGGTCGGAGAGCCGGGCCGGTTCGCTGGAGGTCCAGGTCTCCCTGGATTTCCGCTGCCCCGTGTCCCTTGGCCTGTTGACGTTCGGACGAAACCGGCTATGAGGCAAGCGCCCGAACTCGCCCCAGTGTGCACGATTGGCCCGGCGGCGGTGGACAAGCCTGTGAACATCGGTGGACGGATCAAATTCGCGATTGCGGATCAGCGTCTTGTCTTGTCCACAGAAACGCGGCGATAGAGCGCTATGTCCGGCGTCGGACACATTGCGCTGCAACCGTGCGGCGCGCTTTGGGTTCTGTGATCAACGGACAAAAGTCCTTGGGGGAATTCGTTGTCCAACACCGGCTCTAACCACGCCTTATCTATCGGTATCAATCGCAGCCAGCTGGCCCAGATGTTCGCCCATGCGCCGGGGTTCATGGCGCTGGTCACGGGCCCGGACCATCGGTTCGAGCTGACCAATCCCAACTACCAGAAGGTGATCGGCCACCGCGAGGTGATCGGGCGCACGGTGGGCGAGGTGCTGACCGATGCGGTGGCGCAAGGCTATCTGGATCTGCTGGACCAAGTTTACCGCAGCGGCGAGGCGCACCGGGCCGACAGCGCCCTGTACGCCGTTCAGGCCGAGCCGGGCGGCGAGATCGTGGACCGTTACGTCGATTTCGTCTTCCAGCCGCTGAAGGAGGACGGTCGGGTCTGGGGCGTGTTCATCCAGGGGATGGACGTGTCGGATCGCCACCGGGCGGACCAAGCGCTGGCGTTGAGCGAAGCGCGATACGGCGCCCTGTTCGCCGCGATGGCGACGGGGTTCTGCGTCATCGAGATGAAGTTCGACGCGGCCGACCGGCCCGTCGATTACAGGATCGTCGAGGGCAACAAGGCCTTCGAAGAGATGACCGGCTTGGTCGACCCTTACGGCAAATGGGTCAGCGAGATCGCGCCGGGGCTGGAGCAGCACTGGTTCGATCTCTACGGCGGGGTGGCGCGGACGGGCGAGCCGGTCCGTTTCGAGAACCCGGCCGACATCTTCGGTCGCTGGTATGACGTGCAGGCGCTGAGGATCGGCCAGCCGGGCGCCTGGCAGGTCGCCATCCTGTTCAACAACATCACCGAGCGCAAACAGAGCGAGACGCGTCAGAACGCGCTGCTGGAGCTGAACGACGCAATCCGCGACCTGACCGACGCCGGCGACATCGCCCAGGCCTCCGCCCAGGTTCTGGCCCGCACCATGGGCGTGAGCCGGGCCGGATACGGCACGGTGGACACGGCCGCGGAGACCATCACCATCGCCCGCGACTTCAACCAGCCGGGGGTGAGCAGCATCGCCGGCGTCCTGTCGTTCCGCGACTACGGGTCCTATATCGAGGACATTAAGCGCGGCGAGACGGTGGCGATCGACGACGTCGCCCACGATCCCCGCACGGCCGATACAGCCGAGGCCCTGAGGGTCATCAGCGCCGGGTCGTTCGTCAACATGCCGCTGATGGAACAGGGGCGGGTCGTGGCGATGGTGTTCGTCAACCATGCGACGCCGCGCCATTACACCGACAGCGATCTGCGCCTGATGCGCGACGTGGCCGAACGGGTTCGCACGGCGACCGAGCGCGCCCGAAGCGAGGCGGCCCTGCGCGACAGTGAGGCCCAGTTCCGGGTCTTCGCCCAGGCCACGCCGATCCAGATCTGGGCCAGCTGGGCGGACGGCTCGCTGTATTGGTTCAACCCCCAGGTCTATGCCTACTCCGGCCTTGCAGAGGGCGCGTTGGACGGCACGACCGGGTGGGGCAAGGTCGTTCACCCGGACGACCTGGACTGGGCGTCCGAGCGATGGGTCCAGGCCCTGGCCAGCGGCCAGGTCTATGAAAACGAGTTCCGCATCCGCCGCCACGACGGCGTCTATCGCACCTTCATGGTTCGGGCCGAGCCCGTCCACGACGAAGAGGGGCGGATCCTGCGCTGGGTCGGCTCCAACACCGACATCGAGGACCTGCGACGCCAATCGGCCGAACTGGCGCGGTTCAACGAGACCCTGGAAGAACAGGTCGCCGAACGCACCAGCGCCCTGATGCAGGCCGAGGAGGCGCTGCGCCAAAGCCAGAAGATGGAGGCGGTCGGACAGCTGACCGGCGGCATCGCCCACGACTTCAACAATCTGCTCGCCGGGATCAGCGGCAGCCTGGAACTGATCACCAACCGGATCGCGCAGGGGCGTCATGCCGAGGTGGAGCGGTTCACGGTGGCGGCGCAGGGGGCGGCGAAACGCGCGGCGGCCCTGACGCACCGGCTGCTGGCCTTCTCGCGGCGTCAGACCCTGGATCCCAAGCCGACCGATCCCAACCGCCTGATCCGCGGGATGGAGGATTTGGTGCGGCGTACGACAGGGCCGGGCATCGAGGTCGAGGTGGTCGCCGGCGCTGGCCTGTGGCCCGTGTTGATCGACGCGCACCAGCTGGAAAACGCGGTGCTGAACCTGTGCATCAATGCGCGCGACGCCATGCCGAGCGGGGGGCGTCTGACGATCGAGACCGGCAACCGCTGGATCGACGCGCGTACGGCCAAGGCTCAGGATCTGGAGCCGGGCCAATATGTCTCCATCTGCGTCAGCGACACCGGCACGGGCATGGCGCCGGAGGTGGCGGCGCGCGCGTTCGAGCCCTTCTTCACCACCAAGCCGCTGGGCGAGGGGACGGGCCTGGGTCTGTCGATGATCTATGGCTTCGTGCGCCAGTCGGGGGGACAGGTGCGAATCTATTCCGAGGCGGGCGAGGGGGCGATGATCTGCCTGTATCTGCCGCGCCACTTCGGCGAGGTGGACGACGCCGATCTGATCCCCGAGGTCGAACAGGCCCCGCGCGCCCAGGCCGGCGAGACGGTCATGGTCGTGGACGACGAGCCGACGGTGCGGATGCTGGTCGCCGAAATCCTGCATGAGCTGGGCTATCAGTGCATCGAGGCGTCCGATGGCGTGGGGGGGCTGAAGCTGCTGCAATCGGGGGCGCGGATCGACCTCCTGGTCACCGATGTGGGTCTGCCGGGCGGAATGAACGGGCGTCAGATGGCGGATGCGGCGCGGATCGATCGGCCGGACCTGAAGGTGCTGTTCATCACCGGCTATGCCGAGAATGCGGTGGTCGGCAACGGGCACCTGGACCCCGGCATGCACGTCATGACCAAGCCCTTCGCCATGGAGGCGCTGGGCAGCCGGATCCGCGAACTGATCGAGAATTAGGTCGGATCGTTAAGCGTTGATCCCGTCCCAGATCGTCATTCCGGGGCGTCCGAAGGACGAACCCGGAAGCCAGGAGGCGTTCCTGGATGTCGGATCGGCGGGCGTTGGAGGCTGCGGCCCTAGGTTCCGGGTTCCTCGCTGCGCTCGGCCCCGGAATGACGAGCAGCCCACTCGCTGATCTAAAGCCGGGCGTTCAGCCAGGTGCGGATCGCCTTGCGCGCGCCGCGCGCGGCCGGGCCGCCGAAATGCAGGAAGCCGTGAGGGGTCTCGGGCACGCGGATCAGGTCCGCGTCCGAAGCCTCGCCCCAGCGCGTGGCCATCAACAGACTGTCTTCGAAAAGAGGATCCTGCTCGCCGGCGAGGAACAGGGCGGGCGGCAGGCCGGTCAGGTCGGCATACAGGGGCGAGACGTCGGGCTGGCGCAAGGCCGCCTCGTCGCGATCCGGCGCCAGGCGCGCCAGATCGGCCTGCATCGTCGGGCCGTTGAACAGCAGGGTTTCTGGCCCGGCCGAACGCACGCTTTCGGTGCCCGACAGATCGAAGACGCCATAGGTGAAGACGCAGCCCTTCACCAAATCAATCAGCCCCTGGTCGCGCAGGGCGACGGCGGTCAGGGCGGCCAAATGCCCGCCGGCGGATTCGCCCGCCAGAAACAGGGTCGAGGCGCCCAGTCGATCGACATTCGTGACCGTCCAATAGGCGGCGGCCAGACAGTCGGCGATGGCGGCGTCGATATAGATCTGACGCCGTTCGGACAGCAGGCGATAATCCACCGAGACGACGCAGAAGCCGTGGTGGGCCAGATGGGCGTTCAGCCGGTCGTTCAGCCCGGCGCTGCCCAGCACCCAGCCGCCGCCGTGAATATCCAAGATGACGGCGCGGGGCGTGCCCGTCGGATGCAGGATGCGTAGAGGAACGGGGTGATCGCCGTCCGTCTGGACGATCTCGACCGTCACGCCGCGCTTCCTGAGACGAGGCGTGGTGACCCGCCCGGCGGCCGCGTCCAGCCACAGCGATAGCCGCTGGCCCGCATCGATCCGCCAGCCGTTGGTGCGCAGACGCGGCGCGCGGGCGAGGACGGCGTTGGTCCGCCGCACCGCCGCCTGCTGGGGCGGGGCGAATTCGACGAGATGGCTGCGCAGGGTCATGAAGCTTGAGTGTGCGGCGGCGGGTTTGGTTTCAAGTCGGGGCCTTTGGCCTAGCCTCGTCAGCCACGACAAAGCCGGTTATCGTCCGCCCCATGAAACGGCTCACCCCCTTCGGCGTCCTGCTCATCTTCGGCCTGATCGGGCTTTTGACGGGCAAGTTCGGCCTGTGGTTCGCGTTCGGCCTGGTCGCCTGCATCGCCGTCAGCGTGATGCAGAACCGGGGCGCGGCGAAGACGCCGCCCGGGGATCCGGACAGTCAGGGTTAGGCCCTCAAGCCGTCCTCGCCGGGTGACCAGCCGTTCGGTCCCTACCCCGCCAGGGCCGCCTTCTTCTCTTCCAGCTCCAGCCATTCCAGTTCGGCGGATTCCAGCTCGGCGCGGGCTTTTTCGGCGGCCTTCATGGCGGCGTCGAAAGCCTTCGGGTCGCGGGCGTAGAGGCCGGGGTCGGCCAGGGTCGCATCGTGTTTGGCGATGGTCGCGGGCAACGCATCGATCAGGGCTTCCAGCTCCTTGAGGCGGTGAGCGTCCTTGAAGGAGAGTTTGGCGGTCTTCTTGGGGGCGACGGCGGGCGGCGGCGCCTCGGCGGCGCGCTGGGCGGCGGCCTTGTCCTGGGGACGGGGGTTCGAGCCGGGCTGAAGGAAGCCGGGGTTCTGGCGGATGAAGTCGGTCCAGCCGCCGGGGGTCTCGACGATGTCGCCGCGTCCGTTCAGGGCCAGGGTCGAGGTGGACAGCCGGTCGATGAAGTCGCGGTCGTGGCTGACCAGGATCAGGGTGCCGTCATAGCCCTCCAGCAGCTCTTCCAGCTTGTCCAACGTGTCCATGTCCAGGTCGTTGGTCGGTTCGTCGAGGATCAGCATATTGGCCGGCTTGGCCAGCGCCCTGGCCAGCAGCAGGCGGTTGCGCTCGCCGCCCGACAGGGTCGAGATCGGCTGGCGAAGCTGGGCCTCGGAGAACAGGAAGTCCTTGGCGTAGGCGGCGACGTGTTTGGACACGCCGCGCACCAGAATGCTGTCGCCGCCGCCCGGCGTCAGGGCGTCCCACAGGGTCATGTCCGACTTCAGCCCCTCGCGCGACTGGTCCAGATAGACCGGCTCAAGGTTCGCGCCCATGCGCACCGTGCCTTCGTCGGGCGCCAGTTCGCCCAGCAGGGTCTTGACCAGGGTGGTCTTGCCCGCGCCGTTGGGACCGACGATGCCCAGACGATCGCCGCGGATGATGCGGGTGGTCAGGTCCTTGAACAGGGTGCGGCCGTTGAAGCCCTTTGAGACATGCTTGATCTCGGCGACCAGCTTGCCCGACGTCGAGCCGGAATCGACGCCGAGATACAGTTCGCGCGGCACGTTCTTCATCTTCTCGGCGCGTTCGGCGCGCAGCGCCTGAAGCGAGCGGGCGCGGCCCTCGTTGCGGCTGCGGCGGGCGGTGATGGAGGAGTAGAAGGTGGCGGTCTCGCGCTCGATGGTCTTGGTCAGGCGGCGCAGGGATTCGGCCTCTTCCTCCAACACCTTGGAGGACCATTCGTCGAACTCGACGAAGCCCTTGTTCAGGGTGCGGACCCGGCGGCCTTCCAGCCAGTGGACGGTGTTAGTGACGCGGTTCAGGAAGGCGCGGTCGTGGCTGACGACCAGAAGGGCGAACCGGGCCTGGATCAGCTCGTTCTCCAGCAGTTCGATGGCCAGGATGTCGAGGTGGTTGGTCGGCTCGTCCAGCAGCAGCAGGTCGGGCTCTTCGGCGAAGGCCTTGGCCAGGGCGGCGCGGCGGGTCTCGCCGCCAGACAACCCTTGCGTCGACTTCGCCGGGTTCAGGCCGAAGGTCTCCAGCCAGCTTTCGGCCGTCCAGGTCTCGGCCTCGCCCGACGACGCATAGTCCAGCAGGGTCTCGCCGGTGATCACGGGCTCTTGCGGCACATAGGCGAAGCGGACGGCGGACTGGATGGAGCGGTCCCCGCTGTCCGGCTCGATCAGGCCCATGACGACCTTCATCAGGGTGGACTTGCCCGCGCCGTTGCGCCCCACCAGGGCGGCGCGGCTGCGCGGTTCGACCGCGAGGTCGACGCCGTCAAAGAGGGGGCGCTGGCCGTCCTGAAGGCGGACGTCCTTGAGTGCGACGAGAGGGGGTCTGGCTGCCATGTGACTTTCGATCCTCTCGGGCGACGCCGGAGAGGGAAACCGCGCACTGCGCGGCGGAGGGGGCGGAAACGGGTGTGATCTAAGGGGTTCAGGCCCATTTCGCCACTGGAAAGGCGATACGCGCCGCAGGCTGTGGATTTGCGGCCGGGCGTCGGGCCGCGCTATGGGCCTGTCATGAGCATGATCACCTGGGCCGCGCTGCTGGGCGCCATCGCGCTGGAGGTGGCGGGCACGACGATGCTGCAGGCCTCGCAGCAGTTCACGCGGGTCTGGCCCACGGCGGGGATGGCGGTCTGCTACGGCCTGGCCTTCTATCTGCTGTCGATCGCCCTGCGGCAGATGCCGGTGGGGATCGCCTATGCGATCTGGAGCGGGCTGGGGGTGGTGCTGATCTCGGTGATCGGGACGGTGGTGTTCCGCCAGCGGCTGGACCTGCCGGCGATGGTCGGGCTGGCGATGATCGTCGGCGGCGTGGCGGTGATCAACGTGTTCTCGAAGACGGTCGGGCATTGAGGCTGTGACAAGCGACGGCGCGGCGCGTATGAGGCGCGCCATGCAGCCCTACTGGGAAACCAAGACCCTGGCCGAGATGTCGCCTTCCGAGTGGGAGGGGCTGTGCGACGGGTGCGGGCTGTGCTGCGTGATCCGGTTCGAGGACGAGGATACGGGCGAGGTCATTCCGACGCGGGTGCATTGCAAGCTGTTCGACCCCGAGGCTTGCGCCTGTTCGGACTATGCGAACCGCAAGGCCCAGGTGCCGGACTGCATCAAGCTGACGCCCGGAAACATCGAGGCGTTGGAGTGGATGCCTAAGTCGTGCGCCTATCGCCGGCTGCATGAGGGGCGGCCGCTGGCCAAATGGCATCATCTGATCTCGGGCAGTCGCGAGACGGTGCATACGGCGGGCGTGTCGGTGCGGGGCCAGACGATTTCGGAGCTGTCGCTGGCCGAGCCGGAAGATGCGCTGGATTTCGAGGCGCCGGAATGGACGGTCGAACGGGGCCGGGAGCGATAGGGTAGCACCCCCTAGCCAGCGCAATGACGCTGGTTGAAAGGCTGCGAAAACAAGCCATTGGCGAATTATGTGGGTGTTCTTCCGGCCTGAGGACGCTGGTCCGCTATGGTTTGGGCATGACGGGAAATCGGGATGACGGAGAGGGCGGCTGCGGCGGCGCGCGCGAGACGGCTGCGTCCTGCGCCGGGTGGATGGAGCCCCTGTTCCTGATGATGAAGGCCAAGATCGAAGAGACGGCCAAGAGCGTCTGCGAAACGGACGTCAAGGACGCCGCCGTCGCCGAGAAGGTCGCGCGCCAGATCGGGGTGATCGCGCGGTCGGCCAAGGCGGTCGAGGCGCTGCGACTGCTGTGCCTGAGCGACAACGAAGAGGACGAGATGGGTGGACGAACCTACGACCCCGCCGAGGACGAGCGAATCCGACAGGAACTGGTCGTCGAGCACGAGCGGCTTGATCGGATTCTGGAAGAGAAGAACGCTGAGGCAGCTGAAAGGGCGCGAGCTAAGGCTGCATCGCAGCCATTGTCGGGTGGCGAAGCATCAGTGTTCGCCGACGGATGATGACCTGAAGACCTGGCTGCTGCTGGGCGGCCGGGGGTCGGGAAAGACGTTCGCCGGGTCGGTCTGGATCGACATCATGGCGCGAGAGCTGCCCGGCATCACCCTGGCGCTGGTCGGCCCCGCTCTGCACGATGTGCGCGAGGTGATGGTGGAGGGGGCGTCGGGGATCAAGGCGCTGGCCGAGCCGGGCGACCGGCCGCGTTGGGAAGCGGGGCGGCGTCGGCTGGTGTGGAAAAATCAGTCGGCGGCCTATGCGTTTTCGGCCGAGGATCCCGACAGTCTGAGGGGGCCGCAGTTCCACGCGGCCTGGGCCGACGAATTCTGCGCCTGGCGACGGCCGGAGCTGGTGCTGTCGAACCTGAGGTTCGGGTTGCGGCTGGGGGACGAGCCGCTGCTGGCGGTGACGACGACGCCCCGGCCGATCCCGGCGCTGAGGCGGTTGATGGCCGAGGCCGGGACGGTGACGGAGCGGGCGGCGACGGCGCTGAACGCGCAGAACCTGTCGCCCGGCTTTCTGGCGCATCTGAACGACGTCTATGGCGGGACGCGGCTGGCGGCGCAGGAACTGGAAGGCGTGGTGGTCGAGGGGGAGGGCGCCCTGTTCCGCATCGCGGACCTGAAACGGGCCAGGGGTGCGCGGCCGGCCGAACTGGACCGGATCGTCGTGGCAGTCGATCCGCCGGCGACCGCGACCGGAGACGCCTGCGGCATCGTGGTCGTGGGGCGAAAAGGTCGCCACGCCTTCGTGCTGGCCGACCGGACGGTGCAGGGACGCTCGCCCCAGAGCTGGGGCGGGGCGGTCAGCGCGGCGGCGCACGAGTTCGGCGCGCACGAGGTGGTCGCCGAGAGCAATCAGGGCGGCGACATGGTGCGCTCGGTCCTGGCCATCAGCGCGTGTCCTTGCCGGATCGAGATGGTCCACGCCTCGCGGTCCAAGGCGGCGCGGGCCGAGCCGGTGGCCCTGCTCTATGAACAGGGGCGGGTGGTCCACTGCGACGCCTTCCCGGCGCTGGAGGAGGAGATGCTGGCGCTGGGCAGCGAGGGCGGACCCAGCCCGGATCGGGCCGACGCCCTGGTGTGGGCGATCACGCGGCTGATGCTGGGGCGGCAGTCGGCGCCGAGGATAAGCCGGCTCTAGCGGGTCACGACCCGTCATTCCGGGGCGTCCGAAGGACGAACCCGGAACCCAGGGGGCTTTCGAAAAGGCCGGGGGTCAGCGCCGAGCGGCGGCCCTGGCTTCCGGGTTCCGCGCGGGGCGCGGCCCCGGAATGACGACCGCATTCATTGCATAGGAGAGACGATATGCCGGCCATTCCGGAGCGGGACGGATTGCTGAACCATGGGCGCGACGCGGGCGGGCCGGCGAGGCGCGCGGCGGCGGTCACGCCCAGCGACGCGGCCGATCTGACGACCTACGCCAAGGCGCTGTATGTCGGCGGGGCGGGCAATATCCGTGTGCTGACGGTCGGGGCCGAGGACGGGGACGCCGTGACCTTCGCCAACCATCCGGTGGGGTGGTTGCCGGTGCAGGTGCGCCGGGTGCTGGCGACCGGGACGACGGCGACGCAGATCGTGGCGGCCTTCGACTGATGTCGGGTCTCGAGATCGGAGCAGCGACGGCGGCGCCGGGCGGGGTGCTGGCCGGTGTCTTGGGTGGGGCGCGGTTCGCCGTGCCCGACCTGCCCGTCTGGTCGGCGGCGGTCAGGACCATGCAGGCGGGCGGGCGCGAGGCGCGGCTGCTGTGCATCGGCGACAGCGTGACCCAAGGCTATGGCGCGGTCTCCGGCGGTTGGACACCGAACGGTCGGGCGAGCGCCTGGCCCGAGCGGCTGGCGGCGATGATGAGCGGGCGGGGCCTGCCGGCCTCGGCGGCGTCGGTCGCGGGCGCCGGGGCGGCGGACGGGGCGAGCGGAGGCTATTCCGCCTATGACCCGCGCGTGACCCTGGGGGCCGGGTGGAGCGTCAACACCCTGACCGGGATGGGCGGCAAGCTGTTTTCGGGCGCGGCGTCGTCGACGGGCGTCTGGAGCTTTCAGCCGGACCGGCCGGTGGATCGGTTCGACCTGTGGGCCGTGACCAATACGGCGCTGGGGGTGCTGACGGTCGAGACGGACGGCGCAGTGCGAGCGACGGTCAACACCACCAAGGCGGCGTCGATGGAGGTCTTGACCGTGGCCTTTCCAGAGACGACCGGGCCTGTGAGCGTGCGCTGGGCCTCGGGCGGAGCGGTGTTCATCGCGGGCGGGGTCGCATGGCGCTCGGACGTGAAGCGGGCGCGGGTGATCAACGCCGGGTGGGGCGGGGCCAGGATCGCGGACTGGATCACGACGGATCAGCCGTACCGGGCCTATGGGTCGATCCCGGCGGCGGCGCCCGATCTGTCGGTCGTGTGCCTGACCATCAACGACTGGAATGCGGGAACGGCGGTCGCGACCTACAAGGCCGGGCTGGGGACGCTGGTGGATCGGTGCCTGACGACGGGGGACGTGCTGCTGATGACCGGATGTCCGTCGGACCCGGCCCAGGGCAAGGCGAGCTATGCCGCGCAAGCCGCTTTGCGGGACGCGGTGTTCGAGGTGGCGGCGACGCGGGGGTTGGCGGCGCCCGTCGACGGGACGGCCCTGTTCGGCGGCAGCTTCGCCGGCGGGTTGATGTTCGATTCCGTCCATCCCAATGCGGCGGGCCAGGCGAGGATCGCCGAGGCTGTGCGGACGCGGGTGATGATCTGAGGTTGTCGATCGCTCTCGCGCGGTGGTAACCGTGGCAGATGGGGGAGCGGTTCCACGGGGTGCAGGCGCTGCGGTTCGCGGCGGCGACGGCGGTGGTCGTCACGCACGCCGTGGATCTGGCGGGGACGCGGCTGGGGCTGGAGACCGTGCTGGCGGGTGGGACGCTGGAGGATTTCGGCGCCGTGGGCGTGGACGTGTTCTTCGTCATCAGCGGCTTCATCATCGCCACCACGACGCAGGGGCAGACGGGCGTGGGCGCGGCCGGGGCCTTCCTGTGGCGGCGGTTTCGGCGGGTGGCGCCGATCTACTGGCTGCTGTCGCTGCCGATCCTGATCGGGATGGCGCGAGGCGGGACGCTGAGCCCGGAGGTGGCGGCGGCCACGTTCCTGTTCTGGCCGTTCAGCGGGCTGGAGATGACGTTTCCGGCGCTGGGGCCGGGGTGGACCCTGTGTTTCGAAATGCTGTTCTACGCCGGGTTCGGGCTGGCGATAGCGGGCGGGCGGCGTGTCGGCTGGAGTCTGGTTGGGACCTATGCGGCGATGCTGGCGGTCGGATTGGTGGTGGCGGCGCCGGTGCTGAGGTTCTGGGGCGCGCCGATCATTGCGGAGTTTCTGCTGGGCGTCGGGATCGCGTCGGTGTGGCGGTCGACGCCGCGTCGGCTTGGACTGTGGGCGATCGGTCTGGCGACGCTCGGGTTCGGGCTGGGCCTGGTCTTCGGCTATGGCGGCATCGACGATGTGCGGGCGCTGAACGATCCGTGGAACGGGCTGCGGCGGGCAGCGGTCTGGGGTCTGCCCAGCGCCCTGCTGGTGTTCGGCGTGGTGCGGATGGAGCGGACGGACCGGGCGCCGGGGCGGCTGGCGCGGGCGGCGGCCTTCATGGGGGATGCGTCCTATTCGATCTATCTGGTCCATGTGCTGGTGATCCGGGCGCTGGGGCGCATGTTCGAAAGCGGCGTGGTCGTCCTGCCGGGGGATGCGGTGGTGGGGCTGACTGTGATCGCCAGTCTGGCGGCGGGGGTTGCGGTGCATCTGTGGGTGGAGCGACCGCTTTTGAAGATCCTCCCCCGAGCCGCGTAGCGGCACGGGGAGGGGGACCGCGCGAAGCGTGGTGGAGGGGCGGAAACGGGTTGGGTGTGAGACGGTTCGTAGAGCGCGCCGTCGCCCCTCCACCGCTACGCGGTCCCCTCCCCGCTGGCGGGGAGGATCTGGCCTAAATTTCTGAGGAGATTGCGATGGTTTCGATCCGGTGGCCGTTCGGCCAGGCGGGGCGCGTGGGCGCGCCTGAGGGCAAGGAGAGCCGGGCGGGCGGGGTGATCGCCTTGTCAGGGGTGGGGCGGCCGCGGTGGACGTCCAACGACTACGCCAGTCTGGCGCGCGAGGGGTATCAGAGAAACGCGGTGGCCTATCGCTGCATCCGCATGATCGCCGAGGCGGCGGCGGCGGCGCCGTTCGCGGTGTTCGTGGTCGGGGTGCGCGACGAGTCGCATCCGTTGGCGAAACTCATCCGCCGGCCCAATCCCGAGCAGTCGGGGGCGGAGCTGATGGAGGCGGTCTATGGCGCGCTGCAGGTGTCGGGCAACGCCTATGTCGAGGCGACCGGCGATGTGGACGGGGACGGGGCGCCGGACGAGCTGTGGGCGCTGCGGTCGGATCGGGTGAAGGTGGTTCCGGGCCGGTCGGGCTGGCCCGAAGCGTGGGATTACTCCGTAGACGGACGGTCGGTGCGGATCGGGCGGGCGGCGGACGGCTGGGCGCCGGTGATGCATCTGAAGCTGTGGCACCCGCTGGACGACTGGTACGGACTGTCGCCGCTGGAGGCGGCGGCGCAAGGGGTGGACGCGCACAATGCGGCCGGCGCCTGGAACAAGGCCCTGCTGGACAATGCGGCCCGGCCGTCGGGGGCGCTCGTTTATGGCGCGCGAAACGGCGAGCGGCTGACGGACGGGCAGTTCGAGGCGCTGAAGGATCAGTTGTCGACCGTCTATGCCGGGGCGACCAACGCCGGGCGGCCGATCCTGCTGGAAGGCGGGATGGACTGGAAGCCGCTGAGCCTGACGCCGGCGGAAATGGATTTCACGGCCGGCAAACATGCGGCGGCGCGCGAGATCGCCCTGGCGTTTGGGGTGCCGCCGCAGCTGCTGGGGATACCGGGCGATGCGACCTACGCCAACTATCGCGAGGCGAATGCGGCCTTCTGGCGACAGACGGTGATCCCGCTGGTGAAGAAGGCGGCGGGGGCGATGACGGGCTGGCTGGGCGAGCGGTTCGCGGGGTGCGAAATCCGCGCGGACCTGGATGCGGTCTCGGCGCTGCAGCCCGAGCGGGACGCCCTGTGGGCGCGGCTGGAGGCGGCGCGCTTCCTGACCGACGAAGAGCGTCGGCGAATGGCGGGGCTTGGGGCGTGAGCGGTGATTGGTGACGCGTGAATGGGGTTCGTCTGACAGTCACGATTCACGGCTCACGATTCACGGCTCACGATTCACGCGGCGAACGGAGAGAGCGAAATGAGCGAACATCAGATCCGGCGCGTGCCGACGGCGCTGCTGATCGCCGTTGTGGTGCAGACGGTGGGCGGCTTGGTCTGGGCCGGGGGCGCCGCGGCGCGGATCGCGACGCTGGAGCAGCGGGTCGGGGAGCAAAGGCTGGTCGCCGAACGGCTGGCGCGGCTGGAGGTCCAGGGCGAGGCGACGGCGGCGGCCGTGGAGCGGATCGAGCGTAGGTTGGAGGATGGATCGTGAGTGGTGAATCGGGATTGGTGAGTAAGAGCGAGCAATCACGGCTCACGAGTCACCACTCACCCCTCCAAATCGAAGGCTACGCCTCGCTGTGGGGCGTGGCGGATCTGAACGGGGACGTGGTGCAGGCGGGGGCGTTTGCGGACAGTCTGGCCAAGACGGGCGCCGAGGGGGTGCGGATGCTGAACCAGCACGATGCGCGCTCGCCGGTCGGGGTCTGGGAGCAGATCGTCGAGGATGCGCGCGGTCTGTTCGTGCGCGGCCGGATTGAGGACTGGTCGGCCGAGGCGCGGTTCGCCGGGGCGCTGAGCCGGGCCGGGGCGCTGGACGGGCTGTCGATCGGATACCGTACGGCCCGGGCCCGGCGTCAGGGACGGCTGCGGGTGCTGAGCGCGGTCGAACTGTGGGAAGTGTCGCTGGTGACGTTCCCGATGCTGCCGGGGGCGCGGTTCAGTTTGGCTTGAGGGCCTGGAAGGCGCCGTTGCGGTCGAGGGTTTCGGCCAGGGCGGCCATCTGGGCGCGGCCCTTCTTGCCGTGGAGATAGCGCAAGGCCCAGCCGGCGAGCACCAGGCCGAAGATCCAGCCGACGTGCAGCGCCAGGTGGGCGAACAGGATGAAGACGGCCGCCAGCGCATAGGCGCCGAGATAGACCAGGGCCAGCTGGCCGCCGCGCGAGGCCGTGGGGTTGGACAGGCCGGCGATGATCTCGGCCACGGTCGGCGCTGCGGCGGCGGATGGCAGGGCGTGATCGGAGGGCTTTGAGGCCGGTTGGGGCGCGGGTCTGGATTGCTTCTGCGGCGTGGCTTGGGCGGCGGGTGCAGCGGCCGGTCGGGCGGGTTTTGGCCTGGGCGGGATCGGATCCGGCGCGCGCCGGGCAGGACGGAACAGGATCGATCGGCCGGCTTCGTCGACGGTGAAGACCTCTTCAAAGGCGGTGGTTGTGAAGTCGATAGCGCGGGTGTCCTGGCCGTAGCTCTGGCCATGCAGGGCCGTCAGTCGGCCTTGGCGCAGCTCGATCTGGAAGCCGACGGGGTCGGGCAGGCCGGCGACCATGGCATGGACCGTGCCGAACAGGCCGGTGGCGTCCGGGTTGGCGGTCGCGCGGTCCGCATCGACGACGATCTGGGAATAGAGGCCCGCGCCGGTGTTGCGACGCAGGCCCGGCGAACTGGCGGCGACCTGGGCCCGCAGGTCCGGGACGCTGTCGCCCATCTGCCAGATCATCGCGTCCATGACGGCGCTTTCCAGGGGCGTCAGGTGGGACATGGGGCGGCCATCACAGGGCAGGGAAAGGTCGACGACCGGAAGCTTTCGCCTCAGCGACGTAGTAATCGTTCATCCGGCGCAGCTGTGCTCGAAGGAAAAGCGGCAAGGCCAATACAAATAAGGTCGTGAAGACAGGCCAATACGGGATGGTCGGTATCCCCAAGTGGCGGCTCAGGAAACCCAGTGGGTCGCGCAAGCCCGCCACCGCGCAAAACATGATCCACACGGAAATGGACATTACGTCGATGACGTTGCCGGTCCTTTTGGAAGGTGGAGCTCCCCATCGCGCGATCAACGCTTGGATGGTCCGTGGCACGGTTTCGACAGGCGGTTTCTTGGTGACGAGCAGGAATTCGCCGAGAGGAACAGGATCGAGTTCGTGGGATGTCTGAAGACGCTGTAGCGGCGAGAGGTGACGCGCCAGCGCGCGCCGTTTGCGACGAGCGACGAAGGCGAGGCCATATTGAAGGCCCAAGGCGCCGAATATGGCCAGCAGAGGCAATGCGTAGAAGAGTTCGGGGACCGGCCCCTCGTAATGGTTCAGGATCGCGACGGCCGTCAGCGGTACGAACGGCGCCCATATCCAGACGAGCTTAAGCAGCCAGGAGCGCTGCAGGCCGTCCAACAATTTCGAGGTCGTGTCGGTCACGTCTCGACCCTAACCGCAACACGCGGTTCTTCAACCGGAGATATCATGAAAGAGACCAAACAGGCTTCGGGCCAGCCCGAGGCGCGCGATGTCGTGCGCGAGATGATGGCGGCGTTCGAGGCGTTCAAAGGGGCGAACGACGCCCGGTTGGGCGAGATCGAGAAGAAGGCGGCGGCCGATGTGCTGCTGGAGGAGAAGGTGGCGCGCATCGACCAGGCGGTCGTCTCGGCCCAGGCGCGACTGGATCGGGTGATGAGCCAGAGCCGTCGTCCGGCGATCGGCGGCGAACTTGCCGAGCCGACGTCAGCGCCAGAGGCGAAGGCGGCATGGGACGGCTATTTGAAGACGGGTCAGTCTCCTCATCTGGCGGGCGGTCTGGAGGTCAAGGCGGGTCTGTCGGGCGGGGCGACCTCGGGCGGCTATGTCGTGCCGTACGAGACCGAGCGGGCCATCGAGCGGCGTCTGATGGCGGCCAGTCCGATGCGCGAGATCGCCACGGTCAGGACCGTCGCGGCGGCGTGTTCAGAAAGCCGGTATCGACGGCGGGTGTGGCCTGCGGCTGGGTGGCGGAGACGGCCGCGCGGCCCGAGACGGACCCGGCGACCCTGGCCCTGCTGGAGTTTCCGTCGGCGGATCTCTACGCCAATCCGGCGGCGACGCAGGCGTTGCTGGACGACGCCATGGTCGATCTGGACGAATGGCTGGCGGCCGAGGTCGAGGACGTCTTTGCGGCGCAGGAGACCCAGGCCTTCATCAACGGCGACGGGGTGAACAAGCCCAAGGGTCTGCTGTCCTATCCGACTGTGGCGGACGCGGGCCAGACCTGGGGCCAGATCGGTTCTGTCGCATCGGGCGCGGCGGGCGGCTTTGCGGCGACCAGTCCGGCGGATCGCCTGATCGACCTGATCTATGCACCCAAGGCCCAGTATCGGCCGAACGGCCGGTTCGTGATGAACCGCAAGACGGTCTCGGCCGTGCGCAAGTTCAAGGACGCGGACGGCAACTATATCTGGCAGCCGGCGACGCGGCTGGGCGAGACGGCTTCCTTGCTCGGCTATCCGGTGACCGAGATCGAGACCATGCCGGACGTGGCGGCGAACAGTCTGTCGATCGCATTCGGGGACTTCCAGCGGGGGTATCTGATCGTCGATCGGGCGGGGGTGCGGGTGCTGCGCGATCCCTATTCGGCCAAGCCCTATGTGCTGTTCTACACGACCAAGCGTGTGGGCGGCGGGGTGCAGAACTTTGACGCGATCAAGGTGATGAAGTTCGCCGCGACCTAGTCGCGGAGTGATGGCGACTTTCCCTCCCCCTGCGGGGGAGGGTGGCTGAGGCGCAGCCGAAGTCGGGTGGGGACGGCCGGGCGATCGAAGTTAGCTCATCGACCAAGCGTGCGGCCTTGCCGGGCCGCCCCCACCCGGTCGCTGCGCGACCACCCTCCCCGGAGCGGGGAGGGAGAATTCCGAATCTGACAATGGAGATTGCCATGGCGCAGCCGGTGACGGTGGCGGAGGCGAAGCTGTTTCTGAGGGTCGAGCATGAGGTCGAGGACGGCTTAATCCAGACCCTGATCGCGGCGGCGCAGGCGAAGGTGGAGGGGGATGTCGGGTTGAGCCTGACGTCCACCTCGCCGGCGCCGTTGCGGCTGGCGATCCTGATGCTGGTCCTGCGGGCCTATGAGCGAGGCGAGGCGGTGGAGATCCAGCCGGTGGAGGGCTGGATCGCGCCATACCGCGTGGTGAGGTTGTGAGAGTTCTGGCGGGACTGTTCCAGCCGGTGGAGGCCGAGACGCCGTATGGCGGGCGCAGCGTGTCGTTCGAGGCGGCCGGGTCGGCCTGGCTGAAGTGCGGGGCGCGTCGGCGCCTGGAGCGTGGCGAGGGCGATCAGCGGCGCGCGGTCGAGACTATGGGCGCCGAGGCGCGGGCGGATGCCCGGCTGATGAGCGGTCGCGTGCTACGGTTCGGCGGGGCGGACTGGCGGATTGTCTCGGTCGAGGATGCGCGGCCGGGGCGAGCGAAGCTGGATCTGGAGCGGGTGCGATGAGGGACCATGAAGGCGCGCTGCAGAAGGCGATGGTGGCGGCGCTGAAGGCCGATCCGGCGCTGTCGGCCCTGATCCAGGAGCGGGTTTACGACCAGGCACCGGAAGGGGCGCTGTGTCCCTATCTGGCGCTAGGGCGGTGCGAGAGCCGGCCAGTGGCGGCGGACGGGGGCGGGGTTGAACAGAAGCTGACCCTGACGGGCGTGTCGCGATTCGCGGGATCGGAAGAGGCCAAGGCGGTCGCGGCGGCGGTGCGGGCCTGTCTGCACGAGGCCGTGCTGGAGGCCGACGGGGTGCGGACGGCGACCCTGAGGGCGACATTCGCGGACGTGTTCCGCGCGGGCGACGGGCGGCGGACTTATGCGGTGGTGCGGTTGAGGGCGGTAACCGAGGAAGTGGGAGAAGACGGATGACGGCACAGGCCGGCAAGGACATCTTGCTGAAGATCGAGGGCGCGCCGGGCGTGTTTACGACGGTGGCGGGGTTGAGGGCGCGGACGATCTCGCTGAACGCCAAGACAGTGGATGCCACGGACGGCGACAGCGCCGGGCGGTGGCGCGAGCTGCTGGCCGGCGCGGGCGTGAAGTCGGCGGCGGTGTCGGGGCAGGGCATCTTTCGCGATGCGGCGTCGGACGCCCTGGTGCGCGAGGCCTTCTTCGATCAGGCGGCGAAACGGTGGCGGCTGATCGTGCCGGACTTCGGCGTGCTGGAGGGGCCGTTCCTGTTGGCGGCTCTGGAATACGCCGGCGAGCACGAGGGGGAGGCGACGTTCGCGCTGAGCCTGGCAAGCGCCGGGGCCATCGGGTTCAGCGCGATATGAACGGCGCGCGGGGCGAGGCGGCGGTAATCTTGGGCGGCGCGCGGCGTCGGGCTTGTCTGACGCTGGGGGCGCTAGCGGAGATCGAGACGGGGCTGGGCGTCGATGGGATGGCGGCGGTCGCCGAGCGGATGAAGACGTTGTCGGCGCGGGATCTGATCGTGGTGCTGGCGGCGGTGTTGCGCGGCGGCGGTGAGGTCGAGCCGGAGGTGGCGGCGGTTGATCCGCGCGAGGCGGCGGTCGCGGTGGCGCAGGCGTTCGCGGCCGCAGCACGATGACGCCCTGGGGCGAGATGTTGCGACTGGCGGCGACGATGGGCGTGGCGCCCGAGGCGTTCTGGCGGCTGTCGCTGAAGGAGTGGCGGCTGTTGACGCAGGCGCCGCGCGGCACGGCGCTGCTCGGGCGCGACGGGCTGGCGCGATTGATGGAGGGTTGGCCGGATGGCGGATGAGTTCGGGCGGGACGGGATCGATCAGATCGCGCTGAGAGCGGCCGAAGCCGGGGCGGCGCTGGAGGCGCTGAAGGCGCCGGCGCAGGAGGCGGCCGACGCCATCGAAGCGGCGTTCGGGCGGGCGGGCGACAGCCTGACGCGATCGCTAGCGCGGGCGGCGGCGGACGGGGAGGTGTCGCTGGCCGAACTGGCGCGGGCGGTGCTGAATGCGGTCAATGCGGCAGCGGGATCGCAGGGTGGCGGGCTGAGCGCGGCGATCCAGTCGGTGATGTCCAGCTTCGGCGGGGCGCGGACGGACGGCGGGCCGGTGCTGGGCGGTGCAGCCTACCTGGTCGGCGAGCGCGGGCCGGAGGTGTTTCGACCGGCGACGGGCGGCGAGATCGGGCCGGTCGGCGGCGGGGGCGTGACGGTGAATGTGGCGGTGGACGGCGGGGCGCCGGCCCTGCTGCGGTCCGAGGCGCAGATCGCCCAGATGCTGGCGCGGGCCGTCAGCCTGGGCGCCAGGCGGATGTGAAAACGCCGCCCCGTCGAGGACGGGGCGGCGCTGAGGTCGATCGGCGATGAGGCTTATTCGCCCTTGGGGTTCGGGCCGAAGCGGTTTTCGCCCTTCTGGCTGTCGGCGATGCCGATCCACAGCAGGAAGGCCAGGCCGAGCAGACCGGCGATCGCGAACAGGCCGATGGCCGGGCCCATCAGGGCGAAGACGGCGGCGGGATTGCTCTCGTAATAGTCCTCGGCATAGCCGTTGGCGACGGCGCCGGCGATCATCATGGCGAAGCCGGCGACGAAGGCGATGACCGAGCCGACCCAGGGAATGGCGATCAGCCAGCCGGTCTTGCCCATGTCGTGAAGGCGCTTCACCGAAATGGCCAGGTTCGGCCAGATCAGCACGATGCCAAACAGGTTGATGATTGGGATCCAGCTGATGACGACGTTGACGCCCAGCAGGATCAGCCAGCCGATCCAGAAATGGCTACGGCGGATGCGGCCCTCGAAGGACAGAAACAGCTTTTGCCAGTCGAAGCCGGCGACGGCGGTCGAGGTCGAGCTGGCGTAGCCGCCGGCGACGCCGGTGGTGGTGGGCGAACCGGCCAGGATCAGGATCTGGGTGGCGGCGGCACCTTCGGGGACGAAGTCAACGCGGACGCCGGTGGCGGGCACGGCCGGCGATTGCAGCGCGGCCGAGGTGAAATCGTAACGGGCGCCGTCGTCGCCGCTGATCAGACCGATTCCGGTGGTGGTGTCGTAGCTGAGAATCTCGCCGCGCAAACGTGTCGCTCCCCTTGGGCATGCGGCCGAAGCTGGCCGCAATGCGACCATGAACGAGCGACGATCAGTGAACAAGTGAAAGGGAGGAAAGGCTCGCATGGCCTTTCATGAGGTGCGCCTGCCCGCGCGGCTGGCGTTCGGTTCGACCGGCGGGGTGGAGCGTCGGACGGAGATCACGACGCTGGCGTCAGGGTTCGAGCGGCGCTCCACGCCCTGGGCGCTGGGGCGCAGGCGGTATCTGATCGGGGCGAACCTGAGGTCGCTGGACGACATGGCCGCGCTGGTCGCCTTCTTCGAGGCGCGGCGGGGGCGGCTGTACGGGTTCCGGTTCAAGGACTTCGCCGACTTCAAATCGTGCGCGCCGGGCGGGGTGGTATCGTCTGAGGATCAGGTGCTGGGCGTGGGCGACGGGGTTCGCACCGCGTTCGATCTGGTGAAGCGCTACGGCGATGTGGAGCGGCCGGTCGCCAAGCCTGTCGAGGAATCGGTGCGGGTCGCGGTGGGCGGTGTCGAGACGACGGCTTTTGGGATCGACCTCGCGACCGGGCGGGTGACGCTGGAGCGCGCGCCGGAGGCGGGTGTCAGCGTGACGGCGGGGTTTCAGTTCGACACGCCGGTGCGGTTCGATTCGGACCGGATCGAGACGACGCTGGAGAGCTTCGAGGCCGGACGGATGGCGGCGGTTCCGCTGATCGAGGTTCGGGTCTGAGCCATGCGCGACATACCGAACGAAATGGCCGCCCGCATCGAGAGCGGGGCGGCGACGCTTTGCCATGTCTGGCGGCTGGAGCGAGCCGACGGCGTGGTGATGGGGTTCACCGACCATGACCGGGACCTGGTGGTGGACGGGGTCGTCTGTCGGGCGGCGAGCGGCTGGACGGCGGGGGCGGGCGAGAGCGCGGTCGGGCTGGCGGCGGGGTCGGTTTCGGCGGCGGGCGTGCTGGATGACGCGGCGATTACGGAAGCGGATGTGGCGGCGGGTCTGTTCGACAAGGCGACGGTCGCACTATGGCGCGTGGACTGGGCGCGGCCGGATCTGAAGGTGCGATTGTGGTCGGGGGCGCTGGCGAAGATACGGCGCCAGGGGGAGAGCTTCGTCGCTGAGCTTGAGGGACCCCTGGCGCAGCTGGAGCGGGTGGTCGGGCGGACCTATGGGCGGATGTGCGATGCGCGACTGGGAGACCAGAGGTGCCGGGTCGCGGCGCCGGCGGGGCGGGTCTGCGACAAGCGGTGGGAGACCTGCGTCGGGACGTTCGGGAATGGGGCGAACTTTCGCGGATTTCCGGATGTGCCGGGGGACGACTTCCTGACAGCCTATCCGGCCGGAAGTGCGCGCAGCGACGGCGGGAGCCGCCGGTGAGCGGGAGCGCGGTTGTGATGTCCGCCCGGTCCTGGCTCGGCACGCCGTATCGGCATCAGGCCAGCATGAAGGGTGTGGGCGCGGACTGTCTGGGACTGGTGCGCGGGGTGTGGCGCGAGGTGGTGGGCGAGGAGCCCGAAGTCTTGCCGGCCTATTCGGCCGACTGGGCCGAGGTCGGCGGGCGCGAGACGCTGCTGGAGGCGGCGGGGCGGTGGATGCGGCCCGTTGCGGTCGATCAGATGCGGCCGGGCGACGTGTTGCTGTTTCGCGTGTCGCCGGGGGCGGCGGTGAAGCACTGCGCCATTCTGAGCGACCTCGACGGACCGGAGCCGAGGATGATCCACGCCTATTGGGGACGGGCGGTGGTCGAAAGCTGGATGGGCGTGTGGTGGCGAAGACGGCTGGCGGCCGTGTTCCGGTTTCCTGTCCCCGGTTCGGCCTTGGCGGCGTGCGCCGCCTCGTTGACCGAGGATGACGGAGTTTAAAGGCATGGCGCAAGTCGTTTTGAGCGCGGTCGGGCAGTCGGTCGGCGGGCCGGTCGGGCGGGTGATCGGCGCGACCCTTGGGCGGGCGATCGACAATCGGGTGGTGGGCTCGCTGGGTCCGGCGCGGCAGGTGGGGCCCAGGCTGGAGACGCTGAAGGTTCAGGGCACGGCGGAAGGGGCGCCGATGGCCTGCGTCTTCGGACGGGCGCGGGTGACGGGTCAGGTAATCTGGGCGGCGCGGTTCCTGGAAGGCAAAAATAAGGGCCGGGCGGGCAAGGGCGGTCCGAAGACAGTCGACTATGTCTATTCGCTGAGTTTCGCCGTGGCGCTTTGCGAGGGCGAGATCGACGGGGTCGGGCGGGTCTGGGCCGATGGGCGGCTGATGGACCTGACCGGCGTGGTGATGCGGGTGCATCGCGGGGGTGAGGCGCAGACGGCGGACCTGCTGATCGAGGCGGTCGAGGGGGATGCGCCGGCGTATCGCGGGACGGCCTATGTGGTGTTCGAGGACCTGCCGCTGGGGCCGTTCGGGGATCGGGTTCCGCAGTTGAGTTTCGAGGTGTTCCGGCGACCGCGCGGACAGACCGCGCGGCTGGAGGACCGGCTGGAAGGGGTGTGCCTGATCCCCGGCGCGGGAGAGTTCGCCCTGGCGACCGAGGCGGTGGTGCGTCGTGAGGGGCTGACGCGGACGACGGCGGAGAATGTGCACAATGGCGAGGGCCGGGCCGATCTGGTCGTGTCGCTGGATCAACTTCAGGCGCAACTGCCGAAGCTGAAACGGGTCAGCCTGGTGGTCGGGTGGTTCGGCAGCGACCTGAGGGCCGGGCATTGCGTCGTGCGGCCGGGGGTGGAGCGGCGCGACAAGCCGACCGAACCGCAGGTCTGGTCCGTGGCGGGCGTCGCGCGCGATGAGGCCTATGAGGTCAGTCAGGTGGATGGGGCGCCGGCCTATGGCGGGACGCCTTCGGACGACAGCGTGCGTCAGGCGATCCGCGAGCTGAAGGCGCGGGGGCTGGAGGTGACCCTGTATCCGTTCGTCTTCATGGACTGTCCCGGTTATCCGTGGCGGGGGCGTGTGGCGGGCGTGGACGGGGCAGGGGCGACAACGGAGATCGCGGCGCTGTTCGGCGGGGCCGAGGATTGGGGGCTGCGGCGGATGGCGCTGCACTACGCCCGGATCGCGGCCGAGGAGGGGGCGGACGGTCTGCTGATCGGGTCGGAGATGCGGGGCGTGACCTGGACACGGGATGCGGCCAGGGGCTTTCCGGCGGTCGATCAGTTTCGGGCGCTGGCGGCGGAGTGTCGGGCGGTGGTCGGGCCGAGCGTGAAACTGTCCTATGCGGCGGACTGGAGCGAATATTTCGGGTGGCAGTCGGGCGGGGAGGTGGTGTTCCATCTCGATCCGCTGTGGGCCGATGCGGCCATCGATCATGTGTCGATCGACTGGTATCCGCCGCTGACGGACTGGCGAGCGGGCGACGGCGGGGTCGATGCGGCGACGTTCGGCGGGGCGGCGGACCCGGCCTATCTGGCGGCGGGGGTCGTGGGCGGGGACGGGTTCGACTGGTATTACGCCAGCGAGGCGGATCGGGCGGCGCAGGTGAGAACGCCCATCGTCGACGCGGCGCATGGCGAGGACTGGGTATTTCGGCCTAAGGACCTGAACGGCTGGTGGTCGAACTCGCACCATGACCGGCCGGGCGGGGTGCGGAGCGCTGTGCCGACGGCCTGGATTCCGGGGATGAAGCCGGTGCGGCTGTCGGAGTTCGGCTGCGCGGCGGTGGACCGGGGCGGCAATGCGCCGAACCTGTTTCAGGATGCGAAGAGCAGCGAGAGCCGACTGCCGCCGGGATCAACGGGCGAGCGCGACGACGCAGTGCAGCGGGGGGCGCTGGAGGCGGTGCTGGGACACTATGCGGACCAAGAAAATAATCCGGTGTCCGCTGTGTATGGCGGGCGGATGCTGGAGGCGGCGGACGCCTGGTGCTGGGACGCGCGGCCCTATCCGGCCTTTCCGGCGCGGGGCGATGTCTGGGCCGACGCAGGGGCGTGGCGGGCCGGCCACTGGCTGAACGGACGACTGGCGGGCGACGGGCGTGATCTGATCGAGGCGGTGCTGGCGCGAGGCGGGTTGTCGCCGCACGAGATGGCGATCGAGGGCGTCGAGGGTGCCGCGGCCGGCTATGTCATCGACCGGCCGATGCGGACGCGCGATGCGCTGGAGCCGCTGCTGGCGGCGTTCGACGCCGTGGCGGCCGAGCGGGACGGGAAGGTCGCCGTGTTGGGGCGGGTGGAGACGGTGGTCGAGATCGCGGGCGAGGCGCTGGCTCTGCCCGATAGCGGGGCGGCGGAAACGATGACGCGGACGCTGGAGCCCAGGGCGGGCGAGGCGCGGGTGCGGTTTATTGACGAGACGGCGGACTATCAGACCGGGGCGGTGGTAGTGCGGTCCGACGATGCGACGGCGACGGCGGGCGGGGTCGATCTGGACTTGCCGCTGGTGTGCGGCGGCGGGCTGGCGACGGCGGCGGCGCAGAGGGCGCTGGACGGAGAGGGCGTGGAGGCGAGAACGCTGGCGCTGGGACCGCTGGAGGCTTTGCGGCTGGAGCCGGGGGACGGGGTGCGGCTGGAGGGTGGATCGGGCGACTGGCGCGTGATGCGGGTCATGTCGGACGAGACACCGTCGGCAGTGCTGGAGCCGGTGACTGCGCGGGGGGCGGTCGAGGACGACGGCGTCCGGCGCGGGGGCGAGGCGCCGGTCGTGGTCGGGGCCCCGTTCCTGAAAGTGTTGGACCTGCCGCCCTTGATGGGGGGTGAGGCGGACGCTCGGCCCTTGATCGCCGTGGCGGCCGAGCCGTGGCGGACGATGCGGCTGCATGCGGGGCCGACGGCTGAGACCCTGACGGCGAGGGGCGATGTGGAGACGCCGGCGACGGTCGGGGTGCTGCTTGAGGCGCTGGGGCCGGGGGTGCGGCACCGCTGGGACGAGGCCAACGCCCTGGTGGTGCGGGTCGAGGGCGAGGCGCCGGAAAGCGCGGTCGAGGCGGCGGTGCTGGGCGGCGGCAATGCGCTGGCGGTCGAGACGGCGGCGGGCTGGGAGATCGTCCAGTATCGGTCGGCGGTGCTGGTCGGGCCGGAGACATGGCGGCTGACGGGTCTGTTGCGCGGGCAGCAGGGAACCGAGGTCGAGATGCGGGCGGGCGCCGGGGCCGGGGCGGTCGTGGTGTTTCTGGACGATCGGCTGGCGCGCGCGGAGATCGGGCGGGGCGAGCGAGGACTGCCGCTGGTCTGTCGCGCGGGACCGGCTGGCGCGGCGCCGGGCGGTACGGAGTTCAGCGAAGCCCTGTTCGTGGCGAGGGGCGTGCATGATCGGCCGTGGTCGCCGTCTGGTCTGACGGTCGAGACGTCGGCCGAGGGTCTGAAGATTGGATGGACTCCACGCGTGCGCTTGTTCGGCGACAGCTGGGATGGGGAACCGACAGCGGTCGATACGATGCGGTTCCGGCTGCGCGTGTTTGATCATGACGTCGTGGTGCGGACGATGGAGGTCGAGGGGCTGTCGGCATCCTATTCTACGGCCGACTTGACGGCGGACTTCCCAGAAGGCGTCACATCGACGGCGCGGATCGCCGTGGCGCAGTGGGGCGAGGGGTTTGGGTGGGGCTCAGAAGCAGAGGTAGAGGCGGAAATCCGGCGGGTCTGACGAAATAGGGCGGGTCCAGCCCTTTGCGCGGGGCGGGGCATGGCTTAACTGACGGCCTCTCGACCTTTTTCAGCTGGAGCGACAACGGACGTGGCAGGCGACCCCTACAAGGAACTGGGCGTTTCGAAGGGCGCGAGCGCGGAAGAGGTCAAAAAGGCGTATCGCAAGCTCGCCAAGGAGCTGCATCCCGACAAGAACCCCGGCGACAAGATCACCGAGGACAAGTTCAAACGGGTGACGGCGGCCTTCGACATCCTGGGCGACAAGGAAAAGCGCGCCAAATACGACGCGGGCCAGATCGACGGCGACGGCAACGAACAGTACCGCGGCTTCGGCGGGGGCGGTCGCGCCGGCGGCAGCCCGTTCGGCCAAGGCGGCAATCCGTTCGGACAAGGCGGCGGGCCGGGCGGCCGCGCCAACTTCGAAGGCGTTGATCTGGACGACCTGTTCGGCATGTTCGGCGGGGGCGGGCGTCAGCGCGGCGCGCGGGACTTCACCTCGCGCGGCCAGGACGTGAAGGCGACGCTGGACGTCAGTCTGGAAGACGCCATCGCCGGGGCGACGCGGCGGATTCAGTTCTCGGACGGACGCACCCTGGACGTGACCATTCCCAAGGGGGCGTCGGAAGGCCAGACGATCCGCCTGCGCGGTCAGGGATCGCCGGGGCGCGGGGCCGAAAACGGCGACGCCCTGATCGAACTGAGGATCGAACCGCACCCCATCTACAAGCGCGACGGCGCGGACCTGACCATGGACCTGCCGGTGTCGGTGCCCGATGCGGTGCTGGGCGCCAAGGTGCGGGTGCCGACGCCAGAGGGCGTGGTGCAGATGACGCTGCCGGCGGGGTCGAACTCGGGCAAGGTGCTGAGGCTGAAGGGGCGCGGCGCGTTTGCTCAAGGGCGGCGCGGCGATCTGCTGGCGCGGGTGATGGTGACGCTGCCGGATGCGCCGGACGCCGAACTGACCCAGTTCGCCGAGGATTGGCGGGCCAGGCGGCCCTATACGCCGGGGCGGTGAGCGCGCTCAAGTCGCGTGAAGCGCGGTTGCGCCAAAGGAAGAGAGCATGAGCACGAAGCCTGATGTGAAGCCGGCGCGGCCGTGGTTTTCGGCGGGGCCGACGGCGAAACGGCCGGGCTATGCGCTGGGTGGATTGCCGTCCGACCTGCTGGGACGCGGTATTCGCGCGCCGGAGGTGGTCGAGCGGTTCGCGCACGGCCTTCGGCTGACGCGCGAGGTGCTGGAAGTGCCTGACAGCCACGTGATGATTTATACGCCGGGGTCTGACACAGGTGCGGTCGAGGCGGCGCTGTGGGGCATGCTGGGCGCGCGGCCGGTGCAGGTCGTGGCGTTCGAGAACTTCGGCCTGACCTGGCTGGCGGACGTGAAGGATCATCTGGGGCTGGAGCCCGAGGCGCTAACGGCGCCGTGGGGCGAACTGCCTGATCTGAGCCGGGCCGACTGGTCCAAGGACGTGGTGTTCCCGTGGAACGGCACGACTTCGGGCGTGCGCGTGCCGGACGCCGACTGGATCGCCGACGATCGCGAGGGGCTGGCGATCTGCGACGCGACCTCCGCCGCCTTCGCCATGCCGCTGCCGTGGGACAAGCTGGATGTCGTGACCTTCAGCTTCCAGAAGGCGCTGGGCGGCGAAGCGGGCATCGGGGTGATGGTGCTGTCGCCGCGCGCAGTTGAGCGGCTGGATACCTACCGGCCGGATCGGGCGATCCCCAAGCTGTTGCGGCTGACGGACGGCAAGGGACGGTTTGATCGGGCGTTGGCGGACGGGGTCGTGATCAACACCTTCTCGATCCTGACCATCGAAGACTGGATCGACGCCCTGGGCTGGGCCAAGGACATCGGCGGATTGAGCGAACTGATCCGGCGGACCGACGCCAACTACGCCGCGTTGGCGCAATGGGTGGAACGGACCGACTGGATCGCCTTCCTGCCGGATCGGCCGGAAATCCGGTCGACGACCTCGGTCTGCCTGAAGTTCACCGATGCGCGGATCGCCGCGCTGGACGACAAGGCGCAGAAGGCCTTCGTCATGCGGTTCAAGGCCCTGCTGGAAGGCGAGGCGGCCGTGTTTGATATGGAGCCGCATCGCAATGCGCCGCCTGGTCTTCGACTATGGTGCGGCTGCACGGTCGAGACCGCAGATGTGATCGCGGCGACGCCCTGGCTGGAATGGGCGTTCGAGACGGCGGTCGGCGAAGTCGGATAAATCCGCCTGACGGGACGACATCGGACGATTCCCTCGCTATAGGCTGCGCCCGCATTCCAGTGCGGAGAGACGGTTTTGGCGAACGTAGCGGTGGTCGGCGCCCAGTGGGGCGACGAGGGCAAGGGCAAGATCGTGGACTGGCTGTCCAACCGCGCCGACATGGTCGTGCGGTTCCAGGGCGGTCACAATGCGGGCCATACGCTGGTCGTTGACGGCAAGGTCTACAAGCTGGCGCTGCTGCCCAGCGGCGTTGTGCAGGGCAAGCCGTCGATCATCGGCAACGGCGTGGTCGTCGATCCCTGGCATCTGGTCGGCGAGATCGAGAAGATCGCCGCCCAGGGCGTGGCGATCAGCCCTGAGATCCTGACCATTGCGGACAACGCCTGTCTGATCCTGCCCATCCACCCGGCGCTGGACGTCGCGCGCGAGGCGGCGGCGAGCGCGCCGGGCGCCAAGATCGGCACGACCGGCCGCGGCATCGGCCCGGCCTATGAAGACAAGGTGGGGCGTCGCGCCATTCGAGTCTGCGATCTGGCCAATGAAGACGATCTGAAGGTCAAGATCGACCGGCTGCGCTCGCACCACGATCCGCTGCGCGCCGGTCTGGGGCTGGAGCCGATCGATCCCGATGCGCTGCTGGCCTCTCTGTTGGAGATCGCGCCGAAGATCCTGCCCTATGTGAAACCGGCCTGGCGCGTGCTGGACCAGGCGCAGAAGGACGGCAAGCGCGTCCTGTTTGAAGGGGCGCAGGGCGCCTTCCTGGACGTGGATCACGGCACCTATCCCTATGTCACCAGCTCCAACACCGTAGCCGGGCAGGCGGCGGCGGGTTCAGGCATCGGGCCGCGCGGCGTCGGTTATGTGCTGGGCATCGTGAAGGCCTATACCACGCGCGTCGGAGAGGGCCCTTTCGCCTGCGAACTGAATGATGAGGTCGGCGCGCATCTGGCGACCGTGGGCCGCGAGGTCGGGGTGAACACCGGCCGCGCGCGCCGCTGCGGCTGGTTCGACGCCGTGTTGGTGCGCCAGTCGGTGGCGATCAACGGCATCGACGGGATCGCCCTGACCAAGCTGGACGTGCTGGATGGGTTGAAGACGCTAAAGATCTGCGTCGGCTACAAGGTCGATGGCGAGGTGCTGGACTATCTGCCCTCAAGCCTGAAGGCCCAGGGCGCGGCCGAGCCGGTGTTCGAAGAGCTGGAAGGTTGGAGCGAAAGCACCGCCGGCGTCCGCAGCTTCAAGGACATCAACGCCAACGCTATCAAATATGTGCGCCGGATCGAGGAGTTGATCGGCGCCCCAGTGGCCCTGCTGTCGACCAGCCCAGAGCGCGACGACACCATTCTGATGCGCGATCCGTTCCAGGGCTGAGGTCTTGGAAGGGGGCGGCGTGAGGCGGCGGACTACGCAGAAAGACCTATTCAACAGGTCTTAACCCGTGGTCGGTAAGGATAACGGCTCCAACTTCGGAGTCTGATGTGTTCGCCGCAAACGCCAGAACCATAAGCCGCATGGAGCCTGCGCTTCGTCGGGTGGTCATCGTGGACGCCAATCTGTCGTCAGCGCGACTGCTGACGGACATCGTGAAGGGCATGGGTGCGCGCGAGGTCTATTCCGAAGGCGACGAGGAGCGGGCGCTAGAGTTGCTGCGCGACGTCGAGCCGGGCGTGATCTTCACGGAGCGGTCTGGAGACAGGCTGAACGGCGAGACGCTGGCGCGGCGCATTCGGCGCTCCAGCATGTCGTGCCGCATGTCGCCGATCATCATGGTGACGGGCGAGGCAACCGCCGCGGCGATCAAGGGCGCGCGCGACGCCGGCATCCACGAGTTCTTGAGAAAGCCGTTCACGACAGGCGACCTGTTCAAGCGGGTCGAGAATGTGACGTTGAAGCCGCGACCCTGGATCGAGGCCGTCGGGTATGTCGGGCCGGATCGTCGCCGGTTCAACTCAGGTGAATATTCAGGCGCCCGCAAGCGCCGCAGCGATGGCGCGGCCGGAGGCGGCCCTGCAGAAATCCGCGATCAGGCGTCGCGAATCCTGGTTTCGGCCATGTCGCAGTTCGAGCAGGATCCGTCGCAGGCGACGCGCGCCATTCGCCAACAGGCCGAGACGCTGAACGGTCTGGCCATCAAGACGGCGGACGCGCGACTGGCGATGGCTGTGGCGACATTGCAGGCCTATGTGGCCAGCGGTCAGGTGACGAAGGCGGGACTGGCCCAGCCGATCGGCACGGTGGTGACGGCTGCGAGAGCGGCCAATGAAGCGGCGCAGGTGGCGCGCGCGTCTTGACGATAGACTGTCCGCCGCGCCGTTGAAGGCGCAGCGGACCGAGTAGCTCAGGCGTCGACCAGGTTCCGCTCTTCGGCGGCGGCGCGCATGGCCTTTTGCAGCTTCTCGAAGGCGCGGACCTCGATCTGGCGCACGCGCTCGCGCGAGACGCCATACTGGCCGGCGAGTTCTTCCAGCGTGACCGGATCGTCCTTGAGGCGACGTTCCGTGAGGATGTGCTTCTCACGGTCGGTCAGCTCTTCCATGGCCTCTTGCAGGAGGCTCATGCGGATGCCCTTTTCCTCGTCGTCGGCGAGCTGGGTTTCCTGAGACACGGCCGTGTCATCGGCCAGCCAGTCCTGCCACTCGCTTTCGCCGTCAGCGCGCAGAGGCGCGTTCAGCGAGGCGTCGCCGCCGAGACGGCGGTTCATGTTGGTGACCTCTTCCTCCGTCACGCCCAGTTTGGTGGCGATGGCGGCGAGGTGTTCAGGATGCAGATCGCCTTCCTCGAAGGCCGAGATCTGGCTCTTGGCTTTGCGCAGGTTGAAGAACAGCTTCTTCTGCGCCGCGGTGGTGCCCATCTTTACGAGCGACCAGCTGCGCAGGATGTATTCCTGGATCGAGGCGCGGATCCACCACATGGCGTAGGTCGCCAGGCGGAAGCCCTTGTCGGCGTCGAATTTCTTTACGGCCTGCATCAGGCCGACGTTGCCCTCGGAAATCACTTCGCCGATCGGCAGGCCATAGCCGCGATACCCCATGGCGATCTTTGCCACCAGACGAAGGTGCGAGGTGACGAGACGGTGGGCGGCTTCGGGGTCCTGGTGCTCAGACCAACGCTTGGCGAGCATGAACTCCTCATCCTTGGTCAGCATCGGAAATTTGCGGATTTCCGTCAGATAGCGCGACAGGCCTTGTTCAGGCGACATCACCGCGAGCGTACTATTGGCAGCCATATACAGGTCCCTCCGACCGTCTTGAACGAGCGGGCTCTTCGTCATCGGCCACGGTGTGTGCGCCGACGTCTCACCCCTCAACCGGTGAAGTAGCGATGGGTTGCCGCCATTTTTAGAGGCGGATCGTCACACGAAAGCGTGACCGTGGCCCTGGCGCCACTCGCGCCGATCGACGTCCTATATAGAACTTTGTCAGTTGCTATTCAAGACCTGCCTACACGGGCGGCTGTTCAGAGTTCGGCGAGCCGTGTTTCGAGACGCTGCATGTCGTACGGCGGCGCGGTCTCGAAGCGAAGCACCTCGCCCGTGACAGGATGGACAAAGCCCAGGACGGCGGCGTGGAGGGCCTGACGCTCGAGGGCCGCTTCTGCGATGGCGGTGCGAACGGGAATGGCTGGACTGCCTGAGCCATAGGTCGCGTCGCCAAGGATGGGCGCGCCTTTGGACGACAGGTGGACGCGGATCTGATGGGTGCGGCCGGTGTGCAGGGTGCAGGCGACACGCGCAGCCATGGGTGCGCCGCCAGCTTTTGCGGGCTGCCCGAAGGTCGCTTGGACGACATAGTCGGTGATGGCCTCGCGACCGCCGGCCTTGAGGACCGCCATCTTCTTGCGGTCGCCGGTGGAGCGCCCGATGCGGGTGTGGATACGGCCGGTCGCGGGCGACGGCGCGCCGCGTGTCAGGGCGATGTAGGTGCGCTCGATGTCGTGCGCAGCGAACAGGGCGGAGAGGCCGGCGTGGGCGCGGTCGGTCTTGGCGGCGACCATGACGCCGGAGGTGTCCTTGTCCAGCCGGTGAACGATTCCGGGGCGGGCGACGCCGCCGATGCCCGAGAGGCTGTCGCCGCAATGGGCCAGCAGCGCATTGACCAGGGTGCCGTCGGGCGTGCCGGGCGCGGGGTGGGCGGCCATGCCCGCAGGCTTGTCGATGACGATAAGGTCGGCGTCCTCGTAGAGAACGGTCAGGGGAATGGCCTGGGGCTGGGGCGTGGCCGGCGCGACGGGCGGCAGGGCGACGGCATAGAGGCCGGGCTGGGCCTTGGCGGAACCGCCGGTCAGGACCGCGCCATCGCGGCTGACAGCGCCCTCGGCCAGCAGGGCCTGGAGCCGGGCGCGCGACAGGGTAGGGAAGGCGCCGGCCAGGGCCTTGTCCAAGCGAGCGCCGGCCGCGTCGATGCGGGCCTCCAGCACCTCGGCGGGGGCGCCGGTCGCGGGGTCTTCGTCGTCATCGATCAGATCTTGGGCGGACACGTCGTCTCCCTAGCACGACCGGCCGCTTGCGCGAGGGGTGCGGGTGAGGCGATAGTCAAGCTTGGGGGCGTTGGGGACATCCGATGAAGCGGTTGATGATCGCCGGGGGCGCGTTCGCCGCGGCGGCGCTGCTGAGCAGCTGCACCACCATGAGCAAGGACGAATGCCTCGCCGGGGCCTGGGGCGAGAAGGGCTATGCGGACGGGGCGTCGGGCTATCCGATGACGCGACTGGACGACCACGCCAAGGCCTGCGCCAAGTTTCAGATCGCAGCCAATCCGGCCGCCTATGGCTCGGCGCGTGAGGATGGCTTGCGGACCTACTGCACCTTCCAGCGCGGCTGGGAGGAAGGGCGGGCGGGCAATGCCTATTATGGCGTCTGTCGGCCCGAGGAGGAGCAGGCGTTTCTGCCGGCCTATCGTGACGGCCGAATGCTGCATGAGGTCGAGGACACGCACGAAACGGCGGAAAGCGCCTTGAACAGCGCTGAGGCCCGGATCGAGAACCGCGAAGACAAGCTGGAGGCCAAGGAGCGAGAACTGCGCGGGGAGGGCCTGACGGACGAAGAGCGGGAGCGTATTCGTGACCGCATTCAAGAGGTCAGAGGCGAAATCCAGGATGCGCGTCGCAATGCCCGAGAGGCACGCGACGCGCTGGATCAGGCGGAATGGGACGTTCGCCGGGTGCGGCGCGAACTGAGCGGCCGCTACCCGGTCTAGACGACGGTCCTAGGCGGCCTTGACGGATGCGCCGCGGAAGGACGGATCGAGGTCGCCCGAGGCGTAGCGCTTCGCCATCTGGGCGGTGGAAAGCGGGCGGATCTTGGAGGCCTGACCCTCGCAGCCGAACTGCTGGTAGCGCTCCATGCAGAGCTTCTTCATCGCCTCCTTGGCGGGCTTCAGATAGTAGCGCGGGTCGAACTCGCCCGGCTTCTCCATCAGGGCCTTACGGATGGCGCCGGTGATGGCCATGCGGTTGTCGGTGTCGATGTTGACCTTGCGCACGCCGTGCTTGATGCCGCGCTGGATCTCCTCGACCGGCACGCCCCAGGTCTGGGGCATTTCGCCGCCGTACTGATTGATGATGTCCTGCAGATCCTGCGGCACCGACGACGAGCCGTGCATCACCAGGTGGGTGTTGGGCAGGCGGCGGTGGATTTCCTCGATCACGTTCATGGCCAGGACTTCACCGTCCGGCTGGCGCGTGAACTTGTAGGCGCCGTGGCTGGTGCCCATGGCGATGGCGAGGGCGTCGACCTTGGTGGCCGCGACGAAGTCGACGGCCTGATCCGGGTCGGTCAACAGTTGCGAATGGTCCAGCTTGCCCTCGAAGCCGTGGCCGTCCTCAGCCTCGCCCATGCCGGTTTCCAGCGAACCCAGCACGCCCAGTTCGCCCTCGACCGAGACGCCGCAGGCGTGGGCCATTTCGGTGACGCGACGGGTGACGTCGACGTTGTATTCGTAGGAGGCGGGCGTCTTGGCGTCCTCCTCCAGCGAACCGTCCATCATCACGCTGGTGAAGCCGTATTGGATGGCGGTGGCGCAGGTCGCCGGGCCGTTGCCGTGATCCTGGTGCATACAGACCGGGATGTGCGGATAGAGCTCGGCCAGGGCGTCGATCAGCTTGGCTAGAACGATGTCGTTGGCGTAGTTCCGGGCGCCGCGCGAGGCCTGTATGATGACGGGGGCGTTGACCTCGTGAGCCGCCTCCATGATCGCCAGACCCTGTTCCATATTGTTGATGTTGTAGGCGGGCAGGCCGTAATCGTTCTCTGCCGCGTGGTCGAGCAGCTGTCGCAGCGTGATGCGCGCCATTGGGTAGTCTCCTGAGCCGAATAGTCTTTTTGGTTGGGCGAGAGATTAGACGCCGGACAGCCCGAAGTCACGCCGTGTTACAGTCGTTTCACCGCCGATTTCGAAGACAGGATGCAGGCGTGATCCGCCTGCATCGCTGAGCCTTCAGGCGCGCAGGGCTTCGACCCCGGGCAGGGGTTTGCCCTCCATCCATTCCAGGAAGGCGCCGCCGGCCGTGGAGACGAAGGTCAGGTCTGCGCTGACGCCGGCATGGCCGACGGCCGCGACCGTGTCGCCGCCGCCCGCCACGGCGATCAGGGCGCCCGCCTTGGTGCGCTCGGCGACGTGCTTGGCGGCCGCGACCGTGGCGGCGTCGAAGGGCGGGACCTCGAACACGCCCAGCGGGCCGTTCCAGATCAGGGTCCTGGAGCCGTCGATGGCGGCGTTCAGGCGAGCGACGGTGTCGGGGCCTGCGTCCAGGATCTTGTCTTCAGTCGAGAGGGCTTCGCCTGTCTTGACGGTGCGGGCGGCGGCGCCGGGCTTGACCTCGGTCGCCACGACGACATCGACGGGCAGCAGGATGTCGCAGCCCTTCGCCTCGGCTTCCGCCAGGATTTCGCGCGCCGTGTCCGCCATATCCTTTTCGGCCAGTGAACCGCCGATATCGACGCCTTGGGCATAAAGGAAGGTGTTGGCCATGCCGCCGCCGATGGCGAGCGTATCCAGCTTGCCGACCAAGTTCTTCAGCAGGTCCAGCTTGGTCGAGACCTTGGAGCCGCCGACGATGCCGACGACCGGCTTTTGCGGATTGCCGAGCGCCGCGTCGAGCGCATCGAGTTCGCGGCGCATGGATTCGCCGGCATAGGCCGGGATGTGGTGGGCGACGCCTTCGGTCGAGGCGTGGGCGCGATGGGCGGCCGAGAAGGCGTCGTTGACGTAGAGGTCGCCGAGATCCGCCAACTTCTGGGCGAAGACCGGATCATTGGCCTCTTCCGCCGCGTGGAAGCGTACGTTTTCCAGAAGAACCACGCCGCCAGCGTCCAGATCGCGAATGGCCTCCACGGCGTCAGGGCCGATGCAGTCGTCGGCGAAGCGGACGGGGGCGCCGAGCAGCGCTTCCAGCGGCTGGACGACGGGTTTCAGGCTCATCGACGGAACGCGCTGGCCCTTGGGGCGGTCGAAGTGAGCCAGCAGGGCGACCTTGGCGCCGGCATCGCGTAGGCGCTGGATTGTCGGCAGGGCGACTCGCAGACGGGTGTCGTCCGTGACCTTGCCGCCCTCCATCGGGACGTTGAAGTCCACGCGGACCAGAGCCGTCTTGCCGGCGAGGTCGTAAGCGTCGTCTAGGGTGCGGAAGGTCATGATCGTTTCCCTGTGTCCTCCCTGTCGCAAAGCGATGGGGAGGTGGCGCGGCGCGCTTGCGCCGTGACGGAGGGGCTTTGGCCCCGAGTTCGGTGCGGTGGAAAGAGCCCCTCCACCACTTCGTGGTCCGCCTCCCCACGGTGTGGGGAGGAGACTTTTGCGATCTTACAGGAACTTCGCCATCTGCAGGGCGGTGTCGCTCATGCGCGTCGCGAAGCCCCACTCGTTATCATACCAGCTCAACACGCGGGCCAGCTTGCCGTCGACGACCTGGGTCTGGGGCAAAGCGGCGGTGGAGGAGGCGGCGATGTGGTTCAGGTCGTGCGAGACCAGCGGGTCGGTCGTCGTGAACAGGACGCCCTTCATCGGACCGTCGGCGGCGGCTTGAAGCGCGGCGTTGATCTCTTCGACCGTGACCTCGCGACCGGCGACGACCTTCAGATCGACGACCGAGACGTTGGGGGTCGGGACGCGGATCGAAGAGCCATCCAGCTTGCCCTTCAGCTCCGGCAGGACCAGGCCCAGGGCCTTGGCGGCGCCGGTCGAGGTCGGGATCATGGACAGGGCCGCGGCGCGGGCGCGGTACAGGTCCTTGTGCATCGTATCCAGCGTCGGCTGGTCGCCGGTGTAGGAGTGGATGGTGGTCATATAGCCCCGCTCGATGCCGAACAGGTCGTTCAGCACCTTGGCGATGGGGGCCAGGGCGTTGGTGGTGCAAGAGCCGTTCGACACGACGATGTCTTCGGCGGTCAGGGTCTCGTGGTTGACCTTGTAGACGATGGTCTTGTCAGCGTTGTCGGCGGGCGCCGAGACCAGGACGCGCTTGGCGCCGGCCTTCAGGTGGGCCGAGGCCTTGTCCTTGGAGGTGAAGATGCCGGTGCATTCGAAGGCGATGTCCACCTTCAGTTCGGCGTGCGGCAGATTGGCGGGATCGCGCTCGGCCGTGACCTTGATCTTGCCGGTGCCGACGTCGATCCAATCCTCGCCCGAGGTCACTGTGCCGGGGAAGCGTCCGTGGACCGAATCGTAGCGGAACAGGTGGGCGTTGGTCTCGACCGGACCCAAGTCGTTGATCGCCACCACCTCGATGTCCGTGCGGCCATGCTCGATGATCGAGCGAAGGACGAGACGGCCAATGCGGCCGAAACCATTGATGGCGACGCGAACGGTCATGGAGAGCTCCTGTGATCGGTATGACGAGCGTTATATAGCTGCGCGTCTCAATGGAGCGGTCGTGGACGGGTTTCAACCCCGCGCGCGTAACATGATGTGATGGACGGTTACGCTTCGAAAATCGCTCGTGCCAGCTTCGGGTAAGAAACACCCCGGACGCAGTCATTTTCGACCTGTCACGCAAAATTATTGCGACAGGGGTTGTGCGGCTCTGGCGGCTATGGTTTCTTGGCGTCAGAACAGGGAGCCGCCCGTGGCCACGATGACGCGCGACATGACGAAGGGACGCACCGCCAAGGCGGTCGCAGCCGTTCGCGCGCCTGTCGGCCTGGAAAGCCCCGTATTCCTGATTACGCTCGTACTTCTCGGCCTGCTTACGCAAGCGGCGTGGATGCACGCGACCTGACCTAGACACACTCAGGATCGCCTCGCACCACCCCGCCTCCGAAAGGAAGCGGGGTTTTTAGTGCGCGGCGGTTCGAAACGAACCGGACCGATGGCGCAAAATTCTACCTCCCAGCCCAGAAAGCCCAACGCGCGCAGCGCGGCGGTGACGGCTGGCCCGAACCGGGCCGCTGCCCGCTCGTATTTGCGCGCCGCTGGCATGCAGGACGCCGACTTCGACAAGCCGATGATCGGCATCGTCAACACCTGGTCGACGGTCACGCCGTGCAATATGCACCTGGACCGCCTGGCCAAGGACGTGCGCGCCGGCATCATCGCGGCTGGCGGCTATCCGGTCGATTTCAACACCATCGTCGTCACCGACGGCATCTCGATGGGCACGGCGGGCATGAAGGCCTCGCTGATCAGCCGCGAGGTCGTCGCCGACTCCATCGAGCTGGCCATCGAAGGCCACCAGCTGGACGGCGTGGTCTGCATCGTCGGCTGCGACAAGACGATCCCGGCGGCGGCCATGGCCCTGGCGCGGATGGATATCCCCGGCCTGGTCTATTACGGCGGCACCATCATGCCCGGCGTGATCGGGACTAAGGAGGTCTCGGTCCAGGAAGTGTTCGAGGCCATCGGCGCCCATTCGGCCGGCACCCTGGACGATGCGGGCCTGAAGGCGGTCGAGCAGGCCGTCTGCCCCGGCGCCGGGGCCTGCGGCGGTCAGTTCACGGCCAACACCATGGCCATGGCCCTGTCGGTCATGGGCATCTCGCCCATGGGCGCCAACGACGTGCCGGCCGTCGATCCGACCAAGACCGCCGAGGGCGAACGCTGCGGTCGGCTGATCGTCGAACGCGTCTTCTCCGGCGACACAGCCCGCAAATACATCACCCGCGCCAGCCTGAAGAACGCCGCCGTCGCCGTCTCGGCCTCGGGCGGGTCGACCAACGCCGTCATGCACCTGACGGCGATCGCGGCGGAGGCCGGCGTCGAATTCGGCGTCGAGGACTGCCATCAGGCCTGCGTCGAGGCGCCGGTCATCTGCGATCTGAAGCCGGGCGGCCGCTTCCTGGCCTCGCACCTGTTCGCCGCCGGCGGCACCCGTCTGGTCACCCAGCGGATGGCCGAGGCGGGCAAGATCGTGAACACCCCCACCGTCAGCGGCCGCAGCCTGTTCGCCGAGGCGGCCGAGGCCGAGGAGACGCCGGGTCAGGTCGTAGTGACGACGTTTGACGCCCCCGTCATGGCGCGCGGCAGCTACGCCGTCATCTACGGCGACGTCGCCCCGGAAGGCGCGGTCATCAAGCTGACGGGCCACAAGGTCGACACGTTCGAAGGTCCGGCCTGCGTCTTCGACTCGGAAGAAGACGCCTTCCACGCCGTTCAGGACGGATCGGTCGGCGAGGGCGACGTGATCATCATCCGCTACGAAGGGCCAAAGGGCGGTCCGGGCATGCGCGAGATGCTGCAGGTCACCGCCGCCCTGAAGGGCCGCAAGATCGACAATGTCGCCCTGCTGACCGACGGCCGTTTCTCTGGCGCCAGCTACGGCTTCGTCGCCGGGCACGTCTCGCCGGAAGCCGCCGTGGGCGGCCCAATCGCCCTCATTCGCGATGGTGACCGCATCACCATCGACGTCACCAACCGCCGCATCGACGTCAATGTCGATCTGGCGACGCGCCGGGCGGGCTTTACGCCCCACGTAGTCCGCCCGGCGCGAGGTGTCTTCGCCAAGTACCGCGCCTCGGTCGCCTCGGCCGCCCAGGGCGCTGTCACCATCCCCAACCCGCCGCCGGCCCAAGTCCCGGCAAGCCACAAAACCAACGCTGCTCAGGACGCCTGACCCATGGCTATCACCATCTACACCAACGAAGACATCAAGCCGGGCGCCATCGCCGGTCAGCGCATCGCCATCATCGGCTATGGCTCGCAAGGTCGCGCTCACGCCCAGAACCTGAAAGACAGCGGCCACGACGTGGTCGCAGGCGTCCGTCACGGCGGCACAGGCTGGAAACACGCCACCGCCGACGGCGTGCCGACCGCAGAGCCGGCCGAGGCCGTCAAGGGCGCCGACATCATCGCCATCCTGACGCCCGACATGGTTCAGGGCGACGTCTATCGCGACATCATTGAGCCGAACGCCAAGGAGGGCTCGGCCCTGCTGTTCGCCCACGGCTTCTCGATCATCTACGAGCGCATCACCCCGCGCGAGGACATGGACGTGATCCTGGTCGCGCCGAAGGGACCGGGCGATCTGGTCCGTCGCGAGTTCCAGCGCGGTCGCGGCGTGCCCAGCCTGTTCGCCGTCGAGAAGGACGTCACAGGCAAGGCCCGCGACCGGGCCATGGGTTACGCCAAGGGCAACGGCGGCGCGACCGGCGGCCTGCTGGAAACCACCTTCCGCGAGGAGACCGAGACCGATCTGTTCGGCGAACAGGCCGTCCTGTGCGGCGGCGCCAAGGAGTTGGTCATCCAGGGCTTCAACACCCTGGTCGAGGCCGGCTACCAGCCCGAGATCGCCTATTTCGAGTGCCTGCATGAGCTGAAGCTGATCGTGGACCTGTTCTACGAAGGCGGCATTTCGAAGATGCACCACTTCATCTCCGAGACGGCCAAATACGGCGCCGTCGCCAGCGGCCCCCGCGTGGTCAACGAAGAGACCAAGGCTCGCATGAAGACCATTCTGGACGAGATCCAGGACGGCACCTTCGCGCGCAACTGGATCGCCGAGAACGAGGCCGGCAAGCCGCAGTACGAGGCCTGGCTGAAGGCGGACCGCGAGAGCCATATCGAACAGGTCGGCGCTCGTCTGCGCGAACGCATGGCCTGGCTGAACACGCCCAAGGCCGAAGCGGCCTGATCGCCGCCAGAAAGACCGGATGACCCTGATGACCGCCGCCGCCTTCAAACCCTCAGCCGAGGCCGCCCCCCAGTCGGGCGCGCGTCTCCTGGTCTCCACCCTGGAGCGGCTGGGGGTGGAGGTGGTGTTCGGCTATCCGGGCGGCGCCATCATGCCGGTCTATGACGCCCTGGCCGGCTCGAAGCTGAAGCACATTCTGGTCCGCCATGAGCAGGGCGCGGCCTTCTCGGCCGATGCCTATGCCAGGAAGAGTGGCAAGGTCGGCGTCTGCATGGCGACGTCCGGCCCCGGCGCCACCAATCTGGTCACCGGCATCGCCAATGCGATGATGGATTCGGTGCCGATCGTCTGCATAACCGGCAATGTCGCCCAAGGCCTGATGGGCACCGACGCCTTTCAGGAGATCGATATCCTGGGCGTCACCCTGCCGATCGTGAAACATTCGATCCTGGTCCGCTCGGCCGCCGAGGTTCCCGCCGCGATCGAGGAAGCCTTCCATATCGCTCGCTCGGGCCGCCCCGGTCCGGTTCTGGTCGACTTGCCCAAGGATGTGCAGTTCGAGACGACCGGCGACGACTACGGTTTCTCCATTCCCAACGAGACGCCGCGCGTCGATCACGACGCCATCGCCGCCGCCGAGGCCGCGATCCGGGCTGCGAAGAAGCCGCTGGTCTATATCGGAGGCGGGGTGAAGATCGGCGGGGCGACCCAGGCCCTGCGCGCCTTCGTCGCCGCGACCGGCATTCCCCAGGTCTCGACCCTGAACGCCCTGGGCACGATCCCGACCGATGCGCCCGGCATGCTGGGCATGCTGGGCATGCACGGCACGCGCGCCGCCAACCATGCGGTGCAGGACAGCGATCTGCTGGTCGTCGTCGGCGCCCGATTCGACGACCGCGCGACCGGCAAGCTGGCCGAGTTCGCGCCCAATGCCCGCATCGTCCATTTCGACATCGACGCCTCGGAAGTCGGCAAGCTGCGCCGCGCCAATGTCGCCGTCGTCGGCGAGCTGCGCGAAGGCGTTGAGGCGCTGACCGCGCGCATGCGATCGGGCGCGGCGCTGGACATCCAGGCCTGGGCCGACGACTGCGCTGGTGCGGCCAAAGCTGGCGCTCACCGCTATGACGCGCCGGGCGAGGGGGTCTATGCGCCCGCCCTGCTGAAGGAAATCTCGGAAGCGGCGGGCGATGATTTCGTCGCCGCCTGCGACGTGGGCCAGCATCAGATGTGGGCGGCCATGCACTGCCGCTTCGCCAAGCCGGAAGCTCACATCACCTCGGGCGGTCTGGGCGCGATGGGCTTTGGCCTGCCCGCCGGCATCGGGGCCAAGCTGGCCGATCCGTCCGCGACGGTCGTCACCATCGCCGGCGACGGCGGCTTCATGATGAACATCCAAGAGCTGGCGACGCTGAAGCGTTACGGCATCCCGCTGAAGATCGTGCTGATCGACAACTCCTCACTGGGCCTGGTGCGCCAGTGGCAGGAGCTGTTCTTCGCCGAGAACTATTCCGAGATCGATCTGTCCGACAATCCGGACTTCGTGAAGGTCGCCGAAGCTTTCGGCATCGAGGCCTTCCGCATCGATCGCCGCGATCAGGTGTCCGACGGCATCCAGCGCCTGCTGGCCGCCGACGGTCCCTGCCTGGCCCATGTGGTCATCGACCCCCGAGACAATGTCTGGCCGCTGGTTCCGCCGGGCAAGAGCAATGCTGAAATGATGGAGGGATCTTGAGATGAGCAACACGATCCACATCCAGATCGACCGTGCGGACGGTTCGCTTCAGCGTCTCATCGGGCTGGTGGAGCGCCGCGGCTTCCACATCGACGGTATGGCCTTGGCTGATGAGGGCGCCTTCCGTCGCATCGCCCTGACTGTGCGCGGCCGCGACGCCGGCCGCTGCATGGACAACCTGGGTCGCCAGATCGACCGGCTGTTCGGCGTGCGCCGCATCAGCAACGACATGATTCGATCCGAGGCCGCGTGATGATTACCCCCGAAAGCGTACGAGTATCGGGCGTATCCCGCACCGAGGAGATCGCCGCCGACCCCAACCGCGTCATCGTCTTCGACACGACGATGCGGGACGGGGAACAGGCTCCGGGCTTCTCGATGAGCGCCCAGGCCAAGGTGAAGATGGCCCAGGTTCTGCGGGACCTGGGCGTCGACGTTATCGAGGCCGGCTTCGCCGCCGCTTCGCCCGGCGACGAGGACTGCATCCGCCGCGTGGCCGGCGAGGTCGAGGGACCGGTTTTCTGCTCCCTGTCGCGCGCCAACGAGAAGGATATCGACGCCACCTTCCGCGCCCTGGCGCCGGCGCCGAAGTCGCACCGTCGGTGCCACACCTTCATCGGCACCAGCCCGATCCACCGCTCGGCCAAGCTGAAGATGTCCACCAATGAGGTGCTGTCGACGGCCGTGCGGTCGGTGGAATACGCCCGCAGCCTGTTCGACGACGTGGAGTTCTCGGCCGAGGACGCCTTCCGCACCGAGCCGGAGTTTCTGGCCGATGTGCTGGAAGCCGCGGCCGACGCGGGCGCCCGGACCCTGAACGTGCCCGACACCGTCGGCTATGCGACCCCGCAAGAGGTGCGCGAGCGGTTTGCCGCCTTGGCCGCGCGCATCAAGAGGCGCCATCCGCACGTGATATTTTCGGCCCACTGCCACGACGACCTGGGCATGGCGGTCGCCAACTCCCTGGCCGCCGTCGAGGGCGGCGCGCGTCAGATCGAGGGCGCGATCAACGGCATCGGCGAACGGGCCGGCAACTGCTCGATCGAAGAGGTCATCATGGCGCTGAAGGTCCGCGAGGACCGCTATGGCGTCACGACCGGCGCCGACAGCCGTCATCTGGTGCGCGCCTCCAAGATCCTGTGCGAGATCACCGAGACAGTCATCGCCCGAAACAAGTCGGTGGTGGGCATCAACGCCTTCGCCCACGAGGCCGGCATCCACCAGCACGGCATGCTGGCCGACAGCCGCACCTATGAGATCATGCGGCCCCAGGATGTGGGCTTCGAGGGCAGCTGGTTCGTGCTGGGCAAGCATTCGGGCCGTCACGCCATCGCCAAGCGCGCCGAGACCATCGGCCGTCCCATCGAGGGCGAGCGTCTGGCGGCGGTGGTCGCCGGCTTCAAGTCGCGCGCGGACCAGATCGGCGAGATCAACGACGCCGAACTGATCGCCATCATCGACCGCGTCGACGGCGTGTCCGAGGTCGTTGCCCAATATGCCTGATCCCAAGACCCTGTTCGACAAGGTGTGGGACGCCCACGTGGTGCGGTCGGAAACGGCCGACACGCCGGGCGTGCTGTATATCGACCTGCATCTGGTCCACGAAGTCACCAGCCCCCAGGCCTTCAGCGAGATCGAGGCGCGCGGGCTGAAGGTCCGCCGTCCCGACCGGACCTATGCGACCCTGGACCATTCGACACCGACCCTGCCGGCGGGGCTGAACGGTCTGAAACCCTATGTCACCGCCCAGGCCGAGGCTCAGGTGCATACGCTGGAGCGCAACTGCGCCGCCTACGGCGTGCCGCTGGCGGGTTGGGATTCCGATGATCGCGGCGTGGTCCATGTGATGGGGCCGGAACTGGGTCTGACCCAGCCGGGCATGACCGTGGTCTGCGGCGACAGCCATACCGCGACCCACGGCGCATTCGGCGCCCTTGCCTTCGGCATCGGCACGTCCGAGGTCGGCCATGTGCTGGCGACCCAGTGTCTGTTGCAGCGCAAGGCCAAGGCCATGCGGGTGACGGTGGACGGTCAACTGCAGCCGGGCGTGTCGGGCAAGGATGTCGCCCTGGCCGTCATCGCCGCCATCGGCTTCGGCGGCGGCACCGGCTATGTCATCGAATATGCCGGCGAGGCGGTGCGGTCGCTGGACATGGAAGGGCGGATGACCCTGTGCAACATGTCCATAGAAGCCGGGGCGCGGGCTGGCATGATCGCCCCAGACCAGACGACCATTGATTGGCTGCGAGGTCGCAAGCACGTGCCCGCTGACTATGAGGCGGCAGCGGCCGAATGGCTGAAACTGGCGACGGATGCAGGCGCGGTCTTCGACAAGGAAGTGACCATCGACGGCGCGGCCATCCGACCGATGGCGACCTGGGGCACGACGCCGGATGCGGGCGCGCCCATCGGCTCGCCCGTGCCGCAACCGCAGTCGGACTCAGACCGCAAGGCCATCGCCTATATGGGCTTCACGGCCGGGGAGGCGACGACGAGCCAGCCGGTGGATGTGGTCTTCATCGGCTCCTGCACCAACGGGCGCCTGCCCGATCTGCGCGCCGCCGCCGAGGTGCTGCGCGGCCGAAAGGTCAAGCCGGGTCTGCGCATGCTGGTGGTGCCGGGGTCCGAGGCCGTGCGTCGCGACGCCGAGGCTGAAGGCCTGGATCAGGTCTTCATCGCCGCCGGGGCCGAATGGCGTATTCCCGGCTGTTCGATGTGCATCGCCATGAACGGCGATTTCGTCGCGCCGGGCCAACTGGCCGTATCCACATCGAACCGCAATTTCGAAGGCCGCCAAGGCAAGGACGCCCGCACCATCCTGGCCAGTCCAGCGACGGCGGCGGCGACGGCGGTCGCTGGTGTGCTGACCGATCCACGCGTCTTTCTGAAGGAGGTCGAGCATGTCTGAACCCTTCCAGGTGCTGACCTCCAAGACCGTGACCCTGAGTCAGGCCAATATCGACACCGACCAGATCATTCCGGCGCGGTTCCTGACCACGACCACGCGCGAAGGGCTGGGCAAGGCAGCCTTCTATGACTGGCGTTACGAGGACGACGGCTCGGAAAAACCCGAGGCCATTCTGAACCGCATCGATCCGGCTGAGCATCGCATCCTGCTGGCGGGCCGGAACTTCGCCTGCGGTTCGTCGCGCGAACATGCGCCTTGGGCCTTGCTGGACTATGGGTTCCGGGCGGTGATTTCGACCGAAATCGCTGACATTTTTACATCGAATGCGCTGAAAAACGGCCTGCTGCCCATCGTCGTCAGCCAGGCGGTTTGGGACGATCTGGCGTCGCAGCCGGACCAGCCGGTCACGATCGACCTCCAGGCCAATCAGATCCAGCGCGGCAATGCCGAACCCGTGCCGTTCGGGGTCGAATCCTTCGCCCGTCAATGCCTGCTGGACGGGGTGGACACCCTGGGTTGGCTGCAATCAAACATGCCTGAAATCGAAGCCTACGAGCGATCGAAAGAGACCGTAAGATGAGCACCGCCGCCACCAAGACCTACAACATCGTCCTGCTGCCCGGTGACGGCGTCGGACCGGAGGTCACGCGGGCCGCGCGAGACGTCCTGCGGGTCATCGGCGACTTCTATGGTCACCATTTCGAGTTCTCCGAACACCTGATTGGTGGCGCGGCCATCGACGAAACGGGCGAACCCTTGCCTGAGGCGACCCGCGCCGCCTGCGTCGCTTCCGACGCGGTGCTGTTGGGCGCGGTCGGCGGGCCGAAATGGGATGGCGGCAAGGCGCGTCCGGAACAGGGGCTGTTGGCGATCCGCAAGGCGATGGGCCTGTTCGCCAATCTGCGGCCGTTGCAGGTGTCGCCGGTGCTGGCGCATCGCTCGCCGCTGAAGAAGGAGATCGTCGAGGGCGTCGATCTGATCGTCTTCCGCGAACTGACCGGCGGCGTCTATTTCGGTGAGAAGACCCGCACCGCCGATCGCGCCACCGACCTGTGCGAATACACCGTGCCGGAGATCGAGCGGGTGACCCGCGCCGCCTTCCAGACCGCCCAACAGCGTCGCGGTAAGGTGACCTCGGTCGACAAGGCCAATGTCATGGAGACCAGCCGACTGTGGCGCGAGGTCGTGACCCGCATCCATGCTGAGGAATTCCCAGACATCACCCTGGAGCACGCCCTGGTAGACTCCATGGCCATGCACCTGATCCGCAAGCCGCGCGAATACGACGTCATCCTGACCGAAAACATGTTCGGTGACATCCTGTCGGACGAGATTTCTGTGCTGGGCGGCTCCATCGGCCTGTTGCCGTCGGCGTCGCTGGGCGCGGGCGGGCCGGGCCTGTTCGAGCCGATCCACGGCTCGGCGCCGGACATCGCCGGTCAGGATCTGGCCAATCCGGTCGGGACCATCCTGTCGGCGGCCCTGCTGCTGCGTCACAGCCTGAAGCTGGAGGACGAGGCCGATTCCATCGAGGCCGCCGTCGCCGCCGTCCTGGCGGCCGGCGCCGTGACGGCCGACCTGGGCGGCGCGCTGGGCACGCGTGCGGCGACCGAAGCCGTCATCGACGCCATCCGCGCCATCCATTGGGCGGCGGCGCACCGGGTGCAAATGCACTGGGCCTGACGGCTTAAACTGAAGCTGAAAATCCTGCCGCTCAGCTTGGCTTTTTCGGCATAAAGAATCTGGTATCGGGCCGCAGTATCGCAAGATCGTGCGGCCCTATTCTTTTTCTCCATGACCGTTGCAAGAAAGTTGCGCCGTTCACGGTCTAGCCCCTTGCGCCTATCGCAAATGCGGTAAAATCTTCGCAACTGCGAGATTGCATAGGGGGTACTAGCTCATGTCGCAGACCACGAAACGACTTACGGGAGCGGCTGCGCTCCTACTTCCCACACTCTGTCTGATGGCTGCCGGCGCGGCGAATGCGCAGGACGCCGCGGCCGCCTTGCTCGGCCACCAGGCCGCGCTTGAGCTGGACAGCGCCGGGGCCTCATGGCTCGGCACCTCGACCGCCCTGGTTCTGCTGATGACCCTCCCCGGTCTGGCGCTGTTCTATGGCGGCATGGTGCGCAAGAAGAACGTCATAGCCACTATCACCCAGTCCGTCGGCGTCTTCGCCGTGGTGTCGCTGGTGTGGTTCGTCGCGGGTTACAGCCTGGCCTTCGGCAAGAACGAGAGCGCCGGCCTTCAGCCCTTCATCGGCAGCCTGGACATGCTGTTCCTGAACGGCGTGTCGCTGAAGACCGCCAACGCCCTGCTGCCGGGCATTCCCGAGTTTCTGTTCATCTCCTTCCAGATGACCTTCGCCATCATCACCCCGGCGCTGATCACCGGCGCCTTCGCCGAGCGGTTCAAATATTCGGCGCTGTTGCTGTTCACCGCCCTGTGGTCGCTGCTGGTCTATGCGCCGATCTGCCACTGGGTCTGGGGCGGCGGTTTCCTGGGTTCGGCGGGCGTGCTGGACTTCGCGGGCGGCGCCGTCGTTCACGTCAACTCGGGCGTCGCGGGCCTGGTCTGCGCCATCTTCCTGGGTCGCCGTAAGGGTTACGGCACAGAGGTCATCACCGCCCACAACCCTGTCCTGACCATGATCGGCGCCTCGCTGCTGCTGGTCGGCTGGATCGGCTTCAACGCCGGCTCGGCTGGCGCCGCCAACGACCTGATGGGCGTGGCGCTGCTGAACACCATCCTGGCCGCCGCCGCCGCCGCCCTGACCTGGAAGGTCGTCGAATATATCGAGAAGAAGAAGGTCTCGCTGATCGGCGTGCTGTCGGGCGTCGTCGCCGGTCTGGTCGCCATCACCCCGGCGGCCGGCTTCGTCGATCCCAAGGGCGCGGTCATCATCGGCCTGATCGCCGGCCCGGCCTGCTACGCCTCGTCGGTGTGGATCAAGAAGCTGCTGCGCTACGACGACAGCCTGGATGCCTTCGGCATCCACGGCGCGGGCGGCCTGATAGGCGCCCTGCTGACCGGAGTCTTCGCCACGACCGCGATCAACAGCCTGTCGGAAGGCGCCAACGTCGGCGCCCAGGCCCTGGGCCTGCTGTGGACCATCGTCTACAGCGCCGTCGGCACCCTGATCATCCTGTTCATCTGCAAGTTCACCACGGGCCTGCGCGTGAGCGAAGCGGAAGAAGCCGCCGGTCTGGACACCTCGCTGCATGGCGAGGCGCTGGAACACTAAGCTGAGACCGAGCGCGGCTCCCAAACCCGCGCCCGGCCTCGACCTCGAATAACGACAACAAGGGGATAGACTATGAAAAAGACCATCATCCGCGCGGCCGCCGCCGCCACGTTCGCCGCAGGACTGATCGGCCTCGCCGCGCCGGCCTCGGCCCAGAGCACCGTCGATGTCGCCTGGAACGTGGGCGCCGTCAGCGACTATGTCTTCCGCGGCTTCAGCCAGACCAGTGAAAATCCCGCCATTCAGGGCGGCGTCGATCTGACCTCGGGCAGTTTCTACGCCGGGGCCTGGGCCTCCAACGTCGACTTCGGCGACGACACCGATGCGGAAGTCGACCTTTACGGCGGCTATCGCACGGAGGCGGGCGGTTTCGCGCTCGACTTTGGCGCGATCGGCTATCTGTATGTCGGGGAACCGGACGGCGCGGACTATAACTACGCCGAGTTCAAGGCTGCGGCCTCGCGCGCGGTCGGTCCCGCCACGTTTGGCGCGGCCGTCTATTACTCGCCCGACTTCTTCGGTGCGGACAAGGAAGCGACCTATGCCGAGGTCAACGCCGCCTTCTCGCCTGCGCCCAAGTGGACGGTATCGGGCGCGCTCGGCAAGCAATGGCTCGACGTCAGCGACGACTATACCACTTGGAACGTCGGCGTCGGCTATGCCCTGACCGACAAGGTGGGCGTCGATGTCCGCTATCACGACACCGATGTGGACGGCGTGCCCGGCGCCGAAGATCGGATCGTCGGGGCTGTGAAGCTCACCTTCTGAGCCACGTCAGTGTGAAATGAGAACGGCCCCGGAGAGCGATCTCCGGGGCCGTTTTCGTATCAGCGAGCGTAGCGGTCGTGGACGGGGTCGTAGCTGTCCCAGACCTTACCGTCGGCTAGTGACCGCAGCAGCTTCAGATATTCCGCGTGGGTCCAGGCAAGCGGGGTCGCCGAGTCCGTATTCTGACCCACGGCGTAATCCTTGGCCGTCGGGTTTCCGACGCCGTCCCACACCTGTTCGGCCAGCATCAGCCCGCCGTTGGCGAACCGCTCCATGCCGCGCACATAGGTCTGACGAATGGCGGCGATGTCGGCGGCCGAGGGGGCGCCGTTCACGCTGACGCGCGCCAGCTCATAGTGACCGCGCTCGCCCGTGAAGAAGGGCCAGACCCGACCGCGCTGACCGGGGCTCATCTCCCCGCCGACGCCGTAGTTGGCGCCCGTCCGATGGTCCTCGCCATAGCCGTCGACGCCATAACGGCGCCAGCCCGGGGTCTTGTCGCCCTCGGGACCGAAGTCGTAGCGAACCCGATAAAGCGGTTCCAAGGACTGGTCGTCATAGACGGGCAGGGTTGCCAGGATGTGCGGATCGTCGGCCTTGCGCACGCCATAGCGCACCAGCTCGAGGAAGCCGCCGTCCACGACGCGGTCTTCGGCCGGAGCGATCTGGCCGTTGGCGGCGCCGATCGGGGCCTTGTCGTTCGGGTTTTCGTTCTGAGTGATGCGGATGAAGTAGCGACCGTCGCCGAAGTCGCCGTTGGTGGTGAACATCCGGTCTTCGATCTTGGACGCATAGCTGTCGGCCGCGATCTGGTAGCGCGTCGCGTCGGCGGCGTCGCCCGAGGCGCGCGCCATTTCGGCGGCCACCGTCAGGCCCGCGACCACGGCGGCGGTGGAGGACGGAGAATAGCCCTGCTGCTCCTCCCAGCGTTCCTGCTGAGTGAAGGGCGGCTTGATCTCCGCGTCGTTCCACATCAGCCCGATCTTGCCGCCGTCCACCAGGAAGTCGGCCGCCGGCTTCAGCATGGACCGATAGTGTTCGGTCATCTGGGCGTCGGACAGCCAGCCCATCTTCCACAGACGATAACCCAGCATGATCGGCATGGCGGTCTGGTCCAACTGGACCGCGACCCACTCCAGTTCGCCGTCCACGTGCGTCTTCTGCAGGAACCAGCCGCCGACGCCGGTGTTGCCCGGCGTGTTCGGGCCGACCTGGACTTGGGGCAGATAGTTGAAGGCCGCCAGCGGCGTCTCCTTGTCGCCTAGCGCCGCCAGAGCCATCGCCACCTGATAGAAGTCACGCGGCCAAACGGCCTTGTAGCCTGTCGAGGACTTCGACGCGTCCACCGTGTTGCCCCACGGGTTCGACAGTGACGCGATCAGGGCGCCGGCGTGGGTGCGATCCTCCTGCACCTTGAGCATCAGGGCCGAGGCGTAGGCCAGCTTGCCGCCGTCGGTCGCCTGCTCGGCGATGCGCGGCAGTTCAGTGAGAGAGGCGACATAGTCCTCCCAACCCACGCGCTCACCCTCGCCGTTGAAGCGGGCCAGCACCTCGTCCAGACCGGTGGCGAACGAACCGTCCGCGGCGGCGCGCGCCTCGGCCTCGCTCGCGCCGAAGCCGATGACGAAATCACGCGTGATCCGGCTGCTTTGGCGCAGGCGCGGCAGAGCCCCGGTCATCATCGTATTGCCGGCCTCATCGCCGGTGGAGGCGTAGGTCCAGTCCAGCTTGCCGTCCTTTAGATCGGTCAGGCCGTCCGAGGCGCCGACGAAGCCGACGCTGGCCTTTTCGAAGGCCTCGCCGGGCTTCAGGAACAGGTGGCTGTCGCCTTCCCACGCGTGGAAGCCGTCGCGCGTGACCCGACCGCGATCGTCGACGCCCGTGTTGGCGATGTGCGGCTCCAGCATCAGATAGGGCGTCACATCGCCCTTCAGCGCCGTGATGGTGACGCGCAACACCAGGGCGTTGCGGTCGGGATCGCTGAAGATCTGCTTCTCGATCTCAAAGCGGCCGTTCTTGTCCTGCGTCGTTACGCGATAAGCCGGCGAGAGTGGACGTCCCTGGGCGTCGACGTGCAGATATTCGGTGCGGCTGGTTGTGTCGTCGCCTTCGACGACCAGACCGTCCTGGGTCACGCCGGCGAAGCGCAGGGCCTTGATCTGGGCCTCATGGATCAGGCCGTACATGGTCTCGGTCAGGACGCCGTCGGCGACGGAATACCAGACCTTGGACACCGCGCCGGTCGGGCCGCCGTCGCGATACTGGCCATCAACATAGGCCTCGTAGGATGCGCCGGCGCCGGTTTTGGCCGCGCTGGACCAGACGGGCGGGGCGCCGGGCGCGCCGGGGGCGACGCCCGATTGGGCGCTCGCGGCGGAAGCGAGGGCCAGGCCGGCTGCGCCGGCGAGGCAGAAGGTACGGAAGTGACGCATTGTGGTCCTCACGGGTTGCGCGTGGGGGCGGGGGAAAGAAGGAAGGTCAAAGGCACGTCCAGGCGCTGGTTCCAGGATGCTTCATTGTGCTGAGCGCCGGGGAAGACCAGGCTGCGGAAATCGCCGGGGCCGTAGCCGCGACGGCGGAAGGTCTGGTCCACCTGGGTCTGGAAGACGGCGTAGAACTGATCCAGCGTTTCGTCGCCCCGGTCGAAATAGAAGCGGTGGTCGCCCGGCTCGGGCAGGCCGCGTTCGATCACGCCGGTCCAGCCCGCGACCAGACGTTCGCGCCAGGCGTCCAGCGTCGCGCCGGGCTCAAGCCCTTCGACCTTCAGCGGCCAGTGGGTGGACAGACAGGCGGCGGCGGAAAAGACCTGCGGCTGTTTCATCACCGCATACATGGAGATCAGGCCGCCCATGCTGGAGCCGGCGATCATCGTGTCCTGCGGGCCAGTCAGGGTGCGGTAGGCGCCGTCGATGAAGGGCTTCAACTCCTCGACCAGGAACCGCAGATAGCCGTCGGACAAGGACGGGCCGCCGTAAATGGCCTGGACCTCGTCGCGCATGTCGGCGGGTAGGGCGGCGATCAGGTCGGCGGGGACATACTCCCTCAGCCGCAGGTCGGTGTTCCAGATCCCCACCACGATCGGCGTCCGCACCTGACCGCTTTCGATCAGCCGCGTGAGATGCTCGTCCACGCCCCATTCGCCGAAGTTGGCCGTGGCCGGATCGAACAGGTTCTGGCCGTCATGCATGTAGAGGACAGGCCAGGCGGCGTCGGACGCCTCGTATCCGGGCGGCAGCCAGACCGAGACGTTGCGCGCCTTCACATGGGCCGACGCGACCGCCTCATGCAGCACCAGCCGCCCGCCTGCGATGGCGCCCTCAGCACCCGCCGCGCCGGCGAAGGGCAGGGCGGCTATAAGGGCCAGAAGACCCCGACGGTTCATCCGCGATGCTCCTTGACCATCAGCGCGCTGGCGGCGGCCAGGACGAAGGAGACGGCGCCCAGCACAAAGGCCCAGATCGCCTGACCATCGAACAGGATCTTCAGGATCAGGCCCAGAACCGTCGCGGCCAGCAGCTGGGGCACGACGATGAAGATGTTGAAGACGCCCATATAGACGCCCATTTTTCGGTCCGGCACCGCCGCCGACAGGATGGCGTAAGGCATGGAAACGATCGACGCCCAGGCGAAACCGACGCCGATCATCGGCAGCCACAGCAGTCCGGGTTCGCGGATGGCGAAGACGCCGAACAGACCGGCGGCGCCAAGCATCAGCATCAGGGCGTGGGTCGCCTTGCGTCCGATCCGTCTGGCGATGACCGGGAGGGTGAAGGCCGCCAGGGCCGCCACGCCGTTGTAGACCCCGAACAGAACCCCCACCCAGTCCGCGCCCGTGGCGTAGGCGGCCGAGGTGGTGTCGGTCGCACCGTAATGGACGCGGGTCACGGCCGCGGTGGTGTAGATCCACATGGCGAACAGGGCGAACCAGCTGAAGAACTGAACGACAGCCAGGCCGCGCATCGTCTCGGGCATGCGGAAGATGTCGTTCAGGATTTCGGTCGCGGCGTTGGTGATGCGGCGTCGCTGCATCATGCCGACGGCGATCTGCAGCAGGCCGAACCCGGCGAAGAAGCCCGCCAGGATCAGCAGCTCCTTCTCCAGATCGAGCGCGCCGATCAGCACGAAACCCAGCCCGCCGAGGACGGTGCAGACCAGGCCCGAAGTCATCCAGCCCTGGACGCTGCGAGCCGGCGCTTCGGCCTCGACGGGCGCGCTCGGCGCGTCGTCTCGGGCGCGTTCGAAGGCCGCGATCTGTTCGGGGCTGTATTCCTTGGTCGACAGCACCGTCCACAGCACGGCCGAGAACAGGCCGGCGGCGCCGACGTAGAAGGCGATCTTGACCGACAGGGGCACCACGCCCGCCTCGGCGGTCGAGGCGATGTCGAAGACGTTGGACAACAGCCACGGCAGGACCGAGGCGAAAACCGCGCCGGCGCCGATGAAGAAGCTCTGCATGGCATAGCCGGCGGTGCGCTGCTCCTCCGGCAGGTTGTCGCCGACGAAGGCGCGGAACGGCTCCATGGTGATGTTGATCGAGGCGTCCATGATCCACAGCATGGCCGCGGCGAACCACAGGCTGGGGCTGTTGGGCATGGCGATCAAGGCCAGGGTGGTGGCGATGGCCCCGACCAGGAAATAGGGTCGCCGCCGGCCAAACCGGGTCCAGGTCTTGTCGCTGAAATGGCCGATGATCGGCTGGACCAGCAGACCCGTCAGCGGCGCGGCGATCCACAGGATCGCCAGGCTGTCGACCTCGGCGCCCAGCGTCTGGAAGATGCGGCTGGTGTTGGCGTTCTGCAGGCCGAAGCCGATCTGGATGCCGAAGAAGCCGACGCACATGTTCCAGATCGCCAGGCTGGACAGGCGCGGGCGGTGCGAGAGCAGGGTCATCCGCGTCGCGCCCGGCCGATCGGCACGAACCGGATGGCCTGACCGCCGCCAGGGGCCAGCGCCAGGGTCAGGGTGTCAGACGACGTCACCTCGCGCTGCTCGATGACGATGTCCTCGCGCTTGCCGCGATAGTCGGCGTTGGGCCCATCGCGATAGATTTCGGCCCGATATCGACGGCCGGCGTCCAGGAAGTCGAGTGGGGCCTTCAGCACGCGCGGATGCTCGTCGGTGACGGCGCCCAGGGCCCAGACATCCGTGCCGCGCTGCTTGCGAACCGTGACGACATAGTCGCCCATGGCGGCGTCCAGCGTGCGGCTCTCGCTCCAATCGACAGGCACATCCTTGATGAACTGGAACGGGCCAGGGTTGGCCTCGTAGTTGACCAGCAGGTCCGCCGCCATCTGGATCGGGCTGTAGATGACGACATAGAGCGCCAGCTGCTTGGCCCAGGTCGTCTGCACGCCGCCGGGGCTGCGCGTCTCCATGCCGAAGATGCCGGGCGTATAGTCCATCGGCCCGGCCAAGAGGCGGGTGAAGACCAGGTTCGGCTCATGCTCGGGCGGATTGCCGGGATTGCCCCAGGCCGAATATTCCATGCCGCGCTGGCCCTCGCGGCTGATGATGTTCGGATAGGTGCGGCGAAGGCCGGTGTCCTTGAACGGCTCGTGAGCGTTGACGGCGACCTTATGGCGATAGCCGGCCTCGACCACGCGCATGTGGTGCTGAGCCATCGCCTGGCTCTCGTGCCAGGCCATGACCATCTGTCCGTCCGGCCCGGCGACGCGGGCGCCTTGCGCGTCGGCGACGTAGCCGGTCTTCACCGAATGGACGCCGAGGCGTTCATACAGGGCCATGGCCGGTTCGAGTTGCTGCTCATAGTGGAAGGCGTTGCCGCCGGTCTCGTGGTGGCCGATGAGTTGCACGCCTTTGGACCGCGCGTGGGCGCAGACCGCCTCGATGTCAAAATCGGGATAGGCTTCGGTAAAGCTGAAGTCCGCGCCGTTGGCGAACCACTGGCCGTCCCAGCCCTTGTTCCAGCCTTCGACCAGTACCCCGCCCAGCCCGTGCTTGGCGGCGAAGTCGATGTGTTTGATCGCATTCTCGGTGGTCGCGCCGTGCTTGGGCCCGGAGTTCCAGGTCTTCAGGTCCAGGTGCATTTCCCACCAGACGCCGACGTATTTCATCGGCTTGAACCAGCTGACGTCGCCCAGCTTGTTGGGCTCGTTTAGGTTCAGGATCAGGCTGGAATCCAGCAGGCCAGCGGCGCTGTCGGAGACTTGCAGGGTCCGCCAGGGCGTGTTGAACGGCGCCGCGCGCACTACCGCCGCATTGGTCAGGCCCGGCGTCAGTTGAGCGCGGAACTTCGTTTCCTCCGACCGGCGCAGATTCATTCCCGCATAGTCGATGCAGGCCGCCTCGTGGATGGAGACGTGCAGACCCGACTGGCCTCGAACCGTCATCGGCGTCTGGGCGCTGCCGACCGCATCGATGGGCGTGCGGCTGTAGAGATATTCCTCACGATTCCATTCCCAGGCCGGGCACCACAGGGCCTCGCCGTTTTCGGCCAGGTTGAACTCGGTGATTTCCGAACCGATGCGGACGGTGGTCAGGCCGGCCTGCTGCGGGAACTCATAGCGGAAGCCTAGACCGTCGTCGTACAGGCGGAAGACCACGTCCACGCGGCGTCGCAGGCCGCCGGTCTCGGCATAGGCGACGCGCCATTCATTGTAGTGGTTGCGGATGAACTGGCGCTCGCCCCACGGCTGCTCCCAAGTGTCGTCGACCGTGACCGGCTGGCCTGCGGTCAGGGTCAGGCCGCGCTCGATGGCCGGCGCGTCGGTCAGCAGGAAACCCAGCTTGGAGGGGGCCACCACGACCCGGCCCTGACGCAGCACCGAATACATCGGCCGTCCGTCGTTGTCGGTGAAGGCCTCGACCGTCAGCACGCCGCCAGGCGAGGACGCCCGGGCATGGTTCGGCGCGGTCTGGGCGCGCGCGCCCGTAGCCCCCAGAGCCAGGATCGACACGCCGCCAAGGGCCAGGAAGGATCTGCGCTGCATCATGGGAACTCCGTTACGCCGCCTCTTGCCAACCGCCGCGAACGGTGGCTGAAATATTTGCAGAAAATTTTGCAGCTTCACCATGCTGCTGTGAGGACCCGCGACCTTGAGCCGCAAGACCACCCGTCTGGAAGACATCGCCCGCCTGGCCGGCGTGTCCATCGCCACCGCCTCGCGCGCCCTGAACGACAGCCCCGCGGTCAACGATCGCACCAAACAGACGATCTGGAAGCTGGCCAAGGAACACGACTACCCGTTCCGCCGCCACATGCCTGCCGGCCCGATCGGCGCCCAAGGCACGATCGCCCTGGTGGTGCCGCGTCCGCAGGGTCGCGAAGGGCGCCTCAGCGATCCCTTCTTCCTGGAGCTTCTGGCCGGGGTTGGCGAGGCGGCGCGCGAACGCGGCTGCGACCTGCTGATGAGCCATATCTCGCCCGCCAACTATGACGAGCTGTCGGCGGCGCTGAACACCAGCCGGGCGGATGGCGTGATCTTCCTGGGCCAATCCAGCCTGCATTCGGCCTTCAACCGGCTGGTCGACGCCGATCATCGTTTCGTCGTCTGGGGCGCCGAACTGCCCGATCAGGACTACTGCTCCATCGGCTCGGACAACATCTCGGGCGGGCGCCGCGCGACGTTGCATCTGGCGCGGCTGGGGCGAAAGCGCATCGTCTTCCTGGGCGATCTGGATCCGCCCGAGGCCATGCAGCGTCATCGCGGCTATCTGGACGCCATGAGCCAGAGCGCGTTGGACGTGGACGCCGACCTCATCGTGCCTGCGCATTTCGAAGTCGAATCCGCCGAGGCCGCCGTGGACGCCCTGATCCGACGCGGCCTGGATTTCGATGGCGTCGTAGCCGCGTCCGACCAGATCGCCCTGGGCGCCGTGCGCGCCCTGTTGCACGCCGGCGTCGAAGTGCCGGGCCAGGTCTCGGTTATCGGCTTCGACAATGTGCCGTTCAGCCGCTACTCGCGCCCGGCGCTCAGCACCATCGCCCAGGACACGATGAAGGCCGGCCGGTTGATGGTGTCCAAACTGCTGGACCACGGCGGCGCCGCAGCAGGGCGTTCCGAGCGCGTTCCGACCGAGTTGATCGTTCGCGAGACCTGCGGCGGCTGACCCCGTCATCCGGCGTCGGCGAAGATCAGCCCGGCCAGCGGCCTCAGCGTCGATCCGTCCGCCTCGGTCCAGTTGACCGCCGCGATCCGGCGCGCGCCGGTAGGCGCGGACCAGTCCAAGGCCTCGAAACCCAGGTTGAACACGCACAGCAGACGCTCGCCGCCCCCGGGCCGTTCGAACCGGCGGAAGACCAACAGGTCGCCCGCGCTCTCGATCTCCAGCCCGCCGGTCCGCAACGCCGGATGGGCCTGACGCAGGGCGATGATGCGGCGCGCGGCGTGCAGGATCGAAGTCGGGTCCGCCTCCTGCGCATCCACCGCCAATGCCAAGTGGCGCGGATCGACCGGCAGCCAGGGCTCCACCGTCGAGAAGCCGGCGTTGGGCGCCGAGGCCACCCAGGGGATCGGCGTGCGGGCGCCGTCGCGGCCCAGTGTCTCGGGCCAGTTGGCGATGGCCTCGGGATCGACCAGCCGCTCGAACGGCACCTCGGCCTGAGGCAGGCCCAGCTCCTCGCCCTGATAGACGAAGACATTGCCGCGCAGGCACATCAGCAACAGCAGGGCCATTTCCGAGAAGCCCTTCTCGTCCCGGCCCTTGGCCCAACGCGACACGGCGCGCGGCGCATCGTGGTTGGAGAAGGTCCAGGACGGCCAGCCTTCGCCCTGCTGATCCGGCCACATCCCATCGCCCACGCCGATCAGTTCGCTCTTCAGCGTATCGGCATACAGATAGAGGAAGCCGTAGGCCGAGTGCAGACGGTCGTTGCCGGCGGTGAATTCCTTCATCTCGCGGTCGGCGTGATCGCCGCCGACCTCCGCCACCGTGAACCGGCCTTCATAGCTGTCGGTCAGGGCGCGGATGCGGTTCAGGAAGCCGATGATGTCCGGGTGGGACTGATTATAGATCTTGTCCTGGAAGTCGAACGGCCGCGTGCGCTTCTTGCCGTCCTGGATCGGCGGATTGTCGCGCAGGGACGGATCGTGGATGGCGAAGTTGATCGCATCCAGACGGAAGCCGTCCACCCCCCGGTCCAGCCAGAACCGCGCCGCTGCGATCAGGGCGTCCTGAACCGCCGGGTTCCTGACGTTCAGCTGAGGCTGCGAGGCCAGGAAGTTGTGCATGTAGTACTGGCCGCGCCGCGCGTCCCAGGTCCAGGCCGGGCCGCCGAACACCGACTGCCAGTTCGAGGGCGGCGAGCCGTCCGGCTTGGCGTCGGCCCAGACATACCAGTCGGCGTGGTCGCCGTTTCGGCTGGCCCGGCTGTCGGTGAACCAGGGATGTTCGTCCGAGGTGTGCGAAAAGACCTGATCGATGACGACCTTCAGCCCCAGGGCATGGGCGCGCGAGATCAGGGCGTCGAAGTCGGCCAACGTGCCGAAGATCGGATCGACGTCGCAATAGTCCGACACGTCGTAGCCGAAGTCCTTCATCGGCGACGTGAAGAAGGGCGACAGCCAGATGCCGTCGACGCCTAGAGAGGCGACGTGGTCGAGGTGCTGGGTGATGCCGTTCAGATCGCCGACGCCGTCGTCGTTGGAGTCGGCGAAGCTGCGCGGATAAATCTGATACAGCACCGCGCCGCGCCACCAGTCGTGCGCCAATGCGGGGGCGGCGTCAGCCGTGGAAAGATCGAGGGGCAGGGCAGTCACGGCACGCTCTTGCAGACGAGGTAATCGAGGGGGGGCACGCGAACGGCGACGCTGGCGGGTGCGGAGGATTCGGGTGCGCAATCGCCGCGCAGAGCTTGCCACCGCATTGAACCGGGCTCCACCTCGACTTGAGCGGCGACGGGCGTAGTCGAGCTGTTGAACAGGGCCAGGATCTCCGATCCGTCCTCGCCGACGCGCGACAGGGCGAACAGGCCGGGCTTGTCGCCATAGGCGCGCACGACCTGACGGCCGCGTCGCAGGGCCGGCTCCTCGGCGCGGATGCGGGTCATCTCTGCGATCGCCTGGTAGAGGGGGGCGTCCGTGGAATAGGCCGGCTGGCGACCGCCAACGGGCGTCTCGTTCGCATAGACCGGCGTGCGGCTGGGCCACATGTCCTGGCGCGAGTTTCCGTATCCGCCCGCGCCGGCGAAACCCTGTTCATCCCCGTAATAGAGCGTGGGCACGCCCCGACTGAACATCATCAGGGCATGGGCCAGTTTGATGCGCGCCAGCACCTCGGCGTCGTCGGCGTTCGGATTAGCCTGTTTCACGAAGAAGCCGACCCGGCCCATGTCATGGTTGCCCAAGAAGGTCGGCAGGATGGCGGCGGTCTCGGCGCCCTTGTCATAGATCGTGTCGGCGTCGAACAGCTTGGCCAGGCCGTCGGTCCCGACCTTGCCGGCCGCCACATCGGTCGCCTGCTTCTGGAACGGGAAGTCCAGCACCGCCGGATAGCCGTCGACCCGCGTGAACCGCGCCGTCACCGCCGGATCGGGATCATAGACCTCGCCGAAGATGTGGAAGTTCGGAATGCCCTTGGCTTCGGCGCGGGCGATCATGGCGGGGATGAAGGCCTGCCAGAAGCCCGGGTTCACATGACGGGCGGTGTCGATGCGGAAGCCGTCGATCCCGTATTTGTCGATCCAGCCGCCGAAGATGTCGATCATGCCTTGGATGACCACCGGGTCCTCGGTCAGCAGGTCGTCCAGCCCGGCGAAGTCCCCGTCCAGGCTGCTTTCGCCGGTGAAGGTGCTATCGCCCCGGTTATGATAGTGGATCGGATCGTTCAGCCAGGCCGGAACCTTGGCGTTCTCCTCGCCCGCCGGGACATAGGGGGTGTAGGCGTAGTCGGGCTGGGTCAGGCGCGAGAAGTCGCGACCGTCAAAGCCCTCATTGATCGGCGCACCGTCGACGCCGCCGCGACGGGTGTAGGGATAGTCGGCGCGGCTGCGATAGGCGCAGCGACCCTCCGGGCATTCGCGATACTGGATGACGTCGGCGGTGTGGTTGGCGACGATGTCCAGATAGACCTTCATCCCGCGCGCATGGGCCGCCTCGACCAGGGCGCGCATCGCAGCCTCGTCGCCGAAGTGCGGATCGACGGCGGTGAAGTCGGTGATCCAGTAACCGTGGTGCGCCGCGCCGGTGTAGCCGCCATGGCTCTGCACCGGCTTGTTCTTGAACACGGGCGCCAGCCAGACCGCCGTCGCACCGAGGCCCTGGATATAGTCCAGCTGTTGGGTCACGCCCGCCAAGTCGCCGCCATGGTAAAAATCGGTATCGGCCGGATCGAACCCGCTCTTCAGCCGGTCGGCGGCATAACCGCCGTGGTCGTTCGTGGCATCGCCATTGGCGAACCGATCCGGCAGCAGGAAGTAGATCACCTCGTCCTGAGGCAGGCGTTGACGCAGGGCTGACAGGGCGTCTTCGGCCTGGCGGGTTTGCGCCGTCGTCGGCGTTGCAAAGCCACTCAGCAGAGCCGCCGCCGCCATCGCCGCGTGCCGTCCGGCCCCTTTAGAGGATCCCCTCGCCATGACGCTCACTCCCTTCCGTCTGGAAAGTGCAAAGCCTTCCAGATCGATTTGCAAGATTTTGCAGCAATGGCCGGGCCTGTCAACGCGTCGCTGAATTGCTGCAATGCGTCATTGAAATGGCGCGAAACCGCAACCTCGCGCGCGATAACGGCCTCCGAACCGGCTTGAAGTGCGACGGAAATCGGACCTCCGCATTAACTGCTTGCAACATTCCCAAAGATTTGCATATTTTTGCGACGGCTTCAGATCGCGACGTTCAGAATCGCGGTCAGCCCCAGGGAGGATGACCATGTTCCAACGTCTCAACCGGCGCGCGCGCCTGCTATCCGGCGTCGCCTTCGGCGCAGCCGCCCTGATGGCGGTCGGCTCGGCCCACGCACAAACTGCTGCCGCCACGACGGCGCAGGCCGACGATCAAGCCACCGAAGTCGGCGAAATCGTCGTCACCGGCATTCGCCGTTCGATCGAAGCCGCGATCTCGGCCAAGGCTAACAACACTTCGATCGTCGAAGTCATCTCGGCCGAAGACATCGGCAAGCTGCCTGACGTCTCGATCGCCGAATCCCTTGCGCGCCTGCCGGGCGTGACGATGCAGCGCCTCGACGGTCGCAGCCAGGCGATCTCCATCCGTGGCTTGGGCCCCGACTTCACCACCGCCCTGCTGAATGGGCGCGAACTGGTCACCACCGGCGACAACCGCGGCGTCGAGTTCGACCAGTTCCCCGCCGAACTGCTGAACAGCGTCGTCGTCTATAAGACCCCAGACGCGGCCCTGATCGGCCAAGGGCTGGGCGGCACTGTCGACCTGCGCACCGTTCGCCCGCTGGCCTACGGCCGCCAAGCCATCGCCATGAACTACCGCCACGAGTGGAACGAGATCGGCGCCCTGAACTCGGGCACGACCGACAACGGCGACCGCTACACCATCTCTTACATCGACCAATTCCTCGACGGCACCCTGGGCGTGGCGCTGGGCTACGCCCACATGAGCTCGCCCTATCAGTCGGAGCGCTTTAACGCCTGGGGCTATCCCAACTACACGGACGGCAATCTGCTGACCGGCGGCGTGAAGCCCTATGTGATGTCGTCGGAGCTGGAGCGCGACGGCTATATGGGCGTGCTGGAATGGCGCCCGAACGATCGCATCCACTCCACGATCGACGCCTTCTATTCCGAGTTCAAGAACACTCAGGTTCTGCGCGGCATCGAATTCCCGCTGGCCTGGGGTGGCTCCTCAGGTGACTGCACCGTGAACGTCCCGTCGGCGGTCTGCCGTCCCGGCCCCGCGCTGCGCCCTGGCTACACGGTCCAGGACGGCCTGATCGTCGCCGGCACCTGGGACAACATCAAGGGTGTGGTCCGCAACGACCTGAACAAGCGCGACAGCAACATCACCGCCTTGGGCTGGAATACCGAATTCACGCTCAGCGACGACTGGTCGGCGAACCTGGACCTCAGCTATTCGAAGGTCGAGCGTAACGACATCATCCTGGAAACCAATGCTGGCACCGGCCGCAACATCAACGGCGCGCTGGACACTCTGGGCTTTGAACTGACCGACGATGGCGTCACCCGCTTCACCAGCCGTCTGAACTACGCCGATCCGAACCTGATCAAGATCACCAGCCCGCAAGGCTGGGGCGGCGACGTCATTCCGGGCGGTCAGGCAGGCTATATGAACACGCCCTCCATCGAAGACGAGATCAAGGCGGCTCGCTTCTCTGTGACGCGTGAACTGCATCAGAGCCCGTTCAAGTCGATCGATTTCGGCGCCAACTACACTGAGCGCCAGAAGAGCTTCGTCAACGATCAATTCTATCTCGGCGTCCCCGGCGGCGGCGATTTGACCGTGCCTTCGGCCTTCCTGCTAGATCCGACCGACCTTGGCTATCTCGGCATCAGCGCCGTGCTGAGCTACGACGCTCTCGGCCTGGTCAACAGCGGCGCGTTGAACCGCGTCCGCAACCCGAACGCCGACGTCACCGCCGGCAACTGGGAAGTGACGGAAAAGGTCTCGACTGCCTACGTCCGCGCCAACATCGATCACAACCTGTTCGGCCGAGCCCTGACCGGCAACGTCGGCATGCAGTTCGTCTATACCGACCAAAGCTCCAGCGGCTTTTCGGCGCGTCAGGTCGGACCGGGTGTCTCCGAGACCATCGCGGTGACGGGCGGCGACGAATATCTGGAGATTCTGCCCAGCGCGAACTTCATCCTGGAAGCCGGCGAGGACATGTTCGCGCGTCTGGCGGTTTCGCGCACCCTGGCCCGGCCGCGCATGGACGATATGCGCGCCTCACGAAACTACAGCTATAACCCCAGCTTGGCCCAATCGACCGACATCAACCGTTCCCCTTGGGGCGGCGGCGGCGGCAATCCCGAACTGCGGCCATACATCGCGGACGTGATCGACGTGTCGTTCGAAAAGTATTTCGCCAACCGCAAGGGCTACATCTCGCTGGCGGCGTTCTACAAGAACCTGGAAAGCTACGTCTTTAATCGCAACCAGATCTTCGACTTCACCGGCTATCCGATCGGCGTGATTTCGCCGACGAACCCCGAGCCAGCGTTGCGCCAAGGCCTGGTCGGCGCGCCTGACAATGGCGAAGGCGGCTGGATCAAGGGCCTTGAGCTTTCAATCTCGGCGCCGTTCGACATCTTCCATCCGGCCCTGGAAGGTTTCGGCGCCCAGTTCAGCGCCTCGACCACGGACAGCGAAGTCCAGCCCGATCCGACCCAGGCCCCGACGGCACTGCCGGGTCTGTCGGAAAATGTGATCAATGGCTCGCTCTACTATGAGCGCTACGGGTTCCAGTCGCGGATCTCGGCCCGCTATCGTTCGGATTACCTGGGCGAGGTCGCCGGTTTCGGCAACGGCCGCACCTTGCGTTCGGTGGCGGCTGAAACGGTCGTCGACGCGCAGGTCGGCTATGAGTTCCAGTCCGGTCCGCTGGAAGGCCTGTCCGTTCTGGCTCAGGTCAACAACCTGACCGACGAGCCGTTCAAGACCTTCGAGAACGGCGATGAGCGCCGGACTATCGACTATCAGCACTACGGCCGCACCTTCGCAGTCGGGCTGAACTACAAGTTCTGATTTCCCCTCTCTTCTGAGCAAACTTGGGCCGCCGCGTTCGCGAGGCGGCCCTTTTCTTTGCCTGCGCCCCGGCCCGGCGGGAAAGTTTCGTTACAGAGCGCGCTTTTCGGCTGGACGCGCCTTTCGCGATGTCCGAACCAAGCAGGATGAGAACCGCGCGACCACAGCGCGGCCGTTCGATTTCACTGGGGGATCATTCATGACCGTTCCGGACGCCGGAAAACGCCAGGGCGCAGGCCTGGCCTTCGCCTATGTCACCACGCTGTTCTTCGCCTGGGGCTTTGCGACCTCGCTGATCGACCCGCTGATCGCGGCGGTGAAGCGCGTGTTCGACCTGAACAACGCCGAGGCCTTCCTGACCACCTTCGCCTGGTTCATCGCCTACGGGCTGATGTCGTTGCCGGCCGCCTCGGTCCTCAGCAAGCTGGGCTACAGCCGTTCGATCATCGGCGCCCTGATCGTTATGGTCGCGGGCTGCTTGATCGTGCCGGCCGCCACCGCCGCCGACTGGTATCCCGGCGTCCTGATCGCCCTGTTCGTCATCGCCTCGGGCGTCACCCTGCTGCAGGTCGCGGCCAATCCGCTGGTCGCCGAGCTGGGCAGCCCCAAGGGCGCCTCCAGCCGTCTGAACCTGTCGCAGGCCTTCAACTCGCTGGGTACGACCGTCGGCCCCTGGCTAGGCTCGCACGTCCTGCTGACGGGCGGCGTCTTCGCCGCTGGCGCTGTGGTCACCGCCGCAACCCGCACCCAGTCGCTGCGCAGCATCGACATGGCCTTCCTGGGAATGGGCGCCTTCTTCGCCTTGATCGCCGTCTTCATCTTCACGGCGCGCAAGAAGATCAATGCGGCCGCGCCTGAATCGCACAATGCGGTTTCGCCCTTGAAGGCCCTGTCGTCGCCGTGGGCCGTTTTCGGCGCCTTGGCCATCTTCCTCTACGTTGGTTCCGAAGTCGCCATCGGCGGCATGCTGACCAACTTCCTGGAAAGCCCCGACATCCTGAACGCCCCCATCGAGACGGCGGGCAAGATGGTCGCCCTGTACTGGGGCGGCGCCATGGTCGGCCGCTTCATCGGTTCAGCTGTCCTGACCAAGGTGCGCCCCGGCATCGTCCTGGCCTGCTGCACCGTCGCGGCGGCCGTCCTGTGCCTGACCGTCAGCCAGATCGGCGGCCCGACGGCGGCCTACGCCGTCCTGTCGATCGGCCTGTTCAACTCGATCATGTTCCCCACCATCTTCACCTTGGCGCTGGAGCGCTCGACCGCCCCAACGTCGGCGACGTCGGGCCTGCTGGTGTTCGGCATCATCGGCGGCGCCCTGCTGCCGCAGATCGCGGCGCATATCGCTGATGCAGCCGGCAAGCTTCAGCCCGCCTTCATCGTGCCGATGCTGGGCTACGTCGGCCTGACCATCTTCGCGATCGGCTGCATCCGCACCAAGGCGCGGACCGAAGTGACCTCGACCGCCTCCCACTGAGGCTGGTCGTCAGACAAGACAAAGGGCGCGGAGGTCAGCCTCCGCGCCCTTTTTCATTTCGGCGATGGGGTCAGCCGTCGATCAGGGACTGAAGAATGGGCGCCAGTCGGTCGCGCATCTCCTCACATTGGGCGGGTTCAATGTTGAAGCTGCCGCCGCCCAGTTCGCGACTGACCGACATGCCCATGATGAAGCCGGCCAGGAGACGCGCGCGGACCGTGGCGTCCGGCCCGCTCAGCCATTCCTCCAGCGGGCCGAAGAACCGCTGGGTGCAGGTGTTCTGAACCATCTCCGACGCCTTGGCCGAGCCGATGGAGCGCAGCATGATCGACATGCCCTTCAGCTTTTCGGCCTTCTTGGGTTCGAAGACGATCTCGTGCGCCACGCGCCGGCCGAAGTCGGCCTTTTCGCCCTGCATCAGGGCGCTGCCGTCGCCGCAGCTGTCCAGCGCGGCGAGGAACAGATCGTCCTTGGAGCCGAAGTAGCGGCTGATCAGGGCCGCATCGACGCCGACATCGCGGGCGATGTCGCGCATGCCCACGTCGTCATAGCTCTCGGCCGCGAATCTCTCGCGCGCAGCATCGAGAATGGCCGTGCGCGTGGCGGCGGCGTTTCTCGGGCGTGGGCCGGGACATAACAAGGTGATGATACTCCACAGACAATAACCGTAGATCACATATGGCTTTGTCAACGTCTGTTGACAAGCGCCACGGCTCCGACCATTAAGTCACCACGCGTTGACAAGGCCGACTCCCCATCGGCCTCTGTCCGCACGACAGGGATTTACCTCCGACAGGGAGATGCGCAGATGCGCGGGCTGAAGATTGCGGCGGTATCCGTCATGGTGACGGGTGCGCTTTATGGTTGTTCCCCAAAGGCAGAGGCGCCCGCGCAAGGCGCGCCGCCCGTGACGGTAGCTGTGCCGCTGAAGCAGCAGGTGCGGGACTGGGACGAGTTCACCGGGCGCTTCGAAGCGGTCGAGAGCGTGGACGTGCGCGCCCGCGTCGGCGGCTATATTCAGGCGGTTCACTTCCGCGACGGTCAGATGGTTCAGAAGGGCCAGCTGCTGTTCACCCTGGATCCGCGCCCGGCGCAGGCCGCGCTGGCCCAGGCTCAGGCCCAGGTGGCCCAGGCCCAGTCGCAACTGTCGCTGGCCCGCGCCAACCTGGCCCGCAGCGAAGCCCTGCTGGCCTCGCAGGCCGTGTCCAAGGCCGAATATGATTCCAACAAGGCGGCCGTCGATGCGGCCCAGGCCAATCTGGCGGCCGGCAACGCCGCCGTCCGCAATGCGCGTCTGAACCTGGAGTACACCCGCGTCACCGCGCCGACCTCGGGTCGCGTGTCCGACCGTCGTGTCGATCCGGGCAATGTCATCGCCGGCGGCTCGTCGGCCGGCGACATCCTGACCACCATCATCTCGGGCGGCCCGATCCACTTCGTCTTCGACGGCTCTGAAGCGGTGCTGCTGAAATACCTGCGTCAGGGCGGCGCCAATCAGGGTGCGGTCGTCAATGTGCGCTTGCAGGACGAAAGCACCTACAAGCACACCGGCCGCCTCGACTTCTCGGACAACGCCGTGGACACCGCCTCGGGCGTGATCCGCCTGCGGGCCATCTTGCCCAACGCCGACGGCTTCCTGCGTCCCGGCATGTTCGGCAGCGCCCAGGTCGCGGGCGCGGGCGCCTATGACGCCCTGCTGGTGCCGGATTCGGCCATCGGCACGGATCAGGCCCGCCGCACCGTCGCCGTGGTCAACGCCGACGGCACCGTGACGAACAAGGCCGTTCAGCTCGGCCCGATCGTGCAGGGCTTGCGCGTCGTCCGTTCGGGCCTGGCCCCGACCGACCGTGTCATCATCGCGGGTCTGCAACGCGCCGCTCAGCCGGGCTCCAAGGTCACGCCGAAGAACGGGAAGATCGAACCCGTCGCCGGCGATGCGTCCCAGGCGCCCGTCACCCAGGCGGCGCCCGCGTCCAGCGCCTCCTTCGCCAACAGCCTGCCGGCCGGCTAAGCCATGAATATCTCCCGCTTCTTCATCGACCGGCCGATTTTCGCGGCCGTGATCGCGGTGGTGATGTCCATCATCGGCATCGCCGCCTATCCGCTGCTGCCGCTGTCGCAGTATCCGGAGATCGCGCCGCCGACGATCACCATCAACGCCGCCTATCCCGGCGCCTCGGCCGAGACCCTGGCCGAAACCGTCGCCGCCCCCATCGAGCAGGAGGTGAACGGCGTCGAGAACATGCTCTACATCTCGTCATCGTCCACATCGGACGGGGCGGTGGCCATCACGGTGACCTTCCAGCCCGGCACGGACCTGGATTCGGCACAGGTGCTGGTCCAGAACCGGGTGGCGCTGGCCGAGCCCCGCCTTCCCGAGGCGGTTCGCCAGACGGGCGTCGTGGTCAACAAGGCCGAGAGCGGCTTCCTGATGATCCTGGGCCTCACGTCGCCCGACGGCGCCCTGGATAACGACTATATCGGCAACTACGCCAACTCCACGCTTCGGGACCGTCTGCTGCGGATCGAGGGCGTGGGCGCGGTTCAGGTGTTCGGCGGCGGCAACTATTCGATGCGCGTCTGGATCGACCCGGCCAAGGCGGCCGAGCGCGGTCTGACCGGCCCCGAGATCGTTTCCGCCCTGCGCGCCCAGAACGTTCAGGCCGCCGCCGGCTCCATCGGTCAGCCGCCGTTCCCCAACAGCGCGGCTGCCTTCCAGCTGCCGGTCCAGGTTCAGGGCCGTCTCAGCGATCCCAATGAGTTCGCCAACGTGGTCCTGAAGACGGATGCCCAAGGGCGCGTCACCTATCTGCGCGACGTGGCGCGGATCGAACTGGGCGCCCAGGACTACGGCATCCGCGGCTTCTTCGACGGCCAGCGCGGCGTCGGCATCGCCATCGTTCAACAGCCGGGCGCCAACGCCCTGGGCACCGCCGACCGCGTCCTGAAAGAGGTCGAGGCCCTGAAGTCCGAAGTGCCCGCCGGCATGAAGGTGGACGTGCCCTACAACCCGACCGAATTCGTCGCCGCGTCGGTGGAGTCGGTTCAGCACACCCTGGTCGAAGCCGTCATCCTGGTCATCATCGTGGTCATGGTCTTCCTGCAGACCTGGCGCGCGGCCATCATCCCCATCGTCGCCATCCCTGTCGCCCTGGTCGGCACCTTCGCGGTGCAGCTGGCGCTGGGCTATTCGATCAACTCCCTGTCCCTGTTCGCCCTGGTCCTTGCGGTCGGCATCGTCGTGGATGACGCCATCGTCGTGGTTGAGAATGTGGAGCGGGCCATCGGTGAGGGGCTCAGTCCCAAGGAGGCCGCCTATCGATCGATGCAGGAGGTTTCCGGCGCCCTGATCGCCATCGGCCTGGTGCTGGTGTCGGTGTTCGTGCCGACGATGTTCGTGCCCGGCATTCCCGGCATCTTCTATCGCCAGTTCGCGGTCGTCATCGCCTCGGCCTCGGTCATCTCGCTGTTCGTGTCCCTGACCCTGTCGCCGGCCATGGCCGCCCTGCTGCTGAAGCCGCACAAGAAGGATCATGAGCACGCTCGCAAGCCGGGCATCCTGGGCACGGTCGTCTATTATGGCGGCTGGGCCGGGCGGAAGTTCAACGACGGCTTCGATTGGCTGTCGGATCGTTACGGGCGCCTGACCGCGCGTCTGGTTCGCACGGTGGGTCTGGTTCTGATCATCTATGCCGGTCTTCTGGGCCTGACCGCCTGGCGTCTGGTCGACACCCCTTCGGGCTTTATCCCTGAACAGGACCAAGGCTTCCTGATCGGTGTCATCCAACTGCCGGCCGGTGCATCTCTGGACCGCACCCAGGCGGTGATGGAACGCGCCACCAAGATCATCCAGGGCACCGCCGGGGTGAACGGCACCGTGGCCTTCGCCGGTCTGGACGGTTCCAGCTTCTCGTTCGGCTCCAACGCCGCCACCATCTTCGTGCGTCTGAACGGCTTCGAGGAACGCTCCAAGGAAGAGGCCGCCACGGCCCTGGCCGGCGCCATCACCCAGGCGACCGGACAGATCGAGGACGCTCAGATATTCGTCATCGCCCCGCCGGCGGTTCAGGGTCTGGGCACCGGCAACGGCTTCTCGATGATGATCCAGGACCGCGAAGGCGCCGGCTATCGTCCGCTGGAAGGCGCGACCTTCGCCATGATGGGCGCTGCCGCGCAGAAGCCGACCGAGGTCAGCCAGGTCTTCTCGACCTACAACACGGCCTCGCCGCGCATCACCGCCGACGTCGACCGTGACAAGGCGCTGATGCTGGGCGTCCAACCCAGTTCGGTGTTCGACACACTGGGCGTCTATCTGGGCTCGTCCTACGTCAACGACTTCAACATGCTGGGCCGCACCTTCCGGGTGACGGCGCAGGCGGAGCCGACGGCGCGCGACGACATCGCCGACATCGCCAATCTGAAGACCAAGTCGTCCACGGGCGCCATGGTGCCGATCGGATCGGTGGCCAATCTGGTCAACGATTCCGGACCGGCGCGGATCGTGCGCTACAACCTGTTCCCGGCGGCCGAACTTCAGGGCAACGCGGCGGCAGGGGTCTCTTCCGGTGAGGCGCTGCAGATCATGGAAACCATGGCCGCCCAGACCCTTCCGCAGGGCTTCTCCTACGAATGGACGGGTCTGGCCTATCAGCAGAAGGCGGCGGGTTCCGGCGCGACGGTCATCTTCCTGATGGCGGTGGTGTTCGTCTTCCTGGTGCTGGCGGCTCAGTACGAAGCGTTCACGCTTCCGCTGGCGGTCATCCTGATCGTGCCGATGTGTCTGCTGGCGGCCATCATCGGGGTGAACCTGCGCGGCCTGGACAACAACATCCTGGTCCAGATCGGCCTGGTCGTTCTGATCGCTTTGGCGGCCAAGAACGCCATCCTGATCGTCGAGTTCGCCAAACAGGCCGAGGAAGAGCAAGGCATGAACCGGTTCGAGGCTGCGGTCGCCGCCGCCAAGACCCGCCTGCGTCCGATCCTGATGACCTCCTTCGCCTTCATCCTCGGCGTCGTGCCGCTGATGTTGGCCTCGGGGCCGGGCGCGGAGATGAGGCAATCGCTGGGCACGTCCGTCTTCTCGGGCATGCTGGGCGTGACCTTCTTCGGCCTGATCTTCACCCCGGTCTTCTATGTGGTCAGCCGCTGGCTGTCCTCGAAACTGCCGCAAGGCAAGAAACCGACCCCGACGCCTGACCGTCCTTCGGACCGGCCCGTGCATTATGACGAAACCAGCGACCTGACCGATCCGAACGCGCCTGCGCCCGCGACCGGCCGGGGAGGGGACATCTGATGACCCGCAACAAGACCCTCAGCTTCCTGACCGCCGCAGCCTCCAGCGCCCTGCTGGCCGCCTGCGCGGTCGGGCCCAAGGCGCCGGTCGCCGACCTGCCCGTCGCCGGCACAGGCGCCTTCGTCGGCGCGGCCAGTCCCACCGTCTCGACCGCCGCAGCGCGCGATGACTGGTGGAGGCTGTATGAAGACCCCACGCTGGACGCCCTGATCCAGCAGGCCTTCGCCGAGAACAACCAGCTCGAAGCCGCCTTCGCCAATCTGCGCGCGGTCCGGGCGTCGCTGTCAGAGGCCCGCGTAGGTCGTTTCCCGACCACGACGACCAGCGCCCAGGCCCAGCGCAGCCGCGCCTCGGCCGCCACGGTCCAAGGCCTGCCCGCCGGGCAGGATGCGCCCGAAATCGACACCTATGACGTCGGCATTCAGGCGGCCTATGAGGTCGATCTGTTCGGACGGGTGGAATCCACCATCCGCGCCGCCCGCGCCGACGCCCGCGCCGCCGAGGCCGCCCTGGCCACGGTCCAGGTGACGGTCGCGGCCGAGACGACCCGCGCCTATGCCGACACCTGCTCGGCCAATGCGCAGATCGCGGTGGCCGAACGGACGCTGGAGTTGCAACGCAACACCGCCAATCTGACCCAAACCCTGCTCGACGGCGGGGCGGGCACGGGGCTGGACGTGGCCAGCGCCCGCGCGGCCCTGGCCCAGACGGCGGCGACCCTGCCGACCCTGCGCGCAGCCCGTAACGAGGCGCTGTTCCGCCTGGCGACCCTGACCGGCCGCACCCCGGCCGAGGCCAGCCAGGCCGCCGCCGCCTGCGTGCGTCCGCCCCAGCTCAGCCAGCCCATCCCGGTCGGCGATGGTGCGGCGCTTCTGGCCCGCCGTCCCGATGTGCGCCAGGCCGAGGCCGAACTGGCCGCCGCCGCCGCGCGCGTGAACGTGGCGACCGCAAACCTGTTTCCGCAGATCAGCCTGGGCGGATCGTTCGGCTCCACCGCGCTGGACTCGGGTGAACTGGGCGACGACCAGAACTTCCGCTTCAGCTTTGGTCCGCTGATCAGCTGGTCCTTCCCCAACGTCTTCGCCGCCCGCGCCCAGATCAAGGCCGCCGGCGCCCGTTCGGACGCGGCGCTCGCTACGTTCGACCAGACGGTGCTGACGGCGCTTCAGGAAACCGAGACGGCGCTCAGCAACTACGCCAACGAACTGGACCGCCGTGCAGCCCTGACCGAAGCCAGGGATCAGGCCGCCCGCGCCGCCGACCTGTCGCGCCTGCGCTTCAACGCCGGCGCCGACAGCTTCCTTTTGGTGCTGGACGCCGAACGCACCCAAGCGGCGGCCGACGCCGCTCTGGCCCAGTCCGACGCCTTGGTCACCACCTACCAGATCGCCTTGTTCCGCGCCTTGGCCGGCGGCTGGCAAGCCGACAGCTGACCGCGTCGCGATGCTGAAAACGAAAGGGCCGGGCGACGTATCGCCCGGCCCTCTGTCGTTCTGATCAAGTTTACTGCGGTCAGGCCAACATGCGCACCTTGGGCTCGCGATCCCATTGGCGGGTGCGGGCGGGGGCGAGGAAGCTTTTGGGGCCTTGGACAGATCGATCACGCCTGCGTCCGGCTCGACGCCCGCCTTGTCCAGCAGGGGCTGGGCCTCGGGCGTGTGGCCGATGGCCTTGAGGTGGCCGAAGGCGTCCTTGGCGAAATCGACCGCGGCGCCTTCTTTCAGCATCTGGGCGCAGCCGTCGTCGGACAGGACGATGGCGACGGCGTCGAACAGGACCGACGGGCTGCCGGCCAATTGCCCGTCTGCGGCCAGGGCCTTGCCGCCCTTCAGCTTGGCCCCGCCGATCTTGGGCGCGACGATGAAGACCGAGCCGCCGTCGCCTTCAACCGCCGCCTTCACGGCGTCGACGACCGCACCGTCCGAACCGTCGGCGACCAGGATGGCGACCTTTCGGCCCTTCAGGGTGTCGGGATATTTGCCGACGATGCGCAAGGCAGGCGAGGCGTCCAGATCGATGGGCGCCACACCGGGGTCGGACGCCTTGGGCAGGGGCAGGTTCAGGCCGTCTGCGACCCGCTGGGCCAGGGTTTCATCGACGTTCTGCAGATTGGCCAGAACACGCTCGCGAACGTGAGCGAGCGACACCTTGGACAGTTCAAAGACGATGGCGCTGGCCAAATGGGCCTGTTCGATCTCGGTCTGGGAGCGGAAGAACAGCCGTGCCTGGCTGTAGTGATCGGCGAAGCTTTCAGCGCGCAGCCGGACCTTTTCGCCCTCGACTGGAACAGGCGCGGTGCGGAAACCGCCCTTGGGATCTTCACGCGGGCCGCCGTCCTCGCCCGCTTCGGCCAAGCTGTTGGGCTCGTAGTTGGCGCGGCCCTTGGGCACTGCCATCTGCATATGGCCGTCGCGCTGGAAGTTCTGGAAGGGGCAGCCCTTGGCCTGGTTGATCGGGATCTGGTGGAAGTTGACCGTGCCCAAGCGCGACAGCTGGGTGTCCTGATAGGAGAACAGCCGCCCCTGCAGCAGCGGATCTTCCGAAAAGTCGATGCCCGGCACGATGTTGGTCGGCAGGAAGGCGACCTGTTCGGTTTCGGCGAAGAAGTTGTCCGGGTTGCGGTCCAGAACCATGCGGCCGATCACGCGGATAGGATATTCTTCTTCCGGCACCAGCTTGGTGGCGTCCAGAATGTCGAAGGGCAGGGCGTCGGCCTGGTCCTGGGTGAACAGTTGCACGCCGAACTCCCATTCGGGGAAGTCGCCCTGATCGATGGCCTCATACAGGTCGCGGCGGTGATAATCGGGGTCGGCGCCGGCGATCTTTACCGCCTCGTCCCAGCAGGTGGATTGCGTGCCCAGCTTGGGCCGCCAGTGGAACTTGACCAGAGTCGCCTCGCCTTCGGCATTGATCAGCCGGAAGGTGTTGACGCCGAAACCTTCCATCATGCGTAGGCTGCGCGGGATGCCGCGATCCGACATGGCCCACATGACCATATGCATGCTCTCGGGCATCAGGCCGATGAAGTCCCAGAAGGTGTCGTGGGCGCTGGCCGCCTGGGGATAGCCCTTGTCGGCCTCCATCTTCACCGAATGGATCAGGTCCGGGAACTTGATCGCGTCCTGGATGAAGAAGACGGGGATGTTGTTGCCGACCAGGTCCCAGTTGCCCTCGGTCGTATAGAATTTGACCGCAAAGCCGCGCACGTCGCGCGGCGTATCAACAGACCCCGCGCCGCCGGCGACGGTCGAGAAGCGGGTGAACAGTTCGGTCTTCTTGCCCACCTCGGTCAGGATCTTGGCCGTGGTGAACTTCGACAGACTGTCGGTCAGTTCGAAGAAGCCGTGGGCGGCAGAGCCGCGGGCATGAACGATCCGCTCAGGGATACGCTCGTGGTCGAAATGCTGGATCTTCTCGCGAAGGATGAAGTCTTCCAGCAGGGTCGAGCCGCGCGGGCCGGCCTTGAGCGAGTTCTGATTGTCGCTGATCGGCGTCCCGTGATTTGTGGTCAGGCGGGTCTCAGGCGTCGAGGCGGTCTGGTGCACCTCGCCGGCGTTGCCGATTGTTGGCGCGCCGGCCGGCTTTGCGTTCTTGGCCATCTTGGGAGTCCTTTGGAGCAGCGGCGCAAGCGGGAGCCGCGCGCGTTCCCGAAGACAACTCGGTGGAGGCGCAATAGTTCTGTGCGAGTTCGCGCACAGCCGCGCCCGATCGTCCTTAGAAAAGTTCGCTCCGTATGCGGCGCGCCCTTCGCAGGAGGCGAGGCGGCGTTTATGAGGCGAAAATGATCGCACGCCTTCGCCCCGTCCCGTTCGACCTCGGTCCCGTTCATTTCGTCGGCATCGGCGGCATCGGCATGAGCGGCATCGCCGAAATCATGCTGAAGATCGGCTATTCGGTGCAGGGCTCTGACGCCAAGGCGAGCGCCAATACCGAACGGCTGGAACAGCTCGGCGCCAAGATCTTCATCGGCCACGACGCCGCCCATGTGGGCGAGGGCGTTTCAGCGGTGGTCTATTCGACGGCGGTCAAGGCCGACAATCCCGAGATGAAGGCGGCCCGCGAGCGCCGCATCCCGCTGGTGCGCCGGGCCGAGATGCTGGCCGAGCTGATGCGGCTACAGTTCTCGATCGCTGTGGGCGGCACACACGGCAAGACGACCACGACCTCGATGGTGGCGGCCCTGCTGGATGCGGCGGGCCTGGATCCTACGGTGGTCAACGGCGGCATCATCAACGCCTATGGCACCAACGCCAAGGTCGGCGACGGCGACTGGATCGTGGTGGAGGCGGACGAGTCGGACGGCAGCTTCCTGCGCCTGAAGTCGACGGTGGCCATCGTCACCAACATCGATCCTGAACATCTGGACCACTACGGCGACTTCGACGGGGTGCGGAAGGCGTTCATCGATTTCGTCGAGAACATCCCCTTCTACGGCTTCGCTGCTGTCTGCCTGGACCATCCCGAAGTGCAAAAGCTGGTCGCCGCCATCGATAACCGGCGGCTCGTGACCTACGGCGTCAATCCGCAGGCGATGGTGCGGGCCGACAATGTCGAGATGGGGCCGGACGGCTGTCGCTTCGACGTGGTCATCCAGAATGGCGAAACCCATGTGATCTCCGGCGTTCATCTGCCGATGGCCGGTTGGCACAATGTGTCGAACGCCCTGGCCGCGATCGCCGTGGCGCGCGAGCTGGATGTGTCGGACGACGCGATCCGCACCGGCCTGGCCGGGTTCGGCGGGGTCAAGCGCCGCTTCACCACCACGGGCGTCGTGGGCGGCGTTCGCATCATCGACGACTATGGCCACCACCCGGTCGAGATCGCCGCCGTGCTGAAGGCCGCCCGTCAAGTGACGGACGGACGGGTCATCGCCGTGGTTCAGCCGCACCGCTACACCCGCCTGCGCGACCTGATGGACGAGTTCTCGACCTGCTTCTCGGACGCCGACAGCGTGATCGTCGCCGACGTCTATCCCGCCGGCGAACAACCGATCGAAGGCGTGGACAAGCACGCCCTGGCCGACGGAGTGCGCCGCTACGGCCATCGTCACGTCCAGGCCCTGGAGAACGCCGCCGTCCTGCCACGCCTGATCAAGGACGAGGCCAAATCCGGCGACGTCGTCGTGCTGCTGGGCGCCGGCGATATCACCAGCTGGGCCTATGGCCTGCCGGCGCAGCTGGAGGCTCTGGCGTGAACGGTCTGCCCGAGGTGCGCGGCAAGCTGCTGCGGAACGAGCCGCTGGCGCCCTATACCTGGTTCCGGGTAGGCGGCGCGGCCGAGGCCCTGTTCATTCCAGCGGACGCCGCGGATCTGGCGGACTTCCTGAAGGCGCTGGACCCGGCCGTGCCGGTGACGGTTCTGGGCGTCGGATCAAACATCATCGTCCGTGACGGCGGGGTCGAGGGCGTGGTGATCCGTTTGGCGGGCCGCCCGTGGGCGCAGATCACGACAGACGGCGACACGGTCACGGCCGGCGCGGGCGCGCTGGACTCGATGGTCGCTAAGGCCAGCGCCAGGGCGGGGATCGCCGGGCTGGAGTTCTACGCCGGTATTCCGGGCACGATCGGCGGCGCCCTGACCATGAACGCCGGTTGCTATGGCTCCGAGACCAAGGACGTGCTGGTTTCGGCCTGGGGCCTGACGCGGGCGGGCGAGCGGGTCGACTACGCTCTGGCCGACTTCGGCTACACCTATCGCCATTCCCAGGCGCCGTCCGACATCATCTGGATCGAGGCGACCTATCGCGGCGCGCCCGACGAACCCGAGGCGGTGGCGGCCCGGATCTCCGAGATCACCAGCCGTCGCGAGACCACCCAGCCGATCCGCGAGAAGACGGGCGGCTCGACGTTCAAGAACCCCGAGGGCCATTCGTCGTGGAAGCTGGTGGATGAGGCCGGCTGGCGCGGCAAGCTGCACGCCGAGACGGGCGGTGGGGCCAAGTTCAGCGAACTGCATTCCAACTTCATGATCAATCCCGGCGAGGCGACAGCCGCAGACATCGAAGGCCTGGGCGAGGCGGTTCGCGCCGATGTCCTGGCCAAGACCGGCGTTCAGCTAGAATGGGAAATCAAGCGGATCGGCCGACGCTGATCGGCGGTTGCGCAAGGACATGCCGCACGTTAGGTGAGGATTTCTCGGGGGAGAAATCAGATGAAGCGTATCGCAGCCGTCGTCGGCCTTGTTGCCATGGTCGCAGAACCGGCCCACGCCCAACTCGTCACCCGCACGGCGGTCGGCCCTGCGGTTGCGGGCGGCCAGAACCGGATCGATCTGACGCGGTCCAGCGCGGGCTATACCTATTTCAACCGGGCGGGCGCCGATCTGGCGCAGCACGACGCCGCGTTGAACGAATGTCTGGTCGAGGCCTCGCGGATGACGCAGCCTGATGACAACAGCGCCGCCGCGGCTGGCGCGGCCGGTGGTCTGCTGGGCATGTTGGTGGTCGGCGTCATCCAGGGCGCGATGAACGGGATGCACGAGCGCAGAGGCGTCGCCGCCAATGTCGAAAACTGCATGGTCGTGAACGGTTGGCGTGTCGTTCGACTGGACGAGACCGACGGCAAGGCGCTGGACGCGCTGGAGCAGGCGGAACTCCACGCCGCCTTGGCGGACCACGTCGGCGCCGACCAGCCGAAGGGGGAGATCGTTCGCATCTATGACAACGACGCTCTGCGCGGCGACACGGTGCTGATCGGAAAATCGGGCGATCTGGATAAGGCGTCGTTGAGCCTTCAAGCCTTGCCGCCGCAAAGCGCCACGCCGCCGGCCGCCCGTAAAGGCCCGCAGGCCCCGCGCACCGCGCGTCCACCGCGCGCGCTAAAGCCGGAGGACGTCGCCGTGGCGTCCGGGGACGCTCTCGTCACCGTGCGTCTGACCGGCATGGCGGAGCAGGGCGGCCGCACTCTGTTCTTTACCCGCCAGGGACCTGCGCCCGATATTCAGCCCTGGGAGCAGGACGGTCGTCCGGCGCTGTTCGCCGTCGCCCTGCCAACGCGCGGCGCTGGTCGCGGCGATCGCACGCGGGCCGTGACCCAGACCTTCTCGGTGCCGCCCGGTCGCTGGCGTCTGAGCGCGGTCAATGTCGGCCAGTACATCACCCATTTCTGCCTGGGGAACTCCGGGTTCGAGGCCCGCGACGGCGAGGCCGTCTATGCGGGAGCGTTTGATCTGTCGGGCGAGCAGTTGCGACCGGACATGACGTTACGCGACGATCTGTTGGCGCCCACGTCGCCGGCCGCAACGGCAGGCCTGCTTCACCGCGCAGCGGAATGGTCGTATGGCGACAAGGAACAGTGTCAGGGCGCATATCTGTACGCGCTGGACCTGACTCCGCCATCCGAGACGGTCGCAGAGGCGGCTGCGCCTCAGGTCACGGGTGCGGATGACCCGGTCGTCGTGGTCGAAACGCCGGCGCCATCAACACTTCAGTGACGCCATTACGGTTTGGTTGACGGGCTGTTAACGACCTGCGCGGCATCCAGTTGGTTCTGGAGCCGCCGATGACCCGCCCCTTCTCTTCTCTTCACGTCGCCGTCCTGATGGGCGGCCTTTCCGCAGAGCGGGAGGTATCCCTCTCGTCGGGCGAGCAGTGCGCGCAGGCGCTGGAGCGGCAGGGCGTGCGCGTCAGCCGTGTGGATGCCGGGAGGGATCTGGCCAATGTGCTGTCCGGCCTAATCAAGCCGGACGTGGTGCTGAATTGCTTGCACGGAGCTTGGGGCGAGGACGGCTGTGTTCAGGGCGTGCTGGAGACCCTGCGGATTCCCTACACCCATTCCGGCGTGCTGGCCTCGGCCCTGGCGATGGACAAGGACAAGTCCAAGGCCGTGCTGCGCGCGGCGAGTATCAAGGTGCCGGGCGGTGGTCTTTATGATCGTCACGAAGTCGCCAGCCGCCACGTCATCGACCCTCCCTATGTGGTCAAGCCCAATGCTGAGGGCTCGTCCGTCGGCGTCTTCCTGGTGCGCGAGGGCGCCAACCGTCCGGTCTCCGAAGTGGGCGAGCCGGGCTGGGCTTACGGCGAGCAGGTTGTCGTCGAGCCCTATATCGCCGGCAAGGAGTTGTGCGTCACCGTGCTGGGCGAACCGGCCGGACCTCGCGCCCTGACCGTCACGGACATCACCCCGACCAAGGGCTTCTACGATTACGAGGCCAAATATGCGCCCGGCGGATCGGTGCACGTCCTGCCCGCGGTCTTGCCGCCGCACGTATTCGACAAGGCGCTTCGTCAGGCCGAGGCGGCGCACGTCGCCATGGGGTGCCGAGGCGTGTCGCGATCCGACTTCCGTTATGATGATGTTAAGGACGATCTGGTCTTGTTGGAGGTCAATACCCAGCCCGGCATGACCCCGACTTCGCTCGCGCCCGAGCAGGCCGCCCATACCGGGATGAGCTATGACGATCTGGTTCGGTGGATGGTGGAGGACGCCTCATGCCCGCGGTAGTTCGCGGCGGTCGGCGACAGGGTTCTAATCAGGCTCCACAGCGCGGTTCGGCTTCCAAAGGCGGGGGACGGTCGCGCAGCGGGGCCCAGAACGCGTCCGCCGTTCCCGGCAAGATGGCCGCCATCGGCCGTGTCGATATTTCGCCTCGCACCGCCGTGATCGCCCTGGGCGCCGGCGCGCTGCTGCTGGTCGGGGTTCTGGCCACGGGCGCCCGCGCCGAGCGGATCGGCGCCTCGGTTTCGCATGGACTGGACAATCTGACGGCCGGCATGGGCCTGACGCTGAAGCGGGTGCACATCACCGGCGCCTCGCCCGAGGCCGAGCCGGCGATCCAGCGCGCGCTCGGCCTGTATTCCGGTCAGCCGATCACCAGCTTGGATCTGGACGCCATTCGCACGCGGGTTCAGGGCGTGGGTTGGGTCAAGGAGGCGCGCGTGGTGCGCCTGTTGCCCGACACCCTGATCGTCGAGGTCAAGGAACACGACCGCCTCGCCGTCTGGCAGGAGGCCGGTCAGATCAAGGTCATCGATAACCGGGGCCAGGTCATCGACGGCGCCGACGCGCGCCGCTATCCGACCTTGCCGCTCGTCGTTGGCAAGGGCGCCGACGTGGCGGCGGGCGACATCCTGCCACTGCTGGCCCAACGCCCGCGACTGATGGGGATGGTGGACGCCCTGGTGCGCGTGGACGAGCGACGCTGGGACCTGCGTCTTAAGGACGGCAGCCTGATCCAACTGCCCGCCACCGAACAGGAGGCGGCTTTGATCCGCCTCGATGCGCTGGATCAGCGCGAACGCCTGCTCGACCTGGGCTTCGCCCGTGTCGATCTCAGAACCCCGGACGAGGTCGCCGTGCGACCCGCCGGCGACGTCTAAGGACCCTAGAGACATGACCAAGCAACGCGGCGCGGCGAATGATCACGGTCGGGGCATTGATCCTCGCGCCGGTCGTGCGCCCGTGGTCGCTGCGATGGACATCGGCCAGTCCAAGGTCTCGTGCTTCATCATGAGGCCGGACGGCGTGCGTCACGCAGACCGCACCATCCGCGTCGCGGGCGCCAGCCACGTCCAGTCCAAGGGCGTGAGGGGCGGGGCGATCATCAACATGGATGAGGCGGCCCAGGCCATCGGCCATGCCGTCGAACGCGCCGAGCGTGCGGCCCAGAGCCCGGTTTCTGGCGTCGTCGTCACCACAGCTATCGGCCAGATGGCAAGCCACCGGGTGCAGGCCCGCGTCTCGCTGGGCGCCAATCCGGTCGGCGACGCCGATCTGGCGCGCGCCATCGGTATGGCTCTGGCCCAGATCCGCCTGCCCAACCGTCGCCCGATCCACGTCCTGCCCATCGCCTGGTCGGTCGACGGCGCGCGCGGCGTGCATGATCCGCGTTCGATGCGGGGCGGCTCGCTGGGGCTAGATCTGTTGGTCGTCTCGATGGCCGAGAACGTCTTTACGACCCTCAGCCATTGCCTGGAGCTGGCGCACCTGGACCTGCAAGGCGTCGCCGCCGCGCCCGTCGTGTCGTCGCTGGCCGCGCTGGAAGAGGACGAGATGGACCTGGGCGCCGTCTGCATCGACATGGGCGGCGGCTCGACCAGCGCCGCCGTCTGGGGCGGCCGCTCCCTGCTGCATATTGAAAGCCTGAACGTCGGCGGCGACCACGTCACCTCCGATATCGCGCGCGGCCTGTCGACGTCCAAGGCCGGCGCCGAACGGCTCAAGACCCTTCACGGCTCGGCCATGGCCAGCGCCAATGAGGACCGCGAAATGCTGGAGGCCCCGCCACGCGGCGAGGACGCCTCGGCCGGCCCGGTCATCGTGCCGCGCGCCATGCTGAAGACGGTCATCGCTCCGCGCGTCGAAGAAACCCTCGAACTGCTCCGTGATCGATTGAAAAATGCGGGCGTCGGCCTGGAGCCAGGCGCGGGCCTTGTCCTGACCGGCGGGGCCAGCCAGCTGAACGGCGTGCGCGAGCTGGCGGTGCGTGTCTTCGACCGCCCCGTCCGCCTCGGAAAACCCCAACGGGCGCCACATTTGGCCGACGCCGCCTCCGGTCCCGCCTTCTGCGCCACTGCCGGCGTCCTCCTCCGCGCCGCCTACGGCCCGCGCGAAGCGGTGTCTGCAAGAAAGCTCATGGCGCGGCAGATTACAGCTGCCGATGCGCCACGCATCCACCGTGGGAATGTTGTGGGACGCGTGGCGGGTTGGCTCCGCGACAATCTTTGACATCGTTTAATCGCAGTCAAAGGCGCCGAGCGCCATCCACTCAGGCGTCATTACAGCGCCAGCAACTAACCAATCCCCGGTAGCTGAACTGTGTCATGATTGTAACATCACCGACGCGTGCTGGCCCGATTTGGGTCACATTGGTTGCCTGACAGCCATATTTCGCTAGACGGTTTACGAGAAGCCATGGGCTTTTGCGGCTCGGCTGTTCGCAAATCGATTCTAGTGGGGTGACTGATTATGAAACTGAAGCGTAATTATTTGTTCGGGACGACGGTTCTGGCGGGCATTCTCGCCATGTCGGCCCCCGCTTGGGCCCAGGCGCAGCAAACCGCCGCTGAAGCCGCAGACGCTACTCAGGTTGACGAAATCGTCGTCACTGGTTCGCGTATCCGTCGCGATCCGGTCACGGCTCCCACCCCCCTGATCCAGGTCAGCCGCGAAACCCTGCTGACGACCGGTCAAAACACGGTCATCGACTATCTGGCGACCATCCCTGCGCTGATGAACTCGCAGGTTCCGTCGGACACGACCGCAGGCGTTCTGAACGCGGGCGGCCTGTCGCTGCCGAACCTGCGCTCGTTGGGCTCGGGCCGTACGCTGACGCTGGTTGACGGCCGCCGCCACGTCGGATCCCCGCAAGGCACCTTGGCAGTCGACGTCGACACCATTCCGCGTCTGCTGATCGAGAGCGTTGAAATCGTCACGGGCGGCGCGGCGTCCGTCTATGGTTCGGACGCCGTTTCCGGTGTGCTGAACTTCAAGCTGCGCAAAGACTTCGAGGGCCTGGAAATCGATGCCCGCTGGGCGCAGCTCAACGACGGCGGCCAAGATTCGAAGCGCATTTCTGTGCTGGCCGGCAAGAACCTGTTTGACGACCGCCTGAACGTCTACGCCTTCGGTGAATACGAGCAACTGGATGAAGTTCTGGCGGCCGACATCGATTGGCTGCAGGGCGGGTGGGGACTGGTCGGTCGCGATGCTGACACGGCCGCCGCACCTTACGACGGCGTGACAGATAACCTTCTGTACAAGGATCGCCGCACGCTCCAGCTGCTTCGCTGGGGTCAGGTTACGCTCGCCAACAACTATCAGCCGAGCGCACTCAACAATCCGAACACGATTCCGACCGGACAGTGCACGACGACATCCATCACCTCGGCGTCCTGCTTCGGCGTCGCTCCGGGCAAGACCTACGTCTTTGATGGACTGACTGCGCGTACTGCTAACTTCGGCAACTGGGTTCAGCAAACGGGTACCAACCGTGGGGTCAACGTCGGTGGTGACGGTGAAAACCCCAATGTGATCTTCAACGTCGACTCGACGTTGCCGAAATCTGAAAACGCCCGCTTCCAGGTCGGCGGAAACTTCAAGATCACGCCGAACATCAACCTGTATGCCGAGGCCAAATACGTCGACGAAACAACGAACCTGGCGACGGGCTACTCGTTCGGCGACATCTACATTTCCGACACGCTGAACGCCGGGAACTCGATGCAGATCCTGAGCACGTCGGCCTATACTACGCGCACGGACAACGCCTTCCTGCCGGCCAATCTGGCCGCTGCGATCCGCGCAAACACGACGCCCGTCTATGGTCCGGCCACTGCAGGGGCTCCTGGCGCCCAGACGGGCACGACGGCGGCGCCGTTCGCGCGTTACAGCGCTTGGCTGCTGGACCGTCCGCAGACCAATGACAAGCAACTGCAACGTTACGTTGTCGGCTTGAACGGGTCGGCTGGCGATCTGGGCTTTGTCAAGAATATCGACTGGGATCTGGGCTACACCTACGGTCGTGTCGACAACAAGAACGTCGAGCGTGGCCTGGACATCGAGCGCTTCTCCTACGCGATGGATGCAGTGCGCGACGCGTCCGGCAACATCGTCTGCCGCGTACAGCAGCTGACCGCTAACGGCGGTACGGTCACGAGCCGTAACCCCAACGTGCCCGGAACGCTTAACTCGCAATCGGCTGTGGTTCAGAACTGTAAGCCACTGAACGTCTTTGGTCTGGGCAACCAGAGCGAAGAAGCTCTGCAGTATGTGCGCGCTCAGCTGACGATCGACCAAGTCAACGAACAGCATGACGCGCTGGGCACCGTGTCTGGCCAACTGTGGGACTTCTGGGGTGCCGGCCCCATCGGGGTCGCTTTGGGCGCCGAATACCGCAAGGAATACACCGAAGGCACGGGCCGCAGCCGTTCGCTCGGCACCACCTACGCCCAGCTCAACAGCGGCGCCGACTTCCTGCCGGCTTCCTACGAGACCAAGGAAGCCTTTGCTGAACTCTCCATTCCCCTGATGCGTGACAGCTTCCTGGGCGAGTATGCAGAACTCAGCGGGTCGTATCGCTACAGCGACTTCTCCACCTTCGGTGGCAACGATGTTTACGGCGTGAACCTGGTTTACCGCCCGATCCGCGATATCGCCTTTAAGACGTCGTTCAACACCTCGGTGCGCGCCCCGACGCTGTCCGAAACCAACTCGCCGCAGACGCAGACCTTCTTGGCGTTCAATGACCCGTGCGCTACGGTCAACATCCAGAACTTTGCTGATCGTACGAAGGCGGCGAACCGGATCGTGAACTGCGCCGCCTTGGCGCAACAGCTGGGTCTGACCTTCAACTTCCAGGATCCGACGGCGGCCAATGCCTACCGGCCGGAATACGGCTCCAGCGTCGCAGGTCGTAACGGCGGCAATCCCAACCTGCAGCCGGAAGAGTCGGAATCGTTCACCTTCTCGACGGTCCTGCAGCCCCGCTTCATTCCGAACTTCTCGCTGGTGCTGGACTACTACGAAATCACCATCGACAAGGTGATCGCAGCCGTGAGCGCTCAGGTTGCTGCGGAAAACTGCGTCAACGGGCCTTCGCTGAACACCAGCGCCTGCCAAACGCTGACCCGTACTGGCGTCAACGATCCGGCGACACCGCGCGATGACCGCTTCCTGCTGGTCGACTTCCTGCAGAGCTCGATCAACTACGCCAAGCGTAACGTTCGCGGTCTGGACTTCACGTCGAACTATCGCTTCGACACGCAAGACATGCTCGGCCGTAACTGGGGCGTGTTCCAACACTCGGTCAACGGCTCCTGGCTGATCGAGCAGAAGAACTTCAACAACATCGAAAACCCCGCCGACTTCACCGAACTGTCGAGCACGCTGTTCTATCCGCGTACCCGCCTGACCTCGACGCTGACTTGGCAAACGCCGTTCGAACCCCTGCGTGTGACCTGGGTCGCCGATTGGCAAACCGCTCAGGACATCGTTCAGCGTCGTGATTTCGTGCAGAACGCAGACTCGCGTCCTGCCGAATATCTGGACACCAAGAACTTCATGCGGAACGATTTCTCGGTCCGTTATCAGGTTCGTGATGATCTGACGCTCACCGGCACGGTGCAGAACGCCTTCGACTCCGAACAGGCGCGTTGGCTGGGCGCTACGCTCTACTCCAACTTCGATCCTTACGGACGTCGTTACTCGATCAGCCTGAACTACCGTCCCTGGTAAGACTGGGATGAATGCGGAAAGGGCGGCTCGAAAGAGCCGCCCTTTTTCGTTGTCGACAGGAAAACTCCAGCAACGCTTTCGGTTTGGGGTGTTCTTCGGTCCGACTCACATTATCGCCGTAACCTTCTCTTAACCTTCATGGGCGCAATCCTTAACGCGCTCATAACCAAAGCGATTCGGCGGGGCGGTCGGTTGGTTTGAAGGGGCGGGTCAGCAGGTCGGAAACAGAAAATGTCGCTCTCATTGGTCAAGCCGCAACACACTGAACTGAAGCCCCGCATCGTCGTGTTCGGCGTCGGCGGCGCTGGCGGCAACGCCGTGAACAATATGATCGACGCCGGTCTCGAAGGGGTTGAGTTCGTCGTGGCCAACACCGACGCGCAGCACCTCAGCTTCGCCAAGACCGATCGCCGCATCCAACTGGGCGAGACCATCACCCAGGGTCTGGGCGCCGGCGCCCACCCCGAAGTCGGCATGAACGCCGCCGAGGAATCCGCTGACGAAATCCATCAGCACCTGGAAGGTGCGCACATGGTCTTCATCACCTGCGGCATGGGCGGCGGCACCGGCACTGGCGCGGCGCCGGTCATCGCCAAATGCGCGCGTGACCGCGGCATCCTGACCGTCGGCGTCGTGACCAAGCCCTTCACCTTCGAAGGGCGTCACCGCATGCGTCTGGCCGACGCCGGCGTCGCTGAGCTGCAACGCTATGTCGACACCCTGATCGTCATCCCGAACCAGAACCTGTTCCGCGTCGCCAATGAGCGCACGACCTTCGCCGACGCCTTCGGCATGGCCGACCAGGTCCTGCACTCGGGCGTGCGCTCGATCACCGATCTGATGATCCTGCCCGGCCTGATCAACCTGGACTTCGCCGACGTGCGCGCCGTCATGTCCGAGATGGGCAAGGCGATGATGGGCACGGGCGAGGCCACGGGCGACGATCGCGCGCTGCTGGCGGCCCAGAACGCCATCGCCAACCCGCTGCTGGACGAGACCAGCCTGAAGGGCGCCAAGGCCGTGCTGGTGAACATCACCGGCGGTCTGGACATGACCCTGCTGGAAGTCGACGAAGCCGCCAATGCCATCAGCGCGGAAGTGGACGGCGACGCCAACATCATCTTCGGCGCGGCCTTCGACCCGGCCCTGGATGGCAAGATCCGCGTCTCGGTCGTGGCGACCGGAATGGACGAGGGCGAGGTGCGTCGCATCGAACCCATCGCCCCGCCGGCCGCCAGCGCGCCGCTGGCCAGCCATGATGCGCGCCGCTCGGCTGGCGGTCTGTATGGCACGCAAGCCTCGCGCGCCCCGGAACCGACCCGCGACACCTATCGCGAGCCGGTCCGTGCAGAAGCCCCGCGCGCGCCCGAGCCCCGTATCGAGCCGGCGCCGGTCGTGCCGACCTTTCAGGCCCCTGCCGCTCGCGAACCGGAACCGCGCCCCGAGCCGGTGATCCGCGTCGCCGAGCCGCAGCCGCGCGCTCTGGACCCCATCGTCGATCCCTGGGTCGAGGAATATGAGACCCGTGCCCCAGCCCCGCGCGTCGCGCCGCAAGGCGATCTCTATGAGCGCGCCGCGCCTGCGGCCCAGCAGCCTCAGGCCGACGATGGTTACGACGACCGTGACCACCGCCGCAGCGGCTGGAGCCTGTTTGGTCGCGGCAAGCGCACCCAGCCTCAGCACGACATGTCCTATGCGCCGCAAACGTCGCATCAAGCGCGCTCTTCGGCTCAACCGGTCCAACATCCAGAACCGGAGGCGGGACAGGCCGATGACGACCTGGAAATCCCATCCTTTCTCCGCCGTCTGGCCAACTAAACGTCCCAAATGACAATGAAACGCCCCGGAGCCCGCCTCCGGGGCGTTTCTCGTTCTCGGATGTGTCTCAGACCGAAACAATCCGAAACCGGACTTTGATTTCGCGCTTGCGGCATGACCGCTAGATGAAACCCAGGGCGCAATCCGCACGGCGTGCGGCGCGCAAAGGAAAGAGCGAGTTCAGGTTTGTCGGTCAGAAGCGACCATCACGAACGCACCATCGTCGCCCCGGCCATCATCGCCGGGGTCGGGGTGCACACCGGCCGCCGGGTGCGGCTGGCGGTTCGGCCTGCGCCATCTGGCACGGGCATCGTCTTCGTGCGCACCGACATCACCGACCGCGACAACCGCATTCCGGTGTCGGGCGAGGCCGTGGTTGACGCTCGCCTGAATACCATGATCGAGAACGGCGCGGGTGTTCGCTTGTCGACGATCGAGCATCTGATGGCCGCTTTCGCCGCCCTGGGCGTGTCGAACGCCGTGGTCGAGGTAGACGGACCGGAGCTGCCGATCCTGGACGGTTCGGCGCTGGAGTTCGTGAAGCTGCTGGACCGGGCCGGTTTCCGACCGCAGCCGACGCCGCAGCGCTATATCGAGATCCTGGAAACGGTCCATGTCGTCGAGGGTGACAAGCATGCGGCCCTGATGCCGTGCGACCGCTACGAGATGCGGTTCGAGATCGACTTCCCGTCGGCCGTGATCGGCAATCAAGTGATCGACTTCGTCGTGGACGAACCGACCTTCCGCAAGGAGATCATGGCCTGCCGCACCTTCGGTTTCGCCCATGAGGTCGAGGCGTTGCGCAAGGCGGGTCTGGCGCGGGGCGGCTCGCTGGAGAACGCCGTAGTCATCGACGGCGACGAGATTTTGAATCCCGGCGGCCTGCGCATGGAACGCGAGTTCGTCCGTCACAAGGCGCTGGACGCCATCGGCGACCTGTATGTCCTGGGCGCGCAGCTGCTGGGTCGCTACGAAGGCTACAAGGCCGGTCACGCCCTGAATAACAAGCTGGTCCGCGCCCTGTTGGCCGCCCCGCACGCCTGGCGTGAAGTGACCCGCGTGCCGGAGCTGGCGCGCGCGGGCTAAGCCCCGATCACCGCAATCAATCGACCGAAGTCCGGCTCGCCGTGCTGGAAGGCGCGGCGGTTCGAATAGAACCGCTCTGCGTCCGCGCAGGTGTCGTGGCCGGTCCAGACGGCCTGGCCGACCCCCGCCTGCTGCAACCGCCACAGGACAAAGCCGGGCAGGTCGAACTGGCGTTTGTCGTCGGACTCTCCGGGGTGGAAGAAGCGGTCGCTGCCAGGATCGTGGTGGGTGAAGCGATCTTCGAAATCGACGCCGACCTCATAGCTGGCGGGCGCGATGCAGGGGCCGACGACGGCGACCACCCGCCGAGGCTCGGCGCCTAGGGCCTGCATGGCGGAAACGGCGGAGTGGATGACGCCGCCCAGCGCGCCCTTCCAGCCGGCGTGGACGGCGGCGACGATGCGGGTCTCGGGATCGGCCATCAGGATCGGCGCGCAGTCGGCGGTCAGGACTGAACACAACAGGCCCGGCTCGGCCGAGACGACGGCGTCGCCTTCCGGCCGGTCGCCATGCCAGGGACCTTCGGCCACACGCGCCACGGCGGAATGGATCTGGTAGCAGCCGTTCAGATGATTGGCGTCGGCATTGAAATGGGCCGCGACGCGCCGGCGGTTTTCGGCGACGGCGGCCGGTTCGTCCTTGGAGCCGACGCCAGCGTTCAACCCTTCATAGAGGCCGGTCGAGACGCCGCCCGCACGGGTGAAGAAGCCGTGGGCGATGCCGGCGGCGGTCAGAAGCGGGTGGGTGATGGGGGCCAGGTCGCTCATGCCCCCACCTATATCAGGCGTCCCAACCGGGCACGACCAGAGATCGGGGGGCGAAGATGGCGGCAGCCTTGAACAGGGTTCCCATCTGGTCGTCGCCGGTCAGCCGATCCAGCTGGCGCGCAATGACGCCGGACGCGGCGGGACGGCCGGCTTTCAGCGCCTCGGCGCGGGCCTCAATGCCCAGCCGGCGCAGGAACTCGCCTTGGGGCAGGCTGCCGGTGACGTCGGCGCCCGTGCGAACGGCCGCTTCCAGCACCACGGGGAAGTCGGCCCATTGGGTCAGGTCGGCTTCGCCTGGTGTTGCGAGGGGATCGACCTTCTGGTGACGACGCAGGGCCTGGAGCGTGTCGCCGGCTTCGGGGCGGGCGCGGCCATAGTCGATCAGCAGGGCTGCGCCCGAGGCGGCCTTCATCAACAGGCCGAGGTCTCGGCCGAAGACCGCCTGCTGGTCCGAAATTTCCAGAATGCCGCCTGGCGCGATCTCGAAGTCCGGCTTCTGAAAACCGCCGGAAATGGCGGTCAGGCCGAACATCAGGTCGCCATCGTCTGTGACGCCGATGCGGCGCTCGGCCCAGCCGCCGTCGGTGCGGACGAACTGACGGGCGGGCATGCAGTCCAACACTTCGTTGGCAATCAGGATGACAGGGGCGTCGGTCTCGATCGCCGTCAGGCTGCGGACCCAGCGCGGCGACAGGTCGGCGCCGGCCAGGGCCTTGGCCTGGAGGTCGCGCAAGGGGGCGCTGGGTTCGATCAGGATCAGATCGCAGGCTTCGAGAAAGCCCGGGACCAGGCGGGCGGCGCGCAAGGCGTCGCTCATCAATGTGCCGTCGCCGGGGCCGACCTCGACCAGGCGGAACCGCTCGGGCGCGCCCAGCCGGTTCCAGGTTTCGACCGCCCACAGGCCGATCAATTCGCCGAACATCTGGCTGACCAGGGGGGCGGTAATGAAGTCGCCGCGCGCGCCCAAATCCGGACGCGACGCATAGTAGCCGCCCTTGGGATCGTGCAGGCAGCGGGTCACGTACTCGGCGACCGTCATCGGGCCGGTCAGGGCGATTTCGCGCGCCAGACGGGCCTTGAGGGTTTCGGCCTCGCTCATGCCTTAGCGGCAGCCGGCGGACGCTTCCACGCGCGCCAGATCAGCCAGGCGCCGACCAGGATCATCGGGATCGACAGCATCATTCCCATGGTCAGGCCGAACGGGAAATCTGGCATGCCGATATCCGGCTCGCGCACATTCTCCAGCGCCGCACGGCAGACGCCATAACCGACCAGGAACAGGCCGGTGATATAGCCGGGCTTCTTCAGCAGGCCGAACTTCCAAATGGCAAAGGAAAGGACGGAGAAGAGGACGATCCCCTCAAGACCCGCCTCATAGAGCTGGCTGGGGTGGCGGGGCGCATCGCCCGCGGGGCAGAAGCCGTACATCTGTTCGATGCGGGCGTTGCAGAAACGCACGGCCCAAGGAACGGTCGTCTCGCGGCCCCACAGCTCGCCATTGATGAAGTTGGCCAGGCGACCGAACATCAGGCCGATCGGCACGACGGGCGCGACCAGATCGCCGAGGCGCAGCATGTCGATCTTCTGCGACCGGGCATACAGGACGATGGCCAGGCAGACGCCTAGGAAGCCGCCGTGGAAGCTCATGCCGCCGGTCCACAGCTGGAACAGTTCGAACCGCTCGCCCAGCGTCTGGCCGGTGAACAGCTGGCCGTACATGGCCGGCTTGTAGAAGAGGGCGTAGCCCAAGCGGCCGCCCAGGATGATGCCCAGCACGATCCACAGCACCAGGTCGTCCAGTTGCGTCGTGGTGACAGGCGGCTTGCCGGGCGCCCATAGCCGCTGGGTCTTGGCCAGGCGCGCGGCGTACCACCAGCCCAGCACGATGCCGGCGACATAGGCCAGCGCGTACCAGCGGATCGGAAGCGGTCCGAGGTGGATCAGGACCGGATCGAATTCGGGAAAGGGCAATGGGCGTTCCTGTGCGGGACTGTCTTTGACAGCGGTTTAGCAAGCGTCGCCGCCGTCGTCGCCTGTGAAGACGCATCACGACGCCTTGATGGCGCCCGCGAAGCAGCAGAAAGAAAGGTTTCGTTCACCATAGTCGGTGAACCTTCGTTAACGACGTTGAGGTCGGAGCCGCCATGCAGACCCGCAATCCCATTCTGGACGAGTTCGCCAAGCTGACGACCGGCGCCATGGGCCTGGCCCAGGCCGCAGGCGAAGAGGCCAAGACCGCCTGGCGCGCCCAGGCCGACAGGGTCGCCGCCGAAATGGACCTGGTCCGTCGCGACGAGTTCGATGTTCTGAAGGACGAGATCGCCGCTCTGCGTGCCGAGATCGCAGAGCTGAAGGCCGCCCAAAAGCCGGCTGCAAAGCCCGCGAAGGGAACGTCCACAGATGGAACTCAACCCGGGGACGCAGCCGGTTGAGCCGAATCTGCGAACAGGCTTACCGTTCTGTTAACGCCCGCGATTCTAGCGGACGCAGCGTGAAAGACACTTGATGGACATCGCCCGGCCCGAGGAAGTGGACGTGCCCTTCGACCCGCTTGAGGTCGTCGAGCATGTGCTCACGGCCGAGAATCTTCCGTTCGACCGCACCGACGACGGCGACCTCGCCTTTGCTCTGGCCGGCGACTGGAAGGACTATGAGCTGTGGTTCGCCTGGCGTCCCGAGGGCGACTGTCTTCAGCTGTGCTGTGCGCTGGATCTGAAGGTGGCAAAAAGCCGCAAGACGGCGGCCTACGAACTGGTCGGTCTGATCAACCAGCGCACCTGGATGGGCCATTTCGAGGTCTGGGCGGAAGACGGGGAGATCGTCTTCCGTCATTCGCTGGCCTTGCCGATGGGTGAGCGTCCGACCCTGGCCCAGGCGGCGTCGATGATTGACGCGGCCATCGAGGCTTCGGACCGCTACTACCCCGCCTTCGACTTCATGGTGCGTGGGAACAAGAAGCCGCAGGAGGCGATCGACGCCTGCCTGTTCGAGACCGTCGGCACCGCCTGATGCCAAGCGCGGCATCTGTGCCGGGTCCCGTTGTCCTAGTCGGCTGCGGCCGGCTGGGCTCCGCCATTCTGGAAGGCTGGCTGCTGACCGAGACGGTGGCGGCGTCCGACCTGATCATTCTCACCCCCTCGGAAAAGCCGGCGGCCGAGACGGCACGGGCCAAGGGTGCGCGGATCAATCCGCCGCTGGAGGTCCTGACCGAGGCGGCGGTGATCGTGTTGGCGGTGAAACCGGCCATGTGGCGTGAAGTGATGGCTCCGCTGGCGCCGTTCCTGAATGACCGGGCCGTCATCCTTTCAGTCATGGCGGGCGTGACGGCGCCGACCCTGGCGGAAGGCCTGGGAGGCTGGCCCATCGTACGGGTGATGCCGACGACCGGTGTGTCGCGCGGGCGCGGCGTGGCCTCTGTCTGGTCGGCGGACCCACGCGCCCAAGACATCGGGCGGGCGTTGTTCGAGCCGATGGCCGAGACCGTCGTGCTGGCTGACGAGGCGCTGATGGATGCGGCGACGGCGGTGGCCGGGTCAGGCGCAGCCTATTTCTACGCCTTCACCGAAGCGCTGGCGCGGGCCGGGGAGGCGGCGGGTCTGGATGCGGCGACGGCGGACGTGCTGGCGCGCGCGACGTTGAGGTCCGCAGCCGACTCCATGGGCGACGATGCGCTGGACACCCTGATCGGGCGCATCGCCTCACCGGGCGGCTCGACCCGCGCCGGGCTTGACGCCATGGCGAAGGACGGCCGCCTGACGGCGATGCTGGACGAGACGGTCGCGGCGGCGGTCAGACGGAACCGCGAGATGGGCTAGAAGCGTCCGCGCTCGATCTGATCGCCGAAGCGCTCGAACGCGCGGTCGGCGTCGCGCCAGACGCTGTAGCCCCAGACGTCGTTGATGCTGGGCGTGAAGTAGGAATAGTCCACGGGCCGCGTCACGCCGTCCGCCATCACGATCTCACCCTTGATGGCCGCGCCGCCGATCGACACGCTGCGGATCGGGTCGAGGCCCGGCGTCTGACGGACCTGTTCGAAGGTCGGCCGGTTGGGCTTCAGGTCGACCAGGACTAGATTGGCGGTCGCGCCCGGATAACGCTGGGCCAAGGCCTTGCCGACCTCGGCCTGAAGGCCGGCGATCTGTTCGTTGACCTCGCGGTCGCCGAGCTTTTCGACCTCGCGCTGAAGCTGCGGCCCGACCGTGACGTTCACCGTCGGCGCTTGAGCCTGAGCCATGGCGGCGACGGCGAGGGTCGCGGCCAGCGGTGCAAAGAAGGCGAGTTTACGCATCGAAATCATCTCCAAGCCCTGTCACCCTCAAGATGACCCTTGCAGCGCCGTTCCGCCAGACCCTGCTGACGAAAGCTTTGAAGCCTTAAGCGGACTCGGCGACGGTGACCGCGCCGGGGATGCGGATCGTCGCTTTCAACCCGCCCAGTTCGCTGCGATCCAGGGTGACGTCGCCGCCGTGGCCGCGCGCCACATCGCGCGCGATGGCGAGGCCCAGACCGACGCCCTTGCGGTTCTGGTTGCGAGAGTCGTCCAGGCGCGAGAAGGGCCGGAAGGCTTCGTCATACATGGCCACGGGGATGCCGGGTCCGTCGTCCTCGACGATGATCTCCAGCCCGCCTGACGCCAGGGCGCGGGCCGACAGGCGCACATTCTCGCCATGCGAGGCGGCGTTGCCGGCCAGGTTCACCAGGGCGCGCTTGAAGGCGAGGGGGCGAACGGAGGCGGTCAGGCCATCAGCCACGACAACTTCGACCTCGGCGCCGGCGCGTTTCGCATCCTCGCCGGCCGCCTTCAACAGGTCGGAAATCGACACCGGCTTGGGTGGTTCGCCCGCCTCGCCACGGGCGAAGTCGAGGTATTCGTCGATCATATGCTCCATCTCGTCCAGGTCGCCACGCATGGCCGACTGGCGCTTGAAAGGTGGAGCCAGAGCCAGTTCGAGGCGCAGACGGGTCAGGGGCGTGCGCAGGTCGTGGCTGACCGAGGCAAGCAGGGCGGTGCGCTGATCGATGTGGCGCTGAATTCGGTCTCGCATGGCCATGAAGGCGACGGCAGCGGCGCGAACCTCGCGCGCGCCGTGCGGCTTGAACCGGGGCACGGTTTCGCCGCGCCCGAAGGCCTCGGCCGCGTCGGCCAGACGCTCGATGGCGCGGACCTGATTACGGATGAACAGGATGGCGACCCCCATCAGCAGGACGGTGGCCACCGCCAACCAAAGGACGAAGATATGAGCCTGGGTCGCCACCGCGCGCTCGCGCGGGGCGATGATGCGCAGCACCCCTTGCGGCTCCTGCACCTGAATGTCGACGTAGGCGGGATAGCGGGTGGTGTCGAACCAGTAGGGGCGGTCCAGACGCGCGTCCAAGGCCCTGTCCAGCACACGGTCCACCACGCCGATGGCGCCGCGGCGTTCTTCCGTCGGAAGGGTGCGCCCATCCTGAAGCACGATGGACAGGGACATGGATCGCTCGGCGCGATTGGCCAGCTTGTCCAGGTTCGCCGGGCTGGGGTCGTCCTCATAGCTCTCGACGGCCCAGGCGATGTCGCCGGCCAGCCCTTCGGACAGACGCGCGGTCACCGTCTGCCAGTGAGCGTCGAAGAAGACCCAGGTCACCGCCATCTGCATCACCAGCACCGGCAGGACGATGATCAGCAGCGACCGGCCCCATAGCGAGGTCGGCAGGCGCCGCTTCAGAAAGCGCGGCCACAGATAGGCGGGCAGAAGCCGCATCGGCTCAGTCGGGAGCCAGCATATAGCCGACGCCGCGCACCGTCTGGAGATAACGCGGGTTCTTGGGATCAACTTCCAGCTTGCGGCGCAGACGCGTCACCTGGACGTCCACGGCGCGGCCGGTGATGTCGGCGGTGTCCGGCGACAGGCTCATCCGCTCGACCGGGGCATGGGCATGAAGCGCCAGGGTCTTGAGCAACTGGGCCTCGGCTTCGGTCAGGCGCTGGGGCGCGCCGTCACGGCTCAACTCCAGCCGTTCCATGTCGAAGACGGCGGTGCCCAGCTTGATCTCCTTGGGACCGATGGGCTTGCCGCCGGTGCGACGCAGGATGGCGTCGATGCGGAGCACCAGTTCGCGCGGTTCGAAGGGCTTGGACATGTAGTCGTCGGCGCCGCGCGACAGGCCCTCGATGCGGTCCTCGGGATCGCCGCGCGCCGTCAGCAGCAGGACCGGCGTCTTGGACAATTCGGCCTTGTTGCGGACCCAGCTGGTCAGGTCCAGGCCGCTTTCGCCCGGCATCATGACGTCCAGCACGACCAGGTCGAACTCGATCAGCTCCATCATCCGCTTGGCGGCCGCCGCGTGCGCGGCGCCCGTCACGCGATAGCCTTCGCGCGCTAGGAATTCCTTCAGCAGTTCACGGATGCGATCGTCGTCGTCGACAATCAGCAGATGGCGGCCGACGCCGGGGCCGGCGATGGGGCCTGAGCGGCCATGCGAACGCGATTCCGTCATGCTCATGCGACGTTTCCCCCGCTTGCGGCGTTGACCTGAGCGATTCGTGCGGCTCTAAGACCGTCAGTTTCGCGGGAGACGTATTTCAATGGCCTTCGTTCCTTTCGACGATCGTGACGGCTTCATCTGGGTGAATGGCGATTTCGTCCCCTGGAGGGAAGCGAAAACGCACGTTCTGACCCATGCCCTTCACTATGGCTCGTCGGTCTTTGAGGGTGAGCGTATGTACGGCGGCGAAATCTTCAAGCTGACGCAACATTCCGAGCGCCTGAAGCGGTCCGCCAACCTGCTCGATTTCGAGATACCCTACAGCGTCGCTGAAATCGACGCCTTCTCTAAGGAAACCTGCGCCAAGAACGGTCTGACGGACTGCTATGTGCGTCCCGTCGCCTACCTGGGCCCGGAACAGACCAGCGTTTCGGCCCTGAACAACAAGGTGCACCTGGCCATCGCCGTGTGGGACTGGCCCAGCTATTTCGACCCCGAGGTCAAGGCGCGCGGCCTGCGTCTGGAATGGTCCAAGTGGCGTCGTCCCGATCCGGCGACAGCCCCGACGACGGCCAAGGCGGCGGGTCTGTACATGATCTGCACCATGTCCAAGAACGCCGCCGAGCGTCGCGGTTTCGCCGACGCCCTGATGCTGGACTGGCGCGGCTATGTCGCCGAGGCGACCGGCGCCAACGTCTTCTTCGTCAAGGACGGCGTCATCCACACGCCGAACGTCGAGCACATTCTGGACGGCATCACCCGTCAGACCGTGATCGAGATCGCTCGCGAAAAGGGCATCGAGGTCGTGGTGCGCGAGATCAAGCCGGAAGAACTGTCGGACTTCACCGAATGCTTCCTGACCGGCACGGCGGTCGAGGTGACCCCGGTCGCCGAGGTGGGCGAATACCGCTTCACCCCCGGCGCCCTGTCGCTGGATCTGATGGATCACTACGGCAAGCTGGTGCGCGGCCAACTGTAAGCCGAGGCGCGGCGACAGGAGGAGGGCGGTCCCTTAAGGGCCGCCCTTTTTCGTTTCGCTTGCCAGCCGCGTCACTTTGTCCTTGAAGCGAGTAAAGACCGGCAGGCGCGCCGGGTGCGGGGATCGTTTTTATGTTCAGCCTCCTGAACCTCCAGAGCCTTCTCGGTCTGGTCGTCATCGTCGCGGTCTGCTGGGCGATCTCGGAAAACCGCAAGGCCTTCCCTTGGCGGCTGACCATCGGCGCGATCCTGGTGCAGGCGGGGCTGGTGCTGGCCCTGTTCGCGATCCCCGGTTCGCAGGCGGTGCTGGCGGCGGTGACCGGCGCGGTGGATGGTCTGGCGGTCGCCACGACCGAGGGAACGAAGTTCGTCTTCGGCTATCTGGCCGGCGGGGACCAACCCTATGCGGTGTCCAACCAAGGCGCGCTCTTCACCTTCGCCTTCCAGGTTCTGCCGCTGATCCTGGTGATTTCCGCCCTGTCGGCCCTCCTGTGGCATTGGAAGATTCTGAAGTGGATCACCTTGGGCTTCGGCTTCCTGTTTCAGAAGACGATGGGGCTGGGCGGCGCCTCGGCCCTGGCGGTCGCGGCCAACATCTTCCTGGGCATGATCGAAAGCCCGATCGTGATCCGCGCCTATCTGGACAAGCTGACGCGGTCCGAGATCTTTTTGATGATGGTGGTGGGCCTGGCGACGGTCGCCGGCTCGACCATGGTGGCTTATGCGACGATCCTGTCGCCGGTGCTGCCCAATGCGGCGGGTCACGTGCTGGTGGCCTCGATCGTGTCGGCGCCGGCCGGCGTGCTGCTGGCGCGGATCATCATCCCCGAGAAAGAAGGGATGGGCGGCGCCGTCGCCGACTATGACTCGGCCCTGAAATACGACAGCGCCATCGACGCCATCGTCAAAGGGACGTCCGACGGCCTGATGGTCGTGCTGAACATTTCGGCCGTGCTGATCGTGTTCGTGGCGCTGGTCGCCCTGGTCAATGTCATGCTGGGCGGGTTCGTGGTGTTCGATGCGCCCCTGACCGTCGAGCGGATGCTGGGCTGGATTTTCGCGCCGGTCGCCTGGCTGATCGGGGTGGAGTGGAAGGACGCCGATGTCGCCGGCTGGCTGCTGGGCGTCAAACTGACCCTGACTGAGTTCGTCGCCTTCATCGACCTGGGCAAGGTGCCGGCCGCCGAGATGACCGAGCGCACGCGCATGCTGATGACCTACGCCCTGTGCGGCTTCGCCAATATCGGCTCGGTCGGCATCACCGTGACCGGCCTGTCGGTCCTGATGCCCGAACGCCGCGAGGAGGTGCTGGGCATGGTCTGGAAGGGCCTGTTCGCCGGCTTTTTGGCCACCTTGATGACTGCTTCCGTCGTCGGGGCGATGCCGGCGGCCGTCTTCGGCTTCTGACCAAATCCGATAGGTCGGCGGCTTGACAAGGCGATCCGACCAGGCGTCCATAAGTCATGTTAGCGCTAACTATCAGTGTCCCGTGATTGATCGTCGACGTCTGTTCGGAGCCACAGGCGCATTGGCGGCGGCGCCTATTCTCGGTGCAGGCGCCGTCGGCGAACCCGTCTCGACACCGCGTTCCGTCCCAACCTGGGGGGATGGCGTCGAAGGTCAGCGGAGCGCCGATCTGGGAGATGGCACCTTCTTGAATCCCATCGTCGCCGGGGACCATCCCGATCCCACGATCCTGAAGGACGGCGATACCTACTACATAACCTTTTCGTCCTTCCTGTCCTATCCGGGGCTGGTGATCTGGACGTCGAAGGATCTGGTGAACTGGTCGCCCATCGGGCCTGCGCTCCACAAGCCGCTGGGCGATGTCTGGGCCGTGGATCTAGTGAAACATCAGGGACGGTATTTCATCTACATTCCCGCGAATCCGACGGGCAAAGGCTGGTCGATCTTCACCATATGGGCCGACGATATTGCGGGGCCGTGGAGCGATCCGGTCGACATGAAGATCGAGGGCTGCATCGATCCGGGCCATGTCGTGGGCGAGGACGGGCGCCGCTATCTGTTCGTCAACGGAATCCGCAAGGTGCGGCTGACGGACGACGGTCTGGCCACGGACGGTGCGGTGGAGCCGGCCTACGATCCCTGGCGGTATCCCGACGACTGGATCACCGAGAACTTTGCGCCTGAGGGACCAAAGCTGCTGAGGCGAGGCGACTGGTTCTATCTGGTCACCGCCGTCGGCGGCACGGCCGGGCCGGTCACCGGCCATATGGTGATCGCGGCCCGCTCACGCTCGGTTCATGGGCCGTGGGAGAACTGTCCGCAAAATCCACTGGTGCGCACTCAGTCCGTCGACGAACCTTGGTGGTCCAGGGGACATGCGACCCTGGTCGAAGGCCCCGCCGGCGATTGGTGGATGGTCTATCACGGCTATGAAAACGGGTTCCGAACCTTGGGCCGGCAGACGCTGCTGGAGCCGGTGGAGTGGACCGCCGACGGATGGTTTCGGGCCATGGGGGGCGATCTGTCTCGCTCGCTAGCCAAGCCGCGTGCGCGCGAGGCTTCCCCAGCCGGTGCGGCGTTGTCGGACGATTTCAGCCACGACCGTATGGGCGTGAAATGGAGCTTCCACCAGCCCAAGGCGGACGCCGCAAATCGGCTCACCCGAGCCGACCGATCATTGCGTCTGGAAGGTCAGGGCCGTTCTCCGGCGGACTCTTCTCCACTGGCTTGCCTTGTTAGAGATCGCAGCTATCGGGTCGAAATCGATCTGGCGCTGTCGGGCGAGGCCGAGGCGGGGCTGCTGCTCTTCTATAACCACAAGGCCTTCGTCGGTCTGGGCTTCGACGGGCGTGTCATCAAATCCTACCAGTACGCCGAGGAACAGACGTGGGCGGCCATTCCCGCCGTCACTCGCGAGCTGAAGCTGAAGATCGACAACGACGAGAACGTCGTGACCTATCACTACTCGCTGGATCGCGGGGCGACCTGGGTGCGACATCCGACGCGGATGGAGGTGTCGGGCCTCAATCACAATGTCTTCGGCGGGTTCTTGAGCCTGCGCCCGGCCATCTATTGCGCGGGATCGGGCGCCGTCGTGCTGAAGGACTTCAGATACGCGGCCGGAAACCGGCGTCTCACCGCGGCGTGAACTTGCGGATGACGCCGGAGAAGGTCATCAGCAGGCGGTCGCCGGTGTTGATCTGGCCGCGCACGAAGATCAGGCTTTTGCCCGCCTTTGTCACCTGGCCCGTGGCCTCGATCAGTTCGCCGACATAGCCGCCGTCGATGAAGGTGGAGTCCAACTGGACCGTGACGCCCGAGGCGCCTTCCATCTCCTGATAGGCGATCTGGAACATGGCGATGTCGGCGAAGGTCATCAGGCAGCCGCCGTGCATCCGCCCGCCTGCGTTCATATGCTTCTGCTCGGCGCGGAAGGCGCAGCGCATGTGCCCGTCGGGATCCGGCTTGCCGTAGAAGGGGCCGACCACCGTGTCGAAGGTGTCGTGCAGATCGTAGGTCTGCCAGCCGGCGAACTCGCCCTCGGTGATGGTGATTTTCTTGGGCATGCAGACTCGGCCTTACTTATGGGCGTGCGTTGCAGCATATAGGCGCAATGAGCGACCCGATCGAAACCGCAATCCTGAACAAAATCGCCGCGCTTGAGCCCGGCAAGAGCATTGAGCCCGCGGAAGTGGCCAAAGAGCTACAGCCCGAGCAGTGGCAGCGCATGCTGCCCAAGGTCCGCGCGACCGCTTTGGGTCTGATGCGCCAGGGCAAGCTGACCATCACCAAGAAGGGCAAGGCGGTCGATCCGGACAATTTCCGCGGCGTCACGCGCCTGCGCCAGGCGACCGAGGAAGAAACGGCCCTGGCGCTGAGCCGCCGTCCGCCGGTCGTCGAGGGCGATGACGACTGATCTCCAGGATATCCTGAGCGACATCCGCGCCTGCCGCGCCTGCGCGGGCGTCCTGCCGCACACGCCGCGCCCGGTAGTGCGGGTCTTTCCCGAGACGCGGCTGCTTATCTGCGGCCAGGCGCCGGGACGACGCGTCCACGAGAGCGGTCTCCCGTTCACGGATCCCTCAGGCGATCGTCTTCGTGACTGGATGGGCGTGGACTATGAGACCTTCTACGCCGACCCGCGCATCGGGGTGGCGGCCCAGGCCTTCTGCTATCCGGGCACCGCGCCGAAAGGCGGCGACTATCCGCCGCCGACACGCTGTGCGGAACTGTGGCGACCGCAGTTGCTGGACGCCCTGCCGCAGATGGAACTGACCCTGCTGGTCGGCGGCTATGCCCAGGCGTGGGCGCTGGGCGATAAGGCCAAGCGGACCATGACCGAAACGGTCCGAGCGTGGCGGGAGTATGCGCCGGATCTGCTGGTGTTGCCGCATCCGTCTTGGCGCAATACGGCCTGGCTGAAGAAGAATCCGTGGTTTGAGGCGGAGGTGCTTCCCTATCTGCGGGAACGCGTTCGGCGCATTCTGACTTCTGCAAATCCGGCGGCCGTTCGCTCCAGCGAGAAGGACGTGCCGGTGGTATCGTGAGCGCTGCTTGGGACACATGGCCTTGATCGCCTCCAGACTTATGCCGCTGACCGCCGCGCTCATTCTGTCGGCCTGCGCCGCACCCCACATTCAGCCGCCGTTGACGCCGCCGCCGGGCTTTGTCGGCGCCCATGTCGAGGATCGGGCGCTGGTCATGTCGGACGGCGCGCGCCTGCCGTATCTGCACTGGGGGCCAAAGGATGGGGCGCCTTGGGCGGTGATCGTGGCCTTGCATGGGATGAACGATCACGACGCCAGCTTCCGTCTGGCCGGCCCCTGGTGGGCCGAGCAGGGGATCGAGACCTGGTCCTACGACCAGCGTGGCTTCGGCGGGGCGCTGGGGCGGGGCGAATGGGCAGGGCAGCAGCGGATGACGGATGATCTGCGCGAGATCACCGCGATGGCGCGGGCCCGCTATCCCAATGCCGTCATCGCTGTGGTGGGCGAGAGTATGGGAGGGTCGGTGACGGCGGCGGCGTTCGGCTCCGACAATCCGCCGGATGCGGACCGGATCGTGCTGCTGGCGCCCGGCGTCTGGGGCTGGTCGACGCAAGGACCATTGAACAGCACGGCGCTGAACATCGCAGCGCGGGCGTTGGGCGACGTGGCGCTGGAACCGCCAGAGTTCATCACCCGCGACATCCACGCCTCGTCGAATACGCTGGAGTTGATCCGCAACGGGCGCGATCCGATGAGCATCCTCGCGACCCGGTTCGACACGGTCTATGGGCTGGTCGATCTGATGGAGGCCTCGTCGCGCAGCCTGGGCCGCATCCGGGGCGACGCCATCCTGATGTACGGCGCCCACGACGAGGTGGTGAAGAAGGGGCCGATGAAGTTGGCGCTGGAGCGGGCCGAGCGGGAGGGCGGGACGCTGCGGACCGCATGGTATCCGAACGGCTGGCATCTGCTGAACCGCGATCTGGACGCCGAGATCGTCTATCGCGATGTGGTCTCGTGGCTGAGAGATCCGACAGCCCCCCTGCCGTCCGGTGCGCCGGCGGTTTTGCCGCAGCTTCAGGCGGGCGGGGCGCGCCCTTAAGCGGGTCTTAACGCGACGTTTACCATCCAGGCGGCATTTTCTGCCTAGCGGGGCGTTCGTGTCTCCCGCGAGTAGGGGGCGGGGACGCGTGGGCGGCTTCACAGCGGCGTTGCAGAAGTTCGGGATCGGCCGTCTGGCTGCGGTCCTCGGCGTCGCCGCAGGCGTGGCCGCCGTGCTGGTCGCCGTCATGCTGCGCATGGGCCAGGCGCCGGACGCGCTTCTCTATTCCAACCTGGATCTGCGCGAGGCCAGCGAGATCAGCGCCGCCCTGGATCAGGCCGGCATCAAATATTCGTCCAAGGGCGACGGCTCGACCATCATGGTCAACCGCGACGAGGTCGGCACCGCCCGTATGCTGGTCGCGGGTAAGGGCTTGGTCACGTCCGGATCGGTCGGCTACGAGCTGTTCGACACCCAGTCGGTGCTGGGCCAGACCGAGTTCCAGCAGCAGCTGAACGAGCAGCGCGCCCTGCAGGGCGAACTGTCGCGCACCATCATGTCCATGCGCGGCATCACCGCCGCCCGCGTTCACATTACCATGCCGCGCCGCGAGATGTTCACCTCGGCCGCCGGCGAACCGACCGCCGCCGTGCTGGTGGGCCTGGGAGGGCGTGACCTGACCAGCGATCAGGTGCGGGCGATCCGCAATCTGGTGGCCTCATCCGTGCCGAACCTGAAGCCCGACCGCGTCACAGTGGCGGACCAGACCAACCGCACTCTGGCGGCCGGCAGCGACGACGGAACCTTCACCTCAGCCTCTGCCGCCGAGGCCAAGGGCAATACCGAGAGCCAGCTTCAAGCGCGCATCAAGGATATCGTCGAAGGCGTCGTCGGCGCGGGCGCTGCTCGCGTTCAGGTCACGGCCGACATCGACCAGAGCCGCGCCACGACACAGGAAGAAAAGTTCGATCCCGATGGTCAGGTCGTCCGCTCGACCACGACCAACGGCTCGCAATCCGCAGACAACAGCGCCCAGCCCGACGGCGGCGTGACTGCGACGAACAACATCCCTGGCGGGGCGGCGCCCGGTGCCACGCCGGCCGGTTCGACCAACTCGGAAAACGCCGAGACGACCAACTACGAAATCTCCAAGACCACCACGACCACGACCAAGGAGCCGGGCGAGGTCAAGAAGCTGGCCGTCGCCGTCGCGGTCGACGGCAAGTGGACGCCGGCCAAGGACGGCAAGGGCGAGCCGACCTATGCGCCGCGCACGGCCGAGGAGATCGCCCAGATCAAGTCGCTGGTCGCCGCCGCCGCCGGCATCGACGAGACACGCGGCGACAAGATCGAAGTGATCAACGTCCGCTTCAACCACGACACGGGCATTGAGGGCGGTCTGGACGGAAAGTCGTCGCTGCTGGACTTCTCCAAGAACGACATCATGCGTTTCGTCGAGCTGGGCATTCTGACGGTCGTCGCCTTGCTGCTGATCTTCTTCGTGCTGCGTCCTCTGCTGAAGACGGCCGCCGGTGGCGGGGCCAATCTGCCGGCGCTGGCGGGCGCCAACGGCGTGCCGGTCACGACCGTGGCGACCACGGTGATCGGCCCGGACGGCCAGCCTCAGCTGGTTCAGCTGCCGGCGCCCAGCGAGATGGAACAGAAGATCGACATCGCCCGCATCGAGGGTCAGGTGAAGGCGTCGTCGGTCAAGAAGGTCGCCGACTTCGTTCAGTCGCATCCCGATGACGCGGCCGGCATCCTGCGGACCTGGGTGGCCGAAGGCTGATGGCGAAGCTGGTCAACAAGAAAGCCTCGATCGACGATCCCAACAAGCTGTCGGGGCCGGAGAAGGCCGCCGTCATCCTGCTGGCGCTGGGCGAAGAGCACACCGCCCTGTGGGAGCGGCTGGACGACGACGAGGTCAAGGAAATCTCCCAGGCCATGGCGACCCTGGGCAACGTCAGCGCCGAGGCCGTCGAGGCCCTGATGATCGAGTTCGTCTCGGGCCTGTCCGGCTCCGGGGCCGTGATGGGCAGCTATGAGCAGACGCAAAAGCTGCTGGCCGCCTTCCTGCCCAAGGATCGCGTCGATGGCCTGATGGAGGAGATCCGGGGGCCGGCCGGTCGCACCATGTGGGACAAGCTGGGCAATGTGAACGAGGCCGTTCTCGCCAACTATCTGAAGAACGAATACCCCCAGACTGTCGCCGTGATCCTGTCCAAGGTGCGATCGGACCACGCCGCGCGCGTCCTGACCAGCCTGCCGGAAGACTTCGCCCTGGAATGCGTCCAGCGGATGCTGCGCATGGAGCCCGTTCAGCGCGAGATCCTGGACAAGATCGAGGCGACGCTGCGCACCGAGTTCATGTCGAACCTGGCGCGCACCTCCAAGCGCGACAGCCACGAAATGATGGCCGACATCTTCAACAGCTTCGACCGCCAGACCGAGGCCCGCTTCATCGGCGCCCTGGAAGAGCGCAATCGTGAGTCGGCCGAACGCATCCGCGCCCTGATGTTCGTCTTCGAGGATCTGTCCAAGCTGGATCCGGGCGGGGTGCAGACCTTGCTGCGCGCCGTGGACAAGGATTCGCTGGGCCTGGCGATGAAGGGCGCGTCCGAAGGTCTGCGCGAGATGTTCTTCTCCAACATGTCCGAGCGCGCGTCCAAGATCATGCGCGAGGACATGGAGTCGATGGGGCCGGTGCGTCTGAAGGACGTGGACGCCGCCCAGATGGCCATGGTCCAGGTCGCCAAGGATCTGGCCGCCAAGGGCGACATCATGCTGGCCGGTCAGGGCGCCGACGACGAGTTGATCTACTGACATGACCCAGTCCCCTGAAATCCGGCGCCTCTTCGCCTTTGACACAGAGTTTGACGCGGACGGCACGGTCGTGCGCCCGGGCGCCTGGACGCCAGCCAAACGCTCCTATCTGCCGGCCGAGGTCGATGCTCTGGTCGCCCAAGGGCGTCTGGAGGCGCGCGAACAGGCGCTCAGCGAGGTCGAAAACATCCGCGCCATGGCCCTGAGCAATATCGCCCAGGCTGTGGCCTCGGCCATGCCGACCCTGAAGGCTGTGGCCCAGGCGCACCGGGAACAGGCCGCTGACCTAGCCCTGGCTGCTGCGCGCACCATCGCCGGGGCCGCTCTGGAGCGGTTTCCGCATGCGCCGCTGAAAGCCGCGTTGGAACTGTTGGCGCAGGAAATCGACGCCTCGCCACGTCTGGTCGTTCGCGCCTCGGGCCTGGATGACGAGGCGCGCGGCCTAATCGAGCGCGCCTGTGCCGACAGCGGCTTTACCGGCGTGGTCGCCTTCCGCGATGAACCGGGCATGGCCCAGGCCGCGTTCCAGTTGGAATGGGCCGACGGGCGCGCTGATCACGATCCGCAAGGCTCGGCCGACCGCGTCGCTGAGGCCCTGACCGCCGCCTTGGCCGCCGAGGCCGGACACGCCGAAACCCTTCCCGTCGACAGGAGCATGTTCTGATGGCATCCGACGACCTGGCGCTGGAGGAATTCTCCGGCCTTTCGGGCCTGCCGCCCCTGGACGACAGCGGCGAAAAGAGCGCCGCCGACCTGGCCACGGTCTTCGACGTGCCGGTCAACATCTCGGCGGTTCTGGGCAAGTCGCACATGTCGGTGGCCCAGCTGCTGAAGCTGAACAAGGGCTCGGTGCTGGAGCTGGACCGCAAGGTCGGCGAGGCGATCGACATCTTCGTCAACAACCGCCTGATCGCGCGCGGGGAGGTCGTCGTCGTCGACGACCGGCTGGGCGTGACCATGACGGAAATCATCAAGACCGAGGATTCGGGCGCCTGATTGGCGACCGGCTTTAGAGATTAGAGGAGAAGAACGATGCGTCTTCTGGTGGTAGGCAGACTGAGCGGCCAGCTCGCTTCGGCGGTCAAGATGGCCATGGCGCACGGCGCCAAGGTCAATCACGTCGAGCGCGCCGACCAGGCGACCGAGCAACTGCGCCGGGGGCAGGGCGCCGACCTGCTGATGGTCGACTATCAGCTGGACATCGCCGCCCTGATCGCCGCCAACGAGGCCGAGCGGATCACCATTCCGGTCGTAGCCTTCGGCGTCGATGCCGATGCGCGAGAGGCGGCCGCAGCCATCAAGGCCGGCGCCAAGGAATTCATTCCGCTTCCGCCCGACGCCGAACTGATCGCCGCCGTCCTGTCGGCCGTCGCCGACGACGAAAAGCCGATGATCTCGGCCGACCCATCAATGAAGGCGGTGCTGCAACTGGCCGACCAGGTCGCGCGCTCGGAAGCATCAATCCTGATCACCGGCGAAAGCGGCGTCGGCAAGGAGGTGATGGCGCGGTATCTGCACGAGCATTCGCGTCGGTCCGAGCGCCCGTTCATCAGCGTCAACTGCGCCGCCATTCCCGACAACCTGCTGGAGTCCGAACTGTTCGGCCACGAGAAGGGTGCCTTCACCGGCGCGGTCGCGCGCCGCATCGGCAAGTTCGAAGAGGCCGACGGCGGCACGCTTCTGCTGGACGAAATCTCCGAGATGGACGCCCGGCTTCAGGCCAAGCTGCTGCGCGCCATCCAGGAGCGCGTCATCGACCGTGTCGGCGGCTCCAAGCCGGTCTCGGTCAACATCCGCATCATCGCCACCTCGAACCGCGATCTGGCCAAGGCCGTGGCGGAAGGCACCTTCCGCGAGGACCTGCTGTATCGCCTGAACGTGGTGAACCTGCGCCTGCCGTCCTTGCGCGAGCGGCCCGGCGACATCGTGGTTCTGGCCGACCACTTCATCAAGAAATACGCCGCCGCCAACGGCGTGCCGGTGCGTCCGATCTCGGCCGCCGCGCGTCAGGCCATTTCGGCCCATCGCTGGCCGGGCAACGTCCGCGAGTTGGAAAACGCCATGCACCGCGCAGTGCTGCTGGCGACCGGCCCCGAGATCGACGTCGACGCCATCCGTTTGCCGGACGGTCAGCCGCTGGGCGGCATGGGCGCGGGCATGATGGCGGGACAGGCCTATGAGGCGCCGCAAGCCGGGGTGGCCGCCCGCGCCGCCCAAGCGGCCGACGCAGTGACCCGCAGCTTCGTGGGCCAGACTGTGGCGGCGATGGAAAAGACGCTGATCCTGGACACCCTGACCCACTGCCTGGGCAACCGCACCCACGCGGCCAACATCCTGGGCATCTCGATCCGCACCCTGCGCAACAAGCTGAACGAATACGCCGATGAGGGCACGGCCATTCCGGCGCCGATGAGCGGCGTCTCCGCCTCGGGTTACGCGGCCTGAACCCATGCGCGCACCCGTGGAGCGCCGATGCGTCCTGACGGGGCTGGCCGCCTTGAGCGCGGTCGGCTGTTCGCCGCGCGCGGAATCACGCCCTGCCGCGCCCGCCCCTCTGTCAGACGAGATCATTGACCTGGCCGACCTGGAAGCGCGCAATGGCGGCCGTCTCGGCTTCGTCGTTCAGGACGCGGCGACAGGGCGTAAGCTGGTTTGGCGCGGCGACGAACGCTTCGTCTATTGCTCGACCTTCAAGATTTATCTGGCCGCCGCGACCCTGTTGCGGGCGCAGGCCGGGCAGGAGCGACTTGATCGCCGCATCCCCATCACTGCGGCGGACATGATCAACCACGCTCCGGTGACCGAGCCCGCCGTTGGCGCCAGCCTGACGGTCGAGCAGTTGATGAAGGGCGCGGTTGAGGTCAGCGACAACCCCGCCGCCAATCTGTTGCTGAAGGCCATGGGCGGCCCGTCGGCGATGCAGACCTTCTATCGCGGCATCGGCGACGGCAGCACCCGCTCAGATCGGTTCGAGCCGGAGATGAATCGTCTGGACGGCGACAAGGATACGATCCTTCCCAACCAGTCGATCGCCAATCTCCAACGTCTTTTTCTCGATCCGGCCTCGTCCCTGACGGCGGCGTCGCGCGCCCTATTGCTGCAGTGGATGACCGATACGCCCACGGGTCAGAATCGTCTTAGGGCTGGGGCGCCTGCGAATTGGCGGGTGGCGCACAAGACGGGGACGGGGGGCTATGGGCCGACCAATGACATCGGCCTGCTGTATCCGCCGAACGGCCAACCTGTGATCGTCGCCGCCTATTACCACGCCACCCGGGCGACATCGGACGACGCCAATGCGGTCGTCGTCGCTGAGGCGACGCGTCGCGCGCTGAAGGCGTTGGGCCGTGACTGATACGCCGGTGATGATGAAGGACGGCATGGCGCGCCCGACGGGCCGCGACGTCTTGGGTTGGGTCAACCGCGGCGAAGTGCTGATGGCGGTCGGCGTGATCGGCGTGATCATGCTGCTGATCCTGCCGGTGCCCAAGTTCTTGCTGGATCTGCTGCTGGCCTTCTCGCTGGTGTCCAGCGTGCTGATCCTGATGACCGCCGTGATGATGAAGCGGCCGCTGGATTTCGCCATCTTCCCGACCGTGCTGCTGGTCTCGACCCTGTTCCGGCTGGGCCTGAACTTGGCCTCCACGCGTCTGATCCTGACCCACGGCCAGGAAGGTCACGATGCGGCGGGTCAGGTCATCAACGCCTTCGGGCAACTGATGATGGGCGGCAACTTCATCATTGGGGTGATCATCTTTGCGATCATTCTGGTGGTGAACTTCGTCGTCATCACCAAGGGCTCGACCCGGATCGCCGAAGTGTCCGCCCGCTTCACCCTCGACTCCATGCCGGGCAAGCAGATGGCCATCGACGCCGATCTGTCGTCGGGCCTGATCACCGAGGATCAGGCCAAGCTGCGCCGCAAGGAGCTGGAGCAGGAATCGACCTTCTTCGGCGCCATGGACGGCGCCTCCAAGTTCGTGCGCGGCGACGCCGTCGCCGGGCTGATCATCACCTTCATCAACGCCATCGGCGGCATACTGATCGGCACGCTGCAACACGGCATGCCGGCGATGGAGGCGGCCAACACCTATGTCCAACTGACCATCGGCGATGGTCTGGTGACGCAGGTGCCGGCCATCATCATCTCGATCGCCGCCGGCTTCCTAGTGTCCAAGGCCGGCGTCGAAGGCACGGCGGACAAGGCCATGGTCACCCAGCTGGCGACCAATCCCGTGTCGCTGGGCGTGGTCTCGGGCGCCGCCGGTCTGATCGGTCTGATCCCCGGTATGCCGCTGATCCCGTTCGCGGCTCTGGCCATCGGCTCGGGCTTCATGGCTTGGAGGCTGGGCCGCAATCGCTTGAAGCCTCAGCCGACAGAGGCGGAGATCGCCGCGGCGGCAGCGGCCGCAAAACCCAAGGAAGACGTCGAAGAGCCGATCGCCAACGTCCTCACCATCGACGAGGTGAAGATCGAACTCGGCTACTCGCTTCTCAGCCTGATCAACGATCTTGAAGGACGCCGCCTGACCGATCAAATCCGCGCGTTGCGGCGGTCGCTGGCCCAGGAATACGGTTTCGTCATTCCCCAGGTGCGCATCCTCGACAACATGCGCCTGCCGACCCAGGGCTACGCCATCCGCATCAAGGAGATGGAGACGGGCGCGGGCGAGGTGCGGCTGGGCCACCTGATGGCGATGGACCCGGCAGGCCGTCAGGTCGAGCTTCCGGGCGAGCATATGCGCGAACCCGCTTTTGGCCTGCCAGCGACCTGGATCGAGGAAGGTCTGCGCGAGGAGGCGACGTTCCGGGGCTATACGCTTGTCGATCCGTCGACGGTCCTGACGACCCATCTGACCGAGATCCTGAAAGATAATATGGCCGATCTGCTGTCCTATGCGGAGGTGCAGAAGCTGCTGAAGGAACTGGGCGCCGAAGAGAAGAAGCTGGTCGAGGAACTGGTGCCCAGCGTGGTCACCGTCACGACGCTGCAGCGGGTGTTGCAGTCTCTGCTGCGCGAGAAAGTGTCGATCCGCGACCTGCCGGCCATTCTGGAAGGTTTGGCCGAGGCCGCGCCGCACAGCTCCAGCGTCACGACCCTGGTCGAACACGTTCGTGCGCGTCTGGGCCGGCAACTGTGCTGGCAGAACAAGGACGGCGAGGGCGCCCTGCCCATCGTCACCCTTTCGCCGGAATGGGAAAACGCCTTCGCCGAAAGCCTGATCGGTCAGGGCGAAGACAAGCAGCTGGCGATGGCGCCGTCGCGCCTTCAGGACTTCATCCGCGCCGTGCGTGACACTTTCGAGCGGATCGCCATGACGGGCGAAAACCCGGTGCTGCTCACCGGCCCGATGACGCGGCCCTATGTGCGATCGATCATCGAACGCTTCCGCGGCCAGACCGTCGTGATGAGCCAGAACGAGATCCATCCCAAGGCCCGTCTACGGACCTTGGGCCAAGTCTGATCCCGCCGACTTGGCAGTTTGACGTTTGACGCGGCGACGCACCCCGCTAAAGCTCCGCCGTCATGAGTCCGAACCCCCGATCCCAATGGTCGCGCCTGCGCGACTTCATGCGTACGCCGTCGTTGGCCCGGTCCATGTCGGCGATGCTGGTCCTGGTGTTCGGGCTGCTGATTCTGGTCAATGCGACGACGTTCGTGATGATCCAGCGCACGGCGTCAGTGAACCGGACCATCGAACACGCCCAGCAGATGCGCCGGGCGGCGCGTACGACCTTGATCGCCATGCTGAACGCCGAGACGGCCCAACGCGGTTTCCTGTTGACCGGGCGCAGCGACTTCCTCGAACCCTATCGCAAGGCGCAGGCGGACATGGCGCCGGCCTTGGCCTTCCTGGACGAGGGGGCGGCGCTCGACCCGACCCTGAAGGCTACCGTCGATCCCATTCATCGCCTCGCCGATCGCAAATGGGCGGAGATGGAGCGCACCGTGTCGCTGGCTCAGCAGGGACGGATCGGTCAGTCGATCCAGTCCGTGCGCTCGGGCGAGGGCAAGCGCTACATGGACGAACTGCGCGCGGCCGTGGACACGTTCGATGCCTTGAAATCCAAGCGGATCGAGGACCGACGGATCGCGTCGGAACGGTCTGGCGTTTTGACGGTGGTCATGAACGCCATCGCGGGGCTTCTGGTCATCGTTCTGGCCCTGCTGTCGGCCTGGCTGGTGCGGCGATACGTGGCCGAGATCCAGTCCGCCCGTGCGACGCTCGACGCCGCCAACGCCAGCCTGGAGGACAAGGTTCGCGAGCGCACCGGCGACCTGATGCGCGCGAACGAGGAAATCCAGCGCTTCGCCTATATCGTCAGCCACGACCTGCGCGCGCCGCTGGTCAACGTGATGGGCTACACCTCCGAACTGGAGCAGGCGGGCAAGATCGTCGACAAGGCGATCTACGAGGCGGAAAAGACGCGCGTCGTCGATCCCGAGATCGTCACCGCCGTGCGCGAGGAAATGCCCGAGGCGATCGGCTTTATCCGCGCCTCGACCGAGAAGATGGACCGGCTGATCAACGCCATCCTGAAGCTGTCGCGCGAAGGTCGCCGCAACCTGCTTCCAGAACCGCTGGACATGACGACGATGGCCCAGAATATCGCTAATAGCGTCCATCACCAGACTGAAGCTTCGGGCGCCCGCATCGAGGTTCAGTCCTTGCCCGAGATCGAAAGCGACCGCATTTCGATGGAGCAGATCGTCGGCAACCTGATCGACAACGCCGTCAAATATCTGGATCACGACCGGCCAGGCGAAATCGTCGTGTCGGGCGAAGACGTGCCGGGCGGCTGGGTCGTCTACCGAGTCGCCGACAACGGCCGGGGCATCGCCCCGCGTGACCATGAGCGGATCTTCGAGCTGTTCCGCCGCTCCGGAAAACAGGACCGTTCCGGCGAAGGTCTGGGGCTGGCGTTCGTCAGAAACAGCGTGCGCCGCCTGGGCGGGACCATCGACGTCGAGTCCGAACTGGGCAAAGGCTCGACTTTCCTGCTGAAATTCCCCAAACGACTGATCCTGTCTGAACCCGGAGGCGCGCTGTGACGCAACCCGTCAAAATCATCATGGTCGAAGACGACCACGGCCACGCCAAGCTGATCGAAAAGAACATCCGCCGGGCCAACATCAACAACGAGATCAAGCATTTCGATGAGGGTGGTGCGGCGCTCGACTATCTGTTCAGCGACGAAATCCTCGCCAATGGCCCGCTGCTGATCCTGCTCGACCTCAACCTGCCCGATATGTCGGGCACGGACATTCTGGAAAAGGTGAAGGCCAACGACCGTCTGAAGCGGGCTCCGGTCGTGGTGCTGACGACCACGGACGACAAGGTCGAAATCCAGCGTTGTTACGACTTGGGTTGCAACGTCTACATCACCAAGCCGGTGGATTATGAATCCTTCGCCGGCGCCATCCGTCAGTTGGGTCTGTTCCTGTCGGTGATCCAGGCGCCGGAGATCTGACGATCGACGCGCCAAAGCCTATTCGCCTGCTCTACATCGACGATGATCGAGGTTTGTCCCGACTGGTCGAGAAGGAGCTGGGGCGTCACGGCTACGCCGTCACCTGCGCGCCTGATGGCGATGCGGGGCTGGATCTGTTGCAGCAGGATGAGTTCGACGTCTGCGCGCTGGACCACTATATGCCGACGCGAGACGGGCTGGACGTCCTACCGGACATTCTGGCCCTGACGGCGCCGCCGCCCGTCGTCTATGTGACGGGTGCGCAGGATGGGCGGATCGCCGTCGCGGCCTTGCGCGCGGGCGCGGCGGACTATGTGATCAAGGACGTCTCGGAGGACTTCACCTCCCTGTTGCGCTCGGCGCTCGAGGACGCCCTGTCGCGCCGTCGGCTGGAGCGCGAGAACGAACTGGCGCAGGAAGAAATCCGCCGAGCGCGCGATCGGGCCGAGGCGATGTTGCGTGAGGTGAACCACCGCGTCGGCAACTCGCTGCAGCTGGTGTCCAGCTTCATGTCGTTGCAGATGCGCCACGTCACCGATCAGGGGGCGAAGGACGCGTTGCGTGAATCGCAGGCGCGCATCGAGGCCGTCGCCCATGTTCACCGCCGCCTCTACACGTCCGGCGACATGAGCCACGTGGCGATGGACGAATATCTGGTCGGGCTGATGGACGAACTGTCCAAGTCCATCGGGCCAGACGAAGGATCGCCCAAACTGAGGCTGGACGCTGAGCCGTTGTCGGTCACGACCGATCAAGCCGTCTCCATCGGCGTCATCGTCACCGAACTGGTCACCAACGCGGTCAAATACGCCTATGCGCCAGGGCAGGGCGGCGAGATTCGTATCCATCTGCGCCGCGAGAGCGACCATCGTGTGATGCTGACGGTCGAGGACGACGGCCCCGGCATGGGCGATGGAACGCCAAAGGGCACGGGGCTCGGAGGCAAGATCATTTCCGCCATGGCGTCTGGCCTGCGGTCGGCAGTCGAGTTCGACGGCGCCCACAAGGGCGTGCGCGCCAGGTTGTCGTTCGACCTCTAGGGTCGGTTTTCATCATGTTGCAGTTCGGCGTTCGCAAACCCGCTTCGGATTATCGTCACCGCGCCACCGCGTTCGGCATCGTCGAGCGCGATGGCCTGATCGCCTGTGTGCGCGTCGAACGCGAGGCCGGCCCTTATTTCGATCTTCCCGGCGGCGGCTTGGATTTGGAAGAGACCGAGGTTCAGGCGCTGATTCGCGAATTCGTCGAGGAAACCGGCTTGACGGTCGCGCCGCTGAACCGCATCGCCGAGGCCAGCCAGTATTTCGTGCGTTCGACGCGCGAGCCGGTGAACAATGTCGGCGGCTTCTGGACGGCGACTGTGGCGGCCGAAAATCCCGATGCAAAATGTGAGGACGATCACACGCTGGTGTGGCTGGATCCGACCTTCGCCATCTCGCGCTTGCGTCACGATTCTCACGCCTGGGCTGTCGCCGTCTGGCTGCGTCGTCCAAGCTGAGCCTTACGGAACAGGCCATTAGCGAAGTCGTTTAATTTTTCGAACCGCAACGTTACGTCGCGGCGATGAAAATTAGGAGATTTCCATGGCTGACCATGACCGTATCGAAGGCGCCGCCAAGAACATCGGTGGCAAGATTAAAGAAGGCGTCGGCAAGGTGACCGGCGACACCAAGATGCAGGCCGAAGGCAAGGCCGATCAGGTCGAAGGCAAGGTCCAGAATACTGTCGGCGGCGTCAAGGACAGCCTGCACGACAAGGCCTAAGCTTCCCTAGAATGCGCGAAGATGCGAAGCGCCGTCCGCGAAAGCGGGCGGCGCTTTTCTTTTCGATCAATCCTTGTCGCCCCACAGGGTCAGCGACAGTCCCTTCTTGTCGGCTCCATCGATCGGGCGGCACTCAGAGCTGAACCCGCCCTCGACCGGACGCGGACGACAATCCATTTCGCGCAGGTTGGAGGGCGCGGCCGCCGTGCGAGACTGCGGGCCGCACTGAACCGCATAGTCCGAGCCCGCGGCGCTGGCCCGGATCATCTGGCAGTCGCCGGCCATTCCGCTGGGACGCAGAGCCTCGGGCAGGTTTGACCCCATGGCGATGGCGAGTTGCTGGCGCACCTCGGTCTGGCATTCGGCCATGGACTTCTGGCCGCGCACCAGCGGACTGCACCGTGCGCGCTCGAAGCCAAAGGGATCAGCCAGGCCCCAGGCAGGCACATTGTGCTCGAGGGGCCGCGCCGGCGTTTCAACGATCGCCTCCGGCGCGGGCGCATCCCACACGACGGTCGGCGCAGCTTGTTGGAGGATCAGCAAGGCGAAGGCGGCGGCGATCATGGTCGGACCCTTCGTGAAGTTGCAGGCGGTCGCCCGAACATCTCCCCTACCTTGTCAGGGCGCGCATCGCCTTGTCGAGGCCTTCGAGCGTCAGGGGGAACATCCGCTGCTCTATGACCTCGCGCAACAGGCCGACGGAGGCAGTGTAATCCCAGTACCGCTCCTGAACGGGATTGAGCCAGACCGACTTCTCCCACTGCTGGCGCGCCCGCTTCATCCATACGGCGCCGGCCTCCTCGTTCCAGTGCTCGACGGAGCCGCCAGGCATGGTGATCTCATAGGGGCTCATCGTCGCATCGCCGACGAAGATGGCGCGCCAGTCGCCGGGGTATTTGTGAAGCAGATCCCACGTCGGGATACGCTCCGTGTGCCGCCGGCGATTGTCCTTCCAGACGCCTTCGTAGAGGCAGTTGTGGAAGTAGAAGAACTCCAGGTTCTTGAACTCAGCCTTGGCCACCGAGAACAGCTCCTCAACCAGCTTGATGTGACCGTCCATCGAGCCGCCGATGTCGAGGAACAGCAGCACCTTGATCGTATTGCGCCGCTCGGGCCGCATCTGGATGTCCAGCCAGCCCTGGCGCGCCGTGCCGTCGATGGTGCCGTCGATATCCAGTTCGTCGGGCGCCCCCTGTCGGGCGAAACGGCGCAGACGACGCAGCGCCACCTTGATGTTGCGGGTGCCCAGTTCGACCGTGTCGTCCAGGTTCTTGAACTCGCGCTTTTCCCAGACCTTGACCGCCCGACCCTGCTTGCCCGGACCGCCGATGCGAACGCCTTCGGGGTTATAGCCGCCGTGTCCGAAGGGGCTGGTCCCGCCCGTGCCGATCCATTTCGAGCCGCCCGAGTGTCGCTCCTTCTGCTCTTCCAGACGCTGCTTCAGCGTCTCCATCAGCTTGTCGAAGCCGCCCAGCGCCTCGATTTGGGCCTTCTCCTCGTCGGTCAGATATTTTTCGTTCAGCAGCCGCAGCCAGTCCTCAGGAATGTCGGTGGTCAGATCCTCGCCCGACCCGACCGACTCGACGCCCTTGAACACCGTTCCGAACACCTGATCGAACCGATCATAGTGCTTCTCGTCCTTGACCAGCACCGCGCGCGACAGGTGATAAAAGGCCTCGACCTCGCGCCCCGCCACGTCGCGATCCATGGCCTCCATCAGATGGAGCCATTCCTTCATCGACACCGGAACCTTGGCGTCGCGCAGCGCGGTGAAGAAGGGCAGGAGCATGAGAGGGATGTGAACCCGGATCAGCCGCGCCGCAAGATGAACTCGCGGTCGCGCCAGGCGCCGACGGGATAGTCGTATTCGCCCGCCTTCTCGAAACCATAGGCGGCGTAGAGGCGCTGGGCCTTGTCGTTGCCGCTCCAGACGCCGATCCACAGCGGTCCGTCCGTGTGGCTTTGCATCCAGACCAGAGACAGCTTCAGCAGTCGGGTTCCCAGCCCCAGACCTTGCGCCGCCTTGGATACATAGAGCCGGCGCAACTCCATGTGCGACTGTCGAGCCTCGGGGTGGGGCAGGCCGTTGGGGCCGGCGTTGGCGAAGGCCAGCAGCTCGCCGTCGCGGTCAGCCACCCACCAGGCGCAGTCGGGCTCCGCCAACTTCTTCAGCGTCGGCTCCAGATCGAAGCTGGCGTCCAGAAACGCGTTCAGATCGGCCGGCGGATAGGGGATGCCGAACCCCTCGACGAAGGTGTCGATGAAGGTCTGGCGCCCCAGCGCGCCCAGGGCGACGGCGTCTTCGGGGCGGGCAGGGCGGATCACGATCTCGGTCATGCATCGGCTCTAGCGCGCGCCTTGGTGCGCGTCACGGGCGACAAGTCCGAAAGCCCGGCGTATCGTCGCTTCAATGTCCCTGCCGATCTTCACCCATCCCTCTATGCTGTCCCACGCGCCGGGCGCGGGCCATCCCGAAAGTCCCGAGCGGCTGAAGGCGGTGCTGGATGCTCTGGACGACGCAGGCCTGGCCCGCGACCGGCGCGCCGCGACCCAGGCCGAGGTTGTGGATCTGGAGCGGGTGCATCCCGCCGCTTATGTCGCACGCCTGCTGGACGCCTCGCCGGTCGCAGGCATGGTCCAACTGGATGCCGATACCGTTCTTTCGGCCGGCAGCGTACCGGCGGCGCGGCTGGCGGCGGGGGCGGCGATCGATGCGGTGCGAGCCGCGGCGCGGGGCGAGATGGATCGCGCCTTCGCCGCCGTGCGCCCGCCGGGCCACCACGCCGAGCCGGACCGCGCGATGGGGTTCTGCCTGTTCTCCTCCGTCGCCGTCGCCGCGCGTGTGGCTCAGGCCGAGGGGATGGCGCGGGTGGCGGTGGTCGATTTCGACGTCCACCACGGCAATGGCACCCAGGCCGCGTTCGAAGACGACGACAGCCTCTTCTTGGCCTCCATCCACCAGATGCCGCTCTATCCCGGCACCGGCGCGGCGTCAGAGACGGGCGTCGGCAATATCGTCAACGTCCCCGTCGCGCCCCATGCGGCGCGCGAGAACTGGCGCGCGACCTTCGCCGGCGGATTGATGCCGGCGCTGGAATCGTTCCGGCCGGACCTGATCCTGATCTCGGCCGGTTTCGACGCTCACCGGCGCGATCCGCTGGCGCATCAGTCGCTGGAGGCCGAGGATTTCGCCTGGGCGACGCGTGCGATTCTGGAGGTCGCGCGTCGGACCTGTTCGGGCAAGGTTGTGTCGGCGCTTGAGGGCGGTTACGACCTTGAAGGACTAGGCCGCTCTGCGGTCGCCCACGTCGCTGCGCTCGGGGAGGACTGAGGACGCTTAACGCCTTGAAACCAAAGGCCCGTCCGTTTGTCATGTCAGCCCCCGCCCTGTCCCTCGATTCGACCGAACCGTCCGTGTCCCCGCCTGACGCCGCGCCATCCGTCGGCGCGCTTGTCGCTGTCCGTCCCGGCGCCATCATCCTGACGCGTCACGGCGAGCCGGCCCTTTCGCGCAAGTGTCTGATCTCTGCGCGCCAGTACGGCGACTGGTGGGCGAAATATGAGATCGGCGGCCTGCTGGCCGGCCAGACCCCGCCGCCCGAACTCGTTGCGGCGGCGCAGGGCGCTGGGGCCATCTACGCCTCGACCCGTCAGCGCGCCCAGGAAACCGCCGCCGCGGTCGCGGCGGGGCGCGAGGTCATGGCTGATGTCATGTTCATCGAGGCGCCCCTGCCGCCGCCGCCGATTCCGGAATGGATCAAGCTGTCGCCCAAATGGTGGGGCGTGGTGTCGCGCTTCTGGTGGCACGCTTTCGATCATCACGGCGGCCAGGAAACCCGCGCCCAGGCCGAGGCGCGCGCCGATCAGGCGGCGCAAAAGTTGATCGCGCGAGCCGAGAACGGTCAGGACGTGCTGGTCTTCGCCCACGGCTATTTCAACCACATGGTCGGCCGCGCGCTGAAGGCCGACGGCTGGAAACTGGTCCAGAACCAGGGCTTCAAATACTGGTCGCAGCGTCGCTACGAGAAACGATAGCCGCTTCTGACGTTGATGCGCCCCGCGCGCGCCTCTAGGGTCCGCGCCATGACCGACACCGCCGCCGCCATCCCCGCCGATCTCAGCTTCGAAGACGCCCTGAAGCGCCTGGAGACCATCGTGTCTCGCCTGGAATCCGGCCAGGCGCCGCTGGAAGAATCGATCGCGCTTTATGAAGAGGGCGCCAAGCTGAAGGCGCATTGCGAGGCGCGCCTGAAGGCGGCTCAACTGCGTGTGGAAAAGATCGTGGTCGGCCCCGACGGCCAGGCCAAGGGCGTCGAGGCGGCGTCGTTCGAATGATCCCCGCGTCTTCTTTTAGCCTGGTCTGGAGCCGGTTCTCGTGAACCGCGTCATCGCCGCGAACTCGCCGGAACAGGCGGTGATCGATCGCGTGGCCGAGGTCGCCGATCTGGTCACGGTCGCGCTGGATGAACTGCTGCCGCGCGCCGAGGGCCCGGAATCCCGCCTGACCGAGGCGATGCGCTATGCGGCGCTGGGTCCCGGCAAACGCTTGCGGCCGTTCTTCGCGCTGGAGGCCGCACGCCTTTTCGACATCGATGAGCGATCGGTATTGCGCGCCGCCTGCGCGCTGGAATGCGTGCACGCCTACAGCCTGGTTCACGACGACCTGCCGTGCATGGACGACGACGATGTGCGCCGGGGCCGGCCGACCGTTCACCGGGCCTATGATGAGGCGACGGCAGTGCTGGCCGGCGATGCGCTGCAGACGGCCGCCTTTGACATCATCCTGCACGACGACACCCATGAGGATGCGGCCGTGCGCTGTGAACTGGCGGCGCGGCTGTCGCTGGCGTCCGGCGCGCGGGGCATGGCGGGCGGTCAGATGATCGATCTGCTGGGCGTGCGCGATGACCTCGGCGGCGTGGCGCGAATGCAGCGACTGAAGACCGGCGCCCTGTTCGCCTACGCCTTTGAAATCCCGCTGATCATCGCCGACGCCTCGGCCCAACATCGCCACGCTCTGATCAGCTTCGCCCACGATGTCGGCCTGGCCTATCAGATCGTCGACGACCTGCTGGATGCCGAAGGCTCGGCCGAGGAAATGGGCAAGGCGGCCGGGGGCAAGGACGCAGCGCTGGGCAAGACCAACTTCGTCACCCTGTTGGGTCTGGAGGCGGCGCGGCAAAGGGTCGCGCACCTCGCAAATCAGGCCCGGTCGCATCTGGAGCCGTTCGGCGACGAGGCCGAAATCCTCAGGGCCAGCGTGGACTTTGTGCTAAAGCGCCGGTCCTGATACGAAACGTTGAAACGACCTGCGGGTTGATCGACCAGACTTTCCAAGGTTTTACGGCTGATGCCCGACACCCCGCTACTCGACACCGTCAAGACGCCCGCCGACACGCGGGACTTCGATATCGCCCAGTTGAAACAGCTGGCGCAGGAGGTGCGGGCCGAAACGATCGACGCCGTGTCCGTCACCGGCGGCCATCTCGGCGCGGGTCTGGGTGTGGTCGAACTGACTACGGCGCTGCACCATGTGTTCGAGACGCCCAAGGACATCCTGATCTGGGACGTCGGGCATCAGTGCTATCCGCACAAAATCCTGACCGGACGGCGCGACCGCATCCGCACCCTGCGCCAGGGCGGCGGCCTGTCGGGCTTCACCAAGCGCAGCGAGAGTGAATACGATCCGTTCGGCGCCGCCCACGCCTCGACCTCCATCAGCGCCGCCCTGGGCTTCGCCGCCGCGCGCGACCAGAAGGGCGAGAAGAACCGCGTCGTGGCCGTCATCGGCGACGGCTCCATGTCCGCCGGCATGGCCTATGAGGCGATGAACAACGCCGCCGAGGCGACCAGCGGCCAGCTGATGGTCATCCTGAACGACAACGATATGTCGATCGCGCCGCCGGTTGGCGGGATGAGCGCCTATCTGGCCGGCCTGGTGTCGGGCGGCGCCTATCAGAACGTCCGCCGCCTGGGCAAGACGGTGGCCCAGCACCTGCCGCGCCCCTTCCGCAAGGCGGCCAAGAAGGCCGAGGAGTATGCCCGCGGCATGGTCACCGGCGGCACCTTCTTCGAGGAGTTGGGCTTCTATTATGTCGGCCCTATCGACGGCCACGACATGGACAATCTGGTGCCGATCTTGAAGAAGGCGGCCGCCATCGAGGACCGTCCGGTGCTGGTCCACGTCGTGACGCAGAAGGGCAAGGGCTACGCCCCCGCCGAAAGCAGCGCCGACAAACTCCACGCGGTCGTCAAGTTCGACGTAGTCTCAGGCAAGCAGGCCAAGGCCATCTCCAACGCCCCCAGCTACACCAAGGTGTTCGGAACCGAGCTGATCAAACACGCCAAGGTCGATCCGTCGATCGTGGCGATCACGGCGGCCATGCCGTCGGGCACGGGTCTGGACTTGTTCGGTCAGGCCTTCCCCGAGCGGACGTATGACGTCGGCATCGCCGAACAGCACGCGGTGACCTTCGCGGCCGGTTTGGCGGCGGACGGCATGAAGCCGGTCTGCGCGATCTATTCGACCTTCCTTCAGCGCGGCTACGACCAGGTGGTCCACGACGTGGCGATCCAGTCGCTGCCGGTGCGCTTCGCCATGGACAGGGCGGGCCTGGTTGGATCGGACGGCGCCACGCACGCGGGATCGTTCGACATCGGCTTCATGGGCGCGCTGCCTGGCATGGTGCTGATGGCGGCGGCGGATGAGGCCGAACTGGCGGCGATGATTTCGACCTCGCTGGCCATCGACGACCGGCCCAGCGCCTTCCGCTATCCGCGTGGCGACGGCGTGGGCGTGGAGATCCCGGAACTGCCCGCGCCGCTGGAGATCGGCAAGGGTCGGATCGTGCGCGAGGGGACTTCGGTCGCCATCCTGAGCCTGGGCACGCGTCTGCAGGAATCGCTGAAGGCGGCGGACATGCTGGCCGCCAGGGGCGTGTCTGCGACGGTGGCCGACGCCCGCTTCGCCAAGCCGCTGGACGCCGATCTGATCCTGCGTCTGGCGCGCGAGCACGAGGCCCTGATCACGGTCGAGGAGGGCGCCATGGGCGGCTTCGGCGCCTTCGTGCTGCAATTGCTGGCCGAGAAGGGCGCGCTGGACGGCGGGCTCAAGATCCGCACCCTGAACCTGCCCGACGTCTTCCAGGACCAGGATGCGCCCATGGCGATGTACGCCCAGGCCGGCCTGAACGCCGAACACATCACCGCCGCCGCGCTTCAGGCCCTTGGCGTTTCCGCGAGCCAAGCCGTCCGCGCGTAAACGCGTCAGGCGCGGTCGCGAATTCGCATCGCGCCGCGTTCGCCGGTCTCGACCTCGAACCGGCCGGTCGCGCGGATCAGGTCTGACAGCTTGGCGTAGCCATAGGTGCGCTGATCGAAGTCGGGATGGGCGTTTCGCAGCCGATTGCCGATACCACCCACCGCGACCCATCCGTCGCCGTCCTCGTCCATGTCGGCGATGATGGCCGCGATCAGGCGCGCGGCCTCGGACGGCTTGCGCTTGGTCGCCGGCGCTTCGGCGACTGGCGACTTGGCGCCTGCGTCGACCGGAACCGGCGCGATCAGGTTCTCGGTATAGATGAAGCGGGTGCAGGCCTGACGGAAGCTTTCGGGCGTCTTCTGCTCGCCGAAACCATAGACATCGACGCCTTCTTCGCGGATGCGAGCCGCCAGTCGGGTGAAGTCGGCGTCCGACGACACCAGGCAGAAACCGTCGAATCGCCCTGAATGCAGCAGGTCCATCGCATCGATGACCAGGGCGATGTCGCCCGAGTTCTTGCCCTTGGTGTTGGCGAAATTCTGCTGCGGCTGGATGGCGAAACGGGCCAGGACCCGCGTCCAGCCGGCGATCTGCGGGCTGGCGAAGTCGCCGTAGATCCGTCGTGCCGAGGCCTCGCCCAAGGTGGCGATTTCGCTGAACAGCGCCTCTGCGATGCGGGCGGAAGCATTCTCCGCATCGATCAGGACCGCGAGGCGAGGGGCCTTGTCGTCAGCCATGGCGGATGTCCTTTTCCTGCGCCGCCAATCTGCGGTGGAAGAACCCTACAACTGACCCATCGTATTGTCGTGATCCACGGCCTGTTTCTTCAGCCAGCCGACAAAAGCCGTCGCGCTGGGTGAGGGCGGGCGGTCGCGGGGCTGGACGACGTAATAGGCGAAGCCGACGGCTTCTGATCCGTCAGGGAAGGGCGCGACCAGCCGCCCCGACGCCAGGTCCGCCTGGGCCAAGGTGCGTTTGGCCAGGGCTACGCCGCGCCCCGATATGGCGGCCTCGATCAACAGACCTGACTGGTTGAAGCGCGAGCCCCGACGCGGGTCGGGGTGACGGATACCCCGCGCCTTGAGCCACATCGCCCAATCCGGTCGGCTGGGGTCGCCATCATTGGACATGTCATGCAGCAGAGTATGTCCGATCAGGTCGGCCGGTTTGCGGATCGGCTTGTCGCCGTCCATCAGCGATGGGGCGCAGACGGGCAGCACCGTCTCAGTCATTAGCCGATCGACCGTCAGGCCGGGATAGTCGCCGGGACCGTAGCGCACCGCCAGATCGACCTTGCCCTCGCTCAGATCCGCCGGCTCCATGTCGGCCGAGATCCACAGTTCGATCTCGGGATGGGCGGTGTGGAAGTCGTCCATCCGCGGCATCAGCCATTTGGAGGCGAAGCCGGGCGCGACGCTGATCGACACCTGTTTGCGACGCGGCGGTTCGCGCAACAGGGCCGAGGCGTCCGTCAGCCGCTCGAACCCCTCGCGCAGGAGCGGCACGGAGGAACGGCCCAGATCGGTCAGTTGCAGGCCCCGCGCCTCGCGCACGAACAGCGGCCCGCCGACGATGTCTTCCAAGAGGCGGATCTGCTGGCTGACGGCGCCGGGCGTCACCGACAGTTCGTCGGCGGCGCGCGAGAAGTTCAGATGCCGCGCGGCGGCCTCGAAGGCACGCAGGGCGTTGAGCGGGAGCAGGGGACGGGCCATCGCGGATAGAAATCCTATCAGCGAGACAAAGGCAATCTGGTTTGCGGCTCTGGGCGGGGAAGACGAAGGTTCGTGCCCTGCCGTCGTCCCTGTTTCCTCTCCCGACGGCCCTGAAAGCAAGACGATGCGTGTATTCCTCGCCTCCATTCCGCTTGAGGCCGCCAAGATCGTGATCATCGGCGGTGGCGAGCCGGCGCTGGCCAAGCTGCGACTGTTTCTGAACACGCCCGCCGAGGTGGTGTGGTTCGCGCCAGACGGCGCGCCCCCCAAGATCGAGACGCCGTTGACGGCGCCGGAACCGGTGCTGCGTGCGCCAGAGGCTGACGAACTCGCCGGCGGACGGCTGGTGTTCATGGCGCTGGACGATGCGGACGAGCTGACGCGGCTGGGCCATCTCGCACGGGCGGCGGGGGCTCAGGTCAATGTGGTGGACAAGCCGCATCTGAGCGATTTCCAGACCCCGGCCCTGATCGACCGCGACGAGGTCGTGATCGGCGTGGCGACCGGCGGATCGGCGCCCATTCTGGCGCGGGATATCCGCACGGCCATCGAGGGCGTGCTGCCCGCCGGACTGGCGAATGTGGCGCGGCTGGCGCGCGAGTTGCGCGATACGGTCAAGGCCAGCGTGCCGGACTTCATGGCGCGCCGTCGCTTCTGGGAGAAGGCCTTCCGCGGTCCGGCCGCGACGCTGGCGGCGGAAGGTCGGACGGCCGAGGCCCGGCGCGAGATGCTGCGCCTGTTGAACACGGCCGCACCCGAACAGGGTGTGGTTCATATCGTCGGCGCCGGGCCGGGCGATCCCGAACTGCTGACGCTGAAGGCGCTGCGGGTGTTGCAGGACGCCGACGTCATCATCCACGACCGTCTTGTGCCCGAGGCGGTGCTGGAGCGGGCGCGGCGCGACGCCAAGCGTCTGTATGTGGGCAAGGCACGCGGCGAGCACTCGGTGCCGCAGGATCAGATCGAGGCCCTGATGATCGAGGAGGCCCGCGCCGGTCATCGGGTCGTGCGACTGAAGGGCGGCGATCCCTTCGTCTTCGGTCGCGGCGGCGAGGAGCTGGAGACCATGCGGGCGGCCGGTGTGCCGGTCTTCGTGGTGCCCGGTGTGACGGCGGCCCTGGCCTGCGCGGCCTCGGCGGGCATTCCCCTAACCCACCGCGACCACGCTCAAGCGGTGACCTTCGTGACGGCCCAGGCCAAGCCGGGCGGCGTCGAGGCCGACTGGACGCGGTTGGCGGGCCCCAACCACACCCTGGCCATCTATATGGGCACGGACCGAGCCGAGGAGACGGCTGCGCGCCTGATTGCGGCGGGGCGCTCGCCCTCGACACCCGTCGCCATTGTCGAGAACGGCAGCCGCCCGGACGAGCGGGTTCTGACCGGGCATCTGGACGGGTTGGGCGCGATGGTGCGCGGCGCCGATCTGACGGGACCCGCCCTGTTGTTCGTAGGCGAGACGGCCGCCTTCTCCGCTTTCGCCAAGACGCGGACGGAGGCGGCGGCGTGAAGATCGTGACCGCAAACCGCCTTTCGGACGGTCGCGTCATCTATGCAGGCGTCGACAACCAGCCGGTCGAGCACATCGACCAGGCTTCGATGCTGGACGAGACGGCGGCCGAGGTCGTGCTGGCTGATGTCGCCGGGCGGCCGGACGTCTTCGTGAATCCCTATCTGTTCGACGTTCAGGACCGCACGCCGTCAGGCCGCGACCGACTTAAGGAGCGCATCCGCTCGGCCGGGCCGACCGTCGGTCACAGCGTCGTCGGAGGCGTGGGCTGATGTATCGCTATGACGAGTTCGACCATGCCCTGGTGCGTGAACGGGTTGAGGAATTCTCAGACCAGGTGGCGCGGCGCGCATCCGGCGACCTGACCGAGGACGAGTTCAAGCCGCTGCGGCTGATGAACGGGGTCTATCTGCAGCTTCACGCCTATATGCTGCGCGTCGCCATTCCCTATGGCGTGATGAGCAGCCGTCAGATGCGCCGGCTGGCCCATATCGCGCGGACCTACGACAAGGGCTACGGTCACTTCACCACCCGCTGCAACATCCAGTACAATTGGCCGGCCCTGACCGACTTGCCGGCGATCCTGAGCGACCTCGCTGAGGTCGAGATGCACGCCATCCAGACCAGCGGCAACTGCATCCGCAACACCACGACAGACGTCTTCGCCGGCGCCGCCGACGACGAGATCGAGGATCCGCGCCCTTGGTGCGAGATCATCCGCCAGTGGTCGACCATCCACCCGGAGTTCAGCTTCCTGCCGCGCAAGTTCAAGATCGCGGTGATCGGGGCCGAGAAGGATCGGGCGGCCATCCGCACCCACGATGTCGGTCTGCAGATCGTGAAGGGCGAGGACGGCGAAACGGCCTTCCGCGTCTTCGTCGGCGGCGGGCAGGGACGTTTGCCCCATATCGGTCAGGAGATCGCGGCGGCGGTCCCGGCGGCGGACCTTCTGGCCTATCTGACCGCCATCCTGCGGGCCTGGAACCTGCTGGGTCGGCGCGACAACATGCACAAAGCGCGGATCAAGATCCTGGTCGCCTCGCTAGGGATCGAGGCCTTCCGCGAGGAGGTGGACAAACACTACGCCACCCTGCGCCACGAGGATCTGCGCATCCCCGAGGACGAGGCCGCGCGGATCCAGGCCTATTTCGCCCCGCCGCCGTTCGAGGCTCTGTCCAAGGTCAGCGGCCCGTTCGACCGCGCCCTGCTGGCCGATCCGGACTTCGCTCGATTTGCGAGGAACAACGTCCGTCGTCACCGTCAACCGGGTTACGCCTCGGTGGTGGTGTCGTTGAAGCCGGTCGGCGGGGTGCCGGGCGACATCACGGCGGACCAGACGGACGTGGTGGCGGACCTGGCCGAGCGCTATTCGTTCGACGAACTGCGCGCCGCCTATGAGCAGAACCTGGTCCTGCCGCATGTGAAGCTGGACGACGTGCCGACTCTGTGGCGAGCGCTGCGAGAGGCGGGGCTGGCGACGGCCAACGCCGATCTGGCGACCGACGTGATCGCCTGCCCGGGCCTGGACTATTGCAGCCTCGCCAACGCCCGCTCGATCCCGGTGGCCCAGGCCCTGTCGAAGCGGCTGGCGGACATGGACTATCAGGAGAAGCTGGGGCCGGTCCGCATCAATATGAGCGGCTGCATCAACGCCTGCGGCCACCACCACGTCGGCCACATCGGCGTCCTGGGCGTCGATCGCAAGGGCGAGGAATACTATCAGATCACCGTCGGCGGTTCGCCCGACGAGCAGGCGGCGCTGGGCGACATCGTCGGCAAGAGCCTGCCCGCCGACGAGGTCGCGCCCGCCATCCAGCGGACCCTGGACCGCTATCTGCAAATCCGTACGGACGGCGAGCGGTTCATCGACACGGTGCGCCGCGTCGGTCCCGATCCCTTCCGCGACGCCATCTATGAGACGCTCGATGCAACGGCTTGAGGGTATACAGAACGGGCTGCGCCTGTCGGTGACGACCCCGCTAGAAGAGGTCGAGGTCGCCGCCGCGAGCGAAGACACGCTGGTGCTCGAGTTTGACGCCTTCCGCGACGGACGCGGCTTCTCGCTGGCAGCGGTGCTGCGAGAGCGCGGTTACGCCGGGCGGCTGATCGCGGCGGGCAAGGTCCTGCCGGATCAGGCGCGACACCTTCGGCGTTCGGGCTTCGACGCGGTGGAACTGACCGAGGGCGCGGACAAGGCGGCCTGGGACCGGATGGACCGGGCGTTCAGCGGCGCCTATCAGCCGGCGGTCGATCCTGCGCCGACGATCTGGCAGCGTCGGCGTGCGGCGTCGAACGACCGCGACCTGGAATCCTTGGCCGATCGGCTGAACCGCGAGACGGCGGGCAAGGACGCGTCCGAGATCGTGAAGGCGGCGCTGGATCCGTCGCTCGGCCTGCGGGTCGGCGCCATCTCGTCCTTCGGCGCCGAGTCCGCCGCCTTGCTGGACATCATCGCCGGCGAGGACAAGACCGTGCCGGTGGTCTTTCTGGAGACGGGGCAGCATTTCCTCCAGACCCTGTCCTATCGCACCCAACTGACCAAGGCGCTGGGCCTGACCGACGTGCGGCTGGTCACGCCGGATGCGGGCGAGAAGGCGACGCTGGATGCGCGCGACGACCTGTGGAAGACCGACGCCGACGCCTGCTGCGATCTGCGGAAGGTGCGGCCGCTGGCGCGGGCGACCGCCGGGTTCAATGCGCTCATCACCGGACGTAAACGCTACCAATCCGCCACGCGGGCAAAGCTGAAGCCGTTCGAGGTGTTGGACGGAGTGCTGCGGATCAATCCCCTGGCCAACTGGGACGCCGACGACGTGGAGGCGTGGCTGGAGGAGAACGATCTGCCGCGCCATCCGCTGGTTGAGCGGGGCTATGCCTCCATCGGATGCTGGCCCTGCACCCGTGCGGTCCAGGACGGCGAAGACGCCCGCGCCGGACGTTGGTCGGGCATGGACAAGGTCGAGTGCGGCATCCACTTAGGGCAACGTCAGGCCGCCGCCTGATCCGCCCTGTTTCGACCTTCGCCTGAAAGCTCAACCTTGTCCGCTACGTCATCCGTCATCGACCTGATCGGCAATACGCCGTTGGTGCGCCTGAACCGCCTGTCTGACGCGACCGGCTGCGAAATCCTGGGCAAGGCCGAGTTTCTGAATCCCGGTGGCTCGATCAAGGATCGCGCGGCCCTGTCGATCGTGCAGGGCGCGCGGGCGTCCGGCGCGCTGAAACCCGGCGGTACGATCGTCGAGGGCACGGCCGGCAACACCGGAATCGGCCTGGCCCTGGTCGGGGCCGCCTTGGGGCATCCGGTCGTCATCGTCATTCCGCGCACTCAGTCGGAAGAGAAGAAGTCCGCCATCCGTTCGCTGGGTGCGCGCCTGGTCGAGGTGGACGCCGCGCCCTTTTCTAGCCCGAACCATTTCGTCCACTATTCCGGGCGTCTGGCCGCTGAGCTGAACGACAGCGAAGAGGCCGGCGCCATCTGGGCCAATCAGTTCGACAACACCGCCAATCGCGAGGCCCACTACAACACCACCGGCCCCGAAATCTGGACGCAGACCAACGGTCAGGTCGACGCCTTCGTCTCGGCCGTCGGCTCGGGCGGGACTATCGCCGGCGTCGGCGCCTATCTGCGCGAGCAGAAGCCGGATGTGACCATCGCCCTGGCCGATCCAGCGGGCGCGGCCATGTTCAACTGGTTCACCAAGGGCGAGATGACGGGCGAGGGATCGTCGATCACCGAGGGGATCGGCGTGGCCCGCATCACCGGCAACCTGGAGGGCTTCAGGCCCGATTACGCCTATCGGATCGAGGACGCGGAGTTCCTGCCGATCCTGTTCGACCTCGTGAAGCACGAAGGCTTATCGCTGGGCGGATCGGCGGGGGTGAACATCGCCTGCGCGGTGCGGCTGGCGCGCGAGCTTGGGCCAGGTAAGACCATCGTGACCTGCCTGTGCGATCCCGGCTCGCGCTATGCCTCCAAGCTGTTCAACCCGGAATTCCTGCGGTCGAAGGGTTTGCCGGAGCCGGACTGGGCGTAAGCCGCCCAGCCTATTTCGCCTTCTGCTCCGCGATCCAGGCGTCCATCCGCTGGTCCAGCAGCGCCAGCGGAAGCGGGCCCTCGACCAGCAGGGCGTCGTGGAAGGTGCGGACGTTGAACTTCGACCCCAGCTCCCGCTCGGCCCGCGCGCGGATTTCGCGCAGGCGGATTTCGCCGATCTTGTAGGCCGTGGCCTGGCCGGGCCAGCCGATGTAGCGCTGAAGCTCGGTCTCGATGTTGTGGGGCGCGAGGGCCGAGTTGTCGCGGAAACAGGCGCGGGCCTGTTCTTCGGTCCAGCCCATCCAGTGCAGGCCGGTGTCCGCGACCAGTCGGCAGGCGCGCCACATCTCATAGGACAGGCGGCCGAACCTTTCGTAAGGCGTGCGATAGAAGCCCATCTCCTCGCCCAGATATTCGGCATACAGGCCCCAGCCCTCGGTATAGGCGCTGACATTGGCTTGGCGGCGGAAATAGGGTTGGCCGGGCGCCTCCTGCTGCAAGCCGATCTGGAGGTGGTGGCCCGGCACGGCCTCATGCAGGGTCAGGGCGGGCAGTTCGTACAGCGGACGCTGATCCAGCTTGGACGTGTTGACGATGTAATGGGCCGAAACGCCGTTCTGCATCGAACCGCCGTTGTAGCGGCCGGTGGTGTAGTTTTCCTCGATCTGCGGCGGCACGGGCTGCACGTCGTAGGTCAGGCGGGGCAGGGTGGCGAACAGGGGCGGCAAACCACCATCCGCGCGCTTGGCCATCTCCGACGCCTGCTGCAACAGGGCCTCGCGGCTGGTCGCATAGAACTGAGGATCCGTGCGCAGGAAGTTCAGGAAGCCGGCGAAGTCGCCGGTCCAGCCCGACGCCTTCATCTCCACATCCATGCGGGCGCGGATGCGCGCGACCTCGTCCAGACCGATCTGATGGATCTGGTCCGGCGTCAGGTCGGTCGTAGTGTGGCCGCGCACCAGATAGGCGTACAGTTCCTTGCCGCCGGGTCGGTTACCGATGCCCGGCTGGACCGGCGCCTTGGGCAGATAGTCGCTTTCGAGGAATTCCAGCCAAGCCCGGCGCGCGGGAAGGATCGCTTCTGAAACCGCCGCCGTCGCCTCTGCGCTCAGGCGATCCTTATCCGCTTGAGACACGGTCGAGGGCAGGGTCGCCAAGGGCTTCAGCAGCGGCTCGGCGTCCGGCTTGATCGCCACATCGTTTCGCGCCAGCGTCAGGGCGCTTTCTGTCACGGATCGGGCCTGGACCAGGCCGGTGTCCAGGCCGCGCCGGGCATTGGCGGTCGTCTGGGCGTAGATTTGGCCGAAGCCCCGGATACGCTTGATGTAGGCCTCGGCCTCCGCGACCGAGTTCAGTCGCGTGCTGCCGCCGACATAGAGCGCCCAGGTTCCAGGGCCGCCTTCGGAGTCGAACGCCAGGCGGCTGGTGTCGTAATCCAGCCCTTCGAGACTGCGGTTGAGCGTATAGAGCAGGAAGGCGTGGTTGATGCCGCCGCCGTGGGAAAGACTTGCCGGGTCGATGGCCGCCAACCGCCGCACGAACCCTTGCAGCGGCGCGCGCTGGGCCAGTTCGAACTCCCGCGACAGGTCAGGCACCCGCCCCATCGCCTCGACATCGCCCTCTCCGCCTGCCGAGATCGGATCGACCGACTTCAGATAGGTCTCGTAGTCAGCGATGACGGCGTTCAGCGCGGCGTCTGCCGGGGCGGTTGCGACGGCAGCGGGCGGCGTCTGCGCGACGGCCGCAACCGGCGAGCCAGCCGCAAGCATGGCTGCAACAGCCAGATAAGAAATCTTCATGACGCCCCTCCTGTCAGGAGGGGCACGCAAGCCTAGCAGAGCCGATGCGTCAACCGCAGACGGTGAAGAACCGCTCGATCTGCACCTTTGCGGCGGGATGGGCGGCGTAGACGTGACGTTCGCCGTCAGCCCAGGCGGCGATCCAGCCCAGACGTCGGAAGCGCTGGAAGACCGGATCCTTGGTCTTGGCCTGCGCCGTCAGCAGTTCGCCGTCATGCACGACGGCCGGCTCAGATGCGGCGCGATAGCGCTCGGTGTCGCCGCCCGATTCGAGATAAATCTCGCGGCCCGGCTTGTCGCTGGAGGCCGTCAGTTCCAGCGCGCTCGACCCCACCTGACAGGCGAGCCGAAGTTTGACTTCGTCGCTGTTGGCGACGCCGTAGGCCAGCATGGCCTCCTGCCCATCGGTGTTCAGGAACCAGTCGTAACCGGGCGTGGGCGCGGGGGCTGATGCGGTCGCCGCAGAGCCGGCTGGGGGCATTGGGACCTGGGTCGCGCAAGCCGCAAGGGCCGAGACGGCGATCAAGGCTGATATCAAGCGAAGACGCATGCGTGAATTCCTCAGCCGGCGCAGCGATCGGCGAAGCGACGCAGCTTGGCCATGTGCGGACGTTCGACGGTGATCGTGCTGGCGTCGTCGCCGACGGCGATTGTCATCCGGCCGTTCGCGACGAAGGCGGAAAAGGCGGGGTGGTCGACGGGAATCGCCGTCTCCAGCTTGCCGCCACGCCCGATGCGCGCCTCGCTGGTCGCCGTCGACCCGCCTGAGGTGATACGCGCAAATCCGGCGGACGCATCCTCGCCATAGACCGCGACCGAGACCGCGCCCGAACCCGGCAGGCATTGCAGCGTGGCGCGCAGGCTGGCCGTGTCGGGGATGTCGTTGGCCAGCACCATCGGTCCCTCGCCCTCGTACAGGCTCCAGGTCCAGCCTGCGCCGGGCGCAGTCTGTATCGCGGCCGCCATCAGGGCGGAGAGTATCAGCATCATGTGTCAGCCCCCGCCGACGACGCGCAGCGCCGCGTCGCCTTCAATGTCGTCAGACGCGGCTGTGACCGCAAGATCAGACGACCGCATTCACTTTGAACGCGGTTATCCGTCTGCAGTTCAACCCGCAGGGTCGGCTCGCGTCAGAACGGGCTGAAGCGTTCCGCCAGCGCCTGACCCACGGGCGGGGCCTGGACGCGGCTGACGTCGCCACGACCGCCGTAGGAGATGCGCGCCTCGGCGATCTGGGTGTGGTTGATGGCGTTGGCCGATGAGATGTCCTCGGGGCGGACGATGCCGGCGACGGTCAGTTCGCGGACCTCGCGGTTGGTGCGCACTTCCTGCCGACCCTGGATCACCAGATTGCCGTTGGCCAGGACGTCGGTGACGACGGCGGCGATGGTCAGCGACACCTTCTCGGAGCGGGTGACCGAACCATTGCCCGACGACTTCAGATCGCCTTCCATGCCAACCATCTTCGACGGATCGAAGCCACCGGGGAAGGCGCGACCCAGGCTGCTTTCCAGGCCGAACAGATTGCTGACGCCGGCATTGATCTCGTTGGAGCGCGAGCGCTGGGTCGAGTTCTGGGTCTGGGCGCGATCGTCGATGTCGATCTTGACCGTCAGGATGTCGCCAATATGGCGCGCGCGCTGGTCGCCGAAGAAGGTCCGGGCGCCCGTGCGCCACAGGCTGTTGGCGCTGGCCGGCGCGGTCTCGCGCGCGGGCAGATAGGCCTGCTGCGCCGGGATCAGGGCGGCGGGATAGCCGATGGGGGCCAGTTCCGGACCGCGCACCGTTTCAGCGACGGTCGAGCAGGCAGCGAGCGGGGCGAAGGCGGCGAGGATCAGGACGGCTTTACGCATGACTGGGATTCCCTAGCGGGCGGCGAACTGTTGGGGATTGGCGCGGGCCATGTCGGCGCCGGGGCCGGCGATGGCCTGGCCGGGACCGGAGGCGACCGCATCGATGACGCGGTTGGAGGCGGTGTTCATGATGGCGACCGGCTCGCCCAGACCGGCGCTGCGCATGGCCTTGCCCATGACGGCCAGGTTCACGCCGCCGACCTGGTAGGTAACGCGCACCATATCGTTGCGGGCGATGACCTGCGGCGCGGCGCCGGGACGATAGGCGGCGCGGGCGATGGGTTGGGCAGCCTGGACGGCGTCCGTCGGCGCGGCCTCGGCCACGGTCTGAACGGGTCCGGCCGAACGGCGCACGGCGACGCGGCGCAGGCCGTTGGGATTGCTCCAGTCAAGGCCCGCCTGACGCGCCTGGGCCTGAAGCTGACCGGCGTCCAGCACGACAGAAGGACCGACGCGTTCGGCGACGGCGACATTGGCCGCAGCGCCCGCGCCCTCGAAGATGTCGCCCAGGGTGACGCGACCGTCGTCGTCCACGGGGTTGGCGCGCAGCACGACCGGGTTGGCGAGGGCGGCGCCGGCGAAGGCGCTGACGGCGGCGGCGAGCAGCAGGGAACGGATCATGATCACGGCCCTAGCCCTTCACTTGCGAGGCGACGGACAGCATCTGGTCGGCGGTGCTGATGACCTTGGAGTTCATCTCATAGGCGCGCTGGGCCACGATCAGAGCGCTGATCTCCGCCACCGCATCGACGTTCGACGCCTCGGTGTAGGACTGCATGATCTGGCCGTAGCCAGCGTCGCCGGGCGTCCCGACGATCGCCGGCCCGGACGCGGCGGTTTCCAGCAACAGGTTGTCGCCGATGGCTTCCAGTCCGGCTTCATTGAAGAAGCTGGCCAGTTCGATCTGCCCGACCGTGGTCGGGGCGGGCTGTCCGGCCTGGGTCACCTGAACCAGACCGGTCTTGGAGATCGACACCTTGGTCGCGTCCTGCGGGATGGTGATCGCCGGTTCCAGCAGATAGCCGTCGTCCGTCACCATCTGGCCTTCCGGATTGACCTGCAGATTGCCGGCGCGGGTGTAGGCCTTTTCGCCAGAAGGCAGGCTGATCTGGAAATAGCCCTTGCCGTCGATGGCCATGTCATAGGGGTTGCCGGTCATCTGCGGCGTGCCCTGTTCGGTGACGCGGTAGACGGCGCCGGCCTTGACGCCCGCGCCGATCTGGATGCCGGTTGGAACCACGGTGCCGGAGGACGAGGACTGGGCCCCCATGCGTTCGACGTTCTGGTACAGCAGGTCCTGGAACTCGGCGCGCTGCTTCTTGAAGCCCACCGTGTTCATGTTGGCGATGTTGTTGGAGATGACCTCCACGTTCAGCTGCTGGGCGGCCATGCCCGAGGCTGCAGTGCGAAGTGCGCGCATCTTGAGGGGCTCCCTTAAGCGGCCTTGCCGAGGCGCTCGACGGCGCGACGGCTCAGGTCGTTGGTGTTGTCGATCATGCGCGACACGCTCTCGTAGGCGCGGCTGATTTCGACGAGATTGGTGATTTCGATCAACGGATTGACGTTGGACGACTCCAGCGAGCCCTGATGGACCTGGGCGTCGGCGGCCTCGATCGGCTGGGCGTTGGACTTGTTGCGGTAGAGGCTGTCACCGCCCTTTTCGAGCACGCCGAGCGTATCGAAACGCACGACCGACAGCCGGCCGGTGACCTGTCCGTTCTGGGTGATGGTGCCGTCGGCGCCGACGCTGGGCGCGCCGAGCGCAGGGTCCAGCACGATCTCCGCGCCGCCGCCAAGGACGGCCTGACCCTGTTTGGTGGTCAAACGCCCCTCCGGGTCCAGGGTGAAGGCGCCGTCGCGGGTGTAGGCCTCGCCGTTGGCGCCGTCACGCACGGTGAAGAAGGCGCCCTCGCCGGAAATGGCGAAGTCCAGCGAGCGGCCGGTCTGCTGCATCGAACCCTGGCCGAAGTCGCGGCCGACGCCGTTGTCCAGCACGAAGCTGGCCGACGGGCGGATCGAGTCGTTGCGCGCCCGCTGGCCGATCTCGGTTCCGAGCATCAGCTGCTCGACCTTGAAGCCGGTGGTGTTGGCGTTGGCGACGTTGTTGGCCACGATGTCCAGTTCGCGACGCAGCGTCATCTGGCGTGACAGTCCGATATAGGCGGCGTTTTCCACGAGAGGCGTGCTCCTTCGCCTCAGCCTCTCGCAACGACCGTGCCAACAGAGTTAATTCAGGCGGAATGCGGGTTTGAGCAGGATCAGGCCGCTTTCGACCCGGCAAATCCTGCCCATTGTAAACGTCGCGTTAACCAAACCGGACGATCCTCGCGATGAGAGAGTCTCCGGGGCGCGCGCATGTTCAAGTTCGGCAAGAAGAAGGGTGCGCCTGCGGCCGACGCCGACGCCAACCTGCCGGCCGTGACCGAAGGCGAGGCCGCCGACGGTGACGCAGCCGCGCCCAAGAAGAAGAAAATCCCGCTGCTGTTCATCATTGCGCCGGTCGCCTTGCTGGTGCTGGGCGGCGGGGGAGCAGCGGCCTTCTTCATGCTGAAGCCCAAGCCCGCCGAAGCGCACGGCGCCGAGGCTGAAGCCGGCCACGGAGAAGAGAAGGCCGACAAGAAGGCCGAGGGCAAGGAAGAGAAGAAGGAAGGCGGCGGTCACGGCGGCGGCAAGGAAGGCGAGGCCGATCCTGCGCTCGGCGTCATCGCCGCGGGGCCGGATGGCGTCACCTTCTACACCCTGCCCGACATGGTCATGAACATTCAGTCGCCCGACGGCCGTCCGACTTTTCTGAAACTGAAGCTGACGCTGGAGATGCACGACGCCGAGGTGGCGACCCACCTGCAGGAAGAGATGCCGCGTCTGCAGGACATGTTCACCGGGTTCGTGCGCGAACTGCGCCCCGAGGACCTCAGCGGCTCGGCCGGCACCTATCAGCTGCGCGCCGAAATCCTGCGCCGCGTCAATCTGATCGCCGCCCCGGGCAAGGTCGACGCCGTGCTGATCGAAGAAATGCTGGTGCAATAGGCATGACCGACGCGGCGCAACTCGATCCGTTCGGCGGTCTGGGCGATCCCGGCGACGCCCTGTCCGAACGCGTCCTGAACCAGGATGAGATCGATAGCCTGCTGGGCTTCGACCTGGGCGACGACGACGGTTCCGAACGCTCGGGCATACGCGCCATCATCAACTCCGCGCTCGTCAGCTACGAGCGTCTGCCGATGTTGGAGATCGTGTTCGACCGCCTGGTGCGTCTGATGACGACCAGCCTTCGCAACTTCACCTCCGACAACGTCGAAGTCAGCCTAGACAATATCTCCTCCATCCGGTTCGGCGATTATCTGAACTCGATCCCGCTGCCGGCCATCCTGGCGGTGTTTCGCGCCGAAGAGCTGGACAACTACGGTCTGCTGACGGTCGATTCCAACCTGATCTATTCGATCGTCGATGTGCTGCTGGGCGGTCGTCGCGGCACGGCGGCGCTGCGCATCGAAGGCCGGCCCTACACCACCATCGAGCGGGTGCTGGTGCAGCGGATGGTCGAGGTCGTGCTGAACGACGCCCGCCAGGCGTTCGAGCCCCTGACCCCGGTTCACTTCAACCTGGACCGGCTGGAGACCAACCCGCGCTTCGCCGCCATCGCGCGTCCCGCCAACGCCGCCATCCTGATCAAGCTGCGGATCGACATGGAGGATCGCGGCGGCCGTATCGAGCTGCTGCTGCCCTATGCGACGCTGGAGCCGATCCGCAAGATGCTGCTGCAGCAGTTCATGGGTGAGAAGTTCGGCCGCGACAACATCTGGGAAGGCCACTTGGCCACCGAGATCTGGACGACCGAAACCGAAGTCCGCGCGGTCCTGGACGAACAGCAAATGCCTCTGTCCAGCGTGCTGAACCTCAAGGTCGGCGACACGATGATGCTGAACGCCACGCCGGATTCCGAGGTTTCGATCCGCGCCGGCTCCATTCCGCTGACCACCGGCCGCATGGGTCGCAAGGGACAGCACATCGCCATACGCGTCGAAGGGCCGGTCAATCCGGAAGTCGCCGCCCGCCTGGGAGTGAACATCTGATGGCCGGAATGATTATGGACGGCGTGCTGATGGTGCTGCTGATCGCGGCGGTCGGTTACGGCATCAAGCTGGAACGCAAGCTGGCCGCCCTGCGCGCCGGACAGCTGGCCTTCGCTCAGGCCGTCACCGAACTGAACGCCGCCGCCGGCCGCGCCGAAAATGCGCTCGCCACCCTTCGGGCCTCTGGTCAGGAAACGGATCTGCTGCACGACCGGATTATCAAGGCGCGTGAGGTCAAGGCCCAGCTGGAGACCCTGATCGCCCGCGCGCCGGCCATGGCGCCGGCGCGGATCGTCGAGGAAGAACCCGCCCGTCGCGCACCCCCGGCCGCCCTGGCTCCGGCGCCGGCCGCAACCGAAGACGAGGAGCGGGCTGAGCGCATGGCCGCTCTGGCGCAACGCATCCAGGGACTGGCCAGTCCCTCTTCGAACCGTCGCAATGAAGCGGCTGCGCCCGCCGGGCGCGACAATGTCGCCGCCATCGTTCAGGCCCTGACGGCCGGACGCTCCGCTAACCATTCCGCCAAACAAAGCCTCAACGCCGCGCGTCGTAATCTCGACGACGACCTGTTCGCCGCCTGAGTTCGGAACCCCATTTCATGGCCCGCCTTCCCCGCATCCTGCCCCTGATCGCCATCGCCATCGGCGGGGTCGTCGCCGTGCGCGCCGTCGGCGTCGCGCCGGGCCTGTTCGACGGGGCCAGGGCCTGGGCCGAGGAGGCGGTTCCCGCTTCGGCCGGCGCGCCGCCCAAGCCGGCTCTGCCCGGAACCTGTTCCGCCTTGTCTCCCGAACAGCTGGCCCAGCAGGCCGGGATTTCGCCGGCCGAGCTGAAGATCATTCAGTCGTTGTCGCAGCGCCGCGCAGCGCTGGATGCACGGGATCAGGACTTCGCCACCACCCTGCCGCTGATGGTCGCCGCCGAGCAGAAGCTGGACGCCAAGGTCAAGGCGCTGGAAGCCTTGAAGGCCGAGATGAAACAGATGCTCGGCCAGGTCGACGAGCGCGAGAAGGCCGAGATCGATCGTCTGGTTCAGGTCTATTCCGCCATGCGTCCCAAGGAGGCCGCCCCGGTCATGGCCGCGTTGGAGGACCGGGTGCGCCTGCCGGTGGCCGCCGCCATGCGTCCGCGCACTCTGGCCGCCATCATGGCCCAGATGAGCGCGCCGCAAGCCAAGGAACTGACCGAAAAGCTCGCCGCCCGGTTCCAGGCCCAGCAGATGGCTGCTCGCGCCGCCGCCGCCGAGGCCACACCGCCTCCGGCCGCTACGCCTGCCGCTGCTGCGCCAGCCGCGACGACCCCGCCTGCGACGCCGACGGCTCAGCCCGCGGCCGCCCCAACGACCCGTACGACGCCGCGCCCGGCCGCCAACCGTCCCGCTGCGCGACCGGCGGCTCGCCCGGCCGCGACCCCGGCGCGTCGTCCCGCCGCCACGCCTGCGGCGGCTCCCGCTGCGACCGGCCCGCAGGCCTATCAGCCGTCAGCAGCGCCCAACGCTCAGCCGCGTCAAACTGTGCAGTAACCTTAAGTGTGATCTAAACGCTGACGTTTCGTCTCGACAGCGGGCTCTGTCCGACCAATGATCTTCGAACGCTCCGTCAGAGAGCGATGACATCGAGGATCCGCGCCATGATCGGCGAACTGCTTTACGTGGCGCACCGCATGCGCAGGGCCATCATACTCGCCGTTCCGGCGGGCGGAACCGTGATGATGGCCGCCGTCGCCCAGCACTATCACCTGCTGCCTTAAGTCTTCGAACCCGGTTTCGGATTGGCAGGGCGCGCCAGCGCGTCTATCACCGCGCCTTCCCGAGATCTGAGCCCGACCAACGCCATGTCCGACACGCCTCCCGATCGCCTTTCGGTCGACCCGTCCAGCCCGCATCACGACGCCGAAGTCCTGCAACGCGGCGTCGGTATTCGCTTCAAGGGCGAAGAAAAGACCAATGTCGAGGAATATTGCGTGTCCGAAGGCTGGGTGCGTCTGGCGCTCGGCAACCGCGTGGATCGCAAGGGCAAGGCCCTGACCGTGAAACTGCAGGGTCCGGTCGAACCCTATTTCCAGAACGACTGAACCTACCTAGGGTCCGGCTCTCATCTGAGTCCGGAGCCTGCTTATGTCCATCCGTCTGCTGACCGCCAGCGCCGTCGCCTTGGGTCTTGTCGCGTTTACCCCCGCGGCCCATGCTCAGGATGCGGCGACGGTGCAGCAGGCGATCGTGGTGCGCGACGCCGCGATGCGCTCGAACATCGCCATGGACTATGTCACCCAACTGACGACGCGGTTCGGCGCGCGCCCGGCGGGTTCGCGCTCCGAGCAGCAGGCCGCCGCCTGGGCCGCCGACTATCTGCGCGCCAACGGCTTCCAGAACGTCCGCATCGAAGAGTTCCCGCTGGTTGGCTGGGAGCGGGGCGAAAGCTCGGCCGCCATCGTCGGCGACAACGCCCAGGCCCTGGTCGCTGCGGCTCTGGGCCACTCGCCGGCCACGCCGAGGGGCGGCGTCGAGGCGGAGATCGTGCGCTTCTCGACCTTCGAAGACCTGCAGGCCGCGCCCGAGGCCGCCGTCCGCGGCAAGATCGTCTATGTCGATCTGGGCCAGATGCACCCGATGCAGGACGGTTCCGGCTATGGTCCTCAGACCCGCGTGCGCGGCGCCGGCCCCGGCGTGGCGGCGGCCAAGGGCGCGGCGGCCTTCGTCATGCGTTCGGTGGGCTCTGACGAGGACCGGATGCCGCACACCGGCACCACCCGCTATGTCGACGGCAAGCCGACCATTCCCGCCTTCGCCCTGGCCGCGCCCGACGCCGATCAGGTCAGCCGCCTGGTTGCCCTGCGCCAGCCGGTGCGCATGCGCCTTACCTCGACCGCCCGCACCTATCGCACCACCAGTCAGAATGTGATCGGCGATCTGCCGGGCGCCACGCGCCCCGACGAGATCATCGTGCTGGGCTCCCACATGGATAGCTGGGACCTGGGCACCGGCGCCATCGACGACGGGGCAGGGGGCGCCATCACCGTCGCCGCCGCCAAGGCCATCGCGGACAGCGGCCGCCGCCCGGCCCGCACCCTGCGCGTCATCTTCTACGGTTCGGAAGAAGTGGCCCAGCCGACCGCCCAGACCGGCAACGGCGGCGGCGTCTACGCGCGCGGCCAGGGCGCAACGCTGGACAAGCACATCATCGCCGGCGAGAGCGATTTCGGCGCCGACCGCGTCTATGCCCTGCGCCTGCCCGCCGGCGCGCAAGGCTCGGACTTCCAGAAGGCCGCGACCCGCGTCCTCTACCCGATCGGCGTCCTGGCCTCGGATCGCGTCGAAACCGAAGGCGGCGTCGACGTCGGACCGATGGGCCCGCTGGGCGTGCCCTTCTTCGGTCTGGCTCAGGACGGAACTCGCTATTTCGACCTGCACCACACCGCCAACGACACGCTGGACAAGATCGACCCGGCGCAGCTGAACCAGAACGTCGCCGCCTGGGCGGGCTTGCTGTGGCTGATCGCCGATTCGGACGTGGACTTTCGGGCAATGAAGCCCGCGACCACGCCGGCGACCCCGACACGCTGACGACTTGGAGACCCAGCCCGGTTCCGTCTATAGGAGCCGGACCGGGCCAGACCGGGCTGCGGGCGTGGCGAAACTGGTAGACGCAGCAGACTTAAAATCTGCCGGACGAAAGTCCTTGCCGGTTCAAGCCCGGCCGCCCGCACCACTACGATTGCCACTCGATCAGAACGGGAAGAAGATCGGGATGGCGACCATGGCGGCGATCCAGGTGATCAGGTTCAAAGGCAGGCCGACGCGGACGAAGTCCATGTAGCTATAGCCGCCCATGTTGAAGACCAGCACATTGGTCTGATAGCCGAATGGGGTGGCGAAGGCGGCCGAGGCCGCCATCATGACGCACACCAAAAAGGGGCGGGGGTCCACGCCGAGACTTTCGGCCAGGGCCACGGCGATGGGGGTAATCAAAACCGCGACAGTGGCGTTGGACAGCAGTTCGGTGGCGAACAGCGTCACGCCGTAAAGTACGATTAAGGCGCTCAGCGGCCCCAGGGGCCGGATCACGCCGATCAGACGATCTGCGCCGGCGGACGCCAGCCCCGTGACCTCAATGGCCGTGCCGACCACGACCATGCCGGCGATCAGCAAAAGGATTTCAGGGCGCAGTCCGGCATAGGCCTCTTCGGGCGTAATGACGCGCAACAGGATCAAGCCGACGGCTCCGGCGAAGGCCGAGGCGGCGATCGGCGCCCACCCCAGCGCCGCCGACAAGATCACCAGGACAAACACGCCAAGCGAGATCGCAGCCGGCCTCAGCCGCAGCGGACGATCGGCGGCGCCATACAGTTCAACGTCGCCAAGATGCGCATCGCCCGATCCATCGACCTGGTTTCGTGATCCGCCCAGGCGCGGCAGGCCGAACGGCAGCAGGCGCTTGCGACGATTGATGGCCTCGGCCTCTGCGCGGCGACGCGCCTCTTCCATTTCCGCCAGGCGCGCGGTTTCCGCCTCATCCCTGGCGACCGATCGACCCAGCTGGCGCGCACCCACGAAATAGAGCCACAGGCCGCCGACGACCGCGATGGCCAGACCCACGGGGGTGATCTCGAACAGGCCGAAGACCGGCTGGCCGGCGTTGCGGGCCATGTCGTTGACCAGCAGGTTGGTCGAGGTGCCGATCAGCGTCAGCAGACCGCCCATGACCGTGACGTGGCTGAGCGGCATCAGAAAGCGTTTGGGCGACAAGCGCAGCGATTGGGCCACGTCGCGGATCACCGGCGCGGCCAAGACCACCACAGGGGTGTTGTTCAGAAAGCCGCCGACCGAACCGCACAGGCCGATGACGATCCAGATGCCCCGGGCGCCGATCCGGGCGGAAAGCTGCGTCGCCTGTCGGATCAACCAGCCCAAGAGGCCGGACAGTTCAATGGCGTAGGCGATGACGAACAGGCCTGCCAAAGCGATGACGGCGGGACTGGCGAAGGCGCCCTGCACCTCGACCGGCCGCACGACGCCCAACAGCAGAAGGACGGCGGCGCCGGTCAAGGCGACGACGTCGGCCCGCATCTTGCCATGGATCAGGACGCCCACGACGGCGACGAGCACGGCAAGGGCGGCGATCTGGTCGAAAGTCATGATGCTGTGCAGACCGTCCCCCATCGTTCGCGTCAACCTTTTCGGGTCAGCGCATCCACCTCAGCGGTTCGCGTGTTAGAGTGGTTCCATGCTCGAAACGATTGCGTCGCCTCGGTCTTCGATAGTCGCGCTTGCGGCGTCCCTGCTGGCGCTCGCCGCTTGCCAGCGTGAGCCGCAGCCTGCGCCTGCTCCGGCCCAAAAATCCGAAACGCCGCCGGTGGTGACCGTTGCGCCTGCGCCGGTGCTGGATCGCGCCGGCCTGCTTGAGGCCACGGACATCGCCGCCTCGGCCTTCGCCGCAGGGCGCGAGGTCGGGGGCGCGTCTCTGGCCGGGCGACGCTTTGTCGTCCGCCAGGCTTTTGGGTGCGGTGAGCCTGATGAAGCTGCCGAAACAGCGGCGGACGGACTGGCGACAGTGGCTTGGGCGAAAGACCGCCGGACCTTGAAGTTCAGCCTGGCGCCGGCGGATTGGCTGCAGTCCGGTCTGATTGGACGCGACGACAGCGGCTTGGAGGCGGTCGAGGGGTTCTGGCTGGAACGGCCGTGGCTGCGCACCGAGGCCTGCCCGGCGATTGCGCCCGGCGCCTCGCCTTCAAGCCAGGCCTCGCCTCAAACTTCGGGGCTGGCCGCCGTATTCAAGCCGAACGGCGCGCGGACCGGCCGTCGAAACGGCCGTGCCTATGAGTTCACCCTGCGCGGCGAGGATGGCCAGCCGCCTGCGCCATCAGCACAGGGCTATCGTCTCGTGCTGGAAGGCCGGATGACCACCTTCGCCGACGGCCGCGCCATCCACTGTCGTACGGCAGCCCCTGATCAACGGCCGGTCTGCATCGGCGCGGCGCAATTCGATCGCGTCGCCTTCGAAGACGCCGACGGCCAAATGCTCAGCGAATGGCGCGACGGTTAGGGCTAGAACAGGCTGATCGGAAAGCCGATCAATCCTGATGACTGCAGGTGCTCGATGCCTTCCATGACGGGGATGGCGGCGAGGAAAACCAGGCCGTCGCGCAGGGTGCGGACGAAGAAGGCGGGACGGATGGTCAGTTCGTCGGCGTCGCGCCAGCGGGCGGGATTGGGCAGGAAGCGCGGCGTGCGAGCGCAATAGGCGGCATAGGGCGCGCCGAAATGTTCGGCCAGCCAGGCCTCTTCGCGGCCGACCGTGCGCAGAAAGACCAGGAAGGTCGCCACGGCGAAGATGGCGCCGATCGTCACGCTGCCGGTCTGGGCGCCGACGCCGAAAGCGCCGATGAAGCTGAAGACATAGAGCGGGTTGCGCGTGATGGAATAGGGGCCGCGATCGACGATCTCGGCCTTTTTGCGTCCGCCGATATAGAGCGAGCACCAGGCGCGACCGACGATGGCGACGATGATGGCGGCCAGGCCCAAGCCTTCGACGCCTTCATGCCATTCGCCGTCGAGGGCGGCGACCGAGCGGACGCTGGCGGTCAGGACGATGAGGGCCAGCAGAACCAGACCGGCGAACCATTTGCGACGGCGTTGAACGACGTCGAGCGACAGGGCGGGGGGAACAGGGCTCATGATGGATCTGTTCAGTGATGCTGCTGGGCGCGGACGAGCAGGGCGCGGGCCTCGGCCTTGCGACCGCGGTCGGCGACGGCACGGCCGGGGCGAGCGGGGGCGTCGATGGCCTTCTGCAGGTAGCGGGCGGCGCCGTTCCAATCGTGTTCACGCACCAGCAGATCGCCCATGAAGAAGTTGGCGTCGATGTCGTTGGGCGCCATGGCCAGACCGCGCTGGAGGTAGTCGCGGGCGCGCTGGCGGTTGCCGAAACCGATCGGGGCGCCCGGCACCTGGGCGTAGAGCGAACCGAGGCTGACATAGACCGAGCCGTTCAGCGCGCGCGGATTGATCCGCTCGGCCTGTTCAAGTTCGGTGCGCGCCTCACGCACGAGGCCCAGGGCGCCGATGCCGCCCTTCAATCCCGCTTCCGATGCGGTGATGATGGCGTTCCAGACCAGAGGTTCGGCGCGGTTGGGGCATTGGGCCACGACGGCGTCGGCCTGGGTGTTCAGCCGCGCCATTTCCGCGATTCGAACGCCTTGCGGGACCTCGAAATTCACATGGTCCCACGACTGCTGGAGACCGCGCGCGCGGTCGTCGCAGGCGTCGGCATGGGCGACGGAGGCGACCGTCAGGGGGGCGGCCATCAGGGCCAGGGCGAACAGAGCGGTCTTCATGGCGTTTCTCTCCTTTTTGTAGTTCAGCCGGCGAACAGGGCGCGGGCTTTCAGGTCGTTGGATTTCAGGGCCCCGTCGATCAGGCCGGGCGCCAGAGCGTTGAGGCGGACGAACAGGCTCTCGGGGAAGCCGAGATAGACGTCGCGGCGATCTGAGCGGATGGCGGCGACGATGCGGTCGGCGATCGCGTCCGGATCGTCTACGGCCATGCCGGTCAGGCGCGCATATTCATCGACCTTGGCGGAATTGAACGGCGTAGCTACCGCGCGGGGCGCGACATAGGTGACGCCGACGCCTGTGCCGGCCAGCTCGCGACGCAGCGATTGGCTGAGCGCCCGCATCCCGGCCTTGGCGCTGGAATAGCTGGCGAAGTGGGCGAAGTTGATCGAGCCGAAAATGGAGCCGACGTTGGCGATCTGGCCGTGTTTGCGCGCCTTCATGCCGGGCAGGACGGCCTGGGCCAGACGCGCCGGCGCGACCAGATTGACCATATAGGTCGCCAGCAGGTGCTCGGGCGTCTGCTGTTCCAGCGGGCCGAAATGCTGGATGCCGGCGATATTGATCAGAATGTCCCAGACGCGGCCGCCGGCCTGTTCAGCGACCCGGTCGAGGCCCTGCGGGGTCGATAGATCGCCTACCAGGGTGTGATGGCCCGTAACCGGCGCACGGGCGACGATCGTGACACGACCGCCCTCGCGCTCGATCCGCTCGACCACACGACGCCCCAAGGCGCCGGAGCCGCCGGTGACCAAGATGTTGCGATCCTCAAACTGCATCGACCGTCTCCCGCGCTGCGATGTGGGGGATGGAGGCGAAGACCCCGCCGAACAGGCCGAACATCACCTTGGCCATGTGGACGATGGCGGCGCGGTCGTTGGCGTCCGACACCCCGTCCAGCAGTTGCTTGAGGAACAGGATGTGATCCTGATCCAGAGCCCCATGAGAGATCAGATAGGTGAAGGCGGCGGGCGGCAGGCCGAGGCTCTGTTGCACGGCCTCTGCCCCGACGCTGGCCAGCTGGATGCTGGTGCCTTCCAGCACATAGACCATGCCGAAGAAGGCCATCGGATTGACGCGCTGAATGGTGTCATAGGCATAGGCCACCATCAGTTCGGTCGCGACGTTCGGGCCGTTATGCACGGTCTGATCGGGGTCGCCGCCGGCGGCGCGGATGTCGTTCAGTATCCACTGCTCATGGCCGGTTTCCTCGGCGATATAGTCGTCGAGCGCGGCCTTGAAGACGGCGTGGTCATCGTCCAGCCGCGTTCGGGCGGCCTGCATCAACGGCACGGTGTGGCGGACGTGGTGATAGGCCTGGGCCAGATAGGCGACGTAGGTGTCGCGGCTGATTCGGCCGGCCAGACCGTCCCTGATCTGAGGGATGGCGGCGAAGGCGGCCCGCTCGGTTGCGGTCGCGGCGACCAGGGTTTCAAAAAACGACATGCGAACTCTCAGGCGGCTTGCGAGGGGGAGGGGCGTAGGTGCGCAGCAGGGTCTCGCGACGCGGACGACCGTTGGCCGTGACCTGACCAGCGGCGGGATCGAAGGGCGGAACCAGACGCCAGTCGCCGATGCGGGCGTAATCGGGCAGGCGGGCGTTGGCGCGCGCGACGGCGGCTTCGATCTGGGCAGGGTCGGCGCCGGGCGTCGCCACGATCAGGGCCGACAACGACGCCTGCGCCTCGCCCATCGCCATGGCCTGAAGGATCTGGGGTTCGGCCAGAAGCTCGCTCTCGACCCATTCGGGCGCGACATTGCGGCCGAAGGCGGTGATCAGGGTGTTGGCCTTGCGGCCTTCGATGCTGAGCCGTCCATGGGCGTCGAAGCGGCCGATGTCGCCTGTGTGCAGGCGCTCCGGCGCGGGCGCCTGGCCGACGTAGCCAAGGAAGGGATGGGGCGAGACCAGGATTTCGCTGTCGTCGGCCAGATGGACTTCAAGGTGAGGCAGGGGTCGGCCGACCGTGCCGGGGCGGCCGTCGTCCGGACTGTTGAGCGCCACGACCGAGGCGCATTCGCTGAGGCCATAGCCCTCGACCACGGGCAGGCCGGCGTTGGCGGCGGCCTCCAGCAGGGCCGGGGAAACGCGTGCGCCGCCGACCGCGATCATCTCCAGCCGATGATCCAGCCGCATCGCGCCTTGGGCGGCGATCAGGCCGCGCAGCAGTTCGGGAACCAGGATCAGGGTCGTGGCGCCGGTCTGGACAACGGTTGTCAGCAGGCGCGCAAAGTCGGGGCGGAAGGCCTCGCCCATCCCGGCCTCGGCCAGGCTCGCCGCGTGATAGCGGCCGCCGGCCAGAAGCGTCGCATAGAGGCCGGCGACATTCTCCAGCAGCACCGCCAATGGAAGCACCGGCAGATGCAGCCCGGCGCGGTCCCGACCCAGAACCTGAACCAGAGAGGCGGCGACCGCCTCCATCTGATCCTGCGACAGGCAGACGCCTTTGGGCGCGCCGGTCGAGCCGGAGGTGTAGGTGATCTTGGCCGTGCCGGGATGCAGATCGCGCACCGCCAACCCTGTCGGCGTCAGCCGGATGGGCGCGCCGCCCGCCGTCAGTTCGCCCGGAGCGCCTGGCGTGATCAGCAGCCCCGCGCCAGCGTCGGCGAGGGCATGATCGCGTTGAGCGGCCGTGAAGAAGGGCGGGATCGGCACGCTCGGTCGCTGGGCGAGGATCAGCGCCAGATCGACGACGACCCAGGCCGGCCCGTTGTCGAGCAGGACTCCGACCGGAGACCGGTCGTCGGCCAGGGCGGCCGCGAGCTGACCGACCTGCGCCAGGAGTTCGGCCGCGGTCAGCGAACCTTCGGCCCACTGGATCACCAGATCATCAGGCGTGGTGCGGGCGCGACGCGACAGGGCGTCCAGAACGGCGCTCATGAGCGATCCTCGTAGTGCAGGCGGGTGCGGACGGCCCGTCCGACCGGCGCCGTTTCGGAGAAGTGATCCAGCGGCGCGGTCGCCGCGTCGATCGAGCCGGCCAGCACCACCGGATCGGTCTGATAATAGGCGCCCCAGCTGCCGCCGCCGTCGTCGAGGCGGCGCGGATCGGCGCGCGCAAGTTGAAGCGCGCCCAGACCAGCCTTGTGAAAGATGCGGCGCAGTTCGTCGGTCGCGGTGGCGACGGCGAACCTCAAACCTTCGGACTGCAGATGATGGGCCATGGCGGCGAACAGGAAGACGGTTGCCCCCTGTCCGCTGGAGGCCAGGCTGCCGATTTCGACCACCTGCGCGCGGTCGATGACGGCGCCGATGGCTTGGCGCAGCACCGCTTCGACAGAGGCGTCCAGATACTGCTCAAGATACAGAGGCGCCTCGGCGGCATGCCGGAAGCCGACGGCGGCGTAGATGACGCCCGCCTCATCCTGAACGCTCATCAGGGTTGGGAAATGGGCCTGGATCTGGCCGCCATAGGCCTCGGCATAGGCCGCCTCAATGAACTGCTCCACGCGGCGACGTTCGCCTCGGCAAGGGTCGTCGAACCGGATAATGCGCGACGACAGCGTGCGGCGCGCGCGCGGCCGAACCGGATGGGCGTCTTCGGGCAGGCGGAGTGGAAGCATGCGGGCCTCGGACCAGGGGACTTCGGGCCAGAGACGACGCGGTGCGGCGACCCCCACAAAAAAATCTTTCGCCGTCGCAATCGCGGTTGCGGCAGAGGGCGCAGCAACCCACGATGGGGTGGTGAACGCCTCTTCCGGTCCCCCTCAGCACGACCAGAGCCGAGCGGCGCGGCAAGCCCTGGCGGACGCGTGGCTGGACAGCCGCCCGGCCCTGGTGCGCTTTCTGACGGCGCGCACGGGATCGTCGGCTGCGGCCGAAGATCTGGCGCAGGATGTCTGGGTGCGGCTGCAATCCATGACCGAGGAGGCCGCCGCCGAGGTCCGCCACCCACAGGCCTTCCTCTATCGGATCGCCGCCAATCTGGCCCTGGATGCGTCCAAGGCGCAGCGTCGTGCGGGCGCGCGCGATCTGGAATGGCGGCGCGCTTCCGCTATCGATGATGCGGCCGAAGCCCAAGATGCGCCGTCGGCAGAGGACGCCGTGTGGGCCCGCTTGAAGCTGGAAAAGGTGGTCGCCGCGATTGATCGGATGCCGCCCAAGGCCGCAGAGGCCTTCCGTCTGCACAAGATGGCCGGGCTCAGCCAGGCCGAGGTCGCCGAGCGGATGGGCGTCTCGCGCAGCGCGGTCGAGAAATACGTTTCCGCCTCGCTGAAGGCACTGCTGCTGCGGGTCGGTTGGCCATGACGACCGGATTTAGCCATTTTTCATTGAGGATGCGGCGCGACCGCGTCGTCTCTTCCCCAAAGCCCGCTCGGGCCCGGACCGGATCATGACCCAGGACGACGTCATCAAGGACGAGGAGATCGCCGCCCAGGCCGCCGCCTGGGTCGTGCGTCTGCGCGCCGATGACGTGACGATCGCGGACATCGACGCGGCCACGGCCTGGCTCGATCAAGACCCGGCCCATCGGCGCGCCTTCGACGAGGCCGAGGGGCTGTGGGCGGCGTCGGGCCACCTGTCCGACGTTCAGCCGGCGCCGGTCATCGACCTGTCGATGCACCGCGAGCGGCGCAGGGACCTGGGGCGGCGGTGGATGGTGGCGGTCCCGGCGATGGCTGCGGCCCTCGCCGCGGCGATCTTCCTGGGTCCGATGCTGCAAACCGCCCCGACCCTGATCTACAGCACCGCACCCGGCGAAACGCGGACGGTGACGCTGGACGACGGATCGCGGCTTCAGATCAACGGCGGTTCGACCCTGGCGGTGAAGATGGAGCGGGGACGGCGTCTGGTGCACATGGATCAGGCCGAGGCGACCTTCGACGTCGCGCATGACGCCGGCCGACCCTTCCTGATCGATGTCGGCGAAAGCCAGGTGCGCGTGGTCGGCACGGCCTTCAACATCCGCAGATCCTCCGATGACACCCAGGTGGCGGTGCTGCGGGGCGTGGTCGAGGTTAGCGACCTGAACCAGCCCGCGCGCCGTGTGCGTCTGACGGTCGGTCAGTCGGTCCAGCGCGACGACGCCGACGACCGGATGACCGTGGCCCCCGTCGATGTCCGCACCGCCGCCGCCTGGACCCAGGGGCGACGGGCCTATGACGATCGACCGCTGCGAGAGATCGCCGCTGACCTCAGCCGCGCCTTCGCCACGCCGGTGACCGTGGCGCCGAACGCGGCGAACCTGCGCTTCTCCGGCACGCTGGTGCTTGATGACGAAGCGGCGGTGATCGGCCGGCTGGAACGGTTCCTGCCGATCAAGGCCACTCGCGGGCCGCAAGGGGTTCGTCTAGAACGGCGCTGAACCTGTTTCGGACGTCGCCTTTTGGTACGAGCCTTCCTCTGCGCCCTGGTCGTCGTTTGCGGTGTGACCACGCCGTCGATCAGCATGGCCCAAGGGCGTTCGTCGCTTCAGGTGTCGGTTTCGCCTCAGCCGTTGCGGAGCGCCGTTCTCGATTTCGGTCTGCAGGCGGGCGTCAGCATCGACGCCGCCGGAACCGAGCGATGCGGCCCCACGCGCGGAGTGAGGGGGAGGCTTTCCGTCGATGCCGCCCTGTCGAGGCTGATGCTGGGCACACACTGTGTCGCGACCCGTGTCGGCGACGGCGCCTACAGGATCGTGCGGGTCGCCGCCTCGCCGCCTGTCGTCGCGCGAACGATCGCAGCGCCGCCCACGCCCGTCACCCCGACGACCCTGGATGAAGTCGTGGTGACCGCGTCACGCACGGACAATCTGCTGCTGTCGCGCGCGCCCTATGGCCTGTCGTCGCTGGACGGGGTGACGCTGGAACGGGCCGGGGTCAGCGACCTAGACGGCGTCGCTGCCCGCGTCTCCGGCCTGACGGTCACAAACCTGGGGCCGGGACGCGACAAGCTCTTCATTCGCGGCCTGGCGGACGGACCCGTTGCGGGACAGGCGCAAAGCCTGATCGGGCTATATCTCGACGATGTGCGCCTGACCTACGACGCGCCCGATCCGGCGTTGCGTCTGGCGGACATCGAACGGGTCGAGGTTCTGCGCGGGCCGCAGGGGGCGCTCTACGGCGCCGGTTCGATGGGCGGCGTCGTTCAGATGGTCAGCCGCGCGCCGGACCTGGACGGCGTCTATGGACGCGTGACGGCGGAGGGGGCGCTGACAGCCGGCGGCGCGCCGGGCGACGCCGTCGAGCTGATGATCAACGCCCCGATCCTGCGCGATCGCCTGGCGGTCCGGGTCGTCGGCTATGACGAGACGGTCGGGGGCTACGTCGATGATCAGGCCCTCGGCCTGACCAATACTGGCGGCATGCATCGGCAGGGGCTGAGGGCGGCGGCGCTGCTGCGTCTGACCCCCGGCTGGACCTTAAAGGCGGGCTTCCTGGCCCAGACCATCGACGTTGACGACAGCCAGTACGCCAACCTGGGCGCCGACGACCCCTATGCGCGTCGTCGCAGCCTGATGGAGCCCAGCCGCAACGATTTTGACGGCGTCTGGGCCTCGGTGGACGGGGATTTGGGCTGGGCGCGGCTGCGGGCCTCATCCAGCGTTCAGTCGCACGGCCTTGATGCGCACTACGATGCGACGCCTGGGGCCGGACTGTTCGGGCTTACGGGAACAGCGGCGCTGGACCAGGCCGACGACCTGTCGGCCGCGGTGCATGAGTTGCGATTGAACGGCGACTTCGGCGCGCGGCTGAAGTGGAGCGCCGGACTGTTCTTCTCGGAATACACCCACACGCGCACCGTCGCGATCTCGGACGGGCAGGGCCGGCCGGGGGGCTATCGACAACGCAGGCGCGACCATGTGGACGAGGCGGCCCTGTTCGGCGACGCCGCCTATGCGCTGAACGACCGCCTGAAGATCACCGCCGGCGCGCGCCTGTTCCGCATAGGGGTCGAGCATCGCAGCGAAACCGACGGCGATCCGACGGAGGTGTCTGGAGAAGACGCTCTGGTCGATATCACCCCGCGTCTGGTGATCGAATACGATCGCGGCCCCTTCGTCTTCTACGCCCTGGCGACCGAGGGTTATCGCGGGCCGGGCTTCAACGCCGGGGCCGTGCCGGGCGGCGATCAGCAGCCCGCGCGACGCGTGAAGCCGGACGAGATCATCGCCGGCGAGGCGGGCGCGCGCTTCACCCTGTTCGAAGGGCGACTGCGCGGGCGAAGCGCGGTCTTCGTCGCCGATTGGCGCAACATCCAGTCGGACCGGTTCGACGCGCGGGGCCTGCCCTTCACCGCCAATCTGGGCGACGGCCGCAATCGCGGCATCGAGGGCGAGGTCGAATGGCGGGACGGGCCGTGGACGCTGGATGCGCACGCCGTCGTCAATGATCCCGAGTTGACCCGACCCGATTCCGGTTTCGCGCTCGGGACCGATACGCGCCTGCCGGCGGTTGCCGATTTCAGCGTGCAGGGCGGCGTCGTGCATGAGGCGCATCTGGCGCATGCGACGGTGCGTTCGGAGCTTCGCCTGGGCTATGTCGGCCCGACCGATATCGCCCTGTCGCCGACCTCCGCCGGCGCCTCGGCCGGCTATCTGACCAGTTCGCTGGGCGTCGGCGTGGAGATCGATCGCTGGGCGATCAGGGCGTCGGTGGACAATCTGTTCAACCGCAGCGACGACACCTTCACCTTCGGCAATCCCTTCTACGCCTCGGGCGACATCAGCACGCCGCAACGACCGCTCACCGCCCGCCTGGCCCTGACGGCGAGGTTCTGATCAGGCGGCGATGTGGAACAGGCGGCCCACGCCTGCGGTGATGGCCATGGCAAGCGCGCCCCAGAAGACCACGCGCAAAACCGATCGTCCGATCGGCGCGCCGCCTGCGCGGGCGCCTAGGGCGCCTAGCACCGCCAGTCCCAGCAGGGCGGAAACCGCGACCCAGATCGCCAACGTGTCCAGCGGCGCGACAGCGGCGACGACCAGAGGCAGGGCGGCTCCGGTCGAGAAGGTGATCGCCGAGGTCAGCGCCGCCTGGATCGGCCGCGCGGTGGTGATCTCCGAAATACCCAGCTCGTCGCGCGCATGGGCGCCCAGCGCATCATGCGCCATCATCTGACGCGCCACCTCGGTCGCCAGATCCGGCGCGACGCCTCGCCCGACATAGATGCCGGCCAGTTCGCGCGTCTCCGCCTCATGATCGCCCGCCAGTTCGACCGCCTCGCGCGCCAGATCGGCCTTTTCGGTGTCGGACTGCGAACTGACCGAGACATATTCGCCCGCCGCCATCGACATGGCGCCCGCCGCTAGTCCCGCCACGCCCGCGATTAGTGTGCCGCCATGACTGGTCGCCGCCGCCGCGACGCCCACCACCAGACTGGCCGTCGACACCAGCCCGTCATTTGCCCCCAACACCGCCGCCCTGAGCCAGCCGATCCGATCGACCCGATGGGTTTTACTGTGGGGCATGCGCCTTCTCCATAGTCGTCGCATCGAGCATGGACCGCGCGTTGCCTTGAAGCTAGACGCGGCGGTTGGGTTCCAACGGTTTGGGCAACTTCGCGCGCCTTGCGACAACCGCTATGCTGCCGCGATGAGTCGGGCCGCGTCATGATCAAATATATCGGCTCCAAGCGCGCCTTGCTGGGGCATGTGACGGGTGCGGTGGCGGGGGTGCTGCCGCAGGGCGGGCGGGTGTGCGATCTGTTTTCGGGCACGGCGCGGGTCGGACACGCCCTGAAGAAGCAAGGGTTTCAGGTCTGGTCGAACGACCTGAACGCCTACGCCCATGCTCTGGCGACGACCTATGTTCAGGCGGATCGGGAGCGGTGGATCGATCGGGTCGAGACCGTGCTGGCCGAGCTGCGGACAGTCAAGCCCGAGGCGGGATGGTTCACCCGGGCGTTCTGTCAGGACGCGCGGTATTTCCACCCGGACAACGGCGCGCGCATCGACGCCATGCGCGACCGGATCGAGGCCATGGGACTGGAGCCGGAACTCAAGGCCATCGCCCTCGTCAGCCTGATGGAGGCGGCGGATCGGGTGGATTCCACCGCCGGGGTTCAGATGGCCTATATGAAGCAGTGGGCGCCCAGAGCGTTGAAGACGCTGGAGCTGCGCACACCGGATCTGGTTCCGGCCGTGGACGGGCCGTGCCGCGCGACGCAGGGCGATGCGGTCGAGATCGCCGAACAGGTCGAGGCGGATTTGGTTTATCTGGACCCGCCCTACAACCAGCATTCCTATCTGGGGAACTACCATTGCTGGGAGAGCCTGGTGCTGTGGGACCGGCCCGAGACCTATGGGGTGGCCAACAAGCGGGTGGACGTGAGGACGCGCAAGAGCGCCTTCAACAGCCGGCCCGGCATCGGCCCGGCGCTGCGGACCGTGATCGAGCGGGTCAAGGCGCCGAACCTGATCGTCAGCTTCAACGACGAGGGGTATCTGAGCCGCGCCGACCTGGTCGAGATGCTGTCGGCGCGGGGGCATGTGCAGGTGCTGGAGGTAGCGCATCCTCGCTATGTCGGCGCCCGGATCGGGATCCATAATCCCAAAGGCGAGAAGGTCGGGCAGGTGGGGCGGCTCAAGAATGTCGAGCACCTGTTCGTGGTGACCGAGCGCCCGGTCTCCCTGCCCGTTGCCGCATAGACACCAATGAAAACAACGGAGGGTAGGGCGGAACGCGAATCGCTGCGTGCCGTTGTGGGACTATGCAACCGCACCCGTACACCGCCCCCGAGACCGATCGCCCCGACGACTACCGTGCGCGTCCGGCAGCCGAGCCGCGCTCGTGGGCGCCGCGGACGGCGGATGCGACTTTCACCCACAACGCCGCGCGTTACACGCGGTCGGTCGAAGCTGCTCAACCCATCGAGCAGATCGATGTCGAGCCCGAGGTGGCGCCGCCGCCGCGCTGGATGATGGCGATCGCCGGGGCGGCTGTGGCGGCCCTGATGGGCGCGCTGCTGGGCGGTTTCCTGCACATCTGAGACGGCGTCAGGCCTCCTGCAACAGCGCCTTGATCGGCGACCAGCTGCGCCGATGAGCGGGGCAAGGGCCGAGGGTTTTCAAAGCGTTCTGATGGATCGGGGCGTTGTAGCCCTTATGACTGGCGAAGCCGTAGCCGGGGTATTGGGCATCCAAATCGATCATCAACCGGTCCCGCGCGGTCTTGGCCAGGATCGAGGCCGCCGCGATGGATAGCGACAGTCCATCGCCGCCGACGACCGTCTGGATTTCGCAGGGAAGCTTGAAGCGATAGTTGCCGTCGACCAGGGCGGCGACCGGCTGGACCTGCAAGGCCTCGATGGCGCGGCACATGGCCAGACCCGTGGCGTGCAGGATGTTCAGCTCCTCGATCTCCTCCACCGAGGCGAAGCCGACGCCCCAGGCGACGGCGCGGGCCTTGATCTCGGGCTCCAGGGCGGCGCGACGTTTTTCCGTCAGGGCCTTGGAATCGTCGACGCCGGGCGGCAGGTCGTAAGGGTTCAGTATCACGGCCGCCGCCGAAACCGGCCCGGCCCAGGGACCACGCCCGGCCTCATCCACGCCGCAGACGTGACCGTTGACGCGCTGCATCAGCACCGTTTCCAGCGCGAGGGTCGGGAAGGCTTTCGGATTTGCGGGGGCTTTAGCCATGGCTCGCCATCGCACGAACCTGGGCGTGACGGAAGCAGGTCGTCTGGTGATCGTTGACCATGCCGACGGCCTGCATGAAGGCGTAGACAATGACCGGGCCGCAGAAGTTGAAGCCGCGCTTCTTCAGCGCCTTGGCCATGGCGACCGACTGTTCGGTCTGGGTCGGGGCCTGGCGATAGTCGGCGTAGGGGGTCTGGATCGGCTCGCCGCCGACGAAGGACCAGAGCCAGGCGGAGAAGTCCTCGCCGTCATCGCGCATCTGAAGCCAGATCTGGGCGCCCCGGATGGCGGCGTTGATCTTGGCGCGCGAGCGGATGATGCGGGGATCGTTCAGCAGGCGCTCGATGTCGGCCTCGTCGTAGCGGGCGACGATCTCGGGATCGAAACCATCGAAGGCGTCGCGGATGCCCTCGCGTTTTCTGAGGATGGTGATCCAGGCAAGGCCAGCCTGGAAGCCGTCGAGCACCAGCTTTTCCCACAGGGCGCGGGGATCGCGCTCGGGCACGCCCCATTCGGTGTCGTGATAGGCGACATAGAGCGGGTCGGTCCCGCACCAGCCGCATCGGCCGCCGAGACCCTCTGAAGCGTGTGAGTCGGTCATAGGCTGAAGTTGCCAGTGTGTTCCGATTGAGGAAAGGGTGTTCGGCCTCGGGGCGACGGAGGAAAAACACCGTCTAAAGTGTCTAATTCGTCTAATCTCGGAGGCTGTGCTCGGGTCGATGCGATCAGGGTTTGCGGCCTCTGGCGTAAAGCCGCGTATTGTAGGGGCGTTGGCGGCGGGCGCTGGTTGATTGACGCTGTCGGAAAGCAAGTCGCGGAAATGTTGGTGGAAGTTTCGCGGCGATACGATGGGTAGCACCGTTTGTCCCTCTCCCATTGGGAGAGGGCTTGAGCGCACGGCGGCCATAGCCGTCGTTCTGGCGCGAAAGGGTGAGGGTCGGGTCCAAGCGAACTGGTCTACCGCCCGACCCTCATCCGGCCCTGCGAGCCACCTTCTCCCAACGGGAGAAGGAAGGTCGCGGGCTTCAGTCCCGGACCAATCCGCCGTCCACGACCAGGTTCTGGCCGGTTACCGCGCGGCTCCAGGGGGAGGCGAAGAAGAGGACCGCGTCGGCGAACTCTTGCGGGGTCGTGACGCTGCGCAGCGGCGTCATGCCGGCGATCAGGTCGAAGACGGCCTCGGGCGTGGCGGCGCTGGCGTCAGTGGTGCGCAGGAGACCGCCCGAGACCATGTTGACGGTGATGCCGTCAGGGCCGAGGTCGCCGGCGGCGGTGCGGGTCAGGCTGAGCAGGGCGGCCTTTGCGGCGGTGTAGTCGTGGTAGGGCACGACCGGATTCTGGAACAGATTGGTGCCGATGTTGACGATGCGGCCGAACCGGGCGGAGGCCATGCCGGGCGCGGTCGCCTGGACCAGGTTCAGGGCGCCGCGCACGACGGTCGAGAACTGGCGATCCATCTCGTCCCAGCCGATGGCGGTCATCTGGGAGCGGGCATCGCCGTTGAAGCTGTAGTCCAGGGCGTTGTTGACGACGGTGCTGACGGGCGCGCCGAACCGGCTTTGCGCGGCCGCGACCATGGCGTCCACCGCGGCGCGGTCGGTCACGTCGGCCTGGAGGGCGAGGGCGCGCTCGCCGATCTCGGCGGCTAAAGCGTTCGCGGCCCCGCCGCTGTTCCTCCAGTTGATGACGACGCGAGCGCCTTCATGGGCGAAGGCGCGGACGCAGGCGGCGCCGACGCCGCGCGCCCCGCCGGTGACGAGGACGATCTGATCGGCGATCTTCATGGGGGGACTCACGCGTTGGAGGAGGGAAGGACGTCCTCGCCCATCCAGGCGGGTTTGCGCAAGCGCACCGGGCGGCCGTCCACGGTCAGGTCGCCGTCGAGGCGGTCGATGCGCAGCAGGGCCATGACCGAACCGTCCTGCCCCGAGAGGACTTCGCCCGCGCGCAGGTCGCCCTTCAGCACCTCGGCGCCGAAGGCGGGGGGCGGGCCTTCGAAGTCCAGCGGCAGCATCCGGTTCTTGATCGTGCCCCGGCGCTTCATCCGCGAGGTCGTTTCCTGGCCGACGAAACAGCCCTTCTGGAAGTCGATGCCGTTCAGCAAGTCGAAGTCGGCCTCGATCGGATAGGTCTTGTCCTGAGGCGCGTCGGCGGTCGGATCGGGCAGGCCGACCGACAGGCGGTAGGCGTCGTAGTCGGCCTCGGAGGCATCCGCAGTCGCCTCGCCATAGAGACGGCCGCCCATCAGGGGCGTGCGGGGGTCGGGGATGAAGCCGGTCGGCGCATCCGGCCAGGCGGCGAAGACCGGGCGGTCGTCGGCGGCGACCTGAACCTTGGCGCGCAGCTTGTACATCGACAGGCGCTGGATCAGGGCGTCGCGACGTTCTGTCGCCACATCCAGCAGAACGCCGTCAGCCTGTCCCAGAAGAAACAGGTCGAACAGCAGCCGGCCGGGCGGCGACAACAGGGCGCCGAACCGCAGTTCCCCGTCGACCAGCGTCTCCACATCCTGGGTCAGCAGGTTGTGCAGAAAGGGTTTCGCATCCTCGCCCGTGACGGAGATCAGGGCGCGACTGTCGAGACGGGCTATTGGCATGGAGAGAAGATAAGGCCGACGGCGTGGCTTCAGAAGACGCCGCGCCGAATTTTAGGCGACAGCGGCCGCCGCGTCTTCGCAACGGGGATCGAAGGTCCGCCAGTCGCTGGCGCCCCAGGCGGTGACGCGCATGACCAGATCGACGATGTTCATCGGCTTGGCGATGCAGTCGTCCATGCCGGCCTGTTCGTACTGGGTCAGCTGTTCCGGCAGGGTGTTGGCGGTCAGGGCCACGATGGGGGTGCGGCCTGTCACGCCGGGCAGGGCGCGGATGGCGCGGGTCGCCTCGACGCCGTCCATTACGGGCATCTGGATATCCATCAGGATCACGTCCCAGTCGCCGGTGCGGGCGGCCTCGACGCCCTGTTCGCCGTCATTGGCGGTGGCGCAGGCGATGCCCTGGGCCGTCAACACCGCCATGACCAGGGCGCGGTTACTGTCGTGATCGTCGACATAGAGGACGCGCAGGGCAGGGACGTCCTCATTGGCCGGCGGGGCGGGCTCGGCCGGGGTGTCTGAAGGCTCCAGGGGAACAACGTTGTCGGCCGACAGGTCGATCATATCGTTGACGACGGACAACAGGCGCTGGCCCGCGCCGTTGATGCGGGCGGCCTGATCAGCCTGTTCGTCGGGCAGGCCGGCCTTGGACAACAGATCGGAGAAGCCGATGACCGCGTTCAGCGGCGTGCGCAGTTCGTGCGACATGTCCGTCAGGAACTTCTGCCGGGCCTCGGCCATCGATGTCTTCTGCTCGGCGGCGACGCGGGCCTGTTCGGCCTCGACGCGGTCGGTCACATCGATCTCGTTCAGCAAGACGCCGAGATGGCCCGTGACGGGGTCCGTCACGGGACGAACGTCCAGATGGTGCCAGCGCACGCCTTCTCGCGTGATGATCTCGCAGACGTCGGAAATCGCTGACCCCGATAGGGCGGTCGCCAGCATGGGCTGGGCGCGCTCGGGTTCGGCGAACCGGGCCTCGAAGGGGTGCGCCGTCGAGCCGTAGGCGGCGAAGGCCGACGGGTTGGAGAAGATCGGGCGGGCCTCGCTGTCGAACAGGGTGATCAGCGTCGAGGTGTGGCGCAACGCCTCCACCGCGCGACGCTCCTCGTTTTCGACCGCAATGGGCGCCGCCTCAAACAGCAGAACCGACGTGCCGTCCGTCAGGCGATAGGTCGAGATCACCGCCGACACCGTCAGCGGTCGCCCGTGCGGGTAGAAGGTCCAGTCTTCCGTCAGGGTCTCGCCATTGGCCGTCTCGCGCGCCAGGCGCTCGGTGCGGGCCAGGACGGCGGGGGAGACGTTGCTGAAATCGCGCGCCAGAAGGGCGTCGAGATTATCGGAGCCCCAGAGGTCGAGCGCGGCCGCATTAGCGTAGACGCCGCGCAAGGCGACCGGATCGAACATCCAGATCGGTCGTTTCAGCGCGTCCCAGGCCTGCATCGACGGCGTGCCCTTTCCAGCGACGGCGTTACGGATTTCACCGTAGGGCCAAGGGCTTAAGCTTCGGCTAAGCTTTCGGCCGATCCAGGGTTGTCACCGCATATCGCGCGACGACGCCGTCCGGCTGGAAGTCGTGCTCGGCCAGCCGGTCGAGGGACATCAGGACGCGCGCCGAGAAGGCCTCCGGGTCGCCGTCCTCGATGGCCGGTCGCAGCCAGTCGGTGACGACGGCGCGGGCGGGATAGGTCCCGACCGGGCCGGGAATGCTGAGCGCGACCTCGATCCCTTCCGCGACCCAGCCGGCGACGGTCACGAAGAAGTCGGGCGAGGCCAGGAAGTCGGAGCGGCGCAGAACATACAGGGTGATGATCCCGTCCTCGACGCCGTCGGGGCGGACGATTACGCCGCTGCGATCCGGTCGCCAGTCGTCCGACAGCTCGACCACGCGCCACAGGCAGAACCAGATACGGCAGGTGTTCGGCCGGATCGCGTGGACCGAGCAGCCGGCGCCGTCGACGCAATAGGCGCACAGTTCGCCCGTCGGCTTGGCCAGTTCCGGCAGGTTCAGCGGAATGACCCGGCAGCATTCGACGCAACCGCCGCAGGTCCGGTCGGGGAGGAGGGGCAGGCTCACCCGGCTGAACGCTCCAGTCGGGCGATGCGGCGGTCCATGTCGGCGACGACCGCTTCCAGGCGGGCCTTTTCGGAGGCCATGTCGATCGGCGTGCCGTCCTCGTAGGAAATCGTCGCACCCTTGGCGATCAGGTCCAGTCGGTAGATGGCCGTTACGCGCTGGGCCTTGAAGCGTTCAAGGGCGGCGGCGGCTTCTGAATCCGGGGCGGCGTCGGGCGTCTGGCTCATGCGCGTCGCTGTAGCGCATGGGGGCTTCCTGTGGAAACACGCGTTTGGCGCTGAACCGCAGATAGAATCCCTGTATCCGTCGACGGATGATCGGGCGGTTTCCCATCCTGTACATCGCCGAGGCGGACGCCGAGGACGCCGTGCTGTCCTCTGGCGTGCTGGCGCATCTGGTCGAGAGCCTGCCGCACGCGACCTTCACCATCGTCGGATCGGCCGCCAGCGCGCCGCTGTTCGCCGATACGCCGCGCCTGACGAAGTTGATCGTGCTGGAGCGCGAAGGCCATTTCGAATGGATCGCCCTGTGGAACCAGGTGCGGGCGACCAAATGGGGGCTGGTCGTGGACATGCGCGGCTCGGACCTGTCGGGCAAGCTGAGGCGGCACAAGCGCGCGGTGCGAGGCAAGGATCAGCCGGGCCTGCACGCGGTCGAAGCGGCGGCGGCGGTGCTGAAGCTTGAGCCGGACGAGATCCCCGCGCCGAAACTCTATGTCTCGGACGAGACGCAGGCCCAGGTCGAGGCGCTGATCCCGGCGACGGGCGGAGACGGGCCGATCCTGGCGGTCGGGCCAGGCGTGGAATGGATGGGCAAGCGCTGGCCCGCCGAACGCTACGCCAAGGTCGCGGCCAAACTGCTGGCCGACGACGGGCCGCTGGCGGGCGGGCGGCTGATGATCGTGGGCGAGGAGATCGACCGCGAGGCGGCGCACACGATCCGCTACGCCGTGCCGCGCGCGCGGGTGATCGAGCTTCAAGGCAAGCTGACGCGGCTGCAGACGGTGGCGGCCCTGTCGAGGTCGGTGCTGTACATCGGGGCGGACTCGATCTGGACCCAGCTGGCCGTGGCCTCAGGCGCGCCGGTGGTGGCGGTGTTTGGACCGTCGGACGAGACCGTGCGCGGACCCTGGAAAGGCGAGGCCGTGCGCGGGCCGCGCACCTATGAAGAGTTCAGGAAACTGGATCCGCGCCTGAACCAGGCGATCCAGCATATGATGGACCTTCCGTGGGAGCGGGTGCTGAAGGCGGCGCAGCGGATGTTGAAGGCGCGGACTTAGCATCCCTTGCATCCGCTCATCCCCGCGAAAGCGAGGATCCAGATGTTTCGCTCGCAGTATTGCCGCCATAAGCTTGCGGCCCATCGACAGCGCGCCCAAAGCGCTGGGTCCCCGCTTTCGCGGGGATGAGCGGAGATATAGTAAGAGCGCATCGCTCATCCCGCAGGACCGCCGCCCCATGACCCAGACCTATGACCTGATCGTCCGTGGCGGCGAGGTAGCGAACCATGCGGGGCGCGGCCCCGCCGACGTCGGGGTGATCGACGGCAAGATCGCCTTCATCGGCGACCTGAGCCAGGCCTCGGCGGGCGAGGTCTTAGACGCCACGGGCCTGACGGTACTGCCCGGCGTGATCGACACCCAGGTCCATTTCCGCGAGCCGGGGCTGGAGTGGAAGGAAGACCTGGAGACGGGCAGCCGAGCGGCGGCCCTGGGCGGCGTGGTCGCCGTGTTCGAGATGCCGAACACCAATCCCAACACCACCGATCCCGACACCATGGCCGACAAGCTGGCGCGGGCGAAGGACCGGATGTGGACCGACCACGCCTTCTATGTCGGCGGCACGCACGAGAATGCGGACTATCTGGGCGAGCTGGAGCGGCTGCCCGGCTGCTGCGGGGTCAAGGTCTTCATGGGCGCCTCCACCGGCGACCTGCTGATCGCCGACGACGAGGGCGTGCGTAAGGTCCTGTCCAATGTCCGCCGACGCGCCACCTTCCACTCCGAGGACGAATACCGACTGGTCGAGCGTCGCGGTCTGGCCCGCACCGGCGACTGGACCAGCCACCCCGAGGTGCGCGACGCCGAGAGCGCCATCCGCTCGACCCGGCGCCTGGTCGGCCTGGCCAAGGAGACGGGCGCGCGCATCCATGTGCTGCACGTCACGACACGGGACGAGATGGACTATCTGCGCTTCCACAAGGATGTCGCCACCGTCGAGATCACGCCCCAGCACCTGACCCTGGTCGGACCGGAAGCCTATGAGCGGCTGGGCAGCTATGCGCAGATGAACCCGCCGATCCGGTCGCAGGAGCATGTGGATGCGCTATGGCTGTGGGGGATGCAGCAGGGCGTGGCCGACGTGCTGGGCTCCGACCACGCGCCGCATACGAGGGAAGAAAAGGCCAAACCCTATCCGGCCTCGCCGTCTGGCATGCCGGGTGTGCAGACCTTGGTGCCGCTGATGCTGACCCATGTCGCCAATGGGCGGCTGTCGCTGGAGCGTTTCATCGACCTGACCTCGGCGGGGGCGCAGCGGGTGTTCGGCACGGCGAACAAGGGGCGGATGGCCGTCAGCTATGACGCCGACCTGACCATCGTCGATCTGAAGGCGAAGCGGACGATCACGCACGATCAGCAGGCGACGCGCTGCGGCTGGACCCCGTTCGACGGGATGGAGGCGACCGGCTGGCCGATGGCGACCATCGTGCGCGGTCGGGTGGTGATGCAGGACGGCGAACTGATCGGATCGGCGCACGGGCGGCCGGTGCGGTTCATGGAGACGCTGTGAGGGAGAGGCTCGGCTTGATCGGCTTCGGCGCCTTTGGGCGGCTGACGGCGCGGCATTTGTCGGCCGGGTTCGAAATCCTGGCGCATGATCCGGCGGCGAGCGATGGCGAAGGCCTCGCGACCCTGACCGATCTGGCGACCGCCGCCGCCTGTCCCACGGTGGTGCTGGCCGTGCCGGTCGAGGCGTTGGAGGCGACGCTGATCGCCATCGGCCCGCACCTTAATCCCGAGGCCCTGGTCATCGACGTGGGGTCGGTGAAGGTGAAGCCGGCGCAGGCGATGAACGCCCTGCTGCCGCCCGGCGTGCGGATCGTGGGCACCCATCCCCTGTTCGGGCCGCAGAGCGGCAAGGACGGCATCGCGGGCCTGCGGATCGCCGTGTGCGAGGTAAGGGGGGCGAAAGACGCCCGCCGCGTCGCCGCCTTCTGCCGCCGGGCGTTGCGCCTGAAGGTGTTTCAGGTCAGCCCCGAGGACCATGACCGCGAGGCTGCGACGGTGCAGGGCCTGACCCATCTGATCGCCCGCGTCCTGATGGCCATGGAGCCCCTGCCGACGCGCATGACCACCATCAGTTTCGATAGGCTGATGCAGGCCGTCGACATGGTCCGCCACGACAGCCCCGCCGTCTTCCGCGCCATTGAACGCGACAATCCGTTCGCGGCGGATGTTCGGGAACGGTTCTTCGCACTGGCGGATGAGGCGCGGGGGAAGGTGGGGGCGGGGTAGGCGAACGTCCGCTGGAGAAGCCTGAGTCGAGGACCGAATTCGACCCTAAGCAGACATATTCCGCCAGGGACCACGGCGGCGCAACCCAAGCGAAAGTCGCCAAGACACTATTCCACGATCCTGACGTCGGCTTCGAACCTCGGCGGGACAGTCGGGTGGTTACGACAGCGCTTCGTTCATGTCTTGCAGCAGCCGTGTGAGGGCTGCGATCTGGTCTGGTCTGATTGGAAGTTGCCGGACGACTTCGCGTCGTACCGAGAGTAGCTCCTGACGAAGTCCCCCCGCCTTTGTTGTCGCCTGGACCCACACCCGTCTCTCATCGCGATCGTCGCGTTTACGGGTGACAAGCTCTGCTTTCTCCATGCGTTTAATGAGGGGGGTCAAGGATCCCGTCTCCAACGAGATCCGATCTCCCAAGTCGCCCATGGTCGTCGGGCCGTCGAGTTCCCATAGCGCGATAAGGACCAGATACTGCGGGTGCGTGAGGCCAAGCGGAGCCAGGAGCTTTCGGTAAAGCCGCGTAATGAGACTGCTGCTCGTTTGGAGCGCCAGACAGAGCTGTTGATCGACATGGAGCTCCGACAGATCGTCGGGTTCCGCAGGCTGTCGCGTTGGGCTCATCGGACCTATCCAAAAAAGAAAGGGTCAACGCTAACACTGCAGCCCACAATTAAATCAAGTTTGATACAATCACTGTTAAGGTTCTTCGCGGAATATTGGATTGGCCTTCTTGAGGGTCGATGGGAGATGATGATGTTCGGCTTTGGATCTAAGACTCGCACTGCGCAGCAGGCTGTTGATGCAGAACTGCGCAGCATGGTGGACGCCTTGCATCGCTCACAGGCGGTGATCCAGTTCGATCTGGACGGCACGATCCGGGACGCGAACCAGAGCTTTCTGTCGGTCGTGGGCTATGCGCTCGGCGACATCGTCGGGCGCCATCACCGGATGTTCGTCGATCCAGCAGAGGCGCAGACGCCGGCTTATGCCGAGTTCTGGCGCCGATTGAACGCCGGCGAGTTCGTCGCCGACAAGTTCGTGCGCTACGGCAAGGGCGGCAAGCGTGTGGTGATCGAGGCCAGCTACAATCCCATCCTCGACAAGGACGGCCGCCCCTACAAGGTGGTCAAGTTCGCCATGGACGTGACCGCGGTCGAGGAAGAACGCGAACGACGCGCTGAGGCGGAGCGTCAGGCCGCTCAGGTTCAGGCCGCCGTCGTCGAAGGCACGGCCAAGGGCCTGTCGGCCATGGCGGCGGGCGACCTGTCCTATCGCATCCAGGATGAGTTCCCCGGCGATTACGCCGTCCTGCGCGACAACTTCAACCAGGCCATGGGCGCTCTGGACGAGGCTGTCGGCGTGATCGGCGTCAACGCCGGATCGATGCAGTCGGGCGCGCATGAGATCAGCAGCGCCGCCGAAGACCTGTCGCGCCGCACCGAACAACAGGCCGCCAGCCTGGAGGAAACAGCCGCCGCGCTGGATCAGATCACCGCCACGGTCCGCAAGACCGCCGAGAACGCCCAGGCAGCCGACGGCGTGGTCACCCAGGGGCGCAGCCAGGCCGAGACCGGCGGCGCGGTCGTCCAGAAGGCCGTCGCCGCCATGGGCGAGATCGAACGGTCCTCCAACGAGATCAGCCAGATCATCGGCGTGATCGACGAGATCGCCTTCCAGACCAACCTCCTGGCCCTGAACGCCGGGGTCGAGGCCGCCCGTGCGGGCGAGGCCGGTCGTGGCTTCGCCGTCGTCGCGTCCGAAGTGCGCGCCTTGGCCCAGCGTTCGGCGGAATCGGCCAAGGAGATCAAGACGCTGATCTCGGCCAGTTCCAGCCAGGTCAAGGACGGGGTGGTTCTGGTGCGTCAGTCGGGCGAGGCTCTGACCGGCATTGCGGGGCGGATCGAAGAGATCGCGACCCTGATGAGCGAAATCCGCGCGTCGACTCAGGAGCAGGCGGTGGGTCTGGCCGAGGTCAACACCGCCGTGAACCAGATGGATCAGGTCACTCAACAGAACGCGGCCATGGTCGAGCAGTCGACCGCCGCCAGCCTGAGCCTGAGCCGCGAGGCTGCCGAACTGGCCGAACTGGTCGGACGCTTCGAGACCAGCCAAGTCGCCGCGGCCCCGTCGCCGATCCACAAGGCTCCCATCCAGCAGATGAAAGCGCGGGTCGAAAGTTTCGCCCGCGCTCATACCGCCCCTTCGCGCGCCCGTATGGCGTCAGGGCGTAATGGCCCGGCGCTGGCGGTCGTGGCGTCGAGTTGGGAGGAGTTCTAAGAAAAAAGCCGCTTCCGGCCTAGATCGAGCCCTTACCTCCATAATGTGCCGCACATTGAATGAATGCCCTGGGTCAGCGGAGGACTGACCGCAAGCCATAGCCAATGGCCGCTTCCCACCCCTAGCTGACGTTCGGAATGTCGGTTTCTGAAGCCGAATTTAACGCTTCCCGTCCCTCACAATGAACGCCCCCACATCCTCCGCCACGCCCGGCGCGAGCGGCAGCGCCGGATCGGCGTAGGTGGCCAGATTGGCGGCGCGGTCGGCGGGGGCGGTCTTGAGGAGGTGGTTGACGCCGTCCCAGAGTTTCAGCGTCGCCTTGGGGTCGGCGGCGGCCAGGGCTTGGGCGTCCGTGACGGTGACCTGGAGGTCGGTGGTCCCCTGGCCGATGAAGACCGGGCCGTCGTAGGCGGCGAGCAGGGCGGCGGGGTCCAGCGGCAGCCACGAGATCAGATAGGGCTGGACCGACGGGCGGAACAGGGCCGCCAGCGCGGGCGGCGTGTCGGCGACGGTGTGGCCGGCTTCGAGCTCGGTCAGGACGGCGAAGGCCTGGGTCTTCAGGGGGTCGGGTAGGCCGGCTTGAAGCTGTTCGCGGATCACCACGCCGGCCGGGCGACCGGCGCCGGACAGCAGGATCAGGCCGCAAATCTTGTCGTCTCCGCCCTCCACCGCCTTCAGCGCGACCAAGGCGCCTTCGCTGTGGCCGATCAGCCAGGCGCAGGGCTGGCCCGTGCGCGCGGCGGCCTCGGTCGCCCAGGCGCGGGCGTCGGCGGCATAGGCGTCGAAGCGCAGATCGGCCTCGGCCGGTCCCGCCGCCGCGCTGGCCGCGATGCCGCGCTTGTCGATGCGCACGGTGGCGATGCCTTGCGCCGCCAGACCCTCGGCCAGCAGGCGATAGGTGGAGGCGGCGACGCCCAGCGGGCTGTTGCCATCCCGATCCGTCGGGCCGGAGCCGGGCAGGATGACGGCGACGGCCGTGGGGGCGTCGGGCGTCAGCAGGGTTCCGTGCAGGGGTGCGGGCTCGGCATGCAGGGCGATCTCGGTCGAGACCGGGCCGGCGAGCAGGCTGGCAACGAGAAGCACGGGGGTCAGCATCGGCATGGCGGTCTCCTTGGCGGCGAGATCAGAAGGGTTGGCGGTCGGGATCGGCGCGCCACACGCGCCAGCTTTCGAAGATCGAAAGACCTGCGACGACGATGACGGCGGCGGTCAGGCCCGTGACGCCGTAGGGCGGGGGCGCAATCGGCGCAGCGATCAGGCCGGCCAGACCGACCAGGCAGAACAGGCGGCCGGCCAGACGGTTCGAGCGGTCCCAGGCCAGGCGGCTCTTGTAGCTCCAGGGCGTGCGCACGCCGATCAGGGGATTGGGCGCGACACGGCCGAGGAAGGTGCCGACGACCAGCAGGATCAGCGACAGTGCGCCGGTCATCACGGCGGGGCCGCTGTCCACGCTGGCGTGTCCCAGGCTGGCCCAGGCGATCATCAGTCCGATGGCTGCGAAGATGAAGACGGTTAGCCCTTGGCCGATCCGCATCGAGCGACGACGCGAGGCGTCGCCTTGATCCTCGGCGCGCAGAGCGGCCAGACCCAGGCCAGCGGCGGCGATGAAGCCGATCACCGCCATGCCGCCCGCGAAGGTCGCGAACTCCACCCGGTCGCCCCAGCGATCGACCTGCCAGTCCGCATTCCAGTGCATCGGCATGGGCGTCGTCGGGCCGTTGACGCCGATGTCGAGGGCGAACGCCGCCTGCACGCCGAAGACGACGAGGGTCAGATAGTCCAGCAGGGACAGGCGATCCTTCATCGGTGTGGTTCCTTTGAGGGCTGGGGCAGGGGTTCGGTCGCTTCGCCGGTCCCGACGATGTCCATCAGAAAGGCCATGGCCTCCTCGACCGCCGAGATTTCCAACCGATAGCGGATGGTCTGGCCCTCGCGCTCCGGGCTGACCAGGCCGGCCTCCTTCAGGGCGTTGAGGTGGCCGGTGATGGTGGGCCAGCTCATGTCAAAGGCGGCGGCGATATCGCCGGAGGCCAGCGGACCGCCGCGCAGCATGGCGATGATGCGACGACGCACCGGATGCGACAGAGCCTTGAACAGGGTGTTCATAGCGACGTTCCTAATTAGGAAAACGGCTAAATGCAATATGTCGCGGGTGCGGCGGATTGCATTGCACCGAGCGATCGGGCTAGGGACGCGCGACTTGATTTTGAGAATGCGTATCAAAATGCCCTGCCTTCGCCGTGCCTCCATTCTTTTGACTGCCAGCGCCCTTGCAATGACGCTCGCCTCGCCGGCCCTGGCGCAGCAGGCGATGGCCCCGGCGGAGCTGGGCGAGATCGTGGTGACGGGATCGCAGGTGCGGCTGACGGCGCCGGCGGCGGGCGGTCAGGTGGCGCGCGGGGGACGCATCGGTCTGCTGGGCAATCTGGGCGTGATGGACACGCCGTTCTCGACCGCCAACTACACCGAAAAGCTGGTGCGTGATCAGCAGGCGCGCGGCATCGGCGACGTGCTGCAGAACGATCCGACGGTGCGGGTGTCCAAGGGGTTCGGCAACTTCCAGGAGCTGTATGTCGTTCGCGGTTTCCCGGTCTATTCGGACGACATGAGCTACAACGGCCTCTATGGCGTGTTGCCGCGCCAGTTCGTGGCGGCCGAGCTGGTCGAGCGGGTCGAGGTGTTTCGCGGGGCCAGCACTTTCCTGAACGGCGCTGCGCCGGGCGGAACGGGGGTCGGCGGCGCTTTCAACCTGACGCCGAAGCGGGCGGGCGACGCCCCCCTGACGCGCCTGACCGGAGGCGTATCGGGCCGTGACGAGATCTATGCCGCCGCCGACCTGGCTCGCCGTTTCGGCGACGAAGGCGAATGGGGCGCGCGCCTGAACATCGCCAGCCGTGCGGGCGAAAGCGCCGTCGAGGACGAGACCGGCCAACTGCGGGTCGTCGGCCTTGGACTGGACCGGCGAGGCGATCGCGCCCGGTTTTCGGCCGATCTGGGCTGGCAGGATCACCGGATCGATGCGCCCCGCCCCAGCGTGACGCCGGGAACCGCCATCCCTGAGGCGCCCTCGGCCGAAAAGAACTTCGCCCAGCGCTGGACCTACACCGACGAGGAGCAGGTGTTCGGCGCCGTGCGCGGCGAGCTCGACCTGACCGACAGCATCAGCGCCTGGGCCGCTTTCGGCGGGCGTCAGGGCGAGGAAGACAACAGCCTGGCCAATCCGCGCGCCGATGCGGCGGGCGCGATCCGCGGCTATCGCTTCGACAATATACGCGAGGACACGGTGTGGTCGGGCGACATCGGCGTGCGCGCCGACCTGACGACCGGCCCGATCAACCATCGTCTGGTCGCCTCGGCCTCGCAGATCCAGTCCAAGTCCAAGAACGCCTGGGCGGCGTCGAGCTTCGCCGGCTATGCGATGGGGACGCTGACCAATCCGCTGTTGTCGCCGGCGCCGGCCATCGGCAGCGTCTCGGGCGATCTGGATGATCCCAACGTCACCGAGCGGGTCAAGAACACCAGTTTCGCCGTCGCCGATGTGCTGTCCTTCCTGGATGGACGGCTGCTGGCGACCGTCGGCGTCCGCTATCAGGAGATCGAGACCCGATCCTATGCCTATGCCGACGGCGCATTCACGTCGGGCTATTCCAGCGACGCGACGACGCCGGCCTTCGCCGTGGTCTACAAGCCCAGCGACACGATCTCGCTGTACGCCAACTATGCCGAAGCCCTGGTTCCGGGCACGACCGCGCCGACAGTGGTCAATGGCGTGACGGTGGCGAACGGCGGCGAAGTGCTGTCGCCGTTCCGCGCCGAGCAGGCCGAGATCGGCGCCAAGTACGACGCCGGTTCATATGGCGGCACGCTGAGCGTCTTCCGCACGACCCTGCCCAGCGCCTTTTTCGATCCGAATACCGCCGTCTATTCGGACGGCGGCGAGCAGAAGAACAAGGGCGTCGAGCTGACGGTTTATGGCGAACCGGTCGCAGGCTTGCGTCTGATCGGCGGCGCGACATGGCTGGACGCCGAGATCAATCGGTCGCTGACCGCCGCCAATGCGGGCAAGTCCGCCATCGGCGTGCCGGACTTTCAGGCCAATCTGAACGTCGAATGGGACGTGCCGATGGTCAGCGGCCTGACGGTCGAAGGCCGGGCGATCCATACCGGCGCCCAGCCGGCCAATGCGACGAATACGCTGGAGCTGGAAAGCTGGACCCGGTTCGACGCCGGGGTGCGCTACGCCTTCGTGGCGGGCGACAAGCCGGTGACGCTGCGGGCGCGGGTCGAGAATGTCGCGGACGAGGATCAGTGGGTCGCGGTCGGCGGCTATCCGGGATCGAATTATCTGACGCTGGGCGCGCCGCGGACCTTGCGTCTGTCGGTCTCCACCGAGTTCTGATCCGCGTCGGCCGATGCACGCCCGGACGATCCGCGCCTGGACCTGGACGCACAAGTGGTCGAGCCTGATCTCGACCCTGTTCCTGCTGATGCTGTGCGTCACGGGGCTGCCGCTGGTGTTCAGCCACGAGCTGAACGAGGCGCTGCTGCATGAGCCGTGGGCGCCGAAGAACCCGGGCGGCCGACTGCTGACGCTGGACGAGGTGCTGGCCGCGGGTCTGGCCAAACATCCGGGCGAGGTTCCGGCCTTCATGAGCTTCGACGAAGACCGGCCGGTGGTGAACGTCACCAGCCGCGCGCCCGACGCCCCGGCCGGCAAATACAGCTTCGAGCCCATCGACCAGACCAGCGGCGAGGGCGCGCCGCTGGTCGCCGGTCATCCGGTGATGGAGTTCCTGCTTCAGCTGCACACCGACATGTTCCTGGGTCTGCCGGGAATGCTGTTCCTGGGCGCGATGGGGCTGATGCTGGTCGTGGCCGTGGTGTCAGGCGTGGTGCTGTATGCGCCCTTCATGCGTCGGCTGCCGTTCGGGACGGTGCGGGTCAAGAAGGCGGCGCGGACGCGGTGGCTGGACTATCACAATCTGCTGGGCGTGGTGACGGCGGCCTGGGTGCTGGTGGTGGGGCTGACGGGGGTGGTCAACACCCTGGCCACGCCCATCCTGGCCTATTGGAAAGAGACGGCGCTGAAGGAACTGACGGTCGCCTACGATGCGCCGGCGCCCGCTCAGGGGCGGGCCTCGCTGGATGCGGCGGTGGAGCGGGCCAAGGCGGCGCTGCCGGGCATGAAGCTGCAGTTCGTGGCGTTTCCGGGGACCGACTATTCGACCGACCACCACTATGCCGTCTTCTTCCACGGCGACACGCCGCTGACGACGCATATGACGACGCCGGCCCTGATCGACGCGCGGACGGGCGAACTGGCGGCGGTGGCGCCGATGCCCTGGTATGTGAAGACCCTGTCGCTGTCGCAGCCGCTGCATTTCGGAGACTACGGCGGGCTGGCGCTGAAGATCCTGTGGGCGCTCTTGGACATCGCCACCATCGTGATCCTGGGGTCCGGTCTTTATCTGTGGCTGGGCAAGGGGAGGCGGAAGGCGTGAGCCGTCGCCGTCATAACCCGAGGGATCTGACCCTGTGGGCCATCTTCCGCGCGCCCATCGTCCTGTTTGCGCTCAGCCTGATCGGGCTGGTGGGCGCGCTGTTGCAGGATGGGGTGTGGGACTGGGCCTTTGCGGCCTTGCTGGCCTCGCCCATCCTGGCGACCGGCTGGGCCGTCGTCAGATCGAGAAGCTGACGCCGCAGCCGCAGCTGGAGGCCGCGTTTGGGTTTCTGACCACGAACTGGGCGCCGGCCAGTTCATCGACGTAGGCGATCTCGGAATTCTTAAGGAAGGGAACCGAGACGGGGTCGATCAAGGCGGTCTGGCCGTCGGCATGGATGCGCAGATCGTCGTCCTCGGCCGTCTCGACCAGCTCGAACCGATACTGGAAGCCCGAACAGCCGCCGCCGTCCACCGCGACGCGCAGCATCAGGGTTTTGCCCTCGGCCGCCCCCAGCTTGGCCAAGCGCTTGGCGGCGCTGGCGGCCAGGACGATGCCTTCCGGCGCGCGCGTGGCGACGGCGAAGGCGGGTGTGGATGGTTCTGTGGATTGGACGGTGCTCACGGCTGTCTATATGAGGCGGGCACGGCCGTTCGCAAAGGCCCCCCGCATCAAAGCAGCCTCAAAGTTGATGACTTGAGCCACACAGACCTCGCTTCCTACGCCGAACGCGCCGACCTGACGCAGGGCCGCCGCGTTTTCGAGCCTTCCAGCCGCACGCGCACCGCCTTTGCGCGAGACCGTGACCGCATCATCCATGCGACGGCGTTCCGGCGGCTGAAGGAGAAGACCCAGGTCTTCGTGGCGCACGAAGGCGATCACTACCGCACCCGCCTGACCCATTCGCTGGAGGTGGCGCAGATCGCGCGGTCGCTGGCCCATGCGCTGAGGCTGGACGACGACCTGGCCGAAACCATCGCCCTGGCCCACGATCTGGGTCATCCGCCCTTCGCCCATGCCGGCGAGGACGAGCTGGTGGTGCAGATGCGCGATCATGGCGGGTTCGACCACAACGTCCAGAGCTTCCGCGTCGTGACCGAGCTGGAGAACCGCTATCCGCAGTTCGACGGGCTGAACCTGAGCTGGGAGACCGTCGAGGGCGTCATCAAGCACAACGGCCCGGTGTCGCACCGGCTGGACGAGCCGGCCTGGTCGGTCGTGCGCCCCTATGCGTCAGGCGGCGAGGCGGGGTGGGACCTGCGGCTGGGGACGTTCGCCTCGCTGGAGGCCCAGTGCGCGGCCATCGCCGACGACATCGCTTACAACAACCACGACGTGGATGACGGGGTGCAGGCGGGTCTGATCACCCTGCGCGATCTGGATCAGGTGCCGCTGATCGGCCCCATGTTGGCCGAGGTGCGCCGCGACTGGCCCACGATCGACGACCGGATGCTGCGGATCGAGGCGGTGCGGCGGATGATCGGCGTCATGGTCGAGGACGTGCTGGCCGAGACGGCGCGGCGGCTGGAGGAAGACCGGATCGTCACGACCGAGGACGTGCGGATGGCCAGGCGCACGATGGTGGATTTCTCGCACACCATGCACGTCGATCTGGCGGTGCTGAGGAAGTTCCTGTTCGAGCGGATGTATCGCCACTACCGGGTCAACCGCACGCGCAGCCAGGCGCGGCGCGTGCTGTCGCAGCTGTTCGAACTGTTCATGGCCGAGCCCGAGGTGATGCCGCCGGAATGGGGAGAGCCGGCGATGACCCCGGACAAGACGCAGCGGGCGCGCGCCGTGTGCGACTACATCGCCGGCATGACCGACCGTTACGCCATAGAAGTGCACCAGAAGCTGTTCAGCCTCGACCTCGCCCTCGATCTGTGATTCGAAAGATGCACGCGGGGGCGTAGAGTGATCGTTCGGCGCGCCGATTCGCGCCGACAGACGGCGGAGCGCGACCATGTCCTTTGACGACGACAACAAACCCGGCCGGGGCGCCTATACGCCGCCGACCGACGACGACCTGCCGTTCCGCCGCAACAGCTACGATCCGCGCAGCGGCCGCAATGTCGGCTCGGGCGGGGGCAAGGCGCCGCCAGTGACGCTGATCATCAGCGCGGTGGTCCTGCTGCTGCTGATCGTGGCGGTGATCTTCTTCTATCGCTCGGGCATGCGCGCCTCGACCGACGCGCCGCCGGCCGTGGGTCAGCCCGTCGGCGAGATGAAGACCGCCGCGCCCATCGACGCCCAGCCGATTGATCCGGCCGAGGGCGTGCGCGTCTATCGCGACGAGACCGAGACGACCGATGCGCCCGTGACCTTCACCCCGCCGCCCGAGGCGCCCCAGCCGCGTCCGGCCGCGCCCCCGACCGCCGCACCGACCGGACAGGGTCTGCCGCCCGCCAATACGGCCACGCCGGCCGCGCCTGCGCCGCGTCCGACGACTCCGACTGCGCCCGTCGCTGCGCCGACGACCAAGGCTCCGGCCGCGACCGGCGGATCGGCCTCGGTCCAAATCGGCGCCTTCTCCTCGACCGAGATCGCGGACCGTGAGTACGCCGCCGTCGCCGGCCGTTTCGGCTCGTTCGCCTCGGGCGCTGAAAAGCGGGTGACCGAAGTGACCTCGTCCAGCGGATCGACCCTGTACCGCACGGCCTTCTCGGGCCTGTCGCGCGAACGGGCGGTGGCCTTCTGCAATGCGCTGAAGGCGGCGGGCCGGGACTGCATCGTCCGGTGACGTCCGCCGCCATCTATGGCTGCCTGGGACATCGGCTGACGGAGGCCGAAAAGGCCTTCTTCGCCGAGGTCCGACCCTGGGGCTTCATCCTGTTCCGGCGCAATATCGACACGCCGGAACAGGTGCGGGCCCTGACGGACGAACTGCGGGCGTCCATCGGCGATCCCGACGCGCCGGTCTTGATCGACCAGGAAGGCGGTCGGGTCCAGCGGATGGGGCCGCCCCACTGGCCCAAATATCCGCCAGGTAACGCTTATCTGAAGGCGACGAACGAGCTGGCTCAGGCGCGTGAGCTGACGCGCCTGGGCGCACGTCTGATGGCGCACGATCTGCGCGAGGTCGGGGTGACCGTTGATCTGCTGCCGGTGCTGGACGTACCGGTCCCCGGCGCCCACGACATCATCGGCGACCGGGCCTATGGCGTCGATCCCGAGACGGTCGCCGTGTTGGGCCGGGCGGCGGCGGAGGGACTGCTGGCGGGCGGGGTTCTGCCCTGCATCAAACATATGCCGGGCCATGGCCGCGCCTTTGCAGACACGCATAAGGATCTGCCGACGGTTCACGCCGATCTGGACACGCTGGACGCCTGGGACTTTGCGCCATTCAAGGCCCTGTCGGACATGCCGATCGGCATGACGGCGCACATCGTCTTCACCGCGATCGATCGTAAACATCCCGCGACGCAGTCCAAGAAGGCCATCCGCCTGATCCGCGAGCGGTTGGGATTCGGCGGCCTGCTGCTGTCCGACGATCTGGTGATGAACGCCCTTTCGGGCTCGCTGACCCAGCGGGCGCACAAGGCCCTGAAGGCGGGGTGCGATCTCGTCGTCCACTGGAACGGCGACATGGACGAAATGCGCCAGGTCGCCGAGGGCGTCGGACCGCTGAAGGGCGGGGCGCGCCGACGTGCGGACGCCGCGTTGGCCCGGATCGTGCGCACGCCCGAACCGCTGGATCCCGTCGCCGGGCACGACCGCTTCTTCAAGGCCATGGGCGGTCGGATGGACGCCGCCAAGGGGCCGGATGTGGGTGAGGCGCAGGCCTAAAGACCTATGACGGAGTCGTTCCAGCCCAATCTGGATTTCAACGCCGAGGAGGTCGAGGAGCGCGAGGCCTTCGTCGTCGATCTGGAAGGCTATGAGGGACCGCTGCACGTCCTGCTGGCCCTGGCGCGAAACCAGAAGGTCGATCTGCTGAAGCTGTCGATCACCCAGCTGGCGGAACAGTATCTGGCCTTCGTGCATGAGGCGCGGCGGCGCAACTTCGCCCTGGCGGCGGACTATCTGGTGATGGCGTCGTGGCTGGCTTATCTGAAATCGCGCCTGCTGCTGCCGCGCACCGCCAAGGGCAAGGCGGAGGAGCCGCCGGCTGAGGAAATGGCCGCCGCGCTGGCGTTCCGGCTACAGAAGCTGGAGGCGATGCGAAAGGCCGTCGAACAGCTGATGGCCCGGCCCCAGCTGAAGCGCGACGTCTTCACGCGCGGCGATCCCGAAGCGACGGTGATCGTGCCTTCGGATCGGATCGACGCCAGCCTGTACGAACTGATGAGCGCCTATGTGGTGCAGCGCCGACGCGAGGAGGCTCGGCGCTACGCCCCCGGTCAGCGGGTCGAGGCCTTTGCATTGGAAGCCGCCCGCGACTGGCTGCGCGAGATCATGCCGAAGCTGGCGGACTGGACGCCGCTGAAACAGGTGGCGCCCCATCGTCAGGACGAGGAGGGGCCCAGCCAGGCCAGCTTTACGGCCTCGACCCTGTCGGCCAGTCTGGAGCTGGTGAAGGAGGGGGCGATGGACATCCGGCAAAGCGAGGCGTTCGCGGACCTGTATCTGAAACGGCGCGGACCGGGCCAGCCGCTGGAGCTGACGCCGTGAGCGACCTGTCGTTCCAGCCCGACGAGGCGGAGATCGAACGGCGGGTCGAGGCTCTTCTGTTCGCCGCCGCCGGGCCGTTGACGGCGGCCGAGATCGCCGCGCGCCTGCCCGAGAACTGCAATGTCGCCCGCGCCATATCGGGTCTGCGCGCCCGCTATGAGGGACGGGGGGTCGAGCTGGAGTGCGTCGCCGACCGCTGGCGGTTCCGCACCGCGCCGGATCTGGCCTTCATGATGACGCAGGAGCGCGAGGAGCCGCGCCGTCTGTCCAAGGCCGCGCTGGAGACCCTGGCCATCATCGCCTATCACCAGCCCGTCACCCGCGCCGAGATCGAGAGCGTGCGCGGCGTCAGCATCTCCAAGGGCACCCTGGACCTGCTGCTGGAGATGGGGTTCGTGCGGTTGCGCGGACGCAGGCGCACGCCGGGACGGCCCGTCACCTATGCGACCACCGACCGCTTCCTGGAGCATTTCGGCCTGGCGACCCTGTACGATCTGCCGGGCGTGCAGGAGATGAAGGCGGCGGGCCTGCTGGACCTGTCGCTGCCGGTCGGATTCGAGGTGCCGGATCCCAGCCGCGCCTCCGAGGCGGACGACGAGGACGGCACTCTGCCGTTGGACGACGAGGCGCCCGAGTTCGCCCAGGATTTCGTCGGCGAACGCGGCGGACCTGGATGATGTTCACGACGTCTTAGTCTGCGCACCTTAAGCCAGACCGTATGAGTGGCGTGACATCGAAGACGGGTTGGCGGGCGTGGAGCACGTTCAGGATCGCGCTGATCCTGATGCTGTCGTCCATCGTCGGAATGGCCGGGGTTCTGGCCATCGTCAGCCGCGGCATCGACGCCCATCAGGCGCGCAAGGAAGAAGGTCTGGTGCGGCTGCGTCTGACGCGCGCGCTGGAGACCATTGGCGAAAACCTGACCACCGCCTCGGTCTGGGACGAGGCCGTCGATCGGATGACGGCGGGCGATGTGGCTTGGTACGACCGCAACTTCGGCGCCTTCTACGCCGCCCAGCACAAACACCAATTCACTCTGGGCTATGACGGGACCGGGCGGCTATTTCGCATCAGCACGCTGGGCCGACCGGCCGAGACGCAGGTCGGCGAGCCATTCGGTCAGGCGGCCCGGCCGCTGATCGACGCGCTCCGGGCCGAGGCCGCCGGCCGCGACCGATCGGTCACGGCGGATGCCGGGGTGCGGCTGAAGGCGGCGTTCGTTCGCGTCGGCGACGACGTCTATGTGCTGGGGGCCTCCACCGTCGTGCGACATACGGCGGGCGGATCGACGCCGGCGTCCGATCCAATCGTCGCGTCGTTCAAGCCGTTCGCCGGCGAGCTCAATCTCTTGCGAACGCGCTTGGCGCTGGACCGGATTCACTTCCAGCCCGGCGATGCAGAGCCGCCCAAGGGCATGATCGGCGTTGATGTTCGCGATGTCGGCGGCGCTCTGTTGGGGCGTGTCGTCTGGGCGCCGGAGCAGCCCGGCTATCAGATCCTGACCAAGGCCGGGCCGCTGCTGCTGCTGCTCTTCATCGTGCTGCTGATCGGCACGGGCTCGCTCCTGTGGAACACGACGGCCGACGTGCGGCGCCTCAAAGCCTCGGAGGTCGCCCTGTCCGCGGCGCTGGAGCGGGCCGAGGCTGCGAACCGGGCCAAGACGCGGTTTCTGTCCAACGTCAGTCACGAACTGCGCACGCCCCTGAACGGGGTTCTGGGCATGGCCGAGATCATCGGGGCCGATCTGGTGACGCCGCAGCAGCGCGAGCGACTGGAAATCCTGAAGGCGTCGGGACGTCAGCAACTGAGGCTGGTCGAGGAGCTGCTAGACGTGGTGCGGCTGCGCGACGGGGCCGTGGCGCTGGAAACCCGGCCGTTCCGGCCCGACAATCTGCTGCAGCGGGTCGCCAACGACTTCCGGGGCGCGGCCGAGGCTAAGGGGCTGAAGATTTCGGTCGAGGCGGCCGAAGGCGAGTGGCTGGGCGACCCGGTTCATGTCGAAAAGCTGATGGCGGCGCTGACGGACAATGCGGTGCGGTTCACACGCACCGGCGGCGTGATGCTGCGCGCCGTTGCGGGCGCGGGCCTGGCGTTGGAGGTCGAGGACACCGGGCCGGGCATGGAGCCGGCGGAAGCGGCGCGCCTGTTCGAGGCTTTCACCCAGGGCGATGAAAGCGCGACGCGCACCGCCGAAGGGCTGGGACTGGGATTGACGGCGGCGCACGGTCTGGCGGCCCTGATGGGCGGCAAGATTGAAATCGTCACAGCGCCCGGCGCCGGCAGCACCTTCCGCGTCGTCTTGCCGTTGAAGGCGGTCGCCTAGGCTGTCAGCAGGCGCGGCAGTTTGAAGGTGACGGTTTCGCGCGCGCCGTCGTCTTCGGTCACCGTGGCGTCGAAACGCGCCCGGATGGCGTCGACCAGTGCCTCGATCAGCGGCTCGGGCGCCGAGGCGCCGGCGGTGACGCCGACGGTGTTCACGCCGTCGAACCAGGACCAGTCCACCTGGGACGCATCGTCCACCAGGTAGGCGGCCGGGGCGCCGGCGCGCATCGCGACCTCGACCAGGCGCACTGAATTGGACGAGTTCTTGGACCCCACGACCAGTACGAGGTCGCAACCCTCGCCCAGCGCCTTGACGGCGTCCTGGCGATTGGTCGTGGCGTAGCAGATGTCTTCCTTGTGCGGATCGGGCAGTTCGGGAAAGCGGCGCTTCAGCACCTTCAGGATGCCCGCCGTGTCGTCCACCGACAGGGTGGTCTGGGTCGCATAGGCGAGGGGCGCGTCGCCGGGGCGGTCGAACGATTCGGCGTCGGCCTCGGTTTCGACCAGGGTGATGGCGCCGGGCGGCAACTGGCCCAGGGTGCCGACGACCTCGGGGTGGCCTGCGTGGCCGATCAGGATGATGTGGCGGCCGGCCGCATGATGGCGTTCGGCCTCGACGTGGACCTTGGACACCAGGGGGCAGGTCGCGTCCAGGAAGACCAGTTCGCGCGCCCGCGCCGTCGCCGGCACGGACTTGGGCACCCCGTGGGCCGAGAAGACGACCGGCCGGTCGTCGGGACATTCATCCAGTTCCTTGACGAAGACGGCGCCCATGGCCTTCAGTCGCTCGACCACATGTTTGTTGTGGACGATCTCGTGGCGCACATAGACGGGGGCGCCGAACTTTTCGATCGCGCGCTCGACGATCTGGATCGCCCGGTCGACCCCGGCGCAAAAGCCCCGTGGGGTGGCCAACCTCACCGCGATGGGGCGAAGCGGAGCGTTGGGGACAGGAACATGCGCATTCATGGCGGCGAACCTAGTCGTTTGCGGCGCTGACCGCCATCGGAGCCGAAGGGCGGATGCGACGGATTCTGTCGCCCGCAGCAGCGGCGCATCGTCACGGCGGGCGGGCGTGAATGGAAAGTCGATATTCTACAATGCGTTAGCGCATGATCACGACGCCTTGACCTGTAGGCCGCTCACGATTAGTTTCCGCGCCGAATTCAGACCCGTCCGGACGCACCGTCTGGACGCCGAACGCACAGGTCCTATCCCCCATGTCGGAATCGCGCGAAGAGGCGATCAAACGCCTCCAAGACAGCGCATCCGCATTGGAGGCGCGGACCACGGCGGAGAAATCCGCCGAACTGACCGGCCATCAGGTGTCGGGTCAGGCCTACAAGATTATCGCCGAGCTTCTCGGCGGCGTCTTCGTGGGGCTGGCGTTCGGAGCGATCGCAGACTGGGCCCTCGGGACCCGTCCGTGGGGTTTGATCGGCGGGGTCCTTCTGGGCTTCGCCTTGTCGATTTACATGGCGCGTCGCACAGCCAACCGGCTGATGGCGCAGGCCAAGGCGCAAGGGACGACGGCTCCGGCCGAGCCCTACGTCGAGGCCGACGAAGACGGGGAACGATAGGGCTTCATGGCCGATCCGATTCATCAGTTTGCGATTCAGAAGGTCGTCGACCTTGGCGACGTCACCTTGCCTGTGCTGGGGACGGTCGATCTGGCGATCACCAACTCGCACATCGCCATGACGGTCGCCTTCGTGCTGATCGTCGGCTTCCTGGCCGCCGTGACCGCGAACGCCCAGGTCGTGCCCGGCCGGCTGCAAGCCGCCGGCGAGGGCCTGTTCGGCCTGATCGACAATCTGGCCGATTCCATCATCGGTCAAGAAGGCCGCAAATATTTCCCGTTCATCTTCACCCTGTTCATCCTGATCCTGGGCATGAACATCCTGGGTCTGTTCCTGACCTTCACGGCGACCTCGCAGCTGGCGATCACCGCCACCTTCGCCCTGATCACCTTCGGTCTGGTGCTGGTCGTCGGCTTCGCAAAGAACGGTCTGGGCTTCTTCAAGCTGTTCTGGCCGATGGGCGCGCCGCTGGCGCTGCGCCCGGTTGTCGGCCTGATCGAGTTCGTGTCCTTCCTGCTTCGTCCGGTCACCCTGGCGCTGCGTCTGTTCGGCAACATGCTGGGCGGCCACGTCGCGCTGAAGATCTTCGCCGGCTTCGTTGTGTCGCTGGGTCTTCTGGGCCTGGGCGGCGGCATCGGTCTGCTGGCCTTCCCGGTCGCGGCCCTGTCGCTGGGCATGGTCGTCGCCCTGACCGCTCTGGAGTTCCTGGTGGCCTTCCTCCAGGCCTTCGTCTTCGCCGTTCTGGCCTGCATCTATCTGAACGATGTGGTCAACCTGGACCACGCCCACTAAAGGGCCGGACCAGTCTCTTCACCCCAACCACCAACGACTTTAATCTAGGAATACAATCATGGACGCTGAAGCCGCGAAGTACATCGGCGCTGGTCTCGCCACCCTGGGCATGATCGGTTCGGCCCTGGGCGTGGGCAACATCTTCGGCAACTTCCTTGCCGGCGCCCTGCGCAACCCGTCGGCCGCCGCCGGCCAAGTCGGCAACCTGTTCGTCGGCGCCGCTCTGGCCGAAGCCCTGGGCATCCTGGCCTTCGTGCTCGGCATCCTGATGATCTTCGGCTGATATCAGTCGATTACGGCGCGCGGGGTTCGCCCGCGCGCCGCTTCATCTGATCCTGCAGTAGACGGTTCATGGCCAGCACCCACACCATCGACGCGGTCCCGCCTTCGGTCGAAGCGGACCTGCACGCCGAGACGGCGACCCCCGCCGAGCACGGCTCGGGCGGCCTGCCGCAATTCCAGTTCGAGCACTGGGCGGGCCAGATCGGCTATCTGCTGATCCTGTTCGTCATCCTGTATGTTCTGGTTTCCAAGGTCTTCGCGCCACGCCTTCGCAAGGTGATGGACGAACGGGCCGACACCATTTCAACCGCCGTCGCGACCGCACGCCAGGTTCAGGCCGAGGCCGCCGAACAGGCCGCCCAAGCTCAGGCCGAAGTCGCCAAGGCTCGCGCTGACGCCCGCGCCACGGCCGCCGCCGCCAAGGCGCGCGTGACCGAAGAAGCCAACGCCCGTCAGGCCGCCGAAGAAGCCGTGGTCAACGCCCGCATCGCCGAGGCGGAAGCCTCGATCGGCCAGACGCGCGACGCCGCCATGGCCAATGTCTCCACCATCGCCTCCGACACGACCGCCGCCATGGTCGAACGTCTGACCGGCAAGGCCGCGACCGCCGCCGAGCTGGCCGCCGTCAAGGGAGCCGCCTGATGAACCTGATCTTCGAACACGGCATCTGGAGCTTCGCCAATGCGGAGATCTGGGTCGGCATCGGCCTGATCATCTTCTTCGGCATCCTGATCGCCGCCGGCGTGCCCAAGATGGCCGGCAAGGCGCTGGACGCCAAGGCAGTCAAAATCCAGGCCGACCTGGACGAGGCCGCTCGCCTGCGCGCCGAGGCCGAAGCCCTGCTGGCCCAGATCCGCAAGGAGAAGGCCGAGGCTGAAGCCCAAGCCGCCGAGATGATGGCTCAGGCCGAAGCCGACGCCCGTCGCCTGGAAGTCGAGACCAAGGCCAAGCTGGAAGAAACCCTGGCCCGTCGCCAGAAGATGGCCGAAACCCGCATCGCCCAAGCCGAAGCCCAGGCCTCGGCCGAGGTAAAGGCCGCCGCCGCCGATCTGGCCGCCAAGTCGGCGGAACAGGTTCTGGCCGCGCGCCTCGCCAGCGGCGCCAAGGATCCGCTGCTCGACAGCGCCATCGCCCAGATCGGCGATCGCCTGAACTGATCAGGGTCGATCCTGAATGAAACAAGGCCCCCGACGTCGCCGTCGGGGGCCTTTTTCTTGGGCGATCAAGTCGTGATCAGTGGGCGTGTGCGCCGCCGATGATGGTCGCGCCCATCCGCTTGTCGCGCGCCACCAGCCGGGCATAGACGTTGCCCAGCACAATGCCGAAGACCGCATGGGTGATCAGCAGCCAGGCGAAGGTGCCGAAGCCCGCGCCGGCCGTGAAGGTGCGGTAGTTCCCGAACATCACGATGGCGGCCATCATGATGATCCAGGCGCCGACGGCGAAGACGATGCCCTTGGTCTCGGGCGTGTCCGTCGGCAGGCGGGGACACAGGACGGCGAACAGCGGCCCCAGGATGAAGACGCCGCTGATGACATGGACCACCCAGCCGACGGCCAGATTGCCGGGCATTCCGATCATGCTGGCGATGACCCCCTGGAAGGGATCAAACCAGTTCAGGAACATATTGGGTATTTCGAGCAGTGAGACGGCCACGGTCGCCGCAACGCCGGCGATCAGACCTTTTTGTACGCGTGACATCATGACCTTAGCGCCTCCCAACGCCTAAGTGGTTCTCTGATAACGCGCAGACAGGATACGCCTGACTTGAGAGAGCGGTGTTCACGATCCTGTGGTTAGCGGTTGCAGCAACGCAACCGCGAAATCAGGCGCTAACTAGCTGAAGAGTTTGCGGAAATAGCGCCGAACGCTCTTGCGGCCGCGCGAGAGGCGACGGCTGGACCGCTTGGTAACGATCTTTTCGGCCCGCAGCGCCTGTTGCCAGAAGACCGGTGCGAACTCGGGCTTCTTCCGCATCAGGCGACGGAAGGGATAGACCCATTTCGGCCGCGCATATTGGGCGCGAATGAACTGGCGCTTGGCCCAGAACGAGCTTTTCAGAATCAGCATCAGGCCGATGGCGATGACGGGAATGCCGCCCGGGCCGGGCAGGGGGGCGATCAGAATGCCCAGCAGCACGACGAACAGACCGCCGATCATCAGCGCCCAGCGCTTGACGACCCGCAGCGTCGAGGCTCGCGGCTTGTCTGGGCGGACGAAGGGAACGGGGAGTGAGGTCACGAATACGCCGGATGGGGAGGAGGATCGTCATGACAACGGTCGCCACGGCCGCGCGATCCCTCGTCGGGAAAGGAAAAGCAGACCGTGACGACCTTGCCACAAGACCCCTTAACGCCCTGCGTCCATGGCGGATGGATGTCCGGCGGGTGAAGCTTTGGTCATGAAGAGACGATCTCTCCGCGTCGTGTCGCGACGGACACGCTCCGCGCCGTCAGCCGTAGGTCACGCCCGTCAGACGCTCTGATTCCGCCCAGAGACCCCTGGCCACATCAGCGTCCTTGGCCTGGCGCTTGATCGCCGCAACGCCGGGCGGGCCTTTCATCTCCTGAAAGCCGGTGGGGCCGTAATAGCCGCCGGGCGTCGGGTCCGGCAGGGTCGCGGCCATCAGGATGGGCAGGGCGCCGTCCGCGGCCGAATGGCTGAGCACGGCCTCCAGCAACCGGGCGCCGCGCGCGAACAGGCCGGGCTTGCCGGCATGGCCGTTGGCGATCAGGTCGGTGCGGGCGAAGCCGGGATGAGCCGCCACGCTGGTCAGGCCCCAGCCGTGCGCGTCGCTGCGGCGCTGAAGCTCCAAGGCGAACATCAGCATGGCCAGTTTGGACTGCTGATAGACAGACCACGGGCTGTAGTGGGTCTGATAGTTCAGGTCGTCCAGGCGGATATGGCCGCTGCGGTGGGCGACGCTGGACAGCTGGGCCACGCGGGCCTTTGCCCCGATCAACAAAGGCAGCAGGCGGCCGACCAGGGCGAAGTGGGACAGGTAGTTGGTCCCGAACTGCATCTCGAACCCGTCGACGGTCGTCTGGCGCGTCGGCAGGGCCATGACGCCCGCATTGTCGATCAGGATGTCGATGGGGCGTCCCGTCGCCAGATACTGCTCGGCGAAGGCCCGGACGGAGGCCAGGCTGGCGAGGTCCAGCAGTTCGAACCGCACGGCCGCATCCGGATGACGAGACCGGATCAGCCGTTCGGCCTCGGCCCCCTTGGCGGGATTGCGGGCCGCCAGCACGACCTCCGCGCCCTTGCCGGCCAGCACCAGGGCGGTTTCCAGCCCCAGCCCGCCGGTCGCGCCGGTGATGATGGCCAATCGGCCGGAAAGGTCGGGGATGTCGTTCGTCGTCCAGGTCATGGCCATGACCTAGCGATGGATCAGCCCCGCGTCAGCCCCTTCCCGCAGGAAGGGGCGACTAAGGGGTCAGGCCGCCTTGTTGGAGCCTTCCGGCGCGGTCCAGCGCAGAACCGGCGAACGAGCGGCGCGGGTTTCGTCCAGACGTTTCAGCGGCGCGTGGAAGGGCGCGCCCTTGAAGCGATCGACGTCGCCGGCCTTGGCCGCCTCGGCCAGGGCGCGCATCGCCTCGATGAAGCGGTCCAACTCGGCCTTGGACTCGGTTTCCGTCGGCTCGATCAGCATGGCGCCGTGGACGACCAGAGGGAAATACATGGTCATCGGGTGGAAGCCCTCGTCGATCATCGCCTTGGCGAAGTCGAGCGTGGTGATGTCCGTGCCCTTCAGCCATTCGTCGTCGAACAGGGCCTCGTGCATGCAGGGGCCGTCGGGGAATGCGGCCGACATCAAATCACCGAGCCGGGCCTTGATGTAGTTGGCGTTAAGGACGGCGTCCTCGGCGACCTGACGCAGGCCGTCGGCGCCGTGCGACATCATGTAGGACAGGGCGCGGGTATACATGCCCATCTGGCCCTGGAAGGCGCACAGACGGCCGAAGGCTTGCTCGGCCTCGTCCTCCTCGCGTTCGATCAGGCGATAGCCGCCGTCGTCGTGCACGACCCAGGGGGCGGGTGCGAAGGGGGCCAGGGCTTCGGACAATACGACCGGACCCGCGCCCGGACCGCCGCCGCCGTGGGGCGTCGAGAAGGTCTTGTGGAGGTTGATGTGCATCGCATCGACGCCCAGGTCGCCCGGACGAACCCGGCCGACGATGGCGTTGAAGTTGGCGCCGTCGCAGTAGAAATAGGCGCCGGCCTCATGCGTCAGGCGACTGATCTCCAGAATGTCGCGCTCGAACAGGCCGCAGGTGTTGGGGTTGGTCACCATGATGGCGGCGACGTCGTCGCCCAGCTTGGACGCGAGGTCCGCCACGTCGACGCGGCCGTCTTCGGTCTGGGCCACTTCGACCACAGAATAGCCGACGAAGGCGGCAGTGGCGGGGTTGGTGCCGTGGGCGCTGGTTGGCACCAGAACCTTGCGGCGCTTCTCATGCTGGCCCGAAGCCTCGTGGGCGGCGCGGATCGCCATCAGACCGCACAGTTCGCCGTGGGCGCCGGCCTTGGGCGACAGGGCGACAGCGGGCATGCCGGTCAGGGTCTTCAGCCAGTGGGCCAGGGTGTCCATCAGTTCCAGAGCGCCCTGAACCGTCGAGATCGGCTGCAGCGGGTGGATGTCGGAGAAGCCGGGCAGGCGCGCCATTTTCTCGTTCAGGCGCGGGTTGTGCTTCATCGTGCACGACCCCAGCGGATAGATGGCCAGGTCGATGGCGTGGTTCTTTTGGCTCAGGCGCACATAGTGGCGCATGGTTTCTGGCTCGGACAGACCGGGCAGGCCGATCGGATCCTTGCGGACCAGGTCGCCCAGGTCGGAGCCGTCCGTCTTGGGTTCCGGCAGATCGACGCCGGTCTTGCCCCACCCGTCGCCCTCAAAGATCAGGGCTTCGTTCTGCAACAGGCCGCGGCCGCCGGTCAGGGTGGCGGGCTTGGTCTGGACCTGGTTCGGGGCGGTCGGGCGGCCGACGGTGTTCATGGTGCTCATGGTCAATATCCCTTACGCGCCGAGGACTTTGGAGAGCGACTTGGCGAGGATCTGGATGTCGGCATCCAGGGTCGTCTCGGTCGCGGCGACCAGCAGGACGTCGTCCATGCCGGCGTCGGGGGCCAGGCGGCTGTAGGGCACGCCGGCCAGGACGTGATGGGCGGCCAACTGATCCACGACCTCGGCCGCGTTCTTGGGCAGGCGCACCGCGAACTCGTTGAAGAAGCGGTCGGTCAGGATTTCGACGCCCGGAATGGCGGCCAGGGCGTCACGCGTGGCGACGGCCTTTTCGTGGTTCAGCAGGGCCAGCTTGCGCAGGCCCGTCTCGCCCAGCAGGCTCATGTGGATGGTGAAGGCCAGGGTGCACAGGCCCGAGTTGGTGCAGATGTTCGAGGTCGCCTTGTCTCGACGGATGTGCTGCTCGCGCGTCGACAGGGTCAGGACGAAACCGCGCTCGCCGTCGGCGTCCACGGTCTCGCCGGTCAGGCGGCCGGGCATCTGGCGGATCAGCTTCTCGCGCGTGGCGAACAGGCCGACATAGGGGCCGCCGAAGTTCAGGGCGTTGCCGATCGACTGGCCTTCGGCCGCGACGATGTCGGCGCCCATTTCGCCGGGCGACTTCAACAGGCCCATCGACACGGCCTCGGTGACCACGACGATCAGCAGGGCGCCGGCGGCGTGGGCGGCCTCGGCGATCTTGGTCACGTCGGTGGCCGTGCCGAAGACGTTGGGGGTCTGGACGACGACGCAGGCGGTGTCGGGACCGATCTGGTCGATCACGGCGGCCTCGGCGTCCACGGCGGCGGGCAGGGCCAGGGTTTCGACGCCGACGGCGTGAACCACGGTCTCGGTCGCCTTGATGTAGTGCGGGTGCACGCCGCCCGAGATCACCGCCTTGTTGCGGCGGGTCACGCGGGTCGCCATCAGCACGCCCTCGGCCATGGCGGTCGAACCGTCATAGAGGCTGGCGTTCGCGACCGGCATGCCGGTCAGGTTCGCGACCTGGGTCTGGAACTCGTACAGATACTGCAGCGTGCCCTGCGCGATTTCCGGCTGGTAGGGGGTATAGCTGGTTAGGAACTCCGAGCGCTGGATCACGTGGTCCACCGTCGCCGGGACGTGGTGCTTGTAGGCTCCAGCGCCGCAGAAGAAGGGCACGGCGCCGGCCGTGGCGTTCTTGGCCGCCATGGCGGACAGGGCGCGCTCGACCTCCAGTTCGCCTGCGACGCGCGGCAGATCGACGGGGCCGTCCAGACGGGCGGCCTGGGGCACGTCCACGAACAGATCATCGATGGATTTCGCGCCGATGGCGGCGAGCATCGCCGTGCGGTCGTCGGGCGTCAGGGGGAGGTAACGCATATCCGGTTCCTTGCATCCGTCATCCTCGGGCTTGATCCGAGGACCGGATGTTGTGCGGCTCGTGCATCGAAGGCTTCGCACGAGTGGTTGATCGTCCGGCCCTCGGGTCGAGCCCGAGGGTGACGGAGTTTAAAATTAGAGGGTCTTCAGGAAGGCGTCGTAGGCGGCCTGGTCCATCAGGGCGTCCAGCTGCGAGGCGTCCGAGACCTTGATCTTGGCGAACCAGCCGTCGGCCTCGGCGCCCGAGTTGACGGTTTCCGGGGCGGTCGACAGGGCGTCGTTGGCCTCGACCACTTCGCCCGAGACGGGGGCGTAGACGTCCGACGCCGCCTTGACGCTCTCGACCACGGCGAAGCTGTCGCCCTTCGAGACGGTCTTGCCGACTTCAGGCACTTCGACGAACACCACGTCGCCCAGGGCGTCGGCGGCGTGTTTGGAGATGCCGACGGTGGCGATGTCGCCGTCCAGGCTGACCCACTCGTGATCCTTGGTGAACTTCATGGTCTGATCTCTCAGGCTTTGGGTTTGCGGTAATAGCGTTGGGCCACGAAGGGCATGGCGACGACTTCGGCTGCGGCGGTCTTGCCGCGCACGATGACCTTCAGCGCCGTGCCCAGGGCGGCATGGGCCGGCGGGACGTAGCCCATGGCGATGTTCTTGCTCAAGGTGGGGGAGGGGCCGCCAGAAGTGACCTTGCCGATCACATTACCGTCGGCGTCGGCGATGTCGGCGCCTTCACGGGCCGGAGCGCCTTCCTTGACGATCAGACCGACGCGAACGCGCGACGGGCTGTCGGACAGTTCCTGCAGGATCCGGTCGGCGCCGGCGAAGTCCCCGCGTTCCTTGCGTGACTTGGACAGGGCGAAGGTCAGGGCGCCTTCGACCGGCGAGGTGGTCGGGTCGATGTCGTGGCCGTGGAGCGGCAGGCCGGCTTCCAGACGCAAGCTGTCGCGGGCGCCCAGGCCGATCGGCTTGACGCGAGCGTCTTCCAGGATCGTGTTCCAGATGCGCTCGGCCTGGTCCACCGGGACCGAAATCTCATAGCCGTCTTCGCCGGTGTAGCCCGAGCGCGAGACGTAGCAGTCGGCGCCGAACAGCATCAGGCGGGCGCATTCCATGAAGCCCATTTCGGCCAGGATCGGCTCGTGCGCGGCCATGACCTCGGCGGCTTCCGGCCCCTGGATGGCGATCAGCGCGCGGTCCAGCACCGTCAGCTTGGCGTCGCCTTCAAGGTTGGCTTCCCAGAAGGCGAAGTCCTCGTCCTTATTGCCGGCGTTGACGACGACGAACAGGCCGTCGTGATCCGGCCGTCCGGCCATCAGGTCGTCGATGATGCCGCCGTCCTTGTTCAGCAGCAGCGAATACTTCTGTTTGCCGGCCTTCAGGATCGCATAGTCGCCGGGCACGAAACGCTCGAACTGGGCGGTCGCGTCTTCGCCGGTGATCTTGCACTGGCCCATGTGGGAGACGTCGAACAGACCGGCGTGTTCCCGCGTCCAGCGGTGCTCGGCCAGAACGCCTTCATACTGGACCGGCATGTCATAGCCGCCGAAGCCCACCATGCGGGCCCCCAGCGCGCGGTGCGCGGCGTTAAGGGGCGTAGTCTTCAGGGTCTGGTCGGTCATGGTTCAGGCTTTCACGGTCGCGTGTTGTGGCGGAGCTCCGCCGTCCTCGCGCCCCCGCTGTCCTGAAGCCTGAGAGATTCCGGCGACCAAATCATGTCGCCTTGCTCCGTCGGCGCGCCCGAATGGGCGACTTTCCAGCGTCCGTGTGCTTCGCGGTCCGTTTGCCTGAGCGTTTCCGGGGCGGTTGCGCCTTCGGCGTCGAACCCTGTTTCCAGCGCTCGATCTCTCCCGCGAGAGCCTGCGACCTAAGGCATCGACTCAAGCGCCAAGTCAAGCGGGCCGGGAACAAGGATGCGTGCGGCGGGTTGTCGTTCCGAACCTCGACACCAAACCCAGGAATGCGAAAATGTCCATTATAGACAAGCTGTTCGGCGACAGCGACAAGCCGCGCGATACGCCCGCCAAGGCCGATGGCCCGATGCAGAAGGTGCTGGACGAACTCGCGTCCCTCGGCGGCAAGCCGATCGAGACCCTGTCGCCCGAGGAGGCTCGCCAGCAACCGACCCCGACCGATGCGGTGAAATCGCTGTTGCGCAAGGACGGCAAGGACCCCAGCGACGACATGGGCGTCAAGACCAGCGACATCACTATTCCCGGCGCGGCCGGCCCGATCCAGGCGCGCATCTACAAGCCGCACGACCATTCCGAAGACAAGCTGCATCCGGTCGTCGTCTATTTCCACGGCGGCGGCTTCGTGATCGCGGATCTGGACGTCTATGACGGCGGCCCGCGCGGCGTGTCCAAGATGGCCGATGTGATCGTGGTCTCGGTCCATTATCGCCAGGCCCCGGAACATCATTTCCCCGCCGCCCACGACGACGCCCTGGCGGCTTACCGCTGGGTGCTGGAGAATGCGCAGACCTTCCGCGGCGACCCGCAGAAGGTGGCCGTCATGGGCGAAAGCGCAGGCGGCAACCTGGCCATCGGCGTGTCGATGATGGCGCGCGACGCCGGCCTGCCGGCGCCCAAACATCAGGTGCTGGTCTATCCGGTCGCCGGCGTGGACATGGACAACGAGTCCTACGTCGAGAACGCCGACGCCAAGCCGCTGAACAAGCCGATGATGAAGTGGTTCGTGAAGCACATCTTCGCCAACGAGGCCGATGCTCAGGACCCGCGCATCAATATCGTCGAGAAGGCGAACCTGTCGGGCCTGCCCTCGACGACGGTGATCTGCGCCGAGATCGATCCGCTGCGCACCGAGGGCGAACTGCTGGCCGAGAAGCTGGAGCAGGCGGGCGTCGATGTGCGTCACAAGACCTTCCACGGCTCGACGCACGAGTTCTTCGGCATGGCGGCGGTCGTGCCGGATGCGGCGGCGGCCCAAACCTTCGCCGCCCACGAACTGAAACGGGCGTTCGGTACGGCGATCCTGCCGATCTGATCCAACGAGACGCCGAAAGATAAGGAAGCGCCCCGGCTTTCGCCGGGGCGTTTTCGTTGGCGCCTCGCCCTGCCGCCTTGCCCTGGGGCCTGTCCCCCGCCAAAACGGCGCAACGCCCAGAACCGGACCGACTGCATGACCCGCACACGCCTTGACGCCCATATCGCCGCCCTGGATGCGCCCGAGGGGCTGAAGACGGTTCTGACCGTGGTCGCCGCCACCTGCGCGGACATCAGCAAGGTCGTTGCGGGCGGGGCCCTGGCCGGGGCGCTGGGCGCATCGGGTCAGATCAACGTGCAGGACGAGGAGCAGAAGAAGCTCGACGTCATGACCAACGACATGCTGACCGAGGCCCTGCTGGCCAGCTCAGCCGTCGCCGGCGTCGCGTCCGAAGAGATGGACGAGGTCCAGCCGGCCTCCAACCCGGCCGGCGAGTATCTGGTGCTGTTCGACCCGCTGGACGGCTCCTCCAACATCGACATCAATGCCCCCGTCGGCACCATCGTCTCTGTGCTGAAGTCCGCCACCGCGACCCCGACCGAGGCTGATTTCATGCAGCCCGGCCGCCGTCAGGTCGCCGCCCTCTATGCCGTCTATGGGCCGCAGACCATGCTGGTGCTGACGACGGGCGCGGGCGTGAAGGGGTTCACCCTGTCGAACGACGGCGACTGGATCCTGACCCACGACGAGATCGCCATTTCACCGGACACCAAGGAGTTCGCCATCAACATGTCGAACCTGCGCCACTGGGCCGAGCCGGTGCAGACCTATGTCGGCGACCTGCTGAAGGGCGAAGAGGGGCTTCGGGCCAAGAACTTCAACATGCGCTGGGTCGCGGCCATGGTCGCGGATGTTCACCGTATCCTGATGCGCGGCGGGGTCTTCCTCTATCCTTGGGACCGGCGCGAGCCGAACAAGCCGGGCAAGCTGCGCCTGATGTACGAAGGCAATCCGATGGCCTTCCTGGTCGAGCAAGCGGGCGGCAAGGCGACGACCGACGGACGCCAAGCCATTCTGGACGTGCAGCCCGAGCATCTGCACCAGCGCATCCCCGTCGCGCTCGGTTCGGCCAACGAGATCGACGCCTACGCAGGCGTCTGATGAGCGACGCCCTTCTGGTCATCGATCCGCAGAACGACTTCTGTGAAGGCGGCCGTCTGGCGGTGGCCGGCGGCGCGGGGATCATGCCGCTGATCAACCGGCTGGCGGCTCGGTTCGACCGGGTGATCGTGACCCAGGACTGGCACACGCCGGACCAGATCTCTTTCGCCTCCAACCACCCCGGCGCGGCGCCCTTCACCGAGATCGAGGTGGCCTACGGTCGCCAGATGCTGTGGCCGGATCATTGTCTTCAGGGCACGCCCGGCGCCGACTTTCATCCCGACGTGTCACCGACGGTCGAGAAGGCCATGGCCGTGATCCGCAAGGGCTATAATCCGGCGGTCGACAGCTATTCCGGGTTTTTCGAGAACGATCACCGCACCCCGACGGGGCTGGCCGGCCTGTTGCGTGAACTGGGCGTGACGCGCGTTTTTCTGTGCGGTCTGGCCTTCGACTACTGCGTCCGTTTCACGGCCCAGGACGCGGTTCGCGAGGGGTTCGAAGCAATGGTGATCGCCGACGCCAGCCGGGCCATCGCGCCGCAAACCGAGGCGGCGGCCCAAGACAGTTTCCGGGCCTTGGGCGTGGCTGAGATCGCGGCCGCGTCCCTGCTGAGCTAGGTGTGCCTCACTCCCAGAAATCCTCGGCCTCGGGGATGCGGGTGAAGGCGATCTTGGCGCCGATATAGTCGGGCAGGCCGGCCTTGGGGCCGATGCTGACGGTGTCCTTGCCGTAGCGGCGGTTCAGCGCATCCAGCGCCTGGGACAGGCGAAGAGACGGGGCGTCGCCGTCCTGATCCGGACCGGCGGCGAACAGGTCCGTCTCGAAATCGTCGCGGGATTTCAGGCCGTGCACCCCGACCCCGACATAGCTCAGGCGTCCCGCCTCCAACTCCGGCTCGACCTTGCGCCACAGACTGTCGAGCGCCGCCAGCAGGGCGAAGGTGTCCTGCGTCGGCGCGATGGGGCAACTCATCGCCGCCGTTTCCCAGCCGCGACGACCGCTTCGGGGCGTCGCCTTCGGCCCCATGTCCAAATGCAGGGTCAGGCTGGCGCCGGTCAGGCCCATGCGCCGCAGCCGCGCCCCGCACTTGACCACCAGCCGCCGCGCCACGGCCCGCGCCTTGTCCGGGGTCCGCATGGCCTGGGCCAGGACGTGGCTGTGGCTGATGGAGGCGGGCGGTTTTTCCGGCGTCGGCTCGCTGTCCAGACCGTGCAGGCCGCGCCAGATGCGTTCGCCCTCGATGCTGTTCCAGACGGCGCGGGCCTGTTTCGCGCTCATGTTCCAAAGGCCGGCCGTGTCGGTGACCCCCGCCGCCTGCAACCGGACCTGCATGCGCGAGCCGATGCCCGGATATTTCGACAGCGGCAGGTCCAGCAAGGGACCGGGCAACTCGTTGGCGCGCAGCACCGTCAGCCCGGCGGGCTTCTGCATGCCGCAGGCGGTCTTGGCCAGGAAACGCGATGGCGCCAGCCCGACGGACGACCGCAGACAGTCGCCGACGTTTTGCAGGATGCCCGCCTGAATCCTGCGGGCCAGGGCGACGGCGTTCGCCTCCAGCCGTTCTGGACCCAGCAACTCGCAGGAACATTCGTCGATCGAGCCGACCTTCCACACCGGCACATGGCGGTCGATCTCGGCCATGATCTGCTGATGGATTTTGACGTAAAGGTCGGGGCGCGCCTCGGCGACGATCAGGTCGGGGCACAGTTTGCGCGCCTCGGACACCCGCATCCCGGTATGAACGCCCCAGGCCTTGCTCTCATAGCTGGCGGCGATGGCGCCGGTGTATTCGCTCATCGCCGGCCGCACGATGACCGGCTTGCCCCGCCAGTCCGGGTTCATCTGCTGTTCGACGCTGGCGAAGAAGGCGTTCAGATCGACGAACAGCCAGCGTAGGTTCGCGCTGTCTTCCACCGGTGATCCTGTCCGCGCCATCGGCGGAACATATCAGGAACACGAAGTGATCTAAAGGGCGTCGATCACCAGATAACCAGGCTTACGAAGAATGCAGCGAGGAGGGCGGCGGCCAGAACAAAAGCCACCCGCGCGACTTTGACGCAACGCGTTATGAAGCGGCTCTTATAGTGACGGTGTGCGTCGGAAAAGATCGTCCTGAACGACGGCCCTATGCCGAAGTAAAAGACATTTTTCGAGAAGTCGTAGAAATCCGGGGTCTTCCGGGGAACGAGCCCGTTTCGCCTTCTGTGGTCGGCCGCGAAATGCGCGCCCATGCTGCTGACCATGCCTGCCGCCAAACTGAACCAGCCAGCGATGGCCAGAGCGGCTTGAGCGGTATTCATCGCTTCGCGTAGGCATCAACCTCAGCGAGGTAGGCCGCCTTCTCCGCCTCGCCCAGGAACGACCCTTCGAAGCTGTTCTTCGCCAGTCGCGTCACCTGATCGCGTGTCAGGCCGACGGCCTCAGCCAGCCGGCTGTAGTTATCGTTCACATATCCCCCAAAATAGGACGGGTCGTCCGAGTTCAGGGTGACGTGCAGGCCCCGGCGCAGCATCTCGGGGACGGGATGGGCCTTCAGGTCATCGACCACGCACAGTTTCAGGTTCGACAGAGGGCAGACGGTCAGGGTCATCTGCTCGGTGACCAGCCGCTGGACCAGGGCCTCGTCCTCCATGGAGCGATTGCCGTGGTCCATCCGGTCGATGTTCAGCAGGTCCAGCGCCTCGTGGACATAGGCGGGCGGCCCTTCTTCGCCGGCGTGGGCGCACAGTTTCAGGCCCAACTCACGCGCGGAGGCGAAGACGCGCTGGAACTTGGACGGCGGGTGGCCGACCTCCGATGAATCCAGCCCGACGCCGATGAAATGCTGCAGATAGGGTTTGGCGGCCTCCAGCGTCGCAAACGCCTCCTCCTCGGTCAGGTGGCGCAGGAAGCTGAGGATCAGGCCGCTGGTCACGCCCACCTCCTCCATAGCCCGGTCCATGCCTGCGATCAGCCCCTCGACCACCACGCCGAACGGCACGCCCCGGTCGGTATGGGTTTGGGGATCGAAGAAGATTTCAGCGTGGCGCACGTTGTCCGCCGCCGCGCGCTCGAAATAGGCGAAGGCCAGATCCTCGAAATCCTGCCGCTTCAGCAGAACGGCGGCCCCCGCGTAATAGATGTCCAGGAAGTCCTGCAGGTTCGAGAAATCATAGGCCGCCCGAACGGCCTCGACGCTGTCATACGGAATGGACACGCCGTTGCGCTGCGCCAGCTGAAACATCAGCTCGGGCTCCAGCGAGCCCTCGATGTGCAGGTGCAGTTCGGCCTTGGGCAGGCCGGCGATATAGGCGTCGAGCGACATGGGCGATCTCCGGGAGGACGTCGCCCTGTCTATACCCTACATCCGCTCCGGCGTGTCGATGCCCAGCAGATTCAACGCGATTTCAAGCTGGCGCAGAGCCGCAGCGGACAGGGCCAAGCGCGAGCGTTTGGTCGCTTCGTCCGGCGCGATCAGCACGGGGCAGGCGGCGTAGAACTTCGAGAAGGACTGGGCCACGCTATAGGCGTGTTCGGCGACCAGATGCGGCATCCGCTTGTCGTAGGCGTCCGACACGGCGGTCGAGAAGGCGTCCAGCGTCAGGGCCAGATCGCGCTCCGCCGGTTCGGCGATGACGATGGCGCCGGGCGTCAGTCCCTGTTCGGCGCCCTTGCGCAGCAAGGATTTGATGCGGACCGACTGATACAGCAGATACGGCCCGGTCTTGCCCTCGAAGCTCATGAAGCGGTCGAGGTCGAAGACGTAGCTGGTCGTGCGCGCGTTCGACAGGTCGGCGAACTTCAGGGCGGCGATGGCCACCTTGTGCGCGATGGCCTCGAACTCTTCCGGCGACAGGTCGTCGCCCAGCTTGGCCTCGTGCAGGCGCTCGCGCGCCTTGTCCGTCGCCTGATCGATCAGGTCGCGCAGCTTCAACACCCCGCCCGCGCGGGTCTTGAAGGGCTTGCCGTCCTGTCCGTTCATCGTGCCGAAGCCGAGATGCTCCAGCGCGCCCTGTTCGGCGTAACCAGCCAGATAGGCGGCGCGGAACACCTGTTCGAAATGCTCGGCCTGGCGTTCGTCGACGACGTAGAGGGCCAGGTCGGGCGACAGGGCCTTCTTGCGGTCCAGGATCGTGGCCAGGTCGGTCGTGCCGTACATGGCCGAACCTTCCGAGCTGATGACCAGCAGCGGCGGGGGCGAGGGGGCCTCGATCACCGAGCCATCGGGCAGCTTCTTCTTGCGCGTCTCGCCGGGCTTGGCGACGTGAACCACCTGGGCGCCGTCGTCCTCGACCAACAGGCCGGTCTCTTTCAGGTGCGCCAGCATTTCCGGCATCTGCGGATCGGCGTCGCTCTCGCCGTTCCACAGGTCGAAATCGACCGACAGGTCGCCGTATTCGCGCTTCAGTGCCTCACGGCTGACCGCCACGAAATGCTGCCACAGCGCGCGATAGCCTGGACGGCCGTTCTGAAGTTCCGCCGTCGCCTTGCGGGCGCGGTCGCGGAAGGCCGGATCCTCCTTGGCCTTGCCGGCGGCCTGCGGATAGAGGCGGTCGAGATCGGCCAGGGTGACAGGGCTTTCGGCCGGGAAGGGACCTTTGCCCTCAGCCATAAAGGCCTCGCCCAGACCTTCATCGCCGCACGCGACGATCAGCAGGCCCATCTGGAAGCCCCAGTCGCCGAAGTGGGCGTCGCCGGTGACGTGGTCGCCGCGGAAGCGGAACAATCGCTTCAGGCTTTCGCCGATGATGGCGCTGCGCAAATGGCCGACGTGCATCGGCTTGGCGACGTTGGGACCGCCGTAGTCGATGACCACCCGGCGCGGTGCGGCCACAGTCGCGGCGCCCGCGTGGTCTGCGTCGTTCGCCACCTCAATCGCGCGTTCGGCCAGCAGCGCGTCGGAAAGCTTCAGATTGATGAAGCCAGGTCCCGCCACCTCGACCGAGGCGAAGCGGGCATCGGCGCTTAGGCGCTCGGCGATCTTGCCGGCCAGTTCGCGTGGATTGGCCTTCAGCGCCTTGGCGGCGGCGAGCGCGCCATTGGACTGGAAATCGGCCAGATCGGGGCGGTCCGACGGGGTGACGCGGGCCAGGGCCGGGTCCATGCCTTCGGCGGCGAAGGCGGCCGCGACCGCTTCGCTGAGGACGGTCTTCAGATCAGACATTATTGGCTCGGTGCGGAAGCAGGCGAGGGCGTGGCCGGCGTGGTGCCGGCGTTAACGCGGAAGCGGCTGCCGGAGCGGTTGAACTCGGCCATTTCCGGCGTCACGTCGAAACCGACCAGGATTTCGAAGTTGCTGCCGCTGGTCTCGATGCCGGCGCGCGGAATGACGATGGTGCGCTTTTCGGTGACCGAGGCGGTGCGCTGGCCCTCGAAGTTCACCGGCAGATCGAAATATTCTTTGGACAGGATGGCGTTGTTCCGCTCGGTCACCGCGATCCAGTAGCGATAGGTGCGCTGCTCGCCCGTCGCCTGCGGGCCCCGGCCCAGGTTGAACAGCACGTCCATGTCGACGCGAATCGGATCGGCCTCGCGATATTCGCAGTCCGAAGAGACGCCTTCGATCTCGCCGGTGTAGCCGACGTTGGCCACGGCGGCGCGGCCGCCTTCCAGTTCGACGTAACGGGCGGCGTCGTAGAGGATCTTCACATAGGGACAGGGGCCGGCGTTGGCGCGGCGACGCAGGGGTGCGATGCGCGGCGCGCGCGACGGCGCGGCGTCTTCACCCGAGGCCTGCTGCTGTTGCCCGCCGCGCTCGCGTTGACGCTGGGAGGTCTGGGCCTCGGCGGCGACGGGCAGGACGGAGGCCGCGATGGAGAGGGCGGCCAGGGCGGTGAACACGCGACGCATCAGCTTATTTTTCCGACAGCGAGAGAGGGCGCACGACGATCGGCGGCCGATCATCAACGCTCGCCGCTGATAGCGGCTAAAGCGAGGCGCGGCAAACGCTTGCTGCCCTCAGCGCTCCATCACCAGGCAGGTCGAGGTCGCGGTCGCATAGAGCTTGCCGTCCAGGCCGCGCAGATCGGCCTCCGAGAAGGCCGCGCGGCGACCGGCCTGAACGATCCGGCCCTCGGCACGAACCGGCGTGCCGGCCGTCAGCGCCTTGTGAAAAACCGTCTTCAGTTCCAGCGTCGTATAGGTCTGACCCGGCCGGAGCGTCGAATGAACGACGCAGCCGCAGGCCGAGTCGAGCACCGTCGCGATCCAGCCGCCATGGACCGTGCCCAGCGGATTATAGACGGCGGTGGTGGGGATGGCCTCGAACACCACCCGGCCTTCTTCCACTTCGGTCAGTTCGAAGCCGACGGTGCGGGCGATGGGCGCGATGAAGCCGCCCGTCATGCCCAGACGCAGTAGGTCGATCCCGGACAGGGCGGCGATATCGACGGTTTCGGTCATGCAAACGGCTCCTGATCAGGTCCGTTTACAATAAGGACGGACGCTGCCGTGGCAAGCGCCCGTCGTATCGGTCCTTACAGGCCCGGCAGTTTGAAGCCGCTGCTGCGACGCGGCTGGATCGTGATGGCCTGCTGGCCGCCGGTCAGAGCCTGAAGGCGGGCGGCCTCGGTCGAGGCGTCGATGGTCTTCTGGCCTTCGGCGGTCTGGCGAACCGTCGGGGCCTGGGTCGAGGCGTCGTCCTTGCGCCAGAACATCAGGCGGTTGGCGAAGCTTTCGTCCTTGTGCGCCAGATCGCCGAACTCGTCATCGACGACATAGCGGGCCAGCGGGTCGGCCTGTTCGCCGCCGGCCTGGGCCACCAGAACCTGTTCGCCCGGCGTGCGGGTGACGGCCTGACGCTGACCCAGAAGGATCTGACGCGCGGCGCTTTCGGGGGCGAGTTCCTGCGGGCGCGGCTGGCCGGGCGCGGGCGGACGCAGGCCGTATTCCGGCGGAACGCTGAGCGGGGCGGTCGAGACGGTGACGAACTCGTCCGGCACAACCTTGGTCAGGCCGATGCCCTGTTTGATGCCGCCGCAGGCCGAGACGGCGAACGCGGAGGAGGCGACGAGGGTCAGGACGGCGACACTGCGGATACGCATGGTTTCAGGCTCTGGTCGGCTGATGCGGGAAGCGCCGCGATGGCGCAGTCGGCATAGTGAAGACGGGGTGATTACGACTTTTCGACGGCCGCGCCAACCTTGGCGGGTTTGTCAGACACCAGACTGTCGATGATCAGCAGCACGACGCCGATGGTGATGGCGCTGTCGGCGACGTTGAACACCCAAGGAAACACGCCTGTGCCCGAGAAGTCGATGAAATCGACCACATAGCCAAAGCGGATCCGGTCGATCACATTGCCCAGCGCCCCGCCCATGACGAAACCGATTGCGGTGATCAGCAGGCGTCGGTTCGACTGCGTCGCCCACCAGGCCAGGCCGGCCGAGACGACGATGGAGAAGATGGCCAGGCCCCAGCGCGCTTCGCCACCGCCGAACAGGCCGAAGCTGACGCCGGTGTTTTCGACCCAGCTGAAGTTCAGGATTGGCGGGAAGACGGGGATGCGGCCGACTTCCTGCAGCGACAGGCCGCTGATGATCCAGGCCTTGGTCAGCTGATCCAGGACGATGATCAGGAGGGCGAACACATAGGCGGTGACGGCGAGGCGCGTGATCTTCATGCGGCGCCGTTAGCAGGAAGCGGCGCCGGGGCGAAGCGGAAAACGCGGATCCTATCCGGCGCCGTCAGAACAGGCTGCCCTGATCCGCGGCGGACGGCTTCGGCTTGGCCGCCGGACGCGGCGGGGACGGACGGGGTTCGCCGCCGTCGATCGTCGCCGGCTGAACACCGTCGCCGAACACCAGCTTGACGGCCTGACCGGCTTCCAGCGCCTTGGCCGAGGTGATCCAGGCGCCGTCTGAATCTTCCACGCGGGCGAAGCCGGGCTTGGGACGTCTGGGGTCCAGGGTCGTCAGCGCGCGAGACAGCGCCGCCAGGCGATCGGCGTCCCGCTCCAGCCGACGGGGCATGACCCCGTCCAGTCGCGCGCCGACGGCTTCAAGCCGCGCCTGACGCTGGTCCAGCCGCCGATGCAGCGGTTCGGGCGACAGCCGCCCAGAGACCTGCAACAGCCGCCGCTCGCCGCGCGCCACTCCGGCCTGAAGCGCCGCGCCCAGCCGATCGCCCGCGCCGCGCAGCCGGTCTTGACCTCGCTCGATCCGGGTGCGCAGCAGGGCGGGGCTCAGCTTGCCGCCCGTCACCGCCAGATGCCGCTCGTGCAGGGCGACGTTGCGTTGCAGGCCCGATCCCAGCCGGCTCGACACATGGTCCAGCCGCTGCTGCGCCAAGGCCAGCAGGTCCTCCGGCCGCGCCGGCAGGCCGCGCGCCACCGCCCGCAGGCGCGTACGTCGATCCTCAATCAGCCGCCCGCCCGCCTGCACCATACGCCGGTCCATGTCGGCGACGGCGTAGCGCAGGTCCGCCAACACCGGCGTCGCCATTTCGGCCGCGCCCGTCGGGGTCGGCGCCCGGCGATCCGAAACGAAGTCGATCAGGGTGGTGTCGGTCTCGTGCCCCACGGCCGAGATGATCGGAATGCGCGCCGCCGCCACGGTCCGCGCCAGGCCTTCGTCGTTGAAGCACCACAGGTCCTCGACCGACCCGCCGCCGCGCGCGACGATCAGCAGGTCGGGGCGGGGGATCGGCCCGTCGGCGGTCATCCCGTCAAAACCGCGAATGGCGTTCGACACCTGACCGCAGGCCGATTCGCCCTGAACGACCACAGGCCAGACTATGACGCGACAAGGCCAGCGTTCCGCGATCCGGTGCAGCACGTCGCGGATCACCGCGCCGGTCGGGCTGGTGATCACGCCGATGGTCGCGGGAAAGGCAGGCAGGGGCTTCTTGCGCCCGGGTTCGAAAAGCCCTTCCTCACGCAGGCGGACCTTCAGCCGCTCCAACTGGGCCAGCAGGGCGCCGGCGCCAGCCGCCTCCATGCTCTCAATCACGATCTGATAGGAGGACCGCGCCGGATAGGAGGTGATCTTGCCGGTGACGATGACCTCCAGCCCCGCCTCGGGCTGGACGCCCAGGCCGCGCACCGACCCCTTCCACACCACACCGTCGATGGCCGACTTGTCGTCCTTCAGCGTCAGATAGATGTGGCCCGAGGCGTGGCGATTGACCTTGGAGACCTCGCCGCGCAGCCGCACGTGGCCGAACCGGTCTTCCAGCGTGCGCTTCAGCGCGAACGACAGTTCCGAGATCGACAGGGGCGGATTGTTGTCGCGCGGGGCAGTGACCTCGGCCGGGCCTTCGAATACGTAGGAGTCGTCGCTCATGAAGACATCCTAGCCTGCGTCGATCCGCCCGGGAACGCCGCGCGCGCCCTGTCGTTCGACTTTCATGGCCGCCGACCCGCCCGGAACCGATCCTTCTGACCGCGACCCGCACGAGCGCGATCTGTCGCGCCGTGCCGGGGGCGGCGGGGCCATGAGCCCGTGGCTGATCATCGGCTGCATCATTCTGCTGGGGCTGGGCGTCTATGTCGTCTCGGCCCTGCTCTAATGCCCAAGGAGGCCGTATGAACCGCTTCGTCCCGCTCGCCGCCGTTCTTTGCCTGACCGGCGGCGTCGTCGCCTGCTCAGATCGCGACGACGATGTGGTCCAGGCCCCTGCGCCGGGCGCCCCGCCCGTGGCCTTGCCGGACCAGCAGGCGGATGCCGCCGCCTCAAACGCCGCCTTGGCCTTCAACATGACCCGCGATCAGCTGGAGGATGCGGACCTATATTCGCGCGCCAACGTCGATCTGGGCGACGTGGAAACCTTGGTGCTGGACGCCTCTGGCGCCCTCACCCATCTAGTCGTCGAGCTGGAAGGGCCCGGCGACATGAAGGTGCTGGTTCCGGTCGCGGATGTTGCTCCGATCGACCGCAACGGCGACCGGGATCTGGTCACCGATCTGACGCCCGGCCAGCTTCAGGCCCTGCCGGCCTGGACCCCGCCAGCGCGCTGAATGCGGCGTTAAGTCTGACGGGCGCTTGACCGGCCGGCGCCGGCCGGTCATTGCCCGATCTCATGAACATTCTTCTCGTCGGATCGGGCGGCCGCGAACACGCCCTGGCCTGGAAGATCGCCCAGTCTCCGCTGGTCACGCGCCTGGTCGCCGCACCGGGCAACCCAGGCATCGAGAAGCTGTGCGAGCTGCGCGCCGTCAAGGCGGACGACGCCGACGGCCTGGCCGCCCTGGCCAGAGAGATCAAGGCCGACTTGGTCGTTGTGGGGCCAGAGGTAGCGCTGGCCGCTGGTCTGGCTGATCGTCTGGCCTCGGCCGGCATTCCCTGCTTCGGACCGACCGCCAAGGCGGCGCAGCTGGAAACGTCGAAGGCTTTTTCGAAGGGCTTCCTCGAACGGCACGAAATCCCCACCGCCGGCTACGGCGTCTATGACACGGTCAAGGACGCCAAGGCGGCGCTGGACGTGTTCCGGCCGCCCTATGTCATCAAGGCCGATGGCCTGGCCGCCGGCAAGGGCGTGGCCATCAGCCCCGACCGCCCCGACGCCGAGGCCGAAATCGAGCGCATGCTGGGCGGCCGGTTCGGGGCGGCCGGAGCCCGTGTCGTGATCGAGGAGTTCATGGACGGCGAGGAGGGCTCGCTGTTCGCCCTGTGCGACGGTCAACGCGCCCTGCTGTTCGGCGGCGCCCAGGACCACAAGCGCGCCTACGACGGCGACCTTGGCCCCAACACCGGCGGCATGGGCGCCTACTCGCCCGCGCCCGTCTTCACGCCCGAGCTGGTGCAGCAGGCCGACGCGCTGATCGTCCAGCCGACGATCCGTAAGATGGCCGAAGAGGGCGCGCCCTATCGCGGCGTCCTCTACGCCGGCCTGATGGCGACCGAGGACGGCCCCAAGGTGGTCGAGTTCAACGCCCGTTTCGGCGACCCGGAATGCCAGGTGCTGATGATGCGGATGGCGGGCGACATCGTCCCCTATCTGCTGGGCTGCGCGCGCGGCGACGTCTCGGGATTGGCCTCGCCCGCCTTCAAGCCTCAGACGGTGATCTGCGTGGTCATGGCGGCCAAGGGCTATCCCGACAGCCCGCTGGAAGGCTCGATCATCCGCGGCGCCGACCAGGACTTCGGCCCTCATGTCCAGGTCTTTCACGCCGGAACCAAGCGCCGCGACGACGGCTTGCTGGCCGCTTCGGGCGGGCGCGTCCTGAACGTCTGCGCCGAGGGCGACGACATCGCCCAGGCCCGCGAACGCGCCTATGCCGCCATCCGCAAGATCGACTGGCCGGGCGGTTTCAACCGCTCCGACATCGGCTGGCGGGCGCTGGACCGGGGCTGAAGCCTAGGCCGCTGCGAACAGCAGTCGGCCTTCGCCCATGCGTTCGCGCAAGGCCGGCAGGTCGGTGTGGGCGACCGAGAAACAGCCGTAGCTGCGACCCAGCTTGCCTTCGCGCGCCAGGAAGTCGGGATCCGCGTAGTCGGCGCCGTGGACGATGATGGCCCGCTCGCGCGCCTTGTCGTTAGAGTATTCCAGCCCGTCCAGCAGTACGTTCGGCCCCTGCTGCGCGCCCCAGTTGGCGCCCGCCGTCGCATAGGCGCCGATCGAGGACATGTTGGAATCGGGCGTGTTGGAAAAGCGCTGGGCATAGCCGGTGTGGCTGGGATCCGATCCCCGACCGTGGCAGGTGCGCAGCACCTTCACTTCACCCGCGATCAGGTCGACTTCGTACAGCCGCTCCTCGCCCGAGAATTTCTGGAAATCGACCAGATACATCCGGTCACGCAGAGGCAGGCGGTGATGGTGGGTGTCCAGCGCGGTCATGGCGCGCTCCATCAGCTCCTTGCGAACGTGACCGCGTGGATCCAGCGGCGGCGGCGTCAGGGCGGAGGTCTGGACCGTGGGCAGACCGACCTGCGGCATGGCGATCGGAGTTCCGTTCTGAGCCGTCGTCAGCGGCGCCGTAGCGCTCGCGCTGGCGCATCCCGCCAGCATGGCCGATCCACCCAGAATAAGTCCTCGTCTCGATAGCCGCATGCGACGCCCTCGTTGCGGTTGGTCTTGAGGCGTGTTTGTTTCAGTTGGTTACGGGCGAGGCAACCTGAGCCTTGTGGGGCATTTTTGCGGCCGACGCGTCGCGGGGAGATATCGATGAAACGTTTTGGAATCGCGCTGGCGGCGCTGATGGCGTCGGCGGTAAGCGCTCACGCGCAGCAAACCCCCGTGGCCACAGGCGTTTCGACGCAACCAGATACAACGTTCGTTGAAGCCGGAAGGTTGCTTGCGGATCCGTCGAACGGCGTTGTGCAACGCGATAAAACTCTCGTGATCAGAGGGAACCAGGTTGTTGAAGTGCGCGACGGCTTCGTCGGCGACGCATCGCAAGGCAAGGTCGTGGACCTGCGCCAGGCCTTTGTCCTGCCCGGCCTGATCGACAGCCACGTCCATTTGACGAGCCAGCAAAACCCGAACGCACGCCTTGAAGAGGTGACGCTTTCAGATGCCGATCAGGCGATGGTTGGCGCCCGCTATGCGCGTCGGACCCTGATGGCCGGCTTTACGACGGTGGCGGATCTGGGCGCCTCGAACCAGGCCATCTTCGCCCTGCGGAACGCCGTCAGGAACGGCGACGTGCCGGGACCGCGCATCATTGCGGCGGGGTCGTCGGTGTCGATCCACGGCGGACATGGCGACATCAACGGCTATCGCGAGGACGTCATGCACCTGCTGTCGTCCGAGAGCATCTGCTCGGGGCCTGAGGACTGCATGCGGGCCGTGCGCACCCAGGTTCGCGCCGGCGCCGACATCATCAAGATCACGGCCACCGGCGGCGTTCTGTCCAACACCGCCGCCGGCCTGAACCAGCAGTTCAGCGACGACGAACTGGCCGCCATCGTCGGTAGCGCCCACCGCATGGGCCGCCAGGTGACGGCGCACGCCCACGGGGTGGACGGCATCAACGCCTTCCTGCGGGCCGGGGGCGATTCCATCGAACACGGCACCTATCTGGACGACCAGTCGATCCGCCTGTTCAAGTCGAACGGCGCCTGGCTGATCCCGACCCTGCTGGCCGGCGATTTCGTGGCGCGCATCGCCTCCGGCCCCGCCAACTTCTTCACCCCCGCCCAAACGGCCAAGGCGCTGGAGGCCGGGCCCAAGATGCTGGACATGGCGCGCCGCGCGCATGAGGGCGGGGTCAAGATCGCCTTCGGCACCGACTCGGGCGTTTCGGCCCACGGCGACAACGCCCAGGAGTTCGCGCTTCTGGTCCGCGCCGGCCTGAGCCCGCTTGAGGCCATCCAGGCCGCCACCGTCGGCGCCGCCGAACACCTGCGCATCGCCAATGAGGCCGGAAAGATCGCCGTGGGCATGCCCGCCGACATCGTCGCTGTGTCGGGCGATCCGCTGACGGATGTGACCGAGCTGGAGCGGATGAAGTTCGTGATGAAGTCCGGCGTGGTCTATCGCGCCGATTGAAGCCTGTCGTTCAGGAAGGCGGCGAAAGCCGCCTCGTCCTCGAACTGGGCGACGACCGGCCAGGCGACGACGTCCTTGCGCTGCTCGGGCGTCAGCCGGACCCAGTCCTTTTCCGTCGTGACCAGGCCGGCGTCGAACACCGCAGCCCGGTCGGTCAGGAACGTCATGTCAGCGTCGCTATAGGCCGCGTGGTCGGGGAAGGGGACGAAGTCGACCAGGTCGCAGCCTGCCGCCTTCAGCGACCGCTCGACCTTCCAGGGCTTGGCGATGCCGGCGAAGCCGACCTGGGGCCCCGACGGCGGGGGCCCCTCGGGCGTCAGACGCGCGACGAAGACGGGCAGGGCGCCGAAGACCGCCAGCAGTTCGGGATCGGCCTCTTCGACATCGGTCGGCAGCATGACCACCACGGCGTCGGCGCGCGCCAGTCCGGCCTTCAGCGGCTCGCGCATGGGGCCTGAAGGAAAGACAGATCCGTCTCCGAACGGCCATTCGTCGCCGCGCGTCTCGCCGTCCACGACGATCAGGCTGACGGTCTTTTTCAGGGCCGGGTTCTGATGGCCGTCGTCCAGCACCAGAGCCAGCGCCCCCTCCGCGACGGCGGCCTTGGCGCCCGCCACGCGATCGCGTGCGATCCAGACCGGCGATCCCTGCGCCAGCATCAGGGGCTCGTCACCGACATCGTCGGCCGTATGGATTTGAGGATCGACCCGGACCGGCCCTTCGAGCCGCCCGCCATAGCCGCGCGACAGACCTTGCGCCTCCACCCCCGCCGCCCTCAGCAGCCGCAAGGTTTCGCGCGCGACCGGCGTCTTGCCCGATCCGCCGACCGTCAGATTGCCGACTGAGATGACCGCGCAGCCGGGGTCGGCGGGGACCGTTTTCGCGATCCGGCGCGCGGTCACGGCGGCCCAGACCCAGCCGAGCGGTTTCAGCGCCGTGCGCGTCATTCGGGCGTGGTTGCTGTCGCGCACATACCACCAGCGCGGCGTGCTCAGCTTCATCGCCGGCTCTGCCTCTGCGGCATCAGCGGCGATAGCAGCGCCCACAGTCGCTCTAGCCCGCCTCCAGCTTCGACAGCCGCGCGACGCCCGCGCTCGCCCATGGCCTTGGCCGCGTTCAGGTCTTCCAGCAGGGGCTCGATCACGCCGGGCAGGTCGGACGGCGCCTGAACCAGGGCCAGGCCTCCCGCCTCCACCAGGGCCGCCGTCACCGGCGCCCAGTTGGATGCATCTGGTCCCGTAATCGTCGGCTTGCCCAGCCGCGCGGGCTCCAGCGGATTATGCCCGCCGACGGGCGGCAGGCCGATGGCGGGCGCGAAAGACCCGCCCATCACCACGACATCGGCCAGCCGCAGGAACAGGCCCATCTCGTTCAGCGTATCGGCCAGATAGATGTCGGTGTCCGGCCCGATCGTCTCCCCGCGCGAGCGCATGGCGAAGGCGTATCCGTCGCGTTGCAGCGCCTGAGCGATGTGCGCCCCCCGCTCGGGATGGCGTGGCGTCAGGATCAGGCAAACCCGTTCGCTCAAATGGTCCAGCGCGCGCACGATGGCGATCTCTTCGCCCTCGTGGGTGCTGGCGGCGACGATCACCGGCCGGTCGCCGATGGCGGCGCTCAAACGACTGAAGGCGGCAGGATCGTGCGGCAGGGCCTCTCCGGACAGTTTCAGATTCACCAGCCCGTCGATCCGCGCGCCCATGCCCTCCAGCCGTTGGGCCGAGACCGCATCCTGCGGCAGGACCAGATCAAAGGCGCCGGTCAGCGCCCGCGCCGAGGCCGGAAATCGCGCCCAGCCCTCGACCGTCTTTTCCGTGATCCGCGCGCTGACCAGGGCCAGTTTCACCCCCCGCCGTTTCGCCTCAAGCAGCAGGTTCGGCCACAGTTCGCTTTCGACGAAGACCGCAAGGGCTGGCCGCCAATGGTCCAGGAACCGCTCGACCACGCCGGGGGCATCGACCGGCGCATATTGGTGGATCACGCCTGCCGGCAGTCGTTCGGCCAGAATATGCGCCGAGGTCACGGTGCTGGAGGTGACCAGAACGGTCAGGTCCGGCCGCGCCTTCACCAGCCGCTCGACCACGGGCAGCAGCGACAGGCTCTCGCCCACGCTGACGCCGTGCAGCCAGACCAGATCGCCCGCGGGGCGCTCGGTGCGAGTGAAGCCCATCCGCTCGTCCACCCGCACCGGGTCTTCTTTGCCCCGCCTGGCGCGCGCATCCAGCAGGCGCGGGGCCAGCGGCTCCAGCGCGCGCGTCGCCAGCCGATAGGCGATCAGCGGCAAGGGCGTCACGGCTGCTTCCTCACGGCTTCAGACCCGTGATCGCATCGGCCCGCGCCTCGACGGCGTTCAGCCGCGCGGCCCAGTCCTGGCGGACGTGATCCAGGTCGTCGCCGGTCGGATAATCGGCGATGTCCCACACGATGGCGCCTTTGGCGAAGGGCAGGGGCAGGATCGCGCGGTCCCAACTGCTCAGCCGGATGGCCGGATTGCACGACATGCCGATGAACAGCGTCGGCGCCTTTGAGATCTTGGCCATCATCGGCAGACCCTCGGCCATCTGGCGCGCCGGGCCGCGCGGACCGTCCGGCGTGATGGCCAGGGCGCCTTTCTTCAACTGACGCAGGCCCGCCCGCAGCGCCTGCGACCCTCCCTTGTCCCGATCCGCCTTGTCCTTGTTCGAAGACGAACCGCGAATGGCGGGAAAGCCCTGGCGGGCCACGGCCTTTGCGATGAACTGACCGTCCGCCGAGAGGGAAATCAACGCCTTGGCCGGCTGCGCGCGGTTCAGAGGCCAGCACGCCGGCGACAGGCCGATGCGCGAATGCCAGAAGGCGCACAAAACCCCGCCGCCTCGGGCCCAAACCCCCTCGGCCACCGCCTGGTTTTCATGGGTCCAGCGCATGGTAGCGAAGCAAAACTGCATCCAGTGCGCCAGGATGAAAGACAGGCTGGCCTGGACGGCCGGAATGCGCAGCGGCCTCACGCGACCGTCTCGACCATGGGCGCGGCGCCGTCCAGCGACTGCTGGCGCGCCAGGCGGGAATACAGGCCGCCTCTGGCGACCAGGGCGTCGTGCGAGCCTTCCTCGACCACCCGGCCGGCCTCGATCACATAGATGCGGTCGGCGTTCCGGACGGTGGACAGGCGGTGGGCGATCATCAGGGTGGCGCGGCCCTGCATCAGCCGCTCCAGCGCCGCCTGGACCAGGGCCTCGCTTTCGGTGTCCAGGGCGCTGGTGGCCTCGTCCAGCAGCAGTATGGGCGCATCCTTTACGAAGGCGCGGGCGATGGCGATCCGCTGGCGCTGACCGCCGGACAGACGCAGGCCCGCCTCGCCCGCGCGGGTGTCGTAACCTTGCGGCAGGGCCGTGATGAAGTCATGGGCGGCGGCGGATCGCGCGGCGTCCTCGATCTGCGCCTGCGTCGCGCCCGGCCGGCCATAGGCGATGTTGGCGGCGATGGTGTCGTCGAACAGGAAGGGTTCCTGCGTCACCAGGGCGATATGGTCGCGCAGATCATGGATGCGAAGCGCCCGCACGTCGGCGCCGTTGATAGTCACCGCCCCGCCCGTCACGTCATAGAAGCGCGGCAGCAGGCTCAGGATCGTGCTCTTGCCGCCGCCCGACGGCCCGACCAGGGCAACCGTCTCGCCCGGCGCGACCCGCAGAGACACCTCGTCCAGCGTCGGCGCATCGGTCCCGGCGTAGGCGAAGGAGACATTGTTCAGCACGACCTCCACCGGCCCGGCGGCCAGGGGCGCGGCGTCGGCCGCCTCACGAATTTCGGGCTGGATGTCCAGGGCCCCGAACAGGCGGCGCGCGGCGGTGAACCCTTCGCTCATCACCGTGGCCAGGTTGGTCACCTGACGCAGGGCTTGCCCGGCGGCCAACAGCATGCCGATGAAGGCGGCGAAGCCCCCTACCGTCATGTCGCCCGTCTGCGCCCGCCATCCGGCGTAGGCCATGACGGCGGCGACGACGATATAGGCGACCAGATCGCTGGACGGACCGGCGAAGGCGCGGGCGTTGGCGCCCTTGATGACGTGGCGCTGGCGACGGGCGACCACCTCGGCGACGCGGTCCTGTTCGGCGGCCTCGCGGTTTTCGATCTTGATCAGGCGAACCCCGTCCAGGTTCTCCATCAGGGCAGTGGACAGGTTTTCGGTCTCGGCCATGGCGCCGACGGCGGCCTTGCGCGTCTTGCGCCCGAACCGGCGCAGCACCAGCGCCACTAGCGGCACGCCCAGCAGCACGACGATCGTCAGCTGCCAGTCGATGAACCCCATGTAGATGAGGACCGCGATCAGGGTCAGCAGGTTCTGGGTGTAGTTGACCACGCCCGAGGTGAAGGCCTCGCGCACCATATTGGCGTCGAACAGCACCGAGGAGACGAAGCCGCCCGAGTGCTGGCTGCGTAAGCGCGCCAGATCGGCGCGGATCATGGCTCCGAACAGGCGGATCTGGATGTCGCCGACGATGGTGTGACCCAGCCGGTTGACCAGGGCGGCCTGGCCCAGCGCGGCGAGCGTTCGCGCAATGGCGACGGTCAAGATAGCGACCGGAATCCACACGACGGCCTTATCCGCCGGAAACGTCACGAGGCCGAACAGACTGATCGGCCTGGTCCCGCCCAGGAACAGACCGTTCACGGCCGGTTCCAGCAGCTTCAGCAGCGCCGCCGTCAGCAGGCCTGTCGTCGCCGCGCACAAGACAGACAGGATCAGCGACCCCTTGTGCTTGGACAGATAGTCGCGCCAAATCCGCGCCAGCAGGGCGCGCAGCGGCATGGTGTCTGAGGCGGCGACGGTCATCGGCTCTCGGTCGTCCGAGCCGCCGTTCAAGTCAAGGCTTGTCCGGCGACGGTTCCAGCGCAAGGCCCGGCTCGTCGGCGCGGATCAGGGTTTCGCCGGGCGCCTCCTGGATCCTGGCAGCAGGCGGAACCGTCGGATTGGACGCATATCGACGGCCGTTGAACGGCACGGCGGCCTCATAGCCCTCGGTGATTCCGCCGCCCGCGACATAGACGCCCAGATCCCGTCGGCCATGGGACTGTCGCTCTAGCAGCCGGATCGGCGCGCGCGCGACGCTGATCTCGCCGACCGAGCGATAGGTCGCGCCGGTGCGGTCCAGCACCAGCAGTCGACATCCCCCCGAGCCGCACCAGTTGGGCCCTGTCAGATAGACCAGGGTCATGGCCCCGTCCGGCGTGATCGCGGCCGTATATCGGGTGGTGTCCAGCGCTTCCTTGGCCCGGTCGCGGAGATAGGCGATCAGGGCGGGGTCTTCGGGCGGCGGCGTCTGGGCGGCGGCCGCGCCAGCCCACAGGCTGGCGGCGGCGACGGTGGCTGCGGCGAGGGTTCTCATCGGGGTGTTCTCCGGTCTCGACAAACATTCCAACGCATCAGGATCGAGATCGGATGACGCGGCGGCGTCGGATCGCTATCTGGCGGGCATGGCGCGCTTCGACCTCTCGACCGCGATGGGCCGTTTTCGGGCGCATTGGCATTATTTCTGGGCCGACCATGCGTTTCTGCGCGTGGCCTTTTCCAACGCCCATTGGCTGGGCCCGGATCTGGTGCGCACCAACCAGCCATCACCGCGCCAGCTGGCCTATTGGAAGTCAAAGGGCGTCAAGACCGTCATCAATCTGCGCGGCGAGCGAGACGAGGGCTATTATTGGCTGGAGAAGGACGCTTGCGAACGGCTGGGCCTGACCCTGATCGACGCGCCGCTGGACTCGCGCGATCCGCCAGAGACGGTGCGCATCCACCGCGCGCGCGAGTTGTTCAAGACGATCCAGTATCCGGTGCTGATCCACTGCAAGTCCGGCGCGGATCGGGCGGGAATGATGGCGGTCTTCTATAGCCACTTCCACCTTGGCGAGCCGATCTCGGTCGCCATGAAGCAGCTCTCGAAGAAATATCTGCACTCGCGCGAGGGGCTGACCGGCGTGCTGGACTATACGCTGGAGAAATACGTCAACGAGATCGAGCCAAAGGGCATCAGCTTCATCGAGTGGGTCGACAGCCCCGACTACGACCCCAAGGCCATACGCGCCGAGTTCAAGGCCGGCTGGTGGGGCACGCTGCTGACCGACAAGCTGCTGAGGCGCGAGTAGGGGGCTTCAGCCCCAGGGGCCGGTCTTCGGTTCGTCGCCGGCCTCGCCGTTTGCGAGGGCCTCGGCGGCCAGTTCGGCGTCGCGACGCGCCTTGCGGTCGGCCTCCCACCGTTTGAACCAGCGGGCGTAGTCGATATGGCCGCGCAGCGAAAAGCCGAACAGCGCCAGCACGGCCAGCAGGCTGACCAGTTGGAAGATCTGTTGCGGTTCCAAGTTCATCGTCGTCCTCGCCTACAGATCGAAACGTCGGATCGAGGAGCCGGTTCGGCCCCTCGATGTCGCACTCAGTCCTCGGCTCAGGCCGCGTCGCCGCGCGGATCGATCAGCTTGTGGGCGTGCAGGATGAAATAGCGCATGTGGGCGTTGTCCACGGTCGCCTGAGCGCGCGCCTTCCAGGCCTTCTTGGCCTCGTCATAGCTGCCGAAGGCGCCGACGAACTCGACCTGCGACAGGTCGCGGAAGGTCGGCTCGCCCAGGTGACGAAGCTCGCCGCCGATCACGATGTGCAGCAGTTGCGGCGGGACGGCGTTCTGATCGGTCATCGGAAATCCTGAAGGCTTGGGGGAGGAGGTTTGCGCGCGGCATAGGCCGAGAACGCCCTCGGATCAATGTGGGCCGGGGTTTTTCCGCCCCCGCCTTAGGTCGAAAGCGGCACGTTTTTACAACGCCGCACGATCATCGGCTGGATGATCGGGGCCGCGCAGACCAGGCTGGCCTGGCGCGGATCGGGCCGGTTGAACGCCCACGGCCGCCCGTGGTGATCGCTGACCCTGGCGCCGGCTTCGGTCGCGATCAGCCAGCCCGCAGCGACGTCCCAGTCCCATTTCGGCGTCAGGGCCAGGGCGGCGTCGAAGGCGCCGGCGGCGACCAGCGCCATCCGATAGGCCAGGGCGTTGCGTTTCTCGAACCGCATCGCCGGCCACGGCTCGTCGTCGAAATAGGGCGCTTCGATCAGTCGCGCATCGCCCAGGATCGAGGCGTCCTCCAGCGTATCGATATCCGAGGCGTGGATCGGTCGGCCATTACGTCGCGCCCCGCCGCCGCGCGTCGCCACATAGGTCTCGTCCACCTCGGGCGCATGTATGACGGCGGCGACGACCTCGCCGTCCTCGACCACAGCGATGGGCACGCACCACCACGGCGTCCGCTTCATATAGGCAACGGTGCCGTCGATGGGATCGACCACGAAGATGCGTCGTTTCGACAGACGCTCGGCCGTATCTGCGGTCTCTTCCGACAGCCAGCCATAGTCGGGCCGCGCCGACAGCAGCCTGTCCTTCAGCATGGCGTCGACCTTCAGGTCGCCGCTGGTGACGGGCGAACCGCCGACCTTGGACTCGATCTTCAGCCCCGCCTCACGCTCGGCGATGGCCAGCGCCCCGGCGTCGATGGCTGCCTGGCGGATCAGGTCGAGGTCGGCGTGCAAGTCGATCATTTGCCCGCGATGGCCACCGCATCGAACATCAGGCTGGGCACGTTGAACCCGCCCCGGAACTCCAGATCCGAACCGCGCTGGATGCGTAGATAGAGGTCGGTCAGCTTTCCCGCGACCGTAACCTCGCTGACCGGATAGGCGATCACGCCGTTCTCGAACCAGAAGCCCGACACCCCGGCGGACCAGTCGCCGGTGTTGCCGTTCAGCGACGGGCCGAACATCGACGTCACCAGAAGGCCGGTCCCGGCATCCGCCATCAGGCCCGCCAGATCCCGCTCGCCCGGCTCCATATGCAGATTGTGGGTCGAGACGCCGGATGGCCCGGCCAAACCCCGCGATGCATGGCCGGTGGTTTCCAGGCCCAGTTGTCGGGCCGATGCGCTGTTCAGCAACCACGTGGTCAGGACGCCGTCGTCGAACAGGGCGCGCTTCTGAACCATTGCGCCTTCGTCGTCGAACGGGGTCGATCCCATGCCGCGGGGGCGGAACGGATCGTCGATCAGGGTGACGCCCTCGGCGAACACGCGCTGGCCCAGCCGTTCCTTCAGGAAGGAGGTGCCGCGCGCGATCGACGGGCCGGAAATGGCGCCGATGGCCGGCGACACGATCTGGCCCGCCATCCGGTTGTCGAAGATCACCGGGGCAGTGGTGGAGGCGATCTTGCGCGGCCCCACGCGCGCCGCGGCGCGCTCGCCGGCGGTTCCGCCGATCAGGTCTGCGCCCGGCAGGTCGGACAGATGGCGGGTCGAACGGCTCTCGCCGCCGCGCTCCATCGCGCCATCCTTTTCGGCGATGACGCCGACGCCCAGCGAGAAGGCCGACCCTTCATAGGCGCCGTCAAACCCGTGAGAGGTCACAAGCTGCCAGCGGCTGGACGACCAGCCGGCGTGTCCGCCTTCCGACCGCGCCACGCCAGGGACCGCGAGGGCCGCCGCCTCGGCCTCGGCCGAGACCTGTTCCAGAGTTTGGGCGCTGCGTTCGCTGGGATCGAACAGGTCCAGATCAATGAACGGGCCGCGCGCCAGCCGATCCTCGGGCGCGAAACCCGCGTGGGGATCTTCCGGCGCCAGCCGCGCCATGGCCACGGCCCGCTCGACCAGCCGCGCCTGGGTCGCGGGCGAAAGGTCCGAGGCCGAAACGGACGCCTGCCTTCGGCCCACGAAAACGCGCAGGCCCAGATCACGCGATTCCTCACGTTCGACGTCTTCCAGCTTGCCGTTGCGCACCCCGACCGACAGGGATCGGCGATCGGCGCTGACCGCCTCTGCGGCGTCGGCGCCGGCCTTCAGCGCGGCCTTGACGATGTCTTTGAGAAGATCGGTGGAAACGGGCGCAGCCAGGGTTTCAGTCATGCCCCGATATGGCGGACGCCCCGCTGCACCGCAACCGCGTCAGACGACGGCGAAGGCGATCAGGCCCACAGCCGCCGTCAGCAGCGCCACCCAGGTCAGCAGCATGCCGACGACGCGGCCCAGCGACGGCCCGGTCTGCAGCAAAAGGCCCAGGGCATGGGCGACCCGGCCGACGAACAGCGTCGCGCCGACCCCGTGGACCATCCAGGCTGGCGCGCCGACAGCGGCCAGCAGCAACATGGCGATCATGCCCGGCGTCGCATATTCCACCAGATTGCCGAAGGCGCGGCTGGCGGCCATCAGATCCGCGTTTCCGCCGTCGCCGAACGACACCATGTGTTTGCGCCGCCCGCTGACCACGATGCCCGACAAGACCAGCATCATCAGGATCAGCAGGCCGCTCCACAGGGCGGCGGCCTGGACGGCGTACATCAGCGGCGTGGTCATCGATCAGTCCTCGCGCCCGACGGGGTAGAGCAGATAGTGGTCGTCATAGAAGGGCGTGCGTTCATAGAACCAGGCCAGACGCGCCTGCGGATCGGCGGCGAACGTGGCGTCGGCGGCCACCTTGGCCTCGAACTCGGCCTTCAACGCCGGGTCCGCCGCCATCATCTTGTCCGCAAGCGGGGCGATGGCGTAGGCCTCGATATATTCGACGCGGCTCATCACCTCGGGGAACATGCCCCAGGCGAAGAAGCTCTCGCTGGATTGCGGCTCCAGCAGCAGCACGACGATGTCGCCCAGCGGCTGATCCGTCGGCACGCGCACCGAGCCGGTCGGATACGTCCAGTCGCGCTTCTCGACCTCCACCGTCTTCACCGAAGCCTGCACGTGACCTTCGTTGGCGCGGGTCGCCAGCTTGGGCTCGACCAGGCGCAGCATCGAAAGGTTCACGGTGCGCGCAGCCTCGACCGTCTCCATTTCGATCCCGTGCGTTTTCAGCCGCTCGATGATGTCGGTGCGATAGCCCGGCACCCAGTAGGCCGTCGGCCGCTTCAGGCTCAGCGTCGGCTTGGAGCCATAGAAGGGCATTTGCCACAGGTCGGGATCAGGTTGGCCCAGCCAGCGGATTTCCTTCCGACCCGAGGCGGGACTGTCATACATTTCGTACAGCATGCCCTTGAAGGGCCGGGTGGACGACGGCGTCTCGTCGGCCTCGAAGTTGGCGGGGATCTGCGAAGGACGCAGGGCCTTGTCCTGATCCGTCGCGGCGCGAAGACCGGCGCCCTGATCGGCCAGCAGCCGCATCGCCTCCTCGATGAAGACATAGGTGCCCAGCACCCGCTGCTCATGCGGTTTCAGGCTGTGGTTCTCGATCAGGATCGTCGGCACATGGGCGGCCGCGCCCCAGCCGTTGGAAAACCGCTCGCCCAGGCCGCCGTCCGACAGGCCCTTCTTAGGTTCATCGTCGTCGATGCCGAACACCAGTTCGCCGGGGATATGGCCTTCGCGTTGCAGCGCGGCGTTCATCGCCGGCTTGAACACCGAATCCAGCCAAGCCGAGCCGTTCGGCGAACGGCTGAAGGTCCCGTCCTCGCCGTTGAAGCCGTAGGTGACATCGTACTGGTAATCCATGCCGTCGGTGACGTGGACGTCCACATACAGGTCCGGCCGGTATTTCAGGATCAGGCCGCGCACGGCCCGCATCTCGGGCTGGTCCAGCTTCAGATAGTCACGGTTCAGGTTCTGGTTGGTCGCCGTATTGCGCCAGCCCTGGATGCGGGGGCCGCGCTGGTTGGGCCGGGAATAGGGGCCGGAACGCTCATGGCCGTCCACGCTCAGGATCGGGATCAGGATCAGGTTGACCCGGTCCAGCAGGGCCTCTTTTCCATAGAAGGCGATGTCGCGCAGCAGCATCATGCCCGCGTCCTTGCCGTCGATCTCGCCGGGGTGGATCCCCGCCTGGATCATCAGCACCGGCTTGGCCGGATCGAACGTCGAGCCATCCTTGGAGGCGATAACCGCATAGATGGGTCGGCCCTCGGGCGAGACGCCGAACTGCTCCATGCGGATCAGATCGCTGGCGGCGTCCAGACGATCGAACCAGGCGCGGGTGTCGACATAGTTGGGGCTGAAGTCGTGGCCCGGATCGGCCTCGAACGCCGTGACCCACGGATCAGACGCATCGCGCAGCAGCGCCTTGGACGCACCGTCCCAGGCGGGGGCGGGCGGCAGGAAGGCCTGATCCCAAGGTGCGGTGTTGGGAAGCGTTTGGGACATGGCGGGGCTCACGCTACAGGCAAGGGCGGCGACCAGCGCCGAAACCAGAAGAGGGGACTGCATGGCCTTTCGTGAGCCGATTGCGTCGCCCTGACAAGGTTTCAACCGCCCCCGCCCAGGACGGGCGCCCAACCGCCGGCCTTGAGCAGCAGGGCCGCCGAGTTCCCCATCTGCCAGAGACTGTAGAGCAAAACGACGACCAGGGCGCCGACCGCAACCCGGCGCGATGGCGCAAACGCCGCCGTCGCGGTGCCGATCACGAAGATGGAGACCCCGACCCACAACCGCACCGAGCCGGCGATCTTGGCGAAGCCGGGATTGAGCTGGGCCAGGATGATCACGATCACCGCCACGATCAGATTGGCCGCCAGGATGCAGCCGAACACCAGTCGTCGATGTGACCAGAAATGGTCGTCCAGATCGATCCGATCATCGCCGCCTTCGGCCGACACGCGCGGGAAGGTCACGCTGGCGGCGACATAGAAGGTCGCGGCGATGGCCAATGAAATCAGCAGCACGAAGGTGTTGAACGGCGCGCCCCGGAAGATGACCCAGGCCTGGTTCCAGAAGGTGGCGATGTCGATGGCCACGAACAGGGCCAGCATCGGCGTCAGCCAGCCGAACCGAATCCGCTGCTTCTCATGCAGCACCCGCGCGAACCCGCCGACCAGTTCGGCCACCGACAGGCCCAGCAGCAGGCCGTAAAAGCTGAAGAAGAACTCGAACGCGCTCACATCGCCCCCCGGCGTGACCAAAAGCGAAGCTTATTTCCAGATCGGCGTTCCGTCACCCGGCAGGCCGAGACGATCCCACAGGTCGTTGACCCGTTCGACGACCGCCTCGTCCATGCGAATTTCCTCGCCCCATTCGCGCTTGGTCTCGGGCGGCCATTTGTCGGTGGCGTCCAGGCCGATCTTGGAGCCAAGCCCGCTCTCTGGGCTGGCGAAGTCCAGATAGTCGATGGGGGTGGACTCGATCACGGTGATGTCGCGCGCCGGGTCCATCTTGGTCGAGATGGCCCACATGACGTCCTTCCAGTCGCGGGCGTCGATGTCGTCGTCCACGACGATGACCCATTTGGTGTACATGAACTGGCGCAGATAGCTCCAGACGCCCAGCATCACCCGCTTGGCGTGGCCCGGATAGGCCTTCTTCATCGACACCACCGCGATCCGGTAGCTGCAGCCCTCGGGCGGCAGCCAGAAGTCCGTGATCTCGGGAAACTGCTGGCGCAGCAGGGGAATGAACACCTCGTTCAGCGCCTCGCCCAGCACGCTCGGCTCGTCCGGCGGCCGGCCGGTGAAGGTGGTCAGATAGATGGGGTCGCGGCGCATGGTGATGGCGCTGACCTTGAAGACCGGGAACTTCTCGACCGAGTTGTAATAGCCGGTGTGGTCGCCGTACGGGCCCTCGTCCTCGAACTCGTCCAGCAGGACATGGCCCTCCAGCACGATTTCGGCCTGGGCCGGGACCATCAGCGGCACGGTCTTACAAGGCACAAGCTCGGCCTTGGCGCCCCGCATCAGGCCGGCGAACTGATATTCCGACAGGGTATCCGGCACCGGCGTCACTGCCGCCAGGATCGTGCCCGGATCGGCTCCCAGCACGACGGCGCAGGGCAGGGGCTCCTTCGGCCGAGCCTTCTTGTGCCGGGCATAGTGTTGCGCCCCGCCCCGGTGCGCCAGCCAGCGCATGATGGCCTTGTCCTTGCCCAGCACCTGCATCCGGTAGATGCCCAGGTTGAAGTCGTCCTCGCGGTCGTCGCTCGGCCCCTTGGTCACGACCAAGCCCCAGGTGATCAAGGGTGCCGGCTCGCCGGGCCAGCATGATTGGACGGGCAGGGCGGTCAGGTCGATCTGATCGCCCTTCAGCACCACCTCCTGCACCGGCGCCTTCTTCACCGTCTTGGGTCGCATCGACAGGACGGTCTGCATCAGCGGCAGCATCTCCATCGCGTCGCCCAGCCCGCGCGGCGGCGTCGGGTTTCTCAGGAAGGCTAAAAGCTCCCCGACCTCGCGCAACTCGCCCGCCGTCGTCCGGTCCTTGCCCTCCAGCGTCACCCCCATGGCGACCCGTTTCACCGTGCCGAACAGATTGGCCAGGCAGGGGATGGGACTGATCGTGCCGTCCGGCATGACCGGCTTTTCGAAGAGCACCGCCGGACCGCCGTTCCTCAGCAGCCGGGTCTGGATCTCGGTCATCTCCAGCACGGTGGAGACGGGTTCGGACACCCGCACCAGCTCGCCCTTGGCTTCCAGCTGGTTGATGAAGTCACGCAGGGATTTGTAGGCCATGTCGGGACGCTTAGGCGGGAGTGGCCCCTCTGTCACGCGTCGCGCGACCGAACAGCCGGTCAAGCCCGACGGGGCCGAGCCCGACGATCAGGAAAAACACCAGCAGCACGCCGAAAATCACCACGACCCTGACCAGCCCCAGCTGATCCACATTGACGAACCTATAGGGCCACCAGCGCGTCGCCAGTCCATGAACCAGGGTCCAGCCGCCGTAGACGAGCGGAAACGCCAGCCACTTCGCCGGATCGATCCAGCGCAGCCGCCCCTTGGGGCTGAACCACAGCCAGTCCAGCACGAAGGCGGCGGGCATGACGTAGTGCAGCACCAGATTGACCACCAAGGACCAGCCGGTCGGGTTCCAATAGGGATGCAGCAGGAAGTGGTACACCACCCCGACCACGACGATGTACATGGCGACGGCCGCCCTGACGCCTTCGCTGGCTGACCATCGGGCCAGCCGCGATCCTTCACCTAGCAGCGACCCGGTAAAGGCCAGGGCGACCAAGATGTTGGTTAGGATGGTGAAGAAGCTGAAGTAGTTGATCGTCCGTTCGAGCACGGTCCAGCCCTGGGCCGGCGCGATCATCAGCAGATATTGAAGCGCCAGCGCGGTCCAGCCCACGACGGCGAACGTCGCACGCCACAGCCTGGGCTGGTCCCGCTTGCGAAACACCGGCGCCTCCCTTGTCGGTCAGGCGGCAGTCTTGTCCCATTCGAACGCCGGGTCCAGCCAATCGCCCAGTCGTTCGCCGCGATCCAGCGCGTCCATCCGCTGCATCTCTTCGTCCGTCAGGGCGAAGTCGAAGATGTCGAAGTTCTCGCGCGCGCGGCTCTCTTTGGTCGTGCGCGGGATGGCGATAATCCCGTGCTGGATCAGCCAGCGCAGGGTGATCTGGCCGTTCGTCTTGCCGTGCGCGCCGGCGATCTCGCTGATCGTGGCGTCGTCGGCGATCTTGCCTTGCGCCAGCGGCGACCAGGCGGTGATCGACGACCCCAACTCCGCCGCCGTCGCCACCAGCTGATCGACGCCCAGATAGGGGTGATGCTCGACCTGATCGGTCAGCAGCCGCGCCTTCGACAGGCTCTGCGCCTGGCGGAATTCCTTGGAGGGGAAGTTGGACAGGCCGATCGACTTGGTCAGGCCTTGGTCCTTGGCCTCGTTCAGGGCGCCCAGCGTCTCTTCGAACGTCGGCGTCGTCTTGGGCCAGTGCAGCAGCAGCAGGTCCGGCGTCGTGCCCAGGCTGTCGGCCGATTCCCTGGCCTGTTTCAGCAGGGCGTCGTGGGTGAAATGTTCGACCCAGATCTTGGTGGTCAGGAAGATGTCCTCGCGCGCCACGCCGGAGTCCCGGATGCCTTCGCCGACCGCCTTCTCGTTCTTGTAGATCCAGGCCGTATCGATGTGGCGGTATCCGATCCGCAGCGCCTCAGCGACCATGCGCCGCGCATCGTCCGGCTCCAGCTGCCAGGTGCCGAAACCGAGCAAGGGCATTTCGATACCATCGACGGTGATCGTGGGTTGGTCGCCATAGGCCATGGGGCGCTCCTTGGGCTGTGTCCGCTTGATGGGCGTAGTTAGGCGCCCGACCCCGCTCCGATAAGGTCTGGATGCGCCTTGGACAGCTTTTTCGGCGCGATCCGACGCCATCGCTTCTCAAGCGCCGCCCTCAGCCAGACGGGATCGACGCTGGCGATGCGCGCCAGGACGATGGGATGATCACGATAGTGGTCGGTGAAGTGAAAGGTCGCCGGGTCCATCTCGATCAGCAGTTCGCGCTCATCCAGATTGTCCAGATGCACCACGATGGTGTCGTCCAGCGCCGGGCGCATCCAGGTGAAGAACTTGCCCGCTACCTTGAACGACGGCTCGCCATAGGACACGCCGTCCTCCACGCCGGGAAACGACAGCAGAAGCGCGCGGACCTCGTCGTGGGTCATCGGTCGCTCAACCTCAGTAGGCCGACTTCAATAAGCCAGCGCGATCCCGTCCTTGCGCATCTCGGTCGCCGCGCCATAGGTCCAGCGTCCGCCGGGGTTCATCTGTTTCATGACGTTCTGATAGCCGCCGAAGCCGCCGTCAGGTTCACCCAGCTTCCAGCCCATCGCGCGCAGCTGGGCCTTGGTCGCCTCGGGCACGCCGCTTTCCAGATGCAGCACGCCGGTTCCTTCCTGCGGCTGGCCGGTCGGTTCGGACGAGCCATAGTGCTGCCAGCGCGGGGCATCGCCCGCCGCCTGGGGCTCCAGCCCGTAATCGACCATGTTGATGATGATCTGGGCCTGGCCCTGGGGCTGCATGGCGCCGCCCATGACGCCGAACGCCATCCAGGGCTCGCCGTCCTTGACCGCGAAACCGGGGATGATGGTCTGGAACGGCCGCTTGCCGGGCGCATAGATGTTGGGATGGCCGTCGCTCAGGGCGAACAGCTCGCCCCGGTCCTGGAACATGAAGCCCAGCGGTTCGGAGCCGTTGTCGGGCGCCAGGCCCGAACCCATGCCGCGATAGTTGGACTGAATCCAGCTGACCATCATCCCGTCGGCGTCGGCGACGCTGAAATAGGTGGTGTCGCCGTGGTGCGGGGCGTCACCCGGCATGACGCGGTCCATGACCCGATCGGGCCGGATCAGCTTGGCGCGCTCGGCCGCATAGGCCTTGGAGTTCAGCCATTCGACCGGCGTCTTGGAGAATCGGTCGTCGGCGAACCAGCGCGCCCGGTCCTCGAACGCCAGCCGCTTGGCCTCGGCTTGGACGTGCAGCGAGGCGGCGGACTGGAAGCCCATGGATTTCAGGTCGAATTGTTCGCAGATGTTCAGGATCTGGTTGGTGCTCAGCCCCTGCGTGTTCGGACCCAGGCCGAAGACATCGACCCCGCGATAGTTGGTCCGGATCGGCTCAACCCATTCGGTGTGATGGGCCGCCAGGTCGGCGCGGGTCATCCAGCCGCCGATCCGTTTGAAATAGGTCTCGATCTGATCGGCGATGGCACCGTTGTAGAAGGCGTCGCGGCCGCCCTCTGCGATCATCCGCAGGGTCTTGCCCAGATAGGGATTGGCGAAAATCTCTCCCACCTTGGGCGTTGAGCCGCCGGCGGCCCAGATGCGCTTTCGGTTCTCGTTTTCCTCGATCGGGATCTGGCCCCGATCAAACGCAGCCATGTTGCGTTCCAGATAGTAGGCGATGACCTGGGGCACGGGCACGCCCTGTTCGCACAGTTCAGCGACGGGCAGCAGCACCTCTTTCCACGGCAGTTTCCCATAGCGCTGGTGCGCGCTCCACCAAGCGTCCACCGTGCCCGGCACATTGACCGTCACCGCGCCATAGCGGGGCAGATAGCCGTCGATGGCCTTGGATCGCGCGATCTCCAGGCTGAGTCCCCGGGGACTGGCGCCCGAGCCGTTCAAACCGACGACCTTCTTCTGTTTCGGGTCCCACAACATGCAATAGGCGTCGCCGCCGATGCCGTTGGCGACCGGCTCCAGGAAGCCCAGGGCCGCATTGATGGCGATGGCCGCGTCGATGGCCGATCCGCCGCGTCTTAGGGTGTCTATGCCGATCAGGCTGGCGGCCGGATGCGCCGTCGCCGCCGCCCCGTTCGCGCCCCAGACGGTCGAGCGCCCCATGAACTTCGGTCCCGAAATCCGGTCGCCGATGCCGACGCCGGCATAGGGGTCGGCCGGGCGAGCCGGCGCAGGGGCCGCCTCGGTCGGCCTGGCGGCGGGAGAGGCCTGCCGGGCCTGGGCTGCGGTCGCCGCCAGCGCACCGGCGGGCAGGGCGGACAGGAAGGTGCGGCGACGCATGGGCGGACTCCTCGAACAATCGATGCGGCATCAAGGGTGCAGTCGATCGATCCGGCAAGTCTTTCGGCAAAGAAAAAGGCCGCGTCCCTTTCGGAACGCGGCCCCAATCCTGGAAAGGACGAAGGTCCTATTCGATGTCTTCGTTCAGCAGGCCGACCTTGAAGAAGCCGTTCTCCTGCATCTTGTTCATGACTTCCATGAACTGCGAGTACTTCACTTCCGGCTGGGCGCGGACGAAGACGCGCTCTTCCTGGCAGGCGCCGCCGCCCAGGGCGGTGCAAACGTCAGTGGCCAGGTTGTCGATCGAGGTTTGCTTGTCCGACAGGAACAGCTGACCGTTTTCCTGGATGGTGATGTACACCGGCTCCTTCTCTTCGGTCGGATTGGTGGGCGGCTGAGCGGGCGGCAGGTCCAGACGGATCGAGACGGTCGCCATAGGCGCGGCGACCATGAAGATGATCATGAGCACCAGCAGAATGTCGATGAACGGCGTGATGTTGATATCCGCCGTCTGTTCGATCGTGTGCTTGTCCCCACCGGAACCGCCGATCTTCGCAGCCATGCTCGTCTCCGTTACTCGCCGGCTGCGTTCCGCGCCGACATTTCCCTATGGATCGCCCGAAGGCTTGATCGGTTCTTGGCGTCCCGATGCGGGCTTGTAAAGCGGTTCTAAACGATCTGCCGTTCCCGAACGTCAATTATACACGACAGAGGGACGACGGTTCGGCCTTCAGGCCTTGGCCAGCTTCAAAAAACGGTCCGCCAGGGCAGGATCGTCCTTGAAGGCGCCGGTGAAGCGGGTCGTGATGGTCGAAACGTGCCGATGATGCACGCCGCGCGTGGTCATGCACTGATGCTCTGCGTCCACCAGCACCGCCACGCCGCGCGGCTGCAGGTGCGATTCGATGGCCTCGATGATGTCGTTGGTCAGGGTTTCCTGGTTCTGCAGGCGCCGCGCATAAATCTCGACAACCCGCGCCAGCTTGGAGATGCCGACCACCTTCTCACCGGGCAGATAGGCGACGTAGGCCTTGCCCAGGAACGGGGCCAGGTGGTGCTCGCAGTGGCTCTCGACCTCGATGTCGCGCAGGATGACCATGTCGTCATAGCCGGTCACGTCCTCGAAGGTGCGGCTCAGCTCCTTGCCCGCATCGGCGTCATAGCCGTCGAACCACTCGCCATAGGCGTCCACCACCCGCTTGGGCGTATCGATCAGGCCCGGACGGTTGGGATTGTCGCCGGCCCAGGCGATCAGGGTGCGCACGGCCTCCAGCGCCTGTTCGCGCGACGGACGTTGCACGGTTTCGTCGCTGACGAGGACGGGCTTGGCGGGGGTGACGCTCATGAACTCGATTTCCGGCCGGGGCGGGCGGGTCGCCCGGTTTACCTTCTACAATCCGTCGGGACTGTATATCAGGCCGCTATATGGGACAGACCGTCCGTCCCGCAAGAAAACCCGCTAAAGACTGATCCATGCCGCTGCACATCCACGACACCCTGCGCCGTGAAAAGCGCCTGTTCGAGCCCCGGAACAAGGATCGTGTGACCCTCTATGTCTGCGGCCCCACGGTCTATGACTACGCCCACATCGGCAATGCGCGTCCGCCGGTGGTGTTCGATGTCCTGGTGCGGCTGCTGCGCCGGACCTATGGCGCCGACCACGTGATCTACGCCCGCAACGTCACCGACGTGGACGACAAGATCAATCAGAAGGCCGCGCGCGAGGGCGTGGCGATCGGCGAGGTCACGGCCCGCTATGAAGCCGCCTACCTCGCCGACATGGGCCTGCTGAACGTCTCGCCGCCCGATATCGCGCCCCACGTCACCGACTACATCCCGGCCATCGTCGATCAGATCCAGGCCATCGTCGACGCCGGCTGCGCCTATGCGGCCGAGGGCCACGTGCTGTTCGACGTCTCGTCCTATAAGGCCTACGGCGCCCTGTCGGGTCGGAACCTGGACGACATGATCGCCGGCGCCCGCGTCGAGGTGGCGCCCTATAAGAAGAACCCGCACGATTTCGTTCTGTGGAAGCCGTCCAAGGCGGACGAGCCGTCCTGGCCGTCGCCGTGGGGCGAGGGGCGTCCCGGCTGGCACATCGAATGCTCGGCCATGATCGAAAAGACCCTGGGCTTGCCCATCGACATCCACGGCGGCGGCATCGACCTGGTCTTTCCCCACCATGAGAACGAGATCGCCCAGGGCGTCTGCGCCCACGGCCATGCGCATGGCGATCAGGCGCATGACGAATACGCCCGTTATTGGATGCACAACGGCTTTCTGACCGTGGACGCCGAGAAGATGTCCAAGTCGATCGGCAACGTCCTGCTGCTGCACGATCTGGTGCAGGCCATGCCGGGCGAGGTCGTCCGCTGGGCTCTGCTCAGCGCCCACTACCGCCAGCCGCTGGACTGGAACCAGGGGCTGCTAGAGCAGAGCCGCAAGAACCTGGATCGGCTGTATGGCGTCCTGCGCGACGCCGATGCGGCCCTGACCGACTTCGACGAGGCTACGCTGGACGAGGCTGAGATGGAGCTGGCCGAAAACGCTCTGGATCCGGTGCTGGACGCGCTTGAGGATGACCTCAACACGCCGGGCGCCATCGCACAGCTGTTCGGGCTGGGCAACGCCCTGCGCGAGCTGCTCAACGACGCCGAGGCCGATATCAACGATGTCGCCATGGCGCGCTGGAGCCTGAAGGAAGCGGCCGGGCTGCTCGGCGTTCTGTCGCTGACACCGGACGCCTGGTTCGAGGGCGGCGACCCCGCCCTGAAGGCCGAGGTCGAGGCCCTGCTGGACCAACGCGCCAAGGCCCGCGCCGCAAAGGACTGGCCCGAGGCCGACCGCATCCGCGACCGCCTGAACGCCCTGAACGTCGTCGTCATGGACGGCCCCGACGGCGCAACCTGGCGCGTGAAGGGGTAGGGTCTAATCCACGCCCGCCCATCGCGGTGCGAGGGGCGGGAGACGCGGTTCAGTTCGTCCGGCGGATCAGTTCGTCCGCCAGCGCCGGAGTCAGATAGCCGTCGGCGATCCGGTTGTTGGCGATCTGCCAGCGACGCAGGGCCGCGCGGGTGTTGGAGCCGATCACTCCATCCACGCCCTGGGTGTCGTAACCCAGTTGGGTCAGGGCGCGCTGCGCCCCGATACGCTGATCGCGCGTCATCGACGGATCGTTGGGCCAGGCCTTGGTCAGCCCCGGCTTGCCCATGATCCCGTCCGCCGTCAGGCCGATCGCCAGGGCGTAGGATACCGAGTTGTTGTAGCGGCGGATTACATAGTGGTTCGGCAGGGCCAGGAAGGCCGGACCGTTCGCGCCCTGCGGCAGCAGGATGGTCGCCTCTTCCAGCGCCTCGGCACCGTTCGGGGTGCCGCCTTGCGCCAGGCGCACGCCCTTGGCCGCCCAATAGGCCCAGTTGTGCTTCGGGCCTTCCGCCTCGGCATAGTCGAAGCCGGAGGGCAGGGTGACTTCATAGCCCCAACCCTGACCGCGCTTCCACCCGGCCTGGGCCAGCAGGTTGGCGGCGGACGCCAGGGCGTCGGCGTCGTCGCGCCAGATATCGACCTTGCCGTCGCCGTCCTGGTCCACGCCCAGGCGCAGATAGTTGTCAGGCATGAACTGGGTCTGGCCCATGGCCCCGGCCCAGCTGCCCTTCAGACCCGCGCGCTCGCGCCGGCCGTCCACGACGATGTCCAGCGCGTCCTTCAGCTGCCCCTCGGCCCAATCGCGTCTGCGACCATCATAGGCCAGGGTCGCCAGCGAGCGGATCACGTCATAGTCGCCCTGCACCTGACCGAAAGCGCTCTCCTGGGCCCAGACGCCGACCAGGATCTCGCTGGGCACGCCGAAGCGTTGAACCACCGACCACGGCACCCGGTCGATGCGCTGTTTGGCCTGGGCGATTCGCACCGGGGTCACTGCATTCTGAACATAGGCGCCGGCGGGTTTGGAGAATTCAGGCTGGTTGCGATCCAGGCGGATAACCGTCGGATCGGGCGTCAGACCCTCCAGTTCCCGGGCGTAGTCCGCGCGGCGGGCGCCGCCCTTGCGCGCCAGGAAGCCCTGCTTCCAGCCTTCGAAACCCTGCTGGTCATAGGCGGCCAACGGCGGCGTCTGGGGGGCGGGAGCCGGCGTCGTGACCGGCGCGCCTGCCTGGGGCTGGGGTTGCGGTGTCGGCAGATTCACCTGCGGCTCGGGCAGCATGGGCGCGCAGGCCGAGACGCAGCCGATCAGGAGAAGGCGGTAGGAAAAGCGCATGAGATTCAAACTAAAGCCCCCGGGGTCAGACACGAAATGACATCCGCGCGAACGGCCATTTCGACGCCCTAAAGCGCGCACCGCGCGAATGCGTTGCCTCGCCGTTCCCCGCTCGGGTGTAAGGCGCGCTGTTAACCACCTTTGTATTGGACGCCTTATACGTGTGTGTCGTAATGACGCACCAGCTCTGACGGCCTGATGGCGGAGCGGCGACGCGGCGGGCGTGCAACCCCGTAAACCCTCCGTTCGACTCGGAGGTCAGGCCTCCAAAGTTATCTAAGTGTGCTATCGCCCATCGGGCTGCTTGAGCACGCGAAGTATAAGGTTTCGCCAGGCAGACGGAGACTGGGTTTTCTGCGGTTTTGGGCTTTGGCGGCTTGACCTTCCGAACCCCTCTCTCTATACGACCGCCTCCGCCGCGATCCGACCGGGTCAGCGGCTTTCTTATTGGTTTCTTTCAGGACGTCCGACCATGAAGGTCCGTAGCTCGCTCAAGTCGCTGAAGACCCGCCACCGCGACTGCAAGGTCGTGCGTCGCAAGGGCGTCGTCTTCGTCATCAACAAGACCGACCCGCGCTTCAAGGCGAAGCAGGGCTAAGCAGCGTTCGCTGCGCGCCGCTTCGGCGGCGTGCGCACGCTGGGTCGCGCTCAAGCCGCCCAAAGGGCCATAGCGCGCTTGAAAGATGACGATCCACAGGCTGCGGATTTCTGTCCGCGGCCTTTTTCGTGTTCGCGGTTGTCGCGCGCCTGTTCGCAGGGTTAGCGTCCGCGCCTGATTTCTGGAGTATTCCCCATGGCTGACGACGCCTCGTTCGACGGTGGTTCCGACGTTCTCACCGCCACGGCGCAGGGCCGCCTTCGCACCATCATCGAGCGCCTGGAACGTCTCGAAGAGGACAAACAGGCCGTCATGACCGACATGAAGGAGGTCTTCGCCGAGGCCAAGGGCGAGGGCTACGACGTCAAGATCCTGCGCAAGGTCATCCGCATCAGGAAGCAGGACAAGGCCAAGCGCCAGGAAGAGGACGCCATCCTGGACCTCTACCTGTCGGCGCTCGGCGAGATCTAAGGCTGACCCGGCTTGAAGCGCACCCCCTTCAAGCCAGGAGGCGGGCTGTCGCGATCAGGCGGCTTGAAAGGCGATGGCTTCGCCAAGAAGCCCACCCTGAGTCCATTTGAGCAACAGCGCGAAGCCGCCAAACGCGCTGCGCTCAACGCTTTGAAACGCGCCCGCCGCTCTGCAGAGAAGGCGGGCGTTTCCCTGTCAGAATGGGAAGGCGAGTTCATCGATTCGGTCAGCGAGCGCGTTAAGACCCACGGCCGCGCCTTCGCCGACCCCGAAAAGGGCGCGCCGGGTCAAGCCCTCTCGGCCATGCAGGGCCGCAAGCTGAAAGAGATCACTGCCAAGGCCAATGGCGTAGAGCCGAAACGGCGGTGGGGCAGGAAAACAAAAGAGCCATAACCGTTCGTCATCCTCGGGCTTGACCCGAGGATCGGCCTGTCCACAACTCAGCGTTTATGAGCGAGCGCCGCCCTTTCATCGCCACCTATATCCAAGCCAGGCGACCGCACGGTGTCATTTACATCGGCATGACGTCGAATCTCTATGAACGCGGCCATCAGCACAGGACCGGGGCTTTCGAAGGTTTCGCCAGTCGTTACGAGTGCGGAATGTTGGTCTGGTACGAGCAGTTCGAACTGGTCACGAACGCAATCCGGCGGGAGAAGGCGCTGAAACGCTGGAATCGCGTCTGGAAGCTGGAGCTGATCGAACGGACGAACCCTGAGTGGGTCGATCTCTACCCAAGTCTATGCGGCTGGGCGCCTGATCCTCGGGTCAAGCCCGAGGATGACGGAGAGGGGGAGTGTGGCTGCGTTTCTCAAAAGCTTGGAGTCAGGCGCGTAACCCTCAACCCGCTTCCTTCAGCTGACCTTCCAGCCCCTGCTCGCGGACCTTGCGATACAGGGTCGAGCGGCCGATGCCGAGGCGGCGCGCGATCTCGCTCATGTGCCCGGCATAGACCTCGATGGCGTGCTGGATCAGGTCGCGTTCAATGTCCTCGAGCGTGCGCAGATGGCCGCGCTCGTCCAGGATACGGATCGGCTGATCGACCTGCGCGGCGGCGTCGGTCTGGGCGCCGGCGGCTGTGGCGACCTGCAGGGGCTGGGCGTCGGGCATGGGCGCGGCGACGCCTGAAATCGCGGGGAAATCGTGCGGCTGAAGGAAGGGCGCATCGGCCAGCACGATGGCGCGGAACACCGCATTTTCCAGCTGTCGCACGTTTCCGGGCCAGTCGAACCCTTGCAGAAGGGCCAGGGTCTCGGGCGCGCATCCGGCGATCCGCTTGCCCTCCTCGGCGTTGAAGCGGGCGATGAAGTGATCGACCAGGGGCGCGATGTCCTCGCGCCGGTCACGCAGGGACGGGGCCTCGATCGGGAAGACGTTCAGGCGGTAGAACAGGTCCTCGCGGAAGGCGCCGTCCTTGACCTGCTGGGCCGGGTCGCGATTGGTCGCCGAGACGATGCGCACGTCGATCTTCACCGGGCGTTTGCCGCCCACGGGATCGATCTCGCCCTCTTGCAGCGCGCGCAGCAGTTTGACCTGCATGTCCAGCGGCAGTTCGCCGATCTCGTCCAGGAACAGGGTGCCGCCGTCCGCCTCGCGGAACTTTCCCAGCGTCTTGTCCACGGCGCCGGTGAAGGCGCCCTTCTCATGCCCGAACAGGATGGACTCGATCAGATTGGCGGGCAGGGCCCCGCAGTTGACCGCGACGAAGGGCTTGCCGGCCCGGTCGCTGGCGCCATGCAGGGCGCGGGCGATGACCTCCTTGCCGACGCCGCTCTCGCCGGTGATCAGGACGGGGATCGAGGATTTGGCGGCCCGGGCGCCCAGCGCCTTGACCATGCGCATGGGGGGGCTGTCGCCCACGATATCGTCGAAGCTTGTGCGGCCCTGAACGCGCTTGGTCAGGCGCCCGACCTCGGCGGTCAGGCGCTTCATCTGCATGGCGTTCCGCACGCCGACCAGCAGGCGTTCCGGGCCCACCGGCTTGACGAAGAAGTCCTGGGCTCCGGCCTGCATGGCCTTGACCACCATGTCGATGCCGCCGTTGGCCGTCAGGACGATCACCGGCTCATTGATCCCGGCGCTACGCAGTTCGGCCAGGCATTCCAGCCCCGACATCTCGGGCATGACCATGTCCAGCAGGATCAGGTCGGCCCCGCCGCCGCGCGTCATCCGGTCGATGGCCTCGCCGCCGCTGGCGGCATGGACCACGGCGTTGCCGTCCCGCTCCAGCACGGCCTGGATCAGCCGGCGCTGGGTCGGATCGTCGTCAACGACCAGGATGGTCTTGGCCATGAAAATCCCTTGTACTATCGCCCAACCCGTCACGGATGGATCGTTTCGGGACGATTCCTAGGGTGGTGAGGTGAAAATCGGGTGACACGGCGTGGTGAGCGTCCCGTTAACGCGGCTCTGTCGGGTCGCATCGCACCTCTGGGATGGCGCGCAATCTCTGGCCGTCGACAACCAAGTCGGGAAGGGCGGCCGGCGCCCTCGCGACGCCCTTCGACAGGCCCTCGTTCATCCGCTCAGCGTTGCGCCCGCAGGTGAAGCCGTATCGACCCGTCACGCGCCACTGGCCCTGCGCGTCCTGATCGAAGGCGACGATTTCGCGAGCCGTAGCGACGAGCAGATCGGTTCGTGTGTCGCCATTCAGGTCCGTCGATCGCACGACACAGGGGGCTTCTGCATTGCAGCTGAACAGCACATCGACCTGCGCGTCCAACTGATCGACGAAGCTGGCGGGCACGGATTGGCCATCGGCGGCCTTCAGGCGGATGGCGGCCTTGCGCTCTTGCAGTCCTTGCGCCGTATCGCCGGATGGCCACGGGCGGGCCTGGGCGGCGCGGGCGTTTCGCGCGATGCGTAGATCGGTTGAGGCGGCCAGACGTCTCAGCGCCGTCTCGCCGGCCTTGCCGCTCTCAAACCTCAGGAAATCATAATCGAACGTGTCAGCGGACACCGCCCCACGCTGCAACCGTGCGACCTGATCCTGAACCGAGAGGCGGGCGGGATCCGCCAGCGGGCTGAACAGGGCCAGGATGACCAGAACCGACAGGACCGCCGCGACGACATTGGTCCGCTCCAGCGGCTTCATCCAGCCGCCCGGTTTTACGGCCGCCAGCAGATAGCCCGCGCCATAGACAGCGCCGACCAGCGTGCAGGCGACGGCGATGATCCGATCGGGCGTCAGGCCGTGCTGGCCGATCCGCAAGCCCAGGCCCCAGGCGGCCAGAACGATCAGCGGCGCGATCAGGACGGACGCGGCCCGCACGCCGTATCGCAGAACGACCGGCGGCAGATTGTCGGCGCGCCCATCCTGATAGGCCGTGTTGATCAGCACGATCAGGGCGGCGGCGGCCGACAGCACCAGGGCAGTCGCGCTGCGCGTTTCCCATAGCCCGTCCAAGCCGGTGAAGGGCAGGGCCAGAAGGAACCCGCCGACGAGAACCGTGATCACCAGCAGCAGCCAGGACAGCAGCATCAGGGCCACGGTCCGCACGCCCCGGATCAGGCCGTCGCGCACATCGGTCAGCTGGACGGCGGTGGCGAAGACCAGGGCCGTGACCGGAATGGCGAACCACGCCTCGCTGAGCAGCTGTTGCAGGAAGCCGAGGCCGATCATCTTGAACAGGGCCGCGCCCAGATGCAGCAGGATCCAGAAGGCGCCGGTGAAGCCCAGCGACAGGGCCAGTTGCACCCCCGCCTTCCAGGCGATGTCGAAATAGTCGGGATAGTCGACGATCCAGCGTCGTTCACGGATCGCCGGCACGATCAGATGGTGGGCGATAAACAGAGCCGCCGCGCTAGAGGCCAGCACGGGGAAACTCAGGAACGGCGCCTGCTCATGCGGCTTCAGCACCTGACGAGCGACATCGTGGGCGCCCAGCAGGGCCAGCACGCCGGCTGCGGCCGCGGCCCACAGGATTAGGGCCAGCGCTTTGACCCGACCGACGCCGGCGAGAACCACCACCGGCACATAGCCGGCCGCCAGGGCCAGGGCGCCGAACACCATCGGCTGGGTTTCGGGCCAGACGCGGCTGTCGGCCGCCAGATACAGCAGATAGAGCGCCAGCCCCTGAACCAGACCCGTCGCCAGCCGAATCGCAAACAGGGCCGAGGCCCCGCCAAGGCCCGTCCGGCCGGTGTCATGCTGCAGGGTTTCGGTCATTCGCGCGTCTCCGAAAGGCAGGATTGCACGGGCCGTGACGTCGAGAAAGCGTAAGGGGCGGTTGCGGCCGTCGCCGCGCATCCCCAGAACAGGGGCATGAACGCTCCCTTCAAGACGCCCAATACCGAAGCCCCGCTGTGGGACCTGACCGACCTCTATTCGTCGCGTGACGACGCCAAGGTGTCCGCCGACCTGGAACGGGCGCGCGGTCTGGTCGAGGCGTTGAACGGGCTGAAGGGGCGGCTGGCGGCGGATCAGGACGCGCAGGCGCTGGGCGAGGCGCTGGACCGCGCGATCCAGCTTTATGAGCAGGCGTCCGATGTGCTGGGCGCGCTGGGCGCCTACGCCTTCCTGTCGGCCTCGACCGCGCGCGACGATGCGACGGCGCAAGGATTCGAGGCCGATGTGCGCGAGAAGATCACCGCCATCGCCACCCCGACCGTCTGGCTGACGCTGGAAATCAACCAGATCGACGATGCGGCGCTGGAAGCGGCGCTGATCGCCCATGCGGGCGCGGCGCGCTGGCGGCCTTGGCTGCGGCGGGTCCGGGCGATGAAGCCGCATGAGCTGTCGGCCGAACTGGAGACCTTCATCGCCGAGCGCGGCCCGATCACGGCCCAATGGCCGCGCCTGTTTGATGAGCAACTGGCCGCCCTGCGCGCAAAGGCGGGCTACGAGGAACTGACGCTGGCCGAGGCGCTGAACCGCCTGTCGGACGCCAAACCCGCGCGCCGCAAGGCCGCCGCCGAGGGTCTGTCAGAGGCGCTGGCCGCCCGCGCCCCGACCTTGGCCCTGGTGCTGAACACCGTCGCCGCCGACAAGGCGATGGAGGATCGCTGGCGCGGTTTCAAACGTCCCGCCGACAGCCGTCACCTGGGCAACGAGGTGGATGGCGAGGCCGTGGATGCGATGGCCGAGGCGGTCGCCGCCGCCTATCCGCGCCTGTCGCACCGCTATTATGCGCTGAAGGCCAAGGCGATGGGCAAGGCGCGCCTGGACCACTGGGACCGCAACGCGCCTATCGAAACGACCGCCCCGCGCGCCTTCACCTGGACCCAGGGGCGCGAGATCGTGTTAGACAGTTTCTCGGACCTGGGCGGCGATTTCGCCGACCGAGCCGGCGGCTTCTTTGATAAGCCGTGGATCGACGGTCGGGCGCGGCCGGGCAAACAGTCAGGCGCCTATGCCCATCCCGTCACCGCCGACCGTCACCCCTATGTCTTCCTGAACTGGATGGGCGAGCGGCGCGATGTCCTGACCCTGGCGCATGAGCTGGGTCATGGCGTCCACCAGACCCTTGCGGCCGATCAGGGCACGCTTCTGGCCGACACGCCCCTGACCCTGGCCGAGACGGCGTCGATCTTCGCCGAGGGGCTGACGTTTGATCGTCTGCTGGCGACCGCGCCGAAGGCCGAGCAGCGCGGCTTGCTGGCCGGGCGGATCGAGGATGGTCTGAACACCGTCGTGCGCCAGATCGCCTTCCACCGGTTCGAGACCCGCTTCCACGACGAGCGCCTGCAGGGCGAGGTGTCGCAACAGCGGATCAACCAGCTGTGGCTTGAGGAAATGGGCGCCTCCCTGGGGCCGTCGGTCAAGCTGAACTCCGGCTATGAACACTGGTGGGCCTATGTCAGCCACTTCGTCCATTCGCCCTTCTATGTGTACGCCTACGCGTTCGGCGACCTGCTGGTAGCGGCGCTGATGGAGGCGCGTCGCAACGATCCGGCCGGCTTCACGCCGCTTTATCGCGAGCTTCTGGCCGGCGGCGGATCGCGGACCTACGTCGAGGCGTTGAAGCCGTTCGGTCTGGACCCGCGCGACCCGGCCTTCTGGAGCGTCGGCTGTCAGAGGCTGGAGCGGCTGGTCGATCAGTTCGAGGCGCTGGCCTGACCAGGGCATGACTGCGGGCTTGAGCGGGGCGGTCGCCTCAGTGTAAGTCCGCGATAACGACGAGGGGATTCCACGAATGGCCGACCTGCACGACACCGCCAACGCACCTGCCGACGCCGATGCGCAAGCCTATCTGCACGGCCATATGGAAGTGCGCGAACAGGTCTCGACCTACCGCCTGTTCCTGAACCTGGCCAAGTGGGGCAGCCTGGCCATCGCCGTGCTGCTGCTGTTCCTGACCCTGTGGTTCCACCCGGGTGGCAGCTTCATGGCCGCCGTCATCGGCGCGGTTGTTTTGGGCGGCGTCGGATTCGTGGCGCTGAAGTCCAAGCCGGGCGCCGCGCACTGAGGCTTGCTTGGGATCGCCCTCGGGCGGTCTGAAATCACGCGCCCTCGCCAAGCTTTGGCATAACCGTGCTTTGACGGCTTGCGCCGGAACGGCCTAACCTTCGTTCAACGAAAAGAACGAGGGGATTCGCTTGGCCGTCGCTATCGCCGTCACCCGTGAACGTCGCGAAGGCGAGACGCGCTGCGCCGTCACGCCTGAGACGGTCAAGAAGCTGATCGCCCTGGGGGCGACCGTCACGGTCGAGGCCGGGACCGGCCTGGGCTCCTCCATTCCCGACGCCGACTATGCCGCCGCCGGAGCGACGGTGAAGCCGGACACCCGCGCCGTGCTGGACGGCGCCGACATCGTGCTGAAGGTGCGCGGCCCCACGGCCCAGGAAACCAGCGCGCTGAAGCCCGGCGCAATCGTGGTCGCCATGCTGGACGCTTATCGGGATAAGGCGACCGTCGACGCCCTGGCCGGGGCCAACGCCACCGCCTTCGCCATGGAGTTCGTGCCCCGCATCACCCGCGCCCAGGTCATGGACGTCTTGTCGTCCCAGGCGAACCTTGCGGGATACCGCGCGGTGATCGAGGCGGCTTACGCCTATGGCAAGGGCTTCCCAATGATGATGACGGCGGCCGGCACGGTCGCCGCCGCAAAGGTCTTCATCATGGGGGTGGGCGTCGCGGGCTTGCAAGCCATCGCCACCGCGCGTCGCCTGGGCGCCGTCGTCACCGCCACCGACGTCCGTCCCGCGACCAAGGAACAGGTCGAAAGCCTGGGCGCCAAATTCCTGGCCGTCGAGGACGAGGAGTTCAAGAACGCCCAGACCGCCGGCGGCTACGCCAAGCCCATGTCGGCAGAGTATCAGGCCAAACAGGCCGAACTGACCGCCAGCCATGTGGTCAAACAGGACGTGGTCATCACCACGGCCCTGATCCCCGGCCGCGCCGCCCCGGTGCTGCTGACCGCCGGCCATGTCGCCTCCATGAAACCCGGCTCGGTCATCATCGATCTGGCGGTTGAGGCGGGCGGCAATGTCGAGGGCTCCAAGCTGAACGAGGTCGTGACCACCGCGAACGGCGTCACCATCGTCGGCTGGTCGAACCTGCCCGGCCGCATCGCCGCCGACGCCAGCGCCCTCTATGCCCGCAATCTGATCGCCTTCGTCGGCCTATTGATCAAGGACGGCGGTCTGGCTGTCGATCTCGAAGACGAGATCCTGAAGGCGGCGGTAGTCACAGACGGCGGGGCCGTGGTGCATGAGGAGGTGCGGGGATGATCGGGTCTGGCCTTCGTAATGCTCTGTCGATTTTTTCCTTGATCGTGATTTTCGGCGGAGCTGTCTTCTGCCTGTTTCTGCTGATGTTTGCATTCGTGCAGGACCAGTCCGGCGCAGCATTCGGCAGGGCGCTTACCAAAGTCGGGCCGATCTTTTTCGGCAGCGTCATCAACGGGGGAGTCCTGAGACTTCTCATCAGCATCGATGCTCGATTGGAGCAGAAAACCTGACATGGAACACGTCGATCCCACCGTCTTCCGCCTGGCCATCTTCGTACTGGCGATCTTCGTCGGCTATTATGTCGTCTGGAGCGTGACGCCGGCCCTGCATACGCCGCTGATGGCTGTGACCAACGCCATTTCCAGCGTCATCATCGTCGGCGGCCTGATCGCGGCGGCGGCCGTGTCCGGTGACGCAACCGGCCCCAGCGCCTGGATCGCCAAGGGCGCCGGCGTGCTCGCCGTCACCTTGGCCAGCGTCAACATCTTCGGCGGCTTCATGGTCACCCGACGTATGCTGGCCATGTACAAGAAGAAGGAGCGGCCCATCGCTCCGAAGGGGGCAAAGTGAACGGTTTGCCGATGGACGCGGTCGTGACGGCGATCGGGGCCGTCGTCATAGCTTTAGTGATCGCGTTAGTGATTTTTAGCGGTCGCTTGTCCAAAGCCGTGCGATCCACCGTGGAGATTGTCGTCGGCATTCTCTTGTTTCCGACCGTAACCGGGCTTTGGGCCTGGCGGGCGATCGAAGGCGTGAGAGATCGCGATTGGCTCTACGCAGGTCTGATGGCCGTCGCTGCTGCGGTATTTGCTGTAACTGGCTTTTACGCCATTCGACGCCGCACCTTGACGCCTTTTGCCAGGCGTCCGAAATGACCGACGCCGCGCAGATCGCCATCACCGGGTCCTGGGTCGCGACCGGCATCGGTTTCGGCCTGTGGCTGTACGGCTGGTTCGGGGCCAAGACTCCGATCAAGCGCCAGCGGCTGCATGACTGCGGCATCGCCCTGGTCTTTTCGGCCATTCTGGTTCGCGTGGTGACGCAGGACCGGCCGCTGGGCGTCTTCGAATGGGCCCTGTTCTTCATCGGCCCGCTGTTCATCGCCGCCGCCCTGTGGCGGTTGGCCCGCACGTCTTGAGGGGAGGGGCGTGATGAACGCATCGCTGGCCGCACTGGCCTATCTGGTTTCGGGCGTCCTGTTCATCCTGTCGCTGCGGGGGCTGTCCAGCCCCGAGACCAGCCGTCAGGGCAACACCTTCGGCATGGTCGGCATGGCGCTGGCCATCGGCGTGACCCTGCTGACGCTGGGCGCGACGGGCGCGCTGGATACCGTGACCCTGGCCCTGATCGCGGGCGGCGTCATCGTCGGCGGCGGCGCCGGCGCCCTGATCGCCAAGCGTGTGGCGATGACCGACATGCCGCAACTGGTCGCCGCCTTCCACAGCCTGGTCGGCATGGCCGCCTGTCTGGTCGCCATCGGCGCCATCTATGCGCCCGAGGCCTTTGGAATCCTGTCCGACGACGGAAACGGCATCAAGACGCTGTCGATCATCGAACTCAGCCTCGGCGTCGCCATCGGGGCCATCACCTTCACAGGCTCGGTCATCGCCTTCGCCAAGCTGAATGGAAACATGAGCGGGGCGCCGATCATCCTGCCCGCGCGGCATCTGGTCAATGTCGGCCTGGCCCTGGCGCTGGTCTTCCTGATCGGCATTCTGATCGGCACGAATGGCGCGGCGACCTGGGCCTTCTGGGGCGTCTTCCTGATCGCCCTCGTTTTGGGCGCGACCCTGATCATTCCCATCGGCGGCGCCGACATGCCGGTCGTCGTGTCGATGCTGAACTCCTATTCCGGCTGGGCGGCGGCGGCGCTGGGCTTCACGCTGGAGAATATCGCCCTGATCATCACCGGGGCATTGGTCGGATCGTCGGGCGCGATCCTCAGCTACATCATGTGCAAGGGCATGAATCGCAGCTTCATCAGCGTCATCCTGGGCGGGTTTGGCGGCGGCGGCGATGCGGCGGCCGGGCCCGGCGGCGCCAAGGAGACGCGGCCGGTTAAACAGGGCTCGGCCGAGGACGCCGCCTTCATCATGAAGAACGCCTCCAAGGTCATCATCGTGCCGGGCTATGGCATGGCGGTGGCCCAGGCCCAGCACGCCCTTCGCGAAATGGTCTACAAGCTGAAGGAGGAGGGGGTCGAGGTGAAATACGCCATCCACCCCGTCGCGGGCCGGATGCCGGGCCATATGAACGTCCTGCTGGCCGAGGCCAACGTGCCCTATGACGAGGTGTTCGAGCTGGAGGACATCAACGCCGAGTTCGCCACCGCCGACGTCGCCTTCGTCATCGGTGCCAACGACGTGACCAATCCCGCCGCCAAGACCGACCCGACCAGCGCCATCTACGGCATGCCGATCCTGGATGTGGAAAAAGCCGGCACCGTCCTGTTCATCAAGCGCGGCATGGGCTCGGGCTATGCCGGGGTCGAGAACGAACTCTTCTTCCGCGACAACACCATGATGCTGTTCGCCGACGCCAAGAAGATGGTCGAAGGGATCGTGAAGGGTCTTTGAGCCATGGCCAGCACGCCCAAAACCGGCCCCACAGACGCCTCTGTCGATGCCTTCCTGTCTGCGATCGACGACCCACGCCGACGGTCTGATGCTCATGCCCTCTCCGCAGTGATGGCTCAGATCACGGGTGAACCGGCCGTGCTCTGGGGATCGTCCATCATCGGGTTCGGCAATGACGGCGGCCCCAAGGGCGGCTGGCCGCTGATCAGCTTCTCGCCGCGAAAAGCCAACCTGGTGCTTTATGTCGCTGGGGATTTCCCTGAACGTGCCGAGCTTATTGCCCGCTTGGGCAAGGTGAAAACCGGCGTTGGCTGCCTCTATATTTCGCGTTTGGAAGATGTCGATCAGGCGGTTCTGCGCGACCTTTGCGGTCGCGCTGTTCGTGCGCTCAAAGCCGGGGCGGACTGAAGTCTCGTCAGACCCCTATCGCGCAACCTTGACCGGCGCTATCACGCGTCCGTGAACACATTGTCCGAACCTCTTCCTGCCGCCCATCGCCGTTTTGAGGCTTTGGACTCCCTGCGGGGTGTGTGCGCCATCCTTGTGGTGATGTTCCACATGCCGGTCGCAAGTCATTGGCGCGACTGGGGTTTCATTCATCATTCCTATCTGTTCGTCGACTATTTCTTCGTCCTGTCGGGCTTCGTCATCGCCCATGCCTATGCGAACCGACTGCAGTCGGGACGCGACGCCGGGCGGTTCATGGTGCGACGCTTCGGGCGGATCTGGCCGCTGCATCTGCTGATACTGGCGGCCTTCATCGGGCTGGAGCTGGCGCGGCTGATCTTGCATTTCGACAGCGCGCCGCCGTTCACGCGGGATCGGTCGATCGAGGCGATCTTCACCAATCTGGCGCTGATCCAGGCCTGGCATGTGCATCCCTATCTGACCTGGAACGGGCCATCGTGGACGCTCAGCGCAGAATGGGCCTGCTATCTGATCTTCGCGGGTCTGGTGCTGATTGCGCCAAAGCGGTTCCGCTGGATCGGGCTGGTGCTGGCGATCATCGGCGGCGTCCTGGTGCTCAGCTACGCGCGGCGCTGGATGAATACGACCTATGACTTCGCCGTGCCGCGCGCGGTCTATGGCTTCTTCCTGGGCTGCCTGCTGCAGGGGCTCTGGACCCGCATTCCGCGCCTCAAGGGCGGCCCCGCAACGCTGTTGGAGATCGCGGCCATCGTCGCCGCCTGCGTCTTCATCGGCTATGCTCAGGGGCCGGTCACTGTGGCCGTCACCTTGATCTTCGTGGCGCTGATCTGGGTCTTCGCCGGCGAGGAGGGGGCGCTGTCACGCGTGCTGGACCATCCAGCTCTGGTCACCCTGGGACGATGGTCGTTCGCCATCTACATGGTCCACATGTTCATCCTAACCGTGATGATGATCGTGGCCAGGAAGCTGGACCGTGTCCACGTTCGTCGCATCGACTTCGGCTCTGTCTGGCTGAACGACCTGTTCGCCGTCGCCATGTTCGGCTTCGTCGTCGCGGTCGCCGTGGCGGCTCACCGACTGGTCGAGCAACCGGCCCAGCGCATGATCGACCGCTGGACCAAGCCCAAGGCGGCCTGAGGTCAGGCGGCCATCCGCCATTCGGGGGCCATGTCGCCGGCGCGGCCTTCGTCCCACAGCATGTCCTCGTCCGAATAGCGGCTGCTGGCGGCGGCCGAGATGACGTCGACCACCTGTTCCTCCAGACGGTCCCAGATCACGGCGAGGTCGGACGACCCATCGGCTTCGCACGGCACGATGATGTAGCGGCTGGCGTTGACGGTCTGGGTGGGTTGGAAACGCGCCATCTGATGATCTCCTGAAGCGGGGGCCTCTTGTCGATGATGTCGTTATGAAGCAGTGTTGCGTCAGAAACGGACGTAGGGATGGGCGAAAGCATTGAGACACGACAAGGCGGCGATGGTGATCGATCTGGCGCGCCGCATGGCCGCCAGCGCCGAAGGGCTGAGCCTGGACGAGATCGCGCGCGACATGCGCGTCGGCCGTCGCACCGCCGAACGGATGCGCGACGCCGTGCTGATGCTGTTCCCTCAGGTGGACGAGGTCTCCGACCCGCCGTCCAAACGCTGGCGCATCCGGGGCGGTCTGTCGGCCTTCGAACAGGCCCCGACGGCGACCGAAATGCTGGAACTGTCCAAGGCCGCGACCGCCCTGCACGCCGCCGGCGAACCGGCGCGCGCCACGGCGCTGGAGGGGTTGGAGCGCAAGCTGAAGGCGGCGATGCGTTCGACCACTCTGAACCGGATGGCGCCCGATCTGGAGGCGTTGGTCCGGGCAGAGACCATTGCGGTCCAGGCCGGCCCTCGACCCTCCGCCGACGAAGCCATGCTGACCGCCATCCGCGCGGCGGTGCTGGCGCAGCAGCCGCTGGGCTTCACCTATTCCCGTCCGGGGGCCGAGCCGCGTCGGCGCAGCGTGGCGCCGTGCGGCGTCATGTTCGGCCGGGCCAACTATCTGGTCGCCGCCGACCGCGAGACCAGCCGCATCCAGACCTTCCGCCTGGACCGAATGAGCCACGTCGCCCCGCAGGAGGGGATGGCCGTGCCGCCCGCCGATTTCGACCTCGGCGTCTTCGCCAGCCAGTCCTTCGGCATCTATCAGGACGAGATCGAGGACGTCGTGCTGCGCATCGCGCCCGAGGGCACGGCCGAGGCCAGGAGCTGGCGCTGGCACCCGACCCAGTCGTTTGAGGACCAGTGGGACGGCGGCGTGATCGTGCGGTTCCGCGCTTCGGGCATGCGCGAGTTGGCCTGGCATCTTTTCACCTGGGGCGAGCAGGTGCAGATCCTGGCGCCGGAGCGGCTGAAGGCCGTGATGGCCGGCGAACTGGCGGCGGCGGGGCGCGCCTTGGAACGGGCATCAGCCTGACGAAACCGTAAGCTGACGCGGCGCGTTGACGACCGCTAGGCTTCGCGCCGAGCGCCCTTCAGGAGATCGCCCTTGCGCGTCCACGCTTTCGCCTCGTCCGCCGTTTTGGCCCTCGCCCTAATGAGCGGCGCGTGCGCCGCCGGGCCCATGTCGGCGCCGGCGACCTTTCAAGAAGAAGGCGGACCCCAGGTGACGGTGACCCGCGACGGCGATCACCTCAACATCGACTATCGCTTTGGGCGCGACGTGCCGGTCTGGGCCTTCCAGGATTCGGCGCTGGAACAGGATTCGCGGCAGCCCTGGCGGCCGCGCCAGTGGACGGTCGAGACGCTCGGCGTCGTCATGGAACGGCGCGGCCATTACGACATCATCCGCAGCACGGACGGCGGTCCCGTGCCGCGCGAAGTCCGCTTCCGCGCTCGACCGCAGGCGGTGGATCTTGAGGCCGAGTATCCGACCCTGCTGTTCTCCAATGGCGCGGTGGCCCTGCCGACGCGACAACTGGATGTCTTCGCTTTGCCGTCGGCCCAGGCGGCTGAACAGGTGCCGGACGACCTGAACCGGATCCGGCTGGATGGCGGTCCCTCGCGCGTGACGTGGCGCGATGAGAACGGACCCGTCCTGTTCAACGGGCGCCGCCGCGACGAACTGACCACGACGGACGAGCGCAGCTATGTCCTGCTGGGCGAGGCGACGGTCACCCCGGGGGATGGGCTGTCGACCGTCATGGACCCCAATCTGCCGCCGTGGATCGGGGAGGAGATCCGCGGCTTTGCGCCGCGTGTCGGTCACTACTACCGTGATCGCCTCGGCGCGCCGGGCTCCGGCGGCGATACGCCCATCGTCATGGTGGCCTGGAACGGGCCGACCGAAAGCATGACCAGCATGGGCGGCAGCGTCCTGCCCGGCCTGATCGTCATGTCGTTCGAGGGCAGGGGCGTGACCTCGCCCCAGCCGGAAATCGTGGAGCGTTCGCGCTGGTTCATCGGCCACGAGGGGGCGCATTTCTGGTTGGGGCAGACGGTACGCTACGCCTTCGCCGACGAGGCCTGGATCACCGAGGGCGGAGCCGACCTGATGGCTGTGCGCGCCCTGAAGGCCCTCGATGCAAACTATGACGACCGGGCCGAGCTTCAGTCCGAGGTGGACGACTGTGTCAACCTGGCCCGCCAGCCGGTCGCCCAGGCCGGCGCCCGGGGCGAACACCGCGCCTACTACGCCTGCGGAGCCGTTTTCGCCCTGGCGGCGGAGGGCGCGCAACGCCAGCGGACCAGCGGCGATTGGTTCGACTTCCTCGGACCTCTGCTGCGCCAGCCGGACGGCGTGCTCAGCCGCGAGGAATGGTTGACGGCCCTGACTCGGACATCGCGCGACCCCTCGTTGCGTGGCGATGTCGAGCGGCTGCTGGATCAGGGCGCGGCCGATCCGTCCGCCGTCATCGCGCGCCTGTTCCAGCGCACCGGCGTGGCCTTCCGCATGATCTACGGCCGCGTGGTCTTGAGCTGAATCCGATCGCAGTCGCTGGCGCTGGTCATCGGATTGAACCTGAACCTTGGCCGTGGCGTTGTGGCGGGATGAAAACAGCCTTGATCCCGATGGCGGGTGCGATCGCCCTTCTGGCCGCCTGCGGCGATCACGATGTCAATCCGCCGAACGAACCGGCGGCGCCCCTGCGCACGCCCGAGGCCATGCAGCCGGTCGAACCGCCTGGACCGTCGTCTCTGGCTGGACGTGGGCCGCGCAGCTTCGTGGGCGTCTGGGCGGCGAACCCGCAATGGTGCGCCCGGCCTCAAGGCGAGCGCAGCCCCATCACCCTGACGCCGCTACGCTTCGACGCCTATGGCCGTAACTGCGACATCGCCAGCATCGACGAGACGGGTTCCGGCTATGTCGCGGTTCTGCGATGTGCGGGCCGGCCTCAGACCGAGCGGGTGCATATGAGCACGAGCGGCGACGTGATGAACCTGACCTATGTCGATCAGGACATGAAGACGGTGAAACTGGCGCGCTGCCCCGGTTCGCCGCGCGCGCCCGATCCCGCCAATCCGCTGGAAAAGATGATGAAGAAGGACGGGGCCGAAACCCCGCCTGCCGCGCCTAGTTGAACAGGAAGTTCATCACGTCGCCGTCCTTGACGACATAGGACTTGCCTTCGGCGCGCAGCTTGCCGGCCTCGCGCGCCTTGGCTTCCCCACGCAGGGCCACGAAGTCGTCGAAGGCGATGGTCTCGGCGCGGATGAAGCCCTTTTCGAAGTCGGTGTGGATCACGCCGGCCGCCTGGGGCGCGGTGTCGCCGACATTGATGGTCCAGGCGCGGGCTTCCTTTGGCCCGACCGTGAAATAGGTGTGCAGGCCGAGCAGCTTATAGGCCTCGCGGATCAGTCGGTTCAGGCCGGGCTCTTCAAGACCCAGGGTCTCCAGGAACTGCTTCTGTTCCTCGTCGTCCAGCACGGCGATCTCGGACTCGATCTGGGCCGAGATGACGACCGAGTTGGCGTTGTCCTGGGCGGCGCGGGCCGCGACCTTGTCGGACAGGTCGTTGCCCTTGTCGGCCGAGCCTTCCTCGACGTTCGAGACATAGAGGGCGGGAAGCGCCGTCAGCAGTTGCAGCATGTGCCAGGCCTTGATGTCCTCCTTGGACACCTCGGCGGTGCGGGCGGGCTTGCCGGCGTTCAGCTGGGCCAGGGCCAGATCGACCAGCTTTAGCGTCAGGGCCGATTCCTTGTCGCCGCCCTTGGCGCGCTTCTCGAGCTGCGGCCGGCGGCGCTCCAGGCTTTCCATATCGGCCAACATCAGCTCGGTTTCGATGATCTCCAGATCGGCGATCGGATCGATGCGGTCCTCAACGTGGGTGATGTCGTCATCGACGAAGCAGCGCGCGACGAAGGCCACGGCGTCGCAGTCGCGGATGTTGGCCAGGAACTGGTTGCCCAGGCCCTCGCCCTTGGACGCGCCACGCACCAGGCCGGCGACGTCGACGAAGGTGATGCGGGCCGGAATGATCTCTTTCGATCCGGCGATCTCGGCCAGGGCGTTCAGACGCGCCTCAGGCACCGCCACATCGCCGGTGTTCGGCTCGATGGTGCAGAACGGATAGTTGGCCGCCTGGGCCGCCGCCGTCTTGGTCAGGGCGTTGAACAGGGTGGACTTGCCGACGTTGGGCAGGCCGACGATCGCGACTTTAAGAGCCATGGTATTCCTCGTGAGGCGCGAGCCTTTAGCGGGTTCCGACCCGTTTGTCAGGCTCGCGCTTCAACTGAGGTCAGTGCGCGGCGTGATCCATGCCTTCCATGGCCGGTTGGCGAACCTGCGCCTGAACCGTGATCGCCGGCGCCGACGCGAACTGGAAGGTCAGCGGCACGGTCTCGCCGGCGATCAGAGGCGCGGTCAGGCCGATCAGCATCAGATGGTTGCCGCCCGGCGCCAGGGCCACGGCCTGACCGGCGGGCAGGGGCAGGCCCGCCGTCAGCTCGGCCATCTTCATCATGCCGTTCTCGGTCTTCATCTCGTGGACCTGAAGCGATGCGGCGCGCGGGGTCGATCCCCCCGTTAGCCTGTCGTCGGTCGCGGCGATCAGGGTGACATAGCAGCCGCCGGCCTTGGCCCCGTTCGGCGACGGGCGGCACCAGGCGTCGGTCACGCTCACGGCGGCTGTCGCGGTCGGCGCCTCAGCGGCGGGCGCCTTGGCCGGCTCGGACGGATTGCAGGCCGTCAGCGACAGGGCGGCGGCGGCAAGGGCGAGTTTGATCTTCATGGCGTCAGGTCTTTCACGAGGCGGCGGGACGGCGCCGGATCATCGGACGTAGGGCTCGGTCGAGCAATACGGCCGCGATCAGGCTCAGTCCCGTCAGGGGATAGAGGATGGCGAGGGGCAGGACGATGCCGAGGACAGCGGCGCGCGCTCGCGGTCCCGGCGGGGCGGGCGGGGCGCCCAGGCGGCGGCGCGACAGGTTGGGCGGCCGGCGCTTCCACCACATGACCAGGCCGCTGATCGCCAGCACCCAGACGCCGATACAGCCCAGCAGCATGACGATGCGATTCGCCTGTCCGAACTGCGTGCCCTGGTGGGTGTAGATGCCCAGTTCGATGGCCTTGGCGCCGGCGCCGAACTGGTCATAGCCGATGTCGCCCAGCAGCCGCCCGGATGCGGCGTCGATATACAGCGACCGGCTGTCCTGAACGCGCGTGGCCTGGGTCGTCAGCGTATAGGCGGTGTCATCGGCCTTGGGGATGTTCACCGTATAGGGGCGCGCCAGACCGGCCTGATCCGCGACTCGCAGAACCTGCGCCAGGCCGCCATGGCCGGCGTGGTCGTGGGTCATCACCATCCCCTCCATGGTCCAGCCGGCCCCGACCGGCGCATCGTGGTGCTGCGCCCTCTGCCAGGTGCCGGCGACGGGTGCGGGCGGCCGACCGAGCCCCGTCTCCTTGATCGCCCCCATGACCTTGTCGCCCCAGACCGCGGACCACGGCATGCCGGTCACGGCCAGAAACAGCACGACCCCGCCGACATAGAAACCCGTCAGCGCATGCAGGTCGCGCCAGAACGGACGGCGGCGGCCGTCGGTCGTCTGCGGCGCAAAGGTCGCCACGCCCCGCCCGCGCGGCCACCACAGATAAAGCCCCGTGGCGAACAGGATGATCGTCCAGCCGGCGACGATCTCGACTAGAATGTTGAACGGCCGCCCGAGCAGGGTCAGACTGTGCGTTTTCTTGACCAGTTCCATGAATCCGCCGGCCGGAATGACGCCTGTGGCCCGGCCGGTGTGCGGATCGACGAAGACCGTCTTCTGCACGCCGTCGGGTCGATTGACCCTGATCCGGATCGCCTGATCGTGATGCGCGGGCATGACCAGATTGGCGACGCGCCCCCCGCCTGCGGCCTGGGCGGCCGAAGCCACCCAGGTTTCCGGCGCCGCCTGAGTTTGAACGGCCGGCACGCGGATCATGTCGCGATAGAGAAAGCCGTCGATCTCGTCCTTGAACAGATAAAGACCCCCCGTCAGGGCCAGCAGCATCAGCACCGGCATGACGAAGACGCCGGCATAGAAGTGCCAGCGCCAGACCGCGCGATAGGCGTCGGACATTGAGGCGTCGCCAGACTCAGAACGCATAACGCAACCCCACATAGGCCGAACGTCCTTCGCCGGGCACAAAGACGGCAGTCGCGACTTTAGTGGCGTCCGTCACGGCGTTGACGGTCGAAACATAGCGCTCGTCGGTCAGGTTGCGCGCATCCAAGAACAGGGAAACTCCACCTCGCAAACTCCAGCCCGCATTGAACGACAGAATGGCGTAGTCGGGCGCCGTCAGCGGCGTTCCATCTGTAGCGCTGCGCGTGTTGGCGTAATCGATCAGCACGTCCGTCGGCGACCATTCGACGCTAGGCGCCACGAACCAGCCCGCCGGATGGGCATATTTCAACTCGGCCCGGTAGAGATGCTCCGGCACGACCGGCAGGCGATTGTCGCCATAGACACGGTCGTTCTTGAAGAGGAAATCTGACCAGGCGTAGGTCTGGCGCAGCGTCAGGCGACCATCGGTGCTGTCGATAATCCGCCAGTCCAGCCCCGCTTCGATGCCCTGATGGACGGTATCGTCAGCATTGAAGGTCGCGGCGGGAATGTTCAGGGTCGGATTGACGCTGTAGTTCAGCAGTTCGCCTTCGATCTGGGCGCGATAGGCCGACAGATCGTAAGTGAAGGGACCGCGACGGCCGCGGGCGCCGACCTCGGCTGTCCAGGCATCCTGGATGTCGACGGGCAAGAACTTCGGCACGTTGCCCTGCACCAAGGCGCCATAGCTGGGCGCTTCCACCGAGCGCGTAAGATTGGCGTAAATCTGGGCGCCCATCTCATTTTCCCATAGCAGGCCGATGCGCGGCGCGAACCAGTCAAAGGTCGCGTCGGCATTGTTGGCTGGGACCAGATTGTTTGTGTAGTCCCGCTCCGCACGGCCGTAGCTGCCGCCCGCGACCAGAGCTAGACGGTCCGTGACGAACAGGCGGCCTTCGGCGAAGATGTCGATGCCGGTCGCGTCCTGAACCGAATCGCCGATCTTGGCGCCTTGACGTGCGCCACCTGCCGCCACGAAGGTGAAGGCGTCCGTCGTCCCGCCGCGGTAGCTAATCCCCGTATAGGCGTCAGCCCTCATGCCGCCCAGCCGACCGTTCCAGTCCAGTCGGCCATAGCCGCCCCGCTGCAGGCTGTTCTGATCGATGACGATGGAAATGGGGTGATAAAGATCCTTGTCCACTACATAGACGGCCCCTTCAAACGACAGGCTGTCATCCACGCGCCAGCGACCCAGAAGGGTGCTTCTCAAGGATTTCACGTCGCGCGCAAAGGCCAGGGTGTTATTGTTCGCCGGTACGGCGGTCGGGTTGGTGAGGGCCTGCTGACGGGTGACGGCGGAAGACACCGACTGATCCAGATCATTGCCCTGAACGATCAGCCGCAACTCACGACCTTCGCCGAACGACCGGCCCAGATTGAGCGTCAGCCGTTTCGAATCTGAGCTTTGATTGTCCCGGAACCCGTCCGAACTGGCCACGGTGGCGGCCGCGTACAGGTCCCAGTCGCCCCAGTCGCGCGCCAGGGCGACATGACCGCGCAGGGTATCGAACGATCCGCTCTCGATCCGGATCAGGTTCCGGCTCGCGGCCGTGCGCCCGGTCGGTGTCACGACATTGATCGCACCGCCCAGGGCGGCGCCGCCGAAGCGCAGGGCGTTGCCGCCCTTGAACACATCGATGTGCGCGCGATCAGGGGATCGATCTCCTGAAACTCGCCAAAACCGTCGGGCGCATTGAAGGGCACGCCGTCCTGGGCCAGCAGCACGCCGCGCAGGTGGGCGCCGTTGCCGATGCCCGAGCCGCGAATCGACAACCGCACCTCCTCGCCCCAGCGGCGTTGTGCGAAGACGCCTGGCACGCTGCGAAGCGTATCGGCGAAGGTCAGGGCGTAGCGGTCCTGATAAGTTTCGGAGGCGACGACCGCGACAGCGCCCGGCGTGCGAGACAACAGGGCGCGGGCTTCTGCAACAACGGCGGGATCCTCGGCGTTGCGGCGGCCGGTGACGATGACGCTGTCCAGCAAAGCCGGTTCGGGCGTCTGCTGGGCCAGGACGGGGCTCGTCCAACCGGCGTTGGAGAGGGCGGCGAGCAGCAGCGCGCAGGGCGCCGCGGTAGTCTTGAAGGACATGGAATGAACCTGAAATCAGAACGAGACGGCGCGCAGGCGTTGAGGACGGCGCGGGCTTGGGTCTGGTTCAGGCTTGGGGTGGGGCGGTGGACGGCGGACGCGGCGGCGCGCGCGCGGGCGTCGGCGGGCTGACGCTGGCGGCGACATAGACGACGCGCTCGATGGTGCGGACCACCGGCGCCGGCTCGGGCGCAGGCGGGCAGGGCAGGGCGGCGGCCAACGGCATGACGCAGGCGGCGCATTTGGCCCCGACGTGCTTGTTGACCGGGCCGTCCATGCCGCCGGACTGGATCGTCTGGGGGCCTTCCGCCGAACAGATGACCAGCGGGTGGCCCGGCTGGACCGCCGCGAGAGCCGCGAACGGCAACAGGGTTCCAAGCACGAGCGCGAACACCGCCGCCAGGAAGGCGAGCGATTGCGAGATCGACCAATTGTCGGCCTGGGCGCGGGTCACGTCTGGCCTCTACGGCGTTTTGCGACGACGCGATAGGCGGCGGTTTGTCCTAAAGCTCGCCGCGCGCGGCCTGGCGGGGGCTGAACTTGGGCGCGGGGGCCAGGCGCATGACCTCGCCCTGATAGCGTTCGTCGTCGCCGGCGATCGCGAAAGGCAGGGCGTCGGCGCAGGCCTGAAGCATGGCGTCCAGCCAGGGCTGTTCCGCCTTGTGGAAGTCGCCCAGAACATGGGGCATGACCAGTTCCTTTTCGCCCGGATGGCCGATGCCCATGCGCGCACGTCGGAAGTCGGCGCCCAGATGACTGATCAGGGAGCGGATGCCGTTCTGTCCCGCCGCGCCGCCGCCGGTCTTCATGCGGAACCGCCCAGGGGCCAGGTCGATCTCGTCGTGGAAGACGATTATTTCGCTCGGCTTGATCTTGTAGAATCGCGCCGCCTCGCCGACCGCCCGACCGCTTTCGTTCATATAGGTCTGGGGTTTCATCAGCAGGACCTTGGTCCCGTCGACCAGACCCTCGCTGACGATCGACTGGAACTTGGCGCGCTCGGGACCGAACCGCCACCGGCGCGCGATCTCGTCGGCGGCCATGAAGCCGATGTTGTGCCGGTTCTTTTCGTATTTCCCGCCCGGATTGCCGAGCCCCGCGATGATGATCATGGCGTCCTCTTGCCGTTTGCGTCAGGCAAAGAAAAGCCCCGCACGGCGAACCGGGCGGGGCGTGATCTTGTCGAAGCGACGAAGGATCAGTCTTCGGTCTTCTCGGCCGGGGCGGCCTCGGCGTCAGCGGCTTCGTCAGCAGCTTCCGACAGGGCGGCCGACGAAATCTTGACCGTGGCGATCACGAAGTCGCGGTCGGTGATGGTGGCTTCCGCGCCCTTGGGCAGCTTGATGTCCGAGATGCGGATGGTGTCGCCGATTTCGGCCTTGGCCAGATCGACAACCAGCTCTTCCGGGATCTGGTCGGCGCGGACCAGGATCTCGACGGCGTGACGGACGATCTCCAGCGAGCCGCCCTGACGCGAGTAGGGCGCTTCATCGGCGTTCAGGAAGTGAACCGGCACTTCGATCTTGACCGGAGCCTTCTCATCGACGCGCATCAGGTCGAAGTGCAGGGGGCGGTCCGAAACGGGGTCGAACTGCACGTCCTTGGCGATGACCGGCTGGGTCTCGTCGCCGTACTTCAGGGTCACCAGGTGGCCCAGCAGCTTGCCGGTGTAGAGCGACTTGCGGAAGTCCTTCTCGTTCACCGAAATGGCGACGGGGGCTTGCTCGCCGCCGTAAAGGACGCCCGGCACGAAACCGGCGCGACGCGCAGCGCGAGCGCCGCCGGTGCCGACGCCATCGCGGACGTCCACGTTCAGAATGATCTCGGCCATGTGGCTCGCCTCAACAACAACGGAAACGCCGCGCCAACCCGGGGCTCTCGCGGCGGGGGTGATGAACCCTCGAATTCAAGAGCGCGGGCTATTACACGCATCAGGTCCAAGGCGCAACCGTCAAAGGTTCCGCTTCACGCCGCCCGCGCGCGATCCTTCAGCAGTGACGTCGGCGCCGCAACGATGCCCAGCAGTTCGGCGGCGTTGAACGGCTTGGCCAGGTGGTGGTCCGCCCCGGCCGCGCGCCCGGCGGCGATGTGCTCTGGCATGGCGTTGGCGGTCAGCATGACGATCGGCGTGCGATCCAGGCCCATCGTCGCCTCGTGCAGGCGAATCTCCTGCGTCGCGGTCAGCCCGTCCATGATGGGCATCTGCATGTCCATCAGCACCAGGTCGAAGGTGTCGGCCCGGAAACTTTCCAGCGCCTGGGCGCCGTTCTCGGCGATCACGATCTGCGTGGGCGTCTGCGCCAGAATCAGTTCGATGACGCGGCGGTTGGTCGGATGGTCGTCGGCGACCAGCACGCGGATCGTCCGCGCCTGCTCCACGACGGCGGGTTGGGCCGGCGCCGGTTCTTTGCGCGACGGGGCCTGGGTCTGTCTCAGCGGCAAGGTCAGGATAAAGGCCGCGCCGCCACCGGGTTCGCTCTCGCAGCCCAGGTCGCCGCCCATCATCTCGGCCAGCTGACGACAGATGGACAGGCCCAGGCCCGAACCGCCGAACTTGCGTGTGATGCCGCCGTCGGCCTGTTCGAAGCGACTGAACAGGCGCGCCCGCGTCGCGGCGTCGAAGCCGATGCCGCTGTCCTCGACGGTGAAGCGCAGCACGGGCGAGCCCTCGCGGTCCGCGCCACGCTGCACGATCAGGCCGACAAAGCCCTTGCTGGTGAACTTGACGGCGTTCGAGATCAGATTGGTCAGCACCTGCTTCAGGCGCACCGCATCGCCCAGGATCCAGACGTCGTCCTCAAGATCGATATCCACATGGAAGTCGAGATGCTTCTCACGCGCGTTTTCGCCATAGAGCTGAGCCGCCTCGCGCACGACCGTCGCCAGTTCAAAGGCGTCTTCCGTCAGCTCCAGCTTGCCCGATTCGACGCGCGCCAGATCCAGGATGTCGCTGAGCAGCGTCTGCAGCGTCTTTCCCGACGCCTGCATCAGATCCAGCATTTCACGCTGTTCAGCCGTCAGATCGGTCTTGGCCAGGGCCTGGGACAGGCCGATCACGCCGTTCAACGGCGTGCGGATCTCATGGCTCATGTTGGCCAGAAACTGGCTCTTGGCGACATTGGCGGCCTCGGCCGCGTCACGTGCTTCGGACAGGGCCTCGGCGTCGCGCTTCAGATCGGTGATGTCGTTGCAGACCGTGACGGTTCCACCCTCGGACGTACGGCGGTCCTGAATACGCAGCCAGCGCCCGCCGGCGACCTGCTGCTCGCTGTTCGATGAAAGCTGACGACGGGCTTGCATGCGCTCGTTCAGCCATTCTTCTTCGCGGCCGGCCGCCTCCTGGTAGCGGCCTTCGTCGATACCGATGCGCAGGGCCTCTCGGAAGGTCAGGCCGACGACCAGATGCGGCTCAAGCTCGGGGTTCACCTCGGCATAGCGTGCATTCCACAGCACCAGCCGATCCTTGGAATCATAGAAGCCCAGGCCGTCGGGCATGGCGTCCACCGCCTCGCGGATACGGCGCAGCGCGGTGGCGCGGGAAATATAGGCCATCATGCCCAGCACGGTGGCGGCCGTGCAGATCATCAGCAGAATGGCGGCCAGCAGCAGTCGCATCGCCTCGCTGGACAGCCCTTGGTCGGCGGCGACGGTCGGGTCCGGCGTCACCGTGATGGCCGCCATGCCGATGAAATGAAGAACGATGACGGTCGCGGACAGTCCCGTCGTCGTCACCAGCAGCCGCAGCAGGCCGCCTCGACGATAGAAGAAGGCCGTCGCGCCGCCGATCGCCAGAGCCGCGATGATGGACAGGGCGACAAGGCCAGGATCCCAGCTGATGTGCGCGGGCGCCTTGATGGCGGCCATACCGAGGTAATGCATGGCGCCGACACCGGCGACGGCGATCACGGCGGCCAGCACGCGCCACATGCGGCCCTTGCCCATCAACGTCGAGCCGATTGTCAGGCCGATCATGGCCAGCGCGATCCCCAGGGAGGCGACCGTCAGGAAAGGATTGTAACGCACCGGCACGCCGGCGACGAACCCCTGCATGGCCACGAAATGGGTCGCCCAGATCGACAGGGCCCCGATCATGACGGCCAGCAGGACCGAGCGGCGGCGTCGATTGGGGTCGCGTCGGCCCATCTTCTGCATGACATGGGTCGACACGCCCAGACCGGCCATGCAGATCAACGCAGCGAACACCGTAATCCGCCAGTCGTGATCGTGCGCAATGCAATGGATGATGCGGTCCACGAGGCCTCCCCTTGGGTGTACGATAGGCGACAATCCTAAAGAAACCGTGCGGCGAAGCTTATGGGCGCCTCAGGCTGTCGGCACGCCGTCACAGAATCCGTGCAAGGATCGGAATCGTTCTTCAGTTCGAGGTCGCCCGGACCCATGCCTTACGAAGTCTCGCCATCGCCTGTCGCGCCGGTCTCCACCTCGCGGCTGTGGACGGTCGGCGCCAGCATCGGCATCGCCATCGTGACCCTGCTGGTGCTGGCGGTTCTGCATCCCGAACTCGCGAACTGGCTGGTCGGCGGGGCGGTGATCGTGGCGGCCTCGGCCTGGCTGTTGAACATGAACGAGGCGGCCAGGGCCGAGCCGGCGGCCAGTCAAGGCGCTGCGACCGAGCCCGCCATCGACATGGTGACGGGCGATCTTCTCGACCGGGTGTTCGAGGCGCTGGACGATCCGGTGCTGGTGGTCAGCGGCGGCGAGCCGGACGACATCGCCGGGCGACGCATTGTCATGGCGAACGCGGCTGCGCGCGAACTTCTTCGCATCCAGCGCCAAGGCGCCTTGCTGGTTCAGGTGATCCGTGAACCGGGCGTGCTGGAGGCGGTTGACGAGGCCCTGTTCGGCGGGACGGCGCGCACCACGGATTATGCGACGGGCGGTCAGCGCGACCGACGCTGGCGCGCCTGGACCCGTCCGCTCTCACTCGAAGCGTCAGGCAAGACCGGGTCGGAGCTGGCCCTGCTGATGCTGCGCGACGAAACGGACTCGCGCCGCATCGAGATGATGCGCGTGGACTTCCTGGCCAACGCCAGCCACGAACTGCGCACGCCCTTGGCCTCGCTCAGCGGTTTCATCGAGACTTTGAAAGGCCACGCACGTGAGGATGTGGTCGCGCGCGACCGCTTCCTGGACATCATGTCGGCCCAGGCGGACCGGATGGGGCGGCTGGTCGCGGATCTGCTGTCGCTCAGCCGGATCGAACTGAACGAGCATATTCCGCCCTCTGGCCGCGTCGATCTGGACCGCGCCGCCTCCGACGTGGTCGACGCCATCAGCGTTCTGACGCGCGAAAAGGAGATCGCCATCGCCTTGGATCAGGGGGAGGCGAGGGCGTCGATCAGCGGCGATCGGGATGAGATCTTGCAGGTGGTGCAGAACCTGCTCGACAACGCCGTCAAATATTCGTCACGCAACGGCACGGTCGAAATCTCGGTGCGTTCAGACCTGTCGTTCGACGAGGCCTGGGCCTCGCGCATGCCTGGCGCGACACGACTGCCGCTGGTCACGCCGGACCGCACGGCTGGCGTCTCCTATGCCGCGGTCACGGTGCGCGACCATGGGCCCGGCATGGCGCGCGAACATCTGCCCCGCCTGACCGAGCGCTTCTATCGGGTCGAGGGTCAAAAGAGCGGCGAGCGGCAGGGGACGGGGCTGGGCCTGGCCATCGTCAAACACATCATCAACCGTCACCAGGGCGGTCTGGTGGTCGAAAGCGCGCCCGGCATGGGCGCCGCCTTCACCGCCTGGTTCCCGCAACCGATCGAGCGACGCTGAGGCCGCGACGGACGGTCGCTGTCACCCAACTGTCATCGACCCGTCGTAATCCGCTGACCATTCGCAGGCAGTAGTCGCGCCGCGTTGGTCCCGATGTTCAGGACCGTCGTCGATTCGCGCACGGCGCTTCGGACTTCTGAATGATCTGGATTTATTTGCTGATCCTCGTCGCCTTGAGTGCGGCCGCCTTCTTGGGCGGACGCACGTTGGCGCGTCTTCGTGCGATCGGCGCTAAGCCCCATTCCCGCCCCGGCCAGCACGGCGCCTATGCCCTGATCTGGGTTGCCGCGCCGGCTCTTCTGGTTCTGATCCTGGCCTCGGTTTTCGCCGCCCCGCTTCAGCGTCAGTTGACCGCTGTCGGTACGCCTGATGCGGTCGCGGCGCTGGAGCCGTTCCGCCGCGACGCCTTCTTCGCCGACGCCCACCGCGTGGGTCGCGGAGAGGCCGCGCTCCAGATTTGGGAACGCCCGCTGGCCGAACAGCTGCCGGTCGAGGCGCGCCGCATGGTTCGCATTGAACGCACTCTGTCGTGGGGCGGCGGTGTCGCCGCCATCCTGGCCGCCATCCTGGGCGGCCTGTTCGCCCTGACGCAGATCAAGCCTCAGACGCGCGCCCGCAATCGGGTCGAGGGCTGGATCTACGGCGCCCTGTTCGTCTGCTCGGCCATCGCCGTCCTGACGACCCTAGGCATCATCGCCTCCCTGGCCTTCGACAGCTTCCGCTTCTTCCAGAAGGTGCCGGTTCTCGACTTCCTGTTTGGCACCCAATGGAGCCCTCAGATCGCCATCCGCGCCGATCAGGTCGGGTCCTCGGGCGCCTTCGGGGCCGTGCCGCTGTTCGCCGGCACCCTGCTGATCATGGTCATCGCCATGTGCGTCGCTGCGCCGATCGGCCTGCTGTCGGCCATCTATCTGTCGGAATACGCCGGCCGCACGACCCGCGCGGTGATCAAGCCGCTGCTGGAGATCCTCGCCGGCGTGCCGACCGTCGTTTACGGCTTCTTCGCCGCCCTGACCGTCGGGCCGTTGCTGAGGGTCTTCTTCAACGAGATCGGCCTCTTCCTGATCGGCGGACCGCTGGACGGGCTCGGCCAATACCTGGCTCTGGTTCAGAACCAGATGGCCCTGACGGCGGGCGCGGTGATGGGCATCATGCTGATCCCGTTCGTGTCGTCCCTGTCCGACGACATTCTGAACGCCGTGCCTCAGTCGCTGCGTGACGGCTCGTTCGCCATGGGCGCGACCAAGTCCGAGACGGTGAAGCGGGTTCTTCTGCCCGCCGCGCTGCCGGGCATCGCCGGCGCCTTGCTGCTAGCCGTGTCGCGCGCCATTGGCGAGACCATGATCGTGACCATGGCCGCGGGCCTGGCCGCCAACCTGACCTTCAACCCGCTGGACACCGTCACCACCGTCACCGTGCAGATCGTGACCCTGCTGACCGGCGACCAGGAGTTCAACAGCGCCAAGACCCTGTCCGCCTTCGGCCTGGGCCTGACCCTGTTCCTGGTCACCCTGATGCTGAACATCATCGCCCACCGGATCGTGCAGACCTATCGGGAACAATATGACTGACGCGACCCCCGATCAGATCGACGGCGCGGCCGCCAAGGGACGTCTCGACCGCCTGCGGGCCGGTCTGAAGCGTCGTCATGCCAAGGAAACGCGTTTCAAATGGTATGGCCGCCTGGCCATCGCCGCCGCCATGCTGTTCCTGGCCGTGCTGCTGGTCCGCATCGTCGAGCAGGGCCACACCGCCTTCTACACCCACACCGTCACCGTGCCGGTCTTCATGGACCCGGCGCGCGTGGACCGCGCCTATCCGCAGGGCTCCAACTTCGAGCAACTGGCCGCCGAGCAGCAGCTGGCCCGCATGGGCATTCAGGACGACGCGGCGGGGACCAAAGCCGCGCAGATGAAGCGGTTGTTCTCGTCGGAGCTGAAGTTCGTCGCCGCTGACCTGGTCGCCAAGCGCAGCGAGGTCATCGGCGAGACCGTGCCCCTGGCCGTGCCGCTGTCCGACGACGCCGATCTGTATCTGAAAGGCGAAATCTCCAGGGACACGCCCGAGGATCAGCGCCGCCTGACCGACCAGCAGATCGCCTGGCTGGACCGGATGCAGACCGAAGGCGTGATCGGCTCGCACTTCAACACCGCCCTGTTCACCAACGGCGATTCGACGCAGCCGGAACTGGCGGGCGTCTTGGGCGCCGTCGTCGGTTCGGCCCTGATGCTGATGGTCACGGCCCTGATCGCCATTCCGCTGGGCGTCGGCGCGGCCATCTGGCTGGAAGAGTTCGCGCCCAAGAACAAGCTGACCGACATCATCGAGGTCAACATCAACAACCTCGCGGCCGTGCCGTCGATCGTTTACGGCCTCTTGGGTCTGGCCCTGTTCATCAACTGGATGCATCTGCCGCGCGCCAGTCCGATCGTCGGCGGTCTGGTGCTGGCGCTGATGGCCCTGCCGACCCTGGTCATCGCCACCCGTTCGGCGCTGAAAGCCGTGCCCCCGTCGATCCGCGAGGCCGCCTTGGCCATGGGCGCATCCAAGACCCAGACGGTGTTCAGCCACGTCCTGCCGCTCGCCATGCCCGGCGTCATGACCGGCGCCATCATCTCGATGGCTCACGCCCTGGGCGAGACCGCGCCGCTGCTGCTGATCGGCATGGTCAGCTTCGTGCCGGGCGTGCCGCACGCCATCGACCAGCCTGTCGGCGCGCTGCCCTCGCTGATCTACATCTGGGAGAACGCCTCGGAGCGGGCCTTCCACGAACGCACCGCTGCGGCGATCATCGTCCTGCTGGTCTTCATGATCATCATGAACGCGGCGGCCATTATCCTGAGGCGGCGCTTCGAGCGTCGGTGGTAAGAGAATGAAATTCCGTATTTTCCGCTCCGCCGAGGACCAAACCGGCGCCGGCTCGGTCGATCCGACCGAAGCGCCGCGCATGGGCGGTCAGGTCCTGCCCGAGATCGCCCCGTCCAAGAGCGCAGCCGCTGAACCGCGTGTCGAGGACGCTACGCCCCGGTCGGGCCCCGCCGTGGTCGACAGCCCGCCCGTCGGTCCGATCAAGATCGCCGCGCGCGACGTCTCGGTCTTCTATGAGGGCAAACAGGCGCTCTACGACGTCTCGTTGGATATTCCAGACAAGACCGTCACGGCCCTGATCGGCCCGTCGGGCTGCGGCAAGTCCACCTTCCTGCGGACCATGAACCGCATGAACGACACCATCGCCGGGGCCAAGGTCACGGGCCGCATCGCCATGGACGGCGAGGACATCAACGACCGCTCCATCGACCCGGTGCTTCTGCGCGCCCGCGTCGGCATGGTGTTCCAGCGTCCGAACCCCTTCCCGAAATCGATCTACGAAAACGTCGCCTACGGACCCAAGATCCACGGCCTGGTGTCGTCCAAAGCCGAGATGGACGAGGTCGTTGAAAAGGCGCTGAAGCGCGCCGGCCTGTGGGAAGAGGTCGCCGACCGCCTGCAATCGTCGGCCATGGGACTTTCGGGCGGTCAGCAGCAGCGTCTGGTCATCGCCCGCGCCATCGCCGTGAACCCCGAAGTCATCCTGATGGACGAGCCCTGCTCGGCGCTGGACCCCATCGCCACGGCGCGGATCGAGGAGCTGATCGACGAACTGCGCGAGCGGTTCTGCATCGTCATCGTCACCCACTCGATGGCCCAGGCCGCGCGTGTGTCGCAACGCACCGCCTTCTTCCACATGGGCCGTCTGGTCGAGACCGGGGACACGGAAGACATCTTCCAGAATCCGCGCGAACGGCGCACGCTCGACTACATCACGGGACGCTTCGGCTAATCCGATGAACCAGCACACCGTCAAAGCCTATGGCGACGAACTGAACCAGATCACGGCCGAGATCGCCCGCATGGGCGGCTTGGCCGAGGCCCAGGTTGCGGACGCCATCGATTCCGTCGCCCGGCGCGATATCGCTCTGGCCCGCGCCGTGGTCGAACGCGATCTGAAGTTGGACGCCCTTCACCGCGATATCGAGAAGAAGGCGATCCGCCTGATCGCCTTGCGCCAGCCGGTCGCTAGCGACCTGCGCCGCACCCTGGGCGCCATGAAGATCGCCACCGATCTGGAGCGCACAGGCGACCTGGCCAAGAACATCGCCAAGCGCGCGTTGATCCTGGCCGAAGCCCAACCGATGCAGCCCCTGACCCGTTCGATCGAGCGGATGGGACGGCTGGTCTCGACCCGCCTGCGCGACGTGCTGGATGCCTATACGGCCTCGGAACTCGATCGCGCCGTCGCCGTCTGGCAGACCGACGACGAGGTCGACGAGCACTACAACGCCCTGTTCCGCGAATTGCTGACCTACATGATGGGCGATCCGCGCACGATCGGCGCCTGTACCCATCTGCTCTTCATGGCCAAGAACCTGGAGCGGATCGGCGACCACGCGACCAACATCGCCGAAACCGTCCACTACGAGATCACGGGCGAAGACATCGTGGGCGAACGCCCACGCGCCCAGCCCACGGCTGAGGATTCCGATCCGACGCCGAACCTTTCGACGCACTGACCCGAGACCGGAGACCCGACGTGCAGCCCTATATCCTTGTGATGGAAGACGAGGACGCGCTGGCGACCCTTCTTCAGTACAATCTCGAAAAGGAAGGCTACGACGTCGCCGTCGCCGCCGACGGCGAGGAGGGCATGCTCCAGATCGACGAGCGTCTGCCCGATCTGGTTTTGCTGGACTGGATGCTGCCCAAGCTGTCGGGCATCGAGGTCTGCCGTCGCATTCGCGGCAAGGCCGAGACCCGCAACCTGCCGATCATCATGCTGACGGCGCGCGGCGAGGAGAGCGACCGGGTTCGCGGTCTGGACACCGGCGCCGACGACTATCTGACCAAGCCCTTTTCGATGGTCGAGTTGATCGCGCGCATCCGCGCCGTCCTGCGCCGCATTCGTCCGGGCCTGGCCGACGACCGCCTGAACCACGGCGACATCGTCGTCGATCGCGTCTCGCACCGGGTGAAGCGCAACGGCAAGGAGGTCCATCTGGGCCCGACCGAGTTCCGCTTGCTGGACCACTTCATGCAGCACCCCGGGCGGGTGTTCAGCCGCGAGCAGCTGCTGGACGCCGTCTGGGGCTCGGACGTCTATGTCGAGGCCCGCACCGTCGACGTTCACGTCGGGCGCCTGCGCAAAGCCCTGGCCATCGCCGACGAAAGTGCCAACCCCATCCGCACGGTCCGCTCGGCGGGCTATTCGCTGGATCTGGAAGGCTAAAACGAGAAGGGCGGCTCTCGGAGCCGCCCTTTGCAATTCAAATCTGCTCTGCGACCACTTCGTTGGGGTCCAGCGCATAGACCGTGGCGCAGTATTCGCAGGTGACGCGGATCTTGCCGTCGTCCTCCAACATGTCGGCGCGCTCGGCGGGATCGAACGAGGCCAGGACCGAGGCGATCCGTTCGCGCGAGCAACGGCAAACGGCCGTCAGTTCTCGCGCGCCCTCCAGCCGCACGCCGTCTTCGTGGAAAAGGCGGAACAGCAGGGTTTCGGGCGAGATCGTCGGATCGACCAGCTCGTCATCGCCCAGCGTGCCGAACAGGGCCCGCGTGCGGTCCCAGACCTCTTCGGTCGAACCGCGGGCCTCGTCGCCGGCGATGATCTGGATCATCGCCCCGCCGGCGCGCCACTGCGATCCGGCCTCGGTCTGAACCTGGCCGACGGCCAGGCGCACCTTGGTCGGCACCTGTTCCGACTGCTGGAAATAGTGTTCGGCGGCCAGCGACAGGCTCTCGCCTTCGATCGGCGTGATCCCTTGGGTGCGCTCAAAATCCGGGCCGCGATCCAGCGTCATGATGAAGACGCCCTGGCCCAGCAGCGAGCGGGCGCCGGGCCGGGCGAACCCCTGCGACGCTTCGGCCACCTCAGCCTCGTCGTAGCGGCAATAGCCGCGCAGCGAGCCGTCGGTGCCATAGTCTGCGACGACATAGCGCACGGGGCCGTCGCCCTGGGCCTGGACCAGCAGGCGACCCTCGAACTTCAGGCTGGAGCCGATCAGGGCCGCCAAGGCGCAGGCCTCGCCCAACAGGGCGGCGACCGGCTCCGGATAGGCGTGGGCGGCCAGGATCTTGTCGATGGTCGCGCCCAGGCGAACCAGGCGACCGCGCACGGGCCAGCCTTCGATCTGGAAGGCGGCGGCCAGATCGTCGGAAACGGGAATGTTGGGCGCGTGATCGGTCACGGCGAGGTCCTTTGGGGCGTCATTTGGGGATCGCGGCTATGTAGGCGCCCGTAAGCGACTTGATAAGGGGGCTAATCCGCTGGGGCTGGGGCGGGCGACGGAACCGATTTCGGCGCGGATCGCTCTTTTGGCTCAAGCGGAGCCGTCGCTCCGTTCATGACGCCAATAACTGGAAGAGGTTCCGCCGATGATCCGCGACATCGATCCGATTGAAGAGATTCGCAAACACCCCGGCATCACCGCCGGCAGCCTCCTCGCGGTCGCGCTCGGCGCTGTCGCCGTCGTCTATCTGACGCAACGCAGTGGCCCCACCCGTTACCAGCGCATCAAGTCGCGCATCGACCCGCGCGGCTGGGTCGATAAGTCCGAACTGCGCGACCGTTTCCACGACGCCGTCGACGCCTTCCGCCACCGCGCCGAGGATGTGGGTGAACGCGCCGGAGCCCTTTCGCGCGACGCCCGCCACCGCGCCGCAGACAGCGCCTACGATTTCCGCGACCGCGCCGACGACTGGTTCCGTTCGGCCCGCAAGGACGGCAAGAAGGCATTGAAGAAGCATGGCAAGACGGCGCGCCGCTATGCCGACGACGCCAGTCAGTATGCGCGCGACCATGCCCGCGAAGGCGGCGCGCTGCTGGCGGTGGCGACCATCGCCGCAGCCGTCGGCGCAGCCGTGCTCGAAAGCCGTCGTCCCGACAGTCACGTGCGTCGTATCGCGCGCTTCTGACATTTTCGTGCCGCCCGCTCGGTGAAAATCGCGACGGGTGGCAAACTTTTAGCGCATCTGCCCACAGTGAGCAGCATCGCTCGGCTTTGCCGCAGGCGCGAAGGCCGCTAAGACGCCGCCCATGAGCGCGCGACCCACCCTGATCTTCGACTTCGATTCGACCCTGGTCGATTTCGAGACCCTTGAGGGGTTGGCCGACATCGCCTTGGCGGAAGCGCCCGGCGCAGTCGAAACCCGCACCCAGATCGCCGCCCTGACGGATCAGGCCATGGCCGGAGAGATCGAGTTCGGCGAGGCTTTGCGCCGCCGGCTGGCGCTGCTGCCGCTGACCCGCGCCCATGTCGCCGCACTTGCCCAGAGCGCGTCGGACCACCTGACGGCGTCGGTGCGACGCAACCTGAACTTCTTCCAGCAGAACAAGGGCAAGGTCGTCATCCTCTCCGGCGGCTTCCGCGAGGTGATTGCGCCCGTCGCCGAAGAGCTGGGCGTCTCTGCTGATCGCGTGTTGTGCAATGACCTGATCTATGACGCCGACGACCGCGTGGTGGGCGTGGACGACGCCAACCCCTTGTCGCACGCCAACGGCAAGCCGACCGCCATTCACGGCCTGAACCTGTCCGGTCGCGTCGTCATGGTGGGCGACGGCTGGAACGACGCTGAGGTCAAGATCGCGGGCGCCGCCGACGCCTTCTACGCCTTCACCGAGGTCGTGCGCCGCCCGCCGGTGGTCCAGGTCGCCGACGCCGAGGCCGCGTCGCTCGACGAGGTATTGCATGCCGAGGGCCTTGTCGGCCGCTGGTCCTTCCCGCGCAGCCGAATGAAGATGTTGCTCCTGGAAAACATCCACCCCGCCGCCGTGGAGCGGCTGGAAGAGGCGGGCTATTCGGTCGAAACCCAGAAGGGGGCGCTGGACGAGGACGATCTGATCGCGGCCATCAAGGGCGTCCATGTCCTGGGCATCCGTTCCAAGACCACGGTCAGCCGCCGCGTGCTGGAACAGGCCGATCGCCTGATGGCCGTCGCGGCCTTCTGCATCGGCACCAACCAGATCGACCTGGACGCGGCCTCGGATCACGGGGTGGCGGTGTTCAACGCCCCCTATTCGAACACTCGCTCGGTGGTCGAACTGGCCATCGGCCTGATGATCGTCCTGATGCGCGACGTGGCGGACAAGTCGGCGGCCATGCACGTCGGCAAGTGGAACAAGTCCGCCACCGGCTCAAAGGAACTGCGCGGCAAGACCCTGGGCATCGTCGGCTACGGCGCGATCGGCAGCCAGTTGTCGGTCCTGGCCGAAAACCTGGGCATGCGGGTGCTGTTCTATGACCTGTCGGAGCGCCTGGCCCTGGGCAATGCGCGCCGCATGCGCTCGCTGGACGCGCTTCTGGCCGAAAGCGACGTGGTCACCCTGCATGTCGATGGCCGCAAGGAGAACGCCAACATCTTCGGTGCGGCCCAGTTTGGCCGAATGAAGGAAGGCGCGTTGTTCCTGAACCTGGCGCGCGGCCATGTGGTCGATGTCGGCGCCCTGTCCCAGGCGATTGGCTCGGGCCGGGTCGCCGGCGCCGCCGTCGATGTCTTCCCCGAAGAGCCGCGCACCAACGCCGACCCCTTCGAGAGCCCGCTTCAGGGCCTGCCCAACATGATCCTGACGCCGCACATCGGCGGCTCGACCGAAGAAGCGCAGGAGGCCATCGCCGAGTTCGCGGCCGAACGCCTGCTCGGCTATCTGAACCGGGGCGACACCACGTTCAGCGTCAACCTGCCCAACGTCCAGCTTTCCGAAGTTTCGGGCGCGCACCGCATCCTGCACATCCACAGGAACCAGCCGGGCGTGCTGGCCGAACTGAACCGCGCCCTGGCGTCGGCGGGCCTGAACATCCTGGGCCAGCATCTGAAAACGGACGAGCGCACGGGCTATGTCATCACCGATGTGGACCGCGACTACGACCCGGAGGCGCTGCGCGAACTCAAGACGGTGCCGGGCACGCTGAAGTTCCGCACGTTGCAGTGATACGTCGCTCGCAAATATCTTCTCAAAGCTGACCTCGCGGCATCTTGCGCTCTGCGTGAACTGGCGCATCCTCACGTCGAACGGCCGCGCAACGACGGCTGCGGGAGGAATTTCATGTCACGCTTCATCACCGGCGGCGCCGTCGCCGCTCTGGCGCTCGCCGCCTGCGCCTTTGCCGGCTCGGCCTCGGCCCAGACCTACAACCGTCTCGTCGTCTTCGGCGACAGCCTCAGCGACAACGGCAACCTGTTTCTGATCTCGGGCGGGACCCAGCCGCCGTCGCCGCCCTATGCGCGCCGCTTCTCGAACGGTCCGACCTTCGTCGAACTGCTGGGCTTCAACGCCGCCAACTTCAACGGCTCGGTCACGGGCAGCATCAACTACGCCTTCGGCGGCTCGCGCACCGACGCCTCGGCCGGCGTGCCGTTCGGCATGCTGAACCAGCTGTCGCGCTACACCGCCGCGGGCGGCCGATTCAGCTCGACGGATCTGGTCAGCGTCCTGGGCGGCGCCAACGACATCTTCCAGGGTCTGCCCGCAGCCGGCGCTTCCGCCAGCCCGGTCGCCGCCATCACCCCGGTCGCAACCACGGCCGCCGCCAACATCAACAGCCTGGTCAACACCGTGGCGGGCGCGGGGGCCGGGACCATCCTGGTCACCAACCTGCCCAAGCTCAGCCTGACGCCTCAGTTCCGCGGCACGACCGCCGCGCCCCTGGCCGACTTCGCCGTCACCACCTTCAACACAGCGCTTCAGACCAATCTGACCGCCACGGCCGCCGCCCGCCCAGGCAGCAACATCATCATGATGGACCTGTTCAAGATCGGTGACACCCTGGCCGGCAATCCGGGCCTATTCGGCATCACCAACATCACCCAGCCCTGCTTCAACGGCGTGACGGTCTGCACGAACCCGGACAGCTACTTCTACTTCGACGGCGTGCACCCGACCGCGGCGGGCCATCGGATCATCGCCCAGCTGGCGACCGACTACCTCTACTATGGCGACATCGGCGCTCAATCGACCTTGCAGGGCGAGACGGCCTATCGTCACCGCGAGGACGCCTTGGACGCCGCCGGCGAGGCCCTGTCGGGTCGCCAGCCGTGGGAGGCCGGCGTGTCCGTCATAACTTCGGCCCTGGTCGACAGCGTCGACACCGACGCGCGCGGCTCGGTCAGCAGCTCGTCGAGCGACGGCTGGGGCGCCCGTATCGCGCTTGAGGCCGGCCCTTCGGCCAACTGGCGCTTCGGTCTGGCCGGCACGGCGCGCAACACCGACGTCGAAAGCCAGGCGCTGCAGTTCAACGTCGAAAGCTTCGGCCTGGACGTCTATGGCGGCTGGCGCTCGGGCGATGTCTTCGTCAACGCCGCCGTCGGCGTGGCGCGCGACAACATCGACGACATCGAACGCACCACCAGCCTGGCGCCGATCGTCCACACCGCCGAAACCCGCGCGCTCAGCAGCGGCGCGCGTCTGCAAGGCGGCATGTGGTTGGACATGGGCGGCGTCGCCCTGTCGCCCCGCGCGGCCCTGGCCTACGTGTCCAGCGACGTGGACGGCTATTACGAACAGGGCGTCGGCGCCCAGTATCAGTACGGCGATCGCACTGTGAAGGCCTTGACAGGCGAGGTCGCCCTGCGCGCCGAAGCGGAAATGGGCGGGTTCGGCCTGTTCGCCGAAGGGGGCTACCGCGACGCCCTGGACGACAGCTCCGATCCGGTGCGCGTCGGTCTCTACAACAACCCGGCTCAGGTGCTGTCGCGCGAGATCGACGATCCGTTCGGCGGCCAGTTCCTGGCCTCGGCCGGCGTCGAGGGTTCGCTCGGCCCGGTCAAGGTGACGGTCGGCTATCGCGGCCGCTTCGGCGACCACGCCGACAGCCACATGGGCGGCATTCAGCTGAAACTGCCGCTTTAAGCGGCAGGAGCGGGAAGGGGCCTCAGCGCCCCATCTTCCTCACCCACATGGCGGCGTCGGCCTCGGTCAGCCAGACCTCGGCGTCGGTATGGCCGTCCCAGGCGCGCACCCCGAAAGAGCCGCCCAGTTCAGTCTTCTGGCCGTCCCAGACGAAGCCTTCGGTCTTGAGCGCCTCGGCCAGCTGACGCGCCTTGGCCCGGCCCTCTTCATAGCCCGCGTGCAACATCAGCAGGGCGAACTCGTCCCCGCCCAGCCGGCCCACCGCATCCGACTCGCGCAGATTGGCCAGGAACAGCTCGGCCACCGCGACCAGGGCTGCATCGCCGGCGGCATGGCCCAGGCTGTCGTTGACGCTCTTGAACCCGTCCATGTCCAGATACAGCAGCACCGCCGGCACCCCGTGCCGCTGACAATAGGCCATGGTCCGTTGCATCGCCGTGATGAAGCCGCGCCGGTTCAGGGCGGGCGTCAGCACATCATGGTCGGCGGCGGCCTCGGCGGCCGCGGCGCGCGTCTTCCACGCTTCCAGCTCGACGCGCAGGCGCGCGATCTCGGCGGTCAGGTCGTGTTCGGCCACGTCGGTCACGGCGCAGGGTTGGCTCCGAAGGCGCGACTCAGTCTGCGTCGCGCGGTCGAACGATGGTAGAGCGTGATCCGCTGACATTGAAGGCCGACATTACGGGCCGACGCGGCTGAAATCACGGTGTTGCGGTTGCGGGCGTCACCCGCGTGCTGTAACCGGCGCCTTTCCGCGAGGGGCCTTGCAGACATGGCGACTTCCGAAACCCCGGTGGCGATCATCATGGGCAGCCGGTCCGACTGGCCGACCATGAAGCTGGCCGCCGATCGCCTGGATCAACTGGGCGTCGCCTGGGACGCCAAGGTCGTCAGCGCCCACCGCACGCCCAAACGCCTGGTCGATTTCGCCACGGGCGCCAAGGCTGCCGGATACAAGGTCATCATCGCCGGAGCAGGGGGCGCCGCCCATCTGCCAGGCATGGCCGCCTCCATGACCGAACTGCCGGTGCTGGGCGTGCCGGTCCAGTCCAAGGCGCTGAAGGGCATGGATAGCCTTCTGTCGATCGTTCAGATGCCGGCCGGCGTTCCGGTCGCCACCCTGGCCATCGGCGAGGCGGGGGCGGCCAACGCCGGCATCCTGGCCGCCCAGATCCTGGCCCTGTCGGACGAGGGCTTGGCCGGACGCCTGGCCGCCTTCCGCGCCGCCCAGACCGAATCCGTCGCAGAAACCGTCGAGGACTGAGTGCCTGATCTTCCGCTTCCCCCCGGTTCGACCCTCGGCATCATCGGCGGAGGCCAACTGGGCCGGATGCTGAGCCAGGCCGCCTCGCGCCTGGGCTTCGACGTCGTGATCTTGGACCCCGAGGCCGACAGCCCGGCCGGCCGGGTTTCGGCGCGCCAGATCGTCGCCGCCTATGACGACCCAAAGGCCCTGTCGGCGCTGGGCCGCGCCGCAGACGTCGTCACCTTCGAGTTCGAGAACGTGCCGGCCGAATCCATCGAGCGTCTGGCCGAAGCCGGCGCCCTCGTCGCGCCGGGACCGACCGCGCTTCGCGTGTCGCAGGACCGGGTGGACGAAAAGACCTTCCTGAACGCCGTCGGCGCCCCGACGATCGCCTTCGCCGTCGTGGACACGCTGGACGATCTGGTCGTCGGCCTGACCGAACTGGGCCTGCCCGCCCTCCTGAAGACCCGTCGCGAAGGCTATGACGGCAAGGGCCAAGTCTGGATCCACGCCATCGAGGACGCGCCCGCCGCCTTGGAAAGCCTGGGCGGTCGTCCGGCCATCCTGGAGGCCAAGGCGACCTTCGTGCGCGAACTGTCGGTCATCGCTGCCCGCGACTGGGACGGCCATATGGCGGTCTATCCGCTGGGCGAGAACCGGCACGAAGGCGGCGTTCTGCGCACCACCCTGGCCCCCGCCGCCGTGGACGAGAAAACCCAAGTTCGCGCCCGCGCCATCGCCGAGGCGATCCTGGACGGGCTGGACTACGTCGGCGTTCTGGGCGTCGAACTGTTCGACCTCGGAGACGACGTGCTTCTGGTCAACGAGATCGCTCCGCGCGTTCACAACACCGGCCACTGGACCCAGGACGGCTGCGTCTGCGACCAGTTCGAACAGCATATCCGCGCCGTCGCCGGCTGGCCGCTCGGCCCCACGACGGCCCACGCCCGCATCGAAATGACAAACCTGCTGGGCGACGAAGTCGAGGACTGGCGCAAGCTGTCGGCCAAGTCCGACGAACGCCTGCACCTCTACGGCAAGGCCGAGGCCCGCCCCGGCCGCAAGATGGCGCATGTGAATCGGGTGTTGGGCGCCAGCTGATATTTGAGTTGCACTGAACGCAACTTACGTCATGCTCGAACCATGTCGTTGTCGCTGATGCTGTCACTCGCGCTTCTGCTGATCACCTCCGGTACTGGAGTAATCGGCGCGCTCGGTCCCCGTCGATCGTCACGTTTCAGCGCGCTCGGCGTATCCGTGGCTGCAGCTGCTGTGGCCTTGATTGTCGCCGGTGTAGACCTTGGCGGACGCTTGGGAAAAGACGCCGCAGAGCGTGACAATCGATCTGCAATCACCAGGAGCGTCTGACCATGAACACCCCAGCGTTTCTGTTTCCGATGGCATTGTCGCTGATCAGTTCGTCAGCGGCTGTCGACGGCGCGCGCGGAGACCAAAGAGCTTCAGACGGAGCTGGCCGCTCACGCGTGCTGGCAGGCGCAATCCTTGGCGTTGCAGTTTTTATCCTAGGCGTCGGAGTTTACCAACTTGGACACCAATCCGGTCGCGATCAGGCGTTGCGCGACAATCGCGCCGAGCTTCGTTCCGCAAAGGTCTAAGCTTTTGCTTCGGCGCACCGCACGACATTGAGCGTGCCATTGGGAATCGGTTGGCTTTTGACCCAGCATATGGCGGGCTTTTCTCGCGACGGCGCCTCTTGATAGAAGAGCACTCCCAGTAGGGTCGATCCCGCCAAAACGCCGATGCCGCTCAAGGCAACCATCTTACGCATCTCGCCATCTCCATTCGGCGCGATGGTCGCATGAGTTGCGCTTGTCGACAATCTGGGCATGTTTACCCTATACCCGCGCCCCATACCGCATGCGGCTCAGCGCATCGCTGACTTTTCGGAACGGCGCGTCGAAGTCCTTGCCCGCCTTCCACTTCTCGAAGGCCATGACGTTTTCGATCCGGCGGGCGACGAAGGCCTCCGCCGCTTCGCGTCCGTCGAACCAGCGCAGGGTCAGGGCGGGAATCAGGATGCCCGACAGGATCGTCCGCTTCGAATAGTGATTCCAGTCGGTCGCCTCGTCCCCGGCCCAGCGCCACAGATGATCCGCGCTCTCCCAGGCCAGTTTCAGCCCCAGATCGGCGTTGACGGGCAGGGCTAGGAAGGCGGCGCAGCGACGCGTGGCCTCCAGATCCGCGGCGCCGGCCTCCATCCGCTCGGACACGGCGCGGGCAATTCGCTCGCGAATCTTCAGCGACTTGGCGTCGATTTCACCTAGAGCCGCCAGCGCTCGCGCATCGTGGCGGCGCGACAGCAGGGCTGCCAGATCGCGCGCGCCGTTGGGCAGCAGCAGTTCCTCGTCGCCCTGTGACAGGCCGCACGCCTCGCAGGCCTCGCGCACCAGACGCGCATTCCAACCCAGCGCGGGCGCGCGGGCGATGGCGGCGTCCAGCACGGTCTGTTCGGTCCGGTCGGCCCAGTCTGTCGTCTCGGTCATAAGGGCGATCATACGCCGGTCGTCATGGCGTTTCGAGCCTTGAAGAATGGTCGCGACGATCTGGACAGAAGGGGGCGGCTCGTGTATCAGCGCGCCTTCATCCGAAAGCCCGGCTGTCGGAAGACGATTTTATTTTGTTCGCCCGTCTCCCTCACAGGACGCGGCGGGCGGCCAAAGGAGAGTTTAACCTGGTTCAGATTTTCGTTCGCGACAACAACGTCGACCAAGCGCTCAAAGCCTTGAAGAAGAAGATGCAGCGCGAGGGCAGCTTCCGTGAAATGAAGCGCCACGTGCACTTCGAGAAGCCCTCGGAAAAGCGCGCCCGTCAAAAGGCCGAAGCCATCCGTCGCGCCCGCAAGCTGGCGCGCAAGCGCATGCAGCGCGAGGGCCTGCTGCCCGCGCCGAAGCCGCGCGTTCCCGGCGGTCGTTAAGACCCCGGCGAAAGCCGAAAGATTTAAGGCCGCTTCCTTCGGGAAGCGGCCTTTTTCTTTGCGTTTCGTTTCTGCGGAGCGTTGTGCAGGACTCTTGAAGTCCCACAGAAGAAGCGCCGCGCCACCTCCCCATCGCGACGCGACAGGGAGGAGACAACCGTGCCGCCTACGCCTGCCCGGTGATCGCCCGGCCGAAGCTCTTCCAGCTCAGCTTTACATCCGACAGCGCGCCGGCGCGGAACGCCCGCCCGGCGATCCACACCATGAAGGCGGCGGTCGCGAACATGCCGATCAGCGTCAGAACCACCTCCACCAGCGGCGGATCGCTGGGCGCGCGCGCGCTCATCAGGAAGGGGGTGAAGAACGGGATCCAGGACAGAACCTTGACCACAGGCGCATCCGGGCTGGTCAGGGCCATCTGCATCACCAGGATCGGCACGACCAGGATCATCATGATCGGCCCCATCAGGGTCTGGGCGTCGCGCGGCGTCTCGCAGAAGGCGCCGATGGCCGCAAACAGCACCGCATACATCAGGTAGCCGCCGACCATATAGGCGATGAAATAGAAGATCAGGCCGTCGTGCAGCAGAACTTGTCCGACCGTCGCCGCCGTCTCGGGCGAGGCCGAAATCAGGGTGAAGGCCCCGATCCCGCCCCAGACCCCCATGACCGTCAGGGTCAGCAGCGCCACGCCCAGCACCTTGCCCGTCAGGATTTCGGTCGCCGAGGCTGAGGACAGCAGCACCTCCAGAATCTTGTTCGACTTCTCCTCCATCACGCTGTTCAGCAGGATGGAGGCCCCTGTGATGACCAGCGACCACAAGAGGAAGCCGACGCCCAGGCCGATGAAGGACGGGATCCGGTCACGCATCGACACCTCGCCCCCGCTGGCCGCGCTGGGCGAAAAGGACTTCACCTCGGGTCGGAAGGTCTGAACCTCCTGCGCCACGGCCGGGGCGACCCCGGCGGCGGTCAGAAGTTCGGTGCGTCGGGCATCACGCAGGGCATTTCGGACGAAGCCGGAAACGTCGTTGTCGGTGGCGCGCGCGGTCCAGACCTGGGCGGCGGGCTTGCCATCCGTGCGGCTCAGGAAGACTACGGCGTCGAGGCGCCTGGCCTTCGAGGTCTGTTTGTCCAGCGCCTTGCGGATCGCCTCGTCACGGGCCGGGCCGACGGCGTCGGCGATGGCGGGCGGCGCGTCAACCAGACGGATCTTGGGGCCGGTGATGGAGGCGACGGCGCGCCCGGCGCCCGCCTGTCCCTTTTCGGCGGCTTCGCGCAGGCGGTTGTTCTGACGGTCCACATCGGCTTGCAACGAGGCGCGCACGGCGGCGGCTAGACCCGTCGCATTGGGGCCTTCCTCGATCACCGCCACCGATTTGATCGGCTCGGAGGCCTTGATCAGCGCCGGAATGCCGCCGCCCAGCACGGCGAACAGCGGGAAGGCCAGAAGCGACAGCCAGAAGCCGACGGTCTTGGCGTAGGCGACATATTCGCGTCGCGCGATCAGCAGGGTGCGGTTCATCGGACAGCCTCCACGGATGCGACGGGTTGGTCGGGATGGTCGCCGGTCAGGCCGATGAAGGCGTCGTGCAGCGTCGGCTCCTTCAGTGCGAAGCCGCGCACGTCCAGGCCGTCTAGGAAAGCCGTCTTCAACGTGTCCTGACCCCCGGCGCCGGGCGCCAGGGCGATCTTCAGACGACGCACACCGTTCACCTCGGACAGGGTCTCGACGCCCGCCACGCCGGGCAGGGCGGCGGCGGCGTCCGCGCTGATCGCGCCGTCCAGATTTAGGAAGCGCGGCGAGGTGGCCTTGGCCTGGTCCACCGTCCCCTCGAACGCCTTCTTGCCACGCGCCAGCAGCACGACCTTGTCGCACAGCCGCTCGGCATGCTGCATCACGTGGGTGGAGAACAGCACCGTAGCCCCGTTCGCGGCCAGCCCGCGAATCATCGCTTCCAGGCCCTGCTGGTTCATCGGGTCCAGACCGGAGAAGGGCTCGTCCAGGATGACGAACTCGGGATGGTGCACGACCGAGGCGATCAGCTGCACCTTCTGCGCCATCCCCTTGGACAGCTCCTTCATCTTCTTTTTCTGCGCCTCGCCGAGCCCCTGCTGCTCCAGCAGGGTCTTGGCGCGCTTGCGGCCTTCGGCGACCGGCAGGCCTTTCAGCGCGCCGAAGAAGGCGATGGCCTCGACCGGCGTCATCTTTTTATAGAGGCCGCGTTCCTCGGGCAGGAAACCGATCCGGTCGCGCACCTTACGCCCGTCGTCGGCGCCCAGGATTTCGATCCGTCCCGACGTCGCTGGCTGCAACCCCAGGATCATTCGCAGGGTCGAGGTTTTGCCCGCCCCGTTCGGTCCCAGAAAGCCGCAGATCGACCCCTTCTCGACCTGAAAACTCAGATCGCGCACGGCGTGGAAATCGCCGTACCGCTTGTTCACCCCATCCAGCGTCAACGCCGCCATGTCGCCTCCCAAATCCCTGTCGTCAGCCTAGAATCCGACGACAGGGGACGCCAGCGACTTCGGCGCAGGGGCGCCTATTTCACCACAGGCAGATCGATGTAGGACGCGTCGTCGCCCGCGTGATGGACGGCGTTGTCGGCGACCACACCCTGGCTCTCGGTCTCGTTCAGTCCGCCCGTGTTCAGGTTGCGCACGAACTTGGGGAAGTTGGAGCTGGTGACTTCGACCCGGATGCGGTGACCGGGCTGGAAGGTGTTGCTGATGGTCAACGGCGTGGGCTGCACGGTCGCCACCTGGCCCGGCGTCAGGGGCGCTGGATGGTCATAGCCGTTGCGATAGCGCGCCCGCATGATGGTGTCGCCCAGGATATAGGCCGTGCCGTCTGGCGCCACGTCCACCAGCTTGACCGCGAAATCGGTGTCGGGCGCAGAGGACGACACCTTCAGCACCGCATCGATGAAGCCAGTGACCTGCATCGGCTCTGTCAGCGCCTCCGACGTATAGACCAGCACGTCGTTGCGCGCTTCGATCGGCCGCTGATCGAAGGCCCCGGCCGTGACCAGCCCACCGTTGCAGCAATCGCCGCCGCCGATGGTCTGGACCGGGTTCATCGGATCATAGCGATAGCGGTCGGCCGGTTCGCCGGCGGGCGGCGCCTGAAGGCTCAGCAGGCCGTCGCCATTCAAGCTGTTGGCCCCGCCGCCCGAGCGCAGGTACATCCGCACCGTCTTGACCCCGGCCGGAGGCCACTGAGCGGCCGTGCGCCAGGCGTTTTCACCCATGTTGAAATACTGCACATGCGGCGTGCTCTCGGGGAAGGCGCGGCGCTCGCCCTTCAGCCAGCGATCGAACCAGGCGTGCACCAGGGCGTCGCTGTCGAAGGTGGCGTCGCCTAGCGGGCGGTCGCCCGACTTGTAGTTTGGCCCCAGGCCGCCAAAAGCGCAGTGATTGTTGGGGCCGACCACGACGTACTGGTTCTCGGCCGCCTCGCGATCCTGGGTCGTGGACCGGGCGTGGTTGAACAGCTCCATGTTCGGCCCGATCGAGACGTCATACCAGCTGTTGAACCACAGGGACGGCACACCCCAGCCCATGTCGTCGTGATACAGGCCGCCCTGACGCCAGGCCGGATCGGATGGGGTGCGCGCGATCAGTTCCTCGAACGTGCCGGCCGGCTCGCCCAGGTCCTTCAGCATCTCGTTGACCGGCAGATGCCGGATCTGGCTGGGCCAGTTCACATCCGGCTTCTTGGCGTCCAGGTCGTTGTAGCGGACGATTCGGGCGCGGGTTTCCTGATCGAGATCCATCGGGATCTGGGCGCGCTGTGGATTGTCCACGCCGTACAGCCACACGAAGAACAGGTTGCGCGGCACGCCCCCGGTGTACCAGTTGCCCTGTTCCTGGAACCGTCCGACCTTGCCGATGCCGGCGCCCGAGGCCTGGGGCACCATGGCGGCGTGGGCCGGGTGGTTCTGGCCCGCCAGGGCCAGCTGCCACTCTGCGGAGGACGAACAGCCCAAGGTGCCGACCTTGCCGTTCGACCAGGGCTGGGCCGCGATCCACGTCAGGGCGTCATAGCCGTCGGTCTGTGGATAGCCCAGGATCTGATAGTCGCCGCCCGAGAAATACCGTCCCCGCTCGTTCTGGATGACGAAGGCATAGCCCTTGCTGACCCAGCTCAGAGCCGAGCGGGTGGTGCGGGCGTTGTAGGCCAGCTCGTTATAGGGCGTGCGGACGAAAACGGTCGGCAAGGGGCCGGATGCGTTCTTGGGGCGATAGACATTGGTGGCCAGTCCCACGCCGTCGCGCATCGGCACCATGACCGCCATCTGCACATCCGCCAGTCGCGACAGCTCGGTCTGTGCGGCACCGTCGCTGTAGCGCCCATAGTCCTGCGCCGAGGCGGCGATGGGCGTGGCGGCCAACAAGCCCGCGACGACGGCGGCGACGATCTTGTTCATGTTCATCCCTCCCAGAACGAGAGGGGACACTAGGACGTTTGCTACGCCCGTCGCAACGCAATGCGCGTCAGGCCTTGGCCTTCACCGTCACTTCGAAATGGCGATCGACCACCTTGGTCGGATTGACCTGCGCACCGCCGCGACGGACCTCGAAATGAAGGTGCGGGCCGGTGGAATAGCCGGTGGAGCCGACCAGACCGATGCGCTGACCGGGCGCGACAGCGTCGCCATTCGCCACATCAATCCGGCTCAGGTGGCCGTACAGGGTGCTCATGCCGTTGGGGTGGCGCACCTGGATGAAGTTGCCATAGCCCTCGGGGTCATAGCCCGTGCGGATGACCTCGCCCTCGGCGGCGGTGAAGACGGTCGTGCCTTTCGGCGCGGCGATATCCACGCCCTTGTGCGCGCGCGCCTTGGCTTCGATGGCCAGTTTGCGCAGGCCGAACGGTGAGTTGATCGCATAGCCGCGCACCGGGGCGGTGAAGGCGATCTGGCGCGTGATCGGACCCGCCTTCTCGACTTCAGCCTTCAGGGGCGGCGACACCGGCGCGGCGATCTGGGTCGGCGGCGGCAAGGCGGCCTCGCGCGCAGCATTTGGCGCGGCGGCGGCGGCGAACACGGCCACGGCGGCGAAGGCGGCCGTCTGGCCGGAGTGGATCAACAGGGTCTTGCACCGCGCCATCGGCGCGTTGGACAGCAGGCGTCGCATTCGGCGGCCTCTCCAGCGTCTCTACGCTCTGGAATGAAGGAAGCGGCGCCCCGACAGCGCACGGCGTTCCGTGGGAGGACGGCTTATGCCCGCGGGCTTTGGCGACTTTGGGGCTAGGGCAGGGCGGCGGATGGTCGCAGGGCGGAACCGGCCGCCTGCCCGGCCAGATCAGGCGATGATGTCGGGCAGGATGCGGTCTTCCAGCTTCACGATCTCGTCCTTCAGCGCCAGCTTCTTGCGCTTCAGCCGGGCGATCATCAGCTGATCGGGAATGGCGGCCTGACCCAAGGCTTCGATCGAGGCGTCAAGGTCGGCGTGTTCCTGGCGCAGATGCTTCACCCGCGCGTGAAGCTCGACCATTTCTTCGGTGATCGCAGGCGTGTCGTCGTTCATCGTGTCATCTCCACGCCGCTCGTCTCAAGCCGCTTATAGCCACGCTGATCTCAGGCCGGAAGGGCGTCTGCGAGCCGGATCAGGGCCGGGCGCGGTGTCACGTCGGCCCACATCCGCGCCGTGGCTGCCAGGCCGTCGATGATCGGGCGGGCCGGTCCGCTGGGTTCGGGCGCCAGCGCCTCCAGCGCATCCAGCAAATGCCGTTCCGCCTCCAGTTCCAGCGCCTTGATGCGGTTGCGCACGCTCTCGCGCGGGCCGTCGTCGATATCGGGCACCGGCGCCTTCAGGGTCCGCCGCACCGAACGCAGCGGGGCGACGACGACGCTGTCCCAGGCGCGGGCCGTGTCGCAGGCCGCCTCGATCGTCTCTTCGTCCGGCTTTCGGCCTGTCGCCGCGACCCAGGCGGACCACAGCAGCACAGGCACGTTCTGGTCGTGGCTGTCCTGCAGCGCCAGACACGCCTCGCCGACCCCCGGCGCGCCATAGGCGGCGACCGCCCAGTCCCACAGCCTCATGAATTCAGGCCTTCCCAGCGCCGCACCGCGCCCCAATCCAGGCCGAACAGGTCCAGCGTCCGCCCCACCGACTGATCGACCATCTCCATGATCGAGCTCGGCCTGGCGTAAAGCGCGGGCAGGGGCGGGGCGATGATCGCGCCCATTTCGGCTAAGGACGTCATGGTGCGCAGATGGCCCAGGTGGAACGGCGTTTCGCGGACCATCAGCACCAGCGGTCGCCGCTCTTTCAGCGTCACGTCCGCCGCACGCGTCAGCAGGGTGGAGGTCACGCCGGTCGCGATCTCGCTCATCGTCTTGATCGAGCAGGGCGCCACGATCATGCCCATGGTGCGGAACGAGCCGGAGGCGATCGTCGCCCCCACGTCGCCCAGTTTGTGAACCACCGACGCCTTGGCCGTCAGTTCGTCGGGCGACAGATCGGTCTCCTGCGACAATGTGAGCAGGGCGGCCTTGGTCACGACCAGATGGCTTTCGACGCCCAGATCGTTCAGCGCGTCCAGCACCCGGGCGCCATAGACGGCGCCGGAAGCCCCTGAAATTCCGACCACCAGTCTGGCAGGCGGGTTCCGTATGGCTCCGTTCACATCATCGTCCATTTTGGGGGTCAGCCTCCTTCGGGTCCGGGGCGACGGGCTGTCACTGGAAAGTGATTACACAGCGCGCCAAACCGGGCGCTCACTCTACTGGTCCCTAACCAAAGGAGGCGCAAGCCATGACCATCGAGGCTCGTATTCGCGAACTGGGTAATCGTCATCGCACCTTGGATGAGACCATCCAGAAGGAGCTTACCCGCCCATCCACGGATCCGTTGCAGGTCAGGGCGCTGAAGCAGAAGAAGCTTCGGCTGAAGGAAGAAATCACCAGTCTGGAGGCGCGCGCGACCTAGCGTCCGCCTCCCTGAAAACGACGACGGCCCCGGAGATCGCTCTCCGGGGCCGTTTGCTTTCCTGGTTTCGTCATCCTCGGGCTTGACCCGAGGATCGGAGCGTCCGCTGCCTGTGCGAATAAGCAACGCACAGCCGCATCGACGCCCGGCCCTCGGGTCAAGCCCGAGGGTGACGGACTGAAATCAGTCCTTGGTGCCGAACACCGATTCCGCCGTCGGCTCGGCGCCGGGACGTTGGCGGGCTTCCGGCACGAACTCGGGCTCGGCCTCGACCTGTTCGACGGGCTGGATCGTGCCGCCGCCGTTCTTCAGGTCGTCCTTGGCCTTCTTGTCGGCGGCCTTCTTGACGATCTCGTCCAGCGCCAGCTGGCCGACCAGGCCGAGGGTCACCGGGTCGACCGGCTTGATGTTGGCGCTGTTCCAGTGGGTGCGGTTGCGCACGCTCTCGATGGTGGACTTGGTCGTGCCCAGCATCTTGGCGATCTGGGCGTCCGTCACCTCGGGGTGGTTACGCACGAACCAGGCGATGGCGTCGGGGCGGTCCTGGCGACGCGACACGGGCGTGTATTTCGGCGCCGGCTTAGCCGACTTCAGCAGTTCGGCGTGGCGGCTGACGATCGCCTTCATGCGATAGTTTTCGTCGCCCTGGGCCTTGTCCAGTTCTTCGCGCGTCAGCTGGCCGCCGGTGACGGGATCGACGCCACGGATGTCGCGCGCCACGTCGCCGTCGGCGATGCCGCGAACTTCTAGCGGGTGCAGGCCGCAGAAGTCGGCGATCTGCTCGAAGCTGAGAGAGGTGTTGTCGACCAGCCAGACCGCAGTGGCCTTGGGCATCAAAATGTCGCTCATGGGGCGTTCGTCCCGGTGTTGTTGAGCCGCCGAATGAGGCTTCGGCTGGCGTTGGATACGACGGCGCCCGGCCTTTCGACCGGGCGCGTATGATGCCGATATAGGCCTATTCGACACAAAAGAAAACGCTGAGCGACAATCCTATACAGCAACGGTTCATCCGCCCTGACGCAACCTTCGCGGTAATGAAGCTTTTCAGCTTCGGGAGAGGAGAACCACCATGTCCATTCTGCTTGGCGCGGCTCTGGCCGCAGCGATGGCCTCGGGCCAGGACTATGCGCAGCAACGCGTCGCCCCGCGCGGCGGATATACCCAGTCGTGTTCGGAAGCCTATGTGAATCGCGGTCGTCTCTATGCCGATTGCCGCGATACGCGCGGCCGGATGCGCGGCACTTCGATCGAGCTGAACCGCTGCGGCGGCGAGGAGATCAACAACGACAACGGCCTGCTGGTCTGCGGGCGGTTCCGTGGCGACTATGAAGACAGCCAGCCCGGCCGTCCCGGCGGCGGCTGGGGGCCTGGCAATGGTGGGCCGGGCAACGGCGGTCCAGACTGGGGCGCTGGCGCCGGCCGCGCGCCCCAGGGCAGTTATCGCCAAAGCTGCACGGACGCCTCGGTGCGCGGCGGTCGCCTGTTCGCCCGTTGCGAGGGCGGCGGTCGGGATCGTCGCGCCAGCTCGTTGGACTACAGCCGCTGCGGCCGCTTCGTCATCGCGAACGAAAATGGTCTGTTGGTCTGTGGCCCGGTGCGAGGTCAGTGGGAAGGCGAAGAGGGATGGGGCGGCGGCAATGGCGGCGGCTGGGGTCGGTCCTCGATCACCGTCTATGACGACGCCAACTTCCGGGGCGCCTCGCGTGAGTTCACCAGCGAGGACCGCAACCTGGGCCGCACCCCGTTCAATGACCGCATCAGTTCGATGCGCGTCGAAGGCCGCTGGGAAGTCTGCACCGACGCCGAGTTCCGGGGACGCTGCCGCATCGTCGAAGGCGATGTCCGCTTCCTGAACGGCGGCTTCAACGACAACATCTCGTCGCTGCGCCCCGTGCGCGGCGGGCGCTACTAGACGCTCAGCACGATCTTGCCGATGTGCTCGCCGGCTTCCAGTTCGGCGTGCGCATCGGCCGCCTGCTCCAACGCGAACACCGCCTGAACTGGCGGCTTCACCTTGCCGGATGCGACCCACGGCCAGGCGGTCGCCTCGACAGCCGCGGTCAGACGCGCCTTTTCGTCTGCCGGGCGGCTGCGTAAGGTCGATCCCGTCAGGATTAATCGCTTCAGCATGATCCGCTGCAGATCCATCTCGACCTTGGGGCCGGTCAGGGAGGCGATGACCACCCAACGCCCGCCTGCATTCAGACTGTTCAGGTTCAAGGCGGCGTAATCGCGCCCCACCATGTCCAGAACCACGTCCGCGCCGCCCGCCTCGCGGATCTGCGCCTCCAGATCGTCGCTCTTGGCGTCCAGGCTGATGTCCGCGCCCAGCGCCTTGGCGGCTGCGGCCTTGTCCGCCCCGCGTGAGGTGGCGATCACTCGGGCGCCGGCCGCCTTGGCCATCTGGATGGCCGTCACGCCGATGCCGCTGGTCGCCCCGTGGATCAGCAACGTCTCGCCGGCCTTCAACGCGCCGCCCTCGAACACATTGGCGAAGACGGTGAAGACGGTTTCCGGCAGCACGGCCGCCTGCACGTAATCCAGACCCTCGGGGATCGGCAGGACATGACGCGCGTCGACCACGGCCAACTCCGCATAGCCGCCGCCGCCCAGGAGGGCGCAGACCCGGTCGCCGACCGCCCAGCGCGTGACGCCCTCTCCGACGGCCTCGATCTCGCCGGCGATTTCAAGCCCCAGAACGTCCGACGCGCCGGGGGAAGGGGGGTAGGCGCCGGTGCGTTGCAGCAGGTCCGGCCGGTTCACACCCGCCGCCCGCACCCGGATCAGCACCTGACCCGGCCTCGCCACGGGATCGGGCCGTTCGGCGATTTTCAGGGCCTCGGCCGGTCCGGAACCGCCTTCGATTTCGATCACGCGCATCGCACTCGCCTTGCATTCGTCCGTATCCGGGCGTTCAGATAGGGATTGTGGACCGCCTTGGCCATGACAGCGCGAAAGGAAGGCGACGATGTTCGAAGATCTTGAACCCCGCCCGCAACGCGGTGAACCGCTGCGGGCCCTGTCACGCGAACATCTGGATGTTTACGCCGTCGAGGATTTGCAGGAGCGGATCGCCGCGCTTGAGGCCGAGATCACGCGCTCGCGAGCCGCGATCGAGACGAAACGCTCCAAGAAAAACGCCGCCGACGCCCTGTTCAACTTCGGTTCGTGATCGCGAATGATCCGCTGGCATGGCATGAGCGTTGCATCTTTCGTGCGAACGGCGCTGCCAGGGGCCGATTGCAGGACGGACCCGACCTTCTCTGATGATCAATGCTCAAATGACCTCCGCTCCATCCCCCGCTGACCGCAGCCGCACCGTTCGCGATTTCGCCCGGTCGGAGCTGTTCGATCGCACCTTCCGCGAAGGCATGGAACTGGTCGAAGAAACCGCCGCCTATCTGGACGGCGAGGGCCGTCGCGACTCCAAGATGCTGTCGCGCGCCGCCGCCCTTGCCTATGCGGCTGAGAGCATGAAGCTGACCACCCGCCTGATGCAGATCGCCTCCTGGCTCCTGGTCCAGCGCGCCGTACGCGAAGACGACATGTCGCCGGAAACCGCCTGCGAGCCGCGCTATCGCCTGAACGAGCGCCGCATCGACGCCGAGCCCAGCCACGCCGAACTTCCGATCGCCCTGATTGAATACCTCGTGCGTTCGGAAAAGCTGTTCGACCGCACCCTGTATCTGGATCGCCGCATGTATGCCGACGATCAGGATCAGGCCCCGGAAAACCCGGTGCTCAGCCAGATGGGCATGCTTGAGGCGGCCTTCAGGGGCTGATCGCCCCCTTTACGGCCCGACGTCGTTGGCGTCCGCCCTGCCGTCGTCGATGGGCTTGGGCAGGTTGACGCCGATGCCCAGCGCCTGCGCCAGCTTGTCGTCGCGCCCATAGACGTCCTCGCGGAACGCCACGCGACCCTGGCCGTCCACGAAGGCGGTCCAGTACAGCAGGCGCACCGAGATTTCGCGTCCGGTCGTCACGCGCGTCGTCTCACGCGTGTCCTGGGCCGTGTCGAACTGGGCCAGCTTGGCCGGATCGGGCGACAGCAGCAGGCGCGCGAACTCCACCGCATTCTGCACCCGCACGCAGCCGTGGCTGCGCTGACGCGTGGACAGGTTGAAGGCGGCCTTCGACGGCGTGTCGTGCAGGAAGATGGCGTAGCTGTCGCGCAGCTCGAACTTGACATAGCCCAGGGCCGAGCGCGGACCGGCGCGCTGAATGACCGTGCCGTCCTTCACATACATGTCGTTGGCGGCCAGATACCCCGGCCCCTTGGGCAGGATTTCGCGGCGCGCGATGCCGGCCGGCACATACCAGGGCGGATTGGCCACGACCGAGGCGAACGGCTTCTCCAGACTGGGCGTCTGGTTCTCAGCCGAGCCGACCACGACGCGGTTGGAGTGAACCGGCTTGCCGTCCTTCCAATAGACCATGATGGCGGCGGCGGTGTTGACCTCGATCCGCTCGGGCGCGACCTCGCGCTTCAGCCAGCGACGACGCTCCAGGTTCAGCGCGATCTGGCGCGCACGGTCCTCGGCCGAGGCGCCCAGCGAGCGCTGGGTGCCTGCGCCGATCCGCCCGTCTGCGCCAAGGCCATGGCGGTTCTGGAAGCTTTGCACCGCACGTTGCAGTTCGGCGTTGTAAACCAAGCCCTGCGACTTCAGCCGCGCGCCGTCGGCGGCCGACAGATCGCCCTCGGCCGTCAGGCGATCGATCAGGGCGGGGATGCGGCGATCGCTATTGCCCGGCTCGATGGTCGCGCCTTGGGTGAAGCGGGGCCAGCCGCCCTGCGCCGCCAGACGGCGATAGCGAACATAGCCGGCCGACAGGTTCTGATAGCCGATGTCGGTGGGCGCCAGGCCGTCGTACCATTGACCCAGCACGTTGCGGGTCAGGGCGTCGCTGAGACCGCGCGGCAGGTCCACGCGGTTCTTCTGCATTTCCCAAAGGTCTTCGACCGTCTCGGGCCGCACCTTGCCCTCGGCCAGGACACGGGCATAGGCCAGCGCCGCCGCCGTGGTCCGCAGGTCCGCGCTCGCCGGATCGGCCGCCAGTCCCACGAAGTCGAAATAGTCGGAGCCCGCCAGACCATGGCGATTGGCGCCGGCCGCGACGGTGTTCAAGGCCCGCACCCGGTCGGCGTTCCACACCGGCCGCCAGCCGTTCATTTCATAGAAGGCGCGCACATCCGCCTGCTGAGTCTCGGGCAGACGAGAAATCTGGTCGTTGAAGCTGTTGTAGAAGGCGGTCGCCTCCGGTCCGCGCTGCACGAAGACCTGCTGCGCGCGCGCCGCCGAGCCAAGGGTCATGGCCGCCGTCGCGACGCCCAGACCCAGTTGCCGTCTATTCATAGTCTTCCGCTTCTTCGATCGCTTCGGCCAGCGTGGCCGACGCCCCTGGTACCCGAACGCCCCCACATTATCGGTGTTCCGACCAAACAAAAAGCGCCGGCCTTGCGACCGACGCTGTTGGTGTTCCGATTGCTGCGAGATGTCGCAGCCAGGACGCGCTTACTTCTTGATGAAGCCGGCGAACTTGTTGTTGAAGCGCGAGACGCGACCGCCGCGGTCCATCAGCTGGGCGTTGCCGCCCGTCCAGGCCGGGTGCGTCGACGGATCGATGTCGAGGGCCAGCTTGTCGCCTTCCTTCCCGTAGGTCGAACGGGTCTGGTAGGTGCTGCCGTCGGTCATCACCACGGTGATGAAGTGGTAGTCGGGATGGGTATCCGCCTTCATGGTCGTCGTCCGGTCTCTGCGCGGTGACGATGCCGACCGTCCGTGCGCGTGAAATGAGAAACCCGCCACCAAATCCTTTTTAAGGGAAAGGCCCGGCGGGAATGAGGGGCGGCGTTTACACCGGGGGGCGTTCCGGGGCAAGAGGCGGGCGAAATGACCGATCAAGCCGCCGCCTCCGCCCCTTCCGCCAACCGCGCCTCGGGCATGGCCTCGCTGGAAGGGCGGCCCAGCGCCGGCGCCCTTCTGGCCGACCAGATGTCTGAAGCGGGCGCCAAGCGCGCCAAGCGCCGCGACATCCGCCCACTGGCGAGACTGATTCCCTTCGCCATGCGCCACAAGGGTCATGCCCTGATGGCGGTCTTCTGGCTGCTGCTGTCCACCGCCGCCTCGCTGGGCCTGACCGCCCTGGCGCGCGGGGCCATCGACCATGGGTTCGAGGCCGGTGGCGCCAATCTGAACATCTGGTTCCTGCTGCTGGGCGCCAACGCCCTGTTCCTGGGGCTGGCGACAGCCGCCCGCTACTATTTCGTCACCCGCACGGGCGAGCGCGTCATCGCCGATGTGCGAAAGGGCCTGTTCGGCCGCATCCTGACGCTGGACCCGTCCTTCTACGCCCATATGCGCACCGGCGAGGTGCTGTCGCGCCTGACCACGGACATCGCCCTGGTCGAGACGCTGATGACGACATCGATCTCGTACGCGCTCAGAAACTTCCTGACCCTGATCGGCGGCGTGGCCCTGCTGTTCTTCGTCAGCCCCAAGCTGACCGGCTTCGTCCTGCTGATCGTGCCCTTCCTCCTGGGGCCGATCTTCATCTTCGGCCGCAAGGTGCGCAAACTGACCGTCGCGTCCCAGGACCGCTTCGCCAACGCCGTCGGCTTCGCCGGCGAAAGCGTGGACGCCATTGAGACGGTCCAGGCCTTCGGTCGTGAACAGAGCGCCATCACCCGCTTCGGCGCGGCGGTCGAGGACGCCTTCAACGCTTCCTTGACGCGGATGCAGGCCCGCGCCTGGATGACCGCCCTGATCATCGTTGTCATGTTCGGCGGCGTGACCCTGGTGCTGTGGCTGGGCGCCCAGGACGTGGTGAAGGGCGCCATGACGCCCGGCGCCCTGCTTCAGTTCGTTCTGCTGTCCGTTTTCGCCGCAGGCGCCGTTGGCGCGCTCGGCGAAAGCTGGGGCGACGTGCAAAAGGCCGCCGGCGCCATGGAGCGGATCGAGGAGTTGATGCGCGCCGTCGCCGGCATCGCCCCGCCGCCCCAGGCCACGGCCCTGCCAACGCCCCCGCGTGGCGAGGTGTCGATGTCGGCCGTGGGCTTCGCCTATCCAGGCCGCCCCGACCTTCCGGCCTTGAAGGGCTTCAGCCTGACCGTACGCCCCGGTGAGACGGTCGCTTTGGTCGGTCCGTCCGGCGCCGGCAAGTCCACGGTCTTCCGCCTGCTACTGCGCTTCTACGATCCGCAGACCGGCATGGTCTCGGTCGACGGCGTCGACGTGCGCCAGGCTGATCCCGTCGCCGTGCGCGACCGCTTCGCCTGGGTGTCGCAAGAGACGCCGCTGTTCTCGGGCTCGGCCTTGGAGAACATTCGCTTCGGCCGCGAGAACACGACTTTGGAAGAAGCCCGCGTCGTCGCCGAAAAGGCCCAGGCGCTCGGCTTCATCGACGCCCTGCCGGAAGGGTTCGACACCCCGCTCGGCGAGCGCGGCAAGAGCCTGTCGGGCGGCCAGCGCCAGCGCCTGGCCATCGCCCGCGCCCTGGTCCGCGACGCCCCCATCCTGCTGCTGGACGAGGCCACCAGCGCCCTCGACGCCGAAAGCGAACGCCTGGTCCAGGTCGCCCTCGATCAGGCGATGGAGGAGCGCACCACCCTGGTCATCGCCCACCGCCTCGCCACCGTCCTGCGCGCCGACCGCATCGTCGTCATGGACGACGGCCGCGTGGTCGAAGAGGGCACTCACGAGCAACTCGTCGCCCAGGGCGGCCTCTACGCCCGCCTCGCCGAGCTTCAGTTCCGCAACTAGGGCGCCGTAGGCCGCACCAGGGCCGAGAAATCGGTGAACAGCGCATCGACTCCGGCCTCGGCGAAGGCTGAGGCATAGCCGGTCATGTCGCCGTGCCGGGCGGGGTCGTCGCCTCTGCGTCGCTCGACCGGCAGGAAGACGTTCTCGGCCCGCAGGGTCCAGACCACGACCTTGAGGCCCGCCGCATGGGCGTCGGCGACCAGGGTGCTCGGCGCGGTCGTGCGACCTTCGGCGTCGCGCGGCAGGACCAGGGTCATCTCCGGCGCGACCCAATCGGCGTAGGCGGCGATGGCCTTTAGCCCCTCGGGCGTGATCATCTGCGCATAGGTCACGTCCGCCCGGTCTGCCGGTCCGCCCTTGGCCGCGATCAGTTGGGCCAGCGGTGCATCGATGCGCGTCGCCAACCGCTCCAGCGGCCCGACCTCGAAACACTGGATGATGATCGGCGCCTCGGCGCCCGACAGACCCAGCCGCTCCAATTCGGTGACGAAACCGTCCTCCATCGGCAAGCCGATCCCGGCGAAATAGGTCGGGTGCTTCAGCTCCGGCGCCACGCCGATCGTCCGCCCGGTCCGCGCCGAGGCCTCGCGCGCGATGGCGACGACCTCGTCGAAGGTCAGGATCGACTCTTGACCGTCATAGGCGGCGCTGCCCGGTCGAAACGCGGGTAACCGCTCCCTGGCGCTCAGGGTCTTCAACTCGGCCAGGGTGAAGTCTTCGGTGAACCAGCCGGTGGTCTCGACCCCGTCGATGGTCTTGGTCGTCCGACGGCCTGCGAACTCGGGCCGGTCGCGCACGTCCGTCGTGCCGCCGATCTCGTTCTCATGCCGATCGACGAAGACGCCATCCCTGGTCAGCACCAGATCCGGCTCGATCACGTCCGCGCCCTGTTCGATCGCCAACTCATAGGCCGCGCGCGTGTGCTCGGGCCGTTCGCCGGAGGCGCCGCGATGGGCGATGATCAGGGGCTGACCCAAGGCTGGCGTTCCGGTCAGAAGGACGAGGCCGCACAGGATGAAACGGATCATCCGCCTTGGATAGGGCAGGGGCGCGACAGGCCGATGACCGTCTCCTCCCCACATGTGGGGAGGGGGACCGCGAAGCGGTGGAGGGGTTCTTGACGCCCCACCGGCCGCTGGCGATCAGGCAAGATCCCCTTCGTCACGGCGCTGAAGAAGCGCCGCGCCACTTCCCCCAAGCGGGGAAGAGACAGAAGCGAGCTTCAGGAGCCCTGAAGCACCTTGCGCAAGTGCGGATGCAGTTCGGTGTTCGACGCCAGGATCGACTTGCCCGTCTTGGGATCGCCGTCGTTCTCGATGGTCGTGACGCGGCCGCCGGCCTCGGTGACGAACAGGATGCCCGCCGCCACGTCCCAGGGCTTCAGATTGCGCTCATAATAGGCGTCGTAGCGGCCTGCGGCGACCCAGGCGAAGTCCAGGGCGGCCGAGCCCAGGCGGCGTATGCCGGCGACCCGTTGGCCCACAGCGTGCAGATCCTTGATCGACTGGGCGTGGCCCGACTTGCCGATGAAGGGCAGGCCGGTGGCGATCAGACTTTCGGACAGATCACGACGGCCGGCGACGCGGATGCGCTGGTCGTTCAAATAGCAGCCCTTGCCCTTTTCGGCCCAGAACAGCTCGTTCATGACGGGGTTGTAGGTCACGCCGGCGACGATCTCGCTCGACCCGTCGGGCGCGCGGCGCTCCAGACCCACCGTGATGGCGAAGTGGGGCATGGCGTGCATGAAGTTGGTGGTGCCGTCGATCGGATCGACGATCCAGGTGTGGGACTTGTCCGTCCCATCGATCATGCCGCGTTCCTCGCCCAGGAAGCCATAGCCAGGGCGGGCCTTCATCAGCAATTCGTACAGCGTGTCTTCGGCCTTCAGGTCGGCGGCCGTGACGAAATCGCCGGGGCCCTTCCTCGACACCTGAAGCTGGGAGACTTCGCCGAAGTCGCGCAGCATCGGGCGGGCGGTCTTGCGCACCGCATCGGTCATGACTTGGAGCAGGGCGGAGGCGAGGGCCATCGGGGAATCTCCTGGTCCGAAAGTCCTTCAAAGCCGCAGCCGGACAGTCGGAGAAGTTCAGAAAGGAACGGCCCCGCGAGGGGCCGCTTTAGCGTGGTGGTCTGTTAGTCCGCGCGGCGGACGTATTCGCCGCTGGTCGTGTCGACGACGATACGCTCGCCGGCCGACATATAGGGCGGGATCATGATGCGCACGCCGTTCGACGCCAGCGCGGGCTTGTAGGACGACGAGGCGGTCTGGCCCTTCACGGTCGGCTCGGTCTCGGCGACTTCCAGCACGACCTGATCGGGCAGTTCCAGGCCGATCGGACGCTCTTCGTGCATCTCGATGACGACCTTCATGCCTTCTTGCAGATAGGGGATGCGTTCTTCGCCGACCCAGTCCTTTTGCAGTTCGATCTGCTCGTAGGTGGTGTCGTCCATGAAGACCAGGCTGTCGCCGTTGTCGAACAGATAGGAGAAGTCCTTCTGTTCCAGCGTCACGCGCTCGACCTTGTCCTCCGACCGGAAGCGTTCGTTCAGCTTGTTGCCGGTCTCCAGGTTCTTGGCCTCGACGTTGGCGAAGGCGCCGCCCTTGCCGGGCTTGACGTGGCTGGCCTTGGTGACGACCCACAGGCCGCCATTGTGCTGCAGGACCATGCCGGGCTTGATGGTGTTGCCGTTGATCTTCATGGGGTCACATCGGAAATGGAGTTGCGCCCTCGCACCGTTCGGGGCGAGGCGAATAGGGCGCGATCCCTAGAGGAAGCCCCGATAAAGGGCAAGGCGACGCAACCTAATGCAGGGTGCGTCCGCCCGAAGCGTCATCGGCCTTGCGATGCAGGAAGTTTCCGAACCGCACACCTGATCCTAGCGGCGCCGCCATCTTGCCAGCCCCTTCGTCCAGCTTGCGCGCTTCGTGGGCGAAGGCTGCGGCCAGACCGGCCGACGACATCGCGGCGACCACCTGACGCGCCATCGACGACGGCCGCAGGCCCAGCCAGACGGCGTTCACCGTCTGGGCCGCGACCCATAGGCCCATGGCGCGGGTCCGCTCCTTTTGCGGAGGCGCATTCCAGACCCGTACGGCCGACAGGGTCGTCGCCGAAAACACCGCCGGCAGGATCAGGCTGAAGGCCCCCTTGGGCTTTTCGGTGATAGGCAGGTCCTTGTCGCGCACCTGTTTCAGGTTGCGACGGGGCTTCAACGCGCCCGAGGCGATGGTGTGGGCCAACAGGGCGAAGCCGACGGTCAGGGCGATCCCGGCGACCACATGGCCGGCGCTGCGGCCCTCGCTGTTCAGCAATTCCATGGCGGCGTCGCGCACGTCGTCGATGGCGTCGTCGATATCGGTCATGGTCCGCTCCAGCTTGGCCCTGACAGGCTAATGGCCGGAGCGGATTGGAGTTCCGTCAGAAGGCAGAGCTTAGTTGCCGGTCGCCGCGCCGTCGGTGACGATCTCTTTCATCGCCGATTGCAGATAGTTCTGCGCGCCCATCAGCTCGATCAGCTTGTGCTGGTTTTCCAGGAAGTCGATGTGCTCTTCGGTGTCGGCCAGGATCTTCATCAGCAGGTCACGGCTGACGTAATCGCGGGTTTCCTCGCACTGGGTCACGGCGGCGGCGGTCGTCGCGCGGCTGTCCAGTTCCAGTTGCAGATCGGCGCCCAAGCATTCGATCGGATCCTCGCCGACCTTCAGCTTGTGCAGGTCTTGCAGATTGGGCAGCCCGTCCAGGAAGAGGATGCGTTTGATCAGCATGTCGGCGTGCTTCATCTCGCCGATCGACTCTTCGTAGATGACGTTGCCCAGGTGCGCGAGGCCCCAGCTTTCGAACATGCGGGCATGCAGGAAATACTGATTCACGGCCGTCAGCTCGTTGGTCAGCACTGCGTTCAGCGTGCGCAGGATTGCGGGGTCGCCCTTCATGGCCATGGTCCTTGGTCTCGCCACGGCGCTATCGCCGTCTGTCGAGCGCAGCCATAACACAGTAAAACGGGCTTTGTTTATTTGCGAGTTTTTATCACTGCATTGAGAGTGCGAGTGACTGTCGGCCGCAGGCGAAGCAAACTATTCGGCTGCGAGTGCGAACGCTTCGCGGCTTTCCTGAATCATCTGACGCATCTCGCAGACACATTTGGCGCACTGGGCCTGGCATTGGTTGCGCGCGAAGATGTCACGCGGACGGCAGGCGCCGGCCTCGATGGCCTGGGCGACATCACGCTGGCGAAGACCGTTACAGTTGCAGACGTACACGAGGCGCTACACGTTTCACTGACTGAGAATGGTTCGCTATAGCAGTCCTTAAGGCGATTGCAAGTCGTTCGCACGGCTTCGCCCGGCCTTAGGCCGTTGACGGATCGTCGCGGGGGCAGGCAATGACGGACATGGCCCGAACACCCACCGTCCCCGAGCGTCCGCCCTGCCGGCTGTATCTGATCACGCCGCCTGTGATCGCCGACCTGAACGCCTTTGCGCAAACCCTCGATCAGGCCCTGGCCGCCGGCGATGTCGCGGCCTTGCAGATCCGGCTGAAGCCCGCCGACGACGCCGCCCTTCGTACTGCGGTCGAGGTCTTGGCTCCCATTGCGCGGCGTCATGATGTCGCGGTCCTGCTGAACGACCGGCCCGATCTGGCGCGGGCCACCGGCTGCGATGGCGTTCACATCGGTCAGGAAGACGGCTCGCTGGCCGAGGCGCGCCGTATCATGGGGCCGGACGCCATGATCGGCGTCACCTGCCACGACGACCGCGACCTGGCCTGGGACGCCGCAGAGGGCGGCGCCGACTACGTCGCCTTCGGCGCCTTCTATCCCACCGATACAAAGGAAACGGTGCATCGCCCGCCGCTGGACATCCTGACGGTGTGGCAAGAGACGGTCGAGACGCCCTGCGTCGCCATCGGCGGGATCACGGTCGACAACGCTGCAGAGCTTGCCCAGGCCGGCGCCGACTTCGTGGCGGTCAGCGGCGGGGTCTGGAACCATCCCGACGGCGCAGCCGAGGCCGTCAGGCGTTTCAATGAAAAATTGCGGGCCTGACTTCAGGGGATATTAGGAACCGTGTCGTCCTATTCCGACCTCTGATTGGTCGGAACCTGTCCATGATCCTGAGCCGCGCGCTCAACATCGACGCCCCCCACAGCGCCCCCGTCAAGGGCGTGATGGCGGCTGGCCATCGGCCCGGCCCCGTCGGCGCCGACGGCCCGGACGGCCCCAATCCCCTGATTCCGGTGCTGACGGGCGTCGTCGTCGCCATCCTGGTCGCCCTGGCGATCGCCTACGCCCGTTCGGCCGGACTGGTGGCGGGCCTGTGGGGCGCCAGCGGCGTCGCCGTCGCCGTCTGGCTGCGCACCAGCCGTGGCCGCACCAGCGACCTCACCTTCGCCGGCGTCCTGACCGTCAGCATCCTGATTGGCGAGATCATCGCCGGCAACAAGCCGCCGCTGGCGCTGGCCTTCACGATCGCCAACATGATCGAGATCGTCGGGGCTGTCCTGCTGGCGCGCCGGTTCTCGCCCACGCTCAACCTTTCCAGCCTGAACGGCGCGGTCAGCTTCCTGTTCTTCGCGGCTGTCCTGGCGCCGATCCCCGCCGCCCTGTGCAGCACCCTGATCCTGTCGCTGATGGGCCAGGGCGACATCGTTTGGCAGGGGTTCCAGACCTGGTGGCTGGGTCACGCCTTGGGCATCGCTGTATTGGGTTCGCTAGGAATGTCGCTGACGCCTGCGATGTTCGCGCGACTGCTGAAACCCAAGAAGCTGATCGAGGCCGTCGTTCTGATCGGCCTTGTTCCCGTCTTTTACTTTGTCGCCTTCACGGGCGACGTGCCGATGGGCTTCGTCCTGCTGCCGCTTCTGCTGGCCATCGCGGTACGGCTCGGCGTCGCGGGCGCCGCCTTCACCCTCGTCGTCATGAGCGTGCTGCTGGTCGGCAGCGCCATGATCGGAAACGGCCCCTATGCTCAGGGCGACCTGACCCATCAGGTTCTGATGGCCCAGATGCTGGTGCTGATCGGCTATATGCCCGTCCTGCTGGTGGCCTCGTTGCTGGAAGAGCGCGATCTTCTGGCGGAGCGCGCGCGCGTCGGTCGCGAACGCGCCGAAAAGGCCTCGGAGGCCAAGTCCCGCCTGCTCGCCAACGTCGCCCACGAGATCAAGAGCCCCGTCGCCGGCATCATCGGCATCGGCAATCTGTGGCGACAGGGCCATCTGGGGCCGGTCTCAGCCCAGCAGGCCGAGATGTCCGACATGCTGGTCAAAACCGCGCGTCAGGTCGAAACCCTGGCCCACGATCTGCTGGATGTGGCCCGCGCCGAATCCGGGGCCGTCCGGGTCGATCTGCGGCCGACCGACATTCCAGGGCTGCTGGAAGACGTGCGCCGCACGTGCCTGCTGTGGCCCGACGCCGACCGGGTCGCCGTCGAGGTGGTGTGCGAGGGCGATGGCTTGATCGCGGTCGCGGACTCTCAGCGTCTGGCCCAGATCATCACCAACCTGACCAGCAATGCGCTGAAATACGGCGGGTCCGGCGGCCGTGTCGTTCTGCGTGCGCTTCGTCAGGACGACTGCGTCCGCATCGAGGTCAGCGATTTCGGCCCCGGTCTGTCGCTTCAGAAGCAGGCGCAGCTGTTCGAACCCTTCAACCGCCTGGGCCTTGAGCGTTCGACGGTCGAGGGGCACGGCGTCGGCCTGGCCCTGGCCAAGCGGTTGGTCGAGTTGCAGGGCGGCTCGATCGGCGTGATCTCGGCGCCGGGCGAGGGCGCCACCTTCTGGGTCGCGCTGCCCAAGGCGTGAGGTCGCGCTTGCGGTCGCGCTCCGGCCGCGCGATGGTCCGGCCATGCCCATGATCGCCCTTGCCGCCGCCCTCGTGATTTCCGGACAGGCGACGACGCCTCCGCCGCAGCGCGCCGGTTCCAACCTGACGCGGGACTTGAACAGCGCCCCGCCTTCGGCGACCCCGCCCGCCGCCTCCACGGCAGCTCCGACCCAGGCCCTGGCCCGGGCGACGAGCCAGGCCTTGCCTCCAATCGGCCAAACCCCCGCGGCATCGCCGCGTCCGGCGCCCGCCGCGTCATCCGCAACGCGCACGACCCAGGCCCAGCCGCCCATCGGCCAAAGCCCTGCGGCCACGACGCGCCCGGCGACCGCGACACGTCCGCAAACGCAAGCCCCGACCACAACGGCGCCTCAAGCGACCGCGCCCCAACCGACAACGACCGCGCCTGCCGCAACCCCGCCGGCCGCCGCACCCGCCCCGGCGGCCTTGAACGCCGCCGCCATCGCCGCTCTGCCGTTCAGCATCCAGCTGCCTACCGGCCTGACCATCACCCCGGCGCGCGCCGGCGCGAACGCCAACATCTATCGCGTCCAGCGCGGCGACCAGACCCTGCTGATGATCTACGCCGGTCCGTCGTCGCAGTTTCCGATCTATGACGGCGAGACGGTCCGCGCCGGCGGCCGCGCCTCGGTCGTCGTGACCGAAGGCAGCCGCCGTCTGGCGATGGAGCACCTGTTCCAGCGCGCCGTGGACCCCAAGGAAATCCACGTCTGGATCGCCAGCGTCGAGGGCGCGGACCGGGATCTGGCCGAACGGATCGGCCAGTCCATCGACGTCAAATAGGGTTCAGCCCTCGGACCAGACAGCCATTTCGGTGCCGGCCGGATCGGCGAAGTGGAAGCGGCGACCGCCGGGGAAACTGTAGATCGGTTTCAAGATCCGGCCGCCGGCCGCCTCGACGTTGGCCAGCATGGCCTCGAGGTCGTGTGCGTACAGGATGGGTAGGGGCGCCTCGGTCTGATCGGTCTGATCGGCGTCGAACCCGCCGTCCAGACCCTGATCGAAGGCGGCATAGGTCGGGCCGTAATCCACGAAGGTCCAGCCGAACGCCTGGCTGTAGAATTCCTTGGTTGCGGGCAGGTTGGCGGCGGGCAGTTCGAGGTAGTCCAGCTTTCCGTCTTCACGCACGGTTGATCTCCTGAAAATGGGCGCCACCGGTCCATTGTCTTGCACGCGCCCTAAACATGCGCAAACCTGCAAACGGTTCGCAATTGCAGGAATCGAGCGATGATCGTGATGACGACAGGCCTGTCGGCCCTGATGGCCTTGATGCGGTGCGAGACGCGTCCGGTCGAGCCGCCGAGGCTCGACGCCGGTCGCGCCAACCAGCGACAAGCCCGCCCCAAGCCCTGATCAGCCGACCTGGGCGCGGTGCCTCAGATGCGCGTCGGCGAGGACGCAGGCGGCCATGGCCTCGACCACCGGCACGGCGCGCAGAGCGACGCACGGGTCGTGACGCCCCTTGGTGCGCAGGTCCGTCTCTTCGCCATCGCGGGTGATCGTCTGACGCAGGGTCAGGATGGAGGAGGTCGGCTTGAACGCGACCCGCGCCGTCACCGGCTGACCCGTCGAAATCCCGCCCAGCACGCCGCCCGCCTTGTTCGACAGAAAGACTGGCTGCTTGTTGAGGTCCAGCCGCATCTCGTCGGCGTTCTGTTCGCCGGTCAGTTCGGCGGCCTCAAAGCCCGCCCCGATCTCGACCCCTTTGGCCGCATTGATCGACATCAGGGCTGCGGCCAACTCGCCGTCCAGCTTGCCATACAGGGGCGCGCCCCAGCCCGCCGGAACGCCTGTGACCTCCAGCGCGACGACCGCCCCGACCGACGATCCCGCCTTGCGGATGCCGTCCAGATAGGCCTCCCAGTCGCCCACGACCTCGGCCGAGGCGGCGAACAGCTGATTGGTGTGGACGGCGTCGAAGTCGATCTGGTCCGGTGCGATCCGGTGCGGGCCGATCTGCACCACGCCGGCCCTGATCTTAACGCCGTCGCCCAGCACCTTGCGCGCCACGGCCCCGGCCGCCACGCGGCTGGCCGTCTCGCGCGCCGAGGATCGACCGCCGCCCCGGTGGTCGCGCACCCCGTATTTGGCCTGATAGGCATAGTCGGCGTGCCCCGGCCGATAGGCGCGGGCGATCTCGCCATAGTCCTTTGACCGCTGGTCCTCGTTCTCGATCAGGATCGAGATCGGCGTGCCCGTCGTCACCGGCCCGTCGCCGTCGTCGAACACGCCCGACAGGATGCGCGCCGTGTCGCTCTCCTTGCGCTGGGTGACAAAGCGGCTGCCGCCCGGCTTCCGCTGGTCCAGCCACGGCTGAAGGTCCGCTTCGGTCAGCGGGATCATCGGCGGGCATCCGTCCACGACGCAGCCGATCGCCGGCCCGTGGCTCTCGCCCCAGGTGGTCACGCGAAACAGATGGCCGAAGGTGTTGTGCGACATGCCCCGACTTAGGCCGCCAGACGCTCCTGCGTCCAGACCCGCGTGAAGCGCACCAGTAGGTCCTCCGCCGCCGAGGGAACATCAGACGAAGGCTCCAGCGTCACGAACAGATGCCCCGCCGGCCGTGATCCCCGCGCGGGCAGGCCCAGGTCCTTCAACCGCACCCGCACCGGCGCGGCCATGTCGGCGGTGATCCAGGCCGAGCGCGTGCCGACAGGGGTCTCGATCTCCACCCGCCCGCCGTCGGCCATCAGGCGACGCTCGACGGCCCAGGTCATGAACAGGTCGTCGCCGACGACCGACAGCCCGTCCTCGGGCCGGATCAACACCGACAGATAGAGGTCGCTCCCGTCCGCCGCCCCGCGTCTCAGCCGCAGATGATCGCCGCTGCGCAGGCCCTTGGGCGTCGTGACCCGCACCGTGCGCGCGCCCAGCCGGACCTCGACCTGCCCCCCGGCCAGGGCCTGCATCGGCGACAGAACCAGAACCGGTGTCGGCGCGGGCCGCGCGGCGGGGGCCGACAGGGCGGGGCGAGGGGGCTGGTGCGCCTGGATCAGTCGATAGGCCGCGATCACGCGCCGGAATCGCTCGGCGTCCCCGCCGGCCTGATCCGGCCGCGCCGCCTTCACCGCCGTGCGGAACGCGGCCTTCAGCGTCGACGCATCGACATCGCCGCGCACATCCGTTTCTAGGCCCAGGATCGACAAGGCCTCTCGGACGCCGGACACATCTGAAATCGAAACAGGCGCGCTCATGCCGTCACCGTTCGCGCATCAGGGTCAATGGGCGGTTAACCTTGACGGCGACACGCCCGTTTTTGACCTCGATCATTCCCAGCCGCGCCCGCACCGACTACATCACTCGCATGACCGCTTCCGTGATCCCGCCCAGCCCGTCGCGTGAGGAATACGCCCGCGACTATGCCGCCGCCCTGGCCGCCAATGGCGACGAGACCATCTTCGATCGGACCGAACCCATCGGCCTGTTCGTCGAATGGCTGGCCGATGCGCGCGCGCACGAGCCGAACGATCCCAACGCCATGACCCTGTCGACCGTCGACGCCGACGGCCTGCCCGATGCGCGGATCGTTCTGCTGAAGGACGTGGATGCGCGGGGCTTCACCTTCTATTCGAACAGCGAAAGCGCCAAGGGCGTCGAACTGGCCGGTTGCGCGGCCGCCGCCTTGACCTTCCACTGGAAATCCCTGCGCCGCCAGGTGCGGGTGCGCGGCGCGGTCGAGCCGGTCACGCCGGCCGAGGCCGACGCCTATTTCGCCAGCCGCGCGCGCGAAAGCCGCATCGGCGCCTGGGCCTCGGACCAGTCCCGCCCCCTGTCGGATCGCACGGTGCTGGAAGAGGCCGTGGGCCGCGAAACCGCGCGTTTCGATGGTCAGGAGGTGCCGCGCCCGTCCCACTGGACCGGCTGGCGCGTCGTGCCGCGCTCGGTCGAGTTCTGGCGCGATCGCCCGTTCCGCCTGCATGACCGACTGCGGTTCGACCGCGACGGCGAGGCCTGGCGCTCTGGCCGCCTCTGGCCCTGACCCGCGATCAGTCGCGGAACAGCAGCGATCCGTCGCCGTAGGAATAGAAGCGATAGCCGTCGGCGACCGCATGGGCATAGGCCGCCTTCATCGTCGCCGTGCCGGCAAAGGCGCTGACCAGCATGAACAGCGTCGACTTCGGCAGGTGGAAGTTGGTCATCAGCACATCGACCGCCCGGAACCGATAGCCGGGCGTGATGAAGATGGCCGTGTCGCCGTGGAAGGGTTTGATCTCGCCGTCCTCGGCCGTCGCGCTTTCCAGCAGCCGCAGGCTGGTGGTGCCGACGCAGACGATGCGCCCGCCCTTTCCATGGACCGCGTTCAGGGCGGCGGCGGTTTCAGGCGACACCTCGCCCCATTCGCTGTGCATCTTGTGGTCGGCCAGGTCATCGGCCTTGACCGGTAGGAAGGTGCCGGCCCCGACATGCAGCGTCACCGCATGGGTCGAGACGCCTTTGGCTCGAATGGCGTCCAGCAGGGCCGGGGTGAAATGCAGCCCCGCCGTCGGCGCCGCGACCGACCCGTCATGCTCGGCGAAGACGGTCTGATAGTCCGACCGGTCGCGGTCGTCCTCGGGCCGTTTGGCGGCGATATAGGGCGGCAGAGGCATGACGCCCACGTCGCGGATCGCATCGTCCAGCGCCGGTCCCGCGAGGTCAAAGGTCAGGGTGATCAGCCCGTCTTCCCCCTTTGCCGTCACCGTCGCATCCAGACGACCAAGGTCGCAGGCGGCGTCGCTGGCGTTTCCAAAACGAACCCGATCCCCCGGCTTGATCCGCTTGCCGGGTTTCATGAAGGCGGACCAGACGTCGGGCGCGTCGCGGTGATGCAGCGTCGCCTCCACCTCGACCGTCAGGGTCTCGCCCTCGGCCCCGATCCGCTGACGCACGCCCGACAGACGGGCGGGAATGACCCGCGTATCGTTGAACACCAGGGCGTCGCCCGGCTGCAGGAAGTCCGGCAGATCGCGAATGACCCGGTCTTCCAGCGCGCCGCCTTTCACCACCAGCAGCCGTGCGGAATCGCGCGGATCGGCCGGGCGCAACGCAATACGGTCTTCGGGCAGGTCGAAATCGAAATCGGCGGTCTTCATCGCGCGCTCTATAGGGGGCTCCGACGCGCCGCGCCACGCTGCGGCGTGCTGCCAGCGCATCGTCGGCGCGCCGCTGTCTGATTCACAAAGGGTTTTCGCGCCCGAACGGCGTCTAACCGACCGCGACCCGGCCGCGTGCTAGACTGGCCGGCGATCTTTGACAGCGTAAGTTCAGGCGGAAGGGATGGCGAAATCCCGCCTGCGCCTCACCTGGATGATGGTGCCGGATTAGACGAATTAGACACTTTAGACGGTGAATTCCCGTCCGCGGCCCAAGGCCCCACCGCCGCGCGATTAGACGAACTAGACTCTTTAGACGGTAAAATTCCCCGTCGACGTCTGATCTCAGCTGTAGCCCGGCGCGAACGCCCCGGCCCAGGCGCCATAGCGGTTCAGCGACAGGTCGCGGGTCTCGATCTCGGGGGCCTTGCCGTCGACCATGTCGGCCAGAACCCGCGCCGAGCCGCACGCCATGGTCCAGCCCAGGGTGCCGTGGCCGGTGTTCAGATAAAGCCCCGGAACCTTGGTCGCGCCGATCACCGGCGTGCCGTCCGGCGTCATCGGACGCAGGCCCGACCAATAGCTGGCGCCCGCCAGGTCGCCGCCGCCGGGGAACAGGCTGCCGACCGAATGGGCCAGGGTTTCGCGACGGACGGCGGGCAGGGTGTTGTTGTATCCCGACAGTTCGGCCATGCCGCCCACGCGGATGCGGTCGCCCAGGCGCGTGATCGCCACCTTGTAGCTCTCGTCCATGACGGTGGAGACGGGCGCGCGGTCTTCGTTCACGATCTTGGCCGTGATCGAATAGCCCTTCACCGGATAGACCGGCAGATCGAGACCCAGCGGCTTGGCCATCATCGGCGAATAGGAGCCGAGCGCCAGGATCACCAGATCGGCCGTCATGGCGCCCTTGCTGGTCATTGCGCCGGTCGCGCGACCGTCCGTCATCGCGATCGACTGGATCTCGGTCCCGGTATGGAAGACCACGCCGCGCTCCGCCGCCAGCTTCGCCAAGGCGTTGGTGAACAGGAAGCAGTCGCCGGTCTCGTCATGCGGCAGACGAAGACCCCCAACGAAATCAACGTCGGAGGCGGCCAGGCCCGGCTCGGCCGCGATACAGCCCGAGCGGTCCAGCACCTCGCACGGCACGCCGGCGGCCTTCAGCACATCGACGTCCTTGTGCACGTCGGCCAGCTGCTTTTCGGTACGAAACAGCTGCAGCGTGCCCTGCTGGCGACCATCATAGGTGATGCCGGTTTCGCGGCGCAGCAGGTCGATCTGGTCGCGGCTGTATTCGGCCAGACGCACCATCCGGCTCTTGTTCAGCGCGTAGCGGTCGTGGGTGCAGTTGCGCAGCATGGCGACGGTCCAGCGCACCATAGCCATGTCCAGACGCGGGCGCACGATCAGCGGGGCGTGCCGCATCAGCAGCCACTTCATCGCCTTGACCGGGATCGACGGCGCAGCCCAGGGCGCGGAATAACCCGGCGAAATCTGCGCGGCGTTGGCGAAGCTGGTTTCCAGCGCCGGACCGGCCTGCCGATCCACCACCGTGACCTCATGCCCGGCCTGGCTGAGATACCAGGCGGTGGTGACGCCGATGACGCCCGACCCAAGCACCAGAACCCGCATGTGACGTTCCCAAGCCCAATGTTGTTATTCGTCGCAAGCTAGCGCCGCATGGATCGACGATCCTGCCTGTTTGCGCAAGGATCGGTCGCTGATAGAAGTCTGACGCAATAATCTGCGGCTGAATGGCGGAAACTTGTGTCCCTGCTTGATCCCCTCGACCAGCGTCTCCTTCAACGGCTCCGCGCAGATGGGCGCATCAGCAATGCGGACCTGGCTTCCGCCGTCGGTCTGTCGCCTTCCGCCTGCCTGCGGCGCGTGCGGCGGTTGGAAGAGCGCGGGGTGATCCGGGGCTATGCCGCCGTCCTGGCCAACGACAGCGACGACGGCGTCGTCGCCTATGTCGAGATCACCTTGGAGAAGCAGACCGACGACCACATGCGCCGGTTCGAGGCGGCCGTCCGCAACCACCCGGAAATCCGCGACTGCTATCTGATGGCGGGCGAGGCCGACTACATCGTCCGCGCCGTCGCGCCAGACATCGCCGCCTATGAGGTGATCCACAAGGACGTCCTGTCGCGTCTGCCGGGCGTGTCGCGCATCCACTCCAGCCTGGCGATCCGCAATGTCCTGGCGGCGCGCGGCTGAAACGGGCTGAACCTTCCGGCCCAGTCGGGTGTTGTGGCGGCATGAAAGCCCTCGACCTCCTCCCGTCCGCCCTCATCGGCGCTGTCGCCAGCGCCCGTTCCATGACCCCGATGGCGGCCCTCGCCGCCGCCGAACTGGCGCACAAGCCCTTGCCCGGCCGCGTCTTCCTGCTGAACCGGCCGCTGTTCAAGTTCGGCGCCCTGGCCATGGGCGTCGGCGAACTGCTGGGCGACAAGATGAAGACCGCGCCCGATCGCACCGTCTTCCTCGGCCTATTGGCGCGGGTCATGAGTGCGGGCATCGCCGGCGCCGCCCTGGCCCCGCGTGGCAAGGAGAAGCTGGGCGCAGGCCTGGCGGTCGGCACGGCCGTGCCGCTGGCCTATCTGACCCTTTCGGGGCGCAAGAAGGCCATGGCCCGCATCGGCCAGACCAAGAGCGGCCTGATCGAGGACGCCTTGATCGTCGGCGCCGGCGCATTGGTCGTCGGCCTGACCGTCTCGCGGTTCAACCGCCGCTAGCCGCTCGACAGCCGGGCCCCGGCGGCGATAGGTGAGGGACGTTTCGAAGGACCCTTAGCCCATGATCACCCGCATCCAGCCCGGCGCCCGCATGAGCGAGGCCGTCGTCCACGGCGACGCCATCTATCTGTCGGGCCAGGTCGGCGAACCCGGCGACGACGTGGCGACGCAGACCCGAACGGCGCTGGCGGAGATCGAGGCCCTGCTGGCCGAAGCCGGCAGCGACAAGTCCAAGATTCTGATGGCCCAGATATGGCTGGCGGATATCGCCGACTTCGAGGCGATGAACGGCGTCTGGGACGCCTGGGTCGACACCGCCAACCCGCCGGCCCGCGCCACGGGCGAAAGCCGGCTGGCTTCCCCCGACTACAAGGTCGAGATCATCGTAATCGCCGCCAAAGCCTGATCGCGGTTGACCGGGCGGGATGCAGACTGCAAACCGCCGCCATGCTTCAGAACCTCGAAACCCTCGCCCGCGAGGCCAAGTCCTGGCCCTTCGAACAAGCCCGCAACCTGCTGGCGCATGTTCTGAAGAAACGGCTGGGCGAGACCGAGCGAGCCGAAGCGCGCGCCCTGATCGACGCCGGCAAGGCGGATGAAGCCCTGGCGGCCTTTCCCGCCTTGCAGCGCCCGGTGATCCTGGAGACCGGCTATGGCCCGTCGGGCCTGCCGCACATGGGCACCTTCGGCGAGGTCGCCCGCACCACCATGGTGCGCAACGCCTTTCGCGCCCTGACGGGCGACCACTGGCCCACGCGCCTGATCGCCTTCTCCGACGACATGGACGGCCTGCGCAAGGTGCCGGAGGGCGTCCCGAACCCGGAGATGCTGCGCGAGGACCTGCATCTGTCCCTGACGCGGGTGCGCGATCCCTTCGGCACCCACGACAGCTTCGGCGCGCACAACAATGCCCGCCTGCGCGCCTTCCTCGACAGCTTCGGCTTCGACTATGAATTCATGTCATCGACCGAGACCTACAAGTCGGGCCGGTTCGACGCGACGCTGCTGACGCTTCTGGAACGGTTCGACGCGGTCCAGGCCATCATGCTGCCGACCCTGGGCGAGGAGCGGCGCGCCACCTATTCGCCCTTCCTGCCTATCAGCCCGATCACCGGCCATGTGCTTCAGGTCCCGACCCTGGCGCGCAACGTCGAGAAGGGCACGATCACCTTCGAAGACCCCGCCGGCGAACCGGGCAACCGCACCGAGGTGCCGGTCACGGGCGGTCATGTGAAGCTGCAATGGAAGCCCGACTGGGCCATGCGCTGGGTCGCGCTGGACATCGACTACGAGATGTCGGGCAAGGACCTGATCGAGAGCGTGCGCGAAAGCTCCAAGGTCTGCCGCGCGTTGGGCGGCACACCGCCTGAGGGTTTCAACTACGAGCTCTTCCTCGACATCGAGGGCAAGAAAATCTCCAAGTCCAAGGGCAACGGCCTGACGATGGACGAGTGGCTGCGCTATGGCACGCCCGAGAGCCTGTCGTGGTACATGTTCCAGTCGCCGAAGTCGGCCAAGAGCCTGCACTTCAACGTCATTCCGCGCGCCATCGACGACTATCTGGCCTTCATCGAAAGCTACAAGACCCAAGAGCCGGCCAAGCGGATCGACAACGCCGTCTGGTCGATCCATGCGGGCGATCCGCCGACTCACACGTCGCCGGTGTCCTTCGCCCTGCTGCTGAACCTGGTCGGCGTGGCCAACGCCTCGACCAAGGACCAGCTGTGGGCCTATTTCGCCAAATACCTGCCTGACGCCACCCCGCAGAACGAGCCCCTGCTGGATCGGCTGATGGACCACGCGCTGAACTACTACGAGGACTTCGTGAAGCCCTCGAAGTCCTATCGCCTGCCGGACGACAAGGAGAAGGCGGCGCTGCTGGACCTGGCCGAACGGCTGAAGGCGCTGCCGGTCGACACCACCGATGGCGAACTGATCCAGAACGAGGTCTATGCGGTCGGCAAGGCGCATGAATTCGAGCCGCTGCGGGCATGGTTCGGCGCGCTCTACGAGGTGCTGCTGGGCGCCAGCCAGGGGCCGCGCTTCGGTTCGTTCGCAGCCATCTACGGTCTGCCGCAGACGATCGCCCTGATCGAAGCGGGCGCAAACGGAGAGCTGGCGCAACCTTGACCTTGCGTCAGGGTTGTTGCGTGATGCCCTCCTGAAGGGACGTAGCCGGGGGAGGCGACGTTGCGTTACGAGATCGACGAGGCGAACAGGGTCCTGATGCTCGACCTGGTCTCGGCCGGATCGGCTGACCGCGTCCTGAAAGCGACGGTCGATCTGATCACGCATAGGCCTGAGCTCTGCAGCTGGGACTGGATCGTCGAATGCGAACCCATGACCGACGATGCCACGGTCCAGCATCTGGCGAAGCTGGCTGAGGCCTGGGGGCCGCCGCCGCCGGTCGAGGCGGTGACGGTTTTTGTGACCCACGACCGCATGCTTCATCTGTGGGCGCGCGTGCTGGACTTCCAGTTCGTGCGCCGGAAACACTTCATCGAACGCGACATCGATATCGCCAGACGATTTGTCGCCCGCCGCCAGTCTGCGCGCATAGCCAAGATGAACGGAAAATAACGGCGAAGCTCCGGGAGCCTTCAGGTTCGTCCGTGCATTCTCCCGTCATCGGCAAACGCGCTGACAGGAGAAGAGTTATGTCGAACAAGATTTTCAAGACCGGTCTGGCCACCGCTGCCGCCCTGGCCGCCATGGTGACCGCCGCCCCGATGTCCGCCCAGGCCCAGGCCAACGGCGTGACCAACTGTGACGCGCCTGGCGGTCGCCAGCGGGCGGGCGCTCTGATCGGCGCCGTGGTGGGCGGCGTCGTGGGCTCGAACCTCGCCCGCAACGAACGTACGGCCGGCACCATCGTCGGCGCGGGCGCCGGCGCCGCCGCCGGTTCCTATATCGGCTGCAACCAGCAGCGCGCCCGTGCTGCTTCGGCCTCTAGCGGCGCCCAGTATCGCGCTTCGTCGAACCTGCGCATCCGCAGCGGCCCCGGCACCAACTATCGCCAAGCCGGAACGCTGTCGGCCGGTCAGCCCTTCACCGCCATCGGTTCGCAAGGTGAATGGGTGCAGATCGCAGGCGGTGGTTGGGTGAACGCCCACTACGTCACGGCCAACTGATTGCAGTTCGCCATTGTTCGAAAGCCTCGTCCGGTTCGCCGGGCGGGGTTTTTGCTGCGCGTTACTGGCTGACCCAAAGGATGCGGGCCATCCATTCGATCTCACGTCGGGGCACAACCCTTGGCGGATAGTCGGGATTGATCGAGGCCAGGGTGACGGCGCGGCTGGTCAGGCTGGTGACCTCCTTGGCCACGGTTTCTCCGCTGGTCAGGCGAGCGACAACGCGGTCGCCCCGCCGCACCTGCGTCGCTTCCTGATCGACGATGACGCGGTCGCCTTCGCGATAGAGGGGCGACATCGAATCGCCAGTGATCTGAAGGCTGAACAGGGTGTCCTTGGCGCGCGGCAGGTCGGTCTGATCCCAGCCTTCGCCGACCGGCAGGCCAGCGTCGTCGAAGAACCCGTCCTGACCCGCCTTGGCCAGACCCAGCAAGGGCACGCTGGTCGGCGCCTCCGGTGCGTCCTCAGCCAGCACCGCAAATTCCGACAGCGACAGGCCCGTCGCCTGAAGCACCAGCGTCATGCTCTCCGTCGAGGGCCAGCGCGGACGCGGCGGATCGCCGGGCCCAAAGCGTTTTGACGGATTGAAACTCGTCGCATCCAGACCGGCCCGTCGCGCCAAGCCCGACGGTGTCAGACCCTCACGCCGCGCCAAGGCGTCGACGGCCTTCCAGAGCTTGGCGTGGGATAGCGGCATGAGATTCCAGCGACCGATTCGCCGCCAGCATACGATCAGATGCTAGGAATTTCTACCTATCAGCTCAGCCGCTCGACGCTCCTGCCAAGCGTAGAACGTGCCTATGATGATGCACACGATGATAAGGTAACCTGTGAAATTCATGATCGTATAAAGTGACGATGCAGACACTGCCTGGCCAGTAAGCGCCATGATATGAGCCATCACGACAATGAGTTGTAGGCCGCTAGCCCAAACCGGCCAAGACTGCCGGTGCCGCCAGGCGATCGCCGCGAAAATGCAGAGCAGCGAAATGTCGATCAGAAACAATCCCAATGGAACGCCTCTGAAGCCGCTGCCTTCTTGCATCACAATGGTCGCAAACCAAGCAAACAGATAGGCGCCCGCACCTATCCGCTCGGAACGGCCGCCTTTGAGAAAGGCGAATAGCGCCATGCCGACCATGAAGACGGCGCCAATAATCGCGTAGACGATATTCAACATGACAGATCGCCCCCGCGCGAGAATGCGCGAGGGCGATAATGACCGAATTTAGCTTCGACTGAAATCTCGTTCAGTGAAGCTTACCAAGAATTCACGCGACCCGAAGATGGCCTTTGACGGGCTTGTCTTCCCACCAATCGTCAGGCTTGGCGACCGGGCCGGCGGCGTAGGTGCCGAAGCCGAGGCGGCGGTGATCTTTTTGCAGTTCGGCGTGGCAGGCCACGATGGACTCACGCGCGGCCGAGAGGGCGGCGATCGTTTCCATGGCCTTTGCTTGCGACATCGTGCCGGAGACCGGCGACAGCGACAGAGCGGCGCGAGCGCCGATGAAGGATTGAACCAGCGTGGTCGCCTGGGTGATCGCGGCGTCGATCGCGAGTTCGGTGGCATGCAGATCGCCAGCAACGCTGGTGACGACTTCAGTGCGGTCCATGAAAGCCCCTCAAAGACAGGTTTACAAGAACCGTATGGTTATCACGTCTTAACCCTGTTTGGTAGAGCAATCTTTACCATATCGGCAATCGCGCGTTGAAGCGCCGCCGTAAGCACGGCGTTAAAACCCAATGAGAGCAAGAAATCGGCGCGAATCAGCGCGCTAGGGCGCAGTGATCAGTCCTGGTTGTCCAGCAGGAAGTGTGCGGTAAGGGACGCAATAGGCTGTTGACGTTCTTCCTGCCAGGCCTCCGCGTGCACATGGGCGACGCGACGACCCGCCCGGCTGATGCGAGCACGCGCGAAGACGTCGATCGGTCTGCCGGTGCGCAGATAGGCGACCGTGACATTGATCGGGCGGGGCAGTCGCGGACCAGGAAAGCTGAGCGCAACCTGAGCCATCGCCGTCATTTCCAGAAGGGCGGCCGTCGATCCGCCATGCAGGGCGGGCAGCATCGGATTGCCGATCAGCTTGTCGTCGAAGGGCATGATGACGGTGACTTCGTCGCCGCTGACCAGGGTCTGAAGGCCAAGAAAGCGGGCGTAGGGCATGCCGTTCAGGATGTCGGTCATGCCGCCGCTCCTTTTGCATGGGGCGCCCGCTCGCGGGTCTGGTTGAGGATATAGGCGGCTTGCGCTGCGGCGACCGGATCGGCGGGATCGTCCTCGAAGGCCCAGGCGCGCACGAAGGCGATGCTGGGCGTCAGCCGGTAGCACAGGCCCTGGGCCAGCAGGTCCTGACGCGGTCTTGCGGCGCGCATGTAGTCGACGCGCAGATCCAGGGTGGCGATGGGCTGGAAGGCGTCCATCGCGGTCCACACGGCCAGGCCGCCGATATGATCCAGCAAGGTCGTCACCAGCCCGCCCGCGAAGACGCCGCTATCGGGATCGCCGACCAAGTCCTCGCGCCACGGCACGCGAATACGGGGCTCGCCATCGTGCAGGCCGTCAAAGCTGAAGCCCAGGGCGCCGGTGTGGGCGGCGCCGGCGGCCAGTTGCGGCAGGATGGTGGTCAGGAAACTCTCATGCATCGTGCGGGCTGAACCTGTTGCGCCGATTTTCGGGGTCATCCTCTATGGGGCGGCGACCCGACGGCGTCGAGAGCGTTACCGCAAGATGATCCGCCCCGAAGACCTGCTGCATCCCACGCCCGCCGGCCTCTACTGTCCGCCGGGAGATTTCTACATCGACCCGGTTCGGCCGGTGGATCGCGCCGTCATCACGCATGGCCACGCCGACCATGCGCGCGCCGGTCATGGGGCGGTTCTCGCGACGCGCCAGACCCTGGCGATCATGGCTGAGCGCTATGGCGCGGATTTCACGCTGCAGCCCCAATCGGTGGAATACGGCGAGGCGACCGCGATCAATGGGGTCGATCTCAGATTGGCGCCCGCCGGCCATGTGCTGGGTTCTGCCCAGGTCGAGGTGCGCTGGAAGGGGCTGATCATGGTCGTGTCCGGCGACTATAAGCGCCGCCGCGATCCGACTTGTGCGCCGTTCGAGCCTGTGCCGTGTCACGTCTTCATTTCGGAGGCGACGTTCGGCCTGCCGGTCTTCAGCCATCCGCCGGCAGAAGAAGAGGTGGGGCGGCTGGTGCGGTCGCTGGGGCAGTTTCCCGAGCGGGCGCATCTGGTCGGCGCCTATGCGCTGGGCAAGGCGCAGCGGATCATCCGTCTGCTGCGCGAGGCTGGATGGGACCGCACCATCTATGTCCACGGGGCGCTGGAGCGGCTGAACGCCTTGTACGAGAGGGAAGGGGTCGATCTGGGCCCGCTGGCCCCGACCCGTGATCTGCCGAAGAATGCGCTGGGCGGCGAGGTCGCCATCGCACCGCCATCCGCCATCCAGGATCGATGGGCGCGTCGGTTCGCCGATCCGGTCACGGCCTTTGCTTCAGGCTGGATGGGGGTGAAGGCGCGGGCGCGGCAGCGCGGCGTGGAACTGCCGTTGGTCGTGTCGGATCATGCCGACTGGAACGAACTGACCGCGACCTTCACCGAGATCAAGCCGGAGGAGATCTGGATCACTCACGGCCGCGAGGAGGGTTTGCTGCGCTGGGCCGAGATCAACGGGCAAAAAGCGAGAGCCCTGCGTCTGGTCGGCTACGACGAAGAGGACGAAGAGGCGCTGGACGTTCGTCCGGACTGACGATCAGGCGACGGCGCGACCGGACTGGTCCTGGTCTTGTGCGTCTTCGTGAGCGGCGGAGATGGCGGCGTTCATCGCCATCCGCAGGCGTTCGGGCTTGATCGGCTTTTCAACCACGGCGGCCATGCCGATCGAGAGATAGTGTTTGGCGTCTTCGGGGTCCGCATTCGCAGTCAGGGCCACGATCGGCACGCGGCCGACGGCGCCGGGCAGGGCGCGAATAGCTTGTGTCGCCTGAACCCCGTCCATCCGCGGCATCTTGATGTCCATCAGGACCAGGTCGTAGCGGCTTTCCTGAACGGCCTGAAGCGCCTCGAGGCCGTCTTCGGCCAGTTCGGAACTGCAGCCGAACATCTCGCACAGCGCTTGGGCGACGACGCGGTTGGTAGCGTTGTCGTCGACGATCAGGATGTGCGGCGCGGATTTCAGGTCGAGGCCCGACAGATCCGACACGTTCGATTGCGCTTCCGCCTCGACCACAGCGCGGGGCGCGGTCAGGTCGAAGGCGAAGGTGGCGCCGCGTCCCTTGTTGTTCTCGGCCCAGATCCGGCCGTCCATCCGGTCGATGACCTGACGACAGATCGACAGGCCCAGGCCGGCGCCGTCGGGGCCGGATCCGTGGACGAACGGTTCGAAGATGGAATCGACGCGATCCGGCTCGACGCCGGGGCCATCGTCGCGAATGCGGGCTTCCATCCGAATGCGGTCGCCTTCGACCCAAGCCTTAAGGCCCGCTTCGACAACGCCGTTGCGGGCGAACTTCAGCGCATTACCGATCAGGTTGTTGAACACCTGCTTCAAACGCACCCCGTCGATAACGGCCGCCAGTTCGGTGTCGCCTTCATAGCCGACGAGCAGGGTCACGCCGTCCTGAGAGGCGCGCGGCTCCCACATCGACTGGATGTCGTCCATAACGGCGCGCAGAGCGGTCGGCTCGGTCTTCAGCTCCAGTTCGCCGGCCTCGGCCTTGGACAGGTCGACGGCGTCCTGGAGGATGCGCAGCAGGGTCTCGGACGAGTCCACGATGGTCTGGACGTGCGCCTGAGCCGCCGTATTCAACGGCTGGCGACGAAGCAGTTCGGCGACGGCCAGGACGCCGTTCATGGGCGTGCGCAGTTCGTGGCTCATGATGGCCAGGAACTGGCTCTTGGCGCGAGCGGCGGCGATGGCCTGGGCGCGGGTGTCGCTGAGGATCGCGGCCTGTTCCGCCAGTTCGGCGTTCTGCTCGCGCTGACGCGTGTTGACGGCCTGCAAAAGGGTGGCGGCGGTGCCCACGCCCCAATAGGCGCCGTTCTTGGTGACGATGAAGCCGCGCAGCAGGGCGGCCGGACCGCCCTTCAGCATGATGTCGCAAAAGGCGTCGATGCGGACGCCGGCCTCGACCACGGCCGGCTCGGGGTCCATGGCGAAGGTGATGGGGCGAAGATCATAAAGGGCGTGGCCGAAGCGGGCGGCGATTTTCTGAAGGAAGGCGGTGCGTTCGACCAGGCCGACGGGACGGTCGCCATCGACCACGGGAATGACCAGCGTATCCGGCTCGCATTCAAAACGCGCCAGAACCTCGCAGCCGAGAGTCGTCGGCGCAACCGGCTTTGGACGCTCGGAAAGGGTCTCGATGGTCGGCATACTGCCTGGAACTCCTACTCATTGTGAGTAAAAGCCCAAATCGCTTGCGGATTAGTTAAGCGGCGTCATCCAAGACGCAAATACGCCTTCTTTGCTCACGGGCGGGGTCTGGTGTATGAGGCCCGCCCGACCCATCTGGGTCTCCATCTCTTTGTGCATGCGCGCGGCCAAACGGCCGACCGCAGACTCGTCATGAGCGTCATCCTGGAAAAGACCTCCCTCACCGCTAGCAAGACGGCCCTGGTTCTGTTTTCCGGCGGGCAGGACAGCGCGACCTGCCTGGCCTGGGCGCTGGAGCGGTTCGAGCGGGTGGAGACGGTCGGCTTCGACTATGGGCAGCGCCATCTGGTGGAGATGCAGGCGCGTCAGGCGGTGCGCGACGGAATGAAGACGGCCCTGCCGCAATGGGCCGATCGCCTTAGCGACGACCATGTGGTGGACCTGACCGGATACGGCAGGATCGCCGAGAGCGCCCTGACCGCCGACCGCAAGATCGAAATGGACGCGCGCGGCCTGCCGACCACATTCGTGCCCGGCCGCAATCTGATCTTTCTGGTCGCAGCCGCGGCGCTGGCGGATCGGCGAGCACTGGAAGTCCTGGTCGGCGGCATGTGCGAGACGGATTATTCGGGGTATCCGGATTGCCGCCACGAGACGATGGAGGCGATGGCGCAGGCGCTGTCGCTGGGGCTGGATAAGCCAGTCGTCATCGACACGCCCCTGATGTGGTTGACCAAGGCCCAGACTTGGGAACTTGCGGACAGGATCGGCGGCGACAAGCTGATCGAGCTGATCATCGAGGATAGCCACACCTGCTATCAGGGCGACCGGACGCATCGACACGCCTGGGGCTATGGCTGCGGGTCTTGCCCGGCCTGCGAACTGCGCGCGGCCGGTTATGACGAATGGGCGTCGGGGCGATGACCTATTCGGCCAAGGAAGTGTTCTTGACGGTTCAGGGCGAGGGCGGACAGGCGGGGCGGCCGGCGGTCTTCCTGCGGTTCGCCGGTTGCAATCTGTGGAGCGGTCGCGAGCAGGATCGGGCCAGCGCCGTCTGCACCTTCTGCGACACCGACTTTGTGGGCGTCGACGGCGATGGGGGCGGCAAGTTCGCCACGCCGGACCTGCTGGCCAATCACGTCGCGGCGATGTGGCGCGGGCGTGAAGGCGATCCGAAACTGGTGGTCTGCACCGGCGGAGAGCCCTTGCTGCAGTTGGATGCGCCGCTGATCAACGCGCTGCATGCGCGCGGTTTCGAGATCGCCATCGAGTCGAACGGAACGATTGCAGCGCCAGACGGCGTCGACTGGATCTGCATCAGTCCAAAGGCTGATGCGGATGTGGTGCAGGCGCGCGGGGCCGAGTTGAAGCTGGTCTTCCCCCAGCCCAAGGCCATGCCGGATCGGTTCGAGCATCTGGATTTCGAGCGGTTCTGGCTTCAGCCGATGGACGGTCCGGACCAAGTGCAAAACACCGCCGCCGCCATCGAATACTGCCTGACCCACCCGCAGTGGCGCCTGAGCGTCCAGACCCACAAATACATCGGCGTCCGCTAATGTCCGTCTTCGAAATCACCAAACAGGCGACCTTCGACGCCGCCCACCACTTCCCGAACGAGCCCGAGGGCAGCATCTATCGCCGCGTCCACGGCCATTCCTTCACGGTCGAAGCGACGGTGCGGTCCGAGGTGCTGGATGTCGAACACGGCTGGGTCGCGGACTTGGGCGCGCTGGACCGGGCGCTGAAGGCGGCGGCCGAGACGCTTGATCACGGCATGCTGAACGAGCACGAGGGACTGGAGCTGCCCAGTCTGGAAAACCTGTGCCTGTGGTTCGCCAAGACTCTGAAACCCGAATGGCCGGGCCTTTGCCGGATTCAGGTGGCGCGGCCGACGATCAACGAGCGGTGCGTTCTAAGTCTCTGACTTAGCAGCGTTTGCCCTGACGCTGGCGCTGTTCGCAGCGGCGTTGTTCGCGTTCATAGTCGCGCTGTTCACGCTCGCGACGCAGTTTGGTTTCCTCGTCCGAGGTGGTGACGGCGTCGAAGCCGGCGCCGACGACCGCGCCAGTGGCTTTCGCCGTCCCGCCGACGACCGCAGCGGTCCCGCCGACGACGGCGCCGACAAGGCAGCCCTGCAGCATCAGACAACCGCCCAGCACGACGACGACTTGGGATACGGAAACGAGGCGATTTCGACGACGCATGGCGACACTCCAGAGATTTGGAATAGTCGTCGATAATGATGAATGAGGGCTGACTTCAGGCGGGACGTTGCGGCAGCAGCTTGCGGCGTTGGCGCGACAGGGCCAGCGGCGTTCCATCAGCGCCCCAGGCGATCGCCTCGTCCACCGTCCAGCCCAGGCCGAGGTCCAGCATCCTGAACTCGAAGAAGGCCCAGCCGTCCGGCGCGGTCTGGGGCGTTTGATCGGTCAGGATGTCGATGCGCAGATCGACGGTGGTCATGGCGGCTGGCGTTTTGGACGCGGTCCAGGCGGGCGGATACAGCGCGTCCAGCAGGTAGCACAGGCCGACCTCATCCAAGGGCCGGCCGTCCGCCATCCGCATCCAGGTGCGCTCGATCACCGGTTTACCCTCATTGCCGCCCAGGATGTTGGGGCCGCCGTCGAAGCGGTATTCGACGTGCTGGGCGAAGTGCGGCGACATCGGCCCGCGTATGGTGGCCTTCGGGTCCAGCCTGTCCAGCGGCGGGGGCGGCGCGTGCAACGGCGTCAGCGGTGCCGGCGCGGCGTCCAGCCCATAGGTGCCGGTGGCGTGGTGGGTCATTCGCCCGTCCTGCTCGGCCTCGACCGCGGCATACAGGACGTTGCGGCCGCCGCGCAGCAGGCGAGGGCGAAAGGCGACCTGTTCGCCGAACCTTGCCGCTGACAGATATTGGACCGACAGGGTCCGAAGGGGCGCGGTCAGCGCCAGTCCCTGTCGCATCGACTGAGCGCACAGGGCCGCCAGCAGCCCGCCGAACGGAAAGCCCTTCTCCGACGCCATGCTCGATGGGCCGTTCGAGAAATGACCCGGCACGGGCGCGGACAGACCGCCGTCGTCGAGGATCTGGAAGGTAAGGGCGGCGTCGAGGGAAATGGGCGGCGTCATTGCGCAATCCTGCGTCAGGCGAACAAGCGGCGGAAGACCTGATGAAGATCTCCCGCCGAAGTCCAAGGAACAAGGCGGCGAACCGGGAGGCTCGCACGTCCGTTGCGAAACAAGACTGACTTGGAGCGTTCGGATTTGCAACCCTTGCCAAATGCCTGACGCGGCGTCACTTTCGCGCCTATGGGACGCACCGCCGACTACAGCCGCCAAAGCTGCTCCATCGCCGCCACGCTTGAGGTAATCGGCGATCCCTGGACCCTGTTAGTCATTCGCGACGCCTTCAACGGCGTCAGCCGGTTCGAACAGTGGCAAGACAATCTGGGCGTGGCGCGCAACGTCCTGGCCGCCCGCCTCAAAAGTCTGGTCCAGCACGGCGTGCTGGAGCCGCGCCTGTATTCCGAACGCCCGCCGCGCAACGAATATGTCCTGACCGCCAAGGGCAAGGATTTGTACGGCGTTCTGGTCACCCTGCACGGTTGGGGCAACAAGCACGTCTATGGCGACGCCGACAGCGGCATCGACATGATCCACAAGACCTGCGGTCACTCCCTGAGCCCGCGCATCGCCTGCGGCTGCTGCGGCGAGATCGTCAAACCCAGAGACATGGTCCTGACCCGCGCCGAGAACCGGCCGACGGTCGGCGACGTGATGCCGAAGGAAGTGGCTTAGGCCAGTTCCTGCTGACGCTTTCTGGCAGCAAGGCTGCTAGGGTCGCGGGGTGTCACGCTCCGAACGCCTTCTTGATCTGCTGAATGTGCTGAGGCGGCATCGTCGGCCGGTGAGTGGGCAGGTGTTGGCCGAGGAGATGGGCGTCAGTCTGCGGACGCTTTACCGCGACATCGCCAGCCTGCAGGCGCAAGGGGCGACGATCGAGGGGGAGGCGGGGGTCGGCTATGTTCTGAAGCCGGGCTTCATGCTGCCGCCACTGATGTTCACGCCGGAAGAGATCGAGGCCCTGGTGCTGGGGTCACGCTGGGTGGCGGATCGCGCCGATCCGCGCATGCGCGATGCGGCGCTGGCGGCGCTGGGACGGATTTCGGCGGTGCTGCCGCCCGACCTGCGCGACGAGATGGACACATCGGCCTTGCTGGTCGTGCCGGGCGAGCCGTTCCCGGCGGATCAGGTCGACCCGGCCTTGCTCAGGAAGGCGATCCGTACCGAGCGACGGCTGAAGCTATGTTACCGCGACGAGGCGGGGTCGGCGTCCGAGCGCGTCGTCTGGCCGTTCGCCCTGGCCTTCTTCGACCGGGTGAGATTGCTGATCGCCTGGTGCGAACTGCGCGGTGATTTCCGCAGTTTCCGCACCGACCGCATCGTCGAGGCCGAGGTGATGGAGGCGCGCTATCCGACGCGCCGTCAGGCGCTGATGAAGACCTGGCGCGAGGCGCATGAAAGATCGCGGTCAGGCGACAGCTGCTGACGGAAACTGGCAGCAGCGAAGGCTAGGGTTCGACGTGTTGGAAACACAAGGGGCCGGGCTGATGAGCGATATTGAGGACATTCTTCTGGCCGTTGCGGATCCGGAGGTCAGCGCACGCTTCTATGCCAATCTGCTGGGTTGTCGGCCGCTGATGGCGGGACCGGATCGTGCCTTGTTCAAACTGACGTCGGGCCGGGCGCTGGGGCTGCTGCGGCGTGCCGACGATCGGCGCGAGGTGTGCGAGGTCGACTTTCCGCTGGAGGGCGCCGAAGCGGTGGATCAGGCGCATATCGACTGGTGGGATCGCGGGGCGCGAATTCTGACGCCGCCGACGGACGCCGCACCGGGCCGCAGCTTCGTGGCGGGCGACCCGGACGGCCATCGGCTGAGGGTCTACGCCGTCGCGGCCTAGGCGCGATCAGACCTCGGCTTCGAGCCGGTATCCGACCCCGCGCACATTGGTCAGCAGACCGGCCGCGTCTGCGGCGTCCAGCTTGCGGCGCAGGTGGCTGACGTGGCTGTCGATCGTGCGTTCCAGAACCGCCTGATTGGGGAAGCAGGCCTGCATGATCTCGCTGCGGCTGAAGACGCGCAGGGGCGTGCGGGCCATGTGGGCCAGAATGCGGAACTCCGTCAGGGTCAGGTCCAGACGGCACTTGCCTGACGGCGTCAGGATCGCCGCCAGATAATTTTCCAACTGCACCTCCAGCGGACCGACGTGCAGCGTCTTGGCGGTCCGGCCGCCGCCGCTGCTGCGTCGCAGGATGGTCTGGATCGAGGCCGTGACCTCGGCCGGTTTGAACGGCTTGGCGATATAGTCGTCCGCCCCGATCCGCAGCGCCTGCAGCTTGTCTGTGGCTTCGTCCCGGTCGCCGATCATGATGACGGGCGTCTCGCCGCGCCGCCGCAGTTCGCCCAGCACATCCCAGCCGTCACGCACGGGCAGGCGGACGCTGAGCAGGGCGAGATCGGGTTTGAGCGACGCATGCAGGTCGGCCGCCTGCTGGCCGTCGGCGGCGACGACGGTGCGAAAGCCGTCCCGACGCAGGGCGGCGTCCATGATTTCGACGCCCTCGGCGGCGTCATCGGCGATCAGGATCAGGCTGCTCATGGCGTCTCCGAAAGCCGCCATCGCGCCAGATCGTCGCGTCGTCCAGCAAAACCGGACGGCTGCGGTGAAGTTTCATATCGCCGTCGCAAAGCCTTCACGCAGACGAAGAAAAACCCCCTCCCGCCAAGGCGGAAGGGGGCCAGTCGGTCGTTCGGGAGGAACGCTTAGTAGGAGGCGCGCAGCTCGATGCCGAAGGTGCGCGGGTTGTTGAAGTTGCCGTAGTCGCCCAAGGTGTTCCGGTTCGACGGGTCGCGACGGTAGACGTAGGTCTCGTCCAGCAGGTTGCGCGACCACAGGGCCACTTCCAGCAGCGGACCGCCGTCGCGGGTCGTGATGTCGGCGATGGCGACGCGGGCGTTCACGACGAAGGACGAGTCGGCCTTGATTGCGAACTGCTCGAAGCTGTGGGCGGCATCGGCGTAGTTGGCGTCGATGTGCGCCTTCAGGGTCGCGCCCATGAAGGGCGAGTTCCAGTCGGCGGCGACGCTGCCGGCGTTCTCAGGCGTATAGGCGATGAAGACCTGCTGCACCTGGCCGTTGAACGGGTTCACCGTGTCCGGCACCTTAGCGTCCGTATAGGCGTAGGAAGCCGACAGAGTCAGGTTGTCGGTCGCCCGGAACTGCCCTTCCAGCTCGACGCCGCGGATTTTCGTGGTGCCCGGGGCGTTGATCGTTTCCAGCGTGTTGCGGGTCGAGGCGCCCTGGACGGTTACCAGGCTGAAGTCGATCTGGCTGTCGGTGCGGTCCATGGCGTAGACGGCCGCATTGAAGCGGACGCGGCGGTCGAACAGGTCGCTCTTCAGGCCGATTTCGTAGGCCTTGACCTCTTCGGGATCGAACGAGCGGTAGGTCAGCGAGCGCGAGGAGGCGCCGCCGGCGCGGTAGCCGGTCGAATACTTGCCATAGACGTTGATGTTGTTGCTGACGTCATAGGCCAGGGTGACCAGCGGGTCGAAGCGATCGACCTTGGAGCTGAAGGTCAGGTTGGTGGGGGCGTTGTTGACGACCTCCAGCTTGCCGTCCTTGTCGTCCCAGGTGTAGCGGCCGCCGACCGTCAGGTGCAGGGCGTCCATGCTGGCCGGGGTCCAGGTGGCTTGTCCGTAGATGGCCTTGGATTCCGAGTGTGCGGTGGACTTGCGGTCCAGCGAGCGGAAGCCGCGGATCGTCGGGGTGGGGTCCAGAATGGTGTAGCCCGTGCCGTCGGCGTTCCACTGGTTCGTCGAGGGCGTGGCGGCGTCGTCGGACACCGTTTCCTTGAAGTAGAAGACGCCGCCGACGTAGTCGATGCTGTCGCCCAGCGAACCGACGGCCTGCAGTTCCTGGCTGAACTGATGCTGCCAGAAGCCGGCCAGCGAGTAGCGGCTGAAGCGGCCGTTCGGGCCGACGACCGGCGGACGGTGGGCGCCGGCGATGTTGTCGTACTGTTCGACGTCCAGATCGCGGTAGGCCGTGATCGAGCGAATTTCCAGCGAGTCGGTCGGGCGATACGACAGATGCAGATCCATGCCGCGCGTGTCGTCGACGCTGAACTGCTGAGGCACGCCGATGTCGGCCTGCGTCATCCGCTTGGAGCCTTCGACCTGAACCAGGGGCGACAGGGCGCGGATGCTGCCCGACGGAACCGTAGCCGAGGTGAACGGCACGACGGTCAGGCCGTTCGGGTTGAAGTTCAGCAGCTGGCTGTAGAACGGGGTGTTCTTGTCCTTGCTGATGTCCGCCGCCAGGGTGGCGGTGAAGTTTTCGGCGGGCGTCCAACGCGTCTGGAAGCGAAGGCCGCGACGGTCATATTCGCCAAAGCCTGTCTGGCCCGGCAGGATGTTCTCGGTCACCGGGCCCTGGACTGAAATGATGCCGTCGACCTTGAAGGCGAAGTCGCCGAGGGCGGGGAAGTCGACGTGCAGTTCGGAGTTGTAGGACTCGAGATTGCCCACGCCGGCGATGGCGCGCATGCCGAACACGCCCGTGGGCTTCTTGGTCACCAGCGACAGGGCGCCGCCTTCGGTGTTGCGGCCGAACAGGGTGCCTTGCGGACCCTTCAGGACTTCGACGCGCTCGATGTCGAGCAGGGCGGCGGCTAGGCCATGCTGGCGGGCCAGATAAACGCCGTCGACATAGACGCCGACGCCCTGCTCGCGGGCCGGCTGATTGGCGTCGTTCGGCACGATGCCGCGGATGCCGATGGTCAAGGCGGACTGACGGGCCTCGAAGGTGGCGATGCGCAGGCTGGGGACGCTGCCGTCGGCCAGGTCCATCAGGCTCTGCACGTGGCGATCGGCCAGGGCTTCGGCGTTGACGACCGAGATCGAGATCGGCGTGTCTTGCAGGTTGGTTTCGCGCTTGGTGGCGGTCACGACGATGTCGTCAAGACCGGCCGGCTCGGCGCTGGCGGCCGTAGGCGCGGTCTGGACCGGAACGGTCTGGGCGAAGGAGGAAACGGGCGCGGCGAGAAGGGCGGTCCCCAGCAGCAGCTGAAGGCGCAGTTTGGTCTGACGATGCATTTTTATCCCCTGCTTAGTCGGGGCGGGGATTACGCCGTCATTGCGATGCGCAGTTTACAGCCGTGCAACAGCCTAGTGCATCTTTGATGTCCGAGGACGCGTCAAATCTTCGATGCAGGTCCACAATAATTCCACATCGTCTCCACAATCGATCGGACGGAGCGCGTCGGACAACGCGCTCCGTCCTCGTGAAAGCTATTTCCTCACGTATTTGTCGAGGAAGGTCAGATAGGCGTCTTGGGCTGTGATGCGATTGTCGCGGCGGGTGAAGCCGTGCCCTTCGTTCGGGAAGACGACATAGTCAACCGGCACGCCATTTGCGCGGACGGCGGCGACCAGTTCGTCGCTTTCGACCTTCAGCACGCGCGGGTCGTTCTCACCCTGCACGACCAAAAGGGGCTTGTTGATCCCTTCGGTGTGGAACAGGGGCGAGATGCGGCGGTGGCGCTCGGCGTCGGTGGCTGGATCACCCATCTCGTCATAAAGGGCGATGCGCTGGGCGCCCCACCATGGCGGAATGGACTCAAGCGTCCGAACCCAGTTGGTTACGCCGAAGATGTCCACCCCCGCCGCAAAGGCGTCAGGATGGAAGGCGAGGGCGGCGGCGGTGATGTATCCGCCATAGGATCCGCCCATCACTGCGACCTGATCGTCGGCGACCCAGTCCTGCTGTCTCAGCCAGTCGCCGCCGGCGACGATGTCGCGCAGATCCGCCTCGCCGTGCTTCTTGTCGTCCAGATGGAAGAAGGTCTTGCCGTAGCCGGAGGAGCCCCGGTTGTTGGCGCCCAACACAGCATAGCCATGGTTCACCAGGTGCTGGACCATGGCCGAATAGCCGCGTCGGGTCTGGCCGCCGGGACCGCCGTGGACCAGCACGATGGCCGGGGCGGGATTTGCGGCGGACGCGCCCTTGGGCTTGTAAAGCACAGCGGGGATCATGACGCCGCCCTCGCCAGGGTATCGCACGATGGTGGCCTCGACGAGCGCGTTTTCGTCGATTGCGGGATTGAGGGCATGGGTCAGACGGGTGGCCCGCCCGGTGGTCAGGTCGGCGACGAACACATCGGCCGGCGAGGTGTCGGACGAAACGGTGAAGGCGATGGTCTTCTCGTCCTCGCTAAACCGGACATTGCCGATGTCGCCGTCAGGCAGGCCGGTCAGGGCGACGGGCTGACTGGTCGTGGCGTCCAGCAGGGTCAGTTCGGTCTTGGCGTCGGCGTTCAGGCCCGAGACGCGGTAACGCCCGCTCGGCGAATAGAAGACGAAGCTGACGTCCCAATCCGCTTGGATAAGCGGCGTGTTTGCGCCGCTCGCCAGATCGCGGCGAATGGCCTGCTGAAACTCGCCGTTCTGGTCCGTGCCGATCAGCACGGCTTTCGAGTCTGGCGTGAAGTCGAAGGCGGTATAGGCGACATTGCCCTCGTGCGGGGTCAGCAGCTTGGGTTCGCCCGGTGTCGTCAGGTCGACCAGATAGAGATCGTTGTTCGCGCTGGTCAGCGCCTTGTCCAGCACCAGCCACCGCCCGTCCGGCGAGAGGGCGGCCGGTGAGAAACCGCCGGTGTTCTCGAAGACCGTCCGATGCGCATAGGTGGTCGCATCATAGGTGATGACATCGAAGGCCGAGGCGTCGCGTGCATTGGACGTGACGAAGAAGGTCTTGCCGTCCTGGCTCCAGCTCAGGAAGTCGGCCTTGACCTTGTCGCCAGGCGTCAGGTCGGTGATCGCCCCGTCCGGCGTCCGCACGAACAGATGGCTCAGCTCGTCGCCGCCGCCGTCCTGGGTGAACAGGATGCGTGCGTCGGAGGGGAAATAGCTGACGGGATTGACCGCGCTCGTGGTCGAGTTGGTCAGTGCGACCGGGTCGCCACCGGCGATGGGCAGGGCATAGGCGTTGAAGACCCCCGTCTTGTCCGACCGGATCAGCACGGACTTGCCGTCCGGCGAGAACGCCTTGGCCCCGCCGTAGCCAAGACCATACGAAACGGTGTCGAAGAACTGGGCCGCCGTATAGGTCGGCGTCGCCGGGCTTGTCGCTGCGGTCGTGGCAGCTTGCGCCATGGCTGCGGCGGGAAGGGCGGCCATCAGGGCCAGTACGGAAACCAGGCAGGCGGTGGTGCGCATCGGAGCCTCTCGTCGGTGGGATGACCGGAGGAGGCGACAGAACACCACGTCGGATGCAAACTGTCTTCGATTTAATGGATCGTCGTTAGACGACGACCGCTGTCGTGTCGCGGATGAAGCCGCCGCCCAGGACGCGTTCGGGGTCCGTCGGGTCATACAGGGCGCAGGCTTGGCCCGGCGCGACGCCTTCTTCGCCATCGTCGAAGACGACGCGGATATCGCCGTCGATCAGGGCGAGGCGCGCCGGCGAGGGCTGCCGGGTCGAGCGGACACGGGCCAGGACCGGGATGTTGGTCTCGGCCGCCTCGACGATGGTGGCCTCGTCGCCCAGCCAGTTAGTTTCTTCCAAAGTCAGAGAGGCGGTCAGCAGGGCTTCACGCGGGCCGACGATGACGCGACGGGTTTCGGGCTCCAGCCTGGTCACGAACAGCGGCTCGCCCACGGCGACGTTCAGGCCCCGGCGCTGGCCGATGGTGTAGTCGGTGATGCCCGCGTGCTGACCCAGCACCCGGCCGTCCATATGCACGATCTCGCCGGCCTCACGCCCTTGCGGACGCAGGCGGTCGATCAGGGTGCGATAGTCCCCGGACGGCACGAAACAGATGTCCTGGCTGTCCGGCTTGGCGGCGATCTTCAGACCCAGTTCGGCGGCGACGCCGCGCACCTGTGGCTTTTCTAGATCGGCCAGGGGGAAGCGCAGATAGTCCAACTGGTCCTGGGTCGTGGCGAACAGGAAATAGGATTGGTCGCGCGAATGGTCGATCGCCTTGCGCATCTGCGAGCGGTTGCCGGCGACGGCGCGGCGGACGTAGTGACCCGTCGCCATCGCCTCGGCGCCCAGGTCGCGGGCCACGTCCAGCAGGTCGCGGAACTTGACGGTCTGATTGCAGCGGATGCAGGGGACCGGCGTCTGGCCTTTCAGATAGGAGTCGGCGAACTGGTCGATCACCGCATCCTTGAATCGGCTCTCATAGTCCAAGACATAGTGTGGAATGCCGATCATGTCGGCGGCCAGACGCGCGTCGTGAATGTCTTGACCCGCGCAGCAGGCGCCCTTTTTCTTCAAAGCCGCGCCGTGGTCGTAGAGCTGCAGCGTCACGCCGACGACGTCATAGCCGGCCTTGTGCAGCAGGGCCGCGACGACTGTGGAATCCACACCGCCTGACATGGCTGCCACCACGCGCGCGCCGATCGGCAAGCCGACCGCCGCCCGCGCGCTCTCCACCGCCGCATCCATGTCGGTGCGGGCGATGTCGGGAACGGGGCAGCAATCTTCGACCAGGGTCATCGCGGCCATTTAGTGCGGAACCGGCGCGATTTCGAGGCCCGCAAACGAAAAGGGCCGCACCCGTCGCCGGATGCGGCCCTTAACGTCTTCGGGGAAACCCTCAGGAGCGGTAGCTCTGGATCCGCGTCGTGCGCAGGCCCTGCATGCCCCATTTGTCGATGGCCTTCTGCCAGGCCAGGAACTCTTCGGCCGTCAGACGATATTTCGCCAGGGCGTCGTCGAGGCTGAGCAGGCCGCCGCGAACGGCGGCGACGACCTCGGCCTTGCGCCGGATCACCCACCGGTCCGTGTTGGACGGCGGCAGGTCGTTGAGGGTCAGGGGCGTGCCAGTCGGTCCGACCACGTATTGTTCGCCTTTGCTATTAAGGCGTCGCTCTTGCAACATGGGCTTATGCCTCTTTCACCAACACCGTAGTGTCATGAAGGTAGGCGTCCCCGACTAAGGTCCGTTTAAGGGTCGTGGTGAAGGAACGGATAACTTCCGCCCCTTCCCGAACGACTCTGTAAACCTTGCTTGCGCGACGATTCATCGAGACTAACGCTTACTTACTCGCCGATCAGCGTTTGATGTTGATCAGCTCGGCCAGCATTTCATCGGCCGTGGTGATGATTTTGGACGAGGCGGAATAGGCGCGCTGGGTGGTGATCAGGCCGGTGAACTCGGCCGACAGATCGACGGTTGAGGACTCCAGCTGCTTGGCCGCGATCTCGCCCGCGCCGCCCGTTCCCGCCGCCTTCAGGTTGAAGGTGCCGGACTGAAGGCTGACGGCGTAGGCGTTGCCCGACACTTCACGCAAGCTGTCGGGGCTGGGGAAGGTGGCGACCGCGACCTGGGCGATGCGGCGCATGACGCCATTGTCGAAGATGGCGGTGACGAAGCCGCCCTCGTCGATCTTGATCTCGCTCAGATTGCCGAACGCCGTGCCGTTGGTGACCGTCGACTGGACGACCGAGGCCGTGTTCAGCTGGCTGAGACCGCCGGCCGAGGTGTTGAGGTCCAGCGTGACGGCTTGGGCGGCGATGCCCAGACCGTCGGCCCAGGCCACCTGGCCGGCCGGCATGGTCAGATTGTTTGGATCGGACTTGCCGAAGTCCAACGTCGCCATGGTTGGGTCGTCGAACAGACCCGTGCCCGCAGGCCAGGCCTTCATCGTATCGACGTCCAGGCGACCCGACGGCGTGAAGGCGATTTTGCCGGTCTTGATCTGGCCGTTGGCGTAGGGCGCGCCTGCGATCACGTCGCTGGCCGGCACGGACACGATTTCCGCATACCAGATGTTCGGTTCGTCGCTCTTCAGGAAGCGGAGTTCCAGGTTGCGCTGGCCGCCCTTGGAGTCCGAAACCGGGATGTTCATCTTGAAGTCTGGCTTCACGCCGACAGGGTTGTCGTCGTCGGCGTTGTACATCGCCATGGAGTTGACCGACGGGTCGTACTTCGTCTTGGCGACGTTTTCGTTGCCCAGGCCGACGTCCGAAAGGTTGAGCGTATAGGCGGGGCCGCTGGCCGGCGTGAACTGGATCTGGGTCGGCGGCGTGCCGATCGCGGTCGCCGAGCCGGCGTTCGCGCCGTTGATCGTCAGCCCGGTGATGGCGCCGGTGGTCGGGTCGAAGGTCGCCGAAGCATCGACTTTCTGCGAACCGGACTTGATCACCAGATCGTGGCTGTTGGCGCCGGTGCGGGTGTAGCGGACCGACACGTCGTGGGTCACGGCCGGCGTCGCCGTATCGGACACGCCCTTGTAGGACTGGGCGCTGGCCGCGGAGGACGATTCCTGGCTCGAACGCAGGTTGGCGTTGATCTGGACGCGAGTGGTCGGTTCGGCGGTGCCGCCGACCGAGCCGATGTTGATCGAGCGCAGGCGCGAAAGGTCGGAGGGATCTGTGGAGATTTCGCCGTTGGAGTCCACCGGCCAGCCTTGGAGATACAAGCCGGCGCTGTTCTTCAGATAGCCCTGCTTGTCGACGGTGAAGGCGCCGGCGCGGGTGAACAGGCGGGTGTCGGTCGCGCCGACGTTCTCGGCCTGCGTCGTCGTGACGAAGAAACCCTGACCGTTGACGGCGAGGTCGGTGCTGGAGGTCGTACGCTGAAGCTGACCTTCCTGGCTGACATAGGAGCGGGTGTTGGTGGTCACGCCGCCGGCAGAGTAGCTGCCGCCCGATGCGGTCTGGCTGTTGACCAGGGTCTGGAACTCGCTGGCCGTGCGCTTGTAGCCAACGGTGTTTACGTTGGCGATGTTCTGCGAGATCGCCGCCAGGGCGGCGGAGTTGGCGGCCAGGCCGGACACGCCGGCCAGCATTGCACTGTTGAGGCTCATGGAAGAACGCTCCTTAAATAGAGGTCATCGGGAAGGCGGCGGATCGCATCATGCGGCCGCCTCCTCGGTGGGGACGTTCGGATTCTCCGTATCGTCGGTATCGTTTGCCGCCTGGGCCTTGATCTCGTTCAGCGAGATCACGGTCGAGAGCGGAAGGATGGAGTCGCCGATCACCAGATACGGCGCGCCGTTGTACATCTCGACGCCGGTGACCCGGCCCTGGATCAGGGCCTGGGCGTCGACCTTGGCGCCGGTGGCGTCGGTCGCGGCGACCTTCAGCGTGTAGACGCCGCCGTCTTCGGCCGTGCCGCCGTCCTTCAGCTTGCCGTCCCAGGAGAAGGTATGCAGGCCGGACGTCTTGTCGGGCGCGGCGCCTTCCCAGACGACGACGCCCTTGCTGTCGACGACCTGCAAGGCGGCCTTGTCCGCGTCGGCGCCCAGTTCGTAGGCCCAGGTGGCCTTGCCGTCGTTGAACTCGGTGGCGGTCCAGGCGGCGGTGACGCTCTTGCCGATGTAGTTGGCGGCGTTATCCAGACCGCCGCCGGCCTGGGCGGCCAGCAGGCTGGTCAGCAGGTCGTTCGTCAGCAGTTGCTGCTCCACGCCGGCCATCTGGGTCAGCTGGGCCGTGAACTGATTGGAGTCCAGTGGCGACAGCGGATCCTGGTTCTTCATCTGCGTGGTCAGCAGGGTCAGGAAGGTCTCGAAGTTCGAGGCCAAGGCCTTGGTGCCGCCGGTGATGCGGCCCGCTGCGGCGGAGGTTGTGACGGCGTCGACCATGGGGTCAGACCTTCAGATCGACGCGGTCAGGCGTCAGGGAATGGTTGATCCAGGCGCCGGGCGCCGGGACGATGGGCATGTCGGCCTGGGCCGCGAGGTGAGAGCCGCCGGCGAACAAGGCGTTGCGCTGCTGCTGGCGCTCGAAGGCGCCGCCGCCCGTTGACGGATCGCGTTGCGAGAAGTCGAGCGCGTCGCCCGCGACCTGGAATCCGGCCTCCTGAAGCTGGCGACGCAGTTCGTCGGCGCGACCCTTCAGGTCGGCGGCGGCGGCGGGGTTGTCGAAGGCCAAACGGGCGGACAGCTGGCCGTCCTTGCCGATTTCAAGGCTGACATCCACGCGGCCCAGGTCTTCGGGCGTCAGCACCATGTCGAACCGGGTGGAGCGACTGTCCAGGCGGCGGGCGATCTGGGCGGCGAGCTGGGCGGTGGTCTCGACGGTGGCGCGCGACAGGGTGGACAGGCCGAGATCATGGCTGGGTGCAGCGGCCTGCTGAACCGCTTGGGTGTCTGTGGGTGCAGCTGCGGTCGGTGCGGCGTCGAGGGCGGCGACGGGAGCAGGCGTCGCGGCGACCGCTGCGTCTGCAACCTTCACCGGCTGGACGGTGGGTTGCGCGGCGGCGATCTCGGGCTTGGCGGGCGCGGTCGGTTCTGTACCGGCGGCTTCGGTCTGGGCCGGCGCCTGCGCCGCGTTGCTGGTCTGTTGCGCCAGTTCGTGACGAGCGGGTCTGAGCGACGGTCCGGCCTGGGTGGTCACGGGCGTCTTGTCGCCGATGGTCGCCTCGGCTGGCTGATCGGCGGCGACTTGATCGGTGTCGATCGACAGATCGGCTGCGACCACGGCGGCGGCGACATCGGTAGGGACCATCAGCGCGGGTTTTGGCGCCTGGACGGCGACTTGAACCTGAGCGGCCGAAATCTTCGCGGCCGCCATGACCTGTGCGATGGGCGATGCGGCGGCAGGTTTGGCGCTGTCGGATTGCGCGGTCTGGCCGTCTGGGCTGGCGATGTCCTGGGCAACCCTCACAGTCGCCGGATCGGTCGAGGCCGTTTCAGCCGTCTTGGGTTGAGCGACGCGAGCTGCGGCGGCTTCCGATGACGCTTTCAGCGGCGCTGTCAGGTCGAGCTTCGCATCACCGATATCAGCGGCAGTGTCTTCCAGCGCCTTTTGAACAGCGCCCGGCATAGGTGTCGAGGCATCCGCAGTCATGAGCGGCGCAATGACGGGCGGCCGAACGTCCGCGACAGGTTTGGCGGCCTCCGGTGCGGCGACGGTCTCGGCCTTGGCGGCATCTGCGCGAACAGGCTCCGAGTTCGTCGTCGATGCCGACACGAAAGCGGTGGGAGCAGGCTCGGCTTTGTCTTGCGTCGGGGCGACGATGGAGGGGGCCGTGTTCAGCGTCGCGATAATGTCCACGGGCGCAGGCGTCTCTGACGATGCCTTTGCGGTGTCAGTGGCCGAGGATTGGTCTGTCGCCGCCTGCTCGACGGTGGGCTGAGGCGTGAGCGACGCCAGAGGTGCGACCGCCGACGTTTGAGGCGCGAGGAGAGCGGCAACGACCGGCACGCTCACATCGCTGGCTTCGTTCGCGTCGTCGCCATCAATAGCCGGTTCGTCCGAGAGCGTGAGCAACGGCATCGTCGTTTCGAGCGGCGGCGTGGCTTCGTCGATGACGGTGTCGGTCGCGACTGTAGCGTCTGCCGATACGACCGCTGCGGCTTCGAAGGTTTGCGGCTGCACCAGGCTGAAAGCCTTGGCCGTCGTCAGGCGGCTGGCAGGTGCAGACGTCTCGTTCGTCGCGCCGCCCAAGCCGGCGTCGAGGACGACGGCGATCTTGCTGGAGAACAGGCCGGCCTCGTTCGTTTCCGCGCCCGAGGCAGCCGTCGTCGTCCCGGTCGAAACCGGGGCGGCGGGCGCAAACAGGGCGGAAGCGATGGACATGGAAGCGCGGCGGCTTTCAGGAAGGAGTCGACGGCGCCTGCTGCGCCCAAGGGTTCGCCGCCATCAACGCAAGGGTCGGGCCATGAAATTAGATCAATGAAAACAATATGGACTGCTGTGCCGAGTTCAGGCGGAATGAGGGGTGACGGTCGTTATTGCCGCGCTATCGCCATTTTTTGCCCGGCTGCGACGATCCTGCCGCCGACCGTCGGGATACGCCCTGGCGCGGTTGGCCCGGTGTTTGCGCCTCATTGCGATCATGACGGCCGACCGATCTGTGATCTTGTTGAAAAACAACGCTCTGCATGAGCGGGGCCGGCGCGTGGCTGGGCAAGAACTGCGCGCGACAGTGCAGGGCTTGCCGGGTAGGGCGGGGGAGACGCGTCAATGTCGCTGAACTCGATCATGAACATTGCGACGTCGGGGCTGAAGACCGCCCAGTCGCAGTTGCGCGTCACCGCCGACAATATCGCCAACGTCGATACGCCCGGATACATCCGCAAGGTCGCCGATCAGTCGGCCGCCGTCACCAATGGCTATGGTTCGGGTGTCGACGTCACGCGGGTGCGTCTGGCGACAGACCGTTTCCTGCAGGCGGCCAGCCTCAGCGCCGGGGCGGACGCCGCGCGCCAGACCGTGCGCTATGAGCTGTACGACCAGATCCAGAACCAGTTCGGCGATCCCAGCAGCGACACCAACTTCTTCGCTCAGGTCGACAAGCTGTTCGCCACCTATGCGACCCTAGCCGAAAGCCCGACGTCCTCGGCCGGGCGTCAGGATACCATCTACAAGACCCAGGCGATCTTCAATCAGGCCGCCGGCATCGCGTCCCAGATCGAGTCAGCGCGTCAGGAGGCGGACGGCCGGCTGCTGAGCGCGGTCGAGACGGTCAATCCTCTGCTGGAACAGATCGCCAAGCTGAACAAGACCATCGCCGCCGGCACGGTGACGAACGAGGATGTGACGGGCGCCCAGAACGCCCAGCTCGGCCTGATCAACGAACTGTCCAAATATATGGATGTGAAGGTCGAGGCGCGCTCGAACGGCGGCGTGACGCTGCGCACCAACACAGGCACGACCCTGGTGGGCGAGGGGGCGGCGACGCTGTCGTACCAGGCGGCCGGCACTGTGGACGCCATGACGGCCTTCTCGGACATCATGATCACCGAGCCCAGCGGCACGCGCTGGCCGCTGTTGGACGGCGTGTCGTCCGGTCAGATCCGGGGTCTGGTCGAGATGCGCGATGTCGATGCGCCGGCGGTCGCCGCGCGCCTGGGTGAGTTGACGGCCAAACTCGCGGACGAACTGAACCGCGCCCATAACGCAAACAGCAGCGTTCCTGCACCGACCACCTTGACGGGGCGCAACACCGGCCAGTCGCTGGAGAACGCCCTGACCGGCTTCACCGGCACGACGACCATCTCGGCGGTCAATGCGTCGGGCGTGGTGCAGGCCTCGGCCCGGATCGTCTTTTCCGGCGGCACAATGACGATCAACGGCGCCGCCGCGGATCCGACCACCTTCCTCAGCGTGCTGAACGCCCAGCTAGGCGGCACGGCGACGGCGAGCTTCTCGGACGGCCAACTGCGCCTGGACGGGGCGGGTGGAAACGGTGTGGCCATCGCCGACGATGCGACCTCGCCCAGCACGAAGGGCGGGCGTGGATTTTCGCACTGGTTCGGCCTGAACGACCTGGTCGCCACGACCACGCCGACCTTCTACGAGACGGGCCTGACTCTGACGTCTCAGCATGGGTTCGATCCAGGCGAGAGCCTGACCTTGCGCTTTGCCGGTCCGTCCGGCGCGCGTCTTCGCGACATCACCGTGTCCGTGCCCGCCGGGACGGGAACGATGGGCGAGATGTTGGGCGCGCTGAACGATCCCATCACCGGCGTTGGCCGCTATGGCGCCTTCAGCCTGGATGCGGCGGGCAAACTGTCATTCAAGGCTTACGACGCGTCGGCGACGTCGATGAGCGTCGTGAAGGACAATACGACCCAGGATCCGTCCGGCCTTTCAATGTCGCAACTGTTCGGCCTGGGCGCGATGGGATCGACCCGGGCGGGCGCCTATACGTTGCGCAGCGACATCCAGCAGGACCCCGGAAAGCTGGCCCTGGCGCAACTGAACCTGTCGGCCGCGGCGGGGACGCCGGCGCTGAGCAAGAATGATGGGCGCGGCGGCCTGGCGCTGGGGGATGTGGGCAAGAAGAACATCGCTTTCGCCGCAGCCGGCGGCAATGCAGGCGGGACCAAGACCTTGTCGTCCTATGCAGCGGACTTCGCCGGCGAGATCGGCGGCAAGGCCTCGGCCGCCAAGACCCGCAGCGAAACGGCAAGCGCCCTGGCCAAGGAGGCGGACAGTCGCCGCACCTCGGCCGAAGGCGTGAACATGGACGAGGAACTGGTCAATATGACCACCTTCCAGCAAGCCTATAACGCCTCTGCGCGCCTGATCCAGGCGAGCAAGGACATGTACGACGTACTGATCGGAATCCTGCAATGACGCGCGTCGCGACCCACGGGAACTACCAGTCGGCCTTGCTCAGTTTGATGAACGCGCAAGGCCGCGCGCAGCAGGCGCAGGAGCGGATCGATAGCGAGAAGATCGCCACCGACATGTCCGGCTACGGCCGAGGCGCAGAGCAACTGACCAGCCTGACGTCGACCCAGGCGCGACTGGAGGGCTTCATCTCCACCGGCGAGGCCGTGAAGGCGCGACTGAGCGCCCAGGATCTGGCCATGAGCCGCATCTACGAAGGCGGTAATGCGGCGCGCGAGGCCATCGCTAATAGTCTAGCCGCCGGGCGGATCGACAATCTGATGGTCGAGCTCGGTCTGAACTATCAGACGGTGCAGGGGGGGCTGAACGCGGAACACCAGGGCTCGTACCTGTTTGCGGGCGGTCAAAGCGACATCGCTCCCGCCACGGCTGCAACCATGGCCGATTTGACGGCGGCGGCGTCCACCGCCGCGACCTTCGCCAACGACACCTTGAAGCAGAAGTCGCGTATCGACGAAAAGACCACGGTCGAGACCGGGTTTCTGGCCAGCGAGATCGGCGGGCCGCTGACTGAGGTGTTTCGCAACATTCAGGCCTTCCAGAACGGCGCGGCGGTGACCGTCGGCGGCGTGACCTATACGCCAGCCGGCGCGGGCACGCTGACGGGACAGCCGGACGCCAACGTCACCGCGTTTTTGAAGGCGCAGATGGGCGAACTGGACAAGGCGAATGCGGGACTGACGAACCAGACGGCCAAAAACGGTCTGATCCAGAACCACGTCGAGACGGCGCTGGACGCCCAGGAAAATCAGAAGACCGCCCTGCAGAAGATGATGCAGGACAAGTCCGGCTATGATCCGGCAAGGGCGATCACGGACCTGCAGATGGCGCAGGTGGCGATCGAGGCTTCGGCCCAGATCATCAACTCGCTGAAGAGCACGTCGCTGCTCAATCTGCTGCGTTAAGTCGTCGTTTCGAAAAAGAAAACGGCAACGCTGGACCAAACACCGTTCTGGAACGTATCATGAACGATGGCCCGTCTCGATCTGCGTCGAAAACTCTCCGTTCTGGCTGACGCCGCCAAGTATGACGCCTCGTGTTCGTCGTCCGGAACGTCGAAACGAAACTCCGTCGGCGGCAAGGGGATCGGCTCGACCGAGGGCATGGGCATCTGTCACGCCTATACGCCGGACGGTCGATGCATCAGTCTGCTCAAGATCCTGCTGACCAACTTCTGCATCTACGACTGCGCCTATTGCATCAATCGCGTGTCGTCGAACGTGGAGCGCGCAAGGTTCGATATCGACGAGGTCGTCGACCTGACGCTCAACTTCTACAAGCGCAACTATATCGAGGGCCTCTTTCTGTCGTCGGGCATCATTCGATCCGGCGACTATACGATGGAGCAGCTGGTCCTGGTGGCCAAGACGCTGCGGGAAGTCCACGATTTCCGGGGCTACATTCATCTGAAGCTGATTCCGGAGGCGGATCCGAAGCTGGTGGAGATGGCGGGACTGTATGCCGACCGCCTGTCGGCCAATATCGAGCTTCCACGCGACGAGGCGCTGGCGCGACTTGCGCCACAAAAGGATGTCGGGGTCATTAAAAAGGCGATGAGCCAGGTGCGCCTGGGCGTCGAGGCGGCCAAGCCGGCCAAACGTGAAAAGATCAAGCCGCCGAAGTTCGCGCCGGGCGGCCAGAGCACCCAGCTGATCATCGGCGCCGACGGCGCGCCGGATACGGAAATCCTGGATCGCAGCGCCTCGCTCTACGGCGGTTACGGCCTGCGTCGCGTCTATTATTCGGCGTTCAGCCCCATCCCGGACGCCAGTTCGATCCTGCCGCTGTCCAAGCCGCCGCTGATGCGTGAGCATCGGCTGTATCAGGCCGATTGGTTGATGCGGTTCTATGGCTTCTCCGCGCCGGAGATTGGCGAGGGGGCATCGAACGGCATGCTCGATCTGGCGGTCGACCCCAAACTGGCTTGGGCTCTGAACAAGCGCGAGCAGTTCCCCGTCGATGTGAACCGCGCGCCGCGCGAGATGCTGCTCCGTGTGCCGGGGCTGGGCGTGAAGGCGGTGGACCGGATCGTCTCGGTGCGCCGCTATCGGACCCTGCGGCTGGAGGACGTCGGACGACTGACGCGATCGGTGGCCAAGATTCGGCCCTTCATCACGGCGCTGGACTGGACGCCAGGCGGTCTGACGGATGCGGCGGACCTCAAGGCGCGCGTGACCAGCCGCACGCCCGAGCAGTTGAGCCTGTTCTGATGGCGGTGGTGATGCTGGACGGTGAGACGGACTTCGACGGCTGGCGGAAGGCGGCGCGCGCGTTTCGATTGGCGGGTGTGGAGCCTGCGGCGGCGCGGTTCGTCGTGGCGGGGACGATGGAACAGGGCGGGCTTTTCGATCAGCCGATTGCCGAAGAGGCGTCGCCGACGCCAGATGAGCGCAGAGCTTTCAACGTCCCGAAAGAGTTCGTGGACCTAGCCCAGAACCTGATCCTGCATCGATCCGCTGACCGTTTCGATCTGATGTATCGGCTGCTGTGGCGGCTGAAGGATGAGCCGGACCTGATCAAGGTCATTTCGGACCGCGACGTCGCCGACTCGCTGGAGCGGGTCAAGAATGTCAGCCGCGCCTCGCACAAGATGAAGGCCTTCGTTCGCTTTCGCCAGGTGCATGACGATTTGGGCGAAGCTTGGGTGGCGTGGTTCGAGCCGCCGCATCGGGTTTTGGAAAAGACCGCGCCCTTCTTCCAGCGGCGGTTCACGACCATGCGCTGGTCGATCCTGACGCCGGATGGTTCGGCCTTTTGGGATGGAGAAGCCTTGCGGTTCGGCCCGCCAGCCACCCGCGACATGGCGCCGGCCGAAGACGAGATCGAGGATTTCTGGAAGACCTACTACGCCTCGACCTTCAATCCCGCGCGGCTGAAGGTGAAGACGATGCAGGGAGAGATGGCCAAGTCCTACTGGAAGAACCTGCCGGAAGCCGCCCTGATCCCGGAACTGGTCGCGGCCTCGTCGGTTCGAACCGAGACCATGGTCGCCACGCCGTCTCCTCAGCCCAATCCGCGTTTCGCGCGCGCCGTCGCGCCTGACCTCCATTTGGCGCGTCCCGACGCCGAGGCCGTGCCCGAAAACCTAGACGATGTCGCAGGCGGCGTTCAGGCCTGTCGCCGTTGCCCGCTTTACCGCGACGCGACGCAAGGCGTGTGCGGGGAGGGGCCGAAGTCGGCGCGTCTGATGATCGTCGGCGAACAGCCCGGCGATCAGGAGGATCTGGCAGGCCGCGCCTTCATCGGGCCGGCGGGACAGGTGCTGAACGCAGCCCTGGCCGAGGCCGGCATTGATCGATCCGACGTCTATGTCACCAACGCGGTCAAACACTTCAAACACGAGCCGCGCGGCAAACGTCGCCTGCACAAGACGCCGAATGCGGGCGAGGTTCAGGCCTGCCGCTGGTGGCTGGACTCGGAGCGAAGGCTGATCAAGCCGCAGGTCGTGCTGGCCCTGGGGGCGACGGCGGGTCTGGCGTTGCTGGGTCGCAAGCCGGCTGTGATGCAGGAACGCGGCGCGCCGATCGACCTGAGCGACGGATCGACCGTCGTACTGACGGTCCACCCCTCCTATCTGCTGCGTCTGTCGGACGAGGCGGCGAAGTCCGAGGCGAGGCGGTTGTTCATTGAAGATCTGGCGGCCGTGCAGCGTCGTATGAGGTGACGCGAGAACGAATCCCGTTCGGCCGCGTTTGGCATCAGCGCCAGCGTGACCGTTGGACGTTTCATCGGGGGAGGCGATCTCGACACGGTTGATCGACAAACATCCGCGCGAATGTCATCGCGCGTTGACATCGAATGCCGGCTTGACCATTAGCGCGGCAGAGATTTCGGCTGTCTGTTCAGAGGGTCAGGGGAAAATCGCGATGTCAGACCGGTCTTCAGGGGCGCGATGAACACGGCCGCATACGAAATCGTCGATAGAGATGGCGAGGCCCGTCTGCGCCTGACCGGCGACTGGACGACCACGGCGCTCGGTCGTCTGCCGACGGAGCTGAGCCGCGATCTGGAAGGCCGCGATATCGCCAGCATCGACACCTCCGATCTCGGTCGCTTCGATACCGCCGGCGCACTGGCTTTGGTGCAGGCCTCAAGCGGCCGCCTGTCCAAGAGCCAGTGGAAGGATCGACCGGAGGCCGGTCGCATCTATCACATGATCGAGCTGCTGGAGCGCGAGAGCGCTCCGGCGCCGAAACGCCCCAGCGCCTTCGTTCGCACCTTCGCCAAGATCGGCCGTGGCGTGTACGATTTCGGCGGCGAGGGCATGTTGTCGCTGGCCTTCCTGGGTCGGCTGATGGCTGCTGTCGTGGAAGCCGCCAAACATCCCGGCGGCATCCGCTGGCCGGCCTGGGTCAGTCAGGCCGAGCGGGCTGGGCTGGACGCCATTCCGATCGTCATGATCACCAACTTCTTCATCGGCGCCGTCATCGCCTTCATCGGCGTGGATTTGTTGACAGACTTCGGCGCCCAAGTGTTTGCGGTTCAGCTGATCGGCGTCGCCATGTTCCGCGAGTTCGCCGTGGTGATCGCCTCGGTCTTGTTGGCTGGACGTTCGGCTTCGGCTTTTGCGGCCGAGATCGGATCGATGCGGATGAACCAGGAGGTCGACGCCATGCAGGTCATGGGCGTCAATCCGTTCCAGGCCTTGGTGATCCCGCGCGTCGCGTCTCTGGTGCTGATGCTGCCGCTGCTGACCTTTATGGGCATGATCGGCGGCCTGGTCGGCGGTCTGGTCGTGTGCTGGAGCTCGCTGAATCTCGGTCCGTCCTTCTTCTTCCAGCGTCTGGTCGAGGATGGCACCATGGCCCAGCATCTGATGGTCGGTCTGGTGAAGGCGCCGGTGTTCGCCCTGGTGATCGCCGCCATCGGCTGCCGTCAGGGCATGTCGGTCGCCGGCGATGTCGAAAGCCTCGGCCGGCGCGTGACGGCCGCCGTGGTGCAAGCCATCTTCGCCATCATCTTTCTGGACGCCGTGTTCGCCCTGGTCTTCCTGGAGCTGAACATATGACCGAAGCACCAGAAAACCTGATCGAGGTGCGCGGCCTGTTGAGCCAGTTCGGCGAGCGCACCATCCACGAAAACCTCGACCTCGACCTGGTGCGCGGCGAAGTCTTGGGCGTCGTCGGCGGATCGGGCGCGGGCAAGACCGTCCTGCTGAACACCATCATCGGACTGAAAGAGCCCGAGGGCGGGTCGGTGAAGGTGCTGGGCTACGACCGTGCGACCCTGACCGACGATCAGTCGGCGGACATCGAGCGCCGCACCGGCATCTTGTTTCAGCAGGGTGCGCTGTTCTCGTCGCTGAGCGTGCTGGAGAACGTCGCCTCGCCTCTGGTCGAGCACACCAAGCTGCCCAAAGCGATTATCTATGAACTTGCCGAACTCAAGATCGCCATGGTGGGCCTCAAGCCCGAGCACCACCACCTGAAGCCCGCCGAGCTGTCGGGCGGCATGAAGAAGCGCGCCGGCCTGGCGCGTGCGTTGGCGCTGGACCCGGAACTGGTGTTTCTGGACGAGCCGACGGCGGGTCTGGATCCCATCGGCGCGGCCGCGTTCGACGATCTGATCCGGCAACTGGCGGACGACCTGGGTCTGTCCGTCTTCATGATCACCCACGACCTCGATACGCTCTACGCCATCTGTGACAAGGTGGCGGTGCTGGCGGACAAGCGGGTCGTGGAAAAGGCCACGGTGCAGGAGCTGGAAGGCTCCGACCATCCGTGGATCAAAGAATATTTCCTGGGGCCGCGCGGACGCGCAGCCACCAAGTCTGCCGCCTGAGGAGAGCGGATCATGGAAAGAGACGCACATTACGCCGCCGTCGGCATCGCCACCGTCGCCCTTCTGGCGGCCCTGGCGGTGTTCACCATCTGGCTGGCCCGGCTGCAGTTCAACAGCGACTACGACATGTACGACATCGTCTTCTATGGGCCAGTGAACGGCCTGTCGGAAGGCGGCGAGGTCCATTTCAACGGCATCCGCGTCGGCGAGGTGACCGACCTGAACATCGACACCAAGCGCGGTGACCAGGTGATCGCCCGTGTCCGCGTGGACGGCACGACGCCGGTGCGCGTCACCTCGCGCGCGCAGCTGGAGCCGCAAGGCATCACCGGCCTGAACTACATCCAGATCACCGCGGGCTCGCCCAACAGCGCCCTGCTGAAAGAGCAGTATCCGGATAATGTCGTGCCCGTGCTGCAAAGCCAGCCGTCGCCGATCGCTGAACTGTTGAGTGGTTCGGGCACGGTTCTGGCCCAGACCGTGGATGCGCTGAACCGGATCAACCGCGTCATGTCCGATGACAATATCCGCAGCTTCTCCACCAGTGTGAAGAACGTCGAAGCGCTGACGACTGAACTGGAAGCCCGCAAGGCCATCTTCCAGCAGTTGGAAGAGGCCGTGACCAACGCCAACGCGGCGGTGAAGGAATACCAGGCCCTGGCCGTCGACACGCGTCAGATCATCAATACGGACGGTCGCCAAGCCATCGCCAATATCAACTCGGCGACGGCGGAAGCCCGCACGGCGATCGCCTCGGCCAACCGTTCGATCACGGGGCTGGAGCGTCCTTTGGGTGACTTTGCGACGACCAGCCTGCCGCAATTGACCGGCACGATTGAAGAGCTGCAAGACGCCACCCGGTCTCTGCAATCCCTGATCGACGACGTCCGCGCCAGCCCGCGCGACTTTATCGGTCGTCCGAAATCCAAAGAGCTGGAGGTGCAGCCGTGATCCTTCGTCCTGTCCTTCGACTGGCGGCGTCCGCCGCTGTCCTGACCGCGCTGAGCGGATGCGCCCTGCTGTCGTCGCCGGACCCGGTCCAGAACTATCGGTTCGGCCTGCCGATGGCCGCGCCGTCGGCGGTGGGCGACACGCCTGCGCCTCTAACGGTCTCGATCCGCCGCATCGAGTTCCCACAGGCGACCGGCGACGACAAGATCCTGGGCGTCACGGGTCTAGAGACGGCCTATATCGGCGGCGCACGCTGGGTGTCGCCGGCCTCGACCCTGTTCGACGACAGCCTGAAGGCGGCCTTCGCCAACCGCGCCGACCGCATTCGCGTGCTGGGTCGCCGCGAGCCGGGGACGCCGCCGCTGATCCTGCAGGTCACGGTCACGACGTTCGAGGCGCGATACGCCGCGCCGGGCGCTGTGCCGGATGTCGTCGTGACCGCACGGGCGCAGCTGCGCTCCACCCCGGAACGGCGCGCTGGCGGCGGGACCATTCGTCCCGAGGAAGGCCGCTCGGTCGAGCGGGTGTTCACCGTGACCCAGCCTGCCGGCGACAACCGCGTGTCCGCCATCGTTGCAGCCTTCGACACGGCGACGCGCGACATCAATACCCAGATCGCGGACTGGACGATCGCCTCCGCGAACTGACGCGATCGAACGCATGATGCCGCGATGGCGGCGGTGCGGGACGTAGGCTTGCGTATGCGCTAGGGTGCGCTGCGAATCTGCTCCCGGAGTTGTCATGAGTTTTTCCGCCACCGACGCGGCCTTCGAAGGCTTCCGGGTCGTTCGCCGGCATCCGATCGTCGCGGTCGCCTGGGGCCTCGTCTATCTGGCCGTCTATGTCGCCATGTTCGGCCTGGGCGCAGACAAGTGGGCCAGTCTGATGGCGGCCGGCGAAGCGCTGGAACAGTCGGCCAACCCGTCGATGGCGGAGTTTCAGGCCCTAGGCCAGACCTATGCCGGAGCCCTGATCTGGGCCGCGCCCATCGGCCTGCTGGTCGGCGCGGTGCTGAGCGGGGCGGTGGCGCGCTCCGTCTTGCGGCCGGACGAGTCGTCGTGGGGCTATCTGCGCCTCGGTATGGATGAGGTCCGTGTTCTGGCGGTCAGTCTGATCGTCAGCTTGGCTGTCGGCTTGGCGTCGGGCGTCGGCATGATGGTGGTCGGCGCGGCCATCGGTTTCGGCGCCGCGTCGGGTCAGGCGCTGCTGATTTTGGCCGGCGTGCTCCTGATCTTCGCCGTCTTCGCCTTGATCGTCTGGCTGGCGATCAAGTTCAGCCTCGCGGTGCCGATGACGATCGATCGCCGCAAGATCACCATCGTGGAATCGTTCGCCGCCACCAAGGGGCATTTCTGGTCGCTGCTGGGCATGGCCGTGATCGCCATCATCATGTCCCTGATCGTCAGCATCCTGGGCATGATCATCGGCGCAGCCGCAGACCTCGCCACCGGCGGCATCCAGACGCTGGCGCGCTTCGACGGCGAGGGACTGGGTCAGATCCTGATGCAGGCCTGGCCTGCGATCCTGGTGTCGTCGATCGTCAACGCCTTCCTGGCCGCGCTGCAACTCGCGGTCCTGTATGCCCCGTTCGCAGCGGCCTGGAATGGGCTTCGAGGCGGTCAGCCGACGGACGTCTTTTCCTGACAATCAGGCCGACGCCTTCACCCTTTTCTTCCTTGCCGGGGCATCGACAGACCCGCCCAAGGCCGCCACGCGCGCCTTGCGGCGGTCCTCGTGCCGATCCAGCACCTCCTTGAGGTATTTGCCGGTCCAACTGGCCTTGTTGTCCGCGACCTGTTCGGGCGTGCCGACCGCAACGATCTCGCCGCCGCCGTCACCGCCCTCAGGACCGAAGTCGAGCAGATAGTCGGCGACCTTGATGACATCGAGGTTGTGTTCGATCACCACGATGGTGTTGCCGGCCTCGACCAGTTCCTGCAGCACCTCGAGCAGCTTGCGCGTATCCTCGAAGTGCAGGCCGGTCGTCGGCTCGTCAAGGATGTACAGGGTGCGGCCCGTCGCGCGCTTGGACAGCTCCTTGGACAGTTTGACACGCTGGGCCTCGCCGCCCGACAGGGTGGTGGCGGGCTGGCCGACCTTGACGTAGCCCAGGCCCACGCGTTCAAGCGTCAGCATCTTGTCGCGGATCGGCGGCACGGCCTTGAAGAAGCTGGCGGCCTCCTCGACCGTCATGTCCAGCACGTCCGAAATGGACTTGCCCTTGAACACGATCTCCAGCGTCTCGCGATTGTAGCGTTTGCCTTTGCAGACGTCGCAGGTGACGTAGACGTCCGGCAGGAAGTGCATCTCGATCTTGATGACGCCGTCGCCCTGGCAGGCTTCGCAACGCCCGCCCTTGACGTTGAAGCTGAACCGGCCGGGGCCATAGCCGCGCGCCTTGGATTCCGGCAGGCCGGCGTACCAGTCGCGGATGGGCCCGAAGGCGCCGGTATAGGTCGCGGGGTTCGAGCGCGGGGTGCGGCCGATGGGCGACTGGTCGATGTCGATGACCTTGTCGAAATGCTCCAGCCCTTCGATCCGGTCGAACGGGGCAGGGGCCTCCGATGCATTGTTCAGGCGACGCGCGGCGGCCTTGTACAGGGTCTCGATGGTGAAGGTGGACTTGCCGCCGCCCGAGACGCCGGTGATGCAGGTGAAGACGCCGACCGGAATTTCGCCAGTGACGCTCTTCAGATTGTTGCCGCTGGCGCCGCTGATCTTCAGCATCCGCTTGCGGTTGATGGGGCGGCGACCCTCGGCGGGGATTTCGATCTCGCGCTCGCCGGTCAGGTATTTGCCGGTCAGGGACTTGGGATTGGCCATGACCTGGGCCGGCGTGCCCTCGGCGCACACCTGTCCCCCATGAACCCCGGCGGCCGGGCCCATGTCGATGACGTAGTCCGCGGTCAGGATGGCTTCTTCGTCATGCTCGACCACGAGGACCGAGTTGCCGAGATCGCGCAGGCCCTTCAGGCTTTCCAGCAGGCGCGTGTTGTCGCGCTGGTGCAGGCCGATGGACGGCTCGTCCAGCACATAGAGGACGCCGGTCAGGCCCGAGCCGATCTGCGACGCCAGGCGAATGCGCTGGCTCTCGCCGCCCGACAGGGTGCCTGAGGATCGCGACAGGTTCAGATAGTCCAGGCCGACGTTGTTAAGGAACCGCAGACGGTCGCAGATTTCCTTCAAGATGCGCCGGGCGATCTCCATCTGCTTTTCGGTCAGGTTCTCTTCCAGCGTCGAGAACCACAGATAGGCCTTGGAGATCGACAGGGTGGAGATGTCGGCGATGTCCTCGCCGCCGACCTTGACGGCCAAGGCCTCGGGCTTCAGCCGCTTGCCGTGACACGCGTCGCAGGGCGTCTCGGACTGATAGCGAGCCAGTTCCTCGCGCACCCAGGCGCTGTCGGTCTCGCGCCAGCGGCGCTCCAGGTTTGGCAGCACGCCCTCGAACGGCTTGGAGACCTCGTATTTGCGGGCGTTGTCGTCATAGACGAACTTGATCTTCTCGGACCCCGTGCCATGAAGAATGGCCTTGTGCGCCTGGGCGGGCAGGTCGCGCCACGGCTTGTCCATCGAGAAGCCGTAGTGGAGGCTCAGCGACTGCAGCGTCTGCGTGTAGAGCGGCGACGGCCCACGCGCCCACGGCGCCACGGCGCCCTTGTGCAGGGTCTTGTCGCGGTCCGGGATTACCAGATCGGCATCAAAGGCCAGCTTGACCCCCAGGCCGTCGCAGACCGGGCAGGCGCCGAAGGGGTTGTTGAACGAGAATAGTCGCGGTTCGATCTCGCTGATCGTGAAGCCCGACACCGGGCACGCGAACCGTTCGGAAAACAGGATGGAGCGGGGCGCCGTCTCGCCCTCGGCGGTCGAGGCCCATTCGGCGTTGGCGATGCCGTCGGCCAGACCCAGCGCCGTCTGTAGACTGTCGGCGTAGCGCGCTTCCTGATCCGGTTTGGTAACGATCCGGTCCACGACGATGTCGATGTCGTGCTTGAACTTCTTGTCCAGGGTGGGCGCTTCGTCGATCGGGTAGAACTGGCCGTCGATCTTCAGGCGCTGGAAGCCCTGACGCTGCCACTCGGCGATCTCTTTTTTGTACTCGCCCTTGCGGCCGCGAACGACGGGGGCGAGCAGTAGGATGCGCTCGCCATCGGGCAGGGCGACCAGTTTGTCGACCATCTGGCTGACGGTCTGGCTCTCGATGGGCAGGCCGGTCGCAGGCGAATAGGGCACGCCGACGCGCGCCCACAGCAGACGCATATAGTCGTGGATTTCCGTCACCGTGCCGACGGTCGACCGCGGGTTCTTGGACGTTGTCTTCTGCTCGATCGAGATGGCCGGGGACAGGCCTTCGATCAGATCCACGTCAGGCTTGCCCATCAGCTCCAGAAACTGGCGCGCGTAGGCCGACAGGCTCTCGACATAGCGGCGTTGGCCCTCGGCATAGATGGTGTCGAACGCGAGCGACGATTTGCCCGACCCCGACAGGCCGGTCATCACCACCAGCTGTTCACGCGGTATGTCGAGATCCACGCCCTTGAGATTATGCTCACGGGCGCCGCGAACGCGGATGAAGTTGTGCTTTTCGGTCATGCTGTCCGGAGAACGCGGAGGAGGGCCGGCGGGTCCGGCGCGACATCGCTATATGGGGACGAATTGCGTGATTGAAGCAAGAACAATGTAGGAACATTGCGGCTGACGCATCATTTGGGCGTCCACGATTGCGTGGGGCGCACGAAACGCCCGCCCTTGGCCAGAAGCACGCCGCTGGCGTTGGCGACGCCCAGTTCCAGGCTTTCAGCGATGCGGCGGGCGCGTTCAATGAAGTGGTCGGCGGCGATGGGCGGACACAGGGTGCGCGCGGTTTCGGCGAACAGCTCCAGCCAGCGATCGAAATGCCGCGCATCAATGGGAAGGGGCAGGTGTTTCGGCATCGGCCGGCCCTGATAGACGCCCGTGGACAGGGCGACGGACGACCAGAACAGCTTCATCTGCGCCAGATGCGGCGCCCAGTCGATGATCCGGTCCGCGAAAATCGGGCCGATCAGGGCGTCGTCGCGGACGCGGGCGTAGAAGCCTTCGACGAACGCGTCGATCACGGCTTCGTCAATGCCCGTTTCGTCCCGCAGGCGCTGGACGGCGGCCTCGCGCCGCGCGGCGGCGCCGGCGGGGTCTTCGATGCGGAGACGGGTTTGCATGACGGCTGGTCTAGCCGCCGCAATCCTATTGGTCGAGGAAGTCGCCGGCGTTGAACGACAGGATGCAGATGGCGTCCCCACCCGTCGCATCGGTCGAGCAGAAATCGACGCCGAACAGGTCGGCCTCGACCTTTGCGGTCGAGCGGAAGATACGGCCGTCACGCTGGAAGGTCGATCCGATCTTCTCGCTCCACGGAATCAGGGCCACGGCGAAGGCGGCGGCCGGCGCACCCGTGCAGGTAAACAGGATATATTCTGCGCCGTCCCCGTTGTCCGCGCGACGATAGGCGTCGGCTGCGGCAGCCTGCTCCAGGCAGGCGGCAAAGAGCCGTGCGTTGGGCGTCGGCGCCTGGGTCGCAACGGCGCTGTAATCCGGGGCTGACGGCGGCCGGTCCGGCGCAGTCGCGCATGCGGCGCAAGCCAGTGTGGAGACGATGGCGAGGGTGATGACGGTCTTCATGGTTGTCTCCTCAACGCCAAGCTTCTCACGCGGCCGTGTTCGACGCCAGACTTGCGCATTGCGGGATTACGACCCATCCTCCTTGTTCTGACGCGTTTTGCAGAAGGTTTGACGATCATGATCATCGCATTGGCCACCGGTTCCGCCCTGTCCGCCATGCTGCTCGTGATCCTCAATGCCAATCAGCCCAAGCCGAAACCCGTCCCCGTCCGCACTCGCGACACTCGACAAGGTCGCCGCTAGGACGCCGGACGGCGCCACCCTTTTCGACAATCTGAGCCTGACGTTCGGGCCTGAGCGCACCGGCGTCGTCGGTCGAAACGGCGCGGGCAAGAGCACGCTGTTGCGTCTGATTTCGGGCGAAGCCGCGCCGGCTGAGGGGGCTGTCGCCCGAGCTGGAACGATCGGCGTGCTGGATCAGCGTTATGAGCCGGCGCCAGACGAAACCGTCGCGCGAACCCTCGGTGTAGAATCTGCGCTGGCTGTTGTGGCGCGGGTTTTGGCGGGGCAGGGAACGGCTGACGATCTGGCCGAGGCTGACTGGACGCTGGAGACTCGTCTTGACGAGGCCTTGCGAGAGATCGGGCTGCCTGACCTGGACCACGAACGCCTGACGTGCAGTCTCAGCGGGGGCGAGCAGACGCGGTTGCGGCTGGCGGGTTTGAAGCTGGCCCAGCCCGATCTGATCCTGCTGGACGAGCCGACCAATCATCTGGATGCGCAGGCGCGGGCGCTGGTCGCCGATGTCATCGCGCGTTGGGACGGCGGGGTCGTGGTGGTCAGCCATGATCGCAACCTGTTGCGCCGCATGGACCGAATTCTTGAAGTGTCGAGCTTGGGTGTCGCCAGCTACGGCGGCGGCTATGACGCCTATGTCGAGCGAAAGGCGCTGGAGGGCGAGGCGGCGACGCGGGATCTGGCCGAAGCCAAGCGCGAACTCGCGCGTACTGGCGCCGAGGCTCAGCAGCGCGCGGAGGCCCAGTCGCGCCGCGACGCCGCCGGCCGTCGCAAGGCCGCCAAGGGCGACATGCCGAAAATCCTGCTGGGCGCCCGGGCCGAGCGCGCTGAAAACACGGGCGGGCGCGGCGGCTTGCTGGCCGAATGTCAGGCCGCGGCCGCGAAGGACGCCTTGGCCTCAGCCCAGGCGCGCGTAGAGCGAACGCGGACGCTGGCGATCCCGATGCCGACGACCGGCCTGCCAACGGGACGGACGGTGCTGACGATGGACCAGGCCGGCTGGGCGACACCCGAGGGGCGGACGATCGTCGGGCCGGTCGACCTGAACCTGGTCGGGCCGGAACGGGTCGCGATCACGGGACCGAACGGCGCGGGCAAGACGACCCTGCTGCGGCTGATCACCGGCGATCTTTCACCGACCACGGGCGCCGTCGATCGGCCTGTGCGTGCGGTGTTGCTGGACCAAGAGGTCAAGATCCTGCACCCGGACGAAACCTTGGTGGAAGCGTGGCGGCGGTTGAACCCTAAAGGGTCGGTCAATGACGCCCAGGCAGCGCTGGCGCGGTTTCTGTTTCGCAATACGGCGGCGCAGCGCCACGTCGGCGACCTGTCAGGCGGGGAGCGGCTGAGGACGGGTCTGGCCTGCGTCATGACAGGCGCGACGCCGCCGCAGTTGCTGGTGTTGGACGAGCCGACCAACCATCTCGACCTGGACGCCATCGCGGCGGTCGAAGAGGCGCTGAACGCCTATGACGGCGCGTTGATCTTGGTGAGCCACGACGTGGATTTCCTTGCGACGCTGAAGATCACGCGCACGATCAAACTCTGAACTCGGTCAGCCCCAGGCCTCGACGGCGCCCTTGCGACGGACCATCGACGGGCTGGACAGTTGGGTGCGCGGCTCGGCTTCGGCCCGGCCGAACAGCCAGCCTTGGCCGTATTCGACGCCCGCCGCCTTGAGCTCGGATGCGACACCGTCGGTCTCGATCATCTCGGCGATGGTTTCCAGCCTCATCGAACGGCACAGTTCGACGATGCTGTGCAGCATGGCCTTGGAGCGTTGGTCGGTCTGGATGTCGCGCACGATGGCCCCGTCGATTTTGACCGAGTCCACCGACAGTTTGCGCAGATAGTCGAAGGCGGCGGCTCCAGCGCCGAAATCGTCGATGCAGACCTTGATGCCGGCTTCGCGCAGCGCGGCAAGGCGACGGTCGGCGGCTTCGATGTCTGCGACGGCGGAGGTTTCGGTCACCTCGACCATCAGGCGACGGCGTTCCTCGGGCGCGCCGGCGGTCATGCGCAGCAGCTGTTCGACGTAGGTGTCGTCCCCCAAGGAGGCGCCCGAGACATTGATCGCCATCTTCAGCAGGCCGGCGCCGGGCTGGCGCATCCGCTTCAGGACCTTCTCCGCCACGGCGAGATCGAACGACTCGATCATGTCCAGCTCTTCGGCCATGCGAATGGCCTCGGCGGGACCGTTGTTGCCGCTGAACCGGGTCAGGGCCTCGAAGTGATGGACCGCTCGGGAGTCCAGATGGACGATGGGCTGATAGTGGACCTGGAACTCGCGCGATTTGACCAGGCTGCGGAAGGTCTCGGCGTCGCGGAAGGTGCGCTTCAGCGAGTCGGCAAAGGCGATCTGTGGATTGGCGAGGCCGTCGCCCTTCAGGCAGCCTTCGATGGCGAACCGCATGGCGCGGAGGACGCACAGGGAATCCGATCCGGGCGGCACGGGCGAGCTGAACGCCTCCGCACCCAGCGACAGGCCTTCGGCGCGACCGGCCTCGACGATTTCGGCGGCGATGTCGCGACGGTCGTTGGCCGGGCGCAGCAGGGCGAAGCGGACGCCGGTGACCTGCGACGCGCTCGACCCTTCGACGGCGGCGGACTGAAGCGTGGCCTCGATGCGGCGGTTCAGACGGTCGGCGGCTTCGCCGGTGACGTTCTCCAACCCGGTGATGTCGAGGAAGGACAGGGCCAGGTCGGGATTGGACTCCAGCACACGCCCGGCGTCGGCCAGGAAATCCTCGGGTTCCAGAAGCGGGCGTGTTTCCAGATCCTCCAGCGCGAATGCCGGGCCTTCGTAGGATATGGCGCAGGAGACGGCCGGCGCCATCTGCGGCAGGACAAAGGCGCGGAACGAGGCACGGCGCACACGGTCGGGACCGGCCGCCACAAGGATCGACGTCGCGGGAATACGCACGCCGGCCTTCATGCCTTGCAGGGCGGTCAGGGTAGAGGCGCCGTCGTGCAGCAGATCGAGCAGGGGACGGCCCGTCCAGGTCGCGCCTGCGTCTTCGCCCGCCACGGCGCCCGCGCCGATCGCAAAGGCGACCACGCCTTTCGGATCCACCTCCACCAGGGTGTCGGCGGAAGCGAAGGCCAGGCCTAGGAGGCGAGTGGTCAGCGTCATGAGGCCATGCTGGCACGCAGTCGCTTAAAAAATAGGCAATGACCCTTAGGACGCGAACCGTGATCGGCGAACGGCGAAGAGGTGTCCCGTTCAGGCCGTTCGGTTCAGGGCGACAGCGCGTCCGTCGCCCAGCGAGGCGCGGCCGTCGGCGGCATAGGCGGAGGCGGGTGTGCGAGCAGCGGTGACCTCCGCCGCGATGGCGCGGACCAGACCCTCGGAAATCTGACGCGCGGCGTCGACTGCGCGGCTGTGACGAGTCAGGACGGCGTCGAACTCACGCGTGGCGTCGACCAGTGTCCTGCGGTCTTCGAGCGGAGCGCCGCTCAGCAGCGCCGGATTGGCCTTCACATGGGCGGAATCGCGCCGGTAGAGATTGGCCATCTCCTGCGTTTCCGACAGACCGGCCGCCACATCCTGAGGACGGCCATCGGCGAAGGCGGCTGTTTCGGCCTTCAGCCGCTCGGTCAGGCGCAAGGTCAAGGTCGTCAACTGACGAACCCGCGCCTGGGCCAGTTCGGTGTCGCTCATGGCCGGCCCTCCTGCATCTTCAGCATTTCGGCCATGACGGTATTACTCAGGCCGATGCCGCCCGCCTTGACCGTGGACTTGGCCATTTCGTCCAGCATGAAGCTGCGCCACGTCGCCTCGCCCTGGCCGCCGCCGAACAGGCCATCGGTCGACAGACCTTCGAACATCGGCTTCAGCATTTGCGAGATGAAGGTGGCCTCGAAGGCCTTGGCGGTTTCCGCGATTTTGTCACGGTTCACGGCCGTGGGCGCGGCCGCCGCAGGGCGCAGCAGATCGGCGGAGACGGTCAGGTCGGTCATGCTCACATCACCTCGATGTCGGCCTGCAGGGCGCCGGCGGCCTTGATGGCCTGCAGGATGCTGATCATGTCGCGCGGGCTGACGCCCAGGGCATTCAGGCCGTTGACCAGGGTGGACAGGTTGGCCCCGCCGCCGACCAGCCGCATCTGGGTGCCCAGATCCTCTTCGACGTTCACCTGGGTCGAGGGCACGACGGCGGTCTGGCCCCGGCTGAAGGGCGCCGGCTGACTAACCTGCGGCTGTTCGTCCACCGATATGGTCAGGTTGCCTTGGGCGATGGCGACGCGAGAGATGCGCACGGCGTCGCCCATGACGATGACGCCGTTGACCTCGTCGATAATGACCTTGGCGGGGGTATCGACGCTGACGGCCAGGTTCTCGATCCGGCTGATGAAGCCCGCCATGCCCAGTTCACCAGGCGCGCGCAGGGCGACGACCGTACCGTTCTCGGCCAAAGCCGACCCCGGATAGGCGGCGTTGACGACGGCGGCGACGCGCTGGGCGGTGGTGAAGTCGGGGTTGCGCAGGTTCAGGCGCACCTCGTTCATATTGGCCATCTGGAAGCCGGTCTCGCGCTCGACCAAGGCGCCCGAAGCGATGCGGCCCGCAGTCGGCACGCCGCGCGTCACCGACGACCCTGAACCGCCAGACGCCGAGACGGCGCCGGTCTGGACCGAGCCTTGCGCCACCGCATAGACCTGACCGTCCGCGCCTTGCAGGCTGGTGACAACCAGCGAACCGCCCAGCAAGCTCTTGGCGTCGCACATGGAGGCGACCGACACGTCGATGCGCGAGCCGGGCGTGGCGAATGCGGGCAGGTCGGCCGTGACCATGACGGCGGCCATATTCTTGGTGTTGGCGTTGGCCCCGCGAATGTTGACGCCCAGCCGCTCGGTCATGCCTTCCAGCGATTGGCGGGTGAAGGGGCAATTTCGTAAGGAATCGCCCGTGCCGTTCAGCCCCATGACCATGCCGTAGCCGACCAACTGGTTGCCGCGCACGCCCTCGACGGCGGCGATGTCCTTGATGCGCGACTGCGACTGGGCCAACGCCGAGGTCGCGCCGCCGGCGACGACGAGCGTCGCGGCGACGGAGGCGATCAGGCGGGCAAGCAGATTTTGCATCGGTCAGGCGTCCACGCAACGTTACGCCGTCATCAGTGCGAGGATCGTGCCGGAGAATTAACGACGTGAATTCAATGTCGGTCGGCCTTTGACGGTCAGAGAAGCGGCAGGATTTGCCGGGGCGTTAACCAAACAGTCATCGCCGGCCGTCATCCATGGTTTCATGACGCGGAGCACCTGCACATGAAGGTTGTCGGCCCCAACGGCGTCAGCACGCCTGCCAGCACACGTCCTACGCGATCCGCCAGCGGCTTCTCACTAGGGCAGACTGCGGCTACCCCTGCGCCTGCTGCAACGACCGCCAGCGCAGCGACGGGCGGGGTTTCTGACGTCTCGGCCTTGATGGCCCTTCAAGGGGTCGAGGGGCCGCTGGAAAAGCGACGTCGCGCGATCCGGCGCGGCAGCGGTCTTCTGGACCGCCTTGACGAAATCAAGCTGGCCCTGCTGAACGGCGACGCCGACGAGGGGGCTCTGGATCGTCTGGCGCGGAGCCTGCGCGAGGAGCGCGCCGCCGACGACGACAAGGACCTGGGCGCCTTGCTGGATCAGATCGACCTGCGCGCCTCAGTCGAACTGGCGAAGGCGGAAATGCGCCGCAACCGCCCCTGATACGAAATAATCGTCTGACATCAGGCGGCTAAGCTTTGGCAGTGAGTGACTTTTGCCACTGTCAGGCGGTTAGTCGCCCTATTTTCATCACGGAATCGAGAACCGCGTTGCCGCGACTCGACGGGCTGATTATACGGCCATCTACGCCACAGGGGGGCGTGTTAGAGAGCGTGAGATCGATGAGCGCCTTGGCGTCCGTTGTGTCCGACGAAACCGGCCCGTATCGGCCGTCTGACAGCGAGCCGTTCATGAACGAACGGCAGCAAGCCTATTTCAAGAAGAAGCTGCTGGCCTGGAAGGATGAGATCCTTCGCGAGTCCAAGGGCACGGTCGTCAATCTGAAGGCCGAGACCGAAAACCACCCCGATCTGGTGGACCGGGCGTCTTCGGAATCCGATCGCGCGCTGGAGTTGCGCACCCGCGACCGCCAACGCAAGTTGATCTCCAAGATCGACGACGCGCTGCGCCGGATCGAGGACGGCTCCTACGGCTACTGCGAGGACACGGGCGAACCCATCAGCCTGGGTCGTCTGGAAGCCCGTCCGACGGCGACCCTGTCGGTCGAAGCCCAGGAACGCCACGAACGCCGCGAACGCGTTCACCGCGACGACTGAGGTTTAAGCCTTCCGCGCCTTGACTTCGCCGGGTTGCGGGGCGACCTAGCCGCCTCGCTTTCGAGGTCGTCTACCCATGTCCGTCAAGGTTCGTTTCGCCCCGTCGCCCACGGGTAAGCTGCACGTCGGCAATGTCCGTACCGCTTTGGTGAATTGGATGTTCGCCAAGGGGCAGGGCGGATCGTTCGTTCTGCGCATCGACGACACCGACCTGGCGCGCTCCACGCCCGAGTTCGAACAGGGGATCGAAGACGACCTGACCTGGCTGGGGATGCCGTGGGACGAGCGCTACAATCAGTCCAAGCGGTTCGATCGCTACGAAGAAGCGGCCGCCAGTTTGAAGGCGTCGGGGCGGCTTTATCCCGCCTATGAAACCGCCGACGAGCTCGACCGTCGGCGCAAGGTGCAACTGTCGCGCGGCCTGCCGCCGATCTATGACCGCGCGGCGCTGGAACTGACCGAAGAGCAGAAGGCCGCTTACGAAGCCGAAGGGCGCCGCCCCCATTGGCGCTTCAAGCTAGACGGCAAGCGCGTCGCCTGGGAAGACCTGGCGCGCGGTCATGCGGAGGTGGACACCGCCTCGATGTCGGACCCGGTGCTGATCCGCGAGGACGGCCTGTTCCTCTACACCCTGCCGTCGGTGATCGACGACATCGACATGGGCATCACCCACATCATCCGGGGCGAGGATCACGTCACCAACACTGGCGCGCAGATCGAAATCTTCGAAGCTCTGGGCGCGACGGTTCCGGGGTTCGCCCACATGCCGTTGCTGGTCGGCGCCGACGGCGCGGCCCTGTCCAAGCGTCTGGGATCGCTGTCGATCAGCGACATGCGCGACCAAGGCTATGAGCCGATCGCAATCACCAGCCACCTCGGCCGGATCGGGACGTCTGATCCGCTGGAAGTCGGCGCCTCGGTCGAGGCTCTGGGTCAGAGCTTCGCCTTCTCCAAGATGGGCCGTTCGCCGGCGCGTTACGATACGGCGGATCTGGACCGGCTTAACGCCCAAGCGCTGCACGTCATGGACTATGAGACGGCGCAGCCGCGTCTTCAGGCTCTCGGCGCCGATCTCGGCGAAGCCTTCTGGAATACGGTGCGGGGCAATCTGACAAAGTTCGCCGACGTCGCGGACATGGCGCAGATCGTCCGTGGTCCGATCCAACCGGTGATCGAAGATGCGACCTTCATTGAAACGGCGCTGCGTCTGCTGCCGGAAGTGATCGACGAGAACGCGTGGTCGGCGTGGACCTCGGCCGTCAAGGCCGAGACGGGCGCCAAGGGCAAGGCGCTGTTCATGCCGCTGCGTCTGGCGCTGACGGGGCAGCAGCACGGGCCGGACATGGCGGCCATGGCGCCGCTGATCGGTCGCGAAACCATCCAGCGGCGTCTGAGAGGTGAGGCGGCCTAAGCCGCCTCACGCATTTTAGGCGTTGCAGACAGCCAGTTCGTCGGCGCTCAGGGCGACGCCCTTGTACGAGAAGGCGGTCACGGGACCGAACTTCTGAACCACGCGACGGCAGGCGCGCGTCGCGGGCTGTTCCGTGCCGCCAGCAGCGGTGCAGGTCGCGCCTTCGCAGGACCAACGAGCGCCGTCGATGATGGTGGCGCGTGCGGGCGCCTTGGCGGCGTCGGCCAGCGTCAGGCTGGTGGCGGCGGGGGCTTGGGCGACCGCAGGGGCGGCGGCGAACAGGGCGGCGGCGATCAGCAGAGCGCGCATTGAAAACTCTCCGAAATGAAGAACGGCGTCATGCCGCTGCGCTCCCATGTCAGTTTTCGATAAAAACTGTCAAGGTGCGCGTAGCGGATTATGAGCGATGATCACTTATCGATGATCATGTTTCAATTGCGGCGCATCGCCGCCGGCCTGAACCTGCGCCATCGCCTCTTCGACGGTTTCGGCGACGGTCCAGGCGTCCAGGAATGACTGCGGCGTCATTCCTTCTGCGACGCTGTGCTTCATCAGCTCGAAGAAGCCGTTCCAGAAGCCGTTCAGGTTAAGGAAGACGACCGGCTTGTGGTGCAGGTCCAGCCGCTTCCAGGACAGCAGCTCCACAACCTCTTCCAGGGTGCCGATGCCGCCGGGCGCCACCACGAAGGCGTCCGACTGATCGTACATCAGCTGTTTGCGTTCGTGCATCGAAGTGACGACGACGGTCTCGACCTCGTCGAACAAGCGTTCGCGGCTGCGCAGGAAAGCCGGCATGATGCCGACGACCCGGCCGCCCGCCTCATGCGCGCCGCGCGCCGAGGCCCCCATCAGGCCCACGCCGCCGCCACCATAGACCAGCCGCCAGCCGGCCTCGGCCGTCACCTTGCCGAACGCATAGGCCGCCTCGGTATAGGTAGGATCGGCGGTCTCGGAGGCGCCGCAGAACAGGCAGACGGAAGAGCCGTCGAACGGCAGGAACGAAACGGGGGGCAGGGACATGGAGCCTCGAAGAAAACGAATAGGCGGCCTGGCCATGGCCAAACCGACGGCGCTCAAGCTAACACAGGCTCGAGCCGCTGGGTCGCCAGTCCTATATCGTAGAGGCGCAGGATGAAACGTCAGATGATGGTCGCGTGTGTCGCGGTCCTGGCTGCCGCAGCCTGTTCCGATCAGCAGGGCGGCGTGGCGGGGCCGACGGGGGCCGACGAGGCCTCGCCCTGGGTTCGCCCGCCCCAGATTGATGGCGTGATGCGCGACGGCGGCGTTCTGGTGCTGCGCGGCGGGGCGGGGCCCAATGCGCGCGTCGTACTGCGTGCGCCGGATACTGCGGCCGTGGCGACGACGGCGGACGGCGCGGGGCGGTTCGAACTGCGACTGCCGCCTTTGAGCGGCGATGTACGCTTCACGCCTGAGGTGCAGGTGGGCGAGGACGCCGCCGTCTCGCCTGAGACGCTGGTGGTGATCCAGGGCGGGGCCGGTCCCGTCGCCCTGATTGCAGCAGGCCAGCCGACTGTCCGGCTCGATGGCAGCGAGGGGCTGGATGCGGTGGATTCGGACGGTGCGACTCTGATGGTGTCAGGCCGGACGAATGGGGCGGCTCCCTCGGTCAATATCAACGGCGCAGATATGGCGCCGACGGCGATCGGGCGCGGCCGCTGGCGGGCCGTCATCGGACAGTCGGGTGCGGCGACGATCACGGTGAATGGAAAGCGCTTCGACTATCCGGGCGCGGGCGCGGCTGCGGGCTTCGTCGTCGAGCGGGCGGGGGCGGGCTGGCGGATCACATGGCCTGTCGAGCCATCCGGGCGTCAGACGACCTGGCTGCCTGACTGAAGGCATTTAACGATCTGGAAACCATTTCGGTTAAGAAATGGGGCCGTCCTCAGGGACACCATCACCGAACCTGCTTGCAGCCCGGCGCCCCCGCCGGGCTTCTTTTTGCCGCCGATCAGCCCTTTCCCGACGTGTCTTCGGCGCCCTCGGTGCGATCGCGGAACAGGGCGGCGCGGGCCAGCAGGATCAAGGTGACCGGCGTTGTGACCGTCAGGAAAAGGCCGATCAGGATTTCGCGGGGCATGAAACGCCGCTCGACGATCGTGAACCAGACGATCGACGCCAGCAGGACCAGCGCCATGCCTAGCGTGGCCCCGAGCGTCGGAGCGTGGACGCGCTCATAGAAGGTCTTCAGCCGAACCAGCCCAACCGCGCCCAGTAGCGAAAGGGCCGACCCGATGACCGCCAGGACGACGACGATGATGGCGGCCCATGCGGGAAGTTCAGCTTGGGTCATTCGATCACCTCGCCACGCATCAGGAACTTGGCCAGCGCCACGGTGGCGGCGAAGCCCAACATGCCGATCACCAGAGCGGCCTCAAAATAAAGCTGGCTGTTGGTGCGGATGCCGAACACCACCACCAGCAGCATGCCGTTCAGATAAAGCGTGTCCATGCCCAGGACGCGATCCTGGGCGCGCGGACCGTGAATGATCCGCCACGCCGCCAGGGCCATGGCGCAGATCAGCATCAGCTGGGCCAGACCCAGGCCCCAGGTCAGCACCGCCGCCGTCATTCGAAAATCTCCATCAGCCGGCGTTCGTAGCGATCCTTGATCAGCCGCACCCAGGTCTCTTCATCCACGAGATCCAGCACGTGCAGCAGCAGACGGCCGGTCGCGGCTTCGTACTCGACCCACAGGGTGCCGGGCGTCGAGGTGATGATGATGGCCAGGACCGCCAGACCGTATCGGTCGCGCAGGTCCAGCGGGATGTGGATGAAGCCGGATGTGCGCTCATGCCGTCGCCGCCCCAGAATGATGTGCGAGACCGCCCAGTTGGAGCGCACGATATCGCCCACGACGTCGATGGCGAGGCGCATGATGGTCATCGGCGCCTTCACCCGCACGCGATCCACGCCCAGCGCCAGCATGATGATCGGCGCCAGCAAGGCCAGCAGCACCGCGAGCGCCAGAGCCGGCGGCGCAACCGAGGCGCTGAGCAGGATCGAGGCGACGAACAGGCCTAGCGACAGGATGGGGTAGGGAAGGACGCGTCTCATCGACCGCCTCCGCCCAGGACCGCGTGGATGTAGCCTTGCGGTTCAGCCAGCCAGGCCGCGGTGTGGTCGGTGTAGATCAACGCGGGACCAGCGAAGATGGCCAGAAACACGCAGGCGCCGAGCAGGGCTGCGACCGCCGTCAGCTCGGCCGCACCCACGACGAACGCCGGCGCGTCCTCGTCGCGGGTCCAGATCGCGCCGACACCGAGACGCGTCAAGCCGATCAAGGCGCCGAGGCTGGATACGGAAAGCACAGCGACCAGCGTCCAGGCCGCCGCATCGCCAACGCCGACCAAGGCGCTGATCATCGACAGTTTTCCGACGAAGCCGGCCAAGGGCGGTAGACCGGCGACCATCAGGGTGCAGATCAGAAAGGCCCCGCCCAGGGCCGCGACGGCCGCCGGAATGACCAGGCCTGGCTCATTGCGCTCTTCGTCGTCGAAGGGATCACGATACTCGTCATCGAAAACAGCGCGCGCCTCGCCGACGTCGGTCTCGCGTCCGCGCTGGAGAATCTCGGCCAGCAAGAACAGGGCTGCGCAGGCCAGGGTTGAGCCAATCAAGTAGAAGAGCGCGCCGCTGAGGGTCGCCGCATCGCCGACGCCAAGGCTGGCCAAAACGGTGCCAGACGAAATCATCACGCCGAACCCGGCGGCGCGCGACAGATCGCGAGAGGCGATCAGGCCGAACGTGCCGAACGCTATGGTCGCCAGTCCGCCGACGAACAGCCAGGTCAGGCCAAATCCGGCGGAGGCGCCCGCGTCGGCGCCGAACAGCAGCAGACTGAGGCGGATGACGACATAGACCCCGACCTTGGACAGGATGGCGAAGACCGCCGCCGCCGGCGCGGTGGCAGCCGAATAGGTCGGGGTCAGCCAGAAGCCCAAGGGCCACATGGCGCACTTGATCAGGAAGGCTGTGCCCAGCACCGCCGCTCCGATATGAAACAGTCCTAGGTCATCTACTGAAACGGTCGCAACCCGCGTCGCAACATCCGCCATGTTCAGCGTGCCGGTCACCCCGTAGATCAGGCTGACGCCGATCAGGAACAGCAAGGACGCCGTCAGATTGACGGCGATATAGATCACGCCCGCCCGCACCCGCGCCTCGCCCGACCCATGCAGGGCCAGTCCGTATGAGGCGGCCAGCATGATTTCGAAAAAGACGAACAGGTTGAACAGGTCGCCGGTCAGCAGGGCGCCGTTCACGCCCATGATCAGAAGCAGGAACAGGGCGTGGAAGCGCGGTCCCGCCCGGTCCCATCGCGCCAGGGCGAAGATCAGCGCGCATCCGCCAAGAACACTGGTCAGCGCGACCATCATCGTCGACAGCCGGTCGGCCACCAGGACAATGCCGTAGGGCGCAGCCCACGATCCGAGGCGATAGACGCGGGCAGTATCCCCGCCGCCCACCGCGCCGTTTGCGCTCTCGTGCAGCAGAACCAAAGCCATGACCAGAATGGCGGCCATAGCGCTCAAGCTAAGCGCCGCCTTCAGCGTTCGGCGACGTTCGTCCAGCAGCAGCATGGCTGAGGCGATGATCATCGGCAGGACGATGGGGCCGATGATCAGATGGGCGTTCCAGTCGATCATGCGTCCGGCTCCTTGCCATCGACATGGTCGTTGCCGGTGATGCCGCGCGCGGCCAGAATGACGACCAGGAACAGCGCCGTCAGGGCGAAGCTGATGACGATCGCGGTCAGGACCAGCGCCTGCGGCGTCGGGTCGGTGTAGCGCGCGGGGTCGGAGACGTCGCCCGCCAGCACGGGCGGCGCGCCCGACCTCAGCCGCCCCATGGCGAAGATGAAGATGTTGACCGCATAGGACAGCAGCGACAGCCCCATGATCACCTGAAAGGTGCGCGGGCGCAGCAGCAGCCAGACACCCGAGGCCGACAACACGCCGATGGCGAGGGCGAGAACCAGCTCCATCATGACGGCTCTCCTTCTTCGGCGTCTCTTTGCTTAGGCTTGCGCAGCGACTGGTGCGCCAGGGCGACGAGGGTCAGGACCGTGGCGCCCACGACCAGAACGACCACGCCCAAGTCGAACAGCACGGCGCTGGCCAAGGGCACGCGGCCCAGGATCGGCAGGTCGGCATACTGGAACCAGGAAGTCAGGAAGGGATAGCCGAACAGCCACGATCCGATCCCGCTGAGGGCGGCGATCACCAGGCCGGCTCCGATCCAGAAGATGGGCCGGATCGCCAGCCGCTCTTCGACCCAGCGGGCGCCCGAGGCCATATATTGCAGGATGAAGGCGATCGACAGGGCCACACCCGCCGCGAAACCGCCGCCCGGCAGGTCATGACCGCGCAGGAACAGGTGAACGGCGAGCAGGATGATGAAGGGGAAGATCCAGCGCATCACCACGCGGGGGATCAGCATGGTCTCCTTCAGCGTGTCGCCCTCCGATCGCGTCTCATGATCGCGGTCTGAGGCATCCTGCACGCTCTGCTGGCTGGGATTGGACAGGGTGTCGTCGGCGGGACGGAAGCGGCGCAGCAGGGCGAAGATCGTCAGACCGACAATGCCCAGAACCGTGATCTCTCCAAAGGTGTCGAAGGCGCGGAAGTCGACCAGGATGACGTTGACGATGTTGCGACCGCCCGCGTCCTTGTAGGCGTGTTCGACGAAGAAGCGCGAAATCCCCTCGATCGATGGTCGCGTCATGACGGCGTAGGAAATGGCCGCCAAGGACGCGCCGACGGCGGCGGCGATGATCAGGTCGATACGGCGGCGGCGGCGAGACCGCTTCTCCATGGCCTGTGGCAGGCGAATGGTCTCCAGCCGTTTCGGCAGCCAGCGCAGACCCAGCAGCAGCAGGACGGTGGTCACGACCTCGACCAGCAACTGGGTCACGGCCAGATCCGGCGCCGACAGCCAGACGAAGGACAGGCAACTGGCCAGACCTGCGCCGCCCATTAGAACGACGGCGGCAAGCCGGTGATATTTCGCCTGCCATGCCGCCGCGACTGCACAGCTGGCGCCGACCAGCCAAAGACCGGCGAAGGCCCAGTTGGACAGGGTGAATGTCGGCATGATCGGGCGGATGACCAATCCTGCGCCGATCGCCGCCAGCCCGCCCGCCAGCAGGGCGACCAAGACGATGGCCCTCAGCTGTGCCTGTTGTCGTGTGGCCCCTAACAGGCGAACCATCGCCTCCGACCCCTTGAACAGGCCGGTCATGGTTCGCTCGAACAACCAGCCGCCGTTCAGACGCTTCCAGCCCCACGGTCCGCCGCGCGGGTTGGCGTTGATGCGTTTGCCGAAGACGACATAAAGACCCACGCCGCCGGCGAGGGCGATAAGGCTCAGCACCAGCGGCAGGTTGAATCCGTGCCACAGGGCCAGACTGTAATAGGGCAGGTCAAAGCCCAGCACCGAAACGGCGGCGCTCTTCAGGAACGGTCCCACTGTCACAGCCGGGAAGATGCCGACGACCAGACACAGGGCGACCAGCACCTCGACGGGGCGACGCATCCAGGCGGGCGGCTCGTGCGGGATGCGATCCAGCTCGGTCGGAGGCGGGCCGAAGAAGGTCGCGTGGATAAACCGGAGTGAATACAGAACACTGAAGGCGCTGGCCAAGGTGGCCAGGGCGGGCAGCAGCATGTTCAGGCCGTGCGTATGGGCGCTGGCCACCGCCTCGGCCAGGAACATTTCCTTGGACAGGAAGCCGTTCAACAGGGGCACGCCCGCCATCGCGGCTGCGGCCACCATAGCCAGGGTCGCCGTGAAGGGCATGAAGCGGAAAAGACCGCTGAGCTTGCGCATATCCCGCGTGCCGGCCTCGTGGTCGATGATGCCGGCGGCCATGAAGAGCGACGCCTTGAAGGTGGCGTGGTTCACCGTGTGGAAGATGGCCGCGATACAGGCCAACGGACTGCCTAATCCCAGCAGCAGCACGATCAGGCCCAGATGGCTGATCGTCGAATAGGCCAGCAGGCCTTTGAGATCATGCTGGAAGATGGCGCACCAGGCGCCGAGCAGCAGCGTCGCCAGACCCATGCCGCCGACGATCAGATACCAGCTCTCAGACCCCGCCAGGACGGGCCAGAAGCGGATCAGCAGGAAGATCCCCGCCTTCACCATGGTCGCGGAGTGCAGATAGGCGCTGACCGGCGTCGGCGCGGCCATGGCGCGGGGCAGCCAGAAGTGGAACGGAAACTGCGCGCTCTTGGTCATCGCGCCGAGCAGCAGCAGAATCAGCGCGGGCAGATACAGCGGGCTGGTCTGGATCGCCTCGCGCGACGCCAAGACGACATCGAGGTCGTAGCTGCCGACGATCCGCCCGATCAGGATCATCCCGACCAGCAGGGCGATGCCGCCCATGGCCGTCACCGTCAGCGCCATTCGCGACCCTTCGCGCGCGGCGGGGTTCTGGTGCCAATAGCCGATCAGAAGGAAGGAAAAGAGGCTGGTCAGCTCCCAGAATACGACCAGCTGAATCAGATTGCCCGACAGCACCACGCCTTGCATCGCGCCCATGAAGGCCAGCAGGAAGGAGAAGAACCGCGGCACCGGATCCTTCGGCGACATGTAGTAGCGGGCATACAGCACCACCAAGGCGCCGATCCCCAGGATCAGGGCGCTGAACAGCCACGACAGTCCATCCAGTCGCAGCACCAGATTGACGCCCAGCGACGGCAGCCACGGGATCTCGTAGCGCAGCGTCTCCCCGTCCTGGAACATCGGCCATAGCGCAGCCAGACACCCCAGGCTGACCAAGGCCACGATCCAGGACAAGATGGCGGCCGAGGTGCGTGCGTGACGCGGCAAGCCGGACGCGACGATGGCGCCAAGGAACGGCAGGACCAGGATGACGACGAAAAGGAAGCTGATGGACATCGAGGCGGGGCGTCTCTCCTGGATCGTGAGGGATAGCTTTGCCAACGCTCAAGGTTGGCCAAGGTTCGCTTTGATCTACGGACAGGGGCGGTGTGCGTCAAAGCGACACCAGATCGCGGCACGTCCGCGCCCAGCAGCTCGGTCGTCGTGCGAGAAGGATCAGGTATTATGGAAAATTTTTGACCTAACGCCTTGTCTGGCCTCAGTCTTTACCCCGAGTGGCTCCGCAGGTAGGATTCGAACCTACGACCAGCCGATTAACAGTCGGCTGCTCTACCACTGAGCTACTGCGGAACATCTGCTCGGGAGGCGGGCGTATAGCAGCGGCTGTTCCGATCTTGCAATGGGAAAACGAGCCAATCGAAACGATATTTATCGACGATCCCGCAGACCCGCGTGTTGCGGCCTATCGCGATATCCGAGAGCGCGATCTGACGGGTCGTCAAGGACTGTTCATCGCGGAAGGGGAGGTCGTGGTGCGTGGACTGGCGTCGACGGCGTCGCGCTGCCGGCCCCTGTCGCTGCTGCTGGCGGAAAAGCGCGTTGCGGCCTTGGGCGATGTCATCACGTCTCTGGCGCCCGCGACGCCCGTCTATGTTGCGGGCCAAGCCGTGCTGGACCGAATCGCGGGTTTCGAACTGCATCGGGGCATTCTGGCCTTGGGCCAAAAGCCCGAGCCGCTGTCGCTGGACAAAGTGCTGGCGGATATCGGGTCGCAGGACGTGTTCGTCGTGGCCAGCGGGATCGGCAACCACGACAATGTCGGCGGCTTGTTCAGGAACGCCGCCGCGTTCGGCGCCACGGCGGTGCTGCTTGATCCGACCTGCTGCGACCCCTTTTACCGCAAGGCGATTCGCGTTTCGGTCTGCGCGGTGCTGCGCACGCCGTTCGTCGTGGCCGGCGCGACAGACATTATCGAGGCCCTGCAGCGGGCCGGCGTCGAGGTGTTGGCGCTGACGCCTTCGGCGACCGAGCGGCTTTCGGACTACAGGCGCGCCGGACCGGTCGCTCTGATGCTGGGGTCGGAAGGTCCGGGGCTGCCCAAGGATTTGATCGACCGTTGCCGGCCGATCGGCATCGCTATGGCGGGCGGGTTCGATTCGCTGAATGTCGCGGCGACGAGTGCGGTTGCGCTTCATCATCTGACGACGACGCCGCTTGCTGGAAGCTGAAAACGCGAAGGCCGCCCCGAGGGGCGGCCTTCGTCCGTATCGTCGCGATGGAGGCCTGACCGGGAATCGAACCCGGGTGCAAGGATTTGCAGTCCTCTGCGTCACCACTCCGCCATCAGGCCGCTTTTTGTCCCCGATTTCTCGGGGGCGGTCATCGCGAGGGGCGTTCGCTATCAGATCGGATTGTCCGCTGCAACGCACGGACCTATAAGCGCGCGAGATTTCCTCCCGGATTATCGTTGAAGGCTGCCTACAGATGGATTTCACCGCAGAGCGCAAGGCCATGGTCGACTCGCAGGTGCGAGTGAACGACGTGACGGATCGCGCGATTCACCTGGCCATGATGGCTGTGCCGCGTGAGAAATTCTGCGCGCCTGATCGCGCCTTCGCCGCCTATTCCGAAGAATCGGTGATGATCGCGGGCGAGCGCCGCCTGATGCCTGCGCGCGACGTCGCCAAGCTGCTGCAAGCGGCCGATGCACGCGAAGGCGAGAAGGCCCTGGCGATCGCCGCGCCCTATGCCGCCGCCCTGCTGGCCCGTATGGGTGTCAGTGTCACGGCTCAGGAGTCGGACGAGGCCGTTTTCGCCGTGGTCGGCGAGGCCCTGTCCGAAGCGGGCGTAACCACGGTCGTCGCGCCGTTGGCTCAGCCGAGCGGCGAAGGATGGGATCTGATCATTTCCGAAGGCGGCGTCGAGAGCCTGCCCGAATCGTGGGGCGCGGCTCTGCGTCCCGGCGGCCGGATCGGCGTGGTCGAACGCCGCGGCGCCATCGGCAAGGCGGCCCTGTATGTTCAGACGCGCGAAGGGCTGTCGCGCCGCGAGCTGTTTGATTCGTCGCCTGCGGTCCTTGCCGAGCTGAAGCCGGCCCCCACTTTCGCGCTGTAAGATCAAAGAGACGAGCGGTTGCGACGGAAATCCCGCTCGCAACCGTGAAGAAAACTTAACTGGCGTGTGGTTCGGTCAGGCCGCAGTTACGCTTGAGAAAACATTCGGGCGTTCTTCGGAGCGTCACGCAAGGACGGACAATGTTGAAACGCTCGCGTGTGCTGGCTTCGGCCGCTGTGGTCGCTGTGATGACCGGTCTGGGCGCGCCGGCCTGGGCCGAGACGCTGCAGGACGCCATCGCCCTGGCCTATCGGACCAATCCCAACCTGCTGGCCCAACGCGCCAACCAGCGTGCGCTGGACGAGACGGTGGTCCAGGCGCGGTCGGGCCTGCGCCCGACCATCGGCGCCTCGGCCGGCGTCGACTATACCCGCAGCGACTTCCCCGCCGTGACCCAGTTCGTCGACACGAACGGCGACGGCATACCCGATACCCAGGTCAAGACCTCGTCGTCCGAAACTGAAGGCGCCAATGTCGGCGTCAGCGTCAGCCAGAATGTCTGGACTGCCGGTCGCACCTCGCGCGCCATCGACCAGGCGCGCGCCAGCGTCCTGGCCGGCCGCGAGAACCTGCGTGAGATCGAACAGTCGGTCATGCTGTCGGTGATCCAGGCCTATGTGAACGTCACCCGCGACATGGAAATCCTGCGTATCCGTCAGGAGAACCTGACGGTGCTGCAACGCCAGCTGGAAGAAACCAGCGCCCGTTTCGAGGTCGGCGAGATCACCCGCACCGACGTGGCCCAGGCCGAAGCCTCGCAGGCGCAGTCTGAAGCCGACCTGGCGAACGCCCAGGCCCAGCTTTCCACGTCGCGCGCCGCCTATGCCGCCGTCGTCGGCCAGTCGCCGGCCGATCTGGAAGCCGCGCCGGTCCTGCCGGAAGTGCCCAGCGACTTCGACGTCGCCATCGAGACGGCGTTGCAGCGCAATCCCGCTGTCCTGGCCGCGACCTATCAACTGCAAAGCGCCGAGGCCGCCGTCGCGGCCGCCCGTTCGGAATATCTGCCGTCGGTGCGCGCCACCGCCTCCTATGGCGGATCGACCAACGATCTGGGCGACCTGGGCGAACTGGCCGATCGCCGCAGCTTCACGGCTGGCGCGACCCTGTCCGTGCCGCTGTTCACCGGCGGTCTGAATCGCTCGCGCGTCGCCCAGGCTTTGGAGCGCGCCAACGCGGCCCAGATCGGCATTGAGGGCGAGCGCCGCACCGTGCTGCAGAATGTCAGCTCGGCCTATGCCCAGGTGCTCTCGACCCGCGCCACGGTCGCGGCCGGCACGGAAGCCGTTCGCGCAGCATCGGTCGCGGCCGAAGGCGTGCGGCAGGAAGCTCAGGTCGGCCTGCGCACCACGCTTGACGTGTTGAACCAGGAACTAGCGCTTCGGAATGCCCAGACTTCGGTCGCCAGCGCCCGCGCCGCTGAATATGTCGCCCGCGCCTCGCTGCTGGCCGCCATGGGACAGTTGGAAGGCCCGGCGCTGAACCCGACGATCGAGGCCTATGATCCCGCTGCGAACTACGACCAGGTCAAGGGACGCGGCGGCCTGCCGTGGGACGGCGTGATCGAGACGCTGGACCGCGTGGCCTCGCCGCCGATCGTGACCACGCCGGACACCGCCGACGCGCCGATCGACGCTCAGCTCAAGGGCGAGGTTGTGCGCACGGCGCCGCAGAACTGACCGCGTCGAATACGGACGGAAACCGCCCGTTGATTCCGACGGGCGAAGATGCGACGACAAGGCACAGGTTTCGAGCGATCCGTCGTTCGGCGCCCACCCCTTCTACCCAGGCCTCGCCCAAGGTTGCGCCATGACCGATCAGTCCGCCCAGGAACCGACCATGGAAGAGATTCTGGCGTCGATTCGCCGGATCATCTCCGAAGACGAGGCCCCGGCCGAGACGCCGGCGGCCGCGATGCCGGAAGCCACGCCTGAGCCGGTTCCCGAACCGATCGCGGCCGAAACCGTCTTCGCCGCCCCGGTCGAGCCGACGCCGGAACCCGCCGCCGTCGAAGACGACGTGCTGGAACTGACCGACCGCTATGAAGCGCCGGCCGAGACCATCGGCGACCTGGACGTGGTAGAGCATTCGCCCGCGCCCTATCAGCCCGAGCCGGAACCCGCGCCGGCTTACGAATCGGCTCCCGAGCCGGCCCCGGCCTATGACACTCTGGTCGGCGACAGTGCCGCCGCCAGCGCGGCCTCGGCCTTTGCGGGCCTGGCCGCCAGCTTCAAGAAGCCTGAGCCGGCTCCGTCGGCCTCGGGCGACCTGCCCTTCGTCAGCGGCAACACGGTCGAGGCCATGGTCGCCGAGATGCTGCGCCCGCTTTTGAAGGACTGGCTGGACAACAACCTGCCCGGCATTGTCCAAGCGGCGGTACAAAAGGAAGTCGAACGCATCGCGCGCAGCGCCTAGCCCTTCGCTTCAGCCCAGACTAATCCGAGGGGCGGCTCCTGAAGGGGCCGCCCTTTCGCATTTTGCAAAAGACCTATTCCGATGCTTGAGAAGACCTTCGAACCCCAGGCCGCCGAGCCCCGCCTTTACGCCCAGTGGGAAGAGAGCGGCTTGTTCGCGCCCCGCACCGACGGCGCCGCAGAGGCCTATTCGATCGTCATTCCGCCGCCCAACGTGACCGGCAGCCTGCATATCGGCCATGCGCTGAACAATACGCTGCAGGACATCCTGGCCCGCTATCACCGGATGAAGGGCAAGGCGGTGCTGTGGCTGCCGGGCACGGACCACGCCGGCATCGCCACCCAGATGGTGGTCGAGCGTCAACTGGCCGCCGCCAGCAATGTGGGGCGTCGCGACATGGGCCGCGACGCCTTCATCGAAAAAATCTGGGAGTGGAAGGCCGAAAGCGGCGGGACCATCGTGCGTCAGCTGCGCCGCCTCGGCGCATCGTGCGACTGGTCGCGCGAGCGGTTCACCCTGGACGAGGGGCTAAACGCCGCCGTCCGCAAGGTCTTCGTGCAACTGCATAAGGAAGGCCTGATCTATCGCGACAAGCGGCTGGTGAACTGGGACCCGCACTTTCAGACCGCCATCTCTGACCTGGAGGTCGAGCAGCGCGAGGTGGACGGCGCCTACTGGCATTTCGCTTATCCGCTGGCGGACGAGGAAACATACGAACACCCGGTGATCTTCGACGACGAAGGCAATGCGACGGAGTGGGAGACGCGAAACTTCATCGTCGTCGCCACGACGCGGCCTGAGACGATGCTGGGCGATACCGGCGTGGCCGTGCATCCGAATGACGAGCGTTACGCAGCCATCGTCGGCAAATCGGTTATCCTCCCGATCACCGGGCGCCGTATCCCGATTGTCGCCGACGAATACGCCGACCCGACCAAGGGCTCGGGCGCGGTGAAGATCACGCCGGCGCACGACTTCAACGACTTCCAAGTCGGAAAGCGGGCGGGCCTGCCGGCCATTAACGTAATGGACGCATTCGGTCGGATACTGAACTTTGACGCAGCCTACAAGGGCGTCGACGCCGAGGGGCGGACAACAGAAGACTTCGAGATTTTGCGTTTGGTCGAGAGCTTCCCGGATTTCGCGGGCCTCGACCGCTTCGCCGCGCGCAAGGCCATCGTCGCCCGCGCCGAGGAAGAGGGCTGGCTGCGCGAGATCGAGAAGACCAAACACGTCGTGCCGCACGGCGACCGCTCTGGCGTGGTGATCGAGCCGTGGCTGACGGACCAGTGGTACGTCGACGCCAAGGTCCTGGCCCAGCCCGCGCTGAAGGCGGTGGAGCAGGGCGATACTGTGTTCGAGCCCAAGTCCTACGAGAAGATCTATTTCGAATGGCTGCGCAACATCGAGCCGTGGTGCATCTCACGCCAGCTCTGGTGGGGGCACCGCATTCCGGCCTGGTATGGCCCGAATGGCGAAATCTATGTGGCTGAAACGGAAGAGGACGCCCGCGAACAGGCGATGGCGGACTATGATTCCGAGGTCGCCCTGACCCAGGACGAGGACGTTCTGGATACCTGGTTCTCCTCGGCCGTGTGGCCCTTCTCGACCATGGGTTGGCCCGAGAAGACCGAGGATCTGGAGCGGTTCTATCCGACCAGCGACCTGGTCACGGCGGCGGACATCATCTTCTTCTGGGTCGCCCGGATGATGATGATGGGCCAGCACTTCATGGGCGAGGTCCCGTTCAAGCGCGTCATCATCAATGGCCTCGTCCGCGACGAGAAGGGCCAGAAGATGAGCAAATCCAAGGGGAACGTCATCGACCCTCTGGGCATCATCGACGAGCTGGGCGCCGATCCGCTGCGCTTCACCATGGCGATCCTGTCGGGTACTCGCGACATCAAACTGTCGAAACAGCGGATCGAGGGTTACCGCAACTTCGGCACCAAACTGTGGAACGCCGCGCGCTTCAGCCAGATGAACGAGGCGCGCCGGATCGAGGGCTTCGATCCCGCGAGCGTCGGCCAGACAATCAACCGTTGGATCCGCGGCGAGCTGACCAAGGCCGAACGCGCCGTGTCCGAGGCCATCGAGGGCGGACGCTTCGACGATGCGGCGGGCGCCCTGTATCGCTTCGTCTGGAATGTATTCTGCGACTGGTATCTGGAACTGGCCAAACCGGTGTTCCAGGGCGCCGATGAAGCCGCCAAGGCCGAGACGCGCGCGATGACCGCATGGACGCTGGATCAGACGCTGAAGCTGCTGCATCCGGTCATGCCCTTCGTCACCGAGGAACTGTGGGCCGAACTGGGCAAGGAGGGGGCACCCCGCGATTTGGCGCGCGACGGCTTGCTGATCGGCGCCGAGTGGCCGGTGCTGCCGGACGCCTTCATCGACGCCTCGGCCGAGGCCGAGATCGGCTGGCTGGTCGATCTGGTGGGCGAGATTCGCGGTCTGCGCGCCGAAATGAACGTGCCGCCGTCGGCCAAGCCGCCGCTGGCCTTTGTCGCGCCCGACGCCGTGACGGCCGAGCGGATGGCCCGCCATCGCGATCTGATCCTGACCCTGGGTCGTGTGTCCGAGGTCGGCTCGGCTGACGCGGCGCCGACAGGGGCCGTGACCTTCGTATCCGGCGGCTCGACCATCGCCTTGTCCTTGGCGGGCATCATCGATCTGACCGCCGAACGGGCCCGTCTGGAGAAGGAAATCGCCGCCTTAGACAGCGACATCGGTCATGTGAACAAGAAGCTGGGCAACCCCAACTTCGTGTCTCGCGCGGCGCCGGAAGTCGTCGACGAACAGCGCACCAAGCTGGGCGAGGCCGAGGCAGGCAAGGTCAAGCTACAGGCGGCGCTGGCGCGTCTGGCGTCGCTTTGACGCCCCGATGAAAGCACGGCCGTGAAGACGCGGATTGATCAGCTTCTGGTCGCACGCGGCCTGTTTGACAGCCGCTCGCAAGCGCGCGCCGCGATCGTGGCGGGGCTGGTTCTGGCCGACGGCGTGATCGTGCGGAAGGCGTCCGAACAGTTCTCGGATGACATCGCGCTGGAGGCCCAACCCGCCCACCCTTGGGTCGGACGCGGGGCGCTGAAGCTGGACCACGCCCTGACCCTATGGCCCGTTCTCGTGGAGGGCAGGGTGGCGCTGGATGTCGGCGCATCGACGGGCGGCTTTACCGAGGTTCTGCTGAACCGCGGCGCGGCCAAGGTGTTCGCCGTCGACGTCGGCTTCGGCCAGATGCACGCACGGGTGTCGTCCGATCCACGCGTGATCAATCTGGAGCGCACCGATGCGCGCGACCTCACGCCTGATGTGATCCCGCAGCCGCCGTCGCTGGTCGTCTGCGACGCCAGTTTCATCAGCCTGATCAAAGTGCTGCCAGTCGCTCTCGATCTGGCGACGCCCGGCGCGGATCTGGTCACCTTGGTCAAGCCGCAGTTCGAGGCCGATGGCCCGGGCGGCGGCAAGAAGGGCGTGATCAAGGATGCGAGGGCGCATGCGGCGGCCGTGGAGCGCGTGCGCGACTGGCTGGAAGCGTTGGGTTGGGCGGTTCAGGCGACAACCGAAAGTCCGATCACCGGTGGCGACGGCAATCTTGAGTTCCTGCTCTGGGCAAAGAAGCCGGGCTAGGGCCGTAACCCCCAAAACGGGCTCAAGTAGGCCAACGGCCGATAGCCCCAAAACGGGCTCAAGTAGGCCAACGGCCGATAGCCCCAAAACGGGCTCAAGTAGGCCAACGGCCGATAGCCCCAAAACGGGCTCAAGTAGGCCAACGGCCGATAGCCCCAAAACGGGCTCAAGTAGGCCAACGGCCGATAGCCCCAAAACGGGCTCAAGTAGGCCAACGGCCGATAGCCCCAAAACGGGCTCAAGTAGGCCAACGGCCGATAGCCCCAAAACGGGCTCAAGTAGGCCAACGGCCGATAGCCCCTGAAACAAAGAGAAACCGCCGGAGGATTACTCCTCCGGCGGCTCCGTCACGTCGTCGATCGACAGGGGGGCTGAAAATTAATCGACGACGCGATAGCGGCCGTACTGGTCGGGGCAGGTGCGGACGTAGCGGGTGTCCGTGCGACCATCCGGCAGACGAATCTGGCTTTCGGCCAGACGGCATCCATCTGAATTCTGATAAGATTCGACCGGGCGTGAGCGGTCGTCGTAATAGCCGCCACGGCTGTAGGCATAGTCATCGCGACGATCATAGTCGTCGTAGCGATAGCCTTGGTCGCCGGTGTAACGATCGTCGTAATAGCCGTAGCTCGGTTGGCTATAGCCCTGGGCGTAATAGCCGTTCGAGCCATAGCTGCTCTGATAGCTGCGGCAGGCGTCCGAGCTGGATCGACCGACCTGCGACCCGACGACAGCGCCGAGCACGCCGCCCAGGATGCTGCCTTCCGTGCGTCGACCGCGTGCGGCCAGTTGCGAGCCGATGACGGCGCCCGCGCCGCCGCCGATCACCGCGCCGGCGCCGGTGCGGCCTTGGCGCTCGCGCGCGCAAGGATCGTAATATCGGCCGCTGTTGTAATCATACGAGCGGCTGTAGGCGCCCGTGCCGTAGTTCTGGCTATAGCCGCTGCCGTAATGGTTCTGGGCCGACGCCGTGAGCGGGGCAGCCGTGACGCCGAACGCCAGGGCGGCGACGGCGGCGATCGATGTTTTCGTGAGACGCATTTTCCAACCCTCTGAGGACCGAACGGTTTTCCGTCAAACGTTAACGGCAAAGCCTCGTGTCTCGTTGCACTAGGATTTACGACGGCGAAGCTGAACGGCAATTGATCGGTTCGTTCATCTTCGTTCATGTTCAGCCGGTCCGCCGTTGTAGCCCCGTGGCTTGAGCGAAAGGGGACGCCCGGCTAGAAGCCCGCCGATGGACATCTTCACCATCGACCGCGTCGGCGGCCAGGGCGACGGCGTCGCCCAGACGCCGTCCGGTCCGGTGTTCGCCGGCCTGACCTTGCCCGGCGAAACGGTGCGCGGCGTCGTAGTGGACGGTCGGTTGGAAGAGGTCGAGATCATCACGCCCAGCCCCGACCGGATCGCACCGGTCTCGCCTCAATATGGCGACTGTGGCGGCTGCTCGCTTCAGCATTGGTCGGAACAGCCGTATCTGGACTGGAAGCGAGAACAGGTGCGCCTGGCCCTGGCGCGCGAGCGGATCGAGACCGAGATCGAGTCGACGGTGGCGACCCCGCCGGCCAGTCGTCGCCGCTTGGCCCTTCATGCCCGTCGCACCCAGGATGGACGGGTGGTGCTGGGCTTCAAGGCGCGCCGCTCCTGGCGGCTGGTCGAAGTGAAGGCCTGTCCGGTCGCCGATCCCCGGATCGTGGCGGCCATTCCGGCGCTGACCCAGGTCGCCGCCGCTTTTTTCGAACATCCGAAATCGGCCCCGACCCTGCACGTCACCTGGACCCTGTCGGGGCTGGACGTCGATGTGACCGGGGTCGAAAGGCGCTCGGGCGGCGGCCTGTCGGCTGACGCCCAGATGCAGGCCATTCAGGCCGCACACCGGGCCGATCTGGCGCGCCTCAGTCTGGCAGGCGACACCCTGGTGATGGCGCGCCAGCCGAAGGTGGCGTTCGGTCCTGCGACCGTGTCCCTGCCGGCGGGTGGATTTCTGCAGGCGGTCCCTCAGGCCGAGGCGGCGATGGTTGCGCGCGCGCTGGCGGCGGTGAAGGGCGCCAAGAAGATCGCCGATCTGTTCTGCGGCGCAGGGACCTTCACCTTCCCGTTGGCCACGGTAGCGCCGGTGATCGCAGCGGACGCATCCAAGCCGGGCATCGATGCGCTGAAGGCCGCCATCGGGTCTGCCAAAGGGATGAAGGCCATCACGGCCGAGGCCCGCGATCTGTTTCGTCGGCCGATGAATCCCTATGACCTGAAGGGATGCGACGCCATCGTGTTCGACCCGCCGCGGGCCGGCGCGATCGACCAGACGGCCCAGATCGCGGACACCAAGGCCGGCGTCGTCGTGGGCGTGTCGTGCAATCCTCAGACATTTGCACGTGATGCGCGGGTGCTGATCGATGCCGGTTTCCGGCTGGAGACGGTGACGCCGGTGGATCAGTTCCTGTGGTCCTCGCACGTCGAACTGGTGGGGGTTTTCAAACGATGATCTTGGACGACACGAACGAAGAGGACGGCGGCGGTTTCGACGCCGACGACTGGATGCGGCTGACACCGTTCACGGGCGCCGTGGCGACGCTGGACGACGTTCAGGCGCGACGTGCCGTCTTCGCCTTGGGCGAAACCGACGATCCGCGTCCCATCGCCATGGACCTGCCCCAGCCGGTCATCTGGTGGGAAGAGGACGGTGAACAGGCGGCGGTGGCCGTTCAGGCCGAAAGCCACCTCGGCGCCGATGGCGAGGAGATGGAAATCCTGGGTCTGATCCTGCCGGACGGGGAGGGCGCGGTGGCCCTGATGGAGGACGTCGATCTGGTCGATGACACCGATCCGACCTGGCGCGATCTGGTCACGCGGGCCATCGATCCTTCGGCGGCGGACGACTAACCGAACAACTCCAGCTGCGGCCGAGCGTCTGCGGGCACGCGGAACTGGGTTTCATCCAGCAGGCGGTGCGGCGTGTCGAGGCCGTAGCGTTTGACGGCGGCCTTGAACCGCGTTCCGATCAGTTCGGCGACGGGGCCGCTCCCCTTCATCCGCTGGGACCAGTCGGCGTCATAATCCTTGCCCCCGCGTGTCTGGCGGATCAGGGACATGACGCGCGCGGCGCGATCCGGGCGGGCGTCGGCCAGCCATTCCCGAAACAGATCCTTGATCTCAAGCGGCAGACGCAGGGTGACATACATGGCCCGGGTGGCCCCAGCCTTGGCGGCGGCCTCCAGGATCGCTTCCAGTTCGTGGTCGTTCAGACCGGGAATGACGGGGGCGAACCCGACCCCGACCGGACAACCGGCGTCGGCCAGGCGGCTGATCGCCTCCAGCCGCTTGGCGGGGGTCGAGGCGCGCGGCTCCATCGCCCGCGCCAGCCCACGATCCAGGGTGGTGATGGAGACGAAGGCCGAGGCCAGCCCCGCCTTGCCCATCGGGCCCAAAATGTCGGCGTCGCGCGCGATCAAAACCGACTTGGTGATGATGCTGAATGGGTGATTGAACCGCTGCATGACCTCCAGGATCGAGCGCGTCGACTTCAGATCACGTTCGACCGGCTGATAGGGGTCTGTATTGCCGCCTATGTGGATGCGCTTGCATCGGTATCGGGGTGCGAGGAACGCCTGTTCCAGCAGACTTGCGGCCTGGGGCTTGAAGAAGATCCGGCTCTCGAAATCCAGGCCCGGGGATAGGCCCATCCAGGCATGGGACGGACGGGCGTAACAGTAGATGCAGCCATGTTCGCAACCTTTGTACGGGTTGATGGAGCGGTCGAAGCCGATGTCCGGACTGTCGTTCCGGGCGATGATGGTGCGGGCGTGTTCAGGGGTGAGGGTGGTGCGCAGCGGCGCGGCCTCGGCGTCGTCCTGCGTCCAGCCGTCATCGAACGACTGATGCTGCTCAGGCTCGTATCGGCCGCTGGCATTCGAACGCGCGCCTCTTCCCTTGGCGGTTTCCATGGGAAGGACGATGCGACATCATCCGGAACAAAGCAAGAACATTTGTTCTCGCGATTTTGGTCTCAGTCGGGGCCGATGACCATGCAGGTCACGCGACGCGCGGCCAGCGCCTCGCAGGCGGACTTTGCGCCGGTTTCGGTCAGGCCCACGAAGCGCGAGCGATACCAGTCGCCGGCGGTCTGGACGTTGCGTTCGGCGGTGGCGAACTGATCGCGGAAGCGGCGGTTGACCTCGGTCAGCCAGTCGGTTGCCACCTTCTCTTCGCGGAAGGCCCCGACCTGCACCGCCCAGCGACCGGCTGGCGTGCGGGCAGCGGCGCGGGCGGGTTCCCGCGTTGCGGACGACGCCGAGCGACGGGGCGTGGTGGACGGCGCGACAGCGGCATTGGCCGGTGCGCCGTTCAGCGAAGCGGTGACATTGCGAGGCGCACGGGGAGCGGCGGAGGCGGTCGGCGCCGAACCAATGGGCGGCAGCGCTGCGGCGGCCCGCTGGCTGGCTGCGCGCTCCGACGGGGCAGGGGCGACACGGGTCGGCAGGGCGGCGGGCGCCGGCGCGGCCGTATAGGCGACAGCGGTGGATTCCGCGCCGACGCCGTCTTCGTCGTCATTGACCGAAGCATAGGCGATCGGGGCGTCGGCGATCGCCGACCCGACGCCGAACCCACGCTGCTCAAAGAAGGTCTGGGCCACCTGAATCCGCTCGCCTTGGGCGCGGCGGCGCTCGACTTCGAAGCCGGTGTCCATCAGTTCGGCGACGTGGGCGTTGCGGCTGGCGGTCGAGCGGCCGCCGAGAACCACGGTGATCAGGCGTCGTCCGTCACGCACGGCCGAGGCGGCGAGGTTATAGCCGGAGGCGTTGGTGTAGCCGGTCTTCATCCCGTCATAGCCGCGCCCGGTCGGCAGCAGGCCATTGGTGTTGCGATAGTTGCGGCCGTTGTAGGCCCAGTCGTGAAGGCCGAAATAGCTGTAATACTGAGGGAAATCGCGCATGATCGCGCGCGCCAGAATGGCTTGGTCGCGCGCGGAGGTCACCTGGCGTGCGTCCGGCAGGCCGTTTGCGGTGTAGTAGCGCGTCTGGGTCATGCCCAGCTGCGCGGCCTTCTGCGTCATCATATTGGTGAAGCGGGCTTCCGATCCGCCGATGTGCTCGCCGATGGCCAGGGCCATGTCGTTGGCGGACCGCACGGCGGTGGCGCGCATGGCGTTGTCCAAGGTGATGGTCTGGCCTGCAGCCAGGCCCAGTTTCGATGGCGGCTGGGACGCGGCGCGCGGCGAGATCGTCAGCACGTCGTTCACATTGGCCTTGCCCTGAGACAGCGCCTCGAACGTCAGATACAGCGTCATCATCTTGGTCAGGGACGCTGGATAGCGACGGCTGTCGGCGTTGCGCGCGAACAGGACCTCGCCCGTGGCGGCGTCGATCACGATGGCGGCGTAGCGGCTGTTCTCCTGGGCCGAGTAGGCGGTCTGGGCCTCGATCGGCCTGACGTTCGCGCCCAGAACCAGCGAAAGCGCGAGGACGGCGAACAGGCCACGGCGGAGAAAAGCAATCATGGGCGGGACAACCCCTCGGTGAGCAGGGTGCGACAGGCCCCCCGGCCGTCACGAACAAACAGCTAGCATAGGAAGCGCAGGTTTCGTGGTGGTTAACCGCGCGTCAACGCAAATTTGACCGGCCGATCAAGGTTATCGCCGATCATATTGTGCATTGCACAAAACGCTTGAAAAACCTTCGCACGTGCAGCATATTGCGGGTCTGCGAGATCCTCTCGCGTCATTATTTCCGCCCTCAGGCCCGTCCCCAAGGGCCTTCTACCGGAGAGACGATCATGGCCGACGCCGCTGAAACCGTGAAGAAAACCGCCGACCAAGCCACCGCCGCCGCAACTTCGGCTGCCGCCAAGGTCAAGGCGCAAGCCGAAACCATGCAGGCTGCTGGCACCCAGGCCTTCCGTGAAGGCATCGACAAGTCGACGGCCTCGATGGCCGAGTTGAACGCGCACAGCAAGAAGACCCTGGAAGCCATGGTCGAGTCGGTCACCGTCGCCCAGAAAGGCGCCGAGGCCCTGTCGCAACAGGCGCTGGGCTTCGCCAAGTCTTCGTGGGAAGACGGCGTCGCCGCCTCCAAGGAACTGTCGACCGCCCGTTCGGTGCAGGAGTTCTTCGAGCTTCAGACCGCCTGGGCCAAGAAGTCGATGGAGCGCTATGTCGCCGAGCTGACCAAGACGAACGAGATCGTCACCGCCACGGTCAAGGACAGCATCAAGCCGATCAACGAGCGCGTAACCGCCTCAGTCGAAACCTTCCAGGCCGCTCGCTAATCCCGCGAACCGCCTGAAGAATCGAAAAGGCCCCGGAGTTCGCTCCGGGGCCTCTTTGCTGTCAGGGCAGGGCGGAATGGTCGTAGCTGAAGACCCGCGCCAGCTTCCACTCGGCTCCCTCCTGTTTCCACATCTGCGTGAAGCGGGCGCGTCCGACGCGCCGTTCCGGACCGTCGCCCTGCCGCTCGTAAAAGACGTGCTCGCCCGTTTCGACCGCGCCGTAGTTGTTGATGGGATAGACCGCCAGACCGTCCCGCAGAGCCTCGCGCCGAGTCCGCCATGCGTCTGGCGCGCTGCGGTCCTGACAGCGCGCGGCGTATTGCGCGACAAAGCCGTCGGCGTCGGTGGCCACGCGTCCGCCGCGGTCGTCGAAAAACTCGAAATCGTCGGTCAGCATGGCCCGAAGTCCGGCCGGGTCGCAGCCCTCGAAGAAGACAGCGAACAGTTTTGCGTCGGCCGCCATGACGGCGGTTTCCAGCGGCGTAGGCTGGGCGAAGGCGGCGAGCGAAAGGGCGGCGACGAGGGCGGCGGGCATGGCGATCGGGAGCTGTTCAACTGAGGCGCTCAACCTGAGCCGTTGACCTTCTGTGATCACGTGAAATCTTTGTCAGACGCCCTTCACGAAAGCCGTGACTGGACGCCGCTTCAATTCAGGCCATCATTCCCTATCTGAGAGCCAAGACGACTCCCCGATTACGGAACACGAATGCCCATACAAAGGCCCGGTGAGACCGGCGGCGGTCAAGGAACCGCCGTCGTCACCGAAACAAAGCCGAAGCTGCAAAAGCCCTCGCTGTATCGAGTGCTGATTCTGAACGACGATTATTCGCCGATGGAATTCGTCGTCTATGTGCTGGAGCGGTTCTTCCAGAAGAGCCGGGAAGAGGCCACCCGCATCATGCTGCATGTGCATCAGCATGGCGTCGGCGTCTGCGGCGTCTTCACCTACGAGGTCGCCGAGACCAAGGTCGCGCAGGTCATCGAGACGGCGCGCCGCCACCAGCACCCTCTGCAATGCACGATGGAAAAGGACTGAGAGGAGCCTCCCTATGCCTTCATTTTCCCGTCCTCTCGAAGAAACCCTGCACCGCGCGGTGGGATACGCCAATGCGCGCAGGCACGAGTATGCGACGCTTGAGCACCTGCTGCTCGCGCTGATCGACGATCCCGACGCGACCGGCGTCATGCAGGCCTGCAACGTCGATCTGTCGGCGTTGAAAGCGGCGCTGACCCTCTATGTCGACAACGACTTGGCCGCCCTGGCCACCAGCGACGGCGAGGACGCCAAGCCGACCGCCGGCTTCCAGCGCGTCATCCAGCGCGCGGTGATCCACGTCCAGTCGTCCGGCCGCGAGGAAGTGTCCGGCGCCAACGTCCTGGTCGCCATCTTCTCCGAGCGCGAGAGCCACGCCGCCTACTTCCTGCAAGAGCAGGACATGACGCGCTATGACGCGGTCAACTTCATCGCCCACGGCATCGCCAAGAAGGCGGGCGCCAACGAGGCGCGCCCGGCCAAGGGCGCTTCGCCCGAAGAGGCCGAAGATGCTTCCGCCGTCAAACAGGGCGGCGAGGCGCTGGAAGCCTATTGCGTCGACCTCAACGAGAAGTCGCGCCAGGGCAAGGTCGACCCCCTGATCGGTCGTCAGGCCGAGGTCGATCGCTCGATCCAGATCCTGTGCCGTCGGACCAAGAACAACCCGCTTCTGGTGGGCGATCCCGGCGTCGGCAAGACCGCCATCGCCGAAGGTCTGGCCCGCAAGATCGTCAACGGCGAGGTGCCCGACGTCCTGAAGGACGCCACCATCTATTCGCTCGATATGGGCGCGCTGCTGGCCGGCACCCGCTATCGCGGCGACTTCGAGGAACGCCTGAAGCAGGTGGTCAAGGAACTGGAGAACCACGACAACGCCGTGCTCTTCATCGACGAGATCCACACGGTGATCGGCGCGGGCGCGACCTCGGGCGGAGCGATGGATGCGTCGAACCTGCTGAAGCCGGCCCTTGCGTCCGGCACCCTGCGCTGCATGGGATCGACGACCTACAAGGAATATCGCCAGCACTTCGAGAAGGATCGCGCCCTGGTGCGTCGCTTCCAGAAGATCGACGTCAACGAGCCGACGGTCGAGGATACGGTGAAGATCCTGAAGGGTCTGAAGACCTACTACGAGCAGCACCACAAGGTCCGCTATACCGACAGCGCCGTGCGCACGGCGGTGGAGCTGTCGGCGCGCTACATGACCGACCGCAAACTGCCGGACAAGGCGATCGACGTGATCGACGAGGCCGGGGCGTCGCAGATGCTGCTGACCGAATCCAAGAGGAAGAAGGTCATCGGTCAGAAGGAGGTCGAGGCCGTTATCGCCAAGATGGCCCGTATCCCGGCCAAGTCGGTGTCCAAGTCCGACACGGAAAGCCTGCGCGAGCTGGAAACCGACCTGAAGCGTGCGGTCTTCGGTCAGGAACAGGCCATCGAGCAGGTGTCGGCGGCCATGAAGTTGGCGCGGGCGGGTCTTCGTGATCCGAACAAGCCGATCGGCAGCTTCCTGTTCAGCGGCCCGACCGGCGTCGGCAAGACCGAGGTCGCCAAGCAGCTCGCCGCCACCTTGGGCATAGAGATGCAGCGCTTCGACATGTCGGAATATATGGAGCGCCACACGGTCAGCCGTCTGATCGGCGCGCCTCCCGGCTATGTCGGACATGACCAAGGCGGGCTTCTGACCGACGCCGTCGATCAGCATCCGCACGCTGTCGTGCTGCTGGACGAGATCGAGAAGGCGCACCCGGATGTCTACAACATCCTGCTTCAGGTGATGGACAACGGCATGCTGACCGATGCGGTCGGCAAGAAGGTCGATTTCAGGAACGTCATCCTGATCATGACGACCAACGCCGGGGCCGCCGACAACGCCCGCGCTTCCATCGGCTTTGGCCGGGGCAAGGTCGAGGGCGAGGATGACAAGGCCATCCAGCGCCTGTTCGCGCCGGAGTTCCGCAATCGCCTGGACGCCATCGTGGCCTTCAAGCCGTTGCAGGCCGACACGATCCGCTCGGTGGTGACCAAGTTCATCCTTCAGCTGGAAGCACAGCTGGCGGACCGCAACATCACCATCGAACTGACCGACGAAGCCGCCGACTGGCTGGCCAAGAACGGCTTCGACGAACTGTACGGCGCGCGTCCGCTGGCGCGGGTCATCCAGGACTCGATCAAGAAGCCGTTGGCCGACGACATACTGTTCGGGCGTCTGACGCGCGGCGGACACGTCAGGGTCCAACTGAAGGACGGGAAGATCGACTTCGACATCATGAGCGCCAGCGCGCCCGCGAAAGCCGAGGAAGAAGAGACGGCCTGATCCTCGAAAAGGTGATGGCGAAAGGCCCGGCTGGCAGCAGCCGGGCCTTTTTCTATGCCTGCTTGTAGGGCGAGAGTTCTTCGATCATCGCCCGCATCTCCGCCGCCACGGCCGGGCGTTCGCCGTCCAGATAGCGGGCGACGGGATCGCGCAGGGCAGGGTCGGCGATGAAGTGGGCGGAATAGACGGATGAGGGCAGGTAGCCGCGCGCGATCTTGTGGTCGCCCTGGGCGCCGGCTTCGACGCGGGACAGTCCGCGCGAAATGGCGAATTCGATGGCCTGATAATAGCAAAGCTCGAAATGCAGGAAGGGCACGTCTTCCAGCGTGCCCCATTGCCTGCCGTAAAGGGCGTCGCGGCCGATGAAGTTCAGGGCGCCGGCGATGGGCGTCTGATCCCGAAACGCCATGACCAGAGCGATCTGGTCGGCCATGGTCGCGCCGATGCGACTGAAGAAGTCGCGTGTCAGATAGGGCCGGCCCCATTTGCGCGAGCCGGTGTCCATGTAGAAGGCGAAGAAGGCGTCCCAGTGGGCCTCGGTGATGTCGGCGCCGGTCAGGACGCGGATATCCAGATCGGCTTGGGCGTCGCGACGCTCGCGCTTGATGGTCTTGCGGCGGTTGGCCGACAGGGCGGCCAGAAAGTCGTCGAAGGACCGATAGCCGTTATTGCGCCAGATGAACTGGATGTCCTGGCGTGGCAGCAGGTCCGCCTCGGTCATGGCGGACCAGTCCGCCTCGGTCGGGAAGTTGACGTGCAGGGAGGACACGCCCAGCCGTTCGACCAGGGTCACCGCCCCCTGGATCAGGGCCTGACGCACGGTCGCGCCGTCGGCCTCGGGATGGTTCAGGAAGCGCGGGCCGGTCGCGGGGGGTGAAGGGCACGGCGCCCAGCAGCTTGGGATAGTAGCGGCCGCCGGCCCGCTCATAGGCGTCGGCCCAGCTGTGGTCGAAGACATATTCGCCCTGGCTGTTGCCCTTCAGATAGAGGGGCATGACGCCCAATACCGCGTTGTCTTCACCCCTCAGAGCCAAGTGTCGTGGGGCCCAGCCCTGACGCGGCGCGGCGCTGCCAGAGGCCTCGCACGCGTGCAGGAAGTCGTAGGAGATAAAGGGATCGCCGGTGGGCAGCGCGCACGCGTCCCAGGCCTCTCGGCCGATGTCGGCGATCCCTTCGTGAACCGAGATCTGAAAGATCAGCGGATCTCCACGATCGCATCGATCTCGACGGCGAAGCCGAGCGGCAGCTTGTACACGCCGACGGCCGAGCGGGCGTGCTTGCCAGCGTCGCCGAAGACCTCGACCATCATGTCCGAGCAGCCGTTGATCACGGCGGGAATGGCGGTGAAGTCAGGGCCGGCCTGAACGAAGCCGCCCAGTTTCACGATGCGGACCACCCGGTCCAGATCGCCATCGCAGGCGGCCTTGATCTGGGCGATCAGGTTCAGACCGCACAGGCGCGCGGCTTCCAGCGCCTGCTCCGGCGTCACGTCCACGCCGACCGTGCCCTTGATCCCGCCGTTCGCGTCGTTCGACAGCTGGCCCGAGATGGTGACCTGATTGCCCGAGCGGACATAGGAGACATAGCTGGCCACCGGCTTGGCGGGTTCCGGCAGGGTGAGGCCGAGTTCGGCGATGCGGGCTTCGATGGTCATGGGGGGCTCCTGTTTATCTGGGCGCGGTTTAGCGCGGGGCAAGGGCGGCGTCACCCGTTCGGCGCGCTTTAAAGGTTCGCCAACCGCGCCGTGTCATGGTGCGATCATGGATATGCACCTGACCCCCGACGTCGCCGCCTTCCATGCCGTGCTGGCGCGATTGTCTCCTGACGACCGCGCGCGCGTGGACGCCGCCGTAATCCCGGCCGCGCAAAAGGCCGCCGAGGCTGCGCCGCATTGGGACTTCGAAATGCCGGCCAAGGCGGTGGATGCGCTCTTGGGCGCTGATGCATCCGACGATGTGCGTCGGGGTTTGGTCGCCGCCTGGGCGCTGCAACTGCCCGACCGTGCGGCGACGATGAACCTGCCGGCCGAGGTGATGGCGCTGTATCCCTACTGGATCGAACAGCTTGCGGCGTTTCTGGACAAGGCCGAGGGCGACTACGTCTTCGACCACTGGTCGAAGGACGTGCGCTTCACCCTGGCGCTCAGCGTGCCGGGGGGCAAGAGCCAGGTGATTGATCTCTCTTCACCGGTCGGACCTGGGCAGATCGTCAAACACGTCCGCGACGGCTGGGGCGTCAAGCCGTTGTTCCGCTATCTGGCGGCGGGCGCCAAGCGCGAGCCGTGGCTGGAGGTGCATACCGAAAGCCGTTGGCTGAGGGGCTTCAACGAGGACGGCTGGAACGAGGCCTGGGCGACGGCGGCGGAGCTGTGCCGCGCGCGCCCTGAACTGGCGGGCATGATCGGCTCCAGCTGGTTCTACGATCCGCCCCTGACCGAGATCAGCCCCCGCCTGGCGCACCTGCGGCTGAACCCGCTGAAGGGCGGTGCCTTCATGGTCCACCAAGGACCGGGCGAGATCCACACCGAACGGGCGGCGACGGCGTCTGCGTCGAGGAAGGCGCTGATCGATAGCGGCGAATACACCGCCCGGTCCTGGCTGATGATCTGGCCCCGCAAGGAGCTGATCGCCTGGGCGGATCGGCGTAACGCCGCCTGATTTCAGGCTGTCGCCATCCGCCACGCCGCCGCGACCGGCTGAATGTCCAAGTCGGCCGCCCTGGCCAGTCGGATCAATCGATCGATGTCCTCTGGACGGCAACCATACGGCGTCGGCGCGTCGCTGACATCGTGGCCGTAGGCGATCAGCCAGCCTTTTGACGCCGCCGTCTCCGCCACCAGCGCCTCCAGGTCGTAGCCGGGCAGGCGACGGCTCTCCAGGCCGATGGCCTGCAGCAGATTGCGATCCGAACGCCCGGCATTGACCCCGTCGCGTACGCCGCGCCCGCACAGGAAGCGTTTGTCGATCACCGGCTTGGACCGCAGGGCGCAATCGCCGAAGGGATAGGCGAAGGTCTGCATTTCGTATCCGTCCAGCCGCTCGGCCACCCACGCGGCGTTGCGGGCCAGGCTGGCGTCCAGTTCGGCCGGCGACAGGGTCAGGGTCGAGACATGCTCATAGGTGTGGCATCCGACTTCGTGCCCGGCCTCACGGAGGGCTTGCAGATGCTCCACCTCGAACTGGGGCAGGTCCAGATTGCGACCGCCCGACAGGCCGCCACAGACATAGTAGGTTGCCTTGACCCCATGCTGGGCCAGGATCGGCCCGGCCTCGGTCCAGGCCGATGCTGGGATGTCGTCGAACGACAGGCTGAGGACGCCGCGCGCGGGTTGGACCGTGGCGGGACGGACATCGAGATAGCGGCCGGCGCGGCGACGCATCTTGTCGAGAAAGGCGCTCATGCCCGCCTTTTCGCATGACTGGCTTAAGGCCGGGTTTCAGACCGTGACGGGTTGAGCCGTCAGACCGCGCACGCCGAAGACACGGCGATACCGTTCGATCTCGCCGGGATCGCCGACCGCTTTCGCCGGATTGTCCGACAGTTTGATGGCGGGGCGACCGCCGGCCTCGACCACCTTGCACACCAGGGAGATCGGCTCCAGTTCCGGCGCGACGGCGGGCGAACAGTCGCGGAAATCATTGGTCAGATTGGTGCCCCATCCGAAGCTGAGCCGAGCGCGGCCGTGGAAATGGGCGTGCGTCGCCTCGATCCCGTCGATGTCCATCCCGTCCGAGAAGATCAGCAGCTTCTCCCTTGGCTCTCGTCCATGCGCGCGCCACCAGTCGATCAGGCGGTCGCCGGCCGGGATGGGCGGGGCCGAGTCGGGACGGAAGCCGGTCCAGTCCGCCACCCAATCGGGCGCCTGCTCCAGAAACGCCTCGGTGCCGAAAGCGTCGGGCAGAACGATCAGCAGATTGCCCGCATAGTGTCTGCGCCATTCGTCGAGCACCGCATATGGAACCTGGGCCAGCGCCGCGTCGTCTAGCGCTAGGGCCGCCAGAACCATCGGCAGTTCGTGGCCGTTGGTGCCGATGGCTTCAAGGTCGTTCTCCATGGCATGCAACACATTGGACGTGCCAATGAAGGATTTGCCCAGCCCCTCCTTCAACGCCTGAATGCACCAGCGTTGCCACAGGAAGCCATGCCGCCGCCGCGTGCCGAAGTCGGACAGGGCGAGGTCGGGCAGAGCGCGAAGCCGCTCGACCTTGGACCACAGCCGCGTCTTGGCGCGAGAATACAGGATGTCCAGCTCGAACCGGCCCAGCCGCCGCATCCCGACCCGGCAGCGCAACTCGTTCAGGATCGCCAGCGCCGGGATTTCCCACAGCGTCACCTCGGCCCAAGCACCCGAGAAGGTCAGCACATACTGCCCGTCCTGAACCGACAGCTCGTAGTCTGGCAGGCGATAGTCGGTCAGCCAGGCGATGAAGTCGGGCGAGAAGATCTGCTTCACGCCATAGAAGCTGTTGCCCGCCAGCCAGACCAATTCCTTGTTGGTGAAGCGCAAGGTGCGGGCATGATCCAGCTGTTCGCGCAAGGCGTCGATATCAACTTCGTCAGCCAGACGCACAGTCTTGGTGCGGTTGATGACCTGGAAGACGACCGGCACGTCGCGATGCTCGCGCCAGATCATCTGCAGCATCAGCAGCTTGTAGAAGTCTGTGTCCAGCAGACTGCGGACGATCGGGTCCAGGCGAAAGCCATGGTCATAGGCGCGTTTAGCGAGATCCATGCCCTGTCCTACGGCTTCAGCGCACGGCCCGCCACCACTGCGTCCTTGCCGAACTTTTCGCGCAGCACGTCGATGGCACGCTCTGTCTTCAAGGCGCGCGTCTCACTGGTCTGGAACAGGCCGGCGGGCGCGTCCTCCGCGTCCTGCACGTCCGCCATACCGATACCGATCAGACGATAGGGGCGCCCCAGCTCCGGCTTTAGCAGATCGCGCCCCGCAGCGAACAAGGCGCGCGCCGTCTGCACCGGATCGGGCAGGGTGACGCGTCGGGTCACGATCTTGAAGTCGGTGCGGCGCAGCTTAAGCACCAGCACCCGGCTGGCGACCCCGTCGCGCCGGGCTTTGGACGCCAGCTTCTCGCACAGGGGCCACAGCTCGGCCTCCAGCGCTTCGGCCGACGTCAGGTCTTCGTTGAAGGTGGTTTCGGCGCTCATCCCTTTGCGATCGCGCTCGGGGTTCACGGCGCGCGCGTCGCGGGCGTGGGCCAAATCGTGCAGGCGCAGACCGGATTCGCCGTAGCGTTTGACTAGGTCGCGCACGTCTGCCCGCGCCAGATCACCGATGGTCGAATAGCCGTCGCTGCGTAGCGCCTTGCCGAATACCGGCCCGACGCCCGGCAGGGCGGTGACGGGGCGCGGCGCGAGCAGGGCCTGGGCGTTGGCGGCGCCGACGACGGAGAAACCGCGCGGCTTGTCCATCTCCGACGCCATCTTGGCCAGAAAGCGGTTGGGCGCCAGGCCGATGGAGACGGTCAGGCCGGTCTCCTCCTCGATCTGTTTCTGAAAGCGGATCAGCTGCAGCGCCGGGGGGCCGCCGTTCAGTCGCTCTGTGCCAGACAGATCGACCCAGGCCTCATCCAGCGACAAGGGCTGGATCAAGGGCGTCAGCTGTCCCAACGCCCCCAGAATGCGCTGCGATTCGAAGACGTATTTGGTGAAGTCCGGCCTGATCACAACGGCCTCAGGACAGGCCTTCAGCGCCTTGAACATCGGCATGGCCGAGCCGACGCCATACTGACGCGCGACATAGCAGGCGGTGGAGACCACGCCGCGCTTTCCGCCGCCGACGATCACCGGCTTGTCGCGCAGTTCGGGCCGATCCCGCTTCTCCACCGAGGCGTAGAAGGCGTCGCAGTCCATGTGCGCGATCGACAACTGGTCCAGTTCGGCGTCTACGACCACGCGCCGCGATCCGCACGCCGGACAGCGGTTCTCGCGCGGCCCGGCGGGATCTTCGCCGGTCCACAAGCAGTCGCGACAGATGGCCTTGATGGCCACGCTTAAGGTCTCCGTAAGGTTGGCTTCACCCCAACTTAAGACTGGGCGCCTACGAATGCGACCAACGAGGCGTCCCGCGTTCGAGGGGCGCGCAGGTCAGGTGATGATGTCCAAGAAAGTCCTCATCGTCGAGGATAACGAGCTGAACATGAAGCTTTTTCATGATTTGCTCGACTCCCAGGGCTATGAGACCCTGCAGACCCGCGAGGGCTTGCAGGCGCTCGCCCTGGCGCGCGCCCATCATCCCGACCTGATCCTGATGGATATCCAGCTGCCGGAAATTTCGGGTCTGGAAGTCACCAAGTGGCTGAAGGACGACGAGGAGCTGAACCACATCCCCGTCATCGCCGTCACCGCCTTCGCCATGAAGGGCGATGAGGAGCGGATACGTCAGGGCGGCTGCGAGGCCTATATCTCCAAGCCGATCTCGGTCATGCATTTCCTTGAAACCATCCGGCAGCACCTCGGATGAGCGCCCGTATCCTCGTCGTCGACGATGTGGACGTGAACGTCCGCCTGCTCGAAGCCAAGCTGACCATCGAATATTATGATGTGCTGACCTGTAACGACGGCCTGTCAGCCCTGGCCATCGCCGCCGAGCACCAGCCGGACCTGATCCTGCTGGACGTCATGATGCCCGGCATGGACGGGTTCGAGACATGCCGACGGCTGAAGGCCCAGGCCGAGACGCGCCATATTCCCGTCGTGCTGGTCACGGCGCTGGACGGGCGCGAGGATCGGATCAAGGGGCTTGAGGCCGGAGCCGACGACTTCCTGACCAAGCCCATCGACGACGTCATCCTGTTCGCGCGGGTCAAGTCGCTGACGCGGCTGAAGCACGTCATGGACGAGCTGCGCGAGCGCGAGGAAAGCGGCCGTCGTCTGGGCGTCGATTCGGACAATGCTGCGCGGCTGCGTAGCGAGGGCGGGCGCGTTCTGATCGTCGATGACGACCAGCGTCAGGCCGAGAAGATCGCCCAGGAACTGGGCGGCGAACATCGCGTCACCATCGAAACGGATCCCGAGGCGGCGCTGGTTGCGGCCAAGGGCGCGCTGGACCTGATCATCGTCAACGTCGCCGCCGCCAGCTTCGACGGCCTTCGGATCGTCGCCCAGGCCAAGTCGGGCGATGCCCGCCGCGCGCCGATCCTGGCGATCGTGGAGCCGACCGAAAGGCCGCGCATGATCAAGGCGCTGGAACTGGGCGCCGCCGACATCCTGCCGCGCCCTGTCGATACCGAGGAGCTGTCGGCGCGGGTTCGCACCCAGATCCGTCGCAAACGCTACACCGACTTCCTGCGCCAGAAGCTGGACAGCAGCATGGAAATGGCCGTCACCGACGCCCTGACCGGCCTGCACAACCGGCGCTACATGACCGGCCAGTTGCAGGCGCTGGTGGGTCGTGCGGCCCAGGGCGGGGCCCAGGTGGCCGTGCTGGTTCTGGACATCGACCACTTCAAGTCGGTCAACGACAGCTTCGGCCACGACGCTGGCGACGAGGTGCTGGTGGAGTTCGCCGTGCGCCTGGCCACCAATGTCCGGGCCGTGGATCTGCCATGCCGCATGGGCGGCGAGGAGTTCGTGGTGGTCATGCCGGGCGCCAGCCTGGAAGACGCCGGCCGCGTCGCCGAACGGATTCGCCGAGACGTCGCCTCAGCGCCGTTCCGCGTCATGGGCGGCAAGGAGCAGATCACCATCACCATCTCGATCGGCGTGGCCGCTACGACCGGCGACGGCGATACGCCTGAAGGCCTGCTGAAGCGCGCCGACGAGGGGGTCTATGAGGCCAAGGCTGCCGGCCGCAACCGGGTCATCGCCAAGGCGGCGTAACGAGGGCGTCCAGACAACGAAAAACGCCCGGCTGGAGACCAGCCGGGCGTTTTCAATTCTCAGCGGATCAAGGACTTACTTGATCTTGCCTTCCTTGAACTCGACGTGCTTGCGCACGACGGGGTCGTACTTCTTGACGACCATTTTCTCGGTCATGGTGCGGGCGTTCTTCTTGGTGACATAGAAGAAGCCGGTGTCGGCCGTGGAGTTCAGGCGGATCTTGATGGAAGCCGGTTTGGCCATCGGAATTACCTCTGCGACGGCGAAAGCCGCTTAAAATAAGAGGCGCGGAACATACTCAGGATCGCCCCAAAGTCAACGGGCGCGATGCCACGTTGATGAGGCGGAACGCACATATAGTCTGACTGCATGAAAATCGCATCCCTGCTGGCCGCTACGGCCCTGATGTCCTTGTCGTCCCTCGGCGTCGCAACGGCCGATCCGGCTCAGTCCCAGGACGATTTCCTGGCCCGGTTGACCGCCCTTTGCGGCCAACGATTCGAAGGCCGGGTCGTCACCAATGACGCCGCCGACGCCAGGTTCGCCAGCGAGCGGTTGGTGATGCATGTTCGCGATTGTTCGCCGGACGAGGTGCGTATTCCCTTCGCCGTGGGGTCGGATCGTTCGCGAACCTGGGTCGTGACCAAGACCGACACGGGCCTTCGGCTGAAGCACGATCACCGCCATGCGGATGGGACGACCGACGTGCTGCACTGGTATGGCGGCGATACGGTCAACGCCGGCACGGCCGAGCGTCAGGAATTCCCGGTCGACGCCGAATCGATCGCCTTATTCAAAGCCAATGACGCGGCGATCTCGATCACCAATGTCTGGGCGATGGAGGTTCATCCCGACCGGGTGTTCGCCTACGAGCTTCGTCGTCCCAACCGGCATTTCCGCGTCGAGTTCGACCTGACCAGGCCGATCGCCGACTAGGGTCAGATTGCGCGCCAGGCTCTGATCGGTCGTACGGTCGCGCAGGCGGGGCCGCCGTCCTTGGCGCGGCCGGGCAAGACGACTTCCAGCACCTCGCCTTGGCGCGCCGGGGCCAGCAGATCGGCGGGAATATCGTGGACGTCGATCTTGGCGCGTCGGCTCCATTCGCTGGCGTGCTGGCCTGCCGACGTGCCGATCGCGATATAGACGAACCGCCGCGTCGCGCCCTCGCGCCGCACGAAGGGGCCGGTCAGGCGGTCATCCTCGGACAGGGTGACGGGCGCGTCGAAGCTGATCGGGTCCGCGCTGGCGATGCGCGGCTCGACCGGCATGTTCGCCTTGTCCTGAAGACTGTAGGCGACGCCCGCGACGGGGTCGGCGATCGTCAGGCGCAGGGTGATCGTCGTTCCGGCCATTTCAGTCCCTGTGTTCGACCGTGTGCCGACCCCGCACCATCCGCACGAAGGGCAGGGGCCGGTTCGGGTGTTTCAACCGCTCGGCCAACTCCCCCAACACAAACCGGGTGATGGCGGGCAGGTCCAGTGCGCGCGCCTCGTCCAACGGCAGCCAGGCGATCTCGTCCAATTCGCCCGACCCCGCGGTCGGCTCCGGGCTCAGCAGGGCATCGGCCGGGGCCATGAAGAAGCGGGCGTCGAACCGGCGGGTCCGGCCCGGCGGCGTAATCGCGCGCGCGACATAGGACAGGACCGACAGATCGGGCAGCGCGCCGGCCTGGCGATACTCGCGCCAAGGTCCGGCGACGGAGGCGCGGGGCGCCGGCCGCCCCAGAATGAGCCCTGTCTCCTCGAACGTCTCGCGCACCGCCGTCAGGGCCAGGGCGCGCGCACGGCGAGCGGGCAATTCGCCTTCCAGTCGCCGCGCAACCTCGCCCGACAACTCATCCGTCGCGGCGGCGTTGAAGTCGCTGCGATCGATCCGCCCACCCGGAAACACCCACTTCGACGCCATGAACACATGGCCAGGCGCGCGCCGCCCCATCAGCACCTCGGGCCGATCGCCGCCACGCGTCAGGATCAGCGTCGCCGCATCCTTCGGCCGCTGAGCCCCGCCGACACGCGGGGCGTCGGCCAGATCCTGAGCGGCGTCGAAAGGGGTCACTTGCGCTTGCCCTTCCTCACACCCTTCAGGCCGCCGGAGGGTTTGGAGCCGTTGCGGGGCTTGGGGCCGCCAGGGCGGTTCTTGCCGCGCATCGGCGGGCCGTCACCGCCGCGTCCGCGAATGCCGTAGCGTGGGGCCGGGGCGTTGGGATCGCGGGGTTCGGGCTCGCTGAGCATTTCGAACACCAAGCCACCCGTGACGGGGGTCGCCTCGCGCAGCTTGACCTCCACCATGCGGCCCAGGGTGAAGCGTTTACCCGTGCGTTCGCCGACAAGGGCGTGGGCGCGGTCGTCGTGGGTGAAGTATTCGCTGCCGAGCGTGGAGACGGGCACCAGGCCGTCCGCGCCCGTGTCCTCCAGACGAATGAACAGGCCGAACCGCGTCACGCCGGTGATCCGCCCGGCGAAGGTCGCGCCGACGTGCTCTTCCAGATAGGCGGCGATATAGCGATCCATTGCGTCGCGCTCGGCGGCCATCGACCTGCGCTCGGTCATGGTCACGCCCTCGGCGATGGCCGGCAGTTCGGCGATCTCGCGGTCGGTCAGTCCGTCCTTGCCCAGATTCAGCGCCCGGATCAGGCCGCGGTGGACGATCAGGTCGGAATAACGCCGGATCGGCGAGGTGAAGTGGGCGTAGCGATCCAGGTTCAGGCCGAAGTGGCCGATATTCTCGGGGCTGTAGATCGCCTGCATCTGGCTGCGCAGGACCACCTCGTTGACGACATCGGCGTGTTCGGTGTTGCGGGTCTCGTCCAGCAGTTTGTTGAACCGCTTGGTCGTGCCGGGCTCGCCCTTGTTCCAGGGCTTGCCGATAGTCGACAGGAAGTCGGCCAGGTTGAAGATCTTCTCCTGGCTGGGTGTGTCGTGCACGCGGTAGATCAGCGGCGTCTTCTTCTGCTCCAGCGTTTCGGCGGCGCAGACGTTGGCCTGGATCATCATCTCTTCGATCAGCCGGTGCGCCTCCAGCGAAGCGCGCTTTTCGATGGAGGCGATGCCGCCATCGGGCGCCATGCGGATGCGGCGTTCGGCCGACTCGATCTGCAGCGGGCTGCGCTTCAGCCGGCCCTTCAGCATGGCGTGATAAGCGTTCCACAGCGGATAGAGGATCGCCTCCATGATCGGGCCGGTCGTGTCGTCCGGTTGTCCATCGATGGCGGCCTGCGCCTGCTCGTAGCTGAGCTTGGCGTGCGACCGCATCAAACCACGCACGAACCTATGTTCGGTCTTTCGGCCGTCCTTGTCGAAGACCATCCGCACGGCAAGACAGGCGCGGTTCTCGCCCTCCTTCAGGCTACACAGACCGTTCGACAACACCTCCGGCAGCATCGGCTCGACCCGATCGGGGAAATAGGTCGAGTTGCCCTTGTCGCGCGCCTCGCGGTCCAGCTGGCTGCCGGGGCGGACGTAGGCGGCGACGTCGGCGATGGCGACCCAGACGATCCACCCGCCTTCATTTTTCGGATCCTCGTCGCGCGCCGCATAGACGGCGTCGTCGTGGTCGCGCGCATCGGCGGGGTCGATGGTGATGAAGGGGACCTCGCGCAGGTCCTCGCGCCCCTTCAGAGTCGGCAGGGCCTGATCCTCGGCCTCGCGTTCGACCGCTTCGGAGAAGCCCGTCGGGACGCCGTGGGCGTGGATGGCGATCAGGGAGGCGGCGCGGGGATCATCCTCCTTGCCGATGTGCTCAAGGATCTTGCCGCGCTTGGGACCATAGCGTTGGTCGCCTTTTTCAATGGCGGCCAGAACCAGGTCGCCGTCGCGCAGGTCGCCGGATTGGGCCTGGGGCACCACCAGCACGTCCTTGGAGCGACGATCGACCGGCTCGACACGGGTTTCGCGCGCTGACTTGCGGATCACGCCCAGGACGCGGTTGGTCCCCACGTCCAGCTTCTTGATCAGCCGGGCTTCCCAACCCTCCGCGCCGCGCTGGAACTTCACCAGCACGCGGTCGCCTAGGCCAGGGGCGGCCTTTGACTTGTCGGGCATCAGAATGGCGCGCGGGGCGTCGGGACTGGCCTCGACCAGGCGAACATACAGTTCGCCGTCGCCGTCGCGCTCGATCACATCGGCGACGCCGACGGGGGGCAGGGCGCCGGCTTCGGAAAAGCCTTTGCGACCGCGTTTGCCCAGTCGCCCTTCGGCTTCCAGTTCGCGGATCATTTCCCGCAAGGCCCTGCGGTCACCGCCTTTCAGCCCGAAATGGCGCGCGATGTCGGTCTTCTCGGCCGATCCGGCCTCGCGCAGAAAGGCGACGAGGGTGTCTTTGTCGGGGAGACCGGCGGGCGGCCTCTTGGATGATTTGGTCATTATGTCTTTCGTAGCGCGGAACCGCGCCCTTGAGTAAATCTTGAGGGGTCAAATCTTGCGTGAGTTGACCATGTGAAGGCGGGGCTTCAGCTTCCGCCCGCCCCGAATGGAGTTTTCGATGTCCCTGACCGCCCCCGCCCTGAGCGCGACCGTCTCGTCGCCGCTGGATCTGATCGGCAAGACGCCGATGGTGGAGGTGACGAAGATCGACACCGGCCCGTGCCGCCTGCTGCTGAAGCTGGAGTCCCAGAACCCCGGCGGTTCGATCAAGGACCGGATCGCCATCTCCATGCTGGACGCCGCCGAGCGCGAAGGCTTCCTGAAGGAAGGCGGCACCATCGTGGAGGCGACGGCGGGCAACACCGGCCTGGCGCTGACGCTGGTCGGTCGGGCCCGGGGGTATAAGGTGCTTCTGGTCATCCCGGACAAGATGTCCAAGGAAAAGATCCAGCATCTCAGGGCGATGGGCGCCGATGTTCGTCTGACGCGTTCGGACGTCCCGCATGGCCATCCGGAATATTACACCGACATGGCCGAGCGTCTGGCCCAAGGCATTCCCGGCGGCTTCTACGTCAACCAGTTCGCCAACGCCGCTAACGCCGAGGCCCATGTGAAGACGACGGGCCCCGAAATCTGGGAGCAGACGGGCGGCGACATCGACGCCTTCGTCGCCGGCATCGGCTCGGGCGGCACCATCACCGGCACCGCGCAGTTTCTGAAGAGCGTTGGCTCGAAGGCCCAGATCATCCTGGCGGATCCGGTCGGCTCGACCCTCGCCGGCATCGTCAACGACGGCGTGCCGGGGCCGGAAGGCAGCTACACCGTCGAGGGAATCGGCCAGAACTTCGTGCCCGATACGGCGGACATGAGCCTGATCGACAAGGCCTATTCCATCCCCGACGCCGAGGCGATCGCCACGGCGCGCGAACTGCTGCTGAAGGAAGGCATTCTGGCCGGCTCGTCGTCCGGCACCCTGATCGCGTCGGCGCTGCGCTGGTGCCGCGAGCAGACGGAAGCCAAGACTTGCGTGACCTTCGTCTGCGACACCGGGGCCAAGTATCTCTCCAAGGTTTATAACGACGCCTGGCTGGCGGATCAGGGCCTGGGCGAGCGCGAGCTGCATGGCGACCTGTCGGACCTGATCAACCGCAAATACGAGAAGGGCGACGTCGTCGTCGCCGGGCCGGGCGACACCTTGGACACCGCCTTCAAGCGCATGAAGGGTGCCGACGTATCGCAACTGCCAATCATCGAAGACGGCCGGCTGGTCGGGATCTTGGACGAAAGCGACCTGATCCGCATCATGAACACTGACGAGATCACGCGGAAGGAGCGGTTCGCCAAGCCGGTGGCCTCGGCCATGACGCGGGATCTGGACACGCTTCAGGTCAATGAGCCTCTGGACGCCCTAATCCCTGTCTTCGACCGCGACCGGGTGGCCATCGTGTTGGACGGCGAGCGGTTCGTCGGCCTGATCACGCGCACCGACCTGATCAATCACCTCAGCCTGAACCGGTAAGCTTATGACTGACAAGAAGAACAGCCAGGGCTTTTCGACCCGCGCCATCCATTCGGGCCAACATCCTGACCCGACGACGGGCGCGGTGATGACGCCGATCTACGCCACCTCGACCTACGCCCAGGAAAGCCCGGGCGTGAACAAGGGTTATGAGTATGCGCGGGGCAAGAACCCGACGCGCGAGGCGTTCGAGGCCTGTATCGCCGACCTGGAGGGCGGCACGCACGGGTTCGGCTTCGGCTCGGGCATGGCGGCGACCTCGACGGCGCTGGAGTTGCTGGATGCGGGCGATCACATCGTCACGGGCGACGACCTGTACGGCGGCTCGTGGCGACTGTTCGAGCGGGTGCGTCGGCGAACCATGGGGCTGGACTTCGCCTATGTGGACCTGAGCGACATCGCGGCGGTCGAGGCGGCGATCACGCCCAAGACCAAGATGCTGTGGGTCGAGACGCCCACCAATCCCCTGATGAAGCTGGCCGACATCGCCGCCCTGTCGAAGGTGGCCAAGGCGCATGGTCTGCTGCTGGTCGTGGACAACACCTTCGCCACCCCGTTCTGCCAGCAGCCGCTGAGCCTGGGGGCGGACGTGGTGATGCACTCGGCGACCAAATACCTGAACGGCCATTCGGACATTATCGGCGGGGTGCTGGTGACGGCCGACGCCGAGTTGGCGACGCGGATCAAGTTCCTGCAGAACTCGGTCGGCGGGATCATGGGGCCGTTCGACGCCTTCCTAGCCAACCGGGGCTTGAAGACCCTGGCGCTGAGGATGAAGGCGCACTGCGAGAACGCTCTGACCATCGCACGCTGGCTGGAGACGCGCGCGGGGATCGCCAAGGTGATCTACCCCGGCCTGATCGCCCACCCGCAGCATGAATTGGCCGCGCGCCAGATGCACGGCGGCTTTGGGGGGATGGTGACGGTGATCCTGGAGGGCGATCTGCAGCGCACCAAGCGCGTTCTGGAGCGGGTTCAGGTCTTTACCCTGGCGGAATCGCTAGGCGGGGTCGAAAGCCTGGTGAACCACCCGGCGATCATGACCCACGCCAGCGTGCCCAGGGAGGTGCGCGAGGCGGGCGGCGTGACCGACAACCTGATCCGGCTGTCGGTCGGGGTCGAGAACGTCGAGGACTTGATCGCAGATCTGGATCAGGCCCTGGGCTGATATCAGCTGGAAGGAAGGGCTGTCTGGTGGCCGGTGACCGGCGGCAGCTTCTTCTTGGGGGCGGCGCGCTTGACCGGGGCCTTTGCGGGCTTGGGCAGGGCCGCGCGGCGGGCCATTTCGGTGTCGATGACCGGGATGATGTCGCTGGCGGCCATGACCTGGGTCGAGGCGCCGTGTTCGACCAGGCGGGCGGCGTTGGCGCGCAGCGTCGTCAGGTCGGCGTCGGTCATCGCGGGGATCATGTCGGCGAGCGGGGTCATGTCGGCATCCGTGTGCAGAAGCCTCAGGGCTGGCGCGACAGGCGCCAGCCCTTCAGCTGATTGAAGGCGATTTCCACCGTCACGCGGTCGCCCAGCAGCGAGACGCCCGTCTGGGCGCCCAGCGAGGGCAGGACGGTAATCAGGTGGCCGTTGTCCAGGCGAACGCGACGGCCGCCGAGCGGCATCAGTTTGATGACCTCGCCGTCGAAGGCGATCACGCCGGCCCTGGTCGGGGCCGGCTCGTTCGTGTTGGACGCGTGGAGCGTGTCCTACTCCGCCGCCGTAAGGCGACCGGCGGACTCTTTGCCGGAGCGCGAATCGCGCTCGATTTCGTAGGAAATCTTCTGGCCTTCGTTCAGCGAGCCGACGCTCGAGGTTTCGACGGCCGAGGCATGGACGAAGACGTCCTTGCCGCCATCATCGGGCGCGATGAAGCCGTAGCCTTTGGTGGGGTTGTACCATTTTACAGTGCCGGTAGCCATTTGGAGACCTCCGTCTGGCGTTGACCGCAGGGAGGGATCCCTGGTCGGCCTGTCGGGTCTGAATGGGATCGGCTTTTGGACCTCGGTGCGTGATGCAAAGGGAGCAGCGGCGTTACGCAGAGAGATCGACCAGACCTAGATGGGCGCCTGACAACCGTTACGCAAGGGGCTGGCGATCAGAAGGCGTAGGCGACCTTGGCGACCAGGGCGTCCTCATATTGTTCGCCGAAGGTGTGGGCGTCCGTGTCGTAGTAGCGAAGGTCCAGCTCCACGGCCTCGGTGAGGGCGTAGGTCACGCCGGCGTTCCAGCCGGTGTAATCGGGCGCGCCGTTCTGTTCGCGACGACCGACGGCGACTGTGCCGTTCAGCTGGGGCGTGAAGTCCCAGCCCAGGCGGCCCTCGACCCAGGTGAAGCTGTCGGTCGAGCCGGCGGCGTCGGGCGAATACTGGACCTGCAGTCGCGCGCTGGCCGGGCCGATCGAGCGGCTGGCGTTGCCGGTGATCTCCCAGGCGTCCTGATCATAGCCGGCTTCGGCGTCGAGGCGGTTCTTGTAGGCGACGTTGAAGTCGAACCGATAGCCGAAGGCCTCGGGCTGATAGCCGACCACGAACTCGGCCTCGACGTTGGAGCCGCCGGCCTGGATCGTCTGGAAGCCGGGGCCGACGTAGAACAGGCCGTCCGCGCTTTCCCAGGTCGCCGAGCCGAAGGCGTAGCCGTCGTTGCCGGACTTGGACGCATCCTTGGAGCGGTTGTCCGTGCCCGCGCCCAGTTCGAAGGACCAGGCGTCGCGCGCGAACGTCGGGGCGGATCCAGGCGCCGACTGAGCGGCGGCCGGCAGCGCAACGGCGAGCGCGGAGACGGAGAGGGCGGCGAGGATGGTCCTTCGGATCATGGGGGCTCCAGCGCGAGAGAAGCGGATTTGCGCCGCCTTTAGCGTGCTCCGGCCTTGATGGCGAATTCCTCCGTGGCCTGAGCGAACTCTTGTCGCAGGCGCGCGACCAGTTCGGCGGTCGGCAGGACGTCGTGGATGGCGCCCGCGCCCTGGCCGGCGGACCAGACGGTCTTCCAGGCCTTGGCCTCGTCGCCCATGTCCAGCTTGTGCTCTGGCAAAGTCTTCGGATCGATGCCGTTTTCGATCAGCGACTTGCTCATGAAGTTGGCGGGGATGCCGGACACGGCGGGCGTGTGGACGATGTCGGTCGCGCCGCTGTCGATGACCATCTGCTTGTAGGCGTCAGCGGCCATGGCCTCGGTCGTGTTGATGAAGCGCGTGCCCATATAGGCGAAGTCCGCGCCCAGCATCAGGGCGGCCGCCACATCCTGACCCGTCGAGAGCGCGCCCGACAGGATGATGGTCCCCTTGAAGAAGCTGCGAACCTCATTGACCAGGGCGAAGGGGTTGATGACGCCCGCATGGCCGCCCGCGCCGTTGGCGACCAGGATCAGACCATCGACGCCCGCCTCGGCCGCCTTTCGCGCATGACGAATGTTGGCGATGTCATGGAAGACCTGACCGCCGTAGCCATGGACCGCGTCGACCACATCGCGCACGGCGCCCAGGGAGGTGATGATCAGCGGCACCTTCTCCTCGACCGACACCATCATGTCGGCCATCAGCCGGGGGTTGGTCGGGTGGACGATGTGGTTGACACCGAAAGCCGCGGCCTCGGGCTTCAGCCGGCCTTTGATCTCATGAATCCAGTCGCGATAGCCCTCGGTCGTGCGCTGGTTCAGCGACGGGAAGGTGCCGATCACGCCCGCGTTGCAGGCCTCGACCACCAGATCCGGTCCGGACACCAGGAACATCGGCGCCGAAATGATCGGCAGGATCAGACCTTTTTGCAGCGAAGCGGGAATGGCCACGGACGTCTCCTTTGGTTTTCTTTCGCTACGCTTAGCGGGCTGTCGCCGGGGAAGGCAATCGCAGGGATTTCAGACGGTGGCGCGAAAAAATGAGTCTAATTCGTCTAATCTCGGGTCGGAGGCGGGGTGAAAGAGGGTAGGGGCTGGCGGCGGGTGAAAACCGGCCATCATACGATGGTTCGGACGTAGGGTCGGTCGATTGACGCTGCCCGCCGCGACGGCGTTGAAAGGGTAGGGGTAGTTGTCCGGGACTAGGATGGCTGGCTGATCGCCTTCCTTCTCCCGTTGGGAGAAGGTGGCCCGGAGGGCCGGATGAGGGTCGGTCGGTTGGCCAGATCACGCCATCCGACCCTCACCCTTTCGCGCAATGACGCCGGCTGACGCCGCCGTGCGCTCAAGCCCTCTCCCAATGGGAGAGGGAAGTGCAGCGGGGGAGGATTTTCATCTGAGCGGCAAGCGCCTAAATGCCCGGCATGACCCACTACACCGACAACCTCAGCCAGCTCGGCGCCCAAACCGCCGCTCCGACCAGTCCCGAGACGGCGGTGCTGGAGCGGGTGCCGAACCCGCATGCGGACACGCTGTATCTGGCCCGGTTCACGGCGCCGGAGTTCACCAGCCTGTGCCCGGTGACGGGCCAGCCGGATTTCGCCCACATCGTCATCGACTATGCCCCGGGCGACTGGCTGGTCGAGTCCAAGAGCCTGAAGCTGTATCTGACCAGTTTCCGCAATCACGGCGCCTTCCACGAGGACTGCACCGTCGCTATCGGGCGGCGGCTGGCGGACCTGCTGGAACCCAAGTGGCTGAGGATCGGCGGATACTGGTATCCGCGCGGCGGCATCCCGATCGACGTCTTCTGGCAGACCGGTGCGCCGCCCGAAGGGCTGTGGCTGCCGGACCAAGGCGTGCCGACCTATCGCGGGCGGGGATAGTCAGAGGCCCCGCGTCCGCCGTTTAGCGGCGGCACCCGGCGATCAGGCGCTCAGGGCGGCAGGCGCAGCCTGGTCAGGCCAGGCGACAGGCGACAAGGCTTCCAGGGCCGGTTTCGCCAACAGATAGCCCTGCATCAGATCGACGCCGAGGTCGCGCAGGACATCGTGTTCGGCCAGGGTTTCGATGCCTTCGCAGACCGGCTGGATGCCCAGGTCCCGCAGCATGTTCAGCGTGTGGCGCACGATGGTGCGTTTGACCGTGTTGGTGTCGATGTCGCGCACCAGGGCCATGTCCAGCTTGACGATGTCGGGCTGGAACAGGCTGAGCAGGCCCAACCCCGCATAGCCGGCGCCGAAGTCGTCGATGGCGGTCTTGAAGCCCATGGCGCGATAGGATCGCAGGATGTTCAGGATGTGGTCGGTGTCCATCACCTCGCTCTCGGTGAACTCGAAGATGATCCGATCCACCGGGAAGTTGGTGCGCATAGCCGCCGCCAGGGTGGCGCGGATGCAAGCGCGCGGTTCATAGACGGCGTTGGGCAGGAAGTTGATCGACAGGCTGGCGCCGCCCGCCGTCATATCCAGACCGGCGGCGAGATCGATGGCGGTCGTGCGGCATAGCTGATCGAAGGCATAGCGGTTGTCGTGGGAGATATGCGACAGAACCTGACCCGCGCCCCGGCCGTCCTTGCCCCGCACCAGGGCCTCGTAGGCGAAGACCGTCTGGGTCGTGACATCGACGATCGGCTGGAACGCCATGGTGATCGGCAGGTCAAACCCCGCCCCATCCTTACAACCTGCGCAAGACATAAGCTTCTCCTACTGGCCGGCAAGTCTAAGGCGGCAGGCGTTAAAGACTGATGTCGAACAGGAAATTTGCTCTCGGGTTCCTTTAGTGCGGTTGAAACTCCGCAGCGCGGGAACGGTCCGCTCTTGAAGTTTTTCGCTGCGCCGTCACGGGTAATGCGATGAACCACGCACTTCCGCTCGAAGCCTGGGGGCGCCGTCTGATGACGCGGGCGGAGGCGTGGGCGGATGGGTCCCGACCGCGTCGATACGCCTATGAGTTCCTGTGGTTCGGGCTGAAGCAGGGGTGGGCGTGTCTGTTCGGGGGGCTGATGCTGGCCCTGATCCTGGGGACGTTTCCGCTTTGGCCGGAGGGGGCGCCGGTGTCCCGTTACGATTTCCTGGCCGTCGGGGCGGTGGTGATCCAGGCGGCGATGCTGATCTTCCGGCTGGAGAGCTGGGAAGAGGCGCGGGTGATCTTCCTGTTCCATGTGGCGGGGACGATCATGGAGCTGTTCAAGACCGCGCACGGGTCGTGGGTCTATCCTGAGGACAGTCTTCTGCGGATCGGGGCGGTGCCGCTGTTCTCGGGCTTCATGTATGCGGCGGTGGGCAGTTATATCGCGCGGGTGCAGCGCATCTTCCATATCCGGGTGCGGAGGTATCCGCCGCTGTGGACGACCTGGGTGCTGGCGGCGGCGATCTACATCAACTTCTTCGCCCATCACTGGCTTCCGGATTTTCGAAAAGTCCTATTTGTGCTGACGATCCTCTTGTTCTGCCGAGGCTGGTTCTTCTTCACCGTCGATCGGATGCGATTGAAGATGCCGTTGCTGTTGGGCTTCGGCTTGGTGGCCCTATTCATCTGGTTCGCCGAGAACCTGGGCACGCTGGGGCGGGCCTGGGTCTATCCGGGGCAGGCCGACGGGTGGGAGATGGTGTCCCTGGCCAAGCTGGGCAGCTGGTTCCTGCTGATGATCATTTCGGTGGTGCTGGTCTCGTTGGTGCACCGACCGGAAGAGGAACTTAGCGGCCCTGTAACGCCCCGCGCATGATGGCGGACTTGCGGCTCATGCGGGCCTTCACCAGGCGATAGGCCACGGCGACAATCAGGATGGTCACGGCGAGGGCGCCGATCAGAAGGGTGGGGCCGTGGGCCTCGCTGAGGACTTCCATCTTCGCCAGGCCCTGGGCGGCGAGATAGCCCGGCGCCAGCATGGCCAGCACCCAGACGATCCCGGATGTGACATTGCCGAACTGGAAGGCGCGCTGACGCATCCTGAGCATGCCCAGGGTCAGGGGCACAAAGGCGCGCAAGGGCCCGAAGAAGCGGCCGACGAAGATCGACATGACGCCGTAGCGACGGCAGTACAGGCGCGTCCAGGCGATGCGGCGGCGGTGCGCCTTGAACATCGGGCGCTGGAGGAAGCGTACGCCCAGCCGACGTCCGGCCCAATAGGAGATGGCGTCGCCGATAACCGCGCCGATGACGCAACCGACGATGACGTTGACAGGGTCCAGCACGCCGGCCGCGATCAGGCCGCCCGCCGCGACCAGCAGGCCGGTGGCGGGCACGAACGCGCCGACGACCGCCAGCGACTCGACGAACACGACCAGGCCCAACATGACGCCGGCCCACATATGGTTGCGGGCGATGAAGTCGCCCACGGCTTGCAACAGGGAATCCATACGAAGGCCTTGGGGGAGGAAGGCGGAGTCGGTCGAGGTCAAACCGACGTAGGGCGACCTTATGTCACCCGCTTACGGCAGGCGTGTGACCTTGGCGGCCAGGTCGGGACGCGGGCGTTCCAGCGCGGGTTCCTTCAGCGTGCCGATGTGGATGAAGCCGGCGACGCTCTCGCCCTCGGTCAGGCCGAACAGGGCGACGCCTTGCGGGTCGTAGCTGTACCAGTCGGTGATCCAGCTGGACGAATAGCCGAAGCCGGAAGCGGCGTGTTCCAGGTTCATGCAGACGGCGCCCGCTGACAGGTGTTGCTCCCAGATCGGCTTGGATCCTTCGACCGGCGTCGAGACGACCAGGATGGTGACGGGCGCGGCGGTCAGCTTGGCCAGCACGGCCTGATCCTTGGCCGGGCCGTTGCGCAATTCGACCAGCACGGCGAGACGGGCGGCGATGTCAGCGCGCGATTGGGGACCCAGGACGACGAAGCGCCACGGGAACAGCTTGCCGTGGTCGGGCGTACGGGCGCCCAGGGTCAGAATCTCGTCCAGTTCCGCCTCGGACGGGCCGGGCGCGACCAGGGCCTGGGCCGGGGCGGAGCGCCGCTGGGCCAGGCGGTCCCGAAAATCTTTCGAGGGAACGGGCGGGGGCAGGGGTTCGTTGAGCGCGACCATGCCGTCTAGCTAGGCTTTCATCCGCGTCTTCGCCATAGGTGGCCCATGCGCAAATCCGACGAACCGAAATGGGCCGAAGGCCTGTCGAAGCCGCCGGCCTGGCGAAGCGACGGAACCGAGACGGTGTTCGACAGCCCCTGGATGGCGCTGACCCGGCATCCGGCGACGGCGCCGACCGGCATGAAGGCCGACTATGCCGTCGTGCGGTTCAAGAACGTCGGGACCGGCGTCCTGCCCGTCCACGACGATGGGACGGTGACCCTGGTGGGCCAGCAGCGGTTCGCCCACGCCAACTACAGCTGGGAAATGCCCGAGGGCGGCGCACCGCTGGACGAGGATCCGTTCGACGGCATCCGGCGCGAACTGGCCGAAGAGGCGGGATTGCAGGCTGAACACTGGCTGCCGGCGCTGAAGGTCGAGATGTCGAACTCCATCACCGACGAGATCGGCATGACCTGGATCGCGTGGGGCCTGTCGCCCGCGCCGACCGATCCCGATCCCACCGAGATCATCGCCGTGGTGCGCGTGCCGTTCCTGGATCTGCTGGACGAGATCGGGCGGGGAACGGTGCGCGACAGCCTGACGGTGGCGACGGCCTACAAGGCCTATCATATGGCGATGAACGGCGAACTGCCCGAGGCGCTGGCGCGCGCCTTGCTGGGGCGCGTATGATGTCGCCGAAGGAGCCGGTCATGGCCAAGCTGGAAGTCGTCGCAGAACTCAAAATGGACAGCGTGTGGCGTCAGCTGCGCGCCTCGGCCGAGGCGGCGTCGCGCGAGGAGCCGCAACTGGGCTCGCAGATGAATGCGGTGATCCTGTCGCACGACGACCTGGCTGGCGCGCTGAGCTTCCAGATCGCGCGCAAGCTGGCGGACGGCGAGATGAGCGCCATGTCGGTGCGCGAGGTGTGTCTGTCGGCGTTCAAGGCCGATCCGTCGATGGTCGAGGCGGCGGAGGCGGATCTGCAGGCCGTGGCCGAACGCGACCCGGCGATCCGCAACCTGTTGCAGCCCTTCCTGTATTTCAAAGGCTTCCAGGCCTTGCAGGGCTGGCGCGTGGCGCACTGGTTGTGGGGGCAAGGGCGCGAGACGCTGGCCTTCCACTTCCAGAGCCGGATTTCCGAACTGTTCCAGCTGGACATCCATCCGGCCGCGCAGATGGGCAAGGGGCTGTTTCTGGATCACGGCACGGGCATCGTCATCGGCGAGACGGCGGTCGTCGGCGACGACGTGTCGATGCTGCACGGGGTGACCCTGGGCGGGACGGGCGCCGAACGCGGCGACCGCCACCCCAAGATCGGCAAGGGGGTGCTGCTGGGCGCCGGGGCCAAGGTGCTGGGCAATATCCATGTCGGCGACTACGCCAAGGTGGCGTCCGGCTCGGTGGTGCTGAAGGCCGTGCCGTCCGGCTGCACCGTGGCGGGGGTGCCGGCCCGGCTGGTCAACTGCCCGACCAACGCCGAACCGGCCCGGACGATGGATCACACCTTGGCCGAGGTGGTGTACGACTTCGTCATCTGACGGGTTTCCCTGAACTGCCGATGTCTCTAGGGTCCGCCGCCAACCTTCAGACCATGAGGTCCCCCGTGAAAGACACCGACCTGAAACGCATCGAGGCCCACCTCAAGCGCACCTTCAACACCGGCGGCATCATCGTGAAAGCCCGCCCCAAGCAGAATGACTCGGCCGAGGTCTATGTCGGCGACGAGTTCATCGGCATCGTCTTCGAGGATGAGGACGAGGAAGGTTCGTTCATGTTCGAAATGGCGATCCTGGCCGAAGACCTTCCGGCCTAATCGCCGACCGATCTGACCGCCCGACGTGAATGCGCCGGGCGGTTTTCGTCTCAGCGCGTGGGGGCCGCGCGTTCGAGGCCGTACAGCGCCTCGACGATGTCCTCGGCCTTCTGCTGGACCAGTTGCTGGGCGTCGTGGATGCCGCGATTGTAGAAGGCGCCGCCGATCTCCTTCCCGATGAAGTCCAGCAGCATCTCGGCCGGAAGCTGGCCGAGTTCCTGATCCAGTTCTCGGGCGAAGTAGTCGCGCAGTTTGGCGGTGATCGCCGCGCGTTCTTCCTTGGAGAATTCGATCGGCTTCATGCGACTTCGGCCAAGGCTTCTTCGGCGGCGACCCAGGCGGCTTCGGCGGCGGCCAGATCGGCCTCGGTCTTGGCGCGGGCGCGGGTCAGGCCTTCGAGGGCTTTGGGATTGCTGACCGAGGCGGTGGCCATGTCGTCGTCGATGCGGGCGATCTCGGCCGTCAGGCGGGTCATGGTCTCCTCCGCCTTCTTGACCGCATGGCGCAGGGTCGAGGGCGAGGGGCCGGTTTTCTTGTCGTTCTTGCGGTTCTTGTTGTTCTGGGCCGGGGCGGCTGCGGCGGCCTCTTCCTTCTTGATTTGGCTGGGCTTGGCGATGGCCTGTTTGGCGCGGTCGAGGACGAACTTGGCGTAATCGTCCATGTCGCCGTCGAAGGCTTTCACCGTGCCGTCGGCGGCCAGCCACAGGCGATCCGCCACCATTTCCATCAGTGAGCGGTCGTGGGTGATCAGGATGACGGCGCCGTTGTAGTCGTTCAGCGCGTCCAGCAGGGCGCGGCGGCTGTCGATGTCCAGGTGGTTGGTCGGTTCGTCCAGGATCAGGACGTGGGGCGCGTCCATCGCCACCATGTTCAGCAGCAGGCGCGCGCGCTCGCCGCCCGACAAGCTGTCGACCGTTGTTTCCTGCTTCTCGTAACCCAGGCCGAACTGGGCCAGCTTGGAGCGTCGGGCGCTTTCGGGCGCATCCGGCATGGCGCGGCGGATGATTTCCAGCGGCGTGTCGGTCGGGTCCATCGCCTCGATCTGGTGCTGGTGGAACCAGCCCACGCGCATCTTCCTGTCGCGGTGAAGCTCGCCCTCGGACACGTCCAGAGCGCCGGCGATCATCTTTGCGAAGGTGGACTTGCCGGCGCCGTTGACGCCCAGCAGGCCGATGCGGTCGTCAAGGTCCATGCGCAGGTTCAGATTGCGAAGGATCGGCTTGCCCGGCTCATAGCCGACATTGGCCCGCTCCAGCCGGATCAGCGGCGGGGCCAGCGGACGCGGCGGCGAGGGCAGGGTGAAGGGGGCGACCCGCTCCTCGATCGTGGTGGCGACCGGCTGCATCTTCTCCAGCCGCTTCATGCGCGACTGGGCCTGGGCGGCCTTGGAGGCCTTGGCCTTGAAGCGATCGACGAAGGCCTGAAGGTGGGCGCGTTCGGCGTCCTGCTTGGCCTTGGCGGACAGCTGGAGGCGCGCCTTCTCAGCGCGGGCCTTTTCGAAGGCGTCGTAGTTGCCGGTGTAGAGCGTCAGGGTGTGGTTCGCGAGGTGCAAGATATGGGTGCAGACCTCGTTCAACATCTCGCGGTCGTGGGAGATGATCAGGGCGGTGTGCGGGTATTTCTTCAACCGCGCCTCGAGCCACAGAGCGCCTTCCAGATCGAGGTAGTTGGTCGGTTCGTCCAGCAGCAGCATGTCCGGCTCGGCGAACAGGGCGGCGGCCAGGGCTACGCGCATCCGCCAGCCGCCCGAGAACTCCGACATCGGCCGAGCCTGGTTTTCCTGGTCGAAGCCCAGGCCGACCAGGATTTCGGCGGCGCGCGCGGGCGCGGCGTCGGCGTCGATCTCGATCAGGCGCGACCAGATCTCGCCCATCTCTTCCGGTTCGGCGGTCTCGAGCCGGCCCAGCAGGGTGTGGCGTTCGACGTCGGCCTCAAGAATGGTGTCGATGACGCTGACGGGGGTCGCCGGATGCTCCTGATCGACCGAGCCGATACGGGCGGTCTTGGGCAGGCTGATCTCGTCGCCAGCGGCGTGAAGTTCGCCCAGGATCAGCTTGAACAGGGTCGACTTGCCGATGCCGTTGCGGCCGACCAGACCGACCTTTGAGCCAGGCGGCAGGCTGACGGAGGCGTCCACGAGAAACTTGCGGCCCCAGGCGTTGAAGGTCAGGTCGGTGATCTGAAGCATTGCGGCGAAGGTTCTTCGGTTGGTCGGCGTCCCTCAATCGGCAAGTCGCAATGCGGCGTGCGTCAGGGATGCAAAAAGGGACGGTTGGAAACGCGGGAGGTGGTCGCTATAAGCCCGCGACACTCAATCTCCCAACAAGAAGTCAATTCCCATGACCGAACGTACCTTCTCGATCATCAAGCCCGACGCCACGCGCCGCAACCTGACCGGCGCGATCAACGCCGTGATCGAAGGCGCCGGCCTGCGCATCGTGGCCCAGCGCCGCGTCAAGCTGACGACCGAGCAAGCCAAGAAATTCTACGAAGTGCACGCCGAGCGCCCGTTCTACGGCGAACTGGTCGAGCAGATGACGGCCGAGCCGGTCGTCGTTCAGGTGCTGGAAGGCGACAACGCCGTCGCCGCCTATCGCGAAGTCATGGGCGCCACCAACCCGGAACAAGCCGCCGAAGGCACCATCCGCAAGCAGTTCGCCCTGTCGATCGGTGAAAACTCGGTCCACGGTTCGGACAGCCAGGACAACGCCAAGATCGAGATCGCCCAGTTCTTCACCGACGACCAGATCGTCGGCTAAGCGCTCAAGTCGCGAGGAACCGCGTTCCGAGCGTAGCGCGAGCACAAGGCGCTCAAGTCGCGAGGAACCGCGTTCCGAGCGTAGCGCGAGCACAAGGCGCTCAAGTCGCGAGGGACCGCGTCCCGAGCGTAGCGCCGAAACAAAGCGATACGAGCGCGAAGCCTCTCGCATAGCGTGACTATATAGGCCCGCGCCCGGAACCGGACGCGGGCCTTGTCGTTTGGTGGTCATTATCTCGTTCGTCTCCCGGAGAAGACCCATGAAGACCATGATCAAACTGGCCCCCGTCATCGGCGTCGTGGCCCTGCTGGCCGCCTGCGGCCAGACGATGGAACAACGCGCCGCCACCGGCGCCCTGGGCGGCGCCGTCGCCGGTCAGGTCATCGGCGGCAACACGGGTTCGACCGTGGCCGGCGCCGCCATCGGCGCCGTCGCCGGCGCGGCGACCAAGCCCCGCTAAATCAGGCTCAGTCTGGGGCGAAAGCCCGGATGACAAAAAGGCCCGGAGCGTTCGCTCCGGGCCTTTTCTACGTCTGACGTCCGGCGCCCTTACCAGATGCGGGCGCGGGCCTCGGGCGCGATATACTCCTTCTGGTCCGGCGAGACGCCGAAGGCCGCATACCAGGCGTCGATATTGCGCGGCGAGGTCGCGGCGCGCACCGGGCCGGGCGAGTGCGGATCGGTGGTCAACTGTTCCTTCAGCGCCGCCTCGCGCGACTTCTCGCGCCAGACCTGCGCCCAGCCCAGGAAGACGCGCTGATCGCCCGTCAGCCCGTCGATGACCGGCGCCGGCTGGCCGTTCAGAGACTTGTGATAGGCGTCCAGGGCCAGCAGCAGGCCGCCCAGGTCGGCGATGTTTTCGCCCATGGTCAGGTCGCCGTTGACGTGCACGCCGGGGATCGGCTCCAGCTTGTCATAGATGTCGCCCAGCACCTTGGCGCGCGCCTCGAAGCGGGCGGCGTCTTCCGGCGTCCACCAGTCGCGCAGCACGCCGTCGCCGTCCGACTTGCGGCCCTGATCGTCGAAGCCGTGGGTGATTTCGTGGCCGATGACCGCGCCGATGCCGCCGTAGTTGACGGCCGGGTCCGCGTTCGGATCGAAGAAGGGCGCCTGCAGGATGGCGGCCGGGAAGACGATCTCGTTGCGCGGCGGGTTATAGTAGGCGTTCACCGTCTGGGGCGTCATGCCCCATTCCAGCGGATCGACCGGCATGCCGATCTTGCCGCGCTTGTAGGCCCATTCGAAGGCCGAGGAGCGTTCGACGTTGCCGTACAGATCGTCGGTCTTCAGCTCCAGGCCGTCATACGAGCGCCACTTGTCGGGATAGCCGATCTTCACCCCGAACTTGGACATCTTGTACAGGGCCTGCTCGCGCGTGGGCTCGCTCATCCAATCCAGGGTCTTCAGCCGCTCGGTCATGGCGTCGCGGATGTTGCCGACCAGGGCTTCCATCTGGGCCTTGGACGAGGCGGGGAAGTGCAGGCGGACGTATTCCTGGGCCAGGACCTCGCCCAGTTGGCCATCGACCAGGGCCACGCCCCGGTTCCAGCGGGGACGGTTTTCGGGTTGGCCGCGCAGCGTCTTGCCGCGGAAGTCGAAACGGGCATCGACGAAGGCCTTGGACAGATAGGGGGTGGCCTGATCGACGACGTTGAACGCTTGCCAGGCCTTCAGCGTCTCGATCGGGGTGTCGGCGAACACCTGGGCGGTTGCGGGGATGGCGGTGTTTTCCATCAGCACCAGGGTGTCGACGTCCGACACCTGGGCGCCGGACAGGAAGCCGGCCCAGTCGAAGCCGGGAGCCAGGGTCGCCAGGTCCGAGGCCTTGGCCGGGTTGTACAGCTTGTCGATCTGGCGACGCTCGACCGTCGTCCACTGCTTGTCGGCGACCTTGGTTTCGAAGGCGAGGATGTCGGCGGCGGTCTTGGCCGGATCGGCCCAGCCGATGGCGGTCAGAGTGGTCGTCAGATAGGCCAGATAGGCCTCGCGCTGGGCGGCGAAGTCGGGCTTCAGATAGTAGTCGCGGTCCGGCAGGCCCAGCGAGCCCTGACCCAGATAGGCCGAGTTTAGATTGGGGTTCTTCAGGTCCTCGAACACGTCGATGCCGAACAGGGAGCCGCCGAAGCCCGAATGGCTCTCGCCCATCAGGCGCGCCATGCCGGCGTGGTCGGTGACCGCCTTGACGGCGGCGAGGTCGGCGGCCAGCGGCGTTGCGCCCAGCTGCTCGATCTTCGCCTCGTCCATGAAGCTGGCGTACAGGGCGCCGACCTTGCGGGCGTTCTCGTTGGCGGGATTGGCGGCGCTGGTTTCGATGATCGACTTCAGCTGGGACTGGGCGTTCTCATACAGGACGTCGAACGGGCCGAAGCGCGACTTGTCGGCCGGAATCTCGGTCGTGCGCAGATAGGTCCCGTTGGCGTATTCGTTGAAGTCGTCGCCGGGCTTCACCGAGGTGTCCCGACCGGCCAGATCGAAGCCCCAGGCGCCGAAGGGGCTGTGGGCCGCGCCAGCCATGCCGTGCGAATGCTGGTCCGAAGCGTTCTGGGCCGAAGCGTCCTGGGCCGAGGCCGCGCCGCCGGTGAGAGCGACGACGATACAGGCCGAGCAGGCGGCCATCAGACGAATGCGAGTCATGGATAGAGAGGGTCCCGATTGAGGTCGGGCGCACCATTGCGCCGGTGCGGCGGTCTGTCGCATGACGTTTTTGTAATCTTCGCGCCGCTAAGGGCGGGGCAGGTCTCGGCAGAAATCGGACAGCACCTGCGGGTAAAGCTGATGCTCCGCCGTCTTGACCCGTTCGGCCAGGGCCTCGGCCGTGTCGCCCTCGACGATCGGCGCCCGCGCCTGGCCCAGGATCGGTCCCTCGTCCACGCCCTCGGTCACCAGGTGGACCGTGCAGCCGGCCTCGGCGTCGCCGGCGGCGATTGCACGGGCGTGGGTGTCCAAGCCGGGATACAGGGGCAGCAGGCTGGGGTGGATGTTCAGCATCCGCTCGCGCCAGCCGCCGACGAGCCAAGGCGTCAGAACGCGCATATAGCCGGCCAGCGCCACCACCTCGACGCCGGCCTCCCGCAGGACCGCGTCCACCGCCCGCTCATGCGCCTCGCGATCCTTCCCGAACGGTTTGTGCGTCACGGTCGCCGTCGCCACGCCCTTGGCGGCCGCAATCGCCAGACCGCCCGCGCCCTCGATGTTCGACAGCACCAGCACGACCTCATAGCCGCTGTCCGGCGCCTGACCGGCGTCGATCAGAGCCGCCATGTTGGAGCCCGCCCCAGAGATCAGGACGGCGACGCGGACGGGCGGGGCGGCTTGGGGCGACATGGCGCCTCGCATGACGGCGCGGGCGACGCTTGGCAAGTTTCAAACGCGATCCACCCTTGTTGTCGGCTGGATTCGGGCGTTAGCGTGTAACGCCGACCGCATGGCGAGGGGTCGTGGGTCGGCGCGTACAGGGGACTATCGCATGAAGAGACTGATCTGCCTCGCGGCCATCGCCGCGATGCTGGGCGCGCCCGTGGCGGCGCTGGCCCAGGAAAGCGGGACCAACAGCAGCAGCAACAATGGCGGAGGCGCCGCCATGCGATCCGCAACCGACCGGTTCCGCAACGCCAACGCCGAGGCGATCGAAAAGGACTGGGCGCGCGCACCGGTCGAGGAGACCGAAGTCACGACGGCCCATTCGGTCAACGCCCACGGCAAGACTCTGCGCTACAAGGCGACGGCGGGCACCCTGACGATCCGCGACGATGCGGGGATGCCGACCGCCAGCCTGTTCTACACCGCCTATACGCTGGACGGTCAGCCGGTCGGGACGCGGCCGGTGACCTATCTCTACAACGGCGGACCAGGCTCGCCGACCGTGTGGCTGCATATGGGCTCGTTTGGGCCGATGCGGGTCCAGACCGATGAGCCGACTGTGGTGCGGCCTGCGCCCTTCGCCTTCGGTCCAAACGACATGACCTTGCTGGATCAGACGGATCTGGTCTTTATCGACATGGTTGGCGCGGGCTTCTCGCGTCCGTTGGGCGAGACGCCGGGTTCGACCTTCTGGGGCGTGGACGGAGACGCCGACGCCTTCGCCCGCGCCATCATGCGCTACACGACCAAGTTCAGCCGTTGGTCCAGCCCGAAATACATCATCGGCGAATCCTATGGCACGCTGCGCACCGGTGCGGTGGCGTTCCAGCTTGAAGATCGCGGGATGTCGCTGAACGGGGTGGTGCTGCTGTCGTCGATCATGAACTATGGCGTGCGCCAGCCGGGTTATCCGCAGAACTATGTGACCCTGCTGCCGACCTATGCGGCGACGGCTTGGTATCATCGCAAGCTGGCGAATCCGGCGGCGACGGTGGAGGAACAGGTTCAGCGGGCGCGCGACTTCGCATTGGGGCCGTATGCCTCTGCTCTAGCCAAGGGGCACATGATCTCTGACGCCGAGCGCGCGGACATCGTGCGCCAGATGAGCGACCTGACCGGCCTGTCGACCACCTTCATCGATAACGCCAATATGCGCGTGGACCTCGGCGCCTTCCGCAAGGAGTTGCTGCGCGACCGGCGCCAGACGATCGGGCGGCTGGACACCCGCTACATGGGTCTGGATGAGGATGCGGCGGGCGGCGAGCCGGAGGATGATCCGTCCAGCTCGGCCGTGACGGGGGCCTATTTCGGCATCTTCCGCGACTATGTGGCAAACGAACTGAACTACAAGACCGACGTCGAATACCGGATGTCGGCGCGCGGTCTGCCGGGCTTCAACTGGAACTGGAGCCACCGTCCGCCGGTCGGAGGGCCGCAAACCACGCCGAATACGGCCATCGATCTGGCCACGGCGATGCGGCGCAATCCGTATCTGAAGGTGATGTCGCTGAACGGCTATTATGACGCCGCCACGCCCTTCTTCTCGACCGAGTTCGACCTGGCGCAAATGATGCTGGAGCCCAGCCTGCGGCCGAACCTGGAGTTCACCTACTATGAGGGCGGGCACATGATGTACCTCAGCCACGACGCTCTGGTGAAGCTGCACGCCGACCTGTCGCGCTTCTACGCCGAGACGGCGAACGGCGGGGTCCGGTAAGCCCCGCGGGACCTGGGGGCGGCTTAGGCCGCTTCCAGTTGTCCGCAGACGAAGGCGACTTCGCCGGCGTTGAGCAGGGCGGCCAGCACCGGTTCGGCGTTCTCGGGCGCGACGATCAGGATGAAGCCGACGCCGCAGTTGAAGGTGCGGCGCATCTCGTGGTCGCTGATGCCGCCGGTTTCGGCCAGCCACTGGAAGACAGCCGGCATGGGCCAGGCGTTCCAGTCGAAGCGGGCCTGCAGACCCTCGGCGATGCAGCGGGGCGGGTTTTCGATCAGGCCGCCGCCGGTGATGTGGGCCGCGCCCTTGACCAGGCCCGCCTTCATGATCGGCAGGACCGGCTTCACATAGATGCGGGTCGGCTCCATCAAGGCCTGGGCCAGCGAACGGTCCTTGGCGAAGGGGGCGTCGTCGCCCCAAGCCAGACCGGACTTCTCGACCACCTTGCGCACCAGCGAATAGCCGTTGGAGTGCGGGCCGGTGGAGGCCAGGCCGATGATGACGTCGCCGGCCGCTTGGCGATCCAGATAGGGCAGGGCGTGGCCGCGCTCGACGGCGCCCAGGCTGAAGCCGGCGAGATCGTAGTCGCCCTCGGTGTACATGCCCGGCATTTCGGCCGTCTCGCCGCCGACCAGGGCGCAGCCGGCCTGGCGACAACCCTCGGCGATGCCGGCGACGACGCGGCGGGCGGCGTCGATCTCAAGCCGTCCGGTGGCGTAATAGTCGAGGAACAGCAGGGGTTCGGCCCCTTGGGCCAACAGGTCGTTGACGCACATGGCGACAAGGTCGACGCCAACGCCGTCATGACGGCCGGTCTCGATCGCGATCTTCAGCTTGGTGCCGACGCCGTCCGTGGTGGTGACGATCAGCGGGTCCTGGAAGCCGGCGGCCTTAAGGTCGAACAGGGCGCCGAATCCGCCCAGCGAGGGCTCCGATCCGGGGCGCGCCGTTGATTTCGCCAGCGGCTTGATATGTTCGACCAGCATTTCGCCCGCGTCGATGTCCACGCCCGCATCGGCGTAGGTCAGACCGTTTTCGAGAGGCTTTTGGGTGTCGCTCATGGGATCTCGGGCCTGAATCGGGGCGGAAATGTAGCGCGGCTCTTGCCACAGGTAGGATGCGCGGGGCTATAGCATCGGAATGACGCCGATCACCACCACCGAGGCGCTGGCCGATTTCTGCGCCCGCGTAGCCAACGCTCCCTTCATCACGGTCGACACCGAGTTCATGCGGGAAACGACCTATTGGCCGAAGCTCTGCCTGATCCAGGCGGCCTCGGCCGATCACGCCGCCATCATCGATCCGATGGCGGAGGGGCTGGATCTGGAGCCGTTCCTGGACCTGCTGCGCGACGAGAAGATCGTCAAGGTCTTCCACGCCTGCCGACAGGACGTGGAAATCTTCGTGCGCCTGGGAGCCATGCCAAAGCCGATGTTCGACACCCAGGTCGCCGCCATGGCCGCCGGGTTCGGCGAGCAGGTCGCCTATGATTCGCTGGTCCGGCAGATGCTGCGCATCGAGGTGGACAAGGGCAGCCGCTTCACCGACTGGGCGCGCCGGCCGTTGTCGGAGAACCAACTCGTCTATGCGCTGGGCGACGTGACCCACCTTGCGGCGCTTTATCCCAAGCTGCGCGACCGGCTGCAGAAGGAAGGCCGGCTGGAATGGGTGATGTCGGAGATGGAGAGCCTGACCGATCCGGCCCTCTACGACACCAATCCCGAAAACGCCTGGAAGCGGCTGAAGCCCAAGAAGTTCTCGGCCAAATATCTGGCGGCGTTCAAGGCCGTCGCCGTCTGGCGCGAGCGGGCGGCGCAGGAGCGCGACCAGCCGCGCGGCCGCATCCTCAAGGACGAGGGCATCGACGAGATCGCCCAGCAGACCCCGACGGATGTCGAGGCTTTTAATCGCCTGCGCTCAGTGCCCAAGGGTTTCGGCGGTTCACGGCTGGGTCTGGAACTGGCTGAGGAGCTGAAGCGGGTTCTCGCCGATCCCGAGTCGCATGCGCCAGAGATGGAGCGCCCCGCCCACCGCCAGCCGGCCCCGCCGTCGGTGGTGGAGCTGTTGAAGGTGCTGCTGAAGGCCAAGAGCGACAACGCCGGCGTGGCCTCCAAGCTGATCGCCACCGTGTCGGACCTGGAAAAGATCGCCATCAGCGACGACGCCGACATCGACGCCATGAAGGGCTGGCGCCGCCAGATCTTCGGCGAGGATGCGCTGAAGCTGAAGCGCGGCGAGATCGCCCTGGTGCTGAACGGCGCGCGGGTGGAAGTCGTCGAGATCGAGTAGGGGCGAGCGTCTCCTCCCCATGCAATGGGGAGGGGGACCGCGAAGCGGTGGAGGGGCTCTTGAAGTCCCGCGGGCGCCTATGATGCGTTGGAGAACCCCTCCGTCCCGGCGCGGAGGGCGCGCCGCGCCACCTCCCCATAAGATGGGGAGGAGACGGGCTGATCGCCTTATATCTTCAGCCCCAGGTCCATCGCCTCGGCGAGAGCCTTGGCGCGCTTCTTGGTCTGTTCGCCCAAGAGGACGTCGGCGTAGCCTTCGGTCGCGGTCAGGCGCAGGTCGCCGCCTTTGACCTTGGCGGTGGCGTTGGCCATCAGCTGGGGCGAGCGCCCGGACAGATCGCAGGCCAGACGGATAGCTAGGCCCAGGGCGCGGGCGCGCTTGGCGGCGGCGGCGTCGAGCAGGCGGTCGATGACCTCGGGCTGCGGGGTGGCGGGGGCGCCGCCGTAGCGGGCGTTCATCGCGCTGGCCAAAAAGGCGCGTTCCGTGTGGCTGATGCCCGCGACGGGCGCGCGCAGCACCTGGTCGAAGACAAGCTCCAACCGGTGATCCGGATGCAGTCGCGCGCCCAGATCCGCCAAACGGCAGGCGGCGCTGACCAGCACGGCGTCGCGTTTCTCGCCGAACACCTCGGGCAGGGCGGCGACGATTTCGGAAATCCAGCCGTTGAGCGCGCCGGGCAGGGCGGGGGCCACACCCTGGCGACCGCCCAGGGCGGTGCAGCCGGCCAGCAGCGGATCGGCCGTGCGCGTCGCCTCGTCCAGCGTCTCGAAAAGCAGGCCCTCGCGCACGCCCCAGGCCGACATCTCGATCTGTTTGAGACCGAGATGTTTGATCAATGCCTCGAGCACCAGGCCGGCGTAGGGCAGGGTCTCGGCGCGCTTCTTCGACACGCCGGGCAGTTTGGCCAGGCTGGCCGCCGATTGTTGCGCCACCAGACGCGCGGTCTCCAACGCCTCCTCGGCCGACATCTGATACTGATGCACGACCTTCAGCGGATAGGATTTCAAGCCCATCTGCACCTGGGCCAGGGTTCGCCAGGCGCCGCCGACGGCGTAGAGGCGCTCGCTCTTGAACTGGCCTGCGACCGGTTTAAGGGCCTGATCGATACGGGCCTTGATGCGGTCGGCGTCGAAGGCTTTGCCGTCAGCCAGAGCAAACGGACCCAGCGGCAGGGTCAGGCCATTCTCGACGCCGTCTCCGTTCAGCCGGGTCAGCTCAAGACTGGCGCCGCCCATGTCGGCCGAGACGCCGTGAGCCAGGGGGGCGCCGGCCAATACGCCCATGGCCGCGTATTTGGCCTCTTCCTCACCCGACAGGACGCGGATTTGGAGGCCGGTCTCGGCGGCGACCCGCTCACAGAACTCCGGCCCGTCCAAAGCTTCGCGCACGGCGGCGGTGGCGGCGATCAGGGTCGCGTCAGGCCGCACGCCTTCCAGCACGGCGGCGAAACGGCGCAGCGCCGTCATCGCCATGACCACGCCATCGGGCGACAGCTTGCGTGTCGTCGGCAGGTCGCGGCCCAGGCCGGCCAGAACCTTTTCATTATAGACGGTCCAGATCGCGCGGCCTTCCAGCCGGTACAGGACCAGACGCACCGAGTTTGAACCGATGTCGATCGCGGCGATGTCGCGGTCGGTAAGCGTGATGTCGGGCATCAGCGGCCCGGACGCTCGTAGCGCAGGACGGCGGGTAGGCTCTTGGCCTTACGGCCGCGCCCGGACAGGCTGGGATTTGTCATGAAGTATTTGTGGGCCGAGAAGGGCCGCTCAGGATCGGCGGGGGTGACGCGTGTATAGCGCCCTTCGGCGTCCAGCACCCAGCTTTGTGCATCGTCCTTCAGATTGGCGACCATGATCTGGTCCAGCACCTGATCGTGGACGGTGGCGTTGCGGATCGGCGTCATCAGCTCGACCCGGCGATCCAGGTTTCGCGTCATCCAGTCGGCCGAAGAGATGAAAACCTTGGCCTTATCATGCGGCAGGTCCTTGCCATTGGCGAAACAGACGATGCGGCTGTGTTCAAGGAAGCGGCCGACGATCGACTTGACCCGAATATTCTCGGACAGACCCGGCACGCCAGGACGCAGGCAGCAGATGCCGCGCACGACCAGATCGATCCTCACGCCCCACTGGCTGGCCCGGTAAAGGGCGTCGATGATCTCGACATCGACCAAGGCGTTCAGCTTGACCCAGATGGCGGCGGGCTTGCCCATGGCGGCGGCCGACATCTCCTTGCCGATCAGTTCGATCAGCGTGGCCTTCATGTTCAGCGGCGAGACGACCAGGGCTTCCAGATGGTCCGGCGTCGCATAGCCGGTGATGTAGTTGAACACCCGCGTCGCATCGCGCCCCAAGACGGGGTCGCAGGAGAACAGCGACAGGTCGGTGTAAACCTTGGCCGTCACGGGGTGGTAGTTGCCGGTGCCGAAGTGGCAGTAGGTGCGCAAGCCCTCGCCCTCGCGCCGGACCACGACACTGACCTTGGCGTGGGTCTTATATTCGACGAAGCCGAAGACGACGTGAACGCCGGCCCGCTCCATCGCCCGCGCCCAGCGCAGATTGGCCTCTTCGTCGAAGCGGGCCTTCAGTTCGACCAGGGCGGTGACGTTCTTGCCGTTCTCGGCCGCCTCGATCAGGGCGGCGACGATGGGGCTGTCCTTGGAGGTGCGGTACAGCGTCTGTTTGATGGCGATGACATTGGGGTCGCGCGCGGCCTGACGCAGGAATTGAACCACCACGTCGAAGCTCTCGAATGGGTGGTGGATCAGCAGATCCTTTTCGCGAATGGCCGCGAAGACGTCGCCGCCATTGTCGCGGACGCGTTCGGGATAGCGCGGCTCATAGCCCTTGAACTTCAGGTCCGGGTGGCCGCCGGGGATCAGATCCGACAGTTGGGCCAGACCCAGCATGCCGTCCACCAGAACCACGTCCTGGGGCGCGGCTTCCAGCTCGCCGACGATGAAGTCGCGCAGATCGACAGGCATGGACGCCTCGATCTTGACCCGCACCACCGAGCCCAGACGACGCTGCTTCAGCGCTTCCTCGAACTCCAGGACCAGGTCCTCGGCCTCTTCCTCAATCTCGATGTCCGAGTCGCGGATCAGGCGCAGAACGCCCTTTTCCTGAACCTCGCAGCCGGGGAACAGGTGGTCGATGAACAGCAGCAGCACGTTTTCCAGCGTGATGAACCGCTTATGCCCCGGCGTGGAGCGGCCGTCGGTCGGCAGTTCCCAGAACCGGCGCACCTGGGTTGGCACCGGCACCAGGGCGTAGAAGGTCTTGGTCTCGCCCTTGCGCTTCAGCTTCAGCGCCAGGGAGAATCCGAGGTTGGGCAGGAAGGGGAAGGGGTGCGCCGGGTCGATGGCGAGCGGCGTCAGGACGGCGAAGAGCTGGTTCAGGAACTCGGGTTCCAGACGCTCCTTCTCGGTCTTGGTGATCTTCTGGCGATCGACGATCTCGATGCCGGCAACGGTCAGCTCCTTCTTCAGCTGGCGCCAGCGCAACTGCTGTTCGGCCATCAGCTCGCCGGCGGCGATGTTGATCCGCTCCAGCTGTTCGGCGGGGGTCAGGCCGTCTGCGGACAGGACGCGCAGCCGTTCGCGCAACTGGCCCTTCAGGCCGGCGACGCGGGTCATGAAGAACTCGTCCAGGTTATTGGCCGAGATGGACAGGAACCGCAGCCGCTCCAGCAGGGGGTGGTTGGGGTTGGCCGCTTCTTCCAGAACCCGTTCGTTGAACGCCAGCCACGAGGTTTCGCGATTGAAGAACCGGCTGGGCGAGGCCATCAGCTCTTCGCTCAGCGCCAGTTGAGGGGCGCGAGAGGCGGGAACCTCTTCGCCTCGGGTGTCGTCATGGATCGCGGCGTCGGTCATGAACCGGTTCTCGCGCGCGTGTGTGACGGCCGCAAGCGGGCGCCGAGAAAATGTCGCGGGTCAGTCGGCGGCGGCGTCCATGGCGTCCAGCACCTGACGCGCCAGAACGCGCGTGACCGGGCGGTGAAGGGCGTCCAGACGTTCGACCACCGCAGCGGCGGTCTCGGCCGAGCGGTCCAGGCGGCGCACCAGATAGTCGATCACGTCGTCGGACGGGGTGATGCTGCGTTCAGCGAAGCGGGCGCGCAGGATGGCCGACAGGACCGCGTCGTCGGGCGCGGCGATGGCGACGGCGCGCACGGCGTCCAGCCGCGAACGCAGATCGGGCAGATCGACCGACCACTGACGCGGGGCCGAGCGGGACACCAGCAGCAGAGCGCCGCCGCCGGAGTTGGCCAGGTTGATCAGATGAAACAGGCTTTCGTCGTCGGCGTCGGCGGCGCGGTCCAGCAGGACCGGCCGCCCTTCCAGCTCCAGCGGATCGATCAGCGCGGCCTCGGCGCCGTTCAGGGGCACGGCGCCGATCCGTTCGGCCCAGTCGGCGGCGAGGCGGCTCTTGCCCGATCCTGGGGGGCCGTGCAGCGCGAGCACCGCGCCCACGCCGTCGGGCCAGCGGGCCAGAACGCGCACGGCCTCGGCGTTGCTGTCGGACGTCACGAAGGCCGCGCCCGCAACCGGCCGCTCCAGCGGCAGACGCAGCTGTTCGGTCGTCGTCGGGGGCAGGGCGCTCAGCGCGGACATGCGCCTGTCATAGCAGAGGCCGGCGTTAACCGCGTCAGGCCCGCGCTGTTGGTTGCGGGGAGCGAACCGCGCCCCTGTGGATGAAATCAGGCGAATTCGGCCAGGGCGGGGTTCAGCTTGCCGGCCTTGAACTCGGTCACCGTGTAATCGGCCAGGCCGTGAACCTGGAACGGATCGTCCTTCAGCAGGGTCTCCAGCTCTTGCTTGGTTCCGCCGCTGCGCACCACCAGAATGCCGCCGGTGCGCGGCACCATCGGCCCGGCGGCGATGATCAGGCCGCTGGCGACATGCTGATCCAGCCACGCGCGATGCTCGACCGTCCGTTCCTCGATGGCTTCGATGGGCTGGGTGTAGGTGATGGTGACGATGAACATGGCGGCCTCGGGCGGGATGGAAGCGTCAGATATCATGCGCGGCGGCAGGCTTTGCAACGGCTGAAACCTTGACTTTCCGGGGCGATGATGCGCCCTACGCCGCTTCGATTTCGGGCGCCGACGGCGTCGGATTCCACCGCCCAGAGACTCCAGACGGTTCGTTTCATGCACGCCTATCGCTCTCACACCTGCGGCGCCCTGCGCGCCTCCGACGCCGGTTCCGCTGTTCGCCTGTCGGGCTGGGTTCACCGCAAGCGCGACCACGGCGGCCTGCTGTTCATCGACCTGCGCGACCACTACGGCCTGACGCAGCTGGTTCTGCACCCCGAGACGCCGGGCTTCGCGGCGGTCGAGCGTCTGCGCGCCGAGAGCGTAATCAAGGTCGACGGCGAGGTGGTCGCCCGCGACGCCTCGGTGGTGAACCCTAACCTGCCGACCGGCGAGGTCGAGGTGCGCGTCCACGGCGTCGAGGTGCTGTCCGAAGCCGCCGAACTGCCGATGCCGGTCTTTGGGGATCAGGAGTATCCCGAGGACATCCGCCTGGCCAACCGCTTCCTCGATCTGCGCCGCGAGCGACTGCACAACAATATCGTGCTGCGCTCCAAGGTGATCTCCTCGATCCGCCGTCGCATGGTCGATCAGGGCTTCCTGGAGTATCAGACGCCGATCCTGACGGCCTCGTCGCCGGAGGGCGCGCGTGACTTCCTGGTGCCGTCGCGACTGCATCCGGGCAAGTTCTATGCGCTGCCCCAGGCGCCGCAGCAGTTCAAACAGCTGCTGATGGTGTCGGGCTTCGATCGCTACTTCCAGATCGCGCCCTGCTTCCGCGACGAAGACCTGCGCGCCGACCGTTCGCTGGAGTTCTATCAGCTCGACGTCGAGATGAGCTTCGTGACGCAGGAAGACGTCTTCGCCGCCATCGAGCCGCTGATGCACGGCGTGTTCGAGGAGTTCGGCGAAGGCAAGCCGGTATCGCCCATCGACGGCGTCCATACCTTCACCAACGACTTCGGCGAGACGTTCGAGCACAAGGGTTTCGAGCGCCTGACCTATGCCCAGTCGATGGCCTGGTATGGCTCGGACAAGCCGGACCTGCGCAACCCGATCAAGATGCAGGTCGTGTCCGACCACTTCCGCGACGGCGGCTTCGGCCTGTTCGCCAAGATTCTGGGCGCGGACGACAAGAACGCCGTCTGGGCCATTCCGGCGCCGACCGGCGGATCGCGCGCCTTCTGCGACCGCATGAACAGCTGGGCGCAGGGCGAGGGCCAGCCGGGCCTGGGCTATATCTTCTGGTCCGAAGACCAGGGCGCTTGGGGCGGCCCGATCGCCAAGAACCTGGGTCAGGAACCGACCGAGGCTCTGATGTCGTCGCTGGGTCTGGGTCAAGGCGACGCCGCCTTCTTCGTCGCCGGCCTGCCTGCGACCTTCGCCAAGTTCGCCGGCTTGGCCCGCACCCGCGTGGGCGCCGAGCTGAAGCTGGTGGACGAAGAGCAGTTCAAATTCTGCTGGATCGTCGACTTCCCCATGTTCGAATGGTCGGAAGAAGAGAAGAAGGTCGACTTCAGCCACAACCCCTTCTCCATGCCGCAGGGCGGGCTGGAGGCTCTGGAGAACCAGGATCCGCTGACCATCCGGGCCTATCAGTACGACATCGTCTGCAACGGCTATGAGCTGTGCTCGGGCGCGATCCGGAACCACAAGGCCGAGATCATGCTGAAGGCGTTTTCCATCGCCGGCTACGACGCCTCGGTGGTCGAGGAGCAGTTCGGCGGCATGCTGAACGCCTTCCGCTTCGGCGCGCCGCCGCACGGCGGTCTGGCCCCCGGCATCGACCGCATCGTCATGCTGCTGGCCGGCGAGACGGCCATCCGCGAGGTCATCGCCTTCCCGCTGAACCAGCAGGGCGAGGATCTGCTGATGAACGCTCCGACCGAGGCCGAGGAGCGCCAGCTGAAGGATGTCCACATCCGCACGGCCCTGCCGATCAAGGTGTGATCGGCGAGGTCTGATCCAGGACGAAAAAAGGGGGGATGCTTAGCGGCGTCCCCCTTTTTTGTGCTCGCGCCCAAGGCGAGCACGATTGCCTGCAACCGCAAACCGGGATTTACGTTCGGATCGGACGTTAATCTTTCGGTAACCAAATGCGACGCGCCATTCGACTGGGTATCTTCATCGGCACCGTGCTGGGCATGAGCGCCTGTGCGACCCAGTATGATGCCACTGGTCGGCCGGTTTCGGGCGCTTACGGCTCGGTCGAAGCCGGGCGGACGGGCTGAGCGCAAAGGAAAACGTGGCGCTGGTCGCGATCCTGCCCTATTGTAGCGCTGCGGACGCCGTCTGTCGCGCCGCGTCGGTCCCCAAAACCCCCTAGATGTTACTCATCGCTATTGCTGTCGTTCTGCTCCTGGTGGTGCTCAACGGCTTGTTCGCCATGACCGAATTGGCGGTCGTCTCCTCGCGGAAATCCAAACTACAGGCGAGGGCGGAACGGGGAGACCGGGGGGCCAGGGCGGCGTTGAAGCTGTCCGAAGAACCGACCCAGTTCCTGTCCGCCGTCCAGGTCGGCATCACCCTGATCGGCATTCTGGCGGGCGCATATGGTCAAGCGACCATCGCGGGCGAACTGGATCGCATTCTGGAAGTCGCTTTCCCGGCGCTGGCTCAATATACCGAATTTTTCGCCACGGCCCTGGTGGTCGTGTGCATCACCTATGTCTCGCTGATCATCGGCGAACTGGTGCCCAAGCGCCTTGCGCTGATCTTCCCCGAAACGGTAGCGTCCAAGATGGCCGGGCCGATCTCCAAGCTGGCGATCGTGTTGAAGCCGTTCGTCCTGCTGCTGACCGCCTCCACGTCGGGCATACTGAAGCTGTTGGGCGTCAAGGATCGCGATGGCTCCGACGTGACCCAGGAAGAGGTTGCGACCATCCTGGCCGAAGGCACCTCGGCCGGCCTGATCGAGCCCGAAGAGCAGGTGATGATCGAGGAAATCCTGCGCCTGGGCGACCGCCCGGTGCGGGTGGCCATGACGCCGCGCCACGACGTGTTCTGGATCGCCCTGGACGACCCCGAAGAGATGCTGCGCGAAGAGATTCGCACCTGCCCCTATTCGCGGATCGTGGTGGCGCGCGAGAGCGACGTGGATAATCCGCTGGGCGTGGTTCACAAGAAGGATCTGCTGGACAGCCTGCTGACCAACGGCAAGTTCGACATCGAACCGCTGGTCGCCGAGCCGGCCTTCATTCCGCAGTCGACTTCGGTGTTGAAGGCGCTGGAGATCCTGAAGGGCTCGCGGGTCCACATGGCCTTTATCGTCGACGAGTACGGCGCCTTCGAAGGCGTGGTGACAGCGACCGACATCCTGGAAATGATCGCCGGCGACTTCAACGAAGGCCATGACGAAGAGCAGGCCTGGATCCATCAGCGCGCCGACGGCAGCTGGCTTGTCGATGGTCAAACGGACCTGGACGAATTGGCCGACAAGCTGGGCGAGGACTTTGGCGAGCATGAAGGCTTCCACACCGTCGCTGGCCTGATTCTGCACCAGATCTCGCGGGTCCCGGACGAAGGTGAAGTGCTCCAGGTCGGCCGATTCGAGGTCGAGGTCGTGGATATGGACGACCGCCGCATCGACAAGCTGATCTTCAAGGAACTGGTGAAGGCACAGGACGAGCGGAACGCCATCGCCGCGCATCTGGAAGACTGATCGCAAGTGTCACATCGCCCTTGAAATGGCGGGCGGTGTCGGGCATACGCCCCCCTCTGGCGAACGCACGGACCTTTCGGGTTTGCGCGGTTGTCTAGGAGTTTAGCTCAGCTGGTAGAGCACCGGTCTCCAAAACCGGGGGTCGTGGGTTCGAGTCCCCCAACTCCTGCCAATCCCCCCTGTCGCTTCCGGATGGGACTTCCCATCTGGGGCGACAGGAACAATTGTGTGAAGAGCAACTGATGGCCAAGGCCAAAACTCCCGGCAAGCGGCCTCAAGGCAGCGCGAAGCCCCAGATGGGCGGCGCCGCCGCCATCACGGTCGATTCGCCCGAGCCCAAGAAGCCCCGCACCAGCCCCGGCCAGTTCCTGAGCCAGGTGCGCGCCGAAGGCCGCAAGATCGTCTGGCCCAGCCGCAAGGAGACCTGGATCACCTCGGTGATGGTCTTCATCATGGTCATCATCGCCTCGATCTTCTTCTGGATCGTGGACACCGGCCTGGGCTACGCCTTCCGCTACATCATCGCTCTCGGATCCTGAGAAAGACGCGCCCATGACCGATGCAGCGCCTGCAAAGCCCGCCAATCCGCGCCACAAGTGGTACATCGTCAACGCCTACTCGAACTTCGAGAAGAAGGTCGCAGAGCAGCTGCGCGATCAGGCCAAGCAACAGGGCCTGGAAGACGCCTTCTCTGAAATCCTGGTTCCGACCGAGGACGTCGTCGAGATCCGTCGCGGTCGCAAGGTGAACTCGGAACGCAAGTTCTTCCCCGGCTATGTGCTAGTGAAGATGGAAATGACCGACCAAGCCTATCACCTGGTCAAGAACACGCCGAAGGTAACGGGCTTCCTGGGCGCCGCAGGCGGCACCAAGCCCCTGCCGGTTTCCGAGCGTGAAGTTCAGAACATCATCGGCGCCGTGGAAGAGGGCGTCGAGCGTCCGAAGCCCACCATCCGCTTCGACATTGGCGAGAAGGTCAAGGTCATCGACGGCCCGTTCGCCAGCTTCGACGGTTCGGTCGAGAGCGTGGACGAAGAACACGCCCGCCTGCGCGTCGCCGTGTCCATTTTCGGCCGCGCCACGCCGGTCGAACTGGAATACGCCCAGGTGGAGAAGGTCGCGGGCTGAGGCTTACGCACCGGTCGAGATATCAAGCCGCGTCCGAAAGGGCGCGGCTTTTTCATTTCTGCGGCGTGGGTAGGGCGGTGCGTTGCCTTTCCAGCCCCGCTCTGTTACACGCGCGCCTTCGCTCGGCGGACCTCGGTTCGTGGAGCGTCAAATCCGTGGGAGGCAGCCATGCCGCACCACGGCTCACCGGCCCTGCGTTCGCGCCGGGTCATTCATAGGAGAGACCAATGGCCAAGAAGATTCTCGGCTATATCAAGCTGCAAGTGCCGGCCGGTTCGGCCACGCCTTCGCCCCCGATCGGCCCGGCTCTGGGTCAGCGCGGCGTGAACATCATGGGCTTCTGCAAGGAGTTCAACGCGCGCACCGAGAAGGAAGCCAAGGGCACCCCGCTTCCGACCGTGATCACCGTCTATCAGGACAAGTCGTTCACCTTCATCACCAAGACGCCGCCGGCGACCTGGTACCTGAAACAGGCCACGGGCCTGAAGTCGGGTTCGAAGCTGGTCGGCCGTGAAGTCGCCGGCAAGATCACGCAGGCGCAACTGCGCGAGATCGCCGAAAAGAAGATGAAGGATCTGAACGCCAACGATATCGACGCGGCGGCCAAGATCATCGAAGGCTCCGCCCGCGCGATGGGCCTCGAAGTGGTGGAGGGCTAAACCATGGCCAAGCAAACCAAGGCCTTCAAGGCCCGCACCGGCGTGACCCAAGACCTGCTGCCGTTCTCCGACGCCATCAAGCTGGCCAAGGAAAACGCCAAGGCCAAGTTCGACGAGTCGCTGGAAATCTCGGTCAACCTGGGCGTCGACCCGCGTCACGCCGACCAACAGGTCCGTGGCGTCGTCAACCTGCCGTCGGGCACCGGCCGTGACGTTCGCGTCGCCGTCTTCGCCAAGGACGCCAAGGCCGCCGAAGCCACCGCAGCCGGCGCCGAACACGTTGGCGCCGAAGATCTGTACGAAAAGATCGCCGGCGGCTTCATGGAGTTCGACCGCGTGATCGCGTCGCCGGACATGATGGCCCTGGTCGGCCGTCTGGGTAAGGTGCTGGGCCCGCGCGGCTTGATGCCGAACCCCAAGGTCGGCACCGTGACCCCCAACGTGGCCCAGGCCGTCAAGGACGCCAAGGGCGGCGCCGTCGAGTTCCGCGTCGAGAAGGCGGGCATCGTCCACGCCGGCATCGGCAAGGTCTCGTTCACCCAGGACGCTCTGGAAGCCAACGTGAAGGCCATCGTGGACGCCCTGGTGCGTTCCAAGCCGTCGGGCGCCAAGGGCACCTATGTGAAGCGCATCAGCCTGTCCTCGACGATGGGCCCGGGCTTCAAGGTCGATCCGGCCTCGCTGGGCGCCTAAGTCGGAAGACAAGCCATACGGAAGAACGGCGGGGAGCGATCCCCGCCGTTTTTTTCTTGCCCGGATCAGTATGCGGCGGTGAAGCGGGCGCGGCTGTGCTTGGGGTTCTCCAGTTCGTCGACCATGGCGATGGCGTAGTCGGAGAAGCCGATCTTGCTGTCGCCGTTGCGTCCACGACCAGTTGGTCGGTCCCGGTCCGGTAGCGGCCCAGGCGCGGCGTCTCTTCGATCAGGGCGGCGGGCGAGAAGAAGGTCCAGTCGATGTCCGTTTCCTGACGCAGGTCGTCCAGGAAGGTCAGGCCGCCCTTGGCGATCGGCTTCCATTCGGCCGGAAACTGCGGCGTGTCGAACAAGAGGACGCCGGGCGCGACCTCCAGGCTGGCGGCGCCGCCGGTGACGAGCAGGCGCGGGATGCCGGCGGTCTTCAGCGCGCCAAGGATCGTCGCGGCGGGAATATCGAAGTGCAGGGCGCTGATGACCGCGTCCGAACCCTCGATCAGATCGGCGAGCGCGGCGGCGTCCGAGGCGTCGCCGGCGACAGGTGTGACGCCGGTGGCGCTCGGAATCGCTTCCGGCTTGCGGGCGATGGCGGTGACCGTGTGACCGCGGGCGGCCAGTTCCTTGGTGATTTCCGAGCCGGCGCGACCGCTGGCGCCGAGGACTGCGACTTTCATGGAAGGCTCCTTTGGGTATCCAATGGATACCAGGTGCGATATGGGATGCGCCTATGCAAGACGGCACCTCTCAGACACCTGGTTACCTTCAAGAAACCTGGTTGCGCGGCGACGTGCTCGCAGCGAACTGTCCGACGCGGCAACTGCTCGACCGCATCGCCGACAAATGGAGCACCCTGATCCTGATCGTGCTGGTAGAGGGGCCGATCCGCTTCAACGCCCTGAAGCAGCGGGTCGATGGCGTGTCGCAGAAGATGCTGAGCCAGACGCTGAAGTCGCTGGAGCGCGACGGGCTGGTGTCACGCTCCGTCGTGGCCACCGTGCCGGTGTCGGTGACCTATGCGGTCACGCCGCTGGGCCGAACCCTGATGGCGGCGATGCAGTCCATGATCGACTGGGCCGAGACCCGGATGCCGGAAGTCGCGGCCGCGCAAATGGCCTATGATCAGCGGACCTCCGACGCCCACTGACTTTTTTATCGCCTGCGGCGAACGGCCACGCTCGACCCGCGTTCCTGTCGCGACCTTGAAGGGGGCGATATGTTCGGACTGGGAAAACTGATGGGCGACAAGCCTGGTGTGGGCGGCCACGACCCGTGGAAGGGGCGGCTCGCGTTCGGCGCCATCGTGCTGGTGTCGGCCTATTTCGCGGTCCAGCTGATCGTGACCTTGCAGACGCTGTGGCTGCTGATCTTCGGGGCCATCGTGGTGTCGGTGATCCTGCGCGCCCTGGCCGATCCCATCGTGCGCTGGCTGAAGGCGCCGGATCCGCTGGCCGTCTTCCTGTCGCTGCTGATCGTGGTCGCGGTCCTGGCGGGGATATTGACCCTGTTCGGAACCCAGATCACCGAACAGGTCGTGGCCCTGTCCGCCGTGGTGCCGCAAGGCTGGGAGCAGGTTCAGTCCTGGATTCAGGCCCAACCCTATGCCGCACAGCTGTTGGAGCAACTACAAGGGCTGGGCGGCCGTGCCGGTCAGGCGTTGCAGGTCGCTCAGAAGTTCGCCCTGGGCTTCGCATCGGGTGTCACCACACTGGTTCTCGTCGTGGTCGCGGGCGTCTTCCTGGCGATCGAGCCCGCCAAGTCGCGCGAGGGGCTGCTGTCCATGCTGCCCATGGATCGCCGCCCGCGAATGCGCGAAGTGCTGAACAGCTGTGGGAAGGCGCTGAAAGGCTGGCTGAAGGCGCAGCTGTTCTCGATGGTTCTGGTCGGCACGCTGACAGGGGTCGGCTTGGCCATCATCGGCGTGCCGTCGGCGCTGGGGCTGGGTCTGCTGACGGGATTGGCGCAGTTCGTGCCGATCGTGGGCCCCATCGTCTCCACCGTGCCGGCTGTGCTGGTCGGCGCCACGCAAGGGTGGCAGACGGCCCTGATGACGCTGGCGCTGTATGTCGTTGTGTCCCAGCTGGAGAGCAACTTCATCACGCCGATGGTGCAGAAGAACGTCGCGAACTTGCCCGTGGTGCTGGGCATCTTCGCCGTGGTGGGCATCGGCACCCTGTTCGGGCCGCTGGGCGTGCTGTTCGCCACGCCGCTGGCGCTGGTGCTGCACACCTTGATCACCATGCTGTATCGTCAGGACGTGCTGGGCGATCCAAAGGCCAAGGCGCCCGGCGAGAAATAAATGGGACCGTCCGTGGTCTGACAACTTGACGCAGCCATCGTGATCCCGTTTCGAGGGCGGCCGCGACCGGCAGACCTGGAACCAGACGTGAAGATTGGGCGAGCGCCAGCACGAATCGTCAGGACCGCTCAAGCGATGGGCGAGGGCTGAGGCGTGCCGCAGGCCCGGTCGAAACGCACCACCCGCTCCGAGACCCGGCAGGTCGCGGCCCTGCCGTGGCGGCTGGAGGACGGCGAGCGTCGCATCCTGATGATCACCTCGCGCGAAACGCGACGCTGGGTGATCCCCAAGGGCGGGCGGATGGTCGGCAAGAGCGATCCCGAGGCCGCCGCCCAGGAGGCGATGGAGGAGGCGGGGGTGAAGGGCGACGTCGACACTCAGTCCATCGGCGTCTTCCGATACGCCAAGGGTCTGAAAGACGGCGGCGTGCGTCAGTGCGTGGTGTCGGTCTATCCGCTGGAAGTGCTGATCCAAATGGGCGCCTGGCCCGAAGCGCATCAGCGCGAGCGCCGTTGGATGAGCCTGAGCGAGGCGGCGGATCTGGTTCATGAGCCCGACCTGGCCGCGCTGATCCGCGACTTCGACGCCACGCCGCTCGAAGATTGAGCAACCGTCGGTCGAATTCTACTGGCCTGCGGACCTGAGCCTTCCGATAAGTGGGCGGGGAGGCCATCATGATCATCACACGCAAACAGGCGCTGGCTGCGTCGCTGGGTCTGGCGCTGGGTCTGAGCGCGACAGGCGCGCACGCGCAGACGGCGGCTCAATCGGAAACAGTCGTCGTCACACGCGTCGAGCCTGCGCCGCAGGATGCCGGCTTGGCCCGCCGCAGCGCCCTGGCGCGCGAACTGATCGATCTGTCCGTCGGACCGAACTTCATGAAGGAGTTCGAGCGCGTCATGGTCGCGCAGATGGGCGAACTGGATAAGAAGGGCGGCGAAGAAGCGATTTGGGTCCGCACCAACATGCCGTCTATGGCTAGCAGAATGATCGAGCGGTTCATGGATGACTTGGCCCCAATCTACGGCTCCGTCTTCACTGAAGAAGAACTCGTCGCTCAGATCGCATTCTATCGCACGTCTGTCGGGCGCTCTGTCGCAGCCAAGACGATATCCTTGAGCATGGCCTCACAGGAGGTCGAGACCGCAGCGATGACGGACCTTCTGGAGGAGTTTGAGAGCAAATATTGCGCCCGGTTCGACTGCGGCGAGGCCGAACAGACCGGCGCCAAGCCCAGCGGGCGTTAAGCCGGGTTGATTTCCAACGACGGCGCCTGTAAGAGCGCCGCTTCCCGTCGGAGGTTCATCTTCTGACGGTCCTGTCCGAGAACTTCGGGGCGTGGGGGTCACCCAGGCCATAACTGTCAGAGAGCCCTCTGACGCCGTGGGGAGATGGGGACGCGACCTTGCGCTGTCAGCCCGCATTCCGGGACGGACGCCGTCAGACGCATCCTTCGGACAATACGACCGGCCCGACGTTTCGCAGCGATGCGACGCGCTTTGGCCAATCCGTCGTCGGGAATAAGCCCGGCGGCGAATACCAAGACTGGAGACCGCAATGGATCGCGCTCAAAAAGCCGAGTCTATCGAATCGCTCAAGGGCGTTTTCGCCGACGCCGGCAGCGTGGTCGTGACCCACAACCTGGGTCTGACCGTTGCGGAAATGGAAGATCTGCGTGGCCGTCTTCGTAAAGAAGGCGGCGCGTTCAAGGTGGTCAAGAACCGCCTGGCGCTGAAGGCGCTCGAAGCCGAGGAAGGCAGCGACTACCACAACCTGTTCAAGGGTCCCGTGGGCATCGCCTATTCCGAGAACCCCGGTACGGCCGCCAAGGTCGCCACCGAGTTCGCCAAGGCCAACGATCGCTTCAAGATCGTCGGCGGCTTCATGGGCTCGACCATCGTCGACCAAAAGGGCGTGGACGCACTGTCCAAGCTCCCGACGCTCGACGAGGTTCGCGGTCAACTCATCGGCCTGCTCAACGCGCCTGCGACCCGTATCGCCGGCGTGCTGCAAGCACCCGCCGGTCAGCTGGCTCGCGTGTTCAACGCCTACGCCACCAAGGAAGCCGCGTAAGCGGCCCAGCCTTTCATCTCTGCATCACTCTCTAAAACCAATCCTCCGAAGGAAAACTGACAATGGCTGACCTCGCCAAGATCGTCGAAGACCTGTCCGCTCTGACCGTCCTCGAAGCTGCTGAACTCTCCAAGCTGCTGGAAGAAAAGTGGGGCGTCAGCGCCGCTGCTCCGGTCGCCATGGCTGCTCCGGCCGCCGGCGGCGGCGCTCCGGCTGAAGCTGCCGAAGAGCAAACCGAATTCACCGTCGTCCTGGTCGACGGCGGCGACAAGAAGATCAACGTGATCAAGGAAGTCCGCGGCGTCCGTTCGGACCTGGGTCTGAAGGAAGCCAAGGACCTGGTCGAAGGCGCTCCGCAGAACGTCGTCGAGAACGTCTCCAAGCAAGCCGCCGACGAAGTCGCCAAGAAGCTGACGGAAGCCGGTGCCAAGGTCCAGATCAAGTAAGATCTGACTTTCGGCATTTGCTGAAGATCGGAAAGGCCCGGCGGGAAACCGCCGGGTCTTTTTTGTTGGCCTATCGCGCGGAGCGCTGCTTGAGGCCGATGGGTAGGCCGCCGGCGAATAAGCAGCGGCGTCTAGGAGCTCTGGGCTCAGCGCTGCGGTCGGCTGCGCATAGCGAAGAAGGCCCACAGGGCGTCGTTGTCGGCGACCCAGCTGTGACCGCCGCCTGAGGTGATGCGGCCCACCACGTCCGCGCCGTCGCGGCAGGCGGCGTAGCCCTCTTCATAGACCTTGTCGGCGATCCAGCGGGTGTCGCGCACCTGGGTGCAGCCGTTCAGCTGGGCCCAGCGCTGTTCGGCGGCGTGCATGGTGTAGCTCCAGTAGCCTGCGCCGCCGCCCTGGATCGGATTGGTCGTGTCGGCGTCGCCGGCGAAGGCCATGACCGGCATGGGGCGCGAAGGGCGGCAGGTGGCGGGATCCGGCTCCTCCGGGCGGTCCTTTCTGGGATTGCCGGCGCGCAAGCCAACGACAGGGGCGATGGCGGCGAAACGGTCGGCGGCGACGCAACCCAGCCAAGACGTCATCCGCCCGCCGCCCGATAGGCCCGTCGCATAGATGCGGCTGTCATCGACGCAGCCCTGGTCGGCCAGATAATCGATGGCCCCCGTCAGATAGGCGACGTCGTCTGCATCATCGGGGCCGGGGACTGCGCCAGTGACGGTCGGCACGCCGGGGATGTTCCAGACGAAACCTTGATCGATCGGAATGCCGGCGTCGGGCGCGGCGACGATGAAGCCGTGCCGATCCGCCGCCTCAGCCAGGCCGGAAGACGCCAGCATCTTCTCTCCGGTGCCGCCGCTGCCGTGCAGCAGGAAGACCAGAGGCGCCGGTTTTGCAGGGTCGAAACCAGCAGGCAGGTGGATTCGCATCGTGCGTCCGCTGCGGCCGATGGCGACGGCCTGGGTCGCACCCGCCTGTCCGATGTTGCAGGGCCCGGCCGCGTGCGCCGACGGGCTGAAGATCATCAGGCCCATCAGGGCGGCGAACAGACCGAACCAAGGCTTCATGCGACGTCGTCTCCGCTGATCGAGAGCGACAGGGTGGGGTGTTTTCGGTATCGAGACCAGTCTTGAGCGGCGCCGTGCGGCTTCCCATCTGTGGACACCCCAAGACGGAGCCATCCCCTATGAAAATTCTGCTGGTGCTGACGTCGCACGATCAACTCGGCGACACGGGCAAGAAGACCGGCTTCTGGCTGGAAGAACTGGCGGCGCCCTATTACGCGCTGAAGGATGCGGGCGCGGATATCGTGCTGGCCTCGCCCAAGGGCGGTCAGCCGCCGCTGGACCCCAAGAGCGACGACCCCGACGCCCAGACCGACGACACGCGCCGGTTCAAGGCCGACGCCGAAGCCCAGGCCGCCCTGGCCTCGACCGTCGTCCTGTCGTCGGTGAAGGCCGAGGATTTCGACGCCGTCTTCTATCCCGGCGGCCACGGACCGCTGTGGGACCTGGCGAACGACGCCGATTCCATCGCCCTGATCGAGGCCTTCGCCAAGGCGGACAAGCCGACCGGCTTCGTCTGTCATGCGCCCGGCGTGCTGAAGTCGGTGAACGGGCCGGATGGCAAGCCGCTGGTCAACGGCCGCAAGGTGACCGGCTTCACCAACTCCGAAGAGGAGGCCGTGGGCCTGACCGACGTGGTGCCGTTCCTGGTCGAGAACGTGCTGACCGCCAACGGCGGCGACTACTCCAAGGGGCCGGACTGGGGCTCCTATGTGCTGACCGACGGCAAGCTGGTGACCGGGCAGAACCCCGGCTCGTCGCACGCGGCGGCCGAGGCGTTGCTGAAGCTGTTGAGAGCTTAAGGAAACTGTCTCCTCCCCGCGATGCGGGGAGGGGGACCGCGAAGCGGTGGAGGGGTTCTTGAAGTCCCACTGACCCAAAGAGCCCCTCCGTCGCGACGCGAAGGCGCGTCGCGCCACCTCCCCACCGAGTGGGGAGGAGACGGTCGCCCAGAGTTAGCGCCGGCGGGGCGCGAGGATGTCGGACAGGCGATCCGGCGCGCCTTCGATCCGTTTCAGCCGCGGGTAGCGCAGGCCGTCGTGGTAGGCGAAGGCCACCGTGCGGAAGCGATCGCCGGATTTCAGCAACAGTTCGATCGGGGCGTCGGTCCCTTTCGCCGCCGTGACGGCGTCGCGCAACACCTCGGCCGAGCCGGCCTTGCCGTTGACGGCGACCAGGCTCCAGCCGGCGCCGAGGCCGTGCTCAAAGGCGGGCCCGCCCCAGCGGATGTTGGTCAGCTTGTCGCCCGACAGGGTGAAGCCCAGCGAATACTGGAAGTCGTTGGCCCAGCCGCTCTGAACCGACTTTTCCGCCGCCGAGGGCGTGTCTGTGTAGGTCAGTCGCCAGCCGCCACGCTCGATCCCGGCCAGCGGCGCACGGGCGTCGGGACCGACGGCGTCCAGACGGGTGCGCAGGAAGGCGGCCCAGTCGTGGGGATAGACCGCATTCAGGGCCGCGACGACGTCTTCGAAGGTGTAGCCCTGAGGCGCCCATTCGCCGTCGTCGTGACCGAAGAAGCCCTTGGCGAAATCATCCAGCGACTTGCGGCCGTTGGTACCCTCGCGGATCAGGGTGTCGGCGTCCAGCCAGACCAGCAGGCTTTCGCGGTAATAGTCGCCGGTGCCGCGCATCCACGAGGTGAACTGGCCCGGCACGCGATAGCCCAGCAGATTGTGGTTGTTGGTGTCTTGCAAGGCGCGCCACTGGCGACCCGGCTGGTTGTCATAGAAGGCGGCGACGCTGGCCAGGGTCGCCAGGGCCACGTCCTTGGAATGCAGCCCCGAACGGGCGGCCAGCACATCGCCCCAGTATTCGGTCTGGCCCTCATAGACCCATAGCAGTGTGTTCTGGGTCGGGACGTTGTGGTTGGCTGTCAGCTCATCTGCCGGACGCATGAACTTGCCGTTCCAGGAGTGGGTGTATTCGTGCGGCAGCAGGCCCCGGTCGCCGGCGGTCTTGGTCCAGTTGGTGAAGAAGTCGGGCGCACCGGTGTTCTCGGACGAGCGATGATGCTCCAGCCCGATGCCGCCCATCTGATCGGTCAGGGCGAACAGGAATTCGTAGTTGTCGAAGTGACGGGCGCCGAACAGGCGGTCGGCCTGCTGAACCATGTACTCGAACAGTTTCAGCTGGTCGTCGGTGGCGGCCAGACCCTTGGCCTCGTCAGCCAGGATGTTCAGGTGGACGCGCTCGCCGCTGGGGTCGATGTCGACGCGGCGGTAGTGCGCGCCCGCGAAGATGGGGCTGTCGATCAGGGTGTAGAGGTCGGTTGGGGCGAAGGTCGCCACGTCGCCGTCCTGAGACGCCGTGGTCAAGGCCGTGCCGTATTTCCAGCCGGCAGGCAGGATCACTGAGGGGGCGACCTGGATCTGGCGGCTGAAATAGCCGGCCGGATAGAGGATGGCCTTTTCCCACTGCAGATTGACCATGGCCGGAGTCATCAGCACGCGCCAGTTGGAGGCGTCCGGCTGGGTCAGTTGCTGGAACTGCACGTCGATGCTGGTCACGCCCGCTGGGATGTCGAGGTGGAAGGCGTAAGGGTCCAGCGTGTCGCGCAGCCACTCGATCCGCTGGCCATTGGCGGTGACGGTCAGGCCGGACAACAGCTGGATCGGGCCGGTGGCGGCGTGGTTGCCGGGCAGGAACTTCGGATAGAGCAGGGTCAGCGGGCCCGGGCTGGCGACCGGGATGGTCTGGCTGACGTTGATGATGCGACGGTCCAGGTCGGTGATGTCGGCGCGGTACTGGATCACGCCCGGATAGGGCTTGTCCTGGGGGGCGGGAATGGTCGGCTGGGCGCGGGGCAGGGCCAGCGGCGCCTGGCTCGCATCGGTGACGACAGGGGTGGACTGGAAGGTCTGTGCTATCGCGGGAGCGGCTGCGGTCGTCATCAGGACGGCGAGGCAGGCGGCGGTCAGGCGGGTACGCGGCATTCGGTCATCCGGTTCGGCGAGGAAGCCGCACCGTCGGGGGCGAGGGGCGATGCGTCAAGCGCGGCGTTGTGTCTCCTCCCCATGAAATGGGGAGGGGGACCGCGAAGCGGTGGAGGGGCTCTTGAAGTCTCACAGGCGCCTGCGAGGCGGTGAAGAGCCCCTCCGTCACGGCGCTGAAGAAGCGCCGCGCCACCTCCCCACGCAGTGGGGAGGAGACGTATGTGTTCGGCGTTCTAGCGCCGGCGGGGCGTCAGGATGTCGCCCAGGCGGTCAGGTGTGCCGGGGATGCGTTCCAGGCGGGGGTAGCGCAGGCCGTCGTGGTAGTCGAAGACGACGGTGCGGTATTGCTCGTCGTCCTTGACGATCAGGGTGATGGGCGTCGACGGATCCTTGGCCGCGGTGACGGCCTCGGTCAGGCGTTCGGCGCTGGCGGCCTGCCCATTGACGGCGACGATCTCCATCCCGGCGGCCAGGCCCGACTTGAAGGCCAGGCCGTTCCACTGGACGCTGCGGATCTTGTTGCCTTCGCCGGTCTGGAAGCCCAGCGAATAGGTGAAGTCGTTGCGTTTCAGCTCGGCGTACAGGGTCTTCATGTAATCGGTGGGCTTGTCCGAATAGGCCAGCCGCCAGCCGCCGCGCGCCAGACCGTCCAGCGGGGCGCGGGCCTCGGGGCCATCGGCGTCCAGGCGGGTGCGCAGGAAGGTCGCCCAGTCATTGGCGACGACGCCGTTCAGGGCCGCGACCACATCCTCGAGGGTGTAGGGAGCCGGGGCGTAATCGCCGTCGCGGACGCCGTAGAAGGCGCGGGCGAAGTCGTCGAGCGACTTCCGGCCGCCGGTCTTCTCGCGGATCGTCGTGTCGACGTCGAGCCAGATCAGCTGGCCCTCCGAATAGTAGTCCTCGTCGCGCTGCCACGACAGCCAGCCCTTGGGCTGGCGCTGGCTGATGATGGGGTCGTTGGTCGTGTCCTGCATCGCGCGCCATTCGCGGCCGACGCGCGTGTCGAACGTCGCGGCGGTCATGGCCAGGGCGTCCATCGCCTGTTGCTTGCTGAGCAGGCCCGAACGGGCGGCGATCACCTGGCCGTAGTACTGCGTCTGGCCCTCGTAGACCCACAGCAGGCTGTTCTGCAGGGGGCTGTTGAAGTTGGGAACATACTGGTCGGCGGGGCGGCGCCATTTGCCGTCCCAGGAGTGGTTCATTTCGTGGCTGAGCAGGTCGCGGTCGGACAGGTGGGTATCCCAGCCGGTAAAGAAGGCGGGATCGACCGAGTTTTCCGAACTGCGGTGATGCTCCAGCCCGATGCCGCCCAGCTTGTCCGTCATGGCGATCAGGAAGTCGTAGTGGTCGAAATGGCGCGCGCCATACAGCCGGTCCATCTGATCAACCAGATTTCGCAGAATCTGGATTTGCTCGTCGGTGGCGTTCAGGCTGTCGGCCTTGTCGGCGACGATGTTGGCGCGAACGGGCGAGCGGCCGCCGGGATCGAGGTCGATCTGGCGATAGTGGACGCCGGCGAAGACCGGGCTGTCGATCAGCACTTCCAGATTGACGGGCTTGAAGTTCTGGACGTCGCCAGCCTTGGTTTCGGGCTCCAGCGCCGTGCCGAACTGCCAGCCGGCGGGGAACTTGACCGTGGGCTGGACCGTGATGTTCCGCGACCAGTGGCCGGCGGGATAGAGCAGCATCTTCTCCCACTGGATGTTCAGCATCTCGGGCGTCATCGTGATGCGACCCTGATTGCCGGTCGTCGGCGACAGGTGCTGCAGGGTGATGTCCAGCGCGGTCGCACCGGCCGGGACGACCACGTGGTAGGCGAAGGGATGAAGGGTGTCGCGAACCCACTGCACCCGCTGGCCGTTCGCCGTGATCTCGATGCCGGCGAGCTGCGCGATGGGGCCGACGGGGCCGTGGTTGCCCGGCAGCCATTCGGGGAAGAACAGGGTCATCGGTCCCGCCTGGGCGACCGGGATCGTTTCCTTCACCGCAAAGATGTGCTGGGCCAGGTTGGTGGCGTCGACGTCCAGCGTGATGACGCCGGGATAGGCGACGTCCCGCGCTTCCGGAATCGCAGGCAGAGGCGCGGGCAGGGCGGGCGGGGTGGTCGAGGCCTGCTGCGCCAGGGCGGCCGGGGCGGTCGAGGCCAATAGGAGGGCGAGGCCGAGTGGAGCGGCGCGCAGGCAAGAACGGATCATCGAGGACTCTTCAGGCGACTGGGGGAGCCGCGACAGTCCGACGCAGGGTGCAAGGCGTCAAGCGTCAGCGCTGATCCGAAATTGCACTGCACCCCGAAAACGCGTGCAAAATGCAAGGACGTGCAATTCGGATCATTCCTCCTCCATCGGACGCAGGGGCGGCGTGGTGGGCAGTTTGTGCTGCCGTTTCGGGTCGTTGGCCATGCCCCGGTAGTAGCGCACAGCATGGTCGTCGATCTTGGCGATGGCCTCCAGATCCCTGTGCAGTCGGACCATCCCCGCGCCTCGATCAGCTTGCCGTCGATCATCGCCCGTGAAGCATTGGCCCAGGCCAGACGCGCCATGTCGGCGGCGTTGCAGGGCAGGCGCTGGTCGATGGCGTCCAACTCATAGGCGTCGAGCGGTTCGAAAACCGCGCCGTGCGGCTGGTCCGATCGGCGCCAGCCCTCCGTGCGGGCGCGCCAACGGAAGGTCGAGAGGCTGAGACCGTGGCGCTCGCAGACCTCCGGGGCGAAACCCCCGGCGAGATAATCCTTGCGGGCGGCAGCCCAGGTTGCGGCGGATCGCCGGGTCCAGTCGGGCGAATCGGATTGGGATCGGAGATGTCATCGGTCATGCCGCCCATGATCCGGGCGACGCCGCCTAAGGCCGGAACAAAGACGATCCGAGCGCCCAAGGCGTTGAATAGGCTGCGGTCAGGGTGTCGAAATACGATGGAGCACGGTCGCCAGCCATCCTTGTTTCGGTCTTCAACCCGGCTTGACGTCCAGCAGTTCGACAGAGAAGCGCAGGGTGGAGTTGGGGGGCAGTTCGTCGCCGCCGACCCAGCGCGAGCCGTAGCCCAGCGAGGCGGGGATGACGAATTCGTAGATTTCCCCGACGCGCATCAGGGCCACGCCCTCGGTCCAGCCCTTGATGACGCGGTTCAGCGGAAACTCGGCCGGTTCGTTGCGGGCGTAGGAACTGTCGAACTCGCGCCCGTCAATGAAGGTGCCGCGATAGTGGACCTTGACCGTGTCGGTCGCCTTCGGCTGAGCGCCCTCGGGGTGGGCCTTGCCGACGCGGCGATATTGCAGGCCGCTTTCGGTGGTGGTCCAGCCGCGCCGCGCGCCGTTCCAGGCGAGGTAGGCGGTGTTGCCGGCGTCCCAGGCCTGCTGCGGCGTCAGGGCCCCCTGGCCATTGACCTGATCGGCGGCGCGCGCGGCGGCCGAAGCCGTCTCGGCATAGGTCACCGGCTCGCGATGGGTGACGCAGGCGGAAAGGGCGAGAGCGGCGAGCAGAGGCAGGGCGATCCGTGTCATAAGGCGACGCTAGATCAGGCCATCGTCGCTCGCAACGAGATTGGTCGGCTCTGTCGAAAAGGTTCCCTGGGGCCTTTATTTCGTCGCGAATGCGCGTATATGTGCGCGCTCCGCAACACTCCATATGAGTCTGCGCGCAAGCGCCGAGGCCCGGTCCGTCGCCCTCCGACCGAGCGAAGGCGCGGCTCCTTCCCAGGGAGCCGGTACATTTCAGGCGTCCTGGCCCGGCAGCGGGCCGAGGGTGGATGCCGAAACCCTGGCTGCGGACGCGGAGACGCGCGCCGTGGCTGCTGCATTTCACGCACGCCTTCCCCGGGGCGTGCGCCATGGGAAACACTGAATGACTGACGTCGCCCACGATCTCGCCATCAACGGTCAGATCGCTTCCGCCACCTCGTTCACCGGCAAGAAGCGCATCCGCAAATCCTTCGGGCGTATCCCTGAAGCGATCGCGATGCCGAACCTGATCGAGGTTCAGCGCGCTTCCTACGAACAGTTCCTGCAGCGCGAGGTCCGTCCGGGCGTCCGCAAGGAGCAGGGCATCGAGGCGGTCTTCAAGTCGGTGTTCCCGATCAAGGACTTCAACGAACGCGCCATCCTGGAATACGTCTCGTACGAGTTCGAAGAGCCGAAGTACGACGTCGAGGAGTGCATTCAGCGCGACATGACCTATGCGGCGCCGCTGAAGGTCAAGCTGCGCCTGATCGTGTTCGAAACCGACGAGGAAACGGGAGCCCGTTCGGTCAAGGATATCAAGGAGCAGGACGTCTACATGGGCGACATCCCGCTCATGACGGATAAGGGCACCTTCATCGTCAACGGCACCGAGCGCGTGATCGTCTCGCAGATGCACCGTTCGCCGGGCGTCTTTTTCGACCACGACAAGGGCAAGACGCACTCGTCGGGCAAGCTGCTGTTCGCCGCCCGCGTGATCCCGTACCGCGGCTCGTGGCTCGACTTCGAGTTCGACGCCAAGGACGTGGTCTATGTCCGCATCGACCGCCGCCGCAAGCTGCCCGCCACGACCTTCCTGATGGGTCTGGGCATGGACGGCGAAGAAATCCTGAAGACCTTCTACGAGACCGTGCCTTACGAGAAGCGCGGCGAAGGCTGGGTCACGCCCTACAAGGCCGAGCGCTGGCGCGGGGTTAAGCCGGAGTTCGACCTGATCGACGCCGACACCGGCGAAGTGGTCGCCCAGGCCGGCCAGAAGATCAGCGCCCGCGCCGCCAAAAAGCTGGGCGAGACGACGACCTCGCTGTCGCTGGCCGCCGACGCCCTGGTCACCAAGTATCTGGCCAATGACGCCGTCAACTTCGAGACCGGCGAAATCTTCGCCGAGGCCGGCGACGAACTGGACGCCCCGACCATCGAAGTGCTGGAGCAAAACGGCTTCACCACCATCGAAGTGCTGGACATCGACCACGTCACGGTCGGCGCCTACATGCGCAACACCCTGCGCGTGGACAAGAACGACAATCGCGAGGACGCCCTGTTCGACGTCTATCGCGTGATGCGTCCGGGCGAGCCGCCCACCCCGGAAGCCGCCGAGGCCATGTTCAACTCGCTGTTCTTCGACAGCGAACGCTACGACCTGTCGGCCGTCGGCCGGGTCAAGATGAACATGCGTCTGGAAAGCCCCGAGGTCTCCGACGAGATCCGCGTCCTGCGCAAGGAAGACGTGCTGAAGGTGCTGCAGATCCTGGTCGGCCTGAAGGATGGCCGCGGCGAGATCGACGACATCGACAACCTGGGCAACCGCCGGGTCCGGTCGGTCGGCGAGTTGCTGGAAAACCAGTACCGCGTCGGTCTGCTGCGGATGGAGCGCGCCATCAAGGAGCGCATGTCCTCGGTCGATATCGACACGGTCATGCCGCACGACCTGATCAACGCCAAGCCGGCCGCCGCCGCGGTTCGCGAGTTCTTCGGTTCGTCGCAGCTGTCGCAGTTCATGGACCAGACGAACCCGCTGTCGGAAATCACCCACAAGCGTCGTCTGTCGGCGCTTGGCCCGGGCGGTCTGACGCGTGAGCGCGCGGGTTTCGAAGTCCGCGACGTGCACCCGACCCACTACGGCCGCATCTGCCCGATCGAAACGCCGGAAGGCCCGAACATCGGCCTGATCAACTCGCTGGCCACCCACGCGCGCGTCAACAAGTACGGCTTCATCGAGAGCCCGTACCGTCGCGTGAAGGACGGCCAGGCCCAGGGCGAGGTGGTCTACATCTCGGCCATGGAAGAGTCGAAATACACGATCGCTCAGGCCAACATCGAACTGAAGAACGGTCAGATCGTCGAGGACCTGGTCCCCGGCCGGATCAACGGTGAATCCCAGCTCCTGAACAAGGACGCCGTGGACATGATGGACGTGTCGCCGAAACAGGTCGTTTCGGTCGCCGCCGCCCTGATCCCGTTCCTGGAAAACGACGACGCCAACCGCGCGCTGATGGGCGCCAACATGCAACGTCAGGCCGTGCCTCTGGTGCAGTCGGACGCGCCGCTGGTCGGCACGGGCATGGAAGCGGTCGTGGCCGTTGACTCCGGCGCCGTCGTGGTCGCCCGTCGTGACGGCGTCGTCGAACAGATCGACGGCACCCGGATCGTCGTGCGCGCCACCGGCGACGTGGACGCCGCCCGCTCGGGCGTCGACATCTACCGCCTGTCGAAGTTCCAGCGTTCGAACCAGTCGACCTGCATCAACCAGCGCCCGATCGTGCGCGTGGGCGATCAGGTGAAGGGCGGCGACGTGATCGCCGACGGTCCGTCGACGGACCTGGGCGAACTGGCCCTGGGCCGCAACGCCCTCGTCGCCTTCATGCCCTGGAACGGCTACAACTTCGAAGACTCCATCCTGATCTCCGAGCGCATCGTGCGCGACGACGTCTTCACCTCGATCCACCTGGAAGAGTTCGAAGTCGCCGCCCGCGACACGAAGCTTGGCCCTGAGGAAATCACGCGCGACATCCCCAACGTCGGCGAGGAAGCCCTGCGCAACCTCGACGAAGCGGGCATCGTGGCCATCGGCGCCGAGGTCCAGCCGGGCGACATTCTGGTCGGCAAGGTCACGCCGAAGGGTGAAAGCCCGATGACGCCGGAAGAGAAGCTGCTGCGCGCCATCTTCGGCGAGAAGGCTTCGGACGTGCGCGACACCTCCCTGCGCCTGCCGCCCGGCGTCGCCGGCACGATCGTCGACGTTCGCGTCTTCAACCGTCACGGCGTCGACAAGGACGAGCGCGCCATGGCGATCGAACGCGCCGAGATCGAACGTCTGGGCAAGGACCGCGACGACGAGCTCAAGATTCTCGAGCGCAACGTCTATGGCCGCCTGAAGCCGCTGATCGTGGGCAAAAACGCCGTGTCGGGGCCCAAGGGCATCGGCCGTGGCGAACTGACCGACGAGAAGCTGGCCGAGGTCAGCCGTGGTCTGTGGTGGCAGATCGCCCTGGACGACGAAAAGGCCATGGGCGAGCTGGAAGCGATGAAGCGCCAGTTCGAGGACGCTCGCAAGCAACTGGACCGTCGTTTCGAAGACAAGGTCGAGAAGCTGCAGCGCGGCGACGAACTGCCCCCCGGCGTGATGAAGATGGTCAAGGTCTTCGTAGCCGTGAAGCGCAAGCTTCAGCCCGGCGACAAGATGGCCGGCCGTCACGGCAACAAGGGCGTCATCTCCAAGATCCTGCCGATCGAGGACATGCCGCACCTGGAAGACGGCACGCACGTCGACGTCGTTCTGAACCCGCTGGGCGTGCCTTCGCGCATGAACATCGGCCAGATCTTCGAAACCCACCTGGGTTGGGCCGCCGCGGGTCTGGGCAAGCAGATCTCCGGTCTGCTGGAAGCCTGGCAAGCGGGTGGTCAGAAGCAGGCGCTGATCGATCGTCTGACGCATATCTACGGCGAGGAAACCCCTCTGCCGCAGGATGAGGAAGAACTGATCGAACTGGCGAAGAACCTGTCCAAGGGCGTGCCCTTCGCGACCCCGGTCTTTGACGGTGCGCACATCGGCGACATCGAGCGTCTGCTGGAAGAGGCGGGGCTGAACAAGTCGGCCCAGTCGATCCTGTACGACGGTCAAACCGGCGAGCAGTTCAAGCGTCCGGTCACGGTCGGCTACATCTACATGCTGAAGCTACACCACCTGGTCGACGACAAGATCCACGCCCGCTCCATCGGCCCGTACTCGCTGGTCACCCAGCAGCCGTTGGGCGGCAAGGCGCAGTTCGGCGGTCAGCGCTTCGGGGAAATGGAGGTCTGGGCTCTGGAAGCCTACGGCGCCGCCTACACCCTGCAGGAGATGCTGACGGTGAAGTCCGACGACGTGGCCGGCCGGACCAAGGTCTACGAGGCCATCGTCCGTGGCGACGACAGCTTCGAGGCCGGCATTCCCGAGAGCTTCAATGTGCTCATCAAGGAAATGCGTTCGCTGGGTCTGAACGTGGAGCTGGGGAACAGCTGATCCGGATCACGAGCCCTCTCTCGCCACGGCGGGGGAGGGCGATCCCTCCGCTTTTCTCCGTTCTGAATAATTTTCGCGGGTCAGCCCCGCAGAAGGAATCAAGATGAACCAGGAAGTCCTGAACATCTTCAACCCGGTCCCGGTCACCCCGACCTTCGACCAGATCAAGATCGCCCTGGCCTCGCCCGAGAAGATCCGTTCGTGGTCGTTCGGCGAGATCAAGAAGCCGGAAACCATCAACTACCGTACGTTCAAGCCCGAGCGTGACGGCCTGTTCTGCGCGCGTATCTTTGGCCCGACCAAGGACTACGAATGCCTGTGCGGCAAGTACAAGCGCATGAAGTACAAGGGCATCATCTGCGAGAAGTGCGGCGTCGAAGTCACCCTGGCTCGCGTTCGCCGCGAGCGCATGGGTCACATCGACCTGGCTGCGCCGGTCGCCCACATCTGGTTCCTGAAGTCGCTGCCCAGCCGCATCTCGCTGATGCTGGACATGGCGCTGAAGGACGTCGAGCGCGTCCTGTACTTCGAGAACTACATCGTCACCGAGCCGGGCCTGACCCCGCTGAAGCAGAACCAACTGCTGACGGAAGACGAGTTCTATCGCTACCAGGAAGAGTTCGGCGATGACGGCTTCACCGCCGAGATCGGCGCCGAGGCCGTCCGCAACCTGCTGATGGGCATCGACCTGAACGCGGAAGCTGAAAAGCACCGCGCCGAGCTGGCCGACAATCCGTCGGAAATGAAGGCCAAGAAGGCGTCCAAGCGCCTGAAGCTGATCGAGGCCTTCCTGGAATCGGGCAACAAGCCCGAGTGGATGATCCTGACGATCGTGCCGGTCATCCCGCCGGAACTGCGTCCGCTGGTGCCGCTGGACGGCGGTCGTTTCGCGACCTCCGACCTGAACGACCTGTATCGCCGTGTCATCAACCGCAACAACCGCCTGAAGCGCCTGATGGAGCTGCGCGCGCCGGACATCATCATCCGTAACGAAAAGCGGATGCTGCAGGAGTCTGTCGACGCCCTGTTCGACAACGGCCGTCGTGGTCGCGTGATCACGGGCGCAAACAAGCGTCCGCTGAAGTCGCTGGCCGACATGCTGAAGGGTAAGCAGGGTCGCTTCCGTCAGAACCTGCTGGGCAAGCGCGTCGACTATTCGGGCCGTTCGGTCATCACCGTGGGTCCGGAACTGAAGCTGCACGAGTGCGGCCTGCCCAAGAAGATGGCGCTGGAGCTGTTCAAGCCGTTCATCTATGCGCGCCTGGACGCCAAGGGCCTGTCGGGCACCGTCAAGCAATCCAAGCGCATGGTCGAGCGCGAGCAGCCCGCCGTCTGGGACATCCTGGACGAGGTCATCCGCGAGCACCCGGTTCTGCTGAACCGCGCGCCGACGCTTCACCGTCTGGGCATCCAGGCGTTCGAGCCCAAGCTGATCGAGGGCAAGGCCATCCGCCTGCACCCGCTGGTCTGCACCGCCTTCAACGCCGACTTCGACGGCGACCAGATGGCCGTTCACGTCCCGCTGAGCCTCGAGGCCCAGCTGGAAGCGCGCGTCCTGATGATGTCGACCAACAACATCCTGTCGCCCGCCAACGGCAAGCCGATCATCGTGCCGTCGCAGGACATCGTCTTGGGGCTGTACTATCTGTCGCTGGTCAAGGACGGCGAGCCGGGTGAAGGCAAGCTGTTCGCCAACATCGGCGAGATCGATGCGGCGCTGGACGCCAAGGTCGTCACCCTGCACACGCGCATCAAGGCGCGCTGGACGGAACAGGACGCCGAAGGCAATGAGGTGACCAAGGTCATCGACACGACGCCGGGTCGCATGAAGCTGGCGGCTCTGCTGCCGCGCAACCCGAACGTCGGCTATCGCCTGCTCGAGAAGAACCTGACCAAGAAGGAAATCGGCAATCTGATCGACGTGGTCTATCGCCACTGCGGTCAGAAGGCGACGGTCATCTTCGCCGACCAGATGATGGGCCTGGGCTTCCGCGAAGCCGCCAAGGCCGGCATTTCGTTCGGCAAGGACGACATCGTGATCCCGGCCAAGAAGGTCGAGCTGGTCGCCGAAACGCGCACCCAGGTCGAGGAGTACGAGCAACAGTACGCCGACGGCCTGATCACGCGCGGCGAGAAGTACAACAAGGTGGTGGACGCCTGGTCCAAGGCCACGGACCGGATCGCCGACGCCATGATGGGCGAGATCGCGCAACCGCGCGTGCTGATCGAGGGTGAAAACCCCGACATCAACTCGGTCTTCATGATGGCCAACTCCGGCGCCCGTGGTTCGCAGGCCCAGATGAAGCAACTGGGCGGCATGCGCGGCCTGATGGCCAAGCCGTCCGGCGAGATCATCGAGACGCCGATCACCTCGAACTTCAAGGAAGGCCTGACCGTCCTTGAATACTTCAACTCCACCCACGGCGCCCGTAAGGGTCTGGCCGACACCGCGCTGAAGACCGCCAACTCGGGTTACCTGACCCGCCGTCTGGTGGACGTGGCGCAGGACTCCATCGTCACCGAGCAGGATTGCGGCTCGACGCGCGGCATCACCCTGCGTGCGGTGATGGAAGGCGGCGACGTGCTGGTCTCGCTGGGTCAGCGCATCCTGGGTCGCTATGCGGCCGAGGACATCAAGGAGCCGGGCACCGATACCGTCCTGTTCCCCGCCGACACCTATCTGGTGGAAGAAGTCGCCGAGGCCGTCGAGGCCGCGGGCGTCCAGTCGGTCAAGGTCCGTTCGGCCCTGACCTGCGAGGCAGAAGCCGGCATCTGCGCCCACTGCTACGGCCGTGACCTGGCGCGCGGCACCAACGTCAACATCGGCGAAGCGGTCGGCGTCATCGCCGCCCAGTCGATCGGCGAGCCGGGCACCCAGCTGACGATGCGGACCTTCCACATCGGCGGTACGGCCCAGGTGGCGGAAACCTCCTTCATGGAGGCGACCAACGCCGGTACGGCCAAGGTCACCGGCCCGACCGTCGTCGCGGCCCACGGCGACCTAGTGGCCATGAGCCGCAACGTCATCGTGACCGTGGTCGTCGACGGCAAGGACCGCGAGACGCACAAGGCTCCTTACGGCGCCCGCATCCGCGTCAAGGACGGTGACGAGGTCAAGAAGAACCAACGCCTGGCGGAGTGGGACCCCTATACCACCCCGATCCTGACGGAAGTCGGCGGCGTCGTGCGCTTCGAGGACCTGGTCGAAGGCCTGTCGGTCAAGGAAGAAACCGACGAAGCGACGGGCATCGCCCAGCGCGTCGTCAGCGACTGGCGCGCCAGCCCGCGCGGTTCGGACCTGCGTCCGGCCATGGGCGTCACCCTGGGCGACGCCTACGCCAAGCTGTCGTCCGGTTCGGACGCCCGCTATCTGCTGCCCGTGGGCGCTGTTCTGTCCGTGTCGAACGGCGACGAGGTCAAGCCGGGCGAGATCATCGCTCGCGTTCCGACCGAAGGCGCCAAGACCCGCGACATCACCGGCGGTCTGCCGCGCGTCGCCGAACTGTTCGAAGCTCGCCGTCCGAAGGACTGCGCGGTCATCGCCGAGATGGATGGCCGCGTCGAATTCGGCCGCGACTACAAGAACAAGCGTCGCATCAAGATCACGCCCGAGCCCAACGCCGACGGCGTGCAGGGCGAACCGGTCGAGTTCCTGATCCCGAAGGGCAAGCACATCTCCGTCCACGACGGCGATCTGATCCAGAAGGGCGACTACATCATCGACGGCAACCCGGATCCGCACGATCTGCTGCGCATCCAAGGCGTCGAGGCGCTGGCCGAGTATCTGGTGAACGAAGTGCAGGAGGTCTATCGACTGCAGGGCGTGCCGATCAACGACAAGCACATCGAAGTCATCGTGCGTCAGATGCTGCAGAAGGTGGAAGTGCTGGATTCGGGTGAAACCACCCTGATCCGCGGCGACACCGTCGAAGTCGCAGAAGCCGTTCTGGAGAACGCCAAGGTCGAGAAGCGTGGCGGCCGTCTGGCCACCACCCAGCCCGTCCTGCTGGGCATCACCAAGGCGTCGCTGCAAACCCGCAGCTTCATCTCGGCGGCGTCCTTCCAGGAGACCACCCGCGTCCTCACCGACGCCTCGGTCCACGGCAAGAAGGACATGCTGGAAGGCCTGAAGGAAAACGTCATCGTCGGCCGCCTGATCCCGGCCGGCACCGGCGCCTACCTGCGCAGCCTGCAGAAGATCGCCAACGAGCGTGATGCAGAACTGACCTCGGCTCTGGAAGAGGCGATCGAGCCTCTGCCGGCCGATCTGCAACTGGAGCTGGAGAGCAGCGAGAGCTGATCTTTCGTTTCAAAAGCGAAGACATGAAGGGGGCGGCGCCGGCGACGGCGTCGCCCTTTTTCTATGACTTGACGCGTGCTCGGATTGCGGTGAACTGAGCCAAGGCTGTGTAGAGGGCCGCCATGACGAAGGCTGACAAGGTGTTGTGGGGCCTAACGGCCGTGATTTTGTCGCTCTTCGTTGTCGTTGAAGCCAAGACGATGATGCTCAATCTTGGCGCGGCCATGCATGACGCCTATTGCCAGGATCACTAAGGCTCAGTCTTCCCTACCTCCGATTTGAAGTCCTCCGACGCTTGCAGAAAAGCCCTGGCGGCGGCGTTCGCCTCGATTGATTGTCGTCTCTGCGCCTTGACGCATGTCAACGCCGGGAACGTCGGGCAATAGGGCGCCGGCGCAGCCTGCGCCGAAGTTCGAGCCGACGCAGTCCGCCGGACCCACCACGCCGACGCCGCCGGACAGAGGACGACGGCGCGCCTCCCATTCGGCCAGACGCCGCGCCCCCTCGCGAGCAAAGGCGGCGTCGCGCTCGGGGTTGCCCGTGCCGGTGATCGGAGCGGCGTTCATCCCGCGTCGCATGGCGTCCTCGCGGCAATGGGCGCGCTCGGCGGCGTTGAGCTGTTGCGGCGTGGTGCAGCCGATCAAGCCCTGACGCAGGACGCGTGACATGGCGCCGGCGCGGTCGTTCGGATTGACCGTCCAGGCACCCGGCGGCGCGGGCGCACCTTGGGGCGTGGGCGCGGCGATCCGCGGACGAATCGAGGTGGGGCGACTGTCCGGTGCGGACGCGACCCTGTCTGTGGGAGCGGCGTCGATGCCGCTAGCGTCACGCGATGCGGACATGGCGACGGGCTCGGGCGTCTGCATCGCAGGGCGGGGCCGCTCGTTCGGCAGCAGAGGGCGTGGGCTGATGTCGATATAGAGGGGGCGTGAATCGGGCGCGCTCGGCGGAGCGTCGATCCCCAGCGCGGTGAGAGACAGGGTGGCGATCAGCCCTGCGTTGATGGCGACCGAGGCTGTGGCCAAGGCGACCTTGCGCCAGTCCGGACGAGTTCGTCGCGGCCATGGGCCAGGGGAGGGCGCGGAGGCTGCGGTCATTCGCGACGCTTTCTGAGATTGGGCAGGAAGCCATCTCGCGAGGAGAAGAGTTCGACCTGAATGTTCACGCCCTCGCATCCTGCCATCGGATGTGGCGTTACGCACGGCGGATCTCCGCGCGGCGGTGCGGCGCGTTGAGCCTCCCAGGCCGCCAAGCGACGTGCGCCTTGCTGAGCGAAGGCCGCGTCGCGTTCTGTATCCCCCGTGCCTCGAATGGGACGGACCGCCGCATGACCGCTCCAGCGCTCTTCGCAGCGGCGGCGGTCGTCGGGCGCTAGGCGGTGCGGGGCGTTGCATGAAGGGGAAGATAGTCTCGGCCCCGCAAAGGCGCCGTCGACCCGCCAGCGGGGGTCGATCCCGACTTCCTCTTTCGCCTGGTTCATGGACGCGAGGGGGCGCGCCGACGTCGTCAGATCGCCTCTGTTGGGCGCATCCCCTTGCGATGCCTGCGCGCGTCGGGGCGCGGCTATGGCGTCCTCAGAGGACGTGACAGACGGAGTCCTCGGCGCGTGGACCAGGGCCGGCCAGGCCTCCTCAAGATAGACGATCATCGGCGCAGGCCGCAGCGACCGCGCGTGCAGCCCCGGATCCGTCATGGATAGAAGCACGACGGCGCCCGCATTCAGCCCGACGGCTGCGGCCTCAAAGGCCGCCTTGCGCCAGCCAAGACGGCGGGGCGCCTTTGTCGGCGTCATCGCCCCAGGTCCGATGTCAAGCGCAGCCATCCTCAGTTCATGCCGAACAGGGACCGCAGCCCGGGGTAGGCGCCGTCGCCCTCGCGGTAGTCGCGCCAACGTTTCTTGACGGCGGCTTCTTTTGCAAAGCCCGCCGTCCTTTCCTCATCGCCGGAGCGCAACATCGGCGGTGATGAATCAGCGGCTGCGCTCGCCAGCGCACGGCAAACGTGCCGGTCTTGCGTGGACCGTGCCATTTCGGGGCGGCAATCCGGTTCGCCATTGCGCGTCGCGTTCCCCGTCGGCCAGGCGGCGTCGGGTGATTGGCTTGGTCGGACCGTCCAGCGCGGGTCATAGGCGGGCGCGGCCGGACGATCCGATGTCGGCATCACGGTCGGCGCCGGTCTCGCAGGCACGGAGTCGCGCGAAGGGACTGACGCCCGACGCTGGTCCTCCGCTTGCGGCACAGCCGCCGACGCTTTGTGGGCCTTGGCCCTAATTATCACAGGCTCGATCTCGATGTAGAGCGGCGCTTGTCCCCAAATCCGACGCGGCGCCGGGCGGCGGTCCTCCAACGCGAGCAGCGTCAGCAGGCCTGCGTTCACCGCAAGCGAGAGCGCAATCGCCCCTGTTCTGGCCAGCCCCGCCATGACCCATCCCCGGTTGGTCGTCTCGTCAAGCTGAGCGCGAAGCGTGGCGGGTTTCAGGCGAAAGGTCGCTCTATTGAAGACCGCCAGACTTCATTAAAGCGGCTGCATTCTGGAGCGTTAACGTCTCCGCCTTGACCTTCGCGCCCATCGGGCGTAGAAGCCGCCCACTCTCGAGGCGTGGCCGGTTCGCCGGTCGCTGAGATCGTGACAATCGAACGGACGGGCTGTGCCCGCCGGAACGCCCAAAGCGCGCGTTCCGGTTTTTCTGTTTGGGTGGTCGCGCGCTCAGTCTCGATGACACCCGGGCGAGGGGATGGTCCCCCGTTCACAAGAAGGCGAGAGGCGCTTCGGTCGAAAGACACACGCCTCCATCAGAAGTCGAGACGAGTTTCGAATGCCTACGATCAACCAGCTGATCCGCAAGCCGCGCAAGCCCAAGCCCACCCGCAACAAGGTGCCGGCTCTGGAGGGTTCGCCCCAGCGTCGCGGCGTCTGCACCCGCGTTTACACCACGACCCCGAAGAAGCCGAACTCGGCTCTGCGTAAGGTCGCCAAGGTCCGTTTGGCCAAGAACGGCTATGAAGCCGTTTGCTACATCCCCGGCGAAGGCCACAACCTGCAAGAACACTCGGTTGTTCTGATCCGCGGCGGCCGCGTGAAGGACTTGCCCGGCGTTCGTTACCACATCCTGCGCGGCGTTCTGGATACCCAAGGCGTCAAGGACCGTAAGCAGCGTCGTTCGCACTACGGCGCCAAGCGTCCGAAGTAAGCCATTCTTCTCCGGGCCGTCGCGCCCGGAGGCCTTTTCGAGATCTTCCCGGCGCTGGTCGGGCACTGCAAGGAATACCCCATGTCGCGTCGTCACCGCGCCCAGAAACGTGAAGTTCTGCCGGATCCCAAGTTCGGGGACCTGATCGTCACCAAGTTCATGAACTACGTCATGTACGAAGGTAAGAAGGCCGTCGCCGAGAACATCGTGTACGGCGCCTTCGACATCCTGGCCGAGAAGAAGAAGGACCAGGAGCCGGTCGCGACCTTCCACGCCGCCCTGGACAACGTCTCCCCGTCGGTCGAAGTGCGCTCGCGTCGCGTCGGCGGCGCCACCTATCAGGTGCCCGTCGAAGTCCGCCCGGACCGTCGCCGCGCCCTGGCCATCCGCTGGCTGGTCAACGCTGCGCGCAAGCGTGGCGAGAACACCATGACCGAAAAGCTGGCCGCCGAACTGCTGGACGCCTCGAACAACCGCGGCACCGCGGTCAAGAAGCGCGAAGACACACACAAGATGGCCGAAGCCAACCGCGCCTTCAGCCACTATCGCTGGTAACGCCTTCAAAGCGTCATCTGCGCTGACTATCTAAGGGTTTCCGGCGCGGGCGGTTTAAGTTAAATCGCCCGCGCTCGCTTATCCGAACACCGACATCCTTCCGAGGGCGCACCTGAGCGTCCTGAAATTTTCAAGGCACGCTTTCATGGCCCGCACTCACAAGCTCGAGGACTACCGCAACTTCGGCATCATGGCCCACATCGACGCGGGCAAGACGACGACGACCGAGCGGATCCTGTATTACACCGGTAAATCCCACAAGATCGGCGAAGTCCACGACGGCGCTGCGACCATGGACTGGATGGACCAGGAGCAGGAGCGCGGCATCACCATCACGTCCGCCGCGACGACCGCCTTCTGGCAGGGCAAGCGCCTGAACATCATCGACACCCCCGGCCACGTGGACTTCACCATTGAAGTTGAGCGTTCCTTGCGCGTCCTCGACGGCGCCGTGACCGTGCTGGACGGCAACGCCGGCGTCGAGCCGCAGACGGAAACCGTCTGGCGCCAGGCCGACAAGTACAAGGTGCCGCGCATCGTCTACGTCAACAAGATGGACAAGATCGGCGCCGACTTCGACGCCTCGGTCGAGTCGATCCGCGACCGTCTGGGCGCCAAGGCCGTGCCGATCCAGTTCCCGATCGGCGCTGAATCTTCGCTGTCGGGTCTGGTCGACCTGGTCCGTATGACCGGCGTGGTCTGGGATAACGACGGCCTGGGCGCTTCCTACAAGGACGTGCCGATCCCCGACGACCTGATGGACAAGGCGATCGCTGCGCGTCAGTACCTGATCGACAACGCCGTCGAGCTGGACGACGAGGCGATGGAAGCCTACCTCGAGGGCAACGAGCCCGACGAAGCCACCATCAAGAAGTGCATCCGTAAGGCCGTTCTGACCGGCGCCTTCTATCCGATCCTGTGCGGCTCGGCCTTCAAGAACAAGGGCGTGCAGACGCTGCTGGACGCCGTCGTCGATTATCTGCCGTCGCCCCTGGACATCCCGCCGACGCCGGGCATCGACTTCAAGACCGAAGAGCCCGTCGTGCGTAAGGCTTCGGACGAAGAGCCCCTGTCGGTCCTGGCCTTCAAGATCATGGACGACCCCTTCGTCGGCTCGCTGACCTTCTGCCGCCTGTACTCGGGCAAGATGGAAACCGGTCAGTCGCTGCTGAACTCCAGCCGCGACAAGAAAGAGCGCGTCGGCCGGATGCTGCAGATGCACTCCAACAACCGTGAAGACGTCAAGGAAGCCTACGCCGGCGACATCGTCGCCCTGGCCGGCCTGAAGGAAACCCGCACGGGCGACACCCTGTGTGACCCGATCAAGTCGCCCGTCATCCTGGAGAAGATGGAGTTCCCGGCGCCGGTCATCGAGATCTCGGTCGAGCCCAAGACCAAGGGCGACCAGGAGAAGCTGGGCGTCGCCCTGGCCAAGCTGGCCTCGGAAGATCCCTCCTTCACCGTCTCGACCGACCACGAGTCGGGCCAGACGATCCTGAAGGGCATGGGCGAGCTGCACCTGGACATCAAGATCGACATCCTGAAGCGCACCTACAAGGTCGAGGCCAACATCGGCGCGCCGCAGGTCGCCTATCGTGAATCGCTGGGCCGCAAGGTCGACATCGACTACACGCATAAGAAGCAGACCGGCGGTACGGGCCAGTTCGCCCGCGTCATGATCACCTTCGAACCCGGCGAGCCGGGCTCGGGCTTCGTGTTCGAGAACTCGATCGTCGGCGGCGCGGTGCCGAAGGAATACATCCCCGGCGTCGAAAAGGGCCTGAACTCAGCCAAGGACAACGGTCTGCTGGCCGGCTTCCCGCTGATCGACTTCAAGGCGACGCTGACGGACGGCAAGTTCCACGACGTCGACTCCAGCGTGCTGGCGTTCGAAATCGCTGCGCGCGCCGCCTTCCGCGAACTGAAGGAGAAGGGTTCGCCCAAGCTGCTCGAGCCGATCATGGCGGTGGAAGTCGTAACCCCCGAGGAATACCTCGGCTCGGTTATCGGCGACCTGAACGGCCGTCGCGGCATGATCCAGGGTCAGGACATGCGCGGCAACGCCACCGTCGTGAACGCCTTCGTGCCGCTGGCCAACATGTTCGGCTATGTGAACACGCTGCGCGGCATGTCGCAGGGCCGCGCCCAGTTCACCATGCAATACGACCACTACGAGCCGGTGCCGCAACACGTCGCCGACGAAGTGATCAAGAAGTACGCCTAAGCTTTCCCTTTTCGGAAAGCCCGCCTATATGCGCCCGGACCGTAAGGACCGGGCGTCCTTAACCCCCAAACTGCAGGAACCCCGGTTCGGGGACCTTAGGAGCTAGAAAATGGCCAAGGAAAAGTTCGAACGGACGAAGCCGCACTGCAACATCGGCACGATTGGTCACGTTGACCACGGCAAGACGACGTTGACGGCTGCGATCACGATGACGCTGGCGAAGGCCGGCGGCGCGAAGGCGATGAACTACGCCGACATCGACGCTGCGCCGGAAGAGAAGGCGCGCGGCATCACGATCAACACCGCGCACGTGGAATATGAGACGGCCAACCGTCACTACGCCCACGTCGACTGCCCCGGCCACGCCGACTATGTGAAGAACATGATCACCGGCGCCGCGCAGATGGACGGCGCGATCCTGGTGGTGTCGGCCGCTGACGGCCCGATGCCGCAGACCCGCGAGCACATCCTGCTGGCTCGTCAGGTCGGCGTGCCGGCCCTGGTGGTCTTCATGAACAAGGTCGACCTGGTCGACGACGAAGAGCTGCTCGAGCTGGTCGAGATGGAAGTGCGCGAGCTGCTGAGCTCGTACCAGTTCCCCGGCGACGACATTCCGATCACCAAGGGTTCGGCCAAGGCCGCGACCGACGGCGTGAACCCGGAAATCGGCGAACAGCGCGTTCTGGCCCTGATGGAAACCGTCGACGCCTACATCCCGCAGCCGGAGCGTCCGGTCGACCTGCCATTCCTGATGCCGGTCGAAGACGTGTTCTCGATCTCGGGCCGCGGCACCGTGGTCACGGGCCGCGTCGAGAAGGGCATCGTCAAGGTCGGTGAGGAAGTCGAGATCGTCGGCATCCGTCCGGTCCAGAAGACGACCTGCACGGGCGTGGAAATGTTCCGCAAGCTGCTGGACCAAGGTCAAGCGGGCGACAACGTCGGCGTGCTGCTGCGCGGCACCAAGCGTGAAGACGTCGAGCGCGGCCAAGTGCTGTGCAAGCCGGGCTCCATCACCCCGCACACCAAGTTCCTGGCCGAAGCCTACATCCTGACCAAGGAAGAAGGCGGTCGTCACACCCCATTCTTCACGAACTATCGCCCGCAGTTCTACTTCCGCACGACGGACGTGACCGGCATCGTTCACCTGAAGGAAGGCGTCGAGATGATCATGCCGGGCGACAACGCCGAGCTGAACGTCGAGCTGATCACCCCGATCGCGATGGACCAGGGCCTGCGCTTCGCCATTCGTGAAGGCGGCCGCACCGTCGGCGCCGGCGTCGTGGCCAAGATCGTCGAGTAAGAAGACCGGCCTCAAGTCGCGCGCCTCGGCGAGGCGCGCATAGGCCGAAAGACACAGTAGCGTAACAGAGCGGCCCCCGGAGCAATCCAGGGGCCGTTTTGCTGTGAGGGCTATCCGCAGATCGCCAGAGGCGCTCGTAGGAGATCCCAGTTTGATAGGGTTGCGCCGCCGGCTAGGGCCTCTGGGCTCCCTAGCGCGGTCCGACCTGAAATGCGGGGCATTCCCGAAGGACGAGTCCGGGGCGGACGGCCTAGTTTTCGGCGTTGACCAGGTTGCGCACGCGAGGCGGGACCGGCGGTGTGGGCGCTGCGCGGACGATGCGAATAGAACTGCTGCGGCAGGCCTGGGGCGAAAGGCGGCCGGGCAGGCGGGTCGAGCCGTCGCCGCAGGCCTCGCTGATCTGGTCCTGCGTCAGGCCGCGCGCGCCCGACAGGTCCACGCCGCGAATATCGGTCCGACGCAGCGAGGCGTTGGAGAAGTCGGCGCGCGAGAAGCTGCCGCCGGTCAATCGCGCCCCATCCAAGCTGGCGTTCGAAAAGTCCGCGTTGGAGAAATCGCCGCCCGAAAGGTTCGAGGCCGTGACCTCAGCGCTGGCGAAGTTGGCGCCGGACGCCCGGACATTGGCCAGGGTGGCCGCGAACAGCTCCGAGTTGGAGAAGTTGGTTCCGGCCAGGGTGGCGCCGGTGAAGTTGACGCCGTGCATCTCGCTGCCCGAAAGATTGGCGCGGGTCAGGTTGGCGCGAACGAAGGACGATCCTTGCGCCTCGGCGCCGTTGATTTGCGCCCCGGTGAAGTTGGCGGAGGTGAAGTTGGCGCCGACGATCTCGACCCCGCCCATGTTGGCGCGACTGAAATCGCTGCCGGTAAAGTTGGAGCCCATCATCTCGGCGCCGCGCAGATTGGCGCCGACAAGGGTGGCGTTCATGAAGCTGGCGCCGGTGAAGGTGGCGCCCGACAGATTGCGGCCGGACAGTTCGCAGCGATTGCACGATCCGCCCAGCGACACCGAACGGGCCACGTCGCGGTCCTGCATCGACATCTCGACCCCGGCGAAGGCTGGGGAGGCGGCGAGCGCCAGTCCCAGCGTCAGCAGGGCCAATGTGGGGCGGACCCGGATATGTTCAGCGATCTGTTTCACGCACTCTGAATGCCTCGAAACCCCCGCCGCACCTACTTAAATCGAGGTAACTTCATGAAATCGAGGCAAGGTCGGCGCCGCTCAGCAGGCCGGAATGCGCAAGCCCCGAGGCAGGACGGTGGAGCCGTCGCCGCAGGCCCGGTTCAGTTGGGCCTGGGTCAGGCCGGTGGCTCGCGCCAGCTGAGCGCCCGACAGATTGGTCCCCGACAGGGTCGCGCCGGCGAAGCTTGCGCCCTCCAGGTAGGCGCCGACGAAGCTGGCGTTGGTCAGGTTGGCGCGCGAGAAGTTGGAGCCGGAGAAGACGCCGCCATAGGCCTCGACGTCGCGCATGTCGGTGTTGGAGAACCGCGTGCGGTTCATCACGCTGAGGCTCAGGTCCGCCTGACGCAGGCGGGCGCCTGCCAAGTTCAAGCCCCGCGCCTCCAGCCCCGAAAAGTCGCCCTGAAAAAGATTGCAACCGGCGCAGGAGGCGCCGCGCCGCACGCTGGCGATCTGACCCGCGTTCTGGGCCAGCGCAGGCGCGGCGACGGCCAGCAGGGCGGCGATCAGGCCGAGGGAAAGTGTGCGTTTCATGGACCGGGCTCCGACGTTTGATCGTCTGTCAGCAAACCCTAGGCCATAACCCTTAACCTAGCCCTGATCGCCGCCTTTCAGCGCAGGGGCCGCCCCGCAGGTGTCGCACACCCAGGCCGCGCCGCGTTGCTGCAGGCTGAAATCGCCGCAGGCGGGGCAGGCGACGGCCTCGCTGTTGGTGGCGGCGCGGGCTTCCGGCTCGCCCTTCTTGCCGAAGGGCAGGACGACCAGATTGTCGGGCGCGGAACCGCGCGCGAATCCCTTGGAGATGAAACGGGCGGCGGGCACGGCTGTATGGGCGTCGGGCTTTCCGTCGCCCAGATCGTCGGGGTTCTGCGCTTCCGTCTCGGCGTTGGCGAGTTCGTGCCGGTCCAGGTAGGAGACGCCCAGTTCGCGGAAGATGTAGTCCAGGATCGAGGTCGCCGACTTGATGGAGTCGTTGCCGGTGACGCGCCCGGCCGGCTCGAACCGGGTAAAGACGAAGGCGTCCACGAACTCGTCCAGCGGCACGCCGTATTGCAGGCCGATCGAGATGGCGATGGCGAAGTTATTCATCAGGCTGCGGAAGGCGGCGCCTTCCTTGTGCATGTCGATGAAGATCTCCCCCAGCTCGCCGTCTTCGTACTCGCCGGTGTGGATATAAACCTTATGGCCCCCGACGGCGGCCTTCTGGATATAGCCCTTGCGCCGGTCGGGCAGCTTGCGGCGCGCGCGTTCGCGCTCGACGACGCGTTTGACGACCCGTTCCGTCGGAGCCGGGCGAGGCGCTTCGCGGACAGGCTCTGAGCGGCCAAGCTCGGGGCGGGCGGCATCGAGCGACGGCAGGGACAGCAGCGGGCCTGCTGGCGGCGCGGCGCGCGCCAGGCGAAGGGCGCGTCGGCCGTCCAGCGCGCCTTGGCTCAACAGGCGCGCAGCCTGGGTGGAGGTCGTGCGCCAGTCCATCGGTTCGATCGCGAGGTCCGGCATGTCGCTGAACGGTTCGACGGCGCGCCGCAGGTCCGCCGCCGCCGCCGCCGGATCGGCCAGCAGAGCGGCGACGGACGCCGGCGCCTCGGGCCAGTCGCTCAGATCGCCATGACCGAAGACCCAGCGCGTCGCCGCCGTCTCCGCCTCTTCGGACACGCCCAGCAGGGTCAGCAGCAGACCATCGCCGTCATCGACGCCCAAGACGTCGCGGATGAAGCCGGGGTCCAGGACGGGGGCGGCGAAGACCGTGTCGAAATCCTCGGCCCAGCCCAGGGCGGTCTCGATGGCGGCCAGTTCGATGTCGGTGAAGCCCAGGGCGCGCAAGGCTGTGTGATCGATGCCTGGCGCCTCGACCAGGGTGCGACGACCGAACGTCCACCGTTCCGCCGCCTGGACATCGCCGCCGGCGGCAGAGATGGCCACGGCAAGCGCGGGGTGCAGCCGGCGACCGATCTCGCCGTCGGCCGTCTGGAACACATTGATCGCCGCGACGCGACCCAGGCCCAGCCGCAGCCGCGCCTCCGCATCGTCGACGAAGAGGCCGATGGCCGAATGGCGACGCGGCTTCTCCGGGTCTTCCCAATCGGGGCAGGGGCCGCGCAGGCTCGCCAGTTCGGCCGAGCTCATCGCCGCCGTCGCCTCGACCAGTTCCGCGAACGTCCGCGCCTGAGACGTGCGGTCGTCGCTGGCCGCCAGCGCGTCCAGCAGGCCGTCCAGTCCCAGCGCGATGGGACCGGGCCGCGCGTACTGAAGGTCTAGCGCCACGGTCAGCAGGCGTGTCAGATCCGCCAGATTGGTCGCCATGTCTCCGTCGAGCCCCAAGACGGCGCCTAGGTCGATCAAAGCCCGCGCGGTCTGCGCCGTCGCGGCCTCCGCGTCGCGCGGGTCGAAGGCGACGATCAGACCGCCGTCCAGCGCCGCCTCGGCCGCCAACAGGGTCTCGGGCGCGCCCGCCGCGATCTGGGTCCGGTCCGCCAGGGCGACCAGAGGCGCGCCTTCGACTATCGGCTCCAAGGCCATTGCGGGTCGTTCACCGTCGATGGCTCTCAGGATATCGGCGTCGCTGGCGCCGCACCGCCGCGCCAGGGCCGCCGCCCGGCCCAGGGCCGGATTGCGCGAAGGGTCGCCGCAGTCGCCGCGCGGGCCTTCGCAGCGATCGACCGCATCGGCCACGCCCGCCAGCGCCTCGGCCAAGGCGTCGGCCGCCTGGGCGCCCAGACGCGCGGCCGCGCGCCGTCCGGCGTGCCCCTTCAATCGCGCCGCCGCGCCGGGGTCGTTCAGATCGACGACTCCCGTGGCCGCCGGACCAGACGCCGCCGGCGCCGCCAGTCCCAGCCTGAAGGCGCCCGACAGCTCCTCGACGAACGCGGCGGCCTCGGCCCGGTCGAACACGCCCTCGGTCACGCCCGTCGCCGCCAGCCGCTCGGCCCAGGCGTCGACGTTCAGCCAGTCGCCGGAACGGGGCGTTGCGAACCCTTCCGCCTCGACCCAATCCAGCCACGCCTCGATCCGGACGTCGGACCAGCCGGCGGGGGCCAGGACCTGCTGCACGCCAGCGGGGCGCTCGATGGCGCGGGTCTCCATCGCGACTCGTTCGGCGCGAGCGGCGAAGCCGGATTGAAAGCGCATGGCGGCGTCTCTCCGAAAGGTTCGAGCGAGCCTAGGATGCGCACGCGGCTTAGCCAATACATCTGGTGTCGCTGGGCAGGTTTGCCCACAAGATATCGATTCACCGCCAGGCGCTTGAACGCTGGACGAAGAGGGCGCGGGTTTCTATGATCCGAACCAGACGCCGCCTCCCTTTCCGGCGACCCCTTACGGTTGGATTCCACGACGTGTTGAGCAAGATTTTCGGCTGGTGGGAGGGCGCCACGATCGGCACCCGGTTCACCATCGCCAAGCGCGGTCGCTTCGTCGGCCAGGACGAGAACGGCAATCGCTATTACGAGAGCCGCGACAACGTCAGCTACGACGGCCGCAAGCGTCGCTGGGTCATCTATGACGGCTATGCCGAGGCGTCCAAGGTGACGCCCGACTGGCACGGCTGGCTGCACTACACCTTCGATCTGCCGCCGACCGAGCAGCCGCTGCCGCGTCGCGCCTGGGAGAAAGAGCATCTGCCCAATCTGACCGGCACGCCTCTGGCCTGGCGTCCGCCCGGCTCGCTGGCCGGCGACGCCAAGCGCCCGGCCGCGACCGGCGACTATCAGGCCTGGACGCCCGAGTGAAAATCCGCCGCATCCTGTTGGGCGCGGCGTCCGTCGCGGCTGTGCTGAGCGCCGGTGCGGTGACCGCCAGCGTGCTTCAGGACGCGCCGCGCGATGCACGTCCGGTACAGGATCCGATCGGCGACATTCTGCGCACCACCCCGGCCCAGCCCTCGGTCCCGACTGAGACGCCGCCCGCGGGCGCGCCCGCGCCTCGAGCGCCCGTCGCGGTGACCCCGCCGCCGGCCGTAGTCATCGCCGAGGACGCCGCCGTCGAGGAAAAGGCCGAGGAAGAGGTCAAGGCCGAAAAGCCGGTCGCGGAGAAGGCCGTCGATCAACCCGCCACGCCCGCGCGCCGTCAGCGTCGCAAGTTCGCGATCATCCAGGCCATCGACAAGGTCACCGCCGAGACGATGAAGTTCGAGGTCGAGGTCGGCGGTCGCCCCGTGCGCTTCAACCAGAATCTGATCTTCGCCGCCCGCGCCTGCGAGGTCACGACGCCGGACGAACTGACCGAGGACGCCATCGCCTATATGGACGTCTCGCTTCAGCCGCGCGGTCGTCAGGCGGGGCGTCAGATTTTCCGCGGCTGGATGTTCGCCTCGTCGCCCGCCGTCAGCGGGGTCCAGAATCCCTATTACGACGCCTGGGTCGTAGGCTGTAAGAACTGAGCTTAGACGACGCGAGGAGGCGCGCCATGGATCGCAACAAGCCGCCGAAGAAGACCGAAACGGTCGAAATCCGACTGCCCCACGCGACCAAGACCGCCTTTATGGCCCGGTGCCGTGACGAGGGCCGGACGGCCAGCGACGCCATTCGCCGTTTCATAGACGCCGAGTTGAACGCGACGTCATCCGCGCGTCCTCAACCCCGCCTGAGCTGGCGACCCCTGCTGGCCGCCGCCGTCGCGGGCCTGGCGCTGGGCGCAGTCGCCGCACCCTCCCTGGCCCAGTCGTCGCCCACCCGCGCCGACTTCGACCGGCTGGATCGCAATCACGACGGCGTCGTCAGCTTCGAAGAGTACCGCGCGCGTTAGGCCTGTTCGGCCGCTCGCCGTCATTCCGGGGCTGCGCTCTGTGCGGAACCCGGAATCCAGAGCTGCGGACTGGCTCTGCAACGCATCAAAAGCCGCGATGCCCACCTGGGCTCCGGGTTCGTCCTGCGGACGCCCCGGAGTGACGACAGCCAAGTCTACCGCACCCGGACCAGGAACCGGTCCCACTGAAGGTCTAACCACGTCCAGGGTTTGAACAGGCTGGTGCCCGGCTTCCAAGAGGCCAGCACCACCTCGGCCCGGCCGATGATGTTCTCGGCGGGCAGCAGGCCGACGCCGATCTCGGGCGGCCAGCGGCTGTCCAGCGAATTGTCGCGATTGTCGCCCATCATCAGATAATGGCCTGCGGGCACACGGCGCACAGGCGTGTCGTCGCCCGGCAGGCCCGATCCGCCGTCGTAGGTGATGTAGGATCGTCCGTCGGCCAGGGTCTCGCGCACCTGCTGGACCCGTCTCTGCGGCGCATCGTAATCGGCGACGATGTCCAGCCGGGTCTGGCGCACCGGATCGCCATTGACGAACACAACGCCGCCCCGCACCTCGACCGTGTCGCCCGGCAGACCGACGACGCGCTTGATCCAGGCCTCGCTGGGGTCGCGCGGCAGGCGGAACACCACCACGTCGCCACGTCTCGGCTCGCCCCCGAACAGCCGCCCCGGCGACATCGCCGGATTGAACGGCAGAGAGGCGGTGCTCCAGCCGTAGGGATACTTAGACACGACGATGTAGTCGCCGGTCACCAGCCCTGGCTCCATCGACGACGAAGGGATGGTGAAGGGTTGGAACAGGACGATGCGGATCGCGAGCGCCAGGATGATGGCGAAGATCAGCGTCAGGGCGATCTCTCGGATTTCGCGTAGAACGGACGGGTGGGGCGGGGCTTCGGGCGGGGTCTGTGTCATGCCGCCATTGACCGCCGGGCCGGGCGGAGACGCCAAGCCTAAGCTGTCGGGACGGGCCCTAAATCGTGTCCGGACAGACTAGGCGATGGCTAAGGCGACGGCTTCTGCGCCGGTCAGGCGCGCGCGCAACGCCCCTTGGTCCGGCCTGACTGACAGCGCGGGCTGAAGCCGCTCCAGATAGGCCGCCTGAGGGGTTTCAACCGCACCGAACTGGCTGAGATGGTCGGTTAGGAACTGCGCGTCCAGCAGGGTCCACCCGCCCTTTCGCAGGCGCGCGACCAGATGGACTAGAGCGACCTTGGAGGCGTCCCGCTCGCGGCTGAACATGCTCTCGCCGAAGAAGGCCCCGCCCAGCGATACGCCATAAAGCCCGCCGACCAGCCGCTCGTCCCGCCAGCACTCTATGGAATGGACGAAGCCCATGGCGAACAGGGCGGCGTACAGCCGCCGGATCGGACCGTTGATCCAGGTGTCCTCGCGATCAGGGCCCTGCGCGGCCGCACAGCCGTCCAGCACCGCTTCGAAGGCGGTATCGACCCGCACCTCGAACGGTTCGCCCCGTACGGTGCGGCGCAGTCGGCTGGGGATATGGAAGGCGTCCAGCGGAATGACGCCCCGCTGTTCCGGCTCGATGATGAAGACGCGCGGATCATCACGCGCCTCGGCCATCGGAAACACGCCCCGGGCGTAACAGGCCAGCAGGTCCTCGGGGCCGAAACCGCCGAAAGGCCCGCTGGCGCTGAAATCGGGGTCGGTCATCGCCTATTCCTGAAATCCGTCATCCTCGCCGTTGTGGCGAGGATCCATACGCCCGGTGCTGCGAGCGGCGTACCGCGTCGAAGACGGAGTTTATGGATTCTCGGCACAAGGCCGAGAATGACGAAAAGAAAATCAGGCGTCGCCCTTCTGACGGGCCGCCCATTTCTCCAGCCAGTGGATGTCGTAGTCGCCCGACAGGATGTCCGGCTCGGCCAGCAGCTTCTGGAACAGGGGTATGGTCGTATCGACGCCTCCGATCACGACCTCGTTCAGCGAACGCTTCAGTCGGGCGATGGCCTCTTCGCGGTCGCGACCGTGGACGATCAGCTTGCCGATCAGGCTGTCGTAGTAGGGCGGGATCGAATAGCCGGCGTAGATCGCGCTATCCAGGCGCACGCCCAAGCCGCCCGGTGCGTGAAAGTCGGTGATCTTGCCTGGGGACGGGGTGAAGGTCTCCGGGTTCTCGGCGTTGATCCGCACCTCGATGGCGTGGCCTTTGAACTCGATGTCGTCCTGGGTGAACGACAGCGGCAGACCGGCGGCGATGCGCACCTGTTCGCGCACCAGATCGACGCCGGTGATCATTTCCGTAACCGGATGCTCGACCTGCAGACGGGTGTTCATCTCGATGAAGAAGAACTCGCCGTCCTCCCACAGGAACTCGATGGTGCCGACGCCCAGATAGCCGATGGCGGCGATGGCCTTGTTGACCGTCTCGCCGATCTGCTTGCGGCCTTCGGCCGACAGGGCGGGCGAGGGGGCCTCTTCCAGCACCTTCTGGTGACGGCGTTGCAGCGAGCAGTCGCGTTCGCCCAGGTGGACGACATTGCCGTGGCTGTCGGCGATGACCTGGATCTCGATGTGGCGCGGTTTCTGGAGATAGCGCTCCATATAGACGGCGCCGTTGCCGAAGGCGGCCTTGGCCTCGGACTGGGCGGTCTGGACCGCCTCGACCAGGTCGTCAGGCGTCAGGGCGACCTTCATGCCGCGTCCGCCGCCGCCCGCCGCCGCCTTGACGATCAGGGGGAAGCCGATGGACTTGGACGCCTCGATGGCGGCCTCGACGGTCTCGACTTCGCCATCCGAGCCGGGGACGACGGGGATGCCGGCGTCCTTGACCGTCTGTTTGGCGCTGATCTTGTCGCCCATGACCCGGATATGTTCGGGCTTGGGACCGATGAAGGTCATGCCGTGGGCTTCGACGATCTCGGCGAAGCGGGCGTTTTCGGACAGGAAGCCATAGCCAGGGTGGATCGCCTGGGCGCCGGTGATTTCCGCCGCCGCGATGATCGAGGGGATGTTCAGATACGACTTTGCGGCCGAGGCGGGGCCGATGCAGACGCTCTCGTCGGCCAGCCGCACCCACATGGCGCCGCGGTCGGCTTCGGAGTGCACGGCGACGGTTGAGATGCCCATCTCCTTGCACGCCCGGTGAATGCGCAGCGCGATCTCGCCGCGGTTGGCGATCAGGACCTTGGTGAACACGGCTTAGGCTTCCAGCAGGACGAGGGGTTCGCCGAACTCGACCGGCTGGGCGTCGCCGACCAGGATTTCGGCCACAACGCCGTCACGCGGCGCCTGGATCGGGTTCATCGTCTTCATGGCTTCGACGATCAGCAGGGTCTGGCCCTTTTTGACCTTGTCTCCCGGCTGGCAGAAGGCCGGAGCTTCCGGCGAGGCCTGCAGATAGGCGGTGCCGACCATCGGCGACTTCACTTCTTCGCCGGCGCGGGCGACGATGGTCGCCGGATCCGACGGCATGGCGGAAGGCGCAGCAGCGGCGGCGGGCGCAGCGGCGACCGGAGCGGGGGCGGCGGCGTACTGAACCGGGGCGGCATTGACGGTGACTTCGCGCGCCACGCGGATGCGCAGGTCGCCACGCTCGACCTCGACTTCCGTCAGGTCGGTCTCGTTCAGGATGTCGGCCAGCTGGCGAACCAGGCTGGCGTCGATTTCGGCGTGTTTCTTGTCATCGGCCATTGGAGTGCGCCTTGTCTTTCGTGGTCTTGAGTAAACGGGACGGGCCTCAGCCGCGTTCCCGAACCTGGGTGAGAGCCGCCTGGACGGCCAGTTCATAGCCCGCCGCGCCGAAGCCGGCGATGACGCCGGTCGCCGCGGAGGACACATAGGAGTGATGGCGAAACGCCTCGCGCGCCGCCGGATTGGACAGATGCAACTCGATCACCGGGATCGACAGCGTCTTCAGCGCATCGTGCAGCGCCACCGACGTATGCCCATAGGCCGCCGGATTGAGGATCAGGGCGTGGGCGCCCTCGCGCGCCTCCTGGATCCAGTCCACCAGCACGCCTTCATGGTTGGTCTGGCGAAACACGATGTGCGCCTCGCCGGCCGCCCTGACGCAGCGCTGCTCGATGTCCGCCAGGGTGTCGCGGCCATAGATGTCCGGCTCCCGAACCCCGAGCAGGTTCAGATTGGGGCCGTTCAGCACATGAATGACGGGCGTTTCGGCCATGGTTCCAGAATCGATCCGGCGCAGCGCGGCGCAAGAGGGGCCTTTTAGCCGACGTGGGGCCTGGGTCAAACGCTCGCGGCGTCGAACCTTACCCGACGTTACGTGCGATGGCGTGGATTTCGCAGCGCCGGCCGCCATCGTCCCCGGTCGGGACGGCCTGAGGGAGCGCCGAGGATGCGCCAGGACGGCAAACTGATCCTGAGAACCGTGGTGGCGACCTTCGCGGCCCTGGCCGTTGCGGTCGGCGCCTTCTTGTTTGAGGCGGGCTGAGCGCACAGTCTGGCGAAGCGACCTGTCACCGTCTATCTGACGCGCGACGGTCGGCGAGGCGAAGGTCAGGGAGAATGCGCATGCACCAGATCCATCTCAATGGCGAGCCACGCCAGGTCCGGGCCGCCACCATCCTGGCCCTGGTCGAGGAACTGTCGCTGGACCCGCGCAAGGTCGCCGTCGAACGCAATCTCGAGATCGTGCCCAAGTCCTTGCACGCCGCCACGCCAGTGGCCGCAGGCGATCGTATTGAGCTGGTTCAGTTCGTCGGCGGCGGGTGATCAGACCTTGAGGATAGGGCCTTCGTAGAGGCTGATGGCGCTGTCCGCCGTCAACAAGGTCAAGTCTTCGCAGCGCGCTTGAGCGATTAAGGCGCGATCAAAAGGATCGCGATGGAGCAACGGAAGTTGCCCCGCGACGATCCCATGCTCGCTGGTCATGACCACCTCCACGAAGCCATTCACGGTGAGCAGATAATGGAGCCGTTTGGGATCGATCGAGAAGTCCTCGGAATTCCGAGCCGTCTTGATAGCGATTTCCCATATGCTCATCGCGCTGAAATGAAGGGTGTTGTCACGGTCATTGATCAGTTCACAGGCCTTTTCGCTCAGTCGCCCCGTGTCGAAAGCGGCCCAGATCAAAAGATGAGTATCTAGAAGCAGGTTCACGATTTGCCGTAGAACATGTCTTCAATGTCGTCCTTGAAGGGCGTCTTGATGTCATCAGGAACCACGCCTTCGCCCTTCATAAACCCGATGCGCTGAACCGGCTTCTTCTGCGTGTCATCTAGGGCCGTCACCTTCACCATCGGCTTGCCGGCCTTGGCGATGATGAAGGGTTCGCCCTTCGCCGCCTTCTCAATCAGGCGGGACAAATGCGTCTTGGCCTGATGAATATTGACCGTCTCCATGACGTGTCTCCATTGAACTTAGTCCACTTAGTTTAGTCTATCTGATGGTCTCTCGCAACGCCGTGTGATCCCTGCGGCCTTTCGCTTCGCGGCCGGGGCGCGTAGGTCAGGCTCCATGACCGATACAGCCTCCGAAACCTGGTCCGTCGCCGGCCGCACCTTTACCTCGCGCCTGATCGTGGGCACCGGCAAATACGCCGACTACGCCCAGAACGCCGCCGCCGCCGAGGCTGCGGGCGCCGAGATCGTCACCGTGGCCGTGCGCCGGGTGAACCTGACCGATCCGAACCAGCCGATGCTGGTCGACTACGTGAAGCCGGACCGCTTCACCTTCCTGCCCAACACCGCCGGCTGTTTCACCGGCGAGGACGCGGTGCGGACCCTGCGCCTGGCGCGCGAGGCCGGCGGCTGGAGCCTGGTGAAGCTGGAGGTGCTGTCCAACACCGCCCACCTCTATCCCGACATGATCGAGACGCTGCGGGCGCTGGATCTGCTGATCAAGGACGGCTTCGACGTCATGGTCTATTGCACCGACGACGTGGTGATGGCCAAGCGGCTGGAAGACGCCGGGGCCGCCGCCATCATGCCCGCCGCCGCCCCCATCGGTTCAGGCCTGGGCATCCAGAACCCCATCAACGTCCGCCTGATCGTCGAACAGGCCAAGGTGCCGGTGCTGGTCGATGCGGGCGTCGGCACGGCCTCGGACGCGACCCTGGCGATGGAGCTGGGCTGCGACGCCGTCCTGATGAACACCGCCATCGCCGGGGCCAAGGACCCGATCCGCATGGCAAAGGCGATGAAGCACGCCGTCATCGCCGGCCGCGACGCCTATCTGGCTGGGCGGATGGCCAAGCGGATGTATGCCGACCCGTCGTCGCCGCTGGCGGGACTGATCTAAACGTCCTGTCTCCCTCAGAGCAGAAGTAGGCTCGCGGAGAGAGGCGGTTGAGCGGGCCGCTGAACGCAGTTCATCCTCACGATCTCGCGGATAGATACGCAAGACCGCATCACATACCTGTGGCTCTAGTCGCCCAGCAGCGCCTGCAGCAGCGGATGGGCCAGGACAGGCGCGGCGAGACGCACCACAGCCTGGGGATCTTCCAGGCGGACGGCGGCCGTCGCATCGGCGACGATGAAGTCGGCGTGGGTGCGCGACGGTTCGGTCAGGCGCTCGTGACCCGGACGCACCGTCGCCAGATACTGCGCCACGACCGAATCCGCCGATCGGCCGCGCTCGGCCTGGTCGCGCAGCAGGCGGCGGATGAAGCGGATGTCGGCGGGGGTGTCCACAAAGACCCGGATGTCGAACAGGGCGGTCAGGTCGGGGGTGCACAGAACATGCGTGCCCTCGACGATCACCACCTCGGCCGCCGGAATCGGCTCGCCGCCCGGCTCGCGGCCGTGGTGGATGAAGGAATAGACCGGCGCCGTCACCGCGCGTCCAGCCTTCAATGCCTTCAGGTCCGCGATCATCAGGTCGTGATCGCGCGCCGTCACATCGTCGAAGTCGAAGGTCGCGGCGTCGAAGCCGGGCAGGGAGGCTGCGTCCTTATAATAGCTGTCCTCGCGCACCAGCACGGCCGAGCCTTCCGGCAGGGCCGAGACCAGCGCCTCCGCCAGGGTGCTTTTGCCGGAGCCGGAGCCCCCCGTGATCGCGATCAATATGGTCATGGGCGGCCTTCTAGACGGCCGAACCGGCCGACGCCACGGGGGACGATCCGCCGCGCCGTGGCTGACGCTGCGTCACGTTGCTTATCGCCGATCACCGATGTTAGCGTCGGCTCAAGCGTCGCATCAAAGCAGACGCATCCAAGGGACAAGGATACGACATGCTGGGCTTGATGCAGGACTGGCCGCTGACGGTCGACAAGATCATCGACCACGCCAAAAACTGGCATGGCGAGCGCGAGGTGGTGACGCGCTCGGTCGAGGGGCCCATCGTCCGCACGACCTACGCCCAGATCCACGAACGGGCCAAACGCGTGTCCAGCGCGCTGAAGGACTGGGGCGTCCGGCCGGGCGACCGCATCGCCACCCTGGCCTGGAATACCGCCAACCATATCGAGGCCTGGTATGGCATCATGGGCATCGGAGCCGTGTGCCACACCCTGAATCCGCGTCTGTTTCCCGAACAGCTCGTCTACATCATCAATCACGCCGAAGACCGGATCATCTTCGTCGACCTGACCTTCGTGCCGCTGCTGGAAGCGATCCTGCCGCATATCCCCAAGGTCGAGCGCGTTGTCATTATGACCGACGCCGCCCATATGCCGCAGACGAAGCTGCCCAAGGCCGTCGCCTATGAGGACGCGATCGCCGGTCAATCGACCGACGTCGTCTGGGGCGACTTCGACGAACAGACGGCCTGCGGCCTCTGCTACACCTCTGGCACCACGGGCAATCCGAAGGGCGTGCTGTATTCGCACCGCTCCAACTTCCTGCACACCTTCATGGGCCTTCAGGCCACGGTGATGGGCGCCACGCCCAAGGAAGTGATCCTGCCGGTCGTGCCGATGTTCCACGCCAACGCCTGGGGCATCGCCTTCGCCGGCCCGGCTGCTGGCACCAAGCTGGTGATGCCGGGGGCCAAGATGGACGGTCAGTCGATCTATGAGCTGATTGAACAGGAGGGCGTCACCTTCTCGGCCGCCGTGCCGACCGTCTGGCAGGGCCTGTTCGCCCACATGAAACAGAACGGCCTGGGCTTCTCGACCCTGAAGCGCGTGCTGATCGGCGGCTCGGCCTGCCCCGAAAGCCTGATCCGCGGCTTCCAGGACGATTTCGGCGTCGAGGTGACCCATGCCTGGGGCATGACCGAGACCTCGCCCATCGGCACCATCGCCAACCTGCCGCCCGAAATCCTGAGGCTCTCGTACGACGAGCAGATGAAGTACCGCCTGAAGCAGGGCGTGCCGCCGCTGGGCGTCGAGCTGAAGCTGAAGGACGAGGCGGGCGCCGAACTGCCTCACGACGGCGCCACCTTCGGTCGTCTGATGGTCAAGGGGCCGACGATCAGCCGCGCCTACTTCAAGGAAGACGGCTCGATCCTGGACGACGAAGGCTTCTTCGACACCGGCGATGTGGCCACGGTCGACGACCTGGGCTTCATGCAGATCACCGACCGCGCCAAGGACGTGATCAAGTCTGGCGGCGAGTGGATCAGCTCCATCGAGATCGAGAACATCGCCGTGGGTCACCCCAAGGTCGAGATCGCCGCCGTCATCGGCGCGGCCCACCCCAAATGGGCCGAACGGCCCGTCCTGATCTTGAAGCTCAAGCCCGACGAGACGCTGGACAAGCAGGAGCATCTGGACTTCCTGACCGGCAAGATCGCCAAGTGGTGGATGCCCGACGACGTGGTCGCCGTGGACGACATCCCGCTGGGCGCGACCGGCAAGATCGACAAGAAGCTTCTGCGCGACCGGATGAAGGACTATCGTCTGCCGACCGCTGCCTAAGTTAGAACAGGAGCCTGAATGCCGACCAGAAAGCCCGTACCCGCCATTCTGCCCTGGCTGACGGCGCTTGCGGCGGCGCCCTTCGTGCTGATCGTGGCGGCCGTCACGGCGACGCGGTTCGGCGGGCTCGATCTGGCGATCGGTTACGACCTGCTGACCTGGACCGTGGCGCGCCTCCTGGCCTGGGTCGGTCTGGCGGCGGCTCTGGTGGCGGCGGTGCTGGCGCTGCGCGACCTGAAGGGCAGGGGGATTTATGCGCTGGCGGCGCTGGTTCTCTCGGGCGCGACCGTCGCCGGCTTCGTGCTGCGTCAGGGCCAGGATGCGACGCCCCATCCACGTGACGTCAGCACCAACCTGGACGAGCCGCCTGGCCTGCCGCGCGCCGCAGGCGTGCGCAGCGGCGCGCCGCAGACCTGTGACGGTGTGGACGCCATCCCGACCCAGGTCCTGGCCCAGCAGGCGACCTCGGCGCTGGTCGACGCCGGCTTCGTCGTCACCCGCGCCACAACCTTCCAGGTCGAAGCCGTGCATGCCGGCGCCTGGTTCGGCTTCGCCACCGACGCCGTCGTTCGCATCCGCCCTGGCCGCACCGACATCCGCGTCGCCGCACGCGGCAGCCGTCCCGACGGCGGCGCCACCTGCCGCCTCGCCGCGAAAATCACTCGAAACCTGGAAGCGGGACGCTAAGCCAGCCGGAACTGCGCCGACAGGCCGGGCGCCTCATCGCTGGTCGCCGCGCCGTCCTCGACCAGCTTGATCAGATGCGCCAGCACCGACAGCGACGCCGCCGGCCACAGCCGCTGATCGACGGCGGCGTACAGAACCGGGACCATCTGCGCGATCGTGCGATCCCCCGCCGCAAGCCGCTGGAGCACTTGCGCCTCCCGCTCCAGCCGATGCGCGCGATAGGCCTCAAGAAACGGCCGCACCTGCGTCACCGGCGCCCCGTGCGTCGGCCACAGCACGTCGAAGTCGCGCGCGATCACCGCATCCAGGCTGGCCATATACTGCCGCATGCTTCCATCCGGCGGCGCCACGACCGTCGTCGACCAGCCCATGACATGGTCGCCGCAAAACAGCGCGTTCTCTTCGCGCAGAGCGAAAGCCATATGATTTGACGCGTGACCGGGCGTGAATATCGCCTCGATCGTCCAGCCGTCGCCTTCGATGACCTCGCCGCCCGTCAGCACCACATCGGGCGCGAAGTCGGCATCGTCATCTTCATCGAGCGCACCCGACGCATGCGTTTCCCGCACCGGAGGCCGGGCGGCCCAAATCCGCGCTCCGGTCGCCTCGGCGAATGGCCGGGCCAAAGGCGCATGATCCCGGTGCGTATGCGTCACCAGCACATGGCTGACCCGCCGCCCCTCGACCGCCGCTATCAGCGCCGCCAGATGCGCATGATCCAGCGGGCCCGGATCGATCACCGCGATTTCGGCCGCTTGGTCAGGTCGGCCGACGATATAGGTCCCCGTCCCGGTGAAGGTGAAAGGCCCCGGATTGTCGGCGATCACCCGCTGGATCAATGGCGACACCTGATCGCGCCGCCCATAGGCGAAGTCGAACGCCCTAACGAACGGGATCATCGCCACCCTCGCGTTTGGCGCAGAGCTTGCGTTAACGTCTCGGTAATCATGCCTGGAGCGCCCACAATGGCCCGTTCGATCGCCAACGCTGTATCAAATCGGCTTCCGTTCGTCGCGGCGGCGATCCTGTGTCTCGCCGCGGTGCAACTGATCGCCGCCTCCTGCACGCCGGAGCCCGCACCCTATGCAGCGCGGGTGATGATCCAAAGCTAGAGGCCTACTCGCGGCGGACGCGGAAGGGCGGATCGTTCGCCACCTTCATCATGTAGCTTCCCAACGCCGCCCTGCGCACAGTCACTGGATACTGCCGCTCAGCCGAAAAGAGCACGTCTACGCCGTCGGTCTTTCGCCACACGGAGCCGTCATTCAGCGTGATAGACCATTCGCCCCTGCCAAGGTTTCGGGCTGATGTCATCGTCGCCGAGATGGACTGCAACTCTTCCGACCGCCCTGATCCGCTGAAGGGGTTCAAGCCTGTGACGTTGAAACCGAACAACCGGCGTTGATTCTGCTCCACATCCTGCCGGCTGACGATCGCGACCTCGCCGGCGGCTGCCAATCGAGCTGCGGCGGCGTCGAAACACGCTAGCCGGGCGGCGTTGGCCTCAATCGTCGTGCATTGCGTGACGGCTCCGACCAGGTCGCTCCCCGACGAAGACAAATCTTGCTGCGCCTGAGCCTGATTTGACCAAAAAATAACCGATGCAACCGATAGAGCGGTGATTTTTTTGGCACTTACGACAGCTGAGCGGGTCATAATCTTCTTCGTCTCGTTAAGTTGGCGGCCAGTATATCACTAGAAATCAAGGTGTGTCCGATGTCGCTGTAGCGACTACGGTGTGTCGTCTTTGCGACAGGCGTGTCGCCAATGTGTTCAAGCGCCACCTTCTCGCTGGACTTGACGCCTGCGTTGGTATGCTCTCGCGCCCAACCGATCGCATGGTCGGCAAATGGCTAATGTATTGAGCAGTTCGTTTCTAACGAACTTGGCTCTTCTGGGAGAACAAGCCTTGAACACCAACAGATATCGTCGTGGCCTGCTGGCAACCACGATCATCGGCGGCGCCGCTTTGGCGATGGCCGCTACGCCCTCGTTCGCACAGTCGGCTGACGACCAAGCGACCGACGTCGGCGAGATCGTCGTCACGGGTTCGCGCATCGCCCGTCAGGACTACCGTTCGACCAGCCCGATCGTCACCGTCACCGCCCAAGACTTCCAGGCGACGGGTTCGGTCACGATCGACACCTTGATCAACGATCTGCCGCAGTTCACGCCGTCGATCTCGTCGACCTCGAACAACCCGTCCAATGGCGGCCAGGCCAACATCAACCTGCGTAACCTTGGCTCGAACCGCACGCTGGTTCTGATGAACGGCCGTCGCGTCGTGCCGTCGAACTCGGACGGTTCGGTTGACGTCAACCTGATCCCGACTGCTCTGATCAAGAACATCGAAGTCATCTCGGGCGGCGCCTCGGCGGCCTATGGTTCGGACGCCCTGGCTGGTGTCGCGAACTTCATCCTCGACGAGAACTTCTCGGGCGTTCAAGTCGACGCCCAGTACGGTGAAACCGATCGCAGCGACGGCAAGACCGAAAGCTACTCGGTCACCGTCGGCGGCAACTTCGACGATGACCGCGGCAACATGGTGCTGTCGCTCGGCCGTTCGACCCGCGATGTGATCTTCAACGCCGCGCGTGACTTCTCGGCTGTGTCCGGTCCCTCGGGCACCTCGCCCCTCGGTTCGACGATCTTCGACAGCAACAATCTTCCGAGCCTTGCCGCCGTTCGCGCCTATTTCGGCAACGCAACGCTTGCCAACACCGGGGCCTTCGGCTTCAACGAGGACAACTCGTTGTTCTCTTATACCGGCAAGCTTAACTTCAAGGTTCCGCCTGGTGGTGGCGCTGAATATACCGCTCCGGGCGCCAACTATACGTTCAATACGGGTCCGCTGAACTATCTCCAGCTGCCGTTGGACCGCTACAACGTCTATGGCGGTGGTCGTTACAAGATTAACGACAACGCCGAAGTTTACGCCAACGCCTTGTTCACGCAATATCAGGGCGACACCGAGCTGGCGGCCAGTCCGGCGGCCAGCAGCACCGGCTTCCGTGTCCCAGCGACCAATCCCTTCATCACGGCTGATCTTCGGACTTTGCTGAACGCGCGCGCCAACCCCAATGGCTCGTTCCTGCTCAACAAGCGCTTCACTGCGCTGGGCGGTCGTCACTCGATCGAAGAGTACAACATCTATCAGATCACCACGGGCGTCCGTGGTCAGGTGCCGCAAAGCACCTGGACGTATGACGTTTATGGTTCGTACGGCCGCGTCTCCAACACGACGACACAGACCGGTAACGTGTCTCGTTCGTCGGTACAGCGCCTTCTGGACGCTGCTGACGGCGGTCGCAGTCTGTGCGCGGGCGGCTTCGATCCGTTCGGCGTAACGGCCCTGTCCGCCGAGTGCGTCAGCTACATCGGCCGGTCGGCGCGTAACTCCACCGTCACGGAACAGCGCGTGATCGAGGCTTCGCTGCAAGGCAAGGCATTCGACCTTCCGGCCGGCGAAGTTCGCGTCGCTCTGGGCGCCCAATATCGTCAGGACGACTTCGCATTCGGCGCCGACTCGTCGCTCGCTCAACAGAACGCTGTCACGCCTCACCTTGGGGCTAATGGCCAACCGGACGGCGGCAACATCGGCGGGTCCGAAATCGCTGGCTTCAACCCGACGCCTTCGTTGAGCGGCGGTACGAACTCCAAAGAACTGTTCATCGAAGCGCTGGTCCCGCTGCTGTCGGATCTGCCTTTCGTCGAGCAGCTGGATTTGAACCTCGGTTATCGTTACGCCGACTACAGCACCGCTGGCGGAACTCAGGCCTATCGTGCGGAGCTCGATTGGACCGTCGCCGGCGGCCTGCGCGCTCGCGGCGGTTACAGCCGCTCGGTTCGTGCACCTTCGATCGGCGAACTGTTTGCGACCGCCAGCACGAACTTCCCCAGCATTGGCGCGCCGTCGGCGACGGGCACTGGCGGTGATCCCTGCGACATCCGCAGCAGCTTCCGCCAAGGCTCCAACGCTGCAGCTGTGCGCGCGCTCTGCTTGGCGCAAGGCATCTCGCCGCAAGCGATCGATCAGTACACCTTCTCGAACAACCAGGTCGAAAGCCGCACCGGCGGTAACCCGAACCTGTTTGAAGAGACGTCGGACAGCTGGTCGGCTGGCCTTGTTTATCAGTCGCAGTTTGCGTCGCCCTGGCTGTCGGGCTTCTCGGCCTCGATCGATTACTACAACATCGAAATCACCGATGCGATCGGATCGATTGCGGCTGATGACTCGCTGGCCGGTTGCTTCAACGTCACGGGCGAAAACCCGACGTTCAGCAACGCTAATAGCTACTGCCAGCTGTTCAGCCGCGATCCGCTGTCGGGTAACATCACCGGCGCGATCGAAAACCAAGCCAACCTCGGCATGATCAGAACGTCCGGCGTCGACTTCCAAGCCGACTGGGCCTTCAACATCGCCGATATCGGTGGTGGCGATTGGGGCCGTCTGAAGTTCAACACGGTTATCAGCTGGCTGGAGAACTACGAAGACAACGTTGTCGAAGGCGGCGCCTTTACGGACCGTACGGGCACGATCGACAGCTCGTTCGGCAACACCTTCCCGGAATGGAAAGCTCTGACGTCGGTGACTTGGGCGAGCGGTCCGTTCTCGGTCGGCGCACGCTGGCGTCGGGTTGGCGAAATCACGGTGATCAACACCACCGAGGTTCTGCCTTCCATCGACTACTTCGATCTGAACGGTTCGTGGTCCATCAACGACACGGTGTCGCTGCGCGGCGGTGTGAACAACCTCACCGACGAACAGCCAAACGTCTTTGTTCCAGGCGTTCAAGCCAACACCGACCCGTCGACCTACGACGTGCTGGGTCGCCGTTATTACGTCGGTCTGACCGCCAAGTTCTAGGGCCGGTCAACGACACGAGACTGAGGCGGCGGAGCAACGCTCCGCCGCCTTTTTCGTTTAAGCGGCGCCGTAGAAAAACCATTCGGGCGGGCGAGCGTTACGGATCGTCGCCTGTTTGCGGCGCGCCCCTCCAAGGAAGATCATGCTGAAATTTGTCGTTCCCGGACTGTCGGTCCTGTCGCTGCTGGCTGCCGGCGCAGCTGTCGCTCAAGCGCAGGATGGGCCGATCGTGACGGGTAATCGCTCGGGCGAGACCGCCGATGCGTTGAAGACGCGCGAGGCCATCGCCTATGCACGGCCGTTGCCGCGCGGCGCGCCGAGTGCAGACTATCCGCTGGTGGCGTGGTGCGATGCGCTGGTGACCGGACATGCTGATCTGGGCGAGACGCTGACGTCGCGCGCGCCGGAGGATGTCGAGCTGGTGCGGCTGGGCCGTCTTGAAGCCCAAGATTTCCGCAGCGCCTTGGCCGCAGCCGCGCCGCGCCAATCGGCGGCTTTGAAGGCCGAGGCTGAGCAGGCCGTCGCCGCCGTCAAGGCGCAGTGGGCGCCGTTGATGGCAAACCCCGACGCCGAGGCGCGCAGCCAGTCGTTCGGCCTGTTCTTCGGTCTGCCGGGTCGCTGCGAGCACGCCGCGCGCCGCCTGCGCGACAACATCACCACGCCGCCCGCCACGCTGGAGAGCGTCGGTATCAACTGATCAGTTCGGCGTTTGTCCGATGACAGACGGCGGCTTGAGCGCGGCTCAAGCCGCCGTTTCGCGTTTGGGGGCGTAGGGATCGTAGTTGAGGATGGGGGCAAGCCAGCGCTCGGCGGTGCCGACATCCCAACCCTTGCGGCGGGCGTAATCCTCGACCTGGTCCAGATCGATCTTGCCGACACCAAAATAGTGGCTGCCGGGATGGCCGAAATAGAGGCCCGACACCGAGGCCGGCGGCGTCATGGCATAGCTCTCGGTCAGGGCCATGCCGGCGAGGTCTTCGGCCTGTAGCAAGCGGAAGAGTGTGGCCTTTTCCGTGTGATCGGGCTGGGCGGGATAGCCCGGGGCAGGGCGGATGCCCTGGTATTGTTCGGCGATCAGCGCGTCGATGTCGGCCGTTTCGTCGGCGGCATAGCCCCACAGTGTGGTGCGGACCTCCTTGTGCAGCCGTTCGGCGAAGGCCTCGGCCAGACGGTCCGCCAGGGCGGTGGCGAGGATGGCGGAGTAGTCGTCGCCGACATCCTTGAACCGTTTGGCGACCTCCAACTCGCCGTGACCGGCGGTGACGGCGAAGGCGCCGATATAGTCGTCACCCGCATCGGCGATGAAGTCGGACAGAGCCAGGTTCGGCTTGCCGTTCGACTTCTTGATCTGCTGGCGCAGGGTGTGGAAGCGGGCGATCTCCGCGTCACGGTTTTCATCGGTGAAGACGATGACATCGTCGCCGTCGGCGCGAGCGGGCCAGAAGCCGACGACGCCTTTGGCCGTGAACCACTTCTCGTCGATGATCCGCTTCAGCATGACTTGCGCATCGGCGAACAGGTCGCGCGCGGCCTCGCCGACGATCTCGTCGTCCAGGATCAGCGGATAGCGACCGATCAGCTCCCAGCTGGCGAAGAAGGGCGTCCAGTCGATGTGGTCGGCGAGATCCTGCAGGTCCCAGGCGTCAAACGCCTTCACGCCGAGGAAAGACGGCTTGCCGGGCATGGGCTGGGCGGGGTCGATGCGGAAGCGGTTCTCGCGCGCCTGAGCCAGGGTCGCTCGGGCCTTCACCTCCTGGCCGCGGGCATATTGCTCGCGGATGCGGATGTATTCGTCGCGGGTGGCGGCCTCGTTCTTCTCGCGCTCGGTCTTGGACAACAGACCCGAGACGACGCTGACGGCGCGCGACGCGTCGACGACATAGGTGGTCGAGCCCCGGCGATAGGCGGGCTCGATCTTGACCGCCGTATGGGTGCGGCTGGTGGTGGCGCCGCCGATCAGCAGGGGTATGTCGAAGCCGCGCCGCTCCATCTCGGCGCCGACGAAGACCATTTCATCCAGCGACGGCGTGATCAGGCCGGACAGGCCGATGATGTCGACATTGTGAGCCTTGGCTTCGTCCAGGATTCGGTCGGCCGGGACCATAACGCCCAGGTCGATGACCTCGTAGTTGTTACATTGCAGCACGACGCCGACGATGTTCTTGCCGATGTCGTGGACGTCGCCCTTGACGGTGGCCATCAGGATGCGGCCGGCCTGCTCGCGCGGCTTGCCGGCCTTCTCGGCCTCCATAAAGGGCTCCAGCCAGGCGACGGCCTGTTTCATCACGCGGGCGGACTTTACCACCTGCGGCAGGAACATCTTGCCGGAGCCGAACAGGTCGCCGACCACGTTCATCCCGTCCATCAGCGGGCCTTCGATCACGTGCAGCGGGCGCTCGGACGCCAGGCGCGCCTCTTCGGTGTCGGCCTCGATGAACTCCGTGATGCCGTTGACCAGGGCGTGCTCGATCCGCTTGCCGACCGGCTGTTCGCGCCATTTCAAATCGACGGTGCGCGCCTGGCCCTTTTCTCCCTTGTAGCGGGGCGCCATGTCGACCAGCCGCTCGGTATTCGAGACATTGGTCCGCTGCGGCCGGTTCAGGATCACATCCTCGACCGCCTCGCGCAGTTCGGCGTCGATGTCGTCATAGACCGGCAGGTCGCCGGCGTTGACGATGCCCATGTCCATGCCGGCGTTGATGGCGTGATACAGAAAGACGCTGTGGATTGCGCGGCGCACCGGCTCGTTGCCGCGGAAGCTGAACGAGACGTTCGACACCCCGCCCGAGACGCGGGCATAGGGCAGGGTGCGTTTGATCGCCCGCGTCGCTTCGATGAAGTCGACGGCGTAGTTGTCGTGCTCCTCGATCCCTGTCGCTACGGCGAAGATGTTGGGGTCGAAGATGATATCCTCGGGCGGGAAGCCGACCTCGTTGACCAGAATGTTGTAGGCGCGGGTGCAGATTTCGATCTTGCGCGGGGCGGTGTCGGCCTGACCGACCTCGTCGAAAGCCATGACCACGACGGCGGCGCCGTAGCGCAGGCATTTGATCGCATGGTCGCGGAAGGCCTGTTCGCCCTCCTTCATGCTGATCGAGTTGACGATGGGCTTGCCCTGGACGCACTTCAGGCCCGCCTCGATCACCTCCCATTTGGAGCTGTCGATCATCACCGGCACGCGGGCGATGTCGGGCTCGGCCGCGATCAGGTTCAGAAAGGTCCGCATGGCGACGACGCCGTCCAGCAGGCCTTCGTCCATATTGACGTCGATGATCTGGGCGCCGGCCTCGACCTGCTGTCGGGCGACGTCCAGCGCGGCCGAATAGTCGCCCTCGACCACCAGCTTGCGGAATTTGGCCGAGCCGGTGACGTTGGTCCGTTCGCCGACGTTGATGAAGACAGGACGCACTTACGCTACCAATTCAAAAGGTTCGAGGCCGGACAGACGCAAGGCCACCGGCCGTTCCGGGATGGCGCGCGGCTTCAGCGGCGCGACCTCTTCGGCGACGTGACGAATGTGATCCGGCGTCGTGCCGCAACAGCCGCCGACGATATTGACCAGGCCGGAGGCGGCCCATTCCTCGATGAAGTGGGCGGTCTCGTGCGGTTCTTCGTCGTATTGGCCCATGGCGTTGGGCAGGCCGGCGTTGGGATAGGCGGCGACCAGGGTGTCGGCGACGCGGCTCAGCTCGGCGATAAAGGGTCGCATCAGGTCGGCGCCCAAGGCGCAGTTGAAGCCGACAGCGAACGGTTTGGCGTGGCGTACGCTGTTCCAGAAGGCCTCGGCCGTCTGGCCCGACAGGGTGCGGCCCGAGCGGTCGGTGATGGTGCCGCTGATCCAGATGGGCAGGACGTCCATGCCTTCGTCTTCCAAGTCCTTGATCGCTTTGATCGCGGCCTTGCAGTTCAGCGTGTCGGTGATGGTTTCGATCAGATAGAGATCGACCCCGCCTTCGTTCAGCGACTTCACCTGATGGCGATAGGCCTCATAGACTTGGTCGAAGGTCACGCTCCGGGCGCCGGGGTCGTTCACGTCAGACGACATCGACAGCATCTTGTTCAGCGGGCCGATGGATCCGGCGGCGAACCGCGGCTTGTGCGGCTCCTTGGCGGTCCAGCGGTCGGCCGATGCGCGGGCAAGTTTCGCGCCCTCCAGATTGATGTCCCACACCGCCTGGGCGTCCAGGGCATAGTCCTCCTGGGCGATGGTTGTGCCCGAGAAGGTGTTCGTTTCGCTTATGTCGGCGCCGGCGGCGAAATACTGGTCGTGCAGGTCGGCGATGACATCGGGCCGCGTGATGCAGAGGATGTCGTTGTTCCCCTTCATCTGGTGTTTCTCGTCATAGCCGTTGGCGGCGACGAAGCGGTCCGCGCGAAAGTCGGCCTCGTCCAGCCCGCGACGCTGGATCATGACACCCCAACTGCCATCGAGGACCAGGATGCGTTCCTTGGCCGCCTGATGCAGGGCGGCGATGCGTTCTGCGCGGGTCATTGAGCTGCCGCCGTCTCGCGCACGCCCAGAACGCGACAGATCGCATAGACGAGGTCGGCGCGGTTGAGGGTGTAGAAGTGGAAGTCCGAGAAGCCCTCTTCCTGCAGACGCGCGCAAGTCTCGGCGGCGACGGAGGCGGCGAGCAGTTTGCGGGTTTCGGGATCGTCGTCCAGGCCGTCGAAATGCGCCTTCAGCCACTCAGGGATACTGGCGCCGCACGCGCCGCACATCCGCTGAAGACCGGCGAAGTTGGACACCGGCATGACGCCGGGGATCAGGGGGATGGTGACGCCCGCCGCCCGCACCCGGTCCCGGAAGCGCAGGAAGGCGTCGATGTCGAAGAAGAACTGGCTGACGGCGCGGGTCGCACCGGCGTCGACCTTGGCCTTCAGCACCTCGATGTCGTGATCGATGGAGGGGCTTTCGGGATGGCGCTCGGGATAGGCGCCGACCGTGACGTCGAAACCGCCGATGCGGTTGATGGCGGCGGTCAGTTCCGTGGCGTTGGCATAGCCGTCGGCGCGCGGCTGATAGGCACCGCCAATGCCAGCCCCGCCGGGCGGATCGCCGCGCAGAGCCACGATGTGATCGACGCCGATGGTCTTGTAGCCTTCGATGACCTCATCGACTTCTTCCCGGCTGGCCTCGACGCAGGTCAGGTGGGCGGCAGGGCGTAGCGAAGTCTCGGTGATGATGCGCTGGACTGTGCGGTGGGTCCGCTCGCGCGTCGAACCGCCGGCGCCGTAGGTGACGGAGACGAAAGCGGGGTTCAGCGGCTCCAGACGGCGGATCGCCTTCCACAAATTGGCCTCGGCCTCATCGGTCTTGGGTGGAAAGAATTCGAACGAGACGCGCACGGCATCGCGGTTCGATCCGGCGCGGGCTACGGGGCCAAGCGGCGACAGCAGCAGGGCGCGAGCGTCGGCCAAATTGAGGGAGGCGGAGGAGGCCATCAGGCGGTCTTTCTATCCTGAACGCGGCGTTCCGCCGTCCAGATGGTCACGGTCAGGCCCTCGGCGTCGTGGGGCAGGGCGATGGGGGCCGATGGCGTCAGGCCGCCGTCGAGCAGCCAGCCGTTGATCTCGCTGTCGGCGAAGCCCAGGCGACGATGCTGATGCGCCTCACGCATATGTTCGAAGTCGTGCGGAGCGAAGTCGATGATGACCAAGCGGCCGTTCGGACTGACCAGGCGGGCGGCCTCGGCGACGGCGGCGGACGGATCGGACAGGTAGTGCAGCACCTGATGCACGATCACCAGATCGGCGCTGGCGGCGGGCAGGCGGGTGGCGAAGATGTCGCCGTGGCGCAGTTCGACCTGTTCCACTCCCGCCTTGGTGACGTTGGTGCGCGCGATGTTGAGCATGTTCTGGCTGAGGTCCAGCCCGACTGACATCTTGGCCTTCTTGCCGAACAGGGTCAGCATCCGGCCAGAGCCCGTGCCCAGATCGACGACGCGTTCGAAGGGGCCGGGCCCCACAGCCTTTTCCAGCGCCGCCTCGACAGCGCTTTCGCTGACGTAGAGCGAACGCAGGCGGTCCCACTGGGGCGCGACCTGTTCGAAATAGCTGGCGGCGGCTTCTTCGCGGTCCTTGCGGACCTCGTCCAGACGCCGATGATCGGCCTCGCCGGCGTCCTCGGCTAGGATGTCCAGCACCGTGTCGATCAACCGGCGCGCCTGGGCGTCGTGGGACAGACGATAATAGACGCGGGCGCCGTCGGGAAAGCGTTCGATCAGTCCGGCGTCGGTCATCAGCTTCAGATGGCGCGACACCCGGGGTTGGCTCTGGTCCAGGATGCGGGACATTTCCATGACCGACAGCTCTTCGCCCGCCAGCAGCGACAGAACGCGCAAACGGGTGGGTTCGCCAGCGGCGCGCAGGGCTTCGACAGTCTGATCGGCGGACAAACTCATATGCTCATATAAAGATATCCTTATATGATTTGGCAAGTGAAATCGGTTTCTTGGAACCGCGTCGACGGGAATGGTTCGTGCGTGCGTTAAAGTCCACAGACCCTTTTGGAGTGATCTCATGCGTAGCCTGTTCATCGCCGCTCTTGCTGTCGCCGCCGCCAGTCCGGCGCTGGCCCAGAGCGACTTTCCCGAGACGCCCATGCCTCAAATGTCTGGGCCTGAAATGTCAGGGCGGCCTATGGGCGGACAGATGCGGCCGCCGGAGCGCGAAAACCTGGCCCAGATGCAGGCGCGCATGACCCAGATGTTCAACCGGCTGGACGCCAATGAAGACGGCGTAGTCGACGCCAGCGAACTGGCCAATGCGCGCGGCGGTCGGATGCTGGCGCGCTTCGACGCCGATGCGGACGGGCGCATTACTCGCGAAGAGTTCGACGTGGGCCTCGCCGCCGCCTTCAAGGCGATGGACAAGAACGGCGACGGCGTGGTGACGGCGGACGAGCGGCCGCAGCGTCCCCGCTGAAGTCAGACGACGGGCGTCTTCAGCGGCTCGCCCGCGAAATGCGCCTGCAGATTTTCGATCAGCAGCATCAGCATGCCCTGCACCCCGGCAGTCGTGGCCCCGGCGGTGTGGGGCGTCAGAATGACATTGGGCACGTCGGCCCAGCGGGCTGGGTCTGTCGGCTCTTCGATGAAGACATCCAGGGCGGCCTGACCCAATGTCCCTGACTTCAAGGCGGCGATCAGGGCGTCCTCGTCCACGACCTGACCGCGCGAGACGTTGACCAGCAGGCCGTCGGGACCAAGCGCCTCGATGATGTCCGGCGAGATCAGACCGCGATTGGTCTCGTCCGCCTTGCAGGCGACGACGAGGATGTCGCTGGCCTTGGCGAGCGCCAGCAGGCTGTCGGCGCGCGGCCATTCTGCGTCGTGCGGCCGCGGCCCCCACCAACTGACCGCCATTCGGAAGGCCTCGGCGCGGTCGGCGACGGCTTTTCCGATGTGGCCCAAGCCGACGATGCCCAGCTTCTGGCCGGCGAGCGACGTCGTGATGGTGCGCGTCTCGAAGGTCCAGCCGCCTTCGCGGACCTGACGGTCGCCCGAGGCGATCTGGCGGCGTGCGGCCAGGATCAAGCCCAAGGCGTGATCGGCGACATCCTCGTGATTGACGCCGGGGGCGTGGGTGACGGGCAGACCGCGCTGGCGGCACCAGTCGATGTCGATCCCGTCATAGCCGGAGGTGAAACAGGCGATCAGGTCGAGATTGGGCAGACGTTCGATCAGCGCCTTGTCCAGGGCCGCCTCGCCGGCGACGACCATGACGCGGATTTCGTGGGCGGCCTCGATCGGCGGACCTTCCCAGAAGCGATAGACGTCGTAGGCGCTCTCCAGAAATCCCGAGAGCGGAGCGAGATGCCGCTGCATGATGAGAACGGCGGGGCGTTGGGTCATGCAGCGGCTCCTCTTGTCAGATCAGGCGATCAGCGGCCGAACTTCTGGTGCTGGATGCGCTTGGGGATGATGCTGTCGGCGCCCAGGCGACGCATCTTGTCCTGTTCGTAGGCTTCGAAGTTGCCCTCGAACCATTCCACATGGCCGTCGCCCTCGAAGGCGAGAATGTGGGTGGCCAAGCGGTCAAGGAACCAGCGGTCGTGGGAGATGACCACGGCGCAGCCCGCGAACTCTTCCAGAGCCTCTTCGAGGTTCTGAAGGGTCTCAATGTCCAGGTCGTTGGTCGGTTCGTCGAGCAGGATCAGATTGCCGCCCGAGGCCAGGGTCTTGGCCAGGTGGACGCGGTTGCGCTCACCGCCGGAAAGCTGGCCGACCTTCTTCTGCTGGTCGCCGCCCTTGAAGTTGAAGCTGCCGACATAGGCGCGGGTGTTGATCTCGCGCTTGCCGACCATCATCACGTCGGTGCCGCCCGAGATGGCCTGCCAGATGGTCTCGTCGGGCTTCAGGTCGTCGCGCGACTGATCGACATAGGCCAGTTTGACGGTCTCGCCGACCTTGATCGTGCCGCCGTCTGGCTGTTCCTGGCCGGTGATCAGCTTGAACATGGTCGACTTGCCGGCGCCGTTCGGGCCGATGACGCCGACGATGCCGTTGGGCGGCAGTTTGAAGGTCAGGTTGTCGAACAGCGTCTTGTCGCCATAGGTCTTTTGCAGGCCCTCGACTTCCAAAACGACGTTGCCGAGGCGCGGGCCAGGCGGGATCTGGATGTGAGCGTGCGTCTGGGCGCCGCGCATCGATTCCTGTTCCTCGACCATCCGCTCATAGGCGGCCAGACGGGCCTTGGACTTGGCCTGACGGGCCTTGGCGCCCGAACGGACCCATTCCAGTTCGCGGGTGAGGGCGCGCTGGCGGGCTTCGGATTCCGATTGCTCCTGCACGACGCGCTTGGTCTTGGCTTCCAGCCACGAGGAATAGTTGCCCTCGTGCGGGTGGCCCTTGCCGCGATCCAGCTCCAGCGTCCACTTGGTGACGAGGTCCAGGAAGTAGCGGTCGTGGGTCACCAGGATGACGCAGCCGGGGAAGTTTTCCAGGTGGTGCTGCAGCCAGGCGACGGATTCGGCGTCCAGGTGGTTGGTCGGTTCGTCGAGCAGCAGCATGTCGGGCTTGGACAGCAGCAGGCGGGCCAAGGCCACGCGGCGCTTTTCACCGCCGGACAGGTTGGTGACTTCCCAGTCGTCGGGCGGGCAGCGCAGGGCGCCCATGGCCTGGTCGATGCGGCTGTCGATGTCCCAGACGTCGCCGGCGTCGATCTTTTCCTGAAGGGAGGTCATCTCCTCCATCAGTTCGTCGGTGTAGTTCTCGCCCAGTTCGGCGGCGACTTCGTTGAAGCGGTTGACCCACTGCTTCTCTTCGCACCAGGCCTCGACGTTCTGGCGCACGTTCAGGGCCGGATCGAGCTGGGGCTCCTGTTCCAGATAGCCGCGCTTGATGCCGTCGGCGGCGCGGGCCTCGCCGTTGAACTCGTTGTCCAGGCCGGCCATGATCTTCAGCAGGGTGGATTTACCCGAGCCGTTGACGCCGACGACGCCGATCTTGGCGTCGTTGTAGAAGCTGAGCCAGATGTTCTCGAAGATCTTGCGGCCGCCGGGGAAGGTCTTGGTCAGACCCTGCATCTGGAAAATATACTGCTGCGCCATGAGGTGCGTTGCGCCCTTCGGGTTCGTCTGAATGGGGAGTTGCGCCGGATGTAGCGATCCTGCGCGCGAAGGGCAAATATGGCGGGCAGGGGGCCGAACGGAACGGCTGTAAAGCTTGTCCGTTGATGACATCATACGCCTTGATCCAGCCCGAAACCGGGTGCGGAATGGCGTCGCTTTACGCTTGCCAGTCCCGGATGCCCAGTTTCGGATGCCCATGAAGACTCGATCGCTCGTGCTCGCCGCCGCCTTCGCCCTGTCGGCGTGCGGCAATCCCTCGAACTCCAAGGCGCAGGAGGGCGAGTTCGCCCAACCGACGCGCACCGCCCCGGCCGATGCGGCGGGAATGAAGTCCAGCTTCGCACCGGTGGTGCGATCCGCCGCGCCGGCTGTGGTCAACATCTCGGCGCGCAGCGTGCAGCGGGTGCAGGCCGATCCCTTCTTCCAATTCTTCGGCGGCGGCATTCCCCAGGCGCGGGTGGCGGAATCCGTTGGCTCCGGCGTCATCGTCCGCTCTGACGGGATCGTGGTGACCAACAACCACGTCATCGACGGCGCCCAGCAGATCAAGGTCGTGCTGAACGATCGGCGCGAGTTTCCCGCCACCGTCATCCTGGCCGACGAGCGCAGCGACATCGCGGTGCTGAGGCTGGAGAACGTCAGCGACCGCCTGCCGGTCCTGGCTATCGACGATCAGGAAGAGCAGCAGGTCGGCGACCTGGTCTTGGCCATCGGCAATCCGTTCGGCGTAGGGCAGACGGTGACGAACGGCATCATTTCGGCCCTGAACCGGACCGAGACCGGCATTTCCGACAGTGGGTCCTTCATCCAGACCGATGCGGCCATCAACCCCGGCAACTCGGGCGGGGCGCTGGTGGACATGGACGGCGACCTGATCGGCATCAACACCGCCATCTTCTCGCGCTCAGGCTCTTCGGCCGGGGTCGGGTTCGCAGTGCCGGCGGCCATGGTCAAGCGGGTCGTCGACAGCGCGCTGGGCGGCGCGACGGCTGTGGTTCGGCCGTGGCTGGGCGTGAAGGGCGATACGGTCACCGGCGACATCGCCGGCAGCCTGGGCCTGAGCCGACCGCAGGGGCTGGTCGTCACCGACGTCTACGCAAACGGTCCGGCCGCGCGCGCCGGCATTCGTCAGGGCGACGTCATCACCGCCGTCGATGGTCAGGAGATCAACGACCAGAACGGGCTGAACTACCGCGTCGGCTCGCGCAATCCGAACGACCAGGTGCAGGTGTCCATCCTGCGCGACGGTCGGGCGCAGACCGTGACGACGCGGGTTCAGACTCTGCCGGGCGACGCCGATCCGAAGCAGGGGGTGACGATCCAGTCCGGCCCCTTCGCCGGCGCCGAGGTCGTGGCGCTCAGCCCTGCTCTGGCCGACCGCCTGGGCGGCGATCCGTTCGCGACGGGCGTCATCGTGACCGGCGTGTCCGGCCGCGGCTATGCGGCGCGCGCGGGCTTCCGCCAGAACGACCTGATCGTCAGCATCAATGGCCGCGCCATCGGCTCGGCCCGCGATGTGGAGGCCGCCAGTTCGGGTCGCGGCCCGTGGGAGGTCGTCGTCAACCGTGGCGGCCGTCAGATTCGCGGCGTGCTGAGATAGGTCGTCAGGCCTTCGTCGGCCCGCCGATCGACCAGGTGTGGCCGAAGGGGTCGCGCAGGACGCCGTAGCGGTCGCCCCAGAACTGATCGGCCATGTCCAGCACGGGTTCCGCGCCGCCGACGGTCATGGCGCGCGTCCACCAGGCGTCGGGGTCGGAGACCTGAAGGTGCAGGGTCACGCCGGTGGGCCGCACGTCCTGCGAGCCGCCGTATTCCGGAAACTCGTCATTCAACATGACGCTGGCGCTGTTGATCCTCAGGTGGGCGTGCATCAGTCGCTCGCCATCATCGGCCAGTCGACGGTCCAACACCTCGGCGCCGAAGGCGATAATGTAGAAATCGATCGCCGCAGAGGCCCCGCGCGACGGGATGGTCAGGTGCGGCGTCACGCCAGAAGTCGGACCCTGGTTCGGATTGGCGTCGGTCATGGGGCGGTCTCTGTGGCGGTTCGCCATACTAGCGCGTGAAAAGCCTTTGGCGAACGCCTACATAGGTCGCACCCATGAGCGACCTTTTCGAAGCCTCCGGCATTCTGCCCCCCGACGCCCCCTTGGCCGACCGCCTGCGTCCGCGCACGCTGGACGAGGTGGTGGGGCAGGATCATCTGCTGGGGCCAGGCGGGCCGATCCGGCGCATGATCGAGGCGGGGCGGTTGGGGTCGATGATCCTGTGGGGACCGCCGGGGACGGGCAAGACCACGATCGCGCGGCTGCTGGCCCAGGCGGCGGGATACGAATATCAGGCGATCAGCGCGGTGTTTTCGGGCGTCGCCGACCTGAAGAGGGCGTTCGAGGCGGCGCGGATGCGGCGTGCGGCGGGACAGAGCACGCTGCTGTTCGTCGATGAGATCCACCGCTTCAACCGCGCCCAGCAGGACGGCTTTTTGCCATTCGTCGAGGCAGGCGTGGTGACCCTGGTCGGGGCCACGACGGAGAACCCCAGCTTCGAGTTGAACGGCGCCTTGCTGTCGCGCAGTCAGGTCTATGTGCTGAAGCGGCTGGACGACGCGGCATTGGATCAGCTGCTGAGCCGGGCCGAGGCGCACATGGACCGGACCCTGCCGCTGACGCCGGAGGCGCGGCAGGCGATGCTGGCCCTGGCCGACGGCGACGGGCGGTATCTGCTGACCATGTCGGAGGTGCTGTTCGACCTGCCTGAAGGCGAAAAGCTGGACGTGCAGGGGCTGGCGGGCGTGCTGCAACGCCGAGCGCCCGCCTACGACAAGAGCCGAGAAGAACACTACAACCTCATATCGGCCCTGCATAAATCGGTTCGGGGATCCGACCCCGACGCAGCGCTCTATTGGCTGGCGCGCATGCTGAACGGGGGGGAGGATCCGCTTTATCTGGCGCGGCGGATCGTGCGGATGGCGGTTGAGGACATCGGCGAGGCCGATCCGCTGTCGATCCTGGTCGCCAATGCCGCCAAGGACACCTACGACTTCCTGGGCAGTCCCGAGGGCGAGTTGGCCTTGGCTCAGGCGGTGGTCCACCTGGCCACTGCGCCCAAGTCGGTCGGGGTCTATGAGGCGTTCAAGGCGGCCAAGAAGGCGGCCTATGAGACGGGTTCGTTGATGCCCCCCGCCCATATCCGCAACGCCCCGACCAAGCTGATGAAGTCGCTGGGCTACGGCAAGGGCTACCAGTACGATCCCGATACGCCCGAAGGCTTCTCGGGCGCGAACTTCTTCCCCGACGAGATGGAACGCCGCACCTTCTACAACCCCAAGGGCGAGGGGCACGAGGAGAAGGTCAAGGCGCGTTTGGAGCGCTGGGCCGAGATGCGAGCACGGCTGGCGGCGGACGCGTCCGGCGACTGACTGAACGCTCTTCATTGTCGTCAGTTCACAAGGGGGTTAGCGTTCCGGCCTGACATCCTTGGGAGGGGACGATGATTGAGACAGTGAAAACGCCCTGGCATCTGTGGCTGGTGGGCGTGTTGTCTTTGTCGTGGAATGGGTTCGGCGCGTTCGACTTCATCCAGACTACGACGCGGGGCGAGGCCTACATGCGGGCGGCGGGTTTCGACGACGCCATGGTCGCCTATTACGAGGCCATGCCCGGCTGGATGTATCTGCCGTGGACGCTGGGAGTTTGGGGTGCGGTGATCGGTTCGGTGCTGCTGCTTTTGCGCCGGCGTTGGGCGGTTCCGGCCTTCGGTCTGTCGCTGCTGGGCGCGTTGATCAGCCTGATCTATGGCAAGTTGATCGATCCTCCGCCGCCGGCGCCGCCCGAACTGGCGGCCATGAGCTGGATGCCCATCATCATCCTGCTGATTGCGGTTCTGCTGTTTGGTTATGCGTTCAATATGCGCAAACGCGGCGTGCTGCGCTGATGGGCTGACGCAGGGCGCGCCGTCGCGTATGGACGCGCCGTGACCCGCGTTCCTGCCGATCTTTCATCCGATGATATCGCCGCCGTCCGGTCGTGGGTGATCCACGAGGATGCGCACGTCATCGCCTTCTCAAAGCCACCGGGCCTGTCCAGCCAGGGCGGGCGGATCAAGGCGCATACGCTGGACGATCTGCTTTGGGCGTTCGCGCGGTCGAACGGCAAGCGGCCGGAGTTGGTGCATCGGCTGGATCGCGACACCTCGGGCGTGATTCTGGCGGCCAAGACCAAGCCGGCGGCGAGTTTTCTGGGTAAGGCGTTGCAGATGCGGCGTTTCAGAAAACAGTATCTGGCCCTGCTGTCGGCGGCGCCTGAGCCCAAGGCGGCGACCATCGACGCGCCGCTGCGTCGCGAAGAGATCGGGCGCGAGAGCTATGTGCGGGTCGTCGCCTTTGACGCGCCGGGCGCGCAAGGGTCGCAGAGCCGCTATCGGACCCTGGCCGCGGGGCCGGAAGGGGCCGTGGTCGAGCTGGAGCCGCTGACCGGGCGGATGCATCAGCTGCGTGTGCATATGGCCCATATCGGTCGGCCGTTGATCGGAGACGTGCGCTACGGCGGCGCTCTGACCACGCCCGTTGGACCTGCGCCGCGTCTGATGCTGCACGCCGCCAAACTGAGCTTTCCGCATCCCGAGGGCGGGACGACGACGGTCGAAGCGCCGCCGCCCGAGGATTTCGCGAAGCTGAGAACGGCGCTGGGTCTTTAGGGCGCGGGCCTCAGGGAACGACGTGCGCATTTTGGCGCTATGTCGTTGAAAGGATACCTCTGATGAAGCGTCTCGCCCTCGCCTTGACCGGTCTTTCCGCCCTGGCCCTGACCGCCTGCGCCAGCCTGGCGCCCTATGGCGCCCAGATGGGTCCGAACGGGCAGGGGTATTCCGAGCAGCGGATCGAATCCAACCGCTACCGTGTCACCTACAACGGCGTCGGCGCTGCGGGCCGTGTCGCCGATTGGGCGCTGGTGCGCGCCGCCGACCTGACCACCGAACAAGGCTACGACTGGTTCGAGGTGACGCAGAGCTGGACCGATGGTCGGCCGGGTGGCGCAGGCGGCGTCAGCCCGAGCGTCTCCATCGGCGGCGGCAGCAGCCGATATGGCGGCTATTCGGCGTCTGGCGTCGGCGTGGGCGTTGGTCTGAATTTCAGCGGACCGCAGCCGACCTCGACAACGTTGGAAGTGGTTCTCGGACGCGGCCAGAAGCCCGATCGTCCGAACGCCTATGACGCACGTTCGGTGCAGAGCTCCATCCCGCGCTGACCATCGCTTTCGGCGCGGGCGGCGTATATATCGCCGCACGATGACACGTTTTCTTCTCGTTGCGGCAGGCGGGGCCATCGGCTCCATGGCGCGCTATGGCCTGGGCCTCGCCGCCGGGCGGCTCGCGCCCAATGCCGGCTGGCCCGTGGGCACCTTCGCCGCCAATGTCGCAGGGGGTCTGATGATGGGTCTGCTCGTCGGCTGGCTGGCGTTCCGGGGCGGGGCGCAGCAGGAGATAGTGCGCCTGTTCGCCGCCGTCGGCGTGTTGGGCGGGTTCACGACCTTTTCGTCCTATTCGCTGGAAGCGGTGCAGATGATCGAGCGCCGCCAGATCGGCCTGGCCGCCGCCTATGTGATCGGCTCGGTGGTTCTGGCTATCGCGGCCCTGTTCGTCGGCCTGATGGTCGCTCGCCGCGCCTTTGGAGTTCCCGCTTGACCGATCAGCCGCCCGCAGCAGATGCGCCCAAGCGCGAAGTCCTGACGATCTATGTCGCCGAGGACGAGGACGGCATCCGGCTGGATCGTTGGTTCCGCCGTCGCTGGCCGCACCTGTCCAACATCCAAGTGCAGAAGATGGCCCGCAGCGGTCAGATCCGCGTGGACGGGGCCCGCATCAAGCCCGAAGGCCGACTGACTGCCGGCGCCGCTGTGCGCGTGCCGCCGATCCCCGATGACACCTCTCGCCAGGCTGGCGACGCCCACACCCTGTCCGAAAGGGACATCGCCTTCGCCAAGTCGCTGGTACTTTACGAAGACGACATGGTTATCGCCTTGAACAAGCCGCATGGCCTTGCGGTGCAGGGCGGGACCAAGACGAGCCGTCATGTGGACCGTCTGCTGTCGGCCTGGGGCGAGGGGTTGGAGCGACCGCGCCTGGTTCACCGGCTGGACCGCGACACCTCGGGCGTCCTGTTGCTGGGCAAGGGGCCGGAGGCGGCCAAGCGACTGGCGGGCGCCTTTGCCCGTCGGCAGGCCAAGAAGACCTATTGGGCCATCGTCATCGGCAATCCTAAACCCTATTCGGGCCAGATCGACATGCCGTTGAAGAAGACCGGCATCAACGATTTCGAGATGATGCGCCCGGCCGAGCGCAAGGACCCGCGCGCCGAACCGGCCGAAACGGCGTTCTCGACCATCAGCCGCGCTTCGCACCGGGCGGCCTGGATGGCCCTGCGCCCCTTCACCGGACGGACGCACCAGCTACGCGCCCATATGGCGGGGATCGGCCATCCGATCTTGGGCGACCCGAAATACGGCGACGAGAAATCGCGTGAACTGTCGGGCCCCCTGAAGCTGCAACTCCACGCCCGCAGCATCGAACTCGATCACCCGCGCGGCGGCGTTCTCAAGGTCACCGCCCCGTTAAGCCCCGAGATGAAAGCCGGCTTCGCCCACTTCGGCTTCTCCGATGACGAGGCCGAAGACGATCCCTTCCTGGGCGTGAAGCGAATCCGGTGACGGCGGGGGTCCAGGCGAGGGTCGAAGGGGCCAAGGCTCTGGCCGCTGCCGGCCAGCTGAACGCGGCCTTGGAAATGCTGGCGCCGATGGCGCAGCAGGCCGATGCGCCGTGGCAGGCGCTGTCTGTCCAGGCTGATCTGATGAAGCGTGTGGGGCGTCTGGAAGAGAGTGCGGCGCTGTCGCAGCGCCTCGTCGAGGTTCGGCCGCACAGCATTCCGGCGTGGCATAATCTGGCGTCCACCCTCGGCGATCTCGGGCGGGCGGCCGAGGCGGAGGTCGCGTGTCGCGCCGCCATGTCCATCGGCGGCCATGCGCCGGAAACCTCGCTGGTGCTGGCGCGGGCTTTGCAGGCGCAGAGTCGGTTCGACGAGGCCGAGGACGCCTATCGTAAGGCGCTGCTGCGGCGGCCCGGCTACGGCGATGCGCTGCGTGATCTGAGCCAGTTGATCTGGATGCGAGATGCCGATCTGGAAACCGCCTGCGCGCCGCTGGATGCCGCCATCGCCGTATCGCCAGCGACGCCTTTGCTGCGCCAGATCAAAGCAAAGCTGCTAGAATATGCGGGGGAGGGCGAGGGGGCCTATCGCACCCTGGTCGCCGGGCCGCTGGATGGGCCGGGGGAACTGGCGGCGGCGCAGGCGTGTCTGACGTGGGGTCCCCGTCGCGCGCTGGATCATGCGAACCGGGCGGCAGCGCTGGCCGGCGGCGAGGTCCCGGCGATCATGGTGACCCAGGCCGAATGTCTGCTGGCGTTGGGCGAGGCTGAGGCGGCGCTGGTCCCGATTGAAGCTCTTAGGGCGCGCGAGCCGCTGAACCAGCATGTGCTGGCCTTTCAGGCGACGGCCTGGCGGATGCTCGGCGATGTGCGGTACGGCCGGCTTTACGACTACGACGCCTTCGTGCGGCCGTATCGGCTGGAGGCGCCTGACGGGTGGGCGTCATTGGAGGCCTATCTGGTCGATCTGGCCAGGGCGCTGCACGATCTGCACACGTTGAAGACCCATCCGGTGGGCCAGTCGCTGCGCGGGGGATCGCAGACCACCGCGCCTCTGGCCCAAGGCGAAGATCCGGCCATTCGCGCCTTCTTCCAGGCCATCGACAAGCCGATCCGCGACTATATGGCGGCGGTGGGCCGGGGCGACGATCCGCTGAGGGCCCGGAATACAGGTGACTATCGCATCCAGGGCAGTTGGTCGGTGCGGTTGAGGCCGAACGGATTTCACGCCGACCACATTCACTCTAACGGCTGGCTGTCCTCGGCCTGCCATATCGAATTGCCGCCGGCGGTGCAGGGCGAGCGCCGCGAGGGCTGGTTGCGGTTCGGCGCGCCGCCTGGCCTGCCGAGCTTGGCGGCAGAACACTATGTACAGCCCCGACCCGGCACGTTGGTGCTGTTTCCTTCCTATATGTGGCATGGAACCCAGCCGTTCGGCGGCGAGGCGTCGCGTCTGACGCTGGCGTTCGACGTCGTGCCGGCCTGATTCCAACGGACCTTCTGATGACCAATCAATCCACCCCGCATCGCCCGCGTTTCGTTGAACAGGCGCCGGATCGCATCACCCGTTTCTGGAAAGAGGCGGTCGTCGCTCCACACACCGACGGCGGCTGGGCCGTGCTGCTGGACGGGCGTACGCCGAAGACGCCGGACAAGGCGGCGCTGGTCCTGCCGACGCAGGCCGCAGCCCAGCTGGTCGCCGACGAATGGGCGGCTCAGGGCCAGTTTCTCGATCCCTCGATTATGCCGGCGACCCGGCTGGCCTCGACCGCCATCGACCGGATCGGTCAGGCGCGCGAGCCGGTGGCGGACGAGATCGCTGCCTATGCCGGGTCGGACGTGGTCTGCTATCTGGCCGAACATCCGACGCCGCTGGTCGAGCGCCAAGCGCGGGAGTGGGGGCCGTGGCGCGACTGGGCCGCGCGCGAGATGGGCGTGGCGCTGGAGCCTGTCGCCGGCATCTTGCATCGACCGCAGTCGCCGGACGCCATCGCGCGGGTCAAGGCGCACGCCCTGTCGCTGGACGACTTCCGCCTGACCGGACTGGCGACGGCCGTGCCGCTGTTGGGTTCGGCGGTGCTGGCCCTGGCGGTGGAGCAGGGCGCGCTGGACGGCGGCGCGGCGTTCGACCTGTCGCGGATCGACGAGCTGTTTCAGGAAGAGCAGTGGGGCGTGGACGCCGAGGCCGCCGAACGCACCGAGGCGCGCCGTGAGGAAGCCCAACTGCTGGATCGGTGGTTCAGGGCACTCGATTAGGGCGCTGGAGGCGTCGTCGAGGCCGAGATCAGCATCGCGCGTTCCTGATCGGTCAGGTGGCGCCAGCGACCCTCGGGCAGGTCGCCCAATACCAGCGGCCCGATGCGGGTGCGATAGAGATCTACGACCTCCAGCCCGACCAGTTCGCACATGCGGCGGATTTGGCGATACTTGCCCTCGGTCAGGACGAAGCGAAGGCGCTGCGGCTCGATCTGGGTGACGCGGGCGGGCTTTAGCGGCTTGTCGTTCAGAGACAGGCCGTGGCGCAGCTTGCTGAGCTTGCCTTCGGTGATCTGGCCTTCGACGACGACCAGATATTCCTTGTCCAACTCGGACGCCGGGCCGATCACCGCCTTGGCGACGACGCCGTCCGACGACAAAAGCAACAGGCCGCGCGAATCCTCATCCAGCCGACCGATGGGGGGCAAGGAGGCATCCCGCGCAGGCGTCTCGCCTTCGCCGACACGATTGGGCGTCTTCAGCAGTCGCACGGCCGGGATCTTGCCGGGATCGGGCTGGCCCGAGACGTAACCGACCGGCTTGTGCAGCACCAGGGTCATGCCCGTCGCCAAGGCCGCCTGGGCGGTGTCGTTCAGGGTCAGGGTTTCGCCCGGTTGAATCTTTCGGCCGGCGTCGCTGATGGTCTCGCCATCGATGGAGACCAGACCATTGGCGATCAGGGTATCGGCCTCGCGCCGCGAACAGACGCCGGTCTGGCCCAGCCACTTGTTCACGCGAACGGGTTCGTCGCCGTCATAGGTGCGGGTGAAGGCCATGCGATTCCGTCGTCCAGTCGATGCGGCTGTCTAGAGCCGGGCGGGATCGCGAGCAAGCGGGCCGCCGCTTTCAGGATTAGTAGGGCCGGTCCGTTTGAACTGATAGGTTGATCCGGCCGGGATCGTCACTATATCTGACGGCATTCCACAAATGAGCCAGAGTGCGGGACGACACGCGTCGGACCCATAGATTTTCTTTTTTCTGGTCATCGGCGTGGGCGGTCCGACAGCGTCGCTTGTCGGATCTGGATCAGTATTGAAACATCTCAAGGAGACGTCTTGTTCGCTCAAAACAAATCTTCCGCAGGCCCCCGTCGCACCGGTTACAACCGTCCTGTTCCCACCCGTCTGCGCATGGGGCTGGTGATGCGGCGTGACATGGCGTTCGGCGAGTTGGGCGACGTGGAGGGCGCGTTGCGGGCCGAAGGCGTGGGTCTTGCGCCGATCTCGACGGGCGACGCCAGCCTGATCGCCGGCGGCGTGACTGTGCTGGCCACCGCTACAGCCAAGGACATCGCCGAAGGCCGTCTGAAGGGTTTGGTCGTTCCGGGCGGTTCGACGGATGAGGCGTCGTTGGCGGCCGTGCGGTCGCTGATCGATCTGGCGCGCGCCAACGGTCTGACGGTCATCGCCTTCGCGGACGGCGTTGCGCTGGCGGCCGACAGCTTCGGCTTATCGGCCCAGGCCGAGGGCGCGGTGTTCAAGGACGGGGGGGTGAGCCTCCTGAACGAGCGGGCCGAACTGTCCAAGCTGGTCGGCGCGATCGTGTGATCAAATGGCGCGGAACAGCAGGATGAGGTTGTTCGCCGGCATCTGAACCTGCAGCGTGGCCGCAAGGCCATGCGAGCGGGCCAGGGTCTCAACCGCTTCGCGATCACGCAGACCCCATTCCACGTTTCGCGCCTTCAGACTGGCCTCGAAGACCGCGTTCGACTCCGCCAGCGGAACCTCGGCCTCGCGGTAGGGGCCATAAAGCGCCAGCAGGCCGCCGGGCCGTCGCAAGACCCGACCGGCCAAATCCACTAGCCCCTCGGTCGCCGACCAGGGGCTGATGTGCGTCATGTTCGCACAATACAGAGTGTCAAACGTGTCGGCTGGCCATGTCGAGGGGTCGCCGGCGTCGAGCGCCAACGGCGGTTTCAGGTTCGACAGATCGAGCTGGCGGCTCCAGGCGGCGATGCTTTCGCGAGCTTGATCGCTGGGGTCGCTGGGCGTCCAATCCAGATTTGGCAAGGCGGCGGCGAAGGCGGCTGCGTGCTCGCCCGATCCGGACGCGATCTCGAGCACCGAACCACGCGCCGGCAGATGGGCGCGGAGCACGCGAAGAATCGCCTCGGCGTTGCGCCGCGCAGCGGGCGATGTCAGTGCGCCGTCCGGCAAGACGCTGATGGAGTCCAAGCTGTTCATTCCTCCTAAGTATCGTCGAAACGCGACGAACACATCTGCGATTTCTCACCGCGAAAGGCCGGTTGTTTGTGCATTTTTTGCGCAACTTGACGATCACCGAGGCCCGGCGCAATTCGCTTGTAACAGTGCGTGATCGTCACGCGCTGAAGGCCACGACGGCGTCAGATCGTCGGACCTTTTCGCTCAGGAGACGCCCTTGTCCATTCTCACTACGCCCGGATTGCGTCCGGCGCCCACCGCCCATGCTGGGCTGATCGCCTGGGTCGAGCAGATCGCCGCCCTGACCAAGCCCGCCAAGGTCCATTGGTGCGACGGCTCCGAGGCCGAGAAAGAGGCCATCACCGCCGACCTGCTGGCCAAGGGCACGCTGAAGGCGCTGGATCAGACCAAGCGGCCGGGCTGCTACTACGCCGCCTCCGATCCCCGCGACGTCGCGCGCGTGGAGAGCCGTACCTTCATCTGCTCGGACGACGAGGCTGACGCCGGTCCGACCAACAACTGGGCCGATCCGATCGAGATGCGCGCCCGTCTAGACGGTCTGTTCGACGGCTGCATGGCCGGGCGGACGATGTATGTCGTCCCGTTCTGCATGGGCCCGCTGGGGTCGGAGATCAGCGCCTTGGGCGTCGAGATCACCGACAGCGGCTATGTCGCCCTGTCGATGGGCGTGATGACCCGCATGGGTAAGCCGGCGCTGGATCAGTTGGGCGAAACAGGCGTCTTCGTGCCGGCCGTCCATACGCTGGGTGCGCCGCTGGCCGATGGTCAGGCGGACGTGGCCTGGCCTTGCAACGACGACAAATGGATCGTGCATTTCCCCGAGACGCGGGAAATCTGGTCCTATGGCTCGGGCTATGGCGGCAACGCCCTGTTGGGCAAGAAATGCTACGCCCTGCGCATCGCCTCGATCATGGCTCGCGATGAGGGATGGCTGGCCGAGCACATGCTGATCCTGAAGCTGACGGATCCGAAGGGCCGGGCGAAATACGTCGCCGCCGCCTTCCCCAGCGCGTGCGGCAAGACGAACCTAGCCATGCTGCAGCCCAGCCTTCCGGGCTGGAAGGCCGAGACCATCGGCGACGATATCGCCTGGATGCGGTTCGGCGACGACGGGCGGCTATATGCGGTCAATCCCGAGGCGGGCTTCTTCGGCGTCGCGCCGGGCACCAGCCGTAACACCAATCACAATGCGCTGGAGACCCTGGCCTCCAACACCATCTTCACCAACACCGCCCTGACCAACGATGGCGATGTCTGGTGGGAGGGTCTGACCAAGGAGACGCCCGAAGGTCTGACCGACTGGAAGGGCCGTCCGCACGATCCCGCGTCCGGCGAACCCGCCGCGCACCCCAACGCCCGTTTCGCGGCGCCCGCCAGCCAATGCCCGGCCATAGCGCCGGAATGGGAAGATCCCAGGGGCGTGCCGATCGACGCGATTCTGTTCGGCGGTCGTCGCGCCAGCGCTGTGCCGCTGGTGACCGAAGCCTTCGATTGGGAGCACGGCGTCTTCATGGGCTCGACCGTGGCGTCCGAAGGCACGGCGGCGGCCGAGAACAAGGTCGGCGAACTGCGCCGCGATCCCTTCGCCATGCTGCCGTTCTGCGGCTACAACATGGGCGACTATTTCGACCACTGGCTGAAGATGGGCCAGGGGCGAGACGCGTCGAAACTGCCGCGCATTTTCTTCGTCAACTGGTTCAGAAAGGATCAAGACGGCCGGTTCGTCTGGCCCGGCTTCGGCGACAATGCGCGCGTGCTGAAGTGGATCAGCGAGCGGATCGACGGCGAGGCCGAGGCGGTCGATACGGCGGTTGGTCGCGTGCCGTCCGTCGCGGCTTTGGACCTGTCAGGCCTGGACCTGACGCCGACGCAATTGTCGACCCTGTTGGACGTGGATGCAGGCGTCTGGGCCGAAGAGGCGGCGCTGATCCCCGACTTCTATCGCCAGTTCGGCGATCGACTGCCGACCGCCCTGTGGGACCAGCACGCGGCCCTGGTCGCGCGTCTGGACGGCGCCGGCGCGGCCTCAATGGCCGCGGAATAGGCGAAAGCCATCTTGCAATAGGGGCGTCACGGGTCGATCAGACGGCCCGTGACGTCTTCTTCTCCCATCGTGATCGTCGGCGCCGGCGTGCTGGGGCTTTGCACGGCGTTCGAACTTCATCGGCGCGGCCGGGCGGTGTTGGTGGTCGATCCGGGCGAGGTGAACGCCTCCCTGGTGGCTGCGGGGATGATCGCCCCGGCGATGGAATCGGCCATCGATGACGTGTCGCCCGATTATGCCCGGCTGTTTCGGGCGGGGCGCGACCTGTGGCCCGACTTTGCGGCGGCGGCAGGAATCGCCTTGGCGCACCGACCGGCCGAGTGGCGGGGCGGCGACTTGGACAGGATGGAGGCGCGATTGCGTGCGCTGGCCTTCGACGCTCGGCGCGAGAGTGACCGTGTCGCGACCGACGAAGATTATCAGGTCGAGCCGACACAGGCTCTGGCGGCTCTAAGGCGGGCGTTGGGTGACGCTGTCGTAGCCGGGACGGTGACGACGATCACCCGCATCGATGGCGGCTGGCGGCTCGAAGTCGGTGATCGGTGGCTGCATGCGGAGGCGGTCGTGCTGGCCACCGGCGCCTGTGACGCCGTTGCGGGTCTGCCCGATGTCGCGCGCCGATTGATCGAGGAAATCCAGCCGATCCGCGGACAGATCGGCGTCGCAGCCGAACATCTTGTCGATCATGTCGTGCGCGGGCCGGGCGCCTATGTCGCGCCAATGGCGTCTGGCGCGGTCATCGGAGCGACGATGGAGCCGGGGCGGCGGGATACGACGCCGGATGCCGAGGCGTCCGAACGCCTGACCCAAGCGGGGTGGGCTGCGCTGGGTCGGTCGCCTGAGCCGCTGTCTATCGAATGGCGCGTCGGCATCCGGGGCGCTACGGCGGATGGTCTGCCCCTCGCGGGCGCGGCGCCTGGTGAAGAGGGTCTGTTTATGGCCTTGGCGCCGCGTCGAAACGGCTGGTTGCTGGGGCCCTTGGTCGGCGCCGTGGTCGCCGATGCGATCGAGGGGCGGACGGCGTCGCCACACGCCCGCGCCCTCGACCCTGGTCGGTTCTAGCCTTCCATCGCGAACCGGACGGTGAAGTTGACGGTCGCGCCGTCGACAGGCCGGCCGTCAACGGTGCGCGGGTTCATGCGGAACGACCGCGTCAGGCTCTGCGCGGCGCGGCCGAAGCCCTGGCCGCTCGGTGTCTCGCCCACGACCCGGCAGCCGTTCAGGCCGCCGTCCGCATTGACCACGCAACTGAGCGTCGCCGAACCCGGCGTGCCGTTCTCTGCGGCGCGGGTCGGATAAGCCCGCGCCATCTGCGCCGCCGAAGGCCGGCTGGCCCAAGATGGATTGTTGATCACCGACGGCGGGCGCGGTGGCGTCTCGACGGTTGCCGTGCCGCCCTCAACGCCGGTGGGGGCGACGCTGATGGTCGGCAGACCGGGTTGAGCGGTCACGACGCCGGGCTCGGGCGGCGTCAGCGGGATCGTCTGCACCGTCGAGGGCACGGGGATCGCCGACTTGTGAATGGGCGTTGGCGGCGCCGCCGTTTCGGGCGTGGGCAAGGGCTTGGGTTTGGGCGGCGCCATCATCACCGAGACCGGCGGGTCGAGGATGTCGTCGATGGGCGCCGCACTTAGCTCGAATCTTTGATTATAAAGCGCCACCCCCGCCGCAACGTGCAGGACGACCGAGACGCCGATGGCGCCCAGCATCCAGCGCGGGATGGGTTTCTTACGTTCCCCGAAGTCGATCGGGCTGATCAAGCCGGGACCACCGGCAGCACGGATCATCATAACGTCACTCCCTCGTTCACCGCCCCCGCAGCGCCCGTAACTGCAAGTTGAGCGCGCAGGTTGTGGCGGCTTTACGGCGAAGTTTTCCCGTTCGACGAAGGTCGAGGCGTTAACGCGGCCGTTAAGAATTAAGAGTTGGTTAACTACGTTCGCCGACCCTTCGCACATGGGTATCGGAGCGATTCCATCGACAGGCGGAGTAGAGGCGGCCATCCGGCGCGCGTCGAACGCCGTTGGCGTGGACTATGACTTCCTGGTCAAGACCGCGCGGCGCGAGAGCGCGATGAACCCGTCGGCCAAGGCCCCGACCTCGTCCGCCGCCGGCCTGTTTCAATTCATCGAGCAGACTTGGCTGGGCACGGTCAAGCAGCACGGGGCCCAGCACGGCTACGGCCAGTACGCCGACCTGATCCATCGCGGGTCGGACGGACGTTGGCGCGTCGAGGGTTCAGCGCGCAATGTGGTGCTGGACCTTCGATTCGATCCTCATGCGGCCTCGACCATGGCGGCTGAGTTGACGGCGTCCAATGCCGCCTATCTGCGCGGACGCACGGGCAAGGAACCGGGCGCAGGCGATCTGTATGCGGCTCATTTCCTGGGGCCGGCCGGCGCCGCCGGTTTGATGGAGGCGATGGATCGTAATCCGGGCGGCAGCGCCGCAGCGCTGTTCCCCGACGCTGCGCGGGCCAACCGCAGCATCTTCTATCGCAATGGACGCGCCGCCACGGTCGCCGAGGTCCACGCCAATCTGCAGCGCACGGCAGGCGAGGGCGCACCCGCCGCCGGAGCCGGCGAGACGAAATACGCCGTGCCGAACCTGAGCGACAAGGACCAGATGCTGGCCGCACGTCTGGATCGGCTGAAGCAGGATCAAGGCCTTCTGGCGCTATTGCTCGGTCAGGATGGATCATCCAGCAGCGGCTTCGGCGGCGCTTTCTCGCCAAATGGCAAGGAATCGACCTGAGTCGTTGCATTGCAACCGATGGTAAACCGCCCGTTAAGCATGGCAGTCTCATTCTGGGATCAACGTCCGATTCCATCACGAGCCGTCCATGACCGCCTTCCGCGCCCGCCTGACAGAAGTGGACATCCGACGCCTGATCAAGGCGACGGACGACGATGAGCGGGCCGAAGCGGCGCACAAGCTGTGCCGCAACATGGAGCGCGCGGAACTGAATGAGGACGACAGGGCGGCGGCGCAGAAAATCCTGCGTCTGCTGGCCAATGACGCCGCCGAACTGGTGCGTCGCGCCATGGCCGTGACGCTGAAGGCGTCCGATCTGATTCCCAACGACGTGGCGCGCAAACTGGCCGGCGATCTGGACAGCATCGCCCTGCCGATCATCGCTTCCTCGCCGGCGTTCAGCGACGAGGATCTGATCGAGATCGTGCGCGCCGGATCGGTCGTGCGTCAGGTCGCCGTGGCGGGGCGGGCGCGGGTGTCGCGCGATGTCGCAACCGTGTTGGCGGCCGAAGGATGCGAGCAGTCGGTTCGCACCTTGGCGGCGAATGACAACGCCGACCTGTCCGAAGGCGCGCTGGCGACCGTCGTCGAGCGTTTCGCCGAAGCGCCTGAAGTCCTAGCCGCCGTAGCCTATCGCCAGGTCCTGCCGCTGCATGTGACCGAACGGTTGATCCAACTGGCCAGCGAGGCGGTGCGCGAACATTTGATCAGCCATCACGCTGTGGCGCCGGAAACCGCGATCCGTCTGGCCCAATACTCTCGTGAGCGGATGACGGTCGATCTGGTCGATCAGGCCAGCGCCAGCGCCGATCTGGCGGCCTTCATGGCCCAGCTGAACGCCCGTCGCGTCCTGAACGCATCCCTGCTGCTGCGCGGACTAGCGCGGGGTCAGATGGCGATGTTCGAATATGGGCTGGCCGAACTGGCCAACACGCCCCATCACCGCGCCTGGCTGATGGTGCATGACGCCGGTCCGCTGGGGCTGAAGGCAATCTATGATCGCGCGGGTTTGCCGCCGCGCCTGTTCCAAGCCTTCCGCGCGGGCGTCGACACCTGGCGTGCGCTCGCGGCGGAGGGGATCGATACGTCGAGCGCTTATTTCCGCGATCAGATGCTGGAGCGGTTCCTGACCCAGCGTCCGGCCGTGCTGCGCGACGATCTGGCCTATCTGATGGAGCGGCTGGATCAGTCGCCGTCGCTCAGCCTGACCGCCGCCAACGCAGCCTGATCCTGAGAGCCTGATTCACGGCATCGACGAAGTCGCGAAGTGACTCGTCTCAACCGATCAGGCTTCAAGAAAAAGGTCCGCCGGAGACGACGGGCCTTTCGCAAACGGCTGGAGGGACTTCAGCCCGCGAGGTGATCTGCGACGCGCGCTTCCAGGGTCTCGGCCAGGGCGCGGCCGGTCGGATGTTCGTCAGTCTTGATCTGGTCGCGGACGACGGCGCGGATGGCGTCGATATGGGCGTCCAGGATGGCGATGGGCGCAGTCATGCGGCGATCGGCGTCGTCCAGCATCTTGCACAGCGAACCAGCGATGCGGGTGACCAGCGGATATTCGTAGGTCGTCCCCAAACCCTTCAGATCGTGGGCCCGGAAATACAGAGCCTCTGCGGTGACGGGGGTGTAGCCCTGCTCGCGGATATCGGCCTGGGCCTTGTCCAGCTTGACGATCTCGTCGTTCAGCCACTGGCCGAACTGGGCCGACATGGCTTTCAGCGCTTCCTCTGCACGGGCGATGGCGTCGGCGTTGATGCCGAAGCCGCCGCCGACCTTGAGCCGCAGCGAGTTGGTCGGAGGGGTGATCTGCGCCGGATTGCTCATGGCGGGCTCCATAGGACGTTCACGCGAAGATACGGTGGCGGGCTTAAGAAGCCGTGACCGATCAGTTGGCGAACTGTTCGGCCATTACGCGTTCGTCGAACGACCGGCCCGCATCGAAGAGCATGCTCAGGGTGACGTCACGACGCTCGCGCACCTCGACGCGGGCGACGCGTCGGACCTCGAAGTTGTCGGCGGTCGCCGAGACTGGGCGTTTGTCGGCCTCCAGAACCTCGAACCGCACCTTGGCGCCGTGCGACAACAGGGCGCCGCGCCAGCGTCGGGGACGGAAGGCGCTGATGGGCGTCAGGGCCAGGATGCGGGCGTCCAGAGGAATGATCGGGCCGTGCGCCGACAGGTTATAGGCGGTCGATCCCGCAGGCGTCGCTACGAGGCAGCCATCGCAGGATAGTTCCTCGAGACGCACGCGCTCGTCGACGGTGATGCGCAGCTTGGCCGACTGGCGCGTCTGGCGCAGCAGCGACACCTCGTTGATGGCCAGACCGGTGTGGACCTCGCCGCTTTCGGTCCAGGCATCCATCTGCAGAGGGTGGATGACCGTCCTTTCGGCCGTCGCGATCCGCTCAAGCAGACCGTTTTCGTCGTAGTCGTTCATCAGAAAGCCGACCGACCCCCGGTTCATCCCGTACACGGGCGTGCGCTGGCGCAGGTTGCCGTGCAGGGTTTCCAGCATCTGCCCGTCGCCGCCCAAGGCCACTATTACATCGGCCTCGTCTTCGGGCACGGCGCCATAGCGGGCGATCAAGGCCTTGCGCGCCGCCTGGGCTTCGGGCCGGTCGCTGGCGACGAAGGCCAATCGGGGCGACGACGGCAGGGGAGAGGGGCTTGACTGAGTCACTTGGCGACGTGGCCCGAGCTTGCGCGCAGAGTCAAACGGTCGCGGGCCTGTGCATCATCTGATGGAAGGCGCGAGAGGCGGCGTGCGCGCTCATCGGCGTCGCCTTCCAGCCGCCGTCGGCGGGCATTCCGCCCGAAAGCTTGCGCACCTCGACCAGAACGGAGGCGAAAACGGCCTTATCCACGCCCACGGCGATGCAGGCCAAATAAAGCGGCTCGGCGGTCGGAGCCCGGATGGCGTGATGCACCTGTGCTTCGCTGAAGCCGCCCAGAACCGCCAGCGTCTGTTCGAACAGTTCGAAACGCTGTTCTCGTAGCGCGCGGACCAGCAGACCGGGGCGCAGCTGGCCGGCGGCTTGAAGTTTTTCCACCAGTCGTCGTTCCGCGTCGATGCGTGCGCGATCCTCGGTCATCCGGGCGGACATGGCGCGCCATTCCGGGCTGCCGACAGCCTTCGCCGCCGCGTCCTGAACCGCCGCATTCAACTGGTCGTCGTCGATGCGGAAGCGTTCGCCGATCGACTGACGCAGAGCTTGGCCGACCCATTGATAAAGCTGCTGAGCCAGTTGTTCGTTCAGCCTGGGGTGACGCGTCAACGGCGCCCGCAGGCCCGCGATGCGGCGCGAATGATCGACCAGCTTGCGCATGGCGTCTTCGCCAATGTCGGCCGTACGGTTGGACGCCAGTGCCGTCATGGTGACGGGTTCGGCGCGATCGACGATCGTGTCCACGACCGGCCGCGCCAGCTGCGGGCGCCGGGCGACGGCGATTTGATGCTCCAGCGTCGCCTCGATCAGCAGGCGTATCAGGTCGGCGTTTCGAAGAAGCGGGCTGGAGGTGATGACCGGGCGGGCGATCTCGATCTCATCCAACGCCAACATATTGACCAGCGCAGGCGGCGCCCAGTCGACGCCCGCGATCCGTTCGGACAGGGCCAGTCGAATATCCCGCTCGGCCTGGGCTGTCAGAGCGAGGAAAATGTCGCTGAGCAGCGGCGCGACCTTGGGTGGCGGCGGATTGGATTCACACAGCGAGGTGACCTTAAGCAGCAGGCGCTGACGGTCGTCGGCCGAACGGCTGCTGGCCAGCACCATAAGCTCAGACACAGTCCGGTCGTCCCAGGCGTCGCGGGGCGGCTCCAGTTGAACGACAGACAAGGCGGCTCCCCGAACCGGCGACGATGCTTAACCATATGCTTGCGTGATGAAGACCCGGTTAAGCAAGGCCGCCGCAGGGGGTGCCGTCACGTCAACGGCGGCCTTGTCGGCTTGACGACGCGACCGCGCGGGGTGACGGTTTGTCAAAGCCCATCCAGAGGCAGGAGGAAATCATGGCGGACGGAACCAGTCCTTCGATCAAGTCGCGCGTGTCCGAGGCCGAATGGCAGGTTCGTGTCGAGCTGGCAGCCCTCTATCGGCTCGTCGCCTTGAACGGTTGGGACGACATGATCTTCACCCATATCTCGGCGCGCGTGCCCGGGCCGGAGCATCATTTTCTGATCAATCCCTACGGCTTTTACTTCGACGAGATTACGGCCTCGTCGCTGGTGAAGGTCGATCTGGAAGGGAACATCGTCCAGGACACGCCCTATTTCATCAATCCGGCGGGCTTCACCATCCACTCGGCCGTCCACGCCGCGCGCGAAGACGCCAAGTTCGTCATCCATCTGCATACAGTGAACGGCGTGGGCGTCGCCGCTCAGGCCGAAGGTTTGCTCCCCGTCAGTCAGAACGCGTGTTTACTACAGCATCAGGTTGCGTATCATGGGTACGAGGGGTTGGCCCTGAACCATGACGAACGCGAACGTCTGGTCGCCGACCTGGGGGACAAACCGCTGATGCTGCTGCGAAACCACGGCACGTTGGCGGTCGGGGAAACGGCGGCTCAGGCATGGATCGGCATCTTCTTCCTGGAGAGGGCCTGCGCGCAGCAGGTTGCGGCTCTGTCTGGCGGGCGCGAGCACATCCTGTTGGCGCCGGACGAGGCGCAGGCCGAGACCAAGGAGCAGGGGCGCGGCATTGGGTTCATCTCGTCGCTGGCCTGGCCGGGCGCTCTGCGACAGCTGGATCGAAAGTCGCCGGGCTACGACGCCTAAATCCCTTCGTCGCGGGGGCGCTGGTCCTTGCGGCGCTGACGCCGACCCAAGCCCTCGCCGGCGCCTGGACCCAGCCAAAGGGCAAGGGCCAAGCCATCGTCAAATACGAGCGGCTGAGCGCCGACACAGGTTTCGACGCTGCTGGCGAGGAGCGTGATCTTCTTGGCCGGCGGCGTGACGCGACCTTGGGTCTATTCGCCGAATACGGCGTGTCGGATCGGCTGACGCTTCAACTGAAGGCGGACTGGCAGGACGGCGAGGACGCCTTCGTTGATTACAGCGGGCGCGGCCCCATCGAGATCGGTGCGACCTGGCAGGTCTGGCGCGACGACCGGAACGCCGTCAGTCTTTACGGCGGCTATACCCAGGCCGGGGAGGGGCGCAACGCCGGCTATGCCGCGCCGGGCGTCGGCGATCACGATTGGGAGGCGCGCGTGTCGGTCGGCCGGTCCCTCGGCGAGATGGGCGAGCGCTGGGGAATGGACGGCGCATTTGTCGAGCTTCAGGCCGCACGCCGTCTGCGGGACGGCTTGCCGGATGAAACCCGCATCGACGCCACGGCGGGCGCCCGGCTCGGCGAGGATTGGATGGTGCTGGGTCAGGCGTTCGGCGGCGCGGCCGACGGCGGCGCGCGCTGGCTGTCCTTGGAAGCCTCGGTGGTGCGTGATTTCGGCGCCTGGAGCGTGCAGGCCGGATGGAGACAAACCGTCGCAGGCCAGGAGATTCCCATCAGCCGCGGGCCCGTTCTTTCGATCTGGAGACGATTTTAGGCAAGATTTCCGCGACGGAAAATGTGATCCGGCACGTTACTGATACGTAACATTGCGCGCACTTCATTACCCGGTAATGCATGCGGCGTCCCCTGACCGAGAGACCCCCGCGTGATCAAACGTCACTTCTTCCTCGTCGCCGCCGCTGTCCTGCTTGCCCTGATGGTCGTCGCCGCCATCGTCAAAGTCTCCGCGGGAGATGAAAAGAAGGCGGCAGGGCCGGGCGGCGGTCGCGGACGCGGGGCGCAGCAGGTGTCCGAGGCCGTCGTGGCGCAGCGACCCTTCTCGGATCAAATTCGCGTCTTGGGCGTGGCGCGCGGCGAGCGGTCGGTGAACGTCACCTCTTCGACCACCGAACTGATCACCCGGGTCCTGTTCGCGGACGGCCAGTACGTCTCGGCCGGCGCGCCGTTGGTCGAACTCCAAGCGCGTGAAGAAGACGCGGCCATTATCGAGGCTCGCGCCAACGTCAATCAGGCCCAGCGTGAATACGATCGCTACAAGGCCCTGGCCGACCGGGGCGTCGCGCCCCAGGTCATGCTGGAACAGGCCGAGACCGCGCTCGAAACCGCGCGGGCGTCGTTGCAGGCGGCCCAGGCGCGTCGCGGCGACCGGGTGATCCGGTCTCCCTTCTCCGGCCGTGTCGGTCTGACCACGGTGACGCCCGGCACGCTGATCAACCCGGGCGCGGTGATCACGACGCTGGACGACACCTCGACGATCCGCGTCGATTTCCCCCTGCCTGAGCGTTATCTGAACCTGCTGCGTCCCGGCGCCCAGCTGACCGCGACGGCAGACGCCTATGGCGACGAGCCGTTTACGGGCCGGATCGCCCTGATCGACACGCGCGTCAACGAAACGACCCGCGCCGCGACCGCGCGCGCGGAGTTCCCCAACCCCGGCGGCCGCATCCGTCCCGGCATGCTGATGCGCGTCGCGGTCCAGCAGGGCCAGCGTCAGAGCGCCGCCGTGCCCGAGTCGGCCGTGCAATATGAAGGCGCCGGCGCCTTCGTCTATCGCATCGCGCCCGGCCAGAACGGCTCTACCGCGCAGCGGGTCGAGGTCGAGACCGGGGCCGTCGAGAACGGCTTTGTTGAAATCCTGTCCGGCATAGAGGCCGGCGACCGCATCGTCGGATCGGGCCTGAACCGTATTCAGCCGGGCGCACCGGTCAGCGTGGGCGGCCAGGGTCGCGAGTCGGGCGCCGCCAAATGATGCTGTCCGATGTTTCGGTCCGGCGGCCCGTCTTCGCGGCCGTCGCGGCCATCGTGCTGTGCGTCATTGGCGCGGCGGCCTTCTTCTTCCTGCCCGTGCGTGAACTGCCCGACGTCGATCCGCCGATCGTCTCGGTCAACACCAGCTACGCTGGCGCCTCGGCCGAGGTGATCGAGAGCCGGATCACCGAGCCGGTGGAGCAGCAGATCGCCGGCATCCAGGGCGTCGAACGCATCAACTCGACCAGCCGCGACGGACGCTCCAACGTGAACATCGAGTTCTCGCTGGACCGCAACATCGACGATGCCGCCAACGACGTACGCGACCGCGTCAGCCGCGTGGTCGGCCGCCTGCCGGATCAGGCCGACCCGCCTGAGGTGGCCAAGGCCGATTCCGACAGCCAGCCGATCATCATCGTCTTCCTGCGCTCGACCAGCATGAACCGGCTGCAGCTAACCGATTACGCTGACCGCTATCTGATCGACCGGATGGCGACGGTGCCCGGCGTGGCCCAGGTCAACATCTATGGCGAGCAGCGCTATTCGATGCGCATCTGGCTGGATTCCGCCGCCATGGCGGCGCGGGGCCTGACGGTCAACGACGTCGAGACGGCCCTGACGAACCAGAACGTCGAACTGCCCGCCGGCTCGCTGGAATCGACGGACAAGGATTACACCGTCCGCGTGGCGCGCACCTACGCCCTGCCGGAAGACTTCCGCCAACTGCCCATCGGCACGCGCGGCTCGGCCTCGGCCTCAGCGACGGTCGCCACAGGCACGGGCAGCGGATCGTCGGCTATCATCCAGGGGCAGCCGACCTATGTGACGCGCCTTGGCGACATCGCCCGCGTCGAGGAGGCGCCGGAAGAAGACCGGCGTCTGTTCCGCGGCAACGGGATGGATCAGATCGGCCTGGCCGTGACCCGTCAGGCGCAATCCAACGACCTCGCCATCTCGGACGGCGTCCACAAGATGATCGAGGAAATCCGGCCGACATTGCCGCCGGGCGTGACCATCGAGGTCGGATCCGACAACTCGGTCTTCACCTCGCACGCGATCGACGAGGTCTGGATCACCATCGGCATCTCCATGGCCCTGGTGGCCCTGGTGAACTTCATCTTCCTGGGCAGCCTGCGAGCCGCGTTGATCCCGTCCATCGTGGCGCCGATCTGTCTGCTGGCGACCTTCATCGTCCTGGCCCCGCTGGGTTTCTCGCTGAACCTTCTGACGCTGCTGGCCCTGGTGCTGGCCATCGGCCTCGTGGTCGATGACGCCATCGTGGTGGTTGAGAACATTCAGCGTCGTCTGGATCTGGGCGAGCCGCCTCTGGTCGCCGCCGAACGCGGCGCGCGCCAGGTCTTCTTCGCGGTCGTGGCCACCACCATCGTGTTGCTGTCAGTGTTTGCGCCGCTGCTGTTCCTGCCGGGCTATGTCGGACGTCTGTTCGTCGAACTGGCCGCAGCGATCGCGGCGGCCGTGGCCTTCTCGGCTTTCTTGGCGCTCAGCCTGTCGCCGATGTTGGCCTCCAAAATCCTGCGACCCGCACATGGCGGTGGCTGGGTGGCGCGCAAAGTCGACTGGGGCATGGACCGGCTGAAGTCTTCCTATGGCCGGTCGCTGGATATGCTGTTGGGTCGTCGCATCGCCGTGATCGGCGTCGGCGCCCTGATCCTGCTGGTCGCAGCGGGGGCGGGCGGCATCTTCCTGACCCTGCCCAACGAGCTGGTGCCGGACGAGGATCGCGGCCGGGTTACGGTGCGCGTCGCAGGGCCCGAAGGCGCGGGCTTCGACTATACCCGCAAGATCATGCTGGGGTTGGAGCCTCTGCTGGCCGAATACAAGACGAGCGGCGAGGCCGACAGCTATCTGGTGTCCGCGCCAGGCTTCGGCGGCGGCAGCTTCAACTCCGGCAATGCGGTCCTCACGCTCGCCGACTGGTCCAAGCGCGACCGCTCGGCGGCCGAGATCGCTCAAGAACTGAACGGCAAGCTGCGCGGCCAGACGGGCGCCCAGGTCAATGCCTCGACCCCTGGCGCCTTCCAGCGCGGCGGCGGCAACTCCAACTCCATTGAACTGATCGCGACCGGCAGCGACTACCAGCAGATTTACGCCTGGCTCCAGCCGATGCTGGCCGCAGCCCAAGCCAATCCCGGCTTCTCGCGTCCACGCCTGAACTATGAGCCGAACTCGCCGCGTCTGCTGGTCGATGTCGATCCGCAAAAAGCCGCCGCGCTGGGCGTTTCCTCCCAGTCGATCGGCCGCACGCTGGAGACAATGTTTGGCTCTCGCCGCGCCACGACCTACATCAAGGGTGGTCAGGAATACGATGTCATCCTGCAGACCGAGCGCGACAATCGTCGCGAGGTCGCCGACCTGGAAGCCCTGTATGTTGCAACCGGGGGCGGCCAACTCGTGCCGCTGTCGGCCGTAGTCACGACCAAGACCAGCGGGGACACGCCGGACCGTCGCCGTCTGGATCGGCAGCGCGCGATCTCCCTGCAGGCCGACCTCAATCCCGGCACCACGATCGACGACGCGATACAGTTTCTGAACGCCGAGGCGGCGAAGCAGCCGCAAGGCGCCGTCGTCACCCAGTGGGGTGGGGCGGCGCGCGATCAGCAGGAGGCGGGCGGGGCGGTGTTCGCGGCGTTCGGTCTGGCGCTGTTGCTCGTCTTCCTGGTTCTGGCGGCCCAGTTCGAAAGCTGGATCACGCCTGCCGTCATCATGCTGACGGTGCCGCTGGCGGCGGCGGGCGGTCTGTTCGGCCTGCTGATGGCGGGCTCCAGCCTGAACATCTACAGCCAGATCGGCCTGATCATCCTGATCGGGGTGGCGGCTAAAAACGGCATTCTGATCGTCGAGTTCGCCAACCAACTGCGCGACCAGGGACGCTCCATCAGGGAGGCGATCATCGAGTCGTCGTCCTTGCGTCTGCGTCCGATCATCATGACCTCGATCGCAACCGCCTTCGGCGCTCTGCCGCTGGTGCTGTGGCAAGGCGCAGGCGCCGGCAGCCGTCAGACGATCGGCGTGGTGATCTTCACCGGCGCCATCTTCGCCACCGTCCTGACCCTGTTCGTGGTGCCGGTGATCTATGGCGTCCTGGCGCGCTTCACCAAGTCGCCGGAATGGACCGCCCGCAAGATCGAGGAGTGGGAAGCCAAGGAACTGCGCGAAGGCGGCCCCAAGGAACTGCCCGAGGCCTGACGGATCAAGCGGCGGGCGCAGGCTCCGGCTTGTAGCCCGTCTCCACCTTCAGGAAGGCGATGACGTCGCGGCGATCCGTGGCGTCGGGCAGACCGGGGAAGGTCATCTTGTTGCCGGGCAGGAAGGTGCGCGGATTTTCCAGCCAGTGATCCAGCTTCTCGGCGTCCCAGGTGAAGTTCGCCGTGCGCATGGCGTTGGAATAGTTATAGCGCGGACGATCTCCCGCCTTGCGGCCGAACACACCGTATAGGTTTGGCCCCGCCATGTCCGGGCCGCCTTCGCCTATGGTGTGGCAGGCGCGACAGCGCGCAAACGCCCGACGCCCGTTCTCGAGATCGCCCGCATTGTAGGGGGCGGGCAGGGAGGCCAGCAGGGTCGCCTTTTCTGCATCCGTCAGCACGTGAACCGGCGCGGCAGGCGTAGTTGTGGACGGCTCGCCCTGACCACAGGCGGCCAAGGTCAAAAGCGGGGCCAGAAGAAGGGGGGCGACGAGGGCATGGCGTGTCATGGCGGCTTCCTGTTTGCCTTGTGATACCGCAACGCGCCGGCGCGGCAAATGGTCAAGCTGTCCTGCTGGACGTAGCCCCCTCGCACCTGATAATCAGTGTCAAAGAAACGCGGAGCCGTTGGGGAGCGGCCTCGCCCGTGCGAGCGTAGAATTGACCGACACCATCAAGTTGAGCCAAGCCCGACGCGGCGATCGCGGCGTCATCGTTCAGGTGGGCGCCCATTGTCACCATCAGGGCGAGGCGGTCGAGCTGGAACGCCGTCTGCTTGAACTGGGCTTTGTCGAAGGCGCGCAGATCGAACTGCTGCACGAAGGTCTGTTCGGACGCGACCCGATCGCCATGAAGGTGGACGACATGCGCGTGGCCCTGCGTCGCCACGAGGCGGAAAGCCTCTCGATCCGGCTGGGCGCCGCCTGATGGACATTGCGCTGAAGACTGCTCGTGTCGCGCTGGTCGGCAATCCCAACAGCGGCAAGACGGCCCTGTTCAACGCCCTGACTGGCGCTCACCAGAAGGTCGCCAACTACGCCGGCGTGACGGTGGAGCGCAAGGAAGGCCTGATCCGCGCCGCCTCGGGCCGCACGATGTCGGTGCTGGACCTGCCCGGCACCTATTCCCTGCGCGCCCGCAGCCCTGATGAGGAGGTCACGCGCGACGCCGTTCTGGGGCGATTGGCCGGCGAGACGACGCCCGACGTGGTGGTCTGCGTCGCGGACGCGACCAATCTGCGTCTAGTCCTGCGCCTTATTCTGGAGCTGAAGGCCGTCGGTCGGCCGATGGTTCTGGCGTTGAACATGTATGACATCGCCCAGCGCCAGGGCCTGCGCATCGATCTGGAACGACTGCGCGCCGAACTGGGCGTGCCGATCATCACCACCGTGGCCACGCGCAAGCGCGGCATCGACGATCTGGTCGCCGCCATTGAGGACCAAGCCGCCGTCGCCGCCGTGACCGAAAGCCAATGGCGCAGTCCGGACGCCGCCGAGTTACGAACCGCCGCCCGCGAGGCCGAGCGGATCATGAAGGCCTGCGTCCGCCCGCCTGAGCGGCCCGACACCCTGACCGGCAGGATCGATTCGGTGCTCCTGCATCCGGTCGGCGGGCTGTTGATCCTGTTCGCCCTGCTGTTCGTGATGTTCCAAGCCGTGTTCAGCTGGGCCGCACCCGTGATGGACGGCATCGAGGCCGGCATCGCCTGGTTGGGCGGCTTGGTCGCCAATGTCCTTCCCGATGGCCTGCTGCAAAGCCTGATCGTGGACGGGATCATTTCCGGGGTCGGCAGCGTGCTGGTGTTCCTGCCGCAGATTTTGATCCTCTTCCTATTCATCATCGCGCTGGAAGACTTCGGCTATATGGCCCGCGCGGCCTTCCTGATGGATAAGATCATGGGCGGGGCGGGGCTGCACGGCCGGGCCTTCATCCCGCTGCTGTCCAGTTTCGCCTGCGCCATTCCCGGCGTGATGGCGGCGCGGGTGATCGATTCGCGGCGCGACCGCCTGACCACCATTCTGGTCGCCCCCCTGATGACCTGCTCGGCGCGCATCCCGGTCTATACGCTGATCATCGCCGCCTTCATCCCGAACGAGACGGTCTGGGGCTTCGCCAACCTGCAAGGCCTTGTGATGTTCGGCCTCTACGCGGCCGGCATCGTCAGCGCCCTGATCGTGTCCCTGCTGATCCGCAAGGTGTTTTGGCGCGGTGCGGTCGAGCCCTTCATGATGGAGCTTCCGGCCTACAAGACGCCGGACCTGCGCAGCGTCGGCTTCAATCTGTGGCTCCGGGCCAAGATCTTCCTCAACCGCGCCGGCCGCATCATCCTGCCATTGGTGATCATCTTGTGGGTGCTGGCGACCTTCCCCTACCCGCCCGAGAACGCGACCCTGCCGGCCATCGACTATTCCTTCGCCGGCATGTTGGGTCGGGCGCTGGCGCCAATCTTCGCCCCCATCGGCTTCAACTGGCAGATGGTCATCGCCCTGATCCCCGGCATGGCGGCGCGCGAGGTCGCGGTGGCTGCGCTGGGGACCACCTACGCCATCGCAGACGCCGAAAATGCGACGGGGCTTCTGGCCTCGACCCTGGCGTCGCACTGGTCTCTGGCGACGGCGCTGTCCTTCCTGGCCTGGTACATCTTTGCGCCCCAGTGCGTAGCGACCTTGGGCGTCGTGCGGCGCGAGACCAACTCGCTGAAATGGACCTGGATCATGATCGGCTACATGTTCGGTCTGGCCTATCTGGCGTCGCTGGTGACCTATCATGTGGCGGTGGCGCTCGGAGGCGGTTAAGCCTGAGCGGTTCGCCGCCTTCGGGACGTCTTGATGAATCCTGTACTCGCCGCCGCCGTCATGGGCGGGCTGGGCCTGGTCGTCGGCAGTTTCATCGCCGCCGTCAGCGTTCGCCTGCCGCGCGACGAGGACATCGTCGTCGCCCGCTCGCGATGCCGGGGCTGCGATCAGACGCTACGTCCCTGGGAGCTTGTGCCGGTCTTCAGCTGGCTTGCCTTGCGCGGGCGTTGTGCGCGATGCCACACCCGGATTTCGCCGCGTTATCCCCTGATCGAACTGGCGTCGGCCGGTATCGGCATCTGGGCCGGGCTGTGGGGCGCGACAGGCGGCGCCTCGACATTCATGATCGCCGCCACAGCCGTTCTGGGTTGGCAGCTGTTGCTGATCGCCATCGTCGACGGTGAACACTTCTGGCTGCCGGATAGTCTGACGCTGCCCTTGATCTCTACAGGCGTCACGGTCGCGCTGATTCTGGATTGGGGCCTCGGCTTTTCCCATCTGATCGGTGCGGCTGTCGGGTTTTGTGGTCTGTGGCTGGTCGGCTGGCTGTACCAACTCGTCCGCAAGCGCCAAGGACTGGGGGGAGGAGACCCCTTCCTGTTCGCGGGGGCAGGGGCCTGGGTCGGCTGGATTGGCCTACCCAGCGTGCTGCTGTGGGCCTGCGCGGTCGGGCTCAGTCTGGTCTTCGGTATTTTGGTGGTTCGGCGCAGCGTCAGCGGATCGGAGAAGCTGCCGTTCGGCGTTTTCCTGGCGGTCGGGATCTGGACGACCTGGCTGTATGGGCCGTTGGGCTTCTAACGTCCGGTCGTCAGCTTCACGATGATGATGGCCGCCGTATCTAGGATGGCTTCGGGCGTATCGGCCCGTCGCAGAAGATCGAAACTGGCCGCCGTCGATTCGGCGATCGAGGCGATCTGATACGAGGCCAGCCGCGGATTATAGTCCTTGGGATGCAGACCGCTGGCGTGGGCCTGGGCCACACGGCGTTCGATGGACAGGTGAAGCCGGCGCAAGCGGCGCACCCGGCTTTCGACGAAGGCCGCGTCGCCATTGTCGGCCAGCATATGTTCGACACGCAGCACCTGACCGTGGCTGCGCCAGATGGCCATCACATCCAGAATGAAGGCGCGCGCGATGACGAAGGCCTTGTCGCCCGGCCAGTCGGCTTGGAAATGCGTGGCCAATCCCTGGAAATCCGTCGCGGCGACCTCGCAAAGCGCCAGAACAGGTTCTTCGACCGTCTTGAAATAGGTGTAGAAGTTGGAAGGCGATACACCAGCGGCCGAGGCCAGATCGGCGACGCGGATTTCACCGTAATGCCGCTCGTTCAACAGGCGTTGGGTCGCGTCGAGGATCGCCTGGCGGGTTCTTCCGCCCCGCGCACCGATCTTGTGGCCCAGCTTGTTGGTTGTGTCGGCCATGTCCCCGATGGTCGAAAGGCGTGGTGCCGGCTGCAGGAATCGAACCCGCGACATCCAGTTTACAAAACTGGCGCTCTACCAACTGAGCTAAGCCGGCCCGCACGGGCGGTGAGCGGCCCTTATGTCCAGCCTCGCGCCCGGACGCAAGGCGCCAGCGCCGCCTTGCCTACAATCCGACGTCCGACGCCGAAAACAAGCTGAGGTTCGGTGATGGTAACCGGTGTCTTTTTGCGGTCCATGTTGTAGGCTTGTTGGATCAAGATCGAGAGGCGAACCAAGCCTCCGCCACGAGGCAATGAGAAACGCTATGGTTCATCCGCTCAAACTGAACCCCGATCGCCTGTTTCCGGCGGACGCCGACACCCGCGCGATCGCGCGTCGTCTGTATGGCGAGATCAAGGGGCTGCCGATCATCAGCCCGCATGGCCATACGGACCCGAGCTGGTTTGCGCTGAACGAACCTTTCGCCAATCCGGCCGAACTTCTGATTACGCCCGATCACTACGTCTTCCGCATGCTGCACTCGCAAGGCATGGCGATGGAAGATTTGGGCGTGCCGCGCGCCGATGGCGGGCCGGTCGAGAGCGATCCGCGAGAGATCTGGCGGCGCTTCGCCGAGAACTATCACCTGTTCCGGGGGACGCCTTCGCGGATGTGGCACGACTGGGTCTATGCCGAGGCCTTCGGCATCGACGTGCGCCTGTCGGCCGAGACGGCGGATCACTATTACGACGTAATCGATGCGGCCCTTAAGACCGACGCCTTCAGGCCGCGCGCCCTGTTCGATCGCTACAATATCGAGGTCCTGACCACGACCGAGAGCCCGCTGGACACGCTGGAGCATCACAGGACCATCGCAGCCTCGGGCTGGAAGGGACAGGTGCTGACCGCCTATCGCCCGGATCCGGTTCTTGACCCGGACTATGAGGGTTTCCGCGACAATCTGAAGATCCTAGCTGAACAGACCGGCCGCGATACGCTGTCGTGGGACGGATACCTACAAGCCCTACGCGATCGCCGGGTCTTCTTCATCGAAATGGGCGCCACCTCGACCGATCACGGCCACCCGACGGCCTTCACCGCAGATCTGCCTAAGGCCGAAGCCGAGGCCCTGTTCCGGCGTGTGTCGACGGCGCCCGCCAGCGCCGCCGACGCTGAACTGTTCCGCGGCCAGATGCTGACCGAAATGGCGGCCATGTCGGTCGAGGATGGTCTGGTGATGCAGCTTCACCCCGGCAGCTTCCGCAACCACTCGGCCACCGTCTTCAACCGTTTCGGTCGTGACAAGGGCTGCGATATCCCGACCCAGACCGATTACGTCCGCGCGCTGAAGCCGCTGCTGGACCGGTTCGGTTCGAACACGGGCCTGACCCTGATTCTCTTTACCCTGGACGAGACCACTTATAGCCGCGAACTGGCGCCGCTCGCCGGTCACTATCCGGCTTTGAAGCTGGGACCCAGCTGGTGGTTCCACGACAGCCCCGAAGGGATGCGTCGCTTCCGCGAGCAGGTCACCGAGACGGCTGGCTTCTACAATACGGTCGGCTTCAACGACGACACCCGCGCCTTCTTGTCCATACCCGCCCGCCACGATGTGGCGCGGCGCATGGACTGCGGCTTCCTGGCCAAACTGGTCGTCGAGCACCGGATGGAGGAGGACGAGGCGCACGAACTGGCCCACGCCCTGACCTATGGCTTGGTCAAGGCGGCCTACAAGCTGTGAGCAGACTGAACGAAGCCGAGCTCAAGGGTCTGTCCGCCGACGTCGCCGTCCCCGGCTACGACCGCGCCCAGGTGAAGACGGGTGTCATCCATCTGGGCATCGGCGCCTTCCACCGCGCCCACCAGGCGGTCGTGTTCGACGATGCAATCAAGTCGGGGGATCTGCGCTGGGGTGTGCTGGGCGCTTCGCTTCGGTCGCCCGGCGTACGCGATCAGCTGAATCCGCAGGACGGGCTGTACACCCTGGTCGTGCGTGACGGATCGGACGAGCATCTGCGGGTGATCGGCGCCTGCGCGGGCGTGATGGTCGGGCCGGAAGATCCCGCCGCCCTGGTCGCCGCCATGGCCGATGCCGACGTCCACATCGTCACCCTGACTGTGACCGAAAAGGGCTATCGCCTCGATCCGGCGACCGGCGACCTGCTGCTGGACGACCCGGAGGTGGCGGCGGACTTGGCCGACATCGGCTCGCCCCGCACGGCGCCGGGCTTCATCGTCGCCGCGCTTCAGGCCCGCAAGGCGGCGGAACTGAAGCCCTTCACCGTCATCAGTTGCGACAACCTTCCCCATAACGGCAAGCGCATCCGGGACGGGGTGCTGGCGATGGCGCGCCAGATCGACCCGGCGCTGGCGGACTGGATCGAGGCCGAGGGCGCCTTTCCCCAGACGATGATCGACCGGATCGTCCCGGCGACCATCCCCCAAGACATTGTCCGCCTGACCGCTCGTCTCGGCGTCGAGGATCAGGGCATGGTCAAGGCCGAACCCTTCACCCAGTGGGTGATTGAGGACTGGTTCGCCGGCGAACGGCCTGACTTTGCGTCTCTCGGCGTGCAGCTGACCGACGCGGTCGAGCCGTGGGAAGACGCCAAGCTGCGGCTGCTGAACGGCGCCCACTCGGCCATCGCCTATCTGGGCGCTTTGTCGGGGCATGAGCATGTTGACGAGGTCGTGGCCGTACCCGCTTTCCGCGCCTATCTCGAGGCCGTGTGGGACGAGGCCGAAACCACGCTGAACCCGCCGCCGGGTCTGGACATTGCCGCCTATCGTGAGGCGCTGATGGCCCGGTTCTCCAATGCGGCCCTGATGCACCGCACGCGCCAGATCGCCATGGACGGCTCGCAGAAACTGCCCCAGCGCCTGCTGGCCGGGGCCGCCGACCGTTTGGCGGCGGGGCAGGGTGTCGACGCTATGGCCTTGGGCGTCGCCGCCTGGATGAAATGGCAGTCGGGCGTGACCGAAACGCGCGAGACAGTCGTCGTCGACGATCCGCTAGCGGCCAAGACGTCTGAACTGTTGGCTGGCGCCGACACCGATCAGTCGCGGGTTTCGGCCTTGCTGAGCCTGTCCGCCGTCTTCCCGCCCGCGCTGGCCGCTGACGACCGGTTCGCCGCAGCGGTTACGTCCGCCTATCTGTCGCTCAGCCAGAACGGCGCCGTCGAGGCCGCGCGTCTGGTCGCGGAGTAAATCAATGTCTCGCGTCCTGATCCTGAACCCCGCCGACGACGTCGCCATCGCCCTGGACGACATCGCCAGCGGCGATACGCTTGATGGCCTGACCGCGCCGGCGCGCGCCGACATCGCCACCGGCCACAAGATCGCTCGTCATGCGGTGGAGGCGGGCGGTCTGGTCCGCCGATACGGTCAGGTCATCGGACGCGCAAAGGCCGCCATCGCGGCCGGCGATCACGTCCATGTTCACAATCTGGCTATGGCCGAGGATGGGCGTGAAGCCGAGGTCGGGGCCGACCTGCGTCCGCCTGCGGCGTTGTCGGGCGCGACGTTCAGCGGCATTGTTCGCCCGGACGGTCGGGTCGGCACGCGCAACTATATTGGCGTCCTGACCAGCGTGAACTGTTCGGCCACCGTGGCGCGCCGCATTGCCGACGCCTTCCCGGATTCCATCCTGCCTGCGGGCGTCGATGGCGTGGTCGCATTCACCCATCAGGGCGGTTGCGGCGGCTCGTCGCTCAGCAGCGACGTGACCCTGCTGCAGCGGACCCTGGCCGGTTATGCACGCCACCCGAACTTCCACTCCATCCTGATCGTGGGTCTGGGCTGCGAGGCCAATCAGATTCCCGCCTGGCTCGCCAACGAAGGGCTTCAATCCGGCTCGCGTCTGCGCGCCCTGACGATCCAGGAGGCCGGCGGCACGGCCCGTGCGATCGAGGCCGGGATCGAAATCGTTCGCGACCTAGTCACGGAAGCGGCGCAAGTGCAGCGCCAACCTGTTTCCGCATCTCGCCTGACTGTCGGTCTGCAATGTGGCGGTTCGGATAGCTGGTCCGGCGTCACCGCCAATCCGGCCTTGGGCGCAGCTGTCGATCTGGTGGTCGCGCACGGCGGCTCGGCCATGCTGTCGGAAACGCCCGAAATCTGGGGTGCGGAACACCTGCTGCTGCGGCGCGCGGCGTCGCAGAACGTTGCGGAAAAGCTGAACGCGCGTCTGGCGTGGTGGCGCGACTATGCGGATCGCCATCAGATGGAGCTGAACAACAATCCGTCGCCCGGCAATCTGAAGGGCGGTTTGACCACCATCCTGGAAAAGTCGTTGGGTGCGGTGGCCAAGTCCGGTTCGACCCCGCTGAACGACGTGATCGGATACGCCGAACCGCTTCAGGCCAAGGGCCTCAGTTTCATGGACAGCCCCGGTTACGATCCGTGCTCGGCGACGGGCCAGATCGCCTCGGGCGCCAATCTGATCGTCTTCACCACCGGCCGGGGCTCGGTCTTCGGCGCCAAGCCCGCCCCGTCGATCAAGGTCGCCTCCAACGCCAGGCTGGCGAACTGGATGGACGAGGACATGGACATCGACGCCTCGCCCGTCCTGACGGGAACCAGCCTGGTCGAGGTCGGCAAGGTCATCTTCCGCAAGATGCTTGATGTCGCGTCAGGCGAGCCGTCCAAATCCGAGGCCCTCGGCATCGGCGACAACGAGTTCGTGCCTTGGCAGGTGGGGGCGTATTTGTAGAGGCGGCGAGGGATCCGAAAACCTCAATCGCCGCCTTTTTCCTGGGTAAAAAAGAAGGCCCGGAGCTGTCCGCTCCGGGCCTTTAGTTTGTCACGCTGGAGGCGTCAGGGAGTGAAGCTCAATACTTCCAGCGCAATCCCACGGCGATCTCTCGGCCGGTATGACGGTAGTCGGACACGCGGTTGGTCACGTCGACGTAACGGTCGGTGTAGGCGTCCGTCAGATTGATGCCTTCGAGCGAGAAGGTCAGGTTCGGCGTGCACTCGTAGGACATGGAGGCATCGACATTGGTGGTGTCGTTGACGCCTTCTTCGGAGTTGCCGTTCGCGCCGGGGAAGGACAGCAGATACTGGCTGCGGTGTGCGATCGAGACGCGGGCCTGGAACGGGCCATCCTCATAATACAGGGTCGCGTTGGCGGTGTTCTTCGACTGGCCCGTCAGGCGGTTTTTGCCGGCCGTGCCGTAGCTGACTTCGGAATCAACCCACGTGACGTTCCCGGTGAAGCCAAAGTTGGACCAAAGACCGGGCAGGAAGGTGAAGGGTTGTTGATACTGGATTTCGATTCCCTTCAGCGCACCGCCTTCGCCGTTCAGGCGGCGCGTGACCTGGAAGATGTCAGTCGGGCTTGCAGCGCCCTGAAGCAGTTCGTTGGGCAGGCCCAACTGATTGTAGGGGATGCCGACCGTCTCTGATGTGATAAAGCTGTCGATGTCTTTGTAGAAGACGGCGGCGGCCAGAAGGCCCTCATTCTGGAAATACCACTCGACCGAGACATCGTAGTTGGTGGCGCGGAACGGATCGAGCAGCGGGTTTCCGTAGGAGACGGTGCGGGTGGTCGGCGAGACGCTGCCGCCTGGCGTCAGATCGCCTAGGGTCGGACGCGACATCACCTTGGCGGCGCCCAGGCGGATCACGACGTCATCGCGCGGCTCCAGCGCCAGGTTGAAGGATGGCAGGACGTCGTCATAGTCGTTGTCGGTGGTCACGTAGTCGTAGGTCGTGACGGGTGGCGTTCCCACCGCGATGGTTTGCCATCCTTTGGCTGTGACCTCGGTCTGGGCGTAGCGAATGCCCGCATTGCCGCGAAGGACCATGCCCCCAACCGTTGTGTTGAAGTCGGCCTGAAGGAAGACGCCCTTGTCGGTTTCGTCGACCTCACGCTCGCTGCGATTGGGCACCAGGGGATCGTCGTAGAAGCTGAGGAAGTCGGCGATCTTCGAGATGTCGGGGACGATGAAGCGCAGGTCGGAGCCCGCGCCCGCGTCCACGCCGTCCGAGATATCAACGTTGCGGCCGATGCTGTCGACGCCAGTCAGACGGTCCGCTCCGGTCGGGTTGGTCTTGGTACGGGTCAAGCCGAAGGTCTCGAAGCCGTAGGTGCGATATTCGCCCCCCAGTTTGAGGGTGAGGGAGTCCGACCAGTCATAGGCCAGCGAGCCGGCGCCGACCTTGTTGTCGAAGTTGCCGCCGGCGTTGCTGCGGGTCGCATTGACCAGGGTGAAACGCTGACCCGAAGTGACGTCAAAGCCGTAGTTGATGCGCGGCGCGCGATCATTCTCGCGGAAATCGAAGGTATAGCCGTTTACGCCCGCCGCCTCGAAGGCATAGGCGACATTGAGCGGCGTGCGGGCTTCGGATCGGTTGGCGCCGACCTTCAGATTGCCATGCAGGCGGTCGCTGAAATCGTGGCGGACGTTCAGAGAGGCTTGGTAGAAGTTGCTTTCGTTGCGGGTAAAGCCGTTTTCGGCGCGAACCAGCATATTGTCGAAGACGCCGTAGGACAGGATGTTCTTGTCGGCGTCGATCGCATAATCGCGCACGACGACGCTGTTGACGTTGGCGCGACTGAACGACCAGGCTTCGATGTTCGGGCTTTCCAGTTCCGAGTTGAAACGCGACCACAGAACGTCCAGCACGGCCTCGGTGCGGTCGCTCGGCCGCCATTGCAGCGCGCCCGTCATGCCCAGACGATCTTCCTGAGTATTGCCCAAGGTGTAGCGCGGGATGCGGGGATAGAAGGCGTTCAGGACGGCGTCACGTTGCGCTGTCGTGGTGCAGGGAATGCAGCCACCGACGTTCTGGCCGCGCCCGTAGGGGTTGCCGGCGGCGTTGACGTTTGACGGGTCGCCCTTTTGCCAACGCGTCGTGTTGAAGCTGCCCAGGATTGGCGACCGCTCGGAATAGGCGACTGACACCAGCGCGCCGAAAGTCCGGTCCTCGTTCGACCAGCTGAGCAGGCCCGCAAGCCGCGGTACCGTCTTCTCAGACAGATCATTGTACGAGCCCTGGACAGACAGGGCGGAGTTCAGGCCGCTGCCGCCGAAGTCCAGGGGGCGACCCGTCTGCAGATCGACCGTGGCGCCCAGTGAGCCCTCTTCGATCTCGGCCGATTGCGTCTTGCGAACCTTGATGCTGTTGAACAGTTCGGACGCGAACATTGAGAAGTCGAAGCTGCGGTTGCGGTTGCCGCCAGACGCAGCTTGGGCTTCCAGGCCGTTGATGCGGGTGCGGGTGAAATCGGAACCCAAACCACGCACCGATATGGTGGTGCCTTGGCCGTTCACACGGTCGATGGTCACGCCGGGCAGGCGCTGGATCGCTTCGGCCAGGTTCTGATCGGGAAAGTCGGCCATGTCTTCAGCCAGGATGGCGTCCACCGCTCCGGCTTCGCGGCGCTTGATGTTCAGCGCCTGTTGCAGGCTGGACCGGAAGCCGGTGACGACGATTTCATCGACCACGGTTGCGTCCTGGGCGGCGTCTTGCGTGACGGGTTCTGAGGCAGGAACGGCCTGAGCCGCAGCCGCCGACGCACCCATCAGGGCCGCCAGGGATACGCCAACCGCGCACAGAGTCCGGGTGTTGGTCCGTCGCATTCGTTCTCTCCCCATCCCGGCGTCCATCTGGCACCGGTGTCATTTTGTGGCATGCTGTCGCGTATATTCGGATTAGCGACGTGTCGCTTATTGCAACAGCTTCCCGCATTTTGCAACAAGGTGATGTCAGGACCGAGAGATTCCGCCGAGAACGTCGATAAATCCTCGACATCTCAGGCGTTAGGGCTCGAGAAACTGCCGATGGTTCTAAGCGCCACGATCGATTTCGACAGCATAGACGTGGTTGGCGCCGTGCATGTTCGACACGAAGACGATCCATTTTGCGTCCGGTGTGAAAGTCAGATTCGGCTCAAGCCTGTAGTCGTGGTTGGACAGATCCACGATCCGCTCGGAGCGCAGATATTCGACGAAGATCTGGTTGTCCTTGTCGCTGGACGGATCTTCATCGACGATCGGTTCGGGGCGCAACAGGACGAGCCATTTACCGTCGGGCGCATGAGCGACCATGTCGCCGTCACCGCCGTCGCCAGCAAACAAGCTACCGTCCGGCGAGACGTTGTAATGGACCGACCAGTCATTCTGTTCGACCCGACGATAGACCCGGCGGCCCGTTTCCAGATCGACCGAGGCAACCCAGAAAACCTGACCGCGCGGGGTCTGCAGATCATAGAGCACCTCTTTGCCGTCCGGGCTGAACCATTCGTGGCCGAAGATCTCGAAGTTCATCGTCCGCTGATGGGTCTTTCTCAGGCCCGTGCCATCGGCGCGGATAGCCCACATTCGATCCACGCGGTGCCAAGGCCCTTCATGGCAAAAGATGATCTGCTGGGGGTCGGTGGGCGAGAACTGGGTGTGGCCGATCCATTCGTTGGTCTTGTGGATCACGCGTCGCTCGCCCGTGGTCAGGTCGATGACGAAGATTTCCATCGGATAGCGCGCGGCCCAGCGTTGAAGCATCCGCACGCCCTTGGCGCGGGCGAAGTTCAGCGGCTTTCCGTCCGGCCCATCAGCTTCGTATTCGGCCTGATCGAAGCGGCGGTTGCGCGGGTCGGGCACGGTCGGCTGGAGCGGTTGGCTGTCATAGGCCACAAAGCCCAGGAGCAGGCTCTCATCGGCATTGACCGAGTTGATTTGACCGTTCGGTATCCGGCCGATCTCGCGACGCTGCCTGGTGTCGACGTCGATGACGAATAGGGTCTTGGCGCGGTCCATCAACTGGCCTTCGCCAGGCGCGGTCACCGAATAATAGACGTTGCGCCCCTTGCGGCCCGTGAACATCAGGTCGGCGTCATGGTCGGGCACCAGAACCTCGACGGCCCAGGTCGCCAGATTGACGGTCGAGATGCCCTGAGGCGTCGAGATGACCATCAGGTCGGCCGCCCCAACCTTCTTGGGCAAGAACATGTTCTTGTAGAAATAGGGCTTTCCGCCCCCACCATCGGGCGAGACGCGGCGGATGCGATGGCCGGTCTTCGGATCGACCCACTCGGTCGGCACCGGGCCGTCCCAGCGCGGCCGCTCGACCGGCGTCTCTTGAGTCGAGGGCGGGGCGGTGTTGGGCGCGGGCCAGACGGGCGTCTGTCCCGGCGCTGGCGGGACGGCCGGCGTGGTCCGCGCCTGAGCGGTCGTCGTGGTGAAGGCGCCGACCGCGGGGGCGCTGAGCAGAGCCTTCAGGGCGGTGCGTCTCGAGGTCGTCATTGGGGCGGTCCTCTCGGTTTTCTTGATTACGGCGCGGGGGTCAGGCCTTCGACACGGACGGTCCAGCCTTCCTTCGGGAAGCCGGGCGCGTGGCCGCTGGACCCGTCCCAACCCGCCGCCATCAGACCGACGGCCATAAGCAGGGATCCGTTGGACGGGAAATAGGTCTCGGCTGCGCGGCGATAGCCCGGACCATCTGGATTGACCGCCATCGTCACGCCGCCGGCGCCGGCCGAGACGGGCACCAGTTCGTCGGCGTGTTCATCCAGGTGAACGCGAGGCGTCATGCCGGTGACGCCCCACTGATTGTTCTTCAGGTCGGCGAACAGCCAGTTCACCGCCTTCTCCGGTTCGCCAAGGCGAGCCGCCGTCATCGCCATCATCGGGAAGTCCCAGCCCCAAGTCTGGCGGACGTCCCAACTCTGCTCCACCGCTTCAAACGTGCGGCGCATGGCGGCTGGATCGATCCGCGCGCCGGGAATGAAGCCATAGGCCATTAGGAAGGAGGGATGGTCGCGGTTCTTGCACTGAGCCGCCGCCGCGTGTCGGCGACAGGCGTCGGACATGGCCGTCTCCCAAAAGTCCGGCACGCTCTCGACGGGGAGATACAGGCCCTCCCTCATCGGCGGCGGCGCGATCTTCGCCAGGGCCTGATCCCAATCGGCGCGGCGGGCCTGTCCTTTGCGTTCGCGCCACTGTTGCGCGGTTTGGAGGGCCCAGCGGAAATACTCGACTTCAAACGTCGGGTTCACCGTAATCAGGGGATCATAGTTCTCCTGCGCCGGGATCATCGGCGTGCCCAGGTTCAGCCGGCCGTCGCGCTCGATAGGCCAGGTGGCCAAAAGATCGGCCGTGGCTTCGACCACATCACCGTATCGATTGAGCACGGCCGGATCCTTCTCGGCCCGCCAGACCAGTTCGGCCAAAAGGATCGGATGCGGCTGCTGCCACATGATGAAGGGCGAAACCAGGCTGGGGCTATTGCGACCCTCTGGCCCCACCATCTTGGGCCACCACGCGCCCTTCACATGGTGACGAGCGGCCTCGGCGCGGGCGTTGTCCAGATTACTGACATACCAGGGCAGGCTGCGCTCCAGCATGTCGGGATGGCCCCACATGGCCTGCCAGCCGGCATGCCAGGGGTGCATTTCCAGGTGGAACTTGCCGTACCAGCTGTTGGAGAACAGGCCTTCTTCCTGCGGGGGCAGTTCACCAGAGCCGTTCACGGCCGACAGGTATTGCGACAGGACGACGCGGCGTTCCAATTCTGCTGCGCGCGCATCCGTAGAGCCTGTGAAATCAACGGCGCCGCCCTGGGTCCAGAAACCGTTCCAGTGTGCAGTCGTTGCCTGGATGCCGGCGGAATAAGCAGGCGTCTTCTCAACGGGCTCCTGCTGATCGAAGCGGACCATGACGGTCAGCCGATCGCGACCAGCAGCGGCCACGCGGAAGGTGTCGGGGCCGCTTTGTTCGATCTTACCGGATGCGGTGATGCCGGAATAATAGGTGGTGTCGTCCAGGGTGCGGCGAATGTGGACGTCGCCTGTGTCGGAGGCGACGATATTCAGGCTTTGGTCGCCATCACGCTCGAACGTCGTCGGGTCGGGATTGATGGCGGGGTTCACGCCCGGATAGCGGACCTGGACGCCCAGGCTCTGAGATGAAACGAGAGGCGAGGCAATCTCGACCATGAGCATGTCCAACGTCGGGTGGACGCGGGTCACGACCTCGACCGGCTGGCCGTCGTAGGTGAAACGGCTGGTCAGGGCGCCCGACCATAGGTCCAGCGTCTGGCGGGTGCCAGCGACCTTGGCGAAATCAAGCGGCCGGCCGTCGGCGAAGGCGAGGCCGATACGGCTGAGCGAGAACCGATGCGGGTTGGCTCGCAGCCAGGTGTAGGCGGGCTGGGTCTCGGCGACGGCCCAGGACTTCATCCAGGCATAGGGTTGCTCGCCCCGCCCCGGCACGGGCACGTCGATCAGGCCGTCCTGCTCGGTATAGCCGTTCGGATTGGGAAAGCTGTGCCAGGCCCATTGGGCCATGGTCAGCAGGGGCGCCAGTTCCGAGTACTGCTCCGGGAAGGTTTGAAGCCCGGTGATGTCGGCGGTGAAGCCCAAGTCGCCGTTGCCCAGCATGATCGGGGCATGGCGGTCGATGGCGGTCAGGGTCACGTTGTGGCGCGTGACCAGCGCGTGGCGGTCGATGGGAGACGCCGGCGCCAAGGCGGCGGTGGGCGCGACCGTTTGAGCGCAGGCGGCCGTGGGGCCGGCCAACAGCGTGAAGGCGAGGAGGGCGCTGCGAAGACGCATCACTTCGTCTCCGCCTTCAGCCCCAACCCCGCGCCCTTCCAGCCATACCAGGCGACGACGGCGAAGCAGGCGGCGGGCAAGAGGAAGGCGACATTGGCGCCGTAGAGGTCGGCGATCCTTCCCATCGGCCAGGGCAGCAGAACGCCGCCGCCGATGGCCATGACCATGAGAGACGAGGCCTTCTTTGTGCCGGCGCCCAGGCCGGTCGTGCCCAGGGCGAAGATGGTGGCGAACATGGTGGACATGAAGAAGAAGACGGCCAGCAGGGCGATGGGCGAGACCTTGTCGATGCCGGCGGCGACGATCAGCGTCAGGATGACGTTGATGACGCCATAGGCCGTCAGAAGCACGCGTGGCTTGATCTTCAGCAGCAGGGCGGTGGCGAAGAACCGGCCCACCAGATATCCAACGGCCGCCAGGGACAGCATGAAGGCGCCTTGCTGCGACGTCAGGCCCTGCCAGTTGTGGGTCACCAGATTGATGAAATAGGCGCCGATGCCGACCTGGGCGCCGATGTAGAGCGCCTGGGTGATCACGCCGGCGGTGAAATGCGGCTGCTGCGACAGGGGGCGGGCCGGGGCGTCGCCTGCGACCGCGCCACCATGGTCCGACAGGCCGGTCTCAGGCAGGCGGGCGCGCCAGACGGCGAGGGCGAACAGGACCACGCCGACGGCGATCAGCCCATAGACGATCTGGATCGACCGGGTCGCGCCGCCCAGGGCTTCGGTCGTCGTCGGGCTGAAAAAGACCGCGCCGCCGATCAGGGGGCCGAAGAAGACGCCCAGGGCGTTGAACGATTGGGCCAGGTTCAGCCGCTGAGAGGCCTTGGCCGGATCACCCAAGACGTTGACGTAGGTGTCGGCGCTGGTCTCAAGGATGCACAGGCCGGCGGCGAGAACGAACATCGATCCGACGAAGGGCAGGAAGGCGCCTGCGCCCGCGGCCGGGATGAACAGCAAGGCGCCGACGGCGGTGACCGCCAGGCCCGACACGAGGCCGAACTTGTAGCCCCGCGCATGCAGCAGCATGCCCGCCGGAATCGACAGCAGCAGATAGGCTCCAAAATAGGCGATCTGCAGCCAGGCGCTGTCAGCCTGGCTGATGCTCAGCGTCTCCTGGAAATGCTTGTTCAGCACGTCCAACAGGCCGTAGGCCAAGCCCCAGATCAGGAAGCAAGCTATGGCGAAGGCCAGCGGGCCGTTCAGCGACCCGGCGGGCTTGGCCAAGCCCCCGGCGGTGTGGGCAGCGTCGGTCTCGATGACCATTGGGATACTCTCCTGGTGTTCCTCGGGCCTCGCCGTCTTGATGCGGCTTCGGCGGGTGGGTCAGATACGGTAGATCGCCTCGGCGTTGGCGGCGAACAGGCGGTCACGTTCGTCAACCGACAAGTCGGCCGTGATCGCATCGAAGGCGGAATAGAAGGCGTCGAAGGTTCCGTGCACGCTTTCGACGGGGAAGTCCGAGGCGAACATGGCGCGCTCGGTCCCGAAGGCCTCGATGCACTCCACAACGATGGGACGGATGCTGTCGGGCGTCCAGGCGCGGTCGGTGATGCCCAAGCCTGAGATCTTGATCGAGATCTGCGGCTGGGCGGCCAGCAGGCGCAGACCTTTGCGCCAGCGCTCCATCCCTGCGGTGTCCCGGTCGGTCGGCAGGCCGGCGTGGTTGACGATGATCGGAATGTCGGGGTGGCGGGCGGCGATGATGGCGGCGGTCGCCATCTGGGATGGATAGATCTGGAGGTCGAACGAGAGGCCGTGGCGCGCTAGCTTGGCGAAGCCCTCGACCCATTTCGGGTCACGCAACAGATCGCGGTCGGTGTAGGTCTTCAGCGGGTCTTCATGCCAGCAGGCGATCTGGCGCACGCCGCGTACGTTCGGCCGGGCGGCGTGGGCCTCCAGCAGGGTGTCCAAGTCCGGGTCGAGCAGGTCGGCCCCGGCAACGATCGCGTGCGGATAACCGCTGTCATTGGCGAGCGACTGAAGCCAGTCGGTCTCGGCCAGTTGTTGACCGCCGGGCTGACCGGCCTCGACGTGAACGATCTTGCCCACACGCCACCCAGCCGTATCAGCCAGATAGTTGTCCAGCAGATAGCTTGCGTTGGCGATGGGCGACATGTCTCCCGCCGGATTGTTCGGCAGGGGATCGTCCTGAAGCCAGCCATAGCGCGCACGCGACAGGTCCCACAGGTGGACGTGCCCGTCGACGATGCGAAGGTCCGAAGCCACGCGTGCGTCCTAATAAGTCGTTCTGCCGCCCGACGTGTCGAACGTCGAGGCGGTGGTAAAGCTGCATTCTTCGGAGGCCATGAAGCAGACCATGGCGGCGCTCTCTTCGACCTCGCCCAGGCGTCCCATGGGGATCTTGGAGCGCATATAATCGACCTGGCTCTGGGGCAGTTGCTCCAGGATGGGGCTTTCGAAGGTGGCGGGGGTCAGGCTATTGGCGACCACGCCCTTGCCGGCCAGTTCCTTCCCCAGCGACTTGGTGAATCCGATCACACCGGCCTTTGAGGCGGAATAGGCTGAGGCGTTGGGATTGCCTTCCTTGCCCGCGACCGAGGCCACATTGACGATACGTCCGTAACCGTTGGCGAGCATGAAGGGCACGATGGCGCGGGAGCAGTAGAAGACGCCGTTCAGATTGATGTCGACGACCCGCTTCCAACTGTCGATCGGAAACTCATGCACCGGGACGGTGGCGCCGGTGATGCCGGCCGAGGCGATCAGGATGTCGATGCGGCCGTCCAGCGCCTGGGCCGAGGCGTCGGCCGCAGCAGCGACGGCGTCGGGGTCGGCGACGTCCAGTGCGATCACATGGGCGGCCCCCACCTCGGCGGCGGCGGCCGTCAGCGCCTCGGCGTTCAGGTCCCACAGCACCACCTTGCCGCCCTCGGCGACGATGCGGGAGGCGGCGGCTTTGCCTAGGCCCGAGGCGCCGCCGGTGACGACGGCGGTGCGGCCCGTGAAACGGCCCTGATAGGCGCTCATCGGGTCCACTCCACGAAGGTCTGACCCTGTTCACCCAGCTTCTGGATGCCCAGACGCACCGTGTCACCGGGTTTCAGATACAGCGGCGGCTTCTGGCCCAGGCCGACGCCGGGCGGGGTGCCGGTGGTGATCAGATCGCCGGGCTCCAGCGTCATGAATTCCGACAGATAGGAGACGATCTCGGCGACGCCGAAGATCATGGTTTTGGTATTGCCGGTCTGCATCCGCTTGCCGTTCAGATCCAGCCACATGTCCAGGTTCTGGACGTCGCCCACCTCGTCGGTGGTGACCAGCCAGGGGCCGACGGGGCCGAAGGTGTCGCAGCCCTTGCCCTTGTCCCAGGTGCCGCCGCGCTCGGTCTGATAGGCGCGCTCGGACACGTCGTTGATCAAGACATAGCCGGCGACGTGATCCAGCGCCTCGGCCTGGGTGACGTAGGAGGCGGGCTTGCCGATGACGATGCCCAGTTCGACCTCCCAGTCGGTCTTTTCCGAGCCGCGCGGAATGACCACGTCATCGTTCGGCCCATTCAGACAGGTGATGGCCTTGGTGAACAGAACCGGCTCGGCCGGGATCGGCAGGTTCGATTCCGCTGCGTGATCGGCGAAGTTCAGGCCGATGGCCAGGAATTTGCGTACGCCATTGACCGGCACGCCATAGCGGGGCTCGCCCTCGACCAAGGGCAGGGTGGTCGGGTCGATGGACTTCAGCGCCTCGAGCGCCGGGCCATGCAGTTGGTCCGGCGTGATGTCGGCGATAACGCCGGACAGGTCGCGGATGCGCCCCTCGGCGTCCAGCGTGCCCGGCTTTTCCTGGCCCTTGGGGCCGTAACGCAGCAGTTTCATGGTGAGGGGAGGGCTTTCGTCTTAGCGCGCGTAGGGGCGGTGCAGGGCGATGTCGCGGTTCAGCTCGACGCCGAAGCCGGGGGTATCTGGAACCTTCAGGCGGCCGTTTACGGGGACGGGTTCGCCGATCAGTTGCGGATGGAACATCGGCACGACCTCGTCGGCGCCGGGGGCCATCATCAGGAACTCGGCGAACGGGCTGTTATGGCGGGTCACCACGAAGTGGTAGGAGTAGACCGACGAACCGTGAGGGATCATCAGCACGCCCTTGGCGTCGGCCAGGGCCGAAATCTTCTGCAGTTCGGTGACGCCGCCGCACCAGCCCACGTCCGGCTGGATGATGTCGCAGCATTCCATCTCAAGCAGCATGCGGAAGCCCCAGCGGGTGGCCTCATGCTCGCCAGTCGTGACCAGCATCCCCTTGGGGGCGTTCTTCTTCAGCGCCTTATAGCCCCAGTAGTCGTCGGGGCTGAGCGCCTCCTCGATCCACTTTAGACCCAGTTTGTGGGCCTCGTGAGCCAGCCGCGTGGCGTAGTTCAGGTCCAGCGCCATCCAGCAGTCGAACATCAGCCAGAAGTCGTCTCCGCAGGCGTTCCGCATCGCTTCGAGTTCAGCGATGTTTTTGTGCAGGCCCTCTTCGCCCTCGGCCGGGCCGTGGTGCAGGGGCATCTTGCCGCCGATGAAGCCCAGTTCCTTGGCTTTGTCGGGCCGCGCACCGGTGGCGTAGAAGGTCAGTTCGTCGCGCACCGCCCCACCCAGCATGGCGAAAACCGGCTCCTGACGCAGACGGCCCAAGAGATCCCACAGGGCCAGATCGACGCCGGAGATGGCGTTCACCACCAGGCCCTTGCGGCCATAATACTGGGTCGAGAAATACATCTGGTCCCAGATCTTCTCGACCTCGGACGGATCGCGGCTTTCGAGGAAGCGGGCCAGGTGTTTCTCGACGATATAGGCCGCCGGTTCGCCGCCGGTTGTGACCGCAAACCCGACCACGCCGTTCTCGGCCTCGATCTCGACGACCAGTGTGCCCAGCACATTGATGCCGAAGCTGCGGCGGCTCTGGCGGTACTCGGGGTATTTCGCCATGGGGGTGGCGATGTGGTCGTCGATCCAGTGGCCGTCGCCCTGATCGTGGTAATCGGCGCCGCCGCCCGTGCCGTCGTTTTTCACGACGAAGGCGCGGACGTGTTTGATGCGGGGCAGGCGGCTCATCGCGTCATCACCAAGGTTTGGTGATTTGCTCCCATAATACGGGATTTCACTGGCGTTCCTCCGTGCGCAGCGTCAAAGTCAGGTCCGTGTAACGGAGCGACTTGCGCGTTTTGCTACATTCTGAGAATGAGGATTACGAAATGGGACGAACGCCGTCAATCAAGACCGCACAGGTCGATGGGGATGAAGAGGTCGGCGCCAAGGCGTCCGGCAGCCAGACACTGCTGCGTGGTCTGGACGTCATCGACGCCCTGATCGAGGGCTCTCTGCCCTTGGCGGAGCTTTCCGAAAAGCTGGATCTGACCCGCAGTACCACACACCGTCTTGCCTCGGCCCTGGTCGAGCGGCGGCTGCTGTCGTTCCGCCCGCGCGAAGGCTATTCCCTGGGTCCCAAACTGCTGGAGCTGGGTCATGCGGCCAGTCAGCAGATGCATTTGCCACGCGTGGCCCGGCCCTGGCTGGAGCAGCTGTCGGCCCAGACCGACGATACGGTCCACCTGGGCGTGCTGGACGGCCGTCATGCGCTTTATCTGGACAAGGTGGCGGGGCGCAGGCGGATCAACATCGGCTCGCGCCTGGGCGAACGTCATCCGATCGCCTCGACCGGCCTGGGCAAGGCGCTGATCCTGGACAAGACCGAGGCGGATTGGATCGACTTCTACGCCGAGCCGGGCGCCACCTACGACTCGTCGGCCCGCGCCGTCTGGCTGGAGCGGATGCATGGCTATGCCCAGAAGGGCTATGCCTTCGACCTGGAAGAGAACGAAGACCAGATCCGTTGCGTCGCCGCGCCGATCCGTTCGGTGAACGGCCAGATCGTCGCCGCGCTCAGCGTGTCTTCCGCTGCCCAATATATGTCCGACGCTCGGATGACCGAACTGACCAAGACCGTGACCGAGGCCGCCGACGCGATCAGCGCCGACCTGGGCTGGTCGCCCAAATCCTGAAGCCGTGCCACCGCCGGAGCCCGCATGCTGCTAGAGAACAAGGTCGTCCTGATCACGGGCGCATCGCGGGGTATCGGACGGGCGACGGCGATCGAAGCTGCACGCCAGGGGGCGGATGTCGCCTTGAATACCTTCCGAGACGAGACGGCCGCCGCCGAGGTGGTCGCCGAGATCGAGGCGCTGGGCCGCCGGGCCATCGCCGTCAGCGGCGACGTGGCCCAGCCCGAGAGCGCCGCAGCCTTCGTCGCCGCCGCCGTTCAGGCGCTGGGCCGGGTTGATATATTCGTCTCGAACGCTGGCATCTGTCCGTTCCACGCCTTCCTCGATATGCCGGTCGAGACCCTGCGCCGGACGATGGAGGTCAATCTTCACGGCGCCTATTACATGGTGCAGGCGGCGGCCAATCAGATGGTCAAACAGGGGGAGGGTGGCGCTATCGTCGCCATCAGCTCGATCTCGGCCCTGGTCGGCGGCGAGATGCAGACCCATTACACCCCGACCAAAGCAGGAGTGCACAGCCTGATGCAGTCCTGCGCCGTCGCCCTGGGCCGCCACAGCATCCGGTGCAACTCGGTCCTGCCGGGCACCATCGCCACCGACATCAACAAGGATGACCTCGCCGATCCGAAGAAGCGCGAATATATGGAGGGCCGCATTCCGCTGGGGCGTCTGGGCCGGCCCGAGGACATCGCGTCCGTCGTCGCCTTTTTGGCCTCGGACATGGCGGGTTATATGTCCGGTGCGGCGCTGCTGGTGGACGGCGGCGCTTTCGCCAACTTTCAGTAAGGCCAAGCCGTGATCATTTCGTCGCCGAGCGATTATCGGGAAGCGGCGCGGCGCAAGCTGCCGCCCTTCTTGTTTCATTACATCGACGGCGGCGCCTATGCCGAACAAACCCTGCGTCGCAACGTCGAGGACTGGCAGGCCATCGCGCTTCGCCAGCGCGTGCTACAGGACATGACCAGTCTCAGCCTTGAGACGAAGCTGTTCGACGAGACCCTGCGCCTGCCGATCATCCTGGGGCCCGTAGGGCTGACCGGCATGTATGCGCGCAGGGGCGAGGTCCAGGCGGCCAAGGCGGCGGCCTTGCGCGGCGTGCCGTTCACGATGTCGACCGTGTCTGTCTGCCCGATTGAGGAGGTCGCGCCGGCCATCGACCGGCCCATGTGGTTCCAGCTCTATGTGCTGCGCGATCGCGGCTTCATGAGGAATGCGCTGGAACGGGCCAAGGCGGAGGGGGTGAAGACCCTGGTCTTCACCGTCGATATGCCGACGCCGGGCGCTCGCTACCGTGACGCCCATTCGGGCATGAGCGGGCCCAATGCTGAGATTCGCCGCATGGTCCAGGCCATGACCCATCCGGCCTGGGCCTGGGACGTCGGGGTGCGCGGCACGCCGCACGACCTCGGCAATGTCTCGGCCTATCTGGGCAAGCCGACGGGCCTGGCCGACTACATCGGTTGGCTGGCGAACAACTTCGATCCGTCGATTTCGTGGAAGGATCTGCAATGGATCCGCGATTTCTGGGACGGGCCGATGATCATCAAGGGCATCCTGGATCCGCAGGACGCCCGCGACGCCGTCAGCTTCGGCGCAGACGGCATCGTGGTGTCGAACCACGGCGGGCGTCAGTTGGATGGAGTGCTGTCGTCTGCCTGCGCTCTGCCCGCCATCGCCAACGCGGTGCAGGGCGAGCTGAAGATTCTGGTGGATTCCGGCATCCGCAACGGTCTGGACGTGGTCCGCGCCATCGCCCTGGGCGCCGACGCGGTCCTGCTGGGCCGCGCCTTCATCTACGCCTTGGCGGCGAACGGTCAGGCGGGTGTCGAAAACCTGCTGGACCTGTTCGAAAAGGAAATGCGCGTCGCCATGACCCTGACCGGCGCCAAGTCGGTAACGGGCATGACCCGAGAGATGCTGGCGATTTGACACAGGATCAGTGCGTTATCCCCGCCACGAAAGCGGGGACAAAGCACATCTTCGCAAGTCCTAAGCCCCCAACGACTCGATCAGATCGCCCATGTTGCGGATGAAGACCGAGGTGGAGACGCCCTCCACCGGGAAGTCGGTATTGTAAGGCGAGGTGTCCCACAGGTCGCCGACGCGGGTCATCTGGTATTCGCCGCCTGTTACGGCGGTGGGGGAGGGGCCCTTGTACGGGTTTGACGTCGTGGTCAGCGGCGTGGGCCAATAGCCGCGCGCATTCAGCCCGGCCATGACTTCGGCCGCGCGACCGGCGTGAGGCGCGGTCGGGCGACGAGCATCGCTGGACATGTCCCACACGTCCACATCCTGAAGCGTGAAGTACTTGGGCAGATTTAGCGAGCCGGGGCGCGCCTTCAGCGGCGACCCGCGCGTGGCCTCATCGACCGGCATGGTCGACAGACGCGCGTACTCCGCGCGCAGGGCCGGGGTGTCCACATTGCGGAACGAACCGTAGTGGACGATCAGATTGGTGGGGTTGTCGTCGGCGTAGTACTGGCCGTTGGCGATGTTGGACCCGCGCCGGTGGATGTAGATCGGGGTGTTGGCGCCTTCCAGGATGAAGGTCGGGTGCGTGCGGCCCGGCGTGTTCAGCGGCGGCTTGGCCGCGACCTGATCCAGCCAGTCCATCGCCTCGGGCAGGCGGGCCAGATACTTGCGGTCGCCCGTCAGGCGATAGAAGCCCATCATCGACTTGATGTTGGTGCCGGTCGTGTGGGTGACGAAGGCTTGCGGCTCGATGGTCCGGGCGCCCGCCGGCTTCAGCGTGTCGGGGAAGTGTTGCAGGCCCCAGGCGGGTTGAGGCTGCGGCTGCTGGGTCTTCACGAAGATGTCCATGCCGCGATTGATGGCGTCCAGAATCCTTGCATCGCCCCGGCCGTTCCGCGCTAGCCCGTGATAGGCGTAGATCAGGAACTCCAGGTTCTCGCCGGCCACGTCGTCGTTGAAGGTGATGTAGGGCGTATAGTCCGCATGGCCGTGCAGACCGCCGTTCTCGACGAACGGATAGCGCTGGGGCCAGCCGCCGTTCTCGTACTGGCTTTCCAGCACGAAGCTGATCGCCTTGTTCAGCGGCACCAGATATTTGCGATCCTTCTTCTCAAGGTAGATCCGCAGCAACAGTTGCGACGCCTCGGCTGTCCCCGCGTCGTCGAACGTCGCGTTGCCGTAGTAGTGGTGGAATTCCTCCAATCGCCAGGCGTTGGCGGCGACCGTGCCGTACCACTGCTTCAGCGACTCCTCGCCGGCGGTGTCGATCACATAGTTCCAGCCGCCCAACGGGTGCTGGCCCTTGATCAGGGCGTCTGCGGCCTTCTTGGCGGCTTCATAGTAAAATTCGTCGCCGGTTGCGTGATAGGCGTCCAGGAACAGATGGCCCACGGTCGCGGTGCCCGGCGGTTGGACCCAGATCATCGTCGGGTTGGCCTCAAGCTCGCCCCAACGGCGCGAGAAGTCGGGCAGGTATTGCCAAACATAGCCGCCCTCGACGGCGGCCTCTTCGCTCATGAACCGAGCGGCGCGCTTCATGGTGTCCAGAATGGCGGCGCGCCCTGGCGACGCCTGGGCCATGGCGGGGCCGGACGCGGCGACGAAGGTGGCGGCGGCGCCCGCGGCCAAAAGAGCGCGGCGGTTCATGGACGTGACGGACATGGAAACTCCTGGTGTGACCTCTCTCGCACGGTTTCTAACGACCGTCTCGAACCGTCACTGAAGCATGATTGACACCGGTTTCCTAGCCCCACGGCGGGATTGAAAAAGGCCGCATGGACTTCTCCATGCGGCCTCCACCCAATCACAATGCTCTCAGCCTCAGCGGCGGATATCGAACCCGCCGTCGCCCATGGCTGCGCGTACGTCGTCGGCGGTGAAAAGGTTGAAGTCGCCGGGCACGGAATGTTTCAAGCCGGCGGCGGCGAGGCCGAAGTCGAGGGTCACTTGATCAGACCAGCCGTTCCACAGGCCAAACAGCACACCGGAGGCGAAGGCGTCGCCGCCGCCGACCCGGTCCACGACGCCGGCCATATGAATGGCCTCGGCTTTGGTTTCGATCACTTCGCCGCCATTGCGCGTCAGCATGACAGCCGACAAGGCCTGGTCGGCGACGCTATCCTGAACGCGCAGGGTGCAGGCGATGCGTTGCAGGCGCGGGAAGGCGGCGAAGGCGGCCTTGGCGGCTTCACGACGACGCACAGCCGGGTCGGGGCTGATGAATGTCGTCTTCAGCACCAGGGCGAAGTCGCGGTCGTCGGCGAAGGCGACCGTGGCGCCGGCCAGCATCTTGCCGAGCGTGGCCGGGGGATCGCCATCCCATTGTTCCCATAACTTGCCGCGGAAGTTGCCGTCGTAGCTGACATTGACGCCCTTGCGGACGGCAGCCTCGATGATGGCGAGGGCGGCGGCCGAGCCGTTCGGCCCCGTCGCCGGCGTCACGCCCGAGGCGTGCAGCCATTCGACGCCATCCAGAAGTTGGTCCCAGTCGAAGGCCGTATCGACATATTCGACAAAGGCCGATCCGGCGCGGTCATAGAGGACTTCCGACGGACGACGAACAGCGCCCGGCGTCAGGAAATACAGACCCATGCGGCCGGGTTTGAAGACGACCTGAGAGGTGTCGACCCCGTGCTTGCGCACCTCGTCACGCACGCCGCGGCCCAGCGCATTGTCGGCCAGAACCGTCGCTATGCCGGTCGGCGCGCCGAAGCGAGCCAGCGACACGGCGACATTGGCCTCGGCGCCGGCCGGACGCACGGTCAGGGCAGGCGACTGCATCAGCAGTTCGTTGGCGTCGGGCGAAAACCGCAGCAGCATCTCGCCGAAGCAGAGGATGCGGCGGGAAGATGCAGCCTGGGTCATGATCGCAACGCTAGCCCCGGATCAGCGCGCCTGCCAGCCGCCGTCGACCGGCAGGATGGCGCCTTGGACGTAGTCGGAGGCCCGGCTGGCCAGGAAGACGGCCGCACCGCCCAGGTCCGACGGCTCGCCCCAGCGCCCGGCCGGGATGCGGCCCAGGATTTCGGCCGAACGCACCGGGTCCTCGCGCAGAGCCTGGGTGTTGGCGGTGGCGAAATAGCCGGGGGCGATGGCGTTGGCGGTGATGCGGTGCGGCGCCCATTCATTAGCCATCAGCTTGGTCAGGCCGGCGACGCCCGATTTGGACGCGGTGTAGGACGGCACGCGGATCCCGCCCTGGAAGGACAGCATGGAGGCGATGTTGATGATCTTGCCGCCGTCGCCCTGTTTGATGAACAGACGAGCGACCGCCTGGCTCATGAAGAAGACGGTCTTCAGATTGATGTTCATCACCAGGTCCCAGTCAGCCTCGGTGAAGTCCACCGCGTCGGCGCGACGGATCAGGCCGGCGTTGTTCACCAGGATGTCGATCCGGCCCATGGCGGCCAAAGCTTCCTGAACCACGCGCTCGACCGGCTCGATCGAGGTCAGGTCGGCGCTGATGGCGTGGGCGCGACGGCCCATGGCCTGAACCTTGGCGACCGTGTCGTCAGAATCCGACAGGGCGACCGAGACGATGTCGGCGCCGGCTTCGGCCAAAGCGAGGGCGATGCCTTGGCCCAGGCCCACATTGCCGCCGGTGACCAGGGCGACCTTGCCGGTCAGGTCGAACGGATTGCTCATGTTTTTCTTCCTCTTGTCCTGATTACTTCAACTGGCAGATGTCGAGCTTGTACATGTCGGTGTAGTCGAGGTTCTCGCCGCCCATGCCCCAGATGAAGGTGTAGTTCGAGGTGCCTGCGCCAGTATGGATCGACCACGGCGGGCAGATCACCGCCTCGCCGTCGGCGATGACGATGTGGCGTGACTTGTCTGGTTCGCCCATGAAGTGAAAGACGCGGTCGTCTTCGCCCAGGCCGAAATAGAGGTAGGCTTCCGAACGGCGGTCGTGAATGTGCGGCGGCATAGTGTTCCACACCGAGCCCGACTTGAGCACCGTCACGCCCAACAGCAACTGGCAGGACCTCACCTTGGCGGGAACGATGTACTGATAGATGGTCCGTTCGTTGGAGGTCTCCAGCGACCCCATTTCCAGCGGCACAGCCTCCTCGATCGAGATCTTTGTCAGGTCGTAGCGGGCGTGGGCGGGCGTGGCGACCAGATAGAATTTCGCCGGCTCGGCGGGGTTATTCGAGGCGAAGCTGACGTCGCTCGATCCCATCGGCACGTACAGGCCGTCACGGAACCCTAGTTCGATAGTCTCGCCATCCACCGTGATCGAACCGGCGCCGCCGATATTGACCACGCCCAGTTCACGGGCCTGCAGAAACGGCGCGCCGGCCAAGGAGGGTGGCTCCGACTGGGTGGGCAGGCTCAGGGCGGTCTCGGCCGGTGTCGCGCCGCCGATGATCATGCGCTCGTGGTGGGAATAAATCAGGCTGATTCTGCCCGGAACGAACAGGTTCTCGATCAGATAGCGATCGCGCAGCTGTTGGTTTGAGGCGCCGTCCATCATGTCGGAATGAGTGGCCTGATAGACTTTGTCGTACATGGGGTCGTACATGCCGGTCTCCCTGGGAACTCGCAGCGCGAGCCACCGAGACGGATCTTGCGCCCGTCCTTCTGTGGACTAGGTAACCGGTGTCATATAATGATGCAATCGATTAGACCAACGCCGTCCACATATGTCGGCATCGCATCGCCACCGTCTTGAGGATTCCCCCATGAAGATCGCTCTCGTCATCGAAAACAGCCAGGCCGCCAAAAGCGAGACGGTGCATGCCGCACTGACCGCCGTCGCCGAACCGCTGGGCCATGAAGTCTTCCACTATGGAATGTATGCGGCCGAGGACAAGGCGTCGCTGACCTACGTGATGAACGGCGTCCTGACCGGCATCCTGCTGAACTCCGGCGCGGCCGATTTCGTCGTCACGGGCTGCGGTACGGGCACGGGCTCGATGCTGGCCGCCAACGCCATGCCGGGCGTTTTCTGCGGCCTGATCATCGACCCGACCGACGCCTTCCTGTTCGGCCAGATCAACGACGGCAACGCCATCGCCATGCCCTACGCCAAGGGCTTCGGCTGGGCGGCGGAACTGAACCTTCAGGACGTCTATCGCAAGCTGTTCGAAGGCGAGCGCGGCCTGGGCTATCCCAAGGAACGCGCCGAGATCATGCGCAAGAATCGCGGCGTGCTCAGCGACCTGAAGTCGGTGACCTGCCACGACATGCTGACGGTTCTAAAGACAATGGATCAGGATCTGCTGAAGGCCGCCATCGCCGGCGAGAAATTCCAGGACTACTTCTTCGCCAATGCCACGGACGAAGGCATTCGCGACTATCTGAAGGGCGTTCTCGCCGCCAAGCCTGCCCTCGAAACGGCCTGAGGCAGAGAGGTCGGCGCGCGATCACGCGCGCCGACCCAACTCAGACTACCGGGATTGCCGACTTGCGCACCACCAGAGCCGGTCGAACTTCGGGCTGCTGCATCGTGGCCGGATCCACGCCCCGCATCGGCGCCAGCAGCTTTTCGGCCGCCATCCGTCCCATGTCTCGGATCGGCAGGCGCACCGAGGTCAGGTTGGGCCAAACCCGCGCCGCCATCGGCAAATCATCGAAACCGACGACGGACAGGTCGCGCGGCAGCTCAAGGCCGCGATCTCGCGCCGCCTGCATCACCCCGATGGCCATGTCGTCGTTGAGGGTGAAGATCGCGGTCGGCGGCGTTTCCAGCGCCAGGAGGGCGTGGCCCGCCTCCACGCCTGATTCGAACGTATAGGCGCCTTTGAAATCGTAAGCCGGGTCCAGCGGGATCCCGCGCTCGGCCAGAGCGTCCAGGAACCCCTTGCCACGCACGGCCGACGACCGGAACAGGTCCGGCCCGCGCACCAGACCGATTCGTCTGTGTCCCAGATCGGCCAAATGTGCCGCTGCCTCAGCCGCGCCGAGCCAGTCATTGGTGACCACCATCGCCTGAGGTTCATCCAAGGCCACCGAGGCGATGCGGACATAGGGGCAGTCGAGATCGCGCAGCAGGTCGATGACCTGTTCGTCCTCGGACACCGAAGGCGGCATGATGACGCCGTACAGACGTTGGCGCTCGACGAAGCCCCTGATGTCTTCCAGCAGGGTAGGGGAGTTGCGATTGCAAGGATGAACGACCAGTTCCAGGCCGGACCCCTTTAGCGCATCCAACACGCCCTGCTGCATGTTCACGACATAGGTCGGGCTGGGGTTGTCGTAGATCAGACCGACGAGGAACGAACGTCGAAAGGCCAGGCCGCGCGCCTGTGGATCAGGCGTGAACCCCAGAGCCTTGATGACGGCGTTGACCTTTTCGCGCGTGTCTTCCTTGACGAACGGCGACTGATTGATGACCCGCGAGACGGTCTTCTTGGAGACCTGCGCCTCACGGGCGACATCGTTGATGGTTGCCCGCTTGCCCGGCTTGCCGGATCGCGGATCGTCTTGAGCCAAGGTTCGGCTCCTTCCCTATGTGCAGCTTGAAGGCATAGCCGCGACTCGCGGCCGACGCCATGGGGCTCAGTTAAAGCGCATTGACACCGGTTTCCTTCATCGCTCTTATCGCAGCCTATTCACGAGGCGACACCTTTGACTTCGACCCCCTCTCTTGCGAGCCAGGACGACGCGCTGTCGGCCGACCCGGCGGCGATCGCACAGCAGTTCGTCGCCGCGCGTCTGGCGGCGCGCAACACGCCAGACTATCCCGGCGTGATTCCGCAGAGCATGGCCGAATCCTACGCCATCCAGGACGTCGCCATCGGTCTGTTTCCCGATAAGGTCGTGGGCTGGAAGGTGGGCGGTGTCCCGCCTGAGCAGCAGCCGAAGCTGGGGATCCATCGTCTGGCCGGCGCCATCTTCGCGCGCAACGTCTGGCCGGCGCCCGGCGATACAGTCGTGCCTTTGCCCGAAATCGAGGGCGGGTTTGCAGCGGTGGAAGCCGAGTTCATTGCTCGGATCGGCGCCGACGCCGATCCAGCCAAGACCGACTGGACCATCGAAGACGCGATGGGCGTCGTGGACAAGGTCTTCATCGGCGTCGAGCTGGCTGGCAGTCCGCTTTCGACGATCAACGACCTGGGATCAGCCGTGGTCGCCTCCGATTTCGGCAACAATGGCGGACTGATGATCGGTCCCGAGGTCGAGAACTGGCGCGACCGGCTGGACGGCATTGAGGTCGAGACGGTGATCAATGGCGCCAGTGTCGGCACGGGCGGGTCGCAGTCCCTGGCGGGCGGCGCGATGGAATCCGTGCGATTTCTGCTTGAACATTGCGCGCGCTGGGGCCGTCCGCTGAAGGCGGGCACGCTGGTTTCGACCGGGGCTGTCACCGGCGTCCACCGTGTCCACGCGGGCGACGAGGCCGTGTGCATCTTCAAGGGTATCGCAGAACTTCACTGTTCGGTCGTCAGGGCCGAAGCCCAGTAACATCATCGGACGCCCACCCCGCCGCCGTTCAGGGACGGAAAAGAGCAGGGACGCGTCGAGGAATATTCAGGAACGGGTTTTCATAACCATGTCAGACGCCTCCGTCGCGCCGCCGATCCAGATCAAGGCGCCATCTCCCGGCAAGTATCGCTGGATCATCATGTGGCTGCTGTTCGCAGCCATGGTCATCAACTACGTCGATCGTCAGATGATCGGCTTCCTCAAGCCGACCCTTTCGGCCGAATTCGGTTGGTCCGAAACAGACTATGCCGACATCGTCTTCTGGTTCCAGGCGTCCTATGCCGTAGCCTACCTGTTGTGGGGCCGGATCATGGACAAGATTGGCGCGCGCTGGGGGCTGGGGATCGCATTCGGCATCTGGCAGATCGGTCATATCATGCATGGTGCGGCGCGTGACTTGTCGCACTTCATGATGGCGCGGATGATGCTGGGCGTCGGTGAGGCCGGCGGCTTCCCCGGCGGCATCAAGGCGGTCGCGGAGTGGTTCCCGAAGAAGGAACGCGCCTTCGCCACGGGGCTGTTCAACGCCGGCACCAATATCGGCGCCATCGTCACCCCCCTGATCGTTCCAGGCCTCGTCCTGGCCTTCGGCTGGCAGATGGCCTTCGTCATCACCGGGGCCTTGGGCCTGATCTGGCTTCCGATCTGGCTGCTGGTCTATCGCCGCCCGCGCGAACAGAAGAAGCTGTCCGCGACCGAACTAGCCTACATCGAACAGGACCCGGCCGACGTCGTCGAAAAGGTCAAATGGACCAAACTGCTGACGGTCAAGGAAACCTGGGCCTACGCTCTAGGCAAGTTCCTGATTGATCCGATCTGGTGGATGTTCCTGTTCTGGTTGCCGGACTTCCTCGGCAAAACCTATGGGCTGGACCTAAAGACCTTCGGCCCGCCGCTGGTCGCCATCTATCTGCTGTCCGATGTCGGGTCGGTTGGCGGCGGCTGGCTGTCGTCGCGCTTCATGCATAGGGGCATGAGCATCAACAAGGCCCGCAAGATCACCATGTTGATCTGCGCCCTATGCGCCGTGCCGGTGGCCTTCGCGGCCGAGGCGTCAAACCTTTGGGTCGCGGTAGGAATCATTGGACTGGCGACGGCCGCGCACCAGGGCTTCTCGGCCAATCTCTATGCGCTTCCAGGCGATGTCTTCCCACGCTCGGCGGTGGGATCGGTCGTCGGCATCGGCGGAATGCTGGGCGCCATCGGCGGCATGGCCATGGCGAAATACGCCGGCTACGTCTTGGAGAAGATCGGCACCTATACGCCCATCTTCATCGTGGCGGCCTCGGCCTATCTGATCGCCCTTCTGGTCATTCATCTGATCACGCCGAAATACGAACTGGCCAAGGTCTGACGAAAGACTGCGTGGCTCAGCGCCGCGACGTCATCAAGGATTGCGGCCGGCCGAGCGATCGTCCGGCCGTCGTCTTTTTCAGGAAGAGAGAACCGTGATGGATCTGGAACGCAGGACGCTTTTAGGTCTGGCGATAGGGGCCGTGGTTGGCGCATCCGGGGCGAGGGCGCAGACAGTGGCGGACGGCGGCCGCGCCGGTCCGGCCGACCCAACCGAGATCATCCGCCTATGGCCCCACGGCGCGCCGGGCAGGCAGGGTGTGACTGTCACGCCGGTCGTGCCAGAACGGTCGACCGATCCCGCCTTCCACGACCGTTACGCCCAGTACACGACCGATCCGATCCTGACCGTCTTTCGCCCCGAGCGGCCGAACGGTTCGGCGATGCTCCTCATACCCGGTGGCGGCTACCGCTGGGCGGTGCTGGACAAGGAGGGGTATGACGTTGCGCGCGTTTTCGCGGCCAGCGGCACGACCTGTTTCGTCCTGCGTTATCGCCTGCCGGCTGACGGCTGGGCGGCCGGGGCCGACGCACCCCTTCAGGACGCCCAGCGTGCGATCCGGCTGATACGCAGCCGCGCCGCCGACTATGCTGTCGATCGGCAAAAGATCGCCGTACTGGGCGCCTCGGCCGGCGGTCATCTGGCGGGGTTGGCCAGTGTCCGGACGGACCCGACCTATGAACCGGTCGACGCCGCCGACAGCGCATCCTTGCGACCAGATTTGACCGTTTTAATGTATCCGGTCGCGACCATGGCGGACCCGTACGTCCACGCCGGATCGCGGACGCACCTGCTGGGCGAGACGCCTTCGGCCGAGCGGATCGCGGCCTATTCTCTTGAGCAGATGGGGTGGCGGAATGCGGCTCCCGTCTTCTTGCTGCACGCCATGGACGACACGTCCGTGCCGGTCGAGAACAGCCTGCAACTGCTGACCACGCTCAAATCCGCCGCCGTCCCGTCTGAGGCGCATCTGTTCCAGGAAGGCGGCCACGGATTCGGCGTCCGCCTGATCCAGGGCAAGCCCGCCCAGGTCTGGCCCGATCTGGTTCGCGCCTGGGCCGTCAGGCTGGATTTCCCGCTCTAGGTTCCCGGCTGGATATAGGGAATGGCCGAGAAGAAGGCCCGCTCGTCGCCGCGCGGGTCGTCGACCATGCGCGGCTGGATATCCATCAACATCGTCTGTCGGCGAGGCAGCTCATAGCGGTCCCAGCGCGGCAGTCCGGCATGGTTGGGATCGCCGTCGCGGGCCAGGGCGATGAAGGCGTCGCTCATCCGGTCCGACATGATTTGCGCATCCGGCCCACGCGTCCGCGAGCCTGTCGCCTCGACATTGTCGAACACCAACGGAATGTCGGCGGTGTGGAAGGCGCCCTTGCGACCCGAGGCCAACTCTCCAGGGAAGTCGAGTTGATAGACCCAGGCTGGCGCCCCGGCCTTGGCCCGCTCCTCGGCCTCGATCACCGCGCCGCGCCAGGACCGCCCCGCCGTCGTCGCGGCGATCAGCACCTGGTCGGGCGACCATTCAGGATGCATGGCGCGATAGCCGGCGATCACGGCTTCGGGCGTGATGTCGATTCGCATGACGCCGGGCGACAGCCGCGTCTTCAAGGTCTCCCACGTCAGGCCGACATTCTTGGGATCGTTGCCCATGAAGCCCAACGTCTCTTCGCGGGTATTGCCGATGATCATGGGGATCGACCGGCCCAGCGGCGCCGCGTCGGGATAGAAGGGGTGGCGGGGCAGGGTGCGGAAATCCAGCACCGGCCCGAAATACAGGCCGCCGAAGCCCAGAATCGGGTCCTCGGCGCTCTGCGCTTCGAGCAGCCGCTCGACCGGCATCGTCGCCGCTTCGGCCGCCCGATCCGGTGTCAGGCCCAGGGCGTTCAGCCATGTCGTGGCTCGCGTCGTGGCGTTGATCGGCCCGGACGCGGTCACCTGCTGACCGCTCATGGTCGCGGCGCGGTGGAACAGACCCTGCGCCGCCGGCGTCGCCATCAGGGTGGCGATCTTTGCGCCGCCGCCGGACTGACCGAACAGCATCACCCTGGAAGGATCGCCGCCGAACGCAGCGATATTGTCCCGTATCCACTGCAGCGCCAGAATCAGATCCAGCTGGCCGACGTTGCCCGAATCTTCGAACCCCGGCGCCAGTCGCGCCAGATAGGCATAACCGAAGACATTCAGCCGGTGGTTCAGCGTCACCACCACGACATCGCCGCGCGCCGCCAGACGCGTGCCGTCATACAGCGGGTCCGATCCCGATCCGCTCGAATAGGCGCCGCCGTGGATATAGACCATCACCGGTCGCCGACCCGCGTCGGTCCCCGGCGTCCTGACGTTCAGGAACAGGCAGTCTTCGCTTTGATTCGGCTCATCGCCGCGCTGCGGACTGGCCGCGCCGTAACGTGTTGCACGAACCGGGTCGCGCCAAGGCGTCGGCTTTTCTGGCGGTTGGAACCGCCGCGTCGGCGCTCCATATCGCACGCCTCTGAAGACGCTGATTCCCTCCCGTCGTAGACCGATCACCGGTCCTGCGGTTGTCATAACGCGATCTGGCGCCGTCGCCGCAAGAACGCCGGAGGGCGCCGAAAGCAGACCTGCGATCGCCATGCTGCTCAGCAGCGCCTTACGTCGCGTGATCATCGATCGTCGCCCATCTGATATCCAACGAAAGTGACCCTGACACCGGTATCATGATCATTCAATGCGCAATGCTTGAGAGTCCGAGATGCAGGCGCAGAAACCCGACGACAAAGGCCGAAGCCTCGTTTCGATAATGTTGGAACTTGGGCTAGGCCTTCGTCAGGCCGGTGGCGGAGAGGGTGGGATTCGAACCCACGGTACCCTTCCAGGCACGCCGCATTTCGAGTGCGGTACATTCGACCACTCTGCCACCTCTCCGCGGCGCCGATATCGCTTGGTCGAGCGAGGGGCTTCTCTAGTCGGAGCCGCAGCGCTTCGCAACCCGTCTGTGAAAGAAATCCGACGCTATCTTTGTGCGGGCAAAGACAGGCCCGGCGCGGCGCCGGTCTGGGCGTCCACGCCCTTGAATCGAAACAGTTCGGCAGGCCGGCCGCCCGTGGTGGAAGACAGCTGTCCAGTGGGTTCGACCAGCCCTGTCCGCTCAACGCCGCGGCGGAAATTCTGCTTGTGCAGACTGAGGCCCGACACGGCCTCGGCGCCCGCCTGGAGTTGGGACAGGGTGAAGACGCCAGGCGTCAGATCGAACAGAACCGGGCGGTATTTCAGCTTGCTCCGCAGGCGGCCGAGCGCGGTCGCCAAGATGCGCCGGTGATCGGAAGACATGATGCGGCCCGGCATGGGCTGCGTGGGCGACAGGTCGGCGTCGCGCCACGCCTCAGCGACCAGACGCGCTTCGTAGAGCAGTTCATAGCGCTCCAGGACCCGCTCCTCGTTCCAGCGATGATCGGGCGTCAGGGCGAACAGGGCGCGAGCGCGGGCCAGGCGGTGCTCGTCGCCATCGGCCCAGGCGTGCAAGCCTTCCGTGATCGGGGTGTCTTGGCCGCCGCGCCGGTCTTCCCAAGGGAAGAATTCGAACACAGCGTCCCAGCGGGCGTCGTGTGTCTGGCCTTCCGCCGCGTCAGGCGTCAGGGCCAGGTAGCCGACGGACACCTCCCTGTGACGGCCAGGACCGGGGGTGGCGCGCGGCGAGGCGCGGCCCGCGTCGCCGAAGGTGTAGAGCTGTTCGACAAAGCCGAGCCGAAACCCGGTCTGGGCGGTTACGAAGTCCCGTAGGGCGCGTTCGAAGGTGCGGTCGCGCACCGGATCGAACGGCCCGAAGGGCAGGGCGCGCGAACCGTCCTCGGTCGGGGTCGTCAGGACGACGGCCTGCCGATCTTTCAGGGTCATCACGACCGCCGACAGGCCGATGCGAACGCCGTCCTCCGCCCCCTGGGTCATTGCGCTATTCCGTGTGCCAGGCGTCGTCGGCGGGGATCAGGCCGACGGCGCCCGCCAGGACGCGATAGCGTTCCAGATAGCGGGCCTGGGCGACCGGCGCGGGTTGGGGTTCGATCGTCAGGCTGTAGCCCTGGGGCGGGCTGCCGAAGAAGCCCAGCGATTCCTTTTCGGTGAAACCTGCCAGCTGCGTCGCCTCGAAGAAGGCGCAGGCCTTGTCGGCCTTCTTGATCAGGGTCTTGATCGTTTGCGGCGTCTTGGGCGGCAGGCCGTAGCGCAGGTGGATCGCGGCTTCCAGCTTGGCCTCGAAGTCCTTGTAACCGGCTCCGAGCGCCGCCTTGAACGGCGAGATCATGTCGCCGATGACGTATTCCGAGGCGTCATGCAGCAGGGCGGCCAGACGCCATTTCGGATCCAGGCCGGGCTTGATGTGGGCGGCGATCTCTTCGACCACGCACGAGTGCTGGGCGACCGAAAAGGCGTGCTCGCCGATGGTCTGACCGTTCCAGCGGGCGACGCGCGCCAGACCGTGGGCGATGTCCTCGATCTCGATGTCGAACGGCGACGGGTCCAGCAGATCCAGGCGACGACCGGACAGCATGCGCTGCCAGGCGCGGGGGGCGTTCTTCTTGGTGGGGCGCTCGGCCAAATCGCGTGTCCTGATCGCTTGTCGGCTGGTCAGGTGACGCAAAGATACGCCGGGATCAAGCGGGAGGGACCAGACGGCGCAGGAAATCGCCGCGTCAGCGTCCGACGTTCAGTGTGACCAGTTCCTTGGCGTCGTCGAAAATGCCGTCGTTTCTACGATCCTTGGACCTGACCACGGCGATGACGATCGGGCCGCCGCTGGGGCCGCGCGCCTCGAAGCCGACCTGGCGCCAGCCCGCATCGCCGGGCTGATCGTCAGCTAGGATATAGGTCATGCGCGTCGCCGCGCCCGGCGCACGGGTGCGCACGCGCGTGGAGTTGTCGTTGGCGTCCACGCTGACCGTCGAGGTTTCGGTGCGGACGTTTTGTCCGTCCTTGGACTGGATGTTGATGCCGCCGATGCGGACGCTGGCGTTATCGCCCTGGGTCTCGATCTTCAGGCCGGGCAGGCGGACCGAGGCGTCCTCGCCGCGCGTCTTGATGTCGACCCCAGGCGCCTGGACGGAAGTCGTATCCCCTGCCTCGATCGATGGCGGAGGCGGCGGCGCATCGCCTGCGCCCGGAGCCAGGCGCGCGACCGTATGGGGCAGATCGGCGCTGGCGCGCGCCTCGAAGTCCCGCAGGACGTCATCAACGGAGCGACCGTCCAGCTTGACCAGATGCAGAACGACGTCGGCGCCCTTGGGGCCGCCATAGACGCAGTTCGCGCCGCCCGCCGCCGCCAGGCCTTTCCGCGTCAGAACGCCAAGATTGTCGGGGCATTGCAGGGCGTCGATCACCTTCAATACGCCCGCGCCCTGATCGTCGCTGGACGAGGTGGTGGTGATGCGGACCGAGTTGTCGCCGTCGCAGGCGGCCAGGCTGGCGCTGAGGGCTAGATAAAGCAGGACATGACGCATGGTCGAACCTCTCTTGGCCCTCATTCTGCGCGCTGCGGCCGCGTGATCCAGTGAAATCGCGGTAATCACCGGGTCAGCCGCCGGGGCGCGAGCCTTCGCGGCGGTTCAGGAAGGCCAGGCGTTCGAACAGATGCACGTCCTGCTCGTTCTTGAGCAGCGCGCCATGCAGCGGCGGGATGAGCTTGTTCGGCGTCTTCTCACGCAGGGTCTCAGCATCGATATCCTCGACCAGCAGCAGCTTCAGCCAATCCAGAAGCTCCGAGGTTGACGGCTTCTTCTTCAGGCCCGGCGTGTCGCGGATTTCGTAGAAGGTCTTCAGTGCCTCGGACACCAAGCGCGGTTTGATGCCGGGGAAGTGCACATCGACGATGGCCGACAGGGTCTCGGCGTCGGGGAAGCGAATGAAGTGGAAGAAGCAGCGCCGCAGGAAGGCGTCGGGCAGTTCCTTCTCGTTGTTGGAGGTGATGATGACGATGGGACGAACTTCGGCGCGGATCGTCTCGTCCGTTTCCTGGACGTAGAACTCCATCCGATCCAGTTCCTGAAGCAGGTCGTTCGGGAACTCGATGTCGGCCTTGTCGATCTCGTCGATCAGCAGGACGGGGCGGGCAGGGGCGGTGAAGGCTTCCCACAGCTTGCCTTTTTTCAGATAGTTGCGGACGTCATGGACGCGCTCCTCGCCCAACTGGCTGTCGCGCAGTCGGCTGACCGCGTCATACTCATACAAACCGTTGTGGGCCTTGGTCGTGGATTTGACGTGCCAAGTGATCAGCGGTGCGTCGAAGGCCTTGGCGATCTCATAGGCCAGGACCGTCTTGCCTGTGCCGGGCTCGCCCTTGATCAGCAGGGGACGCTCTAACGCGACCGCAGCGTTCACCGCGACCTTGAGGTCGCTCGTGGCGATATAACGGTCCGTGCCTTCGAAACGGCTCATAGAAAAACCCACTCCGTGTTTCCACGAAGTGGGTTAGCGGATCACTTGCGCCGTGAACAGCGATCAGGTGATGCGCTTGGCCGAGACCGGATCGCTGGCGGGGAAGGTTTCTTCCAGACCCTCATCCACGAGCGCCTCCTGGCGGCTTTCGGACTTTTCGATCTTGTCGAGCTGGTCCGGCACACCGTCCTGCGAGGTCGTGCGCTTGGCGTGCGGGGCGTCGGTGGACGCGTCGTGACGGGCTTTATCGTCGGTCATGTCATTGTCTCCTTATCGCGCCGGAGCGTCTTGATCACCGTCCGGGCCGTATCCCAGGTCCGTGATGTCGTCATCCGAGAGCCGTTTGGCTTCCCAGTGGGCGGCGCTGGCCTGTGCGCCGCGTTCGTTTTCCATCAGGCCCGAATAGACGAGCTCGACTTCATCTGGTGCTGACGCAGGCCCGCCTTCGGCGTCGATCTGATCGCGGTTTTCGCCATCGACGCCCAACAGGGCGTCGGCTTCGCGTTCGATGCCGTCGAGAGCTAGCTGGTCGTCGAGATCGACCTCGGCGTCCTCGTCGAACTCCTCTTCGTCGGCGTCGCCGTCAGCCTGGGTCACGTCCAGCACCTGGTCGGCTTCATCCAGCAGAAATTCGCCGTCGCCCTCGTCGTCCAGATGGGTTTCGTCGAACGTCTCAGACTGTTCCTGATCGTCCTGATAGTCGTTGTCCGGCATGGTCGTCTCCTCTTCGACAAGCCAACGCAACGGCGACGATACGCGTTCCAGCGGATCGATCTCACAAGGGATGGTTAACTGATGCCGGGGTAGAGTCTGATTCACTCGGAGCTGTCGTGCGCGACCGGCTCGATCACGACTGGAGTACGGTCCTCAATGGCCTTGAAGCTGTCGCTGAAACCCGGCGAGAAGTTCGTTCTGAATGGCGCCGTGGTCCAGAACGGCGATCGTCGCGGCGTGCTGATCCTCCAAAACCGCGCCAGCGTCCTGCGCGAGAAGGACATCATGCAGGCCGAGGACGTCACCACGCCCGCACGCCGCATCTATTTCCCGATCATGATGATGTATCTGGACGAGAGTTCGGCGTCGAAGTTCTTCGACGAACTCGCTCTGCGGATCACCGAATTCATGGGCGCGACGCAGAACCCGGACATCCTGGCCGAATGCGTCTCGGCCTCGCGTCATGTGCTGGCGCGCGAATACTACAAGGCCCTGATGTCAGCGCGTAAGATTGTCGAGTATGAAGAGAGAGTGCTGAATGTCGCTTCAGGCCTACACAGCGGCGACAGCGAGGGCTGAGAGCCCGCGCGACCTGGAGTACCGTCTGTTCGGTCAGGTCACGCGCGCTCTGGTTCACGCCTCGACCGTCGACGAATCCGACATCGCCACCCGTATCGACGCGCTGGACTGGAATCGGCGTCTCTGGTCGACGCTGGCCGGCGAGTGCAGCGATGCAGGCAACGCCCTGGGCGCTCCGATGCGTGCGCAGATCATTTCCCTGAGCCTGTTCATCAATCGCCATTCCTCGGCGATCATGCGGGGCGAAGAGAGCTTTCAGGATCTGATCGATATCAATCGCATGATCATGCAGGGCCTGTCCGGCGGGGCGTCGCCGACGCAGTAAACCGGCACGCGTTCACGAAAGCGCGAAGCCCATTGGCGCAAGGCGTTGAGCAGGCTTATGTTTCACCTCCCTGTTCAACAGTCGAAAGGAAGTCAAACCCACACATGTCTCATACGAGGCGCGGGGTTTGGCGGGGCAGGGAAGGGGTCGGCTTAATGTTGGAAAGGCCGCATTTCGCGGTCGCAAACTTCGTAAAAGTCCTCGACGATTTTGTTCAGATCATTGCGGAGTTTCGGCCTCTGCTTGATAGCTTCATCTCTTTCGCCGGGTATCCGACTGGTCAGCATATCTGATGTGCCCTGATAGTCCGCTGCGAGATACCAGAGGCGGTCGATGATCGCCTTCATTTCGCGTGGAAATGAGATATTGGGCGCGCTTCGACTCTTCGAGAAACGCCGTATCCTCTTCCGTCCAAAAATCCTTTTTGGATCGGACGCGGCTCACGAATCTGTTGAGCACCACGACGAAGGCATATCGCTTCTCGAAAAGCTCAAGGCGAATGCGGGCCTCTTCGGTTGAGGCCACGCGATCCGCGATTTTGGCTTGCAGTTCTTGGATACGGGACTGCTTCAAGCCGACGATCAACGCCGCCAAAACAGCGGCGCAGCCTGTGAACAGCGTCGCCCACGCACCCCAATCGACTTCACATTGTGCCGGTATCATCAACCAGATTTGCGAAGCGTTCGACCGAACGTCAAGCCGCGATCTCGTCCACCATACCCACGAGGTCATCAGCCGACAGGTGGCCGTAGCGATCTGCCGTAATCTGGATGCTGGCGTGACCGGCCAGCTTGGACACGAGCGCGATTGGATGTCGCTTCATCGCCTTGGTCAGCGTGGTGTGGCGGGTGGAGTGGTAGCGGACCAACGAGAAGTCATGGCCGCGCCCGGCCATGTCCTGCCTGACCGCCTTCCACATTCCCCAGAGAACCGATGCGGTGAAAGGAAAGAGCGGGCCATTTCCCGCCTGTAGGCGCAGTGCCGGAAGCAGCCTGACAATCTCGGCCGACAGCGGGACGATCCGGGGCTTTTTGCTCTTGGTCGTGTAGCGTTCGAAGATCACGAAGTGCCGGGCGTCGCGCTGCTCGATGTGTCCCGGCCAGACCCGCAACGCCTCGCCTCGCCGACAGGCCGTGGCCAGCATGAACCTCATGAAGGCGTCGAACCGGCTCCAATCGCGGTGCGGCTCGGCCTCGCGCCGGGCGGCGATGACCTCGAACATGTCCGCCAGTTCGGCGTCGGAGATCGTGCGTTCTTGGATGTTGTTGATGTCGAACGTCGGGAAAGTCGGCTTGGCTTTCAGGACCGGCGAGCCATCGTCGTTCGTCATCCGCGTGGCGATGGTCAGGGCGTTGGACAGGGTGTCCAGCTTACGTTTGACGGTCGCGGGCGCCGCCGCCTTCCGGCCGTAAGTCTCAAGGTCTGACGCCAGTTTCTTGAGCCGGGTGTAATGCAGATCAGCGATGTCCTCTTCGCCGATCAGAGCGGCAAGCTGCTTGATGTTGGTGCGGAGGGTGGCCTTGGATCGGGCGCCACGCCATTCGTGCACTTCGCAGTAGCGCAGGAGTTCGCGGACCTTCACGGTTTCTCTTTCAGCAGCTTGGCGATCTTGAGGGCGACCTCTTCGCCCTCCGGGGTTAGGCGCAGGAATTTCTCGCGTCGGTCGTCCTCGTTTTCCTCGACGTAGGCCCAGCCCAGAGCGTCAGGCTCCTTCTTGGTGGGCTTGAGGAAAAGTTGGTAGCTGCGGCCGATGGACTGACCGAGCAGTTCATCACCGTGCTTATCGCTCCCAGCCTTCTCACGGATGGTCGCGATGGTGATGTTGTGACCAAGGCTGACCTGTTCGACGATCATCGCGAACGTCAGCAGTTGGCGCACCGTCACACGGGTCGGTAGTTCCTTCGCGAGGGTTTGAAGGGCAGCAGCGAACGTCATGAACGTCCAGACGTGGGGTTTGATCGAGGCCATGGCCGAATCCTTTTGCACGAGGCGCAAAGGATGCGTCGGCTTGGCCTTAAGCTCAATGAACATATCGAGCGTGTCGTCGCACGACAGGGCGGCAGACCTCATTTGCGAAAACCCGAGAAGAAGCCATCGAGGCAGAACAGGGTGATAAGGGCTGCGACCGGCGCGATTGCGCCAAGCTCGCTAAACCAATCGCCCATGCCCTTGAGGATCATGGACGCGGCATGAAGCAGCCACAGCAACGATCCACCCGACTGTCGCAGTTGAAGTTCGAGGATCGTCGCGAAGAACCCCGCGATAATCACCTTGGCCCAGCCCCGAGCCGCCCTATTCGCTTCCATCATGACAACCTGTTATGTGCTTTGGAATCATGATGGCGCCGATGACTCTTTTGGTCAATCGTGTCAAAAAGAAAGACCGCCTCGTTTCCGAGACGGCCTTCTTTGTTCAGAACAACCGGGATACGGCGCCGAACCACGAGATCAGAGGATGCAGATTGCATCCCAAAACCATGCGGAACATTGCCCCACTCGGCTGGCTGACCTCGATAGCGAATAACAGGTTCAAGTCCTGTCTCCTCTACCTCCTGCATCCCGGTCCCTTGGGGTAGTCGGGGGATGCTTTAGGCCAGCGTAGGCTGGGGTTTGTTTGGCCTGTGTTTGGTCCGGTTCTGGTGACCCCTTACACGCTCCGACTATATCGTTGGCGATTGCGCGCCTTGGGTGGGAGATGGTTAGCGAGCTTTGCGGCTGCAAGAGCCAGCGCGAAAAAATGCGACTGCGCGCCTATAACCGTCCGCAACCGGTGATAGCCTGACGCTATTACATCTGATGGATCAGCATATGAGTCGCGGCTTTTCTGACAACTGCCTGTTCTCGCGATACGACGGGTTCGCAATCCAGCATGAGCGGATTCAAAACCTTCAGTCACAAATCGCCAACCTTCCGGCTGAACGCATACTCAACACCGATATCGACGCGCTGATCGACTACTATGTCGCGTCGAACCACATCGACGTCCCAAGGCTCAGATTGGATGAACTCACTGCCGAGCATAGCGAGCGTCAGATTGAGGTGAATGATCGCTACTACGACGGTGGCACTTACATGGTGAGCGGCGACAACTATCGGATCGAGATTCCCTTTGATGGGCGCGAGGAGGTGTTCCATTGGTCGTCGAATATGTCGAGCAGCCCGCCGCGTGCGGAAGTCATTCAGAATATGGTCGTCTTTAACATCGCAGGGCGCGAGATAAGCGCGGAGCAGGTTCAGAGAACGATCAAGGAAACCACGGGAAACATTGCTCAACATCTGGATTGGTCGCGATCATTTTGGGCCGGTTTTGACACTAAGGTCAGGCAGACCGCGCAGCTTGGGCTACGGGACTGACGTGACCCCCGTTTCTCATCCAGCCATAACGAGAGTCCTAGGTTGATCTGAGCTGTGATCGGCTGGGTTGGCAAGAGGCCGGTCTGCGCAGCCATCAACCAGCGCAGCAGGCCGGCCGATGTGTCCGGTGAGCGCTTCTGCATAAGCCTGCGGCGTCAGCCACCCGAGCTTCGAGTGCGGACGCTGCTCGTTGTAATCGCGTCGCCACGCCTCCAGCACGGCGCGAGCGTGCGGCAGCGAGCGGAACAGCGTCTCGTTCAGCAGCTCGTCACGCAGCCGCCCGTTGAAGCTTTCGTTGAAGCCGTTCTGCTGGGGCTTGCCCGGCGCGATGTAGTGCCAGCCGACGCCGGTGTCGTCGGCCCAGGCCAGGACCGCGTTCGAGGTGTACTCCGTGCCGTTGTCGCTGACGATGGTGTCGGGCCGCCCTCGCTGCCGGATGACGGCGTCCAACTCCCGCACGACCCGCGCGCCCGACAGCGAGGTGTCGGCCACCAGCGCCAGGCACTCGCGCGTACAGTTATCGATCACCGTCAGGATGCGGAAGCGCCGCCCGTCCGTCAGCTGGTCTGCGACGAAGTCCAGCGACCAGCGCTGGTTGGGCGCCAGCGGCAGGTCCAGCGGTCGCCGCGTGCCCATCGCTCGCTTCCGGCCGCCGCGCCGGCGCACCGTCAGTTGCTCGTCGCGATAGATCCGCTGGACCCGTTTCCTGTTGACCGCATGGCCCTCGCGCCGCAGCAGCACGTGCAGGCGACGATAGCCGAACCGTCGACGTTCCTGGGCCAGGGCCTTCAGCCGGTCGCGCAGAGCGCCGTCGTCCGGGCGCGTCGCCTGATAGCGCACGCTCGTCCGATCGACGCCCAGAACACGGCACGCCCGCCTTTCGCTCATCTCGTAGGCGGCCTGCAGATGGCCAGCCGCCTCGCGATAGCCGGCGGGCGTCACCACTTTTTTCCCAGCAGGTCCTTCAGGGCCACGTTGTCCAGCATCGCGTCCGCCAGCATCCGCTTCAGCCGGGCGTTCTCATCCTCGAGCGCCTTGAGCCGCCGAGCCTCCGACACGTCGAGCCCGCCAAACTTGGCCTTCCATTTGTAAAAGGTCGCCGAGCTGACCCCGTGGCGTCGGCACACCTCCGCCGTCGCTACACCGGCCTCCTGCTCCCGCAGGATCCCGATGATCTGCTCTTCCGTGAACCTCGATCGCTTCATTCTGTCCGTCCTTCGTTGGGCGGACTCTAGCTATTCCTGGAGGAGTTTCAGGGGGTCACGTCACAAACATCGGCCCGATCCGCGACTTGCTCTCGCCGGAACGGTTATGATGTATTTAGTCAGCGACGCTTAAAACGCGGTGGAAAATCAGTCGCGTCCTGTCGCCGGTTCAGACCTTTTGGGGAAGGAACCGACCTGTGTAGCTGTGCTTTTATGTGTCTCACCCAACGGAGATATCGTTATGGCCGAGAAAACACTCGAAACCCTGTTCCACGACACCCTTAAGGATATCTATTATGCAGAACGGAAAATCCTGAAATCGCTGCCTAAAATGGCGCGCGCCGCTCAATCACCCGAACTGAAGGCTGCGTTTGAAAAGCACAAAGAGCAGACTGAAGGGCAAATCGAACGGCTGCAACAGGTCTTCGAGATTATCGGGAAGGCCCCGCGAGGCAAGACGTGCGACGCCATCGAGGGCATTCTTGCCGAGGGTGATGAGATCATGGAGGAATATAAGGATAATCCCGCTCTGGATGCCGGTCTGCTGGCCGCAGCCCAAGCCGTCGAACATTACGAGATTACGCGCTACGGCACTCTGCGACGTTGGGCGAACGTGCTGGGCCTAAACGATGCTGCCGCGCTGCTCGAAGAGACTTTGAACGAAGAGTCGCAAACCGACGAAGACCTCACGAGCATTGCCGACGCCGCTGTGAACGCTGACGCTATGATGAAATCTGCATAAGTTTTAGGAACCCGCTCTTTCAGGCAGTGTTGAGAGAGCGCGAAGCAACTCTGTGGGGCGGTGATCGAGGTCACCGCTCTTTTTTTGCGGCATTTTCCGCAGGGGTTCCACTGGTTTCATCGGTGTAAAATGTCGGCAGGTTTGTCCGCTGCTTGTGCTGCGCCGCCGCAACCCCGCTCCCCCGTAGTTCAGGAAGGTCAGGCGCCGAGCAGGATGCGAGCGCATGACGCCCTGTATTATAGAGGGAGGCAAAAACTGTCTGAAAAACCGTATTTGAGGGGGCTCCCTCTATTATAGAGAGAACGGCCAAAGGCCCGTATTTCAGGAGGGGATCGCCCTCTATTAATATAGTAGGTATTGAAGAGTATAATAGAGGGAGCGGTCTGCTCCCGGCGACTACAAAGGCGAAGCGGTGCCGGTGGACCAGCCGACAAGGCCCGGCGACGTAGCAGAGCGGGATTGCAGGACGGCGTTTCCGACCAGACCCTTCCCCTTGGCGTCGCGAGCGTCGAACGGCGCCGTGAACGCTTGGAATGAGGGTGTGTGGATCAGACAGGCAGGATCGCCCTCAAGGTCCAGCCAGACGACGTGTTCATCGTTGTAGGGCGAACCCTCGCCGGGTTTGACGTGCTTCATGACGCCGACGAAGCCGCGACCTTCGGCAGAAAGTCCCTCGATCTTCTGCATGGTGATGTCGCTGAACTTCACCTTGGATTTCTTGGCGATCTTCACCGCATCGGCGGCGGGCCACATCTTCGCGCTGGCCTTCCAGTTCGGACGCTTCCAGTTCGTGATTGTGTCGGCAGTGTAGGCTTTGACCTCGACCCCATACTGATAGGGGCCGCGCTTGTCGGGGTTGTTGGTCCAGTTGTCGAAGACAGTCGTTTGAAGCGCGGTCACGATGTCGAACGCGGGCATGGGCGTCATGACCGTCGCGACGCTGCGATACTGTGTGTCAGCGATCCTCTCGCACCACCGCACGAAATCGGGGTTCTTGTGCATGAAGGCAAAGAGAAGGGCTTGATCGTTTCCGATCATGTCGAGATGTTCGACGACATCCTGAATTGTGTTGAAAGGAATCATGTAATCCGAAAACAAAAGGCCCCGCGAGTGGAAGATCGCAGGGCCTTAAGTTTTTCGGATTTGATGACAGAACCGAGTATACGATCCAGACCTTATTTATCCAATATCTAAATGGCCCTGTTGCCGTGCTTCCACACAACGGAACAGGTTATGGACCTATTTAGTCGGGGAGGGCAGGGTGAAGCCATATCTTTCTTTATGAGCGGAGGAGATTTCCAACATCATCCATGAACTTGCCAGCCTTACTATCGACGACGTTCACTCTGAAACTTCTATAATCGGCGGACTTTGATCCATTTAGCATCGCCGAAATAGCGTTCTCCGCTGCATCAACATCATATTGAGACATCCCATACGTCGTGGCCCAAACCTGACTGGCCTTTGATCGGTTGTCGGGTCGAATGAGGTCGAGGTTTTGCTGGAGGAAGCTGAAGCCAAGGAACACTACTTTCTCTGCGTTTTCCATCGCGTGTCGGATGCAGCGTATTTCTTCGTTCTCTTCGAAGCTTTCCGTGAAGATTCGCACATGTTCGCTATGCCCCACGATAGACCCAAAATCGTCAAGCCGCGCCCCGTATTGAACTCCTTTGGGCGTCGTCGCGGTTTCCCAGAAAAGATGGCCAAGACGTCCATAGGGGTGGTAAATTTTAAGCCCCTGCATAGCTGCCGTTGCCTCTTCATCCGTCAAGTTGCCAAACGCCTTGATGGCGTTGAAAAGGTAATGCTCAATAACTCTATCGTAGTTGAAGCAAATAAATGTGACGTTGTTTAGAAACTCTTCGACGTTGCTGCGACGAACACCCTCTTGTAATCTGAGGAAAAGTTCATTGAGCCAGTGCGGCTCGCCTCCGTTCTTTTTCGCGACCTCGGTCATGTCAAAGATTGAGCCAGTCTCCATAGATAACGAGCTTTGAGATTCAGCCCTCAATATGAGACGCCCGATGGCCATCTTTCCGAGTTGAACCCGAACCGGGTCTTCGTTGTGGAAGTCGAGATAGCGGTCGATTGACGATCCCTGACGCAACCCCTTAGCCATTGACTGTGCTGTGGCGAACCACTCCTGCCATTTATGCTGGCCCGCGTGTTGAACAATCGCGGCGTTGAATTCGACGTCTTTGTCGGTCCCCTCCATTGTAAAGACCATTCGATCTGAACGGCGCGGACGCTCTGGCTTCACATTTTCCAGCAACGTCGCGATTTGATCGCGTAGGTCATTACCAAGCGGAAAGCCGTATTCGCGGCTGCACCCGGCACCGATCACAAATGTCGTTGGCTTCTTGAACATCAAAAATCCTTACCACGAAAGAAGCATGGTAAACCTAAGCGAAGAACTCCGCATCATGGTCGCCCCAGACATGGGCGTAGTCGTCGCGCAGTTCGCGATCCATCGCCGCGATCAACATCTCTGGCGTGACCGGGTGCATGTTGTCGGTGCTATCCATCGTCGGGACGGCGACATCATCGAAATAGCCCGCCTCCCATGCCTGACGTGCAGCCGTCTCAAGGGACACGCCATCCGCCCGAACAAGCTTGCGACGGAACGGCGCCTCGCGATGCCAGCGGTCGAGGTCACGCCCGCGAAGTTCGCCGCCATCGTCGCAGATGCCCCGGATAGACAGGAACTCGCATAGCGACGGATCACGGCGCGGATGGAACGGGCGGGCGGGCTTGGCGACAGGTTCGGCGGGCGCGGTGATGTCCTGCACGATGTCATCGACCGTGCGGACCTTGCAAGCCGCGACGCGGGAAGGCGCGCGGACACGCCCTCCCTTGAACGCCGACAGACGCGACAGGAAACCGGCCGCAACGCCAGTCGAGACAGGCGCGGGCGAAGGCGCGACAGGCGGCGTCGGATCATCGTCGCCGTCATCGCTCGCATGGGCCGAAACCGGCTCGCTGGATAGGCCAGACAGGTCAGGAAGGCAGATAACGCCAGTCGGGACGGAAGGCCGCTCCACGGGCTTAATTTCGGCCTTGCTGGCCAGTTCGAAAAGGTAGTCACAAGCGGCTTGAGCCTTGCTCGCCGCCGTGAAAATCGCGCGCTTATCGGCTTTCAGGACGTTCAGCCATGACGCCAAATAAGAGGCGTGATCCTCGCGGGTTTCGTTCTCGATCCCAAGGCGGGCGCAAGAGAAGGCCGCGCCCATTTCGGCGACCAATTCCTCGAACGCATAAGCCTTATCGCCGAACCGCTTTCCAAACTGGCGATCAAGCCGGGCCTTCGCGCCGCTCCAATGCGTCAGTTCATGGCACAAGGTCGAATAGTAGCGTTCCGGCTCGCCATACGCCGCGAACGGCGGAACCTGCACAAAGTCACCCTTGGGCGAATAGAAGGCTTGGGAACCGCCGTGGCGAATGTCGGCGCCCGTCGCGACCGCCCATGCATCGGCCTTCGCGATCCGGGTCTCGGAAGGTTCGACCGTCGCCGGTTCATAGAACGAGGCGGGCAAGCCGTCGATTTGTTCGACGTTGAAAACCGCATAGCCCTTCGCGAACAGACGGGCCTTGCCGTCGTCGCCTTCGTCCGCATCATCGGCTTGAGCCTTGAAGGTTCCCCAATAGACGACAGGCGATGACTTCTCGCCTTTGCGGACGCATCCGCCTAACGCCTTCGCCTGATTGAACGTCATCCAAGTGTGGTGACGATAGCCTTTCATTTCGGCCGCGCCCCACAGCAAGGCGACGTTCAGGCCGCGATACGCCTCGCCGTTCGCCCGCGTCGGGATGACCGGCAGACCGCAAGCCTTCGCGTTGTGACCGGGCGCCCAAGGGCGGACGCCAGCCTCAAGCATGGCGATGATGGAATCCGTGACGGTTTGGTAGATGTCAGCTTTCATGTCGCTTACCTATTGATTGAGTTAAAGCATCTATTGAGGACGGTTAGGCGCGGATCATTCGACGATCAGGAACATCCAGCCGTTGATCGCGAGGCGTTCGCCGCTGATGTCGCAGACCGCTTCAAAGCGGCTATCGAGGTCAGTGTCCGGGCGGACCCAAACAGTCAGGTCACAGTGACCGGCGGTCAGGTCGATTAGGCGGGTGAACTCTTGAGGCATGGTCAAAATCCTTTGCTCCAAAGCATCTAATAACCGGCGTTAGAATCTCTATCCGTTAGCCTGTCAAGCGCGTTCTTTCGTTCAAAGCATCTATTTCGAAAAAAGGCAGGGCCTAAACGTCGCGGCGAACGCGGGCGCGCGCAATCGTCCGCACACGTCCTATCTGAACGTCACGCGCGCGATGCGTCAGACAGTCGATTGCCGGTTATAGTGGGAATGTTTGCCAACGATGTCAGGACGTTAGCGAGCATCGGCGATGTAAACATCGCTTTCGACCGCCCGGCGCATCCCTATTAGACCCTCATGGGTGCAGGGTGCTGGCCAAGGGTCGCCCGACGATGGACCCCCACGGGGGGGTAGAACCAGCGGGCGCGCGTATATTCCCCTCTTCCCCCAAGTGATCCAAATTTAAATGCCCCAGCTTTCCCTCTATGTCCGGTCCCGGTCTCGACACGTCTGCGCCTGAAAATCTATAGTCACGCTTATGAAAAACTTACTTGCTGATATCCGTGCAGGGTCGCCTATTTTCAGCGTTGAAACCGTAGGCGACGGGTTCGTAATTATCCCGAAACCCGGACAGGAAGCGGCATTTGCCAAAATGATTGACGAACTGTCCTTCCAATCGAACGACGAGTTCGCGATATTCCCGATTACCGATGGGAAAGTAGGCTACTCGCGAGCGACCGTGATGCCGTTCTGATTTTGTGCGATCCGGTGAGCGGATGAGACAAACTGAACTGCATTAGAGTTTGAAGCTGGACAAATCGTTAGGTGCAGTATCGCGGCATACTGCGATTGTGCATTCCGCATGGCATAGCCACCGCCGCTTCGATACTTATCAAAACAGTTAAGGACGGCGAGCGGGTCCGCACTTAGGTTGTGAACCAAAGCCACCGAACAGTCCGCAGTTTTCAAGAGCGTAGAGCGTGACGGCATTTGGTAGCGGTATGGAAGAGATATTCGCCAGCATTGAAAACGGGTCCGCGATATTTGACACTCAACGCCTCGGCGATAGCTGGGTAATCTCCCCGAGGGCTGGTCAGGAAACGGCGTTCGATAGGTTGGTTAGCGATCTGACGTTCGGGCACCTATCAACCGTCGTGGTCCTCCCGGTGAGTGACGAACGGGGCGCATTTGTTCGGGCGGTAATCATGGGTTCTGACGTTCAGGTATAATGCCAGAGATCGGCGGGTGTGCACCTTGATCAGGCCCCATCTGATCAAAACCATCATTCGGTGGCATTGGTTTTCCCCGCTTTAGTTTGATGTCGGGATCGGACTTCATTGCCATCATGTTCCAGTAGACGGCCTTACCGAGTAATTTCGATTTTCGGAAAAGGTTTTCTTCTCCGAGTGCCTCGCGGAGAAATCCATTTACTTTCGCATTATACTGGATTTTAAGCTCGGACGATTTACAGTTCACACCTTCGCTCCTGCGCGTGAAATGCATTTTGTTTATGAAAGATAAAGCGAAATGACCGTTCCAATAAGCCAAGCCATGGCTGACTGTTAAAGTCAGACGGGGGCATTGGCTTTAGTTTCAACTGCTATGTGGTGCTTTTTATCGTTTGATGAACTCCCGGATCATCGCCGCAACTGCGTTCCGTTCAGGCTCACCGAGTTGCGCCCACAGCTTCAAGATCGCCCGTTCAGACGGGGAATGGCCGGTGGGGTCTGGATCGCAATAGAGATCAGCCACACTGCATTGAAGGGCCTGAGCAGCTCGTAGGAGGGTCGAAGCCGAAATGCGATTCGCACCTTTTTCATATTTCTGGATTTGCTGAAAAGTCACACCAAGCGCGGCTCCAAGCTCCGCTTGCGAAAGTCCGAGAGCAACTCGACGTTCGCGTATCGTTTTGCCGATTTGGCCATCGATTGGAGAAATGATGATTCGACTCATATCTCCGATATACGACCATTTTTGCTACTGTGAAGCTGCGTTTTAGAAGTTGCGGTGACCTGCTTCGATCCGGCAGTTTAGATTGCCGCTGCGTTAGATCGTCCGTGTTTGTTGGCGCGGGCAAACTGTCCATGACGCCATAGGTTCGCAGTGCGTAGGATGGTGGTCGAGCTTTCAATGAGGCGTTAGGCTGGACTTTCGTTGAATGATGGCGTTTGAATACCGACGTTATGGGATGTCTGCTGGATCGCCTCAAGGCGGGTTCGACCGCTTACACCGTGGAGCCGACAGGTGAGGGCGGCTTCGTCCTTATTTGTCGCGAGGGTCATGCGGACGAATTTACGATCCTCGTCCGCGACCTCGTTAGTCGGTTCCCAAGCGAGTTTGTGATTTTGCCGACGAGTAATGGCTCAAACGGCTATGAGCGGGCTGTGGTTCTACCGTTCTGATGTCGGAGTTCGAGGCTCATGGATTGCCGCTGACCAAATATCAGCATGATCCTTTCCCTTCTAACCCGGCATCGACCTGCCGAAACTTGCTGCGGACGTCGCTGATCTTCGCAGAGCAAACGTCCACGCTGCACAAAAATGCCGTCCCCATCTGGGTCCAACGGCGACTGTCGCAGACGTCATCTATTGGCTGCGCTGTCGGATCGACGGCTGGAAAACCGCGTCGCCAGTCGCGCTCTCGCCGAAGATGTCGAGACGCTTCGCCTTAAGCTGGAGCGAGTGACTGCCGAGGTTGAAGGCACCTATTCGATGCTGGCGGGCGACCTGTCTCTGTCCGACCGACTGAACGGTCTGGCGTCAGCATCCGCCCTCGCTCATCTGACCACGACCGTCGCCGGTCTGTCCGTGAAGATCGACGCCCTGACGGCTGCGAAGCTGTCGGAAGTGAAGGCTCGCAAGGCTCCCGCGAAGAAGTAATTTAGGCCGATTTGGTTGACGCCTCCCGATCTCGTGCGATCATGAGTGAGGGCGGCGCCGCGGTTTGATGTGAGTATCATAAGATACTGAATATGTTGGTCAAATATGCTCGACAAGTCGGCGGCCTGTGGCAGTTTGATAGACATCTATCGCCGCTATGGAGACGCCCTTTGAAGCTGACTGCCCGCCTTTTCAACGCTGACTGCCTCGTCGCCATGACGAAGCTGGCCGACGAGTCCGTGGACCTGATCGCTGTGGACCTGCCGTATGGAGTGTCGGTCGAGGCGTGGGATAAGATCATCCCGATGGACAAGATGTTCGGAGAGTTCCGCCGCATCCTCTCCCCCACTGGCAACATCGTCATGACGGCACAAGGCCGGTTCTCGGCCGCGCTGATCGCGGCGGCTCCTGACCTCTACTGCTACTCGATGATCTGGGCGAAGACGCGCAAGACGCAGCATCTGCATAAGGACTATCGCGTCCTCGCCCAGCATGAGGATGTCTTGGTCTTTGCCAAGGGCGGGATGGGGAACAACGCCAAGGTCCACCCGACGTATAACCCGCAGGGTCTGACTGAATTGGACAAGCCGGTCACGTCCCGAAACAGCCTTAACAAGGATACGTTCTACAAGTTGAGCGGGCCGTCCGCGCAGCGGGGTCGCAATCAAACCCACACGAACTGGCCGACGAGCATCCTGTTCTTCCCGAGTGTCGGCGCAAAGGAAAAGGTGAAGGGCAAGGGCAATGCGCCCCAGACCCAAAAGCCCGTCGCCCTTATGGACTACTTGATCCGCACCTTTTCGAACGAAGGCGACACGGTGCTGGATTGCACCATGGGGAGCGGCACGACGGGCGTCGCCGCCCTGCAAGCTGGCCGTCACTTCATCGGCATTGAGATCAGCCCTCGGTTCTTCGAGAACACGGAAGCGCGCCTTCGTGCTGCTGCACCTGATGCAGACTTTGACATCCGCGTTGGCGCGGCCCCTATCGAGCGTTCCACCACGTCGTTGTTGGCCGAAGTGATGGAGCGCAAGCGCGCCGAATATCGCGCATTCAAGGAGCGCGAGAAGGCGGCGAAGACCGCCGCCTAACGCATCCGTCTTCCACGGGCGCGGACCCTGCCCTTATTCAATAGAGAGCCGACATTCGTCCCGGCGAAGAACTTCTTTTCGAACTCCCGGTCCAGTCTGTCGAGGTGCTGACGCTCGTGCTTTTCCTCATCCGCGTTGAGGTATGGACGCCAGTATTCGGCGGCTTGGGCCAGCACGTCGATGCGGTCGTCATGGCGAAGGGCGCCGCGAACGACGGTCATGTTGGTCATTTGGAACAGGCCCCGGCGTAGGCTGTCTGCCTTGAGGTCTTCACGCACCACGGCAAGGTCGATGACCAGACGGTGTTGCTTCATGACCGGCTCAAGCGCGCCGACGATCCGCTTCTCCTTCATGCTGGAAACCTTGTGGCCTTCCAGCTTGCAGGGGTGCTTGCGGGCGAGGATCGGCGACAGGAGTTGTCGGAACATGCCGTCGCCGAAGTTGTCTTCGACCATTACCAGATTGACCTTCTCGTCCCGTGCGATCTCGGCCAGCTTGGTCAGGGTCTCGGTAGACGTGCCGTCCACGAACCCGCCCCACTTCCGAATGTAGATGCGTGTCCCGAGGAACTTGGTGACGACGTAGGCCGTCTCATCCTTGCCGGAACCGGAGGGGTCGATGTGCATCACCGAGCCGGTGAAGTCGGACCAAAGCTCCGAGACATTGAACGGCCGGTAGAGACGGTCGCCTGACCATCCGACGTTCTCGACATCCTTGATCTGGTATTCGGGCGCGGAGGTCCACGCCATGGAGACCGGCCCGCGTCGTGGGTCAACGTCCATGACGATGAGGTCGGAGGTCTTAAGCGGGTAGCGTTCCGCGTCGCTCAACGTCACGTCGAGCATCATCTGAAGCATGAACTCGGCGGCGGTGCCGTCCAGTTCGTTTTCGATCAGCTTGGCGTCGGTGAAGCGGTCGGGATCGGTCGGCGCCCCTCCGAGCTTCGACAGGCCGACAGGCTCACAAAGCTTGGGGTCACGCTCAATGTCAGCGAGCAGCATCGGAGCCAGTGCGGCCCCATAGTTCGCCAGCTTGTCGGCGAGTGGATAGCGGGCGGTCCAGATGCGGACGGTGTAGCCGCGCTGCGGAAGGCCGTTGTAAATCGACTCTGCCGTTTGAGGGGTGCCGAGGACGATGATCTCGGACGTGTCGAGCGGCTTGATGATGTTCGAGAACTCGCCGAACAGGTGCCGGAGCTTGTCGCGCTGATCCTCGGTCCATGAGTTTCGTGGGTTCTCAACGTCGTCGCCGATGATGATGTCGGCGCGGTTGCCCGGTAGCTGGCCCGTGATGCCGATGCATTTCACGGAGGGCTGTTTGTCGGCGCCCTTGCCGCCCACGTCGAACGCGAGCGTCGAGGATTTTTGGTCGCGGCCGGGACGCAGCGAACCCCACAGCTTGTCACCCGCCTCGTGGTAGATGATGCCTTTGATGAGTGAGGCGTTGTCAGCCGCGCCTGTCTCGCCAGCAGAGACGATTAGGACTGTCTTGTTGTTGTCCTTCCAAAGACGCCAGACGACGTAGGCGCATGTCAGGAAGGACTTGCCGATACCGCGAAGGGCTTGGATGGCCCGGCGGGTGGAGCCGCTTTCGAGGAAGCGGGCGATGTCCTCTTGGATGCGCGTCGGCTTGGGGAGGCCGAGAACGTGTTTCCAGACGTAGCGGACGAACGCGATGAAGGACTGCCGAAGAACGTCGGCGAGCGTCAGATTGGATGAGATCAAACAAGGGGTGCGCCGCCCAGCCGCCCGCCGGTGAAGGCGAGCGGCGGCAAGCGAGGGGTCTTGGGTTTTAGTTCGGGGTCATGCCCGAAAGAATCTCGGCGTCGAGGTCGAGATCGGTCAGTTGAGCCGCGAGGTCTTCGACGACCTTGGAGCCAGCCGGTGCGCTGACGCCGTTGTCCTTGAGGAACTTTAGGGCCTGACTGATTAGCTGTGGCGAGATCGCATACGACGGGTCGTTCGGATTCATCTCTGCGCGGAGGTTGGCACGGTCCAGTTCGTTCGACAGCAGCAGCGCGACGAGGCGGTGCATGGTGTCGAGTTCGCCTTCCGACGCGCGGACGTGGGTTTTGATTTGATCGATCATGGCTTCACCAGATCGACAAGGAAACCGGCCAGACCGCCGATTGCTGCTGCGGCGCCCATGACCCAGAACTTGGCGTTCTCAAGCGAGCGCGTTCGGGTTTCGAGCGTGTCGTGCCGACCCTGCAAGGTCTCCATGAACCTGATGTAGGTGGCAAGCTGGCCTTTGATTTCCCCGAGGATCAGCACCAAGGCTGGGTCGGAGTTCGATGTATTTGGAGTGGGGTCCATTAGACCTTTCGATTGTGGGTATGAGGGTTAGATCGCGTCGCCAGCCGTGTATTGGAAGTCGAGCGTGAGTTCGTAGCTGCGACCGCCAACGACGACCGAACAGTAGGCTTGCCCGAAGGCTTGGTAGGTGAAGCCCGTGGGCTGATAGGCTGGGCCTTCGAAAGTTGCCGAAGCACCGCTCCCGTAAGCATCCCCGCCCCACGAGTATGAGGTGGGGGCGAGATAGGGCGTCACCGAAATTCCGAACGTGATCCGGTCGTATTGCTGACGGTTCCAGTCGCCGAACCCCATCTGCACCTGCTCGTAGCTGGTGATGATGAGGCGGACGGTGCGGGAGGATTTGCCCCAGAAATCGTTCGGCATCATCAGCGACCCGGACTGGATGCCAGCCAAATCCCGCACACGCTGATCGGTTAGCGAGAGTTCGCCGGTGATCCCGAGTTCGGCTTTGATCTGGTCGATGCTGATTGGCCCGGAAGTTGGGAGAGTCATTAGACCCTCCCTTCCAGCCGACCGATCCGGGCATCGGCGTCTTTCAAAGCCTCGACAAGCAAGGCCACGACGGGACCGTATTGGACACCCTTGATACCGTCCGCGTCCTCGGTGACGAGGGTCGGCAGAACGGTCTCAAGGTCTTGGGCGATGAAGCCCAGCGAGGCCATGCCCGACGCGATCCAATCAAACGTCACGCCTTCAAGGGCGCGGACCTTGGACATGGCATCGGTGATCGGAGCGATGTTTGTCTTAAGGCGCCTATCGGATTCCCCGACGACGGTGTTGGCGCGGACTTGTGCCGAGCAATAGAAGTTCTTGCCGTTGTAGACGCGAACCCAGTCATTGTCGGACATGTGGAAGCCGCCGCCGTGCTGTTCCCAATAGATGCCCGAGCCGGTGCCTCTGACACGAAACCAGTGTCCGAACCCCGAGTAGACCTGTGAGGTCGCATAGAAGCTCTGGGTATAGACGTTGCCATTCTCGGCATTGATGCTGCCGCCCATCGTGGCTTCGTTGTTTTCCAGATTGATCGTCAAAGGCCAGCGGCCATTGACGGTCTCCCATGCCTCCGAGTCGTTGCCAGAGCCACGCAGGAAATGCATGACGTTGGAGTTGACGTGGATCATCGCCGAACGGCTGTCGGTATCCTTGAAGTAGATGGTCGGCGAACCGCCTCTGATCTTGAGGTAGTTTCCCAGAGTTGAAAGCCCGCTGGTCGCTTCAAGGAAGCCGCCATTGTCGATGGACACGACCCTCTGATCGTCCGCGTTTCGGAACTCGTGGCCGCCGCGCGAGCGGTAATACGACCGTCCATTGCTGGCGAAGTAGAAGCGTTCGTTTCCGTCTGTGGTGGTGTTCCAGCCATCGCAGTAGCGACGCATCAGGCCGTTGGCATCGAGGTTTTTTGAGGTCCAGAACTCGTAGATCGTCGCGCCGGTAGACCACCCGCCGAAGCCCCACTTCCCATCTTCGAACATGCCGAAGTAGGTTCCGTAGGCGCCCGGACGGTGGAACTTCATCCACGCGCCATAGCCGCCGCCCGACCCCCGAACTTCGAGCGTAGCGAATGCCGCCGCGTCTTGGGGGTTCTGGGTCGAAGAAAACGTCAGTTGCTTTGAAAGGGTCTGCTCGGCGCCGCCCTCTGTCAAAACGTCGCCGTTCTGTTTGCCGGTCTCGCTGTAGGCGCGAACGTGGTTGTTCGTTCCCCGTGCGGTAAGGTGAAGAGAGGTCGTGGATTGGAGATCGAAGCGACCGCCAGCCCATGCCAGACGGGCGTGATAGTCAGTCGTGCTATCGGCAGACAGGTCAATGTATGGGCCGTAGCCGTTGCTGTCGTTTCGTAGTTCGACCCAACCACGGTTCACGTCGGTTCGTGATCCGCTGTCGGCCGGGCCAACACGCAGTTGATCGCCCGCAATATGAGCGTTCGTCGCGATGTAGAGGCCACCGCTCAAACCATAAAACCAACCGTTCTGGTCGAACCGCCAATAGCGTTCCGAGCCAGCCGCGCCCGTCTTGAGAACCGAATGGTTGCCGTCTGGGTAAAGAAGGCCGGTATTGAATTTCAGGTTGGTCACCGTCGCCGCTGAACCGCTGGCGATCTTCCCGTTGAGGGCGTCCAGCAGACCGTTAACATCGGTGATGTTGTGCAGGTGAGCCGTTGCCGGGTAGGTCGAAGGCTTGCCAGTGATCGTGTCCCAAGCATGGACGTGACCCGCCGCCGCCCGGCCATCAAGCGCAGCCTGTAGGCCGCTGACGTTGGCGATGTCGGAAGGGAAGATCGTCGGACGATCCGTGATGGTCGTCCAAGCATGGACGTGACCAGTTAGCGACCGCGCGTCGAGGGCCGCTTGCAAGTTCGCAACATCAGCGATGACATGGCCATGGCCGACGTTCGATTTGCCGTCCAAGGCTGATTGCAGCCCCGCGACGTTGACGATGTTCGAGGGGAAGAACGACGGCTTGTCCGCGATTACGGACCAAACCGGCGTCACGTCGCCTTGCTCGATGTAGTTGGCTTCGACATTCTTGGCGCCCGATCCGCTGTAGACCCAGCGGCGACCGTCCATGGTCGCGACCAGTGTTCCGGGTCGGATGCCGTTCTGTTGGACGGTCGTCAGATTGGTGATGCCGCCAGTCGAGACGACGGGCGTTTGACCGACGAGAACCGGGATGCGCGCCGGGTCGATCATGCCTTCCAGTCGGGACGAGGCGAGCGTGTCCGATTTCTTGTCGAATAGGTTCGGATCGAACGTCGCGGCCAAAGCTGCTGACGCTGCTGCATCCAGAGCGTCTTGAGCCACAAGGGCGGCGTTGTCGGCTACCTCTTCGGCAAGCTGCTCGACGATCTCGCGATCTTCCGATGTGGACTGCCCGGAGCCTTGAGCGAGTTCGGCCCAATAGCGCGCGTTGGCCTCATGGTTGCCAGCGTGATTGCGATGTTCCTGCGCGAGGTTTCGCGCATCGACCGCCGCGCCGCGAGCCGCTTCCGAAAGGATGCGCTGGGCGTCGGAGCGGTCGGCGTGACCCTTCGCCAGATCGCGCGCCAGTTCGGCCGCGACCTTGGCAACGGAGGCTTGCGCCGCCGGGCCGGAGGTCATGTCGCTGAACGATGCGGGCGAAGGAACGAGGATTTCACGGCCGCCCAAATCCACGAAGGGATAGCGGCCGTCATTGTTGGGTCCACCATCGGCGGACCCACCCAGCCAAGCAGTGACGGCTTTCGTCTGCTGCTCTGATTTTCCGATGAGGTCTTCAATCTGCTGGGCGAGAGTGGTGATCGTCAGCCCGCTCATTCGACCTTACTCCTTATCGGAAGCCGGTTCGGCCTCGGAGGAGGTGTCTTTTTCGAGCGACTGCTGCGCGACCGTGAAGCCGAGTTGTGCGCCTTGCAGCGCGGCCCGGACGGCGGTCAGTTGGGAGTTGATTCCCTCAAGTTGTTCGAGGGCGCGGGCCTTGCCGGTCAGAAGTTCAGCTTCTTGCTTGACGAGGGTTTGATACTGCTCCGCAGCGGTAGGGGTCTGGGACATGCGTCTCCTGAAAAGGTTTGTGGGGTAGTGATATTTAGCCGTGCGACCGGCCCGTTAAGGCCGGTCTCATGGTCATGCCGTGATGATGGGTTGGTCGCCGCCGCCACCGCCGCCGCCCGGATCGTAGGGGTCGTAGCCGCCACCGCCGCCACCACCTGACGAACCGCCACCTGATCCGACGCCGCCGCCGGAACCAGTGCCACCGCCGAGTGTCGAGGTGTTGTTCTTCATCTCTGTGACCTTGCCGTAGCGGGCGGTCACAGTCTGGGTGGACATGTTCGAGGTGAAGTAGACTTGGACGTAGTAGTGCCAGTTCCCGCCTTCACCCGGACGGTCGAGGAACTTCATGGGAAGGGAGCCTTGCCATGTGTCGTTCGCCATGCCGGAGCCGTTCAGTTGAACGGTCTGAAGGACCGTGCCGCCGTCGTTTCCGCGCGAGCGAATAAGCTGCACGACGGCCACGAATGATCCGCCCGCGTTGTGGGTGAAAGTCCCATAGGCGTTAAAGTCGATGTCGATTGGGCTGTCCGCCTTTTCGACGCCGATCCAAAGGCCATGAATACGGGTCGGGGTGGTGTTGTTGAGCGTGATCGTCGCCGCGTTGTAGGCGACTTCGGTATTGCTGACGGTGTTGTTGACCAGTCGGGTGTGATTGATCGAGCCACTGACGAGAAGGTCGCCGTAGATTTCGACGTTCGAGTTGAAGCGGACCCGGCCGTTGACCAGCGACATGATCTTGACCGGCGCACCCCCGCCCGGAGCCACGAACGACATCTCATCGGCGACAAAGGCGAGTGTCCCATAGGAGCCGTTGTTGTTCGCCGTGATGCCGGTGATGTGGCCGTTGGAGTTGAGGGCGATGCTCCACCGGGCGTTCAGGCCGTTCGTCACCTGCGTCAGGGTGGTGATCGACGCGGTGTTGCCGCCTACCGTGTTCTGCACATTCTGGATGGTCTGTGAGAGCGCACTGTCGGCGTTGATCCGAGCAGTGCGCTCATCGACCACAGAAGCTGAGACATTGCCGATGGATGTGTCGATCCCCGACAGACGGGTGCCAAGCGTCCAGCCCGGCCCGACTTCGACCCGATTGAGGTCCAGCGTGAAGACCGACTGGTTGTTGCGGAAGGCGCCGAGGACGGCGAACTGCTGGGCGATGGCGCCGTCAGCGTTAGCCCGTGCGGTCGCCTCGTTCTGGATGGCTGTCGAGTTAGTCCCGACCTGCACGGCCAGAGATTGCCGGGCTTGAGCTTCTGCCTGATCGGCTGCAACACGAGCGTTCGTTTCGGTCAGGACCGCCGCTGCGATGTCACCGGCGATCTTCGTCGCCAGAGCCGTCCGCTGCGCCGCTTCTGCTGACACCGCGTTGGTTCGGGCCGTGACTTCTGTTGCGATAGCGGCGGTGTTGTCGTCAGTTTTCGCCCCGACGCTATCAATGCGTTGAGACAAAGATTGGTCTTGGCTGGCCCGCGTGGTCGCCTCGCTCGTGACGAGGGCCTGTGCATTAGTCCCGGCGGTCGCCACCATCTGGTTCAGGCGTTGGGTGAAGGACTCCGTGGGACCGACGAGAACCTTGTTGAGGTCCAGCAGGAAGGCGGTGTTGTTGGCGTTCTTGGCGCCCAGCAACGAGAGGGTTTGAGCGAGCGCACCATCCGCGTTTGATCGGGCGGTCTGCTCGGCGGTGATGCTGGCGTCGAAACCATTTGCCCGAGCTACAAGAAGGTCGATGCGGTCAGCTTGCGCTGACACGGCATCGGCTCGCGCCGTTGCTTCGGAGATGATCTTCGCCGCGTTGTCGTTGGCCTTGACCGTGATCGCCGAGAGGCGTTGGCCAAGGCTCTCTGTGCCGGAGACGCGGACGGTGTTGAGGTCCAGCACGAAGGCGTTGTTCGCAGCGTTCCGTGCCCCGATGAGCGCGAGGGTCGTTGCCAGAGCCGTATCACCAGCGACGCGCTCTTGCGCCTCGTTCTGGATGACGGTGGCAATCCCTGTCCCGTCTTCGAAGTTGACGAGGGAGTCCACCAGATCGGTGATCGTATCGACGCGGAGTTCGAGGCCCGTCGTCCGGGCTGTGGTGTTGGCCACGATGCCGTCGAGGGTGTCGGTTCGGAACGCTTGATCGGCGAGGGCAAATGATTGGTCGAGGATGCGTTCGGCCGAGAGGTCGATGCTGGCCAGTGCGTCGCGGAAACGGTTGAGCGCACCGTCTCCCATTTCCGAGGTCAGGATCAGTTCGTCCATGATGGCGTCAGGCGTGGTGACGACGCCGAGGTGATCGCCAAGCCGAACCTGCGCCCGGTCGAGTGAGCCGGTGTAGAGGTCGTCCAGTTCCTGAAGCCGGTAGAGGTTCTGAAGGTTTGCCCGGTTCAGTTCTTCAGCGGTCAGGTTCGCCCCGTTTTTGAAGTCCACGAGGGCCGTGCTGATCGGCGTCTCACGACGGATTTGCAGGACGCTGTTTTCGGCCGGAGGCTGACGAAGGCGGATGCGGCTGTCAGAGACCCATTCGAAGAACGGGATGGAGCCGTTGAGCGTGACCCGAATGTGGGTCCGGTCGAGGAAGGGGACTGCAAGATCGAACTCTTGCTGGCCTCCCGTCACGATGTATTGGGCGCGGGTCTGGTGAGACATTGATCCTTTCGTTCACCCACGACGAAAGGCCCGGCCGCGTGAGCGACCGGGCGATCCGGGTGGATTGTGGTTGGTGTTATTGGCCGGGCTGGAAGTTCATGATGGCGGACATGTCGCCTTGGCTGACGCCGTAGCGTCGGGCGTTGGCTTGGGTCTGCCAGTTATTCCAGCCCTCTTGAGCAGCCCGCTCGTTGGCTTTTGCCCCGCCTGTTCGGTTCACCATTTCCCGCAGTTCGGGAACGGCGCCGTTGCGGATCGAGGCGTTTGCCAAGCGGCGATATTGCGAGACCGTTTCCTTGATGCTGGCGGCTCGTTGCGGATCGCCCATGAGGGCGTATTCGCGTGACTGGATCAGCGATCCCAAAGCCTCGTGCATGTTCTGGCCGGTGTAGGGATGGCGATAGCCTTGGCCCTGATATTCCAGAACCGAGGCGTGTTCGCGCTTCGTGATCTTCTGCTCGTTGAACCGCTCCGGTGGGCGTTGCGCCATTCGGAGTTCCGGGTCGGCAGTCGAGAGAGCCGAGACCTCGCGGCGCACGATGTCGTCAACGGTTTGGCTGACGCGCGTCGGCTGGACCAATCCCTCGAACAGGCCGTCGTCCTTATCCTTGCGGATGACGGGGAGACCGAGCCAGTCACGACGCTCGGGCAGGGATTGCGAGAGGGTCGGGATATTGGCCGCGAGATGTTCGAGCAGACCGCTCGCCTCGCGCATCACCGGGTCTTGGGTTTGGGCGAGGTTTCGGACGACAGCCGGGATAGCGGACGAGCCGATTTTCTTCATGACTTCCTTGCCGAAGCGTTCGCCCCGGTCAGTGTCACCCGCCGTGAATGACGGGTCGATCATGTCCCAGAAATCACCAACGCCCTGCAATGCCGCCTTGTTGACGATGTTGTTCACGATGGCTGCGAGAACGCCGCCGCCGATGCCTTGCAGCATGTCGTCGTCGTTGATGTCGTGGTCCCTGAAGATGCGGCTCATGTCCGCGACGATGCCGAGCATTTCGGCCACCGGCGAGAGTTGCTGATACTGGAACCAGCGACCGCCGAGCCGGATCGAATACGACTTCACGCCGTCTTCTTCCTCCGCTGCTGATCGCTTGCCGACGAGATCGCCGTTCGCAAACAGGAGGCCCGCCGTCGCCATGAAGCCCATGCCGGTCACGAGGCGAGCCATTGCCAAGTCGGCTTCAGCCCCGCCGCGTTCAAGTGACTGATCCAGCCCACGAAGAGCGGCAGTGTAGTTCTTGAACTTCGTCCGGTTCTCGCCGAGGGCGGCGAACAGGATCGGGTTGCGGTCGAACATGCCAGCCCGAACAAGATTGATCGGGGTTCGCAGGAACGGGACAAACAAAGCTCGGAACAGACGGTGTTGGCCCAAAGCCTGTTCCCACTTTTTGAGGGTGGGGCCGCTGTTCTGGAAGGTCATCAGTCGGGCGTAGTCGTCGGCCATCGCATGGAGATCGACAGCCGCCAGCACATCGGCCGCTTGGTAGAGGGTCTGATCCTTGCCGTAGTTTTTGGCCGGATCGTAGGTCTCGCCAGACAGTTCGAAGACCGACTTGGCGCGGTAGATCGCAGCCGACGACGGGCGGTTGGCAACTGCGTCCATGACGCGGCTGAACTCCTTGGCCTGATCGGCGCCCTTGAGGCGAGCCGAGCGATACGAAGCCTCACGCACCGATAGAGCGTTCAACTGCATCTTGTAGGTCATCGCCTTGGCGAACTCGTCCATCGCGATAGACGGGCGGTGGCCCAGCGTTCGGATGGTCGAGAAGATCGCGGCGCCCGCCATGTCAGGGATCGACTGGACAGGGTTCTGTTTCCAGCGCGCCTTTCGTTGGGGGTTGATGAGGAACGGCTGATTGAAGGCCGCATCGCCGAGCGACGATGCACCGTCTCGAACAGGAGCCGCCGTCTTGAAGGCTTGGAAGCCCGCACGGCTGGCGTCGGCGAAGGATTGGTAGATGCCCGCCACATAGGCGTTGGCCTCGCGGAAGGTGACGCCCTCGACCGAAGCCTTCGAACCGGAGAAGGCCCGGCGCAGAGGTGTCGTCACACCGGCGGCGACGTAGCGTTCGCCGACCGATAGCCCGGCGTGAAGCACCGAACCCACGGCGTTGCGGACGGCAGTCGCGGGCGTCGTGAGGTAGCCCATGACGACGTAATATGAGAGGTAATCCTCCCAGCCCATCGCCCGCATCTTGCGAACTTCGTCCTTGAAGCCTTTGGCCCCGCCGGTCTTGTTCGCCTTCATCAGCGCGTCCAGCGCATCGCCCATTTCATCGCCCTTCATCCCGCCGCCCATGGCGTCGGACAGGTCGTTGATGGACTGCTGAAGGTCGTTGAAGGTTCGCGCGCGGTGCTTGGTCGCCTTCATGATGTTCAGCGCACGAGCCACTTCCGACTTCGCGCCGCCCGCCATCGCGTCGAACATCTGTGTCGCCTGTAGGTGGGCGGCCAGATCGGACACGTCGTTCGCGGTCGCCTTGCCGTTGGCCATCTTGGCGCGGACATCGGCGACCTTCGTCACGAGGTGATCGACGTGCTGCATAGCGAGCGTTTCGAGCGCATGGATTTTGGACGAGACGCCGAACTCTGACGTGATGTCGGCGTGAGCCTTCACGACATCGGAGGTCGTCAGACCGAAGGTCTGCTGGCGATCCTGAACCGACTTCCACGACTTCGGCGCGTCACCGGCCGCGTCGTAGAGGGGCTTGAAGATTTGCCCCATGACGTTCGCCAGTTCTTCGAAGCTGTCCGGGTCATTCACCAACTCGTCGAAGTCGAACACGTCGGCGTTCCAGTGGCTGGGGCCGTCCGCGATCTCGTCGCCCTGCTTGCCGAGCCAGCGGACAAAGGCGTCCACCTGCTCGGGTTTGACGAACTTTTTCAGACTGTCGAGGTGAGCCATCGCCGCTTTGGCGCGCTCCGGCGAACCGGCCAGTCCCCAATCGACGCCGTTCCAGCGTTCGTCTGCCTTGGTCTTGGCGTCGGCTCCAGCGGTTCGGGCATCGGCTTCAAGGTCTTCGAACGACGGACCCTTGGCGCGAGGCTCTTCGACACGCATCGGCAGTGCCGACACCGGCCCCTTCTGCACCGGGCGGAAGGTCATGTCGTCGAGGGACAACATCGGCAGGTTTACGCTGTCAGAAAGGTCGAGTTCATCGCGCATCGCTTGGTCGAGTTCGACCATGGAAGGGCGAGGCTCATTGTTGCGGATGCGGCGGATCAACGATCCGGCGCCTTCAAAGGCGCCTGTGAAAGCCGCGCCCGCGCCAGCACTCGCGAGGGTGCGGAGGCCGCTGTAGTTATCTTGGACGCCAGCCGACAGGGCGTCGGTCTGCGATAGGACATCCGTCGCTCCGGCGACCAGACCTTGAACGCCTACCTTCATCCAGAGCGAAGAGCCGCCGGTAATGTATGACGTTGGATCGACGGCCGAGCCACCGAGAACGCCGAGTAGTGCGGCGCCGCCATGCAGACCTTTGCCGACCAAGCCGCCTTCAGCTTCCCAGAAGGGATCGGCGGCAGACTCTTGTGCGAACTCCTGACGGCGTTGACGCTCGTTGGAGATCGCAGTGTCGGCGGCACGGCGGGTGTCTCGGGTCTTGTCCGCCATGTCGGTCAGGACGCCGACCGAGTTATAGAGTCTTGAGACGAGGCGGATTGGGTTCAGGGTTTGGCGACCTGCGATGTCGGTAGCCGCTCGCGTGTCGCCCCGTTGCGAAGCGTCGATGTAATCGGCGGTGTCGTCGAGACCCGCTCGCCAACCTTCGGCGATGAAGTTGGTATTCCATGTGTCCGAGAACACGTCGCCAAGACGTTCGCCCAGCGAGCGTTTGTCCTTGGGCGCGGACAGCGAGACCGCCGCCGAGCGACGGTCCCGTTGTTGTTCTTGAGCTTGCCCGTAATGGCGGGCCATTTCACGTTCGATGACGCTGTGCGGGGTGTTGTCAGGGAAAGTGATGACAGCCCCATCAGGGCCTCTAACAGTGATGCTCATTCAGTCCTTTCATCGGGCCGGGACGAGTCCTTGGCCGGGGATGTATTGAAGTTGTGCGGGGGCTTGCGTGGTTGTCCCGGTCTGGCCGGGGACGCGCGCATTGCCCGTTCCACCCGGAGGTGGAACCGCAGCGATAGTGGTTGTGCCGCCGCCATTTCGGAGGAAGCCGCCATAGTTTCGGACGATGGCGTCAGCGGCTTGCATGGGGTCTTCCCCATTGGCGAGACGGCGTTCGAACTCATTTTCCCCTTGGATCACGAGCCGCAGCATGTGCGGTGGAACGGCGCCGCCGACGCCTTGCGTCACCATGGATCGCAGAGACCCAGAGACGTAGCCACGGGCGTTGCCGACGATCTGCTGTTGGGCCGGATCGCGACCAGCATCGCCGCGTGAACCGCTGGCCGCACGGGTGCGAACCTCGATGTAGGCGCGGGTAGCGGCGCGGCCAGTTCCGAAACGACCGGCGCGATAGTCGCGGTCGGCTTGTTCTGTGATCGACGCATAGTTCGGGTTGTTCGCAGCAAAGCGTTCGCCGTAGCGCAGCACCAAATCATCGTCGGCTTCACCGTCGAGCGTGGTGTCGCGAAGCGAGCGGAAGGCGTTGTTCATGGTCATGCCTTCACCGGGTTCCAGCACGTTCGAGCGGACGTTCTGTTCGATGGCGTCCGACACGTCTTCGCCACGGCTGGCGCGGGACCACAGGTCCATCGTCAGTTCGTCCTTGGTCGCCTGACGCGCCTGTTCGGTCTTACGTTCGGTGTCGCCCTCGATGCTGTCGATAGCGTTGAGGATGCGGACCTGTTGTGCCGGGTTCAGAAGCGAGCGGCCGGGCAGTCGCGGACGACGAGCCGGTTCGACTTCCGCCGATGCTGTCTCGACAGTTTCAGCCGGAGCCGCAGCCATCGCTTGGGTCTCGGAGCCGACCATTGAGCGCGGGTCTTTCCTCTCGCCTTTGGCGTCGCGGTAGGTCCAGTGCAGGTGCGGGCCGGTGCTGTTGCCGCTGTTGCCAGATGCGGCCACCTGCTGACCTTGGGTCACGGTGTCGCCCGGTTCGACCGAGATGTTGTCGAGGTGTGCGAAGCCGGTCGTTGAACCGTCTGCATGTCGGATGATGAGGGTTTTGCCGCCCCGTCCCCGAACGCCAGCGACTTCGACGACGCCATCGGCCGGAGCCGAGACAGGCGTCCCGACCGGCACTGCGATGTCGATGCCGCCGTGGTTGGTTGAGGCGCCGGGTAGCGGTGCGCGACGTGCGCCCATGCCGGAGGTCACGCGACCCATGTCAGCCAAAGGGGCTGCATAGGTTTGACGGGCGGGAGCCGGAGCCGCAGCCGGAGCAGCGGGCGTCGGCGTTTCCACCGGAGGGAGCGGCTGACCTTCAATCGTAGTGTTGAAGGCGACCACATCCGGGTCGTTCGGATCGCGAGCGTCCAAGAGGTTTTGCAGGACGGTCGTGTCGCCCGTCTCTTGAGCGTAAGCGACGACGCCGTTCACCAGTGCCTCTTGCACTGCGTCGCCGTTCAGACCCGCTTCGGTCAGACGGTTGCGCTCGGCCGCGAGGTCGAAACCTTCGCCACGCTGTAGACCGGAAACCGCATTGCCGACCGTGAGGTCCAGCAGTTCCTTGTCAGTCTTCTCTTTCATCATCGCGTTAGCGCGGGTGTCGAGATCGCCGGTCCATCGGATCAAACGTCCCGCCACCTGACGCTGAACATCGGGCTGGGTGAAGAGGTCGCCAGATTCGGCGATGAACTCGCGGTTCCGCTCCATCATGAATTCGTCGATGTCGTCGGGTGTTGCCCCGCTGTTGATGCGGCGTTCGACTTCCTGTGCGGTCTCGGTCTCAAACTTGGTTTGGCGAGCCGCTGCTGTGGTCGAGTGATAGGCGCGCTCATAGGCGACCGACTGCGCCATGGCTGGGTCCATGACACCGCCCGATGCGGCGTCGGTCTGGCCCTGTGCGAAGTCGTCTTCTGCCTGAACGCGGCGTTCGGCGATGTCGTTTTCGTAGAAGGCTGCTGCGTTCTGTCGAGCGAGGCCGAAGAAATCGCGGAGGGCGTCTGCCTGACCGCCGTCGCCACGGAAGGCGGAACGAAGATCGGTGGTGACGCGCACGTCTGCGGAACGGGTCTCGCGGTTTACCGGGAGGATGGCGTCACGGTTGTTCGTGATGCGGTCCTGTGCGGTGCGGCGGATGCTGTTGCGGGAAAGATCAGCCATTCAGAGACGGACCTTTCGAAGCCGCGTCTTGAGACAGCTTGATACCCTTGCCTTGGTAGTAGCCGCCGACGCCAGCTTGGGCGATGCGGAGTCCAGCACCGAGAATGGTGGGGCGAGAAATGCGGGAATACATGGAGTTCGCTTCGGCTGCGGCCGCTTTCTGCTGATTGTCAGCATTGAGGTTGGTTCGCTCGGCGGCGAGCGCGTTTTGCATGACGGAATCGTTCAGAAGATCGGTCACGCTTCCGCTGATATTTAGCCCCGCCTGACCGGCGGCGACCTTGATGCGGGCCTGTTCGCGACGGGCCTGACGTTGGCGGTCGTTGAGTTCGGCGACCTGCTGCGTGGCGATTTGCTGCTGTTGTTGTGCAAGCTGCTGGTCGATGGAGCGGGTCTGGGTCTTGGCGGCCTGAATCTCGCCGATGACTTGAGTGGCGGTGGAGACGACGGCGAGGGTCGTCATGACCGTGATCGGATCACAGATGGGTTGGTCCCTCCCTTGTATGAGACATGAGGTAGAAGGGGCGGCGTTCGCGCCCGTGGGTGAGATCGACTTGTTCAATCTCGAACCCGGCCCAGAGCAGCCAGTGGATGGACTGGTGATTGCGGGCGTCGATGTAGTTGGAAAGGTGGGGCCAGAAGAGGTGCCAGCGATCCACGAAGTTCGGGGTGGCCCGGCCAATGGCCAGCTTTGCTCGCGGCCTTTCCATGCCATTCGCGCCGATCATCCAGACGATCCCGCCGTCAGCCGCGCCAAAGACGCAGATGGCCTTGCCGCTATCGGTGATGATCCACCCGTCAACGGACTGCATGACGCTGACCGTGAGCAGATGCAGCGGGTCAGGGTCTCCCATCTTGAGCATGGGATTGGTGGCTTTCATCTCGTCCCAATCGCCGGGGCGAAGGTCGGCGCAGATGTCTTCCAGCCATGCGATGGTTTGCTCGGCCGATACGTCGGCGAGGTCGTGAAATTCGATCATGAGTTGCTTGCTGCGCCCCCGTGATGGCATGAAACCGGAAACGGGAGGGGCTTATGCGTTTGATGGTTTTGGTTGCCGCGCTGGCGGCGTTTGCTGGCCCAGCATTCGCGGGCGAGTGGCGCGAAATCGGCAATAGCGACGAATACATCCTCGGCGTTGACCAAAGCCAAATACGCCGCACCGGCAACTTGGCCACGGTTTGGGCGATCCAGTCTTCGCGGGAGGGCTACCGTGTGACCCGGATGGAAGTGGATTGTCGCAATGAAACGCTGACTTCGCTAACCTATACCGAGTTCAATAACGGCGGTGGCGTCGTGATGTCGGACCATCGTCGAGGAAGGACCGAGATCGTCTATCCCGACTCGACCGGAGCGACCCTCATGAAAGCGGGCTGCGAAGCCGATACCTTCTTTTCGTCGGCCCGCCACCAGACCCCAAGTGCCTTCCACCGCATGGCCGTGAGCCGTTTAAGCGCGGAGTGAGTCTGACCCCGAAAGGTCAGACTCGTGCGCGATTGTTGTAGGTCGCTTCCCACTCTGCGCTGATGAAGGTGGAGGCGAACGGCGTGTCGTTCTCGATGCGGATGCGGGCCAATTGGTTCTGACCGAACACCATGAAGCGGTATCGGCCTGTCCCGTAGGTCGGCGTGTTCAGCTTGAAATGCCCGGCGCCGATGGTTCGCCCTGTCATGTCCGTCAGCTTGGTCGGCACGACTTCATCGACGGTATCGTCTGACCCATAGGGCGCGACGAGCGTTTTGAAATAGGCCGTGTCGGCATAGTTCACCGTGAAGGACCGCATGACCTGTCGGCCCGTCGTGACGGCGACGCCATCGGATCGGCGGACGAACTGTTTCGAGAACTGGAAGGCGAAAGTGTAGCCCTCGCCCGCGAGGACGGGCGCGATGATCTCCGAACCCGGCACACTGACGATGTTGTCCGTGAGCCATTGGTAGGTCGAAGGGTCGATCAGCGTTTCGCGACGCCCGCCGAACCCTGCGGTGCGGACCATTTGGAAACGGTCTTTCGCGGGGCGGAACGGGAGCGTGAAGTAGGTCCGGTTCTCGGTCGTGTTGAACTCGCCAGTGATGGCGGTTCGACGGTCGAGGTGGATTTGCGCGGAGGTCTCGGCCGGGATCGCGCCCGACTGAAGGTTGATCTTCTCAAGCCACAGGCCATCGGCCCGCTGCATGACGAGGAACAGGACGCCCTTGAGGTAGGCCCCCGATACGATATTCGTCCCAGTCCCGAAGTCCCAGCGATGCCAAGCCGACTGCGCCTTCTCGTCCGATGAGTTCCAATAGAACTGGTAGACGAAAATGCTTTGAGCCGATCCATGCGTTAGAACGAACAATGAGTTCAGGTCGTCGGCTGCGATCAGACCATGCACACCGGCAGGGATGTAGGTCGGGCAGTGCGCTGTCACGTCGGCGGCCGAAGTCGCGTCAGTGCCAGACAGGCGGGTATATTCGCGGATGCTGGCGAAGCCGGAGCGTTCGACTGCGAAGTAGATTTCGGAGCCGAGAGCCGCGAGGCCAGCCGCCGTGTTGACGGTGTAGTTCGTGGTCGGGCGCATCGCGATTGAGGCGGTCGTCAAACCCATCTCGCCGTTGGTCAACGAGAACTGTGTTTGATCCGAAGTCAGGAAGATGCCGTCGTTGTGGGCCACGGCGTCGAAGAGCTTGGCCACCTTCGTCGAGGTCGCCCCGACTTCGATCCGGTCGGTGTCCAGATAGTCGAGTTGATCCATTCGCCAGAAGTTTCCGAACATGCCGGATTCCGACATGACCACGGCCTCGTCGAACAGGAACGACAGGCGGTTCTGATAGAAGAAAACCTTCTGGATCGTGCGGCCGATGAAGCCCGGCGTAGGGTTGGTCGCCTCGTCGCCGAGACGACGCGGCGCCCACGAGAAGGGAGCGAATGTGAACGTGCCGTCCGCTTCCGAGATCAGGGCGTGGGGCATGGTGCGGTAGTCGATGGCGTTGACCAGACCCGGCATAACGCACTGTTTCCAGACGCCGCCGCTGCGGCGCAGATAGTAGCTGACGAAGCCGGAGCTTTCGTCGCCTTGGACGCGATAGATCGCGCCTTCCGGTGCAGTCTCGGGGAGCTTGTCGGAACGCTGAACCGTGCCAGTCAGAACGCCGCCAGACGGGTTAGGCTGATACTGGTAAGGGACGCCGGGTCCGAAATCGACGCCGTTCGAGTCCGTGCCGTAGTGGCGATTGACCCAGATTTGGTAGGCTTGATCGGGCTGTTGGTCGTCGCCAACCGCGCCCATGGCGCAGACCTTCTTGCGGTTCACGAGGAAGCTGTAGTCAGCCACGGTGAACATAGACAAGTCGCCCGCATAATCGGCGATCCCTTCCAGATAGCCCCAACCGCCGGGAGCGTTCACCTGACGCTCTTGGCCGGTCTGACTATCGAAGACACGGATGCGTTCGTCGGTGATCGTGACGACGTATTGCTCTTCGGTGTTGCGGTTGATGGTGTGAACGAAGACGTTGTTCGGCGCCGTCTCCATCAGCCGGGCGACACGCTCGGTCGGCGGACGTTTGCCGAGACCGTCAGCGATAGACGAGAAGCCGTTGAGTTGGCTTTCCAGTTGATCGGTCGAACGAACAAGGTCGGATTGCTGGGAGACGCCGCCGATGAGAGCCGGGATAGCCCCGGTCATCAGGCTCATTCAGACCCCCAGACACGACGGCCACGGATCAGCTTTCGGCCGACGCGCGGATTGTCGAAGATGTTGATGTCGGAGATTGCGGTCTGGTCGCGGCGCAGGTTGATCCACGCGCGCTGCTCGTCTTCTTGGGCGAAGCGTTCGCGTTGAGCGTCGCCAACGTAGTCTGCAAGGAAGAGGCGACCGGCCTTAACGGCGGCGAAGACGCGCGCCAGTTCGGGGAGAGCTTCGTAGGAATAGGACCAACGGACGCGGACCTTCACCGGCTCGGTGATCGTCCAAGTCAGGTTCGCCTTGTCCCAAAGGCACATTGTCTCGCGGGTCGGGTGACGCCGCTGCACGAGGTTTTGGCGCGGGTCCATCGGATTGACGGACATGGCCCCGGCCGGAATGGCGATGACGCCTTCGAAGTCGGGCGTGAGAACGTAGTTCTCGTCGGTATTGAACGAGAAGCCGTGCGAGCAGACCTCGCGGACGACGTTGGCCAGATGGCCACGAGCGATGTTTTGATCGCTGATCGTGCCGGAGAAGCTGTTGACTGGTGCTTGGCCGGTAGCGGCCAGCATGGAGTTCACGGCCTCAAGTTCCGTGAGCGGCGCAGCCATCATGGCGCGGCCTCCTTTCGGAACGAGGATGAAAAAAAGGGCCGCCCCCTTTCGGAGGGCGACCCTTTCATTGGTTCGGTGTGTGCATGACCGGGATTAGGTCGGGGCGCCGGTGCGGAGTTCGACCGCATCGGTGGCGCGCAGGACGTTCGTGCCGCTCATGTAGCGACCGACGATCAGGTGGCCTTGCTTGCTGATCTGCTCTTCGTGCTGGATCGACACGTCTTGCACCTGTGCGGTGACGAGAGCGTCCGGGGTCCAGACGACGCCGACAGTCTTCGAATAGTCGCCCTGATAGCGAGCCAGCACGCCGGGGGTGGCGGATTGGTTGACGCCGAACGGAGCGAGGTTCGACTTCATGATCTGAACGCCGTCGATGGTCGTCAGAGCCATGTTGCGAACGTCAGCCGAACCGCCGTTGTAGTCGCGGTTCAGGTTCTTGTCGGACTGCTTGAGGGCATACCATTGCGGAGTCGCGACCATGCCGTAGATCGGCTTGGTGTCCACATCGACGTTCTTCAGGTCCATGACCTTCTTCGCTTCCGAGAAAGCGTCGAACAGCTTCGTCACGTCCGTCAGGAGCGTGGAGCCGGTGACGTTGCCGCCGCCTTGGCCCAGCTTGCCCGCGTCGCGAGCGGCCTTGATGAGGGCGCGGATTGCGTTGGCGTCGAAGTGACGGGCGAGGAAGCCACCGATTTCGTCAGCGTAGGCCGAGCGAACTTCGTAGTGGTTCAGAGCTTCGTCGATGTCGGCGATGAAGACCGACGAGACGAGCTTGTCGTCCGGGGTCACGACGATCTCGTCGTGTGCGATCTGGTCGCCGGTGATCTCGACGCCGGGGGTGTGGTAGCCGCCGGTCGCCTGACCCATGACCGGGTAGCGATACGACTTGCCGCCGTTCAGATTCACGATGCGGTGCAGACCGCGCATGATCGTCTTGGCTTCGTAGGTGGAGAGGACTTCGCCCGCGAACAGGTCGAGGAAGAGGTCGAGATTGCCAGCGGCGCCGCCGGTCTTGAAACCGGGACGCGAGGGGATGGAGTTAGCCATTAGGCTCCTTGATTGAGAGAGAGTTTTTGGCTCCCGTCGATCAATCGGAGTCCGCTGGCGCATGAGGTTGTGCGGTCGAAACCGGCCTCTTCGCAGCCGGATGTTTCCGCTTTGATTTGGGAGAAAGAGTTAGGCCGGGCTTTCACCGGCCGCCCGCCCGAAGGCGGTCAGTTCCCTGTGTGCGCGGGGAACTGTGCGGCCCCGCCAAGCAAGTCCCGATAGGACGAGCGGGTGTGGTCTTACGGTTGGATTACAGCAGGGAACCCGCTGCGTTCGAACGCCACAGTTTCTGGGCCACGTCGTTTCGATACGCCGGGTCCGTCTTGTAGCGAGGGTCTTGGATAGCGGCTGTCATTTCCGCCTTGGAGCGGAAGACATCGCCAGATGCCGGGCTTGCTTCGGCCTCGATCAGAGAGCCTTCGGCAGGGCGCGCGGCGTTGAACTTCGACATCAGCCATTCGACACCCTGACGGGCGGTCGCTTGGCTTTCGACGAGAGTGTTGTAGCTGTCCTGTTCCGCAGGGGTCAGGCCGGTCTTGGCCCAATCAATCGCGGCGTTGAACTGATCCTCACCGCCAGCGGCGGCGTAGGCGTTCGAAAACTGCTCACGGGCGAGGGCTTCAAGCCCAGCCAGATAGTTGTCCACGATGCCTTGCGGGACGCCGAGATCGACAATCTTCTGGATGTCGTCGGCTCCGGGTTGGCCTCGCGATTCTTCATAGACCTTAGCGAAGCCTTCGAACGCCGATGTGATCGGGTTCGGTGCGTCTTCGGCCGAGGTCTCGCCTTCGGTCTGTTCGATCTTCAGGCTGTCGGTCTTGGCCGGGTCTTCGGCTTTCCCGCGCTGCTTGGCTTCAAGCTCGGCGTAGGATTTGGCCATGTCTTCCCAGCGGGCCTCGCCCTTGTCGGCGTCCCAGAATTTCTCGGGGACGTGTGCAGGGCGTTCAGGTTTCGAAGGGGTTTCCGGCTCGGCCTTGTTGAGCGATTGAGCGTAGGTGGCGGGGTCAACGCCCGCCGGGAAGGCCGAAGCCGGAAGGTTGGAATAGTCGTTCGGAGTTTCCGAAGCGGTCTCATTGACCGGGAGTTCGAGGCTCATTCAGTTCCTTGGTTAGGGTCTTGCGACGCGGCTTTCATCGCGGCGTCCATGAAGCCCGGTGCAGCGGCTTGAGTGGCTTGCGCCATCATCGCCTGTTGCTGCTCGGCTTCGATTTGTTCTGGTGATTTCAGAAGGCTTTGCAGGTCTGTCACGCCATGCTCGACGCCCAGCTTGTTCATCAGCGCGGTCGTATCGACCTTGGCGATGAACTCGGCTTGGCCCAGCAATCCCATGACATCCGAAGCCCACGTCCGAACGCGGTTCACTTCGGCTGCGGCACCCAGCGCGGCGAGGCCGGTGACGACCTTCGGCTTAATCCCAGCCGGTAGGCTCGGGATCAGCTTCTCGCGCTCTGCGATGTAGAGGTAGCGGGTCGCGACGGCGTATTGCAGTTCGGCCGACAGCACCGAGTAGGTGCCGCCCAGCGTGTTCTCCAATTCCTCTGACGACATCCGAATCTCTTCGGCCGTCACGCGCTCGGCGTTGCGGAACTGCTGGATCAGGAATGCCTTGGCGACGCGCGCTTCGATTGCGGACGCCAGACGCTCGGCGATCACAAAGTCTGCCTGTTTGTCGAGGCTCAAGACCGTGATGTCACCGGCGTCGCCGGTGTGGAAGGAGCCGCGCTCCGAACCCACAACCACATCGAGGTCGATGACCGAGTTGGGTTGGACGAAGAACTTAATGTCCGACGAGATCGCGGTGTAGGCGATCATCGACTCGTTCAGTTCCTCAAGGGCCAGAAGGTCGCCGATGTATTCTGTGACGTGCGAGCGACCGTAGTCGTTGGCCGGGATCGCCAGCCAGCGCAGAGCCAGCCAGCCCGACTTTTCAATCGGGGTCTCGCTCTCCGAACCGGGGACGCGCTTGCCGTTGATCTCTTGGTATTGGGCGTGGTTCTCGCCGCGCTTCTCGATGACCGTGTAGACATCGACCGTCTGGTCTTGCTTGTCCGGGTCGAGGGTCAGCCCGACAGCCGTCCGGGTCTCAACCGACAGGTTCGAGACGTGGATGCTTTCGCGAGCGATGATGAGGGTCGGGACGCCACGGCTATCGCGCTTCACCACATACTGGTCGAGGCGATAGATGCGCGGCGTATCCTTCAGCGGAATGTGCAGGAGGACATTGCCAGCGATCACGAGGTGGCGAAGCACTTCGGCCAACACAGCGCGGGCGCGGCGGTCATCCAGAAGGTTGTTCGCCGACTGTGCGAACTGCGCCAGTTGGACATCGACCGCGTTCTTTTCCTCGCCGGTGAACTGCGCCACGGCGGCGTCCACGTTCAGGCGGAAGAACCCGACGTTGGTCGGGAACAGCGTCATCAGGAGCCGAGCCGAAAGGCTGCGGACGCCATCGGCGCCGACGCTCTGATAGGGTTGGGTCGGGGTGTAGTGTTCGTTCTGACCCTCAAGTGGGATCAGACCGGGGATCGTCACGCGCGATGCGGTGCGAGCGTTCTCCAAGACGGTCGAACGGGATGCAGACAGCGCGCTGAAACGCGCTGCTGCGGTTTTCATGCGGGATTATTTCGCTTTCGAAAGGGCTTTGCGGGCGAGCGATCCGACTGTGCCGGGCAGCTTGGCCAAAAGAGTCATGCCGGGATCAACCGTGGGCGATCCGCCACCTGTCGAAGGCGCGGGGATGGTCGGCGAACGCGGCGTCGTCGGCGCGACCGACGCTGATCCCGATGCCCCACGGGGGATCGTCAGCGAGCGGACGCCGCCAGCACGGGCGCGTTCAATCGCGGGCAGACCGTCGAGGTAAGGGTTGGTGATGATGGCCGGTTCTTTGTCAGCCGGTGCGGCGACAACCTTCGGCTTTTTGACGAGGCACATGGTCAGACCTCCTTGCGTTTGAGGGAGGCTTCAAACTCCCGGCGCATCTGGAGGGCGACGGCGCGTTGGCCCGCCTTGAACATGATGGTGTCGAGGGTGTCGCCAGCCCGTGGCTCCTGCTCGGGGAACTTGAAGTCGAGGTATTCAAGGAACTCGGCGACGTTGGTGGGGAACGGTCGGGTCTGCGCGTAGGCAGAGGGCTTCGGTCGGCTCATGCGAGGCCCTTTCGAAATGAGGTTGGGGAGCGTTCGCGGTAAATACGCGATGTTGAAATGTGAGGGCCGTTGGGCCGAGAGGATCGAAGAACTGCTGGCAGCGAGTGACGCATCCAGAGGGTTTGCTACGCCACGGCCCCGTAAAGAGTTGGCCAAGGCGGAAGGCGCATGTCCTGTCTGCGGGACAGCGTTTCAGATCATCCGATCATCGAAGAAATTCTGCTCGCAGCTTTGTCGTGAAAAGGCTCGATACCGAGCGGTGCGAGCAGAGGTGAAGCCGACGCCCGTGCACTGCGGCCAATGTCAGGGGGCTATCACCGTCAACAAGGCGGGTCGTCCGCCGAAATATTGCGGGGCCACTTGCCGGGCAAAGGCGTGGAAAAAATCACGGGTCCGATAACCGTATCGTCGCCCCACATCCTGAATGCGAAGGCGCCGAAGTCGTCGGCGATAGAGATTACTGTCCCGCCGGTGGGTTGAAGGCCCATGACGTAGAGGTCATTCCATTCATGCTCGATCTCTTGCGATAGCAGCCAAGCCGACGCTTCGTCCGCCAAGTCAGTCGGCATGAGGAAGTGCGAGACCGGCGACTGCAACAGCCGCACAAATCCGACGATCACACCGACATCGGGGATCAAACGAAACGGCGCAGTTCATTTTCCGCATAGTCGCGGATCGCCTGAACGTGGACGGTATGGTCTGCTTCGGCATCCGACATCATGCGGAGCGAGCGCGTGACCTCTTCGTGTGGATTGATCCCGGCGCCCAACGCCATAGCGACAGCGGCGAGGAACGTGGCGCGAATCTGATCCGCCGGGTCGAGGTTCGACACACGGTCCAGAACGAGGAAGGCGGGTTCACGCAGGACGGCGACGGTCGATGCGCTTCGAACTCGGTCGCCGAGATTAGGGTCTGAAAAAATCATGGGATGTTTCGGTCTCTCAATAGGGAGTTAGGATGCATTCATTGGCTCAAGGCATTTAGTGGAAAAGGTAATCCGACCGGCGGACCTCGTTGATGTCGAAGTCGCCCATTGCCGGAAGTGGCGGGAGCTTGTCGGCGTAAGCTTCCGGTAGCTGTGCGATCAGTTCGTCACGCAGCATGGCCAGCCTGTCCACGCTGTATTGATCGGCGAACGTCTCTCGCAGAATCGAGCGCAGTTCGAAGACACGACAGGCGTGAACCCCGAAACTGTCATGGACCACGGACAGGTCATAGATGCCCGCGTCATGACAGGCGTTGGCGACGGCCATGAGGTGGGCCGCATCCATGGAGTGGATGAAGTTCGGGCTGATACCGTTGACCTGACGCTGACCGTCGATGCCCGGCGCACTGTGCTGAAGGTTGATCTGAAGCCGCTTGTTCTTGTGAAAGACCGTCATCCGGTCCTTGCGACGGCGGGGATAGGTTTGCAGGACCGGAAGGCCGGTCGGCGTCGTCCACCAAATCGGCTGACCAGCGGCGGTCATCACCTTGGCCGCTTCGCGCAGCCACGCCATGGCGGTCGAGGCGGCGACTACCGTGTCCGAGATCGCATCCCAGAGGGTGTAGGAAAGGTAGAGCGACGAGGCGTAGTTGTCGGCCGTCCCAAGGTGGGGCTGACCGTTGGCGTCCAGTTCGCGGAGCGTCTGATAGATCATGTCCGTCATGCCGAACCGGGTCGCGCTGTAGGTGAAGGTCATGCAGGGACGCTTGGCGACCTTGCGCGTGACCAGTCCGCCTCGCCATGCGACTGCCCTTTCGTCGGCATCCTGATCGACGAGGGCTTGAGCCTTCGCCGCCACGTCCGAATAGATGTCCTGCGGCCGGTCATCCGGCACAAGGTTGACGGCCTTCGCCCCTACAGGATCGCGGAGCATCGCACTAAAATGCTGCAAACCGCTGTTCGAACCGTCGAGGCTGACCGGCAGGTGGCTGATGAAGTCGGCGCCCTCGCGGATGTAGCCCGCCCATTCGATGCAAGCGGCCAGAGCCATGAAGGGGCTGTCCGCTTCGGCCCAGAAGCGGGCGCCGTCGAGAGGGTTGTTCGCGCTGTCCAGAACCAGATGCTCGTTCGCCCAGAACCAAGCCATGCGTTCGTCGTGCGAGACCTTATCGACCCCGAACAATCCGGCGATGTGGATGGCGAGCGCACCCGCTCCGGCGTCGGTGATCGGATGGCCTTCGGCGAAGGTCAGCAGAGCCTTGCAGATGTCGTCGCCCTGCGGATTGGGACCGGCGGACGGGATCGGATAGACGCGGCCTCGGAAGTCCACGCTGTGCGGGAAGAAGATCGCCTCTTCGTCCGCGAACTTTTCCGCGACCCATAGACGCTGACTGATCGCCAGTCGCTTCGATAGGTTGGCCGAGTTCAGGTCGTGGATGTCGGCGGCCTCGCGCTTCCAGCGGGCTTTCACCTGTTCGTCGTGAGCGAACTCGGGCGGGCGAGGCGGGAGATCGAGCGGTTGTCGATTGGGTAGACCACCCAAAACGCCGCCCCCGTCCCAAACCTCACGGATGACATCGAGGATCGGCCGGTTGATTCGCCAAGCCGTCGATTGGATCGCGTTCACGGCCGAGTAAACGGCGGACATTTCGACTTTGCGGAGATGTTCGTGATAGGCGGCGTTCGTCTGCTTCACGAGGCGCGCACCCGGCGTCTTGGTGACGTAGCCGCCACGGAACGGCGTGGTCCATCGGCGCGGCGGGACGATCATCGGAAGATGCATCGGCTCCAACAGTTCGCAGCGGGCGTGCTGTTGTTCGAGCCAACGGTGAACGGCCTCGGTCGGTCGAATGACCTTCGTGCCGCGCGCGATGCTCTCGATAACGAACAGGCCGGTCACATCGCAGAACAGTTCGAGGGCCTTGGCCCCCGCGCGAACGCGCTGTTGCAGGGTGAACGTGCGGTCCACCCCGTGTTCGATCATGATGTCCTTGATGGCCTTGCGCTTCTTGCTCGTGACCAGAGAGGAAGCGTTCTGCTGGGACTTGAGCAGCCCCTTGAAGACATCCTTCCGGTTCTGGCGAAGGCCGTCCATCTGGATGTGTTCGATAATGGCGTTGGCGACCGCGATGCAGGTGGCGGTGAACTTCATGCCGCTTGCGGCGGCGTCGAGTGCGACCCGCCCTGTCAGATAGGCGGCCTCGTCGGCTCCGATCTGCGACAGGATCAGGTGGGCGTCCACGCCGCGCGCCGCGCCGCCATGATCCACGCGCTCGCAAAACTCACGGATCGCAGCGGCGGTCGGCTCGGTCGCCAGCTTGAGAAGTTGACGGCCGGGTGGAAGGTCCGCCTCTTCGTCAGCGGCGCGGGTCTCGTTGCGCCACGGCATGGGTCGGCTCGCACGATAGCGGCTTGCGCCGAGCGCGCGTGACTCGTTCTCAAGGTCGATCTGACGAGCGACCTTCTGTCGATATGTTTCGGTGTTCACCTCGATATTTATCGAGGCAGGGCCTGCCCTTAAGGGCGGCGAGAATCCTTAAGCGGCTTGGCTCCGGCGTCGGAAATACTCGTGGAGAGTCGCGATCTTCTGCGGGTCGGGCTGGACACCAAGCGAACCATGAAGATAGCCGACGCCGGTCTCCGGGTTGAGGATGTGGGCGCCCAAGTCGAACTCTGCGAGCAGGTTTCCCCTGTCGTCGAACTTGAAGCCGCGCACATTCCCGACGAGCGTCATCGTGAAGGTCTTCTGCTCCTTGCCTTCGAACTCGTCCTTGGTGTCGATCTCGACCCTCTCGACGACGGTCTGAATGGCTTGAGCCACCTTCATCCGGGCGGCGGTGCTGATTGATTCGTCCTCGTGGTTGATCGCCTCGCGCACTTCCCAGACCCGGCGCATGTGAGCGGCCTGACTGACAGCACCACGGGCGGCGTCGAGGGCGAGAATCGCTTCCTCTCGCCGTGCCTTGGTCGCGACCATGGTTCGCTCAATCTCGGAGCGCATGTCCAACATCGTCTGATCGGGGTCGTCCGCGCCAAGAATCATCTTCAAGAGACGTTTCGACTTGGCGGTCTGGTCGGCGATCAGCTTGTCGAGTTCAGCGACCTTCGTCACGAGCGGGCGGGTCTCGTCGGCCTTGGAGAAAAACCGATCATCCAAGGCCAGATGCAGCATCTGGGTAAGGGCGGCGTCTTCAAACGCCCGGTAGCGAATCGACGTGGCCTGATCGCACTTGCGGCCCCGGAAGACGTGAGAGCAAATCAGATTGGCGCGGGGGGTAGGGCCGTTTCTCAAGGTCATCCGGCCCCCACAGCCAGCGCAGCGGGCCACGGACTGGAAGAGATTGCGAAAGTTCATGCGGTGTCCACCGCCGGAACGCTGGCGCATCTTGCGGGCCGAGCGGGCGGCGGTCACGAGGTCAGCGTCTACGATCCGGGGATAGTAGTTCTCGATCTTCTCGAACGTCGCGGTCTTGCGGCCCTTGATAAGGCGCGTCGGCTGATGATCTCCCTCGACGGCAGGGGAGGCGATGATCTCGCTGATGAAGGTCGGTTCCCATCCGTGGCTTGCCTTCCCCCACGTCGGCACGTCGGCGTCGTTCAGCCGCTTGCCAACCGTTCGGGCGCCAACGCCTTCGGCCGTCCACTGGTAAATCTGGCGAACGAGTTCGGCGCGTTCCTCGACGATCTCGAATTTGCCAGCGACGACCTTGAGCCAGCCGGGGCAACGCGCGGACATGACGCGGCCCGTCGTCGCCGCCTTGGTGCGGTTGCGAGCTTGGGCGTCCATGATTCGTTCGGACTTCTGCTGACTTTCCTTCCACGCCAGTTCAGCGCGAATCAGGATTTCGATGTCCTCGACCATATTCGCTTGCAGGGTTTGGGCCGTGTAGACCCGCCCGCCGTCCACGGTGGCGATGCCGATGCCGAGGTCGGTGACATCTTCCAACCAACGCCGGGTGATCTTCCGCTCCTGACGGCTGAACCGATCCAGCTTCTCCGCAAGAAGGACGGTTCCCGGCGCGATCTCGCCCGCCATGATCCTCTTATTCAGGATGCCAAGGTTTCCCTTTGAGAGGTGGTCGCCCTTCCATGCCGAGCGTCCCTTGTCGATGACCGGAGGTTCGGCCTCGACCCAACCCTCTCGCGCGATATGTGCGCGAGCGAGTTCAAGCTGACGTTCAATCGACGCGCCTTTCTCCTGCTGGATCGAGGAAAAGCGGACGTAGATGATGCAGGGCGTGACGGTCATGAGGCTCCACGAGCGGTTTCGGACGCTTTAGCCTCTCATGGAGTCGAAGGGCGTCAAGCATTTCGCCTCCCGATTCCGTGACTTGCCGACGCCGATTCCCGCTCCCATGTTCTGCTTCTGCGTCAGAGTGTGACGTGTAGCTGAAAGGAGGTGATCCAGTGTCTCATTGTCATCAATCGCGAGCGGCGACCGCGACCCTGGTCCTCGGAGAGGGCCTGGTCTGAGCCTTTCAGACTGAGTTGCGGCCGGACCGTTCGCGGTCAGGCAATGAAGGGTCGTCGGGGAAACCCGGCGGCCCTTTTTGTCGCCGTCAGTGCAGCAGTTTGGCGAACCAGCCGGTCACGTGCTGGGCCACCTCGACCACCGTCGCCCAGATCAGGAACAGATAGAGGGCGCTGGCTGCGGTGGCGACGACGCCGAGCAGGATGGCGACCCCGTCGCGCTGCATCATGCCCAGGGCGAACAGAACCAGGGCGATGCCGGGCAGGGCGTCTCCAAACGGGATGGGCAAGGCCATGATCAGGGCCAGCACCACGCAGACCAAGCCTGTGAAGGTGTCGGCGACATCGCCGGTCAGCAGCGGCAGGCGAGGGCGGGTCAAGCGTTCGATGGCGCGGACCATCTTCAGGACGCTCAGGCCATTCGGGCGTCTGCGAACGGCGCGCCTCACGCCGTCGGAAAAGATGTACCGGCGCCCGGCGATCCGCACCTTTGCCGACAGCACCCAGCGACGCAGCCAGGGCGGGGCTGCGAACGGCGTGGCGATCAAGGAATTGTAGGCGGCGCGGGACACCGAGGCCTTCAACATCCAGCGCGGCAGCCACACACTCTGTCTCTGGAAGGCCAGTTCCAGAGACATCAGGATGATCGGTACGGCGAAGACCGCCTTGCCGCCGGGCGGCCAGGGCAGGAGCGCCAGCAGCGACAGGATCAGGATCATGGCCCCAAAGCCGCGCTCGCCGAACGACGCCACCAGTTCGGCCATGGTCAGCTTGGGTTCGGGGGCGTGGCCGAGGTCTTCAAGAACGTCGGAGAACCGCCGCAGGTCGTCGTTCGGGGGCGGTTGGGCGGGCATCAGGCGGGGCGCTCGGCTGGAGATTGCGCCCATCTAGGCGGTCGGCGCGCGGATCGCCACTTACAGAACGGACAGGCGATGAGATAAATCGACTGTGTCTCAGTCCTGCACGTGCTCGGGCTTGCCCTTGCGCTTGGTCTCGGCCAGGTCTTCCAGCTGCTTTTCCGTCATGGACTCGACCATGGACTTGGACGCGCCCTTCAGCTTCGACTTCGGCGTGTCTCCACGCTTGGCGGACAGGGCGGCACCGGCGGCCTTTTGCTGAGCGACGGATTTTGCGGGCATGGTCTGTCTCCTTGTGCGGAGACAAGCCGTCAGCCGCCCAGCAGTTCCCGTCCGATCAGGAAGCGGCGAATCTCGTTGGTGCCGGCGCCGATGTCATAGAGTTTGGCGTCGCGGACCAGGCGTTCAACCGGCCATTCCTTGGTGTAGCCGGCGCCGCCCAAGGCCTGAACGGCCTCCATCGTGACCTTCACCGCATTTTCAGACGCCAGCAGGATCGCACCCGCCGCGTCGTAGCGCGTTGTCAGGCCGGCGTCGCAGGCACGGGCGACCGAATAGACATAGGCGCGGGCGCTGTTCAGGGCGACATACATGTCGGCGATCTTGCCCTGCATCAGCTGGAACGAGCCAATGGGCTTTCCGAACTGCTTGCGGTCGCGGACGTAAGGCAAGACCACGTCGAGTGCGGCCTGCATGATGCCGAGCGGACCGGCGGCCAGAACGGCGCGCTCATAGTCCAGGCCGCTCATCAGCACGCCGGCGCCGCCGCCCAGCGGACCCATGATGTTGTCTTCGGGCACTTCGCAGTCCTCGAACACCAGTTCGGCGGTGTCCGAGCCGCGCATGCCCATCTTGTCCAGCTTCTTGGAGACGCTGAAACCCTTCATGCCCTTTTCGATCAGGAAGGCGGTGCAACCTTTTGATCCCGCATCCGGATCGGTCTTGGCATAGACGACAAGGGTGTCGGCATGCGGCGCGTTGGTGATCCAGAACTTCGTGCCGTTCAGGATGTAGCGATCGCCCTTCTTGTCGGCGCGGGTGCGCATCGACATGACGTCGGAGCCCGATCCGGCCTCCGACATGGCCAGCGAGCCGACATGTTCGCCGCTGATCAGCTTGGGCAGGTATTTCTGCTTCTGCTCGGGCGTGCCCCAGCGCCGAATCTGATTAACGCACAGGTTGGAGTGGGCGCCGTAGCTCAGGCCGATCGAGGCCGAGGCGCGCGACACTTCCTCCATCGCGACGACATGTTCGAGATAGCCCAAGCCAAGGCCGCCGAACTCTTCTTCGACGGTGATTCCATGCAGGCCCAATTCGCCCATCTCGGGCCAGAGTTCGCGTTTGAACTCGTTCTTTTCGTCGATCTCGGCGGCCAGCGGGGCCAGGCGATCGGCGGCCCAGCGGGCGGTGGTGTCGCGAATGGCGTCGGCGTTATCGCCAAGGCCGAATTCCATGGATTGGGGCGCGAAGGGAATGCTCATGCGCTAGGGCGTAGCATCGCGCACGGCCTTTCGCCAAGCGCTGTCAGACGCGGTCAGCCCGTCCCCAGCGCCGATAGCAGTTGTAGCCCGACACCCCGAGGCAGGCGGCGGCGACCAGGATCAGGACCCAGGCGACCGTGGCGGTGTCGCTGCTGTTCGATATCGACGCGCGGCGAAAGGCGGCCATGGCGACGCCGAGGCACAGGGCGCCTAGGCCGCCCATGATGACGAAGGTCAGGGTTTCCCCCAGGCCCGAGCGCCGCCTGGCCCGAGCGCGGGCCACGACCTCACGCGTGCTCAGCACGTCTTCGCTGGATGCCGTGTCACCCTCAATGGCCGGTGCGGCGGCGCTGTCGCCGGACGTGGCTTCGGCCAGTCCCGGCGCGGTCAGCACCACGCTGGTCTTTTGCGCATCGGCGAAGCCCGACGGCGTCTCAGGCTGTTTGGCCTCAACCGGCGCGTGGATGTCGTTGGCCGCGATGATCGGCGCAGCGACGGAGACGGTCTCCGATTGTCCGGTCAGCGGCACGACGTCCGGGACCGGGCCGACAGCCGTCGCGGCATAGGTGTTGTGCGGCTGAGGTGCGGTGGTCGCAGAGATGGCTTGAGCCAGCACCATGCCGTCCTGGGCCGGGAAGGGGGCGACGGCCTCATCCAGGGCGCCGTCGACGGCGGGGAGGGCCGGCTCGTCCGTCTCGAAAGGAGACGGCAGGGGCGCGGCCAAAAGATCCGCCAAGGTAACCGGCGCGCCGGGTGCGGCGTTGAACAGCGCGTGTTCAGCGGAACGACGGCGGGTTGGCGTCTCTGCGGCGGCTTCATCGGCCCAGGCGCTCAAAGACGCCGACGCCTGCCGGGCAGACCCCGCATTCAACTGTTCGACCACGTCGGAGGCGGCAAACCTGTCAGCGCCGATGGAAAAGGCGAAACTGGCCAGGGCGTCGAACTGATGCTGGTTGAGGGGAACGCGGACATGATCGGTCACGGCCTGCACGACCGGGATCAGGTCGTATTGCATAAGCAGTTCGGCCTCGGCCTCGGACACCCTCGCGCCCTCGCGGGCCGACTGGGTGTGGCCATAGCCGATGACCCAGCGACCGTCGCTGCGCTGCATGGCCCGAGGCCGGAAGCCTTCGAAACTCTTGATCAGCAGGACGCCCTCGCGGGACACCTTGCTCGGTTTGGGGAGGACGTCAGACACAGTTGACCCAATTGGAAACAGGCGCGCGGCGCTCGCACCGCTCCCAGCAAGGGCCGCGCCGGATCGTCCGCGTCGTGTCTAGAGCAGCACCAGTGTGGCCAGACCAAGGAAGATCAAAAAGCCGAAGAAGTCGGTGGTCGCCGTTACGAACACGGCCGATGACACGGCCGGGTCGAACTTCAGCTTGGACAGGGTCAGGGGCGTCAGGACCCCGATCGAAGCGGCGACCAGCAGGTTCAGGATCATGGCCGCGCCTATCACCAGGCCGATCTTCCAGTCTTCGTCCCGGAACCAAAAGCCGGCCGCGATGCCGATTAGGGGGGCCAGGATCAGGCCGTTGGCCAGGCCGACCATCATCTCGCGCCAGAAGGTGCGCGGGGCGTTCGAACTGTTCAGCTCGCGCGTCGCCAGGGCGCGTACGGTCACGGTCAGGGCCTGGGTGCCGGCGTTGCCGCCGATGGCCGAGACGATCGGCATCAGGACGGCGAGGGCGACGATCTGCTGGATGGTGGCTTCGAACAGTCCGATGACGCTGGCGCCCAGCGCCGCCGTCGCCAGATTGATCGCCAGCCAGGGCACGCGACCGCGCACGATCTCGGGCACGGACGAACCGCGGTCCTCATCGGCGACACCGGCCAGACGCAGGATGTCCTCGCGGTTTTCTTCCTGAATGATGTTGACGATGTCATCGACGGTGATCTGACCGACCAGCCGTCCGGCCGCGTCCACGACGGGCGCCGAGATCAGGTGGTATTTCTCGAAGATGTAGGCGACTTCTTCCTGATCCTGATCGACGGCGATCTCGTTGATCGGCTCCATCAGATCGGTCAGGGCGACGGTTCGGGCGGCGCGTAGAAGACCGCTGATCGGCACGCCGCCGACCGGACGGTTCAGCGGATCGACGACATAGATGTCGAAGAAAAGCTCGGGCAGGTCGTCGCCCTGTTTGCGGATGTGGTCGATGGTGTCGCCCACGCTCCAGAACTGGGGCGCGGCCATCACCTCGCGCTGCATCAGGCGGCCGGCGGACTCTTCCGCATAGCCCAGGCTGCTTTCGATGGCGGCGCGATCGACTTCGGGCATGGCGGCCAGAACGCGTTCGCGCTGGTCGTCTTCCAGGTCTTCGACGACGGCGGCGGCGTCGTCGGAATCCAGTTCCTGCAACGCCTCGGCCAGGGTGCCGTGCGGGACCCGCTCCAGCACCTCTTCGCGGATATTGTCGTCGAGCTCGGGCAGGGTCTCGGCCAGAAGCTCGGGCGGCAACCACAGCACGACGACGGCGCGGTGTTCCGCCGTCAGAAAGCCCATCAGGTCAGCGACGTCGGCCGGGTGCAGGTCTTCCAGCAGCGAGCGCAGCCGCATCCCGTCGCCGTCGTCGGCGGCGTCCACGACTTTCTCGACGAATTGAGGGGTGAGGACATAGTCCTCGTCCAGGGCGGCGTGGTCTTCGTTATCGAGCGTCTCGTCTGGAGCAAAGGCGGTGTCCGTGGTGCTCACGTGGTCGCCTCCCTTGGTAGAATGTCCAGCCGTACTTAGCCGATGAATCGCCCTGTTTAGCCAGATGGTGCGGTCGAGAAGACTCGAACTTCCACGGGTTGCCCCACAGCGACCTCAACGCTGCGCGTCTACCAATTCCGCCACGACCGCTCGCATCGGAGCGGCGGCGAATAGACGAAGCCGTTGGAAAAGGAAAGGGCGAAATGAACGACGCAAAGACGTCGCGGATCAAAGCCTCAGGCCGACCCGGCCATGAAGTCGTACACGTCCGCCTGGCGGGTGACGGTGATGGCGATTCGGTCGTCGCGGATCTCGATCTCGCCCCGCGCGACCGGATAGTTGTTGGCCAGGATCCAAACCTCGTCGCCCTCTGCAGCGTCCAGGGGAATCACCGCGCCGCGACCCATGCGCAGCAGTTGCGACATCGGCAGCACCGAGCGACCCAGCACGACTGAGATTTCGACATCGACGGCGTTGATCTGGGTCACGTAAAGCTCTCATCACTGGAGGGCCGTCTCTTGCAGAAACGCCCTGGCGACCACATTGAAGCGTCATGCTTGCTGAGCCGTTAAGCCCGTCCCTTCAGAAACTGTGTCTCGACGATGGCCGACCGGTCGAATGGGCCGTGTCGAAAGGCTACATCGACTATGCGGCCGCGGAGGCTTTCATGGAGGCGCGCGTCGCCGCCATTGCGGCCGGCGAGGCGAATGAGATGGTCTGGTTGCTGGAACATCCGCCGCTGTACACAGCCGGCGTCTCGGCCAAGGACGACGACCTTCTGGATGCCGGCCGGTTTCCAGTGCATCGCACGGGGCGAGGTGGACAGTTCACCTATCACGGCCCGGGACAGCGCGTGGCCTATGTGATGCTGGACCTTAATCGGCGCGGCAAGGACGTCCGGTGCTTCGTGCGCGGGCTTGAGTTGTGGCTGATCGGCGCCCTGGATACGTTCGGCGTAAAGGCCGACATCCGGCCGGGTCGCGTGGGCGTGTGGGTCGAGCGCAAGGGGGCGGGCTGGTCGCGTGAGGACAAGATCGCCGCCATTGGCGTCAAGGTCCGCAAATGGGTCAGCTTCCACGGCATCAGCCTGAACGTGGAGCCGGATCTGGAGAATTTCGGCGGCATCGTCCCTTGCGGCATTCAGGAACACGGCGTCACCAGCCTGGTCGATCTCGGCGTTCTGGCGACGATGGACGAGGCGGACGAGGCCTTGAGGCGCAGCTTCGATCGGATCTTCGGCGCAGCGGTCGAGGCGCCGGCGCCGCTTTGATGCGCGCCGCATCGCCGCAGCCCATGTGACAATCGGGCGAAATCCCGCGCGGCGGGGTTGGCAAGCGCCGGACGCATGGGGTTTAACCTTTCCCACGAGCTTGAAATCAAAGGCCGCAGGAAACCCCATGAACCGAATGATCGCCGCCGCATCGGCCGCCGTTCTGTCGCTGACCGTCGCCGCCGGCGCCGCTGTCGCACAGGATTTTCGCGCCCTGGCGCAGCAAGACCTCCAAGCCGCGCATGACGCCCTGGCCGCCAACCACCCTGCCGCCGTGATTCCCGGCGCGCCCAGCGAAGCGTTTCGCAGCTGGATCAATGCCGGCCTGACCGATGCGCAAGGCAAGGTGGGACGCGTGAACAGCGGCGACAGCCACGCCTATCTGATGCGCTACTATGCCAACGGCTTCCGCGACTCGAACATCGCGATTCGCCCGACCTATGAAGGCCTTGGCCCCTTCTTCGCGACCAGCTGGCCGGGCGTGACCACGGCGTGGCGCAACGGCGAATATGTCGTCTCCTATGTGAAGCCCGGCGTTCGCAACGTGCCGCCGCTCGGCGCGACCCTGGTCAAATGCGGCGACAAGACCGCCGCGCAGTTGGCCGAAGAGCGGCTGGACCGCTGGGAAGGCGACCTCACGACGGAAGCCGGACGTGTCCACACCGCCCCCTATCTGCTGTGGAACCGCAATAACCCGTTCACCGGCGGCGTTCCGTCGCTGTGCACCTTCAAGGTCGGGCGTCGCGATCGTGACTTCCAGATGCAGCCCCAGCCGGCCGACGCCGCCAGCCTGGAAGCCGCCTATCGCGCCACTGTCTATACGCCGGGCGCCAATCCGTTGTCGGTCGAGACGGTCGACGGCCGTCCGTGGATCAACGTTCACACCCTGGCTGACGACGCCGGATGGGACGCCTTCTACGCCGCTGTCGAAGCCCAACTGCCCGCCATTCGCAGCGCGCAGGGTCTGGTCATCGATCTGCGCGGCGCAAACGGCGCTTCGCTGAATGCGACGGGCAAGGGCTATGGCCTGGCCAACCGCATCTGGACGCCGGAGTTCACCGTCAGCCGTCAGCCTGAAGCCGGCTCGATCACCTACCGCGCCACGCCCGCGAACCGTCAGTGGTTCGCCGACACCTTGGCGCGCATGCAGGCCGATCCGCGCTTCGTCGCCGAGTCCGGTCCGGTGATCGAACAGACCCAGGCCATCGTCGCCGCCTTCGATTCGGCCCTGGCCGCCAACCAGCCGACCTTCACCATGCCGGGTCGTCCTTCAATGGCGGACACGGGCGCAGCAAACCCCGTGGCGGGTCCGGTCGTGGTCCTGGTCGACAGCGGCTGCACCAGCGGGTGCCTGGATACGCTGGATCTGCTGACGCGCCTGCCGAACGTGCGCCTGGCCGGATCGGTGACGGCGGAGGATTCGATCTTCATCGAGCCGACCGTTCTGCGCCTGCCGTCGAACTATGCCGAGCTGACCTATGGTCATAAGGCCTGGACCACGCGCCAACGCGGCAACGATGCGCCCTTCACTCCGGCACAGGGCCTTGCCTATACCGGATCGGCGACGGACGAGGCGGCCGTGCGCGCCTGGGTCGGCACCCTGTTCCAATAAGGAAACAGCCGGTCGAATGAACGAGGGGCGGGCAGGGGGTGGAACCCTTGGCCCGCCCTTCTTATTTGCAGTCCATGACCGATCTCGCCCAAACCTCCAAAACCCTTCGTTCGCCGTCGGGCTATGACCTGACCCCGCCGAACGCCGAAGAACGCGCCCGGCTCGAAGCCGATCTGAATTCTGAGGAAAAGCGCGTCCTTCTGTCTCACGGCACGGAGGCTCCCTTCTGCGGCACTTTGCTTGGCGAGAAGCGGGCCGGCGTCTTCTGCTGCCGCGAATGCGGCTTGCCGTTGTTCAAGAGCGGAACGAAGTTCGAAAGCGGCACCGGCTGGCCCAGCTTCACCCAGCCGGTCGATGAAGCGCATGTCCACGCGATCCGCGACACCAGCTACGGCATGATCCGGATAGAGACCCAATGCGCCCGGTGCGGCAGCCACCAGGGTCACGTCTTCCCCGACGGCCCGCCGCCCACCGGAAACCGCTATTGCATCAACTCGGTCGCGCTCAGTTTCGTGGCCGAGGGCGACGCCCTGCCGGACCCCCTGAACCGCGGCGACGGCATCGCCTGACCTTGGCCTCAATCGCTGTGCTAGGATGATGTCGAACGGAGGTGGCCTATGCTGATCGCAAGTCTCTTGGCGGGTGTGGCTTTGGCGGCGTCGGACGGTGATCCGGACGGCGTGGTGACGACGGCGCCGACAAACGCGCCCACTCTGGCTCAGGCCCTGGCGGCGGCGCCTGAGGCGTCGTTGACTGCGCCGACGGCTCAGGACGCCGCCCCACACGGCATGACCACCGAACAGCAGATCCAGAACTGGATCAGCGCGCGCACGCCCGGCGCCAGCTTTGACGAAAGCGCAGAGCCGGGCGCGCCGGCCGAGCGCAAGATGCATGGCATGGTCGAGGCCGGGATCGGCACCGGCGGCTATCGCAGCTATGGCGCGGCGGTTTCCTTGCCCGTCGGCGAGAACGGCCGCCTGGACCTAGCCTACCGCGAAGGCCGCAATGAACCTTGGGGATATGGCTACGGCGGCTATGGTCTGCGCGGACCGGGCTTCTACTCGCCTTATGGCGGCGGCTGGCGCGGTCGAGGCTATGGGGCCGACACCACGACCAAGTCGATGTCTATGGGGTTCAGCTGGAGCAAGGACGGGGACGCGAATGACCGCGATCCCTATCGCCGCGGCCTGTACGGCTACGACTGAAGGCTTTTTTGTCCGATCTGGAAATCAAAAAGGCCCGGCGAAAGCCGGGCCTTTTCAAGTCTCAGATGGTGCCGCCGGGGGGAATCGAACCCACGACCTCAGCCTTACCAAGGATGCGCTCTACCACTGAGCTACGGCGGCCCCGACTGAGGAAGCGGCCGTATAGCCAAACCCTTCCGGGGAGGGAAGCGGCTTTTTGACGATCTGAAAGAAAGTTTGGACATGGCCCGTGATCACGGCATCATCGCGCCATGACTCGCACGCCGCATGACGCCGATACGCCCTCCGCCGCCGCGCAGGCGACGCCGATCGTCGAATCGGGGCCCGAATTCGAAAAGGCGCGCGCCAAGGCGGAAAAGGCCATGCGGCTGGCCTCGGCGCTCCGGGCCAATCTGCGGCGGCGCAAGGCGCCGGCGCGCACGCCGGCTGCACCACGCGACAGCAACTGAAAGTCATCGGCTCGCGATCACGCAGCCCTTTGGCAAGCGCTCGCCGGCTTGCTAGAGAACCTTCCCCCCGAGGCGTTGGCATCGGGCGCGCTTAAGGACGTCATGGACAGCATCGCCATTCAGGGCGGCGCCCAGCTTTTCGGGGACATTCCCGTCAGCGGCGCCAAGAACTCCGCCATCAAGCTGATGGCCGCCTCGATCCTGACGGATCAGCCCTTGCTGCTGACCAACATGCCGCGTCTGGCCGACACCCGGTTCCTGGGTCAGTTGCTGCGCCAGTTCGGCATCGAAGTGACTGAGCGTGACAATGCGGACGGGCAAGAGAGCCTGTTCCACGCCAAGGACCTAACCTCGACCTTCGCGCCCTATGATCTGGTGCGCCAGATGCGGGCTTCGTTCAATGTGCTGGGGCCGTTGCTGGCGCGCACAGGCGAAGCCAAGGTCTCGCTGCCGGGCGGCTGCACCATCGGCGCGCGTCCAGTAGATCTGCACCTGCAGGCGCTGACGGCGCTGGGCGCCGAGATCGAGCTGGACGAAGGCTATGTCACCGCCCGCGCGCCCAAGGGCCTGAAGGGCGCCGAGATCGAGTTCCCCTTCGTCTCCGTCGGCGCCACCGAACACGCGCTTCTGGCCGCTGTGCTGGCTGAAGGCACGACTGTCCTGCGCCGTGCGGCGCGCGAACCCGAGATCGGCGATCTGGCCCACTGTCTGACGGCCATGGGCGCCAGGATCGAGGGAATCGACACCGACGTCCTGACCATCACCGGCGTCTCGTCGCTGAATGGAACGACCTGGTCTGTGATTCCCGACCGGATCGAGATGGGCTCCTACGCCGTCGCCGCCGCCATGGCGGGCGGCGAGGTGCGTCTGACCAAGGCGCGGGCGGGACTGATCGGTTCGCTGACCGACAAGATGTTGGAGGCGGGCGTCGAGGTCTCGCCGACCGTTGATGGCGTTCTGATCAAGCGCGATCCGAAGCAGCGCCTGAAGGCCGTGGACGTCGAGACGGCCATCTATCCGGGCTTCGCCACCGATCTCCAGGCCCAGTTCATGGCGCTGATGACGACGGCGGAGGGCGTCAGCACGGTTCGCGAGACGATCTTCGAGAACCGCTTCATGCATGTGCCGGAGTTGGCGCGACTGGGCGCCGACATTTCGGTTCACGCCGGAGAGGCGCACGTCAACGGCGTCGAAATTCTGCACGGCGCGCAGGTGATGGCCACGGATCTTCGGGCCTCGATGTGCCTAGTCATCGCGGGCCTCGTCGCCGAGGGCGAAACGACGGTCGGACGCGTCTATCATTTGGATCGCGGTTTCGAGCGTTTGGAAGAAAAGCTCGGCGCGTGCGGAGCCGACATCCGCCGCATAAAGGGAACAGGTGATGAGCACTGAGATCGACGGCGTCATCCCCGAAGCCAAGGCGCCGGTCGAACCGCTGCGTCTGCTGGCCGAGGACGCCGACGATCTTCAGATCATCTCCGCCGCGCTCCAGGACGCCATCCTGCGCCCCGTCGACATCGTCTGGGAAAAGGCGGCCCGGACCCTGACCATCGCCTTCAGCCGCTTCTGCTGGGAGTGCGGCGGGACGCGGGTGATGTGCGCCATGCAGTTCGGCGACGTTCTGGCGGTCAAGAGCCGTCGTCTGTCGCGCAGTCCCGACGCCTCGCTCGAACTGCTCGCGCTCGACTTCATTCCGACCGAGGACCTGAGCGGGCGCGTCATTCTGATGTTCGCCGGCGGCGGTGATCTGCGAATCGACGTCGAATGCCTGGACGCCGTGGTCACGGACATCTCCGACCGCTGGCCCGCGCGCATCGCGCCGACCCACCTGGACACGCCCGAACTGGACGAAGGGACTGCGGCATGAGCGCCGATCACAAGCTGGCCTCGGTCGAACTGGACGCCGCGACCCTGCCGGCGGCGACGGCCGAGATCGAGCACGAGCGTCGCGTCGCCATCTTTGATCTGGTCGAGAAGAACAGCTTCGAGCCCGTCGGCGCCGAGGGCGGACCCTACAGGCTGAAGCTGTCGCTTCAGGACAATCGTCTGGTGTTCGACATCGACGGCGAGAACTTCACGCGCACCTACGCCATAAGCCTGACGCCGCTGAAGGGCGTGATCAAAGACTATCTGATGATCTGCGACAGCTACTATGAGGCTCTGCGCGGATCCTCGGCCAGCCAGATCGAATCGGTCGATATGGGCCGGCGCGGCCTTCACAACGAAGGGGCCGAGCAGCTGAAGACGCGACTGGACGGCAAGATCGTGGTCGATCACGAGACGTCGCGGCGCCTGTTCACATTGCTCTGCGCCCTCTACCGTCGCGGCTGACCTCGACTATCTCTGTGTTTTCGGGCATTAGGCCCGTCCATTCCGCCCCTCGCGCCCGCCCGGCGTGGGGTCGAACGCATATTCAACGGGCGTGAGAGGCCGCATGGCTAAGGAAGAACTGCTCGAGTTTCCCGGGACCGTCAGCGAACTGCTGCCGAACGCCACCTTCCGCGTGACGCTCGAGAACGACCACGAGATCATCGCCCACACCGCCGGCAAGATGCGCAAGAACCGCATCCGCGTTTTGGCCGGCGACAAGGTGCTGGTCGAAATGACCCCCTACGACCTGACCAAGGGTCGCATCACCTATCGCTTCAAGTAAGTGGCTGCGGGTCGCCCCGAACTGGTGCTGGCTTCGGCCAGCCCGCGCCGCATCGAACTGCTGGCGCAGGTCGGGATCACGCCCGACCATATCGATCCTGCCGACATCGACGAGACGCCTCTGAAGGGCGAGACCCCGCCGCGTCTGGCCGAACGGCTCGCCACCTCGAAGGCCCTGGTTGTCGCAGAACGCCGTGCCGACGCGGTGGTCATCGCCGCCGATACGGTTGTCGCTGTCGGGCGTCGTTTTCTGGAGAAGGCGGCGGACGAGGCCGAGGCGACACGCTTTCTGAAACTGCTGTCCGGCCGCAATCACCGCGTCTTCACCGGCGTCGCCGTCTGGCGCGAAGGAAAACTATCGTCGCGCGTCAACGAAACCCGCGTGACCTTCAAACCCTTGTCGGACCACGAGATCGCATCCTACGTCGCTACGGGCGACTGGCGTGGCAAGGCCGGGGGCTATGGCATCCAGGGCCCGGCGGCCGCCTTCATCCAGCGAATCGTCGGCAGCCATCCGTCTGTGATGGGCCTGCCCGTCTATGAGGCCGTCCAGCTTTTGAACGGCGTCGGCTGGCGTTCATGAGCGGTGCAGTCGAGGTCTTCCTCGACGAGACGCCTGGCGAGACGCGTGGCGCCATCATGCGCGACGGCCGCTACACCCATCTTCTGATCCATCGCGACGATGATATGGCGCAGACCCGGCTCGGCGCCCGCTCGGTGGGGCGTGTCATCGAGGTGAATCCCGGCTTGCGCGGCGCCTTCGTCGATATCGCCGCACCGGCCGCCGCCTTTCTGCCGTTCCCGAGAAATGACCGAATTACCCAAGGCCAGCGGCTGGAAGTCGTCGTCACCGCCGAACCTCGTGCCGGAAAAGGGGCGGCAGTTCGGTATGTAGGACCGGGGGAGGGGACGCCCCGCCTGATTCAGCCCGCACCCAGCATCGCCGAACAGTTGCGCGATCTCGCGCCCGGCGAGGAATCAGTCACCGGCATCGCCGCTATCGACGCCGTGGTCGAGGCGGAGGAGGAGGCTCTGGCTCAATCGATCGTTTTCGCCTCGCATGGGATCGATCTCGCCATCGAACGCACGCGCGCCCTGGTGGCTGTGGACATCGACTTCACCTCCACCCCCGGTCGTGATCCGAAACAGGCAAGGGCGGCTGCGAATCGCGAGGGGTTGAAACAGGCGGCGCGGCTGACCGGCCTGCGGAACTGGGGCGGCCTGGTCGTCATCGACATGATCGGGGACGGTACGGACGCGGAGGCCCAGGCCAAGGTTGCGCGGGCCGCGTTCGGTCACGAACCCCAGGCCGTCTTCGGACCCGTCAGTCGGTTCGGCCTGTTGCAGATGTCGCTTCCCTGGCGCCGTACGCCGATCGAGGAGGTTCTGCTCGGCGCCAGCGGACGCCCGTCTGTTCAAACACGAGCCTTGTCTTTCGTGCGCACTTTGCGGCGGCACCTTCTGGCCGATACCCTGTCGCCGCGCATCATCGCGCGTTGCGCGCCGGAAGAAGCCCTGATTGCTCAACCGCTGGCGGCTCGTCTGGGACCGCGAGCGGTGATCCAGGCCGATCCCGCGATCCCGGTTGGGCGCGGACGAATAGAAGAGGGGTGAGCCGTGGCTTCCTGTCCAATCTGCCGCAAGGCCGACGCCGATCCCAAGTACAAGCCCTTCTGCTCACGCCGCTGTTCGGACGTGGATCTTCAACGCTGGTTCACTGGCGGCTACGCCATTCCGGTCGCCCTGGACGAGGGTGCGGAAGATGATGACGAAAAGGACTGATTGGGCGCTGGACAGGCGGAAAAGCCTCCCCTATAGACCCGCCTCTCGCGACGCCGCGTCGGCGCCTGGATAGCTCAGCTGGTAGAGCAGCGGATTGAAAATCCGCGTGTCGGTGGTTCGAACCCGCCTCCAGGCACCATCTTTTCTTGCCCCACAAAAATCGATTGCACCGGCGCATTATCTTGCGCTGCGGCCTTTGCGCCGTCCTCGGCTTTCAGGCGGCTTGCAGCGATCAGCCCTACAATTTGCAGTATTGGGAAATGATCGCGCTCAGGATGGCCGTTTTGAACAAACTTGCTTCATCTGACGTCAGATCATCATCAAAATGTCGCGTGGCTGCACTCTAATGCGCCGGTTGGTGGAACTTTTCTCCATGTCTCTCGACGGGTTAAAAGCCCCTCTTGTCCCTTGACGCTCCGGTAAGGGTTCGTCAAAGGGTTGAGGCGCCTTCGCAAGAAGACGTTAATGCGGATCGCCGGGGACGTGTCTCCGAAGGTTCGACCAGCGGAGACGAGGCGGGCGACCGGTTCGATCTCCACCGAAGATTTCAGCGGGCTCTGATCCTCGAAAGGACGGGCGCGTTGAAGGAAACATTTCAGGTTGGGGGGCGGTCGCTGACTATGGCCGCACCTTTGGTTCCACGAGTCAGACCAAGCAGGAACTGGCGAATTATGCTGAACAGCAAAAAGACGAATATCCTTCTCGCCATGGCCGGCGCCGCCGCGCTGATGGCGAGCTCGCCGGTTCTGGCCCAGGCCCCGGCCGAGCCCACCCCGGCCGCCTCGACTGCGGCTCCCGCAGCCGCCGCTCCGGCTGCTGGCGAAGCTGATCCCGCAACGGTGAACGACGCCGTCGGCGGCGGTCACGGCGACATCACCCCGATCTCCATGTTCATGGAAGCCACGGTCGTCGTTAAGGTCGTCATGGCCGGCCTGCTGCTGGCCTCGATCCTGTCGTGGACCCTGCTGCTCATCAAGCTGTTCGAGTTCGGCGCTCTGAACCGCAAGACCGACAACTTCCTCGAAAACTTCCGCGGCGCCCGCACCATCGCTGACATGCGCGCTGTTTCGACCCAGGAAGAGTTCGACGGCAACCCGCTGGCCGACATGGCCGCCGCCGCCACCGAGGAAATCGAACTGTCGCGTCAATCGGGTCTGTCGGTCACCGGCGATCACCTCGACTCGGCTATGGCCCGCGCTCAGTCGGCTGTCGCCGCCGTGCAATCCGGTCTGGCCCTGCGCCTTTCGGGCGGCCAGCAGTTCCTGGCTTCGGTCGGCTCGATCGGTCCGTTCGTCGGTCTGTTCGGCACCGTGTACGGCATCATGAACTCCTTCATCGGTATCGCCCAGTCGAACACGACCAACCTGGCCGTCGTGGCGCCGGGTATCGCTGAGGCTCTTCTGGCCACCGGTATCGGTCTGTTCGCCGCTATTCCGGCCGTTGTCTTCTACAACTACTTCAACACCCGCATCGCTGCCTACGGCACGCGCGCCGACGGCTTCGCCGCTGAGCTGCTGAACGGCATCTCGCGTCAGCTCGACAAGGGGGCGTAAGACGGATGGCCGCCAAGATTAAATCGGGCGGCGCTGGCAACCTGCCTCAGGCCAACAGTGATATCAACGTTACGCCTTTCGTTGATATCATGCTGGTCCTGCTCATCATCTTCATGGTGGCGGCTCCGCTTGCCTCTGTGTCGGTGCCTGTCGAGTTGCCAATCGCCGTCGCCAAGGCGGCCCCGAACCCGCCCAAGCCGGTCTATATTTCGATCCAGAATGACGGCGACGTCTATGTGGGCGACTTCAAGACCGACGTCGGATCCCTGGGCGCCGATCTGAAAGAACAGATCGGTTCCCGGAACCCGGCCGATGAGCGGATCTTCATTCGGGGCGACCAGAACACCCGTTACGGCGACTTCATGCAGGTCATGAATGCGCTGCAGGATAACGGCTTCTATAGCGTTGCGCTGGTCGGCGAAGACCAGGCGACGAGTTAGGATGCGGAGATAGTATGACAGACGTCGAATATCATCGCAGTCGCTACGACGTACCCAAGAAGAAGGGCTTCATGGGGGTGTCCTACCCCGTGCTGATCGTCTGCCTGATGGTGGTCAGCATCTTGTTTGCGTTGCTGATCTTCTTTGTTCAGCAGTCCAAGTTCAAGCTGAAGGAGTTCAACTACGTCGACGAGTCCGTCGAGGTCGAGTTGGTCGAGCCGGTTCCGCCGCCTCCGCCGCCTCCGCCTCCGCCGCCTCCGCCGACGGATACGCCTCCGCCGCCGAAGCTTCAGGTGCGTGTGCCGGCTCCGGTCCCGAACATCGTCCCCCCTCCGCCGGTTAACATCACGCCGACGAAGAAGGAAGATCGGGTTGAATACACGGGTCCGCCCGTCAATATTCCTGGACCTCCGCCGCCGCCCGCGCCTCCGGCTCCGCCGCGTCCGTCGACGATCACTAACGTTCAGTGGTCGCGCCAACCGCGTCCGACGGCCGATGACTTCCCGGCGCGTGCGCTGGAGCGTGAAATCAGCGGTTCGGCTACGGTTGAGTGCACCGCGCGCTCCAACGGTGCTCCGGCGAACTGCCGCGTGATCTCGGAAGAGCCCGCAGGCATGGGCTTCGGCCGCGCCGCCATTCGGGTGGTTCAGCGTGGACAACTGTCCCCGCGGACCGTCGACGGCGCCGCTCAAGACGCGACCTTCCGCGTCCGGGTGCCCTTCACCCTCGGGTGATGGTCACGGCAACAGACAAGACGCCTCGGAGAGCAATCTCCGGGGCGTTTTTGTTTGCGACATCGCCGGCGAAATCTCCTGACGAAATATGAGGAAGGCGCTTGATCGCCTGCCGCAGGCCCGGTAGAGAACGCGCCTCGCGATGAGCGGGCCGCCTTAGCTCAGTTGGTTAGAGCGCCGGTTTGTGGAACCGGAGGTCCTCAGTTCAAGCCTGAGAGGCGGTACCATCGCAAAGCGCGGCCGGGCTTGCAGCCCGCCGTCGCCGCGACCATCTCCTGAGCATCGGTCGCCATATCTGTTTTTAGGCCGATCCCCACATCGACAGGAGAAGGCCCATGAAGACGCGCAAGTTTGGTGCGAACGGTCCCGAGGTTTCGGCCATTGGCCTGGGCTGCATGGGCATGAGCGCCTTCTACGGCGGCTCTGACGAAGCTCAGTCCACCTCCGTCATCCATCGCGCGCTCGATCTGGGAATCACCCTGTTCGACACCGCCGAAATGTACGGCCCTCATACGAACGAGGTGCTGGTCGGCAAGGCGCTGAAGGACCGGCGCGACCAGGCGTTCATCGCAACGAAATTCGGCATCAACTACAATGCCGACCGCACCAGGCTTATGACCGACGGCAGCCCGGCCAATGTGCGTCGCGCTATCGAGGGCAGCCTGCAACGCCTCGGCGTCGATCACGTCGATCTCTATTATCTGCACCGCGTCGATCCGGACACGCCGATCGAGGACACGGTCGGGGCGATGGCGGAACTGGTCAAGGAGGGCAAGGTCCGCTTCCTGGGGCTGTCCGAGGCCGCGTCCGACACCCTGCGCAAGGCGCATGCGACCCATCCGATCACGGCGCTGCAGACGGAATACTCGCTGTGGAGCCGCGAGCCGGAGGACGAACTGTTTGCAGTCGTGCGCGAACTGGGCATCGGCTTCGTGCCCTACAGCCCGCTGGGCCGCGGCTTCCTGTCGGGCGACATCACCTCGATCGATGACCTGGAAGCGGACGACTTCCGCCGCACCAATCCGCGCTTCATGGGCGAGAACTTCCAGAAGAACCTGGATCTGGTTGAGGCCGTGAAGGCCATTGCGTCGGATAAGGGCATAACCGCCGCTCAACTGGCGCTGGCCTGGGTGCTGGCGCAGGGCGAGGATCTGATCCCGATCCCCGGCACGCGCCGTATCGCGACTCTTGAGCAGAATGCGGCGGCCGTGGACGTCGTGCTGACGCCTGAGGATATCGCCCGGATCGAGGCCGTCTTCCCCAAGGGCGCGGCGACGGGGCATCGCTACGCCGAGGCGGCGCGGGCGGCGCTGAATCGCTGAGCTACAAGCCAAATGAAAAAGGCCCGGTCGGATCGCTCCGACCGGGCCTTTCGTATGTGGGGCGTCCTGATCCTACTGGATGCGGGTCCAGGTCTGGGTCTTGCATAGCGGAGCCACGATGCAGCCGCGTAGACGCAGGCTGTTGTCGTTTGTCAGGGTGATGGTGCCGCGATAGGTGCCGCCGTCGGCCGGGTTGTAGACCGAGCCATTACGCCATTCCGTCGGACCGCCGGTGAAGCCGGTCAGCATGGGCAGATTGCGCAGGGTGCGGTTCCGCAGCGAGGCGTCGCGATTGTTGGCGTCGCGCGCATTGGTGTCGCGGCGGATGTGGTCCGAGGTCACCAGCGTACCGCACAGCGCTTGGCCGCAGCGCGCGATCCGCACCTGACCGCCATTAGTCGGCGTCTGCCACAGGCCGGTTGGATCACCCGCCAGGGCCGGAGAGGCGAGGGCGCCCGCCAGGGTCGCTGCGGCCAGCATCATCTTGATCTTCATAGTCGTTCCCTTTCGTCGGGTCGGTCGCACCGCCCGTTGAAGCGGACGTTGATCGCGGTTTCGGTTGAAAACAAGGCCAAAACCCCAGCGATCACCAACGAAAACCGACCCTTAGGTCAACTTCAGCCGCCGATCAGGGCCAGCCAGTCGTCTTCGGTCAGCACCTGGACGCCATGCTTTTCGGCGTCCTTGAGCTTGGAGCCGGCTCCGGGGCCTGCGACGAGGTAGTCGGTCTTTTTCGACACCGAACCCGAGACCTTGGCGCCCAGGCTTTCGGCGCGGGCCTTGGCCTCGTCGCGGGTGAAGCGCTCCAGGGCGCCGGTGAAGACGACGGTCTTGCCCGCGACCGCCGTGTCGGACTTGGGGCGTTCGGCGTCGAGGATTTGGGTCAGTTCGGCCTCCAGAGCCTCCACGACCCTTAGATTGTGCGGCTCGTGGAAGAAGTGGGCCAGGGCCTCCGCCGCGACGGGGCCGACCCCGGTGACGCCGGCGATCTGGTTCAGGATTTCGGACGGGCCGTCCTCCCGCGCGACTCGGGCCAGTTCGACCAGGCCGGACCAGTCCTGAACCATCGTCGCCAGCGACCGGCGGGCCGGGGCGGCCATCCCGGGGAAGGCCTGGCTGATCTTCATATCCATCGTGGCCTCGGGCCAGGGATCGACGACGGGGGGCTTCGCCTCGGCCATCTGGGCCAGGACGCGGGGCGATATGGCGTGGGCGGCCGCCAGGTCGGTCCAGGCGTCGCACGGCACGCCCGAAGCGGCCTGGAGACAGGCGGCCTTCAGCGCGGGCCAGCGCTCGAAGGCGCGGGCCAGGACGATGGAGGTCTGTTCGCCGATATCGCGGATTCCCAGACCGAACAGGAAACGGTCCAGCGCAATGATGCGACGAGCGTCGATGCCGGCGACCAGGTTGCGGATGCTGGTCTCGCCATAACCATCGTCTCGCTCCAGTTCCTTCAGCCGCGTCTCGTCGCGCGCCAGTCGGAAGATGTCGGCCGGCTCCTTGATCCAGCCCCGCGCATGGAAGGCGACCAGCTGCTTTTCGCCCAATCCTTCGATGTCAAAGGCGCGGCGGCCGACGAAATGCTTCAGTCGTTCGACGATCTGGGCGTCGCAGATCAGGCCGCCGGTGCAGCGGCGCTTGACCTCGTCGCCTTCGCGCACGGCTTCCGAGCCGCAGACGGGGCAGTGTTCAGGGAAGACATAGGGGGCGGCGTCGGCGGGACGTAGCTCCGGGACCACGCCCAGGATCTGCGGGATGACGTCGCCGGCGCGTTGCAGGCGGACGGTGTCGCCGATGCGCACATCCAGACGCTCGATCTCGTCTTCATTGTGCAGGGTGGCGTTGCGCACCACCACACCGCCGACGGTGACGGGATGCAGCCGGGCGACGGGGGTCAGGGAGCCGGTGCGGCCGACCTGGATGTCGATGCCCTCCAGCACCGTGGTCGCCTGCTGGGCCGGGAATTTGTGGGCGATGGCCCAGCGGGGGCTGCGGGCGACGAAGCCCAGCCGGCGTTGCCAGTCGATGCGATCGACCTTGTAGACCACGCCGTCGATGTCATAGCCCAGGGTGGCGCGGTCGCGTTCCAGGTCGCGATAGACGGCGATCAGGCCTTCCGCGCCCTCGACCCGGCGCGAGCGAGCGTTGACGGGAAACCCCCAGGCCTTGAGCTTTTGAAGGGCGTCCCACTGGGTCTCGGCGAAGTCGCTGGAGTGTTCGCCCCAGGCGTAGGCGAAGAAGTTCAGCGGACGTTTGGCGGTGATCCGGGCGTCCTTCTGGCGCAGGGAGCCGGCGGCGAAGTTGCGGGGGTTGGCGTAGGTGCGGCGCCCTTCGGCCTCGGCGGCGGCGTTGAAGGCGGCGAAGGCGTCGTTGGGCGCATAGACTTCGCCACGCACTTCGATCCGGTCGGGCCAGTCGTCGCCGGCCAGGGTCTGTTTCACATCGGCGATCGTGTTCAGATTGGCTGTGACGTCCTCGCCCGCGCGGCCGTCGCCGCGCGTGGCGCCGATCGTCAACTTGCCGTCGACATACAGGAGATTGGCGGACAGGCCGTCGATCTTGGGCTCGGCGACAAAGGCGATCGGTTCGTCGGCGGGCAGTTTCAGGAAACGGGTGATCCGGGCGACGAAATCGCGCACCTCGCCCTCGTCGAAAGCGTTGTCCAGCGACAGCATGGGCACGCCGTGGCGCACCTCGGCGAACTGGGTTGAGGCGGCGGCTCCAACCTTGTTCGACGGCGAGTCTGAACGGATCAAATCGGGGAAGGCGGTTTCGATCGCCAGGTTGCGCGCACGCAAGGCGTCGTAGTCGGCGTCGGAAATCTCGGGCGTCGCCTCGTTGTACAGCGCGTCGTGACGGGCCATTTCGGCGGCCAGCCAGGCCAGGGCCTCGGCGGCCGTCTCGGCGGTGAGGTCTTCGACGGGGACTTTGAGAGGAATCGCGTTGGCCATGGCCGTCGTCATATCATCTGACGCGCCGCCCGTGCATCGCGCAAAGCCGATGATGACAGAACCGTAGGCTGACGCGCCGTCCGCTCTTCGCTAGGTTCGCGCGTCCCTATCGGAGCCTGTATGACTCGTTCGACCCTCTGCCTCTTCGTCGCTGGCGCCGCCCTGATCGTCAGCGGCTGCGCCGCCGTTCCCGAAACAGCGCCGACTGCTCCGAGCGCCGTCGCGCCGGTTTCCAGCCAACTGCTGGAGGACGTTCGCATCCTGTCCGCCGACGACATGCAGGGCCGCGATACAGGCTCGGAAGGCGGCGAGCGGGCGCGCGCCTACATCGTCTCGCGATTGGAGGCCATGGGCGTTCAGCCGCCTCCGTTCGGGCGTTTGCAGCGGTTCGAGACGCCGGGCCGCACGCGCGAGGGCGTGAAGACCTTCAGCGGCGTCAATATCGTCGGCCTGATCCCCGGAACCCGCGTCGCCGACCGCTATATCGTCGTGACGGCCCACTACGACCATGTCGGCGTCAATGACGGCCAGATCTTCCACGGCGCCGACGATAATGCCTCGGGCGTGGCGACGATGCTGGAGCTGGCGGCCCGACTGAAGGCCCAACCGCCGGAACACAGCGTGCTGATCGTGGCGCTGGACGGCGAGGAGCGGGGGCTGCTGGGCGCTCGCGAGTTCGTCAAGGTGCCTCCGGTGCCCCTGTCGTCACTCAGCCTGAACCTGAACTTCGACATGACGGCGCGGGCGGAAACGGATGGCCATCTATGGGTCACCGGGACCTATCAGCACCCCAATCTGCGCCCCGTGCTGGAGGCCGTTGTGCCGAACGGAGCGGTGTCCTTCGCCTTCGGCAAGGACACCCCGCAGGATACGGGCGAGAACAACTGGGTCGACGCCTCTGATCACGGCGCCTTCCACGAGGCGGGCGTGCCCTTCCTGTACATGGGCGTCGACTATCATCCCGATTATCACCGACCAAGCGACACCTTCGACCGGATCACGCCGTCGGTCTTCACCAGTGCGACCGAAATCGCCATCGCCGGGTTCCGCGCCTTGGATCAGGCGCTCGATCGATGAAGTCCTCATGGGTGGTCGTCGCGGTCGCGGGCTTGCTGAGCCTAGCGGCATGCGAGCGGCGCGACGCTGCGACACCGACGTCGACGCCGGAAGCGACGTTTCAACATCGTCTAAGCGGCGATATCTCGGGCGACTATCGCCCGACAGGTGAGGCATCCATTCAGCCCGTGGCATCGCTGTTCATCGGACAGGATGAGGCCTTCGCTGCCTGGGAGGGCGGGTCCCGCGCTTCGCCGCCGCTGATCCTGTCGCTGACCGTGCCGCAAGGCGAGGCCAGGGTCTTGCTGAGCGCCTATGTCGTCACCGACGATCGGATCCAGATGCGCGGCTCCGTGCCCGGCTTGGGCCCGGTGGAGTTGTCGGGGCGGATTGATCAGGGCGCTTTGGCGACGGCGCGCCGGAATCTCGGCGATCAGACGCCTGTCGTTACCGGGACGATTTCGGTCAACGGCCTTCGCACGCCCTTCACGCTGAGTTGGTGGGGCGGCGACTGATCTGAGCAATCTGCGCTGACGACGCGCCAAGATTGCCAATCTCGCAATCCCAGGTCATGGTGACGCTTGGGGGCGCTGAATGTCGATATGGGAATTGGCCGGCTGCGATGTGACGTCGACACGCGGCGCCATTGCGTCTCGACGCCGCGTTCGTCTCAACCCGACCCGCGCCATGGATGTCGTCTTTGCCCTGACAGGTCTGCTTCTGACCTGGCCGCTCTTCGTTGTCATCGCTCTGGGCGTCAGGGCGCAGGACGGAGGGTCCGTGATCTTTCGCCAGCAGCGCATCGGACGTCGCGGCCGACTATTCGACTGTCTCAAGTTTCGCTCCATGAGGATGGGGGCTGAGCAAGCCTTGCCGTCAACCTCTGATCCGGAATGGCAGGCGATGCGAAAGCTGACACAAGATCCGCGCGTCACGTCGCTGGGCCGCCTGTTGCGCCGGTCCAGCCTGGATGAACTGCCGCAGCTGATCAATGTGTTGCGGGGCGAGATGTCGCTGGTCGGCCCCCGACCGATCGTGATCGACGAGGCTGCGCGATATGGCCGGCGACTGGCCGACTACTGCGCGGTGCGGCCGGGGCTGACGGGGCTGTGGCAGGTCTCGGGCCGAAACGCCGTGCCCTATCCGCGCCGTGTCGCGATGGATGTCTGGCTGGTCAGAAACCGCACCGTCGGCGTCTATCTGGCGATCCTGGCGCGCACGGTTCCGGCGGTGCTGAGCCGTCGGGGCGTGTCCTAGGGAAGGCGCTCCTCAACGCCCTCGTCCGTGCCGATGATGGCCAGGTCGGCGAGATCCAGAAACAGCCCGTGCTCTACCACGCCGGTGATCAGTTTCAGATCGTCGGCCAGACGGACCGGATCATGGATCGCCCTGCAACCCGCGTCATAGATCAGATTGCCGCCGTCGGTGCGAACCAGACCGCGATCCGCCTGGCGCACGCGCGCCGGCTGGTTGATGTCGTGGTCGATCAGCACATCGGCGATGCGGTTGGCTGTCGTCTTGTGACCGAAGGCGACGACCTCGATCGGCAGGGGGAAGGTCCCCAGCACAGGCACCACCTTGGCCGCGTCGGCGATGACGATGCAGCGGGCCGAGGCCTCCCACACTAGCTTCTCGCGCAGCAGAGCTGCGCCGCCGCCCTTGATCAACGCCAGACACGGCCCGATTTCGTCGGCGCCGTCCACGGTCAGGTCGATGCGCGGCGTGTCTTCCAGCGTCGACAACGTCAGCCCAAGTTCGCGCGCCAAGTCTGCGGTCTTTTCGGATGTCGGCACGCAGCGTAAGTCGGGCAGGTTGCGCGCCGCCAACGCCTTGACGAACCAGGCTGCGGTGGACCCGGTGCCCAGGCCGACGATCATGCCGGCCTCGACGTGGGCGGCGGCAGCCTGGCCGGCGTTCTTCTTCTGGAGGTCGCTCATTTGGATTTCGCAGCCTTCTTCGCCTTGGCTTCGACACGGAACGCCGCGGCCGCTTCGGGTTTGACGGTCTGCCGGGCACGGCCGAAGGCCATGGCGTCGGCGGGCACGTCCTCGGTAATGACAGAGCCGGATGCGATCAGGGCGCCGTCGCCGATGACGACAGGCGCCACCAGGCTGGAGTTCGATCCGACGAAGGCGCCGGCGCCGACCTGGGTCTGCGCCTTGTTATAGCCGTCGTAGTTGCAGAAGATGGTCCCCGCGCCGACGTTGGCGCCCGCACCGACCGACCCGTCGCCTAGGTAGGCCAGGTGATTGGCCTTTGCGCCTTCGGCCATCCTGACGTTTTTGACCTCGACGAAATTGCCGACCTTGACCCCGGTCGCCAGGTCCGCGCCGGGACGCAGGCGCGCGTAAGGACCGACTTCGGCGCCGGCAGCGACCCGCGCGCCCTCGATATGGCTGAAGCTGCGAATGCGCGCGCCGCCCTCGATGACCGCACCAGGGCCGAAGACCACGAAGGGTTCGACGACGGTCCCGCCGCCGATCTGGGTGTCCCAGGCGAAATGGACGGTGTCGGGCGCCGCCATCGTCACGCCGGCCGCCAGGAAGGTGTCGCGTTGCACGCTTTGGAACAAGGCTTCGGCCTGAGCCAGCTCGGCCTGGGAGTTGACGCCCATTACCGCGTCCTCAGCGGCGAATACGGCGCGGGTCGGGTGGCCGCCCTGGCGCGCCAGAGCGACGACATCCGTCAGATAGTATTCGCCCTTGGCGTTTTCGTTCTTCACCTCGGCCAGCAACGAGAAGAGCAGGCCGGCCGGCGCGGCCATGACGCCCGAGTTGCAGGCGGTGATGGCGAGAATCTCGGCCGACGCCTCCTTGGCCTCCGTGATGGCGGTCAGGGTGTCGCCTTCGACGATCAGACGGCCGTAGGCGCCCGGATCGCGAGCCTCGAACCCGATGACGGTGACGCCGTCGGCATTAAAGACGGGCTCGATGTCGGCGGCCTTTAGCAACGGCACGTCGCCATAGGTGACGACCACCTCGCCGTCGAAGTCGGCCAGCGCCTGTTCGGCGGCGCGCACGGCGTGGCCGGTGCCAAGCGGCGGGTCCTGGACCGCAATGGCGGCCTCGCCCAGCCGTTTCACCACGTGGGCCCGGACCTCCGGTGAGTGATTGCCGACCACGACGACGATACGTTCGCAACCAAGCCCTTCCGCCGCATCGATGGCGTGGTCCAGCATGGCGCGGTGGGCGACGGGGTGCAGCACCTTGGGCAGCGGCGACTTCATCCGCGTGCCCTGGCCGGCGGCGAGAATGATGGCGGCGCGGGCGCGCGTCTGGCTGGTCATGAATCGTCTCGCAGTCTAGTCGTCCTGCGATCTAGCCCATCATGCGGGCCAGCGGGAGATGTGGATGAGCGATCGCGACCTGGAAGGCTGGACCATCGCCTTCGACCTTGACGGCACGCTGGTCGATTCCGCCCCGGACCTGATCGGCACGCTGAACCGGATGCTGGTCGAGGAGGGGCTGCCGCCCGTGCCGATGGAGTCCGCCTCGAGCCTGATCGGATCGGGCGCGCGGGCGCTGCTGGTGCACGGCTTCGAAGCCGCCTGCGCGCCGGTCGAGCGGGCCAAGTCCGACGAACTGTTCGAGCGGTTCCTGGTCGATTACGCCGCCCATATCGCCGACGGCTCGCAGCCTTTCGAGGGCGTGGTCGAGACGCTGGAGCGGCTCAGCGAGCGGGGCGCAATCCTGGTTGTGGCCACCAATAAGCGTTCGGACCTGTCGGAGCTGTTGTTGGGCAAGCTGGACCTGACCCGACATTTCGCCGCTATCGTCGGGCCGGATCGGGTCAGCGCGCGCAAGCCCTCGGGCGCCCATCTGAAGGAGGCCGTCGCCATCGCAGGCGGCGATCCCGAACGGGCCATCATGGTGGGAGACGCCGCGCCGGACGCGGATGCCGCTAAAGACGCCGCCATGCCCTGCATTCTGACGACCTTCGGTTTTACGCCGACGCCCGTGGAAGATCTGGGCGGGGACGTGCTGATCGACGCTTTCGAGGACGTCGAAGAGGCGATCGACGGTATCCTCTCCGACTTCTACGTAAGGCGGGCGCTGAAATTCTGAAGCCAGCCGACAGGAAATCTGTCGGCTGAATGATCGCTGCTGCGGTTGCGGATCGCCATGGCGATGGACAGATTGGCGCACCCCTGTTGAAAGTGCCGTCATGCTCGCTCGCTTTTTCAAGATCCCGCTGTGGCAGCGGACCGCCGCCGGCTTCATCCTCGGCATCATCGCCGGGCTGATCCTGCGCGAGCGGGCCGAGACTTGGCTTCAGCCGATCGGCGACGTCTATCTGAACCTGATCCGCATGGTTGTGGCGCCGCTGGTGCTCTTCACCATTGCCAGCTCGATCGCCAAGCTGGGCGAGGGGGCGGGGGCCGTGCGGCTGGGGGTGCGGACCATCGTCTGGTTCGCCATCACGTCGTTGCTGGCGGTGCTGGTCGGTTTCGCCTTCGGCCACATCATCAATCCGGGCGTCGGCCTGTCCAACTTGCCGCTGGGCGAGGTCAAGGAACGGGTGATCCCGACTCCGTTGGAAGTCTTGATCGGCGTCGTGCCGACCAATCCGTTCGCCGCCCTGGCCGAAGGCAAGGTGCTGCAGATCATCTTCTTCTCGGCCTTGGTCGGCATGGCCCTGGTGGCGCTGGGCGACCGGGCGCAGGGCGTTCGGCGTCTGGTGGATGAGGGCGCGGCCGTCATCTTCCGCATCACCCGCTGGGTCATCCAGCTGACGCCCATCGGCGTGTTCGGCCTGATCGGATCGGTCGTCGGCGGCTATGGCTGGGAGGCGCTGCTGCCCCTGGTGAAGTTCATTCTCGCCATCTATGCCGCCTGCCTGTTCCACATCCTGATCGTCTATTCGGGCCTGTTGAAGATCCACGGCCTGAAGGTCACCAGCTTCTTCCGCGGCGCCTTCGCGGCCCAGCAGACCGCGTTTGCGACCTCCTCCTCGCTGGGGACGTTGCCGATCACCCTTCGCCAGACGGTCGAACGGCTGGGCGTGCCCCAGGCCTACGCCGCCTTCGCCGTGCCTTTGGGCGCCAATGTGAAGATGGACGGGTGCGGGGCCATCTATCCGGCCATCGCCTCGATCTTCATCGCCCAGTATTTCAAGATTGATCTGACGCTGACTCAGTACGTCCTGATCGGTCTGACGGCGGTGCTCGGGTCGCTGGGAACGGCCGGCGTGCCGGGGACCAGCATCGTCATGCTGACCCTGACCCTGTCGACCGCTGGCCTGCCGCTGGAAGGCATCGGCTATATCGTCGCCATCGACCGGATCATCGACATGATGCGCACCGCGACCAACGTCACCGGACAGATGCTGGTGCCGGTGCTGGTCGCCAAGGAAGAGGGCATCCTGAACCAGGACATCTACAACGGTCACGTCGCCTGGCTGCCGGGCGACCCGGAAGCCAATACGCCGGAAGGCGTCCGCGCCGCCGGAATCTGAAACAGGCGCTTGCGCGGGGCCGGCGACCGGGCTATGTCGCCGCCTCCGCAAGGCAAGGACGCGTAGCTCAGCGGGAGAGCACCTCGTTCACACGGATGAGGTGGCTTCCACGAAGTCAGCGTCTTATGGTCTTGCATCCGGTGCGAATGAACCGGGGACGCGTAGCTCAGCGGGAGAGCACGCCCTTCACACGGGCGGGGTCGTAGGTTCAATCCCTACCGCGTCCACCATTCCAACCAAGAGGAATGGTGATCCTGACTGGGCCGCGATTCTGCGACCGTTCGGCTTTAGCCCGCCTACCTATTCATCCCGCTCAGGCGACTATGTTCGGTGGCTCTATTTCATCCAGCGCGGCGACATCGTGAAAATCGGCATTGCCTGGGATGTGAAGCGGCGTCTCCACCAGCTACGGGCTGGTTGCCCCGACGGGCTAAGGCTGGCCGGGAAAATCGCGATCCCCTCCCTTCTTGCTCTCCAGACTGAGAAGAAGGTTCACACGGCCTTGGCCAGCCATGCGATCGGTCGGGAGTGGTTCCGGACCTCACCCAAGGAAGCGAGGGCAACTGCAGCCCCAATTTGCAAGATTGCGCACCAAGCGGCCGATGCCCTGGATCAGGCGCGGCATGATCTTCGATATTTGGTAGCGGCCTGATGTTCTCTTTTCGTTCTCATTGAGCTATGACCCAGCCCGTCGGTGGCGCGACGGAGGACATCATGGGTCAGCCCCTATCATCCGAAGAACTCATGCGCCTGGACGCCGAGCTGGCCGCGCGCGTCGTACGCAATCCCCAGCCTCACCCCAGCCTGCCGGCGACGCCGGGTCCGGGATCGAATGTCGCCTATGTGTCGAGGGAAGAGAACGACCGCCTTGTGCGGCAGGCTATGGTGTTGGGCCTCGGTCGCTTCCAGGCGCGATGACGCACTATCGAGACGATACAACGCCTGACGACATCCGCCGCGGCGATCAGTGCGCTCTGGTCTGCCAGTGCGGAAGCCGCGTCATCCCGGCGTGGGCCAAGCTGCCCCAAGCCCAGCGCTTCACGCCGTTGCGGGACATGCGCGCCAAGATGGTCTGCAAGCGGTGCGGCAACCGCCGCCCGACGATCGTCATATCTGGCCATCAGGGGACGGGCGGGCAGTTGAAGGAGTTCTGGCGATGGCCGGCGGCGAACCGGACCTGACGCTGGAAGAGATCGACGCGCTGATCGAAGATGCGACGGCGCCGAAGATTCTCATCGTGGCCCACTGGACCTGGTTCCTGATCCAAGAGGCCGGCCGGCACCTGAAGACCCGTAATAACGGCGGCCTGAACTATCGGGGTCTGGATGTCTGGATCAGCAGTCGGACGCGGATCGGAACGGAGGCTGAGGCTGAATTCCTCGCGGAATGCTGACGCGACGGGCACTTCACAGCTTGGGAGAGTAAAGCGGCCCGTCGCACGGGGTGGCGCATATTGCCGGGCCACCACCCTCATAAGCCGGCTCTGCTGCGGTTAACTCCAGCAGTGACCATCGGTTCCTGTGAGCGGAATAAGACGAAAGCCGCCCCGGTCTCCCGGAGCGGCCTCGATAGCGGAGCCAAGGCTCGACGCTGAATGACCCTCGGTTTGACCGAGGGGGTCGATAATGTCGAGGGCATCTAGCCCGGCCGCGGCGGCGGCGGACAGTCCAGCCCTCGCATCCCCATCGTGTCGAAGAACCGACAGAGCCGCGACACCCGCGCCCAGCCTTCCTCGCCCCAGGCTTCCACGGCGTTGTCGTATTGCTCGCCCGCGATGCGGCTGGTCAGCACGTCGTCAGGCGGGACCGGCTTGGGCTGGACGATCAAGTCCGTCGCAGGCGGGAAGGCTCCGACCGGCTTCGCGCAACTGGCGACAGCGGCGCCTAAGCTCGCGATCATCAGGGCGGCTGTCAGGGATCGCTTCAGCGGCATGGTCTCTCTCCTCTTGCCGATTGCGGATGGTGGTCGTATCGGCCTCGCGCTCGACAGCAGCGGTTTCCCGCGCGCTGGCGGCCTTGGCCTCGGTCTTCTGTGTCTCGACCGCCTGACGGTCTCGCTCGGCCTGTGCGCCCCTGTGAGAGCAATAGGCGCCGGTCAGGACGAAGGCGGCGATGATGGCGACGATCAGCCAGCCGGTCGGGCTGAGCAGGCGCGGGATGGAGCGGAGGAAGGCGAGGGCGGTCACAGGCCGACGACCTTCTTGGCTGCCGCCGTGGCGGCAATGCGCGCGTCCAATCCGTTGGTGCCTCCGTTCACCTTCAGCGTCACGCCCTTCACGTCATCGCGCAGCGCCGGGGCAATGCAGCCGTGCTTGACAAAGAAGTTGGCGGCAGCTCTGGCGGACGCGACTGGGTCAGTCCGCAGGGTGTCCGGATCCTGCTCATGTCCGGCTTCGCGATAGTTGGCCCGGCCGGTGATTTGCTTCTCGCCGCCGCCCCTGAACCTCCAGCCGTCGCCCGGCTGGGTGTTGCCCAGGTTCTTCCGGCCCCACTCGCCTCCGTAGATGATATTGGCGATCGCGTTCTGGTGCGCCGGTCTTCCCGGAGCCCGTCCAAACTTGCGGGCATCGGCCTCACTGATCCGATGCCGGCCGAACATCCTCAAGAGCCCGTCGACGGAATAGTTCAGGCTCTCTTCGCGGGTCGTGAACCCGGCGCTTTCGACAAACATCTGACCCAGCCAGTGAGCCAAGATCAGGCCGGAGAAGCCGTGTCCAGACGCTGCCGCCTCCAGCGCCTCGCGCGTGCCGTCGGTCGCCTTGGGCGCAAACGTGCGGAACCTGTCAGCCGGTATCAGGCCCATGGTCAATCTCCAGATTGTGGGGGTTGCGCGCTTGAGGTGCGCGATATACCGTCAAGGTTGAGCTAAGCGCTCGCTCTAGCGGGGAGCTATGGGCCGGAGGTTCCGCAGATGCCCCGGCCATTTCAGTTTCGGGGGGAAGCATGGCGGTCGAAGAGAAAAGAGCCGCGTCTATGCTGCTGCCCATGCTGACCTGGATCACCGCACTGATCTTCGCGGGTGTGCCGCGCATCCGGTGACACCATCCCTCGGTTGCGGTATTCGCCACGCCGTCGCGGCTCGTGCCCGAACTGCGTCAGGCGGCCCGGCTGGGCGAGGACATCAACGGCCGGGCCGCTATGCGGCGGCGCTGTTGGTCAGGATAAAGCCGGCGACACTGGCGATGACGGCGATAGCGCCGGTCAAAACCAGCAACCGCAGACCACGTTTTCCGTCGTCCTCGGGCGGCGGGCCTTCATCGGTCGCGGCGGGCGGGAGCATGAAGGCGGCGCGGCGGGACAGACCGTCCATCCCCAGCAGCACCAGAAGCTGAATGAACTGATGGCTCCAGGGCGGCGGCTCTCGCTCGCCCATAACGTGGTCGAGATAGGCGAGGGCGGCGACAATGATCACCGTCCCGACCAACGGCAGACCGATGCTCATATGCTGGACCTGTAAGGCCCGGCCGGGGAACAGGACCATGCAGCCGTAGACGAACAGGATCGCAGCCCCGATGAAGTGCACGCCGCGCCAGAGCATGGAGGCCGACGCCTTGGTCTCGTAGGTCTTGCCGAGCAGCCTACAGATTTCCAGCAGGCATGCGCCGGCCGAGACGAAGGTGATGCCCGTGTAGAGCACCATCAGCACGTGAGCGTTCATCGCTGAGGCTCCTGGTTGAAGACGGCCCGCACCACGCGGGTCAGGGTGTCGAAAAGGGCTCGCGGGTCATTGGCGACCATCCATCCCAGCGCTAGGGCGACGCCGCGCATGTCGAGGACCGGCACGACGGCAAGGATAACGCCGTGGGTCAGGGCTTCAGCGACGATGGGACCGGCGACGATGCCAAGGCCGAGATGCAGCCATGCCTTCCGCTGGGCGACCGGATTGCCGGCCTTTGCGGAATAGGCTGTCACCAGCCCCACAGCCCCCGACAGCAAACCGCCGCATAGGCCCCAAAACGCGGGCAGTTCGCGTGGGTCGATCATCCGCCCCTCCGATAGTCAGGCCGTGGTGGAACAGCCGTTGGGCGGCTTAAGGAACTGGACGGGCCGTGAAGGTTTGCGGACCATGGAAACCGTCGAAACGATTTGGAGCCATGACCATGAAGCTGATCCTGTTCGCCATTGGCGTCGTAGTTCTTGCAGGCGCGTTTTTCGCCCTGTCCAGCCAAGTTGAGGGCTGGGGCGCGCGCCGAAAGTTCCCGGACAAAGACCTTGATGGCGCGCCGGATGAGCCGGGCGGTCCAGCGAAGGATCTATAGGTTTTGAAGAAAGCCTATGCGGCTTGAGAAGGCCGGTAGGTGAGGTGTCGCATTAGCCAGCCGTCAAAGTCCAGATGGCCTAGCTTGTCTTCATAGGTACGGTGCGGCGGCGCCCATTCGATCCCGTAATAGGCGGCGACCGTCGGGTGCACCGGTATTTCGGGTAGCTGGGATTCGGTGACGCGCACGATGGCTTGCGCTATCTCGGAATGATGGGGCGCGAGACCCAGGTAGTCGCAGACCGGGCCTGCAACGTAGCTGTATGTCTCTGGCGAAGGGTGCCAGAACATATTGAACAGCTGCCGCTGCCGGATTTCGGCATCCATCCATTCGCCGACCTGCACGTCGCTCAGGCTGTCCAGGTGGCGATACCGATATTGATGACGCTCCCAAAGTCTGTCGAGGTCATAGTCGCCATGAAACTCAAAGGCTTTGTAGCGATCGAAGGCCTCGCGTGGATCTGCGCATTCCTTCATGAGCCGGGTGGCGAGCGCGTCGCCCGCTGAGATCGGGGTGATGACGCCGGGTATGATCCGCTCATCATGATCGTAGAACGGCCACAAGGGCCGGTGGAAGAGGGCTGGGACACGGAGTGCGTTTAGCCCGGCCGGAGCTAGAGGCTGCTGGCGTGTGACCTGAAATATCGTCTTGTCAGGACCGAACTGGGAGACCGCAGCCTCTGCCTCGACGGTCGCGCTATCCACGTAGGAAAAGGCCACGTCGCAATCGGCATGGAAGTTGACGATCTGGCCGAAGCACTCGGCCAGGCGCCCCATTTGGCAGTTACCGTAGAACAGGACCCTCATTGGGGAATTAGAGCACGGATCAGCCGGGCCACCAAACGCCTGACGGCGCGACCGAATAGGTGATGTTGATCCGGTCACCGGGGCCGACAAAAATGGGGAAGCTCGTCGGGTAGCCCTGTCCATTCAGGGTGAACGAGGAAACGGTTCCACCGCTCACCAGAAGCACGGCTGGCGCGCCGAACGGGTTATAATAATCGACGCCGGACGGCGGAACGGTCAAGCCAACAGCGCTGCGGTTCTCGTTGAATCCCGTGTTTCCAACAATCCGCTTCTTGCTGACGCCAGCCTCGGCCATCTGGTCGTGGATATTGGCCACGCGGTTACCGCGCACATTGGCGTTCTTGATGTCCACGTAGGTCGCGCCGGACTCCGCGTGAATGCCGTAATCCTGGAAGCCGACCAACTCGCCGACGGCGCCACCGCCATAGCGGCCGCCATGAACCTCCATACCGCGGACGCCGGGGCCAATCTTCAGGCCTGCCGCGCCGGCGTTGAGGTTGTCGTAGTTGTTGCCGTGGACCTTCAGGTTCGAAAGCGTGATTTCCCGGCCGCCCCGGATATTCAGTCCGTGCCTTCCGTGACCGCTGATCTCGCAGTCGGCCACCATCATGTTGATGACGGCCTGAGGATAGGTGCCGCCCCGATCAGTCCCATCAACATAGATCCCGTCGATGCTGTCGCCGAGCTGACCTTTGATGTCGTTTCCGATCAGCTTGAGACCGCCGATGTAGGCCTCGCTGGAACCGGTCGGCCCGCCGACCCAAACCGGATAGGTGCCCGAAGCGTCGATATAGCTGTTCTCAACACGGAACTCCAAGATGCCCGATCCAGGCAGTTGCTCTACGCGCAGGTTCACTTCCGCGGCATTCCCGAGGTAGCTGCTCTCGATCGAACAATCTTCCACCCCCGTCGCCCACACGCCGTATTTGTAGCCCTTCAGCTGCGGGCCAAGCACGGTCAGTGACTCGAACGTGCACTCTGTACAGAGGTTGACAACGCCGGAAGTCGGCAAGCCGTACGATGTCGCTGTCGCCATCAGAACGCCGCACAGGTTGTTCTTGCCTGGATGTGCAGCAGGATTTCCAGGGCCCGCGACGGGATCGTAGTTGCCGGAGAGCGCGACCTTCTCGCCGTGAACAGAAGTGCAACCATAGAGGGCGATACCGTAAAGCCCGCCGCCGACGAACATATCCTCCAGCTTGCTGCTCGTGACGCCGGCCATGACAACATGAGGATCGGACATTGGCGTCGGGGCGCCTGGCGTTCCGACATCATGGTAGAGGTACAGGTGGCGAAGCTCGACATCAGACGTGCCGATCAACGACCCACCTTCCGATAGCGTCGCAACCCGGATCGTCGGGCCGAAATCCGCGCTTCGTTGCAAGATCGTCCGAAGGGCGCCTTGAGCACTGCCGCAAAGCGAAACCTTTCCGAACGAAATGTCGATCGTCTCGGTAACGGTGAGGTTTCGGGGCGGGAGGTTCATCCGCACACCGCCCACGCCCCCGACGGTGCGTTTCAGCACCGCCGCCGCGATCATCGCTTGGATGTAGGGGTCGACAAAGAACGCGCCCGAATAGACCAGGGGGCGAAGGTTTGCCGGCACAAACTGGTCAAGGCTCAGATCTTCGATGTCGTTGATTGCAAGATCGACCGTTCGCTCGATAGCCCCCGTCGCGTTCAAGATATGGAAGACGTTCGCGGATTGGTCCGCTCCAATATTCTCACGAAGCAGCGCCGGGTTTACGACGTTGGCGCCGTTCAAGTTAAGCTTGTCGGCCGTGGCGGCGACCGCCTCTTCCGCCGCTAGGAGAGCCAGATCGCGCGCGTCAGAGGCTTGGACTTGTGCTACAATAGCAGCGTCTTTCGCTGCGTCGGCGTCAGCCACCACATCAGCGCCATAGACAACGGACGTACTTACGTCGTCGAAGACTGAAGGGTTGCCGATGGTCGATCCGTCGGAAGCCGAGAAGGCCAGCGTGAAAAGGGTGGGAGCTTCAGCAGTCCCACCATCAACCCAAACCTCTGGGAAACGACCCGAGGCATTTGCGACCACAGGGTTCGTCAAAGGCGTGTTCAGGCCGGCATCTGAGAACACCGCTGCGTTTGTGGTCGTCCGATTTTGCCAGACGCGCATGCGAGCGCCTGGGACAAGTCGGCCCTGCCTATCGCGCGCAGGCATATATTGGCTCAGCGACAAGCGACCAGCGGCCATGTGGACCTCACATATTTTGTGGTAGAGATCGACCCATGAAGGTGATCGAGGGGGAGTTCCGGTTCGTCTCCGAAAGCGGAGAACCGGTCAGGCCGAGGCCGAAGGCAGGCCTGTGGAACCGCGCAGCCGGGTGGCTCGTGCGTCAGCCGGCCTTGTGGCTTTGGGTCTTTATGCTGACGGTTGTTGGCCTGACAGAAGGCCTGTGGTGACCTGTTTGCGGATGACCCGCTGAAGGTTTCGGGCTTCGCGCTTCGTCATCCGCTGAGCCAGGAAACCGATCACTTCTTGGGTCCGGGCCGGATCAATCACCGCCTCGACGATGGCCTGGGCCTCTTGGTCGTTGAAGCCGCGCGAGCGGATGCGGTTCAGGGCCACGCCTGCCGCCGCTCGGATCGGATTGGCCAGATCACCGATGGACAGACCCGCCGCTCCGCCCGCGTCCTGCGCGTTGGTGCTGGTTTCCGAGCCGACGCGCGGGCTGGCGCGTTGGGCCTGAGTGACCGAGCGCAGTTCGGCCCCGGCGCGGGCTCTCAGCCGGTCGGCATCCAGCCCGAGCGACGCTGCTCGGCGATATTGGTCGTCATCGTAGGCCAGATTGGTCAGCACGCCGCGCGCCGTGGTCGGATTGGATCCGGCCGCCTGCATGGCTTGCCCTGCCGCCTGGCGCTGGACCGTCAGTTCGCCGGGCGTGGCGGCGGCGGCGCGGCCCACGAAGGCGTCGGTCGAACGGGCGCTGACCGGATCGGCGCTGACCGAGACGAAGTTGCGCCCGGTCGTCGCCGCCTCCAGCAGATCGCTGTCGTCCGCATACTGCCCCAGCCACTTCCGATAGCCCTCGGAACTGTTGCGCCCGGCGTCACGGACGGCCTTGCCGAGGTTGGCGAGGACCGGGCCGTCAGCCGGGGCGTTAGAGCGGAAAGCGCCGTCGGCGGCGTTGCGTAGGGCGGCCGAAATGTCCTGCACCTCGCGCACCGTCAGGCGGGCGCCGGCCGGGTTGTCCCGCACCGTATCCGCCAAGGAGGCGAGCCGGTTGGCGGCGTCGCGTTCGGCCGGGTCGATTGAGCCTTGAGCGCGGCGGATGGCGGCTTGGACGGCGCTCTGCGCCAGATCGCTGCGGAGCGCCTGGATGGCGTTGTCGTCTAGGGCGACCATGTCGCCGCCGAAGTCGTTGATGGCGCCGGCGTTGGCTCGGCGGGCCTTGGCCAGATCATCAATTACGGCCTGCGTCGGACGGGCGTCTGACGACACTTCCTCACTGGCGATGCGGCGGACGCGCGAGGGCAGGCGTTCCCGGCGTCCTTCGGCGAACCGAACGGCCTGATCACGGGCCGGGGTGTCGCGGGTGGCCAGTGCACGAACACGGCCCAGGCTGGCGTCGTCCAGCGCGTCGACGGCGGTGACGTCGATGCCAAGGCCCGTCTGCTCATCCACGCGGCCCGACAAGGCGTTGACCCTCTGCGGCCCCATGCGGTCGGCGAAGCGGTTCATGCCCGAGCGCAGGGCGTTCGGCTGGGCGCGCTCAGTCAGGGCGGCCGCGCCGGGCACGTTCAGTTTTTCTCCTGCCCGGCCGACCTGACGGCCGATGAAACGGTTTCCCGCTTGCAGGGCGTTGCCGGCCGGCGCGGCGACGCGGCGGCCGATGAAACCGGCGACCGGAGCGGCGACTGCACCAGTGGCGGCGCCAACGCCCCCGCCGATTGCGGTTTCAGGAATCCGCTGGAGCGCGTTGCCTTGCGCAGAGCCGAAGCCGTAGGCGCCGCCATAGGCCCCGCCCGCCGCTGCAGCACGCAGGGCGTTCGGAGCCGTGGCCAACGCCCGGCCGCCAATGCCCGCGCCGCGAACGATTGCGCCGCCTGGGACCAGAGCGCCTGCCACCTGACCCGCGACGCGGCTGACCGGCACATCTTCGGAATCCGCCTTAGCCAGACCCCGCTCCAAATCGACGTTATGACGATAGGCGTCGCCCCACGAACCGTTCCAGCCCGTACGTGTGCCCGCCGACGAAGGCGCCGGCAGCACCGTATTGATGCCCGCCGCAATCTCGTCCGAAAGACCGAACGTCACCGTGTCCAGCGCTCCACGCCCAAAGGCATTGGCCTTACGACCGAACCCTTCGCCTTGGTCCGAGCGATAGCCCTCCACCAACTGATCGGCGGATCGCTCGGGGTTCAGGTTCAGGCCGGGCCGCAGGGATTGCGCGCCCTGTGCGGGTGCGCCCCGGCTGGCGGTCGCCTCAAAGGGCTCGCCGTCGCCACGACGGACCCAACCACCATTCTGGAGAAGGGCGAGGATTTCGTCGGGCGAGATGCCGCTCTCGATGTCGATGGCGGTTTCCGGTGAAGATCCGGGCGTGGGGGTCTGTGGGGCAGGGGCGACAGGTCGGCCGTCGGGGCCGATGTCAAAGCCGCCGTCGACGCCCTGAACGGTTGAGGCGATGCCGGCGTAGTTGGGGAGGCCGGTTTTCTCATCCACCGCGAGGCGGCCGGGCGCATCGGGATAGTCGCCCAGTGCCGAGGCGCCAGGGCCAGCGGCGAAGCGCGTTCCCTTATAGGTCTCGGCGCGCGTGCGGTAGCGCTGGTCTGACAGCTGATCGTTGCCACGGTCGAAGTTGATCGCGGCGACGCGGGCGATTTCCGGGTTGGTGGCGGCGGCGCCGGTCAACTGACGCAGGTTGCCTTCCGCCCAGCGCAGTTCAGCCTGGCGTCCACGGTCGGACACGTCGTCACGGATCAGGCGTCCGAAATAGTCGCCATCGAACGGGATCAACCCGGCAACCGCAGCCGCCTGGTTGCGTAAGCTGGCCGGGTCATATCCCTCATCGCGGGCACGCTGATAGTCCTGTTCGGCTCCGCGCATCATCAGGCCGTATTGGATGGACTTGCCCTGACCCTCGGTCAGCTTGCCAACGCCATCGCCGCCGCCTTGCTGCAGCACGGTTAGGCCGCCGCGCGGTCCATAGCGGACGATGTCGCCATTCGGGAGCTTCTGGGCGCCATTGCCGTATTCCGGCGCAGCGACAGGCGCAGCTTGCTCCCAGTTGTTCTGGTCTTTCGGATCGCCCCCAAGGAAGCGATAGCCGTCATAGACCTCTCCTTGTGTCGGACCCGCCATTACCAGCTGCGCTCCCAGGGACGGCCGGCCGGTGCGGCGGCGGGCGAGGATGAACGGGGCGAACCCGAGGACGAGCGCCCACCCGAGCGGCCGGTTTTCGGCGCGCGGCGAGAGGCGGCGAGGGCGCCGGCGGTTCGCGGATCAGCTGGCCCGCCTGCGATCGGCTCAAGCGCACCGTCAGCCGTCCAGCGATAGCCGTTCGGGGCGTCCTCTTGAGCGGCCTGGCGCACGCTCGTCAGCGCTCCAGTGTAGGGGTCGATCCGGTCCAGCGCGCCGCGCTGGCCTTGCAGATAGCGGGGCTGTTCGACCTCGCCGCCCGCCGCCGTGATCAGGCTGTCGAGATCCATATCGCCCAGGCTTTCCGGGGTGATCATAGAAAGCACCGACTGATCGACGCCGTCTTGCTGTAGGATCGGCAGAACGCGGCTCTGATACGCCTGCCAGCGCTGTTCTACCGGCAGACGGCGAAGACCTTGGGCGCCGGCGACCAATGTCGCGAAATGCCGGTCGCGTTGGGCTTGGGCGTCCTGTGTGGCTTGGCGCGACGCCTGCTGATCGTAGCGGTCGAGCTGAAGGCCCTCGTCGATCATGCCGTTCGACAGCAGGGCGTTGCGGGCACCGGTGGCGTCGCCGGTGGCATATTGCGTGCCGGCCATGCGCAAGGCGTTTCGGTCCTGCTCGCGAAGCAAATCCTGCTCAGCCAGCCGATTGTTCTGAAGCGTGCTGTCGCGCATCTGGCGATAGGTGTCGAAAGCCGACATCAGAAGCCTCCCGCGAAAACCTTGGCGTATTTAGCCAGCGCATTGTTGCCGAACGTTCCAGTGATCGTCCCCCACAGACCGGCTGTGGCATCGGCCTTCTGGCCATACGACGTGGCGAGGTTTTGGGCGTTCTGCTGCAGCGCGTTCTGGCTGGCGTTGGCGGTGGCCTGGCCCGTCTGGGCGCCGGTGTTCACCGCCGTTTGACCCAGCCCGGCCATTGCCAGCAGGGCGTTGCGCTCTTGGTTGAAGACGCCTGTCGCATAGTCGGCGCCGAACTTCAGACCCGCCTTCGCCGCGTCGCCCGAGAGCAAGCCGCCCTTTGCAGCGGCCGAGGCATTGATCTGCCGCTGCCCAGCCTGGAGGTTCGTCTGATAGCCGGGATTGGCTTCGAGCCATTTGGTGGGGTCGATCGTGCCGTCGGCCAAACCTTGCAGTTGGCCCGTCGCCGTGTCGCCGAGCTTGCGGCTGGGGGCTGTTGCCTCCCAAATGCGGTTGAACTGCTCGCGCTGGAGCGCCATCGACTGATCCGTGGCGTACTGGCTGGCTTGCGCTGCCTTGTCGGCCGCCTGCTTCTGGGCCTTGGCGGTTTTGGACGCGCCAAAGATGTCGAGGATTCCGCCCATCAGGCCCTCCGGATGAAGTCGTGCTCGATGGGCTGATAGCCGGCCCGTCGGTAATAGGTGTCCAGACGGGGATCCGTCCGGTCGTGGCGGCTCAGCACGGTTAGGCCGGGGCCCGCCCAGCGCTCGCCCTCGCGCCGCAGCGCGTCGCCGCTCTTGGTGGCGTAAAAGAACACCTCGCGAGTGATGGTCTCGGCGTGATTGAACCAGAGCGGAAACCGAGCCAGCCAGAGCGTGCCCCGGTCACAAACGAGCACCAGGGCGCCGGGATTTTCCATCAGCGCCCGGAGTGATGTCTCGGTGCTCACGGGGTCGAACGCGGCCTGCACGTCTTCCCAGACGGAACCGACATGAGCCTCGCGGCACAGGTCCATGATCAGCGGAATATCGGCTTCGGTGGCGATCATGCCGACCGCTTCACGTATAGCTTGGCCACAACGTTCAATAGGCCGTTGACGGTGTCGGTCATCGCATCGAGGCGGTAGCTGACGGCACCCGTGGTGGTTCGAGCCACCGTGAAGGCTGGGATCTCGGCCGGATTGGCGATGTAGACAGCGTTGGATGCCGGGTTGGCGTCGTAGCGGGTCGCGGTGAAGTTCCATGGACCGCCAACAACAGTTTCGGCGGCGCCAATGATTTCGACCAGACGCAAGAAACCAAGGATCTCGCCCTGGTCGCCTTGGGTTGTTGTCGGTCCCGCATAGAGGCCGGTGCTGGGAATGATCAGATCGCCAGCGACGACGCCCGTCAGATCGACGCGTGGCCCCGGCGTCCAGCCTGATCCATCGATGTCGATTGTCTGAGACTGCGTGCCAGCGTTTCCGGCGCCGCCGCTCATGTCGATAGCGATGCCAGCGAGCTCCAAAGCTTGATAGATCAAGACCAACTGCTGAGCCTGCTTCGCCTGCACCTGGGCCAGCTGGGTCAGCACGTCGGTCTGAGCGTTCTCCTGACGCTCGATCGCCTTCATCACCGTGTCCCAGAAACGCACGAAAGCGTTCGCCGCCTTGCCCGCCTTGTCGGAAATCGTGTCCGCCGCCCGGATGCGCGGCAGCTTGAACCCGTCAGCCACGCGACCGGCCCCCGCCGGCAGGGTTCATCTCGACACCTGAGAACCGGATCTCAACCGGATCAGACATGCGGAACTCAAAGACCCGCCCGGGCGCGTCGATCATGCCCAGCCGGCGATAGCGAACGCGCTTGCGATACTGACCGCCGAATCCGGTCTGCGCTTCCTTCCAGTCGGACCACGTGCGCGACTGATCGTCTGACCAGCGCATCTGCAGGATCGCCGGTTCGCTCCCGATCGGTGACGTGCCGGGCGAAAGGGTGACCTCGATGGCGTCGCACGCCCCCACGGTTTCGGTGGCCGCCACAGCGGTGAAGATGCGCTCGAAGGTCGCGCCGTTGTCGTCCGGTCGGTCCCGAAGCGTATGGATGGCCGATCCGGCAGAGACGTAAGTCCGTTTGCCGTCGTAGATGCCGCTCGCGACAGGCCAGTCCAGCTGGTGCCATTGCCCGGTCGCCACGTCGTAGCCGAGCGTTTCGTCGTCTAGGCGAATGATGCGGAAGGTGTGTCCCGAAAGGGAGTAGGAGAAGGCGTGCACGGCGTCCGACGCTTCGATCCGCTCTTCGATGCCGTGATCGGAAATCCGCTGCGGAACGCCGTCTATGCGGTAATCAATATTGTCCTCACCCGTGAAGAACAGGGTGTTGTCCAGCTTCGAGATGCTGTCCCGATCCTTGCACCCGCGAGAGATCGCCAGACCCTCGATGCGAACGGCCGGCTGATCAACATCGCCGGTGATGGCAAACGCCTCGATCGATGACGTGCCGAACACATAGAGCGCATCAGCCAGGGCGCGGACGGCGATTGCGGGGTCCGGCTCGCGCTCAGCCGAGAAGAAGTCCAGCGCGTTCCAGGTCGTGTCGCCGGGGACGCGGAAATACACCGTCCCGGTGTCCTGCCGAACCGCGAACAGGAAGTTGTCGATGTCGCAGATCGAGATGACCGGCGCGCTATCGGGGAAGGCTGTGGGGGTTAGGGTCGTGCCGTCGTACTGATAGACGATGCCGCCCGAGGCGATCCACAGCCCATCGACCGTGTATGCCCATTCGACAGGGAAGGTATCATCTTCGATTAATCCGACAAGGTCTTCCCCACGGAAAAGCTTGTTTCCAGCGACGGCGAAAAGGTCGCCATTGAAGACGCCGTCATCGCGACGAAGGCCCCGGATCGGCGCGCCAAGATCGTACTCAAGCTGGAGACCCGGGCGCGGCAACAGAACGGCGCCGGTCGTCGAGGTCGGGGCCTGCTCGTGATAGAGATTGACCAGCCGGACAGGCGGAAGCCGCCCATTCGCTCGGGAATAAGCTGATAGGCCGAACGGAAGCTGCATCAGATGTAATCGCAGGGCAGTTCGCGCCGGCAGTCGCGGTCGCGGTAGAGACGGCCCCGGATCGTGCGCTCGGAGCGCTGGGCCTCCAGCACAGTCTTGGCGCCGATCTCCCCGCCGAAATCATCGGCGATGGTCACGGCGAGTTGCGCGACCAGACCGTTGTCGGTGTCGGCGCCAAAGGGGTTCAGATCGTCCAACGTCAGCGCATCGGCGCGGCGCCATTCGGTCGAATACAGGAACAACCCGACGTCGGGGCCATCCAGCACGTGGATGCGGGACAAGGCCGGCATATTGCGGCGCGTGACGCACCAGGTCTCGATTGTCGGCTTGACGATCGTGGGAGTGAAGACACCGACGGTGATGCGGTCGCCGTCGCGGGCGGTGATCGTGGCGGAAGAGGCGGCGTAAACGTCGCGCCAGCGCGCGCCAGTCAGGCCAGGGTGTTCCAGAATGAGGGATTGCAGGCGGGCGAGGATGTCTCGTTCTTCGTCTGCGGATGGTGTCTCGCCGGATGCGAGGATTTTGCCGCGGCGCATGGCGGCTGCGATGATCTCACGGATGGTCATGGTCGCCTCCGAAGAGACGCCCCCAGCCGAAGCCGGGGGCGGTCAGGATCAGTCCTCGGAGCCTTCGGCGGCTTTGCGAGCCGCTTCCGCTTCGTCTTCCAGGCGCTTGGCCTCGGCCTTTTCGGCCGCGTCCAGCTTACCGCGCAGGGTCTTGAGCGAGGCGCGACCGTCAACGGTCATGTCCAACTCGGCGAGGCGAGCACGGATCTTCTCCGCTTCCGCTTCGTCTTCCTTGGCCTTGCGCAGATCCTCATCGCTCAGAGCGTCGTCGGCGCCCTTGATCTCGATGTAGGGGTTGCCCTCAGCTTTGCGCAGCTGATCCGGCGTGAGCGTCACGTCGGTGAACTCGCGGCCGATCTCGTTGCCGAAGAAGTTGAGGGTGTCGAAGTGACCCAGCTCGGAAGCTGGGCCGATCACGCGGGCTTGGGTGGTCATTTTCAGGCCTCCCTTACTGGCTGACGTATTCGACGGAATAGACGATGGTCCCGTTCACCGCCGCCGTCGCCGTGGCGATGCGAACGCTGATCAGGGTCTCGGCTGTGTACTGGTAGCCGAAGCCGGTCGTCGCGATGCCCGAGACGGGCGCCGTGGCGGCGGCGGTGGCGGCCAGAAGGCGATCGGTGTCGCCGGCGTCGCCCACTTCAACCGTCACGCCCGTAGGGGCGGAAACGGTGACGCGGGCAATCTCAGCACTCTTCGGAACCACAATGGTCCCGAAGAGCGCGCCAACCGTCTGCTGACCGGCGGTGACCGGAATGCGGCCGCCGGCGTAGGTCAGCTGGTTGGAGTCGGTCGAGGTCTTGGCAGGCGCGCTGCCAGAACCCACGGCCTGGGTGGGGAAAGCTTTCGCCATGGTGCGTGCTCCTTAGTACGCGGCGAACACGGTCACGATGCCGTGCTGCGTGCCCGGGCCAACGGCGCCCGTCTCCTTGAAGAACGTCTTGTCGACGGAGCGCAGCTCCTCGGTGCCGACGCCCTTGATGAACTGGTAGTCGTCGTCCTTGCGTTCCGTGGACTTGGGGTCCTGACCCCAAGCGACCACGAGAGCCTGAGCCCCGCAGAGATAGCCGGCCGCCACGTTCGCACCCGCCGCGCCGACCGCGCCCAGGACGGGCAGGTCGGTGATTTCGCGGATGATGACACCGTCCCAGATCAGGTCGCCGCCCTGGAAGTAGGGGTTGGACTCCACGCTGCGATCGATGCTGTCCTTGTTGAACGCCTTGATGTCCGGATCGGCCTTGACCTTGTTGAAGGCTTGCGTCGGGAGGAACAGGACGAACCACTCGCGGCCGTCACGGTCGGAGCGATAGGGACGGATCGCACGGCGGCCGGTGACCCGGTCGCGCTTGCGGGCCATGCCCTTAGCCACGGAGATGACCGTGGCGCCCCAGTTGTCGTTGACGTTGTCGACGTTGGCCAGCGACGACGCCATGTTGCCGGCGACCAGGTTGGCTTCCGAGTTGCCGAACAGCGCGCGGATGGCGTTGTCCGTCAGCCAGTTGTTGCGCTGGGTCGCGGTGGCTTCGGCATAGGGGACGCCGGTTTGATCGCCGTTGTCCTCGTCGTAGCGGGCATCGTCGAACGCCACGACCGACAGAGCGTCGGTGATGCGGTCGCGCATGTCGTCGGACGACCAGATCTTCAGGCTGTCCTTGTTGGCCTTCAGGATGTCGACGACCGACTTCTGGATCATCGACTTCTTCACGACCACGGCGTTGCGGCGCCAGACCGGACGCGTGCGGAACGGGTAGAAGCCCAGACGCTCTTCAGCGCCGGTCAACAGGCCCGCGCCCACGCCCTTGCCCTTGAGCGAGCCGACGAGGGACATGACGATGTCCTTGCCGCCGTCGATCAGGTCACGGTTGGTCTGGATCAGGGCGTTCGGAGACGCCGACATGTAGGCCGCATAGCCCGACATGTTGACGTATTCCTGCCAGTAGCTGGAATCCCACTTGGTGCGTTCCAGATCGGCAGGCACTTCAGAGTAAGCCATCGGTTTTCCTTATGAACCGAACATCCGCTCGAAGGTGCTTTCGCCGTCCCGTGCCTCGGGAACAGACGACCGCCCAGCGGATGGTGCGCCCGCCAGCGAAGGGCGAGGCGCGCGAGGGGGAGCGGCCGGGGCCGCAGGTGTGGCGGGTGCGGGCGGTTGTCCAGCCTGCTGGGCCTTCCACTGCTGGAAAGCCTCGAAATCGGTGTCGCTGAGCTGCGAGACGAGCTTGTCGCGCTTCCACTCGGCGATGATGAAGTCGAAAGGATCTTCCGATGTGGCGACACGCTGGTTGAACAGCGGGTCTTCGTCGCAGCGCTTCACGCCCCAGTCGTACGCGGCCTGAACCGCGTCCTTTCCGTGCGAGACCTCGGCCAGTCGCTTCGAGAACCGGAAGTTCTGCGCCGTGACTGCCTGCGCCATTTGCTCGGCCCGGAAGTCCTCGAACGCGTCGGGGTCTTGGTTCCGATCGGGCGCCTGGCGGCGTTGCGCTTCCTGTTCTGCCCTGCGCTGACGCTCTTCGTTTTCTCGGTTCCGCGCTTCGGCCTGGTTAAGGCGGTCGCGCATGTCGAGGAAGGTCGAGAGGGGCACATGATGCGGCGCCGGCGGCTCGTCGCCTTCCGCGGCCGGGGCAGCAGGGGCGGGGGCAGGCGGTGCAGCGGCCTGGGGCTGTTCCTGCGGCGCGGGTTCCGGCGCAGCGGGGGCTTCAGGCGTGACGGCAGGCGCGGACGAGGGTTCGTCCGACAGGAAGTCGGGAGTGTCGCTCATGGTTGATCCTTGCCGGTGTCGTCGGCTTACGTTGCGCCCGCTACGGCGGCGGCCCGTTGCTCATGTCGAAGAGCGGTCGTGTCTCCCGTCATACCCGGAGGCGGTCAGTAACCCGGCTGGTTGATCCAGGCGGATTGCATTTCGGTGGCCTGCGCCTCTGCGAAGGTCTTCAGCGCATTGGCGGCGGCTTGTTCGGTCTTGGCCTGCGTCTCGCCGATCTCGGCCTGCTTGCTGGCCATTTCCAGCTCCATGGCGGCGGCGACCTGCGGCGGCGGCTCGGATCCCTGCTTCTTGCGGGCCTCAAGCTGTTCCGTCAGCTCGCGCTTCTTCGGCAGGCTCGACGCCTTCAGCACCACATCGAACGGCACTTCCTGCGGGCCATAGATAGCGGCCAGCTTGGCGAGCTCGGTGAACTGCTCCTGCTGAATGTTCGCGGTGTCGGGCGTGGAATCCACGATGATGTCGACGCCCATCTCGGCGACGGCGTTCTCCATCCCGAGGAACTGCGGCGCCATGACGATCTGACGGGTGAAGGGGTCGTACTTCGGCAGGCCGGTCAGCTCGTCGATCACCGGCGCCGGCTCGCCATACACCGGCTTGTTGATCTGGATAAACTTCACCGCGTTCTCGTCGTCGGTCACGCGGATGAACTTCGGCTCGGTCCAGAACTGCCGCACGCGCGACCAGACCTGGCGGAAGACGCGAAGCTCCCAATCCTCCAGGCCGCCGTACAGGTGGGCCAGCTCGGTCAAACCGGCCTGCTGGCGGACCAGACCCGCCCGGCCCGATTGGTTCTCGCCCTGACGGCCCAGGATCGCCGGGTTGGGGCCGATACGCTCGATCTCGGACTTGGCCTCGGCGAGGAGGTTCATGTCCATGCTGAACTTGTCGGAGGTCGGGACGATATTCCAGCCCGAGGGGATCACGCCGTCAGCGCGGCTAGCCTCACGGCGGGCTTCCTCCGGGTCGGCGCCGGCCGATGACGGGTCAGTTTCCTGCAACTGCCGGAACGTCGCCAGATGAGCGCCCTTGCGGCGGTAGGTGTTGATCTCGTCCTGCGGCCCGACCATGTCCGCAACGACGCCGTAGCGGTTGTTGTCGTCGTCGATGTAGGCGGAAAAGGCCTCGATCGGGTTCATCGGCTGGCCGTCGTCGTCGAGATAGGGGCTGGGCCCTTCTTCCAACGTGGCGTCGCCGACGAATACGCACTTCATCCATGTGCCGCCGCGCTTGGCGTACATTTCGACGACCAGCAGGCGTTTTCGGCGCGGATCGGCCCACATGGTGGTCTGATCGTCGGGCCGGTCAGCCCATTGCGAATCCCCGGTGTCGCCCCTGGCTACGACCGACAGGATGACCTCTCGCTTCTCCGGATAGAGCGCGACCACGTCGTCCTGATACTGCCACTCCGCAAAACCCATGTAGCTGGCGTCGGAGAAGTCCGGCTCACGGCTGTAGGGGTCGTAGAAGAAGGACTCGTAGCGCCCGCGGCGAATGCGGACCTCTAGGCGCTCATCAACCTCAATGATGGCGGCGGCGACGCCCTCCACCAGCATGTTGCGGAAGGCCTTCAGCTTGTTCTGATGCCAGCGGTTCTGGTCGGTGACATAGCGCAGGGTGTCGGTCGCGACCTCGGACGACCCTTCGTCCTGCGGCGTGCGAGGATAGGCGCGCGGATCGGTCTTGCCCCGCTCGACGACGCCGACCATGCCCTCAACGCCAGGTCGGACCCGATTGATGACGAAGTCGGGCTGTTTGCGAGCGCGAAGGCGGCGACCTAGCTCCGGATCAATCTTGCCGTCGTAGTAGCGGCGGTGCTTCTTCGCCTCCGACCGGGCCGTGCGCGTCATGTCGCGGGCCTCAGTGAACAGGCGCTTCCACGTGTCCAGGCTGGTGTCGATCAGGCCGCCATCCATTCGCTGCCTCCCGGCTGTTCGTTTCGGCGGTAGTCGCTCGGCGTCTTGGGCCGGTTCGGCACGGTCGGCTTCTTGGCGCGGCGCACCGCCTCGCCGGCGTAGCGGCAGGCGTCGATCACGTGGTTGTCCTTGTCCTCCAGCAGAGGCAGGACTTCGCCGGTCTTCTCATCGACCTTGAAGCTGTAGGCGCCGAACTCCAGCGCCGTCTCCACGCAGCGCGGGTGCACGACGATGTCGTAGGTCTTAAGGAACTCGATGCCGTCCTCGACGGAGCCGGGCCCCTTGATGGCCGGCGCGATCCTGAAGCCCTTGCGCTTCATGTAGCTGACCGTTTCCGGCCTGGAGCTATCCGCCGTGATCAGCCACTTCTTGGCGCCCGGGATGCCGGGGTGATTGTGGCTGTTCGACCAGCGCGGTGGGTCTTCCTTGTCGGTCCCGGCGAATAGGGACGGTGTCTCGTCGATCTCGCAGCCGACCTTGTAGGCCTCGTGGTCAATGAACAGGACGCGGCCCGTCGGGTCCGACACCGCCTTGCCGTCCTGCCAGCGGCCGATGAACATCCGTACCAGAACCGTTGGATCGACCGAGAAGCCCCAGTCCGCGCCGAACCGCAGCACCGCATCCAGCGGCGTGTCGAACTCGACCTTGCGCCAGTTTTTGAACACCAGCGTCTCGGTGTTCTTGATCTTCCAGTTACCGCCCAGAAGGCGCTCGCGCTCGATGAGCGGCAGGGCCATGAGGTTGGCGACGTACCCGGGGTCAGCGGCCATCAAAGCCGCGTTATCCGTCAGGCTCGCCGGAATGAAGGTCAGCGACTTGGGCGGCACCTCTGGGTAGAGGGCCAGAAGCTCTTCCTTGCTGTCGCCCCAGATCAGTTTGTCGTTCAGGCGGATGAACCAGCGCAGGACGCCGCCGCGCTCCCGGATCGGCAGTCCGGTGTTGGGATCGATCCACCACGAAATCAGGTCCGCAACCCAGCTATCGCAGTCGGGGTTGCAGGTCGCCCTGATGTAGGGCCGCACGCCGCACATGGAGCGGTTGCGACTGACCATGTACCAGAACTGCTTTGCGCTGAAGTGCGTCAGCTCATCGAAGCAGATCAGCGGGATTTGCGACCCCTGCCAGTTGTGAACCGTCTTGTCGTGCTCAAGGTGGGCGAAGCTGACCGATGTACCGGCCGGGAAATCCCAGGTCAGGACGTGCTCTTTCGGGGCACCGCCCAGATCGGGATAGAGCTTCGCGCTTTCGTCCCAGAGACCGCCCTCGTTGCGGATCTGGACCGTGGAGCGCCGGAAGAACACGGCGCCGAAGTCGGGGACGTTGATGTGCCGAAGCGGCTCCATCAGAAGGCCCCAAGTTTTACCTCCGCCCGCCGCGCCGCCATAGATGGCTATGTCCGCCGGGGTGGCTAGAAACTGCTCCTGCGGTCCAGGCTGAGGCCTGATGACCTTAGTCGCGGCCATTGTCCGGAAGCTGATACATCACGACGGTCGGCGCGAGCTTGCCGCCGTCACCGTCGGTCAGGGCTACGCGATCGCCGTACCTCTTCGGATCCCACTTCGCCAGAAGCTTGAGGCGCGTCTCGACCCGCAGCTTCGACCGGCTGATCCATTCGGTGTCGGCGGCCTCGTGCTTGTCCTCGCCACGCCCGACCATCTTGGTGTCGTTTCGGGTGTCGTCAGCGATTTCGAGGCAGTCCAGGGCAATCTGATCGAACCCGGCCTCACGCGCGTGCGCGAAGTCGGCGGAAAACGTCGGGTGCGCAGCCTTCCAGTCACTCACGGTCCGGACTGCCGGCATGTGATCGTCTCGGCAGATCGCGGCGAGCGGTTCGCCCTGCGAGAGGCGATCGCAGATCTCCTGCGCCACTTCCGGGCTGTAGTCAGACGGGCGACCCATGCTCGTCTCCTGTGATCTGGTTCCGGGAATGACCGGCCATTGCCTGTTGCTATGCCAAGGCCGAAGCCTCTCCGCGCCGCAGGGTGTGCACGCTATGGACGCCTGGCCCCCGCCATCGTCAGCGCTGGTCGGTCGAGATGAACGTCCCTTGTCCCGGTGCTGGACAACGTCGGAGTCGGCGCGGGTGTCGGTGAAATTGAAAAGGCCCCGAACTCGTCTGGGAGCCGGGGCCGATCTCGGGTCGCGCGAAGCGACTTTCAGAAAAGTGCACTGCTTCGGTTAATCGGTCAATGGGGGTTTAGCTCAGTGGGTTCCGAAACATCGCGTCCGTCCAGGTAGTAGCGAACCCCTCCGTGCAGCAGGTAAGAACTCCCTTGCTCATCGCGCTTAACGAGGCTGATCGCTTCTCCCGTGGTGTGCATCAAGCGCCATGGTGGACACCCCATGCGGGAGAGCGTCCTCATCACGTCTCCAACTGTCGCCTTCATCGCGCACTCAGGCCTCGGGTTGATCATGCCGCCATCTTCCGACGTTCTTTGCGATCTCGCAACAGCCGGTCGCTGATCGTTCGGATGTGGGCTAGGTGGGCGCACGCTGCCCGAACGGCGCCGCCCTGGGCTTGGGGGTTTGTCTCGCCGGTGCAGCGCTGCACGACATCGCGCCAACGAGTCAGCAAGGCCTCATCCGGCTTGAGCAGCTCAAACAGCATGCGGGCGTCGCGTGGCGCCATGTGCTCGGTGACGGCGGACAGCATATCGTCGGCGTCGATCATGGACTGGCTGACGTTCTGGCCCGGTGCTCCGATGGATGACGACCGGATGAAGTCGGGGCGGCGCTCCTGACCGTTCTCGCCCGAGGCCGTGCGGATCAGATCCTCTAGCCATTGGACGGCGGCGGCCTCGGCCGGGCTGTTCTTCAGCAGTAGGTTGAAGCAATCCGGGCGCCATATGCCGACGATCTTCTCGTCGCGCGGATCGACGTTGACCTCCAGGCCTCGGGCCTTCAGCTCCCGCTTCTCGGCGCGGCGGGCTGTGATGTCGGCGGGGACGGCGGGCGACTTCTTGCGGCGGCTCATGCGGCTTGGTCCTGATGGGCGGGTTTCGGTTTGATCGTGCCCTGGCGCTCCAGCAGGGCCCGGGCCTCGGCGCTCATGCCGGTTTCGTCGACGCGGGCGCACGGAGCGGGGCGGACCTTGCGGTTTCGGGTGCGCTCCAGCACGTCCTTGCCCTCCATCCGCTTGGCGAAGTCGGCCATGAGGGCCTGAACCTTCTCTGCCGGCAGACGATCGGCGTCCGACATCCGCTGCTCGGGCTGGTGTTCCGCCGCCTGCTTGGCGCGGTAGGCCGCCTGGCGCAGCACCTCGGCGTGGGGGCGCGCCAGGTCGCGGATCTCGGCGGGTTTGGGGAAGAACCGGCCGGTGCGCTGATATTCGCTGACGGCGCGATCGAGGGCGATCCGGGGCAGATCGCCAAGGGCATCGGTGTAAACCCGCCAGAACGCCGGGCTTTCGGCCTCTGCGCCCTTGCCGAATACGATCACCAGCGGGGCCAGCGCGCCGATCACGACCTGGGCCCCGGCCGGCTCGCAAAGGATTTCAAGCTGCCGCTGGCAGGAAGCGGCCTCCGCTTTCAGGGCCGGGACTTGTGCGATCTCGGACAGGTTCTCCTTCGGGCCGGTCGCAAGCAGCCGCCATAGCTCGGGCGACGGCTGAAAGGTGGTCGTGTTGGGCGGAGTGACGGTCAGGGCGGACATTTCGGGCCTCGGCGCGGCGGGGTTGAGGGGCTTCGTCGTCCCAGCTTCCGGCGTTCAGCCAGGTCGCCGGGTGGGGGATGAACTGCGGGTCGTCCCAGCCGGGCAGGGCGCGTTCGATGCCGGCAAGGATCACGGCAAGCGGGTCGGGGTCCTGGATCCGGGCCATGGCCTTTGCGAACGCTTTGGCGGCGGCGTCCTTGGCCTTCCGCTTCGGATAGGCCGCCCAGAACGCCACGAAACCCCGGGCCAAATCGACTTGCGAAACGGCTCCCTCACGTGCGCGCGGTATATCTCCCCGTGGATGGGTGTGGGGTTGGGGGTCTGGGGGGAAGGGGAGAGGGAAGGAGTGTCCCCGTCAGTCCCTTTCTGCCCCTCGATGTCCCCGGGACACGACGGGACAGACCCGCGTTGTCGACGCTTTTTGGCGGCAGCCTTGGCGCGGCGCGCGGCGATCCTGTCTGCCTCCGATGCCAAGTCGGCTTTGATCGCGGCAGCGAGCTGCTCTGCCGTCACTCCAGCGGCAACAAGGGCGTCGATGACTTCGGGGCTCATGCGGCCCTCGCAAACAGGGCGCCGGTGTCCGCGTTCAGCTTGGCTTCGCGGGCGGCCATCAGCGCATCCAGCTCGGCAGAGACGAGGGCGATGGAGTGATCCAGGCTTTCAATCTCGCTCGTGGCGAAATGGCCCAGCGCATCCATAGCGATCTTCTGAAGATCAGGACGCTTGGCCATTTCCTCTTCCGCGCGGCGATCTGCATGGATCATGGTTGTGTGGTCGCGCCCACCGAGCATCTGTCCGATGTTCGGATAGCTCATGTGCTGGCACAGCTGGCGGATCGCCCACACGGCGATGAAGCGATAGTAGGTGTAGGGCCTACGGCGGCAGGGTCCGGTCAGGTCGATGACCTTCACGCCAGCAGCGTTGGCGACATAGGCCAGAACGTCTCGGGCGTAGATCATGCCGTCCTCGCAATCGGACTGATCCAGACGTGCGCCACGGCGCCCTTCGCAGGCGTCCGCTCCGACCACCACATTTCAAGGCGGTTCATGAAGCGGTCGTCCGCGATCAGGCCTTGCTCCTTCAGAAGGTCTGAGATCGCCTTTTCGAGATTGCCCAGGTCACGTGCGCGACGATCCGGCCGCTCCAAGCAGATGCGGAGCGTATAGGGGCCGTCGATGCGGCCGTCCGGCACCATGGGGCCAGCAGCCGCCCGCCAAGCCTTGTAGGCCTTCGACGGGAAGCGCCGCGCCTTGCCGGGGAACAGGTTGTTGGAACTTGGGGGGTACGGGAGCGAGAACTGGATCACGCGGCCCTCCGATGGCGGGTGCGGCAGTACTCAAGAAAACCCGGAGCGTTCAGGTTTTCCTTCTGCGTCCCCCAGGCGAGGTTGTCCGGGCGGTTGTTTCGGCTGTTCTCGTCAAGGTGCATGCACACCGGCTTTTCCGCCGGCGCGGTACCGTGAAAGGCCTCGCAGACGAGCCGTGCGACTTTGTAGGTCTTGCCGCGAAACTGAAGGATGAACCGCCGATCCTCTTCGCTCCACACACCGGCGTATGGCTCGCCGCCGTAATGTCGATCTCCGCCGTGCGGCATGGGTCCGCGATGAGGAACGCGCATGATGCGCCCCAACGACGACGCGAGATATTGGGGCAACGAAGGAATCGTGCGCCAAACCTCGTCCCTCTGATTGTCGTTGGCAGTCATCAGAAGGGGATGTCCGAGTTCAGGTCGTAGGCTTGGGCTGGTTTTTGATAGGTCAGCCCGTGATCGTAACCCTCACTATTGGTCTCGCTTGAGCGCTCGCCGGTCTTTCCGCCCAGCATGGTCAGTTCACCCTTGAAGCGGCTGACGACGATCTCGGTCGAATACTTTTCGACGCCCTGCTGGTCGGTCCATTTGCGGGTCTGGAGCGCGCCCTCGATGTAAACGGTCGAGCCCTTCTTCACATAGTTCTCGACCACCTTGACGATGTTGTCGTTGAAGATGACGACCCGGTGCCATTCGGTCTTTTCCTTGCGCTCGCCCGAGGACTTGTCGCGCCAGGTTTCCGAAGTGGCGATGGACAGGTTGGCGATGCGGTCGCCGTTGGGCATGGAGCGGATCTCGGGGTCGCGACCCAGATTGCCGACCAGAATGACCTTGTTGACTGAGCCCACGTCAGGCTCCTTTCTCGGTTGGATGAAGAAGGGCCAGCACGTCGTCGACGCAGTCGCCGCCGGCATCAAATGATGCGTCGCTCATTTGGCGATCTCCTGGATTCGATAGTTTTGCTGTTGGAGAAATTCGGCTACCGACCATGCTTTGGTGATGTCGGCATCGGTTCTGGGACGGCCTTCGGCCTCGGCGAGTGCGTCTGCCAAAGCGGCAATCTCGGACGGGATCATGCCGCCACCCGCACGCAACGCGCGCCCTTGGTGGTGTGGAACGACGCCTCACAGCCTGTGGGGACTGGCTTGCCGTCTCGCATCACAGCCAAGTCATGGACACGCCAGTTGGCCTCAGCGCGCGGCTTCTTGTAGGTGCGGCCGGTCGGGATCAGCTTGCCTGGATGCTGTTTCGGCAGAGATGCTGGTGACCGGGTCGCGCGCAGTGTTGCGAGCGCGTCCAGCGACCTTTGATGTAGGGCATGGGCGGCGGCCTTCTTTGCGGCTTTCAGCGCTTGGCGGCGCAAGGTTTGTCGGGTCACGGTCAGGTTCCTTTTGGGGTTGGCAGAAGGGGTTGCTTCGGCAAGGCGGCGGCTTCGGCGGCCATCAGCGCGGCGTTGGAGCGGCGCATGGCGATTCCGGCGTCATGCATGCGGCGGCAGTCCTGCCGATCGAACGCGGCCTGCCATTCGGCGCGAGCCTGGGCGTAGGCGCGGCGAGCGCTCGCTAGACGGGCGCGCTTGGCCCATTGGGTGAAGAGCGAGATGATCATCCGAACGCTCCCGACTGGACGCGCTTCAGCAGGGCATCAACCTTGGGCCGCGCCGGTGTCTTGATGGGCTTGTCGAGGTGGTCGGTGTCGGTGGCGGCCGTTTCCAGCCAAGTGCTCAGATCGCGGCGCTGGACCTTGCGGAAGCGGGAGGGAGTCCACGCTCCACGGACGCCGTTTACGCCCCACTCAAGTCCAGCAAGCGCCACGCCAATCTGGCCCGAAAGTTTGCCGCTGAGCGCTGTTCTGACCTCAAAAATGTCGCTGATTTCGTAGGTCTGCCCTTCAACCAGCGGAGGGGCGTAGCCTAGGCGCGTGAACTTTGATGCAACTGCGTCGACGCAGATCACCTCGTCGCCCGGTTTGAAGTCGCACATGGCTATGCAGCCTCCGCGCGACGGCGCAGGCGGTCAGCCAGCCCCATGATCCGCAGGCCGGCGTCGGTCAGGCCGTCACCGATCCAGGCCAGAACCCACCCCATGGCCCATGCGGACCAGTTCAGAGGCGCGCGCCTCCAGATCGCGAACCCGGTCGCGACGACGCGCCAAACGTTCTTCCACACGGCGAGTCTCCTCTATTCTGTTTTCAAGATGCTGGTCGTAGGTGTGGCCGGTCAGCTCCTCGCCGAGGGCGGCCAAAAAACCCCAGCCCTCCGCGCGAATGGCCTTGGTCAGGGTGCGCTCAGAGACGTTGCCCGCCTGGACGACGTTCTTCGCCGTCTTGGGGTCGAGGTCCCATTCACGCTCAAGGTGCTTGGCGGCGTTGCTGGCCCAGCGGCGGCGGATGAGCTGGCGCACGGCCTCGCCCAGGGTCCGGTCGGTTGGGAAGTGTCGGGCTTCTTGGTCCACGAAATCGCGCTCCACACAGGTCATAGGGGGATGACCTCGGGGCGCTGATCTCCGCGGACGGAGAAGATGGAATGCAGAACGTGATCCGTGTGGACTTCCAGCGACGGAGACGGGTCACGATGGCAGACGAATACCGGGCGGCGGCGGACAGATGCGAACTGTCGGCACGCGGTCAGGACGAGAAGACGGCGCGGGCTCTGCGAAAGCTGGCGGCGTCCTATCGGGACAGAGCGGAGCAGGCCGGTTGAGGGACCGGCCTTTTCTGCATTTGGCGTTGATGATCCGGCTTTCACGATCAGGCCGCCTTCGACTGCGAGGCGGCGTCGTTGTCTGATAGCTCCGGGAAGAAATCGGCCGGCGTGATGACGACGCCGTACTGCGGTCCGACCTCGAGCAAGCGCCGCATGTGGTCGTGCGAAAGGCTATTCGCCTTCCTGCGCCCGCTAACGCTGGACTGGGTGAGGCCTATTGCCTCGCCAAGCCGAGCCTGGTTGCCGAACTTGTCGGGCGCCGTGAGATGATCGATGACGTTCGTATCGGACATGCGCCGATAATATCGGATGCTGCCATAATCGCAATACCCGATTTATCGGACGCGCATCGATATTCTATCGGGCAGAAAATGGGGATGGCCGATTCCCTGACCCTTTCCGCCAAGCTCAAGAAGTCCCGTAAGGAAATCGGGATGACTCAGGCGCAACTTGGAGAGAGGCTAGGCGTAGGCCAGTCCACGGTCAGCGACCTCGAGAACGGCGGCCTGAAGAGCTGGCACGTTCACCGGGACGCCCTAGCCAAGATATTCGGCAAGCCCCGCAGCTATTTTGAACCGGGGGAGGGTGAGACCTCAGAAGAGCCCGTCGAGATCGACGCCAACGCGGATGCGCCCGATTCTGTCGCAGTCCCCGAATACGACGTGAGGCTGTCCGCAGGAGGCGGCTTCGCAGTGGATCGAGAAACGACCCGTCGATATTGGACCTTGCCGCGCTTCCTAGTGGTGGACCGTCTAGGTGTGGCGCCGGCGCAGGCCACCGTTCAGGAGGTCATCGGCGACTCTATGGAGCCGACGCTATCGAGCGGCGACTACGTCCTGATCGACCTGTCCGACCAACGCCTCGGACTGCCCGGCATCTTTGCCGTCTGGGACGGCGACGCCCTGGTCTGCAAACGCCTGGAGCGCGTGCCCGGCAGCGAGCCTTCGCAGGTGCGTTTGAAGTCCGATAACCCCCTCCACGGCGAATACATGGTCGATGAAGAGCGGGTCCGGGTGATCGGGCGGGTGCGCTGGGTCACCCGCCGCATGTGATCCTACCGGGTCTCTAGGGCCTGGATGCGCTCTTCAAGCTCGTCGGCGCGCACGCGTTGTTCATCGGCCATCGCATAGGCTGAATCTGCGCGGGCATAGGCCTCACGCGCCAGATGGTCCTTGTCTCTATCGCCGCACCCTGAAAGCGCTGCGGCAATCGACGCCACAATCAGCGCCGCTCTCAACGTCCACGGCTCCGGGTGTAGGGGGCGACGTAGGTGCCGTCCCGACGCGTATATCCTGAAACGGTTTGGTTGCGGGGCTGGCCCGTCGTCGCGCTCGGCTCGCCGTAGCAGAGACCCGTGCAAGCGTTGGAAGACGAGGAAGAAGAGGACGACGATCCGTAGAGCGGCTGCGGCGACGGTGCCCGGTAGGTTGAACCGTAGCTGGATCCAGTGTTGGGCGACGACCTGGTGTGCGGAGCGACATAGGTGCCGTTCGAACGGGTGTAGCCTTGGACGTGGACCTGCGCAGCGGCGGTCGTAGCAAACAACAGCGCAGCAGCGCCGGCGAGAATTCTGATCAGCATAACTTCCCCACAATCTTGAATAGTGGCGATACACCTAAACGCTCAGACGCGCCTCCGATAAAAATATCGGAATAAGCGATTGACAGTATCGGACAGTCCGATAATATCGTCTCCATCAACGGAGACAGACACATGTCGCTTCCCACCACCCGCCGCCCCGGAAAGCACGAAGCCGCGCTTCGCCTGCTGCCGGAAGGCGCACAGATCGCCGATCAAATCTGGGCCGCCCCGATCAGCCCGGCCGCCGTGATCGCCCGCAAGATGGCGCTGCATGCCGGATCGTCCGCTGCCGCTCTGCGCGACTTCGGTCCGCACCGGAATGAAGTCGGCGACAGCGCCATCCGCGCCGCGCTCTATGATCTTCAGGCCATGGAAGAGGGCAGGGCGAACGCCGACCTCGACTATCTGATCTCGGTGGCCAAGGGCGACGCCCTGACCGCCTATCTCGCCCGCAAGGAAATCGGAGAGCGCAAGGCTGCTGAATGGCGGCGTGAGCTGACCGTGGCGAAGGCCGCTATGTTCTCGGCGGTGGCGGCATGAGCGAGCACCCCATCACCGAGCATCCCGTCGAGCAGCCGATCCGCGCTATCGACATCGATGCCATCCCCGGCGTCGAGGCGTCTTACGTCGTTGGACGGAACGGGGTCACCCGCATCGAGGCCTGCATCAAGCCGGGCGTCTATTCGAACATTCCCTACGTCCGCGTCTGGAAGGGCGACGTCTGCGAGGCTGAGTTCTGCCAGCACAACATCGTCGGCGTCTATTTCGGCGAGGCGGCGGCATGAACCGCATCCGCGCAATCACCGCCCTCAAGGACAGCGTAGGCCCGACGGCTGTTGACGCCGCCATCGAGGCGATCCGCGACTTTCGCGAACGCTGGGGCCCGACCTGCGAACCCGAAGAGGACGCGCTGACCCGCGAAATCCTCGGGACGCTGATCGACCTTCAGGTCCGCTCTGTCACCAGCGCCGTCCGGCTGGGCGAGGCCATGAGCCGCCGCCTGAACGCCGCGAACGACGCCGACCCCACTACCCCAGACACAGACCCTTCCGGTTCGGCCCTGGCTGTTCCGGTGAGCATGGGAGCCGCAGCGTGACCGACATTCGCATCACCACGGCCGATCCGCTGTTCCCCGCTGCCCGCGCCACCGGCAACCGCGACCGCTCTATGCCGGTCGTCGGGTCCGCCGATCCTGTCGGGCATTGGGGCGACCCGCGCGTTGCTCCGTTCGACGCTCGCGCCACGCCTTTCCGGCTGCTGGCCCTGGTTCCCCGCCTGCTGGCCTGCATGGCGCCCGCCGCGCTGATCGCCGCCCTGCTGTGGAGCCGCCTGCCGTGACCGACACCCTTTTCCCCGCAGCAGAGACCGGAGAGGCCCAAGAAGCCCTCCGGGATGCTGCCGAACCTTCGGAGCCATCCATGACCGCAGTCGCCCGCATCCACGAACAGGCAGAGCCGCAAGCGCCAGCGCAAATGTCTTCGATGGCGCTCGTCCAGCAAGCCATCACGAGCGGCGCCAGCATTGAGGTGATCGCTCGTGTGATGGATCTGCACGAGCGTTGGGAAGCCACCCAGGCCCGCAAGGACTTCGACAAGTCGCTCGCGGCTGCAAAGTCGGAGATCAAGCCGGTCGTCCGCAACAAGAAGGGCCACAACGACAAGCGCTATGCCGACTTCGCCGCCTATGCCCGCGAGGTCGATCCGATCTTGGCCAAGCACGGCTTGTCGTATCGCTTCCGCACCGAGCAGGACGGCGCAATCAAGGTGACGTGCGTCCTGTCCCACGAAAACGGACACAGCGAGACGAACACGCTGGCCGGGCCTGCCGACAGCTCGGGAAGCAAGAACGCGATCCAGGCCATCGGATCCACGCTGACCTATCTCCAGCGCTACACCCTGACGCAGGCCTTGGGTCTGGCGGCGTCAGATGACGACGACGGCCGGGCCTCGGAAGACAAGCCCGTCAGCGGCGCGGCCGAGGCGGCGATTAACGCCATCGGGCAGTTGCGGACCAAAGCGGCGGCCGAGAAGTGGCGCAAGGACAACGATGGCGTCATCAGCAGCCTCGACCGGAACGACTTCGCCGCCGTGCGCCGCGCCTATCAGGACCGCATGTCGAACCTGGGGAATGCGCAATGATCGCGCAGGGCTCAGCCGAGTGGTTGGCCCAGCGCGCCGGGAAGGTCACGGCCTCTCGCGTTGCGGACGTGATCGCCAAGACGAAGACCGGCTGGGGTGCGTCCCGCGCAAACTACGCCGCCCAGCTGGTCGCCGAACGCCTGACGGGTAACGTCGAGCCGACCTTCACCAATGCCGCGATGCAGTGGGGCACGGACAAGGAGCCGGAAGCACGCGAAGCCTACGAGTTTCACGCCGGGGTCTTCGTGGATCAGGTCGACATGATCGACCACCCCAAGATCGCCATGACCGGCGCCAGTCCTGACGGGCTGGTCGGCGATGCCGGCTTGGTCGAGATCAAGTGCCCCAACACGGCGACGCACATCGAGACGCTGCTCAGCGGCAAGGTGCCGGCGAAATACGTGACGCAGATGGCTTGGCAGATGGCCTGCACCGGCCGGGCGTGGTGCGACTTCGTGTCGTTCGATCCGCGCATGCCAGAACACATGCGCCTCTTCGTGCAGCGGGTGGACCGTGACGACACGCTGATTGCGACGCTGGAAGCCGAGGTGTCGGCTTTCCTGACGGAGGTGACGGAGACGGTGGCGGCCCTGACCCGCGCTTACCCTGCTGAAATGCAGGTGGCGGCATGACGGCGCCCTTGCCCTTCGAATGGGACGGCGAGGCCATGCGCGTCCTGCCGGGCTTCCAGCGCCAAGCCGATCAGCTGTTCACGATTGGTGAGCGCTACCGGCTGGCGCCCGTCGAGGAGCGCTCGGGCGCATCGCACCGCCACTTCTTCGCCGCGGTCAACGAAGCGTGGGCCAATCTGCCCGAGGAGCTGGCGGCGCATTACCCGACCGCCGAGCACCTTCGCGCCCGCGCTTTGATCGAGGCAGGCTACTGCACGATCGCGGATTACGTCTGTTCGTCCCGCGCCGAGGCCGTGCGCTGGGCCGCGAACCTCCGCGCCGAGGCCAGCGAATACGCCTTGGTCGTCATCAGCGAGACCGTCGTGCGGGTGTTCAAGCCCAAGAGCCAATCGGTCAAGGCGATGGGTCGGGAGGAGTTTCAGGCCAGCAAAGACGCCGTGTTCACCGCTCTGGCGAAGATGATCGGCCTGACGACCGCCGAGCTGCAGAACCATGCGGAGGCCGCGTGATGGTCACAGCTCAAGAGCGCATCATCCTGCGCAAGGCCGCCGAGATCAAACGGGCCAAGAACCGCGAAACCCGCCTTCGGATCGCGGCCATGCGCAAGCCGGGCGGCAAGGCCAGCCGGGGCAGGGAGCGCGATACCGGCTATTTGGCCTTCCTTCGTCGCCAGCCGTGCGCCTGCGGGTGCGGTGCGCCGGCCCCCAGCGATGCGGCCCACATCCGTATGGCCAGCCCGGAGCGCGGCAAGCTGCCGACCGGAATGCAGGTCAAGCCGTCCGACCGGTTCGCAGTGCCGCTGAACCGCGTCTGCCACGAACGCCAGCATTCTGGCTCGGAGGCCCGCTTCTGGTCCGCCCTGGACCGCGACCCGTTCGAAATCGCTGACCGCCTCTACGCGGAATATCAGGGCGCCGCCTCTTCCTCCAACAGAGAGGGCTAGAGGATGGGCGAGCTTCCCGCTGGACCGTTCGGCTGCATCCTGGCTGACCCGCCGTGGTCTTTCCGGACCTACGACGGCAAGTCGGCTGTGCCGACGGTCGCGGCCGATCCGTATGCCACGATGTCGATCACGGACATGAAGGCATTGCCGGTCGCTGAAGTCGCGGCGCCCGACTGCGCGCTCTTCATGTGGATCGTCGGCGCCCACCTTCTGGAGGCCATCGACCTCGCCGGCGCGTGGGGCTTCGCCTACAAAACCGACGCCTTCATCTGGACGAAGATGCGCGGCGACACGCCCGATTTGTTCCGCCAGCAGCACAGCATGGGCATGGGCTACTGGACCCGCAAGGAAGCGGAGACGTGCCTGCTGTTTACGCGCGGCCGGCCGAAGCGGCTCGGCAAGGGCGTCCGCCAGATCATCCAAGCGCCGCGCCGAGAGCACAGCCGCAAGCCCGACGAGACCCACGCCCGGATCGAGGCGCTTGTCGCCGGCCCCTACCTCGAAATGTTCGCCCGCGAGCCGCGTCCAGGCTGGACCGTGTGGGGCAATGAAACCGCCAAATTTGGAGCAGCCGCCTGATGTCTGACCAGACCATCACATCGCTGATCGAGAAGCTGGAAGGGTCTGAGGCAAAGAACGCCGAACTGATGGCGGAAGTCGAAGCCCTGACCAAAGCGCTGACCAGCCTGACCTGTGGAGGGTCAGAGTTCTTCATCCGCAAGGGTGATCGCTACGTCGCCGACATCAAGGCGTGCGTCGATTGGGTGCGACGCGCCAAGAACGACGCGCATCGCCGGTCTGTGGTGGCGATCAAGCGCGCGCAGGCTGCTGAAAAAGCCCTCCGCGCCCAATCGGAGGCCCGCGCCACCGGAGAAGACAGCCCCGCAAATGAGGGGGAGGGCGCGTGACCCGCTCAGTTGTCAGCCAAATCCTGTCTGTTGCTCAGCAGGTCGGCGAGATCGTCAGCGGTCGCGAGGTCGAGCCCAACCTGCAGGGCGCCATCGATCTCGGCCGGCTGCCCTGTCCAGAGATCAAACACAGTCCATCCATCGGCGTCCGGTCGGATGCTGAAGCGCGCGGTCATGACCGGATCATAGCACGTCGCGCTCAATCACAGGATCACCGAGCATGACCCAAGCCCCCACACCCGGCCCGCTGTCGGCTGAAGACGTGAAGCTGCTCGTGAAGGGCGATTTGCTGCTGTGCAAAACATGGGGCGTCGTCAGGTTCGACCGCTTCGATGACAGCGGCGTCCGCGCCTTCGTTCTGGACCTGGCGAATGACCAAGTCCGCTTGATGAAGCCGATCAACATGGCCTTCATTGGTCGTCCTGACGCGGACGGCTGGATGCCGTGGTCTGGCGGCGAGAACCCGGTGCCGGGGCGCAGAGTCGTTTTACGCCTTCGAAGCGGGATTACGTCCGGCGTCTTGGCCTCCGAAGAGGCTGCATGGGGCCGCTCCAGTATCATCGCCTTCCGCCTCGCCCCCACCGCTCCGGTCGAAGCGAGCGGGTCGGAGCTACACCCGGCGACTGCTAATCTGGTGGATCGGTTCGCCACAGAAATGAAGTCGAAGCTAGCAAAGGCCGAGGCGAAATACGGCTATCGAGACAACTGGTCGAGACCTGACTGGGAAGATGAACTAACCGAAAGTCTGGCGGAGCATATCCAGAAGGGCGACCCGCGTGACGTAGCCGCATACTGTGCTTTTGCCTGGCATCATGGTTGGTCAACTTCCGACGCTGCCGGATATTTCGCCCCCGCCCTCCGCCCCCAACCGAGCGGAGAGACGCGGGGGGCGCTAGACCGGCTGAAGATGGCGGCCCACGTCTATGAAGACGACGAAATGGCCGCCGACTGCGCGACACTGGAAGCCCTCCTATCCGCCCGCCCCCTCGCCTTGGGAGGCCAGCACAGCGGCGGGGAGTTTACGTCGGTCAAAGGACTATGGAAGGATCAGCGCCTTTCACGTTTGGAGCGCGTCAAGGCGCACCGATCTGAGTTCGGTAGCGAACTGAAGCAGGCTGTCGAAGCTGTTGATGAAGAGACTGCACGTCAGGCCATTGCATCCAAAGCCACCACCGCCCGAGCCGAGGCCCTGTCCGAGGACGACGCCCGCCGCCGCCTGATCCAGCGCATTGAGCAATGGGACGGTGAGACGGAATACGACGCCGAGGACATCGGCGCACTGGCTGACGAAATCCTGCACGAGTTCAACGGCGCGCCTGTCGTTGGCGACGGGGCGATTGGCTACATCTCAGCCGATGCCGAGACCGCCCTTGGCGCGGGTAGGGAGCGCGTTATCTACCCCAGTCCATCGGCCCACGCGTCCTTCCCCGTCTACGCCGCTTCTCCACGAGCCGAGGCCCAGGACGAAGGGGCGGCGGGGGAGCAAACAGACAACGCGTTCAAGATCGCGTCGGACCTGCACGCTGCATACGAGCAACTGATCTACGGCCTGCCAAAGTATCTGGAAGCCGAGAACCTGACCGACGAAGAGAATATGATCCGAGAGGCGTATATTACCCTCGACGTAACAGCTCATCGTCTTGCGGCGGTTTCGGATGCCCACCCATCCCCGACCCCCGCCGCCGATGCCCAGGACAAAGGGGTGGCGGGGGAGGCGATAGCGCGGCTGACCAGCATCAAGAGAAGCGGAAGCTATGTCGATAGCATTCTAGACGCGTACGGACACGCGCCGAAAGGTAAGTTCTTCGACGACCTTGACGCCATCCGCGCCCTCTACGCCCACCCATCCCCGACCCCCGCCGCCGATGAAGACAGGGTGCGGATCATGGGGGCGCTTCCTAGCGCTATGCGCCACTACAGCGCCAACCCGTCACAAGAGAGTTTGGAGAAAGCTGCGGACATGGTGCTCGACGCCCTGAAATCGACCGCCGCAAAGGAAGGGGAGAAGAAGTGAGCGCCGCCCCCTCTAACGCGAACACGTCGGGGCTGGTAAACGTGGGTCACATCGTTTGGTGGAAGGCTGGCGGCGTCAGCTATTACCCCGAAGGAGAGGCGTTCGGGGTCTCCAAGTCCTGCCGCGTCGAACCCCTCGTCACCGCCGCATCCGCTCAAGCCAGGATCGCGGACCTAGAAGCAAGGGTCGAATATTTACGCGGCTCCCGCGATGGACACGCTGCCCATGCTCATTCCGAGTTTGAGGCGAGGGTCGCAGCCGAAGCCCGAGCGGATAGGCTGGCGAAGGCGTTGGTCATGCTTGGCGGCGAGAAGCCGGAACAGAAACGCTCATACCCGAACAGCTATCGCGGCGGATTTGATGCAGCGACCGATCTTGCCGCCTCAATTGCCCGCGCCGCCCTACAGCAGGAGACACAGCCGTGAGCAATGAAGCCCCCACCGATGCGCTGCGCCTGGCGACCCGTTTTCACGAGACATACGAGCGCCTCGCTCCATCGTTTGGTTATGAGACGCGACAGGACACCAAGAAGTTTGACCCTGAAACGCCCAATGGTCGTCTCATGGTTGCTGTCTGTGCCGAACTAGCAGCCGCCCCCGCATCGCCGCTGCCAGGGGGCGGGTGGCATACGAACTTTGACGACGCGCCGAAAGACGGCCGCTGGATCGTCACGCTAGACAAGTGGCGCAATGCCGAGACCATGCGTTGGAGCAACGAAGTGTCACGCCTGTTCCCCGAACAGGGAGAGCGAGGTTGGGTAGCAAAAGGCGGCTATTCACCCAACACGCGCCCCGAGCTTAGCGTCGCGTGGGCTTTGATCCCCGCCGCCCCGACAGGTGAAGCGAAATGAGCGACTTTCACACCCGCCTGTCATCCATGTTGGCGAAGGAAGCAGCCGACGCAGCGAAGGCGACAGATCGACCCGAGCGCATGGGCGACATGATCGAAGCCTTGGCGCGTGGTCTTGGGTTCACCGTGGCGATTGCAGCGAACGGAGACCCGGGAGGAATAGACACCATGATCGCCGCCGCTGAGCGATACGCCTTGGAGGAAGCCGCCGATAAGGCCGACTTCGCCAAGTTCATGGCTGTTGCACGAGGTCACGCATGACCGCGTCCGACCCAGACGCGCTGGAGAATCTGGCGGATGAGATCGATCAAAGGTCTCAATCTTGCTTGTCGCTCACCACGGACGAAGACGAGGACATTTCTAATGTCCGGTTGTTCGCTAAAGCCCAAGCATACAAACACTCAGCAACCCTTGTCCGCGCCTTCCTCGCCCGCAATGGGAAGGGGGAGGGATGAGCGCCGCGAACGACAATAAGGCGTACACCCCCGAGACGCTGGCTGCGCATTGGGAGGTGTCGTCCGCCACGGTCCGCAATCTGGTCAACCGAGGGGAGCTACGGGCCTTCCGCATCGGCCGTCAAATACGCATCCGGCCCGAGGCCGCTTCAGAATACGAGGATCGTCAGTGTCAGAGTGGAGGCTCAAGCTCTATCGAGGCAAATACGCCGCCGTCCGCAGCGTCGGAGGGCAGACCGAGCGCTTCTCACTCCGCACGACCGATCTATCAGAGGCAAAGCGGCGCCTAGCCGATCATTCTGCTCAGCCAGCCGGCGAGACCGTTGGCGAGATCGTGGAGGCTTACCTCGCTGACAAGGACAAGACGGCGATCCGGGCTGTCGATCTGCGCGGATCCTGGAAGCAGGCCAAAGGGATGTTCGCGCACCTGAGACCTGATCAGGTCACGCGCGATGTGTGTCGGGCTTATCGCGACGAGCGATATGCGGCCGGGCGCAAGCCAGCGACGGTGCGCAAGGAGCTGGAGGTCGTCAGGGCGGGCCTCAACTTCTTCAAGAAGGGCGCCGCTGCCGTGTTCGAGCTTCCGCCGCAACCGCCCGCAAAGGATCGGTTCCTGGATAAGGCAGAGGCGCGGGCCCTGCTCAGAGCCGCGCGTCGCTTCTCCCACGTCCGAGCCTTCATCGCCCTGTCACTGGCGACGGGAGCGCGCCAAAGCGCCCTGCTGGAGCTGACATGGGATCGCGTGGATTTCCGGCGTCGAACGATATCCTTGGCGCTGAACGATGCCCAGGACGAGCAGCGGAAGAAGCGCGCTACCGTGCCTATGACGGGCCGGGCCTATCGCTATCTCCGCGTGCTTCACGCCGGACGAACCTGCAACCACGTCATCGAGTGGGGAGGGCATAGGGTGCTGTCGATCAAGAAGGGGTTTGCAGCAGCGGCGAAGCGCGCCGGCCTGGAGGGGATCACGCCGCACATCCTGCGCCACACCGCTGCGTCGTGGATGGCCGAAGCTGACGTGCCTATGTTCGACATCAGCAGGTACCTCGGTCACTCCGACACCAGAGTGACCGAGCGCCGCTACGCAAAGCTGTCACCTAGCCATTTGCGGCGAGCGGCCAAAGCCCTCGATTGGTAGTTATTTGCTCTTCGGAACGATTGCACTTGTGGTACAAGATGTTCTTGTCCTGTTCAGGGTTAGATTGCGGAGAATGATCCAGTGACAGCCAATGATCTCGCCTTTTGCGGGGTCGCCAACCTCGTTCACACCGAGGGGGTCACAGGTTCAATCCCTGTCGCGTCCACCATCCTTTTCAAGCACTTAGCTCGAAGCCTTGCCTCTCACTCCCCGCCTGACTTCCCATAAACAGCAGATGTTCTCATTCTGTTCACGGTGAGTTATGGCTTCTTCGTCGGTGGCGCGACGGAGGACATCATGGGCCAGCCCCTATCGACCGAAGAACTGATGCGCCTGGACGCAGAGCTCGCCGCCCGCGTCGTGCGCAATCCGCCGCCGCATCCCAGCCTGCCGGCGACGCCGGGGCCGGGATCGAATGTCGCCTATGTGTCGAAGGAAGAGAATGACCGCATGGTCAGCGCTGCCCTGGCGCTGGGCATGGGTCAGATCGCCAAGATGACGGCGGACGAGGCGCACAGGTTCGCGGCCCGCCTTTCGCGGCGGTGACCGGCGCGCCCTACCTTTCTGGCGTCTCCGGCCGGATGATCGACCTGCCCCATCGCGGCAATCAATTGGTACTTCATTGCAGGGGATGCGATAGGGAGGCCTATATTTCAGGCCGGGAGATCGTCACCCGGTTCACGAAGTGGTTGCCTGCCCAGGTCAGCGAATGGGCTGCGACGCTTCATTGCGGCGCCTGCCAGTCTCGGCACGTCATGGTCTATTCGAAGCGAGACCCCGGCGGCGAAGGCTTCCACGTGTCGACTGCGGAGCCTGGCCAGATCATCTGGGCGCGGCGGCTGAACGCTTGGCTGAATGAGGTCTGCTCGGACATTTGGGAGCATCGCCGCGCCATCACCGGCATGTGTGCCGATGAGGACCTAGAGAAGGCGGGCATCAGGCCGTTTCAAGCCTAGAAGCGACGGGCGGCCCTACCTAGGAGAGTAGGCCGCCCGTCGCACGGAGTGACGCATTTGCCGGGCCGCCACCCCTAGGCCGACTCCGGCTTCACAACCGTGCAGGGCCATCGCAGTTCCCAGTGTCCGAGAGACGACAAAGCCGCCGCCCTGACGAGAGGACGGCGGCCCGGGGTCGAAACTGACCACTCTTCGCAAACGGCCAGACTCCACAATCGCGGAGCGACGTGTCAGGTTCCCAGTCAGGAGGATTGAGCCATGGGAACACGGAAGACCCTGATCAAATCTCAAGCCGGCGTGAAGCTACTGCGCATCGAGCAGCTGGCGCGTCAGCAGGTCGTTCAGTCAACATGGCGTCTCTCAACCCTCCGACAGAACCAGCCCCGCTCTTTCGCAGACGAGGTCGAGGCCGAGGACGCCTTCGACATGGAGGTGATCGCGTCGCTAACCGATCCCGTCATCATCGACATGCAGCGGCGCGGGCTGCTGGACTGACCAAAACCTGACACAGGAACGGCGGGACGGTCGCTGAGTTTTTTCTCGGTCAAAAGGGAGAGAGCTCGTGACGGACGACAAATCCAAAAGCGGCGGGGCGGATCGCCAGCGCATCAGTTTGACCGAAGATTACGAAGTGCGGGATTGGGCAGCCAAGTTTAATGTGAGTGAGGAGCGCTTGCGCCAGGCCGTCGAGAAGGTCGGTAACCAGGCTGACGCGGTCGAGCGGGAGCTGCAGGGCTGATGAAAACCGATCGGGAAGCTGAAGCCGCCCTGCCGCCAGGTGTTGCGAAGGGGCTACGGTTGGACACTACGCCGGAAGAACAGCAGCTCCAAGCGGGCGGCATCGGGCCCGGCGGTCAGGTCGGACCCGACCCCGCGACGCGCCGCCTCCAGGAAGGCCGGACATACGCTACAGAACAAACTGCAGGGCACGAGGGGCCGATCTCGGACGCCCCTGGCACCGCCCAGGGTGACACCTGATGGAAAACTTCCCCTGGGGTTTCGTCATCATCGGCGGACCAGCCATCCTCCTGTGCGTCATCGTTTATGGCTACCTGAGTGGCGCAAAACGCGACCGAGAAATTGATCCCGACACCCCTGGCGATGACCCATCAAAGGGAATGGAATAGACGCCACGGCGTCGTGTACGACTCCACAATCGGCCGCTGCCGTGCCAACTTCGCCCCATGTGCAACCTATATCGCCAGCGCTCCGGTCCTCAGGCGATCATGGACATGGCCCAGGCCATGCGCTCGACGGTCGGCAACCTGGCGCCCGGCGACATCTATCCCGACTATCCCGCGCCAATCGTGCGCTGGGAGGGCGCAGAGCGCATTCTGGCTTCGGCGCGCTGGGGCATGCCGTCGTCCAAGAAGATGATCTTCGACAATGCGACGAAGCGCGCCGACAAGCTGCGCGCTAAGGGCGGCGAGGTGGACTTCCAGAAGATCCTGGAATTCGAGCCCGACAGCGGCACGACCAACGTCCGCAACACCCGCTCCAGCCATTGGCGCCCGCATCTGTCGCCGGGGTCGCGCTGCCTGGTCCCGTTCACCGCGTTCAGCGAACCCGGCCGGGACGCCGCCGGCAAGTACCGGCCCATCTGGTTCAAGTGGGCTGGCGACGAGCCCGAGCCGTTGGCTTTCTTCGCCGGCATCCACCTCCAGGCCCACACGAGCGTCCGCAAGATCAAGACCGGCATGGAGACGAGCGACGTCTTCGCCTTCCTGACGACCGACCCCAACGCCGAGGTCGGCGCGGTTCACCCCAAAGCCATGCCGGTGATCCTGACAGAGCCCGACGAGATCGAGGCTTGGATGACGGCGCCGTGGGACATCGCTAAGGAGCTGCAGCGCCCACTGGATGACGGCGCGTTGGAGTATGTCTGATGGACTGGGAACGCCGCGAAGATGGAGAGCTAGTGCTCTCGGTACTTCAGAACTTCGAACTGGCGACCTTTACGAATGAAGCGCTCGCCGTGAGGCTCGAATTCGCTGACGTCCAAGAACAGCTTCGCGGCGAAATGGCTCTGTCGCACAAGCAACTGATCATGACACCAAGGGCCGCCGCCGCCCTTGGCAAGCTGCTCGTGGAGCAAGCGGCACTGGCGGGCGATGCCGCCGGCGAGGTTTGAATCGTCTGGCTTTGCGGCCAGGGGTGGTGGCCCGGCGCCCTTCGCAAAGGGTGGGGATTCACCGAGCCACCGTGTTCCTACGGAGGGGAACAAGTCCCCGTAGGCTGAACATGACGGCGTGACCCGTGAATTGGAGTTCATGAGGCCGTGATGCGCGGCCAGAATGCCGAAAGGCCGCCACCCCGAAGAATGGCGGCCGCGTCGATTGTTTGCGGCGCTTGCTGTTCGACGTGCTGTCAGTGGCAGTTCGATTTCGCTTCGGCGCTGGACTGCTGCTTCAGGTCGTGTTCATGTCGGATTCGGATAACGTGATCGGGTTGCCGAACTGGCGTTGCCAAAAGTTGGCGATGTCACTATGTTCCCGCGCCGCAAGCGACCGCTTTAGGAACTGTTCCTTAGCGTTTGCCGTTCAACCTGCGCACTGGTTTTAGTGCGTGATTATTGCGCCGCTGGCGCGGAAAGGGAGGTCGTAATGAGTGAAAAGTCTAGGCTTATGCGCAGCCTCTTTGAGCAGCCCGGAAAAGAGCTGCTCAATCTGAAGTTTTTCCGCTTTGATAGTGCGGATAAGCTGACGGAGGATGCTTTCTGCGGCCGGGTCAATAAGATCATTTTCGAAATTGATGCTGGCCTGACCGAGTCCACGGCTACGTTCGGTCGTGAGCCTGCGCAGACTGTAAACGTAAAAGAACTGGCTCAACGCTTCGCTTGAAGCTTGAGTGCGTAGGGGCGGCGATTTGGTAATTCTTGATCACTTCGCCGCCTATACAAACCTGCCTATTAAAATAAGCGACATCGAGGGCTTCATCCTCGATCGCGGGTTTGTCGATGAGATTGCATATTACGTAACCGATGATGATCCAGGTGTGCTCGCTGGCATGCTGTATCACGTGCGAGCGTCGCCTCCCTATCGTCCATATGCTGGCGGGAAAACAATCGCCAACATTGTCTATTCAGAGGAACTGTCCCTGAGTAGCCAGCGGGTGATTGTCGCGAAAGAACTGCTTCACATTTTTGATGCGGATGGTTTTGCGGCCAAAACCCAAGAGCAGGTATCGCGGCTGGTTGGCGAAATATCTCTTCCTGCTGCCGCTAAGGCTGAACTTCAACGTCTGAGCCCAGCAGGCGAAAATGATCATAACGGAATCCTCTTAGGCATTGCCGTTCTATTCCCGCGCGATGCGCGAGACGAGCTCAAGCCTCTGTATGATAAGGGCCTTCTTGGCGACGAGGAGATCGGAAGTTTGGCGGAAATACCGGAAGCGTTTGTCCCCTTGATCATGGGCGATAAATGGGGCGCCGTTCTCGAGGCGATCTGCCCGAACTGACTTGCTGGCTAGCCCGGTCGGGGCGGCGGCGGACAGTCCAGCCCTCGCATCCCCATGGTGTCGAAGAAGCGGCACAGACGCCCAACCTGGGCCGCCAGCCGGTCGCCCCGCGCCTCGATGGCGATGTCGTAGGCGTCGAGCGCGGCCTCCGAATAGATCGCCTCTGGCGCCAGGACCGGCTTCGGCTCAACCGCCAGATCGGCAGGGCTCGGGTAGAAGGCGCTCTGCGGCGCCTTGGTGGCGCAACCGCTCGCAAGCGAGACGGACGCGGCGAGCGCTAGGGACAGCATCAGGGAGCGAGTTGACCGCATCGGAATAATCCTTCTGGCGGGCGTTGATGATGGGGGTTTCGACGGAGGCTTCACGGGCAGCGGTTTCCCGCGCGCCTGACGCTTTAGCCTCGGTCTTCTGTGTCGCGGCGGCCTGCCGGCCCCGTTCGCCCTGTGCGCCCCTGTGAGAGCAGTAGGCGCCGGTCAGGACGAAGGCGGCGATGATGGCGACGATCAGCCAGCCAGTCGGATTGAGTAGGCGGGGAATAGAGCGGAGGAAGGGGAGGGCGGCGATCACAGGATCAGACCCTTGGCCTTCGCCGTCTGGGCCCGCCGATCAGCGAGACCGTTCGTGCCGCCGTTGATGGCGCGGGTCAGGCCTTCCAAGTCGTCGGCGTCGGCTTTGGCGTTCAGCTTGCGGCCGTCCCAATAGACGCAGCCGACTAGCAGGCCGATCGAGGGATAGGCGACCATCTCGGGGCGGCTTTCGAGGTCGATGCCGATCTGGCGACCGACGCGGCGATAGTTGGCCCTGCCGGTGAGCTGGATCGGGCCGCGACCCTTGTAGCGCTTGCCGTCGCCGGTTTGGGTGTTGCCTAGGTCCGCACGGCCTTCATAGGCACCCCCGCTGGCGATTTCTTCCATGTACCGGAAGCCGCCGCTCTCATGCGAGCATTGGCCCATGAAGTGAGCCAAGCGGAGGCCGGTGTCGAGAATGCCGTAGGTGCGGAAGTGGACGTTCGCGGCGAGGCCGAGTTCGGCGGCGATGGCTGGCGCAGCGCCCATCCGTGCGAACAGAGCGGTCAAGGTGCCGGCGCCAACGATCCCATCGACCGGCACGCCAAGGTTCGTCTGCAATCGACGGGCGTCGAGCATGGTCAGTCTCCAGATTGTGGGGTTGCGCGCGTCGGGTGTGCGCGATAGCGTCAGGTTGAGCCTCACGGCTCGCTCTAGCGGGGAGCTAGGGCCGGCGGTTCCGCAAATGCCCCGGCCGATCTTCGCCAGGTTCCCACGAGGCGTCCGCGCGTTTGCCGACGGGCCGTGCCTCAAGTTTTAGGGCTCTAGAATGTCGATGATCGCGATCGCTGTGATGAGCCAATATCTTGGCCATGTTTACGTCCCGCCTCACCCACCTGAGACAACACCCTGTCCTCTTGCTGCGGTCCAAGAGGAACTGCAGCACAACCGGCACTATAACCGGGTGAGTGTCGGCGACGTTTTTATCGAAACGGATCAGGGAAACGTAAGCTGTAGCGAGCAGTACGTCGGAAGCATGTACTGCTCCTTCCCGCGTGCGCGTATCCTGACAGTGCAGCAGGGCGAAAGACCTGTTGTCCGTTACGACATCCCCCGGGGAGCAATGGTGACGTTTGAGTCCCGCGACGGGAGGCACGCTTGCCGTTTGGGTCGCTGGATCAGAACGCACGGCGATACCATCGTCCCAGACCTACCCCAGCGGTGACTGCTTGAGACGCCTGAATGGCTAAGCTAAGTCGCGCTTGACGTTGCTCATGCCCGAACTGCGTCAGGCGGCTTGGCGAGCGAGGACATCATCGGCCGGGCCGCAAAGCTATTTGGGACTTTGAAATGGAAGACGGGACGCTGGAGCGGCGCGCTATGGGCGCGGAACAGCTGATGACGGCGAAGATCACCGAGTTCGCAGCCCATCTAATGGCGGGCGATCGCTCTGCCGCCGAGCGCGCCCGAACCGAGGCCCTTGCGGCGCTGGAAGTCCACTTGGATCTGACGGATCAGCTGATCACGCAGACTTTCGCCTAGCGCTGAAGCGAACCGGGTTCGTCATTCAGTTTGGTCGACACCCATGCCATATGACCGAGGCGCACACCTAACCGCCGCGCTTTCGAAAGCTAAAAGCATGCCCCCGTCAGTCGTCTGTTGCGGAATGAGCCGTTCGGGCTCCACTTGGCTCTACAACGTCGTCCAAGCCTTCCGCCCTGACATGACCGGCCTGTATTGCGAGACCGAGAAAGCGTTGCCAACCTCGTTGAACGGCGTGCTGATTAAATGTCACGGCCCTGACGACGCGATGATTGCGCGAGTTCGGGCCGAAAACATTCCTGTAATCGTAACCGTTCGCGATCCGCGCGATGTCGTGGTCTCGTTCATGGACTGTTTTAACGAGAGTCTCTCGGCGGCGATGGATACTCTGCCTTTATGCGCCGGCCCCATCGTGAAGCTCGCCGATTATGCCGCCCTCGCCCTCCGCTACGAGGACGATTTTCCGCACGACATTCGGTCGGTCGAAGCCGTCGCAAAAATCGTCGGGTCCACATCGGCCGTCAATCCCGATGATGTTCTCGCAAACCTCCACCGCGATAGCGTTCGCGCTGAAGTCGAGCGCTTGGAGAGAGACGTTTTCGACCCTGCCCTAGGGCCGGCCCAGCATGATCCGATCTCGCACTGGCACCCTCGCCACATCGGCGATGCAGCAATAGGCAAACACGCGAGCCGGCTCACTCAACAGCAGCAAGATGAAGTGCTGGAACGCACCCGCGCATACTGCGACTTGTTCGGCTACTCCTAGCTCGGTGTCAGAAGAACAGGCCGTTGATGGCAATGGTAAGAGCCGCCGCCAGGATGAGGACCAGGGCGATCCCAACAATGGTGATCCGCAGACCATGATGCGGCTGATCTGAAATCGGACGATCTAGCAAGCCCGCCGGCGGGAGTTTCATCGCCGCCTCGGCCGCCCAATCTTCGCGGCGGATTAGAGTGAAGAGGCGGATGGCCATGATGCTCCAGGGCGGCGGGCTGCGATCCCGCTGCACGAAGTCCAAGACAATCATGGAGAAGGCCAGCGAGACCAGCGCCCCTACGGGCAGCAGCGGCGACATATGCTCCACCCGAACCAGCCGCCCCGGAAACACCGTCGTTGCCCCCCTGACCATCAGGAAGAGCGCGATCAGGAACACGACCAGGCGTAGGAACCAGTTGCCCGAGATCCGGGTGTGATAGGTCGGCCCCAGCAATCGGAACACGACCGTCATCACTCCACCTGCCGACAGGAACAGCATCCCCGTCAGAACGACCCATGCGTGATGTGTCATGACGACGCCTCCTTGCTTTCCACGGCCGCCCGCAGACCGGCCTTGATTATGCGCCCCACCAGATTGAAGAAGCCGCGCGGATCGTTGGCGGCCATCCAGCCGATCGCTAGCGCCACGACGCGGAAGTCCAGCACCTTGACCAGGGCGACGATCGACGGCGTCGCCGCCTCCGCCGCTACCGGCCCGGCGAAGACGCCGATGCCCAGCGACAGCCAGGCCCGCACCCGCGCCTCGCGCGTCGCGCCCTTAGACCCATAGGCCGGGATCATGCCGAGGCCGCCCGCGATCAGGCCGCCGCACAGGCCCCAGAACAGAGGCAGTTCACGCGGGTCGAACATCCGCCCCTCCAGTAGTCAGGCCGTGGTGGAACAGCCGTTGGGCGGCTTTGATGGAACCGGTCACTTCCGCGAGGCGCTTCCACCCCATGGACATGACCGCGATGCTTTTGGTGCTTCTGATCGCGGCGACAGTTCTGTGCGCGGCGACATTGTCCGTCCGTCGGCGCAATGACCGGGAGACCTGACCGTGAAGCTGATCCTGTTCGCCATTGGCGTCGTAGTTCTTGCAGGCGCGTTCTTCGCCCTTTCCAGCCAAGTCGAAGGCTGGGGTGCGCGCCGCAAGTTTCCCGACAACGATCTCGACGGCGCGCCGGATGAACCGAACGGACCTGCCAAAGACCTCTAGGCTTCGGCGGGTGTGACCGGGGCCGGCTGGGCGTCGTCGGCGGGTGGCGCGGGCTGCAAGGAGACGACGCGGGCCTGAGCCGCTGTCAGCCCACCTTCGAACGATGTAACGATGCGCTGGAGCATTTGTTTCGTTCCCTCAGCCCCCGGTTGGCCCAGCGGACGGACCAGATCGTCGGCGCTGGCCTCCACCGCCGCCTTGAGCAGGGCCAGGAACGCCTGCCCCTTTGTTCCGGTTAGCAAGTCCACGGCGGCCTGCGCAGACGGCAAGCGGGCCGCTTTCGCCAGAGCAGCGGCCTCCGCCATCATGGCCTGAGCCTCAGCTAGCTTTTCGGCGTCGGTTTTCTGGGTCGCCATGATTCAGTCCTCACCACGCGGCTTGGCGGGCGACTGCGGGCCGCGCCGACGTATTGAACTGGACGGCTTGGGCTTGCGGGTCAGGGCAAAGACGGCGACGCCGACAACAGCGACGACGAACAGGACAGCGAGGATCGCATCCATGGCAGGCTCCTTGGGTTGAGGGGTTAGACGTTGTCGGAGAACTCGACGTTGACGTAGACGAGGTCCACGTCGCCGCCCTTGGCCACTAGGCCGACGAACAAGGCGGTCTTGGTTTGCCCGGCCGCCAGTGTCGTGTTGAACACGGGCGTGAAGCCGGTCGAGGGGTAGTTGATCGTCGTGTCGCCCGAGACCCGGGACCAGGTGCAGGTCGCGCCCGACGTTCCCGTGTAGCAGGTGACAATCACGTCGTTCAGGGCGGTGCTGATCGACCCGGCGCCGGTGCGCGACCGGCTGATCTGCGTCGGCGTCACCTTGGCCCAGAACGAGGGCAAGGGCGTCGGCCCGTATGCACCGACCTGATCGACCCAGAACCCGGCGTTGGCCTTGGTCATGGAGCCGAGGGCGATGCTGCTGGGGCCAGTCCACTCGACAAGATTGTCAGGGCCGAACGGCGCGCCCCAGGCCATCACCTTGCGGGCGGCGCCGGACTGAAGCGACAGCAGATCGGCGGTCAGGCCTGAGAGCAGCTTCTCCGTCGCTAGGCGCTCGTCTTGGATTTCGCGGAATGCGTTGTCAGTCAGCAGCCGGTCTTCGAGGGCGGGGCGACGGCGGCGCGACACCGAAGGCGGCTACCGCGTTGGCGTCGATCGGGTTGGCGTAATCCGGGAGGCTGTTGCCGGCGCGAATGTCAGCGGCGGCTCGGAACGTCCTTCCAGAGACCACAGACCCGACCGTGCTCCCGATGGCGCGGAGGGGGCCCATGATGCCGCCTTCCTTGATGCCTGTGGTGACGCCGTCGCCGTACATGGCGTCGACACGCGTCTTCCAGGTTTGAGCGCGCTCGATGAAAGCGTTCAGGCCCCGCAGCGCGTCGGCGATATAGCTGGTGAAGGTCAGCGAGCCGATCCGGTCCACTACTTCGTCAAGCGCCGCTTCGACATCTTTGAAGCCGCGGAGGTCTTCGGGTGTGAGCCGAAGGGCGCCGAATGCCTTCTGGCGCTGATCTGCCGCTCAACGTCGCTATCGGCGCTACGATGGCGAACCAGGAAGAATACGACCGCGACCGCATGAAGCTTGTTGCGGTGAAGCGCGACCGCAATCCGCTGTTCACCTTCGCCAGTTTCGAGCCACTGCTGGGTCCGATCATCCTCGACTGCAACGCACCTGACCAGATCATCGTCGGCGGCGAGAGCGGCCGTGACGCCAGACCGATGAACCCGGAATGGGCGCGTTCGCTGCATCGGCAATCGGTCGAGCTGGGCCGCGTCTTTAACTTCAAACAAATGGGTGGTCGCGGCTCCGATAAGGGCGGTCACACGCTCGACGGCGTCACCTACTTCAACCGGCCCGCCATTTCCCGCGCCACCGGAGAAGACAGCCCCGCAAACAGCCAGCCCCAGGAGCATCGCCCGTGACCGCGACGCAAGCCCCCACACCCGGCCCGCTTGACATGGACGCTGCAGTCAGGGCGCTACACGAAGCCCTTGGCGGTAACGGCTGGGCCTATTCCAATTATGGCGGCGACGAACTGAACAGTGAACGCCCCGAACTTGAGGCGGGTGTTCGCGCCGTTTTAAGCCTCGCCCCCACCGCTCCGGTCGAAGCGAGCGGGTCGGAGCGGGAGGCCATGAAAGAGGCCCTGGCAGAACTGAAACGCATTCCCGCGCCCCTAGAGCCCGCCGACACAAGCGCCAGCACGGTCTGGACCTGATCGTCGTCGATTACCTCCAGCTGGTCACCACGGATGGCGCCAAGGGCAACGGACGGGTCCAAGAGGTCACGGCAATCACCGGCGGCCTAAAGGCGCTGGCCAGGGGCCGCGACCTGGGCGCCCAGCTGGTCCGCGAGGGGCTAGCCATCAGCGAGACGAACTTTGGAGATCCATACCGGCGCGAAGAGAACGGAGCCCGGAGAGAGCGCAGGGGAGTGTGGAGATGAGCGCGAACCTCAAATGCCGCACTGCTGACCGGCCGGCGCCGGAAGACTGGACCGACGAAGATCCGATGACCCTGGTCGAGTTTGCGTCCGTTTTTGGCGCAGTGCTCCCTATAACGGTCTCGGCCATGCGGACGGAGATCGCCCGCGGGCGCTTGACGGCTTCCCGCGTTGGGGGCTCCTACTTCGTCACCCCCGCCGCAGTGAAAGCCCTCTTTCGATGCCCCGTCAGTCCAAAGGCCCGCGCCTCTACCTCCGCAAAGGCCGGATCGACAACCGGACGGGCCAGCAGCTCCCCGACCGTTGGTTCACCTGACACGCCGGCCGATGGTCGTCCTCCCTGAAAAGGCGGAAAGCAACCGGGACGCCCTCACGCGATCACAGGCGGCCGCCCTTCTGCGCGCGACCATGCAAAGGGGCGATTCCTCATCCGGCCGGGAGAACCGGGCGCACCTTCGTCGCTTCATTCTGATCGGGCTCTACACCGGCACCCGCTCGACAGCGATCAAGCGTCTGTCGTGGCTGGAAAGCCTGAATAACCCCTGGGTAGATCTGGAGCGCGGCATCATCTATCGGCGCGGCCGGAATGAAAGTGTCGCTGCGAACAAGAAGCGCCCCCTGGTGAAGCTGCCGCCCCGGCTTCTGGCGCACCTCCGACGCTGGCGCCGCATCGACGAGAAGAAGGGCTTGGCCATCGTCATCCACCATGGCGGGGAGCAGATCGGATCGGTGCGGACAGGGTTCGCCGCATGTGCCAAGGCGGCCGGCCTTTCGGGCGTTACGCCGCACTGGCTCCGACACACGGCGGCGACCTGGCTGATGGAACAGAACGTCGATGGCTGGGAAGCAGCGGGCTATCTGGGCATGACGACGGCGACCCTCGAAAGCCATTACGGACACCACAGGCCCGATCACCAATCGGCGGCGCGGCGGGCGATGCGCTGATGCTCCCCATTTACTTCCCGCAAATGGTCGAAAACACCGTGAACGAAACCGGAAAGTAGCGAAGGCCCAATCCAAGCGGAAAGGGCATTTCGGGCGGAACACGCTTCGTTCACACCGAGGGGGTCACAGGTTCAATCCCTGTCGCGTCCACCATCTCCAATCCAATATGATCCTGGCCTTGCGTCGCCCAGTCCTTGGGCCACTCGCCCGTGACAGAACGGTAGGCGAGGGCCAATGCGCCGATCAGTCCGGCGGACACGCCCGCAGTCGGCGCCGCGATATAGGTCTTCATATCCAGACCCCGCAGGCTCGCGTCATAGCCGCCAAGCTGTCTCACCAGAGCCTGTCTGACCAGATCGTACATGTGCGGCTGCATCACGCCGCCGCCGATGATGATTCGCTCCGGCCGCAGCGTGTAGGTCAGGTTGGTGCACAGACCGGCGATATACTCCGCCGCCATCGGCCAGGCCGGATGATCTTGAGAAAAAGTCTCCGCTGCCGCGCCCCAGCGCGTTTGTAGCGCCGGCCCGCTCGCCAAGCCTTCCAGGCAGTCGCCGTGGAAGGGACAGACGCCCGAGAACGTCTCGTCGTCCTTGGCGCGGGGCAGCCGGATGTGACCGGCTTCGGGATGGTTCGCCCCGCCATGCGGCGCGCCGTCGATCATCACCCCGACCCCCACGCCCGTGCCGACCGTGACGTAGCAGAAGCTCTCCAGTCCTTGCCCGCTGCCGAACAGGCGTTCGCCCACGGCCGCGCCGTTCACATCGGTGTCCAGCGTCATTGGGACATCGAGGAAACGGCCCAGACGGGCCAACAGGTTGACGCCGCTCCACCCGAGCTTGGGCGTGCTGGTGATGGCGCCGAAGTCCGGCGCGTCGGATTTCAGGGACAAAGGGCCGAAGCTGACGATCGCCAGCGCAGAAAGCCGGCCGTGCCTCGACTGGGCGTCGACGAAGAAGGCCGCAACCGCATCCAGCGTCTCGTCGGGCGACGTCGTCGAGATACGGATCTGGTCGATGATCACGCCGTCGGCGGCGGCGACGCCGCAGATGAACTTGGTGCCGCCGGCTTCGACACCGCCGATGAGGATGGATTGGGTCGACATGGGCGCCTGCCTTTCGGGTGCGACGAAGGTTCGCGGGACTGAACATCGAATAGGGCCAAGCGTTCAGACCCTATGACCCTTCTAGCCCGCCTGTTCATCGCCTTCGACGCCGCCGCCAAGATTTTGACGCGCAAGGAGAGACTGTTGTGAGCCGCTTTTGCAGGGTGCGGGATTTGGCGATTGCGTCCGGCCCAATGCATCGCCACCTTCACCGCAAGATCAAGATATGAGACGAGGACGCCGATGGCTCGCAAACCCAACTACAGCTTTGAGCGTCAGGAACGCGAGCGCGCCGCAGCGCTGAAGGCGGCCGAGAAGGCGGCGGCGAAGGCTGAACGCAAGGCCGAAGCTGCGGCGGAAAAGTCGCCTTCTTCGGAAGACTGACATTTCGCGGCAAAATCCGCCTGGCTTTTCGTTGTTTGAATAGGCGCGAAGTCCTATTCTTGCGCGATGACACGCTGGACCCCCGAAAGCTGGAGAACCAAGACCGCCCTGCATATGCCGGCGGACTATCCGGATCCTGCCGCCCTCGCGCGGGTGGAAGACGAGCTGCGCGCCTTGCCGCCGCTGGTCTTCGCCGGCGAAGCGCGGCGCCTGACGTCGAAGCTGGCCCAGGTCGAGCGGGGCGACGCCTTCCTCCTGCAGGGCGGCGACTGCGCCGAGAGCTTCAAGGAGTTCTCGACCGACAATATCCGCGACACCTTCCGCCTGATCCTTCAGATGGCGGTCGTCTTGACCTTCGCCGGACGCAAGCCGGTGGTGAAGGTGGGGCGGATCGCGGGCCAGTTCGCCAAGCCCCGCTCGTCGCCGCTGGAGGAGATCGACGGCGTCGAACTGCCCAGCTATCGCGGCGACATCATCAACGGCATGGGCTTCACAGCCGAGGAGCGCGCGCCCGATCCGCAGCGTCTGATCCGCGCCTATAACCAGTCGGCCTCGACGCTGAATCTGCTGCGCGCCTTCGCCGGCGGAGGCTATGCCGATTTGTACAACATCCACCGCTGGACCCTGGGCTTTGCCGGAGACAACGCCGCCGGCGCCCAGTACCGCGAGCTGGCCGACAAGATCACCGAGGCCCTAGCCTTTATGGAGGCGGTCGGCGTCACGCCCGAGACGCATCCGGACCTCAGCCGGGTCGAGGTCTTCACCAGCCACGAGGCCCTGCTGCTGAACGTCGAAAGCGCCCTGACGCGTCTGGACGGCGGTTCGGGCGAATGGTTCGACACCTCGGCCCACATGCTGTGGATCGGCGAGCGCACGCGTCAGCTGGACGGCGCCCACGTCGAGTTCATGAAGGGGATCAAGAACCCCATCGGCGTGAAGTGCGGGCCGACCATGACCGCCGACGACCTGCTTCCGCTGATCGACGCCCTCAACCCAGACAATGTCTCGGGCCGTCTGACGCTGATCGGACGCTTCGGTCACGATAAGGTCGGCGAGCGCCTGCCCAAGCTGATGCGCGAAGTGAAGGCCTCGGGCCGCAAGGTGATCTGGTCCATCGACCCGATGCACGGCAACACGCTGAAGGCCGGCAACGGCTACAAGACCCGGCCGTTCGACCGCATCTTGGGCGAAGTCCGGACCTTCATCGATGTGGCCGAGGCCGAAGGGGTCCACCCCGGCGGCGTCCACCTGGAAATGACCGGCCAGAACGTCACCGAATGCATCGGCGGCGCCCAGGCGGTGACCGAGGACGATCTGTCCAATCGCTACCACACCCACTGCGATCCGCGCCTGAACGCGGACCAGGCGCTGGAGCTGGCCTTCCTGGTCGCGGAGCGGCTGAAGGCCGGGCGGGTGGCGCAGTCGGCGGCGGCCTAGCCGTCGTCAGCGCCCCAAATGCGGGCCGATCCGGTCATGGTGACGCCACCGAGGCAGCGCCAGATCGATCCGAGACCGAGGGAGTGATCGATGCAAGTAGCAGCTCCAACTGAGGAAAAGCCCGGCCGGGTCGCCTATCAGGGCGCGCCCGGATCGTTCAGCCATGAGGCTTGTCTGGCCTTGCGTCCGTGGGACGAGGCTGTGGCGTTCGAAACTTTCGCCCAGGCCCTGGATGCGCTGCGCGCCGGCGACTGCGGTTGCGCTCTGATACCGGTCGAGAACTCGACCATCGGCGTGGTCGAACCGGCGGCGACGCTGGTCGGTGCGCTTGGCGTGGAGCCCGTCGCCCAGGTCTGGCGGCCGATCCGTCATGCGCTGATGGCGATCGACGGCGCGCGTCTGTCCGATATCCGCACGGTCGAGAGCCACCCCATCGCCCTGGCCCAATGCAAGGACACGCTGGCCGGTTTGAATGTCGAGGTTGTCGAGCATTTCGATACCGCAGGCGCGGCGCGCGATGTCGCCGAAGCGGGTGATCCGACACGGGCGGCCATCGCCCCGGTCGGCGCCGCCGAGGTGTACGGCCTGTCGATCCTGCGCAACGACTTGCAGGATTCCGGCGATAATCAGACTCGTTTTGTCCTGCTGAGCTTCCCTGAGGGTTGACGGCGCACGGTCTTTGCGTCCTTAAGACACACACACGGGTCGCAACACGATCCGCATAAACCGGAACCGGACCATGTCCCGCCTGCGCGCTCTTTCTGTTTCTTTCGACCGTTCGCGCGCGGTTTCCGGCCTCTATTTCGGCTACGGCTTTTACGGCTTTCGATACGCCGGCTGAGGCGTCGGGCGCACTCCGTCCCTGACTGCTTCACCGGCGACCGCTCTGAACCAGAGCGGCTGTATGCCCCTGCACATATCGAATCTCAGAATGCCGAAAGCCCTTTTCCATGCCCCATACCAACCTTCAGCAAGTGTGGCCTGACATGGCCGACCTGACCCCCGAACAGCAGGCGCTGGCCGCCCTGCGCGCCGAAATCGACGGCATCGACGATCAAATCCTGGCGCTGTTCGAGCAACGCCTCGCCATCGCCGCCACCGTCGGCCGCGCCAAGGATGCGCCCACGGGACCGCACACCAAGCTGCGTCCCGACCGAGAGCAGACGGTCCTCTCGCGCATGCTCAAGCAGGCCAAGCCCGAGAACGCCGAGGCGGTCGAACATCTGTGGCGCGAGATCGTCGGGTGGGGCCTGGCGCGCCAGGGCCGGCTTCAGGTCCAGGTCTGGGCCCCGATCGAACCGACCCGCGCCTATGATGGCGCGCGCCTGCGTTTTGGGGCCGCTGCAGACATCAAGATGGTGCGCGATCCGCAAAAGGCCTTGGCCTTCGCCGCCGAGGGCCACGGGATCGCCGTGCTGGCGATCAACACAGAAGACGCCTGGTGGATGGGCCTGCGTCGTGAATGGTCGATGCTGAGCGTGTTCGACGGTTACGGCGGCGAGACGCCGACGTCTCTGGCGGTCGGCAAGATCGATCCGCCGGCTCTGCCCAAGGGCCGACGCGTGGTGGTCACCGCGGGTGGGGACGCCGGCGACGGCGGCGGCGCCCGGCGCTGGGGCCTGAACACCCATCACGGCTGGACCATCGCCCTGACGGACGCCGATCTGGCGCCAGGCGACGCCGAGGGCTGCGTCGGCGCGATCGGCTGATCTTACAGGGCCGCATCCGGCGAATGGATGCGGCCCTTGTCGTTTCAGACAGCCATATTGTCGATCAGTCGCGTCTTGCCCAGCCAGGCGGCGGCCAGGATGCGCGCGGGGGCGTCGACGATGTCGTTGCGGAACGGCGTCAGGTCCTCGGCGTGGCGGATGGCGACGTAATCGACCCGATCAAATCCGGCTTTGAGAAGGGCGGCATAGGCTTCACGCTCGACGCCGGGCAGGGGGCGGCCGCTTGAGGCATGGACGCCAGCCTCCGCCAGAATGCCGTTCAGACGGCGGGCGGTTTCAAGCTCGGTCTCTGACAGGTAGGCGTTGCGTGACGACAGGGCCAGACCCCAGCCGTCCCGCTCCGTCGGCGCGCCGACGATCTCGACCGGCAGGTCCAGGTCGCGCACGAACCGGCGAACGACCATCAGCTGTTGGTAGTCCTTCTCGCCGAAGATCGCGACATCGGGCTGGACCTGGTTGAACAGCTTGGTGACGACCACGGCGACCCCACCGAACATCTGAGGCCGGAAGTCGCCTTCCAGACCCAGCGCCGGGCCGGCGACGGCGACGGTTGTCGCAAAGCCTTCCGGATACATCTCGTCGGCTGAGGGCGCGAACATCAGATGGCAGCCGGCGCCGGCCAACAAACGGGCGTCCTCCTCCTGTTGGCGGGGATATTTGCCCAGATCCTCATGCGCCGCGAACTGGGTCGGATTGACGAAGTTGGAGGCGACGACGCGGTCGGCGCGGCGTGCGGCCTCGCGCACCAGGGTCAGGTGGCCTTCATGCAGGGCGCCCATGGTCGGAACCATGCCGACGCTCAGGCCTTGACGTTTCCAGTCCCGGACGATCGCCCGCAGGTCGGCGACGGTGCGGACGACGGGGAGGGGGGCGGCGTCTATCATGATGAAGCGATTAACCTTTCCGCTTAAGCCTGTTGATGCACCAGACCGCAAAGTCTGGGCTCTATGGTCGTGCTTATGACGCCCGCAGAAGCGACCCGTCCAGTTCTGATCGCCCTGGCTTTCGCCAGCAGCCTAGCCGTCGCCGGTTGTGGCGCGGTGGACAGCGATCCCCATCGGTTCAGCGCGATGGCCGACAACGTCGCGTCGATCGACATTCCGCTATCGGCCCGCGATCGCGAAACCCGGCATGCCGTGGCTGAAAAGGCTGGACTGCGGCCTGTGCGCTTCACGCCGGTCAAGGTGGCGGTCATGGATCCTCACGCCATGTGGGACGCTCGTGACGTTCAGGCGGGTCTGCGCCCCGTCGGTGAGGATACCGGGCTGCGCGACGCGGTTGTACGGGCTGCCTCGCCGGCGGTCGTGAAAGCCGTTGCGGATGAGGCGATCTCGCGGGTTCAGGCGCCGGTGCTGCGTCCCGCCAGCCTTCCGGCGACGCGGGAAACCGGGCGAACAATCCAACTGGGCGCCTATTCCAGTGCGGCCGGCGCGCGTCTGGCTTGGGATCGGATGAAGGCTACGTCAGACCTGTCGGGATTGTCGCCGATCTATCAGGAGGTCGAGGTCAACGGCCGTCGGCTGACGCGGCTGAAGGTCGGGCTGGTCTCGACCGAAACCGCCGCTGCGGTGTGCCGCTCCGCCGCTGTCGCCGACGCTTGGTGCGCGCGCAACAGCTGACCGACCCCGGTTCGCCGTCCACAGGTCTGCGTTAAGGTTCCGTTGACGTTTGGCCCGTTGAGGCCGAGTCTTGCCGGACCTAGGACCGCGCAGTCTGAGTCGCGCGGTCGGCACAGAGGATTCCCTCGAATGACGCAGCCGCATGTGATCGTCCTCGGCAACGAAAAGGGCGGGGCGGGCAAGTCCACCCTGGCCATCCACATCGTGACCGGCCTGCTGCACGCCGGGCGCTCGGTGGCGATCATCGATCTGGACCTGCGCCAGCGCTCGATGCAGCGTTTCTTCCACAATCGTCTGGCCTGGCTGGCCGCGAACGGGCACGATCTGCCCCAGCCGTTCATCCCCGACATGGGCGACGGCAAGGCCCTGGCCAAGGCTGATGTCGCCGACCAGATCGCCACCTTCGAGCGCGCTTTCGATGAGGCGGCGGCGCGGGGCGTCGATTGCATCCTGATCGACACGCCCGGCGGCGACACGGCCGTTTCGAACGCCGCCCACGCCCGCGCCGATCAGATCGTGACGCCGATGAACGACAGCTTCGTCGATTTCGACCTGCTGGGCGACGTTGATCCGGTCACCCTGGAACTGCTGAAACCCTCGATCTATTCCGAGAGCGTCTGGGAGGCGCGCAAGCAGCGCGCCATCGCCCAGGGCCGTCACGCGACGATCGACTGGCTGGTGGTCACCAATCGTCTCGCCGTCGCGGAGGCCCGCAACCGCAAGCGTCTGGAAGAACGGATGACCAAGCTGGCCAAGCGCGTCGGCTTCCGCGTCGGTCCGGGCCTGCGCGACCGGGTCATTTATCGCGAACTGTTCCCGTTTGGCCTGACGGTGGCGGACTTGTCGAATGACATCCGGCCGGTCGCGGTGTCCTTGGCCCATGTCGCTGCGCGCCAGGAGATGCGCAATCTAATGATGGCGATGGGCCTGGGGCAGGTTCTCAGCCCTTTGGACGTGGCGGCCTGATCGCCTGATGGGGTTGATCTGGCTGGCTCTGGCGGCGATCGCCGTCTGGGCGCTGGTGCGGCTGGGCCGGCAGACCGAGCGACGCGGACGGGGCCACTGGCGTGTGACGGCGACCTTATTGGGCGCGGTTCTGCTGGCGGGCGGCGCGCTGGCGGCGTTTCGTGGATCGTGGCTGACGGCGGCGGCGCTGGCCGGGGCAGGACTCTATCTGGCCTGGTCCTCCCGCCTCCGACCAATCGTGAGATCCGAACCCATCAGCGAGGCTGACGCCCGCGCCGTGCTGGGCGTCGGGCCAGCCGCGACCGAGGCCGAAATCCGTTCGGCATGGAAACGCGCCATGGCCCGCGCGCACCCAGACCAGGGCGGCACGGAGGGGCTGGCGACGCGCGTCAACGCCGCGCGCGATCGGCTGCTCGCAAAATGCCGGTGCCGCTAGGCGGACTCAGGGCAGCATCTGCGGTGGTGAAATTGGTCCGACGCACAGGCACCCACCACCTCCGCTTGCCCTCGGGTAAGTCTGGGCTTACGGGTCCGCGCTCTTGATCAATGATTCAGGGAGCGGTCGATGACCCTCGCACTTCTGTTTCCGGGGCAGGGCAGCCAGGCCGTCGGCATGGGGGCGCAACTGGCGGACGCTTTCCAATCCGCCCGCGACGTCTTCGCCGAGGTGGACGAGGCGCTAGGACAAAAGCTGTCGGTGCTGATGCGCGAAGGCCCCGAGGATCAACTGACCCTGACCGAGAACGCCCAGCCCGCGCTCATGGCGGTGTCCGTGGCGGCGATCCGGGCGTTGAAGGCCGAGTTCGGCTTTGACGTGGCGAGCGCGGCGTATGTCGCGGGTCACTCGCTGGGCGAATATTCGGCCCTGGCGGCGGCGGGGGCGATCTCGCTGTCGGACACGGCGCGGCTGCTGAAGCTGCGCGGCCAAGCGATGCAGCGCGCGGTTCCGGTGGGCCATGGGGCGATGGCCTCGCTGATTGGACCCAAGACCGATCTGGCGCTGGCGGAAGCGGCGGCGGCGGCCGGTTCGGAAATCGGAGTCTGCGTGGTCGCCAATGACAACAACAACGGCAACATCGTCATCTCTGGCGACAAGTCCGCAGTGGACCGGGCCATCGAGAAGGCCAAGGAACTGGGCGCGCGGGCGATCCCGCTGAACGTCTCGGCGCCCTTCCACTGCCCGCTGATGCAGCCGGCCGCCGACGAGATGGCCGCCGCCTTGGCCGAGGCGAAGATCGTCGCGCCGGTCGTGCCCGTCGTCGCCAACGTCCTGGCGCGGCCCGAGAGCGATCCGGAAGTCATCCGCCGCCTGCTGGTCGAACAGGTCACCGGCCGGGTGCGCTGGCGCGAGAGCATGGAATGGATGGCGACCGAAGGCGGCGTGACGCGCTTTGTCGAGATCGGCTCGGGCAAGGTGCTGACCGGCATGGCCAAGCGGATCGCGCCGGACGCTGAGGCCCTGCCGCTCAATACGCCGGAAGATCTGGAAGCGTTCGCGAAATCGGTGTGAAGCCCCAGGTCGTCATCCTCGGGCTTGACCCGAGGATCGGACGGTCCGCACTTCGGCGTCTGAGCGCCATTATCGACATTGGCGCCGCACGGTGCCTGATCCTCGGGTCAAGCCCGAGGATGACGGAAGGAATAGAGGGAACAGATGTTCAATCTTGCAGGCAAGACCGCTCTGGTGACCGGCGCGACGGGCGGTATCGGCGGGGCGGTGGCGCGGGCGCTGCACGCTCAGGGCGCGACCGTGGTGTTGTCGGGCACGCGCGAGGCGGTGCTGGCGGATCTGGCCAAGGAACTGGGTGAGCGGGCGCATTTCGCCACGGCGAACCTGTCGGACCCGGAATCGGTCGACAATCTGGTCGCGGCGGCCGAGGCGGCGGCGGGATCGCCATTGGACATCCTGGTGGCCAATGCGGGCATCACCAAGGACGGCCTGCTGATGCGGATGAAGGACGCGGATTTCCAGTCGGTCCTGACCGTCAACCTGGAAAGCTATTTCCGCCTGACCCGCGCGGCGGTGAAGGGGATGATGAAGCGACGCTCGGGGCGAATCATCGGCGTCACCTCGGTCGTCGGCGTGACCGGCAATCCGGGCCAGACCAACTATTCGGCGTCCAAGGCCGGGATGATCGGCTTTTCCAAGTCACTGGCGCAGGAGGTCGGCTCGCGCGGCATCACCGTCAACTGCATCGCGCCGGGCTTCATCGCCTCGCCGATGACCGACGTGCTGAACGATCAGCAGCGCGAGACCATTCTGGGCCGGATTCCGGCGGGCCGGCTGGGTTCGGGCGACGAGATCGCCGCCGCCGCCGTCTATCTGTCGTCCGACGAAGCCGCCTATGTGACGGGCCAGACCCTGCATGTGAACGGCGGCATGGCGATGATTTAAGGACCGCGGCCCTTATCACGTCGCGCAACAGACTATTTCCAGCCCGAAAGCCTGTGCTAAAGGGTTGAATGCGTCGGCGGTTCGGGCTTTCGGGCTTGCGTCGCCATCGCTGCCGTGAGACGGCGATTTCTGAGCTACCCCCGCCTCTACGGCGATTTCAAACAGGCAGAGAGACACTCATGTCCGACACCCTCGAGCGCGTTCGCAAGATCGTCATCGACCATCTGGACGCCGATCCGGACAAGGTCACCGAAAAGGCCAGCTTCATCGACGACCTGGGCGCCGACTCGCTCGACAACGTCGAGCTGGTGATGGCCTTCGAAGAAGAATTCGACATCGAGATCCCGGATGACGCCGCCGAGCACATCCAGACGGTCGGCGATGCGGTCAAGTTCATCGACGAAAAGTCGGCCGGCTGATCTCAGTCGCCGATCTCGGCCGAACAGGCTGACGGTTCACAGGGCCGCCCGGCGCTCCTAGCGGAGACGCCCGGCGGCCTTTACTGTTTCTGACCCGCGCGAATCCGCAATGATTCCGAAGGGTCGGGCTGGAGATAAGGGAGCGCGCCACATGCGCCGCGTCGTCGTTACGGGCATCGGTCTGCTGACCCCCCTGGGTTGGGGCGTCGAGAAGAGCTGGAAAGGCATCGTCGAGGGACGCTCGGGCATCGGCCCGATCACGTCGTTCGACACTACGGGTTATGGCTGCACCATCGCCGGCGAAGTGCCAAGCGTGGATGGACGCGGCGGCGGCGGCGAGGGCGACTTCGATCCCGAGAAGATCATGTCCGCCAAGGACAGGAAGCGTGTCGATGATTTCATTTTGTACGCCATCGCAGCGGCGGACGAGGCCCTGGCCGATGCCAACTGGAAGCCCGAGACAGACGAGGACAAGGAGCGCACCGGCGTGATGGTGGGCTCCGGCATCGGCGGCCTGGGCCCCATCGCCGACACGGCGATCGTGCTGAAGGAGCAGGGCGTGCGTCGCGTCAGCCCCTTCTTCATCCCCAGCGCCCTGATCAACCTCGCCGGCGGCCAGATCTCGATCCGCCACGGCCTGAAGGGGCCGAACCATGCGGCGGTGACCGCCTGCGCCACCGGCGCCCACGCCATCGGCGATGCGGCGCGGATGATCGCGCTGGACGACGCGGACGTGATGGTGGCGGGCGGGGCCGAAAGCTCGGTCGTGCCGATCGGCATCGCGGGCTTTCTGGCCTGCAAGGCGCTTTGCACCGCCTATAACGACACGCCCGAGAAGGCGTCGCGTCCCTATGATCGGGGCCATGCGGGCTTCGTCATGGGCGAAGGCGCTGGCATCCTGGTGCTGGAAGAATACGAACACGCCAAGGCGCGCGGGGCCAATATCTACGCCGAGGTCGTGGGCTATGGCATGAGCGGCGACGCCTATCACATCACCGCCCCGTCCGAGGACGGCGAAGGCGGGGTGCGGGCCATGAAGGCGGCGCTGAAGCGGGCCGGTCTTCAACCGTCAGACCTGGACTACGTCAACGCCCACGGCACCTCGACCATGGCCGACTGGATCGAGCTGAAGGGGATCGAGGGGTTGGTCGGCGATCATGCGCAGAACCTGACCGTCTCTTCGACCAAGTCGATGACCGGACACCTGCTGGGCGCGGCGGGCGCCATCGAGGCGGCCTTCTGCGTGCTGGCGATCCGCGATCAAATCGCGCCGCCGACGATCAATTTGGACGATCCCGAGATGGAGACGCCCATCGACCTGGTCCCCAACACCGCCAAGCCGATGAAGATCGATGTGGCCATGTCCAACAGCTTCGGCTTCGGAGGCACCAACGCCTCGGTGATCTTCAAGAAGGTCGACTGAGATGTTCGGGCGCGGGCGGGTCGAGAAATCCAGCGGGCGGTCGGGCTTTACGGTCTCGCTGCTGACGGCGTCCGCGACCTTCGGCCTGTTCCTGCTGGTGGCGCTGATCGCCGTCTGGGCGGTCTATTATGCGCCGGGACCGTCCGCGCGGCAGGGCCAGACGACGGTCGTCACCCTGCCCAGCGGGTCCGGCGTCTCAGCCATCGCCGCGCGGATGAAGGCGGCGGGTGTGATCCGTTCGACGGACCTGTTCCGTGCGGCGGCGACCCTGACGGGCGCGGATCGTCGGTTGAGGGCCGGCGAATACGAGGTGCCGTCCGGCACGTCCTTGGCCGGGGTGCTGAACCTGCTGGTCGAGGGGCGGGTAGTGCGCCATTTCGTGACCCTGCCGGAGGGCTGGTCGTCGTTGCAGGCGGTGGACATCCTGAACAAGGAGGCCGTGCTGACTGGGACGATCGCCGAAACGCCCGAGGAAGGCAGCCTGTGGCCTGACACCTATGAGGTTTCGCGCGGCGACACGCGCCAGTCGGTGATCGACCGGATGCAGCGCGCGGCGACCGAGAACCTGCGCCTGCTGTGGAGCCAGAGGTCGCCCGCGACCGTGGCGCGCACGCCGCAAGAGGCTGTGATCCTGGCCTCCATCGTGGAGAAGGAGACCGCGCTGGCGGCGGAACGGCCGCGCGTGGCGGCGGTGTTCTCGAACCGTCTGCGGGCGGGGATGCGGCTGGAGAGCGATCCGACCATCGTCTACGGCGTGACGAAGGGTCGGCCGCTGGGTCGGGGCATCCGGCGCTCGGAGTTGCTGGCCCCGGCGCCGTGGAACACGTACCAGATCAACGGGCTGCCGCCGACGCCGATCGCCAATCCGGGCAAGGAGGCGGTCAAGGCGGTGTTGAACCCGCCAGCAGACCCGGCCCTGTTCTTCGTGGCCGATGGGTCCGGCGGACACGCCTTCGCCCTGACCTATGACGAGCATCTGCAAAACGTCGCGCGGTGGCGTCAGATCGAGCGCCAAAAGGCGGGCCTGCCGCCGGAAGCGACGCCGCCCGCCACGCCGGGAACCAGTCCTGCGCCGATGACGAGCGAGCCGACCGCCACTTCGGTCGAAAACGGCCAAGCGACGATCACGCTTCCCGCCGGCGCGACGCAGGGGCCCCGATGAGCACGCTTTCTGGCATGACCGGCTTTGGCCGGGCCGACGGGGCCGGCGAGGGCTGGACCTGGTCGGTCGAGGCGCGCTCGGTCAACGGGCGCAATCTGGAGGTCCGATTCCGTGGGCCAAACGGTTTCGACGGGCTGGAGCGCGCGGCCAAGGCGGCTGGCCAGGCGCGGTTCGCGCGGGGCCAAGTCACCATCGGCGTTCAGGCCAAGCGAGCCGACGCCGGCGAGGCGGCAGTCACAATTAACGCCGCCGTGCTTGCGCGCTATCTGACGCTGGCGAACGAACTGGCTGAAGACGGCGCAACGCCGCCGTCCGCCGACGGCCTGCTGGCCCTGCGCGGTGTGATCGAGGCGCCCGAAGAGGCGGACGATCCCGAGGCGCGGGCGGCTGTCGAGGCGGCCATGACCCGCACGGTCGAAGAGGCGCTGGATGCGCTGAAGGCGTCACGCCAGAACGAGGGCGCGCAACTGACGCCGGTGCTGGACGAATTCATCGCTCGGATCGAGGCGCTGGTCGCCCAGGCGGAAGGTGAGGCGGCGGCGCAGGTCGAGGCTATCCGCGATCGCTTCACCCGTCGAATCTCCGAACTGGCGCCCGATGCGCCGGGGCTTGAGGATCGGATCTTCCTGGAAGCGGCCGCCCTTGCGACCAAGGCCGACGTGCGCGAGGAGCTGGATCGGCTGACCGCCCATGTCGCCTCGGCGCGTCAGCTTGTGGCCTCGGCGCCCGCCGGCAGGAAACTCGACTTCCTGATGCAAGAATTCATGCGTGAGGCCAACACGCTGTGCTCGAAATCCGCTACGACCGCGCTCACCGGAATCGGCCTGGAGCTCAAGGCCGTCATCGAACAGTTGCGTGAGCAGGTCCAGAATGTCGAATGAACGAAGCCCCCGCCGGGGCGTCCTCCTGATCGTCGCCAGCCCGTCGGGCGCCGGCAAGACCTCGCTGTGCCGCCGGTTGATGGCCGATCATGGCGGGCTGGAGCTGTCGGTCTCCATGACCACGCGCGGCATCCGGCCGGGCGAGGTGCATGGGCGCGACTACAACTTCGTCGGCCATGACGAGTTTCAGCGCCTGATCGACGAGGACGCCTTCCTGGAATGGGCGGACGTCCACGGCAATCGCTACGGCAGCCCGCGCGGGCCGGTGGACAAGGCGCTGGCCGAAGGGCGCGACGTGCTGTTCGACATCGACTGGCAGGGCGCACGCGATGTCGCCGAGAAATGCCCGGAGGACGCCGTGCGCGTTTTCATCCTGCCGCCTAGCCTGGAAGAGCTGCGTCGCCGCCTCGTCACCCGCTCACAGGATGCCGACGACGTGATCGAGCGCCGTGTGGCCAACGCCAAGGGCGAGATCGAACACTGCGACGCCTTCGACTATGTGCTGGTGAACGAGGACTTCGACCGGTCCTACGCTGAACTGGCCCACATCTATCACGCCGAGCGTTCGCGCCGGTTCAGGAACCTTTGGGTCGGCGACTACAAAGCCGCCCTGCTGAACGAAGCCGTCTGAAAAAACAGCGCCACAGGCCGTGGGGACCTGCGGCGCTGTGGGGTACTCAACGCTACGCTACTGATGCTGTTTTGCCGCCCAGAAGATTTCGGACGGTAAACGCGGCCATAGGGAATGTCCCGTAGCCGCCCAATGGCTCAGGTTTACGTCCTGTTCGCCCTCTTGACCTAACGTCAGGCGGTGAACGGGGGTATCATGGGCTTTCTTCATTCGATCGCGCCTCTCCTGGCCAGCAGCGCCAAGGAGAGGGTCAAGCAGGTCCCGGTCAGGCTTTTGCTGGCCGCCTAGGTCGGTTGGGCCATGAACGAAGCTGGAATGCTGCGATGGGTCCCGCTGTGGCTGGCGGCCGCGGTTCTGGTTCAGGCGTTCGAACTGTGGGCTATGGCGCCGTTCAGACGCGCCGAAGCGTCGCAGAGCCCGCTGTCCGTGTTCGTCGCTCTGGCGTCCACCACCGTGATGGCGACGACCTATGCCGCGATGGCCCTGATGGTCTGGTCCACCAATCACCCAGCGCTTGTGACGCTCGCCGCCCTGACGATGGTGGGCGGGCTATTGACCAATGTCGCGTCCGGCATCGCCTCGCGTCGGATCTTCTTCATCGGCGGCAGCCCTTATCTGGCGGCGCTGGCCTTGATGCCGGCGATCAAGGTGATCCAGGGCGATACCCGCGGGGTCGTGGTCATGACGCTGTCCGCGGTCCTGTTCGTCGGCATGGTGCTGAACATCTATTGGCGGGTGCACGGATCACGCGAAGCCGAGGTGAAATCTCGGGCGGAGGCGGAAACGCGGCTGGAGCAGGCGCAGGCGGCCATGGCCGATCGCGCGGCGATGGCGGCGATCGTCAGCCACGAACTGCGCACGCCCGTCAGCGCCATCTTGGCCGGCGCCCATGTCATTCGTGATGGCAAGTCGCCGGAGCACCGCCAGGAGACGGCCGACCTGATCATCGACGCCGGACGATTGATGACCGGCATGCTGAACGATCTGCTGGACCACTCCAAGATGGAGGCCGGGGCGATGGCGATGGAAAGCCGCGACTTCGAGCTGGGCGATTTGATGCGCGATACGGTGCGGTTCTGGGCGGCGCCAGCGGCGGACAAGGGACTGACGCTGGACATGTCGGGCGTGGACAGCGAGGCGGTGTGGCTGCGCGGAGACCCCTATCGTCTGCGCCAGATCATCAACAACCTGGTATCCAATGCGATCAAGTTCACGTCGACAGGCGCGATCCGCCTTGAAGCCTCGGCGCCGCGTGGCGATGGAAAACATTGTCTGACCCTCACCGTCACTGACCAGGGGGCCGGCATCGCGCCGGAGGCGATGAGTCGGCTGTTCACCCCCTTCGCCCAGGGGTCCGCCGAGGTCGCGCGCACCTACGGAGGGACAGGCTTGGGCCTGACCGTCAGTCGGGAACTGGCGCGGTTGATGGGTGGCGATCTGACGGTCGAGAGCACGCCGGGGCAGGGCGCCGCCTTTACCCTTTGCGTCGATCTGCCGGCGGGTCAGCCGACGCAGGCCTTGGACGGGCAGGAGACGGCGGCGCCCGTTCTGGCCCGGCGGCTTCGCGTCCTGGCCGTGGACGATCACGAGATCAATCGCCGCACGATCTCGCTCGTGCTTCAGCCGCTGGATGTCGATCTGACCACGGCCTCGGACGGTCATCTGGCGCTGGCGCTTCTGTCGGAGAAGGTGTTTGACGTGGTGCTGATGGATGTGAATATGCCGGGCATTGACGGCAACGAAACGACACGGCGCTTGCGCGCATCGGACGGCCCCAATGCGGCCGCCCCTGTGATCGGGTTCAGCGCGGGCACGGAGACCGAACAGGTGCAGGCCTGCTATGCGGCCGGCATGACGGACTGGTTGGCCAAGCCGCTGGAGCCGAAGAAGCTCTACGACGCCTTGCACCGGGCGACCTCGGCCGCGGCGCAGGCCAAGGCGGCCTAAGCCAAGGCTGCAAACCAGGGGCGTAGGCGGCTCAAGGCGTCTTCGATCTCCGGCGTCGAGACGGCGAAGCTGAAACGGATGAAATGGTGGCCTTCGACAGGGTCGAAGTCGACGCCGGGCGCGGTGGCGACGCCGGTGTCGCGCAGCAACTGCTCGCAGAACGCCACGCTGTCGTTCGTCAGATGGCCGATGTCAGCCCAGATGTAGAAGGCGCCGTCGGGGGGCGCGATCTTGCGCAGACCCAGCGCGGGCAGAGCGTCTAGCATCAGCTGGCGGTTGCGGGCGTAGGTCTGGATATGGCCTTCCAGCTCATCGATCGCGTCCATGGCGACCAGACCGGCATGCTGGCTGAGACTGGGCGGGGTCAGGAACATATTGCCGATATAGGCGCGGGCGGCGTCGATCTGCGTTTCCGGGACCAGCAGCCAGCCGAGGCGCCAGCCCGCCATGCTCCAGTATTTGGAGAAGCTGTTGATGACCACGGCGTCCGGCGCAAACTGCAGCATCGAGGGTGTCGGGCCGACGTAGCTGAGGCCCTGGTAGATCTCGTCCGAGACGATGGCGATGTTGCGCGCGCGGCAGACCTCGGCGATGGCGGCCAGCTCGGCGTCCGGGATGATGGTGCCGGTCGGATTGGCCGGGCTGGCGATGATGACGCCGGCGGGGGCGGGATCCAGCGCCTGGAGTTGGGCGGCGGTCAGCTGGAAGCGGGTGTCGGGACCGCAGGCGATCTCCACCGGCTCAAGATGAAGGGCGCGCAGGGTGTTGCGATAGGCGACGTAACCGGGCCGGGCCAGGGCGATCCGGTTGCCGGGTTTGAACAGGGTGCTGAGGGCCAGCACCAGGGCCGGAGAGGCGCCGCAGGTCAGCAGAATGCGGTTGGGATCGACAGCGACGCCGTAACGCTCGTCGTACAGGCGCGCGATGCGGGCGCGCAGATCGGGACTTTCCCAATAGCCCATCGCGTCGGCGTCCAGCACCTGATGCGCTTTCGCGATGGCGGCTGCGGGCGCGCCTGTGGAGGGCTGGCCGAACTCCATATGGATGATCGACCGGCCTTCGCTCTTGAGCTGGTGCGCCAGCCGGCTGACGGAGATGGCGCGGAAGGGTTCGACGGTCATTGAAGGGCGTCCGCCAGTCGCAGGAAGCCCGCGACGTCGATGGTTTCGGCGCGGGCGTCGGGCTCAATGCCGGCGGCCTCGCAAAGGGCGGCGCCGCCCAGCTGTTTCAGGCTGGACCGCAGCATCTTGCGGCGCTGGCCGAAGGCGGCGGCGGTGACGCGTTCCAGCTTCTTCAGGCGTTCCGGTGACGGCCGCTCATCCAGCGGAACCAGATGGACGACGGCCGAGGCCACCTTGGGCGGCGGGGTGAAGGCGGCGGCAGGCAGATGCATGACGATGCGGGCGGTGCAGACGGCCTGGGCGATGACGGCCAGACGGCCGTAGGCGTCTTCGCCTGGCCCTGCGGCGACGCGTTCGGCGACTTCCTTCTGGAACATCAGGGTCAGGCAGTGAGGCAGCCACGGGCCGGTCAGCCATTTGATCAGCAGGGGGGTGCCGACATTGTAGGGCAGGTTGGACACCAGATGGGTCGGGCCGGAGACCAGATCCGCCTCCTTCACCTTCAGCGCATCGGCTTCCACGATGGTCAGGCGGCCGGAGCCGTCGTCCAATTCGGTCAGCAAGGGAATGAAGCGCGGATCTTTTTCCACCAGGACCACGGGGCCGGCGTCGGATTCCAGCAGGGCGCGGGTCAGGCCGCCAGGACCGGGGCCGACCTCGATCACGGCGCGGCCCTCGAACGGACCGGCCAGGCGCACGATCTTGCGGGTGACGTTCAGGTCCAGCAAGAAATGCTGGCCGAAGCTTTTCTTGGCCGAAAGGCCGTGGGCGTCGAGGGTTTCGCGGAGGGAGGGAAGGTCGGTCACACGCCCTGTTAGCGCGCGGCGCGGGCCGCCGCCATCTCCGATGCCAGGCGAATGGCGGCGATCAGGCTGTCAGGACGCGCGACGCCCTTGCCGGCGATGTCGAAGCCGGTGCCGTGATCGGGCGAGGTGCGGATGATCGGCAGGCCGAGGGAGACGTTCACCCCGCCCCAGAAGTCCAGCGTCTTGACCGGGATCAGGGCCTGGTCGTGGTACATGCAGATGGCCGCGTCATAGGTCGCGCGCGCTTCGTCATGGAACATTGTGTCGGCGGGTCTGGGGTCGGTGATATCGATGCCCTCGGCGCGAAGCTGTTCGGCGACGGGGATCAGGATGTCGCGTTCCTGAAGGCCCAGGGCACCACCTTCGCCCGCATGGGGGTTTAGGGCGGCCATGGACAGGCGCGGGCGAGGGATGGCGAAATCGCGTTTCAGGCTTTCATGGACGACGCGGGCGGTGCGGGCGACACGTTCGGCCGTGACCAGTTCGGGCACCTGGTCCAGAGCAACGTGGATTGTGACGAGGCAGGCGCGCAGGTCTTGCGCCGTCAGCATCATCACCGGGCCGCGCGTACCCGCGTATGGCGCATCGGCCGTCAGTTCGGCGATGAACTCGGTATGGCCGGGAAAGCGAAAGCCCGAGGCGTACATCGGCGCCTTGGCGATCGGGGCGGTGACGACGCCGGACGCCTCGCCGGACAGGGCGAAGCTGACCGCCTCCTCGATGCCGTCCGCCACGGCCGAGGCATTGGCCGGATCGGGCGATCCGACCAAGACCGGCGCGGGGAGGGGGCGATGGATGACAGGAAGGGCGGAGCCGAATAGGCCGCCGACGTCACCGAGAGACCCTACCTCAACCACGGGGACGCCTTGTGCTCGGAGCAGCGCGGCGTCGCCGATGACGGCGAAGGGTGTCGGCTCGGCGCGCAACGCCGTCCAGGCGGCGGCCACGATCTCCGGCCCGACGCCGGCGGGTTCGCCCAGCGTCAGGACCAGAGGCGCGACCGCTGGGCTCATTTGAACTCGATCAGGGCGTCGCTGCGCAGGTCGCGCAGATAGCGGCGCTCCAGCACGGCCAGGTTCTGGGCGCGCAGACGGTTTTCGACCTGCTGACGGTTCGGCGCTTCCGGCCCGCCGACGCGACGACCGCAGACGGCGACCAAATGCAGGCCCAGCGGGGTGCGGATCGGCGTGGAGACCGAACCGATTTCGCCGGTGCGCGCGAACTGCTGGAACTGGGGCGCAAGGTTGGCGACATCGGATTCGCCGAGGTCAGCGCCAAGGACGCCCTGCGTCGCGCGGGCCTGGGAGACGATGTTGTCGCATGTCAGGCCGTTGCGCAGACCTTCCAGCTTGGCGGTCGCGGCCGCGACATCGGCTTCCGACGCGGTTTCAGGCAGTTCGACCATGACCTGTTTCAGTGAAACCAAGCTCGTCGAGGCGCCGTCACGCTTGTCGCGCAGGTAGAGGATATAGACGCCGCCATCGACGACGATGGGGTTCGACAACTGGCCCGGCTGGAGCTGTTCCAACACTGACTGCACAGCCGGCTGGAGCGAATCCTTGACCACCCAGCCTGCATCGCCTGGGACGCGGGCGCTGGCCGAGGGGGCGGCGGAAAACTGCTGGGCGACGGCCTGGAACGGCGCGCCCTGGATGATCTGCTGCACCAGCTGGCGGGCGCCGTTCAAGGCTGCCTGCGCGCCGCCGACGCGCGCGGCGTCGATGTAGATTTCCCCGAGCAGGAACTGGGGCTTGGAGGCCGCCTCGTTCAGCCGACGGACTTCCTGATCGACCTGAAGGGTGCTGGCGCGGGCGCGGCTGTTGAAGCGGCCCGGGATCAGCTGGCTCCAGCCGATCTGGGTGCGCAGATTGTCGCGGAAGGCGGCGGGCTGGATGCCGCCCTGTTGCAGGAACTGCATGTAGGCCTGCGGCGTCGTGCCTGCGGCGCGGGCCATTTCGGCGATCTCGCCGTCGATTTCCTCATCCGTGACCTTCAGACTCTCGAACTTGGCCATCTCCTGATCCTTGAGGCGATCCTCGATCAGGGCGTTCAGGGCGGCCTGCTGAATGGCGGGCAGGTTCTGCTCGGTCGGCTGGACCTGGGACGAGGCGATCAACATCAGCATGCGCTGACGCAGGTCATAGCCGGTGATGATCTTGTCGTTGACCGTCGCGACGATGCCGTCGGCCATTTCGAACTGAGGCTCGGCGCGCGCCGTCGTCGGCGCCTCTTCAGCCGCAGGATTCGGCGCGCCGGCCGCAGGGCCCTGCGCGGGCGTGGGGGTCTGTGCCGGAGCGGGCGCCGTCTGGGCATAGGCCGAACCGGCGAGGAGGACTGCCGCGAGCGCAGCCCCCGTCGAATAACGCATCAAACCCATTGGTCGTCCTGATTCCTCACAGCGGTCCGCCAGCCAGGCCGGCAGGCGGTCGCGCCCCGTAAAGCGTCATGCTCAACGCATATCGCCCTGTCCATAACCTGAACCTCCGAAAGTGGCGAGGTTTAGGCGCACATAGATGCCTTCCGACGGGCCGCCGGGCCGTGCGCGGGTGTTATCGCGCCGATAGCCCAGTTCGAACCGCAGGCAGTCGTCGTCGAACAGCACGCCGACTTCGGATCGCGTGATCTCGTTCTGGTCCAGATCGGCGATGCCGGCGATGGTGAAGCCCCAGTTCTGGAAGACGAACTGCTGACCCGCCAGCTGGACAAATTCGTAGTTGCGGTTTAGCGGCCCGTCGACGGGGTTCGACTGATCCAGAATGTAGCTGACTGTCGCCAGGTTGCGGCGACCCCAACGGCCGTCCAGCGCCGCTTCGGCGCGGCGCACCTCGCCCGAACCGTCGACCGTGGCGTGGAACCAGCTGCGGATGCGATCCGACGGCGAGAAGTCGCCCTGGACCACCCAGTCGGAGGTCTCGGAGGCCAGACCCGTCGGGTCATAAAGACGCGCGGGATCATCGGGAATCGACGTCTTGAAGTCGTCCTGCTGGTCGAAGCGATAGCTGCGTCCCACAAACAGGCTGGCCTTACGACCTTCGGCCCAGCGGATCGTAGCGCGACCGCCCGCCGTCACGCGCGCGCCGCCTTCCAGCAGATCGTAGCCGGAGAAGCGATCCATGCGGAACAGCGACGACTCATCTAGTTCCAGAACCTGGGAGTCCTCGATGGGAATACGGCGGTCCAGGCTGACCTTGTTGGAGACCGAGAACTGACCCACCGGCTCCAAGATGATGTCGGCGTCGGCGATGCGTTTGATCAGGGGATAGGTGACGTCCACGCCCGCGCTGAACCTAGATCGACTCACCGTCTCGTCGCTGTCGACGCCCATCATCGGCGGCAGGTCGGACATGGAATAGAGATCGACGCGCGTATCGACGAACGGCTCCACCCGCATGCCGACCGGCAGGATGATCGCCCGTCGCCATTCCACTTGACCCGTAATGCGGCGGCTGTCGACGCCGGCCAGACCTGTCGTGACAGGGGGAACGATCTCCGGATTCAGGATCGGCGCGCCGACGAAGGCGTCGCGATAGAGAGACACGGCCGAACCCTTCAGGCGCAGCCGGCCGCCGAAGACGAGTTCGCGCGGCTCCCAGCGGGCATCGATCAGCGGGGCGACGAAGGGCAGGGTGTCGTCGTCCTCGAACACCTTGAAGCCGTTGGCGTCGCGGAAATCCGTCGCGGCGAAGGCCGGGTTCAGGCGCAGGCTCTGGATCGAGAAGGCCGCGACCGAAACATAGGACCGATCGGTCTGATGTTCCGCGTAGATCTGGCTGATCAGACGACGGCGGTCGCCGTAATAGAGGCCGTTGTCCTGATACGGAGAGCGCACGTCATAGCGGTCGAACAACGTCTTGTCCGAGGTGCGCTCGGCCGTGAAGCCGAACCGCCACGGGCCGTCGGGATCAAACTCGCCGTGCGACAACAGATAGCTGCGGTGTTCGCGATCGCCGAACTTGACGTTGCTTTCGAAGTCGCCGTCCCCGTCCCGATCGAAGTCGCCGAACTCGCGCTCGTAGGTATAGCCGCCGCGCGCCACGACTATGCCGTTGGCGAACCGTCGCCGCCATTGCAGGTTCAGCAGCGGTGCGACCCTGGTGTTGATCTGCGGGCTGATCAGCCAGTCCTCGGACGGCGACACAACGTGCAGATAGGGAACTTCGACGGAAACGCCGCGACCCTCATCATAGTTGACGATGGGCACCAGGAAGCCCGAGGCCCGCTCCACCGAGGGATCGGGGTGAGCGAAGAAGGGCGTGTAGAAGACGGGCACCGGCCCGATATAGAAGACGGCGTTGCGATACAGGATCGCGCGCAACTGCTCGTCCTGCGTCACCTTTTCCGCCTGAATCGAGATGGTCGGCGTCTTGGGACCGCCGTCGTCACAGATGGGGCAGGGGGTGAAGCGAGCGTAGTTCAGTTCGCTAACGTTCTCGCTGCGACGCACAGCCGTTGCGGCCATCAGACTGGCGCCATTGGCCAGACGCGTGGCGAAATCCACGGCGACGCCGGTCTCCAGATTTTCATCCAGCTCGAGACGGCTGGCGTAGACCACGGTGCCATCGGGCGCGATGGCCTCGACGCGGCCTTCGGCTGTCGCCGAACCGGCGTTCAGATCATAGGACAGGTTCTCGCCGCGCAGCACATGGCCCCGCGTGCGGACATAGGCGCGGTTCTCGGGCGTGCCGCTGACGATGATGGTGTCGCCTTCGCGACGCGCATTGTCGGCATCGACATAGACCGCTTCGGGCGGCAGGCCGTCGGAAGGCGCGGCCGCGGCTAGAGGGGTCGTTTGCGCCCATGCGGGCGTCGCCAAGGGCGCGCAGGCGACCAGGGCCGCACCGGCGAGAAGCCTTGCTTTGAAAGCGTCGAAGCGCCGATCACCCTGCATAGGCCATCCGTAGTCTGAGAAGCGAGCGCCCGATTAGCCGTCTTCGGTATAGAACAGCAAGGTCAAGGCTGCGAGCGCCGTAAGAACAGGCGGCAGCCAGGCGGCGACGAAGGGTGCCACGACCTCGGCCGATCCCATCGCTGACGAGAACTGGTTCAGAAAGAAGAAGGCGAAGCCCAGCACCACAGCCGCCACGCTCATGCGCGCCAGGTCGCCCAATCGCATCAGCCGCAGCGAGAAGGCGGCTGCCAGGATCGACATGGCGGCGAACACGAGCGGCGTGGCCAGAAGTTGCTGGAAGCGCAGGCGATAGGCGGTCGAGGTGAAGCCGGCGTTTTCGATTCGGCTGATCTGGTTCGGCAGCGACCAAAAGGGCGTGGCCTGCGGTCGGGCGAAACGATCGAAGGCCTCGTCATCCGCCAGGCTGGAGACCAGGGTTAGGCTGGAATAGGTGACGGCGCGCTGGCCGATCTGGGCGCCGACCGCATCGGTCAGGCGCCAGCTGCCGGCGTTCAGAGAGGCCGACTTGGCGTCGATCCGCTCGGAGAAGGTGCGGCCGCCGCCGGGCGCGGTCGTGTAGATGAAGAAGCTGACGTTCAGCAGTCGGGCGTTGGCACGGTCCTGCTGGCCGGCGCGGATGATCATCTGGCGCTGATCGTCGCCCTCGCGCAGCCAGATCGCCTCCTTGGGATCGCCGCCGGGCGCTGTGCCGGAAATCCGCGCGCGCTCGCGTTGCCACAAGCCGTCGCCGGCCGACGCCATCGGACCCAAGACAGTGACGGTCAGGACGCCCAGGACGAAAGCCATGCCGGCCGCCGGCAGGACGAACCGCCAGGCGGAGACGCCGGCAGCCCGCATGGCGATCAGTTCGCTGCGTCGGTTCAGGCTGATGAAGGCCGACAGGGTGCCGAACAGGAAGACGAACGGCATCAACTGCACGATGACCGAGGGCGACTTCAGCAGCACAAGGCCGAAGATGCGCACAGCCGAGAGATCCTGGGCCGAGCCGACGCCGCGCGAGACCTCGACGAAGTCGATCAGCATGACGAGGGCCGAAATCACGGCCAGGGCCACGCCCAGCGACTTCAGCTGTTGAACCAGTACATAACGTTCGATGCCGCCGAGACGAGGGATATGCGGCGAGCGACGGGCGGAGGCGGCGACGGCGGTCATGCGAACTTGGCCTTCAGATCGCGCAGGGCGGCGGTTGTTCGGCTACGACGCGGCTTCAGTGCTCGGAACAGAACCCGCAGGGCGACGACGATGGCTACGATCGGCACGACGTACTGCAGCACGTTCATCCAGCCGTTCCAGGCGCTGGCGGCGACAAGGCCGTAGCCGATAACGCGCAGGACAAGGAACAGGCCCGCCGCCTTGGCGATGCGCAGGGTGTAGCCGGTGCGGCTGAAGGCGCCGCCCAGGATGGCCGAAAGCGCCAGGGCCATGGCGACCATGGCGTAGAGCGGCGAGGCCAGCCGCGAATGCGCCTCGGCCAGCAGTTCGCCGCGCGAGCCGGCGACCTCGAGCACCTTGGCCGTCGGGTTCAGCAGCTGGCGCAGATAGAGGTCGGTCGGCTTGTAGCGAATGGTGTCGGTCACCCCGACGAAGGGCGCGAGAGAGAAATCGTATCGCCCGAACGACAGCGTCTCCAGCACGCCGCCCGACGAATAGCGCTGGGCCGAGCCGTCGATCATGGTCAGGATCGGAATGCCGCCGGCGTCGCGGCTGAAGCGCGCCTCGGACGCGTTCCAGGTCGTGACCTTGTCCTTGTCGTCCAGATAGACGAACAGGTTCTTCAACAGACCGTTCTGTTCGATCTGCTGCACATAAACGGTCAGACCATCAGGCCCCTGAACGAACTGGCCTTCCTCGACCAGAAGTGCGGCGAGGTCGGTGCGGATGTCGAACGCCTGGCGGCGCGCCTCCTGCTGCGCCCAGGGCAGAATGAAGACGTTGACCAGCAAGGTGACCAGGGCGACCAGCACGGCGATGCGGGCGGCCGGCGATATGACCTGCCACCGGGTCATGCCTCCGGCGAAGGCCGCCGTCAGCTCCTGTTCGCGTTGCAGACGGGTCAGGGCGATCAGGGCGCCGACGAAAAGACCGATGGGTAGAATCACCGACAGCAGTTGCGGCAGGGCGAGCAGGGTCAGCTTGACCATGATCCACACGCTCTGACCCCGCTCCACAATGACCTGGAGTTGGTCGAGGCTCTGGCTCAGAATCCCGATTCCCGCCAGCGCTGCGCACGCGGCGATCACAGGGAACAGGATCTGGCGAAAAAGGTATCTTTGAATCAGGGTCATGGGCGGATGGACTTCGCCCGGTTGCAGGCGGCGACATTGAGGCGCATCTAGTAGCACATCAGGGCGCGTCCGCGACAAGCAGACGCGCCGTTGTCATTTTGCTGTTTGCAGACGCCGGGTGGGGCCTGGCTGGAGTTGATTGAATGAAGATCGAATTCGTCGCCGCCGTGGACGCCGCCGAAATCCTGGCCGTTCCGATTTTTGAAGATCGCACCTTCACCGCCGCCGGGACCGCGCTGGACGGCAAGGCCAACGGCGCCCTGACCAAGGCGGCGGGCAAGGGCCGTTTCACCGGCAAGGCAGGGCAGAGCCTGAGCATCGCCGCGCCGGCGGGCGTCGAGGCGGACGTCGTGCTGCTGGTGGGCGCAGGCGCCAAGGACAAGCTGGACGACCTGGCGGTCGAGGCCTTCGGCGGTAACGCCTATGCGGCGGTCAAGCTGTCGGGAGCCGAGGTGCTGACGATCGACGCGTCGGATCTGTCGCCTGAGCAGGCCGCCCGCGTCGGTTTCGCCGCGCGTCTGGCCGCCTACCGCTTCGATAAATATCGCACGACGCAAAAGGCCGACAAGATTCCGTCGATCACCACCATCCGCGTGGTCACGACCGACCTCCGGGGCGCCGAAGCCGCGCTGGAGCCGCTGTCGGCCGTCGCAGACGGCGTGATCTTCGCGCGCGATCTGGTGTCCGAGCCCGCCAACGTCCTGTATCCGGCCGAGTTCGCCAAGCGGGTGAAGGCGCTGGAGAGCCTGGGCCTTGAAGTCGAAATCCTCGGCGAAGCCGAGATGGAGAAGCTGGGCATGCGCACCCTGTTGGGCGTGGGCCAGGGCAGCCGTCGCGAAAGCCAGCTTGCGATCATGAAGTGGAACGGCGGCGAAGCCGGCGCACAGCCCCTGGCCTTCGTGGGCAAGGGCGTCTGCTTCGACACCGGCGGCATCTCGATCAAGCCGGCGGACGGCATGGAAGACATGAAGTGGGACATGGGCGGCGCGGCCGCCGTGACCGGAACCATGATCGCCCTGGCCAGCCGCAAGGCCAAGGCCAATGTCATTGGCGTTCTGGGCCTGGTCGAGAACATGCCGGACGGCAACGCCCAGCGTCCGGGCGATGTGGTCGTGTCCATGTCGGGGCAGACGGTGGAGGTCATCAACACCGACGCCGAAGGTCGCCTCGTCCTGGCCGACGCCCTCTGGTACACCCAAGAACGTTTCAAGCCGAAGTTCATGATCGACCTGGCCACCCTGACGGGCGCCATGATCGTGGCCCTTGGCCTGGATTACGCCGGCGTCTTCTCGAACTCCGACGATGTCGCCGATCCGATCCTTTCCGCGGCCAAGAAGGTCGGCGAGAACTTCTGGCGGATGCCGATCCCGGCCATCTACGAGCAGCACATCGATTCCAAGATCGCCGATGTGAAGAACACCGGCAACGGCCGCGCCGGCGGGTCGATCACCGCCGCCCTTTTCCTGCAACGCTTCACCAACGGCGTGCCGTGGGCGCACCTGGACATCGCCCCGACGGCTTGGGCCAACAAGAGCCCCAGCCCCACCGTGCCGGAAGGCGGCGTCGGCTTCGCCGTGCGGACTCTGGACCGGATGGTCGCGGATTCCTACGAAGGCTGATCGGTCGGGAGGTAGAGCCGGGTGAGCGACAAGCCCGAAATCTGGTTCTATCACCTGGAGCGTTCATCGCTGGATCAGGTGCTGCCAACCCTGCTCGAAAAGACGATCGAGCGGGGCTGGCGGGCCATGATCAAATCGTCGCATTCGCATCGACTGGATGAGGTCGACGAGACGCTGTGGACGTTTCGCGATGACAGTTTCCTGCCGCACGGCCGGGCCGATCAGCCCCATGCCGAGCGTCAGCCTGTGCTGTTGAGCGAGACGGGCGAGAACCTGAACGGCGCTCAGGCGCTGTTCATAGTCGACGACGCAGAACTGGGCGGGACGGAAGGGTTCGAACGATGCTTCATTATTTTCGACGGTCGCGACGAGCCGGCTTTGCAACACGCGCGGGGACGTTGGAAGGCGCTGAAGGCGCAGGGCGCGAACCTGGCCTATTGGCGTCAAACGGACGAAGGGCGCTGGGAAAAGGCGGCCTGATCGGACTGGTTTTGTTGGCCGGCTGTTCGACGCCGGTCTCTGAGGCGCCCGCGCCGCGTGCGGTCGAGCAGGCTCAACTCAACCCGCCCGTTGGCAGCCGCATGCCGACCGCCCAAACCGAAGACGTCTGCAAGGCCGGCGAGATGCAATATCTGGTTGGCAAGTCCCGGACCGAGATCCCGGTGCCGGTGGATGTCGTCAATCGGCGTGTGACCTGCACCACCTGTCCGGTGACGCAGGACTTCTCCGCCTATCGTCTGAACATCTTCTACAACGAACAGACCGGCATCATCGAACAGGTCCGCTGCGGCTGACCCCCCGACGCAAGGAGACGACCATGAAGATCATCGTGAGCACCCTGTTGGCCGCTGGCGCCTTGGCCGTGTCGGCCTGCGCGCCGGTCCAGACCGCCGAGCCTGCGCCCGGATCGGACACCGCCTTCAAGGCCTGCAAGGTTTCGGACTATCAAAGTTATGTGGGGCGCAACCGCTCGGCCGTCCCGACCGCGCCCGCCGGCCAGACCTTCCGTGTGCTGTGCACTACCTGCGCCGCGACCATGGACTATCGCGAGAACCGGGTGAACTTCGTCTATGACGAGGCGACGAACATCGTGCGCGAAGTGAAGTGCGGTTGAGCGTTAGCGCCCCACCGTATCGCCCGGCCACAGCGGTCCGCTGAACTTCGCCGCCAGATAGTCCATGAAGGCCGTGACCCTGGCCGGGCGCGGTCCGCCGCTGGGCGCCACCAGATGCAGGGCGATGGGCGGCAGGCGCCAGTCGGTCATCACTGTCTCGAGATGGCCGTCGGCGACGTCCTTCCAGTAGATGAAGTCCGGCTGGGGAAATAGCCCCAGCCCCGCGCACAACGACGCCGTCAGGGCGTCGGAGTTGTTGGCGCGCAGCGGCCCGCGCGGATGCACCACCACTTCTTCACCCGCCGCATTGCTGAACCGCCAGGTGTCCGGGCTGGGCATGTAGGCGTAGCCGAGGCAGGCGTGACGGGCCAGATCGTCGGGATGAGTGGGGCGACCCCGCTGATCCAGATAGGACGGCGAGGCCACCAGGGCGCGGGCTACAGGCCGCAGCTTGCGCGCCGTCAGCGAGGAATCGGCCAGAGCGGCGATCCTGAGCGCGCAATCGAAGCCGCCGCCGACTAGATCGATGACCTCGTCCGACAGGTGCAGATCGACCGACACGTCCGGGTGAGTGGCGAGGAACTCGGGCAGGGCCGGGGCCACATAGGCCATGCCGAACGACATGGGCGCCGCCAGTCGCACCAGACCGCGCGGCGTGACGGACATGTCCAACGCTTCCGACACCGCGCCCTCGGCCTCGGCCAGCATGTGGGCGGCGCGGGCTGCCAGGGTTCGGCCTGCATCGGTGAGGGCGAAGCGCCGCGACGTGCGGTGGAGCAGGGTTGTCTTCAGCTGCTGTTCCAGGCGCGTCACCGCCTTGGACACCGTGGCTTTGGATAGGCCCAGCGTCTCGGCTGCGCCGGAAAAGGATTGGCTGTCGGCGACCTTGGCGAAGATGGCTAGGGCTTCCAGATCGGGCAGGCGGGACATGGGCGGCCTCGCGTCCTGAAACGATGAGTTTCGGTTGTTTCTATTTCTGATCGGTCGCCGATCTCTATCTTGGCGTCAAGCAAAGGCGTCGGACGGTTCCGACGCGAAAGGACGAATGCGATGATCGAGCGCAGACCATTTGAATCCCTCGGCGGCGCCAACCACGGCTGGCTGAACGCCAAACACCATTTCTCCTTCGCCAACTACTATGATCCCAAGCGGATGAGCTGGGGCAATCTGCGGGTCTGGAACGACGACGAGATCGCCGCCGGCACGGGCTTCCCGCCGCATCCGCATGCCGACATGGAGATCATCACCTACGTCCGCGATGGGGCCATCACCCATGAGGACAGCCTGGGCAACAAGGGCCGCACCGTCGCGGGCGATGTGCAGGTGATGAGCGCCGGAACCGGCATCCGGCACGCCGAATACAACGCCGAGCCGGACCTGACCCGGATCTTCCAGATCTGGATCGAGCCGACCCGTCGCGGCGACGCGCCGAGTTGGGGCACCAAGCCCTTCCCCAAGGGCGAGCGGTCAGGCCAGTTCGTAGTCCTGGCCTCGGGCTTCGATGGCGACAAGGACGCCCTGCCGATCCGCACCGATGCGCGGATCGTGGCGGCGACGCTGAAGGCGGGCGACAGCGCCGACTATCCGCTGGGCGTTGCGCGGCGGGCCTATCTGGTCCCGGCAAAGGGCGAGCTCGAGGTCAATGGCGTCCGGCTGAACGCCCGCGACGGCGCGGCCATCGCTCAGGAGGATGTCGTGACGGTCAAGGCGCTGTCCGACGCCGAGATCGTGCTGGTGGACGCCGCCTGATTTTCGGATCAAGCTTCACGGTCGGACGCGATCCGACCGTGAACAACCGCATCAAAAAGGCGAGGAAAGAGAATGTTCAATCAAGTGAATGGCTGGTCTTCCCGCGCCTTGGCGGCGCTCAGGATCGTCGCCGGTCTGTTGTTCCTGGCGCATGGCGTCATCAAGGTCTTCGGCTTTCCGGCCGGGGCCGAGCCCGGTCAGCAGGAGCTGCTCTCGCTGTTCGGCATCGGGGGGGTGATCGAGCTGATCACGGGCTTGCTGCTGATCCTGGGCCTGTTCACGCGTCCGGCCGCCTTCATCGCCTCCGGCCAGATGGCTGTGGCCTATTGGATGTTCCACTTTCCCAGCAGTCCGTATCCGGCGGTGAACGGCGGTGACGCGGCCATCCTGTATTGCTTCATCTTCCTGTACATCTTCACCGCCGGTCCGGGCGCGTGGAGCATCGACAATCGAACCGCAAAACGGTTCTGATCTTTAAGAATGAAAATAGCCGCCGCGCTGTCCTGCGCGGCGGCTTTTTCATGCCTTGAGGCTCGCGGCCCAGTCGGCGGCGCGCACCAGGCTGTCGACGATGCCCGGTTCCGATGAGGCGTGGCCGGCGTCGCCGACGATGTGCAGATGGGCCTCGGGCCAGGCGCGATGCAGCGCCCAGGCGCCTGAAATCGGCGTCACCACGTCGAACCGGCCCTGCGCGATCCAGCACGGGATATGCCGCATCCGGTCGATATTCTTCAGCAGCCAGCCGTCCTCCTCGAAGAAGCCGGCGTTGGTGAAGAACCAGTTCTCGATCCGTGCGAAGGCGACGGCGAAGTCGGGCTCGGCGAACTTGTCCGGGCGGGCGTTGGGGCCCTCGACGCTGACGGTTTCGCCCTCCCAACTGGACCAGGCGACGGCGCAGCGTTCGCGCTCTGCGACGTCATCGCCGATCAGCCGCTTGTAATAGGCGGCCATCAGGTCGCCGCGCTCGGCCTCGGGGATCGGAGCGACGAAGCGCTCCCAGGCGTCGGGGAAGATCATCGAGGCGCCGTCCTGATAGAACCAGTGCAACTCCTTCTTCGTCAGCAGGAAGATGCCGCGTAGCAGCAGCGCAATAACCCGCTCAGGATGGGTGATGGCGTAGGCCATCGACAGGGTCGAACCCCAAGACCCGCCGAACACCACCCATTTGTCGACGCCGCACAGAGCGCGCAGACGCTCGATATCGTCGATCAAAGTCCAGGTCGTGTTGTCTTCCAGCGAGGCGTGGGGCCGCGACTGACCACAGCCGCGCTGGTCGAACATGATGATGCGATAGACGGCGGGATCGAAGAAGCGGCGCATGCCCGGATTGACCGCACCGCCTGGTCCGCCGTGAAGGACCAGAACCGGCAGGCCGTGCGGATTGCCGGACTCCTCGTAATAGATTTCATGCACGCCTTCGGTCGGCATCCAACCCGAGGCATAGGCCTCGATCTCGGGGTGGAGCACACGACGCGGCTCGGCGGGCGTGGGGAAGGCCATGGATGCTTGGTCTTTCTACGAGGAAATCAGGGGCGAGAACGCAAGGCCGCAAAGGCCAGGCAGAGCCAACCGGCAGTCATCAACAGGCCGCCGATCGGGGCTACTGCGCCGAACGCCGGTACGCCGAGAAAGGCGATCGCCGCCAGGGCGAGGCAGAAGATGAGGCCGCCGATCGATCCGAGCCAGCCCGCAAGCCGCGCCAGCCCGCCGCCCCCTGTCCACTGGGCGCAGGCGAAGGCGAAGACGGCGTGGACGATCTGGTATTGGGCGCCGGTGGTCAGCAGGGTCTTGATCTGCGGCCCGGCGCCATGCGCGGCGAAGGCGCCAAGCGCCACGGCCAGGGCGCCGTTCAAGGCGGCGAAGGCGATCAGGTTGCGACTCACTGTCATCCGAAAACCCTAGACCGCCCGTTCGTCGATGTCTGCGACCCAGGAGGGTTAACCGACACGCGGCAGCGGCGTCAGGTGGCTGGCCATGGCCGAGGCGGCGGCCTTGACGCCCTTGCGCACCGCCGCCTCGTTGGCGGGGGCGGGCGCGCGCAACAGGCCGATCGACGGCGTCAGCGGCCCATCCGGCAGGTCCGAGAGCACGCGGTAGAGCAGGTAGGAGCCGGCGTCCTCTTCGATGTCGGATGAGGCGTCGGCCTGCAGCCCGGCGGCGGTCAGGGCGCGAACCATGTCGGCGACGGGCGCCGTGGTGCGGGCCACGCCTGGCCCGGTGCTGGACAGGCGATGCTTGTAGTCGAGGGTGCGGTTTTCAGCGCGCATCTGGACCCGGAAGCCGGCGCCCTTTTGCGTGCGTCCGACCAGGAGGACGGCCCGACATTCCCCGCTGCCGAGACGGGCGGCGAGGGTCGAGGCGAGTTCGTCGGGATCGGCGGCGGCGATGGGCACGGCGCGGGCCCCACTGGGACTCCAGATTTCGCCCGACAGATCCTCCACCAAATCCCACCCGTCGTCGTCGCCGTCATAGGCGCAGATGATGATGCCAGGGCGTCGATCACCACTGGCACGACTGTCGATTTGGTTCATCGTGCCAGCCATAGCCCCATCCATGACAGTTCGGTGACGTGCAAGAGGCTGTAACTTCCCAACGCCGTCAAGTCCGCAAAAGTCTTAGCCCAGGTCGCCGACCGCCGCATCCAGCAACATGAAGGCGCGACCGCTGTCCGACGCCAAGCTGGACTGAACCGCTGCGCTGTCTCCGGCGCGGGCTGAGGCGTTCAGCATCACCGCGAAGTTGCGGACATAGCGTTCGGCGTCAGCGCGCAGTTCGGCGTCACTGAGGACGCGGCGAGACACGCTGCGGACAGCGGCCGGCGCGACGCGACGCACGATCTGACGCGCGGCGTCCGGGTCGCCATTGCTGAAGGCGCGGGCGGCCTCTTCGACGCGAGAACGAGGCAGAAGGGCGTTGGGGTCGACCCCCATGCGCCGAATGGCGGCGGCGACCCGGTCGGACAGGGCTTCGGCCTCGGCAGGCGAAGGGGAGGGCGTGTCCAACTCCAGCGGCGCCTCGTTGTCGTCGTCGCCGTCGATCAGATCGCTCCAATCCAGGCCCTTGTCCGTCGCCGGCGGGGGCGTCTCTGCGGGTTCGAGCCGCAGGCGGCTGCGCAGACCGAACCGCCGCTCTTCGGCGGGCGGCGAGGCGGGAGGCGTTGGGCGATCGGTCCGGCGCTCGGGACGAGGTTCGGGCCGGGCCTCGATCTCTGCGGCCGGCTCGCGACGACGCGCCGGCGTCGTATCGCCCGACACCACGCCCATCAAACGCACGGCCTCGGTCAGCATGTCGTAGTTCCGGCGCACGCGATCCTGGAAGCCGACATCCAGCGCCTCGGTGTCCTCGGCCGCCTTGCGCGACGCGGCCGAAAGGGAGGCAAGGCCTTCCTCGACCGTGGCGCGTACGGCGTCGGCGCGGGCGCGGGCTTCCTGAGGCAGGCGCGCGGCCCGTTCGTCGATGTCGGCGACGGCGGTGTCGATTTCCGACAAGGCGCTGTTGAGGCGTGCCACCAGAGTTTCCAGGCGGCTGACCATCCGCTCGCCGGTCTCTTCGACCAGGCCGGACGTTTCGGTGACGATGCGGCGGGCGTCGGCGATGCGGGCGTCGGCGGCGGTGTCGGCCTTTTGGGCCGCGTCGAACAAGGATTCGCCCAGGCGGTCGGTGCGCAGACGCGCCTGTTCGGCGGCGTCGGCGGCGGCGGCGCGAGAATCCTCGGCCGTGGCGCGCATCTGCTCCAGAGCGCGGCGTGTCTCTTCCATGAGGGCGTCGCGCGCCTCGGCCGCCAGGGCCTCGAAGCGGTCGAGGGCGAGCTTGGTGGCGGAATCGAAGCCGTCGGCCTCGCGTTGCGACATGTCGACGAGAGCGCGGAACTGGTCGGTGGCCGCCTCGACCAGATCGCGCATGGACTCGACCGAGGTCTGGGTGGTGCGATCCAGATCGCCCGCGGCGCTGCGCGTGGCGGAAAGATGTTCGATCAGTTGAGCGCGCTGGCTTTCGACCTGGGCCGAAAAATCCTCCTGATCGGTGCGCAGGGCGTAGGCGGCGGTGACCAGGGCGGCGCGCTGCTGGCTGAGGCCTTCTTCGACGGACTGGATCTGCTCAGCGACGCCCGAACCTGCGTTCTCAAGTCGAATGGTCTGGCGCGCCAGATCGTCGGAGGCCACGCGGGCGGCGTCTTGGGCTTCACCAGCGGCGGCGGCGAGGTCGGCGGCGCGAGCGGCAAGGGCAGCCTCCGCTTCACGAAGCTGCGCCTGAGCCAGGTCCGAGGCGTCAGCGACCATGCGCGACTGCCGCTCGACCGCGTCGATGACGCCTGACGCCTGCGTATCCAGATGGATGCCCAGGGTCTGCATCTGGTCGCGCTCGCGGCCCAAGTTTTCGGTTAGACGACGCGCGGTGCGGCCGGCGTTCTCGGCCGCCTCGTTCAGGCGCGTTGTCTCCTGGGCCAGCGCCTCTCGAAGCAGGGTCATGTCGTTGCGGGCGCGTTCCGCCGCCAGAGTGGCGTGATCGATGTCGGAACGCAGCGACTGAAGCACCTCGCCGGTCTGCTGGGCGGCCAGGGCGGTCGGAGCCACCAGGGCCTCGGCCAGTTGCCGGGCGCGACGGGTCTCTGCGGCCAGACCGGCGCCCTGTCGGACGGCATGAGCCAGCATGATGGCCAGGCCCGCAGGGGCAAGGGCGATCAGGGCGTAGATGGCGATCCGCAGCGGATCCAGTTCGGCCCCGCCGGCGCCGAACTCGTAAGCAGCCCAGGATGCGACGCCGCCGATCCACAGGGCGGAGGCGACGCCTGCGATCACATAGGCGTGGCGTCCTGACGGCTCGGCCTGGGCCTTGGCTTGAACGGTTTTCACAGCGGGCGGTTTGGACAGCTCGAACGGCGCGGGCGGCTGACCGACGGCGACGGCCATATCGACAGGAGTCTCTGGCGTCGGCTTCGCATTGACGGGGGCGGCGCCCCGTTCGGCGGCAAGGGCGCGTTCCTCGGCCTGCCGCTGCTCTTCCAGCAGGCGACGGCGGCGGCGCTCGGACATTGGCGGCTCGAACGTCGGCTGCACGATTTCGAAATCAGGCTCGGGGATCGGGTCGAGCGACGGTGTCGCCTCATCGACCAGCATTTTGTCTGAGGTCGAAAGCTCGGCCGGCGCAACGGCCTCGTCGTCGGTCAGCTTCAGCGGCGGCCGTTTGGGAGACTTCATAAGCTCAAAAACTCGATCTCTACGCGGGCGTCCGACAGCGCCAATGAAACCCTAGAGCATGATCGATGCGGACGAAACCGACTCAAACCCGCAACCTGTCGATGAACCGCGTCATGCAGCGCGCAAAGCGCCGCAGCGTTCAGCAGTCGCGTTTGGATTCGGAAAGCAGCGTGGCGTTGGAGCCGGTGTCCCGACACTCCACCACACGACGCACTTCGCGGTCGCCGTCGTTGGGGTTGTGGGTGTCGACGCCGAACTGCGTCAGGACGGCGGCGGCCAGCAGGGCGATGAAGCCAGCGATCAGTTCGACAAGCGCCTGCATTCTACCCTCCCTCGCAGGCTGTATGGCTACGCTCCTTATGCGCCAAATCGGCGAACGTCACAATCCCGCCCTGAAAGATTGACCGAAGGACACGCGCGTGGAACGGAGGATGCAGGCGCTTCGACACCATGTCACGCGAATCAGACAGATAGGTCGCATGACTTTAGCCGGCGACAGTTACGAAGGCAGTCTGCTGGAGCCGGGGCCTGCCCTGTGGACGTCCGCCGTCGCGCACCGCTTTTCCGTGCTGATGGAAAACGAGGCCTATTTCGACGCCCTCTCGTCTGCGATTCACAAGGCCCAACGCTCCATCGTGCTGCTGGGATGGCAGTTCGATCCACGCACCCATCTGGATCCGGAAACGCGACCCGGCGACAAATCGGCGGAGATCGGTCGCCAGCTGCGGATGCTGGTCAAGAAGAAGCCGGACCTGGATGTGCGACTGCTCATCTGGAAATCGCCGCTGCTGATCGCCGCGTCGCAAGGCTTCTATCCGCACAAGGCGCAGCGCTGGTTCCGTAAGCGGATGGTGGAGTTCCGGCTTGATTCCCCCGGTCCGATCGGCGCCTGTCATCACCAGAAGGTGGTTGTCATTGACGACAAGGTGGCCTTCTGCGGCGGCGGCGACATCTCCACCGATCGCTGGGATTCCGACGAACATCTGGACGGCGACCCGCGCCGCGCCCTGCCTAGCGGCCTGATCTGCAAGGCGCGTCACGAGGTGATGAGCGTGATGGATGGCCCTGCGGCGCGTGCGCTGGGCGATCTGGCGCGCGAGCGCTGGTTCAAGGCGACGTGGGAGCGCACCATCCCGGACGAGGTCGAGGACGATCCTTGGCCTGACGGCGTGCCGGTGCAAATGACCGACGTGCCCGTCGGCATCGCCCGCACCGAGCCGAAATGGTCGGGACGGCAGGAGGTGCGCGAGAGCGAGGCCTTACACTTGGAATCCATCCGGCGCGCCAAGCGGTTGATCTATATCGAAAACCAGTATTTCACCTCGCCGGTCATCGCCGCCGCACTGGCCGAACGTCTGGCCGAAGTGGATGGACCGCAGGTCATCGTCATCTCGACCGCCAAGAGCCCGAGTTGGTTCGACAGCATGACCATGGACACGGCCCGGGCCGAGGTGCTGCACCGGCTGGAGCAGGCGGACAAATACAACCGCTTCTTCGCCTTCGCCCCGCTGACCGCCGACGGCGACCGGATCATCGTCCACGCCAAGGTGACGATCATCGATGATCGGCTTCTGCGGATTGGGTCCACCAATCTGAACAACCGGTCGATGGGCCTGGATACAGAATGCGACATCGCCGCCGAGCCTGTCGATGCGGCCGGTCGGGCCTTCATCACGGCGCACCGTCACCGGACGATCGCCCATTGGCTAGGCGTCGCGACGGAGGACTATGCGGCGGTCGAGGGCGTCTTCGGCTCGGTGGGGCAGGCGATCTGCAACTTCGAAACCGATCGGCTGAAGCCGCTGGGCTCGGAGCCGCCGACGCGAATTCAACGGATGTTCGCTGAATGGCAGCTGGGCGACCCGACGTCGTCCAGCGACGCCTGGCGGCCTTGGAAGCGTCTGAACCGCTCGCAACGCACGCGACCGGCTTCCGAGGGCGGTCACGCGCCGGGTTGAACGACCTCGAAATCGACGATCAGCGGCAGGTGATCCGATGCGACCCGGGCCAGGGGCGAGAAGGCGGATCGCACCGCGCGGACGCGGATATGCGGGCTGACGAAACAGTGGTCGATGCGAATGGCGGGGAAGGCCGACGGGAAGGTCTTTACGCTGGGCTTCTGGCCCAACTGACGCTGGCAGTCCTGCAGGCTGCGGCATAGGGTCTGATAGGGGCGTGTGATCGAAGTGGCGTTGAAATCGCCGGCCAGCAGGATCGGTCCCTCGCATCCGCCGAGCCAGCCGGATCCGGCCAACGCGGCGGCCTGAAGCCGCTGTTCGCGCGGAACCAGACCGAGGTGGGTGTTGATGACGTTGACTGCCGTGCCGTCGATCTCGATTTCCGACCAGATCGCGCCGCGCGGTTCAAGACCCGGAATGCCGCTCACCGTCGGTAAGGCGCCGGCGCGGATCAGCCGTTCGGGATGCGGGGTCAGGATGGCGTCGCCGTACTGTTCCGCCTCGACCCGCATCGCTGGATGGAAACGCGAGGTCATGGCCAGACCGTCGGCGATCGCCTCGGCCTGATCGACCCCGCCCGTGCGGGCGCGGCCCACGTCCAGTTCCTGCAGGCAGACGATGTCCGGCTCGAACTCGGCGATGACGGCGACGATCCGGCCGACATCCAGACGGCGATCCGTGCCGACGCAGCGGTGGACATTGTAGGTAAGAAGGCGAGGCATGAGCTGGCGGCTGTTTGAACGTTGACCGTGGGCTAGGCCTTCTGGCGCGCGAATGCGACCCCGATGCGACGATCAGAGCAGGATCAGATGATCGGGCAACTCGTTGCGATTGTCGGCGCGTGGCGGAAAATGGCGGGTCAGAACCTCGCCGCACAGACCGATGGCGGCGGCGAAGCCATCGACGGGGCGATCGGCGCGCAGTTCGCGGGTCAGGACGGCGACGGCCTGAGCCCAGGCGTCCTCATCGACTTTGGCGTAGATGCTTTCATCGGCGATCAGTTCGACCTTATGTTCGTCCATGGCCGCGAAGATCAGCACGCCCGTACGCTCCTGCGTGACATGAACGCCCTGGGCCATGAACTGCTGCAAGGCCGCCTCCCTGACGCGGCCGCGTCTGACCCCGGCGGGCGTCACGAGACGGCGCACGGTCGGGATGCGGGTCAGCAGAAAGACGCCGACGAAAACGACCGCCTGCGACAGGGCGTAAAGGCCCAAGGCCTGCGCCGTCGTGGCCTCTTGCGCGGCCTGGTGGGCCGCCTCCCAGCCATCGCTGGGCCAGCGAAGATCCAGCACGAACGGAACGAAGACGATCGGGGCCAAAAGCGCCATCGCCGCCGCCCAGGCCAGGCTGACGTCCACATAGGTCGAGACACGACGCGCAACGACGCAGAAGATTTCACCCGACGTCTGACGCTCGGCCGCCGCTATGGCTTCGGCGATGCGGGTGCGGTCGTTGTCCGTGATCTGCATCACCATCCCCCCGACGCACCGCCGCCGCCGAAACTGCCGCCGCCACCACCGAACCCGCCACCACCAAAGCCGCCGCCGCCACTGCCCCAACTGCCGCCGCCTCTGTCGGAGTTCCGCAGCGCCTCTGATGCGGCCCACAGCAGGACCGAGCTGACATTGCTGCGTCGTCCGCGCCCGGACCGCATGGCGATCAAGAAGATGAATAGGAAAAGCCCGGCGATGATGGCCAGCGGGATGACGGATTCGCCCTTGGTGTCGGCTTGCTCGGTTGCGGCGGCTTGGGCGCGCGCCTGCGCCTCCGCCGGGTCGAGCGACAGCTGGGAGATCAGGGCGTCGACGCCCTTGATCACCCCGGCCTGGTAATCGCCATCTCGAAACGACGGCAGGATGTCGTTGCGAATGACCTGAGACGAGAAGGCGTCAGTCAGAATGGGCTCCAGCCCATAGCCGACCTCGACGCGGACCTTGCGTTCATTCGGCGCGACGATCAGCAGGGCGCCGTTATCGTTTTCCTTCTGGCCGATGCCCCAGGCGCGACCCAGCTGATAGCCGTAGTCCTCGATCTCCTGATCCTGGAGGCTGTTGACCGTTACGACGACCAACTGGTCGGTGGAACTGGCCTCCAGCGCCGCGAGCTTTTCGGTCAGGGCCTGTTCCGTCGCCGGATCGAGCAGATTGGCCTGATCGACCACGCGGCCGGTCAGCGGCGGAAAGTCGATCTTGCTCTGCGCGGCCGCCGGAAGGACGAGCAGCAGCGCGATGAACAGGCCGAAGAGGAGGGCGGCGACGCCCGGCGAACGCCGCGCCGCCGCTTGACGGTTTGTCACTGGGCGGGCGGGGTCGCGCCCGGCGTTACGGCCGGTGCGCCGCCGCCGGGCGCCGAGGCGTTGGCGGGCGGGGCGTTAAGGTTGAAGTTGACTTGCGGCGCCGACTGGGCGGCGGCGGTGGCGGTGAACAGCTGCATCGGCTGCGACCCGCCGTGCAGGGTCTTGGCCCAGATCACCTGCGGGAAGGTGCGCAGGGTGGTGTTGTAGTCGCGGACGGCCTCATTGTAGTCGCGGCGTGCGATCTGGATGCGGTTTTCGGTGCCTTCCAGTTGCGACTGCAGGGTCAGGAAGTTCTGGTTGGCCTGTAGTTGCGGATAGGCCTCGACCGTCACGAGCAAGCGCGACAGGGCCCCGGACAGCTGGCCCTGGGCTTCCTGATACTGCTGGAAGGCCTGCGGATTATCGAGATCGTCGGCCGAGACGTTGACCGAGGTGGCGCGGGCGCGGGCGTTGATGACGTCCGTCAGGGTGGTGCGTTCCTGAATCGCGGCGCCTTGCACGGTCGCGACCAGATTGGGAATCAGGTCGGCGCGGCGCTGATACTGGCTCTGCACATCGGCCCAGGCCGCCTCCGCGCGTTCCTGCTTGGTCGGAATGGTGTTGTAGCCGCAGCCCGCCACGGCGGGGACGATCATCAGAGCGCCGGTCAGAGCGACGGCGCGAGCGTTGAAGCGGACCATGACATCTCCCGTTCGGCGATAGCGCCGTTGAGCGGGACTATTCACCGGCCCAATGAATGCATCAAGCGTCCAATGGCTCCGGTTGGATATTGTTGAGGCGGCAGGCGGCCGAATAGGTGTTGGCCAACAAACAGGCGATGGTCATGGGGCCGACGCCGCCCGGCACCGGGGTGATGCGACCCGCGACCTCGACCGCCTCCTTGAAAGCGACATCGCCGACGACGCGGGTCTTGCCCTCGGCGGCCTTGACGGGATCAGCCGAGGAGACGCGGTTGATGCCCACGTCGATGACGGTCGCGCCCCGTTTGATGAAGTCTCCCTTGATCATCTCGGGCCGACCGACGGCGGCGACCAGAATGTCGGCGCGGCGGCAGACCTCGGGCAGGTCACGCGTGCGCGAATGGGCGACGGTGACCGTGCAGCTTTCGCCCAGCAGCAGTTGCGCCATCGGCTTGCCGACGATGTTGGAGCGGCCGACGATGACGGCGTTCAAGCCCGACAGATCGCCGAGTTGATCCTTCAGCAGCATCAGACAGCCCAGCGGGGTGCAGGGAACCAGACCCGGCAGGCCGACGGCCAGACGACCGGCGTTCACGACATGAAAGCCGTCCACATCCTTGTCCGGCGAAATGGCGTCCAGAACCACCGTCGCGTCGATGTGGGCGGGCAGGGGCAGTTGGACCAGGATGCCGTGAATGCCGGCATCCGCATTCAACTGGGCGATCAGGGCCAGCAGTTCATCCTGGCGCGTCGATTCGGCCAGGCGGTGGGTGTCGGAGCGCATGCCGGCGCGCAGCGTCGTCTCGCCCTTGTTGCGGACGTAGATCTGGCTGGCCGGGTCCTCGCCGACGATGACGACGGCCAGGCCGGGTTTGACGTCGTGCGCGGCTTCCAGCCGGGCGACGGCCGCCCCGACGCGTTCCACCAGTGCGGCCGAGAAGGCCTTGCCGTCGATCAGGGTCGCAGGCGTGGATTGGGCCGACATGGCAGCTCCGTCTGGCTGGAAATCAGGATGCGGCGATTTACAGGCGTCACGGTTCGGCGTCTATGATCCGCAGCCTATGCTGGAGGAATTCATGAACCGTCCGTCGCTCGCCGCCGCTGTCAGCACCCTGGCCCTGTTGTGGGCGGTCGCGCCGGCCGTGGCCCAGGACGCGCAGCCGTTGCGTATCGGCGCCGATGTGAACGGCGCCCTGACGGACGGCGACGCCAAGGCGGCGGATGACGAATATCGCTATGACGACTATCGGTTCGAGGCGCGAGCGGGGCAGCGGCTGGAAGCCACGCTGAGATCGGACCCATTCGACGCCTATCTGGAAGTCTACGCCGACGGCGCAGCGGGCGAGCCGCTGGCGTCCGACGACGACGGACTGGGTGACGGCACGAATGCGCGTCTGCGTTTCACACCGGAGCAGGCGGGGACCTATGTCCTGAGAGCCCGGACGCTGAGCGGACTGGACGGCGGCGACTATCGTCTGTCGTTGCAGGAACGCCCGGCGCCGCCGCGCGCGCCGCGACCCGGCGGCATTCGTGTCGGGGCGACCCAGAGCGGCGAACTGACGGCGCGCGATCCCGAGCAGGAAGACGGCGGCCGCTATGACGCCTACGCCTTCCGCGCCAATGCCGGCGATCGGTTTGTCGTGACGCTGGACTCCGAGGCCTTCGATCCTCTGGTGCGGGTGGGGCGGATGAACGGTCCCGATTTCGTGGAGATCAGTTCGAACGACGATGCGCCCGGCGGCGGGCTGAATTCGCGGCTGACCTTCACGGCGCCGACGGCAGGCGAATATGTGATCCGGGCCACGTCGCTGGAAGACGGGCTGGGTCGCTACGAACTGGGCCTGGCCGAGGCGCCGCCCGCGCCGCCGTCGAAGCCCATCGCGATCGGTGACGAGATCAAGGGTGAACTGGACTCGGACAGCGCCACGAACGACGGCGGCCAGCGCGCAGAAACCTATCGCTTCACCGGAACGAACGGTCAGCGCGTCGCGATCGAAATGAAGTCGAGCGACTTCGACGCCTATCTGACGCTTCGCCGCGCTTCGGATGATGCGGTTTTGGCGGAGGATGATGACGGCGCCGGCTCGGGCACCGACGCCCGCATCGCGCGCACCTTGGACGCCGATGGCGACTACATCATCGAGGCGCGCGGGTTCAGCGACGAGGCCGAGGGCGACTATACGCTGAAGCTCACCGAAACCGCGCCGCCGCCGCCGCCGACCACGGCGACCCTGGGTCAAACCGTGGAAGGCGAGATCACCGACGAGGACCCCCAGGCCGACGACGGCAAACGCTATGACGCCTATGTCTTTGCTGGAACGGAAGGTCAGCGTGTCCAGGCGATCCTGCGGTCCGGCGACTTCGACGCCTATCTGGAGATCGGCAAGGCCGAGGGTGAGTTCGAGGCCCTGGCCAGCGATGACGACGGCCTGGCCGAGGGCACGGATTCAAGGCTGAACTTCACGCTGCCGTCGGACGGAAACTATGTGGTCCGCGCCATGCCGCTGGAGGCGGAAGGCAAGGGCCTTTATTCCCTGGAGCTGCTGGATCGCGGACCAGAGCCCAAGCCCGGCAGCCTGCTGATCGGATCGACCGTGCGCGGAACCCTGTCGAACAGCGCTGCGCTCAGCGACGAAGGCGCCTTCTTCGACGCCTACCGCTTCCAGGCCAAGAAGGACGAGAAGCTGCGTCTGACGATGGTGTCGAACGCCTTCGATTCTTTCATCGACCTGGGCAAGCAGGATGAGGGCGGCGATTTCACCAGCCTGGCCACCGATGACGACAGCCTGTCTGACGCGCACGCCAAGCTGGATTGGACCGCCCCGGACGACGGCTGGTACGTCGTGCGCGCCCGCGCCTATGGGCCCAACCAGGTGGGCGCCTATGCCCTGACGGTCGAGCGCCAACCGGCCGGCGCATCGACCTCGGCGCGCGATGATGCGCCCGCCGCGATGGCGCCCAAGTCGGGCATGTGATCGCCCTGTGAGGTTGCCAAGCGCGGCAAGCGGCGTGTAGAGAGCCGCCTCCTGTTGGGGAGTAGCTTCCGGCGTTCGTCGTCGGGATCGCGTCAACATACTCGCGCTTCGGCGCGTGGCGCGATCAGCGGAACCACCGCCTAGCGAGACCAGCGTGTCCTGACGCCGCGACCGGCCGGTGCAGGACCGCTGTCACGCGTCCGGTCGAGTGCTGTTTCATGACCCCAGGCGCCATCGCCATCCTCTCGCTCAGCATGTCCACGGACGCCTTTGCGGCCGCCGTAGGACGCGGGGCGTCGCATCGACCTGCCGTCAAGGACGCCGTCAAGGCCGGCCTGGTCTTCGGCGTCATCGAGGCGATCACGCCCCTGATCGGCTGGGGATTGGGCATCATCGCCGCCGGCCTGGTCGAAAAGGTGGATCACTGGATCGCCTTCACCCTGCTTCTGATCGTCGGCGGCAAGATGATCTGGGAAGGCGTTCAACCTCGCGGCGCGGACGAGGATGAGGCGCCGCGCCGGTCCGGCCCTTGGGCGCTCGTGGCGACGGCGGTCGGAACCAGCATCGACGCCGCGGCCGTGGGCGTGGGGCTGGCCTTCATCGGGGCCAATATCTGGGTGATCGCCGCCTCGATCGGCTTCACCACCTTCGTCTTGACCACCATCGGCATGCTGATCGGCAAGGCGGTGGGCACGCGCTTCGGCAAGACGGCCGAGATCATCGGCGGCGTGGCCCTGATCGGTCTGGGCACGGCCATCCTGCTGGAACACTTGGGCGTTCTCGGCGGCTGAGCCCGATCAGGCCGAAGGCAGCAGGTCCTCCGCAAAGGTCCGGTAACGACCGGCGCGCACGGCGTCGGTCGCTCGGGCGATGTCCGGAGCGAAATAGTGGTCGCTGGCGTAGGGGGCGGCGGCTTCGCGGACGATGGCGAACACCTGTTCCAGCGCCGGCGAGCTGGTGAGCGGCCGATGGAATTCCAGTCCCTGCGCCGCCGCCAGCAGTTCGATGCCGACCACCGTCGCCGTATTCTCGGCCATGTCCAGCAGGCGGCGCGCGCCGTGGGTGGCCATGCTGACGTGATCTTCCTGATTGGCGCTGGTCGGCACGGTGTCCACGCTGCACGGATGAGCGACCATGCGGTTCTCGGCGATCAGGGCCGCAGCCGTCACCTGGGCGATCATGAAGCCGGAGTTCAGGCCGCTTTCCTTGACCAGGAAGGCCGGCAGTTCGCTCATCTTCGGATCGACCAGGATCGAGGTGCGGCGTTCCGAGATATTGCCGATCTCGCACAGAGCCATGGCGATCTGATCGGCAGCGAAAGCAACGGGTTCGGCGTGGAAGTTTCCGCCCGAGATGACGTCGCCATCCTCGATGAAGACCAGCGGATTATCGGTCACGGCGTTGGCCTCGCGCGCCAGCGTGGCGGCGGCGCTGGTCAGCACATCGAGGATCGCGCCCATGACCTGGGGCTGGCAGCGCAGAGAGTAGGGGTCCTGGACCTTGGAGCAGTCGTCGCGGTGACTGTCGCGGACGGCGGAGCCCGCCATCAGGTCGCGCAACCGCGCGGCGACGGCGATCTGGCCCGGTTGGCCGCGCAGGGCGTGGATGCGATGATCGAACGGCGCGTCGGACCCCTTCAGCGCATCGACTGACAAGGCCCCAGCGGCGATCCCAGCGGCGAACGCAGCCTCGGCAGCGAACAGACCGGCCAGGGCCAGGGCCGTCGAACACTGTGTGCCGTTCAGCAGGGCCAGGCCTTCCTTCGGGCCGAGCGTGAGCGGCGTCAGGCCGGCCTTCGCCAGAGCCGCTTCGGCCTCCAGTATCTCGCCGTTCAGCCGCGCCTCGCCCACGCCGATCAGGACGCAGGACATGTGGGCCAGCGGCGCCAGGTCGCCCGAGGCGCCGACCGATCCCTTGGACGGAATGCAGGGCAGGACATTGGCGTTGACCAGGGCGATCAGCGCCTCCAGCGTCTCACGAAGAACGCCCGAGGCGCCCCGCGACAGACTGGCGATCTTCAGCACCATCAGAAGACGGGTCACCGCATCCGGCAGCAGCGGCCCGACCCCGCAGGCGTGGCTGAGAACCAGATTACGCTGCAGCGTTTCCAGATCTTCAGGCGCGATGGACGTGTTGGCCAGCAGGCCGAAGCCGGTGTTGACGCCATAGACGGTGCGCCCCTCGGCCACGATGGCGGCTATGGTCGCCGCGCCCTTGTCCACATCGGCCCAGGCGGCTGGCGTCAATGAGACGGCGACGGGACCCTCCAGCACCGCACGAAGCTGCGCCAGGGTGAGAGGCGATTGGCCGAGGGTGATCGCGGTCATGGCTCAGGCCTTCAGGCTCGGAAGGTTCAGTTCGTGCTCGCGCGCGGACGCGCGGGCGATCTCATAGCCGGCGTCGGCGTGACGCATGACGCCGGTGGCGGGGTCGTTCCACAGCACCCGTTCAAGCCGTTGGGCGGCCTCCGGCGTCCCGTCCGCGACGATGACGACGCCTGAGTGCTGGGAATAGCCCATGCCGACACCGCCGCCGTGGTGCAGCGACACCCAGCTGGCGCCCGAGGCCGTGTTCAGCAAGGCGTTCAGCAGCGGCCAGTCGGACACGGCGTCTGAGCCGTCCATCATGGCCTCGGTCTCGCGGTTCGGGCTGGCGACCGAGCCGCTGTCCAGATGATCGCGGCCTATAACGATGGGCCCGGACAGTTCGCCCGACGCCACCATGTCGTTGAACATCAGGCCGGCGCGGTGGCGATCACCCAATCCGATCCAGCAGATGCGGGCTGGAAGCCCCTGAAAAGCAATGCGGTCGCCCGCCATGTCGAGCCAGCGGTGCAGACCGGCGTTGTCGGGGAACAGGCGCTTCATCGCCGCGTCTGTTTTCTTGATGTCTTCCAAATCGCCGGTGAGGGCCGCCCAGCGGAACGGCCCGATGCCCCGACAGAACAGCGGGCGGATGTAGGCAGGCACGAAGCCGGGGAAGTCGAAAGCGTTCGTCACGCCCGCATCGAAGGCGACCTGACGAATGTTGTTGCCATAGTCGGTCGTCGGCACGCCCATCGCCTGAAAGTCCAGCATGGCCTTCACATGAGCGACGATGGAGGTGCGCGCAGCGGCGGCGACGCTGTTTGGATCGCTGACGCGCTTGTCTTCCCACTCCGCGACGGTCCAGCCCGAGGGGAGATAGCCGTTGATCAGATCGTGCGCGCTCGTCTGGTCGGTAACGAGATCGGGCCGCACGCCGCGACGAACCATTTCAGGCAACAGATCGGCTGCATTGCCCAACAGGCCGATCGACAAGGGTTTCTTGTCCCGGAACGATTGCTCCAGCAACGCCAGGGCTTGGTCCAGAGTTTCGGCCATGACGTCGACGTAGTGTGTCCGCAGGCGGAACTCGATCCGGCTGCGTTGGCATTCGATCGTGATGCACGAAGCCCCCGCCATGGTCGCCGCGAGAGGCTGTGCTCCGCCCATGCCGCCCAAGCCTGCCGTCAGGATCCATTTGCCCGACCAGTCGCCGCCGTAGTGCTGGCGGCCCGCCTCCATGAAGGTCTCGTAGGTGCCTTGGACGATGCCTTGGGTGCCGATGTAAATCCACGAGCCGGCGGTCATCTGGCCATACATGGCCAGGCCCTTGCGATCGAGTTCGTTGAAATGCTCCCAGGTCGCCCATTTCGGCACCAGGTTGGAGTTGGCGATCAGCACGCGTGGGGCGTCGGCATGCGTGCGGAAGACGCCGACCGGCTTGCCCGATTGCACCAGCAGGGTTTCATCGGCTTCGAGCGTCTTCAGCGTCTCCACGATCCTGTCGAACGCCGCCCAGTCCCGCGCCGCCTTGCCGATGCCGCCATAGACGACGAGGTCCTGCGGCCGCTCGGCCACCTCGGGATCGAGGTTGTTCATCAGCATGCGCATGGCCGCCTCGGCGGCCCAGGTCTTGGCGGTCTTTTCCGGTCCGCGCGGGCTGCGGACGATCCGGGCGTTGGGCGTGTTCATCGTTGGCTCTCGGCGAAGGCGATGCAGGCGGTCAGGACGCGGCGCATATGGCCGCGCATCGGCTCGGCGCGGTCCGGCTCATAGAGGCTGGGCCAGTTGTCGGACGACACCGGTCCGGCGGGATCGAGGATGTAGCCCCGGTCCGCCAACTCCATCTGAATGGCGTGAACACCTGCGTCGGGTTGGCCGTAATGGCGGGTGGTCCACCCGCCCTTGAAGCGGCCGTTGACGACGACGCTGTCGCTGCTGATCGTACAGGCTTTTTCGACAGCCTGCGTCAAGTCGCCGGCGCAGGTGGAGCCGTCGTTGTCGCCGATGTTGAACTGAGGCAGTTCGCCCTCGAACAGGCGCGGCACGACAGACCGGATGGAATGGGCGTCGTAGAGGACGACCGGGCCGGCGCTGCGCAGTCGATCCAACTGGCCCTGCAGGGCGGCGTGATAGGGATCGAACCAGATCGCGCGTCGCTCGGCGATTTCGGCCGGATTGGGTTCCTGGCCTGGCCGATACAGCGGCTCCCCGTCGAAGGTCTCGGTCGGGCACAGGCCGGTCGTGGTCATACCGGGATAGAGAGAGACGCCCGACGGATCGCGATTCACATCGATGACGCTTCGGGACACACCCGTTCGCACCAGGGTGGCACCCATGTCGATCGCGAAGTCGTACAGCCGATCCACCCACCAGTCCGCGTCCTTGCGGGCCAGCCAGGATGAGGTCATCCGCGCCTCGATGGCGGTCGGAATGTCGGTCCCCGTGTGCGGCAGGCCGATCACCAGCGGCGCCGTGCCTTCGTGGATGGTCAGCCAGTCCTGCATCCGTTCGGCCTCCCTCGCCAAATCGATCCATCGTGGTATGTCTAGACATATTGATCGCAACGACACGGACCTGTCCAGTGACCCTTCAGCCGCAGCCTGTGGATCGCACCCTCTGGTTCGAGGCGGCCCTTTTGCCGGATGGATGGGCGCACGACGTGCGGATCGTCGTGGCTGGCGGACGGATTGTCAGTCTGGAAACAGACGTTGCGCGCAGCCCGGCTGACGAAGGGGGCGGTGTCGCCCTGCCGGGCGTCGCAAATGTCCACAGCCACGCCTTTCAGCGCGCCATGGCGGGCCTGACCGAGGCGAGGGGGGCTTCGGACGACGACTTCTGGACTTGGCGCGAGCTGATGTACCGTTTCCTGGATCGGGGCGGTCCGGAAGAGATCGAGGCCATCACCGCCCTGGTCTTCATGGAAATGCTGGAGGGCGGCTTCACCCGCGTCGCCGAGTTCCATTATCTGCACAACGCCCCGTCGGGCGCGGCCTATGCCGATCGGGCCGAGATCGCGACGCGGATCGTCGGGGCGGCGCAGACGACGGGCATCGCCCTGACCCTGCTGCCGGTCTTCTACGCCCATGCCGGGTTCGGGGGACAGCCGCCGTCGCACGGGCAAAGGCGCTTCATCAACGATCTGGACGGGTTCGCCGATCTGGTCTCGCGATGCCGCACCCTGACCGCCGATGTGCCCGACGCCGTGGTCGGGGTGGCGCCGCACAGCCTGCGCGCCGTCAGCCCGAACGAACTGGCGGCCATGCCGGCGCTGGCGGGCGATGGGCCGATCCATATCCATGTGGCCGAACAGACCAAGGAGGTCGCGGACTGTCTGGCCTGGTCGGGCGCGCGGCCGGTCGAATGGCTCCTGGCCAATGCGCCGATCGATCCGCGTTGGTGCCTGATACATTCCACCCATGTGACTGAGGCCGAGTGGCGCGGCGTCGTCGCGCGCGACGCCGTCGTCGGCCTGTGCCCGATCACCGAGGCCAATCTGGGCGACGGCGTCTTCCCGGCGGTCGATTTCACGCGCGGCGGCGGGCGGTTCGGCATCGGGACCGATTCCAACGTGCAGATCGGCGTCGCGGAGGAACTGCGAATGCTGGAATACAGTCAGCGGCTGGCGCGGCGCGGTCGCGCCGTCATGGCGGACCCTGAACGCTCGACGGGCCGCGCCTTATTTGATCGCGCGTTAGCGGGCGGCGTCCGGGCGACAGGAGCGGCGTCGGGTCTTAGCGCCAAGGCGTCGGCGGACATCGTATCGCTGAATACGAGCGGCGTCGCCTTTGCGGGACGGTCGGGCGATGCGGTGCTCGACAGCTGGATCTTCGGCGCGCCGACGGGCTCGATCCGTTCGGTGTGGCGAGCGGGCCGCGAGGTCGTGAAAGACGGCCGCCATATCGCCCGAGACGGCATCGAGGCGCGCTATCGCAAGGCCCTGTCGGCGGTGTTGGGGTGAGCCTACATCGCCGCATCTATGCCGACCTTGAGGGGCTTATCCTGTCCGGCGAGCTATCGCCCGGCGACCGCATTCCGTTCGAGCATGAGCTGACCGAACGCTACGACTGTTCGCGAATGACGGTCTCCAAAGCCATCTCGGAACTGGCGGGGCGGGGGCTGGTGACGCGTCGGCGTCGCGCCGGCACCTTCGTCGCCCAGCCCAAGGCCCACGCCGCCGTCCTGGCTATTCCCGATTTGCGGGCCGAGGTGATCGAGCGCGGGCAGGTTTACGGCTATGTCCTGCTGGAGCAGATCGAACGCGAGCCGGACGGTGAGGACGAAATCGAACTCGCGTCGGGAGGTCGCCTGCTGGATATGACGTGTCTGCACAGCGCCGACGGCGCGCCGCTGGCCTTGGAACATCGGCTCATCGCGCTCGGCGCGGCGCCTCAAGCCATAGACGTGGATTTTCATACGGTTCCGCCAGGAAGCTGGCTGCTGGACTCCGCGCCTTGGACTGAGGCTGAGAACCGCATTTCAGCGATCGCGGCCGACGCCCGCTCTGCACGCCTACTGGAACTCAAGCCCGGCGCCGCCTGCCTGTGCGTCGAGCGCCGGACATGGCGGGACGGGCAGGGGGTGACGCGGGTGTGGCAGACCTTCCCCGGCGACCGCTACGATTTGGTGGCGCGCTTCTCGTCCGCTCATTCACCCGTTCTGGCAAAGGAGCCTCGCCGATGAAGGCCGACCGTCTGCTGATCGATTGCCATGCCGCCACCATGGTCAAGGGACCGGTCCCTTATGGCGCGATTCAGGACGCCGCCGTGGTCGTCGCCGATGGCCGCATCGTCTGGGTGGGACCGCGCGCTGACCTGCCGGCCGTGGAAGCGGCTGAAACCGAGCGGCTGGACGGGCGATGGATCACGCCTGGTCTGATCGACTGCCACACCCATCTGGTGTTCGGCGGCGACCGTTCGGCCGAGTTTGAACAGCGGCTGGGCGGAGCGACCTATGAGGAGATCGCGCGGGCGGGCGGCGGCATCGTCTCGTCCGTGAAGGCCACGCGCGCCGCGTCGGAGGATGATCTGTTCGCGTCGGCCATGACGCGTCTGGCGGGGCTGAAGGCCACAGGGGTCACCACCGTCGAGATCAAGTCCGGCTATGGTCTCGACCTTGAGACGGAGCTCAAGATGCTGCGCGTCGCGCGCAGGATCGGGCGCGAGGGCGGGGTGCGTGTCCGTACCAGCTATCTCGGTCTGCATGCCGTGCCGCCCGAATATCGCGACGACCGGGCCGCCTATGTCGATCTGGCCATCGACCACATCCTGCCTGCCGCCCATGCCGAAGGTCTGGTCGATGCGGTCGACGCCTATTGTGAACCCATCGCCTTCTCAACCGCAGAGGTGTCGCGTCTCTTCGATAGGGCGCGGGTTCTAGGTCTTCCGGTGAAGCTGCACGCCGATCAGTTGTCGAACGGCGGCGGTGCGGCCCTGGCGGCGCGGTATCAGGCTTTGTCCGCCGATCACATCGAACATGCGAACGAGGAAGGCGTCGCCGCCATGGCCGCCGCAGGCGTGGTCGCCGTCCTGCTCCCCGGCGCCTATTTGATGCTGCGTGAGACCAAGGCCCCGCCCATCGATTTCCTGCGCCGCTACGGCGTGCGGATGGCCGTCGCCACCGACTGCAACCCCGGCACCTCGCCAGTCGCTTCCATGACCGCCGCGCTGAACCTCGCCTGCGTTCAGTTCCGTCTTACGCCGGAAGAGGCCCTGGCCGGCGCGACCCGAGAGGCTGCGCGGGCGCTGGGTATGTCGGGTGAGATCGGCACCATCGAAAATGGCAAAGCCGCTGATTTGGCGATTTGGGACATCTCGCGGCCTGCTGAACTCTCCTATTGGTTAGGAAAGCCGATGCTTCTCGGCTAAACATAATCCCCGGTTGTGGCCGATTAAAATGCACGCAAAGGCGCAGTCCTGTTCTGGAGTGCGACTTATGGATGTGGAAGATTTCATCAGGACTTGGACAAACGCGTCGGCTTCAGAGCGGCAGACAGCACAGTCTTTCGTTATCCAACTCTGCAGGGTGCTTGGCGTCGCCGCTCCGAACGACGAAAAGGTCGGCGACCCCGATTACGGGTTCGAACGGATCGTAAGGTTCCTGCCTTTGACGGCCCGACGACGCAAGCCAATCTGGATATGACGACGTGCTACGGATACGGCGCTGCTTCCGGCACATTCTACAGCACTGCTTCCGATCTCATCGCCTTCGCAGATCACGTCATGAGTGGCGCGTTGCTGTCTCCTGAATCACGGTCGAACTTGATGACCATCAGATATCAGGACCAAAGATACGCTCTGGGAGGACGTGTTCGCCAAGGCCCGTTGGGACCGGTTGCGTGGGAGACTGGTGCGGTAGGTGGCTATAAGACCCTGCTCGCCTATCGTCCGACCGACCGTCGCTCCGTGGTCGTGCTCAGCAACACAGATTTGTCTCAAGACGACATCAACGTGTTTGCGGAGTCGATCTTCGAGCTTCAGGCGGTTTAGGTCGCTGCGACGATCCGAGCCTCACGAATAGCATCCGCTCGATAGCCGGATGCTAGTGCGCTGAGCGATGGGGCCGAGGCTCGGCTGCTTCCAGGAGCGCCGAGGCCTTGTTGTAACTAGACCACACTCGACGATATCCGGCGCAGTGAACAGCTCGCTTGGGTCTTGGCAGAGCCGCAGTCATCTCATCCCAGCCCGGACAAAGCTTCCTCGAACTTTAGCGCTTTATGCCTTTGCTGCAGATGCCAGAGAGGGTGTGGGCGCTTGCCGTTGGTGGGAAGCTCGAAGATCGCCCTGTCTATTCTAAGGGAATGTGTTTCGACCGCTTTCCCTTCCCCGACGCAAGTCCATTGCTGCGCGAGGAAATCGCCACCGTTGCTGAGGGGCTGGACGATTTGAGATCGCGCGTGGTGGGCCAAAATGCGGACCTAACGATGACGGGCCTTGTACAACGTGATGGAGAAGGTCTTGGCCGGGGTAGCGCTTACCGAGCATGATCGAGCCATCCGGCAGGCAGGCTGCGTGGATCTGCTTTTGCATGCGAGCCAGCGTTTGGATGCGCTGGTGCTGCAAGCTTATGGATGGCCCTCTGATCTCGGTGACGAGGCCGTCATTTCACATCTGGTGGAACTCAACCGAAGTCGAGCTGCGGAGGAAGACGCGGGACAAATTCGCTATCTCCGTCCTGTCTACCAGACAGTCAACTTTCCTAAATCTCGCAAATCACACCTATCGGTGCAGAAGGAGGCAACCGCCTCTCGCCCGATCTTACCGTCTGACGAAATCGCGCGAATTATAACCATGTTGGAGGTGATGCGCGGGGAAGGGCGGCCGTTGGGCGTCCAACATCTCCAATCCTGTCTCGAGATTCCAAAAGGCGCGAAGGCCGTCGCCGAAAGCCTAAGACACACTCTGGAAATTCTGACAGCCGCCGGCAGCATCTACCGAACGGACGCCGGGTGGTTCGCGCCACGGCGGATGCCGAGTTAGGGTCAGGCCTCGGCGACTCCCATTGCCTTCATCAGGGCGTCGCGGATGGCGGCTTCTGTGAAGGGTTTCTGGATCGTGGGCTGGCCGCGCCATTCGTCGGGCAGTCCGCCTTCGCCGTAGCCGGTCGAAAAGACGAACGGCACGCCGCGTTCCTTCAATGCCTCCGCGACGGGAAAGACCTGACGGCCGGCGACGTTCACGTCCAGCAATGCGGCGTCGAGATTTTCCGTGTCCCGGGCCAGTCTTTGACCGTCGTCCACATTGGAGGCCGGACCGATCGGCACGCATTCCATGTCTTCCAGAATCGTTTCCAGAAGCATGGCGACGAGCGATTCGTCCTCGACCACGAGGACACGGCGACCGGTCAGAGGTTGAGTCATTGTGCGGCCGTCCTGTCCAGTGGAACCGTCAGTTCCGCGATCAATCCATCGGGGGCGTAGACCAGATCGATCTCGCCCGCCAGATCATGTCGAATGTTTCGTTCTATCAAACGGCTACCGAAGCCTCTTCTGTCCGGAACCGTAACTTTGGGGCCGCCGATTTCGCGCCAGCTCAGCTTCAGTTTGCGGTCGCGCTGATCCGCCAGACCCCAGTCGATGAGGATGCGACCGTCCGGCGTATGCAGCGCGCCGTATTTGGCGGCATTTGTCGCAAGCTCATGGAAGATCATGCCCAGAGACAGAACGACGGCCGGCTCCAGCGCCACCGGTGGTCCATTCAGGCTTATGCGGGTCGGCCCGTAAGCTTCAGTCTCATGTTCCAGGATGGCGCGCAGGTCGGCGCCCTCCCAATGGCTTTGCGTCAGCAGATTGTGGGTGTGCGACAGGGCCATGATCCGGGACTGGAAGGTCTCGGCGAAGCTGGCCGGGTCGGTGTTGGAACGGGCCGTCTGGATCGCGATGGATTGGACCGTGGCGAGTGTGTTTTTCACGCGGTGATTCAGTTCGTCGATCATCAATTTCTGGCGCTGGGCGGCCAGCACGTTTTCGGTGATGTCGTGGCCCTGAACGAAGATGCCCACGACCGCGCCCGCGTCGTCTCGGATCGGCTGATAGATGAAGTTGAGATAGACGGTTTCGAGCAGCCCGTCGGGCTTGCGCTGCAACTGCGCTGCGCTCTCGCGGCCTTCATAGGGTTCGCCTGTGGCGAAGACGCTGTCGAGAAACTCGTAGAAGCCTTGGCCTTCCAGTTCCGGCAGGGCCTGCCTGACGGGCTTGCCGGCGATATCCCTGTGACCAATGAGTTGGCTGTAGGCGTCGTTGTGCATCTGGAACCGGTGATCCGGCCCGGACAGGATGGCGACGAAGCCGGGGGCCTGCATGAACATTTCGACCAGACGGTTGCGCTCGGTCTCCAGGCGACGATTGTCCTCCTGCACCGACTGGGCGCGACGCAGGACCGAGCCGCCGACAATCGCGTCCAGCGCGGTTGTCGGCTCATCCGGGCGGATGACGGGCGCCAGATCCGTCACATCCGTGGTGTGCTGAAGCAGCATGACCACTTCGCCGTCGGCGTTCAGTATGGGCGTGTGGGTGGCGCTCCAAAGGCGCTCTTCGAAAATCTCGCTGCCGTCCGGCTGGGTTCGGGGCATTGAAAAGCGAACGACCGCCAGGTGATCGCGTTGTCGGGTGTCGCGCGCCTTTTCCAGTGAAGCACGGACTTGGCGGACGTTCTCCGGGGCGTCCGAGCCAGGGCCCGAGTCAAAGGCGGCAAAAAGAGGTTGGCCCAACACTTCGCTGCGCTTGGCGCCCGTGACATCCATATAGGCTTGGTTGACTTCGGCGATTCGAAGATCGGGTGTGACCAGCACATATGGATTGGGCGAGGCTTCGAAGGCCGCGCCCAGATCGACGGTCAGGTCGCTTGATTTTACTGTTTCGTTCAACGCCTACCCCGCACAGCTTGGCGATAACGCGCCACATCGAAATCGGTTCTCTCGCCGAGTGTCGTGATCTGTGATCGCAAGATGATTGGCGCGCCGCCGTAATTTGCTAATCAGCGCGCATGACAATCGCCGGCGTTTTCGCCACCCTCTCGCTCATGATGGCGCCCGCAGCCGACCAGCCCACCGTCCGCATTCCGCAGGGCGTCCTGAACGGACGTGCGGATGCCGATGTGGCGGCGTTCAAGAACATTCCCTATGCGGCGCCGCCGACGGCCGAGCGGCGTTGGCGACCGCCCGGTCCCGCGCCGACCTGGCAAGGCCAGCGGGACGCCTCGGCCTACGGTCCGCTGTGCATCCAGGCGCCCCCGAACGGCGACCCCGGCGTCGGTCCCTTGCCGATGAGCGAGGACTGTCTGAACCTGAACGTCTGGCGGTCCATCAGCGCGGCTCAGCCCGCGCCGGTCATGGTCTGGATCCACGGCGGCGGCCTGGTGAACGGGTCGGGAACCGCGCCGCTGTATGACGGAACGAACCTGGCCAAGCGCGGCATGGTCGTGGTGACGCTGAACTATCGACTGGGGCGGCTGGGCTTCTTCGATCATCCGGCGCTGGCGGCCGAGCGACCGGCGGGCGAGGCGGCGGGAAATTACGGCCTTATGGACGTGACGGCGGCGCTGAAATGGGTGCGCGCCAATATCGCAGCCTTTGGCGGCGACCCCAAGAACGTGACCATCTTCGGCGAATCGGCAGGCGGGGCGATCGTTACGCGGCTGATGATCTCGCCGCCGGCGCGCGGACTGTTCGATCGGGCGATCGTTCAGTCCGGTCTGGGCCGTGAGCTGCAGACGCCGCTGGACCGCAAGGGCCCCTATGGCGCGCCTTCAGCGCGGGAGCGCGGCGAGGTCTGGGCCTATGGCGCGGGATTGCGAATGGCGGCGGATTTGCGCGCGGCGCCGGCCGATCTGTTCCTGACGCCGCCTCCGGTCTTCGCCAACGGCGACCTGACGCTGATCGACGGGCGGATCGTGCCGTCCACGGTTGAGGCGGCGTTCAAGGCGGGGCGGCAAGCCCCGGTGCCCTTCATCATCGGCAGCAACAGCGCCGAGTTCTGGTGGATGCGGCCCACGGATCGCAACGGCTATGGTCAGATCGACGACGACATGACCTGGCTTGAGCGCGCCGACGCCGTTCAGGCCTATGGCGGGCTGGAGGCGTTCGACAAGCTGGCGATCACGGATCTGGTGTTTTCGGAACCGGCCCGGATGTTGGCGCGGCTGCATGCCAAGGCGGGCCATCCGGCCTGGCTCTATCGGTTCGATATCTCGTCGCCGCAGAATCCCGAGCCGCATGGCGGCGCGACCCATGCGATCGAGCGGCCCTATGTGTTCGGCACGTTGAACACCCTGCCGTATCCGGTCGAGGATCGGGATCGAAAGGCGTCGGAGGCCATGATGGGCTATTGGACCGCATTCGCGCGCTCGGGCGATCCCAACGGAGTCGGGCGGCCGCGCTGGCCTACGGCGACCCTTGTGGATACCCGGCTGATGAACTTCGGCAATCGGGGACCGGCAGTGACGCCCGTGCCCTTCAGCGCCCGGCTGGACCTGCTCGAGCGGTTCCGCGAGCGGCCCCGGCCCTAGGAGCAAGCGTCAGCCGGCGGAGGTCGCGCCCGACTGCTTCTCCTTCAGCGTGACCAGCTCTTCCGCCATGGTCGGGTGGACGGCGCAGGTGGCGTCCCACTGCGCCTTGGTCAGGCCGGCCTTCACGGCGATCGCGGCCAGCTGGATCATCTCGGGGCTGTCGGGGCCGACGATATGGACGCCGACCACCCGCTGGCTGTCGGCATCGACCACCAGCTTCATCAGCACCCGCTCATCAGAGCCGGTGAAGGCGTATTTCATCGGCCGGAACCGGGTGACATAGACATCGACGCCGTTCGAGCAGGAGCGGCGGGCCTCCGCCTCGCTGAGGCCCACGACCCCGACCGGCGGCTGGCTGAAGACGGCGGTGGCCACGGCCTCGTAGTCGAAGTGCTGGGGATTGTCGCGATAGACGGTCTGATGGAAGGCGACGGCTTCGCGGATGGCGACGGGCGTCAGGTTCATCCGGTCGGTGACGTCGCCGATGGCCCAGATGTTGTCCGCCGTCGTCCTGGAATGGGGATCGACCTTGATGGCGCCCGCTTCATTCAGCTCGACGCCTGCGTTCTCCAGCCCCAGATCCTTAACGTGAGGGATGCGGCCGGTGGCGAACATGACGACGTCCGTCTCCAGCTTCATGCCGTTTTCGAGGTGGTTGACGAGGCCGGTGTCGGTCTTTTCGATCTTCTCGTGCTGGCAGCCCAGAATGACCTTGATGCCACGCTTTTCGATCTCTCCGGCCAGGTGTGCGCGCACATCGTCGTCGAAGCCGCGCAGGATGTTGGGGCCGCGATAGATCAGTGTCGTCTCGACGCCCAGGCCCGCGAAGATGCCGGCGAACTCCACCGCGATATAGCCGCCGCCCGCGATCAGGATGCGCTTGGGCAGTTCCGGAAGGTGGAAGGCTTCTTCGGACGTGATGGCGTGCTCGATCCCCGGCAGTTCGTCCGGCTTCCAGGGGCGGCCGCCCGTGGCGATCAGGATCTTCTCGGCGGTGATGGTGCGATCCTTGCCGGCGATCTCGACCGTGTGGGCGTCTTTCAGGACCGCCCGCCCGTGGACCAGTTCGACCCCCGCCTTGCCCAGGTTGGCGGCGTAGATGCCGGACAGGCGCGCGATCTCGACGTCCTTGGCTTCAAGGAAGGTGGGCCAGTCGAACTTGGCATTGTCGAACGACCAGCCGTAACCCTCGGCGATCTCGAGCGCGTGGCTGACCTCGGACGCCATGACCATGAACTTCTTGGGCACGCAGCCGCGGATGACGCAGGTGCCGCCGACCCGATATTCCTCGGCGACCGCGACCTTCTTGCCGTCCAGCGCCGTCAGCCGCGCCGCCCGCACCCCGCCCGAACCGGCGCCGATGACGAAGAGGTCGTAGTCGTAGTCGGCCATAGGTCGGATTCCGTTCAGCGGCAGGCATCGGCATTTAAGCCGCGCCGCGCGAAATCCAAGAGGCTCAAACTGTTGGTAAGCTAGAGAAAGACGATGGTGGGTGATGTAGGGTTCGAACCTACGACCCGCTGATTAAGAGTCAGCTGCTCTACCAACTGAGCTAATCACCCGACCGATCGTCTGCGTCTTCGGGGACCAGAGGGCTTGCCGAAGGGCGCTCCTACTACCCAGCGGTTCGGGGGTTGGCAAGCGCTTTCGCAAACTTTCTGCGACGGAGTATGGTCCCCGTGGAATCAGCCGCGGCAAGCGGCGGGGGAGCGAACATCATGGCCTTCTGGAACCGTCGTCGATCGATCGACACCATGATGGCGCCGCACGACGGACCGCGGCTGAAGCCGACGTTGAGTTGGCCGCACCTGCTGGCCTTGGGCGTTGGCGCCATCGTCGGCACCGGCATCCTGACGCTGATCGGCGTGGGCGCCGGGCTGGCGGGGCCGGCCGTGTTGATCAGCTTCGGCCTTGCGGGACTGGTCTGCGCCTGCGCGGCCCTAGCCTATGCCGAGCTGTCGACCATGATGCCGACGGCGGGCAGCGCCTATACCTATTCCTACGCCGTGCTGGGCGAGTTGATCGCCTGGATCGTGGGGTGGAGCCTGATCCTGGAATATTCGCTGGTCGTCAGCGCCGTGGCGGTGGGCTGGTCCGGCTATGCGGTGGGCTTCCTGAGCGGACTGGGGATCGATCTGCCGACGGCGCTGGTCGCCGGGCCGCATGCGGGGGGGATCATCAACCTGCCGGCCGTGGCCATCATCGGGGTGGTTACGGGCCTGCTGCTGCTGGGCACCAAGGAGAGCGCGACGCTGAACGCAGTGCTGGTCCTGATCAAGATCGCGGCCTTGGTGGTCTTCGTCGCCATCGCCCTGCCAGCGTTCAAGCCCGAGCATTTCACGCCCTTCATGCCCAACGGCTTCGGAGCCCCGTTCGTTCAGACGGGGGTGATGGCCGCGGCGGCGATCATCTTCTTCGCCTTCTATGGTTTCGACGCCATTTCGACGGCGGCGGAAGAGACCAAGAAGCCCGAACGTGACCTGGCCATCGGCATCGTCGGCTCCATGCTGATCTGTACGGCGCTGTATCTGGTCGTTGCGGCCGCAGCCATCGGCGCGCGACCTGTCGCGACCTTCGCCAGCAGCCCCGAGCCGCTGGCCCTGATTCTGCGTCAGATGGGGCAGGGGACGGCGGCCCAGTGGATCGCGGCGGCGGCGGTGATCGCGCTTCCGACCGTGCTGTTGGCCTTCCTGTTCGGGCAAAGCCGCATCTTCCTGGGCATGGCGCGCGATGGCCTGCTGCCGCGTCGCCTGGCCAAGGTATCGAGCCGGGGCGTGCCGGCGGTGGTGACTGTGTTCACCGCCATCGTCGTGGCGATTCTGGCGGGGTTGTTGCCGCTGGACGAACTGGCGTCGCTGGCCAACGCCGGGACGCTGGCGGCCTTCTGCTCGGTCGGGGTTTGCCTGATCGTGCTGCGCATCCGCGAGCCGGGCCGCAAGCGGGTGTTCAAGGCGCCGCTATGGCCGGTCGTTGGAGCGGTCAGCGTGATCGGCTGCCTGGTCTTCTTCCTGAGCCTGAAGCCGGTGACGCAGATCGGCTTCGTGGTCTGGAACGTGGTCGGCGTGGCGATCTATCTGCTGTGGTCCTCGCGGAACTCCCGCCTCGCCAAGGGCGAGGAGACGGCGGCCTGATGGCGTTGCGCGATCTGACGGGCGCAGTCGATTTCGCCGTGCTGGAAGGCATGACGGGGGGGGACGACGCCATCAATGATGAGGTGTTGGGCCTGTTCGTCAATCAGGCCGGCCTGTGGTCCGTCATGCTGGATCCCAAGGTCGAGGGCTGGCGCGACGGGGTCCATACGATCCGGGGCGCGGCGGCGGGCATCGGCGCGCGAGACCTGGCGATGATCTGCGCCGAGGCGGAAGCAGTGGATCAGAAGCTGGCCGCGCCGGCTGTGGAGCGGGTGCGCGATGCGCTGGAGGCGGCCTTGGCTGATGTCGCGGCCTATCGCCACGAAATCATGCTGAGAAGTCTCAAGACCTAGACGGGCTTGTCACGTTCAACTGCGCGTGCGGTCGTAGGTCGCGAACTCGTGGGCGATGCAGCGGTCGATGAGCAGGCGCCAGACGGGTTCGGCGATGTCGGGTGACAGATCGTGGGCCTCGGCCGAGGTCAGAACCTTGGCGACCACGTCGTCGATGCGGGCTTGGTCGAAGACGGCGTCGCGGTCGGGCTTGATGCGGGCGGCGGCGTCCATGTAGCGCTGGCGCTCGGCCAGCAGGGCGACCAGGGCACGGTCCAGGGCGTCGACGCCTTGGCGGACCTCGGCCATGGACTGGCATTCGGACGGATCGACGCGGGGATCGACGGCGACAAGTGCAGGCTTTGACATGGGCGTGGGGTTAGCGGGTCAGGCCGCCCAAGCCAAGTCGTCAGCCGACGAAGGCCCGCTCCAGCACATAGTCCGCCGGTTCGGCGTTGGAGCCTTCCTTCAGGCCATAGGTCTCCAGCAGTTCGCCGGCTTCCTTGATCATGGCCATGGAGCCGCACAGCATGGCGCGGTCGCGGGCGGGGTCGAACCCTTCGGGCAGGCCCAAATCGCGGAAGAAGTCGCCGGACTTGATGCGGTCGGTGATGCGGCCGGGCGTCTCGAAGTCCTCACGAGTGACGGTGGGGTAGTAGGTCAGTTGCGCCTGCGCCTCTTCCCCAATCAGGGGGTCGTCGTGGATCTCGCGGGTGAAGAAGTCGCGGTAGGCGAGGTCGGCGACGCTGCGGACCGTGTGGATCACATAGACATGGCCGAAGCGGGAATAGGTCTCTGGATCGCGCGCGACGCTGAGCCAGGGCGCCAGACCCGTTCCCGTGCCGATCAGGAACAGGCGCTCGCCGCCGGTCAGGGCGTCCAGAACCAGGGTGCCCGTCGGCTTCTTGCCCATCAGGACGGTGTCGCCGGGCTGTATCTTCTGCAGGCGCGAGGTCAGGGGGCCGTCGGCGACCTTGATCGAGAAGAACTCCAGCTCCTCGGCCCAGCAAGGGCTGGCGATGGAATAGGCGCGCAAAACAGGCTTTCCGCCGTCTTCGCCGGGTAGGCCGATCATCACAAACTCGCCCGAGCGGAAGCGGAAATCCTCGGGCCGTTTGACGCCGAAGCTGAACAGGCTGTCGGTCCAGTGGCGCACCCACAGAACCTCCAGCTCGTTAAACGGACTGGCTTTCACGGGGGCGGGGGAGAGGGCGGCGTCTGTCATCGTGCGTCTCTCTAATCTGAGAACCCCTCGCAGGGAAGGACAAGCCTTTCACACGGCGACGACATTTCCTCGTGACGGCTTGCAGAAGCGCGGCTAGCGTCCCGACCCATGCGCACCCTTCTTCTCGCCTCGACCATCCTCCTGTCCGCCAGTTCGGCGCTTGCGCAGGAGACGCCCTCCAACATCCTGACGCCCGAGCGGGTGTTTTCCAGCCCCAGCCTGAACGGGCCGGTGGCCAAGGGGGTCAGCCTGTCGCCTGACGGCCAGTTGGTCGCCTTCCTGCGCTCGCGCGAGGACAATGTGGATGTGCAGGACCTGTGGGCCGCGCCGACGGGTGAGGGCGAACCCTACAAGCTGATCGACGCACGGGCGCTGGTGCCCGACGCCGGCGAACTGTCGGAGGCCGAAAAGGCCCGGCGCGAGCGGATGCGGATCAGCGCGCGCGGCGTGGTCGAATATTCGTGGGACCAGCAGGGCCGCTACATCCTGGCGCCGCTGGAAGGCGACATCTTCCTGGCGAACCGGGCGGACGGCAAGGTGCGCCGCCTGACCGAGACGCCGGCTGACGAGATCGACGCCAAGGTGTCGCCCAAGGGCAGCTACGTTTCCTATGTCCGCGATCAGAATCTGGTCGTCTATGATCTGGCGAGCGGCAAGGAAACGCCGATCACCGACGACGGCGCGGGCCTGATCACCTGGGCCACGGCCGAGTTCATCGCCCAGGAGGAGATGGATCGCGACACCGGATACTGGTGGAGCCCCGACGAGCGCTACATCGCCATGACGCGGGTGGACGAGAGCCCGGTCGATATCGTGCCGCGCTTCGAGATTACCGGCGGCGGCGCGACGATGGTCGAGCAGCGCTATCCTCGCGCGGGGCGACCCAATGCGGTGGTCGAGCTGTACGTGCGCGACCTCCAGGGCGGCGGACGGGTCAAGGTGGACCTGGGATCCAACACCGACATCTATCTGGCGCGGGTGAACTGGTCCGGCGACGGCAAGACCCTGTATGTCCAGCGTCAGTCGCGCGACCAGAAGACTTTGGATCTGCTGAGCGTCGATCCGACGACCGGCGCGTCACGCGTGATTCTGAGCCAGAAGGCGCAGGCCTGGGTCGATCTGAACGACGACTTCCGCGTCCTGTCTGACGGCCGGTTCATCTGGTCCAATGAGGATTCGGGCTGGCGGCACCTGTATCTGTACGACCGCAACGGGCGTCGCCTGCGTGCCATCACGCGCGGCGATTATCCGGTCAAGCACCTGGACGGCGTCAACGAGCAGACCGGCGACGTCTATTTCACCGCCTCGATGCGCGACGGCAAGGAGCTGCCGATCGAGCAGCAGATGTTTCGCGCCAACCTGAACCGCACGGTCGATCCTGTCGCGGTGACGCCGGGCGGCGGCTGGTGGACGGTGTCGGTTAACGGGCCGGCGACGGCCTATGTCGGCAACTATTCGGACCCGGCGACCCCGACGCAGTCGGCGCTGTACCGCATCGACGGCACGCGCGTGCGCTGGATCGAAGAGAACAAGCTCGACGCCAGCCATCCGTTCGCCCCTTACGTCTCGCGCCTGCGCACGCCTGAGTTCGGCACGATGCAGAGCCATGGTCAGACCCTGGTGTGGCGCATGACCACGCCCCCCGACTTCGATCCGTCCAAGAAGTATCCGGTGGTGATGCAGGTCTACGGCGGCCCCGGCACCGGGGCAGGCGTGCAGAAGAGCTGGCAGCCGCTGACCAACCAACTGCTGACCGAGGCGGGCTACATCGTCTTCCGCGTCGACAATCGCGGCGAGGGTGACCGGTCGCAGGCGTTCGAGACCAGCATCTATCGCCGTCTGGGCATTCCGGCGGTCGAGGATCAGGCCCAGGCCGCGCAATGGCTGAAGACCCTGCCTTACGTCGATGCCGACCATATCGCGGTGATGGGCTGGAGCTTCGGCGGCTTCCTCAGCCTGCTGACCCTGACGGACAAGGACGCCGGCCTGGCCTCGGCCCTGGCGGGCGCGGCGCCGACGGAGTGGAGCCTGTACGACACCCACTATACCGAACGGTATATGTCCACGCCCCAGGCCAATCCGGAGGGCTATGCCGCCACCGACGTGCTGCCGCGGCTGGATGACATGACGGGGCGGCTGCTGCTGCTGCACGGCATGGCCGACGACAACGTCATCTTCGGCAATGCGACGCGCGTCATCGACGCCTTGCAGGCCAAGAGCGTGCCGTTCGAGATGATGCTCTATCCCGGCCAGCGGCACGGCGTCCGCGGCGATCCGAGGCAACTGCAACAATGGCGCACCTATCTCGACTTCCTGGACCGCACGATCGGCAAGCGGGCCGAACCCAAGGCCGACTGATTCTGGCGGTTGCGGTCGCGCTGGCCCTCGCGGGCTGCGCGACCGGGCAGGGCGCCTATCCGTCTGCATCCGCCGTGGTCGCGGCGGGGCGGGCGAACGACAGCGCCCTTTCGGTGTTGGTCTGGACCGCAAGATCGCCCCGTCAAGGCGTGTCGGCGATTTCCGGCATGCCGATCCTGCTGAAGGACAATATCGAGACGGCGGACATGCCGACCACCGCCGGATCGTTGGCGCTGGCGAACAATGCGCCGGGACGGGACGCGCCGCTGGTCACACGACTGCGCGCTGCAGGGGCCGTGATCGTCGGCAAGACCAATCTGTCGGAATGGGCCAATATCCGCTCGTCGGATTCGATCAGCGGCTGGAGCGCTGTCGGCGGCCAGACGCTGAACCCCTATGATCCCGCGCGCACACCGTGCGGATCATCGTCCGGCAGCGGGGCGGCGGTGGCGCTGGGGCTGACGCCCGTCGCCATCGGAACGGAGACGGACGGGTCGATCACCTGCCCGGCGTCGGTCAACGGCGTGGTCGGGTTCAAGCCGACCGTTGGCCTGGTCTCGCGCACCCACATCGTGCCGATCAGTCATTCGCAGGACACGGCCGGGCCGATGGCGACCACCGTCAGGGATGCGGCCAGGGTGTTGACGGTCATCGCCGGGTCCGATCCGGCCGATCCGGCGACGGTCGAGGCCGATGCGCACAAGGTCGACTACGCCGCCGGGCTGGACGCCAACGCGCTGCGCGGTGCGCGGATCGGGGTGATGCGGTTCCTGAAAGGCTACTCGTCCGAAACTCAGGCGGTGTTCGAGCAGAACATGAAGGCCTTGCGCGATGCCGGCGCCGTGCTGGTCGATCTGCCCGAGGGACCGGATGGCCGGGTCATAGGCGCGGCCGAGTTCAAGGTGCTGCTCTATGAGCTGAAGCACGATCTGAACGCCTATCTGGCCTCGACCGACCCGCAGCAGGTCCGCGCCCGCGCCCTGGCCGACGTCATCGCCTTCAACGCCGCGGAACCGCGCGAGACGGTGCTGTTCGGTCAGGACATCTTTGAGCGCGCCCAGGCGATGGGGGATTTGACCGACGCTGACTATCTGGAGGCGCGCGCAACCTCGCTTAGACTGGCGGGACCGGAGGGGATCGATCGATTGATGAGGGACAATGGCGTGATCGCCCTGATCGCGCCCACCACTTCACGGGCCTGGACCAACGATCCCAAGGACGACGACGATATGCAGGGATCGGCCAGCCAGCTGGCCGCCGTCGCCGGCTATCCGCACCTGACCGTGCCGATGGGCTTTGATCGGGGAATGCCGGTGGGAATCAGCTTCCTCGGCGGGAAGTGGGACGATGCGCGCATCCTTTCGCTGGGTTACGCCTTCGAACAGGTGACCCAGGCCAGACGGCCGCCGCCTGGCGTTCGACGCTGACATCCCTTGGGGCGGCCGCTGAGAGTGCGGCATGTGCAGATTTAGCCTCAACGTCATGTCGACGATCGCGGCATGAGCGATCTTGTCGCCAATATCGTCGGCTCGGCGGCTGCGATCTGCTCGATCACCAGCTTCGCGCCTCAGGCGGTCAAGATTTGGAAGGAGCGCGACGCGTCGTCGGTCAGCTTGAAGACCTACTCCCTGACCGTGACCTGTTTCGTGCTGTGGGTCGTCTATGGCGTCATGACGCAGGCCTGGCCTGTCACGGTCGCCAACGCCAACGCCTGCGCGCTGGTGATGGCGTCGGGCGTGCTGGTGATGAAATGGCGGTTCCGCGACGGCGATCCGGAGAAGTGATCAGACCTTTCCCCGACGTGATCTTGGCGCCCCCGCCGATGCGGGCTAACCCGTAGTCCACAACGTCCAACAGGGAGACGCCCCCAATGCCCGATCTCGCACAAGTCACCGAACACATCCGCGGAGCCGTCGGCGACAACTCCGGCCTCGGCAAGACCGTCAAGCTCGACCTCGGCGACGAGGGCAAGATCTACATCGACGGCGCCTCCACGCCGAACACGGTGACGAACGAGGACAAGCCCGCCGACGCCACCGTCTCGATGAAGTGGGATGACTTCATGGCCCTGTCGGAAGGCAAGCTGGACCCGATGATGGCCTTCATGCAAGGCAAGCTGAAGATCGCCGGCGACATGATGATCGCCCAGAAGCTGGCTCCGCTGCTGAAGCGCTGATGCCGGTCTGAACGACCAGTTATGGCGGCGCGGCTCCCGACCAGGGGCCGCGCCGTTTTCGTATCGAGCGTCCGGCAGAGGCGCGAACGGGAAAGAGGAAACGACATGGACTTCAAACATTCCGACCGCGCCCTGGATTGGCACGCCCGCGTCCGTCGCTTCCTGGACGAGCAGGTCATCCCGCGCGAAGCCGAATATTTCGCACAGGTCCGCGAGGATTCGAACCGTCAGCCGCCGGTCATGGAGACGATGAAGGCGGCCGCGAAAGAGGCCGGGCTGTGGAATATGTTCCTGCCCGGCGCCCATGAAGGTGAGAATGGGGGGGCGGGTCTGACCAATCTGGAATACGCGCCGCTGGCCGAGATGATGGGGCGGCATCTGTGGTCGGCCGAGGTGTTCAACTGCAACGCCCCCGACACCGGCAATATGGAGGTGCTCCATATGTACGGGAACGCCGAGCAGCAGGCGCGCTGGCTGAAGCCCCTGATGGCGGGCGAAATCCGTTCGGCCTTCCTGATGACCGAGCCTGAGGTCGCCTCATCCGACGCCACCAACATCCAGACCCGGATCGAGCGCGACGGCGACCACTATGTCATCAACGGCCGCAAGTGGTGGTCGACCAACATGGGCCATCCGAATCTGGCCGTCACCATCGTCATGGGCAAGACGGACCCTGACGCCGCCTCCCACGCCCAGCAGTCGCAGATCATCGTGCCGGCCGACACGCCCGGATTCCGCGTCGAGCGGATGCTGTCGGTATTCGGCTATGACGAAAAGCCGATCGGCCATGCCGAGGTGGTGCTGGAGAACGTCCGCGTGCCGGTCGAGAACCTGATCGCGGGCGAGGGCAGGGGCTTCGAGATCGCCCAAGGGCGGCTTGGCCCGGGCCGTATTCACCACTGCATGCGCACGATAGGCGCAGCCGAGCGGGCGCTGGAGCTGATGGTCACGCGGTTGTTGAACAGGACGGCGTTCAAGAAGCAATTGGCCGAGCATTCGGTCTGGGAACAGCGCGTCGCGGAGGCGCGCACCAACATCGAGATGTGCCGCCTGCTGGTGCTGAAGGCCGCCTGGATGATGGATCAGGCGGGAGCCAAAAACGCGCGTTCCGAGATCGCCCAGATTAAGGTCGCCGCGCCGAAGATGGCTTTGCAGATCATCGACGACGCCATTCAGGCGTTCGGCGGCGCCGGTGTCTCGGGCGACACGCCTTTGGCCGAGCTTTACGCGGGTGTCCGCACCTTGCGCATCGCCGACGGCCCGGACGAGGTCCATAATCGCACCATCGCGCGGTTGGAATACGCCAAACATGGCGGCCGCCCGATGCGCTGATATGTGATCCCGAACGCCAAGTGCTTGGGAACCTTGGTCTTGTTGGTGCGTTTGTTCGGCACTGACAAGGCGCTGGGGCTGGTGTCGGACGGGACAGCTGACATGAATGCGCGCTCCGAGCCCGACCCGCGGGTTGCGTCAGACGTGGCGCGGTTCAAGGCGGTTCGCGCGCGGATGATCGATCTCGCTGAAGGTCTATCTGCCGAGGATTTGTCGGCCCAGTCGATGGCGGATTGCAGCCCAGGGAAATGGCATCTGGCGCACACCAGCTGGTTTTTCGAGGCGATGATCCTGTCGTCCGATCCCGGATACCAGCCCGTCGATCCGCGTTTTCAGCAGCTGTTCAACTCCTACTATGAGGCTTTGGGTGAGCGGGTCAGGCGGGACCAGCGCGGGCTGATGACTCGCCCCTCCGTCGATGAGGTCCTGGCCTATCGCCGAGAGATCGACCGCCGCATGGTCGCCTGGCTGGCGCAGGGCGAGACCAGCGGCCATCAACGCTATCTGTTCGAGCTGGGTCTGCACCACGACCAGCAGCATCAGGAGCTTTTCCTGATGGATGTGCTGAACCTGATGTCGCGCTCTCCGCTCGACCCCGCCGCCTATGAGATTGAGCCCAGAACCGAGCCGCTTCAGATCAGGCGCGGCGGAACGGTAGCATTTGACGGCGGTATGGTGACGATCGGCCACGACCAATCGGACTTCGCCTTCGACAATGAGGGGCCTGCGCACCGCGTCTGGCTGGAGCCGTTCGCTCTGGCCGCGGATCTGGTGACGAACGGCGACTGGATCGCCTTTATCCAGGATGGCGGCTATTCGCGTTCCGACCTGTGGCTGTCGGACGGCTGGGCAACGGTCAAGTCTGAGGGCTGGACCGCGCCGCTGTATTGGCGTCGCGAGGATGGCGATTGGACCGTGCTGGGTTTGACGGGGCGTACACCTGTCGATCTTGCCGCGCCGGTTCGCCACATCAGCTTTTATGAGGCTGACGCCTACGCCCGCTGGGCCGGCAAGCGACTGCCGTCCGAGGCGGAATGGGAACATGCCGCCGCCTCTTCGCCTGATGCGTTCTCGAACCTGGCTGGCGAAGTGTGGCAGTGGACGTCCAGCGCCTATGCGCCCTATCCCGGCTTCCAGCCGACCCCGGGCACCGCCGCCGAATACAACGGCAAGTTCATGGCCAACCAGATGGTGCTGCGAGGCGGATCTTTCGCCACGCCGCCGGGCCATGACCGCATCACCTATCGCAACTTCTTCTATCCCCAACAGAGGTGGGCCTTCATGGGTTTGAGACTGGCTGAAGATCGGACCGTGGCGCGAGACGCCGCAGCGGACGACGCCCAAACCGCCGCCTTTCGAAAGGATATGATCGAAGGGCTGTCGCGTGCGCAAAAGGCCGTGCCGCCGAAGTGGTTCTATGACGCGGACGGGTCACGTCTGTTCGAAGACATCACCTTGCTGCCCGAATACTATCCGACCCGGCAGGAAATGGCGCTGTTGCGCGATCGCGCAGCAGAGTTGACGGCCGACTTTGGCCCCGACGCGGTGCTGGTCGAATTCGGATCCGGCGCCAGCGAGAAGACGCGGATTTTGTTAGACGCCGCCACCGACCTCGGCGCCTACGTTCCGCTCGACATCAGCGAGAGCGCTCTGATGGACGCCGCCATTCGCGTCCGCGCTGACTATCCGACGCTGCGCGTGCAGCCGGTTCTGGGGGACTTTGAGCATTTGGCGCCGCTGCCCGAAGACCTGCCGTCGGGACGCCGAATCGGCTTCTTCCCCGGCTCGACCATCGGCAATCTGCAACCGGATGAGGCCGAGCAATTCCTGGCGGCGGCGCGTCGGATGCTAGGAGAGGGGGCGTTGTTCATTCTGGGCGTCGATCTGGTCAAAGATCCTGCAATCCTGTTCGCCGCCTATGACGACAGCCAAGGCGTCACGGCGGCCTTCAATCGCAACGTTCTGATCCGCGCCAATCACGAGTTGGATGCTGATTTCGATGTGGACGCCTTTGTTCACCGCGCCGTGTGGAACCCGGACGCCTCGCGAATGGAAATGCATCTGCAGGCGATTGCGCCGACGACCGCGCACGTCGGAGATCGGACATTCCGCTTCATGACCGGCGAGACAATCCACACTGAAAGCTCGCGCAAGTTCACCCCTGAATCGATCCAAGCCATGGCGGCCGCCTCCGGCTGGACGGTTGTCCGCATCGATACCTCTCCAGCGCCGAGCGTCGCCTTGGCGGTCCTGCGCGCCTGAGCCGAATGCGCGGCTGATCGCGGCCAAGAAAAAGGGCGGCGCATCGATCGATGGGCCGCCCTTGTTTGTATCGAGTTCCGCCGACTATTGCCCGTCGGCGGCGTCCGCGTCTTTCTTAGTTCCGTGCGACGCTTCTCCACCCTTGCGGCCCGCCTGTGCGGCGAGGCTGCGGTCTTGGGAGAAGCTGCGTTTTTCACTGGGGACGCTTGCGCCCCCTTTGCGCGCGATTTCGCGCTGACGTTCGGGATCCATGGAGGCGAAACCTCGCTTGGAAACGCCGGAGGGGCGTGTGGGTTGGCTGTCCATCGTGTTCCTTTCAGTGCTGCCGTTGCGCTTGCTGAAGTGAACCCAGTGACTCGGTGACGGTTCCGTCGGGAACTCCGTTTTACTGTCACGATCCTCAAGGGCTCGTGAGTTTGACTTTACCCAGCACCGTAAGGCCGCGAATCACCTTCGCCACCAACATCCGGTTCCATCGGCGGAACTTCATCGGGCGTGTCTGAAGGCTGTATTTCCGGCTGCTGCGCCGGCTCAGGCTGGATCTCGGGTTGCGGCGTGGTCGGAGTGGGTTCGATATAGGTCATGAGCGGCTCCTTGTGCGATCAACCAACGCACCCTGATCGCCCGCGTTCAAAAAGGAACCATGGGTCGCAACGCCGGTTTGTTCAGCGAACCACGGAGATCGACATGACCAATACCCCGATAAGCGCGACATCACCCGACGACATCGTCCTGGAGGACGATGATCTGACCCAACGTCTGGACCGACAGGCGGACGCAATTCTCGCGCAAGGCGAGGGCCGGAGCTTTGGCAAGACCACGTCGGTCCGTCAGGCCGTTAGAGAAGACGCGGGCCTGGTGCGTGAGAAGATTTCCGGACGCGTCCATCGCGTGCAGGAAGACATTCAGGACAATCCGATGAAAGCGACGCTCTACGCATTGGGCATCGGCGTCATCATCGGCATGATCCTGCGCCGCTAAGCTACACGATCGGCAGGCTCAGGCAGGCCCCGACGGCTCACGCTTGATCGGGGCCTGTCGCATTGCGGCGTCAGACACGAACGGATTGGTCCGTCGCTCTTCACCAAAGGTGGAGATCGGCCCGTGGCCCGGCACAAAGGTGACGTCGTCGCCCAGCGGCCAGAGCTTTTCGATCACGGAGCGGATCAGTGCGGGCGGATCGCTCATCGGGAAGTCGGTGCGACCGACCGAACCCTTGAACAGAACGTCACCGACCTGAGCGAATCGCGCCGCGCGATTGAAGAAGATGACGTGCCCGGGCGTATGGCCGGGGCAGTGGCGCACCTCCCAGATCGTTTCCCCCAACGATACCGTGTCGCCATCCTCCAGCCAGCGGTCGGGCGTGAAGGGGCGAGCGTCGGGCAGGCCGTACATCCGGCCGCTCTCCACGATTCGGTCGATCCAGAACTGGTCGGCTTTCTGAGGGCCGGTGATCTGGGCGCCGGTCTTTTCCTGCATTTCTGCTGCGCCGCCCGCGTGATCCAGATGGCCGTGAGTGATCCAGATCTGATCCAGCGTCAGGCCGCGCCGCGTGACCTCGCCTAGGACTGCATCGACCGAACCGCCAGGATCGATCACGGCGGCCTTGTTGGTGGCGGTGCACCAGACGGTCGTGCAGTTCTGTTGAAGCGGGGTGACGGGCGTGACGAAGACGCCGATGGGGGAGGCGGGTTGGCTCATTTGGTCAACATAGCCACGCAAAGGCCGCGAAACCACCGGCTCTGACTACGCCCGCGTTGACCTTTCGGGCCCTTCTCGACATAAGGGCGGGCTTCGAGGCGCCGCTCCACACGGGGCGGCCTTCTTGCTTTATCCATTCCGCGCCGGCCGTCTCGATGGCTCATGCGCCCCAGAGCGTCAGAATCCCGACCATGCAAGTCGTCGAAAAGTCGAACGAAGGCCTCAGCCGCGTGATCGCGGTCACCATTCCCGTCGCGGAGCTGAACGAAAAGCTCGAAGCCCGCGTCAAGGAAGTCGCCCCGCAGGTGAAGCTGAAGGGCTTCCGTCCGGGCAAGGTGCCGGTCGCCCACGTCAAGAAGACCTTCGGCCGTGAGTTCATGGGCGAGATCATCAACGCCGAGCTGAACGAAACCAGCCAGAAGGCGCTCGACGAGGCCAAGATCCGTCCCGCCGCGCCGGCCGAGATGAAGCTGACCTCGGACATGGACAAGGTCATCGCCGGTCAGGAAGACCTGGCCTATGAAATGTCGCTGGAAATCATGCCGGACTTCGAGCCGGTCGATCCCAAGACCCTGAAGCTGGAACGCCCGACCTACGAAGCGTCGGACGCCGATCTGGACGAGGCCCTGACGGAACTGGCCGGTCAGGCCAAGACCTACGAAGACAAGAAGGGCAAGACCGTCAAGGCCGCCGAGGGCGACCAGCTGACGATCGACTTCCTGGGCAAGCTGGACGGCGAGCCCTTCGAAGGTGGCGCCGCCGAGGACGCGGACCTGGTGATCGGCTCGGGCCGCTTCATCCCCGGTTTCGAAGAGCAACTGACGGGCGCCAAGGTCGGCGAAGAGAAGACCATCGAGGTCACCTTCCCCGAGAACTATCAAGCCGCCCATCTGGCCGGCAAGAAGGCCACCTTCGACATCAAGGTGAAGGCCATCAAGGCGGAAGCCGAATCCAAGATCGACGACGATTTCGCCACCCGCATCGGTCTGGAGTCGCTGGACAAGCTGAAGGAACTGTTGAAGTCCAACCTGGACCAGCAGTACGCCGGCGCGGCCCGTTTCAAGCTGAAGCGCGCCCTGCTGGACCAGCTGGATGAGGCCCACGACTTCCCGCTGCCGCCGAAGATGGTGGACGCCGAGTTCGACGGCATCTGGCAGCAGGTCGAGGCTGACAAGACCGCTGGTCGTCTGCCGGAAGAAGACGCCGCCAAGTCGGACGAGGACCTGAAGGCCGAATACCGCAAGATCGCCGAACGCCGCGTTCGTCTGGGCCTGGTGCTGGCCGAAATCGGTCGCGCCAACAACGTCCAGGTCACCGACCAGGAACTGAACGCCGCCATCCTGCAGGAAGCGCGCAACTATCCGGGCCAGGAACAGGCCGTCCTGAACTTCTACCGCCAGAACCCCAACGCCGCCGCCCAGATGCGCGCGCCCATCTACGAAGAGAAGGTCGTCGACCTGATCGTGGGTGTCGCCGACGTGACCGACAAGCCGATCACGAAGGAAGAGCTGCTGAAGGAAGACGAGGACGAGGGCTGATTTTCGGCTCGATTACTCGACCGTAACTGGCGGTTGTGGTGTCTGGATTGTAGGTCGAATGGGTCCGCAGTGCGGGCCCATTTTGCTTTTCAGGTATGTCCTCAATGTCTTTTTCCGCTGTCACTCTGGCCGCCCTCATCACCGCAGGCGCGCAGGCGCAGGATCCGGGACAGCCGCCCCCGACAGATCTGGAGGAGATCACGGTCGAGGGTCAGTCGCCGCGGCAGGCTGCGCGCCAGTTTGTCCAGCGCGTCGCGACCGCGCCCGCCGGTGCGCGGCTTGGACGGTGGAATACGCCGCTGTGCGTCAGCGTCGCCGGATTGAAGGCGCCCTACGGTCAGATGCTTGCCGATCGCATCGGCGAAATCGCTCATGACCTTGAAATTCGAGTGGGCGAGCCTGGCTGCTCGGCCAATGTGCTCATCATCGCCACAGAGGATGGTCCCAGCGTCGCATCGGCGCTGGTGGAAGGTTGGCGTCTTCGCTTCCGTCCTCCGATCGACAACACCAACATGGGTTTGGCGGCGCTGGAACGGTTCAAAACCAGTAATGCGCCGGTGCGATGGTGGCACATTTCCCTGCCAGTCTCAGCAGACACGGGTCAACTGGCGGCCCGTGTCTCCGGTGGAGAGCCCCCTTGGATTGCATCGCGCAACGTCAGCCGCATGAGGTCGCCGCTGCGGTACGACCTGAACTCTGCGACCGTCGTCATCGATATGACCAAGGCCTTTGGCGTGCTTTTGCCGGCTTTGATGGACTACGCCGCAATGGTCGTCCTGGCCCAGGTCGATCCCCGCGCCGATTACTCCGATCAGCCCACGGTGCTGAATTTATTCGGTGATTCCCAGAACGTGACCGGCCTCACGGACTGGGATCGCGCCTATCTGCAAGCACTATATGAAGCGGAGCCCGATCGCGCATCCGCTGCTGCGCAGGAGGCGGCGGTCGCGGAACGACTACAGAAAGGGCGTCGTGCAGCGGCGAACCAGCAAGACGCGCTGTCCGATTGAACCCGGCGTCTTGCGCAGGGTGTCATCGAACGCGATATGCAGCATAACCGGCTGACGACGCTGAATCGTCGCCACTGCATCCGAGAAGGCTAAATGCGCGATCCGATCGAACTGATGAACATGAACCTGGTGCCGATGGTGGTGGAGCAGTCCAGCCGCGGCGAGCGCTCCTTCGACATCTTCTCGCGTCTGCTGCGCGAGCGGATCATCTTCCTGACGGGACCGTTCGAGGACGGTATGGCGTCGCTGATCTGCGCCCAGCTGCTGTTCCTTGAATCGGAAAACCCGAAGAAGGAAATCAGCATGTACATCAACAGCCCCGGCGGTCAGGTGACCTCGGCGCTCGCGATCTACGACACGATGCAATACATCAAGAGCCCGGTTTCGACCGTGGTGATGGGCATGGCGGCCTCGGCCGGTTCGCTGATTCTGACGGCCGGCGAGGCAGGCCAGCGCATCGCCCTGCCGAATGCGCGGGTCATGGTGCACCAGCCGTCGGGTGGTTTCCGCGGCCAGGCGTCGGACATCGAACTGCACGCCGCCGACATCCGCTACACCAAGCGTCGTCTGAACGAGATCTACGTCCATCACACCGGCCGCACATACGAGGAGGTCGAGAAGACCTTGGATCGCGACCACTTCATGTCGGCCGACGAAGCCAAGGCCTGGGGCATCGTGGACCACGTCTATGATCGCCGCGAGCAGGCCGACGCCGACGGCGTAAAGACGCCCGGCAACTAAGGCGGCTGTCGAAAGACGAAAAGGGCGCGCCGGTTGCGGCGCGCCCTTTTCATTTTGTGCTATCGGAACCGCCATGCAGTTCACACGAGATCAAAACGGCACGGTCGATGTCGATGGCGAAAGCTACGTCTGGGAGCTTCGTCGCCAACCTCAGCCCAAGGGCGGCAATGTCTGGGAAGGCATGGCCGTTTCCCTTCGCCATGCAGACTTCAAGCGCGAAGCGATCGTGCAGTTTCCGCCGCCGCTTCGGCCCAACGGCCGGCCGGACGTGGAAAAGCAGCGCGTCAATGTCGACGCCGTCCGCACCGCCGTCGCCTCGGCGATCGAGGCGGGTTGGGACCCCACGTCACGCGGCAAGGCGATGGTGTTCGACGTGGACGCCGACGGGAACTAAGCCTTACGGCTTCTGACGGAAAACCCGGAAACCCGGCTGCTGGGCCATCGCCAGCATTTCGGTATCGCCCGAGGTGTCGCCATAGGCGGCCGTCAGGGTCATGTCTTCACCATAGGCCGCCTTCAGCCGCCGCACCTTTTCCTGACCCCGACAATTCGGACCGGCGAAGTCGCCCGTGATCCGGTCATCGGCGTCGAAGACGAACTCGGTGCCCAGCAGGGCCTCGGCCCCCAGCTTTCGGGCGAATGGCGCGACGGTCGTCGTGGGCGACGCGGTCACGATGACGCGATGCGCGCCGCGTTGGCCCCAGTCGTTCCACACCTCAAGCGCATCGGGGCGCATGAAGCGGGGCCAGATCTCTTCGGCGAAGGCTGCGGCTTCCGCTTCCAGCGTCTGGCGGCTTACGCCAAGCAGGAACTCCTTTACGGAGGCCGCCTTGATCCGTCCCCGGTCGCGATCCTTGGCGTAGGCGGCCAGCGCGGGGGCCAGCTTGACCAGCCCCAGCGCCCAGGCGCCCGGACCGGAGCGCCAGCGCAGGAACTCAGTGAAACTGTCCCGAATCGTCAGCGTGCCGTCGAAATCAAAGGCGACAATGGCAGGTCCATTGCCCGTGGACTGGCGTATTTCCTGCACAATACCCATGTCAGACATTCGCCTTGATCCCCGTCGACACTGATCCATCCACGCACTGCAACAATCCCTTGCCGCCTTCGGGGTTGTTCCGGAACGTGTGATGGGTGATTGTCATTTTTTGAAGACCTTCGCATCCAGAGTGCTGGAATCAATGTGAGGGAAGCGCGTTTCGGGCCATTTCGGTCCGCCCCGCGGGAGTGAGATAAGGGTCTATGACCAAAGCAGCCGGCACCGACGCCAAAAGCACCCTCTACTGCTCGTTCTGCGGAAAGAGCCAGCACGAGGTCCGCAAGCTCATCGCGGGCCCGACCGTCTTCATCTGCGATGAATGCGTCGAACTGTGCATGGACATCATCCGCGAAGAGCACAAGATCGGCTTCAAGAAGACGACCGACGGCGTGCCCACGCCCAAGGAAATCCGCGACGTGCTGGACGACTATGTCATCGGCCAGAGCCACGCCAAGAAGGTGCTCTCGGTCGCCGTCCACAACCACTACAAGCGCCTGAACCACGCGACGAAGAACAACGACGTCGAACTGGCGAAGTCGAACATCATGCTGATCGGGCCGACCGGCTCGGGCAAGACGCTGCTGGCCCAGACGCTGGCGCGCATCATCGACGTGCCCTTCACCATGGCCGACGCCACCACCCTGACCGAGGCCGGTTATGTGGGTGAGGATGTCGAGAACATCATCCTGAAGCTGCTTCAGGCGTCGGACTACAACGTGGAGCGGGCCCAGCGCGGCATCGTCTACATCGACGAAATCGACAAAATCTCGCGCAAGTCGGACAACCCCTCGATCACCCGCGACGTCTCGGGCGAAGGCGTGCAGCAGGCTCTGCTGAAGATCATGGAAGGCACCGTCGCCTCCGTGCCGCCGCAGGGTGGCCGCAAGCATCCGCAGCAGGAGTTCCTGCAGGTGGACACCGCCAACATCCTGTTCATCGTCGGCGGCGCCTTCGCCGGCCTGGAGAAGGTGATTTCCGCGCGTGGCGCGGGCGCCTCGATCGGCTTTGGCGCCCAGGTCAAGGAGATCGATGAACGTCGCACCGGCGACATTCTGAAGGGTGTCGAGCCTGACGACCTGATGCGGTTCGGCCTGATCCCCGAGTTCATCGGTCGTCTGCCCGTTCTGGCGACGCTGGAAGATCTGGACGAGACGGCGCTGGTCACCATTCTGACCGAGCCGAAGAACGCCCTGGTCAAACAGTACAAGCGCCTGTTCGAGATGGAGAATGTGGAACTGACCTTCACCGACGACGCCCTGATCGCCGTCGCCAAAAAGGCCATCACCCGCAAAACCGGGGCACGCGGCCTGCGCTCGATCCTGGAAGGCATTTTGCTGGAGACCATGTTCGAACTGCCGACCTTCGAAGGCGTCGAAGAAGTCGTGGTCAACGCCGAGGTCATCGACGGCAAGGCCCAGCCTCTGCTGATCTACTCGGAAGCCTCTAAGAAGAAGGCTGACGGCGCCGCCTGAGTCGATGAAAAATCCTGAACTGATCAAGGCCGGAGCGTTTTTGCTCCGGCCTTTTTCGTGAGTTCAAGGCGTCAAACGAACTCGGTCAGCATCAGGACATGCCCTGGATGCGCCTCGGCCTCGGCCTTGGCGCAACGGACGGCGCTTTTGGCGTCGGTGAAGACGCCTTCGAACAGGCCGTCGCTTGATGTGAAGCGCCAGCGATGGCCGACAGGCTGGATCGTCAGGATTTCGACGGCGGGTGGTGAGGCAAGGGGCGTTATCATTGTGGGAGGCGATGTTGGTCGCGGTTCAGGCGGTCGGCCTCGGCCTGAAGTCGGGCGGCGAGACGCTCGGCCGAGATGCGATCGGGCAGGGGGCGGGTGCAGGCGTTGTTGACCGCCACGGCCCAACCACTGGCGCGAGGCACGACCCTGTATCGTCGGGGAGGGGCGGCGCGTGTCACGCCGCCCTCGACATGGCCCTGCATCATCGCGCGCGGCCCTTGCGGATCGGGGCGCCGAACAGGGCGCCGATGAAGGTCATCGCCATCTGAAGGGTTGTCGGCGCCGGGGCGGGACGTTTCAGGGTCTCGGCCAGCAGGTGGGAACGGCTCATTGTCATCTCCTTGGAGCCGCAGAAGACACCCGATCCCCGTAAAGCGGCCATGTCGAAAGCGTCGCCGGGCGTAATGCGGACCTAAAGCGGTGCGATCGGCGGCCTTGTCGCCACGCAGATGTGGGCCGTTCCGCGGTCACGCTTGAACCGCGGGTCTTTCAAACCACATACTCATCCGAACGCCGTCGGAATCGACGGGCCGTCATGCGCCGGTCGGGCCTCTTGCCCGGCGGACCCTGACGGCGGGCCGGAGATGATCAATGGCCCAGGAGTACGCATCATGACTGAACCAAAAATCCTGCCCGTCCTGCCGCTGAGAGACATCGTCGTCTTCCCGCACATGGTCGTGCCGCTCTTCGTCGGACGCGAGAAGTCGGTGAAGGCGCTGGACGAGATCATGAAGGGCGAAAAGCAGATCCTGCTGGCGACCCAGAAGAACAGCGTCGACGACGATCCGTCGCCGGACGCCATCTATCCCATCGGCGTGCTGGCCTCGGTGCTGCAACTGCTGAAACTGCCCGACGGCACGGTGAAGGTGCTGGTCGAGGGCAAGGGCCGCGCGCGCCTGACCCGCTTCACCGACCGTGAGGAGTATTTCGAGGCCGAGGCCGTCGAGATCGAAGACGAAGCTGGCGACGCCTCGCAGGCGGAAGCCATGCTGCGCGCCGTGGTCGAGCAGTTCGAAAACTATGTGAAGCTGAACAAGAAGGTTCCGCCCGAGGCCCTCAGCTCCATCCCCCAGATCACCGACGCCTCCAAGCTGGCCGACTCGGTCGCCGCACACCTGTCGGTCAAGATCGCCGACAAGCAGGGCCTGCTGGAAACCTTCGACGTGCCCAAGCGGCTGGAGAAGGTCTATGGGCTGATGGAGGGCGAGATCTCGGTCCTTCAGGTCGAGAAGAAGATCCGCTCGCGCGTGAAGCGCCAGATGGAGAAGACCCAGCGCGAATATTATCTGAACGAGCAGATGAAGGCGATCCAGCGCGAGCTGGGCGAGACCGACGACGCGCGCGACGAGATCATGGACCTGGAGAAGCGCATCCGGAAGACGCGCCTGTCCAAGGAGGCGCGCACCAAGGCCGAGGCCGAGGTCAAGAAGCTGCGCAACATGAGCCCGATGTCGGCGGAGTCGACCGTCGTGCGCAACTATCTCGACTGGCTGCTGTCCGTGCCGTGGGGCAAGGCCAAGCAGAAGCCGATCGACCTGGCCAAGGCCGAGGACATCCTGGAAGAGGATCACTTCGGCCTGGAGAAGGTCAAGGAACGGATCATCGAGTATCTGGCGGTTCAGGCCCGCACCGGCAGCCTGAAGGGTCCGATCCTGTGCCTGGTCGGCCCTCCCGGCGTCGGCAAGACCTCGCTGGCCAAGTCCATCGCCAAGGCGACAGGGCGTGAATACGTTCGCATGTCGCTGGGCGGCGTGCGCGACGAGAGCGAGATCCGCGGCCACCGCCGGACCTATATCGGCTCCATGCCCGGCAAGATCATCCAGTCGATGAAGAAGGCCAAGACCCCTAACGCCTTCGTCCTGCTGGACGAGATCGACAAGCTGGGATCGGACTGGCGCGGCGATCCGTCGTCGGCCCTGCTGGAGGTGCTGGACCCGGCCCAGAATTCGACCTTCGGCGACCACTATCTGGAGGTGGACTACGACCTGTCCCAGGTGATGTTCGTGACGACCGCGAACAGCCTGAACATGCCGCAGCCGCTGATGGACCGGATGGAGATCATTCGGGTCTCGGGCTACACCGAGGACGAGAAGGTCGAGATCGCCAAGCGCCACGTCCTGCCCAAGCAGTTGGCGGACCACGGTCTGAAGGATGGTGAGCTGATCGTGCCGGAAGATACGATCCGCGACCTGATCCGCTACTACACCCGCGAAGCCGGCGTGCGGTCGCTGGAACGCGCCCTGGGCGGTCTGGCGCGCAAGGCCGTGCGCGAGATGGCAAAGACGGGCGCCAAGTCGATCACGGTCAATGAGGCCAAGTTGGCCGAATACGCGGGCGTCAAGAAGTTCCGCTACGGCGAGACCGATGAGGAGGATCAGGTCGGCATCGTCACCGGTCTGGCCTGGACCGAGTTCGGCGGCGACATCCTGACCATCGAAGCCATCAAGATGCCGGGTCGCGGGCGCATGACCGTGACTGGCAATCTGAAGGACGTGATGAAGGAGTCGATCTCGGCTGCGGCGTCCTATGTGCGGTCGCGGGCCCTGGCCTTCGGCGTCAAGCCGCCGGTGTTCGAGAAGACCGACATCCACGTCCACGTGCCGGATGGCGCTACGCCCAAGGACGGCCCGTCCGCCGGCGTGGCCATGACGGTGGCGATGGTCTCGGTCCTGACCGGCATTCCGATCCGCAAGGATATCGCCATGACCGGCGAGATCACTTTGCGCGGCCGGGTCACCGCCATCGGCGGCCTGAAGGAGAAGCTGCTCGCGGCCCTGCGCTCCGGCGTCAAGACGGTGCTGATCCCGCAGGAGAACGAGAAGGATCTCGCCGACGTGCCGGACAATGTGAAGTCGGCGCTGGAGATCGTGCCGATCTCCACGGCGGACGAGGCGCTGAAGTGGGCGCTTGTCGGCACCCTGACGCCGGTGGAGTGGGACGAGGCGGCCGAACCCCTGCCGGCCCCGGTCGCGGCTCCAGAAGTGCCGGCGGCGGCAGTCAGCCACTAACGCCGAGTTGAACAGCGAGCGCCGCCGGTGATCCCACCGGCGGCGTTTTCGTTTTTGACGCAACCGCCGATCTGTCCTTTAGTGATTCGTTCTGGAGGGGAACGGATGACCAAGGCGGAACTGATCGGCCGGATGGCTAGCGCGGCGAACATCAGCCGCGACCAGGCCAAGACGGCGCTGGAGGCGTTCACGGACGGCGTGACCGAGTCGCTGACGCGGGGCGCGGACGTGAAGCTGATCGGCTTCGGCAGTTTCGTCGCCGTGGACCGCAAGGCTGGCGTCGCCCGTAACCCGCAGACCGGCGCTGCCGTCGCGCGCCCGGCCTCGCGCACCGCGCGCTTTCGCCCGGGTGAGGGTTTGAAAAGCGCCTTGAACGGTTGAGGCGCGACGGGCATAAGCCCGTCTCTCCCTTGGGGGCGGCTAGCTCAGCTGGTCAGAGCATCTCGTTTACACCGAGAGGGTCGGCGGTTCGAACCCGTCGCCGCCTACCAAACAAAAAGGCCGCCGGAGCGATCCGGCGGCCTTTCGTTTGTGTGAATCAGGGTGCGATCAGAAGCGGAAGCTGGCCCGCAGCAGCAGCGAGTAGCGGACGTAGTCTTCCAGCAGCTCGGCGTCGCCGGTCAGCGACAGCATGCCCAATTCGTTGCCGAAGTTCAGGCGGAAGCCCAGGATCGGCCCGCCGCCTTCGATGGCGTCCGGCGACAGGATGAAGTCCGGGCCGCCGCTGGCGAAGCGGGCGATGGTTTCGCCGGCGTCGACCGAGATGTTCTGACGATAGCCAATGCGCAGTTCCGGACGGATCCAGCCGTTGCGGCCGAAGCCATAGCCGACGTTCATCGCCGCCACCGCCGAGAAGATGTGGCTGTCGCGCGAATCGATGTCGAGATCGAAGCCGTCGCCGCCGCCCTTCTCGCTGCGCGACCCTTCCGACAGGCTGAAATACTCGCCGTAGATTTCGGGGCGGATGTTCAGGCGGCCGAAGTTGCGCTCATAGGAGGCGCCGCCGGCGACCGCCGCCGTCCAGCCGTGCCAGTCGGACTTGTTGTTCAGATAGACGCCGGTGGCGACCAGCGAACGATCGGCGCTGAAGGAGGCGTAACCGCCCGCGGCACGGGCCCAGGTCGTCCAGTACTGACCCTGGGCGCGCCAATAGAGGCCCAGCTCCAGCAGGTTGGCGGACAGGACCTCTTCGGCCTCGGCCTCGGGATCCTTGATGTCGGACGAGGTGAAGGCGGCCGAGATGCCGACGGCGCCCAGGCTGGTGCCCTTTTCGACGCCGCCGGCGACGCCGAAGCCTTCGGACCGGAAGCCGTAGGAGTCGGTCTTGTCCTTGTCGGCGTAGAAGTTGATCTCCTGGACCCAGGCGCTGGTTTCACCCGGCGCAGCGGCAGCGTTACGTCCGGTCAGCGCGCGGGTGACCGCGTCCACGCCGGCCGACAGCGACATCAGCGGTCCGCCGGAGTGGTCGGGCAGCATCTGCTCATAGGCGTCGATGAAGCCGTCGCGCGACGTTTGCGACAGGAACAGGTTGCGCAGCGCCTCATTGGAGCCCAGCGCGCCATAGACGGCGTCGTAGGCGGACGCCTCGACCGGGATCAGCCCAGCCTCGGAAGCCGTGCGGCGACGGGCGTCGATATAGACGGTGTTGCCGGCGACGCCACCCTGCACGACGTAGAGATAGGGCGAGTTGTCCGACAGCAGGGTCTGGTTGATCTGACCCACATTCAGCGTGCCGGCCGTGATGACGTTGAACCGCTCAGGCTGATCGATCAGCGAAGAGAAGCGGACGCCCAGGGTGGACCCTGTCGCCAGGGTCGCATTGCCGCTGACGTTGAAGCCGCCAGCGCGGTCGTTTGCGGGGTCAAGATTGACCAGCAACGTCCCTTCGGCTCCGATGTTCAGGTTGGAGATGGCCGTGGCGCCCGTCTGGGTGGCGGCCAGGGTGCCCTTGGACACATTGATGTCCAGCCGGCCATCGCTGTTGGCGATGGCGCCGGTCACGACCGCGCCGCCGCTGATGTTCAGCCGGTCGGCGCCGGCGCCGAAATCGATGTCGCCGTTGACGACGCCGTTCTCGATATTGACCGTGTCGGCGCCAGAGCCGAGCTTGATCGCGCCGACGATGGCCGGTTCGTTCGCGTCCGGCACGCCGTCCTTGTCCGTGTCCGTCGCCGTGCTGCCTGCGGCGGCGGGAATGCCGTACTGACGCAGAGTGACGCCGGTCGTGTTGGCCGAGACGTCGATGGCGGTCACCTTGCCCGTGACCGGATTTGTATCGTCGGTGTTAGGGGAGAGCGAGCCAATGATCGAACCGGCGTTGTTCAACTGGGTCAGGCTGCCGGACTGGTCACGAATAACGGTGGCCGAACCCTGATTGCCGCCGAAAGAGGCGACCAGATTGCCCGTGTTGGTCAGGGAGGCGACGTTGGCGCCCGCACCGATCAGAATACCGGTCGCGCTCTGGGCCTGCTTGCCCGAGGCGACGGCCTGAATGGCGCCCGAGTTGTTGATCGTCGGAGCGGTCACGCCCGAGCCGATCCAGAGACCCGTGGCGTTGGCGTCGACGGCGGTCGATGAGATGCCGCCCTCGTTGCGCACGCCGCCGACGACGTTGACGGCCTGGCCGCCGGTCACGCCGAGTTGCACGGCGCGGGACTCTACGCCGGAGTAAAGGCCGGAGCCGACAATAGTGCCACGGTTGATCAGGCCATAGGCCGCATCGCCTGTACCGACGGCACCGAGGGTCACGGTGTTCGTCGTCGAGCCGATCAGCAGCGCAGGCGCGCCGCCCAACGACGTAATGGAGGCGGCTGTCTCGCTGGCGTCCGGGATGCCGTCGCCGTCCCGGTCCGGATCGTCGCGGTTCTTGATGCCGTCGCCGTCATCGTCCTCGTCGCCGTTCTTGACGCCGTCCTTGTCGTCGTCGCCCTCGATGCCCGCCTCGGAATAGGCGAGCGCCTTGTCCAGCAGCACGCCGCTGGCGACATTGGCGCCGACGCGCACGGCCGGTCCGCCCTGCAGCAGATCGTCGGCGTCGAGTTCGTCGAGGAACAGGGTCGTCGCGTTATCGAACGTGCCGGTCGTCGGACGTACCGGCGGCGGGGTGGTGTAGCGATAGCCCGTGGCGACCACGGAGGAGTGGATCTTGAGCGCACCGCCGACATCGCCTTCGATCGACACGCCCGTCGCATTGGCGCCGAGCGCCGAGATGGAGCCGGCAAGATCGACATTGCCGGAAATCGGCCCCGTGGTGCGGATGGCGGCGCTGTCGTTACCGGTCACACGGACCGTTCCCAGGCTCTGAAGCTTGCCGTTCAGGGCGGATTCGACGGACAGGCCGTAGGAGTTGTTGCCCTCGACCGCGATCGCGCCCGTGCCCTCGACCAGGATGTTGCCGGTGAAGGGCGATGCGCCGGTGACCCGCACGCCGTAGCGGCCGGTTCCGGTGGCGAAGGGACCGTCCAGGTCGCCGTCGCCGTCGGTGTCCTTGATGTCCGCTGTTTCAAGCGTGTCGTTGACGGTGATGGAGCCGCCGACGATCACCGAGCCGGTGTTGCCGCCGTTGACCAACAGGCCGGTCGAGCCGTCGGCCGACTTGTCCATCGTGATCGAGCCGCCGCTGTCCAGATCGACGGTGTTGTTGCTGTTCAGGGTAACGGCCGCGCCCGAGGCGACGGCGACGCTGCCGCCGCTGGCGATCCGGATGTTATCGGCGGCTGTGCCCGTCGCATTGGACGTCTGGATCGGTGTTGTCCGGGCGTTCGAGATGACGATCTCCGCCTGGGATCCTGTGGCGACCATCAAGGGGGCGATCGCCACGGCGGTCGCGAGCAAAATACGCATTCGGTAGAAACCCCTGGTGGTCACGCGTCACGTTACGGGAGACCCCTTAGCAGGGTCCGCGCCAGCGTTCCAAGTTTATCGAATTTGAGGCGAATGCAAGGCCGTGATGGTCTTGAGCCAATCCTGTAAGGCGACCCGCGTTCGCTCGTCGATGCCCGATAGGCCGAATGCGGAGGAAATCGCGACGGCGCGCACTTGAGCTTTGCCGCGCCCGGGTTTACGGGCGTCGAACGGTCCAAAGGCCGCGTCCCGTGGACGCATCCATCGAACCCCTTCGGCGTTCGACAGCCCAGACCAGGCGAGAACACTCCATGAGCATGACAGACCTCGACGTCCAGGAAAGCGAACTCCGACTGATTCCGGGGCTGGACGTGGAAGTCGCCGAAACGCTGCGGGCCCTAAAGGCGGCGGCGATGGACGAGCGACCTCGCCTGGTGGACACCACAATGCTCTATGCGCCGCGCTCAGGCGGGGTGAAGCGCTATATCCTGTCCAAGAAGGCATGGATCGAGGCCAATCGGCCGGGGATCAGTCACTCGCTGATCGTGCCCGGCGCGCGGCACAAGGCGCGGGCCGACGGCATCGTGCAATTGCGGGCGACCAAGCTGCCGTTCGGGGACGGCTACCGCTGGCCCAGTTCGGTCAAGCGCTGGAGCGCCTGGGTGGCGGCGATGAAGCCGTCCATCATCGAGGCCGGCGACCCTTACACGCCGGGGCAGGGGGCTTTGGAGGCCGGTCAGCGGGTCGGATGCCCGGTCGTCGGCTTCTGCCACTCTGATCCGGCGGGGCTGGCGGCCTTGCATTTCGGCGAATGGGCCAAGAAGCCGGTTGAGAAGCGCTGGGCGAAGCTGTTTTCACAGTTCGATCGGGTCGTGTCGCCCAGCCGCTTTATCGCGCGGCGCCTGGAAGAGGCCGGTGTGAACAACATCGTCATTCGGCCTCTGGGCGTGGAGATCGACACCTTCCGTCCGGAACGTCGTGACCGGCAGTGGCTGCTGAAACAGCTGGGTTTGGGCGAAGACGCGCGCCTCCTGTGCTTCGCGGGTCGTCCGGCCAAGGAAAAGAATGTCGATGTGCTGATCGAGGCGGTCCAGAAGCTGGGCGCCCCCTATCACCTGGTGCTGGTCGGCGCAGGCGCGGGAATGCCGGAAGAGGACCGCGTCATCTCCATGCCCTATGAAAGCGATCCCAAGGCGGTCGCCAAGATCATCGCCAGCTGCGATGCGTTCGTTCACGCCAATGACAAGGAGCCGTTCGGGCTGATCGTACTGGAGGCGATGGCCTGTGGCCGCCCCGTCGTTGGGGTCAATGCGGGCGGTGTCGCCGAGACGGTCGACGAGAGCGTGGGGCAACTGGCCGCCAGCGCGGATGCCGACGATTACGCCCAGGCGGTCGAGGCCCTGTTCGCTCGCGACATCGAAGCGATCGGCCGGGCGGCTCGCGAAAAGGCGGTCAGCCAGTTCGCCTGGAATCGAGTCTTCGAGGACCTCTGCATGGTCTATGGCGAGCTGACGGGCGAAACGGCGTTCGTGAACCCGGATAGTGCACTGCCGCTGCACTGAGCGGCCAAGGCCACGACGCGTTCGAATGGCGCGTTTCCGAAAACGGGAGCGCGCCACTTCTTTTATATCAATGTCTTGAAAAGAAGTGGCGCGAGTGACGGGGCTCGAACCCGCGACCTCCGGCGTGACAGGCCGGCACTCTAACCAACTGAGCTACACCCGCGTATCAGGTCGAAACTTTTGAGCTGTTTCGAAAGCTTTTTGGGAAGGCGGTGTGCGCCACTCTTCTATTTCTAGAAAGAGTGGCGCGAGTGACGGGGCTCGAACCCGCGACCTCCGGCGTGACAGGCCGGCACTCTAACCAACTGAGCTACACCCGCGTTTCCCGGCCGAAGCGGCTGTGCGCCCCGGCGAGGGGCGTCGTTTAGGCGGGCTGACACATCGCGTCAAGCGACCTTTTCGGAGAAACGCGCCCCTCAACGCGACGGGGCTGTGGACGGTGTGACGATCGCCGCCTGGGGCGGGCTGTGCGGGCCCGCTACGCCGCCGTCGGCAGGTTCATGGGCCGCCACAGCGGGAGGTGGCGGTTCATAATGGACGCCGACGCCCGGCCCCAGCGGCAGGTCGAAGGCGACCCAGGCCGCCACCATGGCCAGACCGGCGACCAGGAAGGCTCCGGCATACGGCAGCATGGTCGCCATCAGCGATCCCAAACCGAATCGTGGATCCCAGCGCTGCGCGAAGGTCAGGATCAGCGGGAAGTAGCTCATCAGCGGCGTGGCGATGTTGGTGACGGAATCACCCATGCGATAGGCAGCGGTCGTCATCTCCGGTGAAATGCCCAGCAGCATGAACATCGGCACCACAATGGGCGCCAGGGCCGACCACTTGGCCGAGGCCGAGCCGATGAACAGGTCGAAGAAGCACGAGACGAAGACGACACAGATCAGCAGCAGCGGGGCGGGCAGGGCCAGGGTCTTCAGGCCCGCCGCCGCATTGACCGCCAGGATCGGCCCCAGGCCCGACCAGTTGAACATGGCCACGAAGTGGGCGGCGAAGAAAGCCAGCACGATATAGGGCGCCAACTGGGCGATGCCGTCGCGCATCATCGTGACCATGTCGCGGTGCGACTGGATCGTGCCGGCTCCCGCGCCATAGGCGCCGCCGGTGACGAAGAAGGTGATGGCGAAGAAGGCGACCAGCGACTTGTAGAGCGGATTGAACTTCTGCTCCGGATCCACCTCGGAATCGACGAACGGCGAGCCCGGTATGAAGGTCAGCAGGGCCCAGAGCGCGATCATGCCGAGAAGCGCCAGGCCGGCGAACTTCAGGCCGCGCTTTTCGGCGGCGGTCAGGGGCTGTTTTTCCGAAGCGTTCGGGGCGGCGACGCCCTCTGACGGCTTCCAGACGCCGAGACGCGGCTCGATCACCCGGTCGGTCAGGAACCAGACGATAGGGGTGAAGACGAAGACGACGCCGACGATGAAGAACCAGTTGCCGGCGATGTTCACGGAATAGGACGGATCGATCAGGCGGGCGGCCGGCTCGGTGATGCCCAGGATCAAGGCGTCGCTGGCGCCGGGAAACAGGTTGCCGGCGTATCCGCCCGACACGGCGGCGAAGCCTGCGGCCAGACCCGCCAGCGGATGTCGGCCCGCTGCAGCGAAGATGACGGCCGCCAGCGGGATGACCACGACATAGGAGGCGTCCGACGCGTGATGGGACACCATGCCGGTGATCACGACGACGGGCGTCAGTATGGAACGCGGGGCGTTCAGCAGGGCGCCGCGAATGGCGGTCGCGAACATCCCGGTGCGTTCGGCGACCGAAGCGCCGTAGATGATTGTGATGACGATGCCGAGGGGAGGGAAGTCCGCCAGCGTGCGCGGCATGCCGATGATCAACTGTTCCAGATTCTCGGCGGACAGCAGGCTCTTTGCGACCAGTTGATCGCCGGTGACCGGATTGACGGCGGACCAGCCCAGGCCGGCGCCGACCATGCTGAGGACGAGCAAACCGCCGATCAGCCACAGGAACAGGAAGACAGGATCGGGAAGTCGATTACCGATCCGCTCGACAGCGTTCAGGGCGCGGCTGGCTAGGCTCATTCAGATGACTTTCGGTTACGCGATCGGCTCGCCAATAGGCCTTTGCAGCCCGGCGACGCGCAAGCGCCGGCCCTGCGACATATGGCGCGCAAAGTTGCGAGCCGTTCTCAATGAAAATCCAATGGTCGCAGGGGTTTGAACGGCGGCGGTCTTGGGTCTAAGAAGCGCCGAATCCCGCCTCTCCCCGGCGGACGAGGTTCTTCGAATGAACGCATTCCTTCTCGAATATCTTCCGGTCCTGGTCTTCGCCGGCGTGGCCGCCTTCATCGGCATTCTTTTCATCGTGCTGCCGCTGCTGCTGGCGCCGAAGAGCCCCGATAGCGAGAAGCTGTCGGCCTATGAGTGCGGCTTCAACGCCTTCGACGATGCCCGGATGAAGTTCGACATCCGCTTCTATCTGGTGTCGATCCTGTTCATCATCTTCGACCTGGAAGTCGCCTTCCTGTTCCCGTGGGCGGTGTCGATGTTCGATCTGTCGCACGCCGGCATGGTGTTCGCCTTCTGGTCGATGATGGTCTTCCTGGGCGTTCTGACCATCGGCTTCATCTACGAATGGAAGAAGGGAGCCCTGGAATGGGAGTAGTCGCCGCTTCCAAGCCCGCAGGCCTGGTGTCCGCATCGGGCGCGCCGCTGGTTCCGGCCGGCGCCGGCGCGCGTTCGACCGTCGAGGGTTATGACCCCAAGGTCCACGACAAGTTCTTCGAGGCCGTGAACATGGAGCTCGGCGAGCGCGGCTATCTGGTCGCTGCCGCCGACGACGTCATCAACTGGGCCCGCACGGGCTCGCTGATGTGGATGACGTTCGGCCTGGCCTGCTGCGCCGTCGAAATGATCCAGATGTCGATGCCGCGCTTCGATGTCGAACGCTTCGGCATGGCGCCGCGCGCCAGCCCGCGTCAGTCGGACCTGATGATCGTCGCCGGCACCCTGACCAACAAGATGGCCCCGGCCATCCGCAAGGTCTACGACCAGATGCCCGATCCGCGCTACGTCGTGTCGATGGGCAGCTGCGCCAACGGCGGCGGATACTACCACTATAGTTACAGCGTCGTGCGCGGTTGCGACCGCGTCGTGCCGGTGGACGTCTACGTGCCCGGCTGCCCGCCGACGGCCGAGGCGCTGCTGTATGGCCTGCTGCAACTGCAGAAGAAGATCCGTCGCACGGGGACCATCGACCGATGACCTCTCTGGCTGTTCAAGCGCAACACGAAGCCGCCCTGACGCCGCTGGGCGCCGAGATGGTCGGGGCGCTGGGCGTCGAGGCCCAGGTGGCGTTCGGCGAACTGACGTTGGTCGCGCCACGCGAGCGGATCGTCGAGGTGCTGACGACGCTGCGCGATCAGTTCGGCTTCCAGCAACTGCTCGACCTGTGCGGCGTGGACTATCCGGATCGCAAGGAGCGGTTCGAGGTGGTCTATCACCTGCTGTCGATGACGCGGAACGCGCGCCTGCGGGTGAAGGTCTCGACCGACGAGACCCGGCCGGTGCCCTCGGTCATCTCGGCCTATCCGGCCGCCAACTGGTTCGAGCGTGAAGCCTACGACATGTACGGCATGCTGTTCTCGGGCCACCCGGATATGCGTCGCCTGCTGACGGACTATGGCTTCGAAGGCCATCCGCTGCGCAAGGACTTCCCGATGACGGGCTATGTCGAGGTCCGCTACGACGAGGAACAGCGCCGCGTGGTCTATGAGCCGGTCAAGCTGACCCAAGAGTTCCGCACCTTCGATTTCCTGTCGCCCTGGGAGGGCGCCGAATACCCCGCGCCGGTCCTGCCCGGCGACGAGAAGGCGGGAGGCCAGGCGTAATGGCTGACGGAAACCCCACCCTGCCGCCGCTGGGCGTCGATGTGTTCGAGGACGACCTCGACACCCGCACTGCCCATGCGCGCGAGATGGAAGACCGCAAGTTCACCATCAACTTCGGTCCGCAACACCCTGCCGCGCACGGCGTGCTGCGCCTGGTGCTGGAGCTGGACGGCGAAATCGTCGAGCGCGTCGATCCGCACATCGGCCTGCTGCACCGCGGCACCGAAAAGCTGATGGAGGCCCGCACATACCTTCAGAACGTGCCTTATCTGGATCGTCTCGACTATGTGTCGCCGATGAACCAGGAGCACGCCTTCTGCCTGGCCATCGAGAAGCTGCTGGGCATCGAGGTTCCGTATCGAGCGCAGTTGATCCGCGTGCTGTACTCGGAAATCGGCCGCATCCTGTCGCACATGCTGAACGTGACGACCCAGGCCATGGACGTCGGCGCCCTGACGCCGCCGCTCTGGGGCTTTGAGGAACGCGAAAAGCTGATGGTGTTCTACGAGCGCGCTTGCGGCGCCCGTCTGCACGCCAACTACTTCCGTCCCGGCGGCGTCCACCAGGACCTGCCGATGGACCTGATCGACGACATCGGCCGCTGGTGCCACGAGTTCCCGCCGGCGCTGAAGGACATCGAAAGCCTGGTCACCGAGAACCGCATCTTCAAGCAGCGCAACGTCGACATCGGCGTGGTGTCCAAGCAGCAGGCCCTGGAATGGGGCTTCACCGGCGTGATGCTGCGGGGCTCGAACATCGCCTGGGACCTGCGCAAGTCGCAGCCCTATGAGTGCTATGCCGAGCTCGACTTCGACGTGGTCGTCGGCAAGAACGGCGACTGCTGGGACCGCTATCTGGTGCGCATCGAGGAGATGAAGCAGTCGGTGCGGATCATGGAGCAGTGCATCCACAAGCTGCGCAACTGCCCCGGCGAGCCGGTGATGGTCGAGGACAACAAGATCGTCCCGCCGCGCCGTGGCGAGATGAAGCGCTCGATGGAGTCGCTGATCCACCACTTCAAGCTCTACACCGAGGGCTTCAAGACGCCTGAGGGCGAGGTCTATGCCTCAGTCGAGGCGCCCAAGGGCGAGTTCGGGATCTATTTGGTGTCGGACGGGACCAACAAACCGTATCGTGTGAAGATCTCGGCGCCGGGCTTCCGCTCGCTGCAGGCGATGGACTGGATGAACCGCGGCCACCAACTGGCCGACGTGTCCGCCATCCTGGGCTCGCTCGACATCGTTTTCGGAGAAGTGGACCGATGAGCGTTCGTCGTCTCGCCAAGGAACAGCCCGCCTCGTTCGCCTTTACGGCCGACACGACGGCCAAGGCCGAATGGTGGATCAAGAAGTATCCCGAGGGCCGTCGTCAGTCGGCGGTAATCCCGATCCTGTGGCTGGTGCAAAAGCAGGAAGGTTGGGTGTCCGAACCCGCCATCCGCGCCATCGCCGAGCTGCTGGACATGGCCTACATCCGGGTGCTGGAGGTCGCGACCTTCTACACCATGTTCATGCTGGAGCCGGTCGGCAAGACGGCGCTGATCCAGGTGTGCGGCACCACGCCGTGCATGCTGCGCGGCGCCAATGAGCTGATGCGCGTCTGCAAGGAAAAGATCGGTCCCAAGGATCATCTGTCCGCCGACGGCCGCTTCACCTGGCAGGAAGTCGAGTGCCTGGGCGCCTGCTCCAACGCGCCGATGGCCCAGATCAACGACTATTATTTTGAGGACCTGACGCCCGAGACGATCGGCCGGATCATCGACGACTTCGCCGCCGGCAAGACGCCCGAGCCGGGCTCCTACATCGGTCGCACCAATGCGGCGCCGCAGGGCGGGGCCAAGACCCTGCTCGATGCGACGCTGTATGACGGCTCGGCCGCCAAGCCGATCAAGAAGCTGCCGAACAGCGATCCCGCGCCGGTCGAGAAGGCCCCGGCCTGATGTCGCCGCCGGATCTGAACACCGAGGAGGGCCGCGCAGCCTACCGCAAGGAACTGCGCAACGTCGGGCGTCCGCTGCGCGCGGGCGGCCTGGCTATGGTCGTCGGCGCGGCCGTTCTGATCCTGATCTCGCGTCAGGGCGCAGTCGGGCCGTGGGCGGTCAATCTCTCCTACTTTATGCTGGCGGCGGGCTGGGTGATGGTCATCGCGGCCATCTGGATGCGCACGCGCCACCACAAGCGCCGTCTGGCGGAAGGACTCTGAGGGCCATGGTCGGCATTCTCGAAGACAAGGATCGCATCTTCACCAACCTGTACGGCTTCCACGACTGGACGCTGGACGGGGCGAAGAACCGCGGCGCCTGGAACGCCACCAAGGACATGCTGGACCTTGGCCGCGACTGGATCATCAATAACGTCAAGGCCTCGGGTCTGCGCGGCCGTGGCGGCGCGGGCTTCTCGACCGGCCTGAAATGGTCGTTCATGCCCAAGGAGGTGAAGGATCGTCCTCACTACCTGGTCATCAACGCCGACGAATCCGAGCCCGCGACCTGCAAGGACCGCGAGATCATGCGCCATGATCCGCACCTGCTGATCGAAGGCGCGCTGATCGCCAGCTTCGCGATGCAGGCCCACGCCTGCTACATCTATCTTCGCGGCGAATACGTGCTGGAACGCGAGCGCATGGAAGCCGCCGTCAAGCAGGCCTATGAGGCCAAGCTGATCGGCGACGGCAACGTCCACGGCTGGGACTTCCACGTCTATATCCACCACGGCGCGGGCGCCTACATCTGCGGCGAAGAGACGGCGCTGCTGGAATCGCTGGAAGGCAAGAAGGGCCAGCCGCGCCTGAAGCCGCCGTTCCCGGCCGGCGCGGGCCTGTACGGCTGCCCGACCACGGTGAACAACGTCGAGTCGATCGCCGTCGTCGGTACGATCCTGCGTCGCGGCGCCGACTGGTTCGCCAGCTTCGGCCGTCCGAACAATACCGGCACCAAGCTGATGTCGCTGTCCGGTCACGTGAATACGCCGTGCGTGGTCGAAGAGGCCATGTCGATCCCGCTGCGTCAGCTGATCGAGGATCACGGCGGCGGCGTGCGCGGCGGCTGGAGCAATCTGAAGGCCATCATCCCCGGCGGCGCGTCCTGCCCGGTCATCACGCGCGAACAGGCCGAGACGGTCCTGATGGACTTCGATTCCATGCGCGAGGTTCGCTCGTCGCTGGGCACCGCCGGCGTGACGGTCATGGACGAATCCACCGACATCGTGAAGGCGATCGCCCGCATCAGCTACTTCTTCAAGCACGAGAGCTGCGGCCAGTGCACGCCGTGCCGCGAAGGTACCGGCTGGATGTGGCGCGTGCTGGAGCGGATGGCTGTGGGCGAGGCCGATCCGTCGGAAATCGACCTGCTGCTGGACGTCGCCGGACAGGTCGAGGGCCACACCATCTGCGCCTTGGGCGACGCGGCCGCCTGGCCGGTTCAGGGCCTGATCCGTCACTTCCGTCACGAGATTGAAGAGCGGATCGCCAACTATCGCAGCCGCCGCGCGAACTTCGCCGGCCACGCGATCGCGGCGGAGTAGAGATGCGCCTCGCCGTCGCCCTGTTGCTGACGCTTCCGATCCTCGCCGCTTGCGGCGAGCGGGAAAAGGCTGCGCGTGAAGCGTCGACCGCGCCCGCGACGGCGGCTCCTGCTGAAGTCGCGCCTGTCGCGACGGCGGCGGCTCCGGCGAACCTCGAAGCGGCGTGCCGCGACGTGGTGAACCGCATGTATGGCCAGGAAGGCGACGCCGTCGCCTTCACCGCCACCGGCGAACGCACGGCCCAGGTGTCGTGGCGCGCGCCAGTCGATGGCGGCAGGCTGGAATTCGAATGCCGGGCGCAAGCCGACGGCGCGGGCCTGTTCCGCGACGGTCAGCCGATGTCCGTGGATGTACAAATGGCGGCTCCCGCCGCCAAGCAAGAGGCCCGCTGATGCCTATCGCCAAGGTCAACGGCGTCGAAACCGAGTTCGAGCCCGGCATGACCGTGCTCCAGGTCGCCGAACGCGCCGGACAAGAGATTCCGCGCTTCTGCTATCACGAGCGCCTGTCCATCGCCGGCAACTGCCGCATGTGCCTGGTCGAGGTGAAGCCTGGACCGCCGAAGCCGCAGGCCTCGTGCGCGCTTCCGGCCGCCGACGGCCAGGAAATCTTCACCGACACGCCGATGGTCAAGAAGGCCCGGGAAGGGGTGATGGAGTTCCTGCTCATCAACCACCCGCTGGATTGCCCGATCTGCGACCAGGGCGGCGAATGCGACCTGCAGGACCAGTCGGTCGGCTATGGCCGCGACGGCTCGCGCTATTCGGAGAACAAGCGCGCGGTCGAAGAAAAGGCGATGGGTCCGACCATCAAGACCTTCATGACGCGCTGCATCCAGTGCACGCGCTGCGTCCGCTTCATCACCGAAGTCGCCGGCGTGCCGGACATCGGCATGATCTCGCGCGGCGAGGACGCCGAGATCACGACCTATCTGGAGAAATCGGTCGCCTCGGAACTGTCGGGCAACGTCAACGACCTGTGCCCGGTCGGCGCCCTGACGCACCGCCCGTGGCAGTACCACTATCGTCCGTGGGAACTGAAGAAGACCGAGACCATCGACGTTATGGACGCCCTGGGCTCGAACATCCGCGCCGACTACCGCGGGTCCGAGGTCATGCGCGTGCTGCCGCGCGTCAACGAAGGCATCAATGAGGAGTGGCTGTCGGACAAGAGCCGCTATGTCGTCGACGGCCTGACCGCGCGTCGTCTGGACCGTCCGTGGATCCGTGAGAACGGCAAGCTGCGCGCCGCCTCGTGGAACGAGGCGCTGGACGTCGTCGCCGCCAAGCTGAAGGCCGCGCCGGCCGAGCGTATCGGCGTGATCGCCGGCGACCTGCAGGACGCCGAGTCGATGAAGGCGACGCTGGACCTGTTCCGCGCGCTTGGCTCCAACAACACCGACTGCCGCCAGGACGGCGCCGCCGTGGGTTACGGCCCGCGCGAGGGATGGCTGTTCAACTCCGGCCTGGAAGGCATTGAAAAGGCTGACGCCGTTCTGATCGTCGGCGCCAATCCGCGCACCGAGGCGCCGCTGCTGAACGCCCGCCTGCGCAAGGCCTGGCTGAAGGGCGACATGGAGATCGGTCTGATCGGCGAACAGGCCGACCTGACGTTCGACTACGCCTATCTGGGCGCAGGCACGCAGACCCTGGCCAAGCTGCCGAAGTCTGCGCTGGACTTCCTGACCAAGGCCGAGCGTCCGGCGATCATCGTCGGCTCCGGCGCGCTGGTCGGGGAGGGCGGTCCGTCCGTCCTGAACGCACTCGGCGCCCTGGCCAAGAAGGTCGGCGTGGTCGCCGACGGTTGGAACGGCTTCAACGTCCTGCACCACGCCGCGTCGCGCGTCGCCGGTCTGGACATGGGCTTCGTGCCGGCTGACGGCGGCCTGACGGTCTCTGAGATGCTGAAACCGGATGCTCTGGACGTGCTGTTCCTGTTGGGCGCGGACGAGGTCGATCCGACCGGTTCGAACGCCTTCCGCGTCTATCTGGGCAGCCACGGCGACCGCGGGGCGCACGGCGCGGACGTGATCCTGCCGGGCGCGGCCTACACCGAGAAGGCCGGCCTGTACGTCAACACCGAGGGCCGGGTGCAGATGGCCGAACGCGTCGTCTTCCCCAAGGGCGAGGCGAAGGAAGACTGGGCCATCATCCGCGCCCTGTCGGCGCGCGTCGACAAGACCCTGCCGTACGACACGCTGGAGCAACTGCGCGCCAAGCTGATGGGCGATCACCCGACCTTTGGCCGGATCGACTATCTGCCCGCGCCGGCGACGTTCGACGTGGCGGCCCTGGGCGCCAAGGGCGATCTGGGCGACCGCGCCTTCGTCTCGGCCGTGACCGACCCGTATCTTTCCAATCCGATAGCGCGCGCCAGCGCGACGATGGCCGAGCTGTCCGCCCTGCGGACCCAGCCGGTCGCAATGGCGGCGGAGTAAGCCATGGACCCCGTTTCCTTCTGGGCCACGCCTCTGGGCTGGACGCTGATCACGGTCGGCCAGGTCCTGCTGATCACGGTCGGCGTGCTGATCGCCGTCGCCTTCCTGCTGCTGGCCGACCGCAAGGTCTGGGCCGGCGTGCAGATGCGCAAGGGTCCGAACGTCGTCGGTCCCTTCGGCCTGCTTCAATCCTTCGCGGACATGATCAAGTTCGTGCTGAAGGAGGTCGTGATCCCGGCCGGCGCCGACAAGGCGGTCTTCATCATCGCGCCGATCATCACAGTCATCCTGGCCTTCATGGCCTGGGCGGTCATTCCGTTCGCTCCTGGTTGGGTCGTGTCGGACCTGAACGTCGGCATCCTGTACATCTTCGCCGTGTCGTCGCTGGGCGTTTACGGCATCATCATGGGCGGCTGGGCTTCGAACTCGAAGTATCCGTTCCTGGGTTCGCTGCGTTCGGCGGCGCAGATGGTGTCCTACGAAGTCTCGCTGGGCCTGATCATCATCAATGTGATCCTGCTGGCTGGCACCATGAACCTGTCGGCGATCGTCGACAGCCAGAAGGGCATGTTCTGGAACTGGTACGGCTTCGGCGGCGGCGCCGACACCTGGCCGCTGGTCGTGATCCTGTTCCCGATGTCGATCATCTTCTTCATCTCGGCCCTGGCCGAGACCAACCGCCCGCCGTTCGACCTGCCCGAGGCCGAGTCCGAACTGGTCGCGGGTTATCAGGTCGAATACAGCTCGACGCCGTACCTGCTGTTCATGATGGGCGAGTACGTCAACATCGTCTTCATGTCGGCGATGATCAGCCTGCTGTTCTTCGGCGGCTGGAACCCCGGCGTGCCGCAGGCCTGGATGGATGGGCTGCCGGCCTGGATCGCCTATACGATCTATCTGCTGACCTTCATGGCCAAGACGGTCTTCTGGTTCATCATGATCTCGATGGTGAAGGCCTTCGTGCCGCGCTATCGCTATGACCAACTGATGCGTCTGGGCTGGAAGATCTTCCTGCCGACGTCGCTGGTCGCGGTCGTGATCGTGTCGGCCTGGCGCGTCTTCGTGGTGGGGTCGTGATGCGCGGCCTCATCATCGGTCTCGGTCTTGTGGCGATGACCGCCGCCTGCGCGCCCGACGCGTCGCGCATGCCCGAGTCGAGCTATCAATGGCAGCAACGCCAGGACCGCATCGAACAGGACTGGCGCGCCAGCCAGACCGCACCCAAGACGACGCCCGCCCCCAAGGATAAAACCTGATGTTCACCCGTATCGTCCAGGCGACCAAGGGCGCGATGATGCTGGACGTCATCGGCGCCATCGGTCTGTCGCTGAAATATATGGCCCGTCCCAAGATGACGGTGAACTACCCGTTCGAGCGCAATCCGCAGTCGCCGCGCTTCCGCGGCGAGCACGCTCTGCGTCGCTATGCGAACGGCGAGGAACGCTGCATCGCCTGCAAGCTGTGCGAAGCCATCTGCCCGGCCCAGGCCATCACCATCGAGGCCGAGCCGCGCGCCGACGGCAGCCGCCGCACGACCCGCTACGACATCGATATGGTCAAATGCATCTACTGCGGCCTGTGCCAGGAGGCCTGCCCGGTGGACGCCATCGTGGAGGGGCCGAACTCGGAGTTCGCCGTCGAGACGCGCGAAGAGCTGCTCTACGACAAGCAACGCCTGCTCGATAACGGCGACCGCTGGGAACGGCAGATCGCCAAGAATCTGGAACTCGACGCGCCTTACCGCTAAGGCGCATCTCGCTAAACGGGTCGGCGATTCCTGAACGGGGTCGCGGCCGATACGAAAGGGGCTTCGTCCCGACATGCTGCAAGGCATAGCCTTCTATCTGCTGGCGGCGGTCGCCACGGTTTCCGGCCTTCTGGTCGTGACCGCGCGCAACCCGGTGCACAGCGTGCTGTGGTTGATCCTGGCCTTCTTCTCGTCGGCGGGTCTGTTCGTGCTGCTGGGCGCCGAGTTCCTGGCGATGCTGCTGGTCGTCGTCTATGTGGGCGCGGTCGCGGTGCTGTTCCTGTTCGTCGTCATGATGCTGGACGTGGACTTCCTGAAGCTGCGCGAAGGTTACGCGCGCTATCTGCCGCTGGGCGCCATCATCGCCGCCGTGCTTCTGGTGGAGATGATCATCGTCTCGGTCGCCGTGGTTCAGGGTGGGGCCGCTGCGGGCCTGCCGGCGCCGGGCGTGCCGGACGCCAGCGTGACGAATGTCGAGGCCATCGGCCGCGTCCTCTACACAGACTATGTCTACTTCTTCCAAGCGGCCGGGATCGTGCTGCTGATCGCGATGATCGGCGCCATCACCCTGACCCTGCGCCACAAGCCGCACATCAAACGCCAGAACCCCGGCGACCAGGTGAACCGCGACCGTCGCAAGTCGGTCGAGATCAAGTCCGCCGCCACGGGCGAAGGCGTCAGCGCCGAGGAGCTTCTCTGATGATCGGTCTGACCCACTATCTGACGGTCGCCGCGATCCTGTTCACCATCGGCGTGTTCGGCATCTTCGTGAACCGCAAGAACGTCATCATCATCCTGATGTCGATCGAGCTGATCCTGCTGGCGGTGAACATAAACTTCGTCGCCTTCTCGGCCTATCTGAACGAAATCAGCGGGCAGATCATGGCGATGTTCGTGCTGACCGTCGCCGCGGCCGAGGCCGCCGTCGGCCTGGCGATCCTGGTGACCTTCTTCCGTAACCGCGGCGACATCGCCGTGGACGATGCCTCCGTGATGAAGGGCTGAGCGTGACCTTCCATACCCTCGTCATACTCGGGATCTTCGCGCCGCTGCTGGGCGCGGCCATCGCCGGCTTCTTCGGACGCCGGATCGGCAACATCCCCTCGCAGGCCGTCACGACCGGCCTGCTGTTCTTCTCGTGCGCTGTGGCCTGGACGGTGTTCGGCCAATGGACCTGGGGCCATCTGGAGCCCTTCACCATTCGACTGGCGCCCTTCATCAATGTGGGCGACTTCCAGTCGGCGTGGTCGATCCGTATCGACGCCCTGTCGGCGACCATGCTGATCGTGGTCACCAGCGTGTCGTCGCTGGTTCACCTGTATTCCTGGGGCTACATGGCCGAGGACGACAGCCGGCCGCGCTTCTTCGCCTATCTGTCGCTGTTCACCTTCATGATGCTGGCGCTGGTGACGGCGGCCGACTTCATGCAGATCTTCTTCGGCTGGGAAGGCGTGGGCCTGGCGTCCTATCTGCTGATCGGCTTCTGGTTCAAGAAGCCGACGGCCAGCGCCGCCGCGATCAAGGCCTTCGTCGTCAACCGCGTCGGCGACTTCGGTTTCGTGCTGGGGATCATGACGATCTTCTGGATGTACGGCACCATCAACTTCGCCGAACTGTTCCCGCTGATCGCCACCAAGGCCGGCACGACGTGGGAGTTCCTGGGCGTCCAGTGGTCCGCGCTGGATCTGGCCGGGTTCCTGCTGTTCATCGGCGCCATGGGCAAGTCGGCCCAGTTCTTCCTGCACACCTGGTTGCCGGACGCGATGGAAGGCCCGACCCCGGTGTCGGCGCTGATCCACGCCGCGACAATGGTCACCGCCGGCGTCTATATGGTCTGCCTGCTGAGCCCGATCTATGAATATGCGCCGGGCGCGTCGCAGATCATCGCCATCATCGGCGCCGTCACGGCCCTGTTCGCCGCCACGGTCGGCCTGACCCAGAACGACATCAAGCGGGTCATCGCCTATTCGACCTGTTCGCAGCTGGGCTACATGTTCTTCGCGGCGGGCGTCGGCGCCTACCAGGCGGCCATGTTCCACCTGTTCACGCACGCCTTCTTCAAGGCCTTGCTGTTCCTGGGCGCCGGCTCGGTGATCCACGGCATGCACCACGAGCAGGACATGCGGAAGATGGGCGGGCTGTGGAAGTTGCTGCCGGTCACCTATGCAGTGATGACCATCGGCACCATCGCCATCACCGGCCTCGGCATCCCCGGCGTCGGCGGCTTCGCCGGCTTCTACTCCAAGGACTCGATCATCGAGAGCGCCTATGCCTCGGCGGCCTCGGGTCACTCGGCCATCGGTCTGTTCGCCTTCTTCGTCGGCATCATCGCCGCCGGTCTGACGGCCTACTATTCGTGGCGCCTGGTCTTCATGACCTTCCACAACAAGCCGGTGTGGAAAGAAGAGGGCGACGCCCATCATGCTGACGACCACGCTTCCCACGCCCAGCTGGAAACCCATTCCGAGCCGGTCGGCGATCATCACGACGATCATACGCATGACGACCACGGTCATCATGGCCCGCTGAAGCCGCATGAGAGCCCGCTGGTCATGCTGATCCCGCTGATCCTGCTGTCGGTCGGCGCCGTCGCCGCAGGCTTCGTCTTCGCGCCGCATTTCATCGGCCACCACGAGGGCGAGTTCTGGCGCGGCGCGATCTTCACCGGCGCGAACAACCACGTCCTGCACGAAAGCCACGACGTCCCGACCTGGGTGAAATGGTCGCCGCTGATCCTGACGCTGATCGGCACCGCCTTCGCCTCCTGGATCTACGTCGCTCGCGAGGGCATGGGCCGTCGCATGGCCGAGCGGAACGGCGTCATCTACCGCTTCCTCTACAACAAGTGGTACTTCGACGAGCTGTACGACTTCGTCTTCGTGCGCGGCTTCCGCGCCATCGGGAACTTCTTCTGGAAGATCTGCGACGTGAAGATCATCGACGGCCTGGGCCCGAACGGCGCCGCCTGGGTGTCGCTGAAATCCGCCGCTCGACTGGGCAAGATCCAGTCCGGCTATGTCTATCACTACGCCTTCGTGATGCTGCTCGGGGTGGCTGGTCTGCTCACCTTCGCCATCCTCGCGTGGGGAGCCTGATCTCGTGCCCTACATCCTGAGCCTCGTTACATTCCTGCCCCTGGTCGGGGCCCTGGCGATCTTCGCCGCCCGGCTGACGTCAAAGTCGGCCGATGCGGCCGCGCCGGCCGCGCGCTGGATCGCGCTGATCACCACCCTGGTCACCCTGGCGGTGTCGGCCGTGCTGGTCGCCGGCTTCGATCTGGCCAACACCAACTATCAGTTCGTGGAGATGGTCCCGTGGTTCGCGGGCGCCAGCTATCACCTGGGCGTCGACGGGATCTCGATCCTGTTCGTCCTACTGACGGCCTTCCTGATGCCGATCTGCATCCTGGCCAGCTGGAAGTCGGTCGAGACGCGCGTCGTCGAATATATGATCGCCTTCCTGGTGCTGGAGACGCTGGTCATCGGGGTGTTCACCTCGCTGGACCTGTTCCTCTTCTACATCTTCTTCGAAGGCACGCTGGTCCCGATGTTCCTGATCATCGGCATCTGGGGCGGTCAGAACCGCATCTATGCGGCCTACAAGTTCTTCCTCTACACCCTGCTGGGGTCCGTCCTGATGCTGCTGGCCATGCTGTGGATGGCGCATGAGGCGGGCACCACCAGCATTCCCGAGCTGAAGCGTTTCGCCTTCGATCCGGCTGTCCAGCCGATCCTGTGGCTGGCCTTCTTCGCTTCGTTCGCGGTCAAGATGCCGATGTGGCCGGTCCACACCTGGCTGCCCGACGCCCACGTTCAGGCGCCGACGGCCGGTTCGGTCATCCTGGCAGGTATTCTGCTGAAGCTGGGCGGATACGGCTTTATCCTGTTCAACGTGCCGATGTTCCCGATGGCTTCGGAGATGTTCCGGCCGCTGGTCTTCACCCTGTCGGTGATCGCTATCGTCTATACGTCGCTGGTCGCCTGGCGTCAGACGGACATCAAGAAGCTGATCGCCTATTCGTCCGTGGCCCACATGGGCTTTGTGACCCTGGGCATCTTCGCGGGCAACAACATCGGCATGCAGGGCGCCATCTTCCAGATGATCAGCCACGGCCTGATCTCGGGCGCGTTGTTCCTGTGCGTCGGCGTCGTCTACGACCGGATGCACACTCGCGAGATCGCCTTCTACGGCGGCCTGACCTCCAAGATGCCGTGGTACGCCGCCATCTTCCTGATGTTCACCATGGCCAACGTCGGTCTCCCGGGCACCTCGGGCTTCATCGGCGAAGTTCTGACCATGACGGGGGCCTACAACGCCTCGACCTGGGCGGCGCTGGTCGCGGCCTCGGGCGTCATCTTCTCGGCGGTCTACGCCCTGACCCTGTACCGCGCGGTCATGTTCGGCGAGATCACCAATCCGAAGCTTGAGACCATCACCGACATCGACAAGCGCGAACTGCTGCTGTTCGTGCCCCTGATCGTCGGCACCATCTGGCTGGGGGTCCATCCGGCCTCTGTCCTCGATTACACCGGGCCTGCCGTCGAGGCCCTGACCAGCGCGTATCGCGCCGCGATCGGCGGGTGAGACTTACAGATGCCTGATCTATCCTCCGCCCTGCATCTCGCCGCCTCGGAAGTCACCCTCGCGGTCGGCGCCCTGGTCCTGCTGATGGTCGGCGCCTTCATCGGCGACAAGAGCGCCCGTCTGGTGTCGATCCTGTCGGTCCTGCTGCTGATCGCCGCCGCCGCCATTTCCATCGTCGGACCGTGGGGCGTCGCCTTCAACGGCGCCTATGTCGCCGATCCGCTGGCCATCTACGCCAAGAGCCTGATCTATCTGTCGGCCGCCGTTGCGGTCGTGCTGGGCGACGGCTGGATGAAGCGCACGCGCATCGCCAAGTTCGAATATCCGGTCCTGATCGTGCTGGCCTCGGCCGGTATGGGGATGATGGCGTCCTCGGGCGACCTGATCTCCATGTATGTCGGGATCGAGCTGCACTCGCTGGCCCTGTATGTGCTCGCCGCCTTCCACCGCAACGACGTCAAGGCGTCGGAAGCGGGCCTGAAGTATTTCGTCCTGGGCGCGCTGTCGTCGGGTCTGCTGCTGTATGGCGCCAGCCTGATCTACGGCTTCGCCGGCTCGATGCGGTTCGAGGACATCGCCGCCGTCGCCGCCGACAATCCCGGCCCGGGCCTGGTCTTCGGCCTGGTCTTCCTGATCTGTGGCCTGGCGTTCAAGGTTTCGGTCGCGCCGTTCCACATGTGGACGCCCGACGTCTATGAAGGCGCGCCGACGCCGGTCGTGGCCCTGTTCGCCACGGCGCCCAAGGTGGCGGCCATGGTGCTGATCGCCCGCGCGCTGGACAACGGTTTCGGCGACGCTCACGCGCAGTGGTCGCAGGTCCTGATCGCCATCTCCCTGATCAGCTTCGTCGTCGGCGCCTTCGGCGGTCTGGCGCAGAAGGACATCCAGCGCCTGCTGGCCTATTCGTCGATCGCCAACATCGGTTACGCCCTGCTGGGCATTGCGGCGGGCACGGCCGAGGGCCTGCAGGCCATGCTGATGTTCATGACGCTGTATGTCATCGACCAACTGGGCTTCTTCGCCATCCTGCTCAGCCTGTCCAAATCGGGCCGTCCGATCCGCCGCATCGCCGATCTGGCCGGATTGAAGAAGGATCGGCCGCTGACGGCCGTGGCCCTGACCATCCTGTCGCTGTCGGTCCTGGGCATGCCGCCTTTCTCGGGCTTCTGGGGCAAATACTATGTGTTCGGCGCCGCTGCCGATGCAGGACTGTGGCCCGTCGCGGCCGCAGGTCTGGTCGCCTCGGTCGTCGCCGCCTTCTACTATCTGCGCATCATCAAACTGATGTGGTTCGATGCGCCGGTGGACGACATCGCCACCGACGCAGCGCCGGTCGAGGCGAAGTGGATCGGGTGGGCCTGCGCCGCCTTCGCCTTCCCCTTGGTGATCATCGGTCTGACCTGGCTGGAGCCGCTGACCAAGGCTGCGAGCGCCGGCTTCGGGAACGGGTAGGGCGTTGGCGCCCGTCCCTCTGGTCATCCTCGACGAGATCGACTCGACCAACGCCGAGGCGCGCCGTCTTGCCGAGGCCGGAGAGGCGGGCCCGCGCTGGATCGTGGCACGGCGCCAGACCGCTGGCCGCGGTCGGCGGGGTCGCAAGTGGGACACCGATCAGGGCAATCTGGCCGCCACCCTTCTGATCACCACGCCCAAGTCGGCGGCGGAGGCGGCCCAGGCCACCTTCATCGCGGCCCTGGCCGTCGCAGACCTGCTGGACGTCTTCGTCTCGCCCGCGCTCGTTTCGATCAAATGGCCCAACGACGTCCTGCTGGACGGGGTCAAGGTGTCGGGCATCCTGGTCGAATCCGGCCGGCACGCGAACGGCGACCTCTGGCTGGCGGTCGGCATCGGCGTGAACCTGGCCCATGCGCCCGAGGGCACCGAGCGGGGGGCGACCTCGGTTGCCGAACGTCTGCGCGCCGACCTGGCCTATGTCCCGCCGATCGAGGCCGCCGCCGAAATCCTGGCCGAAACCTTCGCCGTCTGGTGGGGGCGTTGGCAGACGATGGGCTTCGAGCCCGTGCTCGACGCCTGGACCAGCCGTTTGACGGGGCTGAACGGCCCCTGCGTGGCGCGACTGGACAATGAAACTTTGGAAGGCCTGGCCGAGGGCGTGGAGCCGGACGGCGCCTTGCGTCTGCGTCTGGCCGACGGCTCCGTGCGTTTGATTTCCGCGGGCGATGTCTTCTTCGGGAAAGCCGCCTGATGCTTCTCGCCATCGAGCAGGGCAACACCAATACGCTGTTCGCGGTCCATGACGGCACGGATTGGATCGCGCAGTGGCGCGCCGCGACCGAGGCCAGCCGCACGGCCGACGAATACGCCGTCTGGCTGAACCAGCTGATGGTGATGAAGGGGCTGAAGTTCGACGCGCTCGGCGGCTGCATCATCTCCAGCGTCGTGCCGCAGTCGATCTTCAACCTGCGCAATCTGGCGCGGCGCTATCTGAACATCGAGCCTCTGGTCATCGGCGAGAACGCCGAACTGGGCATCGAGGTGCGGATCGCCAAACCTAGCGAGGCGGGCGCCGATCGTCTCGTGAACGCCGTGGGCGCCTCGCTGACGTATCCCGGCGACCTTCTGCTGATCGACAGCGGCACGGCGACGACCTTCGACATCGTCTCGGGGGATGGCGCCTTCGAGGGCGGTCTGATCGCGCCCGGCATCAATCTGTCGCTTCAGGCCCTGCACGAAGCGGCGGCCAAACTGCCGCGCATCGCCATTCAGAAACCCGAGAACGTCATCGGCAAGGGCACGGTCGAGGCCATGCAGTCTGGCGTTTTCTGGGGCTATATCTCGTTGATCGAAGGCTTGGTCGGGCGCATCAAGGCGGAGTGGGGCAAGCCCATGACCGTCGTCGGCACCGGCGGGGTCGCCAGCCTGTTCGAAGGCGCGACCGACAGCATCGATCACTTCGATCCCGACCTGACTATTCGCGGCCTCCTCGAAATCTGGCGTCGTAACGCCCATTTGACTGATTGAATGAAAAAGCAAACCCAAGACGAACTCGTTTTCCTGCCGCTGGGCGGCTCGGACGAGGTCGGTATGAACCTGAACGCCTATGGCTTCGGCCCTGAGGCGAACCGTGAATGGCTGATCGTCGACGTCGGCGTCACCTTCGGCGACCTGTCTACGCCCGGCGTGGATGTGATCGTGCCCGATCCCACCTTCCTGGAGGGTGAGAATATCAAGGGCATCGTGCTGACCCACGCGCACGAAGATCACATCGGCGCCCTGGGCTGGCTGTGGCCGCGCATCAAGGCGCCGATCTACGCCACGCCCTTCACCGCCTATCTGATCCGCGACAAGCTGCGCGAGCGCGGCATTCTGGACGAGGTCGAACTGATCGAGGTGCCGCTGGGCGGGACCGTGGACATCGGCACGTTCGGCGTGACCTTTGTCAACATGACCCACTCGATCGCCGAGCCCAGCGGCCTGGCCATCGATACGCCGCTGGGAATGGTGTTCCACACCGGCGACTGGAAGATCGACGACCAGCCGGTGATCGGCACCAAGACCGATGCTCCCGTCATCCGCGCCCTGGGCGACGAAGGCGTGCTGGCCATGGTCTGCGATTCGACCAATGTCTTCGTGCCGGGCGTCGCCGGGTCCGAAGGCGATGTCGCCGTCGCCATCTCCAAGCTGATCGCCAGCCTGAAGGGGCGTGTTGCGGTCGGCTGCTTCGCCTCCAACGTCGCCCGTATGGACAGCGTGATCCGTGCGGCCGAGGCCTGCGGGCGTCGCGTGGCCCTGGCCGGCCGGTCGATGCACCGGATCACAGCGGCGGCCAAGCACGTCGGCATGCTGAAGGACGTGAAGCCCTTCCTGTCGGACGAGGAGGCCCGCGTCTGGCCCGCCGATCAGATCCTGTATCTGTGCACCGGCAGCCAGGGTGAGGCGAGGGCGGCGCTGTCGCGCGTCGCTGACGGCACCCACCCGGTCGTGAAACTGGGTCTGGGCGACCACTGCATCTTCTCGTCGCGCCAGATCCCCGGCAACGAACTGGCGATCGGCAATCTGCAGGACCGCCTCGCGGATCGCGGTGTGCGTCTCTATACCGAGAAGGATCACCCGGGCATCCACGTCTCGGGCCACCCCTGCCGTGACGAGCTGAAGCAGATGTACGAATGGGCTCGGCCGCAGATCGCGGTGCCGACCCACGGCGTGCGTCGCTTTCTTCTGGAACACGCCAACCTGGCCAAGGATATGGGCGTTCCCGAAACGGTGACGCCGCGCAACGGCGACATGGTCCGCCTGGCCCCTGGCCCAGCCAAGATCATCGACGAGGTGCCGAACGGTCGCCTGTACGTCGACGGCGGCATGCTAGTGACCGAGCAAGGCGAGGCCCTGAAGGAGCGTCGTCACGCCTCGACAAACGGCGTGCTGATCGTCAGCTTCGCCCTGGATAAGCGCGGTCGCATCGCCAGCGACATCGACATCCGCAGCGTCGGCCTGCCCGGTGATACGGCCACGCCGCTCGGCGATGCGCTGGACAAGCTGGCCGAACGCGTCGAACAGGTGGTGAAGGGCCTTAAGGGCGATGCGCTGGACGACGAAATGGTCATCGAACAGGCCGTCGCCCGCGTGCTGAAAAAGGCCAGCCAGCAGATCTGGGATCGTCGTCCAATCGTTGAGACGGTCGTCCTGCGCGTCTAATGCAACCTTGACCGTTCGGGCGCATTTGTCGTGCGCCTGAACGGTCGGGGAAACGCATGTCGAAAAAGCCTGCCCGTGCGCGCCGCCTGCTGGAGCGGATTCGGCACGCCCGTCATCCGCTGCGCGGTTGGCGGCGGTGGGCGGTGATTGCAGGGCAGGCGCTGGTCGGCTTCGTCGCCCTGTTCGCCGTCGTCAATCTGATGCTCAGCCTGTCGACGTTCCGGGGCGAAGACCCCCTGGCGCGTACGGTTCACGAGCTGCGCGTGCTGTGGTTCAGCCCGCCCGACGGCCAGCCGATGTCGCCGACCGCCTTTCCGACCGTCTATGGCCGCGATCTGGGACCAGCGCCCGACACCGCCGCCATCCATGCCTATCTGGAGCGCGAGGCGGAGGACGGCGTGTTTTTGCTCGACCACGTCATGGTCGATCGCATCCTGAAGCTGAACGGCCGAATCGATGCGCGCAGTGTGCCGTCGGGCGTCTATGTCGGGGCCCACGCCTTGGGACCGGACGGGATGCCTTTGGTGCCGGTGACCAAGTTCATGGCGCAATATCTGCTGTTTCCGCGCCATGCCTATATTCTGGTGGTGCCTGAGAACGGACCGGCCATCGCCTTCTCCGCCAGTCAGAACGCCAAGTTCGGCATCGACATTCATCCCGAACGACTGTCGGCCGAGATCGCGCCGTTCGATCCGAACGCCTATGACTTTCCAAGCTCGGGCGAGGCGCTGCACGAGATGACGCGCATCACCAATGACCCGGCGCAAGTCGCGACGGCCGTCGAAACGTTGAAGGGCGCCCAGGCGCGGCTTGCGCAGGAAGGTCTGACCTACGGCCTTCTGGCGCCCAACTCGAACACGGCGGTCGGCTGCGTGCTGCAAGGCGCCGGGGCGATCACGCAGCAGGCGCGCTCTTCGATCCTTCTGGCGCTACGGGCGCCGGGGTTTGGCGCATCATGCGAATAGCGGTCGCGCCGACGGCCTCAACTCGGATATATCCACGCCGATGACCGAGCGACTCTTCCTGCTGAACCCCGACTGGCACGACCACCAGGGCGGTCCGTGGTTCTGCCCGCCCGGGGCGTATATAGAGGGTGTCCTGGCCTTCTATCCTCAGCTTCGCGACGCGCTGGACGTCGTCTATCTGGACCATCCGCGCCCGCGCCAGCCGGTCATCGACCAAGTCGGTGAGGCGCATCAAAGCTGCCCCATCTTGATCCTGGACGGCGAGCTGGATTGGCCCGAGGCCGAGGTCAGCGAAACGACCGGCCGGCGGTTTCTTCAGGATCACGCCATCGCTCCCTATCTGGCGGCCCGCTACGGCGTCGGCCGGCCCCATCCCTAGAGGTCCGTCATGCCCATCGGCGTCTTCACCATGGTCGGCATCTACATCATCGCCTGGTGGACGGTGCTGTTCGCCGTTCTGCCGCTGGGCACGGCCAGCGAGACGCACGAGCCGCCGACCGACGGCTCACAATGGGGCGCGCCCAAGACGCCCAATCTGAAGAAGAAGTTCCTGACGACCACCTGGGTCTCGGCCTTGGTCTGGGTCTTCGTGATGGTGCTGATCTTCACGGGCTGGCTGCCCCTGCCGAACTTCGCCAGCGGCCCGGCTGTCTAAACGACGCATCGGCCTAGCTTTCGCCCCGTCCGAGCGGCTAAAGCCTTGTTCCGTCTCTACGCCTAGGATTCCCGACCATGCGCCTGTCGCGCTTTTTCCTGCCCACGCTGAAGGAAGCTCCTTCGGACGCCCAGATCGTCTCGCACCAGCTGATGCTGCGCGCCGGCATGATCAAGCAGGAGGCCGCCGGCATCTACGCCTGGCTGCCGCTGGGTTTGAAAGTTCTGCGCAAGATCGAGCAGATCGTGCGCGAAGAGCAGATGCGGGCCGGGGCCGTCGAACTGCTGATGCCGACCCTGCAATTGGCTGATCTGTGGCGCGAGAGCGGCCGCTATGACGCGTACGGCCCCGAGATGCTGCGCATCACCGACCGGCATGAGCGCGAGCTGCTGTACGGACCGACCAACGAGGAGATGATCACCGACATCTTCCGGGCCTATGTGAAGTCCTACAAGTCGCTGCCGCTGAACCTGTTTCACATCCAGTGGAAGTTCCGCGACGAGCGCCGTCCGCGCTTTGGCGTGATGCGAGGGCGCGAGTTCCTGATGAAGGACGCCTATTCGTTCGACGTGGACGAGGCCGCGGCCCGCGTCGCCTACAACCGCATGTTCGTCGCCTATCTGAACACCTTCGCCCGCATGGGCCTGAAGGCCGTGCCGATGCGCGCCGACACCGGCCCCATCGGCGGCGATCTGAGCCACGAGTTCATCGTCCTGGCCGACACCGGCGAGAGCGAGGTCTTCTGCGACCGCAAGCTGGTCGAGATGCCCGCGCCCGGCGACGACTTCAGCCCGGAAGCCGTCCAGGCCGTCTTCGACGAACGCACCGCCCTCTACGCCGCCACCGAAGAGATGCACGATCCGTCGCAGTTCGAGGCCAAGACCGCCGAGGGCGACCGCCTGTCGGCGCGCGGCATCGAGGTCGGCCACATCTTCTACTTCGGCACGAAATACTCCGCCCCGATGAAGGCCAAGGTCGCCGGGCCCGACGGGCAGGACGCCGAGGTCCACATGGGCAGCTATGGCGTCGGCGTGTCGCGCCTGTTGGGGGCCATCATCGAAGCGAGCCACGACGCCGGCGGCATCATCTGGCCCGATGCGGTCGCGCCTTTCGACGTGGTCGTGATCAATCTGCGCGCCAATGACGAGGCCGTCTCGGCCGCCTGCGAAGACGCGGTGGCCCAGCTTGAAAAGCTTGGCAAGGACGTCCTCTACGACGACACCGACGAACGTCCCGGCGGCAAGTTCGCAACCGCTGACCTGATCGGCGTGCCGTGGCAGCTGACCATCGGTCCGAAGGGATTGGCGGACGGCGTGGTCGAACTGAAACGTCGCGCCACTGGCGAGAAGGTCTCCGTGCCGCTCGCCGAAGCTATCGAAAGGCTGACCGCTTGAGCCTGCCGTCTCGTCCGTCCGGCGCCTTCTCCTCGTGGGAGATCGGCCTGGCCCTGCGCTACCTGCGCGCCAAGCGCAAGGAAGGCGGCGTCGCCACCATCGCTGTGATCAGCTTCATCGGCATCATGCTGGCCGTCGCCGTGCTGATCAGCGTGATGAGCATCATGTCCGGCTTCCGCAGTGAGCTGCTGGGCCGCATGCTGGCGTTCAACGGCCACATGTATGTGCAGGGGCAGGTCCTGACCTCGCCGGATCGCGAAGCCGCGCTGAAGCGCATTCAGGCCGTGCCGGGCGTCGCCAGCGCCAGTCCGCTGAACGAGGCGCAAAGCCTGATCCGCGTCGGCAGCTATACGACCGGCGCCATCGCCAAGGGCATCCGCCCTGAAGATTTGGCCAAGACCCAGTATGTCTTCGACAGTCTAAGCCCGCAGGAACGCGCCAGCTTCGGCAAGGGGCCCTATGGCGGCGACCGCATTCTGGTCGGCGCGGCCCTGGCCAATTCCATGGGCCTGCGCGTCGGCGATCCGGTGACCCTGTATTCGCCGACCGGGGCCGACAGCGCCTTCGGCAATCTCGGCGGACTTGAGAAGACCTATTTCGTCGGCGGCCTGTTCCGTTCGGGCGCCGCCGACTATGACCGCGCCTTCATCTTCATGCCTCTGGAGCAGCAGCAGCTCTTCTTCGGCAAGGAAGGGGTCTGGGACGCGATCGAAATCAAGGTCGATGATCCCGATCAGGTCGGCGCCCTGACCGCCGCCATCCGCGACGCCGCCGGTCCCGGCTCGGTCGTCAGCGACTGGCGCGAGCGCCTCGCCGCCTTCTATGGCGCGCTGAAGGTCGAACGCGTGGCCATGAGCATCATCCTGGGCCTCGTCGTCGCCATCGCCGCCATGAACATCATCTCCGGCATCGTCATGCTGGTGAAGAACAAGGGCCGCGACATCGCCATCCTGCGCACCATCGGCGCCAGCCCCTCGGCGATCCTGCGCGTCTTCTTCATGGCCGGCGCCATGATCGGGGTCGCGGGCACCATCGCGGGCCTGATTCTGGGGCTGCTGTTCTGCTGGAACATCGGCTCGATCCAGCATTTCCTGGAGTTCGTGCTGCAGACCAAGCTGTTCGATTCCGACGTCTATATGCTGGACGCCATCCCGGCCCTGGTCGATCCGGTGGACGTGACCTGGGTGGCCTTCTGGTCCCTGCTGATGAGCTGTATCGCCAGCCTGCCGCCGTCCTGGAACGCGTCTCGCATCGATCCCGTAGAGGCGCTCCGCTATGAGTAAGGCTCCCATCCTTTCGGTGCGCGGCCTGACCCGCACCTACAACACCGCCCAAGGCGGCCTGACCGTGCTGAAGGGCGTGGATCTGGACGTCTATCCGGGCGAACTGGTCGGACTGATCGGACCGTCGGGCTCGGGCAAGTCGTCGCTGCTGCACGCCGCCGGCCTGTTGGAGAAACCCACCAGCGGCACGGTCGCCATCGACGGCGAACAGGTCGGCGATCTGGACGAGCGCGCCCGCACGCGTCTGCGCCTGGGCCGGATCGGCTTCGTCTATCAGTTCCACCACCTGCTGCCTGAGTTCGACGCGCGCGACAATGTCGCCCTGCCGATGCGGATCGCCGGGGTGGCCCAGGACGAGGCGCGCAAACGCGCCGAGGTCACGCTGACGGCCCTGGGGTTGGGCGAACGCCTGACGCACCAACCGGCCCAGCTGTCCGGCGGTGAACAGCAGCGCGTCGCCATCGGCCGCGCGCTGGCCAACGGCCCGCGCCTGCTGCTGGCCGACGAGCCGACCGGCAATCTGGATCCGACCACCAGCCAGTCGGTGTTCGAATCCCTACGCGACCTGGCCAAGACCACGGGTGTCGCCGCCCTGATCGCCACCCACAATATGGAGTTGGCTGGCCATATGGACCGCGTCTTCGCCCTGAAGGATGGTCATCTGGAACAGCGCGAAGCTCAAAGCCACGCTTACTGATCAACTGACGGCGGCGTCGCCCCAGATCGCTCGCAGGCGTTCGGGGCGGCGGCATCCGATCCGGTAAGCCTGATAGCTGGCGGCGTGGCGCTTGGCGTAGTTCTGATGCTCCTCACCCGCCGGCCAGAACCGCTGGGCGCCGACGACCGGCGTGGTGAAGCTCTTCCTCAACACACGCATCGCCGCATCGCGCGAGGCGACGGCGTCCGCGCGTTGGGCCGCTGTCGCAAAGACGGCGGATCGATAGGACGGGCCCTGGTCGCAGAACTGACCGTTCGGATCGGTCGGGTCGATGGTGCGCCAGTAGCGATCGACCAGGGTGCGATAGCTGACCACGCGCGGATCGAAGGTCACCTGCACCGCCTCCATATGGCCAGTGCCGCCGCGCACCACCTGCTCATAGCTGGGGTTGGCGGTATGGCCGCCGACGAAGCCGGACACGGCCGAGCGCACCCCCGGCACGTCGTCGAAGGCCTTCTCCTCCGACCAGAAGCAGCCGCCAGCAAAAATCGCGGTCTGAAGCGCCGTCTGCGCCTCGGCCCGACGGGCCAGGGGCGCGCCGATCGCCAGCGCAGCGACGGTTAAGGATGCAACGGCGGCGAGGGCGGTCGTGCGAAGGAACATGGTCTCATCTCCTGTTGCAATGACTACGACGGCGACGCGCAAACGGTTTCACCGAGAACGACTTGACCGGAACAAAACGCTAACATAGAACATTAGTAGAACATATCGGATGTCTCGGAGCCAAAGTCATGCCGCGTTTGATGAGGGATATGCTGTCGCTGGCGTCGTGCGGCGGTTTCGTATGGATGGTCTGGACCGTGGCGATCAGCGTCACCGCCTGAGATCAGACGAATTAGACACTTTAGACGGTGTTTTTTCGAGGACCGTCTGAAGCCAGCGATCCACAGCCGATCTGTGGGGCGACCGGTTTGCGATGGCCGCACGCCACCCGATATGAGACTCAGGATAGAGTAGGGCTCTTCAGCGGGCCAGGGTCGAAGAAGGCGTGAACGAGCCGGTGAACAGTCAGGGTTTTGTCCATCTGCGGGTCCGCTCGGCCTATTCGCTGCTGGAAGGCGCGATCAAGGCGGCCAAGGTCGGCAAGCTGGCGGCCGACTCCGGAATGCCGGCGGTCGGGGTGGCGGACCGGGCCAACCTGTTCGGCGCGCTGGAGTTCAGCCAGACGGCGAAGGATGCGGGCGTTCAACCGATCGTGGCCTGCGCCCTGCCGGTCTTCGGGATCGGCGGCCAGATCAATGCCCGCTGGGCCAAGGTGCCGACCGTGGTTCTGCTGGCCCAGGATACAGCCGGGTGGCTGAACCTGTGCGCCCTGTCGTCATCCGCCTATCTGGACGCCGGAGAAATGGCCGAGCCGGGCGTGGCCTGGGAACAGGTCGTCGCCCGCTCCGAAGGGTTGATCCTGCTGTCCGGTGGCCCGGACGGCCCGGTCGATCCGCTGTTCGCCCAAGGCAAGAAGGCCGAAGGCGCCGCTGCTCTGGCGGCGATGAGGGCGGCGTTCGGCGACCGCTTCTACGTCGAGCTGCAACGCCACGGGCTGGAGGATGAAAAGCGCGCCGAGCCGGGGCTGGTCGAATGGGCCTATGCCAACGACGTGCCGCTGGTCGCCACCAACGACGTCTATTACGCTAAGGCGGGGCAGGCGAAATCGCACGACGCCCTGCTGTGCATCGCCGATGGCGCCTTCACCGGCCAGGAGGATCGCCGCCGCATCACCGGCGAACACTGGTTCAAGCCCGCCGCCGTCATGCGCGAGCAGTTCGCCGACTTGCCCGAGGCTTGCGACAACACCATCGACATCGCGCGCCGCTGCGCCTTCCTGGTCAATACTCACGCGCCCATCCTGCCGCGTTTCGACACCGGGGCCGGGCGCTCCGAGGCCGATGAACTGGCCCACCAGGCGCGCGAGGGGCTGAAAGTCCGCCTGACCGAGGTCACGCCGGCCGTTCCCGAAGAGGAATACTGGACCCGCCTGGAATGGGAGGTCGGGATCATCCAGCAGATGGGCTTCCCCGGCTACTTCCTCATCGTGTCGGACTTCATCAAATGGGCCAAGACCCACGGCATTCCGGTGGGGCCGGGGCGGGGCTCCGGCGCCGGGTCGCTGGTCGCTTGGTCCCTGACCATTACCGATCTGGATCCCTTGCGGTTCGGCCTGCTGTTCGAGCGATTCCTGAACCCCGAACGGGTCTCCATGCCCGACTTCGACATCGACTTCTGCCAGGAGCGGCGGGAAGAGGTGATCGACTATGTGCAGGACCGCTACGGCAAGGACCGGGTGGCCCAGATCATCACCTTCGGCACCTTGCAGGCGCGCGCCGTGCTGCGCGACGTGGGCCGTGTGCTGCAGATGCCGCTGGGTCAGGTCGACCGGCTCTGCAAGATGGTGCCGAACAACCCGGCCGCGCCCGTCACGCTGGCCCAGGCCATCGACATCGAGCCGCGCCTGAAGGAGGCGCGTGACGCCGAGCCGGCGGTGAAGACCCTGCTGGAAACCGCGCTGGAGTTGGAGGGGCTTTACCGCAACGCCTCGACCCACGCCGCCGGCATCGTCATCGGCGACCGGCCGCTGACGGAACTGGTGCCGCTGTATCAGGATCCGCGCTCCACCATTCCGGCGTCCCAGTTCAACATGAAATGGGTCGAGCCGGCGGGTCTGGTGAAATTCGACTTCCTGGGCCTGAAGACGCTGACGGTGCTGGATCGGGCGCGCGGCTATCTCGAACGGCGCGGCGCAGCCAAGGACTGGAACAGCCTGCCGCTGGATGACGCGCGCACCTATGAGCTGATGGCCTCTGGCCAGACGGTCGGGGTGTTCCAGCTGGAATCCCAGGGCATGCGCGACACCCTGCGCAAGATGCGCTGCGGCTCCATCGAAGAGATCACCGCCCTGATTTCGCTTTATCGGCCGGGGCCGATGGAGATGATCGACACCTATATCGACCGTAAGTTCGGGCGCGCCGAGGTCGATTACCTGCACCCCAGCCTGAAAGAGGTGCTGACCGAGACCTACGGCGTCATCATCTACCAGGAACAGGTGATGAAGATCGCCCAGGTCCTGGCGGGCTACAGCCTGGGCGAGGCCGACCTGCTGCGCCGGGCCATGGGCAAGAAGAAGAAGGAGGAGATGGATTTCCAGCGCCTCCGCTTCGTCAAGGGCGCCGCCGAGAAGGCCGTGCCGGAGGCGCAGTCCGGCTCCATCTTCGACCTGGTGGCCAAGTTCGCGGGCTATGGTTTCAACAAGTCCCACGCCGCCGCCTATGCCCTGATCTCGTTCCAGACGGGGTGGCTGAAGGCCAATCAGCCGGTCGAGTTCTTCGCGGCGTCCATGAGCCTGGACTTGTCGAACACCGACAAGCTGGCGGTCTTCTATCAGGACGCCAAACGGTTCGACGTGCCGGTCCTGGCGCCCGACATCAATCGCTCGTCTGCCGACTTCGACGTGGCCTGGGACGACGACAAGGGGGCGGTGCTCTACGCCCTGGGCGCGATCCGAAACGTGGGTCTCGAGGCGATGAAACACGTCATCGAGGTGCGCGAGACGGGCGGGCGGTTCGCCGACATCTTCGATTTCCTTGAGCGCGTCGATCCGCGCAGCGTGAACAAGCGCGCACTTGAAGGTCTGGCCAAGGCCGGCGCCTTCGACAGCATCCACACCAACCGGCGTCAGTTGCTGGAACAGGCCGACGTTCTGATGGCCTATTGCCAGAGCGTGGCGGCCGAACGCGCCTCGTCGCAGGTGTCGCTGTTCGGCGGCGATCAGGCCCATGCCGCGCGCCCGCGGCTGAAGAGCGTCGAGCCCTGGGTCGGTCCGGAGCGGCTGGATCACGAACTGTCGGCGGTCGGCTTCTATCTGTCGGGCCACCCGCTAGACGAGATGACCTCAGCCCTGAAGCGCAAGCGCGTCACCTTCGTCGCCGAAGCGATTCCGCTGGCTGAGTCCGGCCACGAGGCATTCCAGATGGCCGGCGTCGTGCGCCGCAAACAGGAGCGGGCCAGCGCGCGGACGGGCGAGAAGTTCGCCTTCGTGACCTTCTCGGATCCGACCGGCGAGTTCGAATGTCTGTTCCCGCCCGAACAACTGCGCAAATGCCGCGAGGTGCTGGAGCCCGGCGCCTCGGTCATGGTGCGCGTGCGCGCCAAGTCGTCGGAGGGGGAGGTGCGTTTCTTCGGAGACGACGCCTCGCAAATGGACAATCTGCTGGACGACGCCAACATCGGCCTTCGGATCCATGTCTCGGCTCGCAGCGCTGACGCCGAGGCGCTGAAGGCGCGGCTGGAACGCGCGCGATCAGGCGCGATCGGCAAGGGCGGGGAGGTGTCGCTGATGATCGCAGGCCTCGATCAAGGGCGCGAGGTGGAGGTCAAGATTCCTGGTCGTTATCGCCTGGACGGGGCCCTGCGCGGCGCGCTGAAGTCAGCGCCGGGCGTCGTTATGCTGGAGGACGCCTAAGCCCTCTCGGATATGGTCAAGCTTTTGATTTTTCGGAACCTCACGGACGCGTGATGTGTTTGGTTAGTCCATAGGGAGACTGTTCCAATGAAATATCTCGCCATCGCCAGCGTCGCCTCGCTGGCCCTTCTCGCCGCCTGCAACCAGGGTGGCGACAGCGCCGCCCAGAACACCGGCGAAGCGGTCAACGCCACCCAAGACGCCACGTCCGGCGTCGTGGGCCAGACCTCGGCCATGACCATGGGCGCCAACACCGTCGACGGTTTCGTCACCGGCCTGGGCACCGGCAACATGTATGAGCTGGAAGCCGCCAAGATCGCCGCAGCCAAGTCCAAGAATGCGGACGTGAAGGCTCTGGCCGCCATGATCACCAAGGATCACACCGCCGCCGGCGAGAAACTGGCCGCCGCTCAGGCGACCGCTGCGCCGAACGTCGCCATCCCCACGACGTTGGACGAACGCCGCAAGGGCCTGATCGACAATCTGAACGCCGCGACGCCGGACGACTTCGACAAGGTCTATCTGGACCAACAAGTCGCCGCCCACAACGAGACGCTGACGCTGCTGAACGGCTTTGCCGACAACACCGAAGCGCCCGCCTTGGCCACCCTGGCGCGCGAGCTTGTGACGCCCGTCACTGCACACCGCGACCGTGCCCGGACCCTGCTGGACGCGATGAAGTAAAAGCAGCCGTTGCATTGCTGACCAAAGGCGGTCCCGAAAGGGGCCGCTTTTTCCGCATTTGCAGGGCTGCGCTTGCTATTGCGGCCCATCCGGCCTAAATGGCCCCCGCATTTCGCAACGCGGGAGAGGCGCGCTTCGGGGAGACATCCCGATCCGCACCATTCCGAGGGTCTTCAGGCCTTTAATCCCCCGCGCCACGTTTGATCGGAAAAAGGACTGAACGATCATGGCTCTGCCTGAATTCTCGATGCGCACCCTGCTTGAAGCAGGCGCCCACTTCGGCCACCAGACGCACCGCTGGAACCCGAAGATGGACCGCTACATCTTCGGCTCGCGCTCGAACATCCACATCATTGACCTGTCGCAGACGATGCCGCTGTTCCACCAGGCTCTGGTGGCCGTGCGTGAAGTCGCCGCCAAGGGCGGTCGCGTTCTGTTCGTCGGCACCAAGCGCCAGGCCGCAGAGCCGGTCGCCGAAGCCGCCAAGCGCTGCGCCCAGTACTACATGAACAACCGTTGGCTCGGCGGCACGCTGACCAACTGGCGCACCGTTTCGGGCTCGATCGCTCGTCTGCGTGAGCTGGAAGGCATTCTGGAAAACGGCGGCGAAGGCCGCGTCAAGAAAGAGCTGCTGAACCTGCAGCGCGAGAAGGACAAGCTTGAGCTGTCGCTGGGCGGCATCAAGGACATGGGTTCGATCCCGGACATCATGTTCGTGATCGACACCAACAAGGAAGCGATCGCGATCCAGGAAGCTCGCAAGCTGAACATCCCGATCATCGCCATCCTTGACACCAACTCGGACCCGGACGGCATCACCTATCCGGTCCCCGGCAACGACGACGCCGCCCGCGCCATCCAGACCTACTGCGACCTGATCGCCGACGCCGTCCTGGACGGTCTGGCCGCCGGCGCCTCGGCCTCGGGCATCGACCTGGGCGCTTCGGAAGCTCCGGTCGAGCCGATGCTGCGTGAAGCCTCGGCCCCCAAGGCTGAAGCCGAAGCCGCGCCGGCCGGCACGGAAGGCGCCGCTGCCGAACTGGAAGCCGCTGCTGAGCCGGCTGCCGAAACCGAGAAGGCCGAGGGCTGATCGCCCGCCGGGCGGCGTTCGCGTTCTTGAGCGCCGCCTGACGAACTGACACACGGCCGGGCTAAATCAGTCCGGCCGTTCCCACATACGAAATCCCCCAAGGAGAAGAACATGGCCGAGATCACTGCCGCCCTCGTGAAGGAGCTTCGCGAGCGTTCGGGCGTCGGCATGATGGACTGCAAGAAGGCGCTGGTCGAAAACGACGGCAACATCGAAGCAGCAATCGACTGGCTGCGCGCCAAGGGCCTGTCCAAGGCCGCCAAGAAGGCCGACCGCGTCGCCGCTGAGGGTCTGGTCGCCGTGGCGTCGAAGGAAGACGGCAAGGGCGAAGTCGCCGCCGCCATCGAGTTCAACGCCGAAACCGACTTCGTCGCCCGCAACGAGCTGTTCCAGAACGCCGCCAAGTCGTTCGCCCAACTGGGTCTGGAGCACCACTCGGTCGAGGCCCTGCACGGCGCCGAACTGGAAGCCGGCAAGACGGTCCAGGACGAAGTGACCAACATGATCGCCACCATCGGCGAAAACATGCAACTGCGCCGCGCCGCCCGCCTGTCGGTTTCGGAAGGCGTCGTTTCGACCTACGTCCACAACGCGGTTTCGCCGGGCGTCGGCCGCATCGGCGTGCTGGTCGCGCTGGAAGGCGAGGGCGACAAGACCGCGCTTCGCGAACTGGGCCGCAAGATCGCCATGCACGTTGCCGCCACCGCGCCGCTGTCGCTGAACACCGACGACCTGGACCCCGCCGCCATCGAGAAGGAACGCACCGTTCTGACCGAAAAGGCCAAGGAAGAAGGTCGCCCGGAAGCCATGATCGCCAAGATCGTGGAAGGTCAGATCAACAAGTTCCAGAAGGACGTGGTGCTGTCCAAGCAGCCGTTCGTCATGGATCCGGACGTGACCATCGAGCAACTGGTCGCCAACTCGGCCAAGGAACTGGGCTCCTCCAACCTGCACCTGGCCGGCTTCGTCCGCCTGGCGCTGGGTGAAGGCGTCGAGAAGGTCGAAGGCCCCGACTTCGCGTCGGAAGTCGCTTCCATGATGGGCGGCAACTAAAAAACATTCCCCTCATTCGTGAGGGTTTTGTATCAGAGGGGCGCGTTCGGCTTTGATGGCCGGCGCGCCTTTCGTCTATAAGAAGCCGCCTGATTCAATGGCGCCGCAGTCAAACGGACCTTCCCGCATGCCCGACGCCCCCTCGACCTTCCGCTACAAACGCGTCCTGCTGAAGGTGTCGGGCGAGGTGCTGATGGGCGACCAGTCGTTTGGCGTCGATATGAAGACGGTCGATGCTGTAGCCAAGGCCGTCGCGGACGTCGCGGCCGAGGGCGTGGAAATCTGTCTGGTCATCGGTGGCGGCAACATCTTCCGCGGTCTGTCCAAGGCGGCGGCCGGCATGGAGCGCGCCCAGGCTGATTATATGGGCATGCTGGCGACGATCATGAACGCCCTGGCCATGCAATCGGCGCTGGAGAAGATCGGCGTCTCGACCCGCGTGCAGAGCGCCATCCCAATGGCGGCCATCGCCGAACCCTACATCCGCCGTCGCGCTCTGCGGCATCTGGAAAAGGGCCGGGTCGTGATCTTCGCCGCCGGCGTGGGCGCACCGTTCTTCACCACGGACTCGGGCGCAGCGCTGCGTGCGGCCGAAATGGGTTGCGACGCCCTGCTGAAGGGCACCAGCGTGGACGGGGTCTATACCGCCGACCCGAAGAAGGATCCCGACGCGACGCGTTACGAGACCCTGTCCTATCAGGATGTGCTGGCCAAGGATTTGCGCGTCATGGACGCCTCGGCCATCGCCATGATGCGCGACACGGGCATACCGATCGTGGTCTTCTCCATTCGGGAAGACAATTCGCTGCGCCGGACCCTGACCGGCGAAGGCACGTTCACGGTCATTCAGGACGTCGCCTGAACGTTCGCCTGACCAGGAAAGACAAGAGAGACCAAGACCATGGCAAAGCCTGACCTCAAGACCTATCGCGACCGCATGGATCGCTCCGTCGCCGCACTGAAGGAAGAGTTCAGCGGTCTGCGCACCGGCCGCGCCAACGCCGGTCTGCTGGAGCCCGTGCGGGTCGAAGCCTATGGCTCGGCCTCGCCCCTGACCGCAGTCGCCGCCATCAGCGTGCCCGAGCCGCGCATGATCAGCGTCAGCGTTTGGGACAAGGGCATGGTGGTCGCCGTCGAAAAGGCGATCCGCAACGCCAATCTGGGCCTGAACCCGATCGTGGACGGCCAGACCCTGCGCATTCCCGTACCGCCCCTGACCGAGGAACGCCGCAAGGACCTGGTCAAGCTGGCCGGCAAATACGCCGAGCAGCAGAAGATCTCGGTTCGCAACGTTCGCCGCGATGCCAACGACGACCTGAAGAAGGCCGAGAAGGCCGGCGAGATCAGCCAGGACGAGCAAAAGAAGATGGAGACCGAGGTCCAGAAGGACACCGACGCGGCCATCAAGCGCATCGACGAGACCTTGAAGACCAAGGAACAAGAGATCATGCAGGTCTGAGGCGAAACGGCTGGGTCCGGAAGGGATCGCACGACAGATGACGGCAGACCGCGCCGCGCCTTCAGGGCAAAGCCCAGACAAGCAGGGTCAGGACGGCCCGCGCCACGTCGCCATCATCATGGACGGCAATGGACGCTGGGCGAAGGCGCGCGGCCTGCCGCGGGCCCTGGGCCATCGTGAGGGCGTCCAGGCGCTGAAGCGCACGATCCAGGCGGCGCCGGATCTGGGCATCGATTGCCTGACGGTGTTCGGCTTCTCGACCGAGAACTGGAGCCGACCTGAGGACGAGGTGTCGGACCTGATGGGGCTGGTGCGGTCCTACGTCGCCAGCGATCTGGCCCGCCTCACCAAGGCCGGCGTCCGGCTGAAGATTCTGGGGCGACGCGAAGGACTGCCGGCCGACATCGCCGCCATCATCGAACGGGCCGAGGCTCAGACCGCCCATAATGACCGCTTCCTGTTACAGGTCGCTTTCAACTACGGAGGTCGCGCGGATCTCGTGGACGCGGCGCGCCGCCATATGGAGCGGGTGCTGGCGGGCGAGACGGTCGAGCCTTTCAACGAGGCGATCCTGACGTCGGGCCTGGCGACCGCGGGCTCGCCGCCGCTTGATCTGATCGTGCGCACGTCAGGCGAGCAGCGACTGTCGAACTTCCTGTTGTGGGAGGCTGCCTACGCCGAGCTCGTTTTTCAGGACATTCTGTGGCCCGACTACGGCCCAAAGGCCTTGGCCGAGGCGATTTCGGCCTTTGGTCAGCGCGATCGCCGTTTCGGCGGGCGCGTGATCGCGCCTGAGCGCGCGACGGCCTGATGGCGGTCAAGGGTCGGGATATCGCCCTCAGGGCTGCGTCCGCCGTCGTGCTGGCGCCCGCCGCCGTCGCTGCGACGTGGGGCGGCGGCGTGTGGTTCCTGACGCTGATGATCGTCGCCAGCGTCGTCTTGGCGTTCGAATGGGCGGCGATGAGTGCGCCGCATGCGCGCCGCGTCATGGGCGGCGCGGTCAGCTTCGGCGTCGTGACGGCGGTGATCAGCGCCCATTTCGGGGCCATGTCCGTCGCCTTCATCATGCTGGTGTTCGGCGCGGTCGCGGCCGGAGTCTATGCCCGCAGCCGAGGGCAGGAGGCGCTGGATGCCGCCTATGGCGTGCTCTATCTCGGCTGGCCTTCGGTCCTGCTGATCTGGCTGCGCGATGTCGACAGTTTGATCGGGCTGCACTGGACCGTGCTGGTCTTCGCCGTCGCCTGGTCGGCCGACATCGTGGCCTATCTGGCGGGATCCACCTTCGGCGGACCCAAGCTGTGGCCGCGCTTCTCGCCGAACAAGACCTGGTCCGGGTTCATCGGCGGCGTTGCGGCCGGCGCGGTTGCGGGCGCCGTCATGACGGCCTGGGTCAATATGGGGGCCTTGAGCGTCGTCTGGGGGGCAGTGCTGGGCTTTGCCGCGGCCTTGGCGACCATGGCGGGCGACCTGTGGGAATCCGCGCTGAAGCGACGGTTCGGGGTCAAGGATGCGGGGAACACCATTCCGGGCCACGGCGGCTTGCTGGACCGCGTCGATGGCCTGATGTTCGCGGTCGTGGTCGTCGCGGCTGGCCGACTGATCGTCCTGATGCTGGAGCGTGGGGCATGATCCGGCGTCGCATCACTGTGCTTGGCGCGACCGGATCGGTCGGCGCCTCCACACTGGACCTGATGACTCAAGCCGAGGCGACGGGCACAGGGGCGTTCGAGGTCGAGGCCCTGACGGGCGGATCCAACATCGCCAAACTGGCCGAGCAGGCCAAACGTTGGCGGCCCACACTGGCCGTGACGGCGGATCCTGCGCGGTTGGACGAACTGCGCGACGCCTTGTCCGGCACGGACGTCGCTGTCGCCGCCGGTGACGCCGCCATCGTTGAGGCGGCGACGCGACCTGCCGACTGGATCATGGCGTCCATCGTCGGAGCGGCGGGTCTGAAGTCCGCCTGGGCGGCGGCGGGAACGGGCGCGACCTTGGCGCTGGCCAACAAGGAAAGCCTGGTCTGCTGCGGCCCTGCCCTGATCGAACGGGTCAAGCGGGCAGGGGGGCGCTTGATCCCCGTCGATTCCGAACACTCCGCCATCTTCCAGGTGTTTCCGGCCGAAGCGCCTGAGCGGGTGGCCAAGCTGATCCTGACCGCATCGGGCGGGCCTTTTCGCAATACGCCGCGCGATCAGATGGTCGCCATTACGCCGGAACAGGCCGTCGCCCACCCCAACTGGAGCATGGGCGCCAAGATTTCGGTCGACAGCGCCACCATGGCCAACAAGGGCCTGGAGATGATCGAGGCGGCCTATCTGTTCGATATGCCGCAGGATCGGATCGACGTCGTGGTCCACCCCGAATCGATCATCCACAGCCTTGTGGAATATGTGGATGGTTCGACCCTGGCCCAGATGGGACCGCCGGATATGCGTACGCCGATCGCCTGCGCCCTGGCCTGGCCGGATCGGATCGCGTGGCCGGCGCCCAAGCTGGATTTGGCCGCTCTGGGGCGGCTGACGTTCGAAGCGCCCGATTTGACGCGCTTTCCCGCTCTCGATCTGGCGCGTCAGGCCCTGAAGGCGGGCGGCGCGACGCCCGCCGTGTTCAACGCCGCCAACGAGGTCGCCGCTTTCGCCTTCCTTGACCGCAAGCTGGCGTTTCTCAATATTGCCGCAGTCGTCGCCGAAACCCTTGAGCGTGCGACGAAAGCGGGGATGGCTTTCGGTTCTGGAGACGCCTGCGGCGCGGCCCTCTCGGTCGACGCCGAGACGCGTCGAATGGCCGAAAGCGTCATCGCCGGCCTTGCGAATGCGGCCTGACAGCAGGCCAGGGGAGACGATTTTCGAATGCTGGGCGTCCTGGGTCAGGTCCTGATCTCCATCGCCTCGTTCCTGCTGGTGCTGACCTTCATCGTCACCATCCACGAACTGGGTCACTTCCTTGTCGCGCGCGCCTTTGGCGTGAAGGTGGATCGGTTCGCGGTCGGCTTCGGCAAGGCCGTGGCCAGCCGCACCGATCGTCACGGCATCGAATGGCGTCTCGGCTGGCTGCCGCTGGGCGGCTATGTGAAGTTCTCGGGCGATCTGGATGCGTCCAGCGTGCCTGATCGGGCCGGATTGGACGAACTGCGCCGCCGCGTGGTCGCCGAACGTGGACCGGGCGCCGAGCGCGATTATTTCCACTTCAAGCCGGTATGGCAGCGCGCCCTGATCGTCGCGGCCGGGCCCTTCGCCAACTTCATCCTCGCCATCACTATCTTCGCCGTCGTCTTCATGGCCGTCGGCGTGTCCCTGCGCCCTGCGCGTGTGGCTCAGGTCCAGGCCGGATCGCCGGCCGCCGCCGCCGGATTCCAGGTCGGCGACCTGATCACCGAGGTGAACGGCAAGGCCATCAAGGACGGCAGCGCGGTCACCCGCACCGTCATGCTTTCGACCGGCGATCCCGTGCGTTTCACGGTCGAGCGCGCCGGGCGTCCTGTCGAACTGGTCGCGACGCCGGAACGTCGCGAGGAAAACGACCCCATCGCCGGACGCGTCAAGGTCGGCCGCATCGGCCTGGGGCTGGGCTCGTCGGCCGGCGATGTCCGCCACGTGCGCTATGGCCCCGTCGAGGCTGTCGCCGAGGGAGCGCGCCAAACGGCCGACGTCATCGGCTCGACCCTGACCTACCTCGGACGTCTGGCGACAGGCCGCGAGTCGGGCGATCAGTTCAGCGGTCCGCTGGGCATGGCCAAGGCGACAGGCTCGCTGACCACGGCTGCGGTCGAAGCCAATCCAGCGCCGGGCGCCATGGCGATCAACCTGATCCTGACGCTGACAACCTTGGCCGCCATACTTTCGATCGGAATCGGCTTTCTAAATCTGCTTCCCATTCCGGTCCTCGACGGCGGGCATCTGCTTTTCTACGGCTATGAGGCTGTGGCGAAACAGCCTGTGTCGGCGCGGTTCCAGGAGATGGGCTATCGTGCAGGCCTTGCGCTTTTGGCGGGATTTATGTTGTTCGCAACGTGGAACGACCTACAGAAGCTCAATATCTTCCAATTCCTCGGCGGGCTCGTCTCGTGAGCCGACGCCAGCCCCCGACGGTTTCCCGAATGAATGACATGACCTCTCGCGCCGCCGTTCGACTGAGCGCCCGCTCCAGCCTGCTGGCTTTGGCGGTCGCCGCCGGTCTGGGCGCACCCGCGCTGGCGCAGACCGCGCCGGCCCAAACTGCGCCAACGACGACGCCTGTTGCGCCGGTCCAGACGGCCCCGGCGAGCGCCGCCGAACCGCGCGTCGAGATCGCTGCGCCGCAGACGATCACGATCAACCGCATCATCGTTCAGGGCGCGCAGCGGATCGACCAGACGACGGTCCTATCCTATCTGCCGATCCGTCCCGGTGACGCGGTCGACGCCTCGGTGCTGGACGTCGCGGTGCGCACCCTGTCGCGCACGGGCCTGTTCGCCGATGTGCAACTGGGCATCCAGAACGGCGACCTGATCGTCCAGATCGTCGAGAACCCCATCATCAACCAGGTGGTGTTCGAGGGAAACAAGGCGCTGTCGAAGGACAAGCTGACCAAGGAAGTGACGCTGGCGCCGCGCGGCATCTATACCCGCGCCAAGGTCCAGGAGGACGTCGGCGCCATCGTCGAACTGTATCGCCTGCAAGGCCGCATCTCTGCGACTGTGACGCCCAAGCTGGTCCAGCTGGAACAGAACCGCGTCGATGTGATCTTCGAGATCAATGAAGGTCCGCAGACCGGCATCAGCGCCATCAACGTGCTGGGCAACGAGGCGTTTTCGGATCGCGACGTGCGCGGCGTGATGGTCACAGAGAAGTCGACCTGGTGGAAATTCTTCTCCAACAACGACAACTACGATCCCAACCGCCTGGAATACGATCAGGAGCAGTTGCGGAAGTTCTACACCAACCGCGGCTATTACGACTTCCGCGTGGTGTCCTCGGTCGCCGAACTGCAGCCTGACGATCAGGCGTTCCAGCTGACGCTGACGCTGAACGAAGGCGACAAGTACAACTTCGGTGAGATCAAGGTCGTCACCCAGAACGACCGGCTGAACGCCGACTTCCTGAAGGCCCTCGTGCCGATCCGGGAAGGCCAACTGTACGAAAGCGACAAGATCGAACAGGCGGTCGACGCCCTGACGTTCGCGGCGGGATCGGCCGGGTATGCCTTCGTCGAGATCAATCCGACGTATAAGGCCAATCCGGAGACGGACACGGTCGATGTGACCTTCAACGTGTCCGAGGGCCAGCGCGTCTATATCGATCGCATCAATGTGGTCGGCAACACCCGCACGATCGACCCGGTGATCCGCCGCGAACTGCTGCTGACCGAGGGCGACGCCTTCAACCGCGCCCTGATGGAGCGCTCGCGCAACAACCTGCGCGCCCTGGGCTTCTTCAAGGACGTGACGGTCGAGGAAACGCGTGGCAGCGCGCCGGACCGCTCGATCATCAACGTCAATGTCCAAGAGCAACCCACCGGCGAACTGTCCGTCGGCGCGGGCTTTAGCTCCGTCGACTCCTTCACCGTCAATCTGGGCATCTCGGAGCGGAACTTCCGTGGGCGCGGCCAGAACGTGGTCGCCCGTCTGGAGTGGGGCTCGCTGCGCCAGCAGGTCGACTTCCGCTTCACCGAGCCGAAGTTCCTCGGCCGTGACCTGCGCGCCGGCTTCGACCTGTTCCACTCGCGCTATGACCTGAGCCAGTACTCGTCATACGATTATCGCTCGACCGGCGCGGGCCTGCGTCTGTCCTATCCGCTGAACGGAAATATGCTGCTGAGCACGCGCTATTTCCTGAAGTCCGACGAGATCATCGTGCCGACGGGCTTCTGCTCGGGCGTGGGCCAGGGATCCTCGGCGCTGTGTGACCAGATCGGCAGCTTCATCAACTCGTCGGCGGGCTACACGCTTCAGGTCAACTACACCAACGATCCGATCCGTCCGACACGCGGCTGGGCCGGTTCGCTGCGTCAGGACCTCGCGGGTTTGGGCGGCGACGTGAACTATGTGAAGACCGAGGCTGATGCGAGCTGGTACTATGGCATCACGCCAGCCTGGGTCGTCAGCGTTCAGGGTTCGACCGGCTACGTCAGCGGCTGGAACGGTGACCCGATCCGCATCAACGACCGCTTCTTCAAGGGCGGCAACAGCTTCCGCGGCTTCGAGACAGCCGGTATGGGGCCGCGCGATCTGAATACGACCGATGCCCTGGGCGGCAACTTCTACGCCATCGGCACGGTCGAGCTCACCGTGCCGAACTATCTGCCCGAGCAATACGGCATCAAGACCTCGCTGTTCGCCGATGTCGGTACGCTGGGGGTGCTGGATGACCGCTACAAGCTGACGTCCACCGGAACGGTGAACACCAATATTGCCGATGAGCTGTCGCTGCGCGCATCGGCTGGCGTCAGCATCCACTGGAAGTCGCCAATGGGTCCGATCCGCTTCGACATCTCCAAGGTCCTTTCCAAGGAAGATTACGACAAGACGGAATCCTTCCGCTTCTCGACCTCCACTCAGTTCTAATCGCGGCTTTTTCGACCGCACGAGGAAACACCATGAAAGCTCTGATTATCGCGGCGACCGCCGCTGCTTCGCTCATCGCCACCGCCGCTTCGGCGCAACAGGCCGGCGCTCCCGCCAACCCCGGCCCGGTCATCCCCGGCGTCTGCGTCTATTACAACGCGCGTCTGCTGGCCCAGTCGTCGGCCGGTCAGGCCGTGGAAGCCCGCATGCAACAGCTGGCCCAGGAAGTTCAGGGCGAACTGCAACCTTACGCCACGTCCATCCAGTCGGACGCGCAGCAACTGCAAGCCTCGGGTTCGAGCCTGCCGGCCGACCAACTGCAACAGCGCCGTCAGGCCCTGCAGCAGCGCGCGCAAGAAGCCCAACAGCTGGAAGCCACCCGTGAAAACGAGCTGCGCTACACCCTGGGCATGCAGCGTCAGGCCATCACCGAGGCTGTCTCGCCGATCTTGACCGCCCTGTATCAAGAGAAGGGCTGCGGCCTGCTGCTGGACCGCGAGAGCGTCTTCATGATGAACCCGGCCATGGACGTCACCGACCTGGCGATCCAGCGCCTGAACACGGCCCTGCCGACCCTGAGCTTCAACCGTATGGCCGTACCGGCTCAGACGCAGGCTCAACCGGCCGCCGCCAACTAAGTCGTCAATGCCCGATCCCCGCTTTTTCGAAACCCTGTCGCCCCTCAGCGTCGCCGATCTGGCGGCGCAGATCGGCGGCGAGGTCGACCGGGGCGGGGATCGCATGATCGCCTCCGTCGCGCCCTTGTCCTCTGCGGACGGGGGCGCGATCGCGTTCTTAGGCGACCGCAAGTTCGCCGCCGCGCTGGCGACGACACAGGCCGGCTGCGTTATCGTGCCGGCTGAGGCCAAGGACGCCGCGCCGTCGTCCGCCGCTGTCATCATCTCGCGCACGCCTCAAGCCGCCTGGGCCAAGGCGTCGTTGGCGCTGCATCGGCCCATACTTCTGGAAAAAGCGATCACCCGCGACGAGGCGGGCGAGGACGACAGCGTCGTGGTCGAACCCGGCGCGATCCTGGGGCAGGGCGTCCGCATCGGTCGAGGGTCCCGCATTGGCGCCAACAGCGTCATCGCGCCTGGCGTGCAGATTGGTCGTGATTGCGTGATTGGCGCCAACGTCAGCGTGGCCTTCGCGCTGATCGGCGACCGGGTGAAGCTGTATGCCGGCGCCCGGATCGGCGAAGCGGGTTTTGGCGCCACGGGGACAGCGGCGGGCGTCATGGATATTCCCCAACTGGGCCGCGTCATCCTTCAGGACGGCGTGACGGTGGGCGCCAACTCCTGCATCGACCGCGGCGCCTATGACGACACGGTCATCGGCGAGAACACCAAGATCGATAATCTGGTCATGGTCGGCCACAACTGCGTCATCGGCCGCAACTGCCTGCTGGTCGCCAATACCGGCATCTCGGGCTCGGTGACCGTGGGCGACAATGTCATCTTCGGCGGCAAGGCGGGGATCGGAGACCACATCACCATCGGCGAGGGCGCGCGTGTCGCGGCCGGGGCCGGTGTGCTGGCCGATGTTCCCGCCGGCGAGACCTGGTCGGGTTATCCGGCGCGTCCGATCCGACAGTTCTTGCGCGAGACGGTCTGGCTCGCCAAACAGGCCTCATCGAAGAAGGCTCCAAAGGAATCATAGGGATGAGCGACACGACTGCCGTCGAAGGCAAGATCGATTACGCCGAGGTGATGCGGCGGCTGCCGCACCGTTATCCCTTCCTGCTGGTGGACAAGGCCGAAGACTTCGTGCCCGCGACGTCGATCGTCGGCATCAAGAACGTCACCCACAACGAGCCCTTCTTCCCGGGGCACTTCCCAATCGATCCGGTCATGCCCGGCGTGCTGATCGTGGAGGCCATGGCCCAGACCGGCGCACTGTTGATGTCCAAGACGCTGGACGTCGCCGTGGCCGACAAGGTCATCATGTTCATGTCGATCGACGGGGTTCGCTTCAGAAAGCCCGCGAGGCCCGGCGACCAACTGCGCATGGAGGTCAAGGTGATCCGCGCGCGGGGCGACGCCTACAAGTTCCGGGGCGAGACCTTCATCGACGGCAAGCTGGCGGCCGAAGCCGAGTTCATGGCGATGGTCGTGACTGTGCCCACTCCAGCGCCTGGGCCGGCGGCCTGATGACCGTTCATCCTACCGCTGTGATCGACGCAACGGCGACCCTGGGCGAGGGGATCGAGGTCGGCCCATGGTGCACAGTCGGGCCGAATGTGGTGCTGGGCGACAATGTGCGCCTGGTCAGCCATGTCGTGGTGCAGCAGGACTCGACGGTCGGGGCCGGGACGGTCATCCACCCGTTCGCAGTCATTGGCGGCAACCCGCAGCACAATGGTTACAAGGGTGAGACGGTTCGGCTGGAGATCGGCGAGAACAACCTGATCCGCGAGCACTGCACCTTCAATCGAGGCACGCCGCAGGGGACGGGCGTGACGGTCGTGGGTTCGAACAATCTGTTCATGACCGGCGCCCATATCGGTCACGACTGCGTCGTCGGCGACAATGTGGTCATGGCCAACAACGCGACTCTCGGCGGTCATGCTCAAGTCGGGGACAAGGTGTTCCTGGGTGGACTGTGCGCGGTGCACCAGAACGGCCGCGTCGGGCAGGGCGCGATCATCGGCGGTCTAGCGGCGGTGACGCGCGACGTCATCCCCTATGGCTCGGCCTGGGGCAATCATGCGCGGCTGCGTGGGCTGAATCTGATCGGCCTTAAGCGCAAGGGCTACGGCAAGGATCAGGTGCGGCGTCTGCTTGCAGCCTATCGCGATCTGTTCGAGGGCGACGGCGAGTTCGCCGGTCGGATCGATGGCGTGGCGGAACGCTATGCCGACCTCCCCGAGATCATGGAGATCATCGCCTTCATCCGCGACGGCGGGCGGCGTCCGCTGTGCCTGCCCAACGCGGAATGAGCGCGGCTGGAAAGCTGGGTCTGATCGCAGGCGGCGGCGATCTGCCGGCGGCTGTGGCGGCGCGTTGCGATACGCTCGGGCGGCCGGTTTTCGTGATCCGTCTGGCGGGGTTTGCTGACGAGCATCTGGCGCGCTGGCCCGGCGCCGAGTTCGGCATGGCTCAGATCGGCGCGATCCTGAAGGCGTTGAAGGCCGAGCGCTGCACGACCGTGTGTCTGGCGGGCATCGTCAATCGGCCGGATTTCAAGACGTTGAAACCTGACTTCAAGGGGGCGACTCTGTTGCCGGGCATTGTCGCTGCCGCTTCCAAAGGCGATGACGCCCTGCTGCGCAAGATCCTGTCGGTATTCGAGACCGAAGGCTTCGCCGTCGAGGGCGCCGACGACATTCTGGGCGGCGACACGCTTGGCGCAGGCGCGCTGGGCGCCGTAGCGCCGACCGAGGAGCAGCTAGCCGATCTGAAGAAGGCGCTGCATGTCGCCGAAAAATCAGGCGAACTCGATATCGGGCAGGGCGCCGTCGTCTGTGACGGCCTGGTCCTTGCGGTTGAGGCGCAGGAAGGCACGGACGCCATGCTGACCCGCGTGGCTGGCCTGCCCGCCGACTTGCGTGGAGCGGTTGATAGCCCGAGGGGCGCGCTCGGCAAGGCGCCCAAGCCGATCCAGGATCTGCGCGTCGATATGCCCGTGATCGGGCCGCGCACCGTCGAAATGGCGGCGGCAGCGGGTCTGGCGGGCATCGGCGGCGTGGCGGGACGTTTGATCCTGATTGATCGCGCGGCCATCGTCGAGACGGCGAACCGTCTAAGCCTGTTCGTCTGGGGCGAGGATCGGTGAGCCGCCCGCTGAAGATCATGTTGGTGGCGGCGGAGGCTTCTGGCGATGCGCTGGGCGCCGGTCTGGCCAAGGCGTTGAAGGCGCGGTTAGGAGACGATGTGGCCTTTGTCGGCGTCGGCGGGCCAAAGATGGCGGCCGAAGGCGTGGTCAGCCCGTTCGACATCGCCGAACTGTCGATCTTGGGCTGGATCGAGGGTTTGCGCGCCTATGGCAAGGTCAAGCGGCGCGTCGAGCAGACGGCGGCGCTGGCCGAGCAGGAAAAGCCTGACGCCGTGGTGCTGATCGACAGTTGGGGCTTTACTATCCGTGTGGCCAAGGCGATCCGGGCCGCGCGCCCGGACCTGCCGCTGATCAAATACGTCGGGCCTCAGGTCTGGGCCTCGCGGCCGGGCCGGGCCAAGACCTTGGCGGGCGCCGTCGATCATCTTCTTGCCCTCTATGGCTTTGATGCGCCCTGGTTCGAGCGCGAGGGCCTGCCGACCACCGTGGTCGGATCATCGGCGCTCCATGTGAATGTCGACGCTGCGGACGGCGCAGCGTTCCGCGCGCGTCGTGGGATCGCCGCCGATGCGCAGCTTCTCTTGGTGCTGCCCGGCAGCCGGCCCAGCGAGATCACCCGAATGGGCCCCGTCTATGAGGCCACGGTCAGAAAACTGAAGACCACGAACCCCGGCCTGGAAGTCGCCGTGGTCGCCGCGGGAACCGTCGCTCACGATGTTGCAGGCCGCGTCGCCGCCTGGCCCTTCCGCGTTCACCTGGTCGACGAAGCCGAAAAGTATGACGCCATGCGCGCCGCGACCGTCGCCCTGGCCACCAGCGGCACCGTGTCGACCGAACTGGCGCTGGCGGGCGCGCCGATGGTCATCGCCTACAAGATCGACGGGCTCAGCTATCAGCTGATGAAGCGGTTCGTGACCGCCAAACATATCACCCTGTTCAATGTCGCGGCTGACGACCGGATCGCGCCTGAATTCATCCAGCAGGAGGCGACCCCGGCCATTCTGACGGCGGCGGTCGGGCGGCTGCTGGCCGACCCGGCCTTGGCGGCCGAACAGGCGCGTCGCCAGACGGCGGCATTGGAGCTGATGGGACGCGGAGGACCGGACCCATCCGAACTGGCTGCCGACGCGGTGCTGAAGGTCATCGCCGAGAAGTCGGCGAGCTGACGATGGCGCGGGCGCTCAGTCCGCGACGTGCGGCCGAGGTCCGCGCCGCGCTTCAGATGGCGGTCGGCGCGATGGCCGCGCTCTATCTCGCGACCTGGCTGAACCTGCCGCACCCTTACTAGAGCGTGATTTCCGCCATCGTCGTCATTCAGGCGAGCGTCGGTGGCGGCGTCCTGACCGTTGCGCGGGACCGGGCCATCGGCACGGCGACCGGGGCGCTGGCGGGGGCGGTCTTCGCCTTCCTTCGTCCGCCGGGCCTGGAAAGCATGGCCCTGAGCATCGCCGTCTCGGCGGGGCTGCTGGCCTTCTTTGCAACCGGGCGGCCATGGCTGAAGGTCGCGCCCGTGACGGCGACCATCGTCATCGCCGGCGGGACCGGCGCAGAGGGGCCGGCGTCTCTCGCGCTGGATCGGGTGATGGAAATCCTGGTCGGCAGCGGCGTGGGGGTTCTGGCGATCCTGGCCATGTTTCCGCGCCATGCCAGGCAGTCCTTCAAGCTTCAGGCGCGCGAGGCGGCGGGCGAAGCGGCGGTGCTGCTGGCTTTGGTCTCAAAGGCCGTCCCGGAGGATGCGTCCGAGATTTCGCGTCGTCATGCCGATCTGAAGCGGCGGCTGGATGCATTGGGTCAGGCCGCCAAGAACGTCATCGATCTGCCCGGCCCGCAACGCGAGACGGCGGATCGAGCCGCGCTTGTGCGCGCCTTCTGGCGCGTGCGCAGCGACATCGTCATCCTGGGGCGCGGTTTCCAGGCCGAGGGCGCCGGCGCACGGTTGGATCCCTGGTCGCAGGACGCGGAGCGGGCGGTGGAGCAACTCAAGGCGCTGTCTCAAGGCAGGGCCGCCCAGCCCATGGGCGCGATCGACCAAAGCCTGGCCCTGTCCATGGCCGTCGAGGGCGACGACGTGGCTCTGGGGGCTGCTGCGATCGGCGTGGCGCATATGCACCGCGATCTGGACGACTTGGCTGCCCGTTTCGCGGATCTGAAGCTGGTCTGACGACAAAGAAAAACGCCGGGGATGTCTCCCCGGCGTTTTGCATTTCAGCTTTCGTCTCAGCCGCGCTGTTCGATCGGCACGTAATCGCGCTGGGTCGGGCCCGTGTAGAGCTGACGCGGGCGACCGATCTTCTGGGACGGATCGGCCATCATTTCCTGCCACTGCGAGATCCAGCCCACGGTGCGGGCCAAGGCGAACAGAACGGTGAACATGGTGGTCGGGAAGCCCATCGCCGACAGGGTGATGCCCGAATAGAAGTCGACGTTCGGGAACAGCTTGCGCGAGGTGAAGTATTCGTCCGACAGGGCGACCTTCTCCAGTTCCTTGGCGACCAGGAACAGCGGGTCGTTCTCGCGGCCCGTGGCGGCCAGCACTTCATAGGCCGACTGCTGCATGACCTTGGCGCGCGGATCGTAGTTCTTGTACACGCGGTGGCCAAAGCCCATCAGCTTGTACTTGCGGTCCTTCACGCCCTGGATGAACTCCGGGATCTTGTCCGGGGTGCCGATTTCCTTCAGCATCGTCAGCGCTTCTTCGTTGGCGCCGCCGTGCGACGGGCCCCACAGGCAGGCGATGCCGGCGGCGATACAGGCGAACGGATTGGCGCCCGACGAACCGGCCAGACGCACGGTCGAGGTCGAGGCGTTCTGTTCGTGGTCGGCGTGCAGGGTGAAGATGCGGTCCATGGCGCGAACCAGGGCCGGATCGACATGATAGTCCTCGGCCGGAACGGCGAAGCACATGCGCAGGAAGTTTTCGGCGTAGGACAGGTCGTTGCGCGGCGAAACGAACGGCTGGCCGATGTGGTATTTATAGGCGCGGGCCGCGATCGTGGGCATCTTGGCGATCAGGCGAATGGCCGAGATGTCGCGCTGGATCGGATCGTGGATGTCCAGGCTGTCGTGATAGAAGGCCGACAGGGCGCCGACGGTGCCGACCATGATGGCCATCGGGTGGGCGTCGCGGCGGAAGCCTTCGAAGAAGCGATCGAACTGGCTGTGCAGCATCGTGTGGGTGGTGATGCTGTTTTCGAACTTCTCGTACTGGGCGGCGGTCGGCAGTTCGCCGTGTAGCAGCAGGTGGCAGACCTCGACGAAGTTCGACTTCGACGCCAGCTGGTCGATCGGATAGCCGCGGTGCAGCAGCACGCCAGCGTCGCCGTCGATATAGGTCAGGGCCGATTCACAGGCCGCCGTCGAGGTGAAGCCGGGATCGAAGGTGAAGGCGCCCGTTCCCGCATAGAGTTTGCGGATGTCGATGACGTCCGGGCCGGTGGAGCCCGAAAGGACCGGCAACTCGATCGTCTTGTCCTCGAAGGACAGGGTCGCCGAGCCGGCGGGTTTGGCTTGTTCAGTCATGAATGCCCCTTTGCATCACACGTCCAGGCGCGGGGAGGCGTCGGCCGCTTTTTGGTTTGTGGGTGATCACTTAGTCTGTTGCAGCGCATCATCCAAGCGCCCGAGACTTTCGTCGCGCCCAAGAGCCGACAAAGTTCGTGCAATATCAGGTGATGTTGACCCTGCGGTAAGCGCTGCGCGCATCGGCGGGCCGATTTTTCCGAACCCAACGCCCTCGGATTCCGCAAAGGCCTTGAGCTCGGCTTCCAGCGCAAAAACATCCCAGGATTGGAACAGGGACAGCCGTTCGCGCAGACGGGTGAGGCGCTCCAAGGTTTCACCCGACAATAGCGCCTTCGCCTTGTCGTCCAGCGTCAGCGGGCGAGATTTCAGTACGAAAGCGGTTTGGTCGGCCAGATCGAGGATCGTCTTGGCGCGATCCTTGACGAAAGGCATGGCGCGCTGAAGCCGGGCTTCGTCCGCCTCTGCGAGGGCGTGGCCCTTCTGCAGGTGCGCATCCAGCGTCAGCTTGGCGAGCCGCTCGTCGTCGGCGAGGCGCAGCCAGTGCGAATTGACATGGGCCAGCTTGTCGAAGTCCAGGCGGGCCGGCGCCTTGCCGATGCCGGCGAGGTCGAACCATTCGATGGCCTGGGCGTCGCTGAACAGTTCGTCGTCGCCGTGCGACCAGCCCAGGCGGGCCAGATAGTTGCGCATGGCCTCGGGCAAGTAGCCCATCTCGGCGTATTCATGCACCGCCTGTGCGCCGTGACGCTTCGACAGCTTGGCGCCGTCCGGTCCGTGGATCAGGGGGATGTGGGCGAAGGTCGGACGCGTCCAGCCCAGCGCATCGTAGATCAGGCTCTGACGCGCGGCGTTGTTCAGATGGTCGTCGCCGCGAATGACGTGGGTCACCCCCATGTCGTGGTCGTCCACAACGACGGCGAGATTATAGGTCGGCGCGCCGTCCGAACGCAGCAGCACCAGATCGTCCAGGTCCTCGGTCGACCAGCTCACGTCGCCCTGGACCTCATCGGCCACCATGACCGTCGTCGCCTTTGGCCGGCGGAAGCGCACGACGTGCGGCAGGGCCAGGTCGTCCACGGTCGGCTCGCGGTCGCGCCAGGGCGATTCGAAAGTGCGCTTCTCCGCCTTGGCCTCATCGCGCAGACGACCGGTTTCCTCGGCCGAGTTGAAGTCGCGGTAGGCGTGGCCGGTTTCGAGCAGTTGATCGACCACCTCGCGGTGGCGGTCGGCTCGGCTGAATTGAAACACCGGCTCGTCGTCGGCGAACAGCTCCAGCCAGCTCAGGCCGTCAAAAATGGCCTTCACCGCCTCATCGGTCGAGCGTTCGCGGTCGGTATCCTCAACGCGGATCAGGAAACGCCCAGCGTGTCTCTTGGCGTACAGCCAGTTGAACAAAGCGGTTCTCGCCCCGCCGATATGCAGATAGCCTGTCGGCGAGGGGGCGAAGCGGGTGACGACAGTCGAGGAAGGTGAGGTCATGGGGGAGGGGTCCGTAAGCGAGGCCCTTATACGCCCCGATGCGGCAAAACCTACCCCCGCCGCGCGATTGCGCGCTTGGCTGGACGCCGAGGTCGCCGCCCAGACCCTGAGATGGCGGCTATGGGCGCCGGTCGCATTCGGCGCGGGCGGCGGCATCTATTTCGCGCTGCGAGCCGAGCCGGTCTTGTGGCCCTTGTTGCTGGGCGCCGCCTTGGCCTTTGGGCTGTGGGTCGTGGCGCGCCGGCGCGGCGGATCGCGGCGCCTGACCTGGCTGCTCTTGATTCTGGCCTGCGTTACAGGCGGGCTGGCGGCGGCCAAGGTGCGCACCGAAGCCGTCGCTGCGCCGATCGCGCCCGCCCTGAGCGAACCGACCGTGATCGAAGCCTGGGTCGTCGATGTCGACAGCCCGGGTCAGCAAGGAGCGCGGGTCGTGATCGCGCCGGTCTGGATTCGCGGACTGACGCCCGAACAGACGCCGGTGCGCCTGCGGGCGACGGTGCGGGGCGACCCGCCGCGGCCCGGCGAAGCGATCCGCCTGTTCGGCATTCTGAATCCGCCGCCTGCGCCGGCCAGCCCTGGGGCCTACGATTTCGGGCGCAACGCCTTCTTTCAGGGGATGGGAGGCGTTGCGTTCGCCTTGGGCGACACGCGTACGGCCGAGCTTGCCCCGCCGCCGTGGCGACTTCGACTTGAAATGGTGGTGAACGCCGCGCGCTTCGCATTGGCCGAGCGGATCGTGGCAAGGCTCGGCCAACGGACCGGCGGGATCGCCGCCGCCATGACGACCAGCCACGAAACCTGGATCAGTCAGGAGGACATGGATGTGATGCGCGATTCCGGCCTGGCGCACATCCTTTCGGTGTCAGGGCTGCATATGGCGATCGTCGGCGGTTTCGTCTTCTTCGCCGTGCGGCTGGGCGTGGCGGCCTGGCCCTGGTTGGCCTTGCGGGTTCACGGCAAGAAGGTCGCGGCCTTGGCGGGCCTGACGGCGGTCGGGGTCTATCTGGTGGTGTCGGGCGCGCCGCCCCCGGCCGAGCGGGCCGCCACCACCGCCTCCATCGCCTTTCTGGCCATCCTGCTGGATCGACAGGCGGTGACCATGCATGGCCTGGCTGTGGCGGCCTTCATCGTTTTGGCCATACAGCCTGAAGCCATCGTCACGCCGGGTTTCCAGATGTCGTTCGCGGCGACTGCGGCCTTGGTCGCCCTGGTCGAGGCTTGGCCGAAGCGCCCGCGCGAAATATCCGCGCCTTGGCCGATCCTGGCAGTCCAACGGCTGGGCGGGTGGCTGACGGCGGCTGTGGCGGCCAGCGTCGTCGCAGGATTGGCGACGGGACCGTTCGCTATGCAGCATTTCAACCGCACCGCCATGTACGGACTGCTCGCCAATCTCGGCACGTCGCCCGTGGCGGACTTCATCCTGATGCCAGCCCTGGCCTTGGGCGCAGCGCTTGAGCCTTTGGGGTTGGGGGGACCGTTCCTGGCGGTCGCGGGATGGGGCGTCGATCTGATGCTGGCCATCGGCGCCTGGACGGCGGGATTGCCCGGCGCGGTCAGAACGGTCGCCAGCGCACCAAATTATGTCCTGCCGGTCGCGTTCCTGGGCGTGTTGTTCGTCTGTTTGTGGCAAGGCCGCCTGCGCTGGTTGGGACTGCCCTTTGCAGCCGCCGTCCTGATCTGGCCGCGTGAACCGACGCCGGACCTCTGGCTTGGCGATGGCGGAACCAACGCCGCCTTTCACCGTGATGAGGCGGCCGTCGTCGTCCGGCCTGGCGTACGTGAGTTTGCGGTGGATCTCTGGTCGCGACGACGGGGGCTGGCCATGACGGATCGCTCGGAGACAGGCTGGGTCTGCGACCGCTTTTCCTGTCGACCGGAAGCCGATGAGGCCGGGCCCGTTGCAATCTGGTGGGGGCGGAAGTCGCCGAGCTCAGATCAGATGGAGGCGTTATGCCGCGCAGCGCCCGTCGTCAGCGTCCGCGCCGTCGTCTCGTCGATCCCGAGCGCCTGTCAGGATCGACTTGTCTTGGACAGCGTGGACTTTGCGCGGGGCGGGGCGGTGGAGTTGTGGCGCGTCAGCTCTGACGAGCCGAATCGATGGCGCGCAGTGTGGACGGCCGACGTTCGCGGCGACCGCCCCTGGACGCGTCAGTCCGATCCGGACGTCAGTGATAGCGGCGCATGAGGCCGACCAGCTTGCCCTGCACCGCGACCTGATCCGAGCCGTAGATTTTGGTCTCGTAGTTGCGGTTGGCGGGTTCCAACGCGATCGAGGCGCCCTTCTTGCGGAGGCGTTTCAGCGTCGCCTGCTCGCCCTCGACCAGAGCCACCACGATTTCACCGGAGGCGGCGTTGTCGGTCGATTTGATCACCACCATGTCGCCGTTCAGGATGCCGGCCTCGATCATGGAGTCGCCTTCGATCTCCAGCAAGTAGTGCTCGCCCGAGCCCAGCATGGATTCCGGGACCGGATAGCGCGCCGTTTCATGCTCGATTGCGTCGATCGGCGTGCCGGCGGCGATCTTGCCCATCAGCGGCAGCTCGCGGGTGTCGTTGGCCACCATCGGGGCCGAAGGTCGGACACCGCCGCCGCCCTCGATGACGTCGGGCTTGAACCCGGCGCGACCGCGCGGCGCGCCGGCCGTCGCCTGTTCGGGCAGTTTCGTGACTTCCAACGCGCGGGCGCGGTGAGCGAGGCGGCGGATGAAGCCGCGTTCCTCCAGCGCCGTAATCAGCCGGTGAATGCCGGACTTGGAGGCCAGATCGAGCGCCTCCTTCATCTCGTCGAACGAAGGGGAGACGCCGGTCTCCTGGATGCGTTCATGGATGAACATCAGCAGTTCGTGCTGTTTGCGCGTGAGCATCGCCAGGCCCTCATGCGCCCGCCGACGAATCGGAACGGGCCGTGAACATTTGTCGATGTTCTGTAAGTGTTCCTTGCTAATGTCAACTTAACGGCGCGGCTTGCCGCCGCGCGCAGACCTAGACCGCCAGCAACTGACGGGTCGCCGCCTCGACATCGGCCTGCCGCATCAGGCTCTCGCCGACCAGGATCGCCTGGGCATGGGCAGCCGAGACGCGCGCCACGTCGTCGGGCGTGAAAATGCCGCTCTCGGCGACCAGCAGAGCGCGAACGGGGCTAAGCATCGACAGCCGCTCCGTGGTTTCCAGATCGACCTCGAACGTGCGCAGCGAGCGATTATTGACCCCCACCAGATCGCCGCCTAGCGCACAGGCGCGCGCCATTTCGTCCTCGTCGTGCGTCTCGATCAGCGCGTCCATGCCAAAGCGTTCGGCTTCCGAAAGCAGCTCGGCGGCCAACCGGTCATCGACCATGGCCAAGATGATCAGGATGCAATCGGCGCCCAGGGCGCGGCTTTCGGCGACCTGCCAGGGATCGACAAGGAAATCCTTGCGCAGGCAGGGCAGGGCGACGGCCTCGCGGGCCTGGCCCAGATAGGCGTCGTCGCCCTGGAAGCTGGGGCCATCGGTCAGCACCGACAGACAGGCCGCACCGCCGGCCTCATAGGCGCGGGCCAGGGCCGGCGGATCGAAATCGGGCCGGATCAGGCCCTTGGACGGGCTGGCCTTCTTGATCTCGGCGATCAGGGCGGGACGACCGGTTTCCTCTCCGACGCGCTCCAAGGCGGCGCGAAAGCCGCGCGGGGCAGATGCGGCGCGGGCCAGGGCTTCGATCGCGTCCTGTGAGGTCGCAGCCTTGCGGGCGGCGACGTCCTCGCGCTTGTAGGTGGCGATACGATCCAGAACGTCGGTCATGCGGGCTCTTCGCTTTCCAGCGGCGTGGAGGTGATGCGGGCCAGGCGATCCAGCGCCTCGGCGGCTCGACCGTCGTCGATGGCGCCAGCCGCGAGCGCGGCGCCGTCGGCCAGATCGGCCGCGCGATCGGACACCACGAGGGCGGCGGCGGCGTTCAGCAGCACGATGTCGCGGTAGGGTCCGGCCGCGCCGGCCAGAAGCGCGCGCAGGGCGACGGCGTTCTCTTCGGCGTCGCCGCCGCGAATGTCTGCGATAGAGGCCCGCGGCAGGCCGGCGTCCTTGGGCGTGACCTGGAAGCGACGAACCGCGCCATCCTTCCATTCGGCGACGTCCGTGGGGCCGGAAGTCGCCAGTTCGTCCAGGCCTTGGCCGTGAACGGTCCAGGCCCGGGTGGCGCCAAGCCGGCCCAGCACCTCGGCCAGCGGCTCCAGCAGGCGCGGATCATAGACGCCCATGACCTGTCGTCTTGCAGACGCCGGGTTCGAAAGCGGTCCCAACAGGTTGAAGACGGTGCGAAAACCGATCTCGGCTCGCACCGGCCCGACATGACGCATCGCCCCGTGATAGGCGGGCGCGAACAGGAAGCAGATACCGGCCTCATCCAGCGCCTTTTTCTGCTGCGCCTGCGACGCCATCAGGTTCACGCCCAGGATCGACAAGACGTCGGAAGAGCCTGATTTCGAAGACATCGCCCGATTGCCGTGCTTGGCGACCTTCAGACCGGCGCCGGCGAGAACCAGGGCTGCGGCGGTGGAGATATTGTAGGTGTGCTGACCGTCGCCCCCGGTGCCGCAGGTGTCGATCACCTCATAGGGATGATCCAGCGTCAGAGCGGCTTCACGCATGGCGCCCGCGAAGGCGGCGATCTCGTCCACGGTCTCGCCGCGCATCCGCATGGCGGTGACGGCGGCTGCGACCTGGGAAGGCGTGGGCTCGCCCCGCAGGCAGGCGGCGAAGAAGTCGTGCGCCTGCTGGGACGTCAGGGAATGGCCCTCGACCAGTCGGGCGAGGATCGGCTTGAACCCGTCGCCCATGGTCAGGCGGCCGCGAGGCGCTTTACGCCGGCGATATCAAGGAAGTTGGCCAGCATGTCGTGACCGTGCTCGGTGGCGATGGATTCCGGGTGGAACTGAACGCCGTGGATCGGGCGCGTACGGTGCTGCAGACCCATGATCTCCCCGTCGGCGGTCCAGGCGGTGACCTCCAGGTCGTCGGGCAGGGTTTCGCGCTTGACCGCCAGCGAATGATAGCGTGTGGCGGTGAAGGGCGAGGGCAGGCCGGCGAAGACGCTCTGGCCCTTATGCAGGATCGGCGAGGTTTTGCCGTGCATCAGGATCTTGGCGCGGATGACGTCGCCGCCGAACGCTTGGCCGATGGCCTGATGACCCAGACATACGCCTAGGATCGGCATCGACGCTGGCGCTGTCGTGATCAACGGCAAACAGATGCCGGCCTGATCGGGCGCGCACGGGCCGGGCGACAGCAGAACGGCGGCGGGGTTCAGCGCCCACGCCTCGTCCACCGTCAGGTCGTCGTTGCGCACGACATGCGTCGGCGCGCCCAACTCCGCGAGGTAGTGGACGAGATTGTAGGTGAAGCTGTCGTAGTTATCGACGACGAGGATCATGGCTTGGCTTCTAGGCGTGACGCGCGTCCGCGCCAAGCCGGCGCGGCTTTAAAGCGCATTTTAACTCGACGGGACTAGGACTGGGCGTGTGAAACTCGCCGCTGAAAAAGACATCGCCGCCAAGATCGCCGCCGCCAAGGCGAAGCTGGTCGTGGTCGAACCCGCGCCCAACCCCGTCGCCGCGCTTGGGGCAGCCGCGCTCGCAGCGACTGCGGCGGTTTTGATGGCGGGCGTCGTCATTATCGGGCCGGGCGTGCAGTTCAACGACCCGGTAATGACGATTTCGCGCTAGCGATTGCCGGTCCGAAAGCGCCAGGCGTCTTCCGCCGCCCGCATCGGCGCGCGCGCCTTGTGCTGGGTCTCGGCATATTCGGCCGCAGGATCGCTGTCGGCGACGACGCCGGCCCCGGCCTGAACGAAGATCCGATCGTCGGCGAAAAGGGCGGTGCGCAGGGTGATGCAGATGTCCGCCTCGCCGCCGGCTGAAATATAGCCGACGCCGCCGCCGTAACCGACGCCGCGCTTTTCGCTTTCCAGTTCGTCGATGATCTCCATCGCGCGCACCTTGGGCGCGCCCGACAGGGTCCCGGCGGGCAGGGCGGCCAGCAGCGTGTCCACCGCATCCAGCCTGGGGTCAGCCTTGCCGCGCACGTTGGAAACGATGTGCATGACCTGGCTGTAGCGCTCGACGACGAAGCTCTCGGTGACTTCAACCGTGCCGGGCGCCGCGACGCGCCCCACATCGTTGCGGCCCAGGTCCAGCAGCATCAGATGCTCGGCAAGCTCTTTTGGATCAGCGAGCAGTTCGACTTCCAGCGCCTTGTCCGCTTCTGGCGTCGCGCCGCGCATGCGGGTTCCGGCCAGTGGCCGGATCGTCACTTCTCCGTCCTTGAGCCGAACCAGGATCTCGGGGCTGGAGCCGGCGAGCTGGAAGCCTTCGAAGTTCAGATAGAACAGATAGGGCGACGGATTCTGGCGACGCAGCGAGCGATAGAAGGCGAAGGGATCGTCCGTCCACGGGGCTGAGAACCGATGGCTGAGCACGACCTGGAAGATGTCGCCGGCGCCGATGTAGTCCTTGGCCCTGGCGACCATCTCGGCGAAGGCCGGCTCGTCCACAGGCGAGGTGAAGACGGGAGGCGGCGTTTGCTGCGGAGCGGCGCGAACGGGCAGGGGTTCGCGCAAGGCCGTCTCGAACGCGTCCAGCCGCGCCGTCGCGGCGTCGAACGCCTCTTGCGGGGAGATGCCGGCGTCGGGATAGGCGGCCGATACCAGAACGATCTCGTGGCGGACCGAATCGAAGATGGCCACCAGCGACGGCCGTGTCAGCACAGCGTCGGGCAGGTCGAGCGGGTCAGGGTTTGGCGCGCCCAGCGGCTCCAGCAGTCGCACCATGTCATAGCCGAAGACGCCGAACAGGCCGGCGGCCATCGGCGGCAATCCCTCCGGCAGATCGAACTTCGACGCCGCGATAAGCGCGCGCAGGGATTGCAGCGCCGGCAGCGGTTCAGCCGTAAAGCGACCCTCCGCTATGGCGAACCCGCGCGACAGTTCCGCCGCGTTGGAGCGACAACGCCAGACCACATCAGGATCCAGCGTGAGGATGGAGTAGCGACCCTTAACCGCGCCGCCCTCGACCGATTCCAGCAGACAGGCGTACGGCCGGTCGCGCCCCAGCTTGAGGTAGGCCGAGACCGGGGTTTCCAGGTCGTCGATGACCCGCCGAACCAGGACCTGCGGCCGACCCGCCGAAAGGCCGGCGGCGAAGGCGTCGAACGTGATGTCGCGCGTGGCGTCGTCGGTCATTGCGCCGGTGCGGCGGGCGTTGCTCCACCCGACAGACCCAGGGCCGACAGTGCTTGGGCCGGGTCGTTCTTGGCCTTGGAGCGCTGGGCGCCCGCCGAGACCGACGATTCGACCATGGCCTGCACCAATTCCTGGGTCAGGCGCGGGCGGACCTGCTCGGCCAGCGGACCGGCTACGGTCGGATTGGCGGCGCGGACGTTGTCGACGCGACCGACCACATAGGCGGTCTGCGACGCGGGCTGCGAGAAGGCCTGGCCCTTGGACTGGCCGAACAGGCCCTGAAGCACGCCCTGACCCAGGGCTTCCTGGGTCTGCTGATTGCGGATGACGCCGGTGCGCACGGTCAGCGGCGCATTGACCGAGCGGGCGACCGCGGCGATGTCCTCGCCGTTGCGCACGCGGGTCGTCAGCTCTTCGGCCTTGGCCGACAGGCGACGCATGGTCTCCCGCTGGACCCATTGGGCGGCCAGGGGCTCGCGCACCTCGGCCAGGGTCGGCAGGGCCGACGGGCGGATGTCGTTGACGCGCACGGCGAAATACTGGCCCTGACCGGCGTCGATGACGTCGCTTTCGCCGCCCTTGGTCAGGCTCCAGGCCGTCTCGAAGATTTGCGGCGGGGCGTTCAGCGCCTGACCGTTCGGCAGCTTGCCGTCCTTGGTGAAGGGCGGCAGATCGACGACGCGACCGCCGGCCTCACGCGCCGCGTCAGCCAGGTTCTTACCGGCCGTGCGGGCGGCTTCGTACTTCTCAACCTTGGCGTAGGTCTGGGTCTTCACGTCCTCGGCGCGCAGTTCTTGGATCAGTTCCTCGCGAGCGCTGTCCAGTGTGGCGGGCGCGGCGGGTTGCACGGCCGTGACCTTGGCGACGGCGAAGCCGACACCGGCCTGGACCGGATTGGACACCTGGTTGGCTTGCAGGCCGAAGACGGCGGCTGCGGTCGCGGCGTCGCCGATGGCCGAGCGGGGGGTCTCGTTGAAGGCAGCCGGCGTGATGTTGTTGGCGCGGCCGACGTCGGCGGGCGATTGGCCCGCGCGCAGGGCGGTGGCGATCTTCTGGGCCGTCTCGCGGTTCGGTGCGGTCAGGGTGACGAACGAGCGCGTTTCGGGCTTACTCAGTGTGTCCTTCTTGAACTCGAAGCGCTCGCGGATGCGGTCTTCCGAGATCGGCGCATTGGCCGAAGCCTCAGGCGTGAACAGAACCACCGACACCATGCGGAACTCGGGCGCGCGCAGGCGGTCGGCGTTCTCCTGGATGAAGGCGTTCAACTGGGCGTCGGTCGGGGCGGGGATCTGACCGGCCATCGCCGGGGTCACCTCGAACCAACGACCGTCGCGGCTTTCGAAGGCCGAACCGGCCAGAAGCGCGCCATAGATGCGCGGCACGCGGGCGCCGGCGAAGACGGCGGCGCCGAAATGCTCCGTCGCGTACTGATCGCGCAGGTCCTGCTCCAGCATGGCGGGGGTCAGGTTCTGTTGCGCCAGAGCCGCCTCATAGGCCTGCTGGTCGAACTGGCCGGTGACCGAGTTGAAGAAGGCCGGGATCTGGCGGATTTGCTTGACGATCAGTTCCTTGCCCGGGCGGATGCCCGCCTTGTAGGCCCAGTTCAGGAAACCCAGCTGTTGCGTCTGCTCGGTCAGGAAGCGGACGTGGATGTTTTCTGCAACCAGCTCTTGGTTCGTCAGGGGACGGCCGACCTGCTGCTGCAACCGTTCACGCACCTGATCGAAGGCGGTGCGGAACTCGACTTCGTTCATCGAGCGGTCGCCCGCGTCGATGACGTGTTTCGGTCCAAGGTTGGAGAAGACGTCCATCCGCGCGCCGACGATCACGAAGCTGATCGCGATCAGGACAAGCAGGGCGGCCGCCCATTTGGATCGAGAGAAGGCGCGGAAGGCGGTGAGCATTCGAAAACCCGGGACTGGCCGATATTGGCGTCAATCGTCGCGTATAGTCGGGGCGGGGCCGCCGCTGCAAGGATGGCTTCGTGTCCGGATTGCGGCGGCTCCTCTTGGCTTGGCGGTTTTCGCCTTCTAGACAGGCGGCCATGAAACAATCCGTGAAGATGATCGTCGGCAATTGGAAGATGAACGGCGTTTCGAGCGCCTTGGCGCAGGCTGAGGCGATCAGGGACGCCGTCGGAACGACGGGGCAAGGATGCCGTGTGGTGCTGTGCCCGCCGGCGACGCTGATCGAGCGTATGAGGTCCGCCCTGGCGGGCAGCGACGTGGCGGTGGGCGGTCAGGACTGCCACGAGAAGCCCGCCGGCGCCTTTACCGGCTCTGTCTCGGCCGAAATGCTGGTCGACGCCGGCGCGACCGTGGTGATTCTGGGGCATTCCGAACGCCGCTCGGCTTTCGGCGAGACCGATGCGGACGTCGCCGCCAAGGTCGAGGCCGCCATCGCTGCCGGGCTGGAGCCCATCGTGTGCGTCGGTGAAACCTTGCAGCAGCGGGAAGCAGGCGACGCCATCGCCGTGGTGTCGGGTCAGGTCGCGGGCTCGCTGCCGTCCAGCTTAGCCGAGCGCGACTTCGCGGTGGCCTACGAACCCGTTTGGGCCATCGGGACGGGCCTGACCCCCACTCTGGATCAGATCGCTGAAGTTCATGCCGCCGTGCGCGCCGCCATCGTCGAAAAGCTGGGAGAGGGCGCTCGCACCGCGCCCATTCTGTATGGCGGTTCGGTCAAACCGGACAATGCGCGCGACATTCTGGCTACGCCGGACGTCGGCGGCGCGCTGGTCGGCGGCGCGTCCTTGAAGGCCGAGGACTTCATGCCGATCGTCAACGCCGCCGCGTGACGTTTGCCCCTGGCGCGCTTCGATGATAGAGGCCGCCGCTTGATCGGCGCAGATCCGCGCCCACATGAATGACGCCATGCTCCAGACCATCCTGCTCGTCGCCATCATCATCGTCGCCATCGCGCTGACGGGCATCGTCCTGCTTCAGAAGTCCGAGGGCGGCGCCCTGGGCATGGGCGGCGGTCCGTCGGGCTTCATGACCGCACGCGGGGCAGGCAATCTTCTGACCGTCACCACCTGGTGGCTTGCGGCCGCGCTGTTCGCCCTGACGATCATTCTGACCGTCGTCGGCAATATGGATCGCGCCTCGGTGTCCGGCATCGACGCCGACGCTGTGGGTTCGTTGGCCACGACGCCGCAGACCCAGACGCAGCAGCCCGCCCAGCAGCAGCCCGCTGCGCCGACCAAACCGGCGACGCCCTCGCTGGATGATCTGGAAGCCAGCTTGCCGTCGGCTTCCACGACGCCGGCTCCGGCCCAACAGCCCGCGCAGTAAGGCTCAGACAGAGACCCAGGTTTCAGAAAGCGCGCCGCAGGGCGCGCTTTCTTCTTTTGATCAACAGTTCGATTCGACGGCGGCATGACCGAGCCGCGAATCATGGAGTAAGGTGTCCCCCCATGGCTCGCTATGTGTTCATCACCGGCGGCGTGGTTTCCTCGCTAGGAAAAGGCCTCGCCTCCGCCGCTCTCGGCGCTCTTTTGCAGGCGCGCGGCTATAAGGTCCGCCTGCGCAAGCTCGACCCCTATCTGAACGTCGATCCGGGCACGATGAGCCCGTATCAGCACGGCGAGGTCTTCGTGACCGACGACGGCGCCGAGACCGACCTGGACCTGGGCCACTACGAGCGGTTCACCGGCGTGTCGGCGGCCAAGTCCGACAACATCACGACCGGCCGAATCTATTCGACTATTCTGGAAAAGGAGCGTCGCGGCGACTATCTGGGCGCCACGGTGCAGGTCATTCCGCACGTCACCGACCAGATCAAATCGTTTTGCCTGACGCCTGCCCTGACGGACGCGGGCGAAGACGTCGACTTCGTTCTGGTCGAGATCGGCGGCACGGTCGGCGATATCGAGGGCCTGCCCTTCTTCGAGGCGATCCGCCAGCTTGGGCAGGACCTGCCGCGCGGCCAGAGCTGCTTCGTTCACCTGACGCTGCTGCCGTTTATCAAGACGGCCGGCGAGATGAAGACCAAGCCGACTCAGCACTCGGTCAAGGAACTGCGCTCCATCGGCATCCAGCCGGACATCCTGCTGTGCCGCTGCGAGCAGCCGATCCCGGCCGAGGAAAAGCGCAAGATCGGCCAGTTCTGCAACGTGCGCGAAAGCGGCGTCATTCAGGCGATGGACTCCGCCGATATTTACGCCGTGCCGCTGGACTATCACCGCGAGGGTCTGGACCGCGAGGTCCTGGCGCATTTCGGCATCAACGATGCGCCTGAGCCGGATCTGACCGGCTGGCAGGAGATCGCGCGTCGCCGCCTGCAGCCCGACGGCGAGGTCACCATCGCCGTGGTCGGCAAATACACGGTCCTCAAGGACGCCTATAAGTCCCTGATCGAGGCGCTTCATCACGGTGGCGTGGCCAACAACGTCAAGGTCAACATCGACTGGGTCGAGGCCGACACCTTCGAAGGCGATCCCGAGGCCTGTGAGGAGCGTCTTCAGGGCGCGCACGCCGTTCTGGTGCCGGGCGGCTTCGGCGAGCGCGGCTCGGAAGGCAAGATCGAGGCGGCCCGCTTCGCCCGTGAGCGCAACATTCCTTACTTCGGGATCTGCTTCGGCATGCAGATGGCGGTGATCGAGGCGGCGCGGAACCTGGCCGGCTATCCCAAGGCCTCTTCCACCGAGTTCGGCCCGACCGCCGAGCCGGTCGTCGGCCTGATGACCGAATGGACCCAAGGCAACCAACGCGTCCTGCGTCAGCAGGGCGGCGACCTGGGCGGCACCATGCGGCTCGGCGCCTATGACTCGACCCTGACAGCCGGGTCCAAGATCGCCGAGATCTACGGCTCAACCGCGATCAGCGAACGTCACCGCCACCGCTACGAGGTCAACATCAACTATCGCGAGGCGATCGAGCAGAAGGGCGGTCTGGTCTTCGCCGGTCTCTCGCCTGACGGCGTCCTGCCCGAAACCGTCGAACGCCCGGACCATCCCTGGTTCATCGGCGTTCAGTACCACCCCGAGCTGAAGAGCCGTCCATTCGCGCCGCATCCGCTGTTCGCCAGCTTCATCGGCGCGGCCGTGGTGCAGAGCCGCCTGGTCTGACGGAACGCGGTTCGCACAGACTCCATCAGGTCCGCGTTTTGCAGTAGACTGTCCGGAACGGATCGAATTGGCACGATCCGAATGCGGCGGGACCGTCGATGATCGGCGAGTTGCTTTATCATCTGCATAGGCACGTTCGGCTGGTTCTGATCGCCGGGGCGCTGATGCTCGTGCTCGGCGTGGTCTTGGTCGGTTATGAAGCGCTGCGCCTTCTGGACCAGCCGCCGGCCCGCCCGGCCGAAGCCGGACAGGCCTTGAGCTAGATCAGTCGATCTTCAGCCGCACGAAGAGCATCGCCCCGTCGGGATCGCCGCCATACAGAGGCTCCAACGCCGTCGGCACGCGATTCATGGCATAGAGACCGCCGAGGCCGAACCGGACGTGTTCGGCGATCCGCCAGTCGCGGACAATACCGACGGACGCCTTGCCCACCGTATAGAGCGGGCCATGGCCGCCGCCGACGCCGGGAACCAGTTCATCCGTCTCGATCCGCTCGGCGCGGGCGAAGATCGTCCAGCGGTCGTTGGGATGGACCGCCGATTCCAGCAACCAGCCGTCCTTCGATTCACCGTGGTCATTGGTCTTTCGGCCCCAAGCCAGGGTCGAGGACCACCAGCCGTCATCGCCCAGACGGCGGGTGTGGATGGCGCTGGCCGACCATTTCGTCTCGTCCTCGTCGGGCTCAAGTTGTTCCGGTGCCGAGACATCGGCGTAGGAGGCCTGTAGCGACCATTCGTCGCTCGGGTTCCAAGCGGCGCGAACGGACCAACTGTCGAGCCGAGGTGAATCGATGCCCCAGCGCTCCTCGTCCGGCTCGCGACCCTTGAAGGCCGAGGTCTCGATCTTGAAGCGGTCGTGCGCCCAGCCCAGGGTGGTCACGCCGAAGACGATATGGGTCGAATCCAGCCAGTGGTGGGTGATCGGCGCCTCGGGACTGTCCATCGCGCTCATGCGATGCATGAAGGCGGGCGGGCCGAAGGCGGGCTCGCCCGGCAGGCCGATATAGCCATAGACGCTGTCCTTGTCGGACAGGCGCTTCGAATAGCTGGCCGACAGCTCCATGAACAGATCATGCGGATGCTGGCGATCGACCAGAGGATTGACCCCGTCCGCTGTCTCGCCCGCCGCGAGAAGCAGCGGATAGCCGGATTTGCCCATCAGCGGGTCGGGGCTGAGCATCGCGCGTAGGTTCAGCGTCGAACCGTCGTCGAAGTCACGGCGCGCCGAGGTCATCAGCATGCCGGCGACGAAGGTCTTGTCGCCGCCGCGCGGCCCAGACTGGGTGTCATAGACCAGGTTCAGCATGGCGTGGGTCATCACCATCCAGTCGCCACGGACGGTGTGGATGCCGCCGTGCTCGCCCGCATCGGGTTGCCAACCGGTGCCTGAGGCGTCGCGGTTGATGGGCCAGGGTCCATACGGGCTGGTCATCGTGTGACCCATGCTGGCGTGATCGGTCATCGGTTCGGCGGATGACATGGGCATGTCGTGACCCGCGTGCGGATCGGCAGTGGGCTTGCTCGACGCATGGTGAGAGTGATCCTGCGCCGCCGCGGCCTGTGCCAGGGCGAGCAGGGAAGCGCCGGCGCAGGCGCCGACGAGAGTGCGGATAGCCATTCAAGGCCTCCTCTGATGATCGTGACGGAGTGCGCCTTCCGAGAGGCGCGAGGTGTGTCAGACGATCAGGAGGCGGGGCGGTCCGGGTTCGGGCGTCAGCAATTGACCGGTCGGAAAGGCGGACGGAACCGCGGCGACGCGCGACGGGGAAAGAGTTGGGCCGGACATGGGAGCAGGATCCAACGTCGGCGTCGCCACGCAGGCGACGCAGCAGATCATAGTCTTCATGGCCTTGGGCGTATGGTTCGGGGTCTGGTCAGGCGAAGACTGGCCTGTCTCATGGCCCGTCTGATGGCAGGGCGCGGCGGTCGCCGGCGACGCCGAGGCGCCGACCGCGCCGAGCGCCAGCACCGACAGGGCGCCGAACAACAGCAACAGGGATTGAACGATCTTCACGGCGTCAGGATAGGCGTCGGGTCACGGCGTCGCAATGCGTCAGCGCGGCGGCTTCTTGTCGACAAGCGGCAGACCCGCCGCGTCGGCCGCAGTGGCGCCGCCATCGCCCAGCGCCCGCTGCATGAACACCACGTCGCGCCAGTCGTCGTGCTTCCAGCCGGCCGCCTTGAACACGCCGGCGTCGCTGAAGCCGCGCGTGCGGTGTAGGGCGATTGAGCCGACGTTTTCTGCATCACCGATGACCGCGACCATCTGACGAAGACCCATCGCTTCGCACCGAACGATCAACGCATCGAGCAGGGCGCCGGCGACACCGCGTCCCCTGGCCCATGGCGCGACGTAGATCGAGTCCTCGACCATGTAGCGATAGGCCTGACGCGTGCGAAACGGCCCGGCATAGGCGTATCCGGCGACCGCGCCGTCGATCTCGACCACAAGGCGAGGCAGGCCGAGCGCCTGGACGGCGGCGAGCCTTGCGGCCATCTCGGTCTCGTCGGGCGCCTCCAGCTCGAAGGTGCCGCGTCCGTTGGCGACACTTTCGGCATAGATGGCCGTGATCGCCGCAATGTCGTCGGAACAGGCGTCGCGAACCGTCAGTCCGCTCATGCGGGCTCCCAGCCCTTATGGATGGCCCAGACCGCGAAGGCGTAGTCGTGGGCGACTTCCTTCAGATAGTCGAACCGCCCGGCCGCGCCGCCGTGACCGGCCTCCATGTTGATCTTCAGCAGCACGGGCTTGCCCGAGGTGGTCGCGGGTCGCAGCTTGGCGACCCACTTCTCCGGCTCCCAGTAGGTGACGCGCGGATCGGACAGACCGCCCGTCGCCAGTACCGCCGGATAGGCTTTCGGCTCGACCTGATCGTAGGGGCTGTAACTCATCATGTAATCGTAGGCGGCCGGGTCCTCGATCGGGTTACCCCACTCGGGCCATTCCGGCGGCGTCAGCGGCAGGGAGGTATCGCTCATGGTGTTGATCACGTCCACGAACGGCACCTGACCGATGATCCCGGCCCACAGGTCGGGCCGCATATTGTTAACGGCCCCCATCAGCAGACCGCCCGCCGATCCGCCCTGAGCGACGATGTTTCCGGCCGTGGCGTACTTCTTGTCGATCAGGTGTTCGGCGGAGGCGATGAAGTCGGTGAAGGTGTTCTTCTTCGTCATCTTCCGGGCGTCCAGGAACCAGCCCCAGCCCTTGTCGGACCCGCCACGAATATGGGCGATGGCGTAGATCCAGCCGCGATCGACCAGCGACAGCCGGTTGGTCGAGAAGCTGGCCGGCATGGGGATGCCGTAGGACCCGTATCCATAGAGCAGCAGGGGCGCCGAACCATCGACAGGCGTCGATTTGCGACGCAGCACCGTGACCGGCACCAACTGGCCGTCCGAGGCGGGCGCGTTCAGCCGCTCGACCACATAGTCTTCGATGTTGTGACCGGACGGGATCTGCTGCGTCTTGCGCAGGGTCCGCTCGCGCGACGCCATGTCGTAGTCGAACGTCTGCGTCGGCGTAGACGGCGAGTTGTAGGTGTAGCGGGTGGTCGTCGTCTCGTATTCAGAGGCGCCGGCCAGCGACAGGGCGAAGGCCGGTTCGTCGACTGCGATCTCATGCTCGGCGCCTTCGCGGTCGCGAATGATGATGCGGGTGTTGGCGTCGGCACGCTCCTGGCGCGCCAGATGGGCGTTGGTCAGGTCCAGGCCTTCGATGAAGCGGCCCGGAGTGTGCGGCACCAGATCGGTCCAGTTCGCCTTGGCCGGCGTCGCGGTCGGGGCCTGGACGATCTTGAAATCGATGGCCTCGTCCGCATTGGTGCGGATCACCCAGCGGTCGCCCCAGTGATCGACGTCATAGCGAATGGCGACCACCCGCGGCTCGAGCACAACGGGCTCGGCCGTCGGAGTCGCGGCGGGAATGTAGCGCGCCTCCGACGTTTCCTGGTTCTGGATGCCGATGACGATGAACTGGTCGTCGGCGGTGCGACCGACGCCGATGAACATGCCGTCGTCGGCTTCCTCATAGACCAGGGTGGTCTCGCCGCCGCGCGCCGGACGACGGAAGATCTTGTCCGGGCGGCCGTTGTCGTCGCGGTTAGTCCAGAAGATCCACTGGCTGTCCGGCGAGAAGACAAAGTCGCCGGTGGCGCTGTCGATCACCTCGGGCAGCACCTCGCCGGTCGCCAGGTCCTTGACGTAGATCTTGTGAACCTCGGAACCCTGGGCGTCCTCGGCAAAGGCGAACAGCGTGTGATCCGGGCTGTGGCTTGCGGCCGACACTTCCGAATAGGCCTTGCCCTTGGCCAGTTCGTTGGCGTCCAGCAGCAGTTGAGGGGTAGGCGCCATGACGAAGTTTTTCGTCACCGGCTGACCATCCACCATCCAGGTGCCCTGACGCTCGACGCGCATGTAGCGGGGGTGCTGATCGCCGGTCTGGTATTCGACATAGTAGTTCCAGCCGCCATCCGGCGCCGGAACCGAGCTGTCGTCTTCCTTGATGCGGCCGCGCATCTCGCTGAACATCGTCTCCTGCAAGGGCAGGGTGGAGGCCATCATGGCCTCGCGGTAGGCGTTCTCGGCGGTCAGGTGTTCCTTGACCTCGGCCTTGATCAGGGTCGGATCGCGCAGGACCGCCTGCCAATTGTCGTCCTTCATCCACTGATAGTCGTCGGTCCGGGTGCGGCCCAGCTGTTTGATGACGACAGGGATTTTCTTGGCGACGGGCGGCTGAGGCATGGGGGATCCGGTGGACTGACGGGCGAGCGCGGGGGAGGCCGAGACGGCGAGGGCGGTCGCCGCCGTGGAGACGATCAGTTGCCGACGATTCATCGGACGCTCCCTGCTAGTTTGAAGGGCGGACCTTGAAGGTCCGGCCCCCTCTACGTCAAACGAAGAAACGCCAAGCCGATCATCCGGCCAGCGCGTCCACCGTCATGCGCCGCAGCAGGTCGCCGCCCTGACCCACGGCCGCCAGACGGCTGGAGACGTGGCCCAGCACATTGGCGGCATAGACTTCGTAGAGGTCCAGCTTGCCCTGCAGCCAGACCGGATCGCCGTCGTTGGCGTCCAGCTTCGCCTTGGCCGCCAGCGCGCCCTTGGCCAGCATCCAACCGCCGGCCACATCGCCCAGCAGTTTCAGATAGGCGTCGGCCGCCGCCAGCACATCCGCCGCGGCGTTCGGATCGGCCTTCTGATCCAGCAGCCACAGGGTCGCGTCCTCGACGGCCTCGATGGCGGTGGCGAACCGTTCGACCGGTTTGCCGCTGTAGAGCTTTCCGAGATCGACCAGGGTCACCTTCATGTCCGCGATCAGCGCCTTGGCAGAATCGCCGCCGTCCATCGACAGTTTGCGACCCACCAGATCCATGGCCTGGATGCCGTTGGTGCCTTCGTAGATCGGGGCGATGCGGGCGTCGCGATAGTATTGCGCCGCGCCGGTCTCCTCGATGAAGCCCATGCCGCCGTGGATCTGAACGCCCATCGAGGCGACCTCGCAGCCGATATCGGTGGACCAGGCCTTGGCGATCGGGGTGAACAGGTCCTCGCGTCCCTTCCAATGGCGGCGTTCCTCGTCGGTCCCGGCGTGGCGGGCCAGATCGGCGGCGACGCCGGTCGACAGGCACACGGCGCGCGCCGCCGAAATCTTGGCCTTCATGACGCTGAGCATCCGGCGCACGTCGGGATGGTCAAAGATCGGGGCGTTGGCCTCGCCGGTCCAGACCGAGCGCCCCTGACGACGGTCCAAGGCATAGGCGAGGGCATGCTGGTAGGCGCGTTCAGCGATACCGACGCCCTCGACGCCGACCGCCAGGCGCGCCGCGTTCATCATCACAAACATATGGGCCAGGCCCTGGTTCGGCTGACCGACCAGTTCGGCGGTCGCCCCTTCATAGCTCATGACGCAGGTCGGCGAGGCGTGGATGCCCAGCTTGTGCTCGACGCCGACCGGGCGGAAGGCGTTGCGGTCGCCGAGCGTGCCGTCCTCCTTCACCGCGAACTTCGACGCCAGGAACAGGCTGATGCCCTTGGGGCCCTTGGGCGCGTCCGGCAGGCGAGCCAGCACGAGATGAACGATATTGTCGGTCGCGTCGTGGTCGCCCCAGGTGATGTAGATCTTCTGCCCGTTCAGCGCATAGGTCCCGTCGCCGTTCGGCGTCGCCGTGGTGATCAGCGAACCCAGGTCCGATCCGGCGCCCGGCTCGGTCAGCACCATGGCGCCGGTCCATTCGCCGCTGACCAGCTTGGTCAGATATTTGGCCTTCTGCTCTTCAGTTCCGACCTGCTCCAGCGCCTCGATCGAGGCCAGCGACAGCATGGGGCACAGGCCGAACGCCATGTTGGCGGCATGGACGGTCTCATAGGCCGCCAGTTCCAGCGCCTTGGGCAGGGCCTGTCCGCCCGCTTCGGTCGAGGCCGAGAGCCCGGTCCAGCCGCCGGCTGCGAACTGGCGATAGGCGTCGGCGAATCCAGGCGCGGCGGTGACGGCGCCGTTGGCGTAGGTCGATCCCTTCTGATCACCGATCCGGTTCAGCGGCGCCAGCACCTCTTCGGAAAACTGTCCCGCCGCCTCCAGAACCGCCCCGGCGACGTCGGCGTCATAGTCGGGAAAGGCGCCGGTTGCGGCCACGTCGGCCATGCCGGCGACGGATTCCAGAGTGAAGGCCAGGTCTCGAACGGGCGCGCGATAGGTCATGGGTTTCCTCAATCGTCTTTGCGGCCTAAGTGCCGCGTCGGGGCCTGTCGCTGCAAGCGTCTTGGCGACGCGCCCCGTCTCAGTGCAAAGTGGCTGAATGCATGGTGACGCCGTGCCGTCGCGGAAGGGAAGACATGGGCGAGCCCCGCAATCGATATTCGGTCGTTTCCCTGCTGATGCATTGGGGCATCGCCGCCGCCGTTCTGGCGCAGGTGCTGCTGATCACCGCGCATGAGAATACGGAAGGGCCGATTTCGGGCCAGTTCGTCATGCTGCACAAGTCGCTGGGTCTGACGATCCTGGTGCTGACCCTTGCGCGGATCGGATGGCGTCTGGCGCATCCGGCGATTCCTCTGCCATCCGTTTTGCCGCGCTGGCAGAAGGTGGCGGCGCGCGCGACGCACGTCCTGTTCTACCTGGCTCTGATCGTCATTCCGATGACCGGTTGGCTCGCATCATCGGCGGGCGGGCGCGCGATCGAGTGGTTCGGCCTCTTCTCCTGGCCTCTGCTGCCCGTCGGCGGCGGGCGTGAAGCGGCGCGCAGCCTGATGGGGCTGCACGAACTGGCGGTGAAGGGTCTCTATGTCTTGATCGCCCTGCATGTGATCGCGGCGCTGAAGCACCAATTCATTGATCGGGACAATGTGCTGCACCGGATGATCCCGATCATCCCGCGCCGACCGTGAGCCAAACGCCGCTGCAAGCCGCCCTGGCACTGGCGAACGGCGATCTGATCCTGCTGCCGACCGAGACCGTTTACGGACTGGGCGCCGACGCGAGCAATGCCGAGGCGGTCGCCGCCATCTTCGCCGCGAAAGGGCGGCCGAAGTTCAATCCGCTGATTTCCCATGTCGTCGATGCCGATGCGGCGGCCAAGATTGGCGAGCTTGGCGCGCTCGGACTTGCCTTGGCGGACGCCTTTTGGCCCGGACCCTTCACCCTGATCACGCCAATCCTGGACACGCGCAGGGTCTGCGATCTGGCGCGCGCCGGACTGGATAGCGTCGCGATCCGCGTTCCGGCGCATCCGGTGGCGGGGGAAGTGTTGGCGGCGTTCGGCGGCCCGGTCGTGGCCCCCTCGGCCAATCGTTCCGGCCGACCGAGCCCGACGACCTTCACAGATGCTGTCGAAGAGACGGGCTTTGCCGTCTCAGCGGCTGTCGATGGCGGGCCTTGCCAGGTTGGTCTGGAAAGCACGGTCGTGTCGGTGCTGGGGGGACGGGTCGCCCTGCTGCGTCCAGGCGCCATCACCCGATCCGAGATCGAGGCGGTCGTCGGTCCCATTGAAGAGGGCGTAGAGGGGCATCGTTCGCCCGGGCGACTGACCCTGCATTACGCGCCGGATGCTCCGGTTCGGATCGAGGCCGGCGCTGCGCGTGACGGCGAGATCCTGCTCGGCTTTGGCCCTGACGCCGGTGAGCCGCGCTGGAGTCTGAGCCCGTCGGGCGACCTGCGCGAAGCCGCCGCCAATCTGTTCCGACTGCTGCGCGAGGCCGACCGCACACGGCCGACGGGTATCGCCGTGTCGCCGATCCCGACGACGGGACTGGGTGAAGCCATCAACGACCGTCTGCGACGCGCCGCAGGCTTCGTCGGTTAGCCGAAGCGGGCCTGAAGATCGACGCTGGACTGGCGTCCGACGCTGCTCACGCACGCGTTCAACCAATCGTCAGCGGCCGCACGTCCCCGCGCCTTCAGATCGTTGAGGAAACCCCATTCGGTGTTGAACTTGGATCGTAGCGACAGGTCCGAAAGCCAGCCGTCCGCCTCAATGGCGTGCAGTCGGACGTGCCGATAAGGTCCGGCGCCGCCGCCTTTCAACTGCCCGTGTTCGATCAGTTCACCCGCCAGGGCGATGGCGCGCAGTTCTGCGACCAGCGGCGCGTTGAAGACGATCTCGTTCAGCCGATCGACGATGTCGCCTGCGCTTTTCGGCGTCTCGTCGCGCACCATCGGATTGAGCGTGATCAGCAGGACGTCGTCCGGCGTGTCGTCTCCGGTCAACGGCCACAGCGGCGGATTGGTCAGATAGCCGCCGTCCCAATAGGGCTCGCCGTCGATCTCCAAGGCTTGAAACAGATGGGGCAGGCACGCCGACGCCATCAGGACATCAGCGTTGATCTCATTCGTCTGGAAGATGCGCGCTTTCGCCTGGCGCACAGCGGTGGCAGCGACGAAAAGCCGGATGTCCGAGGCCTGGACGGCGCCGAAATCGACCGAGGCCTGCAAAACCCGTTTCAGAGGGTTATGGTTCAGCGGATTGAATTCATACGGACTCATCGACATCGCCAGAGTCTCGCCCGCGCGCCAGAATGGGTTGTCCTTGATCCAGTCGGGCGTCCGCGCTGCATTCCAGATCGCGCTGTCGCCGAAGACGTTGCGACCGCCGGACTGGTTGACCTCTCGCCAGAGCTTGTCCAACGCGGCGCGGCCATCCCCTGACGCGAGGCCCGACACCAAGGCCGTGCCGTTCATCGCTCCCGCTGAGACGCCGGACACCGCGCGAATATCAAGCCGATCGTCTTCCAACAGACGATCCAGCACGCCCCATTGAAAGGCGCCGTGTGCGCCGCCGCCCTGAAGCGCAAGGCATATGGGCCGTCTGGCGGGAGCGGCGGGAACGATGTTCGCCGCTTCGGCGGTCTTGCGCTTGAAAATCGCCATGACCGCCGTCTTCCTTTGCTATTGCGCGGTCCAGCCGCCGTCGATGGAGAAGCTGGCCCCGTTGGCCGAGGCGCCGAGGTCGCTGACCAGGTAGAGGAAGATGCCGGTCAGTTCCTCCGTCGTGACGAACCGCTTTGTCGGCTGAGCCGCCAGGATCACGTCCGTCAGCACCTGCTCCTCGGTCATGTTTCTCGTGCGCGCCTGATCCGCGATCTGTTTGGTCACGATCGGCGTCTCGACGAAGCCGGGGCAGATTGCGTTGCAGGTGATGTTGTCGCGCGCCAGTTCCAGCGCTGCGGTCTTGGTGAAGCCGATGACGCCGTGCTTTGCCGCGACATAGGCGGACTTGAACGGACTGGCCACCAGACCGTGCGCAGAGGCCATGTTGATGATTCGGCCGCGCCCCTGCGCCTTCATGATCGGGATCGCCTCGCGCGTGGCGTAGAAGGCCGATGACAGGTTGATGGCGATGATCTTCTCCCACTGATCGGTGGGGAATTTCTCGATGGATTCGACGTGCTGGATGCCGGCGTTGTTGACTAGAATGTCCAGGCGTCCCAGTTCGCGTTGAGCGAAGGCGATCATGTCGGCGATCTCCTCGCTGCGCGTCATGTCCGCCGGATGATAGAGGATGCGAACGCCGGATGAGGCCTCCAGATCGGCGCGAGTGCGCTCGATCTCCGCCGGGTCGCCCAGGCCGTTCAAAACGACTTCACCGCCGCCTGCCGCCACGGCGCGCGCGAGAGCCAGCCCGATGCCAGAGGTCGAGCCCGTGATGACCGCGACCTGCCCTTTCAGATCGCCGATACCGCGTGCCGTCCGACTGTCGGCGCCCGTGGAGTCCTTAGGCTCTTGCGACATGAATCCGCCCCTTCGTTTGTTTTGGCGAGATTAGCGGGAGGTCGATGTCGGGATCAAGAATTTCCCGATCTGATGAATATCCACTCGGCGTCGGTCGAGGCGGCCTTGTCGAACGCATAACCGTCGCGGTCGAAAGCCTTCAGGTCGGCGACCCGTTCCACGCGTTCGTCGATCGCGAACCGCGCCATGGCCCCGCGCGCCTTCTTGGCGAAGAAGGAGATGATGCGGCTCTCGCCGTTCTTCTCTTCCCGAAACTGGGGCGTGACGACAGGCAGTTTCAAAGCCTTTGCATCGACGGCCCCGAAATATTCCTGGCTGGCCAGATTCACCAGCGTCGGATCCGACTGGCCCTCGGCGTCTTCGTTCAATTGTTTGGAAATCCGGTCGCCCCAGAAGTCGTACAGGCTGGCCCCACGACGCGTCTTCAGCCGCGTGCCCATCTCCAGCCGATAGGGCTGGATCCGGTCCAATGGACGCAGCAGGCCGTAAAAGCCGGACAGGATGCGCAAATGATTCTGGGCGAAAGCCAAGGCGTCGGCGTCCATTTCGCGCGCTCGCAAGCCCTCATACACATCGCCGGCAAAGGCGAAGGCTGCCTGAACGCCCTCTGTGGATTCTGGATCGAATGCCTTGAAGCGCGCGGCGTTCAGGGTCGCCAGATCGTCGGAAATTCCCATCAGACGACGCAGATCCGCCTTGGTCTGGCGCTTGGCGGTCTTGGACAGGCTGGCTGTATCTTCGACGAATCGGCGGTCACTGCCGGGAATAGCCGCATCGGCTTCGGTGAAATCGAGGCGCTTGGCCGGGGAAAGAACAATCAGCAAGACGCGGCTCCGTAATGTCGCCGCCCACATAGGATGCTTCGATGACGATTTGAACCGGCTGCGGCGAAGGGCGCCTCAGGCGTCGCGGCGTGACCAGCCGAGCTTGCCGAGGGTTTCCATCGGACGGAAGTCGGCCTTGTAATCCATCTTGGCCGAGCCCTGGACCCAATAGCCGAGATAGACGAACGGCAGGCCGACGATGGCGGCCTGCCGTACGTGATCCAGGATGGCGAACCGGCCCAGGCTGCGCCGCTCCATCGTCGGATCATAGAAGCTGTAGACCATCGACAGCCCGTCTTTCAGCAGGTCCGTCAGCGTTACGGCGACCAGATCGCCCGGTCCGCCATCGGTGGAGGGCAGACGGTATTCGATCAGATGGGTGCGCACGGCCGTGTCCTCGACCATGGCGACGTAATCCAGCCAGCCCATGTCGCTCATGCCGCCGGTCGGATGGCGCGTGGTCAGGTAGCGGCGCAGAAGCTGGAACTGCTCGGTCGTCGCCTCCGCTTCTACGAGGTCGCGCGACAGGTCGGCGTTGCGGGCCAGAACCTTGCGCTGCGAACGGGTGAAGGCGAACTCCGGCACCGGCAGCCGCACCGAAACGCAGGCGTCGCACGCCTCACAGGCCGGGCGATAGGCGATGTTCTGGCTGCGGCGAAAACCGGCCAGCGTCAGTTCGTCATTGACGTGCGCGCCGTCCGAGAAGGGGAGGTTGGCGAAGACCTTCCGCTCCGTCTTGCCCGGCAGATAGGGGCAGGGCGCGACCGAGGTCATGAAGAAGCGAAGCTGTCGGGTCGGTACGTGCTGGGTCACGGCCTCAGGTCCGCATCCGATCTTGCCAATATTGCGACGACACAACGCTCATCGCGCGTTTTGGCGTCATCCGTGTTCCGGCTGCAAGCCTGTTCGCGTTGCAGCCGAGCCGGGTCACAGCGAGGTGTCCGACGGCAGGACCGGCGCCTCGCGCAACAGCACGATGGCGATGCGGCGGTTGCCGGCCAGGGTCGGATCGTCCGGATAGAGCGGGTCTGACCCCGCCTTGCCCGCCACCGAATAGACCCGGTCGGGATCGACGCCCGAACCTTGCAGCACCAGACGCGAGCCGTTGGCGCGCTCGGACGACAGGGTCCAGTCCGCAGGGGCGCTGGCGCGGCTGGAGCCAGGTGCCGCGCTGGTGTGTCCGGTGATTGAGATGCGGTTCGGCAACTGGTTGATCACCTTGGCCACGGCGCGCAGCAGCACTTGGGCGCGGGCATTCGGGCGCGCAGAGTTGTTGTCGAACATCGACCGGCCCTCCTGATCGACCAGCTGAATGCGCAGCCCCTCGGGGGTCTGGTCCACGATCAGCTGTTTCGACAGTTCGGCCAGTTCCGGCATCGACTGCATGGCTTGGCGCAGTGATTCGGCGGCGCTGGCGAACTCGGCGGCCTCGCGCTTCTGGATCTCGGCCTGGAGAGCCGAGTCGCTGGCGGACGACAGGCTGGAACCCGTCTGATCGGTCGCGGGCGCCTCGGGCGCCAGTTCTTCCAGCACCGACTGCGAGCCGGCGCTCTTGACGCCATCATCGCCCAGCGATGTGCCGCCCAGAATGCCGCCCGAACCCGACGTCGTCTCGGACACGCTGGCGGGGGCGAAATATTCGGCGATGCCGCGCTTCTGTTCCGGGTCGGTGGTGTTGATCAGCCACATCAGCAGGAAGAAGGCCATCATGGCGGTCACGAAGTCCGCATAGGCCACCTTCCACGCACCGCCGTGGTGGCCTCCGCCGGAGACCTTCTTGACCTTCTTGATGAGGATCGGACGATCGCTCACGGACATGGACGCGCACCCCGACGAATGGTGTCCCATTGTGTGCTGGCCAAGGTTAACCGGGCGTTGACCTTGAACCCCGGCGCGGCGCGGCCTAGTCCGACGGCAGGATCAAGGAGGCTGTCATGAAGATCGCATTCGCCGGCCTGGGCGTCATGGGCGCCCCGATGGCCCGTCATCTGGTCGAGGCGGGCCACGACGTGACCGGCTTCAATCGTACTGTCGCAAAGGCCGAGGCCTGGGCTGCGGCGACGGACGGCAAGGCGGCGGCGACGGTGGCTGAGGCGGCCCGGGGCGTCGACCTGTTCATCCTGTGCGTCGGCAATGACGACGACGTGCGGGCCGTGGTGACCGAGGCCTTGCCGCATCTGTCGGAGGCCGCCGTGATCGTCGATCACACTACGACCTCGGCCAAGGTGGCGCGCGAAATGGCTGAACTGGCGAACGGGCAGGGGCGGTCGTTCATCGACGCGCCGGTGTCCGGCGGCCAGGCGGGCGCCGAGAACGGACAGCTCAGCGTCATGGCCGGCGGGGATGTCGCCGCCCTGGCGACGGTCGAGCCCGTGGTGAAGGCCTATTCCAAGGCGATCAAACATATGGGACCGGCCGGCTCGGGCCAACTGACCAAGATGGTCAACCAGATCGCCATCGCCGGCGTCGTCCAGGGCTTAGCCGAGGCCGTCCACTTCGCTCAGGTCGCAGGACTGGACACCGACGCCGCCTATGAGGCCGTGTCCAAGGGTGCCGCGCAAAGCTGGCAGATGGACAATCGCTGGAAGACGGCGGCCAAGGGCGAGTTCGACTTCGGCTTCGCCGTAGACTGGATGCGCAAGGACCTGGGTCTGGTGCTGGACGAGGCGCGCACGAACGGCGCGCGCCTGTCCCTGACTGCCCTGGTCGATCAGTTCTACGCCGAGGTTCAGGCCATGGGCGGAAACCGCTGGGACACGTCCAGCCTCGCGGCGCGACTGCAACCCCGCGACTGACGCCTAGAGCCGGCGGTGCATGATGTGCAGGCCGACCGGGCCGTGCGTCGGGTGATCGAACGCCTCAGGAACCGTGCCGACGATTTCGAAGCCCAGCTTCTTCCACAGCGCCACGGCGACGGTATTGGTTTCGACCACGGCGTTGAACTGCATGGACTGGAAGCCCGCATCCCGCGCAAAAGCCAGCGCGGCTTCGCCCAAACTGCGGGCCACGCCGCGCCCGCGCGCTACGGGCGCGACCATGAAGCTGCCGTTGGCGACGTGGGCGCCGTTTCCCTGCTGGTTCGGGATGATCTTGGCGGCGCCCAGCACCTGGCCGTTCTCAACCGCAACCAAGGTGCTGCCGGGCGGCGGCGGGGTCCACATGGCGCGCGCCTGCGCCTCGTCCATGTCCAACGGATAGGTATAGGTCTCGCCCGCGCGAGTGACGGTCTCGATGATCGGCCACAAGCCCGGCCAGTCGGCCTTCGTGATCGGCCGGATCTCCACGCCCATCAGCCCAGCAGCCGTGCGGCCTGCGGTGCGAAATAGGTCAGCACGCCCGCGCACCCCGCGCGCTTGAACCCGTGCAGGGTTTCAAGGATCGCACGGTCCTGATCCAGCCAGCCGTTGGCGATGGAGGCCTGCATCATCGCATATTCGCCGGACACCTGATAGGCGAAGGTCGGCACGCGGAAGGTCTCGGATACGCGCCGGACGATATCCAGATACGGCATGCCCGGCTTGACCATCACCGCATCGGCGCCTTCTGACAGATCCATCGCCACCTCCTTCAGCGCCTCGTCGGAGTTGGCGTAATCCATCTGATAGGTCTTCTTGTCGCCCTTCAGCATCGCCGAAGAGCCCACGGCATCGCGATAGGGGCCGTAGAAGGCCGAGGCGAACTTGGCGGCGTAGGACAGGATCAGCGTGTCTTGGAACCCGTTGGCTTCCAGCGCCTCTCGCACCGCCTGGATGCGGCCATCCATCATGTCCGACGGGGCCACGACATCGGCGCCGGCGTGGGCGTGGATGAAGGCCTGTTCGGCCAGACGGTCCAGCGAGGCGTCGTTGGCGATGCGGTCGCCCTCCATCACCCCGTCGTGGCCATGGTCGGTGTAGCAGTCCAAGGCGACGTCGGTCATGACGCCGATCTCGGGCGCAGCGTCCTTGATCGCCTTGATGCAGTCGGGGATCAGGCCGTCGGGGTCGGTCGCGCCGGTGCCGACCGCATCCTTGATCGCGCCGTCGACATTGGGGAACAGGGCCACCATCGGAATGCCGAGGTCGCGCGCCTCGACCGCCGCCGCCGCCGCTGCCTTGGAGGAAAGCCGAAACACGCCGGGCATGGAGGCGACCGGGACGCGATCCTCGGCGCCGTCATGGACGATCAGCGGCCAGATTAGATCGGCCGGCGTCAGGGTCGTTTCCGCCACCAGCCGCCGTACCCACGGGCTGGACCGCAGGCGGCGCGGACGGGCAAGCGGGAAGGGGGCGGGCTGATAGGGAAGCATGGCGAGACCTTGGAAAATCCAGCGTCGGACTAGCGCCGCAACGACCGGTGCGCAAATCGCGTGATGCGTCGGATCGTTTCGTGCGTGATGACGGCTTGCGCGGATCGGCGAAATGCGAGCCTATCGCGACAAATCGATGGAGACGATGATGATCGGGAAATTGGCGGCGGGTGCAACGGCCCTGGTTCTGGCGGCAGGTCTGTCCGGCTGCATCATCATCGACTCGGACGGCGGAGAGCGGACCGTCGTCGCCCCGGCGGCCGACGCGCAGCCGGCGGGCTATTCCAGTCTCTATGCCGATGCGGTCGCCGATCCCAAACGTCCGGCCGAAGAGGTCGCGCGTGATCCGCTGCGCCATCCGGCCGACATTCTCGCCTTCGCCCAACTCGAGCCGGGCGACAAGGTCGCCGACATTCGCCCCGGCGCCGGCTATTTCACGCGTCTGTTCTCCGACGTGGTCGGCCCGACCGGCCGCGTCTACGCCTTCGTGCCCGAGCGGACGATGGCGCGCGAGAACGCCGGGGCCGATGCGCTTGTCGCCGCCTATTCGAACGTGACGCGGGTCAACGGCCTGCTGGACTCCATGACCTTCGCCGAGCCGCTGGACATGATCTTCATGAGCCAAGAGTACCACGACTTCCACATCCCCGGTTTCAACACCGATGTGGCCAAGATGAACGCGGCGGTGTTCGCGGCGCTGAAGCCCGGCGGCCGCTACATTCTGATCGACCATGAAGCCGCGCCCGGCACGGGCATCTCGGCGGTCCAGACCCTGCACCGCATCGAAGGCGACTATCTGAAGCGCGAGGTCGAGGCGGCCGGCTTTGTCTTCGAGGGCGAGAGCCAGGCCGTCGCCAATCCGGCAGACGACCACAGCCTGAACGTCTTCGACGAGAAGATCCGCGGCAAGACGGACCAGTTCGTCTATCGCTTCCGCAAGCCGGGCTGATCGATCTCGATACTGAGAACCGTTATCAATTAAGGGTTTGGGGCGTTTTGTCCATGCGGCGGACATGGACAAGCCCGCTTCGGGAGAGCAAACAACGCAAAGACATCGCCATAAGCGAAAGAACGCGTAGTTTGTTCGACTATAAGGCCGCCTTTAATAGCTCGGTGGAGCAGGTTCGCAGCGAAGGACGCTATCGCGTCTTCGCCGATCTGAAGCGCGTGCGCGGTCAGTTTCCGCAGGCTGTGCGTCGCCGCGAGGATGGCTCCGAACAGGACGTCGTCATCTGGTGCTCCAACGACTATCTCGGCATGGGCCAGCACCCCGTCGTGCTGGACGCCATGCATAACGAGATCGATGCGGTGGGCGCCGGCGCGGGCGGCACGCGCAACATCTCCGGCACGACCCGCTCCGCCGTCGATCTCGAAGCGGAGCTGGCCCACTGGCACCAGAAGGAAGCGGCGCTGCTGTTCACCTCGGGCTATGTCGGCAACGAGGCGACGCTGTCGACCCTGCAGAAGATCCTGCCGGGCCTGATCACCTTCTCCGATTCGCTGAACCATGCCTCGATGATCGCCGGCATCCGTCACGGCGGCGGCGAGCGTCACGTCTTCATGCACAACGATCTGGCGCATCTGGAGGCCCTGCTGGCGTCTGCGCCGGCCGATGCGCCCAAGCTGATCGCGTTTGAGAGCGTCTATTCGATGGACGGCGACATCGCCGATCTGGCCGGCACTATTGCGCTCGCCAAGAAATACGGCGCCCTGACCTATCTGGACGAGGTCCATGCGGTTGGCCTGTATGGCGAAACCGGCGCGGGCGTCGCCGAGCGCGACGGCGTGCTGGATCAGATCGACATCATCGAATGCACCCTGGGCAAGGCGATCGGCGTGATGGGCGGCTATATCGCCGCCGACGCCATGATCATCGATGCGGTGCGCAGTTGGGCCTCGGGCTTCATCTTCACCACCTCGCTCCCGCCGGCCCTGACCGCCGGCGCCTTGGCTTCCGTGCGTTACCTGAAGGCCCACCCCGAACTGCGCGTCCAGCATCAGGAACGCGCCGCGACGCTCAAGGCCCGCTTCGCCGCCGCCGGCATCCCGGTGATGGAAAGCGAGAGCCATATCGTCCCGGTGCACGTCGGTGATCCGGTCCACTGCAAGATGATCTCGGACATGCTGTTGGACGAATACGGCGTCTATGTTCAGCCGATCAACTATCCGACCGTGCCCAAGGGGACCGAGCGCCTACGCTTCACGCCGTCGCCGAACCACACCGACGCCATGATGGATCATCTGGTCCAGGCGATGGACAAGCTGTTCGCCCACTGTAACGTGGCGCGCCGACCCGTCGCCGCATGACGACGGGCGACGACCTCGGAGAGGTCATCGTCGAATTCACCCGAAACGGCCCCTACCTCAAATGCTCGGCCGTCCATGTCGCGACGGGCCGGGAGGTCAGCGCGATGGGTCCAGTCAACGAACCCAAGTCCGTCGAAAGGGTGGCGATCGCCAAGTTGAGGCGGGCTCTGGGCAAAGGCTGACCACAAGATGTTGTGGTCGCGCGCGGCTGGGGATAGATAGGCCAGCTTCTGATTTCCGGGGATTCCAGAGTGACGGCCTTCACCCACGACGCCTATTTCACCAAGACGCTCGCTGACGCCGACCCGGATGTCTTCAAGGGCATTCAGGGCGAGCTGGGCCGTCAACGCGAGCAGATCGAGCTGATCGCTTCAGAGAATATCGTCTCTCAGGCGGTGCTGGACGCGCAGGGTTCTGTCCTGACCAACAAATACGCGGAAGGCTATCCCGGTCGTCGCTATTACGGCGGCTGCGAGTTCGTCGACGTGACCGAGGATCTGGCGCGCGAGCGGGCCAAGCAACTGTTCGGCGCCGCCTTCGCCAACGTCCAGCCGCACTCGGGCGCCCAGGCGAACCAGGCGGTCTTCTTCACCCTGCTGCAGCCTGGCGACACCTTCCTGGGCATGGATCTGGCCTGCGGCGGACACCTGACGCACGGTTCACCCGCGAACCAGTCGGGCAAGTGGTTCCGCCCTGTGACCTACAAGGTGCGCGAAGACACCCATCTGATCGACTACGACCACGTCGCCGAAATGGCCGAGCGTGAGAAGCCCAAGCTGATCCTGGCGGGCGCCTCGGCCTACAGCCGCCACATCGACTTCAAGCGCTTCCGCGAGATCGCCGACAGCGTCGGCGCCTATCTGATGGTGGATATGGCCCACTATGCTGGCCTGATCGCCGGCGGCGCCTATCCGGACCCGGTCCCGCACGCCCACGTCGTCACCACGACGACGCACAAGACCTTGCGCGGTCCGCGCGGCGGCATGATCCTCTCGAACGACGTCGATCTGGGCAAGAAGATCAACTCCGCCGTCTTCCCCGGCTTGCAAGGCGGCCCGCTGGAACACGTCATCGCCGCCAAGGCCGTGGCCTTCGGCGAGGCGCTGAAGCCCGAGTTCAAGGGCTATGCCCAACAGGTCGTCAAAAACGCCCAGGCTCTTTCCGGCGTCTTGATCGAGCGCGGCCTGGCCATCGTCTCGGGCGGCACCGACAGCCACCTGGCCCTGGTCGACCTGCGGCCCAAGGGCGTGACCGGCAAGGCGACCGAGCATGAGCTCGAAAAGGCGCTGATGACCTGCAACAAGAACGGCGTGCCGTTCGACACCGCCCCGTTCACCGTCACCTCGGGCGTCCGCCTGGGCACCCCGGCCGGCACCACGCGCGGCTTCGGCGAGGAAGAGTTCAAGCAGATCGGCCACTGGATCGCCGACGTCGTCTCGTCGATGAATGGCGGCGACGAAGCTGATCCGGCCGTGGTCGCGGGCGTCGCGGCCCAGGTGCGAGAGTTGACGCACCGCTTCCCGATCTACGGATAAGCGCCTGATGAAGTGCCCTTTTTGCGGTCATCAGGACACCCAGGTGAAGGACAGTCGGCCGTCGGACGACGGCTCGGCCATTCGACGCCGCCGGTCCTGCCCGAACTGCAACGGGCGCTTTACGACGTTCGAGCGCGTGCAGCTGCGCGAACTGGTCATCCTGAAACGCAATGGACGGCGCACGCCCTTCGATCGCGACAAGCTGGAACGCTCGCTGGGGGTGGCGCTGCGCAAACGCCCGGTCCAGGCCGATCAGGTCGAGCAGATGGTCAACCGGATCGTCCGCCAACTGGAAAGCCTGGGCGAGACCGAAATCCCGTCTAGCACTGTCGGCGACTTCATCATGAAGGCGCTGAAGGGCGTCGATGAGGTGGCCTATGTCCGCTACGCCTCGGTTTACAAGGATTTCCGCCACACCGGCGACTTCGCCAAGTTCTTGGGCGACGAAGGGTTCGACGAACCGTCCGGCAAGGCCTGATGCGGGTCACGCTGAAACTGGCGACCTCCTTGGACGGGCGGATCGCCACGGCCTCGGGCGAGAGCCAGTGGATCACCGGCGAAGCGGCGCGGCTTGAGGGTCACCGTTTGCGCGCCGCCCACGACGCGATCCTGGTCGGCGTCGAGACGGTTCTGAACGACGATCCTGAACTGACCGCCCGCCTGCCGGGACGCAGCGTGGATCAGCCCTTGCGCGTCGTGCTGGACAGCCGGCTGCGCACGCCGCAGGCGGCGAAGGTCGCCGGCGAAAACACCCTGATCCTGACCGCCGCAGAACCGCGCACGATCGGCGCCGCCAAGGTGGTGCAGGTCGCCGCCGAGGACGGTCGTCCGACCATCCCAGCCGTGCTGAAAGCCTTGGAAGCCGCCGGCGCAACCTCGCTTCTGATCGAAGGCGGCGGCCAGGTCGCGGCGTCTTTCCTGCGCGCCGATGCCGTCGATGTGCTGGAATGGTTCCGCGCCCCAGTCCTGCTGGGCGGTGAGGGGCGGCCCTGTGTCGCCGCCCTCGCTCTTGCAAAGCTGGCCGACGCCCCCAAGTTCCGTCGCCTGGGCGTCGAGCCCGTCGGGGACGATCTGTGGGAACGCTACGCCCATCTCTGACGCCGTCCAATTTAGACGATTAGACGAATTAGACGGTATTTTTCTCCCAAGGGGTCCAGAGTCCAAATGTTCACCGGCATCGTCACCGACATCGGCCGCGTCCGCGAGGTCCGCGAGACCGATCGCGACCGGCGCTACGAGATCGAGACCGCCTGGAACACCGACGGCATCGATCTGGGCGCCTCCATCAGCAACGCGGGCTGCTGCCTGACGGTGACCGAAAAGGGCCACTATGCACGGGGGGGCTGGTTCGCCGTCGAGGTATCGAACGAGACCCTGTCCAAGACCACCCTGGGCGGCTGGAAGACCGGCGACGGCGTCAATCTGGAGCGGGCCGCCAAGCTGGGCGACGAAATGGGCGGCCATGTCGTGTCCGGCCACGTCGACGGTCTTGGGCGGGTGGTTTCGATCACGCCCGAAGGCGGATCGCACCGGATCGAGGTCGAGGCCCCCGCGCCCCTGCATCGCTATATCGCCGCCAAGGGGTCGATCACGGTGGACGGCGTGTCTTTGACCGTAAACGCCGTCGAGGGTCAGGTCTTCTCGCTGAACATCATCCCGCACACCTGGGACGTGACGACCTTGGGCCGCTTGAAAGTGGGCGATCCCGTCAATCTGGAGATCGACATGCTGGCGCGATACCTCGCGCGATGGCAGGAGACCGCGTGATGCAATTGGCCGCGAACATGAACGACAGCCCGATCAGTCCCATCGAGGACATTCTGGAGGACGCCCGCAACGGCCGTCCCTACATCCTGGTGGACGCCGAGGATCGCGAGAACGAAGGGGACATCATCATCCCCGCGCAATTCGCAACGCCGGACCAGATCAACTTCATGATCCGCCAGGCGCGCGGGCTGGTGTGCCTGGCCCTGACGGCCGAGCGCGCCCAGCAACTGCGTTTGCCGCCAATGGCCGCAGACAACCGCGAGAGCATGAAGACCGCCTTCACCGTCTCGATCGAGGCCAAGGACGGCGTCACGACCGGCATCTCGGCGGCCGACCGCTCGCGCACCATTCATGTGGCGACCGACGCGTCAAAGGGCATGGACGACATCGTCTCGCCGGGACACATCTTCCCGCTGGTCGCGCGCGACGGCGGCGTTCTGGTCCGCGCCGGCCACACCGAGGCGGCGGTGGACATTAGCCGCATGGCCGGCCTGACGCCCGCCGGGGTGATCTGCGAGATCATCAAGGACGACGGCGAGATGGCGCGGATGCCGGATCTGGTCGCCTTCGCCCAGCTGCATGGGCTGAAGATCGGCACCATCGCCGACCTGATCGCCTATCGTCGCCGCACCGAACGCTTCGTCGAACGGATCATGGATACGCCGTTCGAGAGCGTTCACGGCGGACCGTTCCGCCTGATGTTGTACAAGAACACCATCGAGGGCGCCGAGCATGTGGCCCTGGTCAAGGGGCGCATCGATCCGGCCAAACCGACGCTGGTGCGGATGCACCAGGTGGACTTCGCCTGCGACCTGCTGGGCCACGTCGAGGCGCGCCAGGACTATGTGCCCAGCGCCCTGAAACAGATCACCGACCATGACGGCCCCGGCGTCGTCGTCTTCCTGCGCGATCCGTCGCTGAACTCGCTGGCCGAACGGCTGGCGGGCGCGGACAAGCCGGCGGCGATGGATCGATCGCTGCGCGCCTATGGCGTGGGGGCTCAGATCCTGCTGGACCTGGGCGTCAGGGACATGATCGTGATGAGTTCGACGCGACCCGAGCCGACCGCGCTTGAAGGCTACGGCCTGCGCATCGTCGGCTGGCGCGACATGGATGGAGAAATAAAGGCGTGACCGAAGCCCCCCGTATTTTGATTGTTGAGGCGCGCTTCTACGACGACCTGGCTGACGCCCTGCTGGAAGGGGCAAAGGAGACGCTGAAGGCGCGTGGCGCCGATTTCGACGTCATCACCGTGCCCGGCGCGCTGGAGGTGCCGCCGGCCATCGCCCTGGCCGAGGAGGCCGGCCGCTTCCCGACCGCGCCCCGCTATGACGGCTATGTCGCTCTGGGCACGGTCATCCGTGGCGAGACTTACCATTTCGAGATCGTCTCCGATCAGTCGGCGGCCGGCATCATGGCGCTGGGCGTCAAGGGCGTCATCATCGGCAACGGCATCCTGACGACCGAAGACGAAGACCAGGCCTGGTATCGGGCCCGTCTTTCGGAAGGGGATAAGGGCGGCGGCGCGGCCAAGGCGTGCCTGGACCTCATTGCATTGAAGAAGCGGTTGCGTCATGGCGTCGGCGCATGACTGAACCGAACAGCGTCAAAGCCGTCCTCGAACAACTCGCCGAAGCGGAAAAGCAGCGCGCCGAGCCCAATCTGAGCTCCAAACAGCGTCGCGCCCGCACCGTCTCGCGTCTCGCCGCCGTCCAGGCGCTCTATCAGATGGAACTTGCGGGCGAGGGCGTCGAGACGGTGATCACCGAATTCTCGAACTTCCGCTTCGACACCGACATCGAGGGCGAGGCCCTGGCCGAGGCCGACGAGGCCTATTTCGCCGACATCGTGCGCGGCGTGATCGAAAGCCAGCGCGACATCGACGCCGCCATCAAGGCGCGTCTGGCCTCCAACTGGAAGCTTGAGCGGATCGACGCCACCCTGCGCGCCCTGCTGCGGTCGGGCGCCTGGGAGCTGATCAAGCATCCCGAGACGCCGCGCGAGGTCGTGATCGACGAATATGTCGAACTGGCCAAGGCTTTCTTCGACGACGCCGAGGCGCGCTTCGTCAACGCGGCGCTGGACGGCGTATCCAGAGACATGCGCAAATAATGCCGGCGCTCGACGTCGCGGGCGAGTTCGAGACGATCGAGAGGCTGTTCAAGCCCCTGGCCCATCCCGAATGGGGCAGGGGGCTGGCCGACGATGTGGCGGTGCTGCCGTCACGCCCCGGCTGTGACCTCGTCTTGACCAAGGACGCCATCGTCGAGGGCGTGCATTTTCTGCCCGACGATCCGCTGGACACGATCGCCAGGAAGCTGCTGCGAGTGAACTTGTCGGACCTTGCCGCCAAGGGCGCTGAGCCGTTCGGCTATCTGCTGGCCTGCTTCTGGTCGGAACGCTGCGGCTGGCCCGAGCGCGAGGCCTTTGCTTCCGGGCTGGCCGAGGATCAGGCGCGGTTCGGCGTTCATCTGCTCGGCGGGGACACGGTCAAGACTCCTGGCCCGCTGTCCTTCTCTCTGACGGCCCTGGGTTGGGCGCCGACGGGCAAAGTCGTTTCTCGCGCAGGCGCGCAGGTCGGCGACCTCGTCTTCGTCACCGGCGTGATCGGGGACGGGCTTCTGGGGCTCAAGGCGGCGCAAGGACAACTGGCTCTGTCGCCTGAGCGGATGGAGGCCTTGGTCAGCCACTACCGGATGCCGACGCCCCGGACCGACTTCGCCGACATCGTGCGCGAGTTCGCCACAGCATCCGTCGATGTGTCGGACGGCCTGGCTGCCGACCTGGCCCACATCGCGCGGGCCAGCAGGGTCGGCGTGGCGGTCAATCTGAACGTTCTGCCCCTGTCCGCAGCGGCCCAGGCCTGGTTCGACGACCGGGTCGATCCGCAGCTGTCTTTGGAAGACCTGGCTAGTGGCGGCGACGACTACGAGATCGCCTTCACCGCCCATCCGCGCCACGAAGACGCCCTGCGGCGCGAGGCCGAGCGCCGGCTGATCCGTCTGACCCGCATCGGCCAAGTCACCGCAGGTCAGGGCTTGACGGTCCTTTACGACGGTCAGCCCGTGCCGATGGTTAGGAACGGCTGGACCCACAGCTGACGCAGCAAGGGAATCCTAACGCCCGTCCGGCAGGATGTCGTCATGGACCGTAGAACCCTGATCGCCGCCGGAACCGCCGCCCTGACTGGCGCCGCCGCCAGTCGCGCCGCCGCCTCCGGCAGCGAAACGGAGTCGGCGCCAGCGGCCCTGAGCATCGCAGGCCTCGGCCTGCCTGTCATCGAGGGCGGGCGTTTGCGGAACTACGTGTTCGTCGCCCTCAGGCTCGAACTCGGCGCCGGCAAGACCGTCGAGCAGATGAAGCCCAAGGAAGCCTTCTTCCGCGACGCCGTCGTTCGCGCGGCGCACAAGACGCCCTTTACCGTGCCCGGCGACTGGACACGGCTGGACGAGCGGGCCCTGTCCGCCTCGCTGGTGGCGGCGTCTGCGGCGATCTCAGGTCGCGGCTCCGTCCGACGCGTCGAGGTCGTCAGCCAGTCGCCGCGTCGCCGAACGGGCATGCAGACCGCCCGCTGAACGGGCTGACCGACCGCTGTTGCGTCACTCCGCCCGCCATGACAGGCTCCCTAGGCAAATCCCAAAGAACGCACTGACGCGTTCGCCGCGTGCGGGGGGACCGGAAGGCGGACAGAGGCGATAACGCCCGACCGCGCCAAGGCCTGCGCGCCTGTTTGCAAGGGCATGGAAACGCCAATGACGAACTCACTTACGCTGGTCTTCGCGGCCGGTGTGCTGGCGGTGCTGTATGGCGCCGCGCAGACCGCCGTGCTGATGAAGGCGAGCACTGGCAACGACAAGATGCGAGAGATCGCCGCCGCGATCCAGGAAGGCGCCTCGGCCTATCTGAAGCGGCAATATCTGACCATCGGCATCGTCGGGATCGTGATCCTGATCGCCGCCTACTTCCTGATCGGAATCTATGCCGCCATCGGCTTCCTGATCGGCGCTGTCCTATCTGGTGCGGCCGGCTATGCCGGAATGCTGATCTCGGTGCGGGCGAATGTCCGCACGGCGCAGGCCGCGTCCGAAAGCCTGTCCAAGGGGTTGAACCTGGCGTTCCGCTCGGGCGCCATCACGGGCATGTTCGTAGCCGGCGGTGCCCTGATCGGGGTGTCAGGCTACTACATTGTGCTGACCCAGCATCTGGGATTGGCCTCAACGGGCCGCGAAGTGATCGACGGGCTGGTGGCGCTGGGCTTCGGCGCCTCGCTGATCTCGATCTTCGCGCGCCTGGGCGGCGGCATCTTCACCAAGGGTGCCGACGTCGGCGGCGACATGGTGGGCAAGGTCGAAGCGGGTATTCCCGAAGACGACCCTCGCAACGCCGCGACCATCGCCGACAATGTGGGCGACAACGTCGGCGACTGCGCCGGCATGGCGGCCGACCTGTTCGAGACCTATGCCGTGACGACTGTCGCGACCATGGTGCTGGCCGCGATCTTCTTCAGGGGGCAGCCCTATGTGGATTTGATGATGGTGCTGCCGCTGGCGATCTGCGCGGTGTGCATCGTGACCTCCATCATCGGCAGCTTCTTCGTGCGGCTGGGCAAGTCGAACAACATCATGGGCGCCCTCTATCAAGGGCTTATCGTCACCGGCGTCCTGTCCATCGGCGCGGTCTGGTGGGTGATCGACCAGATGGTGACTGGGCCGATCGTGACGGCCAGCGGTCTGGAAATTCAGCCGATGGCGCTGTTTTGGTCCGGCATGGTCGGTCTGGCGGTGACGGCGGCGATCGTGGTGGTGACCGAATACTACACCGGGTCCGGCTTCCGTCCGGTGCGATCGGTCGCCAACGCCTCGGTGTCCGGGCACGGCACCAACGTCATTCAGGGCCTGGCCGTCTCGCTAGAGGCGACGGCGCTGCCCGCGCTGACGATCATCGTCGGCATCGTGGCCAGCTTCCAGCTGGCCGGCCTGTTCGGCATCGCCATCGCCACCACGACCATGCTGGGCGTGGCGGGAATGATCGTGGCGCTGGACGCCTTCGGACCCGTGACCGACAACGCCGGCGGCATCGCCGAGATGGCCGGTCTGCCCAGCGACGTGCGGCATTCGACGGATGCTTTGGACGCCGTGGGCAACACCACCAAGGCCGTGACCAAGGGCTACGCCATCGGTTCGGCGGGCCTCGGCGCGCTGGTGCTGTTCGCCGCCTATACGTCGGACCTGCAGTATTTCTCGGCCAACCCGGCGGACTATCCCTTCTTCGCGGGCATGGGGGAGATCGGCTTCGATCTGACCAATCCCTACGTCGTCGTCGGGCTGCTGTTCGGGGGGCTGCTGCCCTTCCTATTCGGCGGCATGTCGATGATGGCGGTGGGACGGGCGGCCGAATCGGTCGTTGCGGAGGTTCGACGCCAATTCCGCGAGAACCCCGGCATCATGACCTATGAGGTGAAGCCGGAATACGGCCGGGCGGTCGACATCCTGACCAAGGCGGCAATCCGCGAGATGATCGTGCCGTCTCTGCTACCGGTGCTGTCGCCGATCGTCCTGTTCGTCGCGGTGCTGGGCATTTCGGACAAGGCGAACGCCTTTGCGGCTCTCGGCGCCATGCTGATGGGGGTGATCGTCACCGGCCTGTTCGTCGCCATTTCGATGACGTCAGGCGGCGGCGCCTGGGACAACGCCAAGAAGGTGATCGAGGAAGGCTTCACCGACAAGAACGGCGTCGTCCACGGCAAGGGCTCGGAAGCCCACAAGGCGGCCGTGACCGGCGATACGGTCGGCGATCCCTATAAGGATACGTCCGGTCCGGCGGTGAACCCGATGATCAAGATCACCAACATCGTCGCCCTGCTGCTGCTGGCGGTGCTGGCGAGCGGGACCATCGGCTAGGCTAAACCACAGCCATTACGAAAACGCCCCGGAGAGCGATCTCCGGGGCGTCTTTGTTTGGGGAGATGAGCCGCCTTAGTCGGGGCGGCGCTGGCCAGGGGTGTCGTCTTCGGTGCGGGGCAGTTGGCCACGGCCGACGTTGCCCAGCAGTTGTTCCAGAACCGTCAGCTCACGACCGCGCGTCGGCGTCTCGTTGCGGTTCATGGCGATCTGCTCGCCATCAGTCAGGCCGAGAGTGCGCACCGACGCCACCTGATCGCCCTGCGGGACGAAGGTGATCTCGGTCACCGTGCGCGTCGAAACCTTGGGCAGGTTGTAGGTGTATTTCTCGGTCGTCTGGCTGATGTAGTACCAGACCTGATCCGGCTCGAAGGTCGAAGTGGTCGAAGGGGAACCCAGCTTGGCGAGGACGGTCTCCTTGGTGTCGGTGCCGGCGACCACGTCCTGGGGCTTGGCGTCGATGGCCTGGAAGCCGTTGGAGCCGATGGTCGGGGCGCAGGCGGCGGACAGGCCGGCCAGCGAAACAGCGACGAAAAGCGGGACGAAACGGGACATGGTCGGGCGCCTGCGAGAGAACAAGGTCTTTGACCTAGACGGACCTGCGTCCTAGTTCAACGGCGCGGCGGAAAAGGGGCCGTTGGAACCCATGCTGAAAAACCTGTTCAAACCCCGATCCGGCGTCCGTCTCGGCGACGATCTCTACGCCAAGGCCGTCAGTCAGGCCCGCAATCCGGCCTTCTACACGCGCCTGGCGGTCGACGACCGCATCGACGCGCGATTCGAGCTCTACACGCTGCATGTGCTGATGCTCGTGCTGCGGCTGCGCGATGAGAACACGGCTCAGGGCCAGGATGCGGCTCAGGCGGTCTTCGACGTCTATGTCTCGGCGCTGGATCACGTCCTGCGCGAAGAAGGCGTGGGCGACGTCGCCGTCGGCAAGAAGATGCGCAAGCTGGGCGAAGCCCTTTACGGCCGGATGAACGCCTATGAGCAGCCGTTGCGCGCTGGCGATGCGGCGGCTCTGGCGGAGGCGATGGCGAAGAATGTCTATGCGGATCCGCAAGCGCCCCATGCGGACACATTGGCGCGCTATGCGCTGACGACACGCGCGGCCTTGGCGGCGCAGGATTTCAACAAGGTGCTGGCGACGCCGGCCTGGGCGGAAGTTTGAACGAGATGAGCGCGACGCTCCCCTACAGCGAAACGGTGCGGGTCAATCAGATCGGCGCGGGCCTGAGCCGCCGGCTGGAGCCGGATGCAGACACTCGCAAGCGAATCGCCCGCAGCCTCGATCTTCAGGGGCTGGACGACTTCGCCGTCGATCTGGAGATCAAGCCGACGCCGTCGACCAGCGAATGGACGATGAAGGGCAGGGTGACCGCACATGCGGTGCAGACCTGCGGCCTGACGCTGGAGCCCTTGCCGGTCGATGTGGATCGCCGGTTCTCCATTCAGCTTGTCGAAGCCAAGCCCGAGGAAACCGACGAGATCGAGGTCACGCTGGATGAAGAAGACGCCGACGTGATCGAGGACGGCAAGATCGACCTGGGCCAGTATGCGGTCGAGCAATTGTTGCTGTCGCTTGATCCGTTCCCGCGCAAGCGCGGCGCGGAGTTCGTGCAACCTGAGGAGCCGACGGAGATTTCTCCGTTCGCGGCCCTGAAGGCGCTCAAATCCAAAGACGACCAAGGCTGAGGTTGACGTAGGGGCCGGGTGGTTGCATCCCCCGGCGTCGGCGCTATCGTCCAGCGCATCCTGCCAAGCGTCGCGCGACAAGACGACGCGGCCACAAGAGGTCCATTTGCCAGCCCCAGTTACGATCTCGCTTGACGCCATGGGCGGCGATCACGGGCCCTCCGTCGTCGTTCCCGGCATCCGCAGCTATATCCGGACCCATGACGGGGAGGGAGTTCGCTTCCTGCTGCATGGCGATGAGGCCAAGATTGTTCCGGAACTGGCGCGTTGCGGGCTGCCGGCGGACCTCTGCGAGATCCGCCACACCGACAAGGTCGTGGCCATGGACGAAAAGCCGGCCCAGGCCATGCGCCGCGGCAAGGGCTCCAGCCTGTGGAACGCCATCGAGGCGGTGAAGACGGGTCAGGCCGGCGGCGTCGTCTCGGCCGGCAACACCGGCGCCCTGATGGCGATCTCGAAATTGATTCTGCGGATGTCTGCGCCCGGGCTTGAGCGTCCGGCCATCGTCGCCAGTTGGCCCACCTTCAAGGGCCATACGGCGGTTCTGGACGTCGGCGCCAACATCGGCAGCGACGCAGAGCAGCTGATCGAGTTCGCCATCATGGGCGAAGCCTTCCAGTCCGCAGTGCGCGGCATCGCCCGCCCCACCATCGGCTTGCTGAACGTCGGGTCCGAGGAAATGAAGGGCAACGAACAGGTCAAGGAGGCGCACGCCATCCTGCGCGATGGGCCGTTCGACCTGAACTATCACGGCTTCGTCGAGGGCGACGATATCGCCAAGGGCACGGTAGACGTGGTCGTCACCGACGGTTTCACCGGGAATATCGCGTTGAAGACCGCCGAAGGCACGGCGCGCTATATTTCGGCGCTGTTGAAAGAGGCATTGACCTCCAATCTGCAATCCAAGCTGGGCGCCGTCATCGCCATGCCGGCGTTGAAGAAGATGCGCCAGAAGATCGACCCCAGCGCCATCAACGGCGGCCCCCTGTTGGGGCTGAACGGTATCGTGGTGAAGAGCCATGGCGGCGCTGACGCCAAGGGGTTCGGCAATGCGATCCGCATCGCTGTCGATCTGGCCCGCAGCGACTATATGAGCAAGGTGGGGGACAACCTGGGCAAGCTGGACGCAGTGTTCGACCATGCCGCCAAGCCCGCCGCAGCCGTGGGAGAACACCTCCAGTGACCGTCACCCGCAGCGCCGTGACCGGCGTCGGCTCTTACCTGCCGGATGAGATCGTCACCAACGCCGACTTGGCCAAGTTCGTCGACACCTCCGACGAGTGGATTCAGGAGCGCACCGGCATCAAGCAGCGTCACAAGGCGCGCGACGACCAGCCGACCAGCGATCTGGCGGTCGAGGCCGCCAGGAAGGCGCTCGCCGACGCGGGCAAGGCGGCGTCCGACGTCGACCTGATAATCGTGGCCACAACCACGCCCGACATGACCTTCCCGGCCGTCGCGTCGATCGTCCAGGCCAAGCTGGGCGCAGGCGTCGGCATAGCTTTCGACGTGCAAGCCGTTTGCTCCGGTTTCGTCTATGCGCTCAGCGTCGCCGACGGATTCGTGGCGCGCGGCCTGTCGAAATGCGCCTTGGTGATCGGGGCCGAGGAGATGACGCGGCTGATGGACTGGACCGACCGGACCACCTGCGTCCTGTTCGGCGACGGGGCCGGCGCTGTGGTGCTGGAACCGCGCGAAGGGCAGGGGACATCGGACGACCAAGGCATGCTGGGCTTCGCCTTGCGCGCTGACGGATCCAAGACCGATCTGCTCTATGTCGATGGCGGCCCGGCGACCACGGGGACCGTTGGCCATCTGCGCATGGCCGGAAACCAGGTCTTCCGTCATGCCGTCGTGAATATCGCAGAGGGCATCACCGCCGCTTGCGCCGCCGCCAACATCCAGATCGCGGATGTCGACTGGTTCGTGCCGCACCAGGCCAACCAGCGAATCATCAAGGGCGTCGGCGACCGGTTGGGTCTGGACGAGAACAAGGTGGTCTCCACCGTCGCCACCCATGCCAACACCTCGGCCGCCTCGATCCCGCTGGCGCTGGATGCTGCGATCCAGGATGGACGGATCAAGAAGGGCGATATGGTGCTGCTTGAGGCCATGGGCGGCGGCCTGACCTGGGGCGCCTGCGCGCTTCGGCTCTAATCGACATCGAGGCATTGATTTTTCGGGGGCTTTGCGCCCCTATGGATGCGAGCGGATCGCATGACAGCGGGGATAAGATGGCAGGCCAACAGACCGTGACGCGCGCCGACTTGTGCGAAGCCGTACATGAAGAGGTCGGCCTGTCGCGTCAGGAATGCTCCAGCCTGGTCGAGCGCACCCTGGAACTGATCGTCGAATCGCTGGAACGCGGCGAGACGGTGAAACTGTCCGGCTTCGGCGTCTTCCAGGTGCGTGAGAAGCGCGCACGGATGGGCCGCAATCCCAAGACGGGCGAACCGGCGGCGATCAATCCGCGCCGGGTCATCAGCTTCCGCGCCTCACAGATCATGAAAAGCCGGGTTCACGACGCCGTCGTCGAGGCCTGATCGCGGTGGCCAAGAGCGCCGACGCCTTTCGAACCATTTCCGAAGCGGCCGACGAGGTCGGTGCGCCCCAGCATGTCCTGCGGTTTTGGGAGACGAAGTTCGATTTCGTCACGCCTGTGAAACGGGCCGGCGGTCGGCGGTTCTATCGGCCTCAGGATATCGCGGTGCTGAAGGCGGTCAAACGCCTGCTGCACGACGATGGGCTGACGATTCGCGGCGTCCAGCGTCTGCACAAGGAACAGGGGCTGAAAAAGCTGATCGGGGCGGAGGTCGCCGCACTGATCGACGACGGCGATGTCACGATCTCAGCCGCTTCTTCCAACGTCGCGCCGGCCGAAACCTCGAATTTGCATCAGGTTCTGGCCGATCTGGAGCAGGCCAAAGCGCGTCTGGACGCCGTTCTTTCACGGTAGGTGGAAAAGTCGTTTTAGCGTTTGCGGACAGCGATCCCCCCGTCTATAGGGAGCGCCTTCGGAGCGTGGCGCAGCCTGGTAGCGCACTTGACTGGGGGTCAAGGGGTCGCAGGTTCGAATCCTGTCGCTCCGACCATTCTTGAAAAAGAATGATGATGGTGGGGTCGTCCTTGCGGGCGGCCCCATCGCCGTATCTGGGGGGAGGTTCGGCGCTCAGCCGCGCTCGGCCCATCGCAGCAATGGGATGAGAGGCAGGCCCCAGGCCGTCCCGCCGATGCCGAAGAACAGGAAGTCGATCCACTGCGACGGCGGCAGCATTCCGCGCAGGGCGATCAGGCCCCAGACCCAGAAAACGAGAAAGAGCAGCACGCCGATCGCGGCGACGAAGCGACGCAGACGCGGCGGCATCAGCGCTTGTTCCGGAACAGGAAGAAGGCCACGAGACAAATGCCCGACCCCACGAGCGCCCACGGCACCCAGACCCAGCTGTCCATGGTGCTGACCGCGAAGACCCGGACCGCCAGAAACCATCCACAGGCCAGGCCGATCCCGGACACAAGGCTTGTGCCGCCGAAGCCGCGCCGGCCCGTCAGAAGGTCCGCGATCCAGGCCAGCAGCAGGCCGCCTGCGACGGCGGCGGCGATATCGGCGTATTGCAACCCTGATCTCCTGCGGCGACAGCGCCGTTAACTCAATCCGACTCGATCTTGTCGCTTGGGGCGGGCATACCGCACCGGTCGCGTCTGGTCTTTGTTCGACGCGACACCATATCCGGGTCAGTGTCAGGCGTCGAATGAACCGTTTCGGAAATCCAGATCGTAACCGCGCCGTCGCCGTGTGGCTGTTCGCCACGGCCGCCGTCGTCTTCCTGATGGTGGTGATCGGCGGCATCACGCGGCTGACGGGCTCTGGCCTGTCGATCACGGAATGGAAGCCCATCATGGGCGCCATTCCGCCTCTAAACGACGCGCAGTGGGCCGAGGCCTTCGAGAAGTACAAGCAGATCCCGCAGTACGCGCAGGTCAACGCCGGCATGAGCCTGGGCGAGTTTCAGGGCATCTTCTGGTGGGAATGGCTGCACCGGCTGATCGGGCGTCTGGTGGGTATGGTGTTCGCCCTGCCGCTGATCGTCTTTCTGCTGTGCCGTCTGGCGCCGGCGCGGTCGGTATTCCACCAGTGGGCCATGCCCAACCGTCTGATCTGGCGCTGTGTTCTGCTCCTGGCCCTGGGCGGCCTTCAGGGGCTGATCGGATGGTGGATGGTGTCCAGCGGCTTGTCGGAGCGGGTTAGCGTCGCGCCGGAGCGTCTGGCGACGCACCTGGGCCTGGCGTTTGTGCTGTTCGCCGCCCTGATCTGGACGGGGCTGGAGGCCTGGAACGGCGAGGATCACGGCCGCCCGCCGTCGGGTTGGGCCAGGGGCGCCGGCCTGCTGCTGGGCGCGGTGTTTCTGCAATGTCTGCTGGGCGCCCTGGTTGCGGGCGGTCATGCGGGGCTGGTCTATACCGACTGGCCGCTGATGAACGGCGCCGTTTTGCCGCCGGCCGACTGGAGCCTGGGCGCGGCCGCCTTCCTGCATGATCAGGCGCTCACGCAGTTCAATCACCGACTGGTCGCCTATGGTCTGCTGATCGCCGTCAGCATCTATGCTTTCCAGGCCTGGCGGTGGCGCGTAGCGGAGGGAATGGGGCTCGGCGCCTTCACGCTTGCGGGTGTGATCTGGTTCCAGGCTCTGCTGGGGATCGTGACCCTGGTGCATGCGGTTCCAGTGTGGCTTGGCGTATTGCACCAGGCGGGCGCCGCGATCGTGCTGGCGACGGCCACCGTGAACCTTTGGTTGGTGCTGCGGGCTCAGCCGCGCATCTTCATGTCCGGACCGAGGACCATGGGCCTCTGATCGCCAGGGTCATGCCGTGGTACATGATGTTGACGAACAGCACCTCGCCATCCGGCGAGAAGCAGCAACCGGCGAACTCGGAGTTGCCGGTGAAGACGTTGCGGCCGATCGTATAGACCTTGCCCTCTGGCGTGACGCCTTTCAGGTGGTTGCGGACGTCCGAGGAATAGTTGTCCTCACACAGGATCAGATGGCCCCAAGGCGCGACGGTGATGTTGTCGGCCATGTTCATCGTCTTTGGGTCAGTGCTCTCGACGAACAGCTGAAGACGATCGTCGGCGCCGTCCACGCCGGGAACTAGGCGCAGCACCTGACCGCGTCGGATTGGTCCGCCCGAGGTCGCTGTGAAATACAGCTCGTCATCGCCCCACCAAACGCCTTCGCCCCGCGCAACCCAGGCCGCGCCGGCCGCGTGACCGCGCTTGGCCAGGTCGCCATTAGGAGATTCGACGTCGTCCAGATCGATCCATTCGATCCCCCTCCAGTCGCCGACAGCCCAGGAGCGACCATCCTGATTGCGCGTGTCGGCCGAGGGCGCGCCCTTCCAGGCCATCGCCTGAAGCCGGCCCCCCTCGATCAGCTTGCCGGGCGCATTGGGAATGAAGCGATAGAAGAGGCCGGCGTTGTCGTCTTCGGTCAGATAGACGACGCCAGTGCGGGGATCGACGCAGACGGCCTCGTGATCGAACCGGCCCATCGCCTTGAGCGGCACGGGATCGACCAGGCCAGTCGCGGTCGCCGGCACTTCGAACACCCACCCGTGGGCCTTGGTCACATCGGCGTCGGCCGGCGTCTCCAGCGTCTCCTCGCAGGTCAGCCAGCTGCCCCACGGCGTAGGGCCGCCGCAGCAGTTGGTCGAGGTGCCGGCCAGCGTCAGATGTCGGCTGACCATCCGGCGGGTCGCCAGATCATAGATGATGGTGGAACAACCGCCGGGCAGGGGGCGGCCATTCTTATAGGTGTCATAGCCCTTGGTGGCGTCCAGCAGGTCAAGCCGTTCCTCACGAAGGCCGCCGGGGCCGAGGTTGCGATGCAGGCCGCTGGAGCCTTTCAGCTCGTGATTGACGACCAGGGCCACGCGAGACCCTTCCAGCGGGAAACAGGCCATGCCATCGGGCTGTCCGGGAGCGAACAGGCCGTCGTCCATCGTATCGCCGCTCTGGGCCACGACCTGATAGGAAAAGCCTTCGGGCAGATCGAGCAGGCGATTGGGATCGCGCTGCAGCGGGCCGTAGCCATGGACCTCGTTGACGTAGGTCTCTTCACCCGCCGTCTGAGCGGCGGCATGACGCGCCAGTCCCGAGAAGGCGGCGGCTGCGCCCGTGGCGATCAGACCGCGACGATGAAGGATCATGAAGGGACTCCAAAGCTGTCGTCTTTGCGATGCCCGCCTATAATCATCCTTTGATGACGTTTTATGTTACGCCGTAACGCTGCCTAGCCTCTTCGCGTCGGGTATTTTAATACCGTATTTGAAAAACTTCGTTAAAACAATGCGTTGTGGCAAATGCGATGTTGTCTAGTGCGTTGACGCGACCAATCGTCTCCTGTATTAGCGCGCCTTCATTCGGTTCCCTCGGGGGCCGGACCCGATTTTCGTCTCCAGGAACCCCCTCATGCTGAAGAGCACTACGGCTTCGTTGAAGCCGGCCGAGGTCGAGAAGAAGTGGATCCACATCGACGCCGAAGGCGTCGTGGTGGGCCGCCTTGCGACCTTCATCGCCAACCGTCTGCGCGGCAAGCACCGCGGCGACTACACCCCGCACGTCGATTGCGGCGACTATGTCGTCGTCACCAACGTCGACAAGGTGGTGTTCACTGGCAAGAAGAACACCGATAAGATCTACTATCGCCACACCGGTCACCCGGGCGGCGTCAAGTCGACCACGCCTGAGAAGGTTCTGGGCGGCCGCTTCCCCGAGCGCGTGCTTGAAAAGGCCGTCGAGCGCATGCTGCCCAAGGAAAGCCCCTTGGCCCGCAAGCAGATGACGCACCTGCGCCTGTTCGCCGGCGCCGCGCACGACCACGAAGCCCAGCAACCGGAAACGATCGACTTCAAGTCGGCGTCGCCCAAGAACACCCGGAGCGTCTGAGCATGACCGACGTGACCAACACCGAAACCGCCACCGGCTTCGACGCCCTGAAGGGCCTGAGCTCTTCGGTCGAGAACGACGCGCCCGTCTATGTCCAGAAGCTGGACGCCCAAGGCCGCGCCTATTCGACCGGCAAGCGCAAGAACGCCATCGCTCGCGTCTGGGTGAAGCCCGGCACCGGCAAGATCACCATCAACGGCAAGGACCAGGAGCAGTATTTCGCTCGTCCCGTGCTGCGCATGATGATCGCTCAGCCGCTGACCGTCTCGGACCGCGCCACGCAGTATGACGTGATCTGCACCGTCGAAGGTTCGGGTCTGTCGGGCCAGGCCGGCGCCATCCGCCACGGCCTGTCGCACGCCCTGACGCACTTCGAGCCGGAACTGCGCAAGGTCCTGAAGCCGCACGGCTTCCTGACCCGCGACAGCCGCGTCGTCGAGCGCAAGAAGTACGGCCGCGCCAAGGCTCGCCGCAGCTTCCAGTTCTCGAAGCGCTAATCGCGTTTACGCGGTTTGGATTTGGGGCGCTTCGGGGAGACCCGGAGCGCCCTTTTTCTTGCGCCTTTGCTCCTTAAGCGGAGAAGGGACGGGAGAGACAAATGACCCACACCATCTTCATCGACGGCGAGGCCGGCACCACGGGGCTGGAAATCCGCGAGCGGCTGGAAGCGCGCCCGGATCTGGAACTGCTGTTGCTGGGCGAGCGTCGTCGGGATGCGGATGCGCGGCGTGAGGCCCTGAACGGCGCCGATGCGGTGATCCTGTGTCTGCCCGACGATGCGGCGCGGGAAGCCGTGTCCATGATCGAAAACCCGTCGGTCAAGGTGATCGACGCCTCAACCGCCTATCGGGTCGCGCCCGGCTGGGCCTATGGCTTTCCTGAAATGGATGCCGGGCAACGTGCGCTGATCGCGCGCTCTCAGTTCGTGTCGAACCCCGGCTGCTATCCCACGGGCTTCATCGGCCTGATGCGGCCGCTGGTGAAGGCGGGTCTGGTGCCCGCCAACTATCCGGTCACGGTCAATGCGGTGTCGGGCTATTCCGGCGGCGGCAAGGGCATGATCGCCGAGTTCGAAGCCGCCCCAAAAGACAGCGGGGGCGCCACGACCGCCTATCGCGCCTATGGTCTGACGCTGAGGCACAAGCATGTGCCCGAAATGACCAAACACATAGGTCTGAGCCGAGACGTGCTGTTTACGCCGGCGGTCGGCAACTATCGACAGGGCATGCTGGTCGAGGTTCCGCTGCATCTGGCGGCCCTGCCGGAAACCCCCTCTGTCGAACGGCTGCACGGCGCCCTGGTCGAGGCCTACGACGGCCAGCGGTTCGTCGAGGTCGCCGACCTGGAGGAGAGCGAAGCCATGACCGGCATCGAGCCCGAAGGCCTGAACGGCACCAATCGCCTGCGTCTGCATGTCTTCGGCGATCGCAATGGCGAGCAGGCGCGGCTGGTCGCTTTGCTCGACAATCTGGGCAAGGGCGCGTCGGGCGCGGCGGTGCAGAACCTGAACATCATGCTGGGCCTGGATGAGGCGACCGGCCTGATCTGAGGTCTGAAACCATTCGGCGGCGTGCGTCGTATCAGGGACATGACCCAGTCCCTGATTCCGAATCGCCGGGGCCTTCTGATGAGCGCCGGCGCGCTCGCCCTGTCCGCTTGTTCGCCAGAGACGTCCGAAGCCGGGGAGGGGCAGTACGCAGCCTCGCCCTATCGTCGGGTGTCCGATGCGGATTGGCGACGACGCCTAGGCGACGCCTCTTGGCGCGTGATGCGGCACGAGGGGACGGAGCGTCCCTATTCCAGCCCGTTGAACGATCAGCACGCGCGCGGGACGTTCGTGTGCAAGGGCTGCGATCTGCCGCTGTTCCGATCGCAGTGGAAGTTCGATTCCCACACCGGCTGGCCCAGCTTCTATGACGTGATCGCCGCCAATATCGGCAAGAAGCGTGACCTGGCCATCGGCATTCCACGCACCGAATATCATTGCGCCCGCTGCCTGGGACACCAGGGGCATGTGTTCGACGACGGTCCGCGTCCGACGGGGCTGCGCTACTGCAACAACGGCGTGGCGCTGAAGTTCGTCTCGGCCTAGGCGCGACGGGCGCGGACGGCTGAATCGACGGTCAGGCCGAAGATGACCGAGGCGATGATCACCAGCAGCCCATAGTCGTGACCGGCGAAGAAAACGGGCGCGCAGGCCATGGCGATGACGATTAATGGAAACAGTCCGGCCCAAACCGCCATACTCGGCGTGCTGACGTGGATCAGCGGCTGAGCGACCGGTCGTTTCATCGCGCGCGCCATTCGTTCGTTGAGCAGAACGAAGGCGGCCGCGCAGATGACGGCCGAGATCACATATTTGACCGTGGTGCCCGGTTCTCCGAACAGGCTGGCTGTCATGATCAGCAGGATCAAGGCGACGCCTGTGCTGACGGCGAGCAGGGCGTTGGGTTCGAGACGGTTCAAGACTTCACTTTCACATAGCTGCCCGGCGCCGGCTCGATGGGCTTGAGTGGTCCCTTTGCCGGGTCGCGGGCGGGGATTTGTTTGCCGGAACGCGCGCCGAGCCAGGCCGACCAATGCTCCCACCAGCTGCCGGGATGTTCGATGGCTTCCGCCTGCCATTCGGCCAAGGTCGCGGGAAGGGCAGGGTTGGTCCAGTGTTGATACTTCTTTGCGGCCGGGGCGTTGATGACGCCGGCGATGTGACCTGACCCGGCCAGGGTGAAGGTCACATCCTTGCCGCCGAACAGTTTGGCGGACCGATAAACCGAGTTCATCGGCGCGATGTGATCCTCGCGACTGGCCTGGAAATAGAGCGGGATCTCGACCTTCGACAGGTCCGCTGTCACGCCGCCGATCTCGAACTGTCCCTTGGCCAGGGCGTTGGCTCCATACATCTGACGCAGATAATCGAGATGCAGGGTCTTGGGCATGCGGGTCTGATCGGCGTTCCAAAACAGCAGGTCGAAGGCGGGCGGATCCTTGCCCAGCAGATAGTTGCTGATGAAGAAGGACCAGATCAGGTCGTTGGACCGCAGGGCGTTGAATGTTTCCGCCATGGCTGCGCCCGGCAGGACGCCGCCCGCCGCATCCATCTGACGCTCGATCTCCGCGATCCAGTGTTCGTCGGTGAACAGAAGCAGGTCGCCGGCCTCGGCGAAGTCATGCTGAGCGGCGAAGAAGGTAGCGGCGGCGATGCGCTCGTCGCCCTTGGCCGCCATATGCGCCAGACCAGCGCCAAGCAGGGTGCCGCCGATGCAATAGCCCACGGCGTTCAGTTGCTTGGTTCCCGCCTGCTCCAGCGTTTTCTCGACCGCGCGATAGATGCCCTTTTCCAGATAGTCGTCGAAGCCGAAGCCAGCCTTGTCCCTGTCCGGATTGACCCAGGAACAGACGAAGACCGTAAAGCCCTGCGCCGACAGCCAGCGGATCAGCGAGTTCGCCGGCTGCAGGTCCATGATGTAGAATTTGTTGATCCAGGGCGGGAAGATCAGCAGCGGGATTTCGTGCTGGCTCTCAGTTGAGGGTGCGTACTGGATCAGTTCGAACAACTCGTCGCGCCAGACGACCTGGCCCGGCGCGGTGGCGACGTTCTCGCCGACGACGAACTTGCCATAGTCGGCCTGACTGATGCGCAGCGATCCCCCGCCACGTTCCAGATCGGCGGCGAAGTTCTGCATGCCCTTGACCAGTGATTCGCCGCTGGTCTCCGCCAAGGCTTTCAGCGCAACGGGGTTAGAGGCCAGGAAGTTGGACGGCGAGAAGGCGTCGGTCAGCAGACGGGTGAAGAACTGGGCGCGACGTTTGAGCGTCGGATCGACGTCCTCGACCCCGGCGATCAGGCCGTTCATCCAGTCCGACGTCAGAAGATACGACCGCCGCATCATGTCGAACATCGGGTTTTCGGACCAGGCCGGGTCCTTGAACCGCTTGTCGGCTGGCGCGGGATCGGGCGTCTCGCCGGCCGCCTGACGCGCCGTCGATGACCAGAGCTGCATATAGCGGCCAAACAGGTCAGCCTGGGCCTGAATCATCTTGTCGGGCTGGGCGGCCAAGCTGGTCATGACTGACGTCATGGCTGGCGCGACGTTGAAGGGATCGGCGGAAAGGGCGGCCGGGCGATCGGCCTGGGTCAGCGCCGCCTCGGCGATCGCGCTCTGGGCCATCATGGCCGCCTTGGCCAAGTTCATCGACAGGGTTTCGATCAACTCGGCCTGGTTGGGCGTCGCAGCAGTCGGCTCAGGCGCCGGCTCTGCACGGGGTTCAGGTGCCGCTTCCTGGGCTTCCGCAGATTTCGATTTGGGCTGGCGAGGCGGGCGGGGCTTGGCGGACGTCGGACGTCCGGCCTTGCGTGCGGGGCGGTCGGGGGCGTCTGTCGGCGTTTTGGGAGTCCTGGCCATGATCGTCCTTCGCGTCCTGCGCCAAAGGCTGGTTCATCCACCCTTCCGCGCACCGCGATGATGGCATAAGACCATCAAGGAAATGAACGCGTCGCACTCGAAAAAGATGATCCTGATCGCCGCAGCCGCGATCGCGACGCCACTAAGCGGCTGTGTCGGCGCATCCGCCTCCAAGACGGAGGCTGTCTCGCCGCTTGCGCCACGTATCCAGGAACTAGTCGACGCCAATCGGCGCTATCCGCGCTGGGAGGACTTTCCGGCCGCGCCGACCGATCTGCCGCCGGTCACTCAGGTCGCGTCGAATGTGCAGCGCCTCCAGGGCGATAGCGCGACGCTGACCAGCGAGATCGCACGCATCGACTGGACGCTCGGCGACGCCGAGGCGCTCGCCGCCGAAACACGCGCGGCCGTGAACGCCGTTCCGGTGTCGCCTGACGCCGTCCGAACCCAGGCGGATATCGAGGCCTTCGCTCAAAGCCTGCGTGACAGGGCCAAGGCTCCGCCGCCGCTCGACCGCCGCCCGACGCGATGACCGGTCGCGCGGGAGGCAGAATCCCGCGATAATGCGCTGATGGCAGACGACAGCGGCGCAAAGACTCTGAACGCATTCCTCGGCGTGTCTCGATCCCTGTCCGGGCGCGCCTGGCGTCAACGTCCGGCCGACGCCGCAACGACGCGCGCGCACATGCAGACCCTGAACCTGGAAGAACCGCTGGCCCGGGCCTTGGCCTCGCGGGGCGTTCGCGCCGACCAGGGCCAAGATTTCCTTACCCCGACCCTGCGCGCCCTGTTTCCCGACCCGTCCAGCTTTATAGATATGGACGCAGCGGCCGATGCGATCCTGAACGCGCTTCAGGCCAAGGCGAACATTCATGTGTTCGCCGACTACGACGTGGACGGGGCCTCCAGCGCGGCGCTGCTGGTGCGTTGGTTCCGGGCGATGGGGCATACGCTTTCGATCTATGTTCCAGACCGGATGACCGAAGGTTACGGTCCCAGCGCCAAGGCCTTCGATACGCTGAAGGCGTCGGGCGCAGACCTGGTCATCACGGTGGATTGCGGGGCGGCGGCGAACGAAGCCCTGGCCCATGCGGCCGCCATCGCCCTGAACGTCGTCGTTATCGATCACCACCTGATGCGCACCGAGCCGCCGACGGCGCTGGCGGTCGTCAATCCGAACCGGCCGGGGTGCAACTCGGGTCAGGGAAATCTGGCGGCGGCAGGCGTCGTCTTCGTGCTTCTGGCGGCGCTGAATCGTGAAGGTCGGCGTCGTAGTCTGTTTGCCGAGAGGCCCGAGCCGGACATTCGTCAGTGGCTGGATCTGGCGGCCCTGGGCGCCATCTGCGACGTGACCGGTCTGACCGGCTTCAATCGCGCGCTGACCGGCCTTGGTCTCAAGGTCATGAGCGACTGGCGCAATCCGGGTCTGCGCGCGCTGTTGGCGGCGGCGGGCGCCGAACCGGGACCGGCCAAGAGCAATCATGCCGGTTTCATCCTGGGACCGCGCATCAATGCGGGAGGACGCATCGGTCGCTCCGACCTCGGCGCAAGGCTGCTGTCGACGGATGATCCGACCGAGGCCGAGGCCCTGGCCATCGAACTCGATGCACTGAATCTATCGCGGCGCGATGTCGAGCGGGCCGTCACCGAGGCGGTCGTTCGTCGTGTCGAGGCGACCGGCGCCCATGCCGACGAGAGCGCGGTCGTCGTGGTCGCGGGCGAGGACTGGCATCCGGGCGTCGTCGGGATCGTCGCCGGCCGTTTGCGCGAGCGCTGGCGCAAGCCGGTGATCGTCATCGGCGTCGATCCCGTGACCGGTCTCGGAAAAGGGTCAGGCCGGTCACAGCCAGGCATGAACCTGGGCCGCGCGATCCAGGCGGCCTGGGAGAGCGGAATCCTGCTCGCTGGCGGCGGTCATGCCATGGCGGCAGGCCTGACGATGGACGGTGCGCGCGTGTCCGAGCTGACCGCCTTCCTGAACGAGCGACTCGCTACCGAAAGGGTCGAAGCGGTCGCCCAGGACGTGCTGGAGATCGACGCGCTGATCGACCCGGCGGCGGCGACGCGCGATCTGTTCGAATCGTTTGAGCGTCTGGCCCCATTCGGCCCCGCCAACCCGGAACCCAGCTTCGCCCTGAGCGGCGTTCAAGCCCGCGAACCCGTCGCCATGAACGGCGGTCATGTGCGGTGCCGGCTGATCGGTCCGGATGGCGCTTCGGTCAAGGCCATCGCCTGGCGCTGCGCCGATCTGCCGACGGGCCAAGCCTTGCTGTCGGGGCAGGGCGGGCTGAGCATCGTGGGCCGGCTGAAGGCTGACGACTGGAATGGGCGCAAGGGCGTGCAGTTCGAGATCGAGGATGTCGCCGATCCTCGAATGATCTGACGGCGGCTCCAAAAAACTGAAAATCCACGCTTGCACCGCTCCGAGGGCGCGGCTATATCGCCGGCTCTCCCGCGCAGCGGTCCCTTCGTCTATCGGTTAGGACGTCAGGTTTTCAACCTGAAAAGAGGGGTTCGACTCCCCTAGGGACTGCCACGCGGGCAGGACTATGGTTGAGCCTTTCAGGCTCCCGGCAAGCAGCCTAGCTCAAATAGCACAAGAGACGGGCGGTCATTCGCCAGCGCTTGCAATGCGCGTCTGCGCTCACCCAAACGCAAGCTTCTGCATAGACGCGCATTTTCCGCTTTTCAAAATTTCGCGGAACGGTGTTAAATATAAAACGAGTCCGCTGGAGGCGCGGGCGGGGGTTTTTAAGTGTCTGACTTTAGAGAGACGGAAACGGCGCAGACCGTTCGCGTCACTGGGCGCGTGAAGTGGTTCGACGCCGTCAAGGGCTACGGTTTCATCGTCCCTGACGATCCGACCCTGACCGAAACGAGAGATGTCCTGCTGCATATCAGCAGCCTGCGCGATCTCGGCCGTGATGCGGCCGACGAAGGCGCGACCATCACCTGCGACTGCGTCAAACGCGCCAAGGGTTGGCAGACGATCGAGATCCATGACCTGGGCGAGGGCGAAGCGACGCCCGCCGTGCGTCGACCCGTGACTTCGCCGCCGCCGCGGCCGGTCGCCGAAAGTGATGAACAGCTGGAGACCGCCCTGGTCAAATGGTTCAATCGGACCAAGGGCTACGGATTCGTCGTGCGTGATCGTGAGCCGGGCGATATCTTCGTCCACATCGAAACCCTGCGTCGCTGCGGCCTGGATGATCTGATTCCTGGCGATGCCGTGCGGGTGCGATTTGCCAACGGGCCCAAAGGTCTGGTGGTTGCAGACATCAGAACGGGCGACTGATTCAGCGCCCAGGAGAGGCGTATGATCAAGGCGACGAGACGTTTTGCAATGGGGGGCTTGGTTATGCTCGCTCTCGCCGGATGCGCGGCCAAGGCGCCGGTCGGCCCCAATGGTGAGCCGCTGCAGAAGCTGGCTGTCGTGACCACTTCGGGCGAACATCAGTTCTGGGTCGAGATCGCTGACGAAGAGCTCGAACGTCAACGGGGGCTGATGTTCCGCCCGCCGCTCGAGGCCGACCGTGGGATGCTGTTCCAATGGCCGGGAGAAGCGCCGAGCGAGCAAAGCTTCTGGATGCGCAACACGCCCAGTTCGCTGGACATCCTTTATATCGATCCGCAGGGCCGGATCGTCTCCATTGCCTCGCACGCCACGCCGTTCTCCGAGGCGCCGATCCCTTCCAATGGCGCCGCCAACGGCGTCTTGGAACTGCGGGCAGGGCGGGCGGCCGAAATCAACGCCAAGCCCGGCGACAAAGTTTTACATCCTTATTTCAAGCCTTGATTGCGGATCGCGTCACGAAGTGCCAATAGAGCGCTCCGTTCGGTCCGGGGTGTAGCGCAGCCTGGTAGCGCATCTGGTTTGGGACCAGAGGGTCGGAGGTTCGAATCCTCTCGCCCCGACCAACGGAAGGCCGCTGGATCATATGTCCAGCGCGCGTTATGGCAGGGTCACAGACCCCGCCGTCACTGAGGATTTCGCCATGTTGGCTCGCATCTACCGCCCGGCCAAAACTGCGATGCAGTCGGGCAAGGCCAAGAGCCGCGACTGGCGGCTGGAATTCGAACCCGCGTCGGCGCGCACCATCGATCCGCTGATGGGCTGGACCAGCTCCACCGACATGAACGGTCAGGTTCGTCTGAGCTTCGACTCGAAGGAAGAGGCGATCGAATATGCCGAGCGTCATGGCATCGCCTTCCGCTTGCACGAGCCGAACGATCCGCCGGTGATCATCAAGGCCTATGCCGACAATTTCGCCACCAACCGCAAACAGTCCTGGACGCACTGACGCCTGACGTCTTGCCAGAGCGCCCATAGCTCAACCGGATAGAGCACCCGCCTTCTAAGCGGGATGTTGCAGGTTCGAGTCCTGCTGGGCGCGCCACCTCCGGCGCCTTCGAGGGGCTGATCCATGACCGACCATCAGACCTCGTCCGATCAAGCCGTCCGTGTCGCCGCACTCTACCGGTTCGCGCCGGTGGCCAACCCCGAAGCCGTACGCAAGACACTTCAAACGGTCTGCAACGCTGGGCAGGTGAGGGGAACCCTGCTCGTCGCGCCGGAGGGTCTGAACGGCACCATCGCCGGATCGGAGGCGGCCATCGCAGCGGTGCTGTCCACGATCCACGCCATGCCAGGCTTCGAGACGCTGGAGCCCAAATACGCCTGGACAGACGCCGTGCCTTTCCACCGGATGAAGGTGCGCGTCAAACGCGAGATCGTCACCATGGGACAGCCGGATCTGGACCCTCCCAATCAGGCGGGCGTCTACGTTACGCCCACGGACTGGAACGCGCTGATCGCCGATCCCGAGACCTTGGTGATCGATACGCGCAACGACTACGAAGGCGAGATCGGCGCGTTCGAACGGGCCGTCCAACCCAATACCCGTAGCTTTCGCGATTTTCCCGACTGGTTCCGGAGCGAAGGTCGCGCGCTGATTGAGCAGACCGGCGCCAAGCGCGTGGCCATGTACTGCACCGGCGGCATTCGCTGTGAGAAATCGACGGCCTTCCTGAAGGCTGAGGGTGTGGAGAACGTCCACCATCTGGAGGGCGGCATCCTTCGCTATCTTGAGACGGTGGATGAGGATCAGAGCCTATGGCATGGAGCGTGTTTCGTCTTTGACGAACGCGTCTCGGTCGGGCACGGCCTAAGCCAAGGTCCTCATACCTTGTGCCGGGCATGTCGTCTGCCAGTGGACGAGGCGGGTCGTGCTTCGCCTCACTATGTCGAAGGCGTATGCTGCGAGCGCTGTCACAACGCCCGCGACGAGGTCCAGCGTCGGCGATATGTCGAGCGTCACAGGCAGATGGAGATGGCCCGCGAGCGCGGCGAAACGCATCTGGGGACAGCCCAGACGGACTGAGATCGCTTCATCGCCGGGGCGGGCGAGGGAAGAAGACGCTGGTGCGGGCGGCATAGGCCTCGAACGCCTTTGGTCTTGATTGTCGCATATGCTCTTCCAGCAAGGGCACGCCGGACACCTGGGTCAGAAGCCAGTACATATAGGCTGGTCCTGTCAACGCCAGCCAACCCCAGGGCCATTCACCGCTCAGATTGATGGCGAACACAGGCCAGGCGCACCAACTCACCCATTCGAAGAAATAATTCGGGTGGCGTGACCAGGCCCACAGACCGACATCGCAGATTCCACCCTTGTTGGCCGGGTTGCGTTTGAAGGCCGCCAGCTGGCGATCGGAAACGGCTTCTCCAACTAGGGCTCCGACAAAGACCATTGTCGCGACAGCATCTTGGAGCGTCAGGCCCGGCGCCGGGTTGCGTGCCGCCGCCATCACACTGAGCGCCAAGAAGGCGGCGGCTCCGGCTTGCAACATAAGGAAGCCGAACATCTTGACCTGAAAACCGGCGCCCCAGTCCTCTCGCAGACGCGCGTAGCGAGCGTCTTCGCGTTCTTCATGGGCGGCGCGAGCAGCGATGTGGGACCCCAGCCGCAACCCCCAAAGGCCGATCAGAAGCGCTGCAAGATACTGGCGCAACGACGGAGCGGCGCCGTCGATCGGGAAGAGTGCGACGCCGACGCCAGCCACTCCCAGTCCAAGCGACCAGAATGCGTCCGCCCAACCGCCTTGGCCCGTTCGTTTCTGAACCAGCCAGGCCGTAGACATAACGATAACGAGAAATAGGGCGGCGACACCCCAAATGGTCGCGAGAGCGGTCACAGGCGAACGAAGGGCTGGATCAGTTTGCCGACCCATCCATCCAGTTGGATCTGACCGTCAAGCGCGACGACGCACAGGCACGGCTCGTCCGACACTACACGAGGTTGGTGCAGCACCTCCGGATCCGCCTCTTCGAAATCCCCCACATCGAACCGCTCGGTTTCGGTCGCATAGGCGCCGGAGATGACGCAGGTCAGCTCGACGCCGCCATGCGTGTGTTTTGGCGTCTCACGACCCGATTCGATCTTCAGAAGAATGACACGGCAATCCCCATCCCGCGGCGCATGGACGTCGCGCACACGCATGCCAGGCCCGACCCAGCGCCATGGACCCAACGCATAGCGTCGCAGCGGCTCGGGCAGCTCGGGCATGTCGTTCAACGGCGGGCTGTGTCTGGCCTTGCCGGCATCCGTCTCGATCCGCGCCATCGCCAAGGCGAGCGCATCATTCGACAAGGGGGAGGGGAGCGTCTCGTTCAAGAACTCGCCGCCGACGGATTGCAGGTCGCGCACCCAGGCGTCATTGGCCGGCCGCATCGCCAGATGCGCCGCCATCACCACAGCCTCGGGCGGGCTGAGCGTGCCGGCCGCATAGGCCAGCAAACGTTCCTCGGACGGATTGCGCTGAGGTTTCATCGCGCGGCCTCTTCAGACGGCGCGAGGATCAAACGAAGCTTGGTCATGGCGTTACGAATACGGGATTTGACGGTGCCGAGCGGCAGGCCGAGATGTTTGGCGATCTCGGAATGAGAGTTGTCCATGAAGAAGGCCAGACGCAGAACCTCGACATGGTCGGCGCTGAGCCGCGCCAGAGCGTCGCGCACGCGATCCGCGTCTTGCGACATCGACAGCAGTTCATCGGGCCGGCGGACGTCGTCCCCCGCCAGCTCGATTTCGGGCGTCGGCAGGGGACGCGCGTCACGGCGCAGCATGTCAAGCCGACGGTTGCGAGCGATGGTGAAAATCCACGTGGCGGCGCGCGCCTTGGACGAATCAAACAGATCGGCCTTGCGCCACACGGTCAGCATGGCGTCCTGAGCAAAGTCCTCGGCCGCGCCGGGCGTCGCGCCCGACTTGATCAGCCAGGCCTTCAGCCGCGGTGCGAAATAGGCGAAGAGTGCAGCAAAGGCTTCACGATCGCGCCTCAGAGCGATCTGTTCGATCAGCCGGTCGTGCAACAGCGGATCAGGCAAGCTGTCGAGCGCCTTCACGCGGTTTGACCGATATGGCGTTGATGCGAAGGATAACGGCTCGGCATGCATGAACACTAATACGCTCAGCGGAAATGTCTGGATCAATCGCGATCCGAACATGACGGCGACCCGTAATCCGTTCATGCCCTAGCGATTGCGCTGCGGCGTATCTTTCGGAGTTTTCATGCCTCTGTCGTCCGCGACGCCCTCTGCCGAACGTCAAAAGATCGCTGTGGTCGGATCTGGCGTCGCCGCGCTGTCTTCGGCCTGGCTTCTGTCGAAACGCCATGACGTGACGCTTTACGAAAATGGCGACCGCCTGGGCGGGCATTCGAATACGGTGATGGCCAGTGTGCCTTCCGGCGACATTGCGGTCGACACTGGCTTCATCTGCTTCAATGACGCGACCTATCCCAATCTGATCGCCCTGTTCGAGCATTTGGGGATCCCGACACGCGCGACGGATATGTCGTTCGCTGTCTCACTGGATGACGGACAGTTCGAATATGCCGCGCCAGGCTTGTTTGCTCAGCGTCGCAACGCCCTGCGTCCTCGTTTCTGGTCGATGCTGAGCGAAATCCTGCGCTTTTATCGCGACGCGCCAAAGGATTTGGCTGCGATGTCCGATTCCTCGCTGACGCTCGGTGACTATCTAAAGCGGGAAGGGTTCAGCGAGGCGTTCCGCGACGATCACCTGTTGCCTATGGCCGCCGCGATCTGGTCATCGCCGGCGCATACGCTGATGGACTATCCGGCCGAGTCCTTCATCCGTTTCTGCGGCAATCACGGCCTGCTGAAACTGGTGGGGCGGCCGCTGTGGCGCACCGTCGAGGGTGGCAGCCGCGTCTATGTCGAACATCTCGCTCGTGCCATCCAAGACATTCGGCTGGACCACGGCGTCACTTCCGTGCGGCGTAGCGATCAAGGCGTCTTCGTTCACGACAGCCAAGGCGGAATCGAGCGCTACGACCAGGTTGTGATTGGGTCCCATGCCGATCAGGCTCTGGCGATGCTGGCCGAACCGACGGCGCGGGAGAAGGCGCTGCTCGGCGCTTTCCGGTACAGCCGAAATCTGACCGTCCTGCATACCGACGCCAGCCTGATGCCGCATCGTCGTCGCGCCTGGGCCAGCTGGAATTATATCGGCGCGGACGACGGCCTCTGCGTCACCTATTGGATGAACCGCCTGCAAGGTCTGCCGGGCGACGACCTTTTCGTGACGCTCAACCCGCCACGTCCGCCGCGGGCCGACACGATTTTACGCAGCGAACTGTACGAGCACCCCATCTTCGATCCCGCCGCCATACAGGCTCAAAAGCAGTTGTGGAGCCTGCAAGGGCAGGGGGGCGTCTGGTTCTGCGGGGCCCACTTCGGCGCGGGCTTCCACGAGGATGGCCTGCAATCCGGCCTCGCCGTCGCCGAACAACTCGGCGGCGTGCGTCGCCCTTGGTCCGTCGCGAACGAAAGCGGGCGCATTCATTTGACGACGCCTATGGGCGCACAACTGGAACGTGCCGCGTGACACTCAGCTCGGCCCTTTATCGCGGCCGGGTCATGCACCGACGCCTTCGCCCCAAGATCCATAAGCTGAACTATCGCGTCTTCTGGCTCCTGCTCGACCTGTCGGAAATCGATGATGTGGACGCGCGCCTGCGCCTGTTTTCGCGCAATCGATTCAATCTGTTGTCCTTTCATGACAAGGATTACGGAGACGGTTCTGGCGCGCTGCGTCCTCAGGTGGATGCGTGGATGGCTCAAGCCGGCATCGACTTAAAGGGCGGAACTGTCCGCCTGTTAACCATGCCACGCGTCCTCGGATACGTTTTCAACCCGATCAGCATCTACTATTGCCATTGGCCCGACGGACGGTTGGCCGCCATGGTGTACGAGGTGACCAGCACCTTCGGCATCCGCCACTCCTATGTCATTCCGATCCCGATCGAAGATCAGGCCGCAGGCGTTATTCGCCAGGGCGCGGCCAAGGCGCTCTATGTGTCGCCGTTTATGGGCATGGAGATGGATTACCAGTTCCGTGGTCATACGCCGGGCGATCGCCTCGACATGACCATCGATGGGCTAGATGCCGAAGGCGTGCTGATCACCGCCGCTATGGCGGCCGAGCGGGAACGCCTAGAGGATCGCAACATCGCTGCCGCGACAGCAGCGATCCCACTGATGACGTTCAAAGTGGTCGCGGCGATCCATTGGGAAGCCCTGACGATATGGCTCAAGGGGGTCACTCTGACACAGCAGCCTGAACCGGCAGGCATGCCAATGACTATTCAACGCCAAGCTCAAGAGAGCCGTTTGCGGCCTTGAGCGACGCATTCGCTTTATCGCCTAAGATATATTATATGAAATAGAACGGGCCATGTGGTGCCATCACTGTGAGTTTTCCATAATGCTGAGACTCTAGGGTTTCTGGCCCGTTCTGTTCCGTAAATCTGCGATTCTTGTGCCGTAAATATGAGACTCGATGCCTCAAATGTTTTCGGCGCTACCATCGCGTTCGAGGTGCAGAGCGACGGCGGTGTAGATCAGTTCGTTCGAACTGACTTTCCTGCTGCTTGCCGTGTCGCGAACCAAAGCTGCAAATGATGCGGATACGGATATTGTGACGGCCGGCGCGTCGTTCTCGACCGCAAAGAAATGTCTGCGCCCTGGAAGCTCGGCTAAGACGAAACCCTGTACTATCTCCATGTAGAGATCCGACGCGCGCGCAGACTGATCTCGTGCCAAGGCTTTAATGGCGTCGTGTGCCTTTCGCGGCATGCGCAAAGACATATTTCTAAAGCGGGTGTCTGACGACGTGGTTAGTTTGGCGGTCAAGCTTTTCTCCATTGCGATGTGCAGAATCGCAAAGCTGGAGTCCGCCGTCTAGGGAGCTACGTCAGCGTAAGAGCGATGGCGGCCGCAGTTCTGGCCCGAAGAAGAAACGGACTAGGCCACCGAGCAGCACCTTCGAGAAACCGATGCAGATCGGAATCTGCGGCGCTTGCGAAGACAATAGCTAGAGGGTCTTTAAGCGCCAATTGTCCCAACGGACCAATTTGCCGTCGAGCTGAGGCCCTGCCGCCCAGATACCCGCCAAAAAAACTGTGCTCAACGACGAGTTCAAACCGAGAGGGGTCAGCAAGCACGGTGGCGAGCGCGTGCATACAACTGGATTGCCAAGCCGGCGAAAGTGATCGCATCGCTTTGAGGCCAAAGCGGAGGTTGCCCCAAAATGGGGTCTCGATCCCGTTGGGCAGCATTCGAACTGGTTGTTCTTGATCGCTCTTCCCAGGCGATAATAGGAGGTCGGCTAGGTCGAGGAATGTCGTCCGCGCCTTCGTCCATCGAGGCCCACAGCACCAGAAATGATCCAAGGGCGCTCCCCCCAGGGCAGCCATGCATGCCTCCTCAAAGACGATGACATATGCCGGCGGCACTTTCCTGGAGTGCCATGGCGTCGCCCTCCCCGGCTTGAGGAATGGGTCGCTGCGAAGATCGACTTCACGGAGCAGCTTCACTCGTCTCGTCCGCTCGCCGGCGACGATCACTGGGGCGAGGACGGAGGATATGATCGCATGGAGAGGAAGGCCGTGGCGGGAACACGTCGTCCGCCACACAAATAGCCACTCCCGGCGCAGATATTGGTCCCTTCCTTGCCGGGCATCCTCTTCAAGACACTCGCGACATGCCTTGCCTTGCCAATAATCGGATCTCTCCATCAGATCGTCGACATCCGCGTGGCGCCAGTGTCGATGGAGGCCTGATCGCTCAAGAACCAAGCCGGCCCCCTCCCCCAGGTTTCGCGCTGCCGCGATTAATTGAGGCGATGGTGCAAGGTCGTCGCTCGGAGCTTCGTTGAATCCTGGCGGCAGCAGGCCGCGCAGTTCCATCCGACGGACCCAAGAGCTCACCGCCTCGTCTGTGTATGGCTCAATCATCTCTTGCGAGGACCTCGCGTCCGCCGGCCTGCGTAGCGACGCGCTAGATCAAGGGCACCCAGTCGGGTAGCAAGTTCAGGGGCCTGGATGATCTCTGCGGTGATTTGCTCCGTGCCGATGCGGACCGCTTCGATTGCAGATTCCTTGATTAGATAAGCCGCGCGCCCGACATATCCTCCCGTTAATTCGTAGGCCATATCGAGCATCTGAGAGGTCCACTCCGCAGTGAATTGAAGCGGCATCGCCTCTGAGAGCAACGTGACGAACTCCACAAAATCAGCCGGTGCGAGAGGAGCGAGTTCGACGATTTCGAACCTGTTTTCCAGCTGCTCATCAGCCTCGAACGCCATTTTGGCAGGCGGGGTGCCAAAGCAAAGAAGCGAGACCTTGTGGACGTTGCAGAGGCGACGGATTGCATTCAGGCACACCGCCCCGCGGACACCCGTAAAGACGCTCAGGTTGTTCGCTTCGTCGATGAGAAGCGCATCCGGTCGCAAGTCCTCAAAGAAGGAGTTGACGGCGCGGAGTAAGGTGCGCGCTGCGCCGCTTGGAATGTAGCGGTGACCGGCCTCCAGGATCGCTTCGTAAAACCTGCCTTCGCCTGCCTCTGTGGGCGCCTCAATCTCCAGTGTGACCGGCGGTCGGCCGCGTCCAGGAAGCGTTCCTAGCCTGCCCATCTCCATCATTAATTTCTGACGAAGAGCCGACTTTCCGGAGTTCGGCGGACCGGTGAACAAAAGGGCGCGGGGACGGATGCGCCCCGCGCTGAGGAGAGCCATCAGGGCCCTCTCCAATGCTGCGTCGCTGACCGGATTCGAAAGCCATCTGTCTCGGAGAATGTCGTCGAGACGGTGCAACTCGTTCGTTGGGGAGCCGGCAGGCAGGGAGCTCACCATTCCTCCACGATCCGTTTCGATTTGGCCAGCTTAGAGAAGACCAGATCGGTGATGATCGGTTTGGCTGGCTCGGGTTCGCCGTAGATGGTCTGCGCCACTTCCAAAGAGCGTTCCCCATGCTCGAGGCGCCGGCGAGCTCGCTTGGTGGTTGCGGCCTCGGAAGCGATTAGCGCCTCGCTTTCCTCGCGTTTGGCATGGATCATGTCCTCGTCCACTGTCGCCACCGCCGCCTCACGGAGGGCCTTTAGAGCGAGTTCATGCTCGCGCAATGTGAACGGCGCCTGGCGCTTGTACAGATGGACCCGTTCCCATCGCCCTTCCCACTCGACCCACACGAAGGACATATCTCTGGGATCGTATCTGAGATCGACTGCAACTCCGCCGCGCCGTACCGCCGCGCCCAACCAGGCCGACCAATAGCGAAGGCTTTTGAAATGGATCCCGGTATTGCGCAGCTTGCGACGATCGCTTGGCAAGAAGGCGAGCATGATGTCCACGGCTGCGCCCGGTGGCGCGTCCTTTTGCCGGAACCCTGCGTTCACACTCTCTTTCCAGCGAGATATGGGGGTGAAGCCGCCAATCCCTCGATGCGGCGAGATGTGATAGCGGCCTATCTGAAGGAACAGCCACCTCTCGAAGCCGTCCAGCGACATAACGGCTTTCGCTTCGCTGTCGTACTCGCCACGGTCGGACACATTGGAAAAGGTTGTTCCGGGCACGAGGTGCAGTTCACCCATTGTTGTCCCAATGTAGCGCTCGATCAGTGCGCCGTATCGGGGCTCCCTGACGGGCCGGAATTTTGGGGTGATGCCGTAGGTGATGAGGCCGCGCCTGAAGGCGTCCGACCGAAAATCTGAACCGTTGTCGGAGTGAACGATTTCGGGAAACCCCTGGCACGGCCAGTCCCAATCTTGCCCTGCTTGCTCTAGGAGCCCCTCCTTGGGAAGAAATGCTCGGAGCAGCGCCATGCCGGACTGGATGCGAGAAGGTTTGCCCAGACTGACGTAACAACCCACGCACATGCGAGTGTACGCATCGATGATCAGCGTGACGGTGGGACGACCGATAGGCAGGCGGAAACGGCGATCAACGAGTATGATGTCGCCTTCGGTGTGGTCGATGAGCCAGACTTGGTTTGGCCGTTCGGCGACGAATTCACCTGGTCGGGGCGTTGCGATTTCGGCGGCATTCTTTCCTCGACGCGCCTTTAGGCGGTCGTGCAAATCCAGCGCTTGTACGCGCGCCATCAGCCCCTTGCGTCCAGGCTGTTTTAAACCGGCCTTTCGGCAGCGTGCGCGAACCGTTGCCAAGACGTGGGCTACGCGCGGCTGCTGTCCGGACATGTAATCCTTCTGGAGAACCTCCAAAATGATTGCCTCGACTGCGGCATCGTACATTGAGGATCCCGGCGATCTTCCGCGCTTTTCGGGCAGAAGCGCAGATGCCCGATCATCCTCCTTCAAAAGGGCGATCATCCGGTAGGCTTTAGCCGTGGAAATATTCAGTTGCGCTGCAGCTGCATCGACCGCGGCTCGGCGCTTCCTGCCCATCTGCGCCAACGGCAGGAGCACGTGCCGCGCTTCAGCGGCGGCACGCCACGCGGCGTCCGGTTCGTCTGGCTCTTCGGCGTCTAGCAGGTCGACCGACATTCGGCGTCTCTAGGAACCTGAAACCCAAGGTTTTGAAAGGTTGCTGCTAAAATCGTGCTCGGCAAGACATTTTCGACGGGCGTGGGCGTCAAGTCCAATGCCAGGGTGCCACCCCCGGTATGCGGGCGAGCTGGGATGCTGTTGGATATCCCTGGAGTCAGAGTGGTCTCCGACTCAATCTGGATTAGTCCATCGATTCACCTGCGCCGGAAACTGACCGTGCTGGGGCCGACTCTAGGCGGTGGCACCACATATCATCTGTGTTGGGCGCGAACACCAAGATGGTCTTCAACGGTTGCCTCGCGCATTATGGTGTAAACCGGACGTTCGGAGGATCCGCCGCATGGATGATTTATCTCTGAGGTTTCTGGCTATGGCCGCTACGAGCATAACTGCCTTCCTACTCGGCGGCCTGGCGCTCAAAGGCCTGCGCATAATCTTCGAGAAGGTTTTCGCCGAGCGCATCAAACGCCTCGAAGATGAAGAGCGCAAGACGAAGTAGGCTCCGTTGCGGTCGGGTGACAGCAGCGCTTTGAATCAATGCCCCTCCCCTGTGATCTAAGACCCAAGCTAGGACTCAAGCTTGGCCAGTCTGTCTGCGGGAGATGTCAAAAACGACCGTTTCTGACATGGCGACTGGCCGTCTAGCCGCGCTCAGCCATTACAACGCGCGACTTGTGTCAAAACCCTGTCGCTGATTCAATGGGTCACTTCTATGAGCGCCAATGAGTTCTGACACATGCTGTTAGGTTACGCGCGGGTGTCCACCCCGGATCAAAAACTCGACCTCCAGATCGACGCTCTCGAAAAGGCTGGCTGCGAGCGAGTCTTCTCAGAAGCGGCCTCGGGGGTACGCTCGGAAAGAACAGCATTACGGGACGCGCTATCCCATGCGCGCTCGGGCGACGTCTTCATCGTGTGGAAGCTCGACCGTTTAGGGCGGACTGTTGGTCAACTCGTAGAGTTCGTGCGAAACTTACGAGAACGCGGTGTCGAGTTTCGAAGCCTTACTGATGGTATCGACACAACAACCCCTGCTGGTCGCTTCTTCTTCCATATGATGGCTGCATTGGCAGAGATGGAGCGGGACCTTATTCGCGAGCGGACGATGGCCGGACTAGCGGCCGCTCGCGCTCGGGGTAAGCAAGGCGGGCGCCGCCCTATCCTGTCCGAAAGGCAGTTGAAGCAGACTAAGCTGCTTCTCGGCCACCCTGATCAAACTATGGAAGGGGTCGCTTCGTCCTTAGGCGTCTCTCGCAGCACGCTTTATAGAGCAATCGCAAGAAGTGCTGCAGCTGGAAAGCTCGGCAGCAGGTGATATCCAGCGTCCTCGATCAGTTTCAAGAACCCACCGGGCCACAACAAATAAGCTTACAGCCCCACTCCAGGCGCATCAGATCGCTGAGAGGGTCTTTCGGATGTCAAAGCGATACATCGCCAAGCCAACCGCCATAGGCGCCAAGGCTAGGGCTGACACCCTGACGGCCTCCATCGAATGTCCGATGCTCACACCCCAAAGGATAAACGTAAGCGCCAGAAGCATTGAGGCTCCAACCAGCCACCCACCAAGCAGTTGGACCGAAGTACCGGACGTCAACTTCATCGAGCCTCTCCCTGTTCGAGAGCACAACTAGATCGGCCGGGTAAATACAATCCAAAGACGCATCCACTCAGGCCCAATCGGACTACAATGACTAGTTCAACGGGTGAGGCGTCCTACCCTTACTTCCGCTCAGACCGTGACGTGACCCCCGTTTCTCATCCAGCCATAACGAGAGTCCTAGGTTGATCTGAGCTGTGATCGGCTGGGTTGGCAAGAGGCCGGTCTGCGCAGCCATCAACCAGCGCAGCAGGCCGGCCGATGTGTCCGGTGAGCGCTTCTGCATAAGCCTGCGGCGTCAGCCACCCGAGCTTCGAGTGCGGACGCTGCTCGTTGTAATCGCGTCGCCACGCCTCCAGCACGGCGCGAGCGTGCGGCAGCGAGCGGAACAGCGTCTCGTTCAGCAGCTCGTCACGCAGCCGCCCGTTGAAGCTTTCGTTGAAGCCGTTCTGCTGGGGCTTGCCCGGCGCGATGTAGTGCCAGCCGACGCCGGTGTCGTCGGCCCAGGCCAGGACCGCGTTCGAGGTGTACTCCGTGCCGTTGTCGCTGACGATGGTGTCGGGCCGCCCTCGCTGCCGGATGACGGCGTCCAACTCCCGCACGACCCGCGCGCCCGACAGCGAGGTGTCGGCCACCAGCGCCAGGCACTCGCGCGTACAGTTATCGATCACCGTCAGGATGCGGAAGCGCCGCCCGTCCGTCAGCTGGTCTGCGACGAAGTCCAGCGACCAGCGCTGGTTGGGCGCCAGCGGCAGGTCCAGCGGTCGCCGCGTGCCCATCGCTCGCTTCCGGCCGCCGCGCCGGCGCACCGTCAGTTGCTCGTCGCGATAGATCCGCTGGACCCGTTTCCTGTTGACCGCATGGCCCTCGCGCCGCAGCAGCACGTGCAGGCGACGATAGCCGAACCGTCGACGTTCCTGGGCCAGGGCCTTCAGCCGGTCGCGCAGAGCGCCGTCGTCCGGGCGCGTCGCCTGATAGCGCACGCTCGTCCGATCGACGCCCAGAACACGGCACGCCCGCCTTTCGCTCATCTCGTAGGCGGCCTGCAGATGGCCAGCCGCCTCGCGATAGCCGGCGGGCGTCACCACTTTTTTCCCAGCAGGTCCTTCAGGGCCACGTTGTCCAGCATCGCGTCCGCCAGCATCCGCTTCAGCCGGGCGTTCTCATCCTCGAGCGCCTTGAGCCGCCGAGCCTCCGACACGTCGAGCCCGCCAAACTTGGCCTTCCATTTGTAAAAGGTCGCCGAGCTGACCCCGTGGCGTCGGCACACCTCCGCCGTCGCTACACCGGCCTCCTGCTCCCGCAGGATCCCGATGATCTGCTCTTCCGTGAACCTCGATCGCTTCATTCTGTCCGTCCTTCGTTGGGCGGACTCTAGCTATTCCTGGAGGAGTTTCAGGGGGTCACGTCAACCGGCTAAGCGCCGCAGCAGGCATTCGCGAGCGCACCGTGCTGATTTCCACAATATCAAGATCCGTCGCCTAGACGCCCTTCAAAGATACTTCGTGATTTCCCGGAACTCGCCCATGGCCTGACGCGCCTCGGCGGGATCGCCCTCGGCCGCGTGGGCAAGGCAGTGGTCGATGTGGTCGTGGATGAGCGTCTTCTTGGCTGCGGCGACGGCCTTCTCGATCGCGTGCAGTTGCTGCGCCAGGTCCAGGCACGACCGCTCCGCCTCGATCATTCCGATCACAGTCCGCAAATGACCTTCGGCGCGCTTGAGCCGCTTGATGACGTCCGGGTGGGATGCGTGAGAAACATGAGCCATGGAATTTGACCTATCCCCCTGGAGGGGATACGGCAAGATGAAATCACGCTGACCGACCGGCGATCAGCTTCACATGCGACGCATCGAAACGATGTGGGCGGAGATCAGGAGGATAGAGCCGAACACAGTGCTCCAGACGGTCCAGCCATGGCCCGCGACTTCCGTCGCACCAAACACCAGGGATCCCACTCCCAGTACGGCGACGGCTTTGACAGCGATCTCGACGCTTGGGCGACGCAGGATCGACAGATAGGCGAACGTCGCCGCCACTAGGGCGAAAAGCCCATGCAGCCACTCCGTCGTGGCCAGGCCGACCAACGGAAGAACACTCGCCAGCACCGGCGCCGTCAAACAGTGGAGCAGGCACACCACGGACAAGCCGGCGCCCAGGACGTCTTCAGAACGACGAGGCGTGAGGGCTTCCGACAACGATATTCTCCAATGTTACGCCGTAACATTTACCCCTGTCAGTCAGGCATTGAAAGATGTTCTCTCCGCTTCGAAACGCCGCATATCGGCACCTCTTCATCGCTCAGGTCGCCGCCCTGCTGGGGACGGGCATGGCGACCGTGGCCCTGGGACTGTTGGCGCACGACCTCGCGGGCGCGAACGCGGGCGAAATCCTCGGCGCCGCCCTGGCCATCAAGATGATCGCCTATATCGGCGTCGCGCCGTTCGCGAGCGCCCTTGCGGCGCGCTTGCCGCGCAAGACGCTGCTGGTCTGTCTGGATCTCGTTCGCGCGGGCGTGGCGGTCGCCCTGCCCTTCGTCGGACAGGCCTGGCAGGTCTACGCCCTGATGACCGTGCTTTACGTCGCCTCTGCCGCCTTCACACCGGCGTTCCAAGCCATGATCCCCGATCTTCTCTCGGACGAGGCCGAATATACGAAGGCCCTGTCGCTCTCGCGTCTCGCCGCCGATCTGGAGAGCGTGGCGAGCCCTGTGGTCGCCGCCCTGCTGCTGGCCGTCATCAGCTACAACAACCTCTTCGTCGGAACGGCGATCGGCTTCGTGCTTTCGGCAGGCTTCGTGGTGACGGCGCTTCTGCCCCGTCCGTCATCAGCCCAGCCCCTGCCGTTCCTCAAGCGACTGACCGGCGGCGTGCGGCTGTTCGCCTTCACGCCTCGGCTGCGTGGCCTGCTCGCGGTGAGCCTGGCCACGGCGGCGGGTGGGGCCATGGTCTTCGTGAACACTGTGGTCATCGTACAGTCCGTGTTCGACCTGCCCCAGCAGGCGACGGCCTGGGCGCTCGCGGCGTTCGGGGCCGGGTCCATGACGGCGGCCGTCGTCCTGCCCCGTATCCTCAATCGACTGAAGGACCGCACCGCCATGCTGATGGGGGCCGGCATCATGACCTGTGTGCTTCTGGCGGGGGCCTTGATTGCCCGGTCCTATCCGATCCTGATCGGACTGTGGATCGTGATGGGCTTCGGTTACTCGCTCACCATCACGCCGGCCGGTCGCGCGCTTCGCCGGTCGTCGAGCGCCGGGGACAGACCTGCCCTGTTCGCCGCACAGTTCGCCTTGTCGCACGCCTGCTGGCTGATCGCCTATCCGGTGGCGGGTCTCGTCTCGGCCGAAGCGAACCCGACGGCGGCCTTCCTCGTCCTCTCGGCGCTGTGCGCCGCCGGTCTCGTGCTGGGCCTTGTCGTTTGGCCGGCGCATGACCCGTTGAATGTGGTGCACAGCCACGATGGACTGACGACGGACGATCCTCACCTTGCCGAGGGCGTAAGGCTCAAGGACGGCGGCGTGGTCCACGCCCACCCGGTCGTCATCGACGACCAGCATCGGCGTTGGCCGAAATCATGAGGCGCTGGTGGAGCGCAAGCAGGACAACGCTCCACCAGAACCCATGACGCGCCTTCGATCAGCACGTCATACAAGTCAGGTCACACGACCCGCTTGATCTCCGTATAGGCGCCCTGGGTTTGCAGGGTGATGGTCACCGGCGCACCGGTGCGGTTACGCCAGAACCAGCCGTGGGCGCCGGTGAAGGCGGCGGTCAGTTCGCCCGACTGCTGCTGCGCCGAGCCCTTGCCGTAGGCGTGGTAGGAAAGGCCTGGACGGTCAGCGTGGGTGTCGAAGTTGATCTTGCCGCCGCTACTGGTCCAGGTGAACCGCGCCTTGGCGCCCTCGACCATCACCAACTTGATCTCTGCGCCCTGGTCGGGTGCGAGCGTGAGCACGGTTTCATCGGTCCGCACCTCGGCGGTCGGCGCAGGTTGGACGGCCGGCGCAGTCGGCGAAGGACTGGCTGCGGGAGCGGTCGCCCCGGCGGCAGGTGTCGCCACATCGAGCGGCGGCGCGGCGGAAAGCCCCGATCCGGCGGCGGCGTCGGCGGCGGCGTCCGCTTCGGCCTCGGCTGCCAGTTGAACCTTGATACGACCCATCTCGGTCAGGCCGAAAATGGAGCCGACGCGGGTCGGATCGACCCCGTATTCGGACGGCATGACGATGGTGACCAGAAGCACGGAGGCGACGGCGGCGGCGATGCCGGTCGATTTGAGCAACTGCCCGGTCGAAGGCAGGTCGGAACGGGCGGGACGGTTTGCGTTGTACATGGAAGGTCTCCGATCACATGACGAAGAAGCCGACGAGCTGATAGCCCGTCAGGAGGAAGCCGAGGGTCATCAGCACGACGTTGGTCAGATAAGCGTGTTCCCAGAAGCTGTTCGAACGCCGCCAGAAGCCCATCAGGATGAGGATGCCGCCCAGGGCGAGCAGTTGCCCGATCTCGACGCCGATATTGAAGGCGACCAGATTGAGGAACAGGCCGTCAGGCGAGAGTTGGAAGTCCTGAAGCTTGGTCGCCAGGCCGAAGCCGTGGAACAGACCGAAGATCAGGGTCGCCCCCTTGGTCGAGGGCTGGAAGCCGAACCATCTCTGGAAGGCGCCCATATTGTCGAGCGCCTTGTAGACGACCGACAGGCCGATGATGGCGTCCACTACATAGCTGGAGACGCTGATATTGGTCAGGACGCCGAGCAGCAGGGTGGATGAGTGACCGATGGCGAACAGGGTCACATAGATGCTGATGTCCTTCATCCGGTAGAGGAAGAAGATCACGCCGAACAGGAACAGCAGGTGGTCGTAGCCGGTGACCATATGTTTGGCGCCGAGATAGACGAACGGCCAGAACAGGAAGCCCGAGGTCTCCTGGATATAGCCCTTGTCGCCTTCGGCGACGCCGTGAGCGAGGACCTGGCTGAGCAGGCCCTCCATGAAGAGGAATCCGATCACGAGGAGCGCGAGGGTCCAGGGCGATCGGAGCCACGACCGGGGGTCGTGACGCGCGATTGACGTCATGATTTCTCTTTCGATGTGGGAGGGATTGTGCCGCGATCGTCGGCGCCCTTTCGGATCGACCATCTCAGCCAAAGCCGAGCGGGCCTTTCCCAGAAGGCGTGAAGCGCGAAGGCCGCGCCGATCGTCAGCGCCAGCAACACCGCCGCTTCCCACAAGGGGAGACGATAGGTGCTGTCGACGCCGTGCAGCAGAGCCATGCCGTTCTTCCAGATGATCAGAAGCGGCAGGTGGACGAGATAGAGAGCGTAGGAGGCCTCGCCCGCCTCCACCGCCCAGGGGTGCGCGGCGAACGCCGCGTCCGTGCGCGCCAGCAAGGCCAGGGTCAGGATGACCAGACCCGCCACCGCGACGGTCAGCCGCTCGTCGGCGGCGAAGTGCATCATGGCCAACAGGGTCACAACGCTGAGCCCCGCCGCCAGTCGAGTGACTGTCGGTGAGAGCTTCAGCCGGGCGCCGAGCTGATAAAGGGCCACGCCGTACAGGAACTCCGGTGCGATCCTGAGCACGCCGAGAACAAGCTCGGCATGGGTCAGGATTTCGCCGAAACGCCAGCGATAGAAGGCGTCCAGTGCGACGAAGCCTGCGATCGCAAGCCCCAGGGTGAGCCAGGGATTGCGGCCGGAACGAAGACCGATCCAGGCGAACACCGGAAAGGCCAGATAGGCGGCCCATTCGGCGGACAGGGACCAGGACGGCCCGTTCCATTCGTTCGGGACAGACGCGGGCAACCAGGCGTGGATCATGCCCGCCGCCGCGACGAGCCCGGCGAACGAATAGCTCTGGCTGTCGAACGGCTGGCCCAGGGCCACGGCGACGCTGACGATCACGACCATCAGCACCAGCATCAGGCCATGCGCCGGATAGATCCGGGCCATGCGTGCGGTCAAAAAGCGTCCATAGTGGAACGTCCCGTCGCGCACCTGACGGCCATAGACGTGCGACAGCACGAAGCCCGACAGGATGAAGAAGAAATCGACCGCGAGGCGAGCACGCTCGATCAGGCTGACGCCCATCCCGCCCTCGGCGACGATGTTGAGCTGATAGTGGAACAGCACCACGCCGAGGGCGAGCCAGAAACGGATGCTGGTCAGGACCGGCATCCGTTCGGGAAAGGCATGGGTCGGCGCGACTGGGGGAATCCCGCCGACCCCGCCGCCGCGCTTTTCAGGAAGCGCGGCGGTCATCAGACGTTCCGGCGCCCGTTGCGGAACGGCAGATGATCCAGAAGCCCGCGCCCTGACCGCTCACCCGAAGGCGTGCGACCGTGAACGAGGCTGTAGAGGGCCGGGAGGACCAGCAGCGTCAGCACCGTCGAGGAGACGATGCCGCCGATGACCACGGTGGCCAGCGGACGCTGCACTTCCGCGCCGGCGCCCACGTTCAGCGCCATCGGCACGAAGCCGAGGCTGGCGACCAGGGCGGTCATCAGCACCGGGCGAAGGCGGGTGAGCGCCCCTTCCCGGATGGCTTGAGGCACAGGCTGCCCCTCGGCGATCAGCGACCGGATAAAGGTCACCATCACCACCCCGTTCAGCACGGCCACGCCCGAAAGCGCGATGAAGCCGACGCCCGCCGAGATCGACATGGGCAGACCACGCATCGCCAGGGCCGCCACGCCGCCGGTCAGGGCCAGAGGCACGCCGGAGAAGACGATGGCGCTGTCCTTCCAAGAGCGGAACAGGGCGAACAACAGACCGAAGATCAGCAGCAGCACCGCCGGCACAACCAGTTGAAGCCGTTTGGCGGCGGAGATCAGCTGTTCGAAGGTGCCGCCATAGGTGACCCAGTATCCAGCCGGCAGCTCCACCTCCCGTTCGATCCGCTCGCGGGCCTCTCCGATGAAGGAGCCCAGGTCGCGATTACGGACGTTGGCGGTGACGACGATGCGGCGCTTGCCGTCTTCTCGGCTGATCTGGTTCGGACCGGTTTCGAGCCCGATCGTGGCAATCTCGCTGAGAGGTACGAAGCCGCGCGGTTGACCGTCCGCCGCCGGCAGCGGCACCTGGATGCGGCCGATGGCGTCGGTGTTGGATCGCAGATCTTCGGGCAGGCGCACGACGATGTCGAAGCGACGGTCGCCTTCAAAGATCTGACCGGCGGTCGTGCCGCCCATCGAGGTCGCGATCACCGACTGGACGTCATCGACGCTCAATCCCAGACGCGCGATGGCGGCCCGGTTCGGCGTGATCTGCAGCATCGGCAGGCCGGTGACCTGTTCGGACTGCGGATCGGCCGCGCCGGGAATGGCGCCGACGATCTCCTCGATCTGAGAGCCGAGCGCCACCAGTTGATCCAGGTCGTCGCCGTGAACCTTGATGGCCACATCGGCGCGGACCCCGGAGAGCAGTTCGTTGAACCGCATCTGGATCGGCTGGGTGAACTCGTACTTGCTGCCGGGGATTTCATTCACCGCCTCTTCCATCTCGCGGACAAGCTGGAGTTTCGGCTTCCTGGGGTTCGGCCATTCGTCGCGGTCCTTCAACAGGATGAAGGTGTCGGCGACCGAAGGCGGCACCGGGTCGGTGGCCACTTCGGCGGTGCCGATCTTGGCGACAACCCGCTCCACTTCCGGGAACTTGGCCAGCCGGGCTTCGAGCGCGGTCTGCATCTCGATGGCCTGGCTCAGGCTCGTGCCGGGAATACGAAGGGCGTGCATGGCGATGTCGCCCTCGTCCAGGTTCGGCACGAACTCCGAACCCATCCGCGAGGCGACCACGCCCGAAATCGCCACAAGAGCGACGGCGGCGCCGATCATCAGCACACGCGCCTTCAACGCGAAGTCGAGCGCGGGCTGATAGCCCACACGCGCCCAGCGCATCAGGAAGCTGTCCTTCTCCTGAACCTTGCCGGTGACGAACATTGCGACCGCAGCCGGAACGAAGGTCAGTGACAGGATCAGGGCGCCGGTCAGGGCGATGACCACGGTGATGGCCATGGGGTGGAAGGTTTTACCTTCGACCCCGTCCAGGGCGAAGATCGGCACATAGACCAGGGTGATGATCAGCACGCCGAACAGGGACGGACGGATCACTTCGCTGGAGGCCTCGGCCGCCAGTTTGAACCGCTCGTCGCGTGTCAGCAGTCGACCGTGGTGATGCTGCGCCTCGGCGAAACGCCTCAGACAGTTCTCGACGATGATGACGGCGCCGTCGACGATTAGACCGAAGTCCAGAGCGCCGAGGCTCATCAGATTGCCGGACACCCCGGCCTGGACCATGCCGGTGATGGTCAGCAGCATGGTGATCGGAATGACCGCCGCCGTGATCAGGGCCGCGCGGATGTTGCCGAGCAGCAGGAACAGCACGACGATAACCAGAAGCGCGCCCTCGACGAGGTTCTTCTCGACGGTGGCGACAGCACGTTCGACCAGATTGGTGCGGTCATAGACCGGCGAGGCGACCACGCCCTTGGGCAGGGCCTTGGACGCCTCCTCCAGTCGAGCCGCCGCCGCCTGGGCCACGACCCGACTGTTCTCACCGGCCAGCATAAGAACGGTGGCCAGCACCGTCTCCTTGCCGTTTTCCGTCGCCGCGCCGGTGCGCAGTTCCTCTCCCAGCCCGACTTCCGCGACTTCCGCGACCCGGATGGGCACGCCGCCGCGCGTCGTGATCACGACGTTGGACAGATCCTCCTGCGTCGCGGCCTGACCGGGCACCCGGATCAGCCACTGCTCGCCGTAGCGTTCGACATAGCCGGCGCCGACATTGGCGTTGTTGCGCTCCAACGCCTCAACCACTTCGCTCATGGTCACGCCATAGGCGGCGAGCCGTTCGGGGCGCGGGGTGACGTGATACTCGCGCACGAAGCCGCCGATGGTGTTGACCTCGGTGACGCCGGGCGTGTTGCGCATCTGCGGACGGATGACCCAGTCCTGAAGCGTGCGCAGATCTTCCGGGGTGTACGGCGAACCGTCGGGCTTGCGCGCGCTCGGCTCGGCCTCGATCGTGTACATGAAGATCTCGCCCAGGCCGGTGGCGATCGGCCCCAGCTCCGGCGACAGGCCCGGCGGCAACTGACCGATGGCGGTCTGAAGCCGTTCATTGACCAGTTGCCGCGCCCGGTAGACGTCCGTACCGTCCTCGAAGACGACCGTGACCTGGCTCAGGCCGTAGCGCGAGACCGACCGGGTGTAGGACAGGCCCGGCACGCCGGCGATCGCCGTCTCCACCGGGAAGGTGATGCGTTGTTCGGCTTCGAGCGGCGAATAGCCGGGCGCCTCCGTGTTGATCTGGATTTGGACATTGGTGATGTCCGGCGTCGCGTCGATGGGCAGCTTCTGGAAACTCCAGACGCCGACCGCCGCCGCGACCAGGACAAGCGCCATGACGACCCAGCGGAACCGGATCGACAGCGCGATGATGCTTTCAAGCATGATGCGCGCGCCCCCTAGTGATCGTGGCTCGCGCCGGACTTGTCGATGTCCGCGCGAATGAGGAAGGCGCCGTCGACGACATAGGTCGTGCCGGGCTCGATGCCGCCGAGAACCTCGGTCCACTCATCGGTACGACGCCCCAGTTCGAGCATCCGCACCTCGTAGGTGTCGCCGACCTTGGCATAGACCACGGTGAAGTCGCGGAAGGGCTGGAGCCCTTTGGTCTTGACCGCCAGCGGCACTTCACCGGCCCCGACCTGAACTACGCCCTCGACGCCGAGCCCCGGCCGCCAGACGCCGCCCTGGTAGGGCAGCTCCACATGGGCGACGAGCGTCTGGCTGAGCACGTCGTCCGAGGGCAGGATCGCTTCGATCACGCCCGTCGCCGTGTGTTCGCCGGCCAGGCTCTTGAGCTCGACCCGCTGCCCGACGCGCACCCGCTCCGCATCGCGCGGATAGAGGAAGAACTCCGCATGAAGGCGCGTCGGATCGCCGATCGTCAGCATCGGCGGACCGTTGCCGGTAATCTGACCGGGGTTGGCGTTCTTCGTCGTGATCACGCCCGAGATCGGCGCGGTCACCGAATAGGTCTGCAGGCTCTCGCTGGATTCGACCCGCGCCAGAACCTGTCCGCGCGACACCCGCTGGCCGAGCTGAACGTTCAGCGAAACGATGCGGCCCGGATAGCGCGCAAACACCTCCGCCTGACCTTCAGGCGTGATCTCCACCCGACCCGACAGGGGCAAGGTCTCGCCCAGCACGGCGGGGCCGGCCCGTTCCGTCGTCACCCCGCCCGCCTGAGCGGCCTGGGACGAGATGATCGTGCGGCCCTCGTAGGACTGGTAGGTCCAGTTCGACCGCTTCCCGGCGCGCACGGCGTTGACCGCCACGTCGAAGGAGTGCGGTTCGAATACCACGCCAGGGCTGGCGAGGTAGTCGTTCTCCGGGGCGAAGATGAAGCGATCGACCTTCGGACCCAGGCGCGTGAGGGCCATGGTGACCTGGACCTGGCGCGGATCGACCGGCTTGTCGTTCACATAGGGATAGAGGCGGAACAGGGGCTCCGGCCCTTCCTCGTAGATGGTCACCTCCAGAGCGAAATCACCGTCACGGAGCAGACGACCGTTATGGGGTCCGCGCTCGTAGTCGGCCGCCGCAGCGGCTTCCGCCTCGCTCTCGGGCGCCGCCTTTTCGGCGCCGCCGCCGCATGAGGCCAAGGCCAAGGCGAAGGCCGATACCGCCGCGCCATAGGCGATGAGCGGAGTTCTGATCTGTCTCATTGTGGAGTCTCCATGCCGAGCAGGTCGGCGTGCGCGCCGGTCAGGCGATCAAGGCGGGCGCGGTCGTTGTGGAAGGCCTGAAGCACCGTCACGCGACGGGCTCGGCTCTGCAGAAGGGCCGTCTGTGCGGCCATGACGTCGTTGTAGGTGAAGCCGCCGCGCGCGAACCCGTCACGGACCAGGGTCACGGCCCGCTCCGCCTGCGGCAGGGTCTCTTCGCTGATGCGCCGGACCTCGTTGGCCTGGGACAGCAGCAGGACCTGGAGGCGAGCGATTTCGCGATCCAGTTCGATCCGTCTCGCGCCGAGATCCGCCTGCGCGGCTATGCCTTCTGCCCTGGCGCGGTCGATGGCACCCTGGTTCCGGTCGTAGCGTTGCAAGGGGATGGATCCGCCGACGACCAGCGACAGGTCGTTGTTCCAGAAGTGGCGAACGCCGACGCTGACGGTGGGATCTGCGACGGCTCTCGCCTCCTCCACCCGCACCTGGGCGACTGCCGCAGCCTGGCGCGCGCGGAACACGTCAAGATCGGCTTCCGCGACTTCGCCGGCGACCACGCGCGATGCGCTGGTGTCTTCGAAGGCGGTCGGATCCAGACGGAAGTTGACCGTCCCGTCCCAGTATTTGCCGATCATGATCGCCGCCATGCGCGCGGCGACCTCGGCCTGATCGAACTCGATCTGGGCCTGGGCCAGTTCAGCCTCGGCGCGGGCTCCGGCGAACAGAGGATCGCGCGCGGCGTTGACCCGCCGCTGCACCTCGTTCTGGAAGCGCTCCGCCATGGTGAGCCGTTCTCTGGCGATCTCGACCTGGGCCTGAGCTGCCATGGCGTCGGACCAGGCGCGCTGCACCCGTTCCAGACGATCCAGTTGGGCGACCCGCGCCTGTGCGGCGACCAACAGGCCTTCGCTACGCGCCAGGCTGGAACGGGCAGGACGGTCCCCGCCGCGCTCGATCCTCTGCTCATAGGTCAGGGTGGTCTCGGTGCGGTCGAGGATGTCGCCCCCGCCCAACGTTGGCAGGTTCTCGACCATCAGTCCGAGCGTCGGATTGGGGCGCACCCCGGCCTGGCGCACGCCGGCTTCGACAGCGCGCAGTCGCGCTTCGTAACCCGCACGCGCCGGGTCGGCGACGATGGAGCGCCGCAGCGCCTCTTCGAGCGACAGGACAGGCGAGGCCTGGACGGCCTCGGCGGACGGCGTCGCCTGGGCGAACGCCGGTGAAGGCAGCGATACGGTCGCCGCCAGGACGAGAGCAAGGGCGGACATGGCCGCGCCTCGCCCCCGCCATCCGGCGGAGCCGGACATGGAAGGTATCAAGGAATTTCTCCAACAGGACGCGCACGGCCGCACGGCCGCGCAGGATCAGCTCTTCAGGCGATCAGGCGTTCTGTTTTGGAGGCTGTTGCGGGGCGTCGATCAACGCGCCCGGCGGGACGGATTCCGGGGTCGGACCCAGGCGCACGACATAGGCGATGGAGGCGTCGATCGGCGGCAGCTCGTCGCCGATGACCAGGTGCTGGTCAGCGCCGCCATGGTGGTGGTGCGATTTGATCGGCTGACCGTCGAAGTCGCCGTCGTTCGCATCGACAAGCGTGTCGCCGGGGCTGGCGTCGACGACTTGATGATCGTGATCGTGATCATCGGCGGCGATTTCGACATAGGCGACGCCGGGGAATTGGACCGCGTGCTCGATCTTGTGCTCGGCGCTGATCGCGCCAAAGGCCTGCAGCGCGACCATAAGGGTCACGGCAAGTCCGACGCAAAACTGGCGAGCAAGGTGAGACAATAGAATACCCCGAGAATCTCCGCATACGTCGAACGCGGAGTTTCGGCAATGGGGCGACGATGGGGCAGATTGTCCGACCGTACCGTAAAAGGCCGCGCTGAACGCTGCTTAGGCAAAACGCGCTATGGTCCTTCTCGCTCATCGAGTCTGCCTATGCGCGAGCGGTAGGCGCTGGCCTTCGCCGAGGAAACGAAGTTGCACAGCCTACCGGGCCCTCTCAAGAGCCGAGGCGGTCGCCGAGTCGATGACTGCGCCGTGTAATGGAGAAATTAAGCCGACTCTCCGATCTTCCATCGCCATTGCCGACACGCGGGTTGTATGTTCGATATTCTAACATTACATTGGTCGAATGTCGGAGGATCAGCCATGACACAGATCAAGGACAAGCCGGAGACCAAGCCGTTTCCCGTCAAGGCGGTGAGCGCCTGCCTCTTGGCGGAGCTGACCTCACTGGCGGAAAGCGAGTTTGCCCTGCAGGGCGTAACGCCTCCCGCCGACCCGATAACCCTGCTTACCACCAAGATTCGGCTAGATTCCCTGACAGTCGTCGACGTGACCTTGGCGCTAGAGGACATTCTCGGGTTCGAGCCCAAGAATATTGTCAAGACCGGCGGCTACGATTCCATCCAGGCTGCTTTGGACCATATGATGCCCCGGCTTGAGGCGGCCTGGAAGAAAACCCATCCGGCCAGCGCATGATCGACGACGACGAACAGGCCCGGCGCAGTCTGGGGGAACGGCTTCGCGAAGCGCGGGAATATCTCGGTCTGAAGCAGGAAGAGGTGGCCGCGCATCTCAAGCTGCCCCGCACGGCGCTGACCGGTATCGAGAGTGGACAGCGGCGCGTGGAAGCGATCGAACTCACCCGCCTAGCGCGGCTCTACCGGCAATCAGTGGGCTATCTTACCGGAATCGAGGGACCGCCTGATTTGCCGCCCGATGTGGCACATCTGGCGCGCCAGGCGGCCGACCTATCGCAAAGAGACCGGGAGGAGCTGGGCCGCTTCACCGAGTTTCTACTGGCGCGCGCCCGGAAGACGGACTGACGGATGGCGCGGACCTATCAGGAGGCCGTCCGGAACGGGGTGGCGGCCGCCGGCCGGTTGCATCGCCAGTTTGATCTTCGCGCCCGGCTGGAAGCCGAACCCGGCGCCGTGGATGTGTTTGATCTGATCGCGGCGCTCGACACTCCCCTGATGGTCCGCCCCCTCGACGGGCTGCTGGGTGCCTTCGTCAACGTTCCTATTCCGGGGATCATGATCACCACCCAACGCCCGCTCAGCATCCAGCGCTTCACCGCGGCCCATGAACTCGGCCATTCCACTCTCCGGCATCAGCCCAGCCTCGACGACGAAGCCCAGGTCCTGCGGCGCGCGCCAGGTCGCGATCTCAGCCCCGGCTTCCAGGAGACGGAGGCCGACGCCTTCGCCGCCGCCCTGCTGATGCCACGCTGGCTGATCACGGCCCACTGCGCTCGGCAGGGCTGGCGGGCCGTCGATCTCGAACGCCCGCAGGTTGTCTATCAGCTTGCGCTTCGTCTCGGCGTGAGCTTCGAGGCCATGACGCGCACCCTGGAGCGCTACGACCTGCTCGACGCCGGACGGCGCCAGACCATTCTTGCGACAAGACCTCGGACCTTGAAGGTCGAGCTCCTCGGCGACTTCACCCCGCCGTCCTATCACGGCGATGTCTGGCTTCTGACGGAGAAGGATCAGGGCGGACGGATCGACGGCAGCCGCGGGGACCTGTTCGTCATCCGGGTCCGGGAACTGGGGTCGGCTGGCTATCTTTGGGATTTCGACACCCTTCAGGCCAGCGGCCTGGTGGTCCTGCGTGACACCCGGTTCGTCGGCCCTCGGGACAGTGTCGGCGATCAAGTGGAACGCGAGGTCCTGGCGGGTCCTGACGGCGAGGAGGTCGAGGGGGCGCTGGATCTGCGCCAGAGCCGTCCCTGGCTCGAGGAACCGCCGATCGCCGCCCTGACCGTGGCCTTCGACCTCTCCGGCCCCGAAGCGTCCGGCCTTTCCCGCGCCGAACGCCGCCGCTGGCTGGCGGCGGCTTAAGGATGGCGGCCTTGGACATCAGCACGGATCTACGCCACCGTCTCGGACCGGCTCGCGACCAGGGTCCGCGGCCGACCTGCTTGGCCTTCGCCGCCAGTGATCTTCACGCCGCGGTGCGTCCGGGCTGGACGCCCCTGTCTTGCGAGGCGGCCTTCCACCACGCCCAAAAGCGCGCGGGTCGCCCCCCGTCTTCCGGCGCGGGTCTGGGGTTCATGCTGGACGCCCTGCGCGAGGATGGCCAGCCCGCCGAAGAACATTGGCCATATGTCCCGACGCCGCCCGCTAATGACGCCTGGAGCACGCCGCCGGCGGACGGCGTCCGGTTCACCCGCAAGGGACAGGCCCTGCCCTTCGGCTGGGCGGAAATCATCGACGCCCTCCAGTCCGGGCGGCCGGTGCTGATCCTGCTGAGGCTTTCCGCCAGCTTCTACAGACCGGACGCCGCGGGGGTAGTCCGACCGGTGCCCGGCGAGGTCGGGGATCCAGCACTGGGCCATGCCGTGCTGGCGGTTGGCCATGGCGAGATCGCCGACACCCCGGTCCTCTTGGTCCGGAACAGCTGGGGCGCCGGTTGGGGTGTCGCCGGTCACGCCTGGCTGACCCGGACATATGTCGAGCCCCGTCTCTACGGGGCCGCCCTTCTCGAAGAGGACGATCATGTATCTCCCCATTCCGTCGCAGCCTGATTGCTTCAGCGCGTGGCGCGCCGCAGTCCAGACGGTCGATGATCGTCCGGGCCACGAGGCCCAGAACGTCATCATCGACGTCGCCGATCCCCTGGCGCGCGCCACCCTCGGCGATCCCGCGGTGACCATCGTGGACGACTTCCTCAGACAGTGGGACGCCAAGCCGATCGAGACGGTGGCCAACACCCTGTTTCCCGCCGCCCTCCATCGCCGGCACGGATCACCGGCCTTCTATGATCGGTTTAGGGACCATGTCCTTCCCGCCGCGGCGCGCGGCGGAGACCGCTGGTCGGGCTATTACTTCGAGCGGATGATCAATCTGCCGCGTCCGGGCGGAGGCGTCGCCTTCAATCAGCTGGCCGACATCGTCGATCGTCTGAAGGATCCCTCGGTCAAGGCGCTCAACAAGTTCGAGCTCTCTGTCTTTGACCCCCTGCGCGACGTCGACCGGTCCCCTTACGGCGGTCAGTGCCTGAGCCACGCCAGCTTCAAGCCCGAACGGAGCGCCGCGGGCGATCGGCTGCATCTGACGGTGATGTACCGCAATCACTATTATATCGAGAAGCTGCTGGGGAACCTAATCGGCCTGGGGCGGCTGATGGCCTTCGTGGCCCAGGAAGCGGGGCTTCAGGTCGGCGCCCTGACCGTCCTGTCGTCGCACGCGATCATCGATCAGCCTCGCAACGATGCGAAGCAAACCGCGCCGCGCACAGCTATCAAGGCCATGCTGGCGGCCTGCGACGCCCTAGTTGAGCGCTGAGGGCGGCTCCAGCCCGGCGAAGCTGAGCTGGGCGTCTGCGACCTCGTATAGCGCGTGCATGCCCGCCACGAACTCGGCCTGACCGCCATAGCTGGGATGACGCACCGCATCGGAGGCGACGCCGAGATTCGTTAGGGCCTGGCTGGCGTCCCGGCCGATGGCCACGATCCGGGCTGGTTGGACCATCTCGATTAGGGCCTCCAGCAAGGGCCATGTCGCATCCCGCTCCGCGCGAGTATGCGGCCGGTTCGACATTGGGTCTTGGGCAAGATGCGGATGGAAGGGGAAAACGTTCCACAGCATGGTCGGGCGTTGCACCCGCCGCAGAACGCTCCAGACGACCGCCGCCGTCCGTTCCGCCATGACCGGTCCTTCGGTAGCTCTGACTAGGGCGATGTCGCCCATCAGGGCCGAAGCCGAGGCGAGATGAACTTCGTCGGTCAGGGGCACGCCGGTCCGGCGGCCGCCCCGATAGCCGAGATCTCGTCCGATCCAAAGGGTCGCGCCGTCCACCTCGACCGCGCGCTCGAGGAAGAGACGCAGGTTTTCCCGGCGCAGCGAGGGAGCGTCGGCCCGGTCGCAGACGGCGCACTGGTCGCGCCAGGGATTGAACACATTGGGCAGGGAGGCGCTCTGGAGCGCATCGACAAAGGCGGTGGGCGTCATGATGCGAGGGCCTCTACACGCAAAGACCGAGTCTCGAAATCCAAGATTACCCGTCCGCGTCGGTGCTGACGCAGATATCGGAAGACCTCATAGCCCTGAAGGATCGCCTCCTCCCAAAGCCACAGCGGGAGACGGTCCGCCTCGTAGCCGGCCACGAACTGCTTGATCTGTTTGAGCAGATCTAGGGGAAGTTTGCCGATCCCGACTCCTTCGAAATAGTTCAGCCGCTGCGCCTGGCCAAACACCCAGGTCGAGACGCCTTCCTCAATCAGGATCGCCCGGGCTCCGTCCTCGGCGTCATCGATCTGCGGCTGGCTCTTGCGCTTCAGCCGCATCAGAGCCCGCGTCACCGGCGACCAGCCGAGCACGGCGACGAAGGCGTAGTGGAAGACGTCGTGGAACCGGTAGTCATCCTGCTCCAGCGAATTGTCGGTCAGACGGTCGCCGATGAACAGGGCGTTGCAGCGCTGGAAGACATAGTCCTTGTCCCCGACCCGCTTCTCATAGACCTCGACCTCCAGCCGACGCGGCAGTTGCTCGTCGGGATCGGCGTCGGCGTCGAAGGGCTCGGGGTAAGCCCGCGTCTCCGGCCATCGGTCGAAGATCTTGTAGGTGTTCTTGACTGCCGCCACCTCCAGGGTCAGGTGGGCCTCGCGCGACGCCCGCAACAGCCGAGTCAGGATCGCCGCCAGACGCATGGGCAAAAGACCCTGATCCACGTCAAGGCGGCCGGCCTGGAAATCCCCGATCAGGAGGCCGACGTCCGAGGCGAGATCTAAAAGCGTCTCCTCGAAGTTGGCGGTCGGCTCGCCTCCCGGCGCGATCGGGTGGGGCTGAAGCGCCTCAAAGGTCAGCGCCGGATCGTCGATGCCCCTCCACTGCGCATCTCGTCGATATAGATGGGCGGCGACAGCGCTGAGGGCCACTCCGCCTCGTCGCGCCACCGCCGCGAGATACCAAAGAACGTCTCCCAACTCCTCGGTCACGGCGTCTGAATGGCTGCGGTAGGAGGCAGGGTCGCGTTGTTTTTTCTTCAGTTCGCTAAGGAGGCTTCCCACTTCGCCGACCAGACCAAGAAGAGGAAAGGCCAGCGATTGGCCTTCGATACCGCGATCCGTTCGGGCCGCGTCTGCTGCGTAGTCCCCCACCGTTAGCGGTCTATAATCGTCCATTCTCGACCCCGCGTTGTTATCATCCCAATGTTATTCGAACGATTCGGAGGAGGCGTCTCCCGCAGACTGCCCGCTTCCAGTGGAGCAGCTTCCGGTCGAAACGTAGATGGTGGTCGTGAAGACACTTAGGCGACGAAAGCAGACCTCCTCCAATCACTAGGTTTCCGCTGGTTGGCATATCCGGGCAAGCGAGCGGCCAGCTTAGCGCTCTTAAACGAGAAGCAGCGCGATCACGTCCCGTCAGTTTCGTACTTCAATCAAGTCGCTGAGGGACTCGAGGACGCACTTAGGACCTCGCCAGGTCGCATAACGATGAGCGCTATACGGTCATCGAGCAGACTGGTTTCTAACGAGGTAGTACCTTCTAGCTAAAGACACCAAACCTCAGACCATCGATACGAGACAATATCCGGCTGATCCCGATCTCAAGCGCGACATCTCTCGCGACTTTTCCGTCGTGGATCGGTGCGTTGGCGAGGAACTGCCTTGCGGCATCCTTAGACCCGAAAACGTCAACAGCGTCGCCAGCGATCATATCGAGGATTGTATCGATCTTCGCCAGAGATGTTGGGACGCCCAGTGTCTCCCCGTACCGAGCGACAGCGGCAGCATAGTCGGAGATGGGGTCCGGCATTGTGTCGAAACTGCCAGCCATTAGAGAACCCTACGCAATCTGGGCGGAAAATGTCCCGTCCAGCGTAGACGCGCAACATTTGTCGCTATCGCCCACCCCGTAACTGCGTCTCTGGGCCACTTGCCGATGAACCGAGCTTCCTCGAAGCGCACAATGAGAATCTCAGATATCGGAGCACAGATACTGCTATAAAACAGATAGTTGGAATCTCAGATTTTCAGCACACTCACAATCACGGCCGCGCCCGCACCTCTAAGTCGAGTGTCCAACGCCCCTCTCCTGCCCGGCGGAGATCGGCGATGCGCGCGGCGATTTGGCGATCCAGGCCGTCGAGCAGAGCAGTTCCACTGCCGACTGAAGCAATCGTTGCATTCGTCTGCCAGAATGGGCCGCTTTCGCCCTTCAGCGTGAAGCGCAGATGCACGGTGTCGTTGGCTTTGGGCATAAGGCGCTCGGACGTGAGTCGTTTCGGACAAAAATAGGCCCCGTCGCGCAGGGCGACGAGGCCGAAAGTCGGTTTGGGAGGAAACGCCCAGGAGGGGCAAACCCGAAATGGCGATGGGAGACTGGGGGTTCAAGGGCGATCCCATGACCTTCGCCGCCTGCCTTACCCCCCAGACAGCGCTTTTGCGACGACCGGCGCCAATCCGTCGGCGATGATGCGCACCCCTTCGGCGTTGGGGTGGATGCCGTCAGGCTGGTTGTAACGGCGATCCAGGGCCACCCCCTCCAGCAGAAAGGGATAGGTTGGAACATCTTCCTTGCGCGCCAGGTCCGCGAAGATGCTGTCGAACTCGACGGCGTAGGCGCCGTATTGAGGCGGGGCCTTCATCCCTGCGAGCAGGACGGGAATATCGCGCGCCTTCAGCGAGGCGATGATCGCCTCAAGATTGGCCCGAACCGTTTTGGGATCCACGCCCTGGAGCATGTCATTTCCCCCCAGGGCGACGATGCACAGGTCGGTGTCGTCCTGGACGCTGTAGCCGACCCGAGCCAGCCCGCCGCCGGTCGTGTCGCCCGACACGCCGGCGCCGCGAACCCTCACCCTGAGCCCCTTTGCCCTCAACGCCTCTTCCAGCCGCACAGGCAGAGCCTCGGCCGAAGGCAGGCCGAAGCCGGCTGTGATGGAATCGCCCAACAGGGTCACAATTTTTTCGGGTCCGTCCGAAGGTGCGGCCGTGGGTGAAGGCGACACCGAGGGCTCAGCCGGCGCCTCTGACGCGTCCTCTTTTGAGGCGCTGCATCCGGCAAGGACGAGCCCCACCCCTCCGGTCAAGAGCGTGCGGCGGCGGATGAACGGCATGGGCGAAGGGGGCTTTGGAGTCATGATCTGCACCCCCATATAGGGACCGATTTTCCTCCTCCCAATCCAGCAGGCGACATATCGATGGCTTCAGCCGCTCCGCTCGTCCTCGACGGCGTCGTCCTCACCCTACCTTCGGCGGCAGGACCCGTGGAAATCCTTCGCGGCGTGGACCTGGTCGTAGCGCCGGGCGAGACGGTCGCCATCGTCGGTCCCTCCGGATCGGGCAAGTCGTCGTTGATCTCCATCGCCGCAGGGCTGGAAACCCCGACCCGGGGCCGGGCCATGCTGTTCGGTCAGGATATGGCCGCGCTGGGCGAGGACGGCCGCGCCCGCCTGCGTCGGGGGCGCGCCGCTCTGGTTTTTCAAAGCTTCCACCTCCTGCCCAATATGACGGCCGAAGAGAATGTGTCCGCGCCGCTGGAGCTGGCCCACAGGCCGGGGGCTGTGGCCTTGGCGCGTAGCTGGCTGGAGCGGGTCGGCCTCGGCGCCCGGCGGTCGCACTATCCTCACCAGATGTCCGGCGGCGAGCAGCAGCGCGTCGCCCTGGCCCGCGCCCTGGCGGTCGGGCCCGAGCTTCTGTTCGCTGACGAACCGACCGGAAATCTGGACGGGACCAACGGCGCCCTAGTCGCCGACTTGCTGTTCGACCTGGTCCACGACAGCGGCGCCGCCCTGGTCATGGTGACCCATGACGACCTTCTCGCCGCGCGCGCGGACCGGATCGTGACGATGCGCGACGGCCGGGTCGTCGCCCCGGCGCAGGCCTCTGCATGAGGCTCGCCCTCCGCTTCGCCCGCCGCGAACTCCGTTCAGGAATTGCGGGGTTTAGAATCTTTCTGGCCTGTCTGGCGCTGGGCGTGGCGGCGATCGCCGCCTCCGGATCGACCGCAGAGGCCTTCCGCCAGGGGCTGGCCAGTCAAGCGCGCGAAATTCTCGGCGGCGACGTCGTCTTCAGCCTCGACCAGGGCCGGTTCAGCCCCGACCAACGCGCAGCCTTCGCCGCCCTGGGGCCCGTCGCCTATTCGGTGCGAGCCAACGGCATGGCCGAGACCGGAACCGGTCAGCGTCGTCTGGTCGATATGCGCGGGGTCGACGCCGCCTACCCCTTGGTCGGCGCGGTCGAACTGTCGGGCGCCCCTGATCTGGCTACGGCCTTGCGCGTCGAGAACGGTTTGGCGGGGGCCGTCGTCGAACAGGGCCTGTTGGACCGATTGAATCTCAAGCTCGGCGACACCTTCACCGTCGGCGGCGCGCGGTTCGTCGCCCGCGCCGTCCTGCTGGCCGAACCCGACCGCCTGGGTCGGGGCTTTGTGCTCGGGCCGCGCGTGGTGACGACGGTCCCCGCCGTCGAACAGGCCGGCCTGCTCGCGCCCGGTGGCCTGTTCGGCGAGGCTGTGCGCATCGCCCTTCCCGGCGACGTCGACACCAAGGCCGCCATCGCTGGCGTCGAAAAACGGTTTCCGCAGAGCCGGCTCGAAGCCCGGGATCGGTCGGAGGCCGCCGCCGGCGCCGGACGGCTGATCGATCAGTTGGAGTATTTCCTGGGCTTCATCGGTCTTGCGTCCCTGGTGGCCGGCGGGCTCGGCGTCGGGGGCGCTGTCTCGGCCTATCTTGAGGGGCGCAAACCGTCGATCGCGACGCTGAAGGCACTCGGCGCCGAGGGCGGGCTGATCCGCGACATCTATCTGATCCAGATCGGCGTGTTGGCCGCCGTCGGGGTCGCTATCGGGCTGTTGATCGGGGCCGTCGCACCGCTGGTCATCGGCGTGCTGGCGAAGGACAGCCTGCCCATCCCCGCCCTCTTCGCGGTCTATCCGGCACCACTGGTCAAGGCCGGAGCATTCGGCCTTCTGGCGGCCGCCGCCTTCGCGCTCGCACCCCTGGCCCGCGCCCGCGCCACACCGCCTTCCGCCTTGTTCCGTCGCCAGCTTACCGACCGACCGGTTCTCGGCGTCGAACTGGTCTTCGCTGTCCTGGCCGCTATGGGATTGGCGGGTCTGGCCCTTTGGTCTGCGCCGTCCAAGCTTGCAGCGGCGGCGTTGATCGGCGGCACGGTCGTCGCCTTCGCCCTTCTGTGGGCGCTCGGCCGTACGGCGGCCTTCCTGGCCGGGCGTTTGAGACGACACGCCGGCGGGGCGGTGCGGCTGGGACTTGCCAATCTCGCCGGGCCGCGCTCGGCGGCGCGCACCGCCTCCCCCGCCATCGGCCTGGGCGTCGCGCTTCTGGCCATGGTCGTCCTGATCCAATCCAGCCTGCTGAGTCAGATCACCGAGGTCGCACCACGATCGGCCCCATCCGTCGTCTTCACGGAAATCCCCGCTGATCGCGGCGCGGCGTTCGATGCGGCGGTGGCGAAGGTGATGGCGACGCCCGGACCGGATCGCTATCGGCGCCTTCCCCTCCTGACCGGGCGGATCGTGCGGTTGAAGGGCGCGCCGGTCGATGTGGACGCCCTGCCTCAAGGCGAACGCTGGGCCTTCGATCAGGATATTCTCCTGTCCGCCCTAGCCGGCGCGCCGGACGATGCGAATGTCGTGTCCGGCAAATGGTGGGCCGCCGACTATGCCGGTTCGCCTCAGATCGCGCTCTCTCGGGATCTGGCCAAGGCCGCCGATCTCAGGGTGGGCGACAGCCTGACCCTGCAACTGCTGGGCCGCGAGATGGATGTGCGCATCGCCGCCCTTCGTCGGACCGAGCCGGGCGGGTTCGGGACCAACTTTCTGCTCGTCCTGAACGCAGCCGCCATCCAAGGCGCCAATCCGCGCAGCGTCGCCATCGCCCGCGCCTCGCCCGCCGAAGAACACGCCCTGACCCAGGCGCTGGGCGCAGACTTTCGAGAGGTGAACATCATCAGCGTCCGAGAACAGCTCGAGGCCGCCGCCACCCTGTTCGACCGTCTCGCCCTGGCCATTCGCGGGGCCGCGGCCGTCGCCGGTCTCGCGGGCCTGCTCGTCCTGATCGGGGCCATTGCGGCGGGCGTGCGTGAGCGGGCGCGCGAGGCTGCCGTGCTCAAGGTGCTGGGCGGTTCCCACGCCCAGATTCTGAGCGCCTATCTCGTGGAGTACAGCCTGGTCGGCGCGATCGCCGGTCTCGCCGGCCTCCTTCTCGGCGCCGCCGGCGCGTGGCCGGTCGTGACCCTCGCCTTCAAGGCAAGCTGGAGCGTGGACTGGCCCGGCGTCGTTCTTCTTCTTACCAGCGCCACGGGCGTTGCGACTCTGGGTGGCGGTGCGGCGGCCCTGCATGCCCTTTCGCGACGCCCGGCGCCGGTTCTTCGGTCGGATTGATTGCGTAAAAGCCTATTCGTTTATCAATCTGCATCAATTCAAAGTCGGATCGATCAGGAACTTCTCGCCTGTCGCCTTACGCTCGTAGGCGCGAAGGATTTCTGGCTCTAACGCTTCGGCAAGACCGATTGTACGAGTGTAGCGCGTCGCGAACGTGGTGGTGAGTTCATCAAATACGCGCTTACGCATGCGCGATACCGTCTCGGGTCCAGCCTTCTGCATGAAAGGTGTAAGCAGCCAGCCGGACACGCTCCACTGGAAACCAAAAGCAAGACGGTCCAGAACCATCGGCAAAGTGTCGAGTGCGCCGTAAACGTAGAGTTGCTTGAACGTTGACGAGCCATATCGGCTGTATTCGGTCATACGGTTGACTGCGCCACGTTCCATAGCCCGCATGATGTCGCCACCAAGAGATCCGCCGCCGATAGCGTCGAACGCGATCGTCGCCCCGGTTTTAGTGACGGCGTCGATGAGTTGTGTTCGAAAATCATCTTCGCGGCTGTTCAGGACATGGGTCGCCCCTGCGTCCTTCAGCAGTCGCAACTGATCATCAGAACGCACGATATTGACGAGTTGCACGCCGTCCTGAGCGCAAATCCGCTGGAGCATCTGGCCCAGGCTGGATGCGGCCGCAGTATGGACGATCGCGGAATGTCCTTCGGCCCGAGCGGTTTCGACGAATCCGAGCGCCGTCATGGGATTGACTGTCAAGGCTGCGCCTTGGGCGGCCGTCACACCTTCGGGAAGCGGTAGGGCGTCGCGCGTCCTGATCTTTCTAAGATCGGCGTACATCCCGCCCCCGATCACACCAACCCGACGCCCGATCCAGTCCTTTGCTTGGTCACCGGCGGCGATGACGGTCCCTGCCCCTTCGTTGCCGACTGGAAGCGACTGGTTGATCCGGCCGGCCATGCCGCCCATCCGCGCCGGTGGAATATCGAGTCTAAGCTGCGGGATGCCGTCCGACGCGTCCTTGCGGACCGAGGTTGCGTCCGCCGGCCCAAGCAGCAAACCGAGATCGCTGGGATTGATGGGCGCCGCCTCGATACGGACAATGATTTCGTCGGAGGCCGGATCATCCAGCACAATCTCCGCAAGCGACAGCGTTAGAACCCCGTCCTTGTTCACCGTTGATCGTAATTCACGCGTTTTGTGGGCCATGAAGATCCTTATCGAGGCATCGGGTGATGAACGGATGCACGACGTTTTGTGTCCCGCGATCGGTTCAGATCTGGTCTGACGCGCGCGTCATGCTCGATCTGGCCGCCACATAGCGGCTTGACAAAGGCTCTCTGCATAATGCAAAAAAGAACAAATGGAGAACATGTGCAGAGCTGAACGTATATCTCTTGTCCGGCAGCGACTCAGGGCCTTGGACCAAGGCTGTCCAGAAATTTGTCATTCAAAACAGATACCTGAACTGCTCTCTGGAGTTTTTAAGCAGGAAGCGATTCACGAACTCTGTGCAGCCAATGCCGCAGACGCAGTTGCGGTAAACGCCTTTGCTTTGGCGGTCGGAATGCTTTCCGCAAATGGACAGCGTGTTGTCTGGGCATTGGATGCAATGATGGCTTCAGAACATGGGACTCCCTATGGCGTTGGTATTGAAGAAATGGGAATCGATTCATCTAAAGTTTTGCTAGTCAAAGCCCCAAATATAAAAAGTCTCCTCATTATTGGTGAGGAATCACTAAAATCACCTCCTGTCGGATCTGTTGTTATTAGCGCCTGGGGCAATTCTAAAGCCTTCTCATTGAACTCGAGTCGACGCCTTGCTCTGGCAGCCAAGTTGGGAGGCGCAACGCTTTTCTGTGTGCGTGCTGGAGCCGAGCCATCACCCAGTGCGGCAGAGACAAGATGGTCTGTGAAGGCAACAGCCTCCACCTCTCTGGCCGGAGGCGCGCCTGGTCATCCGTCTTTCTCACTTACCCTGCTGCGGCGGCGCGGTGGGGGCGAAGTGAAAAACTGGATCTTGGAGTGGGATCGTGACGCCCGATCGTTCCGCGAACCGGCGCCGCTATCTGGCGCTATGGTTCCCGTGGCTGCCCAGCGACCGGCTGAGGCGTGGGGCGATAGCGGGCGACGCGTCGCCTGAGATTGGGCCTGAAATTGGACCTGATCCCGCGCCGGTCGTTCTGGTCGAGAAGGTCGGCGGCGCTCTGCGTCTGGCGGCCGTCGATCCGGCGGCGGCAAGGGCGGGGCTGACGCCCGGACTGACCCTGGCTGACGCGAAGGCGCGAACGCCGTCCCTGCGCACCATCATCCATAGGCCCGAGGCGGATTCTGACCTGCTGCTGCGGGTGCTGGAAGACTTCGGCCGCTTCACTCCGATGATCGCCGAGGATGCGCCGCACGGTCTGTTGTTGGACGTCACCGGTTGCGCCCATCTGTTCGGCGGGGAGGCTGGCTTGGTGCGCGCCGCGCATCAGCGTGCGGGTCGCATCGGCCTGGAGATGCGCAGCGCCTTGGCGTCCACACCCCAGGCGGCGCGCGCCCTGGCCCGTTTCGCGCGGGGTGGCCTGTTCGCGTCGGGCGAGGATCGACAGGCGGTGCGCCAGCTGCCAATCACGGCGCTAGAGTTGCCGGAGCGTGACGCCCAGGCGCTGCAGCGCGCCGGGCTGAAGAGGATCGCCGATCTGGACGACCGGCCGCGCGCGCCTCTTGCGGCCCGATTTGGGACGGACTTTCCCGCACATCTGGCTCGTGTGCTCGGCGACGAAGATGTCCGCATCACCCCGCACCGACCGCCGCCCCCCATCGTCGTGGACCGCGTCTTTTTCGAACCCATAATCACCGACGCGGACGTGGAGCGCGTCCTGTCCGACCTGCTGATCGACACCGCCGATCGCCTGGACCAAGCGGGCCAGGGCGGGCGGGCGTTCGAGGCCGGCTTCTATCGAGTCGATGGTCAGATTCGGCGCGTCGTCGCACGAACGGGTCGTCCGACACGCGATGTGGACACGGTGCTGCTTCTGTTTCGCGAACGTTTGGCGGCCTTGGCAAGCCCGCTGGATCCCGGCTTCGGTTTCGATCAGATGCGGCTATCGGTTCTGGAAACCCAGACGTTGAAACCGGTTCAGTGCGGCCTCAACGGCGACCGCCTCGACGGCGAGGATTTCAGTCGTCTGATCGACCGATTGACGGCTCGACTGGGGCCCGAGGCGGTGTTGAGTTTCGAACCGCTAGGGTCGCACATCCCCGAGCGCGCCGGACGGATGGTTCCGGCGACGATGAAGGCGCTGCGAACGGCCCATGAATGGCCTGATCTCGATCCCGACGATCCGCCCTTGCGGCCCTTTCAGATGTTCGACCCGCCCCAGCCGGTGGAAACCTTGGCGGAGGTGCCGGACGGTTCGCCCCTGCGTTTCCGATGGCGCCGGGTTCTGCATGAGGTGGCCTTGGCCGAAGGGCCGGAGCGGATCGGCGGCGAATGGTGGCGCGCGCCGGATCAGAAGACCCGCGACTATTACCGCGTCGAGGACCGCGAGGGTCGGCGTTTCTGGCTGTTCCGTCAGGGCCTGTATGGCGAGACCGACGAACCGCGCTGGTTTGTCCACGGCCTGTTCGCATGACCGCGCCCGCCTATGCTGAGCTGGCCACAGCCAGCAACTTTTCCTTCCTACGCGGGGCGTCGCATCCGAAGGATCTCGTGCTGACCGCGATCCTGAGAGGGCATTCGGGGCTGGGTCTGGCCGATCGCAACACGGTCTCCGGCGTGGTGCGGGCCTGGAGCGCGTTGCGGACCATCCGCGAGGACGGCCTGTCGCCGCCCGATGTCGTGCGCGACGGCGGCGGGCCCGGCGAAGTGATCTATGTCGAGGATCCGCTGAACGATCCAGCCCTGTCACAGATGGTCAAGGATAGGGCCGCGACTTTCAAACTAGCGACCGGCGCGCGTCTGGTCTTCAACGACGGGACGCCCGACATCATCGCCTATCCTGAGACGCGCGCCGGCTGGGGACGACTGACGCGACTGCTGACTCTGGGCAATCGACGGGCGGTTAAGGGGCAGTGCGAGATCGGACTGCGCGATCTGCTCGCAGCCTCCGAGGATCTGCTGCTGATCCTCATGCCGGACGCACGGTTAGACGGCGTCGACAAGGTCTTGGCGCAGTTGACCGATGCATCACCCGGCGCGGTTTGGCTGGGCGCGGTGATGGGGCGGAAAGGCGACGACCGTCGAAGACTGTCGCGGCTGAAGACACTGTCAGAGCGGAGCGGCGCACCGCTACTGGCCGTCAACAATGTTCTCTATCACGACGCGATCCAACGCGATTTGCAGGACGTGCTGACCTGTATTCGCGAAGGCGTGACGATCGAGGATGCAGGCCGACGTCTGAACGCCAACGCCGAACGCTGGCTGAAGCCGCCCGCCGAAATGGCCCGCCTGTTCCGCGATGCGCCCGAGGCGCTGGTCGAGACCCAGCACGTCTTGTCTCGCATCGGCTTCGATCTGGGCGACATCAGTTACCAGTACCCTGAAGAGACGACCCCGCCTGATGAGACGCCGCAGGGCTGGCTGGAACAACTGACCTGGCGGCACGCCGAGATGCGCTATCCCGACGGCGTGCCCCACAAGGTCAAGGCGCTGCTGGATAAAGAGCTGATCTTCATCGCAAAGGCCGGCTACGCGCCGTATTTCCTGACGATCTACGACATCGTGCGTGTGGCGAACGACAAGCGGATTTTGTGCCAGGGTAGAGGTTCGGCGGCCAACTCGGCTGTCTGTTACGTACTGGGCATCACGGCGGTGGACCCCGCGGAATCCGACCTGCTGTTCGAACGCTTCCTTTCCACCGACCGTGGCGAGCCGCCCGACATCGACGTCGATTTCGAGCACGAGCGGCGCGAGGAGATCATCCAGCACATCTACACTCGCTATGGCCGCGCGCGCGCCGGCATCGCCGCCACCGTTATCCGCTATCGTCCCAAGAGCGCCATCCGTGACGTCGGCAAGGCGCTGGGTCTGACCGAGGACGTGACTGCCCGTCTGGCCTCCAGCCAATGGGGCAGTTGGGGCAGTGAGATCGGCGAACGCCATGTCAAACAGGCTGGTTTGGACCCCGCCAATCCTATGATCCAGCGTGCGGTGAAGCTGGCCATGCGGCTGTTGAACTTTCCCCGCCACCTGTCCCAGCACGTCGGCGGCTTCGTCCTGACCCAGGACCGGCTGGACGAACTGGTCCCTATCGGCAATGCCGCCATGCCGGATCGCACCTTCATCGAATGGGACAAGGACGACATCGATGCACTCCGCCTGATGAAGGTCGATGTGCTGGCGCTTGGCATGCTGACCTGCATCCGCAAGGCGTTCGACCTGATCCGCGCTCATCACGGGGACGATTGGGCGCTGCATACGATCCCGCGCGACGATCCGGCCGTTTACGACATGCTGTGCAAGGGCGACTCCATCGGCGTCTTCCAGGTCGAGAGCCGCGCCCAGATCAACATGTTGCCCCGTCTGAAGCCACGCCGCCTCTACGATTTGGTGATTCAGGTGGCGATCGTCCGACCCGGTCCGATCCAGGGCGACATGGTTCACCCCTATCTGCGCCGCCGCAATGGGCTCGAGGAGCCGGAGTATTCCAAGCCGGGACCGCAATACCCCCACGACGAACTGGAGCAGGTGCTGAAGAAGACCCTGGGCGTTCCCCTGTTTCAGGAACAGGCGATGAAGGTCGCCATGGTCGCGGCCGAGTTCAACGAGAAGGAAGCGAATGGTCTGCGCAAGGCCATGGGCACCTTCCGGGGCGACGGCACCCTCCACAACTATGAGGATCGAATGGTCGGCCGCATGATCGAACGCGGCTATGACCCGACCTTCGCCCAGCGTTGCTTTGATCAGATCAAGGGTTTCGGCTCTTACGGCTTTCCGGAAAGCCATGCCGCCTCCTTCGCCCAACTGGTCTATGTCTCGTCGTGGATCAAACACCACTATCCGGCGGCCTTTGCCTGCGCCCTTTTGAACAGCCAGCCGATGGGGTTCTACGCCCCGGCCCAGCTCGTACGCGACGCCCGCGAACACGGCGTCGAGGTGCGGCCGGTCGATGTCTCTTACAGTGGTTGGAACAACAGTCTGGAAGGTTCGGACAGAACGCCGGCGTTGCGGATCGGCCTGCGCCAGATTGAGGGCTTCCGCGAAGACTGGGCAGAGGCGCTCGCCGCCGCCCGCGCCTTCTCCCTGTCCAACATCGAAACTCTGGCCCGCCGCGCCGCTTTGTCGTCTGCCGCCATGCGCAAGCTGGCCGACGCCGACGCCTTCCGATCTTTGGGGCTGGATCGGCGTGAAGCCCTATGGGCCGTACGACGCTTGCCCGACGACGCGCCGCTGCCGTTGTTCGCCGCCGCCGATGCGCGCGAGCTCGGCGCCGAACCCGACGCCCGACTGCCGGTCATGCCGCTGGGCGAGCATGTCGCCGCCGACTACCAGACCCTTCGCCTGTCGCTGAAGGCGCATCCCATGGCGATCCTGCGCCCGATCTTCGAAGCGGAAGGACTGCTAAACTGTGCGCAGACCGACGCCCGACGCGGTGGCGCCCTGGTGAGGGTCGCCGGTGTGGTTTTGGTCCGTCAACGCCCCGGCAAGGGCAACGCCATCTTCGTCACCCTAGAAGACGAAACCGGCATCATCAACGTTGTCCTGTGGGCGCGGATGTTCGAGCAGTTCCGCCGCGAGGTCATGGCCGCCCGCCTGATGGCGGTCGAGGGCGTGGTGGAGAAGAGCCCCGAAGGCGTCGTCCACCTGGTCGCCCGCCGCGTCATCGACCGCTCCAGCGAATTGTCCCGCCTGTCACAAGAGCACGACACCGCCGTTCAACTCGCCCGCGCCGACGTCGTCGCCCATCCCCAGACACCCCGCCATCCTCCCCATCGCCATCCGCGTGATGTGAGTATCTTGCCAGGATCTAGAGATTTTCATTGATCCAGAATTGCGGGACCGACACTCAAATGTCATTTTCAATTTTCGATACTCCACTGCTCGAACAACGCCTTCGGCAAAACATTGTAGAGGTCGTCCGAGGTCAGTCCGGGACCAAAGCGTTCTGCGGCGTCGGAATGAAGCCAGACCGCGGCGCAAGCGGCATCGAAGCTGTCCATGCGCTGTGCGGCCAATCCGCCGATCATGCCCGCCAGGACATCACCGGTTCCGGCCGTGGCCAGCCACGGTGAGCCGTTTTCGTTTCGGCGGATGCGGCCGTCAGGCGATGCGATCAGCGTCTGAGCGCCCTTCAAGACGATCGTCGCCTGGGCCGCTCGCGCCGCTTCTTGAACGGCCGTTTCGCGTCCTTGCGCAAGCAGGCCCGGGAACAGTCGCTCGAACTCACCTTCATGCGGCGTCAGGATATCGTCACGATCCAACACCGCGAATAGTTCCGCAGTCCGACCTTTGAAGACCGACAGACCATCCGCGTCGATCACCAAAATGGCGCCGGTCGAGCCCAGCGCCTGAATGTTCGCGATCGTCGCATCGTCTAGGCCTGCGGCTGGTCCGATCACGACGGCGTCGCTGCCGGCGGCTTCTCGACTTAAGTTCTCGGGTGAAGAAAAAGGCGTCAACATCACCGCCTGCACAGCCGGCGCGATCACCGACGCTGCATCTGGCGGACAAAGGATTCGCACGACCCCAGCGCCCATCCTGAGACCCGCATGAGCTGCAAGCCGCGCAGCGCCGGTGTGATGCGCCTTTCCTGAAACGACCGCCAAACGTCCACGCGCATGCTTGTGCGTTTCCGAGCTCGGCCAAGGCAGAAAATTGCGCCAGATCGCCGGGTCGTTGGTTTCTATCATCCGCGTTCCGATTATCCTTCGCCAGCCTGCGAAAATCGCTTGCTTTGAGCGGCCCTGCTGTGTCCCATTCGCGCCCGAGCGCCGCTGCATTCCGTGCGCCGCTCCAGGGTCGCCATGAAGAAAATCGAAGCCATCATCAAGCCCTTCAAGCTGGATGACGTCAAAGAGGCGCTCCAGGACGTGGGCGTGCAAGGCATGACTGTGCTGGAGGCCAAGGGATATGGTCGCCAGAAGGGTCATTCCGAACTGTATCGCGGCGCGGAATACGTCATCGACTTTCTGCCCAAGATCAAGATCGAGGTAGTCGTCGCCGACGACCTCGCGCCCGCGGTTGTCGAGGCCATTCAGACCTCGGCTCGCACAGGCAAGATCGGCGACGGCAAGATCTTCGTGTCCGATGTCGCCGAGGTGATCCGCATCCGCACCGGCGAAACCGGAGCCCAAGCCGTCTGACCTGACTACCCTCCCCGGCCTTCGGCCCTCGGGTCGCTGTCCGGTCCCTCCCCAAACGACAAGAACAGGACTTTCCGAGAATGAGCGCCAGCAAGATCCTCAAGGAGATCAAGGATGAGGAGGTCCAATATGTGGACGTCCGCTTCACCGACACGCGCGGCCGTCTGCAGCACGTCACCTTCGACGTCGATCTGGTCGACGAGGACTTCCTGAACGAAGGCACGATGTTCGACGGTTCGTCGATCGCCGGCTGGAAGGCCATCAACGAGTCCGACATGCTGCTGAAGCCGGACCTGACCACGGCCTATATCGATCCCTTCTATCAGCAGAAGACGATGTTCCTGTTCTGCGACGTGCTGAACCCGGACACCGGCGAGCCCTACAACCGCGACAGCCGCTCGATGGCCAAGAAGGCGCTGTCCTACGTCCAGTCGTCGGGCGTGGGCGACCAGGTCTTCTTCGGACCAGAAGCCGAGTTCTTCATCTTCGACGACGTGCGTTGGTCCACCCAGCCGCACGACACCGGCTACAGCTACGATTCGACCGAGCTGCCGGCCAACACCGGCGCTGAGTATTCCGAAGGCAATATGGGCCATCGCCCTGGACCCAAGGGCGGCTATTTTCCCGTCAATCCGGTCGATTCCGGACAGGACCTGCGCGGCGAAATGCTGGGCGTCATGCGCGATCTGGGCCTTCAGCCTGAGAAGCACCACCACGAGGTGGCTCCGGCTCAGCACGAACTGGGCCTGAAGTTCTCGGACCTGCTGACCATGGCCGACCGCCTGCAGCTTTATAAGTACGTGATCCACAATGTGGCCCACGCCTACGGTAAGTCGGCGACCTTCATGGCCAAGCCAATGTTTGCGGACAACGGTTCGGGCATGCACGTCCACATGTCGATCTGGAAGGACGGCAAGCCCCAGTTCGCCGGCGACCAGTACGCTGGTCTGTCGCAGGAATGTCTGTGGTATATCGGCGGCATCATCAAGCACGCCAAGGCCATCAACGCCTTCGCCAACTCCACAACCAACAGCTACAAGCGTCTGGTCCCCGGCTATGAAGCCCCGGTGAAGCTGGCCTATTCGGCCCGCAACCGTTCGGCCTCGATCCGCATCCCGCACGTCTCCTCGCCCAAGGCCAAGCGTCTGGAAGCCCGGTTCCCCGACCCTATGGGCAATCCTTATCTGACCTTCGTGGCCCTGCTGATGGCCGGTCTGGACGGGATCGAGAACCGCATCGATCCGGGCGCGCCCGCCGACAAGAACCTCTACGACCTGCCGCCGGAAGAGCGCGGCTCGATCCCCGAGGTCTGCGGCTCGCTGCGTGAAGCGCTCGAGAACCTCGACAAGGACCGCGCCTTCCTCAAGAAGGGCGGCGTCATGGATGACGACTTCATCGACAGCTACATCGAACTGAAGATGGAAGAGGTGATGCGTCTGCAACTGCATCCGCACCCTGTCGAGTTCGACATGTACTACAGCTGCTGATCACCTGATCGCAGTAAAGACAAAGGGCCGGGGATCGCTCCCCGGCCCTTTTTGCATGGCCTCGCTGCTTACAGCAGCGATCGAGACGCGGACGTGCGCCTAAGCGATCTCGGCTTCCAGATCGTCGGCCTTCTTACGGCGCAGCTCGATCAGTCGCACGCACCAGATTGAAATCTCGTAGAGAATGACCAAAGGCACCGCCAGCATCAGTTGGCTGATCGGATCGGGCGGCGTGACCACGGCCGCGACCACGACCACAGCCACGATGGCGTAGCGACGACCGGCTGCCATGACCTTGGAACTGATCAGACCGGCGAGGCCCAGCAGCGTCGTCACCACAGGAAGCTGGAAGCAAAGACCGAAGGCGAGCAGCAGCGAGGTCACCAGGCTGAGGTAGTCGGAAATCTTGGTGGTTTGCGCCACAGATATGCCGTCGGTGGCCACCTGCTGGCTCAGCGAGAACAGCATCACGAACGGCAGCATGACATAATAGACCAGCGCCCCGCCGAGGCAGAACATCACAGGCGCGGCGATCAGGAACGGCAGAAACGCCCCGCGCTCGTTGCGATAAAGACCCGGCGCCACGAACCGGTACATCTGCCACGCCATGACCGGGAAGGTCAGGACCGCCGCACCAAAGGCCGCGATCTTCATCTTGGTGAAGAGCTGTTCCAGCGGCGCCGTGGCGATCAGTTGGACAACGGCGGCGCTCCCTGGCGGATAGGGTTTGATCCCCGTCATCACCGCGATCAGTTCGATCGGATTGGCGTGACCGCCGGTCGACAGGGCGGCGGCATGGATCGCCACGGCGGCCTGATACGGCTTGATCAGCGCAATCTGGATCTGATTGGCGAAGGCGAAGCAGAGGATGAAGGCCAAGAAGAAGGCCACGACGCAGATCAGCAGCCGCCCGCGCAGCTCGATCAGGTGATCCATCAGGGGCGCGCGCGACGCCTCGATCTCGGCCTCGTCACGATCGGAAGGCGTCACAGGTCAACGGCTTTCTTGCGCGAGGTCTTGGGCTTGGCGGCTGCAGGCTTGGCCTTGGCCGCCGGCGCGGCGGTCTTCGGTTTGGCGGCTGAGCGAGGCTTGGCGGTCGCCGATCCGGCGACCGCCGCCCCCGTCTTTGCCTTGGGGGCCGCTCGCTTGGATTTCGTCGTCGTAACGGGCTCAACGGGCGCGGGCGTATCCGGCCATTCATCTGCCGCAGGCGTCATCACCGGCGCCTCCGTTTCGGGCGCAGGCAGGGCAACCGCCGCAGTCGGCCCGGTCAATCCGGCGTTGATGTCCTTGAAGGCGGCGTCCGCCTCGGCACCCAGGGGATACACGGCCCCCTGCCCCGTCCGCAGCGCCTCGACCTCTTTGCGCAGGTCGTCCAGTTCGGACTGACGCGCCATCTCGTCGAAACTGGATCGGAACTCATTGGCCATGGCGCGCGCCTTGGCCACCATCTGACCGACGCGACGCATCAGGACAGGCAGATCCTTTGGCCCCACCACAAGCAGGGCCACCAGACCGATCACCACTAATTCGAAACCCCCGATACCGGGGCCGAGCCCGCCCATGCGTCAGCCCTTACAGACGACGACTAGCGCTTCAGCTCTTCCTTTTCCGCCTCGGTGCGCGGCAGCGAGCTGACGCCCTCGTGCGGACCGTCCTTCTTGTCTTCGTCCTTCAGGCCGTCCTTGAAGGCGCGAATGCCCTTGGCGGCGTCGCCCATGATGCCCGACAGCTTGCCCCGGCCACCGAACAGCAGCGCGATGACGACGATGACGATGGCCCAATGCCAGATGCTCATGGAGCCCATGGCTAATCTCCTCGCGGGGATCGGTCATCCGATCCCATCCACTCTTATTCGACCCGCATATAGGCGCAGTGATGGCCCCGCGCCAAGGGAGGCTGTAGGTCTGCGCGACCATGAGTCCCTCCGATCACGTCATCATCCACACCGACGGCGCCTGCAAGGGCAATCCGGGCCCCGGAGGCTGGGGCGCCGTGCTTCAGGCCGGCGGCGGTCACGAAAAGGAACTGTGGGGCGGCGAGGCCAACACGACCAACAACCGCATGGAGCTGATGGCCGCCATTATGGCGCTGGAAGCCTTGAAACGGCCCTGTAAGGTCGAACTGCATACCGACAGCAAATACGTCATGCAGGGTATCACCGAATGGATGCGCGGCTGGAAGGCGCGCGGTTGGCTGACGGCCGACAAAAAGCCTGTGAAAAACGCAGACTTGTGGCAGCGGCTGGACACGGCCCGCCTGCGTCACGACGTGAAATGGCGGTGGGTGAAGGGTCATGCCGGCCATGAACTGAACGAACGCGCCGACCAACTGGCGAATCGCGGGGTCGCGGAACTGCCCCGGCGCTAGACCGCCTCCACTTCCTTGTCCGGCTCGGCTGGACGTCGGCGGACTCGCGACCCGCTCATCACCGCACCAAACAGAGCCGTGACGGCCGCGATCTGAAACCCATGCCTAACGCCGTTGATCGGCGCGGCCGACAGCAGAAAGGCCACCACCACGGCGCCCAGGGATTGCCCGACGACCCGCGCCATGCCCAGGGTTCCACCCGCTGCCCCGGCGCGATTCTTCGGCGCTTCCGACAACATGGCGCGATTGTTGGGCGACTGGAAAAATCCGAAGCCCGCGCCGCAAAGCGCCATGCGCCACACGATGTCGAAATGGGTCGAATCGGCATTGAGGAAACTCAGCGCCATCAGGCCGCAGGCGAACAGGCTCAGGCCGATGGCCCCCAGCACGCCCGCCGAATAGCGATCAGACAGATGGCCGGCCAGCGGCGCGGCAATCATGGTCGCCAGTGGCCAAGGGGTCATCAGCAGGCCAGTCTCGACCGCCGTAAGCCCCAATGTGCCCTGGAGGAAGAACGGCAAGGCGACGAACGCCATCATCTGGGCGGTGAAGGATATGATCGAGGTGGCGACCGACAGGCTGAACATCGGTCGCGCCAGGAGGTCGAGCGGTATCAACGGCGACGTCCGTGAGCGCTCGTGGCGAATCAGCAAAATCCCGGCTGCGAGCCCTGCCCCTGTCAGACCGAAGCCAAGAACGGCCGCCTCACCGTGCGCCAGCGATTGAAGGCCTGTGATCAGCAGGCCGAATGCGGCAGCGTTAAGCGCGGCCCCGAGCCAGTTCAGCTTTCGCGGCTGGAGTCGGTTGTGCGGCAGGGTGAAACCCGCCAGCGACACCGCCAACAGGCCGATGGGTATATTCAGCGCAAAGAGCCAGCGCCAGTGTCCAATAGCCAAGATAGCGCTGGCGATGGTCGGCCCCGCCGCCGCCGCCAGCGACACGATCACCGCGTTGATCCCGACCGCACGACCCAGCAGTCGCTGTGGATAGGTGTAACGGACCAGGGCCCCGTTGACGCTCATGATGCCTGCCGCTCCGAAGCCCTGAACAACGCGTGCGAGGCTGAGCGTCTCGATGGAGTTGGCGAACACACAGGCGATGGACGCCAGGGTGAAGACGGCCAGACCGGCTTGCGACACGCGGCGATAACCGACGATCTCGCCTAGCGACGCGAGTGGCAAGAGGGCGACTACGATGGCGATCTGATAGGCGTTGACGATCCAGATCGAGGCGGCCGAGGACGCCTGAAGATCCTGCGCGATCGACGGCAGGGCGACATTGGCGATCGCGCCATCCAGAACGGCAAGCGTGATGCCCAAGCCGATGGACACGACGGCCCAATAGCGCCTGGGTGTCGGCAAGCCGTCAGTGACGGCGTTCTGGGGTTCTGTCATGCCTGACGAACGCCGATGCGACCGTTGCGTTCAGACGGGTGATTGCACCGTCAGCAAAGAGCCGTTCACGCGCATCACGACGACATCTTGTCCTTCGACCGGCGCCTCGCCCACAATCTCGGCCGGCCATTCGGCGCCGGAGATGAAGACGCGACCGCGGCCCGCGACGAATGTCTCGACCACCCGCGCACGCTGGCCGACCAAACGGCTGTCGCGGTCATTGATGTCGGGACCGTCGGGATTGGCTTTAGAGATCAGACGACGGGACAGCAGGGTGGCGATGACCGTCAGAATAGCGAACACGGCGACCTCGCCCGGCAGCCCCAGCCGGACCCCAGCCGCCGTCATGACCGCGACGACGCCGGCCGAAACCGCGGGCCACAGCAGCCATTCGGTCGAGAACATCGCCTCGACCGCCAGCAGCAGAACCCCGATCGCCAACCAGATCCAGAAGGGCTGGGCGGCATAGAGATCAGCAAGCGACATCATCGGTCAGCCTCCTTGGATCAGGCCGAGGGTGGAACGGAGCCCCCGGCGGGACGGCGGGGCGGCGCAGGCCGCACGGGAGGCGTCGCGGCCGAGTTCTGATCCTTGGCCAGGCTGACCATCTCGCCGATTCCGGCGATGGTGCCGACCAGGGCGCCCATTTCGGCGGGCACGATGACGGTGCGCTGTTGCGGGCTGCGGGCCAGTTCAGCGAAGGCCTCGACGTATTTCTGAGCCACGAAATAGTTGATGGCGTTGACGTCCCCGCGGGCGATGGCTTCCGACACCATAGCCGTGGCGCGCGCCTCGGCCTCGGCCTCGCGCTCGCGCGCCTCGGCGTCGCGGAAGGCGGCTTCCTTGCGGCCCTCGGCCTGAAGGATGGCGGCCTGTTTCGCGCCCTCAGCGCGGGCGATGGCGGCGGATTTCTCGCCGTCAGCCTCGGTGATGACGGCGCGACGTTCACGCTCGGCCTTCATCTGACGCGCCATTGCGTTGGTGATGTCGGTCGGCGGGGTCAGGTCCTTGATCTCAATCCGATTGACCTTGACGCCCCACGGTTCGGTCGCTGCGTCGATGACATGCAGCAGGCGCGTATTGATGCTGTCGCGCTGGCTCAGCACCTCATCGAGTTCCATCGAACCGACCACGGTCCGCAGGTTGGTCATGCACAGCTGCGAAATCGCATAAGGCAGATCATCAACGCGATAGGCGGCGCGGGCGGAGTCCATTACCTGAATGAAGACGATGCCGTCCACCTTCACCATGGCGTTGTCCTTGGTGATGACTTCCTGGGTCGGCACGTCCAACACCTGTTCCATCATGTTCATGCGGCGGCCTACCCGCTCCACGAATGGGGTCAGGAAGCCGATGCCCGGGCTCAGCGTCTTGGTGTACTTGCCGAAGCGTTCGACCGTAAATTCACGGCCTTGCGGCACGATCTTGATCACGCTGATCAACAGCACGATGGCCAGCAGCAGCACGACGCCGGCGAAGATGGTGGTCACGTCCATTCAGATCCCTCCCTGACGCGGCAAGCCTACCCGCTGCGCGCGAGCGGCGCCAGACAAACCGAGAGGACGGCCACCTTAAAGGCCGTGCTTGGCCCGCCAGGCCGCGAGACGGACGCTGACGTCACGCTCGATGTCGCCGTAGAAAAGATTGTAGGGGACGATCTTGCGCCGATCCGCCCAACTGCCGCCAGCCGTCAAGAAATCGGCGTCCGGCGCGCTATGCCACAACAAGCCGCCACGGCATTCGGTGGAGATCAGCCGGCCAGTCAGGGCCGGTCGGGCGCCCCATTCCAAGCCGGTCGCATTGGTCGCGCCACTGTGCTGACGCGCCGCAGCACGCGGCTGGCTCGCAGCACCCGTTACCGGATTCACGCAGATTGGGTCAGTGGACAGGTTCACCAGATCGCCGCGATCATCCCATTCCAGAGCGCGTCTCAGCTTTCGCCGCGCGCCCGGTTCGTCGCTCTCCTGCACCGACGCCCAGGCCACGATACATCCTGTTTGATCGACGGCATCGCAGGGCGAGATCGCCTGCCGGAACATCTCGCGCCCGACCAGGGTCTCGATCAGATAGGCGGCGACAAGCCTGTCCCTCAACGCCGGATCGGTGCGGAGTTGGTCGCGAACCAGACGCGCCGTCAGCTCTCCGCCTTGTTCCACCCCGGCGATAACAATGGGGCCGGCGGGATGCTGCTGTAGCCACAAGTCGAAGGCGGCTTTCACATCCTCATAGGCGAAGGCGCGCGCTTCACGCGCGTCATCACGCAAGGTCAGCCGCGTATACAGGCTGGCTTGGCGATAAAGCGGCGCGCTGACCCTGCCTTCTCGGGCGAAGGGCGACGCATAGTTGGGCAGGACGACCCGCCGCATATAGGCGTTGGCCCGCGCATCGTCGATCGGCCCATTCCACTCGGCCCCGCCATCGAAAGTGGTCGGCATGACGAAGAATACCGCCGCTTGGTTGGGCGCGCCCTGGTCGATCAGCGCCCAGGAGGATGTCTTTCGATAGTCGGGCGCGGGCGGAGGCTTGTAGGTCTGGAAGGGCACCTGCGGGTCCAGACCTGCCCTCAGAATGTCGCCGCTCCACACCGCAACGGCCGCCGTCAGCACGAAGACGGCGGCGAAACCTGCATATCCGACCCATTGCCTGAAGGTCAGCCGACGCATCAGCGGTACGGATCGGCCGTCGCGAGGAAGTCCTGCACGTAGCGTCTCACACCTTCTTCCAGCGGCGTGGACTGCCCCTCGAAGCCTGCGGCGCGGATACGATCCATGCGGGCTTCGGTGAAATATTGGTAGCGGTCGCGGATCGACAGGGGCGTATCGACATAGTCGATGGACGGCGTCTTGCCGGCGGCCTCGAAGGTGGCGCGCGCAAGATCGGCGAACGACCGCGCCTGGCCCGATCCGGCATTGAAGATGCCCGAGACCTGCGGCGACTGGAGCAAAAACTCGATGATATCGACCACATCGTCGACATAGACGAAGTCGCGCATCTGGCCGCCGTCCGCATAGTTCGGATTGTGCGACCGAAACAGGGTCACGGTCTCGCCTGCCGCAACCTTGGGCCAGATTTGCGCCACGACCGATTTCATTCCGCCCTTATGCGCTTCGTTCGGGCCATAGACGTTGAAGAACTTCAGTCCCGCCCACTGTCGCGGCGCCTGACCCCGATCCGCCTGCCGGACCGCATACTGATCGAACAGCATTTTCGAGTAGCCGTAGGCGTTTAGCGGACGAAGCTGAGATATTGACTCTGCATCGTCATCGTCGTTGAAGCCCGTCTTGCCGTCGCCATAGGTCGCAGCGGAAGATGCGTAGATCATCCGCGAGCCTCGAATTGCGCACCAGTCCCATAGGTCGCGCGACAGGGTGAAGTTGGTCCGCAGAATCAGGTTGCCGTCGGGCTCGGTCGTCGAAGAGATCGCGCCCATATGCACCACGGCCTCAACTCGCTCGGCATGGCGCTCCAGCTGCTCGAACAACTCTTCGGGCGACCAGAAGTCAGCGATCGCGTGCTTGGCCAGGTTCTTCCACTTGGCCAAATCGGCCGTCTCCAGTCGATCGCAGACAACCACATCATAGGCGGTCTCCGCCGTCAGCCGCGCAACGATGTTCGAGCCGATGAAACCGGCGCCACCGGTCACGACGATCATTCTCGGCGTCACTGCGCGCTCCCTGTCATTTTCTCGATCGTTCGTGTGGTCGAATAGCCGTCCTTGAAATCCGCCAGCTTGACCTCCCCACCCCAGCTTTCGACCAGATCGCCGCCCACGACGCCCTCTCGCGTATAGTCCGAGCCCTTGATCAGAACATCAGGACGCAGCCGTTCGATCAGGGCGATCGGCGTCGGATCATTGAAGCTGGTGACGCGGTCGACGCTGGCCAGCCCCCCAATGACGACGGCGCGACTATCCAGATCATTCACCGGTCGCCCCTCGCCCTTCAGTCGCCTGACCGATGCGTCGGTATTCAGCGCCACGACCAGACGATCGCACCAGCTGCGCGCCTGCGCCAGATAGGCCACATGGCCGCGGTGCAGGATGTCGAAACATCCATTGGTGAAACCGACCTTCAGGCCCTGACGTCGCCAGCCCTCGACCTCGACCGCCAGTTCGTCGATCGGCGTCACCTTGGATACCGCAGCGGTGGCGTGCTGGCTCAGCTCGGCTTCGATCAGCTCGGCGGGTGTGATAACAGCCGTCCCGGCCTTCCCGACAACCACGCCAGAGGCCAGGATGGCGAACTCGACCGCCATCTCCAGCGACGCACCCGCGCCCAGCGCCAACCCAATGGCGGCCAGGCCTGTATCGCCGGCGCCAGACACGTCGAAGACCTCGCGCGCCCGGCCCGGGAAGTGCTTCACGGGTTCACCGCGCCGCGCCAGGCTCATCCCCTTGCCCGCACGGGTGACGATGATCGCCTTGGCGGTCGTGGCGGCCAGCAAGGCGGCCAGCGCCGTCTCGACCTCGGGGTCCGTACCGACCGGCAGGCCGGTGGCGCCGGCCAGTTCCGACGCATTGGGCTTGATGACATCGACGGCGCCGTAGCGGTCGAAATCCCTTCCCTTTGGATCGACGACGACCGGCGCACCAGATTTCTTCGCCGCGTTCAGCGCCGAAGCCAGGAGCGCATCGCTGACGACACCCTTGGCGTAGTCTGAGAGCAAGTAGACCGAGGCATCAGTAAACGCGTCCGAATCGTGGATCGCGGTCGGCGCAGCCTCGTCATCCAAACGCAAGAGCTGTTGGCCGCCCGAAACGAAGCGTGTCTTTACGATTGTGGACGCGCCTGCCGGCCTCGCCACGACGTCCTCGATGTGCGGCTCGGCGGCGATCAGAGCGGTCAGTTCCGCGCCAGCCGCGTCGTCGCCGATCACGGCGCCTAGCCGCGCCACACCACCCAGAGCCGCAATATTGCGCGCGACGTTGCCGACGCCGCCTGGCATGGCGACGGTGCGGCTGGTGCGGAGTACAGGGATCGGCGCCTCGGGCGAGATGCGGCTGACCTCGCCATAGACGTAGCGATCCAGCATCAGGTCGCCGACGCAGGCGATCTTCAGGCCGCGCACGCGCTCCAACAGGCTTTGCAGGGCGCCCAGATCCAAGGTGTCAGACATGGGTCCGACCTAGAGGATTCAGGCGGCTTGCGCCACCGGCGCCTTGGCCCCGATCTTGATGGCCAGGTCGTCGAAGGCGATCAGTTCGGCGGCCAGGGCCTCGAACTGGCTCAGCGGCACCATGTTTGGGCCATCCGACGGCGCATTATCCGGGTCCTGGTGCGTTTCCATGAAGACCGCATCGACGCCGACGGCCACCGCCGCGCGTCCTAGCACCGGCACGAACTCGCGCTGACCGCCCGACGACGCGCCCTGCCCGCCCGGCTGCTGAACGCTGTGGGTCGCATCAAACACGACGGGGCAGCCGATCTCGCGCAGCACCGGAAGCGCCCGCATATCGCTGACCAGAGTGTTGTAGCCGAAGCTGGCGCCGCGTTCGCAGGCCATGACGTTGGGATTGCCGGCGCCGACCACCTTGGCGATGACGTTCTTCATGTCCCAGGGGGCCAGGAACTGACCCTTCTTGATGTTGATCGCCTTGCCGGTGGCGGCGGCCGCCAGCAGCAGGTCGGTCTGGCGGCTGAGGAAGGCCGGAATCTGCAGCACGTCGACGACCTCGCCGACCGGACCACACTGAACCTCGGAGTGAACATCTGTCAGGGTCGGCAGGCCTGTGACCTCGCGAATCTCCGCGAAGATCGGCATGGCGTCTTTCAAACCGATGCCACGCGCGGCGCTGGCGCTGGTCCGGTTCGCCTTGTCGAAACTGGTCTTGTAGATGATGCCGACGTTCAACCGCTCGCCGATCTCCTTCAGGGCATGGGCCGTCTCCAGCGCATGCTGCCGGCTCTCCATCTGGCAAGGACCGGCGATGAAAGCGATTCTTGCGCCGCCGCCGATGACGACAGGCGTCCGAAGACCTTCGGACAACGTAATGACAGCGTTGGGTCGGCTCACGAGGCGGCTCTTTCGACGTTCGGTGTTGTGGATGCGGCTTTTGCCGCAGCTATTGGGCCATCAGGTGGCGCTCTGAAGGGAAGAGCGCAAGTTATCACGGAGTTCGCCCGCGTGGCCACCAAACCTGTCATCCTGTGGTTCCGCCGCGATCTGCGACTGCATGACAATCCTGCCCTGAACCACGCGGCGGAGACGGGGCGACCAATCCTGCCCGTCTATATTCGGGACGAGCATTTCGAGCGGCCGATGGGCGCCGCGTCGCGCTGGTGGCTCGACAAGTCATTGAGGGCGCTGGATGCGGCGCTTCAGGATCGCGGTTCACGCCTGATTCTGCGCCAGGGCAATGCTCTGAACCAGCTTCAGGCGCTGATCGGCGAAACCGATGCCGACACTGTCTTCATGAACCGCCTGTTCGAACCTGAGGCGTTTGAGCATGACGCCGAACTCGCCCACGCGCTCAAGGCGGACGGTGTCGAATGCCTTGGCTTCAACGGCGCCCTGCTCTGCCGCCCCGGCGCTGTGCTGAATGGATCAGGCCAGCCGTACAAAGTCTTCACCCCGTTCCTGAGAGCCCTCTTGGCCACGGCCGAGGCCCCGGCTCACACAACGGGACCGCGCCAAATCCAGACGCCCAAAAGGGTTCAGTCTGACGACCTCGACGGCTGGAAGCTGCACCCCCACCGTCCGGACTGGTCCAAAGGATTCGACTGGACGCCAGGGGAAGACGGGGCCTCGCAGGCCTTGTCCAAGTTCATATCATCCGGCCTGAAGAGCTATTCCAAGGATCGCGACTTTCCCGACCGGCAGGGCGCCAACAGCCGCCTGTCGCCGCATCTTCATTGGGGCGAAATCAGCCCCTGGCGGGCGATTGACCGCGCCCGACAGGCGGCGAAAGACGGCAAGGTATCATCGGCGGAAGCCGACAAATTCATTTCTGAGATCGGCTGGCGCGAGTTCTCGGCGCACCTGCTGCACCATTTTCCCTTCATCACCGAGCGCGCCTTCCGTCCCGAGTATGACGCCATGCCCTGGCGCAAAGACGACGCGAGCCTCAATGCATGGCGACAGGGGCGGACCGGATACCCGTTGGTGGACGCCGGTATGCGCCAGCTCTGGACGACAGGGTGGATGCACAATCGGGTTCGGATGGTCGTCGCCTCCTTCCTGATCAAACATCTGCTGATCGACTGGCGCGAAGGCGAAGCCTGGTTCTGGGACACGCTGGTGGATGCCGACCGGGCCAGCAATGTGCAGAACTGGCAGTGGGTCGCAGGCTCGGGCGCAGACGCCTCCCCCTTCTTCCGCATTTTCAATCCCATCACGCAGGGTGAAAAGTTCGATCCCGACGGCGGCTATGTCCGTCGGTGGGTGCCGGAACTTCGCCGCCTGCCCGACCGCTGGCTTCAGTCGCCCTGGACGGCACCCGCTGAAGTGCTGCGCGACGCCGGAATCGTTCTAGGGCGCGATTACCCCAAGCCGATAGTCGAACACGAGAAGGGTCGCGCCCGGGCGCTCGCCGCCCTGAAGACCGTTTCCGGCCGTGGCGACGACCACAGCGACCGTGATTGACCCCCCTTATATTCCGCGTTGAAAGTCAAAAGATGAGCGTCGCACACGCCGATATCGAAGCCGTCGCCAGCCGAACACCGCGCGTGTTCGCCATGCTGTTGCGGCTTCTGGCCGCCAACTGGACCTTCGGGCGCTTGACGGTGCAACTGCCCAATGGCGAGACCCATGTGCTTCAAGGCAAGCAGCCGGGCCCCAGCGGCATGATGACCGTGCGCAACTATCGGTTCGCACGCCGCGTCCTGGCGGCCGGCGATATCGGATTCGCCGAAGGCTATATCGCGGGCGAGTGGGACAGTCCGCACTTGGCCGGTCTGCTCGAAACCCTGGTGGACAACTACGATCACATCCGGCGCCTGTTCGACGGCAACCTGATCATGTGGGTGGTCAACTGGCTGAGCCACCGCACCAATCGTAACAGCAAGACCGGGTCGAAGAAAAATATCCACGCCCACTACGATCTGGGCAACGCCTTCTATTCCCAGTGGCTGGACGGCACGATGACCTACTCATCGGCCCGCTTCAGCCGCGATAGTGAGGCACTGGAGGCGGCGCAGCGCGAGAAATACGCCGCCTTGGCCCGAATGATGGATCTTCGGCCGGGCATGTCGGTGCTCGAAATCGGCTGCGGCTGGGGCGGCTTCGCCGAGTTTGCGGCGCGCGAGATCGGCGCCGACGTCACTGGGATTACGATCTCCAAAGAGCAGCACTATTTCGCTCGCCAGCGCATGTTCAACGCGGGACTGAGCGACCGCGCCGATATTCAGCTTATCGACTACCGCGACGTGCAGGGCCGATTTGATCGAGTGGCATCCATCGAGATGTTCGAGGCTGTGGGCATGGAGTACTGGCCCGCCTATTTCGGCAAGGTCCACGACGTCCTTCGGCCCGGCGGCAAGGCCGGACTGCAGATCATCACGATCCAGGACGACCTGTTCGACGAATACAATGCCCGGACAGATTTTATTCAAAAGTACGTCTTCCCCGGCGGCATGCTGCCCTCCGAAGAACGGCTGGCGCCGGTCGTGTCGAAAGCCGGACTGTCATGGCAGTCGGTGGAACGGTTCGGCCTCGACTACGCTGCGACGCTCAAGCTTTGGGATGAGCGTTTCCAGGCGTCCTGGGGCGAAATCAGCAAGCTTTCCGGCTTTGACGAAAGATTCCGCCGGCTCTGGCGCTTCTATCTGGCCTATTGCGAGGCCGGTTTCCGCTCTCGCCGCACCGACGTCATCCAACTGAGCCTGTCTCGCCCATGAGTCCGCTGATTTCCACGACGGACCTTGCCGCGCGATTGGGCGCGCCCGATTTGCGGATCGTCGATAGCAGTTGGCATCTGGACGGCCGCGACGCGCGCGCCGATTTCGAACAGGCCCATATCCCTGGCGCAGTCTTCTTCGATCTGGATGCGATATCGGATCGCGACAGCGCTTTGCCCCACATGATGCCGACGCCAGAGGCCTTTGGGGCGGCGGTCGGGACGCTGGGCCTCTCCGTCGACGACCAGATCGTCGTCTATGATACAGCCGGATTGTTCTCGGCGGCGCGCGTCTGGTGGCTGCTGAAGACGATGGGCGCGACGAGGGTTCAGGTGCTCGACGGCGGCCTGCCGCGCTGGCGTGACGACGGCCTGCCAACCGTCTCCGGGCCTTCAGTCGCAGATGCAAAAGACTTCCATGCCAAGATGACGCTCGATGCTGTCGCCTCGTTGGATGACGTGCGCGCGGCCTTGGCCCAGGACGCCCAGGTCGTGGATGCGCGCGCCGCACCGCGTTTCAAAGGTGCGGCGCCCGAACCTCGCGCCGGTGTTCGCAGCGGCCATATGCCCGGCGCGCGCAATCTCCCCTATGGTCGCTTGCTAAACGACAATGGCACTATGAAGCGTGGCGCGGCCTTGGCGCAGGCCATTGCGGACGCTGGCGTGGATATCAGCCGACCCGTGATCACGACCTGCGGATCCGGAGTGACCGCCGCAATACTGACGCTGGGCATGGCTGAACTCGGTCGTTCGTCGCGGCTTTATGACGGTTCCTGGGCTGAATGGGGCGCCCGAACGGACACCCCCGTCGAAACCGGCTGAGATCAGGCCGGCGGCGCCACGGGGACGACATCGTCGGCGTCGATCGGCTCGTCTTCCTCGCCGCGCGAAACGACAGTCGCCAGAACCAGGTCGCCCGTGACGTTCAGGGTTGTGCGGCACATGTCCAGGAAGCGATCCACGCCCAGGATCAGGCCGATGCCCTCCGGCGGTACCTTCACCATCACCAGGATCATCGCCACGACCGGTAGCGAACCGGCCGGCACGCCCGCCGTACCGATACCGCCAAGGATACAGACCAGCATGACGATGATCTGCTGCGTGATCGTCAGGTCGATGCCGAAGAACTGAGCCAGAAACAGCACCGTCACGCCTTCAAACAAGGCCGTGCCGTTTTGGTTGGCGGTGGCACCGACCGTCAGGACGAAGCGGGCGATCTTGCGCGGCAGCTTCAGCTCCTGCTCGGCCGCCTTCAGCGACACCGGCAAAGACGCGTTGGATGAAGCGGTCGAGAAGGCCACCACCATTGGCTCGCGCACTCCCTTGAAGAAGGCGATCGGCGACCGGCCGCCAAGGATCCAGATCACCAGCGGATAGACGACGAACATGTGGATCGCCATCGCGCCCACCGCGACGCCGACATAGGCCGCGAGGCGCACCAGAAGGTCCCAGCCGAACAGGGCCGCCAGGTTGAACATCAAGCAGGCGATTGCGATGGGGGCCAGTTTGATGAAGAGGTTGATCAGCTTCATCGTCACTTCGAACATGCCCTCGATGACCTGCTGCAAGCGGTCGGTCGCAGGCGACTTGGCCATCACCAGGCCGATGCCGAAGAACAGAGCGAACACCATCACCGGCAGGATCTGGTTCTCGGAGGCAGCGGTGAAGACGTTCGACGGAATCAGATCCAGGAAGAAATCACCCAGTTGGATGGTTTCGGGCGCGCCGCTGACGATACCGGCCGCGCCGGCACGTCCCTGGTCCAGCAGTTGCTGAGCGAGAACTGGGTCCACGCCCCTTCCGGGCTGGAACACATTGACCATCACTAGGCCGATCACCACAGCGATGCTGGACACCAGAATGGTCAACAACAGGGTCTTGATTCCCGCCCGTCCAAGCGAGCTCAGATCGCCCATCTCGGCCACCCCGACCACCAGGGCCGAGAACAGCAGCGGGATCACCATCATGAACAGCAGGCGCAGGAAGATCTGGCCCAGCGGTCCGGTGACGTTGTCTGTCAGCCAGACCACCCAGGCCGTATCCGCTCCCAGCGTCAGATTGACCAGCAATCCTCCGATCAGACCGACCGCGAAACCGATCAACATCAGCCAGTGCAGCGCAAGGCCGCCGCGTTTCGTCTCGGTCATCTGTCCCCCAGGAAGCGATGCAAGCGTCGGCGCTTATCGGATCGGCAGGCCATAGATCAAGCCGGCCGGGCGCGCGTTCCATTGTGCGTTCAAACCGCGCGCCAGGTCGAGCGCCGATTGCGATCCCAAATTCCGCTCGAAGATTTCGCCATAGTTTCCGACCGCACCCACGGCGTCCTTGGCCCAGGCGTTCGACAGCCCCAGCATGGGTCCGAACTCGCCCTCGGCGCCCAAAAGACGTCGCACGCGTGGGTCCGTCGTCGTCTTGAACTGATCTTCGGCATTGGCCTTGGTGACCCCGAGTTCTTCGGCCAGCATTAGGGCGTTTAGGGTCCAGCGGACGGTCGAGGCCCAGCGTTCGTCGCCCGCCTTGACTACCGGCCCCAGCGGCTCCTTGGACGCCACATCGGACAGGATCACATGCTCGTTGGGATTGGTCAGCACAGTCCGCGCGGCGGCTAGCGCGGAGATGTCGGCGCTGAACGCGTCGCAATCCTCGCGACCATAGGCGTCGCGCGCCGCCTCCTCCGTCTCGAACACGACAGGTCGATATTCGATGCCTCGAGACCGGAAATAATCGGCAGCGTTGGCCTGGGACGTCGAACCCGATTGAACGCAAACCCGCGCGCCCGTCAGTTCAGTCGCGCTGTTCAGGTTCAGCGAACGCCGAACCAGAAAGCCCTGGCCGTCGTAATAGTTGACGCCGGCGAAGACGAACCCCTCGCCCGCGTCGCGGCTCATGGTCCAGGACGAGTTGCGCCAAAGCACATCGATGCGGCCGTCGTTCAGCGCCGTGAAACGATCGGACGCCGACAGAGGCACGAACCGCACCGCGTCGGCATCACCCAGCACAGCCGCCGCCGTCGCGCGACAGAAGTCCACGTCGAAGCCGCGCCACTGGCCGCGATTGTCGGTGTAGGCAAAGCCGACTAACCCCTGATGCACGCCGCAGTTCAAGCGACCGCGGCGTTTGATGGCGGCCAGCGTCGGGCTTTTCGCGACCGCAGTCGAGGACGCTTGCGCGGACGTGACAGGGCTGGTTTCCGGCGCAGGATTGGCGTCCTTGCGCCCGCAAGCCGCCGTCAGCAGCACCGCCGCCATCGCTCCGATCATCCAGCACCGCATCGCGTTCCAGTCCCTCGCCGCTTGCGCCCCGCTGGCTTTAGAGGCCTTTAGGGCTCGATCCGCAACCCATCGGAGGGGCCATGTCGCCGCATTCGGACCGCACCCGCCTGATCGCCGCCGCCACGCGACGCGGCCAGGGCCGGCGCGGCGTCAATCCGCCGATCGAACGCGCCTCGACGATGTTGAGCGATAGCGCGGCCGTCATGCGCGACGAGACCGACGGGCCGACCTATGGCCTCAGCGGGACCAGCGCCGCCCGCGATCTTCGCCGCGCCCTGGCCGATCTGGAGGGCGCGGAGGGGGCCTTCCTCGTTCCGTCGGGCCTTGCGGCCGTCACAGTTCCGCTGCTGGCGCTTTTGAGACCGGGCGACGAGGTGGTCACAACGGACGCCGTCTATGGTCCGACGCGCCGGTTCCTGAGCCGTTATCAATCGACCCGCGGCGTCACGACCCGCTTTTTGCCCGCAGACGCAGACGCGCAGGCTGTTCTGGCCGCCATCGGCGAACGCACGCGGTTGGTGCTGATGGAGTCGCCAGCCTCTCTCACATTCGAGATGGTCGATGTCACCGCCGTGGCCCAGGCCTGCCGCGCGCGAGGTGTCCTGACGGTGGTCGATAATACCTGGGCCGCCGGCCTGGCCTATCGTCCGCTGGCCCATTGCGTGGATGTCAGCGTTCAGGCCGTCACCAAATATGTCGGCGGTCATTCGGACGTGCTGATGGGCAGCATCGCTTCGAACGATCCCGCCTGTCTGAGAGCCATCGGCGACACGATCGAGGATCTCGGCTGGCATGTGTCGCCCGACGACGCCTGGCTGGCGCTGCGCGGCCTGCGGACTCTGCCGCTGCGGTATGCCGAACAGGCGCGGTCGGCTTTGATCGTCGCGGAGTGGCTGCACGGTCGGCCAGAGGTCTCCCGCGTGCTCTACCCGCCCCTGACCAACTCGATCAGCCATGACCTGTGGCGGCGTGATTTCACCGGCGCGGCGTCCCTGATGGGCTTGATTATGAAGGGCGGCGACAAGGCGGCGGGCGAGGCGTTGCTGAACGCCCTGACCCTGTTCGGCCTCGGCTATTCCTGGGGCGGGTTCGAAAGCCTGATCACCCACGAGACCCATCAGATGGACTACCGCTGCCATCCGCCCGTGCTTGAGGGCGAACTGATCCGACTGCATGTCGGTTTGGAAGACCCCTCAGAACTGATCGCCGATCTGGAACGAGGTCTCGCCGCCTTCACCGCCGCGCTCACGGTTCCTTAAGCGCCGCAAAGGACTGTGCGCCCGTGCGTGAACCGCCCGTTCATATCCCGGATGATTCTCCGCCGCTGTGGGAACAGTGGGCGGCTGGCTTCGTCGTCTTCATGCTGACCGGCGCCCTTATTGCGCCCGTCATCGCGCCGACCCAGGTCGAGACGCCGATCCTGCGGTTCATCTGGTTGCCGGTCTATGCCGTCATCGCCGGCCTGATCGTCTTTCGCTTCGACAAGGTCATACGCGCCTGGCCCGCTTGGCTGATGATGTTCGCCCTGGTCGCCCTGTGTTTCGTCTCGAAATACTGGTCCATCGACCCCGAGGTCACTGAGCGCCGCGTCATCGCCATGGCGATTAACAGCGCTTTCGCTATCTATCTGGGCGCCCGGTTCCGTAACGACGCCCTGCCGCGCGTCCTGATGTACACCTGTCTGGTGATGGCGATCGGCAGCCTGATCATGGTGTTCGGCTATCCGAAGGTCGGGGTGCACCAGTTCGACAACGCCGGCCTGTGGCGCGGCCTCTGGTACGAGAAGAACCAGATGGGGCTGGTCATGGTGGTGGGCGCCGTCTCCGCCGCAGCGACCCTGGCCGCCGATCATATCGCGGGACGCAGCCATCGGTTCTGGATCTGCCTGCTGACATTGGGCCTGACCACGCTCCTGGTGCTCGCCACCCAATCCAAGACATCGCTTCTATGCTGGGGCCTGGGCCTAGGCATGATCGGTGGGTGGTGGGCGTTGAAACAAGGCGGCACCGTCATCACCGTCATCGGCATCTGGCTTGCCGTCATCGTTGCGGCGGCCGCCACCTGGCTGTGGAACTCCGACTCCGCTGCAATCCTGGAAGCGCTGGGCAAGGACCCGTCGCTGACAGGCCGCACCCTGATCTGGGAGGCCCTTATGCGGAAGGTCGCTGAGCGCCCCTGGACCGGATATGGCTTCAGCGCCTTCTGGGGCGTGGACTCGATCCCTGCGCGCGAAATCCGCATCGAGACCCAATGGCCCGTCCCCTCCGCCCACAACGGCTGGATCGATCTGCTCGTGCAACTGGGCTGGCCCGGTGCGGTGGCGGTAGGGGCCATCATGGCGCTCTCTGCGATCTTCGTCATCGCGCGCACGAACGGGCTCGGTGCGCGCGAAGGCTATTGGAGCATCGCCTATCTATCCGCCTTCACCGCTTTGAGCCTGTCAGAGAGCGTCCTGCTGACCCACGCTAACCTGCCGTGGATCCTGATGTTGGCGATTATGGCCCGCTCCGTGACCTTCGATCCGGCCCCGGTTCGTGCGCCGCTTGCTCGACCGGCCTCACGGGCCTACCAGACCCGGTCCCGAATCGCCTCAGACTATGTGAATGGCCGCCGACCTCTTCGCTTTTGACGACGAACCCGAAGCTCGCAAACCCGAGCCGCCCAAGCCTGTTGTGGTGACCCCGCCTGCGGCTGCGCCCACTGCTGTCTCAACGCCTGCGCCCCCGCCTGTTCAGTCCACGGCCACGACGGCGGCCGCCACCGGCTATTCCGCCTCATCCATTGAGGTGCTGGAAGGGCTTGAACCCGTTCGCAAACGCCCCGGCATGTATATCGGGGGCACCGACGAGCGCGCCCTGCACCACCTGTTCGCCGAAGTCCTGGACAACGCCATGGACGAGGCGGTGGCGAAGCACGCTAAGCTGATCACCGTCGATCTGGACGCCGACGGCTATCTGTCGGTGCGCGATGACGGTCGCGGCATCCCGGTCGATCCTCACCCCAAACATCCTGGCAAGTCTGCGCTGGAAGTCGTCATGACCGTGCTGCACTCTGGCGGCAAGTTTTCCGGTAAAGCCTATGAAACCTCAGGCGGTTTGCACGGTGTCGGCGTCTCGGTCGTCAACGCCCTGAGCGAAAGCGTCGAGGTCACGGTCTGGCGCGACGGTTTCGAATGGAAACAGGCCTTCAGCCGCGGCCACGTCCTGGCCCCGATTCAGCAGATCGGCCCGTCTAAGAAGCGCGGCACCCTGATCCGCTTCAAGCCCGACGACGAAATCTTCGGTATGGGCGCGGCCTTCAAGCCCGCTCGTCTATTCCGCATGGCGCGGTCAAAGGCCTATCTGTTCCGCGGCGTTGAGATCCGCTGGACCTGCGCGCCGGAGCGGATCACCGACGCCACGCCCGCCCAAGCCAGCCTGCACTTCCCCGGCGGCCTGGCCGATGCCCTGATCGACCGTATCGGTCAGTTGGAAACCGTCACCCCCGCCTTCGCCGGCCGCGCCGAGCGTCAAGGCGAAGCGGGCGCATTCGAATGGGCCGTTACCTGGTCGCCGATCGGCTTTGGTGAATCGGACGGCTTCATCCAGTCCTACTGCAACACCGTCTCCACGCCCGATGGCGGCACGCACGAGGCCGGGTTCCGCGCCGCCCTGGTCAAGGGTTTGAAATCCTACGGTGAACTGACCAACGAGAAGCGCGCCGCGATCATCACGGCCGAGGACGTCATCGCCAATGCCGGCGCCCTGATCAGCGTCTTTATCCGCAATCCCGAGTTTCAGGGCCAGACCAAGGACCGTCTGTCCTCGCCCGAGGGTGCGCGCATCGTGGAGCAGCTGCTGCGCGACCCGCTGGACCACTGGCTGACCGAGAGCCCCAAACAGGCCAACGCCCTGCTCGGCTTCGTCGTCGATCGCGCCGAGGATCGGCTACGTCGCCGTAAGGACAAGGAAGTCCAGCGCGCCGCCGCCACCCGCAAGCTGCGCCTGCCCGGCAAGCTGTCGGACTGCAGCCGTCAGTCGGCTCAAGGCACCGAACTCTTCATCGTCGAAGGCGATTCGGCCGGCGGCTCGGCCAAACAGGCGCGCGACCGCACGACCCAGGCCATCCTGCCCCTGCGCGGCAAGATCCTAAACGTCGCGTCCGCCACCGCTGACAAGCTGCGCGCCAACGTCGAACTGTCCGATCTGGCCCTGGCCTTGGGCGTCCAACCCGGCAACCGGTTCAATATCGACGACCTGCGCTACGAGCGGATCGTCATCATGACCGACGCCGACGTGGACGGCGCGCACATCGCGGCGCTGCTGATCACCTTCTTCTACCGCGTCATGCCCGAGACCATTCGCCAGGGCCGGGTCTTCATGGCTCTTCCGCCGCTCTACCGCATCAGCGCCGGCCCTTTGAGCGAATACGCCCGCGACGACGCCCACCGGGACGAACTGCTGGCCACAGTCTTCAAGGGCAAGAAGACCGAGATCGGCCGGTTCAAGGGTCTCGGCGAAATGATGGCCTCCCAGCTTAAGGAGACCACCATGGATCCCAAGAAGCGAACCCTGGCGCGCATTACGGTGCCCGACGCCGAGGCCAGCATCGAAGACCTGGTCGAGCGCCTGATGGGCAAGCGCGCCGACGCCCGCTTCCAGTTCATTCAGGAAAACGCCCAGTTCGTGAAAGAAGAACTCGACGTCTGAGGGCCCTCGCGGCCCTTCCAACGCAAGGCGACGCCTGACAAAAGGGGGCATGCAGACGCCCGCCCCCTCCGCCGCCGTGATTGACGAACTGAAGGCCGCGCTCGGTCCGGGCGGTTGGACCCAGGATCCTGATGTCATCGCGCCGCATCTGACCGAATGGCGCAATCGCTGGACGGGTAATACGGCGATCCTGTTGACCCCGCGTTCGACGGAAGAGGTCGCGCGCGTCGTTACGATCTGCGCGCGGGAAGGCGTGGCGATCACGCCCCAAGGCGGCGGCACGGGATTGGTCGGCGGCCAGATCCCCTTCGGCGAAGTCCTGCTCTCCACCCGCAAGATGCGCACCGTCCGCGACGTGACCCCGCTGGACGACGCCATGACGGTCGAGGCCGGCCTGACCCTGCTTGAGGCGCAGCAGGCGGCGACAGCGGCCGGCCGCTATTTCCCGCTCAGTCTTGCAGCTGAGGGCTCAGCCACCATTGGCGGCGTCATCTCCACCAACGCCGGGGGCACCCAGGTTCTTCGCTACGGCATGATGCGCGATTTGGTGCTGGGCCTTGAGGCGGTCATGCCCAACGGCGAAATCTTTCGGGGCCTGAAGCGGCTGCGTAAGGACAACACCGGCTACGACTTGAAACAGCTGCTGATCGGCGCCGAGGGCACATTGGGTGTCGTGACCGCCGCCACGCTGAAACTCTTCCCCATCATGCGCTCGCGCGCCGTAGCGGTGGTCGGGCTGGAAACAGCCGCCGCCTCGGTCGAACTGCTCGCCCGCGCCAAGGCCGAGACGGGCGGCGGGGTGGAGGCCTTCGAACTGATGAAGCGCCTCGGCATGGAACTGGTGCTGAAGAACATTCCCGACACCCGCGAGCCGCTGGACTCGGCGCCCGAGTGGTATGTCCTGATCGAGATCGCTTCGGGCACGCCCGGCGGCGCCGAGGCCCAGATGGAGGCGTTGCTCGAGGTCGCCTTCGAGGAAGGCCTGATCACCGACGCCGCCATCGCCCAGAACGACGCACAGCGCGCCGCCTTCTGGCGTCTGCGTGAAGAACATTCGGCGGCTCTGAAGCCCGAGGGCGGCGGCTGGAAACACGACGTCTCCGTCCCCATTAGCCGCATCGCCGATTTCATCGACGAAGCCTCGGCCGCCGTCGAACGCTTCCATCCCGGCGCCCGCATCTCGGTCTTCGGCCATGTCGGTGACGGCAATCTGCACTACGACATTCTGCCGGGCGTCGGTCAGGACATCCCCGCCTTCATCAGCCGCTGGAAGGAAGGCTCGCAAGTGGTTCACGATGTTGTCGGAACCTACGACGGCTCCATCTCGGCTGAACACGGGCTGGGCCGGCTGAAGACCGAAGAGGTCAAGCGCTACAAGTCCCCGCTCGAGATCGAAACCATGGCCGCCATCCGCCGCGCCATCGATCCCAAGCGGATCATGAACCCGTCGGTCCTGTTCTAGAACCGACGGGCGGGCCGCCTATCTGAACTTCCGCAGGCCTCTGGGGCCCTGGCGACCGGCGCCGGCGCGTTTGCCCAGCCAGTCTTTCCAGTCGGGCCAGTTGCGACGACGTCCGCCGCCGTCGGCCCATTCCGGCCCGTTTTCGGCGTTGAAGACTGCGATATCGGCGAGGCCGCCCTGTTTGAAGCTTTGCAGCTTCACGCCCTTGCCGCGTCCCATCTCGGGCAGTTCGGCAACAGGGAAGATCAGAGTCTTGATGTTCTCGCCGATGGTCGCAACGTGATCGCCGGTCACCCGCAGCACCGCCAGCATTTCGCCGTTCAGCACCTGCTTGCCGCCGCGCTTCTGCGCCAGGGTGTCGTCTTCCGGTGCGATGAAGCCGTATCCGGCCTTTGATGCGATCAGCAGCTTGCCGCCCGGCTGGTGCGCCAGGACGTTGATGATCTCGGCCTTTTCGTCCAGATCGATCATCAGGCGCAGCGGCTCGCCATGGCCGCGTCCGGACGCCAGCTTGTCCGCGCCTATGGTGAAGATGCGCCCGTCCGACGCCGCCACCAGCAGCTTGTCGGTCGTATAGGCCGGGACGAGGTAGGCGAGTTGGTCGCCTTCCTTGAACTTCAGCTCCGACGGATCCTCGACCTTGCCCTTGGCGGCGCGGATCCAGCCGCGTTCCGACAGGATGACGGTGATCGCCTCGCGCGGAATAAAGGCCTCGGGCGCGACGAAGGCGGACGTATCCACCGCCTCGGCGATCGTGGTGCGGCGCGGCGAGATTAGCGCCTTGCGCACGGCCTCCAGTTCCTTGGAGATCGCCTTCCACTGCTTGCCTTCTGACGACGTCAGCGCCTTCAGGTTGGCAAGTTCTTCGGACAGAGCGTTGAATTCCTTCTCGATCGTCATCTCTTCCAGACGCGCCAACTGACGCAGTCGGGTGTCGAGGATGAAGTCGGCCTGAACCTCCGTCAGACCGAAGCGCGCGATCAAGACGGCCTTCGGCTGCTCTTCCTCGCGGACGATACGGATCACCTCATCGAGGTTGAGGAAGACGATGCGCAGGCCTTCTAGCAGGTGCAGACGCTTCTCGACCCGCGCGATCCGCCATTGCGAACGACGGTTCAGCACCTCGCGTCGGTGATCCAGGAAGGCGCGCAGGCAGTCTTTCAGACCCATGACGCGCGGCGTGCCGCTCGCGTCCAGCACGTTCATGTTGATCGGGAAGCGGACCTCCAGATCGGACAGCTTGAACAGGCTTTCCATGAGCATTTCAGGCTCGATAGTGCGGTTCTTCGGCTCCAGGATCAGGCGAATGTCCTCGGCCGACTCGTCGCGCACGTCGCCCAGCAGCGGCGCCTTCTTGTGCTCGATCAGGTCCGCCAGCGCCTCGATCAGGCGCGACTTCTGCACTTGGTACGGCATCTCGGTGACGATGATCCGCCACACGCCACGACCCAGATCCTCTGTTTCCCAGCGCGCCCGCAGTCGCACCCCGCCCCGCCCCGTCTCGTAGGCGTCCAGGATCGAGGCATGACCTTCGACGGCCACGCCGCCGGTCGGGAAATCCGGGCCGGGAACCAGGCGCACCAGTTCCTCGGTCGTCGTCTCGGGCCGCTCCAGCAAGGCCTGACAGGCGTCGATCAGTTCGCCGACATTGTGGGGCGGGATCGAGGTAGCCATACCGACGGCGATGCCTGACGAGCCGTTGGCCAGCAGATTGGGGAAACCGGCTGGCAGGACGATCGGCTCCTCGTCCTGATCGTCGTAGGTGGCGCGGAAATCGACCGAATCCTGATCGATCCCGTCCAGCAGGAGCACGGCGGCCGGCGTCAGCTTGCACTCGGTGTAGCGCATGGCCGCGGCGCTATCGCCATCGATATTGCCGAAGTTCCCCTGACCGTCGACCAGCGGATAACGCTGCGCGAAATCTTGGGCCAGGCGCACCAGGGCCTCATAGATCGAGGCGTCGCCGTGGGGGTGGTATCCGCCCATCACCTCGCCGACGACCTTGGCGCATTTGCGCGCCGCCGCCTGCGGGTTCAGCCGCATCTGATGCATGGCGTACAGGATGCGCCGATGCACGGGCTTGAACCCGTCACGCACGTCCGGCAGCGCGCGGTTCGTAATAGTCGACAGGGCGTAGGCCAGATAGCGGCGGCTGAGGGCCGTCTCCATCGGCTCGTCGATAATGCGGCCGCCTTCCGGCGGCGGGGCGTGGATCGTCATGGCTCTGCGAATCGGGGATCGGAAGCGGGAAGTCTAGCCCGTTAGGCGTCAGATTGGGGGATAAGCGCGCCGGGGAGTCACCAAACCGCTCCGCCGTGCGTATGTGAGAGACACACCCTCGTCAGGCCGCGCCATGATCTTATTCCTGCTGTCCTATCTCGCCGGCGTTCTGACCATCGTCAGTCCCTGCATCCTGCCGGTTCTGCCCTTCGTCTTCGCGCGGGCGGATCGGCCGTTCATCCGCAACGGTCTGCCTTTGTTGGTCGGGATGGCCGTGACCTTTGCGGGCGTGGCGACGCTGGCGGCGCTGGGCGGCGGCTGGGCGGTGCGGGCCAATGAGGTCGGGCGCTGGATCGCCCTGGCCGTCATGGCGGTGCTGGGCGTCAGCCTGCTGTTTCCGGCCGTGGGCGATCGCCTGATGCGGCCGTTCGTGGCGGCGGGGTCCTGGCTGACCGATCGCGCCGAGCGCCAGGGTGGCGATCAAGGCGACGTGCGCTCGTCCCTGCTGCTCGGCGTCGCGACAGGGCTGCTCTGGGCGCCGTGCGCCGGACCCATTCTGGGCGTGATCCTGACAGGCGCAGCGCTTCAGGGCGCCGGCGTCGGCACGACGGTTCTGCTGCTGGCCTATGCAGCAGGCGCGGCGACATCACTGGGTCTGGCCCTGCTGGTCGGTGGTCGCGTGTTAAAGGCCATGAAGGGCGCGTTGGGCGTCGGCGAATGGGTAAGGCGCGGCCTGGGCGTGCTGGTGCTGATCGGCGTGGTCGTCATCGGTCTGGGTGCGGACACGGGACTGTTGACCCGGATTTCGGCCGCCAGCACGGGCCGGATCGAACAGGCGCTGCTGGGCGGGATCGGGCGCGGAATGCCGACGAACCAGGCCCCGGCCGATCTGGCCAATCTGCCGGTCGAAGGGGTGATGCCGCCGTTGACCGGGGCGACGACCTGGATCAACACCCCGCCGCTCACGACCGAGCAGCTGAAGGGCAAGGTGGTGGTGGTCGATTTCTGGACCTACTCCTGCATCAACTGCATCCGTTCCATCCCCTACGTCCGTGCCTGGGCTGAGAAGTACAAGGACCAGGGTCTGGTGGTGATCGGCGTGCACACGCCCGAGTTCGCCTTTGAGAAGTCCGAGGCCAACGTCCGCCAGAACGTCCAGCGCCTTGGAATCACCTATCCTGTCGCCATGGACAATGAGTTCGCCATCTGGCGGGCGTTCAAGAACCAGTACTGGCCCGCCCACTACTTCATCGACGCCAGGGGGCAGATCCGTCACCACCATTTCGGCGAAGGGGACTATGCGGGCTCCGAACGCGTGATTCAGCAACTTCTGAAGGAAGCGGGCGCCGCGAACGTCGCCAGCAATGTCGTCACAGTCCAGGCTGAGGGCGCGGAGGCCGCCGCCGACATGGCCCAGGTCGAATCGCCAGAGACGTACGTCGGCTATGGCCGCGCGGCGAACTTCCGCTCTCCCGGCGGCCTGGCCAACGACGTGATCAAGGACTATGTCGCCGCGCCGCTGAAACTGAACGATTGGAGCCTGTCGGGCCGCTGGCGCGTGACGCGTGAGCATGCCGACCTGCAGGCGGCCGGCGGCCGTATCGCCTTCCGCTTCAAGGCGCGCGATCTCCATCTGGTCATGGGGCCCAGCAAGCCGGGCGCACCGGTCCGATTCCGCGTCCGGATCGATGGCGCGGCGCCGGGCGCGAACGCCGGCAGCGACATCGACGCCCAAGGCCTTGGCCGGGTCGATGGCGAGCGGCTATACCAACTGGTCCGTCAGGCGGGCGCGGTGCGCGAACAGACGTTCGAGATCGAGTTCCTGGATCCCGGCGTTCAGGTCTTCGCCTTCACCTTCGGCTAGAGCCGACCGGCGTCGCCGAGCTTGTCCAGCATCCACACGCGCGCAGGCGGCAGGGGCTTGTTCTGCGGGTGGAAGACGAACTGCTCCAGGAAATGCCCGGTCAGGTCGAACCCGGCTCTGACGTCGCCCTCGATCAGACCGGATTGGGCGCCCAGCATGAAGGGCGGCAGGGTCAGCATCTTGTCGGCATAGGGGGCGCCGGCGTCGCGACTGACCGCCCGGCCGGTGCGAGGACTGACGTAGATCAAGTCGTCGGCCGTTCCGGTCGCGGCGCATTTCGACAGGTCCAGGCCAAAGCCAAGATTTTCCAGGAGGCCCGCCTCGAACCGCACGAAAATCGCAGGCCAGACCGCAGGCATTTCGAACGCTGCCATCAGCGCCTCGAACGCAAGAAAGACGCCGGGATGCGGCTCACGCTCCGGCAACGCCCCTTGGGTCACGCCTGCCGCCGCCGCCAGTCCGGTCAGCGCTAGGGCGTCGTCGAACAGGGCGCTGGGCCCCTCGCCTACCGGCTCCAGCCGCACCGCGCCGAGGTGATCCGAGGTGCGGGCGCGGTAGTCGGCCACGACCCGCGCGCCCGCCTGCAGGAACGGCTTCATCTTGCGCGACGCTCCGCCCGCCACATAGGCCGAACGCCTGCCGTGGTTCTCGGTCAGCAGATCGACCACGGCGCCCGTGTCGCCGTGGCTGCGCGCCGACAGGACGAACGCCTCTTCGTGGAAGTCCATCAGTCCGCCGGACCTTCGGCGATCAGCCCGACCACGCTCTTGGCCTTGTCGTTCGGCACGGTGAAACTGAGCACATATTGCTCGATCTTCCAGCCGTCGTGGGTCAGGCGCAGCACGCCTGAGCCTCGCGTCAGTCCGTAGGCGTCGTTATCCAGCAGCTCATCGAACCAGACGATGCAGCGGCAATCGCCCGGCGCCAGGGTCGCTACCCGGTCATGCGGGCGATAGGTCCAGCCTTTCCCTTGTGAGAAATAGGGCGTGGCGTAGGCGCGAAACTGAGCCAGCGACCAGCGCTCGGTCGCATCCGTGCCGATGAACCGGGCGTCGGGCGTGAATAGACCGAAATAGGCGTCGCCGTCCGCACGCGACGCCGCCGCGTGCATTCGGTCGAGAACGGCGCCCGCCTCGACGACCGGATCGCCCGCAGCCTGCGTCGGCGCAGCGGAAAGGACGAGAGCGGCAAGAAGAGCGATCATGGTCCCGTTCTACTCCTGTTCTCCTCGCCGGGAAACCGTCGGACGTCTCAGCGCGCCAGCGTGGTTGGAAACTCGTGGCCCAAGGCCTCGGCCATCGCCTGCTGGCTGATCAAGAAGACCTGGTCACGCAGGTGATAGTTGTTGGACAGGACGATCACCGTCACGTCGGCGTCCGGCTGATAGAGCATCAGGTTGCGGAATCCGCCCCAGCTGCCGGTGTGGTAGATTTGGCGGTCCTGGAAGCTGGGCCGCACCTGATCGCCCAGGCGATTGGCGAAGATGCCGAAACCCCAGTCCCGACGCGGATGGCTGCGCTCGTTCGGCTTGGTGTCGGCCGGCGCGTGGTCAGCCAGCATCTGCTGATAGCTAGCGGGGGTCAGCAGGCCGCCGCGGTGCAGCGCCCTTTGCCAGACCAGCAGATCGTCCAGCGTCGAATAGACCGCGCCGGCGCCCGCCACGATAGAGGTGTTGGCGTTCGGTTGGGCCGCCAGACCGCCGGGGAAGTTGGCGTAGCCCATGATGACGCCGTGATCGCCGCCATCGAGATCAAGACCACTATCCTTCATGCCGAGAGGCTTGAAGAAGGTCTCGCGCATATAGGTCTGGAAGGGCTTGCCGCTGGCCTTTTCGACGATGGCGGCGGCCAGATTGAAACCGGCGTTGTCGTACTGAACCTTGGCGCCCGGCTCGAACTGAAGACCGAACCGTTTCGAATCCTCGGTCAGTTCGTCCAGCGTCGCCGGCGTCGTGCGGCGCATGCCCCAACCGGGCCGCGCCATCAGATCAGGAATGCCCGACGTATGCGACAGCAGATGGCTGATACGGATCGGTGCCCAGGCCTGCGGACAGGGCTGGATCCATTTGCAGACGGGATCGGAGACGCTCAGCTTGCCCTCGTCCTGAAGCTTCAGGATCGCCGTCGCCGTGAACTGTTTCGAGATCGAGGCCAGACGGAAGCGCGAACCCAGCGCCAGCGGCTGGTCTTGCTCGTAGTTGGCTTTGCCATAGACCTGGCGGAACAGGACCTTGTCGCCCCTGGACACCAGGACCGCGCCCATGAAGCGGCCTGAAGCAGCTTCGCGATCTAGGCGCGCCGCGAGCTGCGGCAAGTCCTGAACTACGACCACGGGTGGTCGCGGCGGGGCATCGGCGCGCTCGGTCGCCAGTTCCACATCGGTCTTTGGCGCCACGGCCGTGGCGATCCCGCCCCAGACCGCGCCGCCGAGGATCAGCGCCCCAAGGACGCCCAGAACGAGCCGGGGATGCCCCCCGGCGGTACGCGGCACATCAAACACAGGAACTCAGACGTCGAAATCCAGACCGAACTGGGCATAGAGGGCGCGGCTGTCCTGCCACTTCGGATCGACCTTGACGGTCAGGAAGAGGTGGACCTGGCGGCCCAGGATTTCGTTCAGCTCCTCGCGCGCCTTCTGGCCGATCCATTTCAGGGTCTGGCCGCCCTTTCCCAGCACGATGGGCCGCTGGCTCTCGCGCTCGACATAGATGGTCTGTTCGATCCGAGCCGAGCCGTCGGCGCGATCCTCGAAACTGGTCGTCTCCACCGCCGCCGAATAAGGCAGCTCCTCATGGACGCGCAGATAGACCTTCTCGCGCGTGATCTCCGCCGCAAGAACCCGCACCGGCACGTCGGCGGCTTGATCCTCAGGATACAGCCACGGCCCCTTGGGCATGGACAGGGCCAGACGCTGCTTCAGGTCCTCGACGCCGTCGCCATTGGCCGCCGAGATCATATAGACCTCGGAATAGACGCCGCTTTCGAACAGCTTCTGCGACAGGGCCAGCAGGGTGTCGCGGCGCATACCGTCGATCTTGTTCAGCGCCAGAACAACCTTGGTCCCGGTGGCCTGCAGGTTGGCGATGATGGTCTCGGTGTCCTCGGCCGAGCGACGATCGGCCGCCGTGCCCTCGCGGCCTTCGGCGTTGATGTGGGACTGGGCGTCGATCAGGTGAACGACGATGTCCGCATCTTCCGCGCCGCCCCAGGCTGAGGCGACCATGGCCCGGTCCAGGCGACGACGTGGTGTGAAGATGCCGGGCGTGTCCACCAGCACGATCTGGGCGTCACCTTCCATGGCGATGCCGCGCACTGGAAAGCGCGTCGTCTGCACCTTTTGCGTAACGATCGACACCTTGGACCCGGTCAGCCGGTTCACCAGCGTGGACTTGCCGGCGTTGGGTGCGCCGATGATGGCGGCAAAGCCTGCGCGCTGGTTTTCGATATCGGTCAAATGACGCCTTCACGTTTGAGGAGAGCCGTTGCGGCCGCCTTTTCCGCCTCCTGACGCGAACGCCCTTGCGCGGTCAAGGGCTGCACGTCCTGCACGGACACTTCGACGGTGAATGTGGGCGCATGATCCGAACCCGTCCGATCGGCGACGCGATAGGTCGGCAGCGGCCTGCCCAACCCTTGCGCCCATTCCTGAAGCGCCGATTTCGGATTGGTCACGGTGCGGGATGGCGGCGCCGACAGTTCGTCGGACCAGGCCCGTTCGAACACGGCCTTGGCGGCATCCAGCCCGCCGTCCAGATAGACCGCCGCCAATATGGCCTCGACCGCATCGGCGATTACGCCGGCCTTGCGGCGCCCACCGGTCTTGGTCTCGCCGGGCGATAGCCGCAGCGCGGGCCCAACGCCCAGGGCTTCGCCCACGCGGGCGCAGGCGCCCTTGTCGACCAAGGCGTGCAAGCTGGACGAGAGTTGGCCTTCATCCGCCGTCGGAAACTGAGCCGACAGGCGCTCGGCGACCAGCAGACCCAGCACCCTGTCGCCCAGAAACTCCAGCCGCTCGTTGTCGCGTGGACCGTGGATGCCGACCGGCGCTCCCTCACCCACGCTGGCATGGGTCAGGGCGCGCTCCAGCAGGGCCTTGTCCTTGAACCTGTGTCCCAGGCGCATTTCCAGCGCCGCGACCGCTTCGGCTCTCAGATTGGCCATCAGTGAAGGACGTTGAAGAACCGGTCGAGCCGCACGTTGAACCAGCTGACCGGGTTCCACAGCGACGAACCGGGCTTCCACGAGAACAGGATGATCTGCGCCTTGCCGACCAGATTCTCGGCCGGGACCATGCCCACGCCGCTGGACTGTTCGACACGGCTGTCGATCGAGTTGTCGCGGTTGTCGCCCATCATGAAGTAGTGTCCGGCCGGGACCTCATAGACGGGGGTGTCGTCCAAGTCGTTTCCGGGACCGAAGTCCTGGGTCATGAAGCTCTTGCCTTCCGGCAGGGTCTCGCGGACCTCGGTCACAGGACGCGGCCCGAAGATGTCGTTGATCTCCTGCTCGCTGACCACGACGTCCTGCACCGGTTTGTCGTTGATATAGAGCTTGTTGGCGATCATCTGGATGCGGTCGCCCGGCAGGCCGATCACGCGCTTTATGAAGTCGGTCTTGTTATCGCGCGGCAGTTTGAACACAACGATGTCGCCACGCTTGGGCACCGAACCCATGATCCGTCCATCGAACAGCGGCGGGCTGAACGGGATCGAGTGCTTGGAGAAGCCATACGACCACTTGGAGACGACGATATAGTCGCCTTCGTAGAGGTTCGGCTCCATCGAGGCCGACGGGATGGTGAAGGGCTGGAACAGGAAGATGCGCAGCACCATCGCGATCAGCAGGGCGAAGACGATGGTCTTGAAGATTTCGCCGGTTTCGCTGGCCGCCGAGGTCGCCTTGTCACCGCCCTTGGGCGTCTTGGCATAGACCTTCTGGGTCGCCGTCGTCGGCTCCTGCACCGACTTGACCGGAGCGTCCGCCTCCGAGGCCGCAAATCGTTCTTCGGGGGTGGCGTCGCGATTGGCGTCGTCGGGCTTTTGGTCTTCGCTCATGCGATCAGGCATCCTCGCCGCGTCCGCGCGGTCATCGCGCACGCCTATAACCTGATTACGACTGCGGCAAGGCTTCGATCACCACGAAGGCGAGCGCATAGGGATGTTCGTCGCTCAGCGTCAGGTGAATTCTCGCCTCGTGTCCGGCTGGAGTCAGACGCGCCAGATGCTCGGCCGCATGGCCGGTTAGCGCCATCGTCGGCTGACCCGATCGCAGGTTCACCACCCCCATGTCGCGCCAATAGACATCTGCGCGCATGCCGGTGCCGAGGGCCTTGGCGCAGGCCTCCTTGGCGGCGAACCGTTTGGCGTAGCTCCAGGCCGGGTCCGGCTTCCGATCCGAGCGGGTGCGTTCCAACTCGGTGAAGCAGCGGGCCTTGAAGCGATCCCCAAACCGATCAAGAGACGCCTGGATACGACGGATGTCCGACAGATCCGCGCCGACGCCAATGATCATTTGGCCGCATCCATCGCGGCCCGCATCCGGCGGATCGCCCCGTCCAGGCCTATGAAGATCGAGTCGCCGATCAGGAAATGGCCGATATTCAGCTCGCGGATTTCCGGAATCGCCAGCATGCGCGGGGCCGTGTCGTAATCCAGCCCGTGGCCTGCATGGACCTCCAGCCCCAGGATGTCGGCCTGGGCAGCGGCGGCGGCGAGACGTTCGAACTCAACCTCCCGTTCTGCCGGATCGGTCAAGTAGCAGTAGCGGCCGGTGTGGAACTCGACCACTTGGGCGCCGACGGCGGCGGCGGCCTCGACCTGCGCTTCCGACGGTTCGATGAATAGCGAGACCCGGATGCCGGCGTCTGCCAGCGCCTTGACCACAGGCGCGATCCGTCCTTCGTGACCGGCGACCGCCAGACCGCCTTCGGTCGTGACCTCTTCGCGCCGCTCCGGCACAAGACAGGCGGCGTGCGGCCGGTGGCGCAGAGCGATGGCCAGCATCTCGTCCGTCACCGCCATTTCCAGGTTCAGCGGCTTGCCGGCGCGGGCGCACAGGGCGCTGAGCACGTCGATATCGGCGTCGGTAATGTGGCGGCGGTCTTCGCGCAGGTGAGCGGTGATTCCGTCGGCCCCGGCCGCCAGCGCCGCCTCGGCCGCCCGCGCAGGATCGGGGTGTGTGCCGCCGCGTGCGTTTCGCACCGTGGCGACGTGGTCGATGTTGACGCCCAGCCTGACCCGTTCTCGCATGGCTCTACTTCAACAATCTGCGGCTGCCGGGATCTTCCACCGGAAGCGTGGCCAGTTCAGGCGGAAGAGCGTCGGCTGGGTAGGCAGGCACGTCCAGCGACGCCAGGGCGATCAGCGGTACTCCCACATCCGCCTTGCCGCCCGAGCGATCGACGATACAGGCGGCGGCGATCACCTCGCCCCCGGCGGCTTGGATGGCGGCGATGCATTCGCGCGACGACAGCCCGGTCGTGACGATGTCCTCAACCATGACCACCTTTTCACCCGGCTCGACCGAGAAGCCGCGACGCAGTTTGAACGCCCCGCCTTCGCGCTCGACATACATCGAACGGACCTTCAGGTGTTTGGCCGTCTCGTACCCGGGGATGATGCCGCCTACGGCCGGTGAAATGGCGACATCGACCGGGCCGACCGTGGCCGTGATCTTGTCCGCCAGCGCCTTGCACAGCCGCTCGCATCGCGCGCCATCCATGAAGACCAAGTTCTTCTGCAGGAAGACCGGGCTGTGCAGACCCGACGACAGGACGAAATGGCCTTCGCGCAGGGCGCCGGCGTCGCGAAACTCGTTGAGGACGTCTTCAGTGTTCATGACAGGGTTCTAGACCCGGATCGCGCGCGGATGAACCCTGCGGCGACGCTTCATTCGATGTTTTCGTTCGGCCGCAGCCCGCGCGCGAGCAGTTCAGCCCAGACGCCCTCCGCGTCCTCGCCGAAACCGATCAGGTCCAGGTCGGACGCGGCTATCATTCCATGCTCGACCAAGGCGTCGAAACCGATGACCGAGGTCCAGTAGGCCTTGTCCACCAGAACGACCGGAACCGGCGGCGCCTTCTTCGTCTGGCGCAACGTCAACATCTCGAACATCTCGTCGAAGGTGCCGAAGCCGCCGGGAAACACCACCAGCGCATTGGCGCGCATCGCCAGATGCATCTTGCGCATCGCGAAATAGTGGAAGCGGAACGTCAGCTCCGGCGTCGAATAGGCGTTCGGCTCCTGCTCATGCGGCAGGGTGATGTTGAAACCGATGGACGGCGCGCCCGCGTCCATGGCCCCGCGGTTGGCCGCTTCCATGATGCCGGGGCCGCCGCCGGTGGCGATGACATTGTCGCGGGGTTCGCCGACGCGACCTCGCAAGGCTCCGCCCCGCTCGGACGCCAGTCGACCAAAGGCGCGCGCCTCGTCATACCAACGGTGCCCTTCACGGACGCGCGCGCTGCCGAAGACGACGAGGGTCGAGCGCACGCCCCAGGCCCTCAACGCCTCCTCAGGCTTGGCGTATTCCATCAGGAACCGCACGCCGCGCATCGAATCGCCCAGCAGGAAGTCCTGATCCATCGCCGCCATGCGATAGGACGGCGAGGCCATCTGCGCCGCGTTCGGTTTTATCGGGTCGCTCATTCGCCCCGCGCGCGCTCGACGGAATCGACCGACGGATTGGCCCTCAGCGCCGCCATGATCATGGTCGCATGCTTGGCGTCTTCGACCTCGACATCCACGTCCACGTCGAAGAAGTCCTGCTGACGGTGCGCCATCGACAGGTTGATGATGTTGCCGCCGGCCTCGCCGATCAGGGTCGTGACCTGACCCAGTACGCCCGGCGCATTGCGGATCGTCGCGCGAATACGGGCGGCGGCGACCGCGTCCGTCTCGGCCTGAGGCGTCCATTGCAGGTCATGCCAGACCGAATCGTCATCGGCGAAGGCGGCCAGGGTCTGGCAATCGATGGTGTGGACGGTCAGGCCAGATTCGGGCTCCAGAATGCCGACGATCCGGTCGCCCGGAACGGGCGTGCAGCATTGACCGAAGTGTACCGACACGCCGGGAGTCAGCCCCCCGCCGCGCACGAACAGCCGCGCCTTCTCGCCCTCGATGCGCTGCTTCTCGGGCCCGGCCTTCAGCCGCCCCTTCAGCGCGGGGAACAGGATTTCGGCCGCCGTCGTCGGCGATAACCGCCCGCGACCCAGGCCTTCAAACAGATCGTCGTCACTCGCGACCGCCAGCAGTTCCAGAACCGGCTTCAGCGACACGTCGGTCAGGGCCTTGTCGACCCGGCCCAGGGTTTGATCCAGCGCGACGCGACCCAGCTTGATGAACTCTTCGCGCTCGGAGGTGCGGATATGACGGCGAATGGCGGAACGCGCGCGGCCCGTGACCGTCAGACTGCGCCAGTCGGCAGGCACTTCGCGCTTGGAGCCGCGGATGATCTCGACCACGTCGCCGTTCTGGAGTGGCGTGCGCATGGGCTTCAACTCGCCATTGACCTTGACGCCGACGGCGGTGTCGCCGACCTCGGTGTGGACGGCATAGGCGAAGTCCAGAGGCATTCCCCCGCGCGGCAGGGTGACCAGTTGCCCCTTCGGCGTGAAGACGAAAACCTGGTCCAGATACATTTCCAGCTTGGCGTGCTCGACCCAGTCCTCGCCGCCCTCGCCGTGCTCGATCACCTGAACCAAGTGTCGCAGGTTCTGAAGCGGGTCACGCCCGCCGCCCTGTTCCATCGCCTCGCGGTCGAAGCCGTAGGAATGGTTCTTGTAACGCCAGTGGGCGGCGACCCCGTCCTCGGCGATCCGGTCCATATCCTCGGTGCGGATTTGCATCTCGATCCGCAGGCCCCGGGGGCCGACGACGGTCGTGTGCAACGAGCGATAGTTGTTCGACTTAGGCGTCGAGATGAAATCCTTGAACCGCTCGGGCACCATCGGCCATTCGCGGTGGATCACACCCAGCGCGCGGTAGCAGTCGTCCTCCGCCTCGACGATGACGCGGAAGCCGTAAATGTCCGACAGGGACGAAAAGCCGACCGACTTGCGCTGAAGTTTGCGCCAGATCGAATAGGGCGTCTTCTGCCGGCCATAGACATTGGCCTTCAGGCCCGCCTCGGACAGAACGCGCTCAACCTCGCTCGCCACGCCGTCGATGGCGCGACCGTGCTCCAGTTTCAACGCCTCCAGCCGCCGCTCGATGGCGGTCTTGGCCGTTGGATTCAGATGGGTGAAAGCCAGCTCTTCCAGCTCGGACGCGATCGAGTGGATACCGATCGACCGGCCCAGGGGCGCATAGACTTCCAGCGTCTCGCGGCTGATCCGCTCGCGCTTCTCCGGCTTCACGAACTGGAGCGTTCGCATATTGTGCAAGCGGTCGGCCAGCTTGACCAGCAGGACCCGCACGTCACGGCTGATGGCCAGGATGAATTTGCGCAGATTCTCGGCCTGACGCGTGTGTTCCGCCTGAAGCTCCAGCCGCGACAGCTTGGTCACGCCCTCGACGAGGACCGCGACCTCTTCGCCGAACATGCCGGCGATGTCGTCGCGTGTCGCCGATGTGTCCTCGACGACGTCATGCAACAGGGCGGTGACGATGGTGGCGGTGTCGAGCTTATAGTCGGTCAGGATCCCCGCGACTTGGATCGGGTGGGCGAAATAGGGATCGCCCGAGGCTCGCAACTGCGAACCGTGCATTTTCATCGCATAGACGTAGGCGCGGTTAAGAAGCGCTTCGTCGGCGGTAGGGTCATAGGCCTTGACGGCCTCGATCAGCTCAAACTGACGCAGGATCGGCGCGCGCTTGGGCTGGGGCGACGGATCGACGAGCGCCGTCTGAGGGTCGTTTTTGTTTGCAGCTTGGGGCGCCGGCGGAACCGTCTCAGTCCGCGCCGGCAGGATAGTGACGCCAGGGGCTCCCTCGGACGTCAGTACCGCTCCTCCTGACCGCCGTCGCGGTCGCTTTGCAGGGCGCGGATCAGTTCCGCCTCGGCCATGTTCATGTGCTGCGGCGAGGCCAGCAGGGCGACCGTTTCCGCCTCGTCCTCGGCTTCCGTCCGCTCATCGACGCGTTGCAGCGTGGTGATGATGGTCTCGCGCAGTTCGTCCGGCACGACGGTGTCGTCGGCGATCTCGCGCAGAGCGACAACGGGGTTCTTGTCATTGTCGCGGTCGATCGTCAGGGCGGCGCCGTTGGCGATGCTGCGGGCGCGGTGGCCAGCCATCAGCACCAGACCAAAGCGGTTCGGAACCTTCTCGATGCAGTCTTCGACGGTGACGCGGGCCATGAAATTCCTCGAACGCGGGGGAGAACCGCGTCAAATACAGATGAGGACGGCTTTTTGCAACGCCACAGGGGCGGAAGTTGGGCGTCAGGTCGGGCGGGCGTCGGCGCCGACGGAGGTGGAAGCGGCCAGATCGCTCGCGGCCCCGCCATGCGGATGCGTCCATGCCGGCGCGATCTCGGCGATGGGGCCCATGACAAACCGTCGCTCGGCCGCGCGGGGATGAGGCAGGATTAATCCCTGCAGATCACCGCTCAATCGTCCGTAGGCGATCAGGTCCAAATCCAGCGTCCGCGGCGCATTGCGCACCGACCGCTCGCGGCCGAACGCATCCTCGATCCGGCCGAGCGCCGCCATCAGCGCATGCGGATCGTGTTCTGTGCGGACGATGACCGCGCCATTCAGAAAGGCTGGATCGTGCGGATCGGGCCAGGCCTGGGACGACCACCACGACGAGCGTGCGACGACATCAATCCCTTCGCTGCGAAAACGCGCGATCGCCGCCTCCAGCGCTTCGGTGCAGGACGACCATGCCCCCTTGTCATTGCAGCCCAGGGCCACGATGACTGCGTCATTCAGGTCAAACCCGTCATCGATTCCGACGGCGACTGCGCGATCCGATTTTTCATCTCTTTCTACGGCTTCGACCATGTTTCATCCCACCGATCGGCTGGCGATCTTCATCGACGGCTCGAACCTCTACTCCGCCGCCCGCGCCCTGCAGCACGACATGGACTTCCGGCGGATGCTGGACTGGTTCCGCGAGAGGTCCATCCTGACCCGCGCATACTACTATACGGCCGTGGTCGAGGGCGAAGAATTCTCGCCGGTTAAGCCGCTGGTCGACTGGCTCGACTACAACGGCTTTTCGGTCGTCACCAAGCCGGTCAAGCGGTTCACGGACAATAGCGGCCACAGTCGGATCAAGGGCAACATGGACATCGAGATCGCGGTGGACATGCTGGAGCTGGCTCCGCACATCGACCATGCTGTGCTGTTCTCCGGCGATGGCGACTTCCGGCGAGTGGTTCAGGCGATCCAGGCCAGGGGCGTGCGGGTGACTGTCATCTCGACCCAGAAGACCCAGCCGCCGCATATCGCCGACGAACTGCGTCGTCAGGCCGACGCCTTCCTGGACCTGAACGATCTGATGGCCGACTTCGGCCGCCCGAAGGCCGCCCAATGACCTTGACGCCCGAACCGCCCCGCGACTGCCCCCTATGTCCTCGCCTCGTCGCCTATCGTCAGGAGAATGCGCGCCAGAATCCAGACTGGTGGAACGGGCCGGCCGCCTCGTTCGGCGATCCGAATGCGCGTCTGCTGATCGCCGGCCTCGCGCCCGGCCGAACCGGCGCCAACCGGACGGGACGTCCCTTCACCGGCGATCACGCCGGCTGGTTGCTATACGATACGCTGAAGAAGGCCGGCTTTGCGAATGGCCGTTATGATCCGAACGGTGACGATGACCTGACGCTGACGGACTGCATGATCACCAATGCGGTCCGATGCGCCCCGCCCGGGAACAAGCCTCTGCCGATCGAGGAGACGACCTGCCGTCCCTTCCTGATCGACCGGCTCAAACTGCTGCCTAATCTGAAGGTGATCGTGACGCTGGGCGACGTCTCGCGCCGCAACATCCTGAAAGCGTTCGGACGGCCAGCGTCAGCGATGCCGGCGGGCCACGGGGCGCAGGGCGAAGCCGGCGGCTACGTCATTCTGAACAGCTATCACTGCTCCCGGTTGAACACGAACACCGGTCGCCTGACGCCGCAGATGTTCGAGGACATCTTCGCGCGCGCCCGAACCCTGATCGAGGCCTGAGCCTCAGCCCTTGTCACGCATCAGGCGGGCCTTATCGCGCTGCCAGTCGCGTTCGGCAGAAGCCTCGCGCTTGTCGTGCAGCTTCTTGCCCTTGGCCAGCGCGATCTCCAGCTTCGCCTTGCCTGCATCGTTCAGATAGAGCTTCAGCGGAATGATGGTCTGACCGTCGCGCTGGACCGCCCCCATCAGCTTGTCGATCTGCTTTCTGTGCAGCAGCAGCTTACGCGGTCGGCGCGGCTCGTGGTTGAAGCGGTTTGCCTGTTTGTACGGCGGGATATCGGCGTTGATCAGCACGATCTCGCGCCCCTCCACCGCCGCATAGCTTTCGGCGATATTGGCCCGGCCGTCGCGCAGCGCCTTGATCTCGGTGCCCAGCAGCTGGATCCCGGCCTCGATATTGTCTTCTAGGAAATAGTCGAACCGCGCGCGGCGATTTTCGGCGATGACCTTGGATTTCGATTGCGGCTTGGGGGCCATCAGATGACGCCCGCCGCCGCCATGGCGCGGTCGATGAAAGGTTTGACCGCATCGGAGGTCGGCGACAGCGGCAGACGCGCCTCCTCGTTGCATAAGCCGAGCTTGGCCAAGGCGTATTTCGTCGGCGCGGGCGAGTTGTCCAGGAACAGCGCCTTGCACAAACTAATCAGTCGGTCCTGCCAGTCGCGTGCTGTCGCATAATCTCCGGCGGTCATCGCATTGTGCAAGGCGACCATGGCCTCGGGCGCGACATTGGACGCCACCGAGATCAGGCCGACGCCGCCATGGGCGTGGTAGCCGAGATAGCTGGGGTCGTCGCCCGAGATCAGGTCGAACTGGCCATCGATGTTTGCGCGCATCCAGCTGACGCGGCTCATGTCGCCCGTGGCGTCCTTGATGCCGACGATGTTGGCGTGGGCCGCCAGCCGCGCCACTGTCTCATTGGACAAATCGGCCCCCGTGCGGCCCGGCACATTGTAAAGCAGGATCGGCAGTTGAACCGCGTCGGCCACCGCTTCGAAATGGGCTGCCATGCCCGCCTGGGACGGGCGAATGTAATAGGGCGTCACGATCAAAGCCCCATCCGCGCCCACCGTCTTGGCGTGGCGGGTCAGGTCGATGGCCTCCTTGGTATAAGGCGATCCGGTACCGGCGATGACGGCGATGCGCCCGGCCGTCAGACGCACGCACAGTTCGATGACGTGTTTGTGCTCATCCAGATCCATGCTGGCGCCCTCGCCCGTCGTGCCCATCGGGACGACGCCGTGAACCCCTGCGGCGATCTGACGCTCGAGCAGTTTGGCGAATGCGGCTTCGTCCACGTTTCCGTCACGAAGTGGTGTGATCAGGGCGGTGATCACGCCCTTGAACAAGGGGGCGTTCATGAGACTAAGCTGGCCTGCGTGGGGAGTGACGATGGACGGATGTTCATCGCCTTTGCAATGAGCGCGGGACGTTAGGTCGCCAGCGGCTCCGCCGCAACCGGGATTGAATGGGAACAGGACAGATCATGATCGCGACCAGTCTGGCGGCGGCCCTCGCCGTCCTTGCGCCGAACCCGCAGGACGTCCTGCCTACCCAGCCTGTGCCCTATGCTTCGGCGTCCTCGTCCGTCCCCGGCTATTCGGCGACCTATCAGGGCCGCGTGCTGAGCGATCAGGACACGGCGCTGTTTCGTCAGGGGCTGGCGGCGGCCCGTGCGCGCGATGTGTTCGGCGCCCAGTCCGCTATGTCGCAGATCAGGGACGCCTCGGCTCGCAAGCTGGTCGAATGGGCGCTGATCGACACCTCGGGCGAGCAGTTGCCCTACTCGGACCTCGCGCGCGGTCAGGCCGATCTGGCGGGATGGCCGCGCGGCGAATCGCGACGCGCCGCCGCCGAAAAGGTGCTGGACCGGTCCGGCATGGGCGTGGACGCCGCCTTGGCCCTAATGTCTGACGGAAAGCCGACGACGGTCGAGGGGGCCATCGCCTACGCCTCCGCGCTGCAGCAGCGCGGCCGCCAGGATGAGGCCCGCGCCCTCGTCCGCGACTGGTGGCGCACCCGCTCCTTCGATGACGCGCCGCAGTCGCGTATCCTCAGCCAATGGGGCTCCTGGTTGACCCCCGCCGATCACGAGGCGCGGCTGAATATGCTGCTGCTAGGTCCGCACGGACCGGCGACGCGTAGCATGATCAATCTGGTCTCGCCCGATCGCGCCGCCATCGCCAACACGGTGATGACCCTTCGTTCGGCCTACAGCCCCGACGCTGTCATCGCCAATCTGACGCCGGCCCAGGCGGCCGATCCGGCGGTCGTGCTGGAGCGTGTTCGCCTGCTGCGATCGCAAAATCGCCAGTCCGAAGGCTTTGCGCTGCTGGCCAATCTTCCGCCGGCGCCGGGCCATACGACCGGCGACAACACCCTGTGGAGCGAGCGCCGCAACTACTTCCTGGACGCCCTGCAACAGGGCAACTGGCGCGCAGCCTATGACGCCATGAACGGTCACGGCTTCACATCCGGCGACCGGATGGTGGACGCCGAGTTTTTCGCCGGCTGGGTCGCCCTGACCAAGCTGAACCAGCCCGAGGTCGCCGCCCGCCATTTCGAGGCTCTGCGCACCGCCTCATCCACGCCGATCACTCAGGGCCGCGCCTTCTATTGGCTGGGTCGCGCCGCCGAGGCGCGCGGCGAACGCGACGCCGCCCTCGCCTACTATCGCAACGGCGCTCAGCATTGGCAGACCTTCTACGGCCAGCTGGCGGCCGAGAAGGCGGGCATGACCACGCTTCAGCTGCCGGGCGAGCCTGTGCCGTCCCAAGCGGACATCGCCCGCTTCGAAGGCAATGAGATCGTCCGCGCCACGCGCATCTTGGGCGAGACCGGCGAAATGAGCCTGCTCCGCGTCTTCGCCTATCAGCTCGACAATGACCTGCCGACGATCAACGACCTGGCCCTGCTGATGGATCTGTCGCGCGGCTATGGCGAGGGTTTCACCGCCATGATGGTGGGGCGCGCCGCCAGCCAGCGGGGCTTCGTCATGCCCGAGCGCATGTATCCGGTCCGCATCCCGCCCCAGGTCGTCGGCGCCGCGCCGCTGGAATTCACCCAGGCGATCACACGCCAGGAATCCAGCTTCGATCCCCGCGCCCGCTCCGGCGCCGATGCGCGCGGCATGATGCAGTTTCTGCCGTCCACGGCCTCGGGCGTCGCCCGCCGTCTGGGCATGAGCTATTCCGCCGAGCAGTTGTGGGATCCCGACTACAACATGACCCTGGGCAGCTATCACCTGGGCGAGCTGATGGCCGCGAATAACGGTTCCATGTTGCTGGCGACGGTTGGCTACAACGCCGGGCCGGCACGCCCCAGCCAGTGGATCGCCCGATGCGGCGACCCGCGCGGCGATGCGATCAAGACCATCGACTTCATCGAGTGCGCGCCCTTCACCGAGACGCGCAACTATATGATGCGGGTGATGGAGAACATGGCGGTCTACAAGGCGCGCCTGAACGGCGGCACAGCGCCGCTGACGCCGTCGGCCGACATTTCGCGCGGATCGGCGGCCGGCGCGCGGCCCTATATCGCTTACTGAGACCGGCGGGCCGCCAACAGCGGTCCGTTCGGCCCCTCGATCCACGCGCCGTCCAGCCCAAACACCTCGCGCAGGATGGCGGGTGATAGAGCCTGGATCGGTGGGGCGTCCGCGACCACCCGCCCTTGATCCAGTACGACAATGCGATCCGCCGCGGTTGCAGCCAAGGTCAGGTCGTGAAGGCTGACCAGCACCCCTGCCCCATTGTCAGCGCGCGCCCTCAGGCGCTCCAGCACCAGACGCTGCGAATCCGGGTCCAGCCCCGCGATCGGCTCGTCGGCCAACAGCAGCGGCGCATCGACGACAAGGGCTCGCGCTAGTAGAACCCGGGCACGCTCGCCGCCTGACATCTCTGCAACGCCGCGGTCCGCCAGATGACCGGCGCCGACTTCGTCCAGAGCGGCTCGCGCGCGCGCCAGCGCATCCGCGCCTGACAGGAAAGGCGCGCCGAGCGCCGCCACCTCCACCGCCGGCAGATTCCAGGCGATGCGCCGTTCCTGCGGCAGATAGGCGACGCGTTCCGCCCGCTGGCGATGGGACAGATCGACGATGTCCGAGTTGCCCAACCTGATTTGTCCGCCGGTCGTCTCGAGCAGGCCCACAGCGGCGCGGATGGCGCTGCTCTTGCCCGCGCCGTTCGGACCGCACAGAGCCACGACATCGCCCGCCGCGACCGACAGGCTCACCCCATCCAGCACGACGGCCTTGCCCAGCCGCGCCTGAACCGTCTCCAGCGACAGCAAGCTCACAGCCGCCACTCCCGCGCCGCCCGCCAGGCGATCAGGGCGAACAGCGGCGCGCCGATCAGGGCGGTGAACACGCCCAGCTTCAGTTCCTGATCCGTCGGCGTCAGTCGCGCCAGCAGATCCGCGACGATCAGCATCAGCCCGCCCGCCAGCGCCGAGGGCGCCAAGATTCGCTTCGCATCGCCGCGCACCGCCGCGCGGATCAGATGCGGCGCCGCCAGGCCCACGAACCCGATGACGCCCGCCACCGCCACCGCCGCCCCTGTTGCCAGGGCCGCCGCGATCAGGGCGAAGGCCCGCAACCGTCCCATATTCAAGCCCGACGCCGCCGCACCCTCGTCGCCCAGGGTCAGCATCCGTAGACCTGTGCCCGACAAGGCAGCAAAGCCCCCCGCGACGACAACGGCCGGCGTCACCCAGGCCACATCGACCCAGCTTCGATTCTGCACCGATCCCAGCAGCCAGGACATGACCTCGGCCGAGGCGATCGGCGACGGCGACAGGTTGAAGATCAAGGCCGTCGCCGCGCCTGCGAAACTGGACACCGCCACCCCGAACAGGATCAGGGCCTCCGGGGCCCGCATGGCTCTGGACGCCGCGATCAACAGTCCGCCTGCCAACGCCGCGCCCGCCAATGCCGAAAGCTCGATCAGTCCCGGCACAGCCGCAGCGCCAAGGACGATCGCCAGCGCCGCGCCCAGCGCCCCCGTCGCCGACACGCCCAGCACGCCGGGATCAGCCAGCGGGTTACGCAACAGCCCCTGCATCACTGCGCCCGCCAACCCCAGGGCCGCGCCGACGATCAGGGCGCAGACCGCGCGCGGCGCTCGCACCTGCCACAGCACCTCGGCCGGGCCGGATGTCGGATCGCTGAAGGCAGCCGCATACTGATCGACGCTGAACGCCGTCTCGCCGGCCAGCACCGCCAGGGCCAGCGCCGCGACGATCAAGCCGATCAGAACCAGGCACAGCCGAACCGTTCTGTTCACGGCCGCCCCTTGGCCATCATCTCGACCGCGTCGGCGGCGAACCACGCGGGGCAGGTCAAGGTCGCGGCAGGCAGGCGCGAAGCCGTTCGGCCCTCGGCCGCTCGCGCGACAACCGGATGCCGCCCCGGTCCGCGCAGGTCGGCGCGCAACTGATCGAAGAAGCCAAGCACAAATCGCACCGGCGGATTCATCGCGATCCGCTCGACGCTGAGTGCGCCAAAACCGGGCGCAGCCGACAGATTTCTAAATCCGGCCGCCCGCATCATCGCATCCATCAGCGTGCCTGGCCCCGCGGTGAAGCCCCCCGAGGTCAGATAGACCGCCCCCGGCGCCTCAGCCGCGCGCTTCACCGACGCCGCCTTGGCCAACTTCCCGTCCATCTGTCGCTCTAACGTCTGTCCGCGCTCAGCCTGTCCCAAATCCCGCGCCACAGTCCGGATATTCCGTCGTACGCCCTCCAGATCAATCGCATCATCGATTGTGACCACCTTGACGCCGCGCTGCGTCAGCGCGGACAGTAGGCGCGGCTCGCCGCCCCAGTAGCGCACCACGACGTCAGGCTGAAAACCCACGGCGGCCTCAAGTGTCGGACGCAAACGCTTGTGACCGACCGCCTGCTGACGCAGCCAGGCGTCCGGATCGTCGGCGCGGGGCGACAGCGCGAGGTCCGCGTCCGGCGCCAAGGCCAGCACATATTGATCCGCGCATTGATCCAGCGCCATGATCCGCAAGGGCCGCGCCTCAGCCACGCTGCTGCTGAACGCCAGAGCCGCCAAGGCGACGCAGATACGCTTCATCCTTCGATCAGACCGGCGAATAGGGCGTCCAAAGTCGTGCGAACCAGCGCCTGCCGATCAGACCACGGGAAGTAGGGCTTTGTGATCATGAGCGACACGATCCCGTGCGCCGCAGCCCAGATCGCCTGGGCGATCGTGGCGGGATCGCCTTTCATGCGTCCGGCCGTCACGGCGTCGCCGACGGTCGCTTCCAATGTCGTGAACAGGCTGGAGCCGAGCTCGCGCGCCGCGTCCTGGGCGCCCTCTCGCGCCTCGACCGGTCTTGTCAGATAGATCAGGCGATAGGCGTTGGGATGGGCGAAACCAAAGTCGATGTAGCCCTCGATCATCCGCCGCAGCCGCTGCTCGGGCGGCGCGGCCTCATCGGCGACGGCGGCATTGGATGCGATCAGCCGCGCAAAGGCGTCACGGCAGATTTCCTGCAGGATCGCGCCCTTGTCTGGGAAATGCATGTAGAGCGCCGTCGACGACAGCCCGACCTCGTCCGCGATCTTGCGAATCGTCGCGCCTTCATAGCCGTGCTCGACGAAGATGCGCTCGGCCGCGGCCAGGATTTCGCCCCTACGCGAATGGCCTTCGCCCTTGGGCTTTCGGGTCGTGCGCGAGGCGTTCGAAAGTTCAGACAAGCCGCTGCTCCGGGTGAGGCGCCCTGAATAGCGACAATCCGTCCCGGACGCCAACCGACTTGCAGAACAAGGTTGTTTCAAATAGCGATTAGGGGTTGTGGCGCTTTGGGGGCGGATGCGGTGAAGGATTGGGCGCATCCGGGGATCAGGCCCCGCAGAAATGGCGCCTCACGACGCACGTGGAGCGGTTTCCAGGTCACGACCTTGATCCTGCTTACGCTGACATCCGCCGTGGCGCTAATCCGCTGGCCCCAAACCGCTCTCACCGTCGCCCTGGTGTTGTTCCAAGCCGCGTTCGTTGTGTGCGCGCTGTGGAAGGCCGTCATCGGTATCGCCAGCCTGCGACGCCCCGCGCCTGTTCCGCGTCCGATCGAATGGCCGCGCTACACCATTCTGGCGGCGCTTTATGATGAGGCGGCTGTGACCTCGCAGTTGATCGCCAACCTCGGCCGGATCGACTATCCGGCGCACAGGTTGGAGGCGTTCATCGTGCTGGAGGCGCATGATGAGGTCACACTGGCCGCAGCCCAGGCGACGCCCAAACCGCCGTGGCTGAAAATCCTGATCGCACCGCCGGGCAGCCCCCAGACCAAGCCGCGTGCTTTGAACTACGCCTTGGGTCACGCGCGGGGCGATCTGGTCACCATCTATGACGCAGAGGACCGACCGCATCCGCAACAGCTTCGCCAGGCGGCGGCGCGTTTCGTCGCCCAGCCCCGGCTGGGTTGTCTTCAGGCGCCGCTTCGCATCCGAGGATCCGGCAAGCCTGGCTCCTGGTTTCTGGATCGGCAGTTCGCCTTTGAATATGCGGCCCTGTTCGAAGTGACTTTGCCGGGCATGGCGCGGCTCGGCCTGCCCTTTCCGCTTGGCGGCACAAGCAATCACATCCGCATGACGGCGCTGCGTGGCGCAGGCGGCTGGGATGCGCACAATGTCACCGAGGACGCCGACCTGGGCTTTCGCCTGTGGTCGATGGGCTGGAAGCTCGGCGTCATCGACAGTCCGACGTGGGAGACGCCGCCGGGCGCGATGGACCGGTGGCTGCCCCAGCGCGCCCGGTGGCTGAAGGGTTATATGCAGACCTGGGGCGTGCATACGCGGCGTCCCAACGCCTTGGGCCGGCGCGGAATCTTGTCGCTGGTCATGACCTTGGGCGCGGCGATCCTTTCGGCGGCCGCCCATGCCCCGACGCTGGCCTGGCTGGTTCTGGCTATCGCCGTCTGGGCTCTGTCCGGCGTCTTGCCGCCTTTGCCCGGAGGCTCGCTAGGCGTGCTGGCCCTGGGCGTCATCGCCGCCTGGAAGAGCTGCGCGGTCGGAGCACGACGCGCCGGGCTCGATTATCGGCTGGGCGATGTGCTGGCTGCGCCGGCATACTGGGCGCTGCTCAGCCTCGCCTTTGTCCATGCAGCCTGGCGGCTGGCGGTCGAACCGCACGTCTGGGACAAGACCCCGCACGATCGCGACGATCAGATGCCGGAATTGACGGTCGTGGCGCTGGACGCTGGACGCGAGGCGGCCTGAGCGCCTATCAGCCCGACGATGGCGCCCGTCCTTTCCAAAACTCCCGAAACGCTCGTGACCTCCGGCTGGTCGGACTATGCCCTGCTGGACAGCGGCGACGGCAAGAAGCTGGAGCGCTATGGCCGCTACACCGTCGTCCGGCCCGAGCCGCAGTGTTTCTGGTCGCCCCGCGATCCGGCCGCCTTCGACGACGCCACAGCGACATTCGATCCGCAGCAGGAAGAAGAAGACAGCGGTCGCTGGCGGTTCGACGAGTACGGCCCCATCGACGCCTTCCCTTTGAGATGGCGCGATGTGAAGTTCACCGGCCGCTTCACCCCATTCCGCCACCTCGCCTTCTTCCCTGAACAGGCGGCCAATTGGGAATGGCTGGACGGACGGGTGCGTGACTTCACACGTTCGGCCGGCCGCGCGCCGAAGATCCTGAACCTGTTCGGCTATACCGGCGTCGCCAGCCTGGCTGCAGCAGCCGCGGGTGCAGCGGTCACTCACGTCGACGCCTCCAAGAAGTCTGTCGCCTATGCCCGCGAGAACGCCGAACAGTCGGGACTGGCCCAGCATCCAATTCGGTGGATTGTCGAGGACGCCCGCAAATATGTCGCGCGCGAAGTTCGTCGCGGCTCGAAGTATGACGGCATAATCCTGGACCCGCCGAAATACGGGCGCGGCCCTACGGGTGAAGTCTGGCGCCTGTTCGAGGATATGCCGGGCCTGCTCAAGGACTGCGCCTCTCTGCTGGCGGACGATGCCGACTTCCTGCTGCTGAACGCCTACGCGGCCCGCGTTTCCGGCCTGTCCTTGGCGCATCTTATGGTCGAGGCGACCCAGGATCGTGGCGGCCGGGTCGACTGGGGCGAACTGGCCCTGTCCGAAGACGGCCCTGACGCCCGCGCCATCGGCCTGTCCTTCTTCGCGCGGTGGAGCCAATGACCGAACGCGTCATCACCTCCCTGACCAACGACACGGTCAAGGGCGTCCGCGCCCTGCATATGCGCAAGGAACGCGACCTGACCGGCACCTTCCTGGCCGAAGGTCTGAAATTCATCGGCGAGGCGCTGGACCAGGGGCGCGCGCCCCGGATGCTGCTGGTCGGCGAGGACGCCCGTCCTCATTCGCTGCTGGATCGCGCCAAAGCCGCAACGCTCAAGGCGGGCGGCGACATTATCGTCGTCACCCACGCCATCCTTGAAAAGATCAGCCGCCGCGACAATCCGCAGACCGTGCTCGGCGTGTTCGAACAGGCCTATGCGCCGCTAGACAGCCTGAACCCCGCCTCGGCGCCCTGCTGGGTCGCGCTGGAGCAGGTGCGCGATCCCGGCAATCTCGGCACCATCATCCGCACGGCGGACGCGGCCGGTTGCGGCGGGGTCATCCTGATCGGCGATTGCGTCGATCCCTATTCGGTCGAGGCCGTGCGCGCGACCATGGGCTCGGTCTTCGCCGTCTCGATCACCAAGACGACGCCCGAGGCCTTCCTGGCCTGGCGCAAGACCTGGCCCGGCAGCGTCGTCGGCACACGACTGGACGCCAAGGTCAGCCATCGTTCAGCCGTCATGCAACAGCCGTCGCTTATCTTGATGGGCAATGAGCAGGCAGGACTGACTGACGACCTGGCCGCCGCCTGCGACGTCAACGTCAAAATCCCGATGCGCGGCCGGGCCGACAGCCTGAACCTGGCCATCGCCACTGGCATCATGGTCTATGCCGCGACGGACGAAGCCTAGCGCTTCTCCTCCGGCGCCACCCGGCCCATGCCCCACAGGGCCGCGATGGTGACCAGGGCCGAAATCGCCAGATAGCCGCCGACGGCTCCCGGCCCGAATCGCTCGGCCAGCTTCAGCGCAATGTAAGGCGCAAGCGATGCGCCCAGGATGCCCGCCAGATTAAAGGCCATCGACGCGCCGGTGTAGCGCACCGCCGTCGGGAACGGCCGCGCCATGGCGGCACCGATGGGGCCATAGGTGCAGCCCATCAGGGCGAACCCCAGCGCAAAGAAGATCAGCAGGCCGCTGAGACCGCCCCCGAACAGCGGCGCGAACAGAAAGCCGAACAAGCCGATTCCCACGGACGAGGCGATCAGCACCCTGACCTGCCCGTATCGATCCGCCAGCAAGGCTGTCACGGGGATGAAGGCGGCGAAGAACAGAACGCCGATCAACTGGATCGGCAGCACATCGGCCCGCGCCAGCCCCATTCCCGTCGTCGCCCAGCCCAGGGCGAAGACGGTCATCAAATAGAACAGGGTGAAGGTCGTCACGCCGCTGAAGGTGCCCAGAACCAGCGCCGCCTTGTGATGGGCGAACAGGGTCACGGCCGGCGCCTTCACGCGCTCGTCGCGATCCACGGCTTTCTGGAACTCGGGCGTTTCGGTGATCTTCAGCCGCACCCACAGGCCGACGAACACCAGTACGGCGCTCGCCAAGAACGGGATGCGCCAGCCCCAGCCCTCGAACGCGGTCTCGCTCATCGTCGATGTCAGGACGATGAAGGATGTGGTGGACAGAATGAAGCCGATGGGCGCGCCCAGTTGGGGAAACATGCCGAACCAGGCCTTCTTTCCGGGCGGCGCGTTCTCTGTCGCCAGCAACACCGCCCCGCCCCACTCGCCGCCCAGGCCCAGCCCCTGACCGAACCGGCACAGGGCCAGAAGCAGGGGCGCCAGCAGGCCGACCTGCTGGTGCGTCGGCAACAGGCCTATCGCCACGGTCGACAGGCCCATCGTCATCAGCGCCGCGACCAGCGTCGCCTTGCGTCCCACCCGATCCCCAAAATGCCCAAAGGCCAAGGCGCCGATGGGCCGCGCGAAGAAGGCGATGGAGAAGGTCGCGAAGGACGACAGAAGCGCCGTCCCCGGATCCTCGCCCGGGAAGAACAGCGTCGGGAACACCAAAACGGCCGCCGTGGCGTAGATATAGAAGTCGAAGAACTCGATCGTCGTGCCGATCAGGCTGGCGAACAGCACGCGGCCGGTGGAGTTCTTCGGCAGGACGTCGGACATCTTCTTCTCCCGGTTGTCCCAGCGATGCCCGTTTCCCGGCCGCCGCGTCAAGGCGATCAGGTACCGCGCGGCTTGACCCGGTTCGTCGCTTGCGCCTCGGCGGGATTTTCCGGCCACGGATGACGGGGATAGCGGCCGCGCATTTCCGCCCGCACCGCCGCCCAAGAGCCCGACCAGAAGCGCGGCAAGTCCTTGGTGACTTGCACCGGCCGTCGCGCCGGCGACAACAGCGCCAGGGTCAACGGCACGCCGCCGACAGTCGGATGCGTCGTCACGCCGAACAGCTCCTGCACGCGAATATCCACGCGCGGCCCGCCCTCGGCGGCGTAGTCGATGGCCGCCGAGCCTAGCGGCGTGACCAGACGCGGGGGCGCCAGCTCGTCCAGCCGCCGCTGTAGGTCCCAAGGGATCAGTCCGCGCAGGGCCTCGGCCAGACGAGCGTCAGCTATCCCCTCCAGCGACTGGGCCCCGTCCAGCAAAGGCCACAGCCAGTCCTCACGCGCCGCTAGCAGGGCATTGTCCGACACATCAGGCCAGGCTGTGTCGCGCGCGTGTAGAAAGGCCAGCCGTGCGCGCAGTCCCGACGCCTGCTCGCCCCATTTCAGCGCGCCCAGCCCATCCGCCTCGATCTCGGCCCGAAGGGCGGCAGTCAGGGTCTTCGCATCCGGCGCGCCGACAATCTTTTCGTCCAGCACGATGGCCCCGATGCGCCGCGAGCGCCGGATCACCGACCGCCCCGACGGTTCGCGCGCTAGCCGGTCCTCCGTCGAGATCAGGCCCGCCAAATCGCTGTCGATCCGGTCCGCCGCCAGCGCCGCCGCCAGTCGCACCCGGTCGCGCGTATCGCCGCCGCCAAGATCGGCGATCGCCAACCAAGGCTCACGCGCCAAATGGTCGGTCGCCTCCAGCACGGCCCCTCGCCCGCTGGCGAGAAGGTATTCACCCGTCTTGCCCCGCGCCCTTGCGATCCGCTCGGGAAAGGCCTCGGCCAGCAGCAGTCCAGGATCGATCGTCCGTCCCGATCTGCCGCCCGCCGCGCGCGCCCAGCGCTCCGCCAGCTTGATCGAATCGCGCGCTTTCTGCGTCCGATCGCGCTCCAGCCCGATCAGGCGATCCGCCAGATCGACGCTCGATCCGCCCAGACCCGGCTCGCTCAACACCGCCGCGATCCGTGCGCCCGTCATCGCGTCGCCGGCGTCGGACGCCACGGCCACCATATGGCCCAGCCGCGGCGACAGCGGAATCTTGGTCAGCCTAAGCCCGTGTTTCGACAGTCCGCCATCGGCATCCAGCGCCCCCAACCGTGTCAGCACCTTGCGCGCCTCGGCCAAGGCTCCAGCCGGCGGCGGGTCGAGCAGGGCCAGCCCCTCCGCCGAGCGTGCGCCCCACCGGGCCAGGTCCAGGGCCAGCCCGGTCAGGTCCGCCTCCTGGATTTCCGGCCGTTGATGCGGGACCAACCCGCGCGTCTGTTCCTCATCCCACAGGCGGTAGCAAACGCCCGGCTCGGTGCGCCCGGCCCGGCCGCGCCTCTGTTCCGCGGAGGATCGGCTGACCTTGACCGTCGCCAGCCGGGTCAAACCGCTGGAGGGTTCGAATCGCGGCACGCGCGACAGGCCGCCGTCTATCACGACCCGCACGCCTTCGATGGTCAGACTGGTTTCCGCGACCGAGGTCGCCAGCACCAGCTTGCGCCGCCCCACAGCCGCCGGTTCGATAGCCCGGTCCTGTTCGGCCCGGTCCAGTCCGCCGTACAGGGGCACGACATCGATGTTCGGTAGCCGCAGCCGCTCGTTCACAAGCCGAGCGACCCGATGGATTTCACCCTGCCCTGGCAGGAAGACCAGCACCGACCCCGTCTCCTCGCCCAGCGCTGTCAGGCAGGCGCGCGCCACCGCCTCTTCGAACCGTTCGGACGGATTGCGGCCCAGATACCGGGTCTCGACCGGCCAGGCCCGTCCCTCGGCCTCGATCATCGGCGCGCCGTCGAGCAGGCGCGAGACCCCGACCACATCTAGCGTCGCGGACATGACCAGCAGCCGCAGGTCCTCGCGCAGCAGCTTTTGCGTGTCTCTCGCCAACGCCAGCCCGAGGTCGGCGTCCAGGCTGCGTTCATGGAACTCGTCGAACAAGACCGCGCCCACGCCGTCCAGCCCCGGATCGTCCAGAATCATTCGCGTGAAGACGCCCTCGGTGATCACCTCGATCCGCGTGTTCGGCCCGATACGGCTCTGCAGCCGGGTGCGATAGCCCACCGTCCCGCCTGGCTGTTCGCCCAAGGTCGCAGCCATCCGGTCGGCGGCCGCCCGTGCGGCCAGGCGTCGCGGCTCCAGCACCAGCACCTTGCCCTCCAGCCAGGGCTGATCCAGCAGGGCCAGCGGCACGACCGTCGTCTTGCCCGCCCCCGGCGGCGCCGCCAGCACGGCCGTATTGCCCGCGCTCAGAGCGGCTTTCAGCGGTTCCAGAACGGCGTGGATGGGCAGCATGCGTCGCCTCTAGCCTGCCGACGTGTGATCACGAAAGCGTCGTCGCGCCTTAACCACCCCGTCATGCGCGTTGCGCGCCGCCTCATCCGTCGCTAGCGTCCGCCCCAAGCAGCCGAGGGGCTGCATCAAAACGTGGGGGTATTTTATGTGGCGCGTTAAGTCGCTCGACGCGATCCTTGCCACGGCCGAGAAGAAGTCGCTTCACCGGTCGCTTGGTCCTATTCAACTGACGCTTCTGGGGATCGGGGCCATCATCGGCACCGGGATCTTCGTCCTGACCGCTTCGGCCGCCCAAAAAGCCGGACCGGGCATGATGATCAGCTTCGTCATCGCCGGGGCCGTCTGCGCGGTCGCAGCGCTCTGCTACTCCGAACTGGCCTCGATGGCCCCGGTTTCGGGCTCAGCCTACACTTACACCTACGCCGTGATGGGCGAACTGCTGGCCTGGACGGTCGGTTGGGCGCTGATCCTGGAATACGCCGTGGCGGCCTCCGCCGTGTCGGTCGGATGGTCGGGTTATGTGCTTGGGCTGATAGAGAACGGGTTCAAGTTCGACTTCCCCGACCTCCTGTCCGCCGGGCCGACCTGGTCGATGAACGGCTTCATCCCCACGCCTGACTTCTCGGCCGGGATCGTCAACATCCCCGCCATTGTCGTGGCCTTGCTGGTGACGGCTCTGCTGATGGTCGGCACCACGGAATCGGCCCGGGTCAACGCAATCCTGGTCGCGATCAAGGTCGTCGCCCTGACGGTCTTCATCGTCATCACCCTGCCTGTCATTAAGTCGGCTAACCTGTCGCCGTTCGCTCCCAATGGCCTTTTCGGCCAATACTCGGGGATGGGCATCGTCGGCGCCGCGGCCTCAATCTTCTTCGCCTATGTCGGCTTCGACGCCGTTTCGACGGCAGCCGAAGAGACCAAGAACCCACAGCGCAACGTACCCATCGGCCTGATTGGCTCTTTGGCCATCTGTACGGTCTTCTATCTGCTGGTCGCGCTCGGCGCCGCCGGCGCCATCGGCGCTCAGCCAGTTCTGGGCGCCGCCGGTGAAGCTGTTCAGCCGGGCTCGCCTGCCTTCGTCGCCGCCTGCGCCCTGCCTTCCAACGCCGAAATGCTGGTCTGCTCCAACGAGGCTCTGGCTCACGTTCTGCGCGTCGTTGGTCACCCCCAGATCGGCAACGCCCTTGGCACCGCCGCCCTGCTGGCCCTGCCGTCGGTCATCCTGATGATGATCTTCGGTCAGACCCGCATCTTCTTCGTGATGGCGCGCGACGGTCTGCTGCCGGAAGGACTAACCAAGATCCATCCCAAGTGGAAGACGCCCTATATCGTGACCGCCGCCACCGGCATCGCGGTCGCCATCGCCGGCGCCCTGTTCCCGGTCGGTCAGCTGGCCGACATCTCGAACTCGGGCACCCTGTTCGCCTTCTTCATGGTGTCGATCGCGGTGCTGGTGCTGCGGGTCAAGGATCCGAACCGTCGCCGTCCGTTCCGTACGCCGCTGATCTGGGTGTTCGCGCCCCTGTCGGCGTTCGGCTGCGCCTTCCTGTTCTGGAATCTGCCGCACGACGCCAAGATGGTGCTGCCGATCTGGGGCGGCATCGGCCTGGTGATCTACTTCCTGTATGGCTATCGCAAGAGCCACCTGGGTCGCGGTCTGGTCGAGGTTCACGAAACGGACCGCGACGTCCCGCCGCCGCCCGTGCCGCCAATCAGCTAAGACCAAACCGGGCCTGTCGCACCAAGCGCGGCAGGCCCACCTATCGGCGTCAAGTAGCCCGCAAGGGCGATAGGCCAAGAATAAAGAAAGGCCCCGGATCGCTCCGGGGCCTTTTTTGTCTGGTGCGGATGAGAGGACTCGAACCTCCACGCCTCTCGGCGCTGGAACCTAAATCCAGTGCGTCTACCAGTTCCGCCACATCCGCATCGAGGTAGGACGGGCCTTCTAGGGGCGTTTCATCGTTGCGGCAAGAGCCAACGAACCGGAACAAACAGGGTCTGTGCGACACAATCCGGAGGGACCGCGTCACAAAATCCCCCACACTCTGTTCCGCAAGCGTTCACGGTGCGACTTGCTCATGTCTGACCGTTTCACCGCCAACAAGCTCGCGTGGCTGGAGCAGGTGCAGGATGATGGTGAGCTAAGCGCCACAGTTTTCGCGGTCGCGTTCGGCATCGCCCGCCACTTGAACCGCGAAACCGGCGATGCCTGGCCCAGCCAAGCCACCCTCGGCGAGATGGCCGGTGTGTCCGATCGTCAGATCAGAAAGCTGCTCAAGATCCTCCACACCCAAGGGCATCTCGATATCCAGACGGGAGGTTTCCATCGGCCCGATAGGTACCGACTGATCCTAAAAGACCGGAACTCCAGTTCCAGTCATGACCGGAACCACAGTTCCGCCCTTACCCCTCAAGACCGGAACTCCAGTTCCAGAGAGACCGGAACTCCAGTTCCGCCTAACCCTTTGAGAGAACTCTTTGAAAGAAGTGCTGCGCTGTCTCGTGACGAGGAGAGCGAAGCCGACCGCATTTTCGCGATGATGCCGAAGGGCTCGGCGAGCAGATCGAACAAGTCCAAGATCCGCGAAGCCGTGGCCAGCATCGTGAGCGAGGGAACCCCTGCTCTGTCGCTCCGGATCGCCGTCGGTGCTTTCGTGGCGGCCTCCCCTGACGCCAAGGACCAAGACGGGCGGTTCATGGGGGCGGCCCATACTTGGCTCACCGAGAAGCGAGGCTGGGAAGCCTACCTGCCATCGGCCGACGATCTGTTCCTGAGAAGCCGGCCCCCTGCTGAGGTGCAATGGTTCCATCGCGTCAGGTCCTGGCAGCACAGCCCCGGATACTGGCGCATGAAGCGGGACGACTTCGGTCCTGAGCCCGATTCGCCGAATACCCGCGTACCCCAGGCCGTGCTGGCCTATTGTCTCGAGAACACACCACCACAGCCACGGCCAGCCAATGACACACACCGGCCCAGCCAGAAGCGGGTCCGATGGCAATGAAAGAGAATGCGCCGCCGGAACACGCCAGCCCGATCAGCTATTCGATGCGGCTCCCTGCCCTTTCGCGAAGCAGTCGGGCTTCGTCGAACTCAGTCAAATCTGAAAGCCTCAAAAAGGGCCGCCATACGATCATCTTCTGGGATTTCTGATCTGGGATGGAAAGGACGTTCTCCCAACCGACCGAACACGATCTCGGCAGCTTGGCCCGCAACTTCTCTCGCCTGCCGAATGTCACTTTCGCTCATCGTCCTTTTCGCCATCGCAAGCGTGAGGCTTAAGGTCATCATTGTCTGATAGCCGGCCTGCTTGGCAGACCACTCCGTCATGTCAGGTGAGTAGGCGACCAACGCGTCCGAGACGTGCTCGCTCATGGTCTTCCCCAGCCGCTTGGCTTGGTTTTCCGCCCGACGGTAAACGTCATATTCGATGTAAGCTTGAATGCGGGGGCGTCGCGTAGCCACTGATTTTCTCCAGTAGATATGGATTGTCGGCAACCCACTTAAATGTCTGATTTGGCATGGTAAATAGACATAGCGACGTTGTGGGTCACTTCTGACCTATTTTGCGCCCGGGTTTTCACAATAGAATACAGTGACTTGTACCCTACACAGGTGTGCGTAATGTGTGCATCATCCTGCACAGGATGATTTTCCTATCGGCCCCCATTGGGTGGAATCGTTTTGCCAACGATTTGATTTGTGTGAACGCTGGGCTTCGCTCGCCTTTAGGCGCTCGTGAAAGATGGAAGATTTTCAAGCGTGGCCATGGGTGGAACAAATGTCGCGGGTGGGGACGGCAGACCCATCTGGCGCCGTACAAGTTGTGCGCTTACGCAGACTAGTCCCATGCACAGTCGCGACTCCACATTCGCCGACCTGCGTGTCAGGGTTCGGCTGGGAGGACCGACTGATGGCGACACGCAAGACCCTCATCAGATCACGCGCCGGCGTTCGCCTTCAACGCATCGAGCATCTGGCACGGCAGCAGGTGGTCCAGTCGTCCTGGCGGCTTTCAACCCTACGCCAGAACCAACCACGCTCGTTTGCCGATGAGACGGAAGCGGAGGACGCCTTTGACATGGAGGTCATCGCTTCGCTGACCGATCCCATCATCATAGACATGCAACGTCGCGGACTGATCGACTGACATGGCGGCCAAGCTGAAGGTCTTCACCTGGTCCGACGGTTTCCATGCCTTCACAGTCGCCACCACGTCGCGACCCAAGGCGTTGGAGGCCTGGGGTTCCAAACAGGATCTGTTCGCCACCGGCCTGGCTAGCCAGCTTACCGGCGGACCGGATTACGAGGCCGCCCTGGCCTCTCCTGGCGAGGTCATCGAGCGGGGCCTCACTATCGATGTTGGCAAGATCGGCAAGGCCAAGCCCGCCAAACCTCCGGGACCGTCCAGGGCGAAGGCCGCCAAGATCGAAAAGCTGAAGACGGCGTTGGCCGATCTGGACGAACGCCGTCAGGCCGAGATGGCTGATTTCGAAGAACGACAGGCCGCGCTGAACCAGGCGCGTCAGGAGGCGGAGGCGACCTATGAGGCGGACCGCAAATCCCTGGCTGCCGATCTGAAAAAGGCCAGAGCTTGATGTGCAACCTCTACCGCCAGCGCTCTGGGCCCCAGGCCATACTGCACGCGGCGAACGCCATGCGATCGACCGTCGGCAACCTCGCGCCGGGCGATTTCTATCCTGACTATCCGGCGCCGATCGTGCGCTGGGAGGGCGCAGAGCGAATTCTGGCTTCGGCGCGCTGGGGCATGCCGTCATCCCAGAAGATGATCTTCGACAATGCCACAAAGCGCGCCGACAAGTTGCGCGCCAAAGGCGGCGAGGTGGACATTCAGAAAATCCTCGAATTCGAACCCGGCAGCGGCACGACCAACGTCCGCAACACCAGCTCCAGCCATTGGCGCCCACATCTGTCGCCGGCATCGCGATGTCTGGTGCCTTTCACCGCCTTCAGCGAACCGGGCCGTGACGCGGCCGGAAAATACCAACCCGTCTGGTTCAAGCTTGCGGGAGACGAACCCAAGCCGCTCGCCTTCTTCGCCGGCATCCACCTCCAAGCCCACACCAGCGTCCGCAAGATCAAGACCGGCATGGAGACGATCGATGTCTTCGCCTTTCTGACGACCGACCCCAACGCCGAGGTCGGCGCGGTTCACCCCAAGGCCATGCCGGTGATCCTGACGCAGTCCGACGAGATCGAGGCCTGGATGACCGCGCCGTGGGAAACGGCCAAGGCGCTTCAGCGCCCGCTGCCCGACGGCGCTTTGTCAGTTATCGACGCCTAGGCCACGTAAAGCGGCCGATATTTGATTAAAGACGATCCGGTCCCGCTCTGGCGATCGATACAAGGTCTGCGGTCAACGGATCAGGCGAAAGGCCCCAGCGTGCGAGCGCCGCGTCGAACACGGTCGGATCGGCCGCCACGGCGGCGAATAGCGTCATCGATGATCGGAATTTGAGATCGTCGGGCGATCCGAACAGCTGATGCGATGAGGTCGCCGGCGCCGTGGTCGCGCTCTGGGCAGCGCGGATGAGACGCGCCCCTAGAACGGGATGCAGCAGATAGGCTTGCGCCTCCGCGAGCGATCCGATGCCATAGAAGGCAGCCGTCGAAGACCGTCCCAACGACCGGGCCTGGGGGAAGACGAACCATATCCAGTGGCTTGTCTTGCGACCCGTCGCGAGCTCGGCCATCGCCGTTTCGAACACGGGGTCTTGAGCTAGGACAAAACGGTCGAGAGCTGTCGTCACTTGCCCGTCTCGCCCAGACTGGCGAACCAGTCTGCATAGGGGGTGTTTCGCGCCATGTGCCGATTGAGATCCGGCGAGCCGTCGGTCCACCACACCGGGCCCCGCTCCCCCAATCCAACCTTGGCCTTGTCGACGCTGCGCCGCGCTCCGGCCAAAGCGTCCGTATCCCCAGCCGCCAGGGCCGTCCGCACCGCCCGGCGCGCCGACATCAGATCATGCACCAGATCGTCCCTCGCCTCCGCCGACAGAGCAGGATTGGAGCACCGCCACAGCCGGCCTCGCACCACGAAATAGCGGCCGTCGGGCGTGGTGGGGTATCGGAGGGGCTGCGTCATCGTCGGGACAACGCACAGCGAACCGGGATGGCGCCGCCCACAGGGCGATCCACAACGCCGTCGCGATCCGCCTTGACTCTCACACGCTCGAATAAGAACAAATGAGGAACGTTCAGTTCGCGTTCGGTTTCAAGAGAACATGTCCGCCGCCTCCCCATCCTTCCAGGCGCTCCGCGCGGAGATCGCACGCATCGAGGCGGGTCGACGGCCGCCTGGCGGCGTGCTGCCGTTCGGCCTGGCCGCGCTCGATCGCCGGCTGCCTGCCGGCGGCCTGCCGCTCGGCGCGCTGCATGAGGTGGCCGGCGGCGGCGACGGGGCCATCGACGGCGCGGTCGCGGCTCTGTTTGCGGCCGGTGTCGCAGCGCGCACCCAGGGACCGGTGCTCTGGTGCGTAACACGCCCGGACCTGTTCGCGCCGGCGCTGGAGCAGGCGGGACTATCCTCGAACCGGGTCATCTATGTGGAGGCCGGCGACGAGGCCGGATTGCTGGCCGCCTTCGAGGACGGCCTGCGTCACGGCGGCTTCGGCGCCGTCGTGGGCGAAGTCGCCCGTCTGTCCATGACGGCGTCGAGGCGGCTGCAGCTGGTCGCCGAGGACACGGGCTCGCTCGGTCTGGCGGTCCGAAGATGGCGTCGTCAGGCCGAGGCGGCGGACTTCGGCCAGCCGACCGCCGCCGCCACCCGCTGGCGGGTCACCGCCCTGCCCTCCACCCCCCTGCCCGTGCCCGGCGTCGGCCGCCCGCGCTGGTTTGTCGAGCTGATCCGTTGCCGCGCCGGAGCCTGTGCGGATTTCGAACTGGAAGCCTGCGATGAGACGGGTCGTCTCGCTCTACCTCCCCACCTGGCCGACCGATCGGCTGCGACGCCGGCTTGGACCCGACGCGCCGTCGCCTGACACGCCGATGGTCCTGGTCGGACGCCAGGGCCGCAAACGCGTGGTGATGGCCGCCGACCTTGCCGCCCGCGCCCATCGCCTGCATCCCGGCATGGCCGCGACCCAGGCCCGGGCCCTGGTCGCCGATCTCGTCGTCCATCCCTTCGACCCCGCCGGGGACGCCGCCGCCCTGGACCAGCTCGCCCTCTGGGCGCTGCGCCGCTATGCGCCGATCGTGGCCGCCGACCCGCCGGACGGCCTTGTGCTCGACGTCACCGGGGCCGGTCATCGCTACGGCGGCGATGAGGGCCTGCTCGAGGATCTGATCGCCCAGACCGCCGCTGTCGGCCTGGGCGCCCACGCCGCCCTCGCCGACACGTGGGGCGCCGCCCATGCCTTGGCCCGCAACCTCGCCGAACCGACGATCGTCGTCGCGCGCGGGGGGCCTGCCATCCGTCGCCTGCCCTTGCGCGCCTTGCGCCTGCCCGCCGACATGGTCGATGGCCTGGGGCGTCTGGGGATCGACGCCATAGGCGAACTGGAGGCCAAGCCTCGCGCGTCTCTGGCCCTGCGCTTCGGACCGGAGCTGATCCGTCGCCTGGATCAGGCCTACGGACGCGCCCAAGAGCCGATCACCCCGATCGACGCCCCGGAGCTGATCCAGGTCCGGCGGGTCTTCGCCGAGCCGATCGGCGCGCCCGAGACCCTGGCCCGCTACACGCTCAAACTGGTGGAAGCCCTGAGCGAGGCGCTCGAGGCTCAGGGGCTTGGCGCGTCCCGGCTCGACCTGCGGTTTGAACGGATCGACAACCGGACCGAGGCCATCCGCGTCGGCCTGGCGCGCGCTGTCCGCGATGTCGGGCGGCTCACCCGCCTGCTCTGTGACAAGATCGAAACCATTGATCCTGGCCTCGGCGTGGAGGCCATGGTTCTGGCCGCACCGGTCGTCCTACCGCTGGACTGGTCGCCGAGTTCCGGCGATCTGGGCGGCCCGGCGACGCCGGACATCGGCGATCTCGTCGATCTGCTCGCCAATCGTCTCGGCCCGCAGAACCTGTATCGACTGGCCCCCGCGCAGAGCGACGTGCCGGAACGCTCGATCCGCAAACTGCCGCCGACCGCGCCGCCGGTGCCGGAAACCTGGACGCGACGCTGGCCGCGCCCTTCCCGGTTGCTCGCCCAACCCGAAGCCATCGAGGCCGTAGCGCTTCTGCCCGATCAGCCGCCGGTCGCCTTTAGCTGGCGCGGCGTTCGTCATCGCGTCAGGCGCGCTGACGGCCCTGAGCGGATCTTTGGCGAATGGTGGCGGCGCGACGGCGAACGTGATGCGGTGCGCGACTATTTCCAGCTGGAGGACGAGGCTGGCCACCGCTTCTGGGTCTTTCGACGCGGCGATGGCGAACAGCCTCTGACCGGCGATCTCAGCTGGTGGCTGCACGGGCTCTTCGGCTGACGCCTTTTGACCGGGGTCAATGTCGATCTCGAACGGTCCGCGCTGTCTCGGAATGGCTGACCGATCGTCCATGGCTGCCGCTTGTTGATCGGACAACTAGCACGTCTGCATGGCTCGCCTCAGCAATACCGGTCGTACCGGGCCATTTCTGACAGGCACGGGCAAGGCGAAGGATACGCGATAGCCGGTAGAAGCAGCCTAGTGCTCGTCAGGATCGCCATCGCGAAACCGCCACTTCATGATCAGGACGCAGGCCGCCATGACCAAGGCAAAACTGTTCGACACAGTCACCGGCCAGGCTCGGGTCATGACGCCATAGACAACCCAGAGGATGAAACAGGTGACGGTGAGCGAATAGGTCTTGAGGCTGACCGAAGACGCGTCGCGTTCTTTCCAAATCTTGAGGGCTTGGGGCGCAAAGCTCGTGATCGAGCAGACCGCCGCCGCTGTACCCACGATATTGGCTGTCAAGTCGCTCATGGGTGGGCAACGACGCCCCCTGGGTCACCGTTCCTGTGTGCGAAAACGCACCTCTACAGTGGTAAAGCCGTGCAGGCATAGGACGTTTCCAATCCTGATTTCTGCCCCGTCGGGCGTCGGCCTGTCTTCCCGACGACGACTTCGGGGGCCCGCAAAAAGAAGGGTTTGCGTGCTGAACCGTTGCCCGCTCTTGGGGTTGACCCTTGGCAGGGAGCGCTGACCGCCATGACCATCGTCAATCCATCGGGCGTCGCCCCGATGCCTTCATTCACCAATGCGGCCGCCCTTGCCGGCATCGCGCTGTTCGATCCGGACGGGCACAATCCGGGCAATCTGCACGATCAGGCGTCCAGAGCGATGTTGGTCTCTCGCCTGGCGCGCCTTCTGCGGCTCCCGATCATTGATGTGGTTGAAGACGCGGAAGACGTCGGACCCGACGTCTTGCTGGTGCCTCGCGACACCCTGATCGGAGAAGACATGACCTCGCGCACGGTCTTCACCGCTGGCAATCTGTTGGGCGGCCGCGTTCCACACCGCTTCATCGCAACCAAGGCGATCACGCACGGCCTGATCGATCGGTCCGCGACCTGCCCGGTCGGCTGGTCCAACACCATGGCCGACCGTCTGGGCGATGCGGCTCTGGAAGGCTACACCGCCTTCTCCGTCGCCGACGCGATCGAAGCTGGTCGACGCCTCCTCGAGACCGGGCCTGTCCGCGTCAAGGATGTCCTGGCCAAAGCAGGGCTGGGCCAGACGGTCGTCGAAACGCCTGAGGCGCTCGTCGCCGTCATCGCCGATCAGGACGAAGCGCAAATCGCCGCCTTCGGCGTCGTCCTTGAGGAAAACCTGCTCGGCGTCGAAACCTACAGCGTTGGAACCCTGTCGGTCGGCGGACTGCGCATCAGCTATGTCGGCGATCAGCGGGAAACAACCGACCACAGGGGACGCGAGGTGTACGGCGGATCCCGATTGAGGTGCGTGAGAGGCGATCTCGATCGACTGACCCACCTCGGACTGACCCCCGAGGCGGTGGAAGCGGTGCGTTGCGCCGCTTTGTTCGACGACGCCGCCCAGCGCGCCTATCCGGACCTGATCCTGACCCGCCGGAACTACGATGTCCTCGCCGGCAAGGATGCACGCGGGCGAAGGCGTGTGGGCGTGCTGGAGCAGTCCTGGCGGGTCGGCGGCGCGACGGGCGCCGAGATCGCCGCGCTTGAAGCCTTCGCGGCCTCGCCGGCGCTGACTTCGGTCGAAACCGCCACGGTCGAAGTGTATGGCCTCGCCGATGTCGGACCGGAGGATGTGGTCTATTTCCGGGGTGAGGACCCCAAGGTCGGGCCGATGACGAAATATGTGACGAGGACAGCGTGACTGAACCTGACGACGTCGAGGAAGGGCGGGTCCGACTGTCTGTCGACGGACAGAAGCTGACCGGCACGCTTCTGACGCCGGAAGCCCCCGTGCCGGGCTTTCTGTTTGTCCACGGCTGGGGCGGCGATCAGGAAGAAGACCTGGGCCTGGCCGAGGATCTGGCTCGACTGGGCTGCATCTGTTTCACTTTCGACCTTCGAGGCCATGCCGAAAGCGATGCGAGCCGAGACGAGGTCACCCGGCAGAACGGATTGGACGACGTCACCGCGGCCTATGACTATTTGGCGTCCCAGCCGCTGATCGATCCCGGTGCGATCGGCGTGATCGGCACGAGCTACGGAGGCTATTTGTCGGCTCTGCTGACGAGCATCCGTGACGTGCGCTGGTTGGCGCTGCGTGTCCCGGCCCTTTATCCGGACGCGCATTGGGACGTGCCCAAGGCCAAGCTCGATAAGGACGCGGTGCGCGCCTATCGACAGCAACTGCGAACGCCGCGGGAAGACAAAGCGCTCTCGGCCTGCGCCGCGTTCGAGGGCGACGTTCTCATCGTGCAGTCGGGCAAGGACGATCGCATTCCGCCCGAAGTCATCGCCTCGTATCAGGCAGCCTTCAAGGACGCGAACTCGTTCAGCCACAGGATCATCGCCGAAGCGACCCATGCGATGCGCGATCCCGCCCATCAGCGGCTTTACGCCACTCTGCTCATGAACTGGGTCGAGGAAATGGTGCGGGCTAGCCGCCGGTCTTATCGGTGAACCTCTCGCCAGTGCTCAGCGCCCAGCGCAGCCGCACGTACTGCAGCCGCATTACCCGCTACGCCGCTTTCGTCTCTGGAACGCCGCGCGTCGCGCCTCGTTGATGGCGTAGGTAAAACGGAGACGCACCATGACCGACCTCTCGAACATCAAAGAGCATATGGAAGTGATCGGCGCCGACGGCGTCCATCTCGGCACCGTCGACAAGGTCGAAGGCGATCGCATCAAGCTCACCAAGGCCGACAGCGGATCGCATAGTGATCACCACCACTACCTCTCGGGCGGTCTGGTCGCCGAGGTTGAAGGCAATCGGGTGCGCCTGTCGGCAAACGCCGACAACGCCGCTCTTCTCGAGGAAGAAGAGGCCGGCGAGGCGATCGCCGACCTGAAATAGTGTCGATGACCCGAGACAACGATGCCGTGGCCGCACAGCTTCTGGCCATCCGCGAGCAGCTGACAACCAAAGTGTGGTCGACCGCCGGGGCCGCCGCGACGTCCGGCGACCACGAGCGCGTCCGTGATCTGGTGAAGCTGAAGGTCGATATCGAAGCCATCGACTTCGCCCTCGGACACCGGCCGGCGGGCACAGCTACGGAAAACGAGAGATGATCGACCTGAACACCGCCAGCGCCGACGCGTTAGACGGGATTGAGATGTTGCGCGGCCACGGGTTCGAAATCGTTCGCTATCGTGAGGAAAGAGGTCGTTTCACCAGCCTTCGCCAGCTCGATGAGGTACCGGGTTTGAGCGGCAAGACTGACGGCGTTGAAGCGCACGTTTCGGTCAAAGCCACGAGCCCAGCGACCCAGCCAACTTCGCAGTAGCGGTCCGATGCGTGGGTCGCCTGATCAAGATCGCTTCCTCACTAGAGAAGACGGACACTGAACTGCGTCGGCTTGTTGAGTTTCATTCGTACGGCGAGCCTGCGCTCTGAAAGACCGTAGTCCTAAAAGGGATTTGCAGGATCTTTTTGTGCAGCGGCGATTTCTGCCGGCGTTGGGTCCCGGCAAATGGTCAGTTCATCCGACGACCAGTCGACCAGTCCGAGATCCGCCATCGCTTTCAGCCAACCGTCCATCGGCCAAATCGACCAGGCGGCGTGGAAGCGTTTGGCGTTGGCGATCAGGGCGCGGAAATGCTGCAGGGGCGGATCATAGCCGTCATGATGTTGGTGGAAGACGGGCACACCGCCGGCGAAGAGCAGCGGCAGGCCCTCTCGCGCGATGCGAAACCCCAGGTCCGTGTCTTCGGCGCCGTAGCCGACATAGGTCTCGTCGAATCCGCCGATCCGATGGAAGGTCGAGCGACGGATCGCGAAAGCCAGAGACCAGAACAGGCCGGGATTGCGCTCCAGGCTCTCGCCTTCCTGCGGAAAGGGGCGCACGGGATGGGGCCGGCCGGCCGCTCTCAGATCGGTTTCCGACAGGGGGCCCGGCCGAACGGCTCCGGCGGGTAGATAGAGCACCTCCGGACAGACGACGGCGTCATGCTTGGCGAGCACCGCCTGCATCCGGCCGCAAACTGCCGACGACACGATGCAATCCACGTCCAGAAACAGCAGGATATCGCCTGATGCCAAGGCGGCCGCCAGATTTCGGGCGGCGGCCAGAGGCAGGGCGTCGCCCGCCAGACGTTCGACGCGGACCGGAAAACCCACCGGCGGCAGCCTCACGGGCGCATCGCTCATGTCGACGACGATCAGTTCGTCGGGCGGCGAGGCGCTGAGCATCAATCCCTCGACCAATCGGTCCAGATGCGCCTGCCGGTTGCGAACCAGCGTCAGAGCGGACAGCCTCGTCATCGCCGGCTCCACAAATCCAGCCGATAGTTCGGATGCCGTTCGGCGAGATCCACTTGCATGAGGTCCGATAATCCGAGCCAGAGGCGCTCGACGGCGTCGTCGGCGGTCTGGGGATAGTCGGTTTCGCCGGTCCAGTGCACGAGAAGGACGCGCCCGCCCTCGACCAGGCCGTCGGAGATGCGTTGCGCCGCCAGGTCCAGATCGGCGTCGCTCCAGTAATAGGCGACTTCGGACAGGACGACGAGATCCAGCCCGTCCAGAATCGGACAGTCCCGAGGGAAGGCTGCGGCCTCGAACCGGACGTTCCGCCGCCCCGACAGACGCTGACGCGCCCGCTCCAGAGCGGTCGGACTGACGTCGATCGCCAACAGATGATCACAGACCGCGCTCAGCCGCTCGGTCAGGACGCCGCCCGCACAGCCGACCTCGAGCGCAAAAGCCGCTCGCCGCGCCGACAGAGCGGCGATGGTGCGATCGAACTTGGCGGCCTCATAGGGGCTGGAGGCCAGACCCCACGGATCGGCGTCACCGGCGAAGATGCCTTCGAAATAGGCGGAGGTAAGCGAGCGTTCAGCCATAGGCGTCGCGCCGATACAGGGTGTCCGAGGCGTACCGCAGCCCCCTCGCCTTCTGGAGCCGGAACCCTTCGCCGAACATCGGCGTCAACTGGCTCTGGTGGGCCGACAAGGCATAGGCCCTCAGGCCGGCCTTCAGAGGTCGCGTCGCGATCCGCAGCTTCGACCCGGATGGAGGCGCCCCCCACACGATATAATCGAACACGACCACCGACCGGCGGGCCATACCGGCTGCACGGCGGGCAAGCTGGGCCGCCGCCTGATGATCGCAGTGGGGATCGTCCGGACCCGTGACAGCGATCGCATCGACGCGCCGCTCGCGGCACAAAGCCGCGAGACGACGCGCGGTCGCTTCGAACATCATGCTGCCGGCAGAAGCGGGCTGGGCGTCGGGCCAATCCAGAAACACCGGCGCCGCAGCCGCAGGCCCCGCCAACCGTCGAACGGCGCGCCCTGCCTCCAGGCGTCGGGTCCGGATAAGCCTCGCACGGGAGGCCGCGTCCGAATGATCGTGCGAACCCGCGCCGTCGGTCAGGATCACGATGCCCGCCAACCGCCCAGCCTCGGCCGCCTGATGGATCAAGGCTCCGGCGCCCAGCGTCTCGTCGTCGGCATGCGGGGCAATGATCAGCCACCGCGCGGATCGCCAAGGCGAACGCTCCAGCGCCAGGGTCGCTAGCCGGCCGGTTTTCTCGCTCACCATAGGGCGTCGCCTTCGCCCCAGAGATCGCGATCCAGCCAGGTCTTGGCCGCCTGGTCCTTCGCATAGTCGGGTCCGGCCTGCCGAAGATAGAGGCTGAGATCACGGGTGATCTTGTCGATGCGCTCGCCGTCGAAGGCGCTGCGCGTCCCGACCGCCCGCGCCGCCAATTCCATGACATCAAGGGCGCTGCGTTCGACGACGCCGCGCGTGGCGCGGGCGAAATCCCCGGCGTCCGGCGCTTCGGACGCCGCGCGGATCGCGGCTTCGCGGACCCAAAGCCAGGCCGTTCGCGCCGCAACGACCGCATCGGCAAAGCGCGCGCGCTGGATGGGATCGGCGCGGGCGGCGTCGGACAGCGCGTCGCGCATCGCCATGACCAGGCCCTCGACGCCGCCCAACTGCACCGCCGTGAACCGCCAGGCCCCCGCCGTGAAGCGCGGTTCGCGATCATAGTCTCCGGGACGTCCGAGCCGCTGATCGGCATCGACAGTCAACCCGGTCACCTCATAGCGCCCGCTGGTCGTCGCGCGCATGCCGCGGACGCGCCAGCCGCTCAGATCGGCCCTCTCAGGCGCGTTCGCCGGCACGACGATCAACTCGCGTTCGCCCTGTTCCGGCTGAGCGGTGATGATTGCATAGTCCAGTCCGCCCGCGCCCGTTGCGAACATCTTGGCGCCCTGCAGACGAGCGCCGACCAGACGAACGCCGGGCGGCGGTTCCGTCGCCCAGACGCCGAACCAGGCGCCCTGCGCCAGGACCTTGCCGAGCCAAGCCTTCTGGGCCGGGTCCGCGTACCAGTCGAACAGCGCCAGGGCGTTGACGTGCCCTTCGAACAATCGGCCGACGCTGAGATCCGACCGTCCCACACTGCGTAGGGCGTCCATCAAGGCCAAGGCCTTATGGATTGGTTCGTCATAGGCCGTTCCGCCGCTTTGGACCGGAGCGAACCGCCGCCCCCAACCCTCCGAGGCGAGCAGCGTCAGACTGTCGGCGGGATATCGCGGCGCAGCGTCGTAGCGCGCGCCCAGCGCCGCCAACCTGACCTCAAGTTCTAGAGGCGATGACGCGGTCGGCGTTGTTTCCAAGGCTGTCATCGGCGTGCCTCAAGCTCTGATGCGAGGTCGACAAGCCAGGGTCCGGCGGCGCCGAGTCCCTGCCCGCTGATCTGCCGCCGATCAGCGGGCGATAGTGAGAGTGCTGACCTAAGGAGGCTCGGCCATTCCTGCGCCTGCGGCCACTGCGCCAGGACGATCGAGGCGCCTAGCGCCGCCAACCGTTCGGCCTTTGCCATCTGCTCATTATAGGCGCGAGGCTCGGGAAGACAGACAAAGGGCTTGTCGGCCGAAATCACCGCGTTCAGCAGGCCGTCTCCCGCGCCTCCGACGATGATCTCCGCCTTTTCGATCTCGTCGCCGATAGCGTCGATCCAGCCTGCCAGCTTCAGGTTCGGCGGCATGATCGGCGGCGGCTCGATCGGCCCGACCCCGGTCCACACTTGATCGGGCGTAGCTTCTGCAGCCGCCGCCAGCTTGGCGCCATCCACCGGATCGCCACCCCGACCATGAACGACCAGGATGCCTGCTCCACGTTTCGGTCCCGAATAGCGCCGGGGGGCGAAGTAATGCGTTTTGTCGCGCACCTCTCTCGCCACCGGTCCATCCAGCCGCTCATGGAAGGGCGCAAGCAAGGCTTCTGCGCCGCGGAAGGCGTCCAGATGCGCCGGGTCCGATCGATCCCCCGCGAGACGGACATAGACCACAGGCGTCGCACACAGCCGGGCCAGCATCGCCATCTCGACCGACACATCGATCACCATCAAGGCCGGCTTGGCGTCGCTGATCCACTGGGCGAACCGGGCGGTTCGCGCCCGGACGCCCGCATGGTGATAGGGGGCGTAATGCAGCGCCTCGGGCCGGACAGGCGCTTCGTCACGGCCGGAGAAGCGGTCTCCCTCGTGGGGCCTGTCATCTTCCAGATCCACGCAGGCGATGTCTTCGATTCGCCCTTTTAGTCCCGTTCCAAGCAGGACAAATCGCTCGGGCGCAGCGGCGGCGATTTCCAGCGCACGCTGGCGGTGGCCGTCGCCCTGGTGATGGACATAGTATCCGATCGGAGCCCTCACGCTGCGGCTCTCGCAACGTCGTTGGCCCAACCTCGTAAATCCATGTCGAGCGGCATGGCGGGCAGCTGGGTTTCCAATGCCGACAGCCGCCTGGCGCTCGCCGCGTCGTGACGCTGATCCCGGCGCCATCTCGCCCGCTGTCGCCAATGCGAAAAGTCCGGCGCCATGATCGGACCGCCGTTCCGCGCCTGATCGAACAAGCGGGTCATAGCCTCCGCCATCCCCCCGGCGGCGCGGCCCGTCGTACGTGCCGACACTCGGGTCCACACCGCCAAGGGATGCACAAGCCTGGCCCCCTGCGCTTGAGCGGCGATCACAAGCGCCCGATCCTCGCCCGTCGGCTGTTCCGGCACGCCGCCGGCTGACAGGTAGGCCGCCGCCCTGATGGCGAGGCTGGCCCCGGTGTGATCGCCATGGCGAGGCGCCGGATCATGCGGCGAAGGGTCGATTTCGTCCTCGATCGCGCGAACCTCGCGCCAGTAGGCGTCCCATAGTCGACGCAAAGCCGCGACATCCGCCGAGATCGGTTCCGCGTCATCCAGCACCAGCCGTCCACCCACCAGATCGGCTCCATCCGCGATGGCTGCGAGATTGGCGGACAGCCAGTTCGACGGCGGCCGCGTGTCGGCGTCCGTCGAGATCAGTAGGCCATCGGATCGATCTCCGAGATGCTTGAGACCGACGGACATGGCCGCACGCCGCGCCGCGCCGGCATGGGCGCGATGCTCTGGAAAGGTCTGCAGATCGACGACGATGTCGAGTCGATCCTTCCACCGATCGGCCGCGGCCTGGGCCTGAGGGAGCGAACTGTCCGTGGAGTTATTGATGCAGAGCGCGACCGAAATTCTGCCCGGAAGATCCTGCGCGGCCAGAGCGGCCAGAAGCACGGGAAGACGCCGTTCCTCATTCCGCACGGGCACGCAAACGCAGAAGGCAGGTTCGCCTGTCATGCGATCAGCCGATCTTCCAGCGCGTCATTGGCCTGCATCTGCCCTGCCGCAGCCGCCTGAATCATCTCGCCATAGAGTTTTTCATAGGCGGTGATCATCCGGCGCACATCGCAGGCCGCCTCGGCGCGCGCGCGGCAGGCTGACCGAGACAGGCCGACCGCCCGGGCGATCGCGCGCGCCAGATCCTGCACATCGTCCGGACGGGCCAAGGCGCCACAGTCGGGAGTCAGAATCTCGGGAATGGCGCCGCGCGCGAACGCGGCGACGGGCGTGCCGCAAGCCAGCGCTTCAGCCACCACCAGCCCGTAGGGTTCGTCCCAGCGCGGCGTGCAGACGAAGGCGGCCGCCTGCCCGATCTCCTTAGACAGCGTTTCGTGGTCGAGGTGGCCGAGATAGGTGGTTTCGCGCGTCAACCTCGGAGCGATCTCGGCATCAAAATAGGCTTGATCTAGGATAGGCCCCGCGAATCGCAGGGCGACACCCGCCAATGTCGCCGCGTCCAGCGCCAGATGCAGACCCTTCTCGGGCACGATCCGCCCATACCAGATCAAATGCCCAGAGTCGTCGTGACGCGCACGCCACGGAAAGCGCTCCAGGTCGATCCCGTTCAGAATGACCTGATCGATCGGCCGCACTGCGCTCCATTGTTCCCGCATCGCCTCGGAAACGCCGACAAACCGCGCGAAGGGCGCGCTCGCTTCGCGGATACCGCTTTCCAGCCAGCAAAATGGCGGCGTGTGGAGCGTGGTGACCATCGGCATCGGCAAGGTCTCGGCCATCGAGACCGGCAGATAGTGCAGGCTGTTGTTGTGTATGACGTCGAACGCACTGCGTCGAAGCCGGCTCATCAACGACAGATAGGCGTGATGCTCTCGGAAGAAGGCGACGTCGCCTGCCTCCGCAGTCCCGACCTTGGCGATTTCCGTCTGGTCGCAGATCGCCTCCAGGCCCAACTCGGGGTCGGACAGGGTCGCTGCAAACAGCGTGACGTCATGGCCGTTCAGCCGCAGTTGGCGACAGAGCAGATGGGTATGCATCTCCAGCCCGCCGGCGAAGGGTTCTGCGATCGGATATTTGAGATGTGCGATGACGCCGATGCGCATCCGTACCGCCGTGATCGACTACCCGATCCCCCTCGGATCGGTTCATGGCGTAAAGCCTGAAGGTCAAAGCTATGCCGAGGCTATTCGTTCCTGTGTGCGATAATGGTCTCAAGCAGATGGGAGGCGTTCGGCTTTTGAAGCCAGCAGAACCAAGAGCATTTGGTCGAGATGATCCGATGCAATCGCGCGAGGGCTGCGGAGAGCAGTCAGCTTTGGAGCGATAAACTACGCAGCGCGTTCAGTGGACGAACTAAGAGGACCCAACCATGACCAACCTTGTCGCCTCCACATTCGCAACACGTAGAGACGCCGAACTCGTGGTCGAACGGCTTGTCCAAACCCATGGCATGGAACGAGACGCCATTCAGGTCGCTCCTGAAGGCGAGGCGAACACGGTTGGAGACAGGCCTTCGGGCGGAGACGTCGAAGGCGACAGCCCCAGCGTCGACTCTCGGTCGGACGTGCCGATCGCCGGCCGTGTCAAAGTCGTCGTGTCTGCAGAAACCGATGACGAGGAACAGACGATACGCGCCGCCTTCGTCGAATTCGGCGCCAAGGACGGATGACCCTCATGCGAGCCGGTCCTCGGCTACGTCGCGTTGATCCTGTGACAAGGGCCGCAGCGTCCCGACGCCTCTGTTCGCAAGGATGACGTCCGTGGAATCGCTCATCGATGCCAAGCTTCATCGCCTCGGCGACCTCTCGAACGACGATCGCGGACGGCTTGGAGGCCTCCTAAGTGGGCGCCGTCGCGCAGCAGCCGGCGAAGCCTTGGTGGAAGAGGGCAGTCGACCCACGTTCAGTACGCTGCTGCTCTCGGGATTTGTCGGCCGAGTCTCGACCCTGGCGGACGGCGGTCGTCAGATCACAGCGATTAGCGTTCCCGGGGACTTCATCGATCTGCATGGCTTTCTTCTGAAAACGATGGATCACAGCCTGGTAGCCTTGTCTGACGTCACCGTTGCGGTTGTCCAGCACGCCGACTTGAGGCGCGTGACGGAACACGCCCCTCGCCTTGCGCGAGCGCTTTGGCTTGAAACGCTGATAGATGCGGCCATCCACCGGCAGTGGCTGGTGGCGCTGGGACGCAGAGACGCAGGGACACGACTGGGCCAGTTGATCTGTGAACTCTACCTCCGTCTGGAAGCCGTAGCCCTCGCCCAAGACCACACCTTCGAATGCCCTCTGACCCAATCGGACCTAGCGGACATGCTGGGGATGTCGAGCGTCCACGTGAACCGCTCGCTCAAGGTCCTTCGCGACACGGGCCTGGTGCGATGGCGGAATGGTCAGGTGTCGATCGACGACTGGACGGCGCTGACCGAGCGCGTCGCCTTCGACGCCTCCTATCTCGATCTGAAGCTGTCTAGGTCCTCAAGCGGCGCGCCGATCGCGAGACGGCGGACGGCCTAAATCTATCCGAAGCTCATTAGCGCGCGGCCGCTGCGCCTCCATCTCCGCGCCTGCGGCGTCAGACGCTCGCGATCCGGTTGGGACCGGACACATAGCGCCTGACGGGCAGCCCAGCGATACGGCGAAGCCGATCAACATCGAGCAGGGAAATCGTCTGGTCGGACCGTTTGATCAGATTCAGGCGATCCATCTCGCGAAGGGTTCTGTTCACATGCACCGGCGTGATCCCGATCAGGTCGCCGAGATCGCGCTGGGTCAAAGGCATATGGAACATGCCGCCCGGCGCATCGCCGCGTTCGGACAATCGATCGAACAGATTGGTCAGCGTGGCGGCGATGCGAACGTGTGCGGGCGCCTGACCAACCACGGCCAGACTTTCCATCAACGCGACACGCTCTTTCTGCGCGCTCAGAAAGAGCGAAAGCGCAATCCGCGGATAGGCCTCAAATGTCGCTATCAGCCTGGACCTCGATATCGCGTGCACAGCGATGGGCGTCATGGCGGTCAGGCAGTCGACCGTTGTCGTCAGGCACAGGCTCGGCGCTCCTAGGAGATCGCCCGGAAGATGGACCTTCACAATCTGCTGCTTGCCCGATGCAAGCGCGATGGACGATGCGACCCAGCCCTGAGTCAGCAGATAGAGATGCGAAGGTTCAGCCGCCTCATGACGCAACACATGGTGGCGAGGCCAATGCTGGACCGGCTCGAGAAGCCCGGCCAGCGCCGAACGCTCGCGAGACGACAGCGCGACGAATTCTCCCAGCCAGCCTGGCGCATCGGATGGCGAATCGATCGGGGGCGGCAGGTCCTCATCCATGCCCCGCGTTCCCCCAAACCCGGCATGCCTGCACTAACCCATGTAAAGGGCTGTCCGACGCGCCGTCGGGGGTACTCTCGACAGGCTAGAAGCCTGTCCAAAATCGGACCTATGAAACTCAGCGGACGCACCAGGATTGGTTGTCTTTTGATCCGGCGAGAAGGCGACATGACCCGACATACGCCACACAGGGACAAGATTGATGATACGCGCGGCTTGGCGCAGGGCGGTCTAGGCGGCCCCGAGGACGAAATACTCGACGCGGGACAGGAGGAGGTCTTCTCCCGCACCGAAGTCGAGCTGGGCGAGAGCGAACACCACTGCGGTGAAGAGACGCCGGGGCTCAGGCCGTGACACACGGCCTGAAGACGCGCATTCCGGAAACAACGGCGCACCTTTGCATCGACATGCAACGCATGTTCGTGGAAGGGACCGAATGGCATACGCCTTGGGCAGCCAAAACCCTTCCGGCCATCGAGGCGCTATGTTCTGCAAGGCCTGAAAGGCTGTGGTTCACCCGATTCATCCCCGCCGCAACGCCCGATGAGGCGGGGGGCGCCTGGCGCGACTATTGGCGGCGTTGGTCGACCATGACGAAGAACGCTCTCGATCCGGCGATGTTGGATCTGGCGCTTCCGCTTCAGCGGTTCGCGCCGCCTGCGCAGATCATTGACAAAACGGTCTATTCCGCCTGGTCAGGCACACACCTCCACAAGGCGTTCAAAGATCAGGGCGTCGATACGCTCGTCGTAACGGGCGCGGAAACTGACGTTTGCGTTCTCTCGACCGTGCTCGGAGCCATCGATCTGGGCTATCGTATCGTGGTGGTCAGCGACGGGGTCTGCAGTTCGGCTGATCAGCCTCACGACCACCTTTTGGCGCTCTACAGCGACCGCTTCAGTCTACAGGTCGAAACTGCCGAATGCCGAGAGGTGCTGGAGGCCTGGGTGGCATGACCGTCCATCCTCCCGTTCTGCGCTATCAGATCCGCTACCGTGATGGCGGAGAGCCTGAGACCCTCATCTCAAACGAGATGGCTGACGCCATGGCCCAGGCGTCTCAGCGCGCAAAAGCGATGGGTCAGGCTGTCGCCCTGTGGTGCGATGGTCGGTGGATCGCCGACGTCGATTCAGCCCCGTCGCTCCTCTCGCCCGACTTGATCGCAAAGCTCGTCCATGCCGGCATCTATGTATTCGGCGCACCGGTCCGAGACCGGTGACGGCCTGATCTAGGCCGCCTCGGCCGCGATGGCTTCGGCGAACGCTGGAGACCGCGGACGATAGTGACAGCAGGCCACGCTCGCGAGAACGGCCTCATCCTTCAAAAGGATTCGTCCCCGCACGGTGCGTAGGGCGCCGGCGGCGCGAAGGCTCTGACACGCCTGATTGATGCTGGATCGGCGCAGGCTCAGCAACGCTCCGATATTCGATTGTGACAGAGCGATCTCAAAGCCACCGGTAGCGCGATGAATATCCAGAAGAAAGCTGGCGACGCGAGAGATCGACCCATGCGACATGGCGCACCTCAAACGCGTCTCCATCGCCTTCAATCGCTTGACGCCGCCTGAAAGCAGAAATTGAACGCCTTCCTCACCCGCCTCCCGGCAGAAAGCCGCAACGGGTGCCCGGTAAACCAAGCCGTTCGACAGCCAGAGCCCTGGGCTTCCCCCTGCGATGTCGATCAGATCGCCCGCCGCAGCGACGCCGCAATGGGTTCCTCGTTTCCCGTCATCAAGAAGAAGACAACCGTCGAGAACGACAGCGATCTCGCCATCCGGACGATAGGGTCCGCCCGACACGACGGGAATGATCTCTCCCAGGCGTAGCGCGCGACTGCGACTTTCGAAGGAGAGCGGATCAAACGCCCGCCACAACGAAAGAATTTCCTCGCGCGGCTCTAGACATGGCGAGGTTTCGCCGGACGGTGTCGCAGGATCGAGCATAGGCGCATCCTGCGACTTTCCGGGCGTAGCGCACTTACATGGGTTAACTGACGCCTTCGTCCTCGATCAGTTCGGTCGTGGTCCCTGCCCCAGGTCCCGCCCCTAGATCAGCGCCGGTCACAGGATTGCTGTCGGCGTCAGAGGCTGTTCGGGCCGCGAAGGCCTGGACAGCGGCGGCGTCCCGTTCGCCCAGTGAGACGCTGGCGGAGCCGTCGCCGCCGTCCACGGCGCCCTGCTGTTCACGGTCGTCGATGAACTCCCATTGCTCACCCTCATTCCAGGGACCGCGGGCATCGCCCTCTCCTTGGGACATGTCGTAGTATTTGTCAGCGAAGGCAGGCAAGCCGACCAGCTTGCCTGCCGGGAAGTTCGGCTCGATGGCGTAGAGGGCCTTCTCGAAGGACTTCTGATGCGCCACTTCGCGCGTCATCAGGAAGTTCAACGCGTCCTTCACGCCGGGATCGTCCGTGCAGTTGATCAGACGTTCATAGACGATCTTGGCTCGGGACTCGGCGGCGATGTTGGAGCGTAGGTCGCAGGCGGGATCGCCGATCGAGTCGATGTAGGCGGCGGTCCACGGGACACCGGCGGAGTTGATGAGGGCCGGCGCGCCGCCATAGAGAATGGACGTCGTATGACTTTCACCGCCGCTGTTCAGCGAGGCGTACAGATCCGCCTCCTCCATCGCGGCTTCAGCCATCTGGCCTTTCACGCCCCGGTTCAGCATGGACACGATCGAGCCGATGACTTCGAGGTGGCTTAACTCTTCCGTGGCGATGTCGAGCAGCATGTCTTTGCGGCCCGGATCTTCGTCCGCCAAAGCCTGTGTGAAGTAGCGCATGGCGGCGGCGAGCTCGCCCTGCGGCCCTCCGAATTGCTCAAGCATCAGGGTGGCGAGACCCGGGTTCGGTTCGGCTACCCTGACCGTATACATCAGGCGCTTGTTATGCATGAACATGGTTGGCTCCTTGGTTGAAGCCGAGCTAACCGGGCCATTCCGAGTGCTGTTCCAAAGGTCGGTTTTCGGACCTTGGATCGTTTTACTGTCGAGCTGGACACCTGTTGTGCCCGTTATTGGACAGGCGGAACGGACAACTCCCAACGGCTCTTGAACCCTCTTTCACGGGAGGTTTGATGTCCCTCATCGACAAGGCGCTCGCCGCCGTCACCCCGCAGCCTGACGACGAGACGCGCAAGGGGGCGACGGAAAAGGCCCGCGCCGCCTCCCAGGCGGGAGATTGGCTTTCGCTGGTGCTCGATCATCACGACGCCATCCGCGCCGCCTTCGCCTGCGGCCGAACGGCCAAGACCGCTGTCGAAAGAAACGCCGCGCGCGATGCCCTCGCCGTGGTGCTGAACGGCCATGCGCTAGCCGAGGAGCTGGTCCTCTATCCCGCCCTCGGTCAGGCCGGCGAAAAGATGCACGCGGCCCACGCCTATCTCGAGCAGACGACCACGAAGGCTCAGATGGCGGAGCTTGAAAACATCGCGCCCTCGAAGCCCGCTTGGCTGGAAAAATGGACCCACATCGAAGGCGCCGTTCTCACCCATATGTTCGAGGAAGAAAGCGATTGGTTCCTGACCCTGCAGGCCAAAGGTGACCACCAGGTCCGTCTGGCCTCGCGTTACGCCGAAGAGTTCGAACGCTACGCTGGCGCGCCCCAGTCTTGAGCCGCCTGATCCCGACCGTCCAACATCAAGGAGGCATCAACGATGTCCGCCCCCCTTTCGACAGACGCCGACGTCCAATCCCCAGCCTTCCACGACGCCGACTATGTGGAAGGCGCCTATGACGCCACCAGCATCCGGGCCGTCATGATCAACCAGCCTCGTCAACGGCTTTATGACTACTGGCGCGACTTCCGAAACCTGCCCAGTTTCATGGAGAATGTGAGGTCGGTGGATCTTCTGGACGACCTCCGATCAAGTTGGAGCGTTGCAGGTCCGGCCGGTGCGGAGATCGAGCTTGTCAGCGAGATCACCGAAGATCGTCCCGGCGAATACATCGCCTGGCGGTCGACCGAGGACAGCGATGTCGATCACGAGGGCTGGATCGCGTTTTGCGACAACGCCTTCGGCCGAGGCACCGAGGTCCGTGTTCTGATCAGCTACGATCCGCCGGCGGGCGCCGTCGGCAAACTGGTCGCCAAGGTGATGCAGCGCGAGCCCCGGGTCCAGGCCCGGCGCGAGCTGCGACGTTTCAAACAGCTGATGGAGACGGGCGAAATCTCGACGTCCAAGGCTCCCGACGCGGCGCCGCGCGCCGACCGTCATTTCTGATCCAGGAAGGAATTCCCATGCGCGCCCTGACTTGGCACGGCAAACACAATGTTCAGGTGGACACGGTCCCCGATCCCCAGATCGTCAATCCCCGCGATGCGATCATCAAGATTACGGCGACCGCCATCTGCGGATCAGACCTGCACCTCTACGATAGCGTGATCCCCGGCATGTCCAATGGCGACATCCTCGGCCACGAGTTCATGGGCGAGGTCGTCGAGATCGGCCGTGGCAACACGAGCCTTCAGGTCGGCCAAAAGGTCGTCGTCCCCTTCGTGATCGCCTGCGGCTCCTGCTTCCATTGCGGCAAGCAGCAGTTCTCGGCCTGCGACAACTCCAATCCCGCCGACAAGTCCGACGCATCCGAGATCGCCTACGGTTACCCGGCTGCCGGGCTGTTCGGCTATTCGCATCTGACCGGCGGCTATGCGGGCGGCCAGGCGGAATATGTCCGCGTCCCCTATTCCGACGTCGGCCCGATCGTGGTGCCGGACGGGATCGAGGATGAGCGGGTCCTGTTCCTGTCCGACATCTTTCCCACGGGTTGGATGGCGGCCGAGAACGCGGAGATCGAGCCCGGCGACACGGTGGCGATCTGGGGTTGCGGCCCGGTCGGCCTGTTCGCCATCAAGAGCGCCATATTGATGGGCGCCGGCCGCATCATCGCCATCGACCATCATCCACGCCGACTGGAGCTCGCCAAGGCGAACGGCGCGGAAGTGCTCAACTATCATGAGGTCAAGGTTCGCGAAGCCCTGATGGAGATGACCGCCGGCATCGGGCCGGACGCCTGCATCGACGCGGTCGGTATGGAGGCGCATGGCTTTTCGCCCGACAACATCATCGATGCGGTGAAGCAGGAAACGAAGCTGGGCACGGATCGCCAACATGTCCTCCGCGAGACGATCATGGCGTGTCGCAAGGGCGGCCGGGTATCGATCCCCGGCGTGTATGGCGGAATCGGCGACAAGCTGCCGATCGGCGCCCTCATGCAGAAGGGTCTGACGATCAAGACCGGCCAGACCCATGTGCAGAAATACCTGCCCCAGCTCCTTGAGCTCGTCATGGACGGCAAGATCGACACGACGGATCTGATCAGCCATCGCCTGCCGCTTGAGCAGGCGCCAGAGGCTTACAAGAACTTCCACGACAATCCGAACGAATGGACGAAGGTCGTGCTGAAGCCGCACGGCTGATCAAGGGCCTTCGTTCGAATCTCACTGCCGTGACGACGATGGACCGCCAGACGTCTCAGCGCATCACGGCCGGAGCTCGGGATCGTTTTTCAGGCGATCTGGCAGGAACACGACAGGTTCGGCGAGCTTTTGGGTAGGCCATGACGCTGAACCCGCTGCTCGCCGACCGCTCCAGATCCGGTTTCGGCCCACTCGCTACATCAGACGCTGACGGGAGCGCCGCCTGTGGGCAATACTGAGCAGGTCTTAACGGTTCTCGGCGATTCCCTGACCGCCGGCTACGGCCTCAAGCCGGTTGAGAGCTTGCCGCGACAACTGGCGGCGCGACTGGCGACCCACACGCCCCCGGTTCGCATCATCGGCGCAGGCGTGTCCGGCGACACGACAACGGACGGTCTGAGACGGCTCGATCGGGACGTGCCGGCCCAGACGGATCTTTGCGTCGTCGCCCTGGGCGCCAACGACATGATGCAGCTGGTCCCGACCGATCACGTCAGGGATAACCTTCTGTCGATCATCGACAAACTCCAACAGCGCAACATCCCCGTTCTGCTGTGCGGCATGCGGGCGCCGCCCTGGTTCGGCGCCTACGCCTGGGCGTTCGACGCAGTCTACCCCGAGGTCGCTCGAACGGCGAACGCGCCCCTGATGCCGTTCCTGATGGACGGTGTCGCGCTGCACCCAGCCTATGTCTTACCGGACCGGATCCATCCCAACGCCGCCGGCGTAGGAAAGATGGCTGACGCCCTCGCCTCCCATGTGCGCGCCGCCTTGGCGGCCTTGCGGACGCCGTGACGGGATGCGGCTCGTCACCTTCAACATCAACGGCGTCAATCGTCGCCTGCCCAACCTCCTCGGCTGGCTGGAACAGGCCCAGCCGGACGTGGTCTGCCTGCAGGAACTGAAGGCGGCCGACACGCAGTTCCCGGCGGCCGAGCTCGAGGCGGCCGGCTATAGCGCGGTCTGGGTCGGCGAACCGCGCTGGAACGGCGTCGCCATCCTCAGCCGGATCGGCGCGCCGGTCGTGACCCGACGCCGGCTGCCTGGCGACGCCGACGACCGCCAGGCCCGTTATATCGAGGCGGCGGTCAATGGCGTGTTGATCGGCTGCCTCTACCTGCCTAACGGCAATCCCAGGCCCGGGCCCAAGTTTGACTATAAGCTGGCCTGGGCCCGACGGCTCACCGCTCACGCGGCGTCGCTATATTCGACCGAGGCGCCGGTCGTTCTCTGCGGCGACTACAATGTCGTCCCGACCGACGCCGACATCTACAATACCCGCTCATGGAAAACCGACGCCCTGCTCCAACCCGAGAGCCGCGCCGCCTTCCAGAGCTTGCTCGACCAGGGCTGGACCGACGCCCTGCGCGAGCGCTTTCCGCACGATCCGCCGCCCTGGACCTTCTGGTCCTATTTCCGAGAGGCCTGGTCGCGCGACGCCGGTCTGCGGATCGACCACCTGCTGCTCAACGTACTTGCAGCCGAACGCCTGACCGACGCCGGGGTCGATCGCGCGGTCCGCGGCGTCGAGGGCGCCGGCGACCATGCGCCGGCCTGGATCGACCTCGCTGACTAAGCCGATCCGGACCCTTTCATGCCAGCCGGCCGCGCCATCGACCGTCAGGCGGCCAGGGTCCGGAAGGTGATAGAATAGCGCAAGGCCGTCATCGGCGTGATCGAATGCTCCCAGTCCGCGCGCGCCTCCCCCGACAATCGATAGGCCGAGCCGCACGGCAGCGGCGCATTTCGACGCAGAAAGCCCGCCCCCTCGCGACGGCGCAGCCGCATCACGCAGGGCGCCAAGAGGGAAAGGCCCAGGATCTCGCCGTAGACGGGGCGGTCGCGATGCCAGCCGATGCCGGCGCCCGGCGCATATTCATTGACCAGAACCTGGACAAAGGCCGCGCCGTCAAGATCGAGCCGGCCCGCCAAGGGCGCCATCAAGTGCGAGAGGAACGCCGGCCATCCCGCCCCGTCGGCTGCTCGATCAAAGGCCGCAATCCGGCGATGGCCGAGGTAGCCCAGATGCTCATAGGGCTTGAACGCGAGGGTCTGGAGCGCAGCGACCAGCGCGGCCTGTTCGGGCGCCGACAGGACGTCGGCCCAATAATCGAACCCCGCCACGACCGGCGCAAGGCAAGGCGCCTCTCCGAACAGGTCGATCTGCGCGGGTCTGGTCACGACAGGGCCAGTTGGTTCGCGGCCGCGCCCGTCGTCTCCAGATTGGACAGGCTGACCCCGACCAGCCGCACGCCCCGGGTCGGCGGATAGAGGGAGCGGACCAGCAGCCGGCTGAGGTCGCGCAAGGCCTCGCGAGAGGCCACGGGCTCGGACAGGGACCGGCTGCGGGTCGATTGCTGGAAGTCGGCCCATTTGACCTTGACAGTGACGGTCCGTCCGCGACTGCCCGCTATCTCGCACCAGGCCCAGACCTCGTCCGCCATCGCCACCACTCCGGCCTCGATCGCCTCGGGCTCGGTGAGGTCGGAGGCGAAGGTGGTTTCCGACCCGCTCGATTTGCGGGTCCGGTCCGGATTGACCGGCCGATCGTCCTCGCCACGGGCGATGGCGTAATACCAGGGCCCGGACTTGCCGAAATGGTGCTGGAGAAAGGCCAGGGGTTGGCGGCGCAGATCCGCGCCGGTGCGGATCCCCAGCTTCTCCATCTTGGCCGCCGTCACCGGCCCAACGCCATGGAAGCGCCTGACCGGCAAATCCTCGACGAAGGCCTCGCCGCGGCCGGGCGCTACGACAAACTGGCCGTTCGGCTTGTTCTGGTCCGACGCCAGCTTGGCTAGAAACTTGTTGTAGGAAATGCCCGCCGAGGCCGTCAGGCCGGTCTCCTCGAGGATCCGCCGCCGGATTTCCTCCGCCGTCGCCGAGGCGGTCCCAAGGATTCGCCGATCGGCCGTCACATCAAGATACGCCTCGTCCAGCGACAAGGGTTCGATCAGGTCGGTGTAGTCGGCGAAGATCGCATGGATCTGCGCCGACACCGCGCGATAGACGTCGAAACGCGGCGGGACGAAGACGAGGTCCGGACATTTCCGCTGGGCGGTCGTCGAGGGCATGGCCGATCGCACCCCGAACCGCCGCGCCTCATAGCTGGCGGCGGCGACCACGCCGCGCGCCGCCGCATGACCGACCGCCACGGGCCGGCCTCGCAGCGAAGGATCGTCCCTCTGTTCGACGGAGGCGAAGAAGGCGTCCATGTCCACATGGACGATCTTGCGGGTGGCGACGCCGGACATGCGCCGTGCATATCAAGACCAGAACAAAAAGAAAACATTTGTCCAAGGCCACGCTTGCCAATCGGCTTGCCGGAGTGCTGTCGGGGAGATCGAACAGCCGCTCAATCCCTATGTCCTACGTCGAGCTTCAAGCCACTTCGCACTTCTCCTTCCTGCGCGGCGCCAGCAGTTGCGAGCTGCTGTTCGAACAGGCCCGGCTGTGCGGGCTGGACGCCCTGGCCATCGTCGATCGCAACTCGCTGGCCGGGATCGTGCGCGCCCATGAGGCGGCCAAGGCCTCCGGCGTGCGCCTGATCGTCGGCTGCCGGCTTGATCTGATCGATGGGACAGGCGTGCTCGTCTATCCGACCGACCGGCCCGCCTATTCCCGACTGACGCGCCTGCTCTCCCTGGGCAAGCGCCGCGCCGGCAAGGCCAGATGCCACCTCGACTGGTCGGACTTGAAGGACTGGTCGGAGGGTCTGATCGCCATCCTGGTTCCAGATGAGGCGGACGAAGCCTGCGCCGCCAATCTGCGACGGCTGCAGTCGACCTTTCCTGCGGGCGCCTATCTCGCCCTGACGCTGCGACGACGCCCAGGGGACGCATTGCGACTGCACGACCTGTCGAACCTCGCCGCCCAGGCGGGGGTGCCGACCGTCGTGACCAACGACGTCCTCTTTCACCACCCGGACCAACGCCTGTTGCAGGACGTGGTCACCTGCGTTCGGCACGGCTGCACCATCGACGAACTGGGCTTCCGGCGCGAACGCCATGCGGATCGTTATCTGAAGCCGCCCCAAGAGATGCACCGCCTGTTCAAGGCCTATCCCGAGGCGCTTGCCCGCTCGGTCGCGATCGCTGATCGGTGCCGGTTCTCGCTGAATGAGCTGGCCTATCAATACCCCGACGAGGTTTCGACGCCGGGCATGACGCCACAGCAGACATTGGAACAGCTAACCTGGGCCGGAGCCGCCGACCGCTATCCGGAAGGGCTGCCGGACAGGGTGCGCAAGACGCTTCGGCACGAACTCGATCTGATCGGCCAGCTCGACTACGCCCCCTATTTTCTGACGGTCCATTCGATCGTGCGCTTCGCCCGCAGCCAGGACATCCTGTGCCAGGGACGGGGTTCGGCCGCCAACTCCGCCGTCTGTTACGTGCTGGGCATCACCTCGATCGACCCGGGCCGCAACGACCTGCTGTTCGAGCGCTTCGTCAGCCAGGAGCGTCGCGAGCCCCCGGACATCGATGTCGATTTCGAGCACGAGCGGCGCGAGGTCGTCATGCAGTGGATCTTCGAGACCTACGGCCGCAACCATGCGGCTCTCTGCTCCGTCGTCACCCGCTATCGCTCGCGCGGCGCCCTGCGCGACGTCGGCAAGGCGCTGGGTTTGAGCGAAGACCTAATCAAGACCCTGTCGTCCCAGGTCTGGAGCTATTCCAGCGAGGGCGTCGAGGACAAGCATGTGGCGGACCTCAATCTCAATCTGGAGGACCGGCGGCTTCGCCTGGCGCTGGAGCTGTCGCGCCAGCTGATCGGCGCCCCGCGCCATCTCAGCCAGCACCCCGGCGGCTTCGTCCTGACCCACGACCGCCTGGACGACCTGGTCCCGATCGAGCCGGCGGCGATGAAGGATCGCCAGGTCATCGAATGGGACAAGGACGACATCGACGTCCTGAAGTTCATGAAGGTCGATGTGCTGGCGCTCGGCATGCTCAGCTGCATGAAGCGCGGCTTCGACCTCCTGGCCCAGCACAAGGGGATTGCGCTCGACCTCGCCACCATTCCGGCCGAGGACCCCAAGACCTATGCGATGATCCGCAAGGCCGACACGCTCGGAGTCTTCCAGATCGAGAGCCGAGCCCAGATGGCCATGCTCCCGCGCATCAAGCCCCGCACCTTCTACGATCTGGTCATCGAGGTCGCCATCGTCCGTCCCGGGCCGATCCAGGGCGACATGGTCCATCCCTACCTGCGCCGCAGAGAGGGTAAGGAGGACGTCGTCTATCCCAAGCCCGAGCTTGAGAAGGTGTTGGGCAAGACCCTGGGCGTGCCCCTGTTCCAGGAACAGGCGATGCGGGTTGCGATCGAATGCGCCGGCTTCACCGCTTCGGAAGCCGACCAGCTGCGCCGGGCCATGGCGACGTTCAAGTTCACCGGCGGGGTCAGCCACTTCAAGGACAAGCTGATCAGCGGCATGGTCGAGCGCGGCTATGACGCCGCCTTCGCCGAGAAGACCTTCAGCCAGCTTGAGGGCTTCGGATCCTACGGCTTTCCGGAAAGCCATGCGGCCTCCTTCGCCCTGATCGCCTATGCCTCCTCCTGGCTCAAATGCCACCACCCGGATGTCTTCTGCGCCGCCCTGCTGAACGCCCAGCCCATGGGCTTCTATGCGCCAGCGCAGATCGTCCGTGACGCCCAGCAGCACGGCGTCGAGATCCGGCCCGTCTGCGTCAACGCCAGCCGCTGGGACTGCACTCTGGAGCCGGCAGGCGAGGATGGACGCTTCGCCGTCCGGCTGGGCCTTCGCATGGTGCGCGGCCTGGTGAATGGCGACGCCGCTCGCCTCCTGGCGGCGCGGACGGACGGCGCCTTCCGCTCTGTCGATGACCTGTGGCGACGCGCCGGCGCCCAGGTCGCCAGCCTTGTCCGCCTGGCGGAGGCGGATGCCTTCAGGCCGGATCTGCACCTGGACCGCCGCGACGCGCTGTGGGCCATCAAAGGGCTGCGTGACGCCCCGCTCCCCCTGTTCGCCGCCGCCGACGCCCACAACCAGAAGCCGGAAATCCTGGAGCCCGATCCGGGCCTCAAGCCGATGACGCCCGGACGGGAAGTGGTCGAGGACTACAGCCACATCGGCCTGACCCTGCGCGATCATCCGCTGAGCTTCCTGCGCGACGATCTGCAGGCCCGGCACGTCATGACCTGCGCCGATGGGACGGCCATGCGCGACGGTCGGCTGACGCGCGTCGCGGGCCTCGTGCTGGTCCGACAGAAGCCCGGCAGCGCCAAGGGGGTCATGTTCATCACCATCGAGGACGAGACCGGCGTGGCCAATCTGGTGATCTGGCCCAGCCTCTACGAACAACAGCGTCGCATTGTGCTGTCGGCCTCCATGCTGGTCGTAGATGGCAAAGTTCAGCGCGAAGGCGAGGTCGTCCACATCGTCGCGACCAAACTTCACGACGCATCGGCCCTGCTCGCCTCAGTCGGCGACCGGGGCAAAGCCTTCCCCCTGCCCCACGGGCGCGGCGACGAATTCCATCGCGGCGGGTCGCCGGATGCGCGCGACGCGCCTCCTCGCACGATCAAGGTCCGGGACATCTACATCCCCGATCTCCATCTCGACACGATCAGACCGAAGACGCGCGATTTTCGATAGTCGGGCTGGCCCTTCCTCACGAGCGCCCGCTTGACCCAGCACCGAACAGCGGCAGCCAACGGCCCGAGCTTTCCGAATCCAACAACCTTGGCATTGGGAACGAAGCCGGCCCGCGGCCCCTTTCAGTGGACCACTTTGAAAGGAAACCCCATGTTGAAAGCCGCCCTCGCCGTCTCGGCGACCGCCGTCCTTCTGACCGCCTGCGGAAACAACGAGCGGAGCGAAGCGCCTGTCGAAGGCCCGGCCGTTTCCACCGCCGAAGCGCCGATGAACCCAGCCGTCGATACCCAGGAAACATCCGACAAGACGGCTCTGACGCCCGGCGCAAACTCCTTCACAGAAGGTCAGGCGAAAGAAGCGATCGAGAAACAAGGCTATGTCGTCTCCGGCCCCCTAATGCAGGACGACCAGGGCATATGGAAGGGCCAGGCCACCCGCTCGGGCGGCGAACCCGTCACCGTTTCGGTCGATTACAAGGGCGTCGTGTCGCCCCAATAATCGCAGCCTGATTTCCACCTCTCTCAAACAATCCCAAGGACCCATCATGACCACCGTCACCCGGCTGTTCGACAGCCACACCGAAGCCCTGGACGCCGTCTCGAAGCTCGAGTCCTCCGGCGTTCACCACGACAAGATCAGCATTGTGTCAAACAACGCCGATAACTGGCACTCCGGATCCCGCGATCACAAGGCCGGCCCTCTAGGCGATCGTAATGGCGACGGCGAAAACGATGTCGCCGATGGCGCCGGCAAGGGGGCGACCACCGGCGGTCTGCTCGGCGCCGGCGCGGGCGTCCTTGCGGGCCTCGGCATGCTCGCCATTCCGGGCCTCGGCCCAGTCGTCGCCGCGGGTTGGCTCGCTTCGACGGCGGTCGGGGCGGCGGTCGGCGCCGCAGCCGGCGGCGCGACAGGCGGCCTGCTCGGCGCACTGAAGGAATCCGGTCACAGCGACGAAGAAGCGAACGTCTATTCGGAAGGCGTTCGTCGTGGGGGTACGCTCGTCAGCGTCAAGGCCGACGGCGACGAGGCGCAGCAAATTCAAGCCATCCTGGACGGCAGCCGCGGTTACGACGCCGCCACGCGCGGTGAAGCCTATCGCCAATCGGGCTGGTCTGGCTTCGATGCCGACGCCAAGCCCTACACGTCTGAGCAGATTCTCGAGGAACGCGCCCGCTATCGATAAGCCGGTCTCTTGGCTCGGCTGAGCCGAGTGGGATGAGTCAGAACGGCCCGGCGTCATCGACGCCGGGCCGTTGTTCCACGTCGCCTTTGAGTCAGCTGCCTTTGAAAGCGGGTGTCTGAGATGAACCAAGCGCTCGCCTCGCGAATGGCGAAAGAATGCCCAATGTTTCGTCACCCTAAACCTCCGTCTCCGAGCGCGCGGCCAGCCTCAAACTGATCCGTCGACTGAAGATGGCGCGATCCGCCCACGCCTATGTGCGGGCAGCACCCAGCAGTTCTACGACTGGTTGGACGCCTCGCCGGCGAGGGTACCTCAAGGGCCGCCGATCTGGATCTGCGGCGATTGCCACCTGAGCAATCTGGATCCGCTCGCCGACGTCAAGGGCGAGGTCGATGTGCAGATTCGCGACTTTGACCAGACGGTCATCGGGAACCCGGCGCACGACATTATCCGGTTGGGTCTGTCGCTGGCCTCCGCAGCAAGGGACTCCAACCTCCCGGGCGTTCCGACCGCTCGGATGCTCGAGCAGCTTATGCAGGGCTATGATCAGGGTCTCGAAATGAATCCTGACGACGGCTCCACCGACACTCTGAAGCCGCCGGGCGATCCGAACTCTGTTGAAACGATCGATTTAGCGCCGCTGGCCCCAACTGGCCGAGGAACGGCTGTCCGGGCCGCAGTCCAAAATCACGCTGGGCAAGCGGTTCTGGCCGATCAAGCCCTCCGAACGAAAAGCTCGTCGAGCGTTGATTGAAAGCGCCGACGCCAAGGATCTCCTGACCCGGCTGGACAAGTGAGGCGGCGCCGACAATCCTGACCGCACGGTCGCCATCATCGACGCCGCCTATTGGATGAAGGGGTGCAGTTCGCTCGGCCGGCTTCGATACGCCGTCCTGGTGCGGATCGGATCCGTCAATCCGTAGATGGCGCTTGTCGATGTCAAGGAGGCGGTCGAAGCGGCTGCACCTCGCGCGCCCGGCGTCGCCATGCCGCGGGCGAATGCCGTTCGCGTCGTTGCCGGCGCAAAGGCGCTGTCTCCGCACCTTGGCGAGCGAATGGTGGTGGGGCCGATCGCGGGCCGGGCCGTCGTCTTGCGAGAACTGGCGCTGCAGGATCTGAAGCTTGAACTGACGTGCACCAAACCCGCGCGCGCCGCCGCCATGGCGCGCTATCTTGGCTGCGTGGTCGGCCAGGCTCATGGGCGCCAACTTGACCACACCGAAAGAGCGGCGTGGCGCAAGACGGTTATGAAATGGAGATCCGAAGCGCTGGATGCGCCCTCGTGGCTCTGGTCGAGCGTGATCGAACGCCTCGGAATGCACGAAGCGGCCTATCCCGAACATCGCCGGCTCTATGCCTTGGCGCACAGGGACTGACGCTCGCGCCAGACGCCGAATAAAGGAAGCCCGTTTGAACATCGGACTGCACCGTCGCCTAGAGGATTTGAGCGCGCTTCCGGTTAGAACCGTCGTTCCGATCTGGCCGCGGACGTCGACCGACGCAGACATTCCCGAGGCCCCGAATGAGTCAGAAGTGGCTATCCGTGCGGACCTCTTAAAAGCGCCAGAAGCCGTCATTCACCGGCTTCGGCAAACACGACACTCAGTGTGGCGAATATCGTATTTCCAGCTGAAAGCCCGCGACGCTGGCAGTCATGTGATCGGTATTGCTGCACTTCCGATCTCCAACGACCCCGACGAAGTCGGCTGATTATCCTTGGTGGACGACGCCCGCGACCGCATTCCGCCCTAGAGCCAACGTCCGCTTTTAGCGCCGACGCCTATGGCTGAAATCGACCCATAACAGACGTTGAAGCGGCCGCCTCCGGGGGTTCGATAGAATGCCCGCTAGACGGCCGCAGTGGCCGTTTCCTCCCCAAAGACGCGGGTGGTCGCAGGCGCGGTCCAAGCCTAAGCGGCCCTCACTGCCGATCCGTGGATTCAACCGGCCTTGGTTCTCCCGCAGCGGGCGGCGATGAAGTCAATGGTCCTGCTGTTGTAATGCCCCGACCGCTCCAAGAAGCCCATATGATTGACGCCGGAGATGGACTCAAGGACGGCATGTGACGCCATGTGATTAGCTGGAACCCGGGAGCGGAGCGTTTCAAGGGGTACTCCGCTGGAGAAGTTCTCGGCTCCCATTTCTCGCAGTTCTATACGCCGGAGGACCGAGACGCCGGCCGACCGGAGCGTGCCCTTGCCGTTGCTTCCGAAGCGGGGCGGTTCGAGGCTGAAGGCTGGCGGCTCCGCAAGGACGGCACCCGTTTCTGGGCTCATGTGGTGATTGATCCGGTCCGGCGCGGCAACGAGCTTGTCGGGTACGCCAAAATCACCCGCGATCTGACGGAGCAGCGAGCGGCCGAGAGAGCGTTGCGCCAGAGCGAGGAACTATTCCGTATCCTCGTTGAAGGCGTTACCGATTACGCGATCTACATGCTGGATCCGGGCGGCAAGGTGATCAGCTGGAACGCCGGGGCCGAGCGCATCAAGGGCTACAAGCCGGACGAGATTATCGGCGAACATTTTTCGCGGTTCTACCGTCCCGAGGAGGTCGGCGCCGGGGCTCCGGCTGAGGCTTTGAGTATCGCCCGTGCGACCGGGCATTTCGAAAAGGAAGGTTGGCGTCTGCGAAGCGATGGCACGCGCTTTTGGGCGCACGTCGTGATCGATCCGATCACGGCCGACGACGGCGAGATCATCGGGTTCGCCAAGATTACCCGCGATATAACCGAGCGCGCCAACGCACAACGCGAACTCGAGACGGCGCGTGAAGCGCTCTACCAATCGCAGAAGATGGAAGCCATCGGTCAACTGACCGGAGGCGTCGCCCACGACTTCAACAACCTCCTGGCTGCCATTCTGGGAAGCCTCGACCTGCTGCGGAAACGGCTGCCGCACGACCCTCGAACAACGCCCCTGCTAGAGAACGCCATTCAGGGCGCAGAGCGCGGCGCGATCCTCACCCAACGGATGTTGGCCTTTGCACGCAAGCAGGAACTCAAACTGGAAGCGGTGGACATCCCGCACCTCGTGAGGGGTATGAGCGAATTTATCCGCCGCTCTATCGGTCCAAATGTCGATGTGCAGATGCGGTTCGCTGAGGTTCTGCCGAGGGCCCAGACCGACCCGTATCAACTTGAGACGGCGTTGCTCAACCTCGTCGTCAACGCTCGTGACGCGCTCCCGAATGGTGGAGAAATCGCCATCACAGCCGATCAGGTGAGCGTTTCGAAGACGGAAGGCGAACGTCGCGCTGGAAGCTTCGTGCGACTAAGCGTGAGCGACAACGGTACCGGGATGCCAGCGGAGATCGCCGCCAAGGTGACCGAGCCGTTCTTTACGACCAAGGGTGTAGGCAAGGGCACCGGCCTTGGGCTTTCGATGGTGCAGGGATTGGCAGGACAGTCCGGAGGCTGGATCGAGATCCATAGCGAGGTCGGCAAGGGAACCCGTATCGACCTGTGGTTGCCACTAGCCACTGCCGAGTTTCCGACAGCAGGATCGCCTGTTACCGAGGCGATACAGGAAACGTGCAAGCGGCTTGTCGTGCTGGCCGTCGATGACGATCCTCTGGTTCTCACAAACACCGTCGCGATGCTGGACGAATTGGGCCACAACGTTCTGGCGGCGAACTCCGGCGACGAGGCCATGGTGATCTTTCAGAGACACCCCGAGATCGACCTCGTGTTGACGGATGAAGTCATGCCCGGGCTGTCGGGCAGCCAGCTTGCAGAACGGGTTAGGGAGTTGCGGCCGACGGCGGCCGTGGCCTTGGTGTCGGGCTACGCTGACCTCCACCCTACGCCCGGTCGTGGTCTCGCCGACCTGCCTCGTTTGGCCAAGCCGTTTACGTTGGCTCAGCTCGTCGGATTTATCGATGAACTGGCCCTGGATTCTCATCACGCGGCGCATTGACCGCGCGATCTGGGACGCCAATTGCAAGGAAGTCGGAGATTGATCGATCGTCTAATATACCGCAGTCGGTCTGTTGGGATTTTGCCAGAGGTGGCCTTGGACCCGATTTTCCGGTCCTCGGTTCCAAGGAACGCGCGGCTACACGTCACAGGAGCGCTAGGTTTTTCCCAGCTGACGTACGTCCAGCTTCTGGAAGGCCCGCCCTCCGCCCTTGACGAGCTTGTAAGGTTGCTGGAACGGGATCCACGGCACACGGAGCTGACCATCCTCTTGCGCGGCGGCTCGGAACGGCGGCTTCTCCCGAACTGGTCGATGGCCCGGGTCAATCTCGCCAAGCTGACGCCTCGAGTGGAGACCCTCCTTAAAAAGGACGACGGCCTAGGACTAATTGCGTTGTTGGCGACGCTTGCCCACGAAGGCGTGGCGACCTGACGTCCGCTTCCATCCGTTGCGGACGAATGCCGCGCCCGCTGATCGAGCCCGCGATTGTGTCGAAATCCGATCAGCTCAGCGCGCTTGAAGCCGTTGCCAACGTCGGCGCGCCTTTTGGAAAGGGCGAGCATCCGGACGTCGCCAAGCGCCATATCGTGCCTGTTGGGCTGGGAATTTGCTCTAATCCGCCCGGGCTGCCCCCTGTCAGAGCGCTCCGGTCTGGGCGAGACGCAAATCTTCTACGGCTTATCCCGTGAACCTTGTTTTGCGTCCTGACCCATCAGCTCCGAACGTGAGCTATCGCTTGCGCAAGGCACTAGTCCTGGACGAGGCTTGGTTCGACCGAACCGCCGGGCCGCACCTCCGGCGCCGGAATGTGGGCGCGGACCAGCCGATGCGCCGCCGCGGCCAGCTTGTGTCGCATCTGCGCCGGTCGGCGCCACGGTCGCAAGCTGTCGGCAGCCGAGATTGGATCGCCTAGATGGTGTTCGGCGACGAACCGGGAGAAGGCGCCGTGACGGCGTGATCGAAGCGGACGGAGACGACCAAAACCTTCGTCCCGCAGATGTTCGATGCCGGCACTGATGCCGCCTCGGGCCAAAATCGCCCGGGTGACCTGCCTCTCTTCGCACCCCAGCCAGTGGGCGATCAGTCGGTTACGAAACCGGCCGACGCGCGTTCTTCCTGACGCTTCGGGATCCGACCCCGCATCCAGGGTCAGGTCGCATTCGCTATCGAAGCCTTGAGATCGGTTGTTGACGTTGCTGGACCCGATGCGAACGAACCGATCGTCGACAACGGCAAGCTTGGCGTGGACGATGATGATCCGGCCGTTGCGGGTGACTGGGCTATAGGCGCTGAACCGCCCATGCCGATCCGCGTCTTCAAGCCGTTTGAGGAAGGCCGAACGTGTCTTGTCCATGGTCATCTGGTCAAACCAGCTTGGCGAATGCCGGGTCGACACCAGGATCACCTCGGGACCGTCGGCTTCATCGAGCCGTTGGGCGATGGCCTCCGCCACGATGGGCGAGGTGAAATACTGGTTTTCGATGTAGAGGTCCGTTTTGGCCGAGGCGATCGCGGCCAATGTGGCCGCCTCGCCCTCCCTCAACTCTGGAAAATCTTTCCACGGGGCCTGGGTTCGAGACACGCCGATCTCAACGTTTTCCAGATCGGGCTTCACAGCGTCCGGCCAGACGTCGCAAACGGTTTCAGCCCAGGCGGCAAGCGGCTCTCCCGTCGCTCTCGCCCACCGTTCGCGGAAAAGGGCACCCAGAGTGGCCGCCGGAGGACCATCGACCATCGCCATGACCTCATGGCGGCAATCGTAGCAGGGCGTTCCCTTATCGGTCTTCCCCCGACGCGGGTCGGGGTGGAGATGTTCGGGGCTATCCCATCGGTCGGGACCGATGTCGCAACTGCCGCAGAAGGCCACGGCGTCATCCACGATGATGACCTTCTGGTGGTGGGAAGCGCCTGGCGGCAAGGTTCCGTCCAGACGGAAATCGACGCGCGTGTCGGCGAAGAAGCGACGGCTGCGCCAGGGAAAGAAGCGCTGCGTGGCCGCAACGGCTAGGGGCGACTTCCAGCACAGGATCCGGATTTCCAGATTTGACTGGGCTTGCGACAGCTCTTTGAGGAAGCGGCCGATTGTTTGCGGACCAGAGCCGTCCGCTGGCTTGTGATCAAGGACAGTGTCGGGATCAAAGGCCCAGTTCAGGAAGTGGATGGTCCGACTCGCCTGGCTCATCGCCGCCTTTGCGGCCGCCAGATAGGGCTCCATGTCCACCAGCAGCGCGGCGCGGGGCGCGACTTCGGCACGCCAGCAGGTGGTTCCGACTTCCAGCATGTCCGTGTCTCCCGACCAAAATCGCCCGGTGAGCCGGTCGCACAGCTTACATCATATTGAAGATGTCGCGACGCCCCCGCTAGGCATCCGGAGCGTCGCGACGTTTCTCTTACTGGGTCCGGGCCGCAGCGTCAGCGGCCGCATCGGTCTTGCGCGCTGCGGTATCGGCGGCGGCATCGGCGTTAGCTGCCGCGTCCCGGGCCGCAGCCGCAGTCGTGTCGGCGGCGGCGTCCGCATTCGCTGCTGTGTCGCTAGCCGCCGAGGCGACCGTGTCGCCCGCGTTTTCCGCAGTCGCGGCTGCGTTTTCCTCGGTCCGCTCGGAGCAGGCCGACAAGGCCAAGGCGGCCGCAGCGGCGATGTACAAGATGCGCATTGTATGTTTCCTCTCGCTGACCCGGCGGCTGATCCGCCTTCGATTGCAGCGGCGACACGCTAGGGCGAAGACCTGCCGATGGCGACAGAGTTTTTCTAAACCGACCTCGTTGGATCGCGCGTCGGGCGGCGAATCGTTCAGAGGTCGCCGCTGGGAACCGCGTCTTCTCACATCGTCAGCTGCTAACATCCGCTAGTCGCCGAGCGTCGGACGTTCGAACAGAGTCGCAACATTTCATTCTGAAATCGTAGTTTTGCGGGACATTTTCACCGCCAAGGCGGCCGCCTCTCGCATCGACATCGATCCCAGCTCAGCGTTTTTGTCCGAGCCGCCGTCGCAATCCAGACCCATGAGGCAAAACGTGGTGACAAAACCACTGCGGCTTCCCTTCTGTAAAGACGAACGTCGCCGCCGAGCCCCTGAGGCGAAACAGGTAGGCGAGGCTTCTGATGTCGGCACGACGGACGCGCAACGTCTTCTGCCGCGCCGCCAATAAGCGAGTCTCCGGGTAAGTCGAAATCGACTGGACAGACGCTCTCTGCGCAACATCGCACCCAGCAAGAACCTCGTGCCACGCCGATGCGGCATATGGCGGCTTGGACGATGCCCTGCCGGCTAAGCTTGGCTGAGAAGGCTCGCATCTGAGATGCGAGCATTGTTTCCCATTTCCCTAGGGCTTGATTCACACTCCTGACTCTATCATGCCGCCAGGTTCGGGCGGGCCAATTGTGGAGTGAGTGATGGCGCGCATCCTAATTGCGGATGATGACCCGTTGCTGCGGGCGTTGTTGCAGCACAAGCTGGCGGCGGAAGATCACCAGATTTTCGCCGCCGAACATGGCGGCGAGGTTCTCGACATGGTCAGAAATCATGCGCCCGATTTGATCGTTCTGGACGCCATGATGCCGGTGATGGACGGGTTCGAGGTGCTGCGCAGGCTCAAGGCGGGCGCCAGCGAGCGCGATATCCCAGTGATCATGCTGACCGCCCTCAAGCGCGAACAGGATGTGGTCGGCGGGCTGCAACTGGGCGCCGCCGACTATCTCGCCAAGCCCTTCATTCCCGACGAGCTGGTGCAACGTATCCGACGGCTGCTTACGACGGCGCAGATGGAGCAGGGGAATGTTCCTTCAAGACGTCCCGGCTGACGTCCGTATTGACGCGACGGCGCTGTATGAAGCGGCGGTCGCGGATCGACGGGCAGGACGCTATGACGCGACCGTCGAGAAGCTGGATCGCGTCCTGCAAGCCCGTCCCGGCGACGTCGACGCCCGCCTGAACCGCGGGCTTGCCCTGCTGGCGCTGGATCGGACTGCGGAGGCCGAGGCTGATTTCCTTGCGGTGCTTTACGCCGCACCGGACTATGTCGACGCCCGCGTCGGGTTGGCCCGTGCCGCGCAACGCCGGGGCGATCTCGCACAGGCCCGGGTCGAGGCGGGACGGGCGCTGGCCGCCGCGCCGGACCGTCCCGATGTCCGCGCGCTGAGGCCGACGCTCGGGCTGCCGGCCGTCTGGAGAGTGGATTTCGACGTCTCCCGCAGCCGCCTCGGCGCAGGCCTTCCGGACTGGAGCGAGGCCCGCCTGGGCGCGGTGCGGACGCTGAATGACCGGTGGAGCTTCGGCGCCGCGGCCGAGTGGACCGAACGGTTCGGTCAGGACGACGTCTTCCTTGAGGGGCGCCTGGACCACCGGATCGGAGCCGGCGGCGTCTATGTGGCCTTGGGCGCTGCGGTGGAGGCCGATTACCGGCCGGAAGCCTCGCTGCGGGCGGGCGCCGACGTCCCCCTGAGCGGCGGGATCAGCGCGACGCTGGACGCCTCCACCGCGCGCTTCGCCAGCGGGACGGTGAACAGCCTGCAGCCCGGTCTGGCCGCCCAGCTGGCCGATGGCCGCCTACGGCTGGCCGCGCGCTGGATCAATGTCTGGGACGAAACCGATCAACGGCGGGACGGTTATGCCGTCAGCGTCCAGTGGGCGGCCACCGACCGTGTGCGGCTCCGTCTGGATCACGCTGATGCACCGGAAACCAGCGAAGGCGTGACCGTCGACGTCAGCGCCGTCAGCCTCGGCGGCGAAGTCGATCTGACGGACCGGACCAGTCTGCGTTTCGGCGTCCTGAAGGAGGACCGCGGGGCCTATGACCGCGAGGCGATCAGCCTCGGGCTTGGCTGGCGCTTCTGGTGAGCCTGCTGGGTCTCCTGTGGGCAGGTTCGCTGGTCATGGGGCTGGCGGCGGTCGCGTGGATGTTCGGGCTGATCATCGCCCGGTTGTTCCGGGAACGCGGCGACGCCCGTCGCGCCGCGGACCAGGCCCGCGTACGCACCGCATTCCTCGATATCCTCGGCGGCGACCTCGAAGCGCTCATGCGCCTGAAGCCCTACCGGCGCCGCGCGCGGTTAATGGCCGAGGCCGTGTTGGATGTGCTGGGTCTAATCCGTGGCGCGGAGCGGGAACGGCTGATCGAGGTTTTGGTCGGGATGGGCGTCCCCGACCGGCTGCGGGCGCGTCTGGATCGCGGCAGCAAGGCCGGCCGGATCGCATCGGCCGAGGCCCTCTGCGCCTTTCCCGAGACGGCGACGGTGGACGCCCTGCGAGGCGTCCTTCAACGCTCGCGTGACGGCGACCTGAGGGTCGCCATCCTGATCTCGCTGCTTGATCTGGATGCGGCCCCGCCTTTGAACGCTCTGCTGAACGACATCGCCGCGGGTGGGCTGCAGGACTCGCTGCTGTACGAACCGGTCATCCGGCGCGCGGCCGAGGCCGCGCCGGCCCAGGCGCTGGACGCCTTCATGCTGTCGACCGCGCCGGCGGCGAACCGCGCCCTTCTGGCGGATGCTCTGGGTGCAGCGGGCGACTACCGCGCCGTCGAACCCCTGATGCGCAACGCGGCTGCGCCTGAGCTCGAACTCCGGATCGCCTCCATCCGCGCGCTGGGCGTGCTCGGCCATCCCGCAGCCGCGCCGGCGATGATGACCGCGCTGGAAGACGAGATCTGGGAAGTCCGGTCCGCCGCATGCGAGGCCGCCGGACGCATCGGCCTGCTCGAGGCCGCGCCCCTTCTGGTCCAGGCCCTGGCCGATCCCGCCTGGTGGGTGCGGTTCCGGGCCGGCGAGGCACTGACCATGCTGGGCGACAAGGGCGTCGCCAGCCTGCGGATCGCCGCCCGAGCCGATCAGGACCTCATGCGGCGCGCCGCCTCGCTGGTTCTGGCGGAACGCGGCCTCTCGGAGGCGACGTCGTGACCCACGAGATCGCCGTCCTGATGGTCGGTTTCGCCCGCTCCATCGCCCTGTTCGTCATCGGAACGGGGGTGGCCCAGAACCTCATCTATATGTTCCAGCTGTTGCTGGCGGCCCGGGCGCTGGCGACCCGTCTCCCGATTCCCCGGCCCGCGGTCCTGTGGCGACGCTATGCGGAAGCCTCGCCCCCGATCGCCTTGCTGGCGCCCGCCTACAACGAGGCGATGACGATCGTTCAGAGCGTGCGCTCCCTGCTGTCGCTCCGCTATCCCAGCTTCGAGGTGATCGTCATCAACGACGGGTCGAAGGACGCCACCCTGCAGGTGCTGATCGACGCGTATGAGCTGAAGCTCGTCCAACGGCACTATGACCAGGCGCTGGACCATCAGCCGATCCGGGGCGTCTACGCGGCGACGCACCAGCCTCGCCTGATCGTGGTGGACAAGGAAAACGGCGGCAAGGCGGACGCCCTGAACGCCGGGATCAACGTGTCCCGGGCGCCCATCTTCTGCTCGATGGACGCCGACTCTCTGCTGGAGCCTGACGCCCTGCTGCGCGCCGTCCGTCCCTTTGTGGAGGACCCGGAGCGTACGGTCGCCGTCGGCGGCACCGTCCGGATCGCGAACGGCTGCGTCATTCGCGACGGGCGAGTTCTGGAGGTGCGCCCGCCCCGCAACCTGCTGGCCCTGCTGCAGACGGTGGAATACCTGCGCGCCTTCCTGATGGCCCGGCTCGCCTGGAGTCGGATCAACACCCTGACCATCATCTCCGGCGCCTTCGGCCTGTTCCGGCGGGCGCGCGTAATCGAGGCGGGCGGCTATACCCACGGGACGGTCGGCGAGGACATGGAGCTGGTGGTCAAGCTGCACCGGCTGATGCGCAACCAGGGCCGCCCGTACCGGGTGGCCTTCGTGCCGGAGCCTGTCTGCTGGACCGAGGCGCCCGAGGACTTGAGGGTGCTGGGCCGTCAACGCGCCCGCTGGCATCGCGGCGCGCTGGAAACCTTCGAGCGGCACTGGGATGTGATGTTCCGACCCCGTTACGGCCGACTGGGGCCCGTCGGCTTCGGCTACATCTTCCTCGTGGATGTGCTGGGCCCGATCGTCGAGATGCTGGGCTACATTTTGATTCCGGCCTTCTGGGTGCTGGGCCTGCTGTCGCTCGAGTACCTGCTGGCCTTCCTGGCGGTCAGCTTCACCTTCGGCGTGGTGATTTCGGTCGGCGCGCTGGCGCTCGAGGAATCCGAGTTGCGCAGGTTCCCGCGCGCCCGGGACCTCCTGCTGCTGACCGGCATCGCGGTGCTTGAGAATTTCGGCTACCGCCAGCTGAACAACCTCTGGCGCCTGCGCGGCGTCTGGCAGTACCTGCGCCGTAGCCAATCGTGGGGAACGATGACCCGCCGGGGCTTCAGCCCTCCGGTGTGACCAGCGCCGCCTCCAAGGTCCGGATCAGGTGATGGATTTCGTCGGGTGACGGTGTCCCGCCCGCGGCGAACGCGTCGTCCGCCGCGCCGGCGGCCAGACTGATCTCCGGAAAGCCGAAGGTGCCCGCCGCGCCCGACAAGCTGTGCACCAGACTGCTTAGCGCTTCAGCGCCGAGGTCATCGCGCGCCAGCAGGTCCTCAAGCCGCACCACATCACCGGCGCAACGCTCCAGAAAGCGCGCCCGCAAGGCCGGGAGGATGTCCGTCATCGCCGGGCCGCGAGAATGGCCCGCACGTCTTTGGCCAGGGTCATCGGATCGAACGGCTTGATGATGACGTCGAGCGCTCCAAGCGCCCGGTAGTGATCAACCTCACCTGACTGCGCCCGCGCGGTCATGAAGATGACCGGGGTCTGCACATGCTCGGGCCGCTCCCGCAGACGCCCCAGCGTGCCGGGCCCGTCGAGGTGAGGCATCATCACGTCCAGAAGGATGACGTCCGGGCGCAGGCCGCCGTCCAGAACCGACAGCGCCGCCTGTCCGGAGGCCGCCGAGGCCAGGCTTATGCCCGGGTCCAGCTCCAGCGCGAACGCCGCCACCTCGCGGATGTCGTCCTCGTCGTCGACATGAAGAACGGTCAGTGCGGTGCTCATGAGCAGCCTCCGGAACTACGGGTCAGGCGACGAACTGTCCGCGCCAGCTGGGTCAGGGACATCCGAGACTTGGTCAGCACCGCCTGAACCGCCGGCGCCGCCTGACGGTCCGTATCCTGCGCGGAATAGATGACCACGGGGATGGTTCGCCCCTCCTCATCTGTCAGTTCCGGCAGCAGGTCCAGACCATGCCCGTCCGGCAGCCCCAGATCGAGGATCACGAGGTCCGGACGGCGGTCCTGCAGGGCCTCACGCGCCTCGGCGAGGCTCTCGACGCCGCGAACCTCGACTGAGGTCAGGGCCTGTCGCGTCACCTCCAGAATGTCGCGATCATCGTCCACATGCAGCACGACCGGCTTGGCGTCCGCCCGGGCGAGGGCCTGCACCGCCAGGCGCAGACGCGATGGATCGACCGGCTTCTCCATCCAGTCCGCCACCTCGAGCGACCGTCCCCTCACCTTGCCGCGGGCGACGTCGCCGGACACCACGATCACGGGCATGGCGCGCGTGTCCTCGCCGGCCTTCAGAGCCCGGATCAGACTGACGCCGTCCGCGTCCGGCAGATGAAGGTCGACCAGCCCCAGCGCATAGCGCCCGGCCTGGGCCATGGTCAGGGCCTCGCGGGCGGTGGCGGCGACGTCGGCGTCATAACCCTCCTGCGCCACCATCTCGGCAAGGATCCTGGCGGCGTCCGGATCGTCCTCGCAGATCAGGATGCGGCCCACGCCCCGGCTGCTGGCCTGTTCAGGCAGATCGAGCGGGAGGTCCAGATGGAAGGTGGCGCCGTCTCCCTCGGCGGACTCGAACCACAGCCGTCCGCCGTGGCGTTCGGCGATCTCACGGGCGATGGCGAGGCCCAGCCCCGTCCCGCCCTTGGCCCGGGTGTCCGTCGAGTCCGCTTGAGCGAACTTGCCGAAGATGCGCGAGCGGAAGGCCTCCGGAATGCCTGGACCGTGGTCGGTGACGCTGAGGCGTGCGATCCGGGCCTCGGGATTGACAGTCACCGCGACCTCCCCGCCGGCGGGCGAGAATTTCGCCGCGTTGGACAGCAGGTTGGTCACCACCTGGATCAGCCGGTCCGCATCGCCCCGCACCGGGGCCGGATCACCCTCGCCGAGACTCAGCGAGACGCCGAGCTGATCCGCGTAACCCCGAACGCCGTCGATCGACCGCGCGGCGATCTCCCTCAGGTCGAGCGGCGACATGGCCAAGATCAGCTTGCCGGACTCCAGCTTCTCGACATCCAGGATGTCGTTGATCAGCCGCACCAGCCGCTGGCTGTTGGAATGGGCGATGCCGATCAGGCGCGCGGCCTTGTCCGGAAGCTCCCCCCCGGCTCCACCGGCCAGCAGGCCCAGCGACCCGGCGATGGAGGTCAGCGGCGTCCGGAGTTCGTGACTGACCGTCGAGACGAAGGCGTCCTTCATCTCGGCCACCCGCCGCCGCTCGGTGATGTCGCGCACCACCGCCACAACATGTCGCCCGGTCGGCAGGTCCATGGCGCCGAGCGCCACATCGGCCGCGAAGGTCTGCCCGTCCCGCCGCTTGCCGTTCAGCTCCCGCAGCAGACCGTCGGCCAAGGCGCCCTGGCTGGCGCCCAGACGGTCCAGGAACGAGCCTTCGCCGTTATTCGCCAGATCGATCAGGACGCCAACGTCGCGCCGGACCAGGTCTTCCGCGCGCCAGCCGAACATCCGTTCGGCCGCCGGATTGAGCGTCTCGATGCTGCCGCTGGGGTTCAGGGTGATGATGGCGTCGAAGGCGCTGTCCAGGGTGGCGGCATGCCGCGCCGCGGCCGCCTCCAGGCGTTCCAGCAGTGCGCCGCGCGTGGCCAGATAGCGCCAGACCAGAAACGCCGCGCCCGCTGCTGTCAGCACCAGCGCGAGGAACAGGGCCACCACCAGGATTTCGGTTCGCGCCGTGCGGCCTTGGGCCCTGTCGGACAGCTGGGCCAGATGGTTGGCCTCGTATCGGGTCATGTGATCCACCACCCGGCGGATATCGTCCATGGCGGCCTTGCCCTCGCCGGTCGAGACCTGCGCGGAGGCGGCCGCGGCGTCACCGCCTTGCCGCAGGCCGATCGAGCGTTGCATGACCTGCCGCTTCCGGGCGATCTGGCGTGACAGGTTCCGATAGTTCCCGGTCTGCTCGGCATTGCCTTCGTAGAGGCCGCCCAGCGCCGTCATCTGGCTATCAAGACGATCCAGCGCGTGATCGTAGGGTTCGAGGAAACTGGCGTTGCCGGTGATGATGTACCCCCGCTGGCCGGTCTCCGCGTCCTGCATCAGCGAGAACACCGACTGAATCTGGAGGCGGGTGTCGTAGGACCGCTGCACCGCCGCCCGCAAGGCCCCGGCGCTGGCGAACTCCCGCTTGAGTTCTACCCCGGTCATGATCAGCAGAACGCCGAATATGGCGGCCGCTAGAGAGACCACAAGCTGGTAGCGCCGCTTTCCAGGTTGACGCGTGGCTGAGGTCACCGGTTTAAACGCAAAGGCAGATACATCCGAAGGTTGACCGTGAAAGTTTGCGTCATCGAAGACGACCCCCTGATGATGGGCCATTTGGAAGACATGCTGAAGCGCATGGATTACCAAGTCGTGACTGCGGCTTCGGTCGACAAGGGTCTCGAAATCGTGCGGGCATGGGAGCCCGACGCCGTCGTCGTCGATATCCTGATGCCCGACCGCGACGGCTTGAACTTCATCCTTGAAACCCGCCATCTCCGGGACACCATGCGGGTGGTGGCCATCACCGGCGGCGGCCGCCTCGGCTCAGGTCCGATCCTGAAGATGGCCTCAGGGTTGGGCGCCCACGCCGCCCTGACCAAGCCGATCAACGAAGAGGTGTTGAGGGCGGCTCTGTCGGAAGGCTGAGACGCGCCTTGATCCTTCATCGTTCGAGCACCGGGTCGAGTTTCTCGAACCGCCGTTCTCGGATCAGCCCTACGCATTCTATTCACGACTTTGACAAGGGTGGTGACGGCCCCGTACCGAGATTGGCTGCGGCTGCGATGGAGAATCTTGGGACGACGTTCTTATCGTGGGCGATCCGTGCGGCGCGCTGGCGGCGGAAGCAAAAGCGTTTCCAGTTGAGCTGGCGATGCCGGATCGAGGTTCGCTTGGCTCGGCGACAGGCGGGCTGAGCGACTGGAAAACGCGCTGGCCGCCCGTGGTGATCGGGGGCATCTGCGCCAATGTGCGACGAGTCCGGGCGCCGCATAGGCGAAACACATTCTCGAGATCGCTCACGTGCTTGCTGATGCGAATAGCGCGACAATGCCCAATGTTTCACGAAGCGCCTGTCGGATCGCCACGCGAGTTTGAGACGCGCCGCCGATCAGATCGCATCGCTTGCCCGAACAGACGAGTTTGCCCGCTTAAACGGGAACAACCCGCAACATCATCGCGCTATGGGGCCGGGCCAACCTGATCGCAGACAAAAGGATAACGTCTTATGAGCGAGATCGGAAAACGGGTATGGGTGATCGCCGAAGGCTATATTCCGAGCGATAGCTCGGGCCCGAGTCCGGCGATGATCAGCCATGAGACAGCTTGCATCCTCAATCCCGGAGACAGGCCGACGGAGGTCGAGATCACGCTTTTCTTCGAAGATCGCGCCCCGGTCGGTCCCTACCGACTGGTGATCGGCGGGCAGCGGACCAAACATGTTCGCTTTAACGATCTCCACGATCCGGAGCCGGCGCCTCGCGATACGGACTACGCCAGTGTCATCCGCTCGCAACACCCTATCGTCGTCCAGCATACTCGCCTGGATTCGCGACAAGCCGCGAACGCGATCATGACGACAATCGCCTACAGCGAATAAGACTTGGATAAGAGCGTTCGAGAGAATTCGCGCTTCGCCCTTCGCTCTTCGCCCTTGATCGGATTTTCACTGAAACCGATTGGCCGAAAGCGAACACAGGAAACTGTGGCTCGGTTTGGGGTTTGATGTGTCTCCTCCCATTCACGAGGTACAGATCGATGGGCTCGTCGAGGTCCGGACGTTCCGTCCACGACGCTGACAGCAGTGAACCGAAAACGTTTGGTGGAGCGGACACGACCGATGCCGCTCGGCAGGCTCGGCTGCAGACCGACTTCCGTTCCTTCTTCGCTCCGTGGCTAGACTGAGGGGGGATCGCCGAATGGGCACCTCTGATGACTGCACCGAACCTGAGAGATCACTAGGCCGCGTCATGCGACCCGTCGAGGCGGATGTCCATGTCTTTGAGCGCCAATTTCAAGTGAGGCAGGAATGACGACTGGCGAGCCCGCCACGGACTGGAGACCGATCAGCCCGCCTGTAGAACACGGCGCTAGAGACGGCGCGCTTCCCGCCTATGTGGCCAACGGCCTGATCGGTTTGCGCGTGCGGGAAATGGCGCTCTCGCCGGGCATGACGATCGTCAACGGCGTCGTCGGCCAGGATCCTGAACGCCGCATAGAGGCGGGCGTCCCTGTCCCCTATCCGCTGGAAGCCGACATCTGCATCAACGGCGTCTGGCTGTCGGACCAGCCTTGGTGCGTCAGCGACTTAAGGCAGGCCTATGATTTTGCGACCGCTGAACTGACCAGCCGCTGGCGCGCGCGGATGAGCGACGTTAGCGCCGAGATCGAGGTCGTCACCTTCGCCAGCCGCACTGCGCCGGCCGTCGTCATGCAGGAGGTCACCGTGCGGCCCGATGCGCCGTGCGAAATCCGCCTGCGCGCCCGGACCTCGACCGCCGATGTCAGAGGGCGGGTCGTGCGGCGTCGGACGGACACGCCCGGAGATACGGACCCCGCTTGCGACGGCTCCCTGCTGTGGTCGACAGAGGGCGACCTGTCGACCTGCGGGATTGCGCTGTGGACCGACACGGATCCGGCCGCCGAGCGCGAAGTGACACGCTGGGATGCGTCGGGACCGCTGCAAACCACCTACGATCTGGGCCAGATCGGCAAAGGCGGTGCGCGTCTGCGGCAGATGGCGGCCCTTGTTCCCTCGCTGATCCATGCGCGACCCGACGAAGAGGCCGTACGTCGGGTGGCGCGCGCTGCGCAGACCGGGTTCGAGATCCTTCGCATCCGCAACCGCGACGCCTGGCGTGAGCTATGGCGTGGCCGGATCGTCGTGACGGGCGCCGATCCAGCGCATCAGGCCTTAATCGATGCGGCCTTCTTCTATCTGAACAGCTCCGTCCACCCCACCTCGCCGGCCGCGACCTCGATCTTCGGCCTGGCCGCGTGGCGGGACTATTCCTACTATTTCGGCCACGTCATGTGGGACATCGACGCCTTCTGTGTGCCGCCCCTGATCCTGAGCCAACCCGACGCCGCGCGCGCCTTGCTCGACTTCCGCTCGCGCGGTCTCGCGGCGGCCGCATCGAACGCGCGTCTGTCCGGCCGTCAAGGATTGCAGTTCCCGTGGGAGGCGGCCCCCTTGTCCGGCCAAGAAGCGACGCCAGGCGGCGGGTCGGGGGCGGCGCATGAGGATCATGGGACGCTGCATGTGGCGCGCGCGTTCAGCCTGTTCGCCGACGCCACAGGCGATGAGGCCTTCCTGCGGGAAAAGGCCTGGCCCGTGCTTGAAGGCGTCGCAGACTGGATCGTCAGTCGATTGAGCCTGACAGAGCGCGGCTATGAGCTAATGCGCGCTACAGGACCGGCTGAGGTCCCAAGCCCGCCGGACAATGACGCATTCACCTTGATGTTGGCCGACGATGTTCTGTCGCGGGCGATAGGCGCTGCGGAGGTGCTTGGACGACCGCCCCATGCGGCGTGGCGTGCCATTCGTCAGACCCTGTATCTGCCGCTACGTTCAGACGGAGCGATTGCGGCGCACGACGGCTTCCGCATCGATGAACCCAAGGGCGCCACCCCATCGCCTTTGGCCGGACTGTTCCCGGGCGGTTATCAAGCCAATCCGGAGACGATGCGCCGAACTCTCGATCTCTATCTGGCCCACTGGCGGGACTATGTCGGGGCGCCGATGTTTCCCGCCCTCTACGCGACGTGGGCCGCCTTGGCCGGCGACCGCGCCTTGGCCCTTCAACTGTTCGAGGCTGGATACGCCGCCTATGACGCCGGCCGTTTCCATCAATGTCTCGAGTATCGACCGGACCATCCCGACAGCGAAACGGCGGCCGGTCCGTTCTTCGCCAATCTGGCGGGCATGTTGATGGGGCTTGTCTACGGATTGACGGGGCTGGAAGCGCGCGGCGCGCCAGAGACATGGCCGAGACGGGTGGTGATCTTGCCGGCGGGATGGGACGCGATCACCGTTGAGCGCATCTGGCTGGGCGATCGAAGGGCGCGGCTGCATGTCGAGCACGGAAAGCCAGCCGCAATCACATGGCTTTGACTGCGAAGCCGGTGCACACGCCCTCGGCCGACGACGCCATCGCTAATGGCGGCGACCCGAGCGTTGATGGGCGATCCTCACACGGACGTTTAATCTCGTCTGTAGGCCAAGGTCCCAGCGAACACCGTCGCTCCCGCGTTATTCCTGACCGAAATCTCATACGTCTCGTCGCCCTCATTATGGGACTCCGAGAACATTTCGCCCAGCGCCTTTCGCGCTAGACGGCGCGCGCTGTTGTCGGACGGACAGTCGATGCCGACACCGTCGCGGCGGGCGCCGCTGGGATCGACCGTATCGAAAAAATATCGCATCTCAGACCTGGGCGTTTGGCTTGGTGCCTCCAAGGTGCAGGTAGCTGGGCTCGAAGCCCGCGAACTCGGCGAGGCGATCAAAGTTCGGAATTTCTACGAACCGCCCCTCTGTGCGGATCAGATCGGCGCCGCGCAACGTCATCAGCGTCCGGTTGATGTACACTGGGCTCATGGAGGTGATGTCGGCGAGTTGCGCCTGCGTCAGCGGCAGGTCCAAGCCCGCTTCATCGGCGAAACCGACAGCGCGGAGCCGGAAATGGAGCTCGCAGATCAGATGCGCCAGGCGTTGATCCGCGGGGCGCTGGCCGATGTTCACCAGCCACTCGCGCAGGGTGGCCTCGTCCACCAGCGTCGCCCAGTTGAGCGCCAGGTTGATCCTCGGATTGTCTGTCAGGGCATTGATACGAGCCGGAGAGATTTGCGCGACCCTGGCGTCCGTCAGAACGCCGATCCCATGATCCATCTCGGTCAGGATCTGCACACGCAGATCACACATGTCGCCTGGAACGAAGATCGCCATGACCTGACGCTGACCGTCCTCCAGCATCTTATAGCGACAGCCCCAGCCCTCAAGCACCACGTGCACGTTTCGGGGGACTTCGCCCTGCGACGAGATATCCTCTCCTGCCTTAAAAGTGCAGACATCCAGCACGGCGTCGCGGAGATCGATCCGATCTTGATCGGTCAGATCGGCGCCATACTCGAGCTTGCGGATGAAGGGGTCGATCATGATGTTCGCCTCATCTGTCCGCCTTCACCCTAAACTTAGCGGGCTTCATTTGCACAGCCGCAAAGCCCTACGAACACGGGTCGCCAAAAATGCTCGCCGCTAACCTGCGTTAGAGAAGCGCGGGCGTCGCTGCGTCATTCTCGGGGAATGGCGCTGTTCTCCGGTCCGAAAATCCGCCGTGCACGGTTATCGAACAACCGCTTCGATCGGCTACTCGCCTGGATCTCTGTGTTCGCGTGCGCTGTGGTGACGACCCTGCTTGTGGTCCTGTCCCTGCCGCATCTGACGGGCTGAGTGAGGTCTTGCGCTTCGCCAGCGGCTTGTCCGCTTTGCAGTCGCCGAACCGGATCCGATCTTCGGCCCGGCCCACCGACCGATATTGGACACAGGAAACGGAACGGCTCGCCCGCTGTTTCGGGTTCTTCAGGAGGCGCCCATGACAGACGACAAAACCCAGACCGGCAACCCGGATCGCCAGCGAATCAGCCTGAGCGAAAACTATGAGGCTCGGGATTGGGCCGAAAAGTTCGGGGTCACCGAAGATCAGCTTCGACGGGCCGTCGAGAAGGTGGGAAACTTGGCGAGCGACGTCGAAAGAGAGCTTCGAGCCTGATGAAATCGGATCAAGAAGCCGAAGCCGCGTTGCCGCCGGGCGTCGCAAAAGGTCGGCGTCTTGACACGACGCCGGCGGAACAGCAGCGGGCGGCGGGCGGCATTGGGCCAGGCGGCCAGCCGGGTCCGGACCTTGCGACGCGAAGGCTGCAGGAGGGCCGAACGGACGCCCGTGATTTCGAAGGGCAGACCGGACCGAACGAACCCTCGGATTCACCGACGCAGGATTGATGGAGCCAGGTCATGCTGAAGAAGTATGCCTACGCCTGGATTACACTGGCCTTCTTCACGGTCTCGATCGCCCTTCATTGGGGCTTCGGCTGGCTCGCCTATGTGGATGACCAGACCTCTCATGGGCAAGCTGTCCGTCTCTCGCCCTATCTGGTCGAAATGGGTCGCGACACCTTCGAGAACTGGCAGTCAGAGTTTCTGCAACTTCTCTGGCAGGTCGTCGGCTTGGCTTATTTTCTCTATGTCGGGTCACCATCTTCCAAAGAGAACGATGATCGAATGGAGGCTAAGCTCGATGCGTTGATCGAGTTGGTCGGAAAAGAGAAGGGTGCAGAGCTGATTGCTGACCTCGACAAGACCCACTTGCGTCACAGTGGCCATGCTACGATCCACAAGCCGCAATCTTACTGACGGCCCTCTGCTGACCAGAGCCCTACAAGCAGACCTTTTAAACGTCGGCTATGAGTCACAAACGGACGGACGTCACAAGAAATAGTCCGGATCCGACGCGCCACGTCGGCAGGGAGCGAACATTTTTAGCTAGCCAACTACGCAAAAAACTCGGCTGCTGGACTTGGGATCATCGACCGCCTTCAACGAGATAATAGAGCTGAAGCGTGGTCCGTCGTGGATCTAAGGGCGCTTGGTGACAAGCTGTTGTGGCGGAGCGAGCGCCCGATCTGCAGGCTGTGTTCCGGACCGAGACGTGCTGCACATCCAGTTGCAACCTCAAAGGTTGGAGGTGGCTGATGTCAACATCAATAGCAGCCATCTCCTCCACCCTACTGACCTTGAGGGAAGTTTGCGCCACGCTCCGGCTTTCCGAAAAGACAGTCCTTGACGTGACCCCCGTTTCTCATCCAGCCATAACGAGAGTCCTTTGGTGATCTGAGCTGTGATCGGCTGGGTTGGCAAGAGGCCGGTCTGCGCAGCCATCAACCAGCGCAGCAGGCCGGCCGATGTGTCCGGTGAGCGCTTCTGCATAAGCCTGCGGCGTCAGCCACCCGAGCTTCGAGTGCGGACGCTGCTCGTTGTAATCGCGTCGCCACGCCTCCAGCACGGCGCGAGCGTGCGGCAGCGAGCGGAACAGCGTCTCGTTCAGCAGCTCGTCACGCAGCCGCCCGTTGAAGCTTTCGTTGAAGCCGTTCTGCTGGGGCTTGCCCGGCGCGATGTAGTGCCAGCCGACGCCGGTGTCGTCGGCCCAGGCCAGGACCGCGTTCGAGGTGTACTCCGTGCCGTTGTCGCTGACGATGGTGTCGGGCCGCCCTCGCTGCCGGATGACGGCGTCCAACTCCCGCACGACCCGCGCGCCCGACAGCGAGGTGTCGGCCACCAGCGCCAGGCACTCGCGCGTACAGTTATCGATCACCGTCAGGATGCGGAAGCGCCGCCCGTCCGTCAGCTGGTCTGCGACGAAGTCCAGCGACCAGCGCTGGTTGGGCGCCAGCGGCAGGTCCAGCGGTCGCCGCGTGCCCATCGCTCGCTTCCGGCCGCCCCGCCGGCGCACCGTCAGTTGCTCGTCGCGATAGATCCGCTGGACCCGTTTCCTGTTGACCGCATGGCCCTCGCGCCGCAGCAGCACGTGCAGGCGGCGATAGCCGAACCGGCGACGCTCCTGGGCCAGGGCCTTCAGCCGGTCGCGCAGGGCGCCGTCGTTCGGGCGCGTCGCCTGATAGCGCACGCTCGTCCGATCAACACCCAGCACACGGCACGCCCGCCGTTCGCTCATCTCGTAGGCGGCCTGCAGATGGCCAGCCGCCTCGCGATAGCCGGCGGGCGTCACCACTTTTTTCCCAGCAGCTCCTTCAGCGCCACGTTGTCCAGCATCGCGTCCGCCAGCATCCGCTTCAGCCGGGCATTCTCATCCTCGAGCGCCTTCAGCCGCCGAGCCTCCGACACATCGAGCCCGCCGAACTTGGCCTTCCATTTGTAAAAGGTCGCCGAACTGACCCCGTGCCGCCGGCACACCTCCGCCGTCGTCACACCGGCCTCCTGCTCCCGCAGGATCCCGATGATCTGCTCTTCCGTGAACCTCGATCGCTTCATTCTGTCCGTCCTTCGTTGGGCGGACTCTAGCTATTCCTGGAGGAGTTTCAGGGGGTCACGTCATCCTGAACCTTATCAACGCCAGATCTATTCCGGCGATCAAAACCGGCCGCCAGTGGCGCATCCGCTCTGACGACCTCGACAACTACACGCGAGGCGAAACATGTCCCTCTATCGTCGCGGCGAGACCTGGCATTACGACTTCCAGTTCGCGAGTCAGCGATATCGGGGGACGACGCGCTGCACCAAAAAGGGTGACGCCCAAAAGCATCTCGAACGCCTCCGCCGAGATCTTGCCCTGGGATCATCTGACGCGCTCCAAGAGCAAACGCTGAAGGACGTTTCAGTGGAGTGGTTCAATGCCAAGGTGGCGGGCACCAAGGCCGAGGCCACCGTCGCGTTTAGACTGAACATAATGCTGCGACATTTCGACGGCGACGCTCTGATCTCCACCCTCGGCGCGGCCGAGGTTCAGGCGGCAATCAGCCGGCGCCGCGTGGAAACCACTCGCCAAGGTAAGCTGCCCTCCAACGGCACAGTCAACCGCGACCTGATCGACACGACTCTTCGGCCGATCCTGCGCTTCGCTCGACGAAATCTTGAGCTCAAGGTCCGCGAGATCCCATGGAGCGATCTGCGTCTGAAGGAGCCCAAGGGTCGCACTCGCACTTTCAGCGGCGATGAGATCGAAACCTGGCGCGCGGGTTTGCCGGAATGGCATCGCCCCCTATTCGACTTTATCACTCGCTACGGCGTCCGGCTGACCGAGGCCTTCTTCCCGCTAGACGCCGTTGACGTCGTGGGAGGACGGGTCGCGCTTCGGGCCCGCAAGAACGGCGGCACACATTACCTCCCTCTCCTGCCCGACGACCTCTCAGACATGAAGGCGAGGATGGGTCGTGCCAGGGATGCCGATCTCGCCACGGTTTGGTTTCGACAGAAGCCGGACGGTAAGCTCCAAGCCATCACACCCAGAGGGCACCAAGCCGCGTCCCAAGCCGCGCTCAGGGCGGCCAAGATCGTCGACGCGCGGCCGGTTCATGACAGACGTCACCACGCCGCTACCAGGGCATTAAAGGCCTCAGGAAATCTCGCTGTGGTGAAGCAGCTTCTTGGGCACGAGAGCATCACTTCGACCGCTCGCTATGCCCACGTCTCAGACGCTGACGTGCTTGCGGCTCTAGGGCACAAATCCCACCACACCGAGGCGGAAGTCTCAAAAATCTCTAGCGAAAACAATGTGAAAGATGCTGGATGAGCAGAAACCTAAATCCAGTGCGTCTACCAGTTCCGCCACATCCGCATCGGGTAGGCGGTCGCGTCTAGAGGGTGACGCCGCTCAGGGCAAGGCCTCAGCGACGCCCGGCGACCAGTTCGTTGCGAATGGAGCGTCCCAAGGGATCGCGGGCGCGCCAGGTGTCGCCGACATCGGCCTCGACCATCCGGCTGCAGAACCGCGGCAGAATCTGGCGCGGGCTGAACCCGCTCAGACAAATCTTGTCACCCTCTGCCGACCAGCGGGCCGCCACACGTCGCCCGTCCGAAAACTGCGAGGTGTAGCGTCCATCCGGATCGAAATAGTGCCTGACCCACTGTCCGTTCGGATAGTGAGACACGATCGTATTGCCGAACGCCTTGGACATATCGGCTGAGGCGGGCGAGGCCGCCAGCACTCCCACAATAGCCAAGCCGCAGATCACCGCACCCTGCTTCACACGCCCCTCCTGCGCCGTCCATAATCGACTATCGACGATACATAAGACGGCGCAAGCGCTGCGGTTCCTCAGCCGTTACCGCGACGACCCGATTCGAACAGGAACCAGACGCGCTTCTCGCTCTCGTCGATCCAGTTCTCCAGCAAGCTGGCGGTCGCGACGTCGTTATGCTCGTCGCACAAGTCATGCACCTCGCGCATCCGGCCGATCAGTTCACCGTTGTCGTCGCGAAGCTCGGCCAGCATATCCAGCGGATCGACGTAATCGGCATCGTTGTCGGCGATGCGTGATTCCTTGGCGATCTGACCGATAGAGCGCAGCGTGGTCCCGCCGATCTTGCGCGCCCGCTCGGCCATCGGATCGGTCATGGCCAGGATTTCCGCCGACTGCTCATCCAGCATCAAATGATAGTCCCGGAAATGCGGGCCCGAGACGTGCCAGTGGAAGTTCTTGGTCTTGATGTAGAGGGCGAACGTATCGGCCAGCAGCCCGGTCAGAGCGGCGGAAATGCTCTGGGTCGCCTCCTCCGACAGGCTCGTCGGCGTCCTCAGGGGCGCCAGGCGCTTTTCTTTGGCGGTGACCATCATCGTTCTCCTCAGCAATAGTCTGCGGTCAAGCTAGGTAGCCGGGCATCCGAACGGAAGCCCTGGCGCAGATGATAATGCTGAAGCTGTAAAGTGGTTCGGCGGCGCCGACCTTTGTCGGCGGATGGCTGGGGAACTAGGACTCGAACCTAGAATGACGGTACCAAAAACCGTAGTGTTACCATTACACCATTCCCCAGCAGGACCGGCGTTTCCGAAGCACTCTGTGCGGCGGAGGCGGTCAGATACGCCAAGCCGTTTTGGGATGCAACACCCTCTTTCAGGACTATTTTCGCTTACCGTGAAGATGGGTCGAAATGGGCGCTTGCGGCCCATCGAACCCATGGCTATAAGCCGCGTCCTCACTTCGGGGCGACGCCGCCAGGCCAGCCCCCACGGTCGGAGTGTGGCTCAGCCTGGTAGAGCACTGCGTTCGGGACGCAGGGGTCGGAGGTTCGAATCCTCTCACTCCGACCATCTTCTCCTCAGAATAATCGACGATGCGACAGCGGGCCTTCGCCTGCCGTCATGTCCGCGTTAGTCGTCGTTCGCCGCGCTCTCCATCGCCTGGCGCGCCACCGCATTCAGATGCGCTCCAACCGACTCGATGGTCTTCACGCCCAGCGCCTTTCGGCGCGCGGTCAGGTCGGGCGAACCCGCGTCGTAGTCGGCCATCAGCCGCCGCACGAACGCCCCGCTCTGAATCGCGGCCAGCACCTCACCCATCGCCTGGTGCGATTCGTCTCCGATAACCCTCGGCCCGGTAAGATAGGCGCCGTATTCCGCCGTGTTCGAAATCTTGGCGAAGGCGCCCGCGATGCCGCGTTCGTACATCAGGTCGGTCACCAGCTTGGTTTCATAGAAACATTCGAACCACGCCACTTCGGGCGGATAGCCAGCGTTGACCAGCTTCATGAAGGCCGCGTCGATCAGTTCGGCGATGCCGCCGCACAGCACCACCTGTTCGCCGAACAGGTCGCTCTCGCACTCGTCGCGCATCGTCGTTTCCAGAATGCCCTTGCGCCCGCAGCCCAGCGCCGCCGCATAGGACAGGCCCAGGGCATGCGCGCTGCCCGTCGCGTCCTGCTGCACGCCAAACAGGCAGAAGACCCCCTCCCCGGCTTCGTACAGATCGCGGATGCGCGGCCCGATCCCCTTGGGCGAGGCCAGGATGACGTCCAAATCCGTGCGCGGTTCGACCAGGCCGAATCGCACCGACAGGCCGTGGGCGAAGACCAGGGCCGCGCCCGGCCGCACGTTCGGCTCCAGTTCGTCGCGCCACAGATCGCGGTGCGCCTCGTCTGACGTCATGACGGCGACCACGTCGGCGCCCGACGCGGCCTGTGCGGCCGTCATCACCTCAAACCCGTCGGCGCGCGCCAGGTCTCGCGTCTTGGAGTCCGCTTTCAGACCCACCACGATTTCGGTCACGCCCGAATCGCGCAGGTTCAGCGCATGGGTGCGGCCCTGGCTGCCGTAACCGATCATGGCCACGCGCTTGCCGCGAATGATCGAAAGGTCGCAGTCGCGGTCGTGGAAGACAGGCAGCGGATTGGGTAGGGTCTGGGTCATGACCGCCTTCATAACCCCATCCGACGTCGTCGCCTTCTGGAAAGAGGCTGGACCCGAAAAGTGGTTCGCCAAGAACGAGGCGTTCGACGCCGACTTCCGCGACCGAGGCCGCGCCCTGCACTGGGCCGCCGCGCGCCGCGAACTGGACGACTGGATGGACACGGCCCGGGGCGCCTTGGCGATGCTGATCCTGCTGGACCAGTATCCCCGAAACAGTTTTCGCGGTACGGCGCATCAGTTCGCCACAGACCCGCTGGCCCTGATGTTCGCCAATCAGGCGGTGGCGCGCGATCTGCACCTGGCGGTCGAGCCGGCTTTCATGAACTTCCTGCTTTTGCCCTTCGAGCACTCCGAACGGATCGAGGACCAGGACCGCTACATGGCCTTGGTCGCGGGCGACGAAGAGCTGGAGAAATGGGGCAAGCTGCACCGCGACATCATCGTCCGCTTCGGCCGCTTCCCGCACCGTAACGCCGCACTAGGCCGCCAGACCAAGCCTGAAGAACAGGCTTTCCTCGACGAAGGCGGCTTCGGGGGTTAATTCGATCCACAACGATCCGATGGCGAGCGGCGACGGCCGATTGGCGAAAAACCGATTCGGGTGGAAGCTGACGCCATGAACGCTCAGGTCGCCATCGCTGAACTTCAGGCTCGCATCGCTGCGGCGCCCGCCGATCATCCCGAGCGGCAGTATCTGAACCTGCTGCGCGACATCCTCGACAATGGCGTCCGTCGCGACGACCGCACCGGCACCGGCACCTTGGGCGTCTTCGGTCGCCAGATGCGGTTCGATCTGTCCAAGGGTTTCCCGGTCCTGACGACCAAGAAGCTGCATCTGCGGTCGATCATCGTCGAACTGCTGTGGTTCCTGCGCGGCGAGACCAATATCGCCTATCTAAAGGACAACGGCGTCCGCATCTGGGACGAATGGGCCGACGCCGAGGGCGAGCTGGGTCCGGTCTACGGCAAACAATGGCGGTCCTGGACCGCGCCGGACGGGCGAGTCATCGACCAGATCGAGAAACTGGTTCACGGGCTGAAGACCAATCCCAACAGCCGCCGCCACATCGTCACTGCCTGGAACCCGGCCGATGTCGACGACATGGCGCTGCCGCCCTGCCACTGCCTTTTCCAGTTCTTCGTCGCCGACGGAAAGCTCAGCTGCCAGCTGTATCAGCGCAGCGCCGACGTCTTCCTGGGCGTGCCGTTCAACATCGCCTCCTACGCCCTGCTGACGATGATGCTGGCCCAGGTGGTAGGGTTGGAGCCGGGCGACTTCGTCCACACCTTTGGCGACGCTCACCTTTATCTGAACCACCTCGAACAGGCTGAGCTTCAGCTAACCCGCGAGCCCCTGCCTCTGCCTGTCATGCAGATCGCGCCCAAGACCGACCTGTTCGCCTTCGACCTCTCGGACTTCACACTCGAAGGCTACGAGGCCTGGCCGCATATCAAGGCGGCCGTCGCCGTTTAAGGTCGTTCACGATGATCCGCGCTTTCTCTCTTGGTCTCGTTCTGCTCGCGACGCCCGGAGCGTCGGCGATCGCCCAGCCGGTCTCATCCGCCGTCGAAGCCGCCGAGATCACGCCGGTCCAAATCAGGGTTCCGGCGCCGGACGGTCGGGCCATACCGATCAGCATCTGGACCGCCCCGGTCGAACGCGGCGTGGTGGTGTTCAGTCACGGCTATAACGGCTCGCCGACGGCCTATGCCCGCATTCTGTCGGCTTGGGCGTTGCATGGCTTCACGGTAATCGCACCGCTTCACGTCGATTCTCTGCGCCATCCCGAACATGAGAAATATGACAATCGCGCCGCCTTCTCGACCAGGCTGATCGACCTGGGCGTCGCACGCGGCATCGCCGCTCATGCGCATTCGGACAAGCCGCTGATCGTGGCGGGGCATTCGTTCGGCTCTCTGATGTCCGTGATCGAGGGCGGCGCCGTCACGGCAGCGGGCCCCGCAGGCGACCCGGCGGTAAAAGGCGTGATCGCCTTTTCCTCGGCCGGCTCTATCCCCGGCCTCGTCACCCCCGACAGCTACCGTACTGTTGACCGTCCGCTGTTGGTGATCACCGGCGATCAGGATCTGGTGCCCGGCTTCGTCAGCGATTGGCGCGATCATCGCGCGCCGTTCGACAACAGCCCGGCCGGCGACAAAACTCTCATGATCTTCGCGGGCGCTGACCACCAGCTGCCGGGGACGGCGCAAGGCGAGCAGTTTGATCAGATCATCCGGGCGACGGAGGATTTCCTCGACGCCTATGCGCTGAACGACGCCGACGCCCGGTCGCGCCTTCAGGCCTTCGCGGCGGACGGCGTCAGCGTCGAGCGTCGCTGAACAGATGGATCTGCGCGATCTGACCGCGTCGGTTCTTCGCATCTCCGACATCTACGCCGCCGAACACGATATCGACCGCGACCGCGATTGGGCCTTGCTCAAACTGCAGGAGGAATTTGGCGAGCTGACCGCCGAGCACCTGCGGCTGACAGGCCGCGCACGAGGCGCGCCTGACGCCCTGGCGCTGGGCGACGAGGCGGCGGATGTGCTGGGGATGCTGCTGATCTACTGCGCGCGGGCGGACATAGACCTTGAGCAAGCCATGCAGCGCAAATGGCTGAAGTGGCTGGAGTCTCAGACCGAAGCCTAGATCTCTGGCGCAATCATGATCATCGGCGTCAATCGCGCGACCAGGGCGTCGTCCGTTTCGATGCGCTCGACCACGATCCGGTTCTTCATCATGCCCATCTGCATCGTGGCGCGAAACGCGATCACGTCGCCGGGCGCAGCGATGAATCCCTCAAGCGTCGGCTTGTTCTGCTTTCCCGCCAGGCCGCCGAATGCCATGGACAGCTGGTGGCCGCCCGGCGATACCGAAATCGCGGTGAAGCGCGGGCTCTTCAGCTGGGCCACGAACTTGTCGTCCACCGACAGGTCCATGCCGGCAGCCTTGCCCACGAAGCCTTCGCGATAGACGATCAGCAGAGCCCGGTCGTGAAACTGAGGGCGAAACGCCAGTGCAGCCTGCTTCTGCTCCGCCGTCGCCGACTTTCCCAGTTTTGTGCCCGCTAGATTGGCCATGATGTAGGCGGTGAACACGCCCAAGAATGCGCCGACCATCATCGGCAGATAGCCGGCGTCGGCTCCGGCCGATGAGAACAAGAACGCCAGCCCGCCGCTGATGACGAACGCGACCAGGAAACCGACCAGGATGGCGGGGAGATACTTGCTCACAACGGGGCTCGCGTTCATTGGATGGGTCACTTCAACGCATCGATACGGTCAAGGTTCTTGCCCCAGCCCATCATTTCCTTGGTCGTCGCGCGTGGACGCAATGGCGTCATCGGTCGCGACGGCGACCTGCCCTGGCGGCTCCGCAGCGACTTGCAGAGGTTCAAGGCCATCACCGTGGGCAAGCCCTGCCTGATGGGCCGCAAGACTTGGGAGAGCCTGCCGCTGAAGCCTCTGCCGGGTCGGCTGAACATCGTGCTGACGCGTGACGAATCCTACGAAAGCGACGGCATGTCCAAGGGCGCGCTGGTCTGCGCCACTCTGGACGAGGCCATCGAGATCGGACGCGAAACCGCCGAGGACGATGGCGTCGAGGAAATCTGCATCATCGGCGGCACCGCCTTGTTCGAGGCATCCCTGCCCCGCGCCAGGCGCCTGTACATCACCGAGGTCGAGGCTTCTCCCGAAGGCGACGCCGTCTTTCCGGCATTCGACGAAACCGCCTGGGTCGAGGTATCGTCAGAATCGCACCCGGCAGGCGAGAAGGACGATCATGCCTTCACCTTCCGCGTGCTGGAACGCCGCTAGGAGAAACAGATGTACGTCACCACGACCAACGACCTGCCCGGCTTTCGCGTGACGCGCCACATCGGCCTGGTGCGCGGTGTCACGGTGCGCTCTCGCAACGCCATCTCCGACGCCATCGGCGGGGTCCAGTCCATGCTGGGCGGCCGCGTCGGCGCCTATGTGAAGCTGGCTGAGGCCGGGCGTCAGGAAGCCTATGACGAACTGGTCAAACACGCCCAGGCCCACGGCGCCAACGCCATCCTGGCCGTCCGCTATGACGCGACGGAGATCATGCCGGGCGTGACCGAGGTGCTGTGCTACGGCACTGGCGTGATCGTCGAGCCGGCATAACCGGCTCGACGTTTCCCGATCAGGACAGGGTCATCAGGTCCGAACGCTCGAAGTTGCGCAGCTCGTCTTCACGACCCTCGCGGATCTTGGCGACCCACTGAGGATCGGCCAGCAGCGCGCGGCCGACGGCGACCAGGTTGAACTCCTCGTTCTCCAGACGGCGCAGCAGACCGTCCAGCGAGGCGGGCTTTGAACCCTCGCCGCCGAAGGCCGCGATGAACTCGCCGTCCAGGCCGACGGACCCGACGGTGATCGTGGGCTTGCCCATCAGCTTCTTGGTCCAGCCGGCGAAGTTCAGGTCCGAGCCTTCGAATTCCGGCTCCCAGAAGCGGCGCTGCGAGCAGTGGAAGACATCGACGCCGGCGTCCGACAGCGGGGTCAGCCACTCGACCATCTGCTCCGGCGTCTCGGCGATGCGGGCCGTGTAATCCTGAAGCTTCCACTGCGACAGGCGCAGGATGACGGGGATGTCGTCGCCGACGCCTTCACGCACCGCTTTCACGACCTCGGCGCCGAAGCGGGCGCGGTCCGCGATGGTCGGTCCGCCCCAGCGGTCCTCGCGCGCATTTAGGCCGCCCCAGAAGAACTGGTCGATCAAATAGCCATGGGCGCCGTGGATTTCGACGGCGTCGAAGCCGAGGTCTCGTGCAGCGCGGGCCGACCGGCCGAAAGCGGCGATCGTGTCTGCGACATCTTCCTCCGTCATCGGCTCCAGCTTGGTCTTCCCCGGCATGGTCATGCCCGACGGGCTATCCACCTTGCCCAGCGGCGCCCAGTCATCGCCGCGTCCCCGCGCCGAGCCGACGTGCCAGATCTGCGGCGCGATAAGACCGCCGGCGGCATGAACCTCTTCAACCACGGACTTCCATTCCGGCAGCGCTTCGCCGTGGAAGACCGGAACATTGGCGTCGTTGCGCGCCGCCGGACGCTCGACGACCGTGCCCTCGGTGACGATCAGACCCACTCCGCCCTCGGCGCGGCGGCGATAATAGGCGGCGACGTCGGAGGTCGGGACGCCGTTCGGCGAGAAGGACCGCGTCATGGGCGCCATGACGATGCGGTTGGGCAGGGTCAGCCCCTTGATCGTGAAAGGGCTGAACAGGGCGTCGAGGCTCATTGGAATTCCTTGGATATCTGTAGCATCCAAGGTGGCGAACAGGGTTGCGTTTGAAAACCCCCCGCCTCGGCTTTTTCTAAAGCCCGAGCGCCGCCGAGACGCGCGCGGCTATTTCGACAAAGCGGCCGGCGATTTCGCCGTGAGGATCGGTTGCGACAGGCGGTCGTCCGGTATCGCCGCCCTCTCGCAAGGCGGCGTCCAGCGGCAAGGCGCCCAAAAACGGGATGGACAGGCGCTCGGCCTCGGTCTTCCCCCCGCCTTCACCAAAGACTGGTCCGCTCATGTTCTCGATCAGGCCAAACGTCGGGACATTGACACGCTGGAACAGGGTGTGGGCACGTCGCGCATCGGCCAGAGCGACTTCCTGCGGCGTCGACACGATCACCGCTCCATCCAGCGGCGTCTTCTGGATCAGGGTCAACTGGACGTCGCCCGTGCCCGGCGGCAGATCGACCACCAGCACGTCCAGCGGCGCATCAGCCGTTCCCCAACGCGTCTGGGTCAGCATCTGCGTGATGGCCTGCGACGCCATGGGGCCACGCCAGATCATGGCGTCGTCCAACTTGGTCAAAAGGCCGACCGACATGGCCTTCAGCCCGTGGGCGAGGTGCGGCACGATGGCGCCGTCATCGTAGGCGGGCTGACCGCTGATGCCCAGCATGGTCGGCAGCGACGGCCCATATACATCGGCGTCGAGAATGCCGACCAATAGCCCGCGCGCCGAAAGCGCAGCGGCCAAATTTACGGCGACCGTGGACTTGCCCACCCCGCCCTTGCCGCTGGCGACGGCCAGGACGCGGCGGACATGGGCCGGACGATCGGTCGGGACGGGCGCCTTGGCGCGGCCCTGATCGACCGCCGCCTTTGACAGGCTCGCCGTGCGCGGCGCAGCAACCGGCTTAGTCTCGGCGGTTAGAATGACCGAAACGCGCGCCATGCCGGGAATGGCCTTCAGCGCAGCCTCCGCCGCGTCACGGACCGGGGCGTAGGCGGCTGCTTGAGTGCGATCGACTTCCAGAGCAAACCCCGCGCGATCCTCAGCCACGACCAGGCCCTGAACCAGACCGGCGGCGACCAACCCCTGGCCGGAAACCGGATCGATGATGGCGTCGAGGGCGGCGATGACGGCGGAGCGTTCGACCAAGGCGGTCTCCAAGGGACTTGCAGGCGATGATGCGCGCGTTCTATCGCCCTCGAACCCGTCCCGCGAGCCACGATTTGTCCCAGCCGCCCTCAATCACCCTGATCGCCGGCCCAACCGCTTCCGGCAAGTCGGCGCTGGCGCTGAAGATGGCGCGCGAAACGGGTGCGGTGATCATCAATGCCGACAGCCAGCAACTCTACGCCGACCTGCGCATCCTGACGGCCCGCCCCTCGGCTGAAGATGAAGCCCAGGCCGACCATCGACTGTATGGCGTCGCAGACGCGGCCGACGCCTGGTCGGTAGGACGCTGGAGCCGCGCAGTGATGGCGTTGCTCGACGATCTTCGCGATCAAGGCCGCCCGGCCATTCTGGTGGGGGGGACCGGCCTCTATTTCACCAGTCTGACACGAGGCTTGGCCGATATTCCCGCGGTGCCGAGCGCGGTGCGCGATCAGATGGATGCCGACTACACGGCGCTCGGCGAGTCAGCTTTTCGCCGGCGCCTGGCCCAGATCGATCTTGAGGCGGCGCAGGCCATCGAACAGGGAGACCGACAGCGACTGGTTCGAGCCATGAGCGTTTTCATCGCCAGCGGTCGTGCGCTGAGCGCCTGGAAGGCCGACACCCAGCCCTTGTTGGCGCAGGGCTCATGGACCGGATGGGTCAGAGAGCCCGAGCGTCAGCAACTCTATTCAAACTGTGACCAGCGCGTAGATCTGATGATCGATCAGGGAGCGATAGACGAAGTCCAAGCCCTCTTGGACCGTGGCTTGAACCCCGCCCTGCCCGCCATGAAGGCGGTCGGGGTCAGAGAACTGGCCGCCTACCTGTCCGGCGATCTGGCCCGCGACGACGCGATCGCCGCCCTTAAACAAGCTACCCGCAACTACGCCAAACGTCAGTTGACGTGGTTCCGAAACCAGACGCCGGAGTGGAGCCGCGCCTGAGTGCAATCCGGCGCTTGGAATGCGTCACGGCTGCGCCTATATTCCTCTGGTCCGGTTTCGGCCGGACTATAGCGATAAACGCGCTTGTAATAAGCGGACCGGACCCGGGTGCGATTCCCGGCGGCTCCACCAACTTTCTCCCCGCGTTATCGGCGGAGGCAGCATGGGGCCGACTAGCATCGACGGACGTGTAAAGAGGATTGCTTTCGCTCGTCCTGGCCCACCGTATCGGGCCATTTTCTAACTGCGAACGATAACTTCGCTGGAGAAGTCGCTCTCGCCGCGTAATGCGGTTCGAGTGATTTCGAATCTTAAGTCCTAGGGGTTCAGATCCCTGGGCGGGGCCCGTCGGGGGGCCTGGCAACAGAACCCCCGGCACTTTCCAAAAGATGATCGGGAGCCTGGCGCCAGAATCCCGGCGCTTTACCTTCATGACACCTTTCGCCTACGGCCCTGCGCCGCTATCAGTCGCGCTCTGATGTGAGGTGACGATGAGCGACCAGGCCCCTCCGGTCGATGAGATGCGGTACGAACAGCTGGCGCAGGAAGCCCTGCGCGGCGTCATGCGCGCCGCGTTGGAACGCGTGCTGGCCGACGGACTGCCCGGCGCCCACCACTTCTATATCACCTTCAAGACACGTGCCGTCGGCGTCAGCGTGGCCCCTGACATTCTGGCGAAATATCCGGAAGAGATGACGGTCGTTCTGCAGCACCAGTACGACGACCTGCGCGTCGAGTCTGAGCGTTTCTCGGTCAAGCTGCGCTTCGGCGGCATGCCCAAGAGCCTGGTCATTCCCTATTCCGCGATCACGCGCTTCTACGATCCCAGCGTCCAATTTCTGCTGCAGTTCGAAGACCCGCAGCTTTTGGACGAAGTCGAAGACGAGCCGACCCCGCCCCAGGACATGCCGCCGATTTCGGACGGCCCCAAGGTCGTTTCGCTGGACCAGTTCCGCAAGAAATAGCCGCCGTCAGTCCTTGCGTGGATAGGAGCGGATCAGGATCCGCTCTCTTTCGCCTTCGCGTCTTTCGACCAGCAGCCGCGCGACCTGAGCGTCGTCGTGGAACAGATAGCCTTTGATGGAGTCGAGCAAGGCCTTGGCCAGATTGTCGAGGTCCATCCAGGGCGGCTCGCCGACATGCTCCATGCGGATTTCGACGACATGGTCGCCCCATGACGGCCTGGCTCCGCGCCATTCCTTGCGCATGAACTCATAGACCAGCGGCTTGTAGTATTTGGCCTGGGTCGTCAGGCCGTCGATAACGATCTCGACCGCATCGCCGTCCTCACGCGCCCTGACCTTGCCGGTCCCGATCCAGCCGGCGGTCACGGTTGCATCGATTTCATACAGACGGCCGGCGCCGCATCCATCAGACGCGCGGATCGGATCGTTACGGGCGGCGTAAGCTGCTCCTGAGAGTTCGCGGGCATCCGCTGGATCCGCCGCGCCACATCCAGCCCTTCGACCACGGCTCCGAATGCGGCGAAGCCCTGCCCGTCTGGATTCCGCCCTCCGCCAAAGTCCAGGCTCGGCGTCTCCTCGGTGACGATGAAGAAGCTGGAGGTCGCACTGTCCGGTCCGTCCCGCGCCATGGACACCGCGCCGGCCGTATGGCGCAGGCCAGTGTCTCGTGTCCGTTCAAGAGTAATCGGTTGTCGCGATGCGTCGTCGCTGCCGCGTGGCGTCGCCGCCTGGATCACGTCGATGGGATAGCGGCTGGCGGTATTGGTATCGCGGTTGACCGTTCGGAAGAACGTGCCCCCATCATAATCACCGGTCACGACGTAGCCGATGAAGTTGCATGTCGTGATCGGCGCGGCGGCTGCATTCAGCGCCAAGACAATCGAGCCGGCTGTCGTATCGAGGGCCACCCGGGGCATTGTGGGTTCAGGCTTCACAGTCGCGCAGCCGGCCAGCGCCGACAGCGCCGCCACGGCGATCAACCCTCGTCTCATATCCGCGCTCTTCTTGCCCTGCATGGCTCTCGTGCTACACCGCCGCGCAACCCATCGCCACGCCTGAGAGACGAGATTTACGCGCATGAGCAACGTCCGCACAGAGACCGACACCTTCGGCCCCATCGAAGTCGCCGCCGATCGCTACTGGGGCGCTCAGGCGCAGCGATCGTTGGGCAACTTCAAGATCGGCTGGGAGAAGCAGCCCCTGCCGGTCGTGCGCGCCCTGGGCATCGTCAAGCGTGCGGCCGCCGAGACCAATCGTGACCTGGGCAAGCTGGATCCGGCCCTGGCCGACGCCATCATCAAGGCCGCCAATGAGGTTATCGAAGGCAAGCTGAACGACCACTTCCCGCTGGTGGTCTGGCAGACGGGTTCGGGCACCCAGTCGAACATGAACGCCAATGAGGTGATCTCGAACCGCGCGATCGAGATTCTGGGCGGCGAGATGGGCTCCAAAAAGCCGGTTCACCCCAACGACCACGTCAACATGAGCCAGTCGTCCAACGACACCTATCCCACGGCCATGCACGTTGCCTGCGCCGAACAGGTGGTCAACGACCTGATCCCGGCGTTGAAACATCTGCACGCCGCGCTGGACGCCAAGGCCAAGGCCTGGGCCCACATCATCAAGATCGGCCGCACCCATACCCAGGACGCCACGCCTCTGACGCTGGGCCAAGAGTTCGGCGGCTATGCGCAACAGGTCGAGAACGGCATCAAGCGCATTGAACAGACCCTGCCGGCCCTGATGGAACTGGCGCAGGGCGGCACCGCCGTCGGCACCGGTCTGAACGCGCCCATCGGCTTCGCCGAGAAGGTTGCGGCCCAGATCGCCGAGATCACCGGCCTGCCCTTCACCACGGCCCCGAACAAGTTCGAGGCCCTGGCCGCCCACGACGCCATGGTCTTCAGCCACGGCGCCATCAACACGGTCGCCGCCAGCCTGTTCAAAATCGCCAACGACATCCGCTTCCTGGGCTCCGGCCCGCGTTCAGGTCTGGGCGAATTGGCGCTGCCGGAAAACGAGCCAGGCTCGTCGATCATGCCGGGCAAGGTCAATCCGACCCAATGCGAAGCCCTGACCCAGGTCTGCGTCCAGGTGTTCGGCAACAACGCCGCCCTAACCTTCGCGGGATCGCAAGGCCATTTCGAGCTGAACGTCTACAACCCCGTGATGGCCTACAACTTCCTGCAGTCGGTGCGCCTGGTCGCCGACGCGGCCATCAGCTTCACCGACAACTGCGTCGTCGGCATCGAGGCGCGCGAGGACAATATTGCGCGCGGCCTGAACAACTCGCTGATGCTGGTCACCGCTCTGAACGGCAAGCTGGGCTATGATCTGTGCGCCAAGATCGCCAAGACCGCGCACAAGAACGGCACCACGTTGCGCGAAGAGGCTGTCGGCGGCGGCTATCTGACGGACGCGGAGTTCGATGAAGCCGTGCGGCCGGAGAAGATGATCTCGCCGGGCTGACCCCATCCAAGATCGATATTTGTGAAACGCCGACGTCGTCTGACGTCGGCGTTTTCGTTTGGGTCAGGCCTTGTCGCGGATGGTGCGTCCGACCGGCGCCAGCGCCAACTTGGCCAGTTCGAGATCCTTCAGCGCAAACGGAATGCCGATGATGGAGACGAACTCCGCCACGGCGATGAGCAGGTGCGTCAGGGCGATGTACCAGCCGGCCACGACGAACCAGACGACGTTCAAAACGACGCCGACGCAGCCTGCGACGGGATGCGTGTCCTGCCACACGATCTCGCGGCCGAAGGGCCAGAACGAATAGCTGGCGATGCGCCACGCCGCGAACGTCCACGGCAGGCCGACGACGGTCAGCGCGAGGATCGCGCCGCCCAGTAGCCACAGCAGCCCGGAAATCCAGCCGCCGAAGATGAGCCAGAGGATATTCAGGATCAGGCGCATCAAGACAGGCTCCAATGTCGCCCAATGCGACGTATCTCAGATAAGCAAAAGGCCCCGCTTGTGCAGCGGGGCCTTCATTAAATCGGCGTCAGATCCGCCTTAATGCGGCTTTTCTGTCCAGCGCGCCTTGGCGTCGTCTTGGGTCAGGCTCAGATGGACGTGCTTGTCATCGACCCGTTCGACCCAGCTGACCGGGATCATGTGGTGCTTGAAGCCGCCGGCGAAATCCAGCTTCGCCAGTTCGATCTGGTCGCCCAGGACGTGATCGACCCGGCCCACGTGACCTCCGTCCGAGCCTACGACTTCGAGGTGTTCCTTGATGAGCGAAACGTCAACCATGTGTATCTCCACGAGTTTGGTTTGTCCTGCCGATGAGAACACACCCGGCCTGCGACGGTTTCAAACGGCGACGCTTGTTCATCGCCTTGATGACAGGATTGCCAAGGACGCGGTAGAAGCCGGCGTTCACACGGAACCGGAACTCGAGATATGCGGCGGATTGGATCAGGCCTGTTCGGCGTCCTCATGGCCTTGGCCTTGTCGGCGTGCGGAACGCTGGATCGCCCGACCGGCCCCCTCCGCATCACCGACGGCACGCTCGTCAAGGCGGAAGACCCTCGCATCCGCGCCAGCGACAGCGCGCGCTTGCAGGCCTTCACTCAGGAAATCGGTCAGCGACTTCGGCCCGACAAACCGACGTCGATCCTGGCGCTGTCTGGCGGCGGCGCAAACGGGGCCTACGGCGCCGGGCTTCTGGTCGGTTGGACCGAACAGGGCGATCGCCCCGCGTTCGATGTCGTCACCGGCGTCAGCACGGGGGCGCTTGCCGCTCCGTTCGCCTTTCTTGGATCGGATTGGGACGACGAACTTCAGCACGCCTATACCAGCGGCGCCGCCAGCAATTTGCTGAGCTGGCGCAGTTTCGCCGCCTTCCTGAACCCGAGCCTGTTCTCGTCACAGGTCCTGCGCAATCTGGTGGACGAGAACGTCACCCCTGAACTGATGCAGGCCGTCGCGCGCGAGCACGCCAAGGGTCGCCGGCTGCTGGTGGCGACGACCGATCTGGACAGCGAGGAAACCGTCATCTGGGACATGGGCCTTCTGGCGACCCAGGGCGACGAGAACGCCCGCGAGCTGTTCAAGGAGGTGCTGGTCGCCTCAGCCAGCATTCCCGGCGTCTTTCCTCCTGTGCTGATCGCCGGGCTTCAGGACGACGACAAGGTGGTTCTGGAAATGCACGTCGACGGCGGCGTCAACACGCCGTTCCTAGCTATTCCTGAAGACCTGATGCTCTGGACCCGCCCAAAGGACGAAGGCCGCGTCGGCGCCCTCTACGTGATCGTCAATGGTCAGGTCGGACGCAACGACGGCGTTACGCCGGGACGCTTGTCGGGGATCCTGGCGCGGACCTATGACAGCATGAGCAAGTCATCGCTGCGCATCCACTTGGCGGTGACGGCGGCGTTCGCGCGGCGCAATGGGCTGGACATGGCGCTGTCGGCCATTCCAGACAATGTCGCCGCCTCCAGCTTGAAGTTCGATCAGGAGACCATGACGGCCATGTTCGAACTGGGTCGCCAGCGCGGACGCGGCGCCGATGCCTGGACCCGGCTGGGCGAGCGCCCGGCGGACCAGCCCTTCATCCCCCAGACGACGATCTCGGAGTCTCAGGTGCCGGCTGTGCTGGCGCCCGAGCCCTCGGCCAACCCGCCGGCGGATACGCCCCCCGCCGACAAGCCCAAGGCGTAGTCATGGGCGAGATCATCAATCTGAACCGGGCGCGAAAGACCCGCGCCAAGGCCGAAGACAAGGCGTTGGCCGCCGCCAACCGCTTGGTCCATGGACGCTCCAAGGCCGAGAAGATCCTGTCCGCTCTTGAGCGTCATCGCGCCGATAAGCAGTTGGACGGTCAGAAGCTGGAGCCGAAAAACGGCGACTGACGGCTCAGGCCTTGGGCGCGCGGATCAGCATGACCTGCCCTGCCAGCACGAGCGCCAGTCCGATCAGGGCGCTCCAGCCGAACCGCGCCCCCTCGAACAGCACCGACACCAGCATGGCGATGGGCGGCGTCAGAGCCGAGATGTAGCTGGCCAGGGCATAGCCGCGTTGGCGCGCGATGGTGAAGTACAAGCCGAACGCGATCACCGACCCGAACAGCGAGAGATAAAGCAGCGACAGGACATAGTCCGGCGTCGGCTCGATCCGCCACGTCACGCCGGTCGCCATGCCGTACAGCGCCAACATCGCTGTGCCATAGGCCATCGCCCAAGAGGTGGCGGCCATGACGGGCGCGCCCGCCTGCTGTCCCTTCCAGGCGAACCAGTTGCCGAGCGCCGAAGCCAATACAGCGGTCAGGGCGAAGAGGACGCCCAGCCCCGGATTGAGCCCAGCGCCGGCCGCCGTGATCTGGCCGTAGGACAAGACCCCGACGCCCATGACGCCCAGTATTGCGCCGATCCACGCCGCTGGCGCCGCCTTCTGTCCGCCCAGCAGCCGAAACAGGATCAGGTTCACAAAGGCCAGGGCGGCGAAGATCACCGCGACCACAGCCGAGGCCACCTGCCCTTCCGCGGCATAGACGAAGCCATAGCTGACCGCGAAGACGAAGGCGCCCTGGCCGATGGCGGCCAGATGCTGGCTGCGCGTCAGACGCAGCGGCCGGCGCGTCACGGCGCAGAAGGCGAACAGGACCGCCGACGCCAGACCAAACCGCCAGACGATCGAGACGATGGAATCAACCGGCCCCAACTGCAGGGTGATCGCGTACCAGGTCGTGCCCCAGATCAGGGCGCAGATGGCGATCGCAGCGATCGCAAAGGGGCGGCTCAAAGGTTGATCTCCGACGATGGACGGCCCGCATAACACGCCCTAACGCCACGCGCCCTCACGTCTTGCGCCTGAGTGTGACACACTGGGCGCCTCGAAGGAGATCGCCATGCGAAACGCCCCCCTGATCCTGCCCGCCGCTCTGGTCTTGGCTGCCTGCGCCGCCACGCCGGACATGACGACCGGAACGACGGTCGTAAACGTGACCGCCACCTATCGCGAACGGATCATGCTGCCGCCCGGCCATGTCCTGACCGTCAGGGTTGAGGATGTCAGTCTGGCCGACGCACCCGCCAAGGTTCTCGCCGAGACCAGCGAGTCGCTGACCGGCGCCCCGCCCTATCGCGTCACCCTTGGCTTTCCCACGTCTCAGATCGATCCGCGCCACACCTATGCCGCGCGCGCCGAGATCCGAGACGCGGCCGGCGCTCTGGTCTTCGTTACAGACACCCGCCACGCGATCCTGACGAACGGCGCGCCGGCCTCGGCCGAGATCGTGCTGAAGTCCGCGCGTTGAGCAGCCTCAGCAAACGTTCGGTCGCCCTCGCCGGCCATGCCACGTCGGTGGCGCTAGAGCCGGAGTTCTGGGCCGTGCTGGATCGGATCGCGGCTGCCCGCAGCCTCAGCAAGGCCCAACTGCTGGCCGAGATCGACGCCAACCGCGGGAGACGGCCCCTGGCGTCCGCCTGTCGTCTGCTGGCGCTGGATTGGGTGGCGGATCATGGACGCCAGACCTGAGACCTCGGATTCCAGGTAAGTAGACCTAGTCGGCTCGACGACGGGCGCCTGCGTCAGACCTTTGGTCAATCGCATCCGATCGGGCGATGAACTGCACCTCATCTGAGGGATTCTCACCCGTCTCCACAAGCGCGACCCAGATCGCCATGACCACGAACATCGCAGCCATGCCCAGGGTAAAGGCGATCCATCCCGCCTTTCCGCCCCGCGGCTTTCGGCCTGACGGCCTGTGGTTGTGAGCATCGTGCTGCATCGCAACTAGGAACCGACCCTCCGCCGCGCGGTTCCAAGGTTTCATTGTGGCGACGGCCCTGACTTTGCCGCGCGGTCCCCTTATGTTCCGGTTTCGATTCTGACTGACGGATAGTTTTGCGCCTGTGACTGATCTTCCCGCCCCCCGCATTTCCGACCTCGCGCGCGCCCGTGCGCCCGAGGGCGAGGCGCCGCGCGATTATCTGAGAGGGCTGAATCCGGAGCAGCGCGAAGCGGTCGAGACGACCGAGGGGCCGGTTCTGGTTCTGGCCGGCGCGGGCACGGGCAAGACCCGCGTCCTGACGACACGACTGGCGCACATTCTGGCGACGGGGCGGGCCAAGCCGTGGGAGCTGCTGGCCGTCACCTTTACCAACAAGGCCGCGCGCGAAATGCGCGAAAGAATCTCCCATCTGATCGGCCCCTCCGCCGAAGGCCTCCGCTGGCTGGGCACCTTTCACTCCATCGCCGCCCAGATCCTGCGTCGCCACGCCGAACTGGTCGGGCTGAAATCCAGCTTCACCATCCTGGACACCGACGACCAGGAACGGGTGCTGAAACAGCTGCTGGAAGCGGCCAACATCGACACCAAACGCTGGACGCCCAAGTCGCTGTCCGGCCTGATCGACCACTGGAAGAACCGCGGTTGGACGCCGGACAAGCTGCCGCCGGGCGAGGACTTCGCCAACGGCAAGGGCCAGGGTCTGTATGCCGCCTATCAGGCGCGCTTGCGCAGCCTGAACGCCTGCGACTTCGGCGATCTGCTGCTGCATAACATCACCATCCTGTCGCAGCATGCGGACCTGGCTGAGGAATATCGCCGTCGCTTCCGCTACATCCTGGTGGACGAGTATCAGGACACCAACGTCGCCCAGTATCTGTGGCTGCGGCTGCTGACGGCCTCGACCGGCAACGTCTGCTGCGTCGGCGACGACGATCAGTCGATCTATGGCTGGCGCGGGGCCGAGGTAGACAACATCCTCCGTTTCGAGCGCGACTTCCCCGGCGCCAAGATCGTCAAGCTGGAGCGGAACTATCGCTCGACCAGCCATATCCTGGGCGCAGCGTCCGGCCTGATCGCCGCCAACCGCGACCGGCTGGGCAAGACCCTGTGGACCGAGGACGACAGCGGCGACAAGGTGCGTGTGCGCGGGGTCTGGGACGGCGAGGCCGAAGCGAGGCTGATCGCCGACGAGATCGAGACGGCGCGCCGTCCCCACGCCGGCGAACCGGGCCTGAAATACAGGGACATGGCCATTCTGGTCCGCGCCTCGTTCCAGATGCGCGCCTTTGAAGAACGGCTGGTCATGCTGGCCATCCCCTACACCGTCATCGGCGGGCCTCGCTTCTTCGAACGCGCCGAAATCCGTGACGCCCACGCCTATCTGCGCCTGATCGTGTCGGAAGACGACGACCTCGCCTTCGAGCGGATCGTCAACGTGCCCAAACGTGGCATCGGCGACACCAGCGTGCAGAAAATCCTGCAACTGGCCCGCCAGCACGATCTGTCGGCCCTAACCGCCGTCAGGGGCCTGATCAATACCGACGAGCTTCAGGCCCGTACGCGCACCGCCCTATCCAACTTCGTGCGCGACATCGACCGCTGGCGCCAACTGTCCGAGACCACGCCCCATTGGCAGGTCATGGAGACGGTGCTGGAGGAGAGCGGCTATACCGACATGCAGAAGGCCGACCGCACCAGCGGCCAGACCCGCCTGGAGAACCTGAAGGAACTGACCCAGTCGATGCAGCAGTTCGAGACGCTGCAGGCCTATCTGGAGCACGTCTCTCTGGTTATGGATCTGGAGCGCGCGACCAGCGACGATCCCAACGGCGAAGGCGCGGTGCAGATCATGACCCTGCACGGCGCCAAGGGGCTGGAGTTCCCGCTGGTCTTCCTGCCGGGCTGGGAGGAAGGCGTCTTCCCCAGCCAGCGCAGCATCGACGAAAAGGGCGAGAAAGGCCTCGAGGAGGAACGTCGCCTGGCCTACGTCGGCGTCACCCGCGCCAAGCAGGACGCCCGCATCTCCTTCGCCGCCAACCGGTTGGTCTATGGACGCTGGACCTCCCAACTGCCCAGCCGCTTCGTTGACGAACTGCCCATCGCCCACGTCGATCCCCAATCCGACACCGGCTACTACGGCGCATCGACCGGCATGAAGGAGGCCAAAAGCCGCTGGGACGACACGCCTTCTTTCGGCAGCGGTTATTCCTCCCCCGGCTGGAAACGCGCCCAATCCTTCACCGCCGCCCAGACCCCGGCCAAGACTCCCGCGCGCAAGGCCGTCATCGAAGGCGACGGCCGACTGATCGCCACCGCCGATCCCAAATCCAGCTCAGGCTGGAAAAAGGGCGAACGCGTCTTTCACCAGAAGTTCGGCTACGGAAACGTGCGCGCCATGGAAGGCAACAAACTGCTGGTCGAGTTTGAAAAGGCCGGGGAGAAGCGCGTGATCGACAGCTTTGTCGAGAAGGCCTAACCCGGCGCTCTAACGCAACGAATGGAGCCAAAGATGGCGGGCCTCAAGGACAAGCGCGGCTTCATCGACAAGGATCGCATCGATCTGTCGGAACGTCAGTCGGTCGAATACTGGATGAAACGCTGGGGCGTGACCAAGGACCAGATCACCGCCGCCCACCGCAAGGTTGGGCGCATGACCAAGGATATCGCGGCGGAATTGGGTAAGAAGCGCTGACGCTGCCTTCCTGAAACGAGAAACGGCCCCGGAGCACTCCGGGGCCGTTTCGGTCTCTGCCTTAGATGTGGATCACACGCCCATAAGCGTCCAGCGCCGCTTCGTGCATGGCCTCCGACATCGTCGGGTGCGGATAGACGATCCCGTGAATGTCTTCTTCCGTGGCCTCCATGGTGATGGCGGTGACATATCCCTGGATCATTTCGGTGACCTCGTGGCCGATCATGTGGGCGCCGATCAGGGCACCGGTCTTGGCGTCGAAGATCACCTTGACGAAACCGTCGGTGTCGCCCGAGGCGATCGCCTTGCCGTTCACGCGGAACGGGAAGCGGCCGATTTTCACGTCGCGTTTCTCGGCGCGCGCAGCCTGTTCGGTGACGCCGACCGAGGCGACCTGCGGCTGGGCATAGGTGCAGCCGGCGATGGGCGAATGGACGTTGGGGGTCTTGTAGCCGGCGATATGTTCGGCGGCGTGGATGCCTTCGTGCGAAGCCTTGTGCGCCAGCCAGGGCGCGCCGGCGCAGTCGCCGATGGCGTAAAGGCCCTTGACGTTGGTCTGGCAGTGGCTGTCGATCTTGACGTGGCCGCGGTCCATTTCCAAACCCAGTTCTTCCAGGCCGATGCCGTCGGTGTTGGCGGTGATGCCGACGGCGGAGATGCAGACCTCGGCCTCCATGGTCTCGGCCTTGCCGTCGATCTCAACGGCGACCTTCACGCCCTTGGCGTCCTTGCTCACCTTGGTGACCTTGGCGCCCAGCTTGAACTTCATGCCGCGCTTTTCGAACGACTTCTGAGCGGCCTTAGAGACCTCTTCGTCCTCGACCGGCATGATGCGATCCACGGCCTCGACCACGGTCACGTCACAGCCCAAAGCGCGATAGAAGCTGCCGAACTCGATGCCGATGGCGCCCGAACCGATCACGACGATCGACTTGGGCATGAATTTCGGCGCCATGGCCTCGCGATAGGCCCAAATGCGATCGCCATCGGCTTCCAGTCCGATCTGCGGCAGGGCACGCGCACGGGCGCCGACGGCCAGCATCACAGACTTGGCCTCCAAGGCGCGCGATCCGCCCGCTTTCAGAGCGACCACAACCTTGGGCGCGGCGGCGCCCTTCTCCAGCTTGGCCGACCCCTCGATCACCTCGATTTTGTTTTTCTTCATCAGGAAGCCGACGCCCTGATTCAGCTGTTTGGCCACGCCGCGCGAGCGCTGGATGATGGCGTCGAAGTCGAACGACGCGCCGGACGCCGACAGGCCGTACTCCTTCAGGTGGCTCAGGCTCTCGAACTTCTCGCCCGACTTCAGCAGGGCCTTGGTCGGGATGCAGCCCCAGTTCAGGCAGATCCCGCCCAAGTTCTCGCGCTCGACAATAGCGACCTTCAGGCCCAACTGGCTGGCGCGAATGGCCGCGACATAACCGCCGGGGCCCGAGCCGATGACGACGAGATCGAATTCAGCAGCCATTAGATCAACTTCTCGATGTCGGCCTTGATGGCCTCGGGTTCAGTCTGCGGAGCATAGCGGGCGACCACCCTGCCCTCGCGGTCGGTCAGGAACTTGGTGAAGTTCCAATTGATGGCTTTGGAGCCCAGAAAGCCGCGCTTCTGTTCGGTCAACCAGGCGTAAAGCGGATGTCGGTTCGGTCCGTTGACCTCCACCTTGTCGAACAGGGGGAAGGTCACGTCGAAACTGGTGGCGCAGAAGGCGGCGATTTCCGCCGCCCTGCCCGGCTCCTGCTCGCCGAACTGGTTACAGGGAAAGCCCAACACCTCGAACGGCTGATCAGCGAACGCCCGGTGCAGCTTTTCCAGACCGTCGTATTGGCCGGTGAAGCCGCACTTGGACGCTGTGTTCACGATCAGCAACGCCTGACCGCGAAAGCGATCGAGCGAAACGTCCGTGCCGTCGATGGCGCGGGCGGAGAAGTCATAGACCGAGGTCATGACCTCACCCTCCCCTTAGGCCAGCATCGCGACGGGATCTTCGATAAGCGGCTTGAACGCCTGCAGGAAGCGGGCGCCGGTCGCGCCATCGACCACGCGGTGATCGCAGGTCAGGGTCACGGTCATGACCGTGGCCGGCACGACTTGGCCGTTCTTGACGACCGCGCGCTGCTCGCCTGCGCCCACGCTCATGATGCAGCCCTGCGGCTCATTGATGATCGAGGTGAACTGCTTGATGCCGAACATGCCCAGGTTGGACACCGAGAAGGTGCCGCCCTGGAACTCTTCCGGCTTCAGCTTGCGGTCGCGGGCGCGCTTGGCCAGGTCCTTGGACTCGGTCGCGATCTGCGCCAGACCCTTGGTTTCGGCCTTTTTGATGATCGGGGTGATCAGGCCGCCGTCGATCGCCACCGCCATGGAGACATCGGCGTTGTGGTGCATGGCGATGCCTTCGGGCGTGTAGGAGGCGTTCGCCTCCGGCACCATCTTCAACGCCAGGGCGGCGGCCTTGATGACGAAGTCGTTGACCGAGACCTTGATCCCTTGCGGCTCCAGCATCTTGTTGACCTTGGCGCGCACGGCCATCAGCTGGTCGATCTCGCAGTCGATGAACAGCGGGAAGTGCGGGACGTTCTGGACGCTGTCGACCATGCGGCGCGCGACGGCCTTCTTCATGCCGTCCAGCGGGATCAGGTCGTAGCTGCCGTCCGGAATGCCCATCTGCGCCAGCGACTGCGCCTTGCGCGGCTCCGCTGCGGTCGTGGCGGGCGACGCCGAAGAGGCGGTCGCCGGTTGGGCCGGTGCCTTGCCGGCGGCCTCGACGTCGCGCTTGACGATGCGACCGTGCGGACCGGTCCCTTTGATCGACTTCAGATCGACGCCGCTCTGGGCGGCGATGCGGCGAGCGAGCGGTGACGAGAAGATGCGATCTCCGCTGTCCGACTTCGGCGCGGCAGGCGCCGGAGCGGCAAGCGTAGTTGTCTTGGGCGCCTCGGCAGTAGCCGGAGCGGCCTCGGCCTTGGGCGCTTCTTCCGTCTTGGCGGCGGGTTTTTCGGCCGGCTTGGGTGCGGCCGCGCCGCCCTCGTCCTTCAGGCGGGCGATGGGCGTATTGACCTTCACGCCTTCCGTGCCTTCAGCGACTAGGATGTCGGTGACTTCGCCCTCGTCTACGGCCTCGACTTCCATCGTTGCCTTGTCGGTTTCGATCTCGGCGATCACGTCTCCGGCGGACACGACGTCTCCGACCTTGACGTGCCACTTGGCCAGAACGCCCTCCTCCATCGTCGGAGACAGGGCCGGCATCAGGATGTCGGTCATCAGGCGTTCCCCCCGGTTGGCGCGATCGGTTCGGCGACAGTGCGGACGTCATTCGCCTTCACCACTTCGCTGAGACCTTCGAGGATGCGGTGGTAGGCCGCGGTTTCATCGTGTTGATGACGCACGGCATAAGCATGCGCCATGTGTCGCGCCGCATAGGCCAGCAGCCGACCGAACTGTATGGGATCGTTGAAGGCCGGTTTGACGGACATCACCGGCTCGTCTTTCGACCACCACATCCGGAGGACTTCAATGGCTGCGGGGTCAGCAGCGACGCTGTCTGGCGTCGTCAGCATGAACTCCGATGCCTCGGTCATGCTATCACCTGTTTCACGGCGGCGATGATCTTGTCCACGCCCGGCAACGACAGCACTTCCAGATTGGCGGCGTAGGGCAGCGGCACGTCTTCCTGGTGCACGCGCAGCGGCGGGGCATCCAGATAATCGAAGGCGTGCTCAATGACACGGGCCACGACCTCGGCGCCGACGCCCATCGGACCCCAGCCCTCTTCGGCAGAGACCAGGCGGTTCGTCTTCTTGACGCTCTCGACGATGGTCTCGTGATCCAGGGGGCGCAGAGTGCGCAGGTCGATCACCTCGGCCTCGATACCCTCCTCGGCCAGCTTCTCGGCGGCCTGCAGGGCGAAGCCGACCATGCGGCTGTGGGCGGTGATGGTGACGTCCTTGCCTACGCGGCGGACCTTTGCCTTGCCGATTGGCAGGACATAATCCTCGACCTCCGGCACATCGAACTCCAGGCCGTACATCATCTCGTGTTCGAGGAAGACGACCGGGTTCGGGTCACGGATGGCGGCCTTCAGCAGGCCCTTGGCGTCGGCCGCGTCATAGGGTGCGATGACCTTCAGACCAGGCACCTGAGCATACCAGGCCGAATAGTCCTGGCTGTGCTGGGCGCCGACGCGCGAGGCGGCGCCGTTCGGACCGCGGAACACGATAGGCGCGCGGATCTGACCGCCCGACATATAGAGCGTTTTGGCGGCCGAGTTGATGATGTGGTCGATCGCCTGCATGGCGAAGTTGAACGTCATGAACTCGACGATCGGCTTCAGGCCCGACATCGCGGCGCCGACGCCCAGACCGGCGAAGCCGTGCTCGGTAATCGGGGTATCGACGACGCGCTGATCGCCGAACTCCTGCAGCAGGTCGCGGCTGACCTTGTAGGCGCCCTGATACTGGGCGACTTCCTCGCCGATCAGGAAGACGCGATCGTCGCGGCGCATCTCTTCGGCCATGGCGTCACGAAGGGCGTCGCGCACGGTCGTCTTGACCAGTTTGGCGTCGGCCGGGATTTCTGGGTCGCGCAGTTCGACCTTGGGCGCCGCAGCCTGAGCCGGGGCCTTTTCGGGATCGCCGGTCTTGCCTTCTGCCGTCGCCTTGGGCGTCTCGGCTTCAGCGGCTTTGGGCGCAGGCGTCGCTGCGCCGTCTTCGCCGGCCAGACGCGCGATCGGCGTGTTGACCTTCACGTTCTCGGAGCCTTCGGCGACCAGGATTTCCAGCACTTCGCCTTCATCCACGGCCTCGACTTCCATCGTCGCCTTGTCGGTTTCGATCTCGGCGATCACCTGGCCGGCCGACACGCTGTCGCCCGCTTTGATGTGCCACTTGGTCAGCGTGCCCTCTTCCATCGTGGGGGACAGCGCCGGCATCAGAATGTCGGTCACGGATCAGGCCTCCACGTAGACGTCGGTGTAGAGCTCGGACGGATCGGGTTCCGGGCTCTCTTGGGCGAATTGAACAGCTTCGGCGACGATCGCCTTGATCTCGTTGTCGATGGCCTTGAGCTCGTCCTCGGTCGCATTGGCGGCCGACAGCAGCATCTTCAGGTGATCGATCGGGTCGCGGGTCTTTTTGACCTCGTCGACCTCTTCCTTGGTCCGGTATTTGGCCGGGTCAGACATCGAGTGACCCCGATAGCGATAGGTCTTCACTTCCAGGATGAAGGGACCGCCGCCTTCGCGGGCGCGCTTGACCGCACGGGCCGTCGCGTCGCGCACGGCCAGCACGTCCATGCCGTCGACCTGCTCGCCCGGAATGCCGAAGCTGGCGCCGCGCTGATACAGTTCGGTCGTCGAGGACGAGCGCTCGATGCTCGTGCCCATGGCGTACTGGTTGTTCTCGATGATGTAGATGGCCGGAAGCTTCCACAACTGCGCCATGTTGAAGCTTTCGTACACCTGCCCCTGGTTCGAGGCGCCGTCGCCGAAATAGACGAAGGCCACCGAATCGTCGCCGCGATACTTGCCGGCGAAGGCCAGGCCAGTGCCCAGCGCCACCTGGGCGCCGACGATGCCATGACCGCCGTAGAAGCCGGTCGGCACGTCGAACATGTGCATCGATCCGCCTTTACCCTTGGACGAACCGCCGCTGCGGCCGGTCAGTTCGGCCATGACTTCCTTGGGATCCATGCCGGCGGCCAGCATATGGCCGTGGTCGCGATAGCCGGTGATGATCTTGTCGTGGCCTTGTTTGACGCTCTCCTGGACGCCGACCGCCACGGCCTCTTGGCCGATGTACAGGTGGCAGAAGCCGCCGATCAGACCCATGCCGTAGAGCTGGCCCGCACGCTCCTCGAAACGGCGGATCAGAACCATCTCGCGATAGAAGCGCAGAAGGTCTTCCTTGGACGCCGTCGGCGTGTTGGGCAGTTTGTCAGGCGTGGTCGTCTGAGCGGATTTGGCTGGGGCTTTCGCCATCCGGTATCTCCCGGCTAGGCGCCGAGAACCGACGCCTTCTTATCGTTACGGAAAGGGGCTTTAGCAGCCTTCCTTCCGGTAACGCAAAGGGGTGCGGGTCGCCCTGTAACAATAGTTCAAGTGGTGAAGGTGGCTTAGCCTTGGGCGGCCGGGGCCGAGACGCGGATCACATAGTCGCGCGGGTCGGAGAAACCCAGGACGGCGCGCGCGCGCTCTTCCAGAAGGTCGCGAGACAGGCTGTCGGTGCGCAGATAGCGAACTCGAGTCTCAAGATCGCGGCGTTGCTCGGTCAGATGCGCCAACTGGTCCTCGCGTTGCCCCAGCAGGGCGTCGCGAGACGAGCCGCTCAACAGTCCGCGCTCGCCCGTCAGCGCCTGCACCCCGAGATAGGCCAGAAGCAGCAACAGGGCGAGGGACAGGCGGTAAGGTTTCATCCGTTCGGGCACTTGAGACGCTCCTTCTGAGCGCGAAAACACAGTTCAGAAACCGTGCCCGAAAATGCCTAACGAAATGTAGCTTGACCGTAAGATTGTCGGCGGAAAACGCTGATTCTCCGCCGACAATTCCATTTTCTATTTCAGCAGCATGCCGTCGCCGAAATAGACGCCCTGATCGCCCAGCATTTCCTCGATGCGGAGCAACTGGTTGTACTTCGCCACCCGGTCGGAGCGGGCCAGCGAGCCGGTCTTGATCTGCCCGCAGTTGGTCGCCACGGCCAGGTCGGCGATGGTGTAGTCCTCGGTCTCGCCCGACCGGTGGCTCATCACGGCGGTATAGCCCGCGCGGTGGGCCATATCGACGGCGTCCAAGGTTTCCGACAGGGTGCCGATCTGGTTGACCTTGATCAGGATCGAGTTGGCCAGGCCCTCGCCGATACCCGCAGCCAGACGCGCCGGATTGGTCACGAACAGATCGTCGCCGACCAGTTGGACCCGATCGCCCAGACGCTCGGTCAGCAGGCGCCAGCCGTCGAAGTCATCCTCGGCCATGCCGTCCTCGATCGACACGATCGGGAAGCGTTCGCATAGATCGACCAAGTAGGCGGCCATGCCTTCGGAATCGACGGTCTTGCCCTCGCCGGCCATGACGTATTTGCCGTCCTTGAAGAACTCGGTCGAGGCGACGTCGAGGCCCAGGTGGAAGTCCTCGCCCGCGAGGTAGCCCGCCGCCTGGCCCGCCTTGGTGATGAAGCTCAGCGCCTCATCGGCCGACGCCAGATTCGGCGCAAAGCCGCCCTCGTCGCCGACGTTGGTGTTGTGCCCGGCGTCCTTCAGTTGCTTCTTCAGGGCGTGGAAGATTTCGGCGCCCATGCGCACGGCGTCCGAAAACGTCTCGGCGCCCGTGGGCAGGATCATGAACTCCTGGATGTCGATCGGATTGTCTGCGTGGGCGCCGCCGTTGATGATGTTCATCATCGGGGTCGGCAGGACGCGGGCCGAAACGCCGCCCAGATAGCGATACAGTTCCTGATTGGCCGACAGGGCGCTGGCCTTGGCGACCGCCAGAGACACGCCCAAGATCGCATTGGCGCCCAGACGGCCCTTGTTGGGCGTGCCGTCCAGTTCGATCATCGCCTCGTCGATCCGGCGCTGCTGCTCGGCGTCCATGCCGGACAGGGCGTCGAAAATCTCGCCGTTGACGGCGTCGACCGCCTTCTGGACGCCCTTGCCGCCCCACATGTCCTTGTCGCCATCACGCAGCTCGACCGCTTCGTGCGCGCCCGTAGACGCGCCGGACGGTACAGCGGCGCGGCCGAACGAACCGTCTTCCAGCGTGACATCGACCTCGACCGTCGGATTGCCCCGGCTGTCGAGGATCTGGCGGGCGACGATGTCGGCGATGTCGGTCATGGCTCGGCTCTTTGGCTCAAGGGGCAAGGGAGGTCAGACGGTTTAGCCGCCTACCCGCCAAACGCCAATGCCGACATCGTCGCCGGACGTCAGGAACAGCCTTCGACCAGTTGGATCGAAGGATCGCCCGCATGGACCATCATCACCTTGCCGTCGCTGCCGATCTCATATCGAACGCCGCGCGCCGACGGATCGGTGACATAGGTCGTCGATCCGCCCTTCGACCACACGAACAGATTCTCGGCCGGCGCTTCCTGATATTTGTGCGGCTGGGCGAAGACCGCGCCGCCATAGGCCTGCTTGATCGCCATGGCCGTATCGCCCACCCCGAATCCGCGATCGGTCTTGGTCGTCGCACCGCGCGCCAGGGTGATTCGCGTCAGCACGCCATTCTGGACCATCACCTGAACATCGGCCGGCGCCTTGGCCGGATGGAACTGGTCACAGACTTCGGGCTCGGCGCCGCCGGCGGCGTTCGGTTGAGAGTCCTCGCCCCAGACCTTCACCAGTTCGGCGCGCGTCATGCCGATTTGCACCGGCCCCAGCCCTTCGGTCGTCAACGCATTCGGATCGGCGGCGGGCGTTGCGGGGGCCTCGCTCGCCGAAGTGACCGGCGCTGCGGCGGGCTCCGAGACGCGCTCCTCTGCTCGATTGCAGGCGGCAAGAGTCAGCAGCGCACAGGCGCTGACGGCGGTGAAACGAATCATCATGCGGCGTCTCCAGTGGAAGCTTCACCGCATTGAACGCACGAAAACGGCGCGCGGGTCACCGCGCGCCGTCGAAATCGTCATCCGACCGAAGTCGGGATCGCCTGAAAGACTAGTCTTCCTTCGGCGTGATGACCTGACGACCGCGATAGGTGCCGGTCTTCAGGTCGATGTGGTGCGGGCGCTTCAGCTCGCCGGTGTCCTTGTCCTCGACGTAGACGTTCGAGGTCAGGGCGTCGTGGGCGCGGCGCATGTTGCGACGCGAGGGAGATACTTTGCGCTTCGGAACGGCCATGTCCGTCTCAATCTTCTAAGTCGGGCGCCGCCCAGAGCCGAGCTCCGTCTAGCGCGAAAACAATAGCGGCGGCCCTCAGGACCGCCACGCGAGGCGCGGCTTATGCATGAACCGCGCGACGATTTCAAGGCGTTTAAGCAGGCGTCAGACGCCGGACGATCTTCGCAGGATTGCCGACCACCACCACGTCGGACGGCACGTCCTTCGTCACGACCGATCCCGCGCCGATCACCGAACGATCGCCGATGGTGACGCCCGCCAGAACGATCGCGCCGCCGCCAATCCAGACGTCATCCCCGATGACGATCGGCCGCGCCGTCTCCTCGCCCCGGCGGGCGACCGCGTCCAACGGATGTTCCGGCGTCAGAAGCTGCACGCCCGGCCCGGCTTGGAAGTTGTCGCCGATACGGATCTCGGCGCAGTCCAGGAACACGCAGTTGGCGTTCGCAAACGCCCGCGCGCCCAAATGGATGTTGACGCCATAGTCGCAGAAGAAGCCCGGCATGATGATCGCCTTGCCGTCGGCCGCATTGACCAGTTCGTTGACCAGGGCGCCGCGCCGGTCTCGATCCGGCTCAGCGTTGATGGCGACGGTCAGGGCCACGGCGCGGGCGCGACCATCGCGCAGATCGGAATCGCCCGGATCGTAAGGCAAGCCCGCCAGCATCTTTTCGCGCTCGGTCATGCGGCTTCCGTCAGTGAGTCAGCCACCGCTTCACCGATGGCTAGCGAACTGGTCAGGCCGGGGCTTTCGATGCCGAACAGGGCCATCAGGCCATCGATGCCGTGATGTTCGCGGCCATGAAGCTGAAAGTCCGGTTGCGGCTCGCCCGGCCCATGCAGCTTGGGCCGAATGCCGGCGTAGTCCGGCGTCAGGGCGCCGTCGGGCAGACCCGACCAGAAACGCCGGATGTAGGTGGCGAACTCTTCGGCCTTGGCGGGATCGACCGAGTAGTCCTCGGTTTCGACATAGGCAAGGTCCGGCCCGAACACGGCCTGCCCCCCCAGATCCTTGCGATAGTGGGTGCCCAGCGCGCCGGGGATGGGCGGCGGATAGATCAGCCGATCGAACGGCGCCTTGCCCGTCAGACGGAAGTAGACGCCCTTGCCGAAATGCGCGGCGGGAATGTCGCCGGGCGGATAGCCTTCGATCAACGCCGCCACCGCCTGGGCCGACAGTCCGGGCGCGGTGACCAGAAGGCGACTGGTGACCTGCATCGCCCCCTCCCCGCCGACACGGATCGTGAAGCCGCCGCCCGTCAGCGCTTCTGCGCCCTCGAACGGCGCTGCGACCACGACCGACCCGCCCGCATCCTCGATCTCGCCCTGCAGAGCCAACATATAGCCGTGGCTGTCGAACAGGCCGCTCTCGGGCGACAGGATGGCGGCGTAGGCGTTCAGCTCCGGCTCCAGCGCCCGCGCCTGGGCGCCGGTCAGATGCGCCAGCCCTTCGACGCCGTTCGCCGTCGCCTGTTCGAAGATCGCCTCGATCCGCTCGACCTCTGATTCCTGCGTCGCCACGACCAGCTTGCCGCATTTCCAATGGTCGATCTTGCGGCTGGCGAGGAAGTCGTAAAGGGCTCGGCGTCCCTCGACGCAGAAGCGGGCCTTCAGCGATCCGGTCGGGTAATAGAGGCCGCCGTGAATGACCTCCGAGTTACGCGAGGATACGCCTTGGCCGATGTGGCCTTCCTTCTCCAGCACCAGCACCGTCAGCCCCCGTTTCGACAGCGCCCGACCGCAGGCCAGGCCCACAGCCCCGGCGCCCACGACGGTCGCGTCGAAATCGAAACTCATCGGCCGCCGTATCTCCGTTTCGCCTCGGCCTCGAAACAGCCGATCAGCTTTTCCACCGCACGGTCGAAGTTCGCCGACAGCATCATGTCCAGCATCCGTGATTTGAAGGCGAAGTCGATCATGAACTCCAGCCGCGTGCCGTCCGGATGGGGAAAGAACTCCCAACGGTTCTTCAGGTGCTTGAAGGGTCCGCGCAGCAAGCCGACCTCGACCTTGGGCGCATTGCGATCATGCCGGACCCAGGTGGAGAACCGTTCTTTCAGGAAGGAAAACCCGACGCTGGCCTCCGCATCCTGCAAGCCGACGCCCTCGCCTTCCTCGCGCGCGTTCCAGACGCGCATCGACGTCACCCACGGCACGAAGTCGGGATAGGCGCGCACATCGGCGACCAGATCGGCAAGCTGTTCGGGCGCATAGGGAAGAATGCGCGTGACGCGGTGTACGGCCATGCGGGACTTAGCGGCGCAGCTGCGCCTCGCGCGCCGCCTTCAGCCGGGCGAAGTCGTCGCCGGCGTGGTGCGACGAACGCGTCAGCGGGCTGGACGACACCATCAGGAAGCCCTTGGCCCGGGCGATCGCCTCATAGGCCTTGAACTCTTCCGGGGTCACGAACCGGTCGATCGCGGCGTGTTTGCGCGTCGGCTGCAGGTACTGGCCGATTGTGATGAAATCGACGCCGGCGGACCGCATGTCGTCCATCACCTGCATGACCTCTTCCTTGGTCTCGCCCAGGCCGACCATGATGCCGGACTTGGTGAACTGGTTCGGGTCCCGCTCCTTGACCATCTGCAACAGGCGCAGGCTGTGGAAGTAGCGCGCGCCCGGCCGGATCTTCAGATACAGGCGCGGCACGGTCTCCAGGTTGTGATTGAAGACGTCGGGCCTGGCGTCGATCATCACGGCGGCCGCCCCATCCTTTCGCAGGAAGTCGGGCGTCAGGATCTCAATCGTGGTATCCGGCGCCTGGATGCGGATCTGGCGCACCACCTCGGCGAAGTGGGCCGCACCGCCGTCGGCTACATCGTCGCGATCGACCGAGGTGATGACGACGTGGTTCAGGCCCATCTGCTGGACAGCCAAGCCCACCTTGCCCGGCTCTTCCGGATCCAGCGGCTGGGGCAAGCCCGTCTTGACGTTGCAGAAGGCGCAGGCCCGCGTGCAGGTGTCGCCCATGATCATCAGGGTGGCGTGCTTCTGGCTCCAGCACTCGCCGATGTTGGGGCAGGCCGCCTCTTCACAGACCGTCACCAGCCCCTTGGAGCGAACGATCTCCTTGGTGGCGTTGTATTGACCGGAGCCCGGCGCCTTGACCCGCAGCCAGTCGGGCTTTTTCAGAACGACCGACTCGGGCCGGTTCTGCTTTTCGGGGTGACGCAGCTCGGACGGCTTGCGCTGAAGGGTGTCGATCAGGGTGACCATGGCCGGTATTTCGGACTTTGAGGCCGTTTAGGCAAGGCACACCGGGTAACAGACTTGCCGCAGGCGTGATCGCGCATCGGAACTCACGCGACGTTACGCATCTTTTCAAGATGCGGCGGCGTCATTAATGACAGTCGCCCGAACAACAGAGAGGGCCGCCCGCGTCCTCCGTAGGAGACGCGCTTGCGCCAGCCCCTGGATCCATCGCTCTACGACTCGCCCCTGATCGACGCCCTGATCGATGCGCGGTCGCGGTTCGGCGACAAGGAAATCCTGGAGGATCAGGACCGGCATCCGTTGACCTACACCGGCTTGATCCGCGCCGCCTTCGTGCTGGGCCGCAAGATTGCCAATATGACCGACAAGGGCGAGCGGGTCGCTATCCTGCTGCCGTCGTCCATGGGCGTCGTTGTCACCTTCTTCGGTCTGCACGCCCACGGTCGTGTGCCGGTGATGCTGAACTTCACCGCCGGCGAGGCCAATCTGAAGGCTGCGATCAAGGCCTCGGGCGTCAAGAAGGTGCTGACCGCCAAACGCTTCATCGACCAGGCCAAGCTGGACGACCTGATCGTCGAACTGAAGGCGGTGGCCGAGGTCGTCTGGCTGGACGACGTGCGCAAGACCATCGGTCTGGCCGACAAGCTCTACGGCCTCGCCGCCGGCGCGGCGCCCAAGCGATTTCGCGTGAAGACGGATCCGGACGCGCCGGGCGTCGTCCTGTTCACCTCCGGCAGTTTCGGCACACCCAAGGGCGTGGTGCTGAGCCAGAAGAACCTCGTCGCCAATGCGCGTCAGGTGGCGGCCCATATCGACCTGTCGCCGGACTGGGTGATGTTCAATCCCTTGCCGACCTTCCACTGTTTTGGCCTGACAGGCGGGGTCATCCTGCCGCTGCTGCAGGGGTTAAAGGCGTTCCAGTATCCTTCGCCGTTGCACGCCAAACAGATCACCGACCTGCTGCCTCAGGTGAACGCCTCGATCCTGTTCGCGACCGACACCTTCCTGAACCAGTACGGCCGCGTCGCCGAACCGAACGACTTCTCGACGCTGAAGTTCGTCGTCGCCGGCGCCGAGAAGGTGCGCGAGGAAACCCGCACCCTGTTCAACACCAAGTTCGGCGGCGTCGAACTGCTGGAAGGCTACGGCGCGACCGAAGCCTCGCCTGTCATCGCCGTCAACCATCCCGACCGCAATACGCCCGGCACGGTGGGCCAGGTGCTTCCCGGCATCGACTGGAAGCTGGAGCCGGTCGAGGGCATCGACGCAGGCGGTCGCCTGATGCTGCGCGGGCCCAACGTCATGAGCGGCTATGTCACCTCGGCCGAGCCTCTGACGTGGGATCCGATCGGCGATGACTGGCTGGACACGGGCGACATCGTCGATGTAACCGACGATGGCTATGTCACCATCCGCGGCCGCGCCAAGCGCTTCGCGAAGATCGGCGGCGAGATGGTCTCACTGACCGCCGTCGAAGGGATCGCTGGCGCCGTCTGGCCGGATCAGCGCCACGCCGTCGTGTCGATCCCGGACAGCCGCAAGGGTGAGAAGCTGGTGCTCGTTACTGATCACGCAGACGCTGAGGTCGCGCCTCTGGCCGAATGGGCGCGAACCAACGGTGCGCCTGAACTGATTGTGCCGAAAAAGATCGTCAAGGTCGCCGAGGTCCCTGTCCTGGGCACCGGCAAGACCGACTATGTGTCGATCCAGAAGATGGTCGAGGCCGAGAAGGCGGCGTGATCAGCCGATCCGCACGCCGGTCATCGAGATCGAGCCGCCGTCGATGCGGTCGTTGAAGAAGCTGACCGCCTCGCCCGGCTCTTGCTGGGCGGCGATATAAAGCACCGGCAGGAAATGTTCGTCGGTCGGCACGCTCAGTTGCGCGTCCTCGGCCAGACTCACCCAATCGATCAGGGCCTCATGGTCGCTCCGTTCGAACGCCGCCTTAACCGCTTCGTTGAAGCCGGTCGCCCAGGCGTAGGGTTCGGCCCCGTCCTCGCGTTTCCAGGTCCGCAGATTGTGAACGAAATCGCCCGAGCCGGCGATGACAATCCCCTCGTCGCGCAGCGGTTTCAGCGCCTTGGCCAGTTCGTAATGCTGGCGCGCCGTCAGATCGCGGTTCAGCGACAACTGCACCACAGGAACGTCCGCTTCAGGCCACACATGGCACAGCACCGACCAGGTCCCGTGATCCAGGCCCCACGCTCGCGTCTGGACGGCCCCGGTCAGCGCAGACACCCGCGCCGCCAAGGCCGGCGACCCGGGCGCCGGATACTGCATCTCATGAAGTTCGCGCGGGAAGTTGCCGAAGTCATGAATGGTTTCGGGCTTCTCCTGCGCCGTCACGCCCAGCCCGCGCGTCTCCCAGTGGGCGGAGATCATCACCACGCCCTTGGGCTTGCCGATCGCTTCGCCCAGCGCACGCCAGGCCGCCCCATAGGGACCGCCAAGCGCGTTCATGGGCGAACCGTGGCCGAAGAAGACGGCGGGCTGACGCATCGGATCAGCCGTGCAGCTTCTTGGCCAGCTCGGCGATATGCTTGCCTTGGAACCGGGCGCCGTCCAGCTCGACGTCGCTGGGCTGACGCGAGCCGTCGCCGCCCGTGATCGTCGATGCGCCATAGGGCGAGCCGCCGTGGATGGCGTCCAGCGTCATCTGCCCCTGGAAGGAATAGGGCAAACCCACTACCGGCATGCCGTGGTGCATGAAGAAGTTGTGCAAGCCCTGGAAGGTCGTCTCCTGACCGCCGTGCTGTGTCGCCGTCGCGGTGAAGGCCCCGCCCACCTTGCCGATCAGGGCTCCCGAGAACCACAGGCCGCCGGCCTGATCCAGGAAGGCGCGCATCTGCGACGCGGCCGAACCGAAGCGGGTTCCGGCGCCGATGATGATGGCGTCGTAGTCCTTCAAATCGTCGATCTTGGCGATCGGCGCCTTTTGATCCAGCTTGTAATGCGAGGCCTTGGCCAGCTCTTCCGGCACGGTTTCCGGCACGCGCTTGATGTCCACGACGGCGCCTTCGACCTCGCGCGCGCCTTCGGCGACCGCCTCGGCCATGGTTTCCAGGTGACCATAGGTCGAATGATAGAGGACGAGGATTTTCGGCATCGAGGAGGCTCCGTTGAATGGCAAGGGTCGTCATTCGCAACAACGACCGTTGCTAACTTGGCGCGCTGCCGGTCCTTCCGCAAGTCCCCGACCTCAAATCACGTCTCGAATGGACAGACGGTGTCGTAAAAGGTGTTGTCGCCCGGCGTGGGGCGACCGCGGCGACAATGGAAACGGTGCTCCATCACCATCGCCTGCTGCTCGATGTTCAACGCGTCCCACCGGCAGGTCGGTTCCACGCGGTAGGCGTATGAGGCGGAGGTGTCCCCAGCTTTCAGCTTGGCAAACAGCAGATTGACGCCCTGCTGGGCCTGCCAAACGTGCGTCAGCTCGTGGACCAGAACGCCCTGCATACGATCCGGCGCGGCCGCGAAGTCTGAGACGAGCTGCGCTTGCGGCCATACGATCCAGTCTCGCCCGAACCAGCGTCCAGCCACGAACGCGCGGCGGAACGGCCAACCGATCAAACGAACGGGCGCCAGGTCGATCGCGGCCCCGAAGGCCTCTCGCGCGAGCGATTTCTCAGATTCGGTCAGGGCGCGAACGAAGGATCCCAAGGCTTCACATACTCCCAGTGCCACGGCTCATAGACATAGGGCACAAAGCCGAAACGCCCAGCGTTCGTCACCAGCCAGCGATAGGTCGCCGACCGCGCCATATATTCGCGACTGGCAGGGGTGGTGGAATCGACACCCAGACCCGGCGCTTGGCCGACGTAAAGATCGACCGCCGTGCCCGTCCGATGAGGCGAACAGACGGCGCGGCGCAGGCCGTCGCAGTTGCCCTGCTGCGCACAGCGCGCCGCGTCCGCCTCGGGATCGCGGAAGCCGGAGAAAATCTGCAGCAGTTCTGGATCGGCCCCCACCTCCGGAACCTCCACCCGCGCGGCCGCGACCAGCCGACGATAGGCGTCCAGCACGTCGCGGCGCAGCAGACGTGTCAGACGGTCGGCATGCTCTTCAGACTCGACCAGATAGCCCAGTTGATTGATCGGCGGCGGCTCGGGACAGGCGCCGCCGACGCGCGCCATGACGAACGGCCGCCGCTCCTGCCAAAGGCCGCGAAACACCTGGAATGTCGCCGCATCGAACAGGCCGGTCGGCGTCAGGCCGTGCGTCTGCTGAAACCCCGCCAGTTGTGACGCGAAGATCGGCGTGCCGGGTCCGCAGGTCGTATGCAGTTCGCGCTGGATCAGCGGCAGATAGGCCTGCCACCCCCACTCCGCCGCCCCGAACGGCGCCCATTCCATGCCGTAGGCCGACGCCGCGTTCGCCAGCCCCTGCGCCTGCCAACCGTCAGCATTGGTGTGGCACGGCCCGGCCGCCCGCGCGCCGCCGGCGAACGTCAGAACGAAGCAAACTGACAGGAACGCAAAAAGGCTTCGCCACATGTCCCACAGGAAGCCCCAAGCCGGTCGATCTCACAAGTGCATGCGTCACCGATCGCTGGCATGGTGACGCGCGGCCGACTCGCGCCGCGCCTTTCGGACCGACGCATGTCCACCGCCGCGCCGACCGCACCCCGCCGTTCCAACGCCGTGCTCGCGGCCTTTTCCGGCCCGTGCCTGCCGCTGGCGGCCTTTGGCGTCGCCCTGCCCGTCACCCTGCCGGAATTCTACGCCACCTATGTAGGCCTGGAGCTGGGAGTCGTGGCGGCCGTCTTCATGGCCGTGCGCCTGATCGACATCGTCTTCGACCCCTTCATCGGCTGGGGCATGGACAAGACCAAGACGCGGTTCGGTCGCTATCGCCCGTGGATGGCGATCTCGACGCCGATCCTGATGCTGTCGGCTTTTATGATGTTCGTCGTGGTCCAGCCCGGCGCCGGGCCGGCCTATCTCTTCGGCTGGCTGCTGGTCCTCTATCTCGGCTTCTCGATCGGCACGCTTGGTCAGCTGGGATGGGCCGCCGTGCTTGCGCCGCAGTATGACCAGCGCAGCCGGGTCTATGGCTGGTGGCAGGTGTTCAACATCATCGGCGTGATCCTGATTCTGGTGCTGCCGACCGTGGTGGTTCAGACCGGCATCGGAAACTATTCCGACGGCGTGCGCATCATGGGCTGGGCCATCCTGATCGCCCTTCCCGTCACCATCGGCCTGGCCATGGTCGCCGTGCCCGAGCCCGTGAATGCGGGCGATCAGCCGCATGGCGGCGCCAGCGCCTATCTGGGCCTGCTGAAGATGCCCACGGTCCGGAAGCTCTTGATCGCCGACCTGCTGCTGGGCGTCGCGCCCGGCATCACGGGTTCGCTGCTGTTCTTCTTCTTCGGACAGATCAAGGGCTATGACCACAGCCAGGCCGGCCTGTTTATGCTGTTCTATTTCGTCGCCGGTCTGTGCGGCGCGCCCATCTGGGCCTGGCTGGCCACGCGGATCGGCAAGGACAAGGCCCTGGCCATCGCCAGCCTGATCTTCGCGGCCCTCTATATCGCCGCCACCCTGGTTCCCGGCGGCAACTTCATGCTGACGGCAGGCGCCATGTTCATCGCCGGCCTGCCCTATGCGGCCGGCCTGTTCCTGTTGCGCGCCATGATGGCGGACGCCGGCGACGAGGTGCGGCTGGAGACGGGCGTGGATCGCACCGGACTGATGTTCTCCATCCTGTCCGCGACGACCAAGATCGGCCACGTGGTCGCGCTGATCCCCTACCTGATCCTCCAAGGTGTGGGCTTCAAGGCGGTGCCGGGCCCGATGGGCAACAGCGACTTTTCACTGCTGACGCTCCAGATCCTGTTCATTCTGGTCCCCGGCCTGCTGCTGGCCGCCGCCGCCTGGGTGCTGAAGGGCTATCCCCTGACGCCGAGGCGGCACGATGAAATCCGCCTCGCCCTGGAAGCTCGTGACGGAGCCCGCCGTTGAGACCGATCGACCGCCTGCTCGGCGTCATGGAGCGGTTGCGCGATCCCGACGGCGGCTGCCCGTGGGACGTGGAGCAAACCTTCGCCACCATCGCCCCCTACACGATCGAGGAAGCCTATGAGGTTGCCGACGCCATCGAGCGCAACGACCTGAACGAGCTGAAGGGCGAACTGGGCGACCTGCTGTTCCAGGTCGTCTTCCACACCCGCATGGCCGAGGAACAGGGACTATTCGCCTTCGACGACGTGGTCACGGCCATTTCCGACAAGCTGGAACGTCGCCACCCCCACGTCTTCGGCGACGAAGCCCAGCGCTCTTCGAAGGAACAGACCGTCGCCTGGGAAGCCATCAAGGCCGCCGAGCGCAAGGACCGCAAGAAGCCGGGCGTGCTGGACGATGTGCCGGTCGGCCTGCCCGCCTTAACCCGCGCCGCCAAGCTGACAAAGCGCGCCGGTCGCGTGGGCTTCGACTGGCCTTCCACCGACGAGGTGTTCGACAAGCTGGCCGAAGAGGTCGAGGAGCTGCGCGTCGAGATCGCCGCTGGCGACAAGGCCAAGGCGCGCGAAGAGCTGGGCGATCTTCTGTTCGTCGTCGCCAACCTGGCGCGCAAGCTGGACGTCGAACCCGAAGACGCCCTGCGCGCCGCCAACGCCAAGTTCGTACGTCGCTTCGGCTTCATCGAGGCCGAGCTGGCGAAGGACGGCCGCACACCCGACCAATCGGACCTGGCCGAGATGGACCGCCTCTGGGAGGCCGCAAAGGTCGCCGAAAAGGCCGCGCCTGAAGCCTGAGCGACCGCGCGTGACCTACGACCTGATCATTTTCGACTACGACGGCGTGGTCGCCGACAGCGAGGTGCTGAACAGCACCGTCATGGCCGAGCAACTGACCGCCATCGGCCTGCCGACCTCGCTCGACGACGTCTTGGCCGCCTATACGGGCAAGCGCTGGCGTGACAATCGGCCGGTCGTCGAGGCGGCCTTGGGTCGTGCCTGCCCTGCCGACTTCCACACCACATGGTTTGCGACCTGTCGCCAGCGCGCGCCACACCAGCTTGAGCCCGTGCCCGGTCTGCTGGACTTCGTCGCCGCCCGGACCGAGCCTCGCTGCATCGCCTCGTCCAGCGGCCCCGACTGGATCGGCGTAGGCCTGAACCTATTCGGCCTGACGGATCATTTCGACGGCGCGGTCTTTACTGGCCTGGTGGTCGAGCGCGGCAAGCCCCACCCCGACATCTTCCTGCACGCTGCCCAGACGATGGGCGTCAATCCGTCCCGCGTCCTGGTGATCGAAGACAGCGAGCCGGGCGTCACGGCCGGCGTCGCGGCCGGCATGACGGTCGTGGGGCTGACGGCGGGCGGCCATGTTCGCGACGGCCATGCCGAGCGCCTGACGGCCCGCGGCGCCCACTGCATCGCCGACAGCTATGCGGCCGTCTCCGCCTTCATGGATCGCTGAGCCTCAGAGGTAGCGCAGTTCCTGTAGATCGACGTCACGGAACAGCTTCTTGGCCGTCACCTCATCCAGCTGACGCGCCCTCAGCAGCCGCCGCAGTTCTTCGCGCTCGGCGGCCAGCCCCGCCAGCCAGAGACGACGCTCGATATCGTCCATCTTTCGCGTGCGGGCGGCGTCTTCCTCGTCCGTGCGGGTGTGGGTCTCGATCCGCTGGCGATAGGTCTCCATGATCCGGCCGGCGATGTCGGAATAGAGGTCGGGGTTGGGCTTGCCCTCCGCCATGGCGTGCGACGCGTCCTCGATGGCGCGCAGGGCGGCCGAAGCGGCCGCGACCCGGCCGCGATCCTCTTCCTGCTCGTGCGACGGCTCCGGCGGCAGTTCGACGTTCTTCAGCAACCGGGGCAAGGCGAAGGTCGCCAGCACCAGCGAAACCACGATCACACCCGCCGCCAGGAAGATCGCAAGGTTCCGCGACGGCATCGGCGATCCGTCGCCCAAGGCGAATGGAAGGGTCAGGATACCCGCCAGAGTGATCGCGCCCCGCACGCCCGCCAGAGACATCACCATGGTCAGCCGCAGACCGACCTTGGCCGGCGGCCCACGATGGCGGCGGCGAAACAGGGTCAGCTTCAGCGAGGTCCAGACCCAGACGAACCGCAGCGCCGCCAGGGTGGCGACGATGCCGAACACATAGACCGCCAGCCACCAGACCTCGGGCCGGCTGGTGCCCGCCACCACCTCGGCCGCGCGCGACAGGATCGAGGGCATCTGTTCGCCCAGGATCACGAAGATGATGCCGTTGGCGACGAACTGAACCGTGTCCCACACGACGCTGCGCCGGATCCGCGTCATCGCCATCGACTGGCCGGCGATGCCCCCACGCTCGGTGAAGCTCATCGTCACCCCGGCCGCAACCGCCGCCAGAATGCCGGACGCGTGCAGTTCTTCCGCGACCAGATAGGCCGCAAACGGGATCAGCAGGCTGACCAGAATCTGCGCGCCCACGTCCTCTCCCCAGCGTCGGCTGACAAAGCTCTTGGCGTAGCTGATGGCCATGGTGACCAGAACGCCGACGGCGACCCCGACCAGAGCCAGCCAGGCGAACGTCCCGACCGCATGACCGATCGAAAACGCTCCCGTCGTCGCGGCGGCGACCGCGATCCGCATGCAGGTCAGGCCCGTCGCATCGTTCAATAGCGACTCGCCTTCCAGAATGTGCATCAGGCGCTTCGGGATCGGCGCTCGTGCCGCGATCGCCTGAACCGCGATGGGATCGGTCGGCGACAGGATGGCGGCCAGGGCGAAAGCCACCGGCAGCGGCATCTCCGGGATCATCCACCAGATCAGGAAACCCAGACCGACGACGGTGAACAGCACCAGCCCCAGCGCCAACTCAAGGATCACCGCCCGGTCGCGAAACAGGTCTTCCTTGGGAATTCGCCAGCCGTCCAGAAACAGCAGCGGCGGCAGGAACAGAAGAAAGAAAATGTCGGGCTCAAGATCGACCGTCTTGCCCGTGATCAGCACGATGGCGGCGCCCAGCCCGATCTGAACCAAGGGCAAGGCGATGCGCGTGATCCGCGCGATCGAACCCGACACTACCACGGCCAACAGCAGAAGCAGGACGGTTTCGATCAGATGCATGAAAACTCAGTCGGTCAGGTCGGGATACAGGCGCTCAAATCGCCCGAGCGCCGCAGGGTGCAGCCGCACTGTGACGTGAGTACGGCCAAGCTCGTCGGCATCGCGCGCCGTGACCCGCCCATGTTCGTACAGCCACGCCAGGGCGTCGCCCTGATGCGGCTCGAGCGTCAGCTGCGTCTCGGGATCATCGTCGATCAGGCCGGCGATGATCTGGCGCAGAGGCTCGATCCCCTCCCCCGTCCAGGCTGAGACGGCGACCGCCTCACCGTCCTTCGCCAACCGTTCGGCCTGACCCAGCACGGTCTCGCGCGCCTCGTCGTCCAGCAGGTCGATCTTGTTCCAGACCTCCAGCACCCGGCGCGTCTTGCCCTCTGGCGTCTCGATATGTTTCAGCACAGCCTCGACGTCCTTGGCCTGGGCCGCGCTGTCGGGCGAGGCGATGTCGCGGACATGCAGGATCAGATCGGCCTCGCCGACCTCCTCCAGCGTGGCGCGGAAACTCTCGACCAGTTCGTGGGGCAGGTCGGAAATGAAGCCGACGGTGTCCGCCACGATGGCCGGCCGCCCTTGCGGCAGCCGGATAGTGCGCTGGGTCGTGTCCAGCGTGGCGAACAGCAGGTCCTTGGCGAAGACCTCCGACCCCGTCAGCCGATTGAAAAGCGTCGACTTGCCGGCGTTGGTGTAGCCGACCAGGGCGATGGTCGGGAACGGCGCCTTCTGACGCTGCTTGCGGTGCAGGCCGCGCGTGCGTCGCACCTCTTCCAACTCGGACTTCAGCCTGACGATGCGGTCGGCGATCAGACGCCGGTCCAGCTCGATCTGGGTTTCGCCGGGCCCACCGGTCGAACCGGTGCCGCCACGTTGCCGCTCAAGGTGGGTCCAGGTCCGCACCAGCCGCGACCGCTCATAGTCAAGCCGCGCCAGTTCGACCTGAAGCCGACCTTCCTTGGTCCGCGCGCGACGTCCGAATATTTCCAGGATCAGGCCCGTGCGGTCGATGACCTTCACCTCCCAGGCCTTTTCCAGATTGCGCTGCTGCACCGGCGTCAGGGCGTCGTCGATGATGACAGCCTCGGCGTCTGCGGCGCGCACGAGCGCGGCCAGTTCCTCGACCTTGCCCGTGCCGAACAGGGTCGCAGGCGTGGTGCTGCGAAGCCGCACGATCTCTTCGGCGCGCACGTCGAGGTCCAGCGCGCGGGCAAGGCCCGCGGCCTCCTCCAGCCGTTCGCTCGCCAGCCGGGGACTGTCCGAGCGTCGGTCGGGGTGAATGACGACCGCCCGGATCAGCGGGACGGTGTGGTCGATCAGTTTTTGGGTCAATCAGTCTTCTTCGGCGTCGGGCTCGTACAGCTGCACGGGCGCGGACGGCATGATGGTTGAGATGGCGTGTTTGTACACCAGCTGGGACTGGCCATCGCGGCGCAGCAGGACACAGAAGTTGTCGAACCAGGTCACGATGCCCTGCAACTTGACCCCATTGACCAGGAAGATGGTCAGCGGCGTCTTGGTCTTGCGGACCGAGTTGAGGAAGGTGTCCTGAAGGTTCTGACGTTTGTCTTGCGACATGGCAGGTTTTTCCTGTTCTTCGTTGTTCGTCGCCGTGGGAGCGGCGGGGCCGATGCAGCCAACCGCGACCTTAACCGCCGCCCGGCCGCTCGGGCAACGCCCTAAATGGCCCCTCGACGCGCCTGTTCAAGATAGAGTTCTCGCAGGCGGGTCGCCACCGGGCCGGGCTGGCCGTCACCGATTTTCACGCCGTCCAGCGAAACCAGCGGCATAACGAAGGCGCTGGCGGCGGTGACGAACACCTCGCGCGCCCGTTTCGCTTCATCGACCGAGAAGGCCCGTTCTTCCAGTTCGACACCCTCGGCGGCGGCGAGCTCGAGGACGGCTGCTCGCGTGACGCCCCGCAGGATATTGGCTTGGATGTCCCGCGTTCTCAGCCTGCCGTCCTCATCCACGATCCACGCATTGGTCGATGCGCCTTCGGTGATCAGATCCATGTCGTCATACATCAGGCACTCGTAGGCTCCGCGCTCGCGCGCCGCCTGTTTGGCCAGCACGTTCGGCAACAGGCCGACCGTCTTGATGTCGCAACGCCCCCAGCGAACATCGGGTTGGGTGACGCCCGCCGCGCCGTTCTGCGCCAAACGCTGATTTCGCGCCGGATCAATCGACTTGGCCGTCACGACCACGCTGGGCGCAATATCGGTCGGAAAGCCATGATCGCGCGGCGCCGTGCCGCGTGTGATCTGCAGATAGACCATGCCGTTGCGCACACGATTGCGCCGCACGGTCTCGCGCAGAACGACGCCCAAGGCGCCGGCGCTCATCGGAATGTCGATCTTCAGTTCGCTCAGACTGCGGTGAAGGCGGCTCATATGACCTTCGAAATCGGCCAGCCGCCCGTCGAAGACCGACCAGACCTCATAGACGCCGTCTGCAAACTGGAAACCGCGATCCTCGATATGGACCACGGCCTCGCCATGCGCGCTATACGCGCCATTCACATAGGCGACGCGTGACATCAGGCCGGCTCTTCTTCATCGCCGCCGCGCGCTGGCGAGACGCCCAGCGACTTCAGCTTTCTATGCAGGGCCGATCGCTCCATGCCGATGAAGGCGGCGGTGCGCGAGATATTGCCGCCGAACCGCATGATCTGCGCCGCCAGATACTCCCGCTCGAAGACCTCGCGGGCCTCGCGCAGCGGCAGGGCGATGGTGCGCTCGCCGCCCAGGTTCGCCGTCCCGCCGTTAGAGGTCGCCACCTCCTGCGGCAGCATGTCGGCGGTGATCGTTTCCGCCGGATCGCCGGTCGCCAGGATCAGCAGACGCTCGATATTGTTGCGCAGCTGGCGAATGTTTCCGGGCCACGGGTGGACTTGCAGCACCGCCACCGCATCGTCCCCGACGATGCGTTTGGGCAGCCCTTGCGAGGCGCTGATCGTGTCGACGAAATATTCGACCAGTTCGGCGATGTCCTCGCGCCGTTCCGACAGCGGCGGGACACGGATCGGCACCACATTCAGACGGTGGAACAGGTCTTCGCGGAAACGTCCCTCTGCGATCTCGGCCTTCAGATCGCGCGAGGTCGACGTCACGACGCGGACATCGACCTGCACGTCCTGCTCTCCGCCGACACGTCGGAACCGCTGGTCCACCAGAACGCGCAGGATGCGGCTCTGGCTCTCGCGCGGCATGTCGCTGATTTCATCGAGGTACAGCGTGCCATTGTGGGCGCGCTCGAACACGCCGATCTTGCGTGGACGGCCGTCCTGGCCCTCCTCGCCGAACAGTTCGACATCCAGACGTTCCGGCGTCATTCCAGCGGCCGAAATCGCGACGAACTCGGCGCGCGCGCGCGGGCTGGCTTCGTGGATCTGACGCGCAACCAGTTCCTTGCCCGAGCCGGCCGGTCCGGCGATCAGGACCCGACTGTTGGCCTGCGCCACCTTGGCGATGGTGCTGCGCAAGGCCTGCGCAGCCTGTGATCGGCCGATCAGACCCGACGGCGTCATGGTCGCCGCGCGCAGGCGGCGGTTCTCGCGCCTTAGCGTCGCCGCCTCGATAGCGCGTTCGACCACGACGACGAGCCGATCCGACTTGAACGGCTTTTCGATGAAGTCATAGGCGCCGCGCTTCAGCGCCGTCACCGCCGTCTCGATATTGCCGTGACCGGAAATCATCACGACCGGCAGATCAGGATCCAGTTCCTTGACGACCTCCAGCAGCTCCAGCCCGTCCAGCCCGCCGCCCTGCATCCAGATGTCCAGGATCGCCAGCGACGGCTTCCTCGCCCGGATCGCGGCCAGGGCCTCGTCGGAGTTGGCGGCCACGCGCACGGCATGCCCTTCGTCCTCCAGCAGGCCGGACACCAGGTCGCGGATATCGGCCTCGTCGTCGACAACGAGAATGTCGGAACCGGTTGGTCGCATCTTGCCTCGCTATTCGGCGGCCAGGGTCTGGAGCTTGCGCTCCGTGCCCTCGCCGCCTTCACCGTGGGGTTTCAGGGGGAAGATCATGCACACGCGTGCGCCGCGCAGGGTCTGGGCGTCGGCCAGCTTCAGCTCGCCGCCATGGTCCTCGCAAATGCGTTTGACGATGGCCAAGCCCAGGCCCGTGCCCTTCTCGCGCGTAGTCACATAGGGTTCGGTCAGGCGATCGCGGTCGCGCGCCGGCAGACCCACGCCGTCGTCTTCGATCACGAAGGTCGCGACGCCGTCTTCGACTGTCAGCGACGCGATCACGCCCGCACGATCCGACGCCGCCGCCTCGCCTGCCGCGAGCCGGTGCGCCGCAACCGACTCGCCCGCGTTCTTAAGGATGTTGATCAGCGCCTGCCCCACCATGCGGCCGTCGGCCTGCATTGTCGCCTTGGGCAGAGGCTCGGTGATGTCGACGACGATGTCCGGCGCGGCGACCCGCTGGGCGAACACCGCCTCGCGCAGCATTTCGGCCGGGTTCTCGGGCGCGAAACGCGGCGCCGGCATGCGGGCGAAGGACGAGAACTCATCGACCATGCGACCGATGTCTCCGACCTGGCGGATGATGGTGTCAGTACACCGGTCGAAGATTTCGACATCCTCGCCGATCCGCGCGCGGTATTTCCGCTTCAACCGCTCGGCCGACAACTGGATCGGCGTCAGCGGGTTCTTGATCTCATGGGCGATGCGACGGGCCACGTCGCGCCAAGCCGCGTTTCGCTGGGCCGTCACCAAGCGGGTGATGTCGTCGAAGGTCAGGACCATCTCGCCACCCAAGCCACCTTCGATCCGAACGCGCAGCCGCCGCGTCTCTCCGCCCCGGCTGACGTCGATGTCTTCCTCGATATGGGCCTCGGCGCGCCGCACCAGATCGCTCAGCTCTGGCGACAGGGCCGCGAGTTCATGGCCCAGAACCTCGGCGTCGTCGATGTGAAGCAGTTGCAGGGCGCTGTCGTTTATCGCCGACACTCGCCCACGCTTGTCCAGGCCGATGACCCCGGCGCTGACGCCAGACAGAACGGTCTCGATGAAGCGGCTACGATCATGCGCCTCGTCGCTCGCGGCCTTTAACGCCGCCTGCTGCGCCTGCAGATCGCCGGTCATGCGGTTGAAGGCGTCCGACAGGGTAGCGATCTCGGCTGGGGCGCCGTCGCTGTCGACCCGAGCGGTGAAGTCGCCGCCCGCGACCTGTCCCGCCGCCTTCACCAGCCGACCGATCGGCGCGGAGATGCTGCTGGCCGCCGACATTCCCAGCCACACCGCCCCGACCAGCACCAGCAGCGCCGTTTCCAGATAGCTGAGGATGAAGGCCGACTGTATACGGGCGCGGCTCTCCTGAGCTTCCCGATAAGCCTGGATCGACTGAACCGACGTGTTCATTCGCGCCACAAGGCCGTCCTGAAGCGGACGCACCAGATAAAGATAGGCGTCGCCATAGGCTGGCAGGGCGATGATCGACCGGACGGCGTCTGGATGCTGCGTGACGGTCTGCGGAGGCTGCCCGCCTTCAGCTGCGGCCGCGAGTTCATCGCGCGGCGGCGCAAGATAGGGAGGCGCGCCTGTCTTTTCAGCGCGAGCCAGCACCTCGCCCTTGCCATCCAGAATATAGATGGCGGGATAGCCGAAGATGTCCCCAACTTGGCCTAGGGCGTCGTTAAACTGAATGCGATCAGCAAACAGGCTTCTCGCGCTTCCCAACTGATCCGAAATGGTGACCAGATCAGCATCCATTGCGGCCGAAACGTCCTGGATATAGGCGCGGCCCACGATCGCTCCGTTCTCGACCGAGGCCTGGACGTTCTGGCTGAACCATTGGTCTACGCCTCGATTGACCAGAACGCCGAACACCAGGGCGATCAGCACCGACGGGACCAGGGCCACCATCGAGAACAGGGCGACGAACCTCAAATGAAGGCGTGAACCCGCTTCGTCGGTGCTGCGCACCAAGGTCAGCACGCGCCGGCCGACGATGATGGCCAAGCCGGAAATCAAAAGCAGATTGGCGGCCAGAACGATCAGCGCGATCTGGCTGCTCGATCCGCGCGCCGACCCCGATGTGGCGCCCGGCGCGACCGCCACCAGCCAGATGGCCGCCGCCGTGATCGCGACAGCCAGAAAGAACGCCAGTCCGAAGCCGGTCCGCGCCCGTTCGCTATCGACCCACCCCCAGAACGACCCGTCGTCCGACGCAAGGTCGGGCGAAGCGGTGCGTGCTAAAGGCGTATCCGTCATGCCACAGCAGTCTCCAACACCTGTGGCCCATTTTCAACAGCAGACTTACCCAACCGAGGCAAATCCGGCCGCCACAGTTCGTGCATCGCGTCTTCGACGGCCATCGGATCATCCAAGCGGCAAATTCTTGCCTTGGCCTCACGACGGTGTTGCGGATCGGCCGGCCAAGGCGCCTGTTCGATGTACCAACCCAGATGTTTGCGGAACATCTTCAGACCCAGCGGCAGGCCGTAGAACTCGGCCGACGCCCGCATGTGCTCGATCACGATCGCCAGACGCTCTTTCGGTCCGGGTTCCTCCAGCGCCACGCCGTCGATCAGCGCCCGCTCAAGATGCGCCGCCAGCCATGGCCGACCATAGACGCCGCGTCCCAGCATCAATCCGTCAGCGCTCGACTGCGCCAAGGCCTGGCGCGCTTCATCGGCGGTGATGATGTCGCCATTGACGATGACGGGAATGCCGACCGCCGCCTTCACCGTCCCGACTGCATCCCAATCCGCTTGCCCGGTGTAGAACTGCTTTCGCGTGCGGCCATGCACCGTGACGGCCTTGACGCCGATCGCTTCCGCACGGCGGGCCAACTCGGCGGCGTTCCGGCTCTCGTCGTCCCAGCCCAGGCGCATCTTGACTGTCACCGGCCGATCGGTCGCCTTGACCGCCGCCTCCATGATCCGACACGCCAGATCCGGCGTCCGCATCAGAGCCGAACCGGCGGCCGAGCCTGTCACCTCCTTGGCCGGACAGCCGAAGTTTAGATCCACGATGTCCGCCCCAGCCTTTTCCGCTATCCGCGCCCCCTCGCCCATCTGTTCGGGATCACGCCCAACAAGCTGGATGACGGTCAGCGGCAGACCGGCTCCCACGGCGGCGCGCCGCACGACGTCCGGCCGCGCCCGCGCCAGTTCCTTGGCCGCCACCATCTCTGTCGCGACATAGGCGGCGCCCAGTCTGCAGGCCAGCACGCGGAACGGCAGGTCGGTCACGCCGGTCATCGGCGCCATCAGCACCTGGCCGGGCACGGTCACATCGCCGATTTGCAAGGTCTTGGGCATTTCTATCTTTCGCCGCATCGCAGCCACCCTCGTCAAGCACGACCGCGGCGCTTTGATGGTTTCGCCCCGTCGCCGCGCGCACTATCAAGGCCGCCATGACATTCTCGGGCATCATCGTCGCGGCCGGTTCCGGCTCGCGCGCCGGCGGCGACAAACAGTGGCGGGACCTAGGTGGAAAGCCCGTGCTGCGCTGGCCTGCCGAGGCCTTATTGAACGCCGGCGCCGACGAACTGATCGTCGTGATCGCCCCTGACGCCCTTGACCGTGTGGCCGAGGTGCTGTCCGGTTTGCCGCGTTGGAGAGCCGTCGTCGGTGGAGCCGCCCGCGCCGATTCGGTCCGCGCCGGGCTTGCAGCCCTGACCTGTGGAACGGATCAGCCAGTGCTGATCCATGACGCCGCCCGTCCGCTTTTGGACGCCGCCGTCATCGACCGTCTACTGTCGGCCCTTGAAACTTCGAACGGCGCCCTGCCCGCCCTGCCTGTCGCCGACAGCCTTCGGCGTGGCGAGGCGGAAATCATGACCGACGTGGTTGATCGCGACGGTCTGTGGCGCGCCCAGACGCCTCAAGCCTTCCGCCGGGGCGTGATCGAGACCGCCTATGCGGCCTGGTCGGACGCCGAGGTCCCTACCGACGAAGCCGTCGTCGTACAGCGCAACGGCGGCGCGGTGGCCCTGGTTCAGGGCGATGCGCGTCTGATGAAACTGACCTATCCCGAGGATTTCGCCATGGCCGAAGCTCTGCTGCCCCAAGCGCAGCGTTATCAGACCCGGATCGGATCCGGCTATGACGTGCATCGCTGGGGGCCCGGCGGGTCCGTCTGGCTTTGCGGGATCGAGGTGCCGCACGATCAAACGCTGATTGGCCACTCCGACGCGGACGCCGGTCTCCACGCCCTGACCGACGCCATCCTGGGCGCCATCGCGGCGGGCGACATCGGCGACCATTTCCCGCCGACGGATCCGAAATGGAAAGGCGCCTCGTCAGATCAGTTCCTGATCCATGCCGCCGAACTGGTCGCGGCGCGCGGCGGCCGCATCGTCAATGTCGACGTCACCCTGATCTGCGAACGACCCAAGGTGAAGCCGCACCGCCAAGCCATGCGCGACCGGATCGCCGGACTTCTGAACCTTCCGCTCGACGCCGTCAGCGTCAAGGCCACCACGACCGAAGGACTTGGTTTCACCGGACGCGGCGAGGGTTTGGCCGCACAGGCCGTGGCGACTGTGGAAACGCCAGTCGTCTAGCGCGCCGCCATCTTCATCTGACGCACCAGCGATCCGAACAGATTGACGTAGTCGTCCGTCCAAGGACGCACCGTCGTCGGCGACAGCTTGCGCCAGCGCGCATCGTCTCTGAAGCCTTCCAGCGCCGCCGGGCTCCTGCCGATCAGCAGGGCTTCGGTCGAGGCCTCGGCCATGTCGCCCTGGCCCGACTGTTCGATATAGACCTGGTGCAGGTTCGGAACCTTCAGCGCCTGCGCCGCCGCCTCGGCCGGCAGGGTGATCTCCAGGTTCCGGTTCGACAGATGCAGCACCACGACGCCGTCGGGCGCAAGCAGCCGCAGATAGCCGCGGATCGCCTCCACCGTCAGCAGATGCGTCGGCACGGCGTCGGACGAGAAGGCGTCGATGACCAGCAGGTCGTAGGATCCCGCCGGCTCGCGATCCATCGTCAGGCGCGCATCCCCCAGAACCGTTCGTACCGGCCCATCGGCGCAGCCATTGATGAAGCTGAACCATTGGGGGTCGCGCGACAGCCGATCCACCATCGGATCAATCTCGAAGAAGGTCAGTTGGTCCTGGGCGCGCTTGTAGGCGGCCATGGCGCCCGAGCCCTGCCCCACAACGCCGACGCGCGCGCCGTCCAGCCGACGTGCCTGCATCTGCAGCATCGCCTGCCCCAGCGGCGTCGAAGTCGCATAATAGAGCGTTGGCTGACAGCGGTTCGACGGCGCCTGGGCCTGGGCGCCATGCAAAGTCGTGCCGTGCATTAGCACATGGACCGGCCCGCCCATCAGCGGATCGTCGATATTGGCCACCCGCATCACGCCAAAGAAGCTGCGTTCCGACAGGGCCCAGTCATAACCGCGCGCCAGATGATAGCCGGACCATACGATGGCGGCCAAAACGATCGTGAACATCACCGCCCGATCGCGGACCAGGAAGGCGAACAGGGTCGCGATCCCCAGGATGGCTTGCGCGATCCGCACCAGTTCGGCGTCCGGGATGGCCGCGCGAATGTCGGGCGCATAGCGGACCGCCTCCATCGACAGCGGCCCCAACAGTGCGATGACCACGCCGGCGACGCAGCAGATGATCTCCCACGGCCTGATCTCGCGACGGCTCCACGGCCGCAGCAATCCGACCGCCACCAGCACCAGCGGATATTCCCACACCATGTCGAAAACGGCCGGCGCGATCAGGCCGTTGAACAGTCCGCCGACTACGCCGCCCAGCGACAGCAACAGATAGAATTCGGTCAGACGATCCGGCGCCGGCCGCCGCGCCGCCAGCCGCTGGTGACACATCAGTGCGGTAAAGAAGAAGGCCGCCAGATTGATGGTGAACACCAGCAGCCATTCGCCTGTCCGGAACGCAATCAGGGCGGCGCAGGCCGCTGCCGCCGCCGCCTGCAAACCAAGGCCGATGGCTGGCGAAGCAGCCGGCCGGGTCTGGAAAGCGATGACAAACGTCAGCAGATAGAGCGCGAGCGGTATGACCCACAGAAAGGGCGCCGATGCCACATCCGTCGTCAGATGCGCCGTCACCCCCAGCATCAGACTGGACGGTGCGGCGGCCAGCAGAACCAGCATCCCCTTTTCGCGCCAAGCAATCGGCGGGCTGGCCTCAAGTGGCGCGGGCTCCGCCGTTCCAATCTCGCGTCGTCGCCAGACCTGAACGCCCAGCCCCACGACCATCACCACGAACACCCCATAGCCGACGCTCCAGCCCAGGCGCTGACCCGACAGGCTGGCCAGCGGCTCGATCAAGACCGGATAGGCCAGCAGGGCCAGGAAGCTGCCCAGGTTCGAGGCGGCATAGAGAACGTAGGGATTCTGGCCGTCTGCATGTCCGGCCCGCACGCGCGCATACCAGGCCTGAAGCAGCGGCGCGGTCGCCGACAGAACCGCGAACGGCGCGCCGATCGACACCGCCAGCGTCGCCAGCAGCCACATCGCCGGTTGGGACGGCTCGGGATCACCCAACAGGCCGCTGATCTGCAGGGGCAGGAAAAACGCCGCCACGATCAGCAGACCCAGGTGAACCCCGACCTGCGCCCGCATCGTCGCCAAACGTTGCAGCAGGTGCGCATAGCCATATCCGGCGAGCAGCGCGGTCTGGAAGAACACCATCGACGCGTTCCACACCGAAGGCGATCCGCCCAGCGTCGGCAACAGCAGCTTGGCCGCCATCGGCTGAACGACGAAGACCAGGCAGGCCGATGTAAAGATGGCGACGGCGAACAGGATCGGAGCGATGCGATCCGATGTCGGGGCTGCGGGGCGTAACGGATCGATAGCCTCGGTCATGCCTCTGGTTAGAGCGGGGTTCGCGGCCTATGAAAAGACCATGTTTTCCCAAGATATCGCACACCTGGCGCAACAGATTGTCGCAACGGCCAGCGAACGCGGCCTGATGCTGGCGACGGCCGAAAGCTGCACGGGCGGTTTGGTGTCCGCTGCGATCACGGCCATCCCCGGTTCGTCAGCGGTCCTGGATCGCGGCTTCGTCACCTACAGCAACGAGGCCAAGGCCCAGATGCTGGGCGTGTCGCTGGAAAGCCTGTCCGTCCACGGCGCCGTGTCGCAAGCCGTCGCAGTGGCGATGGCTGAGGGCGCCGTGGCGCACTCGCGCGCCTCCGTCTCTGTGTCCGTAACAGGCGTGGCCGGACCGGGCGGCGGATCGGTCGATAAACCCGTGGGTCTGGTCCACTTCGCGGCGTCAGGCCCACAAGGCGTCGTTCACCGTGTCGAGCGGTTCGGCGACCTCGGCCGCGACGACATTCGCCAAGCCAGCGTTCGTGTGGCGCTGGAACTGCTGGCGGATCGGCTCGCGTGAGCGATTCTGTCGTCATAGACGCCAGGGGTCACCGCTGCCCTGTTCCCAGCCTGAAGCTGATGAAGGCGTTGGAAACCGCCTCGCCCGGCGCGCGGATCGTGCTGCTGGCCACCGATCCGATGGCCCGGATCGATGTGCCGTTTCTAATGTCACAGAAAGGCGGCCGCGTGATCGAAGTCGAGGACGGCGACGGCCTTCTTCGCATTACGATCGAAACCGGCGGCCGGCCCGACGCTCCGACAGATTGACGACATCGGCCGGCGGCGTGTCAGCGACCGTGCGCGCCTTGGCGGCCAATTCCATCTCGGTCGCGAACGCGCCGCCGTAGAAGATGGCGTTGACGTTCCACGACAGCCAGATCAGCAGCACCACCACGGCGCCGACCGATCCATAGGTGGCCCCCAGCGGCGCGATCTGCTCGACATAGATGGCGCACAGCCACGACGACACGACCGACATCAAGGTCGCCACCAGACCGCCCGCCGTCGCCGGCAGCCAGGCGACCGGCGCCCTGTGGCTCATGGCGTAGCGGTAAAGCAGCGTCAGTCCGATCACCAAGCCAATCGCGGGCAGGAAGGCATCCAGCGGCGCCATGCCGCTGCGCCCAGGCAGGCCGGCGGCCGACGACGACGCATGCGCCATGATCCGCACGGTCACGACCGCGCCCGACACGACAGTAAACAGCGCAAAGGCGAAGATGGCCACGAAGAAGGCCAGCAGATTGAACTTGAAGAAGCCATGCGGCTCGGTCTCATCATGGATCAGGTTCAATCCCGCCAACAAGGCTTTGAAACCCCGGTGCGCGGCGTAGGCGCCGACGAACAGGGCGAAGGCGCTCTGAGCGGACACCGTCCGCGCCGATGCATTGCTCAAACGCGTGATTTCGCCCTGAAAAATGGTCTGCGCCGCCTTGGGCAGCAGGTCCGACAAGGCGGTCGCCTGGGCGCTGACTTCGCTGATCGACAGACCCAACTTGTAGAAGCCGATCAGGATGGCGATCGCCGGAAACACGGCCAGCAGGGCGAAGAAGGACACGCCGCCCGTATAGAGCATGACGTCGCGCCCCCAGCTGCGGGTAAACGCTCGCACGGCCAGCCCACCCCAGAACCCGGGCGCTTTCAGGACCGACCGTGTCAGTTGCTCACTCAAATCGGTCCCCACAACCGTTGCACAAGCGGCGGAACCTAGCGGAATTCGTCTGTGGCGAAAGTCTCATCCGCGTGAGGACGATCATTCGGGATCCGGCCGCATGCCTTTGGCCGGGCGACATTGCATCCTTAATACCCTCGTCGCTATGGTCCGCGCGTTTCCGGCCGGCTATTGGCGCGGCGACTTTTGGAGACGATGGGCTTGGCTTTCGACGCGCGCGTATTGATCCTGGCGGCTGACGATGGCCGGATCGGGCCGCTCGCTGCGGGTTTGGATGCGCTGGGCTGGACGACGGTGACCGCCCGCGACGTGATCTCGGCCGAGATGACGCTTCAGGACTTTCCGCTCGAAGCCGCCGTCATCGACATCAACACCTTCGACGCCGATGTGGCGTCTCGCCTTCGCGCCGCCGCCGAGCCGCGCCGCCTGCCCATCGTGGTCATCGGCGCCCGCCCTGATTCGGTGAAGGGTGCGGATCTGACCATGTCCACGCCGCCGCATCCGGCCCAGGCCGCCTTGCGTCTGGAGCAGCTGGGCCGGGCCGCCATCGCCGAAGAAGAATATCGGCTGCGCGTCACCACCTTCGCCACGCGCGGGGTCGGCTTGGACAAAAGGACCGACGACGATGGGCCCTTGCGCGTTCTGGCCGCCGGCGTCGCCGACCGGCGCTTTCTCGCCCTGTCGAACGCCCTGACCGCGGCCGGGGTCGAGGTGGTCGCAGCGCCGACGCCCTACACCGCCTTCGACTATCTGCACGAAAGCCCGTTCGACGCCGCCGTTCTGTGGGGCGCCGAAGACCATGCGCCGGCCCTGTCGATCGCGGCGGGCATGAAGCGCAACACGCGCCTCTATCATATCCCGCTGATGCTCTATCTGCGCGGCAGGAACGAGATCAGCTTGGCTGAACTGTTCAACCGCGGCTTCGCAGACGTCGCCTCCGCCGACACGCCCGAGGGCGAAACGGCCGAGCGGATCCTGGCCCTCGCCGGCGCGCACCGCATCCACCTGGGCATTCGCAAGACGCTGGACTCGGTGCGCAGCCTGGACGTGATGGATCCGGAAACAGGCCTGTTCACGCCCGAACTGTTCGCCAGCCACCTGGGCCGCGTCGCCGAGGCCTCGCGCGCGCGCAAGCGCCCGCTATCCGTCTGCGTCCTGAGGGTGCGCGAAACCGAGTCCGTCACCTGGGCGCGTCAGGGCGGTTGGCTGGATCGCGCCATGCCGCAGATCGGGGCCATGGTTTCGCGCCTTGTCCGTGTCGAGGACACCCCTGCCCGCTTGGCCAAGGAGGTTTTCGCTCTTGCCCTGCCCGCAACCCACGCTGAACCGGCGCGTCTGGCCGCAGAGCGAATCGCCGCCGTGATCGGCTGCACCGCCTTCGACGCCGGTCCGGACCGGTCGCCCTTCGTCGCCGAGTTCGACGTCGGCGCCGCCGAGATGCGCCCCGACGAAAGCGCCGCCGCCCTGCTTGAGCGCGCCTCAGCCGACCTGTTCGAAAAGACGCGCTGAGGGGCTTTACGCCCCCGCCACCCGCGCCAGATCGGCGGTGATCCGCTCGGCCACCTTCAGACGCTCCTCCGCCGTCGGCCAATCGCCCGACACGACGATCTTCTGATCCGGCCGTATTTTCCAGAAGGCATGGTTCTTCTGGATCAGCCCGACCAGTCCCGCCGGATTGGGGAAGCTGTTGTCGCGCAACGTCAGCACCGCGCCGCGCGGGCCGATGTCGATCTTCTCGATGCAGGCCTTGCGGCAGTTCGACTTGATGCCGACGATCTTCAGCAGTTGCTGCGCCTCATCCGGCAGTGGCCCGAAACGGTCGATCAGTTCGGCGGCCAAGGCTTCGCGATCCTCGGCCTGTTCGGCGTCGGAAAGACGACGATAGAGGCTCAGGCGCACGTTCAGGTCCGGTACGTAATCTTCTGGAATCAGGACAGAAGCGCCGACATTGATCGACGGCGACCAACCGCGATCCACCGCCTGTCCCTCGCCCTTCTCACGCAGCTCCGCCACGGCGTCTTCCAGCATCTGCTGGTACAGTTCGACGCCGACCTCGCGGATGTGGCCCGACTGCTCGTCGCCCAGCAGATTGCCGCCGCCGCGCTGGTCCAGATCGTGGCTGGCCAACTGGAAGCCGGCGCCCAGATTGTCGAGCGACTGCAGAACCTGCAGCCGCCGCTCGGCCGACAGGGTCATCGGCTTGACCGCATCGGTCGTCAGATAGGCGAAGGCGCGCGCCTTGGACCGGCCGACCCGCCCCCGGATCTGATAAAGCTGCGCCAGACCGAACATGTCGGCGCGGTGCACGATCAGCGTATTGGCCGTCGGGATATCCAGCCCGCTCTCGACAATCGTAGTCGAGACCAGGACGTCATATTCCCCGTCGTAGAAGGCGCTCATCACCTCCTCCAACTGGGTCGCGCTCATCTGGCCGTGGCCGACGACGAACTTCACCTCGGGCACCTGTTCGCGCAGGAATTTCTCGATGGCGGGCAGGTCCTTCAGGCGCGGCGCGACGTAGTAGGCCTGACCCCCGCGATATTTCTCGCGCAGCAGAGCCTCGCGCACCAGCACCGGATCCCACGGCGTGACGTAGGTCCGCACCGCCAGGCGATCGACCGGCGGGGTGGCGATGATCGACATCTCGCGGATGCCCGACAGCGCCATCTGAAGCGTGCGCGGGATTGGCGTGGCGGTCAGGGTCAAGAGATGCACGTCGGCGCGCAGCGTCTTCAGCTTCTCCTTGTGCTTGACGCCGAAGTGCTGTTCCTCATCGACGATGACCAGGCCCAGGTCGCGGAAGCCGACCTGTTCGCTCAGCACCGCATGGGTGCCGACGACGATCTCGACCGAGCCATCCTTCAGCCCAGCGCGCGTCTCCGTCGCCTCCTTGGACCCCACCATCCGCGACAACTGACGCACCTTGACCGGCCAGCCGGCGAAGCGTTCGGTGAAGGTCTTGTAGTGCTGGCGGGCCAGCAGGGTCGTCGGCGCGACGATCGCCACCTGCTGCCCCGTCATTGCGACGACGAAGGCGGCCCTCAGCGCCACCTCGGTCTTGCCGAAACCGACATCGCCGCAGATTAGGCGATCCATCGGCGTGCCCTTGCCCAGATCTTCCAGCACATCGCCGATGGCGTTCAGCTGATCGTCGGTCTCCTCATAGGGGAAGCGCGCGCAGAACTCGGCGAACAGGCCCGGCGGCGGCGTGACCGCATCGGTTTCGCGCAGCGCCCGTTTGGCGGCCAGGGCGATCAGCCCCTCGGCCATGGCGCGCAGACGTTCCTTGGCCTTGGCCTTTCTGGCCTGCCAGCCTGCGCCGCCCAGCTTGTCCAGTTGGACGCCCTCGGAGTCCGAGCCGTATCGGGTCAGAAGGTCAATGTTTTCAACCGGCAGATAAAGTTTGCTCTCACCGGCGTAGAACAGTTCCAGACAGTCGTGCGGGGCCTGCTGGATTTCCAGCGTCTTGAGCCCTTCATACCGGCCGATACCGTGATCCAGGTGAACCACCAGATCGCCCGTCGTCAGGGCCGACGCCTCCGCCAGGAAGTTCGAGGCGCGGCGCTTCTTGCGCGGTCGCGCCAGCCGATCACCCAGGATGTCGGTCTCCGAAATGACCGCCACGGCGTCGGTGACGAAGCCATGCTCAACCGGCAGGACGCCGCGCAGATAGAGGTCCTTCGGCGCCGCCTGAACGTCGGCCCAGTCGCGCACGGCGACGATGTGATCCAGCCCATGGTCGGCCAGCATGGTCGCCAGCCGCTCCGACGATCCTTCGGTCCAGGAGGCGAACAGCACCCGCTTGCCGTCGGCCTTCAGCGCCGCCGCATGGGCCGCCACCGCCTCGAACAGATTGACGCTGTCCTGCGCCCGCTCGGCGGCGAAGGTCCGGCCCAACCGTCCGCCGGCATCCTCGCCTCCCGTGGAGAAGGGCGTGAAACGACGCACGACGCGACCCGCCAGCGCCTGGTTCCAGTCTCCGGCGTCCAGATAGAGCCGCTTTGGCGGCAAGGCGCGATTGGCGCTGGCCTGTCCTTTGGCCTTGGCCGCCTCGGCGCGCGCATCATAGGCGTCGGCGACCAGATCCCATCGCTCGGCGCGGGCCGTCTCGACCTGGTTGTCGAGGAAGATCGCCGCGTCGTCCGGCAGATAGTCGAACAGGCTGTCCAAGGTCTCATAAAACAGCGGCAGCCACTGTTCCATGCCCTGACGCCGCGCGCCCTCGCTGATCGTCGCATACAGCGGGTCGTCGCCCGGCGCGCCGAACAGGTTCAGATAGCCGGTGCGGAAGCGCGAGATGGCCGCCGCATCCAGCAGCGCCTCCGACACCGGCGCGAGGGAGACGAACGTCATCTGGCCGGTCGACCGCTGCGTTTCGGGATCGAAGGTGCGGATCGATTCCAGCTCGGATCCGAACATGTCCAGCCGGACCGGCTCCTCGAAGCCGGGCGGATAGACATCGACGACCCCGCCGCGCACCGCGAACTCGCCACGCTCCGACACGGTCGAGGCCCGAACATAGCCGTTGGCGGCGAAATATCGCTCCAGCGCCTGGATATCGAGATCGCGTCCGACCTTGGTTTCGAACCCGGCCTGTGTCGTGACCGACTTGGGCGGCGTGCGCTGCATGGCCGCCGACACCGTCGTCACGACCAGAACCGGCGCATCGCCAGGCTTGCGCATCGCCAGCCGCGTCAGCGTCGCCATCCGCTGCGCGGCGATTCCCGCCGTGGGGCTCAGTCGGTCATAGGGCAGACAGTCCCACGCAGGATAATCCAGGACTTCAATATCTTTCGAGAAGAACTGAAACGCCTGAACGAAGCTGCCCGACCTCTGAAAGTCGCGTGCGACGAACAGGCCGACGCCGCCGCCGGCCTTGATCCGTTCGGCGACGATCAGCGCGTCCAACCCCTCGGGCGCGCCGCCCAAGTCGGCGTCGGTTCGGTATTCGACCTTGGCGTCCATCAGCCGATTCCCTTGCCGACTTCGGCCGCGACGTGGGCGCGCATGAAGGCGCGCACCTTGGCCATCACCGGCGTCTCGAACTCGGGCGGCGTCGGATCACGCTCGATGATCCAGCCGTAAAGCCACTGATCTTCCTCGTCGATCAGCCGCTCGAACTGGTCCAGTTCCGCATCTGTGAAGGTCGGCGCAACCTGATCGGAAAACGGACCCAGCACCATGTCGGCCTCGCGAAAGCCCCGCCGCCAGGCGCGGAACTGAATGCGTCCCAGCCGCTGCCTGCGCTCAGGCGTCATCTGCTCAGGGGTCATTTCGCTTTCGGAACGCGCGTCGATTTCGGCCACAAGAATCCTTGCCCGGCAAAGTGGGAAGACGCTCAAGCAGCGAGCCACCGCGTGGAGAGCGTTAGCGTCTTCAAATGGAAGAAGCGCAGATAGCGTTCCTGAACGCACTTCGCCACCCGTCATGGTCACGCTATGTTCACGGCGATGCGTCCGCAGATTCTCTTCCCCCTGTTCGCCGAGGTCTCGACCCTTAAGGGAGTGGGCCCTCGCGTCCTGCCTCTGGTGCAAAAGGTGGCGGGCCCGCTGGTTCGCGATCTGCTGTTCCTCAGCCCGTCCGGCGTCATCGTGCGCCGCCCTGCTGAGGCCGCCAGCGCCATCGATGGCGAGGTCGGCGTCTTCACCGTGACCATCGATCGCCTCTTCACGCCCAGCCGCCCCGGCGCGCCGCTGAAGGTCCGGGCCAGCGATCCGACCGGCTTCGTGCATCTCGTCTGGTTCGGCGGTTCGCCCCAGCATATCGACCGGCTGTTGCCGCGTGGCGAGACCCGGCTGGTCTCGGGTAAGGTCGAACGCTTCAACGGCGAGGTCCAGATCGTCCACCCGGACATCGTTACGCTGGACAAGGCGGCTGACATCCCCGCCTCCGAACCCGTCTATCCGGCGACCCAAGGCCTGACCTCGCGCCAGTTGCGCAAACTGGTCCAGGCCGCCCTGCCTGCCGCCCCCGATCTGCCGGAATGGCAGGATCCCGCCTGGCTGAAGAAACAGAACTGGCTGGGTTGGCGCGCCGCTCTGGACGCGCTGCATGCACCCACAGCCGAGACGGACCTGTCGCCCGACGCCCCCGCCCGCCAGCGCCTGGCCTATGACGAGTTCCTGGCCCATCAGTTGGCTCTGGCCCGTCGTCGCCGCGCCCGCGAGATCAGGCCCGCCCCCGTCATCGCCCCCGGCGCAGCGTCCGAACACCTTCTCCAGGCTCTGCCTTTCCAGCTGACCAACGCCCAGGCCCAGGCCATCGCCGAAATCCGTCGTGATCTGGCGTCGGGCCAGCAGATGGGCCGATTGCTGCAAGGCGATGTTGGCTCGGGCAAGACCGCCGTCGCCGCCCTGGCGCTGGCCGACGCCGCTGCCAGCAGTTTCCAGTCCACACTCATGGCCCCGACCGAAATCCTGGCGCGCCAGCACTACGAGAAGCTCGGCCCCATACTGGATGCAGCCGGCGTCGCCGCGGTCCTTCTCACGGGCCGCGACACCCCGGCACAACGGCGCGAGAAACTGGCTGACCTGGCCTCGGGTCACGCCCAGGTCGCCATCGGCACCCATGCTCTGTTCCAGGACGCCGTTCGCTTCGACCGCCTCGCTCTGGCCGTCATCGACGAACAGCACCGGTTCGGCGTGAACGAACGCCAGAGACTGCAAGCCAAGGGCGACCCGCGCCTGGGGGCCGTGCATCTGCTGACCATGTCGGCCACCCCCATCCCCCGCACGCTGGAGCTGACGCAATACGGCGAGCTGGAGGTCAGTCGCCTGATGGAGAAACCGCCCGGCCGCACGCCCGTCACGACCGCCGTCCTGCCCTTGGCCCGTATCGGCGAGGTCGCCGCCCGCCTGAAGACCGCCGTCGAGAGCGGCGCCCAGGCCTATTGGATCTGTCCCTTGGTTGAGGAATCCGAGGCCATCGACCTGGCGGCCGCCGTCGATCGCGCCGACGATCTGCGACGCCTGCTGGGCGTCGAGGTCGGCCTGGCTCATGGCCAGATGCCGGGCGCGGAGCGCGAGGCCGTCATGGCCGACTTCGCCGACGGCCGCCTGCCGGTTCTCGTCGCCACCACGGTGGTCGAAGTCGGCGTGGACGTGCCCAACGCCTCGATCATGGTGATCGAACACGCCGACCGTTTCGGCCTGGCCCAGTTGCACCAGTTGCGCGGCCGCGTCGGTCGCGGATCAAAGGCCAGTTCCTGCATCCTGCTGTACGGCGGTCAGGACGGCGCCCTCGGCGAGACGGCGAAAGAGCGGCTCGAAACCCTGCGTCGCACCGAGGATGGCTTCGAGATCGCAGAGGAAGATTTCCGCCTGCGTGGCGGCGGCGATCCCCTGGGCCTGAAACAGAGCGGTTTTCCCGCCTATCGTTTCGCCGACCCGATCCGCCACCGCAGTCTGATGCTGGCGGCCGCCGACGATGCGCGGCTGATCATGAACCGCGATCCTGATCTGACGTCGGAACGCGGTCAGGCGGTGCAGGTGCTGGAAGAGCTATTCGACTGGAAAAACCACAAGGCCGGCGCAAGCTAGCCGATCACTCGGCTCCAGCCATCGAATCCGACCTCGACGTTTTCGGGAACAAGCGCCGACAACGCCTTGTAATCCATATCGATGTGCAGGTTCGTCAGCACCGCACGCTCTACGTCTGCGGCGGCGATCCACGCCAGGGCCTGGTCAAGATGGGCATGGGTCGGATGCGGCGCATAACGCAGCGCATCGACGATCCAGAGCTTGCACCCGGCCACCGCGGCCAGGGCCGCCTCGTCCAGATCGGACACATCGCTGGAATAGGCGACATCGCCCAATCGATAGCCGACCGAGCGGATCGGCCCGTGCGCCTGATCAAAGGTCGTGACCGGGATCGAGCCGCCCGCGCCCTCGACCGACCAGGCCGTGCCATGCGGCGGAATGATCCGTCCGTCCAGCAGCGGCGGATAACCGAACTTGCTCTCGAAGATGTAGTCGAACCGATGCGTCAGCGAACCATGCGTCGCCGCATCCATCCACGCCGGTATCCGCTTCCTGGCCCGCGCGGCGAAGGTGCGCAGGTCGTCGATCCCATGGGTCTGGTCCGCATGATCGTGGGTGTAGAGCACCGCATCCACATGCTTCGTGCCGCTGGCCAGCATCTGTTCGCGCAGGTCCGGTGATGTGTCGATCAGGACAGTGGTCACCCCCTCGGCGCCGGTCTTTCTGGCCAGCATCGAACAGCGCGTGCGCCGATTCTTGGGCTCGGCCGGGTCGCAGGCGCCCCAGTCCCCGTCCCCACGCGGCACCCCGCCCGATGACCCGCTGCCCAGAATGACGACTTCGAAACTCATGCGGGTCTGGGTATCCGGTCAAAGAGGCCGAAGAAGGCCTCGGTCGTAAGGCGATCCGCTTCCTCGGCGCTCCAGCCGCGGATTTCGGCCAGCTTGTCCAGCACATGACCGATGTAGGCCGGCTCGTTGCGCCGCCCCCGATGCGGAATGGGCGCCAGATAGGGGCAGTCGGTCTCGACGATGATCCGGTCGCCCGGCATGTCGCGGATCACCGCCCGCACATCCTCGGCCGCCTTGAAGGTCGCGATGCCGGAAACCGAAAACCACGCGCCCATTTCAGCAGCGATTTTCGCCAGTTCCGCACCACTCGTATAGCAGTGCATCAACATCTTGAACGGCCCTGCTGCATATTCCTCGCGCAGGATCGACGCCATCACATCGTCCGCCTCACGCGTATGGATCACCAGCGGCAGACCGGTTTCGCGCGCGGCCGCCACATGCTGCCGGAACACCGCCGCCTGCACCTCGCGCGGGCTGAAGTCGTAGTGGAAATCCAGACCGCATTCGCCGATCCCGACCACCTTGGGCCGCTGGGCCAGTTCGATCAGGGTCGCCGCCGTCAGGTCCGCCGCATCCTTGGCCTCGTGCGGATGGACCCCGACCGTACACCAGATGGCGGGGTTCGCCATAGCGATCCCGTGGGTCGCCTCGAAGGTCGTCAGCTTGTCGGAAATCTCCACCATCAGCCCGACGCCCGCCTCTCTCGCGCGCGCGATCACGGCGTCCCGGTCCTCGTCGAACTGCGGCGCGTGCAGGTTCACGTGACTGTCGATCAGCATCAGCCCGTCCGCTCCTGCTGGGCTTGAACCCGCTTCAGGTCCGCCAGCGCCCCGGCCAGCACATCGGCCTTGTCCAGGTTCAATCCCGCCGCCCGCTCCGGCAGGGGCTGCAGTCGCTCCCATAGTTCGGCCCAGCGATTGCCGGCGCCCGGCGCGCTCTGCAAGGCGCGCATACGCACCGCCGCGATCAGCCGGTCCATCAGCGTCTCGAATCGCTCCTGCCCCTCGGCGCCGCGGAACCGGTCGGCGATGGCCAGGGCTTCGGCCCGGTCCATATCGCCCTCGACCCAGCGCCGCGCCAGCTGGTCCATCTCAAACGTCGCGCCTGAAGCCAAGGCCAGGGCCGCGCCGGGCGATCCGCCCGCCATGATCGCCGCATGTTTGGCGTCCTCATGCTCTGCGCCCGTCCGGTTGCGCACCAGGGTCTCCAGCCGATCCGGCGCCCAGATCGGAAAGCTCAGCCGCCGGCACCGCGATCGGATCGTCGCCAGCAACCGCCCCGGCGCATGGGTGACCAGAAACAGCACGCCACGCTCGGGCGGCTCCTCAAGAACCTTCAGCAAGGCGTTGGCGGCGTTGAGATTAAGGTCGTCTGCCGCATCGATGATCGCCACCCGAAACTGGGCTTGCGACGGGCTCTTTGAAAAGAACTCCGGCAATTCGCGCGACTGATCGACCGAGATCGACTTCTTGGTTTTGCCCCCTTCGACCAAGCGTTCCAGCACCAGCAGGTCCGGATGCGACTGGGCCGAGATCAGCCGGCTGACCGGATCATCGCGCCGCGCGCCCAGCGGCCCGGAACCCGGATCGGCCGACGCGCCCAGCAGCCGTCGCGCCGCCCGATAAGCGAAGGTCGCCTTGCCCGTCCCCTCGACCCCGCACAACAGCCAGGCGTGGTGCAGCCGCCCCCGTTCCCAGGCGTCCAGAAACGCCGTCTCCGCCGCGGCATCAGGGATCAGGTCGAACCGGTCACGCGGGTGATCGCTCACAGCAGCCGGTCCTGTACAACCTGCCAGACTCGCGCCTCGACCTCGTCCAGCGATCCGACCGCGTCGATCAGCACGCAACGCTGCGGATTGGCCTCGACGATCCTCAGAAAGCCCTCGCGCAGCCGCTGATGGAACTCCAGACCCTTGGATTCGAACCGAGTCTCGAACAGGCCGCGCCCGAACGCCCGCTCCAGGCCGACCTCGACTGGCAGGTCGAACACCAGGGTCAGGTCCGGCTGGTCGTCCCCGACCACGCCCGCATCGATCTGTTCGATGAAGCTTTGCGCCACGCCGCCGCCTGCGCCTTGATAGGCGCGGCTGGAATCGGCGAACCGATCGCACACCACCCAGTCGCCGGCCGCCAGCGCCGGGCGGATGGTCCGCTCGAGATGGTCCGAGCGCGAGGCGTACATCAACAAGGTCTCGGTCATGGCCGACCACGGCTCCGCGTCCGTGGCCACCACCAGATTGCGGATCACCTCCGCGCCCCTTGAGCCGCCCGGTTCACGCGTGCGCACCACCTTGCGCTCGCCCAGCACCGCCTGCAGCCGCGCGACCAGCCGCCCGACCTGGGTCGATTTGCCGGCGCCCTCGCCGCCTTCGAAGCTTATGAATTGTCCACGGGTCACGCGCCTTCATGGCGCGCCGACGCCGCCCGGCGCAAGCCCGCCCGCGCGATCAGCTGCCGGATATCAACAGGGCGCCCGCATAACCCCGCGCCACGACCGACTGACGCGCCGCCTCGGCCGCATTGGCGCTGTCCCAAGGGCCCACCACCACATTGAACCGCCCCGCGCCCCGATCGGCCCGCACCCAGCCGCTCAGGCTGTCGGCGATTCGTCCGGCCTCGACCTGATCCGAGAAACTGCCTGCCTGAACCCAAAAGGTCGTTACCTCGGCAACCGCGACTGGAGCGGGCGCAATGGCGGCCACGCTGACGGGTGTGCTGGCCGGGACCGCGCCGCGCGGCGTCGGCACCGAGGCCCGCAATAGCGGGCCCCCGCCCTGCTGCGGCGCCCGGCCGAGGTAGCGCACGCGCACCCGACCGACGCCCTGCGAGAGCATCCCCAATTCGCTCGCCGCCTCGCGGGACAGGTCGATGATCCGGCTGTCCACGAACGGCCCCCGGTCATTGATGCGCACCACCAGCCGCCGCCCGTTCTCCAGGTTCGTCACCTCGACCAGACCGGGCAGAGGCAGGGTCTTGTGGGCCGCCGTCAGGGCATGCATGTCGAACCGCTCGCCGGTCGAGGTCGGCCGCCCGTTGAAGGCGTCGCCGTACCAGGACGCCATCCCGACCTCCTCATAATCCGGCTGTTCCTTGGGCGTGTACCAGCGCCCGCGCACCTGATAGGGGCGCATCGTGCCCGACACGATCGGGGCCGGATCCTTGACCACGGGCAGGCGCGCCTCGCCGCGCAATCCGCCGACATCGACGCCGCCCGCCGTCGAACAGGCGGCCAGCACCGAGAACAGCCCCAGGATCAGCGCGCCGCGCACTCCCTGTCCAAACGTCATCGACCCGCCTCGCAAAAAATACGAAAACAGGATGACCGAAGACATTTCCGCTTTGGTTAATGACCCGTTCGCCTGCTATGGCGTCCGCCTCCGCTGCGGCGGCAAGGAAGTGTGGCCGAGTGGTTTAAGGCACTGGTCTTGAAAACCAGCGACGGTGAGAGCCGTCCGTGGGTTCGAATCCCACCGCTTCCGCCACTATACCTCGCTTAGCCCTTGCTATTGCCCCGTCTGCCGTTAGGAACCCGGCTCCCCTGCCTGGAGCCCTGCCATGACGGCGACGAAACCGATGACGATCGGGATCGATTTCGGCACGACCAATACGGTCGTGGCCCTGACCGATGCGGACGGCCTCGCCCATCTTGTGACCTTTGAAGCGGTCGAGGGCCAGACGACCACCTTCCGCTCGGCGCTCAGTTTCCAAACCCATCCGGGCGTGGACGGCCAGCCGCCCGAGCGCGTGGTCGAGGCCGGGCCCTGGGCCATCGCCGCCTATGTCGAGGACCCGCTGGAGACCCGCTTCATCCAGTCGTTCAAGACCTTCGCCGCCAGCGCCGCCTTCACCGAGACCCGGATCGACAACAGGCGCTATGCATTCGAGGACCTGCTGGCCGCCTTCCTCCTGCGCCTGCGTCACCATGCGGGTGACGAACTGTCCGACACACCGCCCGCCGTCATCGTCGGCCGTCCCGTCACCTTTGCGGGCGGCAATCCGGACGAAACCCTGGCCCTGTCGCGCTATCAGACGGCGTTTCAGCGGCTGGGCTTCACCGACATCCGCTATGCGCACGAGCCGGTGGGCGCCGCCTTCTACTTCGCGCGCCAGCTTAAGGAGGACGCCACGGTTCTGGTCGCCGACTTCGGCGGCGGCACCAGCGACTTCTCCATCATCCGGTTCGAACATACGCCCGACGGCCTGCGTTCGACGCCGCTGGCGCGCTCGGGCGTCGGCGTGGCGGGCGACGCCTTCGACTACCGGATCATCGACCAGCTGGTCTCGCCCGAACTCGGCAAGGGCGGGCTGTACAGTTCGGTCGGCAAACAACTGCCTATTCCCCAGCGGTATTATTCCGCCTTCGCCCGCTGGGATCAGCTGGCCCTGCTGCGCGCATCACGCGACATGCGCGACATCCGCGCCCTGGCCCGCACCGCGCTGGAGCCGGAGAAGATCGAGCGCCTGATCGAGGTGCTGGACGACAATCACGGCCATGACCTGTACCGCGCCGTCTCCACGCTGAAGATGGCCCTGTCGGCCGACGACCAGGCGACCTTCCTGTTCCAGGCCGGGGGCGTCCATATCGAAAAGCCGGTCGCCCGCGCCGATTTCGAACGCTGGATCGCGCCGGAACTGGCCGCCATCGAAGGGGCGGTGGATCAGGCGATGGCCCGCAGCGGCCTGGCGCCCGACGCCATCGACCGCGTCTTCCTGACCGGCGGCACCTCCTTCGTGCCGGCCGTGCGGGCGCTGTTCCAACACCGCTTCGGCGCCGAGCGGATCGAGACGGGCGGCGAGTTCGAATCCATCGCCGCCGGCCTGGCCCTGATCGGGCGCGAGGCGGATCTGGACCTGTGGAGCGAAAAGGCGGTCTAGAATCCCGACCCTAGAACCCTTGCGCCCGCGCCACCCGTTCGGCGTGGAAACCGGCGTCGCCCAGCAGTTCGTTCAGCACCCGCACCCGCTTCATGAACAGTCCGACGTCGAACGCGTCGGTCATGCCGACGCCGCCGTGCATCTGGACCGCCTCCTGCACCGCCAGTTCGGCGACCCGCCCTGCCTTGGCCTTGGCGATGGAGGCCGCCAGCGGCGCGTCCTCGCGCCCCTCGTCGATCGCGATCTGGGCGCCGATCGTCGCCGCACGCGCCAGCTCCAGTTCCGAGAACAGATGCGCGGCCCTGTGTTGCAGCGCCTGGAACTCGCCGATCAGCTTGCCGAACTGTTTGCGGGTCCGCAGATAATCCATCGTCGTCTTGAACGCCTGATCGCCCGCGCCCGTCAGGCTGGAGGCCGCGCAGGCCCGCCCCAGGTTCAGCGCGCCGTCCAGCAGCGTCTCCCCGCCCCCGACCGCCCCGATCACCGCATCGGCGTCGACCGCCACATCGGTCAGCGTGATCCGCGCGGCATTATGCGCATCCACCATCACCGTGCGCTCGATCTCGACGCCCGCCGTGGCCGGATCGACCAGGAATAGTGTCGTCCCCTCGTCCGCCGTCGCGACGACGATCAGGGCGTCCGCCACATGGCCGTCCAGAACGAAGGCCTTGGCCCCGTTCAGCCTGAAGCCGTTGCCCGCCCGCTCGGCTCGCGTGGCGATCCGCGACGGCGCATGTTTCGCGCCCTCGTCCACCGCCAGCGCCAGGATCGCCTCGCCCGCCGCGATCCTGGGCAACCACGCCTGCTGCGCCTGCGACCCGCCTTCGATCAGCACCTTGGCCGACAGGATCGACGATCCCAGATACGGCGACGGCGTCAGGGTGCGCCCCAGGCTTTCGGCGATCACGCCCGCCTCGACAGCCCCCAGCCCCATGCCGCCCATCGCCTCGGGAATGATGACGCCGGCGAAACCCATCTCGCCGAACGCCCGCCACAGGTCGCGCGACACGCCGTCGGCGTCGCGCTCATTCCGCAGTTTCCTCAGATGGGCGATCGGCGCCTGTTCGTTCAGGAAGCCGTCGGCGGCGTCCTGCAACATCGTCTGTTCTTCGGTCAGGATCAGCGGCATCGTCTCACGCTCCCGGCAGTTGCAGCAGGTGTTTGGCGATGATGTTTAGCTGGACTTCGCTGGTGCCGCCCTCGATAGAGTTGGCCTTGGTCCGCAGCCAGTCGCGCGCCGCCTTGCCGTCGTGCGACCGCTCGCCCTCCCATTCCAGCGCATCGGCCCCGCCCGCCGCCATCAGCAACTCTTGGCGCCGCTTGTTCAGCTCGGAGCCATAGTATTTCAGCATGGAGGCGATGGCCGGGTGCGCCTGTTTGGCCTTCACCTGATCTCCGACCCGCTCCATCGCCAGGCGGAAGGTGGCGGCGTCGATCTCGAGGTCCGCGATCCGCGCGCGCAGCATCGGCTCGTCCAGCCGCCCCGCCTCATCGGCGCCGATGGCGTCCAGCGCCACCTGCCCCACAGGCCGCCCGCCGCCGACCTCGCCCATCGCGCCGATCATGGTCCGCTCGTGCGCCAACAAATATTTGGCCACGTCCCAGCCCCGGTTCAGCGTGCCGACCAGGTTTTCCTTCTCCACCCGCACGTCGTCGAAGAAGGTCTCGCAGAAGGGCGACTTGCCTGAAATCAGTGTGATCGGCCGCGTCGTCACGCCCGGCGTCTTCATGTCGAACAGCACGAAGCTGATGCCCAGATGTTTGGGCGCCTCGGGGTCCGTGCGCACCAGGCAGAAGATCCAGTCGGCCTTGTCGGCGTAGGAGGTCCAGATTTTCTGGCCGTTGACGATCCAGTGGTCGCCCCGATCTTCGGCCCGCGTCTGGATGGACGCCAGATCGGATCCCGCGCCCGGCTCGGAATAGCCTTGGCACCAGCGGATCTCGCCGCGCACGATCTCCGGCAGAAAGCGCTTCTTCTGCTCGTCGGTCCCAAAGGCCAGCAACGCCGGGCCCAGCATCCAGACGCCGAAACTGGCTAGGGCCGGCTGGGCCTTGATGCGTCGCAGTTCGGAGGCCAGCACCTTGGCCTCCTCCCGGCTGAGGCCGCCTCCGCCGTATTCCTTGGGCCATTCCGGCGCCGTCCAGCCCCGCGCGCCCATCCGCTCCAGCCACAGCTTGTGCGCCGGCGTCTTGAAGGTGGGATATCGCCCGCCCCAGATCATCTCGTCGTCGGCCATCGGCCCGCGACATTCGGCCGGGCAGTTCGCCTCCAGCCAGGCGCGCGTCTCGGCGCGGAATTGCTCCAGATCGGTCATTCCTCGTCTCCCATGGCGTGCGTCGCTGACCGGCCGAAACCGATGCGAGACATCGTTGGGAACGACCTTATCCAGGAAATCCCCGCCTTAGAAAGCGAAACCTGAATGCCGATCACTTAGCTGACGTAACGTCAGATCAGGCCGTGGCCCTTGGGCAGTTCGGCGTAGCGGTGAACCCGCGTCGCCATCACCAGACCGAAGCCGATCATGACGGTCAGCATCACCGTGCCGCCGTAGGACAAGAGCGGCATCGGTACGCCCACGACCGGCGCCAGCCCCATCACCATCGCCCCGTTGATCAGCACATAGAGCGCGAATGTCGCCGTCACGCCCGACGCCGCCAATCGCCCAAAGTGACTGTGCGACAACGAGGCGATCCTCAGCGAGATCAGAATGATGGCGGCATAGGAGGCCAACAACGTGAAGGTGCCCACAAAGCCGAACTCCTCGGCGAAGGCGGCAAAGATGAAGTCGGTCTGGCGTTCGGGCAGGAACTCCAGCTGGCTCTGGCTGCCCAGGCCGAACCCGCGCCCCAACGGCCCGCCCGAGCCCATGGCGATCTTGGACTGAACGATCTGATAGCCCTTGTCCGACATGTCGGCCTCGGGGTTCAAAAAGGTTAGCACCCGGTGGCGCTGATAGTCGTGCATGCCGAACATCACATAGGGCGGCACCAGCACGGCGGCGGCGATGATCAGCGGCAGGATGATCCGCCAGCTCAGCCCGGCGACGAACATGATCGCCGCCCCCGTCAAACCGATCAGCATGGCCGATCCCAGGTCCGGCTGGTGCGCGACCAGCAAGAACGGCAAGCCGATGATCCCGACCGGGAAGATCAGCTTCCAATGGAAACTCGCTTCCTTCGCCGAGGCCCCGTGATACCAGCGCGCCAAGGCCAGCACGACGCCGATCTTCATGATCTCGGACGGCTGGATGCGGGTGAAGCCCAGGTCCAGCCATCGCGTGGCGCCCAAGGCTGTATAGCCCAGAGGCGTCTCCACCAGCGCCAACATGAACAGCGCCATCCCGTAGATGGGATAGGCCAGGGCGAACCAATATCGGATGCTGATCAACGACAGCATCAGCATCAACGCCAGACACATGCCGAACCGGATCAGGTGCTTCATCGCCCACGGAGACCAGGATCCGCCGGCCACCGAATACAGCATCAGGGCACCGGTGCCGGACACCACGCACAGCAAGGCCGTCAGCCGCCAGTCGATCTGGCCCAGCTTGGTCGAGACGCGTTCGCGCTCGCCAGGACGTGAAAGAGCCGACGCGGTCAACGGCCGGGCTCGGACAGATAGGGTCGCGGACCGCTGGTCGCAGACGGCGCAGGGCGGCTCGGCTGCGGCGGGGCCACGACATCGGGCTCGGGCGCGGCGCCGACCACGCCGTCCTCGACAATGGCGTCGCCGGTCGGTTCGGGCGGCAGCGGCCGTTCGATGCGGGCCCGCATGTCCGGATCCTTGAGCAGCACGGTGCGCATCACCTCACGCGCGCGCGGCGCGCCGGCGGTCGCTCCGCCCTTGCCCCCGTGTTCGACGATGATGGCGACCGCATATCGCGGCGCATCCACCGGCGCGAAGGCCACGAACAGGTTGTGGTCCTTCAGCGCCCAGATATTGCTCTTGCGCGAGCCGGAGCCGTAGTTTCGGACCTGAGCCGTGCCGGTCTTGCCGGCCATCTGGATGTCGCCCAGGCCCAACTGGCTCTGGCGATAGGCGGTGCCGGATCGGTCATTGGCCACGGCGATCATGCCTTGGCGCACATATTCGACGTGGGCGGGATCGAACGGCAGGTCCGGGGCCTCGGCTCCGCTGGGCTGTTCGACGCCGCCGATGGATTTGATCAGGCGCGGCTGAAGCTGCTTTTTCCCGTTCGCCAGACGCGAGGTCATGACCGCCAGCTGCAGGGCGTTCACCGTGATCGCCCCCTGCCCGATAGCCACAGAGGTCGTCTCCCCAGGATGCCAGACCGGATCGCGCGGGAAGGTTCGCGCCTTCCATTCCGTGGACGGCAACAGGCCTTTGCGCTGGTTGCCGACGCCGATGTCGAACTCGTGCTCGAAGCCCAGCGCCAGCCCGGCCTTGCGGATATTGTCCACGCCCGCGCGGTTGCACATGGCGTAGAAATAGACGTCGCAGGAGTTCTTGATCGCGTCGTGCATGTTCTGGGTGCCATGCCGCCCCCAGCATCGCTGCGTTCGGTTGCCCGTCCGATACGAACCCGAGCAGAACACCGTCAGCTTCGGATCGACGCCGGCTTCCAACAGAGCCAGCGCCGTGGTCGGCTTGAAGGTCGATCCCGGCGGGAAGGTGCCGTTCAGCGTCTTGTCCAGCAGCGGCTTGCGCTCATAGTCAGCCAGCGCGCGATAGGTCTTGGTGGGCACCCCGCCGACGAACAGGTTCGGATCGAACGACGGCGCCGAGACCATGCACAGAATGTCGCCGTTGCGCACGTCCATGACGACGCAGGCGCCCGACTCGTCGCCAAACACTTCCAGCGCCCGGTTCTGAACATCGGCGTCCAGCGTCAGGATGACTTCCTTGCCCGGCACGGCGGGCCGCGACCCGCCGATGTCCTCGGCGACGACGCGGCCTCGTGCATCGACCTCGACCCTATTGCCGCCCGGCTCTCCGCGCAGCGACGTATCCAGAGCCTTTTCCACGCCCTGGCGGCCGATGCGGAAGCTGGGATTGAACAGCAGGGCCGGCGGCTGCTCGCCCTTGTCCCGGATCGCCTTGACGTCCCGATCCGACACCTTGGCCACATAGCCGATGACGTGAGCGAACGATCCGCCGAACGGATAGTACCGCGCCTCGTTCATATCGACCATCACGCCGGGCAGTTCGTTGGCGTACTGATTGACCTTGGCGAACTCCTCCCAGGTCAGGTCGCTCTTGACCGGCACCGGGTTGAACTTGGACGCCGCATTGACGTCGCGGATGATCGCGCGACGGCGCTCCAGCGTGTCGGGCAGCAGCCGTCCCAAAAGGTCCAGCGTTTGGTCCAGATCCTTGGTCTCGTCGCGCACCACCAGCACACGGAAGCTGGGGCGGTTGCCGGCGATGACGACGCCGTTGCGGTCCTTGATCAGGCCGCGCGGCGGCGGGACCATGCGAAAGTTGAACTGGTTCTGCGACGACAGGGTCGCATATTCCTGAGCCTGAACGACCTGCAGCTGGCCCAGCCGTCCGATCAGCGCGGTGATCCCCAGCGCCGTCGCCCCGCCCAGCACGAAGGTGCGCCGCAGGAAGGACCCCTGACGCTCATTCACATCGGCAAAGAAGATGGAGGGCTCGCCGCTCATCGGAACCGAATATCTCCGTCGTCGAATCGCTCAAGCATCCAGTTGGCGATCGGAAACAGCAGCAGCGTCGGCACGACCTGTCCGACGAGCGGCAGGATCGCCGGCGCGTTCGTCGCCCGCATGGTCACCACCAGATAGGCCAGAAAGAAGGCGCCCAGCGTACAGGCGGCATAGGCCCCGAAGCGGATCATCCCCTCATGCCCCGCCAGCAGATTGCGTGACAGCAGCACCGTTCCATAGACGCCCATCAGACACAGCGCCCACAGCCCCAGCGGCGTATTCCAGAACAGATCAAGGAACAGGCCGATCAGAAACAATACCGCCGGCGCCAGCATCGACGGCCGGATCAAGGGCCAGGCGAAGGCCAGGATCATCGGGATGACCGGCTCGGGCAGATGCAGACCGAACAGCTGGAGCGGCGTGCCCAGAACGACCGTCGCGGCGAGGACGAGCAGGGCCGGATAGACGATCCACTGCAGAGGCCCGACAACGCGAACCGCAACGGGCCGTCTCACGCCGCGCCTCCCGGAGCGGGCGCCGGTGCAGGGCTGGGCGCAGTCGGTGCAGGCGACGGGGTCGAAGCCGCAGGCCTCGCAGACGTCACGGCCGGACGGGCCGCCGTCGGCGCAGCGACGGGCGCAGGCGTTAGCGCTGGCGTCGCAGCCGCAGCCGCAGCACGCGCCCGTTCGGCCTGGGCCTGCTGCGCCGCCGCGCGACGGGCGGCGGCGTCACGGATCGCTCCGACCTCGGCCGCGCTCGGCTCCGGCGCCGTCGTCAGGCCTGCAAGCGGCGGCGCGTTCAAGGCGTTCGGGCTGACCAGCTGTCCAAAGCTCTGGAACAACAGCACGCGGACATAATCGATCGCGCCGTGATCGCTGAACAGCTTGACCCGCCAGGCGCCGTCCACACCCTTGGCGGCGACACCGATCGGCAGACCACGCGGCAGACCGCCGCCGTCTCCCGAACTCAGAATGCGGTCGCCCGCCTTGATGGAACCTGATCCCCGAATGAATTCTAGACGCGGGCTGTCGCCGCCGTCGCCGGTCAGCATGGCGCGCGCATCGGTGCGCTCGATCATTACAGGGGTGCGCGACGCCACATCCGTCAGCAGCACGACACGGCTGACGCCGCCCGTCACGCCCGTCACCCGACCAACCAGTCCATGTTCCGTCACAACGGGATTACCGATCCGCACGCCCTTGGCCGAACCGACGTCGATCAGCTTGGCGTTGGAGAAGGGACCCCGCGATTCCGAAATCGCCCGCCCCGTGGCCATGGGCACCGGCGGCTCGGTGCGCAGACCCAGCAGGGCCTCATAGCGGCCATTGATGTTCTTTTGTGCGATCGCTTCGTCGCGCCAGCCGCGCAGTTCAGCGATCTCGGCTTTCAGGCGGCGGTTCTCGCCGATGGCGAAGAAATAGCCGCCGACATAGTCGCGCGCGGCCCCGGCCCAACGCACCGGCGCGGCGAAGACCCCGCCGACCGGCCCGGCCGCCGCTTCGAAACCGCCGCGCGCCGCGCCCATGGTCGAGCCGCCCTCGGACGTCGTCCGGTCGCCCAGCAACAGGACGATCGCGCCGATCACGGCCACGACGACGACGACCGCGGCGGTCCACGCCAGCGGCACCTTGATGTTTTCAAAAGGGCCGTCGCGAAACGCCACGGGCGACCTTCCACTCAAAGGGGTTGGAATCGGCAGGACGCCCCCTGCCGCTGAGCCTGCCTATCGCAAAATCAAGGCCGGAATGGAACCGTGATCACGCAGGCGACACAAGGATTTGCAGCCAAGCTTTCACCTGGCCGCAACGGACGGATCAAAGCGCGGAGTCGAGCACGCCCTTCATCCAGCGCGGGTGCTCCAGCACGCGGCCGCAGCCGATGGCCACGCACGACAGCGGATCGTCGGCGACCGACACCGGCAGGCCGGTGTGATCGCGGATTTCGACATCCAGGCCGCGCAACAGGGCGCCGCCGCCCGTCAGCATGATGCCCTTGTCGGCGATGTCGGCGGCCAGTTCCGGCGGCGTGGCTTCCAGCGCGACCTTCACGGCCTCGATGATCTGGGTGACGGGCTCGGCCAGGGCTTCCGCCGCCTGACGCTCCGAAATGCGCACCTCGCGCGGCACGCCCTGCATCAGGTCGCGGCCCTTGACCTCGATCGACAGGCCTTCGCCGTCGGCCGGGATGCGGGCGGTGCCGATGTCCTTCTTGATGCGCTCGGCGGTCGTTTCGCCGATCAGCAGGTTATGGTTGCGGCGCATGTAGCTGATGATGCTGTCGTCCATCTTGTCGCCGCCGACGCGGACCGAACGCGAATAGACGATGCCCGACAGCGACAGGACGGCGACTTCCGTCGTGCCGCCGCCGATGTCGACGACCATCGAGCCGGTCGGCTCGTGGATCGGCAGGCCGGCGCCGATCGCGGCCGCCATGGGCTCGTCGATCAAACCCACACGGCGGGCCGAGGCGTTCAGGCAGCTGTCGTTGATCGCACGGCGCTCGACCGCCGTGGCGCCCGACGGCACGCAGACGATGATTTTGGGGTTCACGAAGCCCTTGCGGTTATGAACCTTGCGGATGAAGTGCTTGATCATCTCTTCGGCGACTTCGAAGTCCGCGATGACGCCGTCGCGCATGGGGCGGATCGCCTCCATGTGGCCCGGCGTGCGGCCCAGCATCTGCTTGGCTTCAATCCCCACGGCGTGGACGACCTTGCGCCCACCGACGTTTCTCAGCGCCACGACCGACGGCTCGTTCAGGACGATGCCCTTGCCCTTCATGTAGATCAGGGTGTTGGCGGTGCCCAGGTCCATCGCGATGTCGTTGGAGATCGCGCCGAAAAGGGAGAAGCTCATGGGAATCGATACCGTTGTTAGCTGGCAGGGCGTCTAGATGTCTCAGTCGACCTGGCGACGCCCCAACTGCCCTGACATCCCCACGCCGGACAGTTCCTGATCGTCTTCGCCACGCCTACTAGCGGCGGGTTTGCCCGTATGAAACCGGGAATACAAGCCCCGATGACAGTGTCGTCATATGGAGAGGGCTATCGAGGCACTACGCCTGTGGACACCGGCTTCAGGATGTCGGCCTGCCGTCGCGCTTCGGAACGACGGCCAGGGCGTCCGCCGCCTCCATCGTGGGATACAGCGTGTCCTCCTCGCGGGCGACCCGATGCGCCAAGGCGCCGATCAACCCCTTGGTTACAGCGGCGAAACGCTCCCGATCCGTCAGAATGCGGGCCTGTGACCACTCTTCGAAATAGTGCGCCCAAACGCCGCTCAGAGCCCCCATGTCCTCAACATAGTGCTGCGCCAGGTCGCGAACCGAATGATCTTGGGACCGCATCAGGACGGGATAAAGTTCGCCGTCCTCGATCGCGAGATGCTCGGTCAGAGCCGTATTCAGCGCACGCATCACCTCACGGGCGCGGATCGCATCGTCCGACGTTTTCATAATGGCGGCGGTCCCGCCCAGGGCGCTGGCCAGTCGAATGATCCGGCCGTGCTGCGTCTTCAGAATACGGACATCCATGGCGACGCCTCCAAAGCAACACCATGCAACCTCTGGATGAACGGAGTCTAAATAGCAGGCTAAGCAAATTCCCTCAGTCGCCGCGCGCGATCTCGCGCCGCTTGACCAGTTCACGCACCAACAGCATCAGCGCCAGCCAGGCCAGCGCCACGCCAGCCAATATGGCCGAGGTCCAGATCCCGTCGCCGCTGACCGCCGTCATGAAGGATCCGCCGAAGAAAGCGACCAGCGCGGTCTTCGGCAATACCCCCAGCGCGCACCCCGCCAGAAAGCCCGGAAACGACGCCCTCGCCGCCCCGAACGCCATGTTGACGACGATGAACGGCGCCGACGGCACGTTGCGGATCATGAAGCTGGCGTAGAAGGCATTTTTGCCGACGAACCGCGTCAGCCGTCCGACCGTCTTGCCGCCATGCCGCGCCAGAAGCCGCGCCGTGGGTCCGCGTCCCAGCCAATAGGTCACGCCCGCCGACACGACCGTCGCGATCCAGCTGTAGAGGAAGCCGAACCACGGTCCGAACGCCACGACGCAGGCGGCGATCAGGATGAACTGCGGCGCGCCGAAAAAGGCCGAAATCGTGAACACCACGATAGCGGCCACCAGCCCCCAGGGCCCCTGACGGAATCCGGCCAGCCAGTCTTCCAGCCGCCCTTCGGCCTCTAGCCCCAGTTGGCTCTTGCCCACAGCGAACAGGGCGATCATCGCGCCCAGCAGCAAGGCCGTCGCCAGCACGGCGCGCCAGCGACGCGCCTCCATGTTCGACAGGAAATCGATGATCCAGCGCATCAGAGCCGCCGCTTATCATCCCATCTCTGCATTAGCGAGCATCCGCGCATTGTCCCGAGAGGCGACGCCGCGTAAACAACCCCGCCTCCCCGGCAAAAACTTCCAAAACCACGGGATAGTTCATGTCCAGCCTGCAATCTTCCGCCCTCGCCCGCGTCAAGCCCTCGGCCACCATCGCCGTCACCGCGCAGGCCCGGAAGCTTAAAGCCGAAGGCCGCGACGTGATCGGCCTGGGCGCCGGCGAGCCGGACTTCGATACGCCCGAAAACATCAAACAGGCCGCCATCGACGCGATCAACCGCGGCGAGACCAAATACACCGACGCGGACGGCATGCCCGAGCTGAAGGCGGCCATCGTCGCCAAGTTCAAGCGCGAGAACGATCTCGACTATACAGCGGCCAACATCCACGTCGCGCCGGGCGGCAAGCCCGTCATCTTCAACGCCCTGGTCGCGACGCTGAACCCCGGCGACGAAGTCATCGTGCCTGCGCCCTACTGGGTCAGCTATCCCGACATGGTGCTGCTGGCCGGCGGCGAGCCCGTGACGGTGGTTGGCGAGGAGAAGGACGGCTTCAAGTTGCTGCCCGCTGTGCTGGAAGCCGCGATCACGCCCCGCACCAAGTGGCTGATCCTGAACAGCCCGTCCAACCCGACCGGCGCCGCCTACACCCGCGCCGAGCTTGAAGCCTTGGCCGAGGTCCTGCGTCGCCATCCGCACGTCTGGGTGCTGACAGACGACATGTACGAGCACCTCGTCTATGGCGACTTCGAATACACCACCATCGCCCAGGTGGCGCCGGAGCTGATCGACCGCACCCTGACGGTCAACGGCGTGTCCAAGGCCTACGCCATGACCGGCTGGCGCATCGGCTACGCCGGCGGCCCCAAGCCGCTGATCGATTTGATGCGCAAGGTGGCCAGCCAGACCACGTCCAACCCGTCCAGCATCAGCCAGTGGGCGGCCGTCGAGGCGCTGAACGGCCCGCAGGACTTCATCCCTGAGCGCAAGGCCGCTTTCGAAAAGCGCCGTGACCTCGTTGTCTCGATGCTCAACCAGGCGGCTGGCGTCACATGCGCCACGCCCGAGGGCGCCTTCTACGTCTATCCGTCCATCGCCGGACTGATCGGGAAGACGACCGAGACGGGTGTCGCCATCGATGGCGATTCCACCTTCGCCGCGGAACTGCTGAACGCCGAGGGCGTCGCCGTGGTCCAGGGCGAGGCTTTCGGCCTGAGCCCCTATTTTCGCATCAGCTACGCCACCTCGGACGCCGTGCTGGAAGAAGCCTGCACCCGCATCCAGCGCTTCACGGCCTCGCTGCGCTGATCGACGCAAGGCGGAGGTTCAGGCCTCCGCCCGCCATCCGGCCCTATTTGCTGGGCTGCATATAGACCACGCGGCAATCGCCATCGATCGTGGTGTAGCGGTTGTTCGACGCATCGACGAAAGAGATCCGGCCGCCGTCGTCATATTCGACCTTGCCGGTCGAGCGTCCCTTGAAGTTCTCCACTCCATAGGTCCAGCACGTGATGTCCGCCGGCTTGTCGCCCCAGGTGGCGTCGTTGCGCGCACGCTTGCTGTCGGTGCAGGCGGTCAGTCCGCCGGTCAGAGCGAGGGCGGCGGCGGTATAGACGAGCGCTTTCATAGGCTCAGCCTTGCACGGACGCCGTTCAAGGAAAAGGCCGCCCCGGCGATGCCGGGACGGCCCAACTTTCGACGATGGCGCTCGACCTACGGCCGGCTGGCCATGCCCAGCTTCACCGGCTTGGCGTCGTCGGCCAGGGCGCCGCGCTTGACGCCCCAAAGCAGGATGATCGGCGCGCCGACATAGATCGACGAATAGGTGCCGATGATGATGCCGAACATCAGGGCGATGGAGAAGCCGAACAGAGCCTCGCCGCCGAAGATGGCCAGGGCCGCCAGCACCATGACGGCGGTCACGCCGGTGATGATGGTCCGCGACAGGGTCTCGTTCAGCGACAGGTCGATCACGTCGCGCAGCGGCATGGTCTTGTACTTGCGCAGGTTCTCGCGAAGACGGTCGAACACCACGACGGTGTCGTTCATCGAATAGCCGATGACGGTCAGGACGGCGGCGACCATGTTCAGGCTGAACTCCAGCTTGAACAGCACGATCAGCCCGAACGTCAGGATCACGTCGTGCAGCAGGCCGACCACGGCACCGAACCCGAACTGCGGTTCGAACCGGAACCAGATATAGAGGAACATCAGGCCGATCGCGACGCCCAGAGCCAACAGGCCCGAGGTGAACAGCTCGCCCGACACTTTGGAGCCGACGACGCTGACGCCCGAATAGTTGACCTGACCGACCGCGCCGCTGATGGCGCCCTCGACCTGGTTGACCACCTGGGTCTGATCGCGGCCTTCCGGCACCTGGAAGCGAAGAATGGCGGTCGAGCCGTCATCGACATTGGTGTCGCGGCGTGCGATGCCCTGAACCTGGACGTCGCCCAGGTTCAGGCCGTTCACGGCCTCACGGACCCGATCCAGTTCGATCGTCTGACCAGCCGGCTTGGACACTTCCATCGAGGCGCCGCCCCGGAAGTCGATGCCCATGTTCAGGCCGGGATAGAAGCAGGACACGATCGCCGCGACGCACAGGATCACCGACAGAACGCCGGCGAACCGCGCATACTTGACGAAGTGGAAGTTCGTCTTCTGCGGCAGCAGTTTGATGAGGGGCCATCCACGCATCGCCATCACTCCGCGATCGGCAGTTTTTTGGGCTTGGCCGTCTTGAGCCAGTAGCCAAGCAGGACCTGGGCGACCAGGACCGACGAGAAGACCGAGGTGAACACACCGATGGTCAGCGTCCAGGCGAACCCGCGAACCGGGCCCTCGCCGAACACGAACATGATGCCCGCCGCGACCAGGGTGGTCAGGTTGGCGTCGACAATGGTGCCCATGGCCTTGTTGAAGCCGGCGTCCATCGAGGCGATGACGCTGCGTCCCGCCCGGGCCTCGTCACGCATCCGCTCGTAGATCAGCACGTTGGCGTCCACCGCGACCGCGAAGGTCAGGATCAGACCGGCGATGCCTGGCAGGGTCAGCGTCGCCTGCGTCAACGACATAGCCGCCACGATCAGCACGCCGTTCAGCACCAGACCGACCACCGACACGCCGCCGAACAGCAGGCCGTAGGCCAGGATCATGAACAGCACGATGATGGCGAAGCCGACGGCGGTCGACAGGGCGCCGGCGGCGACCGCGTCCGCGCCCAGTTCGGCCGTCACGGTGCGGCGCTCCTCGACGTTCAGCGGCGCCGGCAGGGCGCCCCCGTTCAGCAGGTTCACCAGCGTCGCCGCTTCCTGGATCGAGAAGTTGCCGGTGATCTGACCCGAGCCCGAGGTGATCGCGCTCTGGATCGTCGGGGCCGAGATGACCTTGCCGTCCAGGATGATGGCGAAGGGCTTTTGAAGGTTGGCGGCGGTGGCTTCGCCGAAGCGCCGGGCGCCGGCGCCGTCGAAGCGGAAGTCGATGGCCGGGCGGCCGCTCTGGTCCGAACCGACGCCGGCGCGGGTCAGGTTCTCACCCGACACCAGCACGCGCTTCTTAACCAGATAGGGCGTGCCGTCCTCGCCTTGCAGCAGTTCGGAATCGGGCGGCACACGGCCGGCCAGGGCGTCCTGAACCGAATTCTCGACATCGACCATCTGGAAGGTCAGCTGCGCCGTCTGGCCGATGACTTCTTCCAGCTTGCTCGGATCGCTCTCGCCCGGCGCCTGGACCACGATCCGATCGGCGCCCTGGCGGGTGATGGAGGGTTCGCGCGTGCCCAGGCTGTCGATCCGGCGGCGCACGACCTCGATCGACTGGTCCACGGCCGTCGCGCCCATGCCGTTCAGCGCGGCGTCGGTATAGGCGAAGCGGATGCGGTTATCGCCCAGGCGCGTCGCAGTGCGTTCCGCCTGGCCGCCCGGTCCGACCTGACCGCCCAGCTGTTGCAGCGCCTTGAACGCGGCATCGCCCTGGGCCGGATTGGCCAGGGTGACGACCACGCCGCCGGCTTCACGCTGGAAGCCGTTGGTGGCGACGCCCGCACCGTTCAGCGTGACCCGAACGTCCTCGATCAGGTTGGTGACGCGCTTTTCGCGCATCGCCGGCACATCGACTTCCAGCAACAGGTACGAACCGCCCTGAAGGTCCAGCCCCAGATTCAGCTTGTTCTTGGGCATGAAGCCGGGCAGCGCTTCGCGCTGCTGATCCGACAACAGGTTCGGGAACGCCAGCAGACAGCCGAGAACGGCCGCGACGACGACGAGAATGACTTTCCAGCGCGACAGCTGAATCATGAGGGCGGTCCAGGTATCGGCGGATACGCGAGCGTATCAGGCCTTGGAATCGTTGGCGGCGATGGCGGTGCGGTTGCGCACCTCGGCGATCATGGCCTTGACCACGCGCACATTGACGCTGGGGGCGATCTCGACGTTGACCTCGGCCTCTTCGACGCGGGTGACCTTGCCGATCATGCCGCTGCCCAGGACGACGGTATCGCCACGCTTGACGGCGGCGATGGCGGTCGCGTGCTCCTTGGCGCGCTTCTGCTGCGGACGGATCAGCAGGAAGTAGAACAGGATGAAAATACCGATGATGGGCGCAAACCCGATCAACTGCGCCGTCAAGCCGCCTTCAGCGCCCATGGTAGTCTCCGCAAAAAGATAGGGGGCGGCCGTCATCGGCGCCCATCAAAAACGAGGCGCGGAACCTAGGGCTCCGCTTCGTGGAATGCAACGCGGCGAAAGCGCTACCTGGGCAACACTGTCAAAGGATCGACCGCGACCGGATCATCGCCGCGCATCTGACGCGTCTCGAAGTGGATCGAGGGGCGTCCGTCGCCGGCCGTCAGACCTACGGTGCCGATCTGCTGGCCCGCGCGAACGTCGTCCCCGTCCTTGACCGTCGCCGAACCCAGATGGCCATAGACCGTGCGCCAGCCGTTGGCGTGCACGATCAGCACCGTCAGCCCCTGTCCTACCAGATCGCTGCCGACATAGGCCACGCGCCCGGCCGCAGAGGCGCTGACCGTCGCGCCGGCCGAGGCGCCGATGTTGATGCCGTTGTTCCGCTCGCCCATGCCGACCGGGCCGAAACGCCGCACGATGTCGCCGCGCACTGGCCACAGCAGGTTCGGCTGACCGGCAGCGGCGCCGGCGGCGTTGGTCTGTTCGACAGGACGCGTCTGGACCGGCAGGGCCGCATTGCCCGAGGGCGGCGGCGGGGGCGGCGGCACGGCGCCGTTGTTGGGCACCAGCACGCCGACGGGCGAGGCGCCGGTCGCGTAAGGATCGCGGCCGGTATCCACCGCCGCTTCAGGCAGGATGATTCGCTGGCCCGTCGTGATCGCCCCGCGCGGCCCCAGGCCATTCAGGTCGATCAGCGTCTGGACCGGGGTCTGGAACCGACGTCCCACGCCCGAAATCGTGTCGCCCGGTTGGATGATATAGGCCGCGCCCGGACGCACCGGGGCCGACGACGACGGATAGGACGGCGGCGTATAGGCGGGCGGCTGCGACGCCGGAGGCAGATAGGTCGGTTGGCTCGGACCGACATTGACCGTCGGCGGCAAGGCTCCGCCGTCCACCTGACCAATCGGCGCCGTCGCGGGCGGCGGCGATTCGTAAGGAGCCGGCCGATAGGGCTGGTTCGAATTCTGGCCGGCGTTCGGATAGGTCGGCTGCTGCGGGTAGGCGCCCTGCCCCGGACCATAGGCCGGCGCCGGGTTCGCATGCGTCGAATAGCGCGGCTCCGAAGGATAGCTGATGCAGGCCGCCGTGCTCAACGCCGCCCCCGCGACCAGAACCGCCCTCATCCAGCCCGAAATCATCGCCACCGGCTGCTCCCATTCGTGGTTAAACTCGCCCGCCCGGTGTGCCCGCTCGCGCCCCATAAGCCAACCCCGCAATCATCGCGGAATTGGGGCGCGAAGGTTAACGGGGTGCCGCTTCGCGCATCTCGATCCAAACACGGCGATTCATAGACTCCGATGCTTCATCTGATGACGGTCTCATCAAGTTGGCTTCTCCAAAGCTCGTGACCTCAATGTCCTCGGCCCGAACGCCCAACCGAATGAAAGCATCCGCCACCGCCTCTGCACGTTTGCGACTGAGCGCCAAGTTGGCTTCAGGTGAACCAAGTGTATCCGCATACCCTTGCAGAATGACGCGAGTTCCGGGTCGGTATGTTGCGGCGTAAAGGCGAAGCCGGAAATCCCATTTTCGATCGACGACTGTGCTACCGCTCTCGAAGAAAACCCCATGATAGTGCCAGAGTGTGGGCGGTTGCAGTCTGTCGTGGTGCTTCACCTCAATCGCGAGACACCCTTCAGGCAAGGGTTCGTAGGCCGTCACTACAGCTATCGTCGGCGGAAAACCGGTCCGAACCGCTTCGATAAAGGCTGTGTTCGTCCGCTCGACTGCGACGCTATCGTCAGCCCTATAGTCAGCTTGTCGGAAGAGAGTGGCGGAGGCGCGCCAGTCGGCCGCCTGGTCAAACGCTGCATTCGCAGAACGCAAACTTGCGTAGCCCTCGGACGATAGATTCTCGTCCACATCGAAACATACCGGCCAAGTCTGCGCGCTGGCTACTGACGCGGAAAACATCAGGATTGCTGTTGCGAGCTTCAGGCGGACCATCGGTGAACCATGCAGGCTCAACCCACAGCTGTCACCCCTCCTTCGCCGTCCCCTCGACCAAGGGAACGAAACGCACTTCCGTCAGGCTCTCGCGGTGGAACGACCCGTCGCCCTGTCCGACGTAGCGATGCAGCATCTGCACCGACGTGCGCCCCACCGGCGCGACCAGCACCCCGTTCGGCTTCAGCTGTTTCAGCAGTTCGGTCGGCTCGGTCGGCGACGCGGCCGTGACCATGATCCGGTCGAACGGAGCCTGTTCGGCCCAACCCAGGCCGCCGTCGCCGTGCTTGGTGATGACGTTCTCAATCTTCAGCACCCGCAGTCGGGCTTCGGCCTCGACCAGAAGGCTGCGATACCGCTCCACCGAATAGACATAGCGCGCCAGCCGGCTCAGCACCGCGCACTGGTATCCGCTGCCGGTGCCGATCTCCAGCACCCGGTGGCGCGCCTGCACCTCCAGCGCCTGGGTCATCAGGCCGACGATATAGGGCTGGCTGATCGTCTGGGCGCAGTCGATCGGCAGGGCCTGATCCTCCCACGCCTGATCCAGGAACTTCTCGTGCACGAAGACCGCCCGGTCGATGCTCTCCATCGCCTTCAGCACGCGCGGGTCCGTGACCCCCTGCTGCCGCAGCGACAGGATCAGCCGCCCGGCCCGGTCGTCGTGCAGATTCATGCGGCGGTCGCCACGCTCTTCGGCGGCGCCCCGCCCAGCACCTTCTTCAGGTCATTCACGCTGGTCATGTGCGTCAGGTCGATATGCAGCGGCGTGACCGAGATCCGCCCCTCCTCGATGGCCCGCAGGTCCGTGCCCTCGGCATGCTCCTGCTTCTCCCCCCGGAAGCTCATCCAGTAATAGTCCCGCCCGCGCAGGTCCGTGCGCCGCACCGCATGCATCTCGCCGACATTGCGGAAGCCCTGGGTCGTCACCTCGACCTGATCGACGGCTTCGGGCGGCCGGTTGGGGAAGTTCAGGTTCATCACCACCCCGTTCGCCCATTTCTGCTCCAGCAGGCGGCTGATGATCGCAGGCGCAAAGGCTTCCGCTGTCTCCCAGTGCGCGACCACCTCGTCGTGGAACCGCTCCAGGCTCTGGCTCAGGGCGATGGAGCGGATGCCGAACGCCATCCCCTGCAAGGCGCCCGCCACTGTGCCGGAATAGCTGACGTCCTCGCCGATATTGTGCCCGCGATTGACGCCCGATAGCACCAGATCGGGCTTCTCCGGCATCAGGTCGTTGACCGCCAGCACGACGCAGTCGGTCGGCGTGCCCGTCACCGCGAACCGCTTCTCGCCCAGGTTCAGTACCCGCAGCGGCTCGGTCAGGGTGATCCCCCGCCCCTTGCCCGACTGTTCGACGGCGGGCGCACACACCCAAACGTCGTCGCTCAGCGTGCGCGCAATCCGCTCGAGGCATTCCAGGCCTTCGGCCTCGATCCCGTCGTCATTGGTCAGAAGAATACGCATCAGCCGCCCACGAACTGCAGACCGCCCATATAGGGCTGCAACACCGCCGGCACGGCGATCCGCCCGTCGTCTTGCTGATAGTTTTCCATGATCGCCACCAGCGTCCGGCCGACCGCCAGGCCCGAGCCGTTCAGCGTATGGACGAACTCCGTCTTTTTCTCGCCGGCGCGCTTGAACCGCGCATCCATGCGCCGGGCCTGGAAGTCGCCGCAGTTCGAGCAGCTGCTGATCTCGCGATAGGTTCCCTGGCTGGGCAGCCAGACCTCCAGGTCGAAGGTCTTCTGCGCCGAAAAGCCCATGTCGCCCTTGCACAGCAGCATCCGCCGGAACGGCAGCTCTAGCGCCTTCAGCACCGCCTCGGCGCAGGCCGTCATCCGCTCATGCTCGGCGTCGCTGTCTTCCGGCCGCGCGATCGACACCATCTCGACCTTCGAAAACTGGTGCTGGCGGATCAGCCCGCGCGTATCGCGCCCCGCCGACCCCGCCTCGGCCCGGAAGCACGGCGTCAACGCCGTCATCCGCATCGGCGTCGCCAGCTCGTCCTCGGACAGGATGGTCTCGCGCACGAGATTGGTCAGGGAGACTTCGGCCGTTGGGATTAGGAAGCGACGGTCATTTTTCCAGCCATACTCAACTTGAGCAAAGGCTTCTCCGACTGCCTCATCGACGTCGCGGCCGTCTTCTTGAGCCAAGACCAGCGCTTCGCCGAGTTCAGCACCCCACCGATCGAAATCCGGCGTACCAGCAGAGAACAAATCCTCTTCGAACTTCGGCAACTGCCCGGTCCCGAACATCGCCTCGTCGCGCACCAGATACGGCGGGTTCACTTCCAGATAGCCGTGCTGGTCCGTCTGCATATCGAGCATGAACTGGCCCACGGCCCGTTCCAGCCGCGCCAATTGCCCCTTCAGCACCGCGAACCGCGCGCCCGACATCTTCGCCGCCACCTCGAAGTCCAGCATCCCCAGGGCCTCGCCCAGGTCGGCGTGATCCTTGGCCGGACCGGTGCGACGCGGCTCGCCCCAGGTCGAGACCTCGACATTGGCCGCCTCGTCCTCGCCGTCCGGCACATCCTCGGCCGCCAGGTTCTTCTGCGCCGCCAGCAGGTCGCGCAGCTCCTTGCCGACGCGCGCCTCGACCTCGGACGCCGCAGCGATGTCGCCTTTCAGCGCCTCGACCTCGGCCTTGAGGCGATCCGCCTCTGCCATGTCCTTGCGCCCCATGGCGGCGCCGATCAGCTTGGAGGCTGCATTACGCTTGGCCAGGGCGTCCTGACCCGTCGTCTGGGCGTGACGCAGTTCGCCGTCCAGCCGCAGGATGTCCGCCACCAGCCCGTCGGCCTCATCCACCCCGCGCGACGACCAGCCCGCCACGTAAACCTGGGGGTTCTCGCGAATGGCTCTGATGTCGTGCATGGTCTGAAACTTCGGCTGGGCGGGAGAAGCCGAACGCTCTACCCGCCCACGCGGAATCGGGCAACGCGAGAAGCTTAATGTCTCCTCCCCACGCGTGTGGAGGGGGACCGCGAAGCGGTGGAGGGGTTCTTGACGCCGCTTAGGCGCCGGGATGCGCTGAAGAGCCCCTCCGTCTCTCCGCTACGCTTCGAGCCACCTCCCCATGAAATGGGGAGGAGACGATGCTCAGCCATCGCAATGCCGCTGGTTCATCCGCAGCGATTTCAATCGCTTGCCGATTTATGTCCCCCGTCTCCCATCCACGGGCTCAAACGGCCCCATAATACATCCGTCTCGTCGCATGGAGGGCTCGTAAGGCCTGCGACCTTGCGGCGGCGAGAGCGGAGGGAACGGGGGCGATGGTGAGACCCCATCGCGGCGCCGGGGCTGATCGGTCGGGGAATCGCCCCGGCGTCCGCAGTCGCGTCGCAGGGTCGAGGGGGATACTCGGCCGAACCGGGGATCGGGGATCGCTGCTCCGACCCGCCCGTCGCAGGCTTATGGGGTTAGGCGATAAGACCGCCACCGCTCGGCGCCCCGAGCTTGCAGGCCAACCCCCCGCGCGGAGCGTCACACCCTTCGTCGAAACGGTACTTACAAACTCACACTCCGGGCGAAGGCCCGGCGCTCCGCCCAGCCCTCCAGACTTCGCTGCGATCGCGCGAGGGCGCCGTCGCACGCCCAAACATCCCAATTCACCCGCTTGAGAATCGCGCCTACAAACGGATCATGGCCACGCTTCGCCCCGACACGCTGGCGACCTCGCTCGCGCGAATCTTCGAAGGTCGCATGGTCGACCGGGCCAGCTGGTTTGCGCTGACCGGCGGCGAGCCGCTGTTCACCGAAGGCGATCCGGCCGACACCCTGTATCTGGTCCGCTCCGGCCGACTGGGCGTGTTTCGGATGGAGGCGGATCAGCCGCCGCACATGTTGGGCGTGGTCAAGGCGGGCGAGCCGGTGGGCGAGATGGCCATGCTGGCCGGCACGCCGCACACCGCCACCGTCGTCGCCCTGCGGGACAGCGAGATCCTGGCCCTGCCGCGCGAAGCCTTCTTCGAGGCCGCCCGCACCGAACCGGACCTGATGGTCGAGCTGTCGCGGCTGATGATCCACCGCGCCCGCGAACGCACCGCCGGCGCATCCGAGCCCAGCGTCTTCGGCTTCGTCTCGGCCCGTCCCCGGCCAATCCGCGCCTTCGTCGAACGCATCGCCGCCGCCATCCAGGCCATGGGCTTCACCTGTCAGGTCATCGACCAGTCGGCCCTGGCCTCGGCGTCCGAATGGTTCAGCCGGGTGGAGGGCGACCACGACTATGTCCTCTATGTCGCCGAACAGGATCAGCCCGCCTGGGCCAGCCTGTGCGCGCGTCAGGTGGACCGGATGTTCATCGTCGGCAGCGGCCTTCTGGCTCCGCCGTCCGCCGTGCCGCGCCGCCAGGGCTTCGGCGACGGCCGCCGCCTGACCGACCTAATCCTGCTGCGCGATCCGCGCATGCATCACCCGGCCAACACGCGCGTCTGGCTGGATGCGCTACAGCCCGATCGCTGGTTCCATTGCGTCGAAGGACTGGCCACAGACGCAGAGCGCATCGCCCGCGTCGTCACCGGCACGGCGGTCGGCCTGGTTCTGTCCGGCGGCGGCGCGCGGGCCTATTGCCACATCGGCGCGATCCGGGCGCTGGAAGAGGCCAAGGTCCCCATCGACTTCGCGGGCGGCGCCTCCATGGGCGCGGTCGTCGCCGCCGGCCCGGCCCTGGGCTGGTCCTTCGAACGCCTGGATTTCGAGATTCGGCGCGCCTTCGTCGAGTCCGACCCGCTGTCGGACCTCGCGGTGCCGATCATCGCCATGTCCCGCGCCCGCAAGGTCGCCCGCCTGCTGGAACAGGCCTACGGCGACATCGACCTGGCGGACCTGGCCCTGCCCTTCTTCGCCGTCTCTTCGAACCTGACCTCGGGCCGGATCGAGGCGCATCGCACGGGCCTGATGCGGCGGGCCATGCGCGCCTCCATCGCCATTCCCGGCGTCCTGCCGCCGGTCGTGATGGACGGTCAGGTGCTGGTGGACGGCGCCGTTCTGAAGAACTTTCCCACCAGCGTGATGCGCCAGCTGAACAGCGGGCCGATCATCGGTGTCGACATGTCCCAGACGCGCGGCGTCGATCCCCAGGCGCTGGAGAATCCGCCGTCCTGGTGGAAATGGGTCCTGTCCGGCGCCTGGAAGGCCGGCCCGCCCATCGTCTCCATCCTGATGCGCTCGGCGACCATCACCACCGACGCCGAGATGACGCAGTCGCGCGCCGACGCCGACATTCTGGTCCTGCCTCAGGTCGCCGGCAGCGACATTCGCGACTGGAAGACCTACGACGGCCCCGTCTCCACAGGCTACGAGGCGATGAAGGCCGCGCTGGCCGAACTGACGGTCCCCGTCACCCACCTGAGGCGACGGGTTCCGGTGCTCTAGCTCACAGCGGCGCGCAGGCCCGCTTCAGCCAGTCCAGCGCCTCGCCGTCCATCAATGGCCCGACCTTGGCCAGCGTTTCGGCGTGATAGGCGTCGATATAGGCCCGCTCGTCCGGCGTCAGCATCTCGACTGCGATCAGCTTGCGGTCGATCGGCGCGAACGTCAGCTGCTCGAACCCGTGCATCGGTCGCTCGCCGCCCTCGGGGACCACCGCCGGCGTCACCACCTGCAAGGTCTCGATGCGGATGCCCCAATGGCCTTCCCGGTAATAGCCGGGCTCGTTGGACAGGATCATCCCTTCCAGCAGCGGCTGGGGCGTGCCCCATTTCGCGATCCGCTGCGGCCCCTCGTGGACCCCCAGATAGCTGCCGACGCCGTGGCCGGTGCCGTGATCGTAATCCAGCCCCGCCGCCCACATCGGCGCACGTGCAATGGCGTCCAGCGCCATTCCGCTGGTCCCGGCCGGGAAACGGATCGTCGCCATGGCGATATGCGCCTTCAGCACCAGCGTGAACTTGTGGCGCTGGTCCTCGCTCGGCTCGCCCACAGCCATGGTGCGGGTCACATCGGTCGTGCCGTCCAGATACTGACCGCCGCCGTCCACCAGCAGCAGCGAGCCCTTCTCGACCTTGCGAATGCTGGCGCCCACCGGCTTGTAATGCGGCAAGGCCCCGTTCGGCCCGGCCCCGGCGATGGTGTCGAAACTCAGGTCCTTCAGCGCCCCGGTCTGCTCGCGGAATCGCTCCAGCGCCTCAACCACTTCGCGCTCGTCCGGCAGGGTCTCCTGCACCACGGTGTCGACCCAGTGCAGGAACCGGCTCAGCGCCGCCCCGTCGCGGGTATGCGCCTGACGGCTGCCCTCGATCTCCACCGCATTCTTGGCCGCCCGGGGAATGGCGCAGGGATCCATCGCCCGCACCACCGTCGCGCCTGCCGCGTCCAGCCGGTCGAAATACCAGGCCGAGGACAGCGACGGATCGATCATGACCTTTCGGGCCGACAGCCCGTCCAGCGCAGCCGGCAGCTGCTCGGTCGCCTCGATGCGGACATCGTCGCCCAGCCAGGCCGGCAACGCGTTCGTCACCTTGGCCGGGTCCAGGAACAGCCGCGCCTTCCCGTCCGCCGCCAGGATGGCCTGACCGATCGGCAGGGGCGACCGGATCACGTCCCCGCCGCGCACATTGAACAGCCAGGCGATCGACATCGGCGCCGTCAGCACCACCGCGTCTGCGCCGGCGTCCGCCACGGCCTTGCCGATCCGCGCCCGCTTTGCCGCATGGCTTTCGCCGGAATAGGCGTCCTCATGCGGCACGACCGGCGCCGTCGGCTGGGCCGGACGATCGGCGCCCCAGGCCAGATCCAGCGGATTGGCGTCGACGGCGCGCAACTCAGCCCCCGCCTTCTGCGCCGCAGCCTTCAGGGCGACCAGGGCATCCGGGCTGTGCAGACGTGGATCGTATCCGATCACCGCCCCCTTCGCCGCCGTCTCCAGATAGGCCGCCACGTCGTTGAGGTCGCGCCGCTCGAACAGGGCCGGATCGGTCTGGGCCTTCACCTGAACGGTGTAACGACCGTCGGTGAACATGCTGGCCCGATCCTGAAACACCACCGCCGCCCCGGCCGACCCGGTGAAGCCGGTCGCCCAGGCCAGCCGCTCATTGGCGTCCGGCAGATATTCGTTCTGATGCTCGTCCTCATGCGGGATCAGAAACCCGTCCAGCCCCTGCTTGGCCATTTCGGCGCGCAGCAGCGGCAGGTGCTTGGCCCCAAAGGACGGGTCGGTCGTCTCATCGAAAGTCTGGCGCATGATCGATCCTCAGCCCTTGCGCAGTTGCAGGGCGCTCCAGGCGTCGTGATGGATGGTCTGTTCGACCGTAAAGCCCAGCGGCAGATAGGCCTCCAGCACCCGCTCCTCCTGCGTGCGCAACAGGCCCGACAGGATCGCGACCCCGCCGCTCTTCAGCGCAGCCGCGATCTCGGGCGCCAGATGCACCAGCGGCGCGGCCAGGATGTTGGCGAACACCAAGTCATACGGCTGATGCTGGGCGATGCGCGGATCGCTGAGACCATCGGCGAAATAGAAGTCGCACTTGGCCTCGTTGATCTCGGCGTTCTCATTGGCGATCCGGGCCGAGGGCTCGTCGATGTCGGTGCCGACCGCGATGGGCGTGCCGGTCTTGGCCGCCGCGATCGCCAGCACGCCCGTGCCGCAACCCACGTCAAGCACCTTCTCGAAGCTTTCGGTCTCCAGCAGCTTGTCGAACGCCTCTAGGCAGCCGACCGTCGTGCCATGGTGGCCCGTGCCGAAGGCGGCGCCGGCGTCGATCTTCAGCGTGACGCGGCCGTCGGGCACCTTGCCCTGATCGTGCGCGCCATAGACGAAGAACCGTCCGGCCTCGACGGGCGGCAGGCCCGACAGCGACATAGCCAGCCAGTCGGCGTCCGCCAGCTTCTCGACCAGCACCGTCACCGGATAGCCCGCCAGCACCGCCTTCAGCCCCTCGACCTCGTCATCGGTCGTGGGAAAAGCGTCGATGCGCCAGACGTCATTGTCCTCGTCCTCTTCCAGGATCGAATAGGTCGCGCCTTCCAGTCGCGGATCGGCGTCTACGGCCTCTGCGGCGGCCTCTGCGGCGGCGCGCGGGCCGCGTGCGATTATCTGAAGTGCGGACTCGGACATTTTTCAAACACCGGTAATATGGCGAATCGTAGCGATCCGGTGCTGAACGCCCGTCGCCGCCGCGTTTTTATCAAACCGAGGGGTCGGGGAATACATGGCCAAGTCACCGTCTACGTCTAAACCAGCGTCGCCAAAGCCGGCGACCGCCGCTTCCAAGCCTAAAGCCGCGCCGAAGTCGAGCGCTGTGAAGACCGCCGCCGAGAAAACCGCAGCGCCCAAGGCCGCTGCCAAGCCGGCAACCGCTGCGCCGAAGGCCGCCGCCGCGAAGGCTGTCGCGCCCAAGGCTGCGGCGCCCAAAACCGCGGCCCCCAAGGCCGCCGCCAAGCCCGTCGCCGCCAAGGCCGCAGCCAAGCCGAAAACCACCCCTGCCGCCAAGGCTGCTCCGAAAGCAGCGCCCAAGGCTGCTGCACCCAAACCCGCCGCCGCCAAGGCGGCAGTGAAGGCCGCTGCTCCGAAAGCGGCCGCGCCTAAGACGACTGCGGCGAAGCCCGCAGCGACCAAACCTGCGGCGCCCAAAGCCGCCGCTTCGAAACCCGCCGCCGCCCCGAAGGCTGCGCCTGTCGCCAAGCCGGCCGCAGCGGCGCCCAAGCCTGCGGACCCCGTCACCGCGCCCAAGCCCGCCGCTGCCCCCGCCGCTGCGGCGTCCGCGCCTACGCCGGCTCCGGCTCCCAAGCCGGTCGAAGCCCCCAGGCCGGCCCCGGGGCCCGCCGCCAAGCCCGAGGAAAAGGGCTTCTTCGCCAAGCTGGGAGATATGATCTTCGGCAAGCGCTGATCGCACTTCCTCTCTGATCCAGCAGATCGCCGGACGGCACGGCCGTCCGGCGATTTTCGTTTGCGAGCCGCAATTACGGCCTGCGGCCGACAGAGCGAAAAACCAGGAATACTTGACTTCTGCGCAGGGGCTTCTATATGCCCCCCAGCCTCGGGACAGGTCTGCGATCCGCGCCGCCCGCTCGCCCAAAGAGGGGCGGTTCCGTCGCTGCTATGCACGCAGACGCTTTCTCTCCCAAGGATTCATGACCGAATTTTCCCAACTGGGCCTTTCGCCCACGACCCTTCAGGCCGTCGCCGACACCGGCTACACGACCGCCACGCCCATTCAGGAACAGGCGATCCCCGTCGCCCTCGCCGGACGTGATGTTCTGGGCATCGCCCAGACCGGCACCGGCAAGACCGCCGCCTTCACCCTGCCCCTGGTCGACCGCCTGTCCACCGGCCGCGCCAGGGCCCGCATGCCGCGCGCCATTGTCCTGGCGCCGACGCGCGAACTGGCTGACCAGGTCGCCGAGAGCTTCGCCAAATACGCCAAGGGCACCAAGCTCAGCTGGGTCCTGCTGATCGGCGGCGTCTCCATGGGCGATCAGGTCGCGGCGCTGAACAAGGGCGTCGATGTCCTGATCGCCACGCCCGGCCGCCTGCTGGATCTGTTCGAACGCGGGAAGATGCTGCTCACCGGCGTCGAGATCATGGTCGTCGATGAAGCCGACCGGATGCTGGACATGGGCTTCATCCCCGACATCGAACGCATTTTCAAACTGACGCCGCCGCGTCGCCAGACGCTGTTCTTCTCGGCGACCATGCCGCCGGAGATCACGCGCCTGACGACCGCCTTCCTCAAGGATCCGACCCGGATTGAGGCCTCGCGTCCGGCGATGACCGCCGACACCATCACCCAATATATCGTCCGCATCCCGACCTCGGACCCCAAGGCGAAGCGGACCGCTCTGCGCGCCTTGGTCGGCCGTGAGGACGTGCGTAACGGCATCGTCTTCTGCAATCGCAAATCCGAAGTCGATATCGTCGCCAAGTCGCTGAAGACCCACGGCTTCGACGCCGCGCCGATCCATGGCGACCTGGATCAGTCGCACCGGATGAAGACCCTGGCGGACTTCCGCTCGGGCGCACTGAAGATTCTGGTCGCCTCCGATGTCGCCGCGCGCGGCCTGGATATCCCGGACGTCAGCCACGTCTTCAACTACGACGTCTCGCACCACGCCGACGACTACGTCCACCGCATCGGCCGTACCGGCCGCGCCGGCAAGCTGGGCCAGGCTTTCATGATCGTGACCCCGGCCGACGACAAGTCGCTGGATAAGGTCCTGAAGCTGATCAAGAAGGATCCGGAAGAGCTGGTTCTGGACGGCATCGACTTCGCCGCCATCAAGGACGGCCCGCGCCGCGACGACAAACGCACGGGCGAACGCGGTCGCAGCCGGTCGCGCACCAGCAGCGCGCCCACCCCGTCCGCCGAGCCTGGCGACATCGCCCCCGTCACCGCCGCGTCTTCGTCTGAAGAGGCCGAAGCGCCCCGCAGCCGCAGCCGCCGCAAGGCCCGCGCCGAGACGCCGGTCGAAGTCGCGGCTCCTGTCGCCGCCGCAGTCGAGGCGGAGGCGACCGTCGAACCCGTCGAGACGGCTCGCGCCCCACGTCCCGACCGTGCAGATCGTGAGCCGCACCTGCTGCAATCCGATCGCCGCGGCGATCGCAAGGCTGACAAGGGCGACACTCAGCGCCAGGGCGTGCGTGGCTTCGGCGACGACATCCCTGCTTTCCTGCGTCGGCCCGTCGTTATCCGCGCCTGAACTCGTACACAACGGCGCGGTGAAACGCCGCGTCGTTTACCCTGCATTACGGAACATCCCGTAGTGTGCGCCCCGACACAGCTCCAGAACAGGAGCCCAGGGGAACAAGAATGTCGAAAAAGGTCGAGACGGCGCTGAGAGCTCCTCAAGCCTATGCTTTGGCGCGCAACGTCATCGGCGAAATGGAAAAGGCCGGCGTGTGGCCCACTCCGCTGAACTTCGAGCTTTGGCTGCATTACATCAGCGACCCCGACGGTCCCCTGGCCCAGGAGATCCGCCGTCTTCTGGCGCAGTCCGCCGTCATCACAGACAAGACGTCAGAAATGCTGGCCGCCGAGTTCCTGCCGCGCGGTCGCCTGCCGGATCAGATTCGCGACGTCGGCGCCGTGCTGGACCGCGAACTGGCCAGCGTCGCCAGCGCCATCGCCATGGCGCACAAGACCCAGCACGATTATGGCGAAACCCTCGCCGACGCCTCGCAATGCATGGAAACTGTCGACGATCCGTCTTCGCTGAAGGATCTGGTCGGCGGCCTTTCGACCGCGACCAACCGCGTGCGCCGCGAAACGGCGATCCTCGAAAAGCGTCTGGAAAAGTCCAACAAGGAAGTCATCCGCCTGCGCGAAAACCTGGAACAGGTGCGCCGCGACGCGATGACCGACGCCTTGACCAATTTGGCCAACCGCAAGGCCTTTGATGAACGGCTTGAGGCCGCCTGCGCTGACGACGACGGCGCGCCGCTCAGCCTGGCCATCCTCGACATCGATCATTTCAAACGGTTCAACGACACCTGGGGCCACCAGACCGGCGATCAGGTGCTGCGCTATGTCTCCACCGTCTTGTCCAACATCTGCGGCAAGACCCGATTCGCAGCCCGGTTCGGCGGCGAGGAATTCGCCATCATCTTCCCCGGTGAAGGCGCCGGCGTCGTGATGGCGGCGCTGGAAAGCATCCGGAACGACGTGGCGTCACGCGCGCTGCGCCGTCGCTCGACCAACGACGACCTGGGCTCAGTCACGGTCTCTGCTGGCTTCGCCCAGCGTCGAAAGGGCGAAACCGCCGCCAGCCTGCTGGAACGCGCGGACGCCGCCCTGTACGAATCTAAACGCGCGGGCCGAAACTGCGTCACGCCGGCGTCATCGCTCGAAAAGGCGGCTTAGGGTCTGACAAGGCCAAGCTTTCTGCCATAGTCGCCCCATGCGCAGCTTCGCCTTCAATGTCGTCTACTGGATCCTGTCGATCGGCTATGGGCTGACCGCCGCCTTCGCCGCGCTTGCCCCCGGTCGCGGCCCGGCCAGTTGGGTCATCCGCCGCTATGTGAAGCGGATGGTTCAGGCCATGGCGATCTTCGCCGGCATCAAACTGGATGTTCGCGGCAAGGATCGGTTGCCCGAGGGCGCCTTCATCATCGCCTCAAAACATCAAAGCTGGGGCGACGGCTTTGCGACCTATGACCAGTTCGACGACATCGCCTTCGTCACCGGCGATCACCTGGAAAAGTTTCCCCTGCTGGGCGGCGTGCTGAAGAAGCTGGGCGCCATCGTGGTCAACTCCTGCGGCGGCCACGAAGCCCGCAAGGCGCTGGCCATGCGCGCCGCCGAGGCCCGCGCCGAGAACCGCAAGATCCTGATCTATCCCGAGGGGCACCTCGCGCCCGTCGGCAAGAAGTTCAAGTATCGCTCCGGCGTCTGGCACATGTACCGCGACTTCGACGTTCCGGTCGTGCCGCTCGCCACCAACCTCGGCCTCTTCTGGCCCGAGGAAAAGTACGAAAAACACCCCGGCACAGCGACGCTGGAGTTCCTCGACCCAATCCCCGTCGGCCTTCCTAAGGACGAGTTCCTGGCTCGCCTCGAAGCCGTCACCGAGACCCGCACCGCCGAACTCGTCGCCCAGGCCACGGGTCAACCCGTGACGCCGGCCGTGCTGATCGAGGCGCCGACGAAGTAGCGCGCTTCGGCGTCTTCCCCACCGCCACGCCAACGACCGCCGCGTCCAGGCGACGGCTTCGTCGGGATCGTCAAGGGCCGCGTCGGTTAGTGTCTCAGTAGCCCATCAGATCAGGACCTACCTCAGTCGGCGGCGACCGGCACGATGGTCACGCTCTCGCCGCAGCCGCAGGCGTCGGTCTGGTTCGGATTGTTGAACACGAACTTGGACGCCAGCCGCGTCGTCTCATAGTCGATCTCGGTGCCGATCAGGAACAGCACGGCCCGAGGTTCGATCAGAATGGTGACACCCTTGTCCTCGACCACCTCGTCCATCGGCCCGATCTCGTCGGCATAGGCGAAGGTGTATTCCTGTCCGGCGCAACCGCCGTTCTTGACGCCGATCCTCAGGCCGATGTGATCGTTCTCGGCATTATCCAGGATCTCACGCACCCGCTCGGCGGCCGCGTCCGTCAGGGTGACGGCCTTGGGGCGTGGGCGACGTGGACGGGATGTGGCTTGAAGCTCGCTCATCAGAACATGCCCATCAGAACATATTCAGGGCCAGCTTGGCCTCGTCGCTCATCTTGGAGGCGTCCCACGGCGGATCGAACACCAGATTGGCCTTGGCGCTGCGCACGCCTTCAACCTTCTCCACCGCCGTCTCGACCCAGCCCGGCATTTCGCCGGCGACCGGACACCCGGGCGCCGTCAGCGTCATGTCCACCACCACGTCGCGATCGTCGTTCACGTCCACGCGGTAGATCAGGCCCAGTTCATAGATGTCGACCGGGATTTCCGGGTCATAGACCGTCTTCAGCGCCTCGATCAGCTGATCGGTCAGGGTGTCCAACTCGGCCTGCGAAAGGGCGCTCTTCTGGGGCTCGTCCCAGGCGTCCCTGAAGGCGTCGCTGTCTTGAATCGGTTGATCTGTCATCGGCTTATACGAAGAAGTTCCGCGCCTTGATCAGCGCATCCACGAAGGCGTCGGCATCCTCCACGGTGTTATATAGGGCGAAGGAGGCGCGGGTGCTCGACGTCACCCCCATTCTTTTCGCCAGCGGCTCGGCGCAGTGCAGACCGGCCCGCACCGCGACCCCGTAACGATCCATGATCTGGGCGACGTCATGGGCGTGCGCGCCCTCGACGGCGAAGGTCAAAATCGCGCCCTTGCCTTCGGCCTGGCCCAGAATCCGAAGCCAGTTCTGACCCTGAAGTCGGTCGACGGCGTGCTGATAAAGGGCATGCTCATGCGCCTGTACGGCCGCCCGATCGTATTGCGCCAGCCATTCCAACCCCACGCCCAGGCCGATGGCCTCCAGGATCGGGGGCGTTCCCGCCTCGAACCGGTGCGGCGGCCGGGCATAGGTCACGCGGTCCTGCTCGACCGTCTCGATCATCTCGCCCCCGCCCTGATAGGGCGGCAGCGCCTCCAGCGCCTCGGCCTTGCCGTACAGGGCGCCGATGCCGGTCGGGGCGAACAGCTTGTGCCCGGTCAACACATAGAAGTCGCAGCCGATGGCTTGAACGTCCGGCGTCGCATGGACCGCCCCCTGGCACCCGTCGATCAGCACCTGCGCCCCGGCCGCATGGGCAAGGCGGCTGATCTCGGCGACCGGATTGATGGTCCCCAGCACGTTCGACATGTGGGTGACCGCCACCATCCGCGTCCTCGGCCCCAGCAGGGCAGCATAGGCCGCCATGTCCAGCGAGCCGTCGTCCTTGACCGGAATCCACTTGATCACCGCCCCGCGCCGTTCGCGAAGCAGATGCCAGGGCACGATGTTGGAGTGATGCTCCATCTCCGAGACGATGATCTCGTCGCCCGGCTGGATCGACAGGCCCAGCCCATTGGCCACCAGATTGATCGCCTCGGTCCCGCCCTTGGTCCAGACGACCTGTTCGGCGCTCTCGGCGTTCAGGAAGCGGGCGACGATCTCGCGCGCCTTTTCGAAGGCTTCGGTCGCCTCGTTCGACAGGGTGTGCAGGCCCCGGTGGACGTTGGCGTAGCCGCCCTCCATCGTCTCCACCAGTGCGTCGATCACCGCACGCGGCTTCTGCGACGAGGCCGCGTTGTCCAGATAGACCAGCGGCTTGCCGTTCACCTGTCGCGACAGGATCGGGAACTGCGCCCGCACGGCATAGGGATCAAAGGTGTTCACAACCGCGCCGTCAGCCATTCCCGCGCCACCTCTTTCGCGCCCTCATGCTCGATCCGGTCGATGACCTCGATCAGGAAGGCCTGGGTCAGCAGGGCGCGGGCCTCCTCGGCCGGAATGCCGCGCTGCTGCATGTAGAACAGGGCGCTCTCGTCCAGCGTCCCCACCGTATTGCCGTGCGCGCACTGCACATCGTCGGCATAGATGATCAGTTCCGGCTTGGCGTCGATCTCGGCCCGCTCGGAGGCGATCAGGGCGTGGTGGCCCATGCGCGCATCGGTGCCGTCGGCGCCGCGCTCGACCACGATCTTGCCCTGGAAAACGCCGCGCGCCGTATCGCGGGCCACGCCCTTGATCAGTTGCGAGGTCGCGCCGTCATGCTCGACGTGGCGCACCATGCTGGTCAGGTCCGCATGGCGCGATCCGTTCAGCAGATACAGGCCGTCGGCCTGAACCTGCGCACCCTGGGCATAGTGGGTGATGCGCGTCTCGATCCGCTGCAGCTTGGCGCCGGTCGTGACGATGGTCTGGCGATAGACGCCGCCCGCCTCGACCTTTACATGGGCCTCGGCGATGGAGATGGCGTCCTCAGGCTCCTCGACCAGGACGACGCGCGTCACTTCGGCCCCGGCCGCCACGTCCAGTTCCAGCGTATTGTGTGCGACATAGGCCGAGCCCGCGCCCTCGTGCGTTTCCAGCAGCAGCAGCTTGGCGCCGGCGCGCGCCGACACCCGCGCGCTGGCCGTGTGGCCCGTGCCGACGGCGTCCGACACATAGCGCAGCCGCAGCGTCCGATCCCCCGAGGCGATGAAGTCGGTCACGCCCACGGCGCGCCCGTTCGCGAAGACGATCGCCTCACCGCCCAGATCATAAAACGGTCCCGGCGGCCCGACCTCAGCCGTACCCGACGGCTCCGGCGCAGCGCGAAGATAGCGTTTCAGGTCGCTGTATTTCCACGCCTCCGTGCGCCTTGACGGATAGGTCTCAGCGTCGGTCAGGTTGATGGCGAAGGCCACGCTCATGCAGCTTGCGGCAGATACTTGTCGTACCCTTCCGCCTCCAGCTCCAGCGCCAACTCCGGTCCACCCGAGGCCACGATCCGACCGCCGGCCAGCACATGCACCCGGTCCGGTTTAATGTAGTCGAGCAGGCGCTGATAGTGCGTAATGACCAGCATGGCGCGGTCGGGACGACGCAGCGCATTCACCCCTTCCGACACGATGCGCAGGGCGTCGATGTCCAGGCCGGAATCGGTCTCGTCCAGGATCAGCAGCGACGGCTCCAGCAGAGCCATCTGCAGGATCTCCATCCGCTTCTTCTCACCGCCGGAGAAGCCGACATTCAGCGGCCGCTTCAGCATGTCGAAGTCCATCTTCAGCGCCTTTGACGCCTCGCGAACCAGCTTCAGGAAAGCGGGCGCCGCCACCTCCTCCTCGCCCCGCGCGCGCTTTTGCGCGTTCAGCGCCGTCCGCACGAAGGTCAGAGCCGGCACGCCGGGGATCTCGATCGGATACTGGAACGACAGGAAGACGCCCTTGGCCGCCCGCTCGGCCGGGTCCAGCGCCAGCAGGTCCTCGCCCGCCCATTCGACAGACCCCTCCGTCGCCTCATAGCCCGGCCGTCCCGACAGGGCGTAGCCCAGCGTCGACTTGCCGGCCCCGTTCGGCCCCATGATAGCGTGAACCTCGCCGGCGGGAACGTCGAGCGTCAGGCCCTTGAGGATCGGCCTTTCGCCAACAGAGACGTGGAGGTTGTTGATATTAAGCATTGTTTCTTCTTGATTATCCAACCGAGCCTTCAAGGCTGATCGCCACCAGCTTCTGCGCCTCGACGGCGAACTCCATCGGCAGTTTCTGCATCACGTCGCGGACGAAGCCGTTGACCAGAAGGGCCACCGCCTCCTCCTGCGACAGCCCCCGCTGCTGGGCGTAGAACAGCTGGTCGTCCGACAGGCGCGTCGTCGTCGCCTCGTGCTCCAGTTGGGCCGAGCCGTTGCGCGCCTCGATATAGGGGATGGTGTGCGAGCCGCACTCCTTGCCGATCAGCAGGGAGTCGCACTGGGTGAAGTTGCGCACGCCCGTCGCCTTCGGATGCACCGAGACCAGGCCTCGATAGGTCGAGTCCGACCGACCCGCCGACACCGCCTTGGCGATGATCCGCGACTTCGAGTTCTTGCCCAGGTGGATCATCTTGGTGCCGGTGTCGGCCTGCTGATGCCCGTTGGTGATGGCGATGGAATAGAACTCGCCCGAGCTCTCCTCGCCCTTCAGGACGCAGGACGGATATTTCCAGGTCACGGCCGAGCCGGTCTCGACCTGTGTCCACGACACCTTGGACCGATCACCCCGGCAGTCGGCGCGCTTGGTCACGAAGTTGTAGATGCCGCCCTTGCCCTCGGCGTCGCCCGGATACCAGTTCTGGACGGTCGAATATTTCACCTCGGCGTCGTCCAGGGCCACGATCTCGACCACGGCCGCATGCAGCTGGTTCTCGTCGCGCATGGGCGCGGTACAGCCCTCAAGGTAGGAGACGTAAGCCCCCTTGTCGGCGATAATCAGGGTCCGCTCGAACTGGCCCGTCTGGCTCGCATTGATGCGGAAATAGGTCGACAGCTCCATCGGACATTTGACGCCCGGCGGGATGTAGACGAACGAGCCGTCCGAAAAGACCGCGCTGTTCAGCGCCGCGAAATAGTTGTCCGAGACCGGCACCACCGATCCCAGATATTGCCGCACCAGATCAGGATATTCTCGCAAGGCCTCGGAAATCGGCATGAAAATCACGCCGACCTTGGCCAGTTCCTCCTTGAAGGTCGTGACCACCGACACGCTGTCGAACACGGCGTCCACGGCGACCTTTGGCGCGCCCTGCACCCCGGCCAGCACCTCCTGCTCTTTCAGCGGGATGCCCAGCTTCTTGTAGATTTCCAAGATCTCGGGATCGACCTCGTCCAGCGACTTGGGCCCCTCCTTCGCCTTGGGCGCCGCATAGTAGAACAGGTCCTGATAATCGACGGGCTCGTAACGGACCGCCGCCCAGGTCGGCTCCTCCATCGCCAGCCAGCGCTCATAGGCGGCCAGACGCCATTCCAGCATCCACTCCGGCTCGCCCTTCTTTTCGGAAATAAAGCGCACGATCTCGGCGCTCAGTCCCTTGGGCGCATATTCCGTCTCGATGTCAGACGTGAAGCCGTGCTCGTACTTCTCCAGCGCGGCGACGGCGTCGATGGTTTCCTTGACGGCGGCCATCAGGCGACCTCTCTCACGCGCTCGGCGGCGCGCGTCTTGTGCTTGTTGTAGGCGGCGACCCAGGCGTCGGCGAACCCTGCCCAGTCGCCCTCGACCGTGCCCCAGCCGCCAGAGACGCGCACGCCCCCGGTCGCCAGCGCAGTCAGGCCCATGGCGCTGATGGTCTTGGATGGCTTGACCTTGCCCGACGAACAGGCCGAGCCGGCCGACACCATGACGCCCGTCAGGTCCAGGTTGATCAGTTGCTGCGGACTGTCCCAGCCCTCGACCGCCATGAACAGGGTGTTGGGCAGCCGCGCCACGCCGCCGCCGATGATGGTCGCGCCTGCGTCCTTGACCTTCGCCTCGGCCGCATCGCGCCAGGCGACGTGCGAGGCCATCGTCTCCAGGTTCCGCGCGGCGCAATCCGCTGCGACGCCGAACCCGGCGATGCCCGGCACGTTCTCGGTTCCGGCGCGCAGGCCCCGCTCCTGCCCCGCGCCGTGCAGTATCCGCACGCCCGACAGGCCTTCCTTGAAGATCAGGGCGCCGACGCCCTGCGCCCCGCCCAGCTTGTGCGCCGACAGGGTCAGGGTGTCCGCATCCAGCGCCCGCATATCGACCGCGATCTTGCCCGCCGACTGGATCGCATCAACGTGCAGCCAGCCGCCCGCCGCCCGCACCAGAGCCGCCGCCTCGGCGATCGGCTGGATGACGCCGCTTTCGTTGTTCGCATGATGGATGGCGACCACGGCCCGGCCCGGGCGGCTCAGCGCCTCCGCCAGCCAGTCCAGATCGACCACCCCGTTCGCATCGACCGGCAGAACCTCTACGGCTACGCCCGCATTCGCGGCCGCTTCGGCCACGCACGGATGCTCGGTCGCCGACACGATCAATCGCTCGCATCCGGCGGCAAGGGCGCTGGCGATGCCCTGGGCATTGGCTTCGGTGCCGCCCGAGTTGAACACCACCGCCGTCGGATCGGCCCCGACCAGGTCCGCGACCTGCGCCCGTGCGGTCTCGACCCGCGCCCGCGCCCGCCGGCCGGCCGCATGGACCGCCGACGGATTGCCGTTGTCGGCCAGGGCCCTGGCCATGATCTCCAACACCTCCGGCCGCACCAGGCCCGAGGCGTTGTAGTCCAGATAGACGCCGCTCATGCCGCCACCCCCACGGCCGAGGCCTCGACATTGCGCCGACGCTGGCCCGTGCGGTTCATCACCACATCCTCCAGCGACACGCCGGCCAGATAGCGATGGATTTCGTCGCCCAGGTCTTCCCACAGATTGTGGGTGATGCAGCGTTCGCCGGCCAGCATGCAGCCCTTGGGGGAGCCATGCGCCACGCACCGCGTCGCCCGGATCGGCTCATCCACCGCCAGCACGATCTCGGCGACCACCGTCTCGTGCGCCGCCTTGGCCAGACGGTATCCGCCGCCCGGCCCGCGCACGCTCTTGACCAGTTCGCTCTTCCTCAGACGGGCGAACAGTTGCTCCAGATAGCTCAGCGAAATCTCCTGGCGCGCGGCGATCTCGGCCAGCGAAACCGCCCGGATTTCACCGCTCTCGCCGCGTCCGTTCTTCGCCAGATCGGCCATCGCCATCACGGCGTATCGTCCCTTGGTCGACAGACGCATTTCGCACCTTCAAAAATTGCGCGCTTTTCGGGGCTCCTGTGCTAGAACCCGCGCCTTCGCAAAGGCGGCGCGCTTGCGGAGGGACTTAGAAAGTCCCACCTCCGCGGTCAAGTATTACGCACTCGCGAAATGACAGTTGAACGGATTCCAGAGCCCCTATGCCTGAAGTCATCCTGCCCGGCGCCTCCGGTCGCATCGAAGGCCGCTATTCCCCGGGCAAGCGCCCGAACGCCCCGATCGCGCTGATCCTGCATCCGCACCCCAAGGCGGGCGGGCACATGAACAACCCGGTCGCGGTCACCCTGCACCAGCTGTTCCAACAGCGCGGCTTTGCGACCCTGCGCTACAACTCGCGCGGCGTCGGCAAGTCGCAGGGCGAGTTCGATTCGGGCATCGGCGAGCTGGCCGACGCGGCCACCGCCCTCGATTGGCTCCAGGCCAATAATCCCGGCGCCAGCCAAACCTGGGTCGCCGGCTATCAGTTCGGCGCCTATATCGGCATGCAGCTTCTGATGCGTCGCCCCGAGACAGACGGCTTCATCTCGGTCTCGCCGCCGTCGAACATGTATGACTTCAGCTTCCTGGCGCCCTGCCCGGCGTCCGGCCTGTTCCTGCACGGCACGGCCGACACCATCGTCCCGCCGGTCGAGGTCGAGCGCGTGGTCAACAAGCTGCGCACCCAAAAGGGCATCATCATCGACTACGAACTGGAAGAGGGCGCCAGCCACTTCTGGCAGGACCACATGAGCGCCGTCGAAACCCGCGTCGGCGCCTATCTGGACAAGCGTCTGGAAGAAAAGCCGGCCTGACATCCGGCCTGTTATTCGGCTTGGCGTCACGGCTGATTAAGGCGCGGGCGGCATGATCAGGCGAGACATCGCTGCGAGATCCGCCATGCGCCCGCCCCTTCTGATCGCCTTGATCGCCTGCCTGGCCTCGCCCACTGTGGTGGCGGCTCAGTCTGCGCCAGAGCGCGATTTCTGCGCCGATCGCCCCGGCAAGGGCACCCCGACCTGCATCCTCGACAAGGGCCGCTGGCAGGTCGAACTCGGCCTGTTCGACGGCGCGCGTCAGACGGACGACGCCTCACGGACCGACACCTGGGACGCCGGCGACCTGTTCGTGCGCTATGGCCTGACCGGCCTGACTGAGCTTCAGCTCGGGCTCACGACCTGGAACCGCGAACGGATCCTCGACCGCGCGACAGGCGACCGTGAAGTGGCTGAGGGCGTCGGCGATCTCAGTATCGGCCTGCGCCACTCGCTGAAGAACCCCGACGGCTCGGGCCTGTCCGTTGCGATTTCCGGCTTCATCACCGCGCCGACGGGTGCGCGCGACATTCGCGCCGACGGTTTCGAGGGCGGCGTCATCTTGCCGGTCTCCATCCCGCTGAACGACGACTGGACCCTGAGCCTGTCGCCCGAGATCGACTGGGTCTCGGATGCGGACGGCGACGGCCGCCACGGCGCCTATACGATGGTCGCCGGCGTCGGACACGGCTTCGGCCAATGGGATCTGGGCGCCGAGGTCTGGATCAGCCGCGACGATGATCCCGTCGCGCCGACCACGCCTTCCACCTTCGACCTGACCGCCGTCTGGTCGCCCCCGGCCCTGCCCGACGCCCAGCTGGATTTCGGCCTCAACTTCGGCCTGAACGACGACAGCCCGGATGTGGAGTTTGGCGTCGGTCTCGCACGGCGGTTCTAAATTGCCGTTGCTGACAAGGCTTGTCGCTGAGACAAATAGGCATGGTCGATGCGACCGACATCCCGGGCGGCGTGGTTCACGACTTGCCGGACGACCTGCGCGCGTCGCTGGTCGCCGCGCCCGACGCTCTGGCGACCTGGGGCGACATCACACCCCTAGCCCGCAACGAATGGATCTGCTGGATCGAGTCCGCCAAGAAGGCGGACACCCGGCGCAAACGGCTGGATTGGGGCCGGGCGAGCTTGATCGACGGCAAGCGCCGCCCCTGCTGCTGGCCCGGCTGCCCCCACCGTTAAGCGATCACGCCGGTTCGACTACCGCCTCTTTCGCCGGTTCGGTGCGGATCATGTAGTCGAAGGCCGACAGACCCGCCTTTGACCCCTCGCCCATGGCGATGACGATCTGCTTATAGGGCACGGTCGTCGCGTCGCCCGCCGCAAAGATGCCCGGCTGCGAGGTCTCGCCGCGGTGATCCACCTCGATCTCGCCGCGCGGGGTCAGGCCCACCGCGCCGTGCAGCCATTCGGTGTTCGGGACCAGACCGATCTGCACGAAGATGCCTTCCAGATCGACGTCGTGATGGGCGTCGGAGTTGCGGTCCTTGTAGGACAGGCCCGTCACCTTCTCGCCGTCGCCATGCACTTGAGTCGTCAGGGCCGAGGTCACGATCCGCACGTTCGGCAGGGTCGCCAGCTTGCGCTGCAGCACCGCATCGGCCCGCAGCTCGCTGTCGTATTCGATCAGGGTCACATGGGCCACGATGCCCGCCAGGTCGATCGCCGCCTCGACGCCTGAGTTGCCGCCGCCGATCACCGCCACCCGCTTGCCCTTGAACAGCGGCCCGTCGCAGTGCGGGCAATAGGCCACGCCCTTGTTTTTGTACTGCTCTTCGCCCGGCACGTTCATCTGGCGCCAGCGTGCGCCCGTCGACAGGATGACGGTCCGTGATTTCAGGCTGGCGCCATTATCCAGCACCACCTCGTGCAGGCCGCCTGGAACCTTGGCCGGGATCAGCTTGGCCGCCTTCTGCAGGTTCATCAGGTCCACTTCATACTCGCGGACGTGCTGCTCCAGATGGGCCGCCAGCTTGGGTCCTTCGGTGTAAGGGACCGAGACGAAGTTCTCGATCGCCATCGTGTCCAGCACCTGTCCGCCGAAGCGTTCGGCGACGACGCCCGTGCGAATGCCCTTGCGCGCCGTATAGATGGCGGCCGCTGCCCCGGCCGGCCCGCCGCCGACCACCAGAACCTCGAACGGATCCTTGGACTTCAGACGCTCGGCCGCGCGGGCTTCGGCGCCGGAATCCAGCTTGGCGACGATCTGCTCCAGCTCCATCCGGCCCTGACCGAACAGTTCGCCGTTCAGGAAGACCGTCGGCACGGCCATGATCTTGCGTTCCTCGACCTCGTCCTTAAACAGGCCGCCCTCGATGGCGACGTGTTTGATGCGCGGATTAATCACGCTCATCAGATTCAGCGCCTGCACCACGTCCGGGCAGTTCTGGCACGACAGCGAGAAATAGGTCTCGAACACATAGTCGCCGTCCAGGTCCTTGACCTGCTGGATCACCTCCTGCGCCGCCTTGGACGGATGGCCGCCGACGTGCAGCAGGGCCAGCACCAGCGAGGTGAACTCGTGGCCCAGCGGAATGCCCGCGAACCGCACGCCGATGTCCGTGCCCTTGCGCCGGATCAGGAAGCTGGGCTGGCGTTCGTCGTCATAGTCGCGGCCCATCTCGACCTTGCCGTGCGAGACCGACACGATCTCCTCCAGCAGGGTCTTCAGCTCGATCGACTTGGGCCCCGCGCCCAGCGAGGCGACCAGTTCGACGGGATGGACGATGTTCTTGAGGTAGGCTTCGAGCTGGGATTTCAGATTGGCGTCTAGCATCGGATGCTCCTCGAATTTCAGGGTAACGCGCCGCCTTCGAGCCGATCCCGGCGAGGCCTGCGCGATAAGGTCCGCGTCCCGCATTTGGGAGGCGGCCGGGTGGGTCCGACCCGAAGGCCGGACCCGATAGGCGTAGTCAGTCTTAGATCTTGCCGACGAGGTCGAGCGACGGGGCCAGGGTGGCTTCGCCTTCTTCCCACTTGGCCGGGCAGACTTCACCCGGGTGCGAGCGCACATACTGGGCGGCCTTGACCTTGCGCAGCAGTTCGGCGGCGTTGCGGCCGATGCCTTCCGACGTCGTCTCGGTGAACTGGATCACGCCGTCCGGATCGACCAGGAAGGTGGCGCGGTCGGCCAGGCCCACGCCCGGACGCATGGCGTCGAAGTTGTTGGTCACCAGGCCCGACGGATCGCCCAGCATCGTGTATTCGATCTTGCCGATCGCCGGCGACGAGTCGTGCCAGGCCTTGTGCGAGAAGTGCGTGTCGGTCGACACCGAATAGATCTCGACGCCCAGCTTCTGGAACTCGGCGTAGTGGTCAGCCAGGTCTTCCAGTTCGGTCGGGCACACGAAGGTGAAGTCGGCCGGATAGAAGAAGAAGATCGCCCACTTGCCCGCGACGTCGGCGTCCGTGACCGTCAGGAATTTGCCGCCCTTATAGGCTTCGGCCGTAAAGGGTTTGATGGTCGTGTTGATGAGGGCCATGCGCAAAATCCAATGCAAGGTGGTTGGGAGACGCCCTCCCTACCGCACCGCACCAAATAAGCCCAATCACTTATTTGCAGATGCGCAATAGATTTTGGTTATGGCCGTCAATAGAGCAGGAACGGTCGCCGGGCCTTCTCCCACGCCGCCTCGTCCGGCTGCGTCGCCGCATCCAGATCGCCTGGCGTCGCCGCCGCGTCGTCCACCCATTCCCGCAACCCCGGTCCGCCGTTGATCACGTCGATGGGCAGTTTGCCGAACGCATACTCATAGGGAAAATCCCGCCACAAATCGTAGTCGGGATACAACCGACGGATCGCCTTGAAGCCCAGGGCCTGAACCCGCCACGGCTTGAAGGCCGCATGGTCGTAGCCAGGGTGATCGACGTGGATCTGCACCCCGCTGCACAGCTTTCCGACGTGCTTATGGAAGGTCGGCTCGAACCACATGTCGCGCAAGATGCAGCCGCCCAGCCAATCCGGCGCCAGCGCCTGCATTTCCGCGATCACCGCCCGGGCATCGATGTCCGGCGCTCCGAACAGCTCCAGCGGCCGTGTCGTCCCCCGCCCTTCTGACAGGGTCGCCCCTTCCAGCATCACCGTGCCCGCATAGGCGCGCGCCATCGACAGGTTCGGCGCATTCGGGCTGGGATTGACCCATGACCGGTCCAGCAGCGGCCAGCCGAAGCCCGGCCCCGCCTCGGGCGCCCAGCCCTGCATCTCCACCACCCGATAATCCACATCCAGCTTGAACTGGTCGATGAACCACAGGCCCAACTCGCCCATCGTCATCCCGTGCCGCATCGGCATCGGCCCGGCCCCGACGAAGCTTTCCCAGCCGGGCTTCAGCGTCATCCCCTCGACCGGCCGTCCCGCCGGATTGGGCCGGTCCAGCACCCAGACCGACTTGCCGTGTTTCGCCGCCGCCTCCAGCACGTACAGAAGGGTCGTCACATAGGTGTAGATTCGGCAGCCCAGGTCCTGCAGATCGACCAGCAGCACGTCGAACTCGGCCATCCATTCGTCGCGCGGCCGCCGCACCTCGCCGTACAGGCTGAAGACGGGAAAGCCGTGCACCGGATCGCGATAATCCGGGCTCTCCATCATATTGTCCTGCAGATCGCCCTTCATCCCGTGCTGCGGGCCAAAGGCGGCGGTCAGCCGGATCTCGGGACAGGCGGCCAGCGCGTCCACCGCATGGGTCAGGTCCGTCGTCACCGACGCCGGATGCGCCAGCAAGGCCACGCGCCGTCCCTTAAGCTGCGCCCTCAGGGCGTCGTCGGACAAAAGGCGGTCGAGGCCGAAGTTCATGTCAGGTCCAGCGCGAACGAGTCGGGATGATGAAAGTCCGGCTTATCCGAAGGATGCGCCAGCGCCCAATAGCCGATCGCCCCGTCCACGCCCCGGATCACCGCCGCCAACCCCGCCGCCCCGACCGCATCCTCCGGCAACGTCACGTCCGCCGTCAGCACGAACTGTCCGGGCGCCGACCGCGTCACGATGAACGGCGCGGGCATCTCCAGATCCCGCATCCCCTCGCGATAGCCGTCGAACCGATAGGCCGCCCACGCCCCCGACGGCGACAGATTGTATTCGACATAGCCGCCCGCCTCGGTGCGAACGAACGCCTCGAAACAGGTTGCCTGCCACAGCCCATCCGTCCGCACCCGCGCCGCCGTCTCCGGCCGCCACACCCCATCCACCGGTCCGGCCAGCATATACTCCAGGCTCAACACCCGCCCGGCTCGCCGCGCCTCGACCTCCAGCGTCAGCCCGGCCGGGCTGGATGTCGGGTGCGGGATCAGAGGCAGACGCATAGAGCCTTCGTATCGAAGCAACGCGCACGGTCAACGCTCATGCATCGCCGTGACGCTCACCGCGCGTTGCGATAGTATCGGTTCTGGAAACGGAGAACCTCATGCCCGACAATCCCGTGAAGGGTCCGGCGTCATACTTCCCCTCAATCGAGAAGACCTACGGCCATCCTATTTCCCATTGGCAGCAGATTGTGCGCGACGGCTATCCCGCCCGGCACATGGAGTTGGTTTCCATTCTCAAGGACGCGCACGGCATGGGCCACGGCCACGCCAACGCCGTGGTCGCCTACACGTTAGCGCAGGACGGATTGAAGTAGCGGCCACGCTCAAAAGTCACACTAGCCTTAGTATTTCCGCCAGATATACCCCGACAAAACAAGGTTTTGAGACGAAGCAGCAGCGCTTACCCTGTCACTCTGCAAAACGGTCGTACAATGGGCGAGCCATGCCCAAAGCCGCTCCGCCTGAAATTGCACCATCTTGCTTTTTGCACACGTTTTCGCGTCGCCGTGCAGTTTCGCGCCGACCGAGATTAGACGAATTAGACACTTTAGACGGTGTTTTTCATCCGCGCCGTCTGAACAGCCGACGCCGCCTCGACTAGGGGAAGACGACCCTCGTCATCCCTGCTAACCCAGCCTCACCATGACCGAACACGCCTTCAAATCCGACTTCCTGCGCACGCTTCAGGCGCGCGGCTACATCCATCAGATCACCCACCCCGTCGAATTGGACGAGGCGGCCGCCGCGGGCGTGGTGCCGGGCTATATCGGCTTCGACGCCACTGCGCCGTCATTGCACGTCGGCAGCCTGATCCAGATCATGATGCTGCGCCGGCTTCAGCAGGCGGGTGGCAAGCCCATCGTCCTGATGGGCGGCGGCACGACCAAGGTCGGCGACCCGACCGGCAAGGACACGTCGCGTCCGCAACTGACCGAAGAGACGATCCAGTCGAACATCGACACCATCAAGACGGTCTTCGCCAAGTTCCTGACGTTCGGCGACGGACCGACCGATGCGGTCATGGTCAACAATGACGACTGGCTGTCCGGCTACGGCTACATCCAGTTCCTGAGGGATTTCGGCACCCACTTCACCGTCAACCGGATGCTGAGCTTCGACTCGGTCAAGCTGCGCCTTGAGCGCGAACAGCCGATGACCTTCCTTGAGTTCAACTACATGCTGATGCAGTCGGTGGACTTCCTGGAGCTCAACCGCAGCCATAATGTCACCCTGCAAATGGGCGGCTCGGACCAGTGGGGCAACATCACTTCGGGCGTGGATCTGGTTCGCCGCGTGGATCAGAAGGCTGCCTTCGGCCTGACCACGCCGCTGCTGACCACGGCGTCGGGCGGCAAGATGGGCAAGACCGCTCAGGGCGCCATCTGGCTGAACGCCGAACAACTCAGCCCCTACGACTACTGGCAGTTCTGGCGTAACGCCGAGGACGCCGACGTCGGCCGCTTCATGCGCCTGTTCACCGACCTGAGCCTGAAACAGATCGCGCAATACGAAGCGCTGGAAGGCGCGGCGATCAACGACGCCAAAAAGGCCCTCGCCGATGCGGCGACCACCCTGCTGCATGGCGCGGACGAGGCTGCAAAGGCGCGCGCCGCCGCCGAAAGCAACTTCGAAAAAGGCCAGCTGTCCGCCGACCTGCCGACCGTCGAACTGCCGTCGGCCGAGGTCTACGGCGCCATGATCGCCGCTGTCGTGACCAAGGCTGGCCTGACGGCCTCCAACGGCGAGGCCCGTCGCCTGGCCCAGGGCGGCGGTCTGCGCCTCAACGACGCCGCCGTGTCCGACGGCGCCCAACTGCTGACCGAAGCCGACCTCAAGGACGGCGTCATCAAACTGGCGGCCGGCAAGAAAAAGATCGTTCTGGTGAGGCCCGTCTGATGTCCGCCGCCGAAGGCCAACCCGCGCCCGCCCTCGACCTGCCCACGGACGGCGGCGGCCGCGTCACCCTCGCCGCCCTGAAGGGCAAACCCGCCGTCGTCTATTTCTATCCCAAGGACGACACGACCGGCTGCACGCGCGAGGCGCAGGACTTCACCGCCCTGGCGCCCGACTTCGCCGCTCTGGGCGTGCCGGTCATAGGCGTGTCCAAGGACACGGTGAAGAAGCACGACAGGTTCAAGGCCAAATACGATCTCGCCGTCACCCTCGCCTCCGACGAGGACGGCGCCGCCTGCGAGGCCTGGGGCGTCTGGGTGCAGAAAAAGCTTTATGGCCGCGATTACATGGGCATCGAGCGGGCCACCTTCCTGATCGACGCCGAGGGCCGGGTCGCCAAGGCCTGGCGCAATGTGAAGGTCGCCGACCACGCCGCCGCCGTGCTGGAGGCCGCCAGGGCCCTGTGATCAGCGAGCGCCGTTCGGAAGCGATGCTTGACCTTGGCCCCTCCTCCACGGCCTAGTGGGCGTCGGGGCTAATAGGGGCTTGGCCGGCCTTGGCTGGCAGATGCGGAGCGCACCATGTTCACCAAGAGCAAATCCTACGACAGCGGATCGAACGGCCTGGGCATCCCCCCGGCGCCCGAACCGACCACGCCCACGCCGACGACAGCGAGCACGCCGTCCCTGCCGGCGACGACGCCTGCGCCGCGCGCGCCCGAACCGGCCCGTCCGGCGGCCCGGTCCAGCAACCTGTCGACCCTGTCGGCCGGCGTGAAATACGAAGGCAACATCTCCGGCGCCGGCGAGCTTCAGGTCGACGGCTCGCTGAAGGGCGACGTTCGCGTCTCGCGCGTGGTGATCGGCGAAGGCGGCTCGGTCGAGGGCACGGTCCATGCCGACGTCCTTGACGTGCGCGGCCGCGTCTCGGGGGCCATCGTCGCCAAACAGGTCAAGCTTCACGCCACCGCCCGCGTCGAGGGCGACATCACCCAAGAACAGCTCGCCATCGACCAGGGCGCCTGGTTCCAGGGCCGCTGCAACCAGGCCAAGCGCGACACCCCCGGCGCCGCCATGCTGGAAGCCCCCGCGCCGAAGGCTGACAAGGCGGACAAGACCGCCGCCTGATCGCGTCGAATGCGAACGGGCTCAAGTCGGCCGCAAGACCGATAGCCCAAAACAAAAAGGGCGGCTCATCGGAGCCGCCCTTTTCCGTCAGTCCACGCTCGATCCGCGGGTCTCGCCGACCCGCTGGGCCAGGGCCGCGCCCATGAAGGCGTCCAGGTCGCCGTCCAGCACCCCTTGGGTGTCCGAGGTCTCAACCTCGGTCCGCAGGTCCTTCACCATCTGATAGGGCTGCAGGACATAGGAGCGGATCTGGTGGCCCCACCCGATGTCCGTCTTGGCGTCGGCCAGCGCCTGAGCCGCCGCCTCACGCTTTTGCAGTTCCAGCTCGTACAGGCGCGCCCGCAGCATCTTCCAGGCCATCTCGCGGTTCTGGTGCTGCGACCGGCCCGCTTGGCACGCCACGACGGTGTTGGTCGGGGTGTGCGTCAGGCGCACGGCTGAGTCGGTCTTGTTGATGTGCTGACCGCCCGCGCCAGAGGCGCGATAGGTGTCGGTGCGCACGTCCGAGGGATTGATATCGATCTCGATCGCGTCGTCCACGACCGGCGACACCCCGATGGAGGCGAAGCTGGTGTGACGCTTGGCCGCCGCGTCATAGGGGCTGATGCGAACCAGGCGGTGCACGCCCGATTCCGACTTCAGCCAGCCATAGGCGTTGGGGCCTTCAATCAGGATGGTGGCCGACTTGACCCCCGCCTGTTCACCCTCTTCGTGCGCTTCGATCGTGACCTCGTAGCCGTGCGCCTTCGCCCAGCGCGAATACATCCGCAGCAGCATGCCGGCCCAGTCGTTCGACTCGGTGCCGCCGGCACCGGAGTTCACTTCCAGATAGGCGTCATTGCCGTCAGCCTCCCCGGACAGCAGGGCTTCCAGCTCGGCGCGGGCGGCGCGTTCCTTGATGCCGCGCAGTGACGCGCGAGCGTCTTCCAGCGCGCCCTCGTCGCCCTCCTCGTCCGCCATCTCGGCCAGCATCACCCCATCTTCGAGGTCCTGCTCCATCGCCTTGACGGTGTTGATCTTGCCTTCCAGCTGCGAGCGTTCGCGGCTGACGGCCTGGGCCTCGTCGGGCTTGTCCCACAGTGTCGGATCCTCGACCCGCGCATTCAGCTCATCGAGCTTTCTTAAAGCGACATCCCAGTCAAAGACGCCTCCTGAGCAGAGCGACGCTCTGCTCGATGTCGGCCTTCATGGCCTCGACATCCGGTCTCATCGCAATCTCCGCGACACAACGCCCTGAAGCAGCGCGGTCCGCAGGACGCGCGACAGGGCAGGATTAATGGAAAACGGCGCGCCACGAGGACGCGCCGTTCGAAAGGCCTACCTAGAGCCTCAGTACAATCCGCTCAAGTCCTCGGCCGGCGCCTTCTTGGGCGGCGGCGGCGCGGTGGGCGCGGGCGACGAGGCGGGCGCGCCGCTGGCGGCCTCCTGCTCGCGGCGGATCACCTCATAGTAGTTCTGCGGTCCGACGGGCTGAGCCGGCCCGGTCGGGCGTGGCGGCGGGGCCTGGCGTTCGGTGCCGGGGCGGAAGGCCTCCTCGATGCCGTTGACGGTCCGGAAGATGGCGTTCTTGGGCCGCACGAACGGGCGAGCCGGCCTTTCTTTCAACGCCGTCTGCATGAACTCCGTGAAGACCGGCACGGCGGCCGACGCGCCGGCTTCTCCGGATCCCAGAGAGCGGTTGTCGTCAAAGCCGATGAAGACGCCGACCACGATGTCGGTGGTGAAGCCCACGAACCAGGCCGAGCGATATTCGTTGGTCGTGCCGGTCTTGCCCGCGACCCAGGGGCCCAGGCCGCGCGCGCTGGCGGCGGTGCCGCGCTGAACGACGCCTTCCAGCATGGAGCTCATCTGATAGGCGGTGATCGGGTCGATGACCTGGGTGCCGCGCTGCTGCAGGCGCGGGGATTCCTGACCCGAGAAGCCCCGTCCGCATTCGCGGCAGCTGCGATTGTCGGCGCGGAAGATGGTCTCGCCGTCGCGGTCCTGCACATAGTCGATCAGATAGGGCGTCACCCGCCGCCCGCCGTTGGCGAAGGCGGAATAGGCGGCCGTGATCTCAAGCGGCGTGACCTCGCCAGCGCCCAGCGACACCGACAGGTTCGGCGTCATGCCCGGCAGACCCATCTTGGCCGACTGATCGACGATCTTTTTCATCCCGACCGACTGGGCCAACCGCACCGTCATCACGTTGCGCGACAGTTCCAGCCCGCGCCGCAGCGTCTGAGGGCCATAGTATTGGCGGCTGTAGTTCTCGGGCGTCCAGCGCTGGCCGTTCGGCCCTCCGGCGAAGCTGATCGGCGCATCCAGCACGATCGAGGCCGGGGTGAAGTCGCCCTCCAACGCTGTCGCATAGACGAACGGTTTGAACGCTGAACCCGGTTGGCGCCGCGCCTGGGTCGCCCGGTTGAAGCTGGACAGCGCATAGGAATAGCCGCCGACCATCGCCAGCACGCGGCCGGACTGCGGCTCGATGGCGACCAGCGCCCCGTTGACGCGCGGCACCTGCTTCAGGGCGAACTGGCCGCCCTGCGGCTCCACGAAGATCAGTTCGCCGCGTTTCAGCTGACGATTGGCGTTGGCCCAGGCCGCGTCCGACGCCAGCAGCGTGCCGGACTTGTCGTCACGGGCGGTGCGGATGCGGACCGTGTTGCCGCTGACGCTTTCGATGGCGGCGGCCTGCCAGCTGCGGCGCTCGGGCGGCGCCTGTTCCTTCAGCGCGACCGCCTGCCAGCCGTCGGCGAAGTCGGTCGTGCCCCACCCGCCGCGCCAGCCGTGACGACGGTCATAATTCTCAAGCCCCTGCATCAGGGCCCGGCGCGCCGCCGTCTGCAGCGTGGGGTCCAGGGTCGTGCGCATATAGAAGCCGCCGGCGCGCAGCTGCTCGCCGAACTGGGGATTGGCTGCGGCCTGGCGCCGCGCCTCCTCGACGAAGAAGTCGGCGTCCTTGTAATCCGACCGCTGGGGCGCATCGCGCGTGACCAGAGGCTTGGCGCGGGCCTCGACCAGTTGTTCAGGCGTCAGCCAGCCGCTCTGTTCCATCTCGCCCAGCACCCAGTCACGACGGCCCTTGGCCGCGCCGGGGTGACGCTTGGGGTGATAGTTGTTCGGCCCCTTGGGCAGGGACGCCAGGAAGGCGGCTTCGTCGGGCGTCAGCTGCGCCAGCGACTTGCCGAAGTAGTTGTAGGCCGCCGAAGCGATGCCGAACGAGCGATAACCCAGGAAAATCTCGTTCAGGTACAGCTCGAGAATCTGTTCTTTGGACAGGGTCGCCTCCAGGCGATTGGCCAGGATGGCTTCCTTCAGCTTGCGGTTCAGGCTGGATTCGTTGGTCAGCAGGACGTTCTTGGCCACCTGCTGGGTGATGGTCGAACCGCCTTCCAGCCGGCGTCCCGACGCCAGGTTGAAGACGTTCTTCAGCGACGCGCGACCGATGCCGCCCACATCGATGCCGCCATGCTGGAAAAAGTTGCGATCTTCAGCCGCCAGGAAGGCGTGGATCACCGGCTGGGGAATCTGGTCGTAGGAGACATAGATCCGGCGCTCGTCCGAAAACTCGCCGATCAGGGTGCCGTCGCCGGCATAGACGCGCGTCGCGGTCGGCGGGCGATAGTCCGCCAGCTCCGACGCATCAGGCAGGTCGTGGAACAGCCACGCGGCATAGACGGCGACGACCAACCCCGCCAGGGCGATGCCGCCCAGCAGAACCATGCCCGCCCACACGAACCAGCGTTCGGCAATCTTCACTGCGTACTCCGACGACGCGCCCCAGCAGGTGCTTTAGCCCGCGTCGCCGGTCGATGGCTAGAGCTGCGATGCAACGCCCCCTTCCCGTCCGCCGTTAGGCTCCCATCTCAAGCATCCCAACCCAAGGAGCCTGCCATGGAAGTTCTGTATCGCGCCCAGTCGACGGCGTCTGGCGGAGGCCGTGAAGACGGCCGTTCGGCCACCGACGACGGCAAGATCGACGTCAAACTGTCGACGCCGACCGAGATGGGCGGCAAGGGCGGCGACGGCACCAACCCGGAGCAGCTCTTCGCGACCGGATACGCCGCCTGCTACCTCGGCGCCCTGCGTCTGGTCAGCGGCAAGGCCGGCACGCCCGTCAGCCCCGACACCAAGGTCACCGCCGGCGTCGGCTTCGGCAAGAACCTCAAGGGTGAAGGCTTCAACCTGGCTGTCGACCTGACCGTGACCGACCACGGCCTGGACCAGGCCGTCATCGACGACCTGATCGAGAAGGCGCACCAGGTCTGCCCCTACTCCAACGCCACCCGCAATAACGTCGATGTTCGCCTGAGCGCGAAATAACCGACGCCGAGGGCCGCGCGCGTGTTGAGCCGCGCGCGCCGCGCCTCTAGATGAGGTCCATGACCTCCCCGCTCGACGCCTCCCCCGATCCCCTGCTGACGCTCGAACCGCATCGCCGCGTGACCCTGCGCGAAGCCTTCGGCGTGGACAGCGACATGACCGTGCCCGCCTTCGACGAGCGCGACAGCCATGTGCCCGAGATCGACGAGGCCTATCGGTTCGATCCCCAGACGACGATCGCCATCTGCGCCGGCTTCGCCTTCGACCGCCGCGTCATGGTCCAGGGCTATCACGGCACCGGCAAGTCGACTCACATCGAACAGGTCGCCGCCCGCCTGAACTGGCCCCTGGTGCGGGTGAACCTGGACAGCCACGTCAGCCGGATCGACCTGATCGGCAAGGACGCCATCGTCCTGAAGGACGGCAAGCAGATCACCGAGTTCCGCGAGGGCATCCTGCCCTGGTCGCTGCAACGCCCCATCGCCCTGGTCTTCGACGAATATGACGCCGGCCGGCCCGACGTGATGTTCGTGATCCAGCGCGTGCTGGAGGCCCAGGGTCGCCTGACCCTGCTGGACCAGAACCGCGTCATTCGCCCGAACCGCCATTTCCGCCTGTTCGCCACGACCAACACCATCGGGCTGGGCGACACCACGGGCCTGTATCACGGCGCGCAACAGATCAATCAGGCCCAACTGGACCGCTGGAACATCGTCACCACGCTGAACTATCTCGATCACGACGTGGAGGCCGAGATCGTCGCCGCCAAGGTGCCCGAGTGGAAGGACGCCGAAGGCCGCCGCCGGATCGCCGCCATGGTCCGCGTCGCCGACATGACCCGCAACGCCTTCATGAACGGCGACATCTCGACTGTCATGTCGCCCCGCACCGTCATCACCTGGGCCCAGAACGCCCAGATCTTCAACGACGACCTAGGCCTCAGCTTCCGCCTGACCTTCCTGAACAAGTGCGACGAGCTGGAACGCCCGACCATCGCTGAGTTCTACCAGCGCGCCTTCGGCGAGGATCTGCCCGAGGCGGCGACGCGGGTGAAGGTGGGGTAAGCCTATGTTTCTGGCGGCGATGTCTATCGTGATCATGGCTAGCCAGGCTTCGGCTACGGAGACCGCTCGTCCGCCCCGACCATCGGACGAGGCCATCCTTCAGACAGTCTTCGAAAAGCGACCTTCCGCAGTCATCCTCGAGCACACTGCTCGTGACGTTCGAAACGGCGGACGGGTTATTTGTGGTCTTGTGCAGCATGTGGACACGATCGAGCCATTTGCGGCCTACACGATCTGGGAAGAGCCCAGTTCCATCCGGATTATCGAGAACGGTCGCCCTGTGCCGGTCCCGCCGGCGCAATGGAAGTCAAATACGTTCACGCCCGTCGAAACGGCCAGTGTCACTGGGGAAGCCGATCGCCGAAAGCGTAATGCAAACGCCTACCAGCGGGGCCTTGCGCTGAGCGTATGCCGTGATTTGGCGGCGCCGGCCGGAGCACGCTGGGCGACCACGCAGGAGCCCCACCCCGATCCCGACCGTCAGCGACTTATCGAACAAAGGGCCCGCGCGACGACAGATATGCTTTTCCGCGGGCGTCAGGAAGCAAGCCCAGACCGGCCGAACTGAGGTTTTGAATCTTCTCGGGCTTGCATCACCATGTCGAGCTGTTGGAGAAGTTAACCCAGCCCCTCTTCCCCGCCGATGAAGGCGCCGGCGATCCAGCTGACGACGCCGGTCACGATGGCCGCACCGATGCCGGCCCACAGGCCGTCGACGCGGAAGCCGTCCAGCAAGATGGAGGTCAGCCCGATCATTGCGGCGTTCACGACCAGCAGGAACAGTCCAAGGGTCACGACGGTAATCGGGAAGGTCAGCACGACCAGGATCGGCCGCACAAAGGCGTTGACCAGGCCCAGAATGATGGCGGCGGCGATGAGCGACCCCGTGCTGGTGAAGTCCACGCCCGGCACGACCTGGGCGGACAGCCACAGGCCCGCCATAGTGACCAGCGCCTGGATGATGAAACGGATCATGACGTGCCTCGTTACGTTCAAGCGTGACCATAATGCATGGCGTGGGCGAAGGCTCCCCCTCCGTGGACAGCGCTGCTATCGAAGGTTCGAACCGCACGGAGACCGCTCATGAGCCTGCACGGCGCCTATGACACCAACAACATCTTCGCCAAGATCCTGCGCGGCGACATTCCGTCGGTGAAGGTGTGGGAGGACGACCACGTCCTGGCCTTCATGGACGTGTTTCCCCAGTCGGAAGGCCACGTCCTGATCATCGCCAAACACTCCCAGGCGCGTAATCTGCTGGAGATCGAGCCCGAGGTGCTGGCCCGCATGACCGCCGCCCTGCAACGCACGGCCAAGGCGGTCGAGAAAGCGCTGAAGCCTGAAGGCCTGTCGATCCTGCAGTTCAACGGCGAGGCGGGCGGACAGACGGTCTTCCATCTGCATTTCCACATCGTGCCGCGCTGGGCCGATCGTGAGATGAAGGGTCACGGCCATGCGCCGATGGCGGATACGGCGACCTTGCGGGCGCTGGCCGACCAGATCGCGGCCGAACTGGACTAGGTGACGCGGCGCTTTTCCAGCTTCCGGGCCAGGGTGCGGCGGTGCATGCCCAACCGCCGCGCCGCCTCGGAGATGTTGAAGTCGGTCTCCACCAGCGTCTCGTGGATCCGCTCCCACTCCAGCGTTTTGATCGAAGTGGGGCGCGTGCCCAGCGGCGTCTCGGCGTCGCCGTCCGCCCGGCCGAACGCGGTTTCGATGTCATCGGTGCTGGCGGGCTTGGCCAGATAGTGCCGGGCGCCCAGCTTGATCGCCTCGACCGCCGTGGCGATGCTGGCGAAGCCAGTCAGGACGACGATATTCATCTCGGGGTCGAAGGCGTGAAGAGCCTCGACGCAGGTCAGGCCGGAATGCCCGCCCAGCTTCAGATCGACGACCGCATAGCCGGGGCGATGCGTCTTCAGCACCTCGGTCATCTGGTCGGGACTGGCGGCGCTGACGACCATATAGCCACGCCGTTCGAACGAGCGTCGCAGGGTGGTCGAAAACGACTCGTCGTCCTCGACGATCAGCAGCAATCTGGCGTCATCGGTCATGCGCGATCTCGTGTGTCGGGGCCAACGCCGAAAGCGGCAGGGTGAGACGCACTTCTGCGCCGCCCGCCGGGGGATTGGAGGCTTCTACCCTTCCGCCCAGCGACCGGATCACATTCATAAGTAGAAAGAGCCCAAGACCGGCGCCGGGCCTGGGCTTGGTCGAGTTGTAGGGCTTGCCCCAGGCCTGAAGGATCGCCGGCGGAAAGCCCGGTCCGTCGTCGCGGACCACAATGCCGAAATCTTCGTCCGTGCGCGTCGTGGTCACGGTGATGCGGCTCGCTCCGGCCTCGACCGCATTGTCGAACAGCACGCCCAGCACCTGACGCAGGGCCGGGTCGGCGATGATGGACGGGTTCTGGGCCAGTTCGTCGCGGATCTGCACCGCCACACCGTCGCCGCTCCAACTGGCCACCACATCGGCGACAAAGGCGCGCAAGGTCGTGCGCTCGGGCGCCTGTCCCCTCGCCTCGCCGGCCGACATCAGGATGCCGGTGACGATGGCCTTGCAGCGTTCGACCTCGGCCCGCATCACCGTCATGTCCTGGGCCAGGTCGGCGTCCCGGGTCAGGGCCGGCATCCGCTTCCAGTCGCTGAGGATCACCGACAGCGAAGCCAATGGTGTTCCCAGCTCATGCGCTGCGCCCGACGCCAGCAGGCCCATGCGGACGATATGATCATGCTCGGCCGTCTGCTGTCGCAGGGCGGCCATGGAGGCGTCGCGCTCGCGCAGGTTCTGGCTGATCCGGGTGACGAACAGCACCAACAGCACGGCCATCAGCACGAAACAGATCAGACTGCCCTGAAGATAAAGGCTGAGCAGCGAATCCTCGCGCGCCGGCGGCAGGTTCAACGGCCGCGAATGCAGGCCCAGCCCGGCGAAACACAGGCTGGTGATGGCGATCAGCGCCCAAGCATAGACCGGCGCCAGCAGCACGGCCCCAAGAACGACTTGCAGCAGATACAGCGCCACGAACGGATTGGCCGCGCCCCCGGTTAGGAACAGCAGCCAGGTCAGGGCCGCCACATCCGCCAGGAGGGCGATCATCAGCGCCTGATCCTCGACCTCCTGCGTGCGCACGGTCAACGGCGCGCTGACCAGATTGACCAGCACCAGACCCGCCGGCGCCGCCAACAGCCACAGCACCGGCAGCGGGATCCGCATCACGTACTGGACCAGCAGGATCGTCGCCACCTGCCCGGCGACCGCCAGCCAGCGCAACTGGATCAGCAGCAGCATGTTGCGGCGGTTGGCCCCGCCGTGGGTCGCGACACCACCTCTGAGCCCCAGGCCCAGCAGCCTTTGTACAGTTGTCGTCGTCACGACCGGTTGCGCCTGCCGTCGCGCAGGAACAGCCACAGACCGACCAAGGTCAGCAGCGCCATGCCGAACCAGGTCAGGGCATAGACCAGATGGCTGTTGGCGAACCGGATCACCGTCAGCCCTCCGCGCGGCCATCCGCCCGGGTTCGGACTGGCGTCCGCATCAATGAAATAGGGCGCGACGGTCGTCAGGCCGCGCCGCGCAGCGATCGCCGCGACGTCGCGCGACCGCCAGCGATCACCGGCGGGATCATTGGCGCGCAGGAAGCCGCCCTTGGGCTCGGTGATCCGGAGCAGTCCGGTCACCTTCTGCGCCCCCCCGACCTGACCATCGGCGCGAACGGCCGGATCGCGTCGGCCAGCGGGCACAAAGCCTCGATTGATCAGGACGGTGAAGCCCCGGTCGTCGACCAGAGGCGTCACGACCCAGAAGCCGCCGCCGGCGTCGGTCACCGCCTGAACCAGGGTTTCCTTGTCGTGCAGGAATCGACCGCGAACAACGACACGGCGGTACTGATCCTTGTCGCGCGTCACGCCGGCCCATTGGGTCGGGCCAGGCGATGGGACGGCGGCCGCGTGAACGCGAGCATCGACCTGGGCGATCAGATTGGTCTTCCAGGCCAGGCGCTGAACCTGCCACCCGCCCAGCGCCAGAAAGCCGACGAACAGCGCCAGGCCCGCGACCACGACCGCCATGCGGAAGGATAGCGAACGTCTGGCCTTGCCGCCGGCCGGCACTGAGGACGGGTTCGTGATCTCGACCTCAGCCGCCCATCTGAGCCATGTCGTGCGTCATGGGCATCATATTGGTGTTCAGGTGGTACATGACCCACAGCGAACCCGACAGGGCGATGACCACCACGATGATCGTGAAGATCAGCGCCAGCATGATCCAGCCGCCCTCGGACTTGGAGTTCATGTGCAGGAAGTAGATCATGTGCACCACGATCTGCACCACGGCGAAGCCCATAACGATCAGGGCCGTCGCCTGGGTCGGCAGGACGCCGGTCATGACCAGGGCGAACGGGATGGCCGTCAGGATCACTGACAGCACGAAGCCGATCATGTAGCTCTTGAAGGAGCCGTGATTGTGCCCCTCGTGACCCAGGTGGTCGGTCTCGTGAGACTCCGGCGAATGGTCGTTCATGTCGGCGCTCATCGCAGCATGCCCAGCAGATAGACGAAGGTGAAGACGCCGATCCAGATGACGTCCAGGAAGTGCCAGAACATGGACAGGCACATCAGTCGGCGTTTGTTGGCGGGGATCAGGCCCTTCATGCTGACTTGAACCATCAGCGTCACCAGCCAGATGATGCCGAAGGTGACGTGCAGGCCGTGGGTGCCCACCAGGGTGAAGAAGGCCGACAGGAAGGCGCTGCGTTGCGGCGTCGCGCCCTCATGGATCAGGTGCGCGAACTCGTAGAGTTCGATCCCCAGGAACGCCAGGCCGAACAGGCCGGTGATCGCCAGCCAAACGAGCGTCTGACGCTGGTTGTTTCGATCCATCGCCAGCATGGCGAAGCCATAGGTGATCGACGAGAACAGCAGCATGGCGGTGTTGATCGCCACCAGTTCCAGGTCGAACAGTTCCTTGGGCCCCGGCCCGGCGGCGTAGTTGCCGCCCAGCACGCCGAACACGGCGAACAGCATCGCAAAGATGAGGCAGTCGCTCATCAGATAGAGCCAGAAGCCCAGCATGGTGCTGGAGCCTTCCTCGTGGTGCGGCTCCTCTTCCAGGTGGAAGACGGTCCGGTCGATCTCGGTCGCAGTCGCGCTCATGATCAGGCCTCCGTTCCGGCCAGGGCGCGGGTGCGCGCCTCTTCTGTCGCGCGGACCTCATCCTCGGGGATGTAATAGTCGCGCTTGTAGTTGAAGGTATGGCCGATCGAGACGGCCAGCACCCCGATGAAGCTGATGGCGGCCAGCCACCAGATGTACCAGATCAAGGCCAGCCCCATCACCAGGCACAGGCCCGAGATGATGATCCCCGCCCCGGTGTTCGAGGGCATGTGGATCGCCTTGTAGCCGTTCAGCGGACGCTGATAGCCCTGCTTCTTCATGTCCCACCAGGCGTCGGCGTCATGGACGTACGGCGTGGCGGCGAAGTTGTAGGCCGGCGGCGGCGACGAGGTCGCCCACTCCAGCGTGCGGCCGCCCCACGGGTCGCCCGTTGTGTCGCGCAGCTTGTCGCGGTTGATGATCGACACGGCGAACTGGATGAACATGGCCGCGATGCCCAGGGCGATGACGCCGGCGCCGATGGCGGCGATGACGAACCAGATCTGAAGCGAGGGATCGTCGAACACCCGCATCCGGCGCGTCACGCCCATCAGACCCAGCACGTACAGCGGCAGGAAGGCCAGCCAGAAGCCGGGCACCCAGCACCAGAAGCTGATCAGACCCCACTTCTTGTCGAGCTTGAAGCCGAAGGCTTTGGGCCACCAGAAGTTGATCGCCGCGAAGAGGCCAAACAGCACGCCGCCGATAATGACGTTGTGGAAGTGGGCCACCAGGAATAGCGAGTTGTGCAGCACGAAGTCGGCCGGCGGCACCGCCAGCAGCACGCCCGTCATCCCGCCGATCACGAAGGTCAGCATGAAGGCGACCAGCCACATCATCGGCAGCTCGAACCGGATGCGCCCGCGGTACATCGTGAACAGCCAGTTGAAGATCTTCGCGCCCGTCGGGATCGAGATGATCATCGTCGTGATGCCGAAGAAGCTGTTCACCGAGGCTCCCGAGCCCATGGTGAAGAAGTGGTGCAGCCAGACCAGGTAGGACAGGATCGTGATGACGACCGTGGCGTAGACCATGGAGGTATAGCCGAACAACTTCTTGCCCGAAAAGGTCGAGGCGATCTCCGAGAAGACGCCGAACAGCGGCAGGATCAGGATGTAGACCTCGGGGTGACCCCAGATCCAGATCAGATTCACGTACATCATCGGGTTGCCGCCGAAGTCGTTCGTGAAGAAGTTGGTGCCGACGTAACGGTCCAGCGTCAGCAGGGCCAGGACGGCGGTCAGGACCGGGAAGGACGCCACGATCAGTACGTTGGTGCACAGCGAGGTCCAGGTGAAGACCGGCATCTTCATCATGCCCATGCCGGGCGCGCGCATCTTCACGATGGTCGCGATCAGGTTGATGCCGGACAGTGTCGTCCCCACCCCCGCGATCTGCAGCGCCCATATGTAATAGTCGACGCCGACGCCGGGACTGTAACCGATGCCCGACAGCGGCGGATAGGCCAGCCAGCCGGTGCGCGCGAACTCGCCCACGAACAGCGAGGCCATGACGATGATGGCGCCGGCCGTGGTCATCCAGAAGCTGAAGTTGTTCAGGAAGGGGAAGGACACGTCGCGCGCGCCGATCTGCAGCGGCACGACATAGTTCATGATGCCCGTCACCAGCGGCATGGCCACGAAGAAGATCATGATCACGCCGTGGGCGGTGAAGATCTGGTCATAGTGGTGCGCGTTCAGGTAACCCTCGGACCCGCCGAAGGCCATCGCCTGTTGCAGGCGCATCATTATGGCGTCGGCGAAGCCGCGCACGAACATGATCAGACCCAGGATCATGTACATGATCCCGATCTTCTTGTGGTCCACGGTGGTGAACCACTCCTTCCAGAGATAGCCCCACAGCTTGAAATAGGTCAGGGCGCCAAACAGGGCGAGACCGCCCAGCAGCACGACCGACATGGTCACGACCAGGATCGGCTCGTGCAACGGCAGAGCCTCAAGCGTGAGGCGCCCGAAGATTAGCGGAATGAGTTGATCAGCGTTCATCGACTGTGTTCGCTCAGGCGTTGGGGGCGGAACGGACGTCGGTCGGAACCGGCCCCGTGGCGAAGGGATTGCGGGCCAGCGTCGTCAGCGAGGCCATCGGAGTCTGACCGGGCGACAACCCCTGCCCGGTCAGGCGCTCCAAGCTGGTCGGTCCGGCGACCGTATCTAGCTCGGCGCGGCGCATGCGGTCGGCGGCGGCGGCCTCGGCCTGCAGCGGGGTGCAGATCGTCATGACGTAGCTGTCGTTGGAGCCGAAGTAGGCGGGCGATTTTCCGCGACCGGCGTATTTGTCATAGACCAGCGGCATGGTGTTGCGCACCGACGCCATGGACAGGCCGCCCTGCTTGTCGATGGCCATCATCTCGCCCATGCACATCTTGCCCGGCTCGACGCACATGTTGAGGATCGCGTCCCACAGCGCGCCATCCACGGCGCCGAAGCGCATGACCGGCACCTTCTCGCTGGGCTTTTCCAGCTCCAGATAGCGATCGCGGTCCAGCGTCTGGCCGTCCTGGCGCACGCCGGCGATCCATTGGTCGAACCCGGACTGATCCAGACCGTGGAAGGCGAAGCGCATGTGCGAGAAGCCGTCGCCGGAATAGTTGGCCGAGAAGCCTTCGTATTCGCCCGGACGGTTGATAACGGCGTGCAGCTTCGTTTCCATGCCCGGCATGGCGTAGATCTGACCGGCCAGGGCGGGAATGTAGAAGCTGTTCATCACCGAGGACGAGGTGATGTGGAAACGGATCGGACGGTCAACCGGCGCGGCCAGCTCATTGACGGTGGCGACGCCGTACTGCGGGTAAATGAACATCCACTTCCAGTCGAGCGCGACGACATTGACCTGCAACGGCTCGACGCTCTCCTCGACGGCTTGGCCCGGCTTGATCCGGTCGATCGGACGATACGGGTCCAGCAGGTGGGTGCCGGCCCAGGTCAGGGCGCCCAGGCAGATGATGATCATCAGCGGCGCGGCCCAGATGACCAACTCCAGTGACGTGGAGTGGTCCCAATCGGGACGGTAGTCGGCCTCGGCCTCCTTGTTCGACGCCCGATACTTCCAGGCGAAGAAGACGATCAGACCCATCACTGGCACGATGATGATCAGCATCAGCAGGGTCGAGATCATCAGCAGATCGCCCTGCTGGGACGCGACGTCGCCGGCAGGGTTGAGGACGACCAGGTTGCAGGCCGACAGCAGGGCCACGATGGGCGCGAGCAAAAGAAGGCGCAGACGGCGCAAGGCGGATCCAATCGAAAAGCGTCGGGCGAGGGGGAGGCGCCGCGACGGTTGGCGTTCGTAGGCGGCGGGATACTCAGCTTCAATCAGGAACGACATTGGGCAATATGTCCTATCCTCACGAGGCCGCTTTCATCGCAAAGGGCGCCCGGTCATAATGCGGCGACCTGCCGTACGGCCGATAATTCAGTCTCACACGGAGCGACCAAGCCCATGTCCGCCTCGACGACCCCTTCGTCAGAGTCGCTGGAACGCGACGCCGCCGCCCTTCACACGGGCCATGGCAAGGTTGACGCCGGCGAGATCGCCATCGGCGTCATTATCGGCCGAACTTCCGAGTTTTTCGACTTCTTTGTTTACGCCATCGCTTCGGTGGTCGTTTTCCCGCAGTTGATCTTCCCCTATGCGGGCGCGGTGGGCGGCACCCTGCTCTCCTTCGCCGTCTTCGCCCTGGCTTTCCTGGCTCGGCCGCTGGGGACCGTCCTGTTCATCGCCATCGACCGCAAGTTCGGGCGCGGCGCCAAGCTGACGACCGCCCTGCTGCTGCTGGGCACATCCACCGTGTCGGTCGCCTTCATCCCCGGCTATGAGAGCATTGGCATGTGGGCGCCGGTGCTGCTGGCCCTGACCCGTATCGGCCAGGGCGTCGCCTTGGGAGGCACCTGGGACGGTCTGGCCTCGCTGCTCGCGCTGAACGCACCGGAGAAGAAGCGCGGCTGGTACGCCATGATCCCGCAACTCGGCGCGCCCATCGGCCTGCTGGTGGCCTCCGCCCTGTTCGCCTTCTTCCTGAACACGCTGTCGGCGCCCGATTTCCTGGACTGGGGCTGGCGCTATCCGTTCTTCGTGGCCTTTGCGATCAACGTCGTGGCCCTGTTCGCGCGCCTGCGCATCGTGGTGACGCCGGCCTTCCAGAAGCTGTTTGAGACGCGCGAGCTTCAGCCCACGCCGATCACTCAGGCGCTGCGCGACGAAGGCCCGAAGATCGCCATCGGCGCCTTCGCCCCGCTGGCCAGCTTCGCCATGTTCCACATGGTCACCGTCTTCCCGCTGTCTTGGGTGTTCCTGTTCACAAAGGAAACGCCGGTGCGCTTCCTGCTGATCGAGATGGTGGGCGCGGTCTTCGGTCTGCTGGCCATCCTTGCCTCGGGCATTCTGGCCGACCGCTACGGCCGCCGCACCTTGCTGGCGATCACAGCCGCCGGCATCGCCGCCTTCTCGGGCTTTGCGCCGCAACTGCTGAACGGCGGCCCGGTCGGCGAGCTGACCTTCATGATCTCCGGCTTCATCCTGCTGGGCCTGTCGTTCGGGCAAGCCTCTGGCCCCGTGGCGTCCAGCTTCAGCCTGACCAACCGCTATACCTCCTCCGCCCTGACCTCGGACCTGGCCTGGCTGTTCGGCGCGGGCTTTGCGCCCCTCGCGGCCCTGTGGATCTCCAGCCAATTCGGCCTGATCGCCGCCGGCGCCTATCTGCTGTCGGGCGCCATCTGCACCCTCGTGGCACTGTGGCTAAATCGCGAACTGGCCCGCAGCTCCTCAGATAAAGACCGCGCCAAGACGGCCTGATCGTTTAGGTCGCCCACAGAAAGACACGGCCCGCAGTCGCCTGCGGGCCGTGTTGCGTTTGGGGCGGATCGTTGTGAAGTGCAGCGGCAGCTTCAGTTGGCGCGGCTGTCCGTCGACGGCTTGAAGGTGGTGTCGAAATGACAGCCGTCCTCGTAGCGTGGAGCCGCCACCTGACACAGCCTGGCAACGTCAGCGGGCGTCGGCTTCACGCCCTCGTCCAGCCAGCGCATCATCGCCTGGAAAAGACCGACGTACTCTGGCGGCGATAGGCGGCTATGTTCGGACTCGTCTGTGAACGTCTGGACCAATAGGTCCGATCGTCCCGCCGCGGCGACCGTCTCCCTGTAAAGCGCGTCGTTGGAGACGAAGGCTGTCGCATCGTTCTTGGCGTGGATCGTCAGCGTCGGCGCCACGATCAGACCGCTGAGATCGGCGTCGTAGGCCAAGCGCGCCACACCCATCGGATCGGCCGCGAAACGCTGAACGCCAGCGTTCAACGCCTCGTCGTCGTGCGAACCCTGATAGACCGTACGGCTGTTGTCGAAGGGGTTCAGCCCGTCAAGACGGCGCAAAACCATGTCGCGGAACAGGAAGGTCGCCCAGGCTAGATGCGGAACCAACTGTTCCTCGTTCACGCCCGTCACGGCCAGGATATTCGCCAGATTGCGCTTCTGCTCAGCCGACCTCTCAGCAAGCGGCAGGCCCACGCCCGTGCAGATTTTGACCCGCTCCGCCAACTGCGCCCGGTTTAGATCGCTTTCTAGCGGCAGCCCCTGCCAAAGCGGATACCGGGGCTCGTTCGGAAGCGGATGGTTGTTGCAGTAGAACTGATAAACCGCTCTCAAATCGGCGCGAAAGCGGTAGGTGCGAGTCCCGCCGCCGATTACGCCGTTGGTCAGGACGACGCCGTCCCACATGACCTGTCCCTCGGCATCGCGGGCGTAGAGCTCAGCCGTCTTGGCCGCGACGTTGCCGCCCCAGGACTGGCCATGCACCAGAGTTCGACGTGGCTTGCCGAAGGCATTCCAGAAAATCTGGCGCAGATCGTCCGTATCTTCCGCCGCCATCCGTACGCCATAGCCGCCACGGCGATAGGTCGAGCCCGCCCAGGCGAAACCTTCCTTCACCGTCATGGAGAACCGCTCCATGTCCTCCAGCGGATCGTTTGGTTCTGGTGCGCTGGTGCGGGGTCCGCCATGCGCGTGAACGATCAGGGCGCCATTCCAGTCCTGAGGCACGGCGATCCAATAATAGCCGCCTTTAACCGCCCTGCCCGACCAGCACCGCGTCTGCTGCGGCACGAAGTCCGGGCAATCGGCTGGCGCGGGCGCAGGATCGACAACCGCCGTGACGGCCGTCTGCGTTTCCTGCGCCTGCGTCATCGGCGCGATGCCTGCCCAGGCTGCGACCAGCGCACCCAGAGATCGAACGAGACGGTCGGTCATCGCGCCTCTCCCCTCTTAGAACGTCTTGGAGATGTTGGCGTACCAGTAGCGGCCGTAGGGATTGTAGAGCGCACCCAGATAGCCCGATGAAGTCAACGGCGGCTGCTCGTCAGTGATGTTACGAGCCCCCAGGCGAACCGTTGTGCCGGACGCAAAGCCAGCGTTGTCGCCGAACTCATACTGACCATACAGATTGCCAGTGATCTGACTATCGACCTGCCAGGGATCGCCCTGGGCGCTGAGGAAGCCGGTTTCGGTGACGGCGCTGTTGTATTGGGTGAATGCGCCCACCTGCCATGGCCCTTGCGACCAGGTGAACGAGCCCGTCACCCGCCATTCCGGCCGGCCGTTGCGAGCCAGCAGGGTCTGAGAGATCGGCAGCGGTGTATTCGCGTTGATCTGACCGGCTTCACGCGCCGCGAACAGCGACTCGACCAAAGGGCCGGGAGAACGGTCGAACTTCGTCAGATGCGCCGCATTCACGCTGGCGCGGAAGTTGCCCCAGGGCGTGCCGCGCAGTCGCCACTGAAGACCGATGTCGAGACCCTCCACCGTCTGCGGCAGCAGGTTGATGAACTGGTCTTCGACCGAGACGATCTGTCCGACGGGAGTGATTCCGCTCCCCTGGAAGAAGGCGATGTCGTCGGCCGTCACCGCCGCCCGGTTGACGTTGTCGTTCCGCGTGCCGTTCAGGATGTTCAGGTAGTCCAGCACGACGTTCGACTGCGCGCCCAGCAGACCGACGATCTTCTCTTGCTCGATCTTCCAGCGGTCCAGCGTGAAGGTGAAGCGGCCAAACTGCTCGGGAATGAACCAAGGCTGCAAAACCAGGCCGATGGACTGGTTCCTGCTTTCCTCGGGCTGAAGCTCGGGATTGCCCGATACCAGCAGCGAGGCGCTGGCGGGTTGCGAACATTGATTGAAGTTGGTGATCCGACCCAGGCGCAGATCGGCCTCGCAGCGGATGTAATCGTTATTGGTGGACAGACGCCCGTACTGCGCCGCGTTGGTCTGTTCCAGGTTCGGGGCGCGGAAACCCTCGGAATAGGAGCCTCGGACGCGGACGCCTTCGACCAAATCCCAGGCCATGGCGATCTTGGGCTTAGCCACATCGCCGAAGTCGGAATAGTGCTCGTATCGACCGGCCAGTTGGAAATCGAGACTGCGAACAAGCGGGATGTTCATCTCCGGCGAAACGACAGGCACCGCAAACTCGACATAGGCCGAATAGACCTCGCGTTTGCCGTAGGTATCGGGGTTTGAACTGACCGCAGCGATGTTGGACTGGCTGATCTCGCCCGACACGCTGTCGCGGAAGACGTTGGTGCCGTCCAAATCGGCGTCGCGGTCGTCACGCTGGGTCTCACGGCGCGCCTCGACGCCCAGGGCCATACCGACAGGTCCGCCCGGCAGGGTGAAGACATCGGGACGGCTGACCTTGAAGTCCCACAGCGCAAGCGTGGTCTTGGACACCCGCGTCAGGTCGGTCGTGATGGCGTCGATCGCGGCCTGAGAACTGGGCGTGCAGTCGCCAAAGCTGGTGTCGTTCACACATCCGCCGCTGAAAGGATTGTAGGCGTCGGGCGTCGACAGGGCGAGATTGGCCTGAAGCGCGGTCAGATTGACGGCGTTCGAGCTGTCGGTGGCCTCGGCTTCCGAATACAGCAGCGCGCTTTCCCAATCGAAGCCGCGCCATTCGCCCCGCAGGCCGCCCAAGAAGCGGGACTGCCAGTTGTCGACATCCACCACCTGGGCGCCCAGATCGTTGAAGCGATACCGAACCAGCTTAACGGCCGTCCCGGCTGTGGGGACGTTTGTCAGGCCAGCGAGACGATTGGGATTGCGCGTGCCGTCGGCAAAGGTGACGGGACCGAACGGATTCCAGTAGTTGCTGGCTGGGATCCAGAGCGGGTTCAGCAGGATGGTCGGCGGCTGAATGTTTTGGGTCGATGCCGTGTAATAGCCGAGTTCACCAAAGGCCGTGACGCCGTTGTCGAGATCGTAGTGACCCGACACGAACAGGTTCAACCGTTCGATATCCGGCGATTGGGTGGTGCCCCGCGCCGCGTCATAGCGCAACTCGCGGCCGGCGCCGCTGTAGCTGATATTGCCGCTGGCCAGGCAAACATCACCCCCAACCGGCGCGGTGCAGCCGAAGCTGGAAGGCTGATTGTGGAAGGCGCCGGCGCCGGTCGTCAGGGCCGTTGTGCCCCGACGGACTTGGAACGGCGTCTGGAAGTTGGCCCAGGCTGTATAGGAAGAGCGCCCGTCGGTGTCGGTCGAATTCTCATAGCCCGGCACGTTGGCGAACAGGCTGCGGCGGTCGTCAGAGGCGGTATAGGGTTCGTCGCTGGCCTGCTGGGCGGTGCGGTTGGTGTAGTCGAGGAAGCCCGACAGATTGCCCCGCTCGAAATCCTTGCCGGCGAACATTCCGAAGGTGAACTCTCGGCGATGCGTGCCCTCCGCACCGCCGTACTGGGCCTTCATCTCCAAGCCATCGAAATCCTGCTGAAGCACAGTGTTCACGACGCCCGCAACGGCGTCCGCGCCATAGATGGCGGCGGCGCCGTCCAGCAGAACCTCTAACCGCTCCAACCCCGAGACCGGAATGGCGTTGGAGTTGTAGCTGAGCACCGGCACCGTGCCGGTGTCTGACGTTCCTTGGCTGGTAGGGTGCTGAACGATCCGACGTCCGTTCAAGAGCACCAGGGTGTTGCCCACGCCCAGCGAGCGCAGATTGACCGAGTTGACGTCGCCTCGCGCTGCGTTCGAGGTTTGAGGATTGTTGGCGCTGGAGAACAGCACATCACCCATCTGGGGAATGGACCGCAGCAGATCATCGCCGCTGACGGCGCCGGTCGCGATTATTTCTTCCTGCGTGACGACGGTTACCGGTAGAGCCGCCGTGGTGGAGGCGCCGCGGATTTGAGAGCCGACGACGACGATGTCCTCGACCTGCGCCGCCTCGCCCTCCTGCGCTGGCGTGGACTGAGGCGTGGCGTCCTGAGCCAGAGCCGCTCCCGCCGAGATCAGCAGGACAGCCGAGGCCGCGCCCGCCATCAGTGCGAACTTGGATTGCATCTTCATGTTTCCTCCTCCCGGGCCGTCGTTATGTCGGCGGTCCCGTCATTCAAAAGTCGTCCTCGCCGTCAGTCCTTGGCGAGAACCAGATCGTCTCCAGGCCCCGCCGCAGGGTCAGGCAGCGCCGCCACCGGCAAGGGATGTCCGCCCAGCGCGGCCTTCAGGGCGTCGCGATCCAGCGCGTTCTCCCAGCGGGCCACGACGATAGTGGCCACGGCGTTGCCGATGAAGTTGGTCAGGGCCCGGCATTCGCTCATGAAGCGGTCGATGCCCAGGATCAGCGCCATGCCTGCGACTGGCACATCCGGCACGACCGACAGGGTCGCCGCCAAGGTGATGAAGCCTGCGCCCGTAATGCCCGCTGCGCCTTTTGAGCTGAGCATGGCGACCAGCAGAAGCGTGATCTGCTGCCAGATGGTGAGTTCGATGTTCAGCGCCTGAGCAATGAACAGAGCAGCCATCGTCATATAGATGTTGGTGCCGTCCAGATTGAACGAATAGCCGGTCGGCACGACCAGGCCGACGACCGACTTGGCGGCGCCCGCGCGTTCCATCTTGGAGATCAGGCTGGGCAGGGCCGCCTCTGAACTGGAAGTGCCCAGCACCAGCAGAAGCTCTTCCTTAAGGTAACGGATCAGCTTGAGAATGTTGAAGCCGTTGGCGACGCCCACCAGCCCCAGCACGCCCACGACGAAGATGATCGCAGTGACGTAGAAGGTCACGATCAAGGCGGCCAGATTGGCGATCGATGCGATGCCGTAGGCGCCGATCGTAAAGGCGAAGGCTCCGAAGGCGCCGATGGGCGCGGCCTTCATCACGATGGCGACCAGCTTGAACACGGCAAGGCTGAGCGTCTCGAACAGATCGACCACAGGCTGGGCCCGCTCTCCCACCAACGCCAGGGCGAGGCCAAACAGGATCGACACGAACAGAACCTGCAGGATGTTGCCGGTCGAGAAGGCGCTGACCAGCGTGTCGGGAATGACGCCCATCAGGAAGCCGACGATCGTGCTCTCGTGCGCGGCCGCCGCATACTGCTCGACGGCGCCGGCGTTCAACGTCGCCGGGTCGATGTTCAGACCATTGCCCGGACGCACCAGATTGGCGATGATCAGGCCCACGATCAGAGCCAGAGTCGAGAAGACCAGGAAGTATGCGAAGGCCTTGGCGGCGACGCGACCGACGCTTCCAAGATCGCGCATGCCGGCGATGCCGGTCACAATGGTCAGGAAGATGACTGGCGCGATGACCATCTTCACCAGTTTGATGAATCCGTCGCCCAGCGGCTTCAGGCTTTCGCCGAATGTCGGCCAGAAATGACCGATCAGAGCGCCGAGCGCGATAGCGATCAGCACCTGGAAATACAGGTGGCGATAGAACGGCCGGCGAACGACCGGCGCGGCCTCTGACGGTATTGAGATCACGAAGGGCTCCTGATGTGCGGGGGTGATCCCGCAGTCTCCTCGATGGGCGCGATCTTCGCCACGCTCCGTTGGATAGAGCTTCCAACGAGAACCATCATCGCGAAAGCGATTGATCGAACGTCTCCATCTTTATGATAACCAAGCACTTTCTATGAAAGCCGGAGTGTTTATCGAGATATCTGTGCGGTTTTTCACCCAGGCGACTAGCCCTTACGTGCGATTATCCGCACACTAGGAATGTGCAGCATTCACCTGTCATAGGCTCGGCTCGAAAACCTTGGCGCTCCCGTTGGCTGATAACGGCGGGAGCTTGGTTCACGATCGCCGTCCTGGCGGCTTTCGGGGCGGGCGAGGTGGCTCGGCGTGACGCTCAGATCGAACTGGCTCGGCAGACAGAGGCGGCCGCCGCCTTGCACGCGGCCGTGCTACGCAGCGAACTGGAAAAGCACCGCTCCCTGCCCCTAGCGTTGGCGAGCGATCCCGACATCGCTGCCCTGCTGAGCGCCCCGCAGACTGCCAAGGGCGATCCTGTCAGCCTTAAACTGGAGACTTTGGCGCGTCAGACACGGGCCGCCGCCATCTATATCATCGACGCCAACGGCCGGACCCGCGCCGCCAGCAACTGGCGCCTGCCGACCAGTTTCGTCGGCGCCGACTATGGGTTTCGCCCTTATTTTATCAACGCCATGCGCCAGGGCCAGGCGGAGTTCTTCGCCTTGGGCACCGTGTCCGGCCGACCCGGGCTCTATCTGGCGCGGCGCGTTGACGGGTCGAGCAGCTCCGCCGTGGGCGTCGTTGTGGTCAAGGTCGAGTTCGCCACTCTCGAGGCCGAATGGCGCGCGTCAGGTGAGCCGGCCTATGTTGTCGATCCCGGCGGCGTCGTGCTGATCACCAGCGTGCCCGCATGGCGTTTCCGCACCACAGAAGCGCTGGACGAACGTCGACGGCGGCTGACATTGACCGATCAGACGCTTCAACCCGAGGCGTTGCGCCCCCTCCCCTTCGTCACGCCCCCCAATGATCGACCGCGTCTGATCCAGGCTCCAGTCGATGGCCGCGAGCAGCGCTGGATGCATGCGGCGATCCCAACGGAGACGCCCGGCTGGACTCTGCACCTGCTGTCGCCGGATCGCGGATCCATTGGGACGGCCGTCGCAACCGCGCGGGCGCTTGCGGCCCTGATCGTCACCCTGCTGGCAGGCGTCATCGTCGTGCTCCTGCGTCGTCGGCATCAGGCCCTTGTCCGCGCTCGTGCCGAGGAAGAGGCGCGGCTGGAATTGGAAAGGCTGATCGACGAACGGACCCACGAGCTTCGTAACGCCAATGCCGCCCTCAATCGTCAGATCGAGGAACGCCGCCGAGCCGAGACCGCACGCGAACTGCTGCGTGACGAGCTGGTTCAAGCCAGCAAACTCGCCGCCCTGGGGCAGATCGTCGCCAGCGTGGCGCACGAGATCAACCAACCCGTCGCCGCCATCCAGACCCAGGCAGAGACTGCCGGCGTTCTGCTTGACCGCGACGAGCCCGCCAAGGCGCGTGGCGCGTTGGCGCGGATCAGCGACCTGACCCAGCGCATCGGCGCCATCACCGAGGGCCTAAGTGTCTTTTCCAGAAAGTCAGATCCCAAAATCGGCATCGTCCGCCTGGAGGACGCGATCTACGGGGCCTTGCTGCTGACGCGCGGCCGATTGGACGAGGGCGGCGTCAAATTGATCCGCGAAGGCGACGCAAACGTCACAGTGCGCGCCGACCGCTTTCGCTTGGAACAGGTGATCGTCAATCTGGTCAAGAACGCTTCAGAAGCGCTGGAAGACTGCGATCGGCCGCGACTAACGCTGAAAGTCTCGCGCGATAAGGACCGTGTTCGATTGAGCATCTCCGACAATGGTCCTGGCGTCCCTCCCGCTGTGCGCGCCCAACTGTTCACGCCCTTTGTCACCACACGCGCAAATGGCCTCGGCTTGGGTTTGGTCATCTGTCGAGATCTGGTCGCCGGTTTCGGCGGCGAGCTTGACTTGGTCGACGAGGACGTCGGAGCGACCTTTGTCGCCACGCTTAGGATCGCGTGATGGAATTCGCTCGCCCCACTGCCGTCGCTCTGATCGAGGACGACGCCGATTTCCGCCATGCCTTGGTCGAGCGCCTGACCTTGGAAGGTTACGACGTCCGCCCTTTTCCGGGGGCCGAACCTGCATTGAGAGCGATTGACGCCGATTTCCCGGGCGTTGTCATCACCGACCTGCGGATGCCCGGCCTTGATGGCCGCCAGTTGCTCAGCCGCCTCCAGGCTCTGGACGCGGCCCTGCCGATCATCATGATCACTGGCCATGGCGATATCACCGACGCCGTCGCAGCGATGAAGGACGGCGCCTACGACTTCGTCGCCAAGCCCTTTCCGTTTGAGCGCCTTCAGGACAGCATGAACCGCGCGCTGGAAAAACGCGGCCTGGTGCTGGAAAACCGTCGCCTGCTGGCTATGGCCTCCGACAGCGGACAGGAACTGCCCCTGGCCGGTTCGTCTCGCGCCATCACCGCCCTCCGCGCCACCATCGCTCAGATCGCCGACGCCCGGATGGACGTGCTGATCGAAGGTGAAACCGGGACAGGAAAGGAGGCCGTTGCGCGCGCCCTGCACAACGGCGGCCGGCGACGATTGGCGCCGTTCGTCGCCGTCAACTGTGGCGCCCTGCCCGACGGGCTGATCGAGAGCGAACTGTTTGGCCACGAACTCGGCGCCTTCGCCGGAGCCTTGCGCCGACGGGTCGGACACGTCGAACGGGCGCACAACGGCTCATTGTTTCTGGACGAGGTCGAGAGCATGCCTCTGGCCGTTCAGGTCAAGATTTTGCGGGTCCTGGAGGAACGCGAGGTCCATCCCATCGGGGCCAATGAGCCCCGCGCCTTAGATTTGCGTGTCCTGGCGTCGTCAAAGATCGATCTGGGCGAAGCCGCGCGCGGGGGCGCCTTTCGCGAAGACCTCTATTACCGTCTGAACGTGGTGAGACTCCGCGTACCGCCTCTGCGCGAACGGAGAGAAGATATTCCCCTGCTATTCGCCCACTTCCTGCGTCGCGCTGCGGACCGCCACGGCGTCGACACCCCCTCTATAAGCGACAGCGTAAGACGCCTGTTGGTCGAGGCCGATTGGCCCGGCAATATCCGCGAACTGGCGCATTTCGCCGAACGCGTCGCCTTGTCGCTCGACGACACGACCCGCCCGCCCGATGAAGGCCTGAGCCTTCCCGACCGCGTCAACAGATTCGAAGCCGAACTGCTGCGCGACGCGCTACAGTCCCATTGTGGGGACATATCCGCAGTGCTCGCCGAAATGCAGGTTCCGAGAAAGACGCTGTACGACAAGCTGCAGCGGCATGGCCTAAAACCCGCTGACTTCCGCTGAGGACGCCCGACAATCCTGGTTCAAAGCGGTGGCGTCTCAGCCTCTCTTCCTTCGAGCGGAAGAAATCTCGCTGCCTGCCCATCGGTCCCACATCTGGAAATACAGGCCGTAGTTGCCGTTGAAGCGTTTGTGGTGCGCGTCGTGGTGGGTGGCGGTGATCATCCAGCGCAGGGGGGCGCGTTTCAGCCAGGACGCGGGCCAGACCTCCCGACCCGCATGATTCAGCACGGCCGTGGCGGTCATCAGAGTCAGCAGCGCCAGCGCTACGCCCCAATGAATAGGAATGAACAGGGTCAGGGCCGGCAGGAACCAGGCTGTGGCGATCGCTTCAGCCGGATCGAAGGCGAAGGAAGCAAAGGCGCTGGGATCGTGCGACCGATGATGCTCGGCATGGGCCCAGGGGAAGACGCGCGGATAGTGCAGTCCGCGGTGAACCCAATAGTAGAAGGCGTCGTGGGCTAGCATGTAGACGATGAAGCTGACGGGCAGCCACCATAGCGGCCAGGCATGGATATCGTCATAGATCGCCGTCCCGCCGCGCTTCCAGAGTTCGATGACGAATGCAGCCGGCAAGGCGTAGATCGGGCAGGCGATCAAGGACGCGATGACTTCGGCGCGGATGCGTTTCGCCGCTGGCGGCCTGTGGTTCAGCTGACGCCCCCGTCCCGCTCCGCCCCACAGCAAGCCATGGGTCACGACACCGACCAGCAGATAGCGCACGCCGATGATCAGGCTGAGCGCGAGGGTGGTGACGAACAGGTCCTTCAACATGGGCGCACAGACGGCGAAACGTCGCGCCGGGTCAAGTCGTGACGCGCGGTCCGTAAAGCGCCTATGATGGGTCATGTCCTGGCCGACGATGATCCTGCTGTTCCTCGCCACCTTCCTGGGGATGGAGGTCTTCGCCTGGGCGATGCATCGCTATGTCATGCATGGCCTGCTTTGGACCTGGCACCGCAGCCATCATGAGCCGCACGACGACGTGCTGGAAAAAAACGACCTGTTCGCCGTGGTGTTCGCCGCCCCGGCCATCGTCTTCGTCGCCTTGGGTCTGCATCTGTGGCCTTGGGCGCTGCCGATCGGCATGGGCGTGACAGCCTATGGACTGATCTATTTCTTCTTTCACGACGGACTGGTGCATCGCCGGTTTCCGACGGGAATCGTCGGACGCTCGGGGTTCTGGACGCGACGCATTCAAGCCCACCGACTGCATCACGCAGTGCGGACGCGCGAAGGCTGCGTGTCGTTCGGCTTCCTGTGGGTGCGGTCGGCGCGCGCGCTGAAGGCCGAACTGTCTCAGAAGCGCGGCGCTTCCAGCAACGGCGCCTGAGCCAGGGCGGCAAGGTCCGCCGACCCGGTGCAGAAGCAGGCCAGCCGCAGTTGGGCCGCCATCAGATCCAGATGACCCACCACGGCCCCGGTCGAAGTCAGCGCCGCCTCGAGCACGCCCGCCGCTTGGCCGACCAGACAGGCGCCCAGCCGGATCGCGCGCGCCGCATCCAGACCGTCGCGGATGCCGCCCGACCCGATCAGATCCAGTTCCGGCGCGGCCTGGGCGCAGTCTACCAGGCTGCGCGCCGTCGGCACGCCCCAGCCGGCGAAGGGCGCGGCCAGCGCTTCCGCCCGACCTCCCGTCGCTCGCGCACCCTCGATCAGGCCCCAGTTGGTGCCCCCCGCCCCGGCCACGTCCAGCGCGGCGACGCCCATGTCCGCCAAACGACGCGCCACCGCGCCGGACAGGCCGGCGCCGGTCTCCTTGACGATCAGACGGCCCGGGAAAGCCGCCGCAATCTGCTCGATGCCTCGCGCCACGCCACGCCAGTCGCGATCGCCCTCGGGCTGAACGCCTTCCTGCAACGGGTTCAGATGCAGGATCAGGGCGTCGGCGCCGATCATCTCCATGGCCCGCCGCGCCTCGTCCACGCCATAGCCCAGGGCGAACTGCACGGCGCCCAGATTGGCCAGGATCATCGCATCCGGAGCCCGGCGTCGCAGATCCAGCCCCAGACCCAAACCGCCGTCCGTCTCCAGCGCCACACGCTGCGAGCCGACAGCCAGAACGACGCCCAGAGCCTGGGCGGCCTCCGCAAGCCGCGCATTGATCGCCTCGGCCCGCGATGGCCCGCCGGTCATCGAACTGATCAGGAACGGCAAGGCGACCCGCCGCCCCAGAAAGCGCGTCGCCAGATCGATCGCGTCGTGATCGATATCTGGCAGGGCGTCATGAGCGAAACGGACGGCGTCCAGACCCGATGTCGTCTGGCTGACGCCTCGTCCGGCCCGCACGTGGTCGATGTGTTCGTCCTTGCGCCGGATCAAGGCATCGGCGTCGGTGGACATCGCAAACGGCTCCTGGCGGGTTGCATCCGACGCGGTCGTGATGCCGTATGGCATCATAAAGGTTCGGCGCGTGGTCGCAACGCGACGCCGGCGAGTATGGGAGATCTGTATGGCGATCGTCGGCATCCGGCGCCAACCGCCCCTGGCGGACGCATCCTGCGACCCCGACGATCTGCGCCTTCTGGTTCAGTCGCGCTTGGCTGAGCTGGCTCCGGCGCACGACGGCCTGCTGTCTACGGCGGCCCGCGAGGCCTTGCTGGGCCAGGGAAAACGCGTCCGGCCGGTGCTGGCCATGCTGGCGGCGGCGCATGTCGGCGGAGATCCGGAAGACGCCCTGGACTATGCCTGCGCGCTGGAGATGGTTCATGCCGCGTCGCTGGTTCTGGACGATCTGCCGTGCATGGACGACGCCTCGTTGCGTCGGGGCCAGCCGACACTGCACCGTCGCCACGGCGAGGATACGGCCGTTCTGGCGGCCGTGGCCCTGCTGAACCAGGCGACGCGTCTGGTGCTGCAGACCCCGGCGTCGGCGGAAACGCGTCTGGCGGCCCTGGACCTTTTGACGCAGGCGATCGGCTTCGACGGCTTGTCCGAGGGTCAGATGCGCGACCTGCGCGACGACGCACGGGATCGCGATGAAACTGCACTGCGCCAGATCAATGACCTGAAAACCGGCGCCCTATTCGTCGCCACCGTGCGCGGCGGCGGTCTGCTCGGCGGCGGCGATGCGCAGGATTTGGCGCGGCTGTCGGTCTTCGGCGAGGCGATCGGCTTCGCCTTCCAGCTTTGCGACGATCTGCTGGATGTTTGTTCGACCGTCGACGCCGTCGGCAAGGACGTGGGTCAGGACGACGACACCACCACCTTCGTCGATCTGTGGGGCGAATGCCGAACCCGCGCGGCGGTGCGGCAATCCTTGGCCAAGGCGGTCGAGGCGGTCGGCCATGACAGCCCCCTGGCCCTCTATGTCCTGGACCTTTTCCAGCAGGCCGAACTTGGGGTCTGAGGTCACGCCGGCCTTGTCGTTGAGCGGGATCGATGCGGGCTACGACGGCCGACCCGTGCTGCGTGACTTCAGCCTCAGCATCGCTGTGGGCGAGGTCTATGCCCTGCTCGGGGCGAACGGCGCGGGCAAGTCCACGGTGGCGCGCGTCGCCTCGGGTCTGCTGCCCGCTCGTCGCGGGCGTGTCGTATTGGGCGAAGGCGGCGGACCACGCGGGCGCATCGGGCTGGCGCCGCAGGACAGCGCCCTGTTCCCGGCCCTGTCGCCGCGCGAGAACGTCGATGTGATGGCGCGGCTATGCGGCGTGCCCAAGCGTGATCGCGGCGCCGCTGTGAACCGCGCGCTAGACCTGACCGGCTGCGGCCCGCGCGCGGACCAGCCGGTGCGCACCCTGTCCGGCGGTTGGAAACGGCGAGCCAACCTCAGCGCCGCCCTGGTCGGGCAACCGCGCCTGCTGATCGCAGACGAACCGACTGAAGGGGTGGATGCGGCGACCCGCAGTGTGCTGTCCATAGCCCTGCGCGAAACCGCAAAGGCGGGCGCCGGCTGCCTTCTGATCAGCCATGACGCCATCTTCGTCGCCGATACGGCCGACCGGATCGGCGTCCTGGCGCAGGGACGGCTTCTGGCGGAAGGCGCGCCGCACGCCCTGCTTCATCGCGCGTTCGGCTCAGCCCGGCTGCTCAGCATTCGCCTGACCCGACCGGCATCGGACCCCGCCGCCCAATGGTTCGCCCAGGCGGGGCTGACAGCGTCCGAGGACGGGCTGGAGTGGCGGCGGCTCTGCGAGGACGCGTTGGCCATCGCCCAGATGCTGGCCGCCGTCGTCGATGGGGAGGATGGCGAGGTCGCCGTGCGCCGCCCCGGCCTGGACGATCTGGTCGCACAGCTGTCGCAGGCTCCATCATGATGGCGGTGGCGGGCGCCTGGGCGAGAGGGTTTTGGCGCGACCGCGCCGGCGTGATCCTGACCCTACTGTTGCCACCCCTGGTCTATCTGCTGTTCGCAGCGATCTTCGGCGCGGGCGCGCGCGGCGACATCGACACCACCGTCGTGCTGCACGACGCGTCGCGCACGCCCGCGACGGCAGCGATCCGCGAGGCGGTGTCGAAAGACATAGGCGATCGTCTTCGTGTCGTCGACGATCGCGAGGCCTTCGATCGCGCCGTCATCGACGGTCGCGCCGACGCGGGCATACTGATCCGTCCCTCGACGCAGGGACCGCCGAAGCTGGTGATCGTTTCCGCCGCCGGCCGGGACGTGGCGGCGTCGGCGCTTCAGGCGCGGCTGGAGCCGATGGCCGCCGCCCTGTCGGGTCAGGTCGCACGACCCGCGTCGCGCGTTCAGACCCTCCAGATCGGTCCCCAGGGTGATGTGCAGGCGACCTATTATGCGGGCGCGGTCAGCGTCATGTTCGTCTTCTTCGCCGCCATGCACGGGGCCATGGGCGGGCTGGACGAGCGGCGGTCCGGCCTCCAATCACGCCTGGCCCTGGCCCGCGGCGGCCTTGCGCCCATCCTTGGCGGGCGGGCCGTCTGGCTGACGGCGGTGGGCGTGATGCAGTCGGCGGCTGTGTTCGTCGCCGCCTGGGTCAAGCTGCCCGACCTCGCGCCCTGGCAGATGGCGGCGGCTGCGATGACCGCCTTGGCGGTCGGTTTCTGCGCCGCCGGCCTGGCCCTTGCTTTGACAGCAGCGTGTCGATCGCGTGAGCAGGCCCAGCCGCTGACGACCTTCGTCGTCCTGCTGCTGGCCGCTCTGGGCGGATCGATGGCGCCGCGCTTTTTGATGCCCGAGGCCTTCCGCAATCTCGGCTGGATCACGCCCCACGCCTGGGCCATCGAGGCCTATCAGGCCGTGATCTGGCGGGGCGAATTTACTTCGACGGTCATCGCCGCCTGGGCGGTCATGGCCAACCTGGGCGCAGGCGGCCTGGGCGTCGCCCTGATGTTGGAGCGGCGGCGCGCGGCTCGCTGATCGTCAGACGTGGGTCCATAACGCCGGGCGCGGCGGCGGCTCGCGCCAAGCGTCCAGCGTCTTGCACCACAGGGCGATCAGGCCACCGCGCCCCAGCAGCATCAGTTTACCCGCCTTGTCGACCGACGTCCGCCCGTCCCAGGCGCTCACCCCAGCGCGCGACACGTGGCGGCCGATCGAACGATAGACGCCGCGCGCCGTCGCGATGGCCCAGGCCGAACGCGGGTTCAGATCGCGCAAACCCCACCGCGCCGAGGCGTAGAAGGGCTCGGCGGCCGCCACCAGACGCTGCGCCGTCTTGGCCACAGCCGCGCGGTGCTGGGGCTGATCGACCTGATCGCGCGGCACGCCCGCCTCATCCAGCCAGGCGCCGGGCAGATAGACGCGTCCGCCCTTCGCATCCTCGACCACGTCGCGAGCGATGTTCGTTAGCTGGAACGCCAGCCCCAGGTCCTGGGCGCGTCTCAAGGTCGGCGCATCGTCCACCCCCATGATCCGCGCCATCATCACCCCGACGACGCCGGCGACGTGATAGGCGTAGTCCAGCGTGTCCTCCAGCGTATCGTAACGCCGGCCGACCACGTCCATCTCGAACCCCTGCAACAGGTCCATCGCCTCGTCAGCCGGAATGCCATGACGCATGGCCACGCGTTGGAAGGCGGTGAAGACCGGGTCCGTCTGCGGCTCACCGGCCAGGGCGGCGGCGGTGCGCAAACGCAGTTCGTCCAGCTTCTCGCCGGCCAGCACCGGATCGATGCCGACCGCGCCGTGGCCCAACACCTGTCCGTCGATCTCGTCGTCGCAGTGCCGGCACCAGGAATACAGCATCCAGGCGTCGTCGCGGATCGCCGCCGGGAATAGGCGCGCGGCGGCGGCGAAGCTCTTGGACCCCTGCTCCATCGACTGGCGGCTGTGATCCAGGACGGCGTCGTTCATGCCGGCTGCCTCGCGTCCTCGATCATCAGGACGGCCGTGGCCTTGGCCGAGCCGACCACGCCCGGCACGCCCGCGCCAGGATGGGTGCCGGCGCCCACGAAATACAGATTGGGAATCTGGTCGTCGCGGTTATGCACCCGGAACCAAGCGCTCTGGGTCAGGATCGGCTCCAGCGAGAAGGCAGAACCCTGGTGCGCGTTCAGCTGGTCGCGGAAATCGACCGGCGTGAAGATCCGGCAGGTATCCAGGTCCGCCGTCAAACCGGGGATGTAACGTTCTTCCAGATAGGCCAGGATCCGGTCGCGATAGCGCGGTCCCTCGACCGCCCAGTCGATGTCCGCCGAGGCCAGGTGCGGCACGGGCGCCAGGACATAGAAGGCGTCGCAGCCTTCCGGCGCCAGTGACGGATCGGTCCGCGTCGGCGCATGCAGATACAGCGAGAAGTCATCGGGCAGGTCCGGCCCCTTGAAGATTTCGGCGATCAGCTCGCGATAGCGCGGCCCGAACAGCACCGTGTGGTGTCGCACCTCCGGGTGGACGCGTTTCAGGCCGAAATAGATGACAAACAGCGACATGGAGTGACGCCGCGACGCCAGCTTGGCGCCCTCCTTCTGACCGCGCGGTTCCTGACCCAGCAGGCGCTGATAGGTGTGAACCACGTCGGCGTTGGAGGCGACCATGTCGAAGGCCAGCGTCTCGCCGTTCACCACCACGCCGGTCGCACGACCGTTCGCCATGGTGATGCGCTGAACGGGACTGTTCAGCCGGACTTCCCCGCCCAGATCCTTGAGCAGACGCACCATGGCCTGGATCAGGGCTCCGGTGCCGCCACGCGGGAACCACACGCCCCAGCGCCGCTCCAGCGCATGGATCAATGCATAGATCGACGAGGTGGCGAATGGATTGCCGCCGACCAGCAGGGAGTGGAAGCTGAACGCCTGACGCAGGTGCTCGTCCTGAATATAGCTGGCGACCTTGTCATAGACCGACCGCCAGGCCTGAAGCCGCATCAGCTCCGGCGCGGCCTTGACCATGCTGGCGAAGTCCAGGAACGGCACGGCCCCCAGCTTCAGATAGCCTTCCTTCAGCAGGTCCTGCGAATAGGCCAGGAACTTGCGATAGCCTTCCTTGTCGGCCGGATTGCGCGCCACGATCTGGCGATCCAGCTCGTCCTGATCGTTGACGTAGTCGAAGACGTCGCCGTCTTCCCAGCACAGCCGATAGAAGGGCGCGACCGGCAGCAGTTCGACATAGTCCGACAGCTTGCGCCCGCTGGCCTCAAACAGTTCCTCCAGCGCTGACGGGTCGGTGATGACGGTGGGACCGGCGTCGAAGGTATAGCCCTTGTCCTTGAACACATATGCCCGGCCGCCCTCCAGATCGCGGGCCTCGAACACCGTGGTCTGGATGCCCGCCGACTGCAGCCGTATGGCCAGCGACAAGCCTCCGAAGCCCGATCCGATTACAGCAGCCCGCATCACGCACGTCCTCTTTCGACCAGACAGGTCAGTGCGGCGCCGATCGGCACCGGGGGTTTTCCGCTCAGAACCCGCGCCTTGTCGGCGAGTGTGGATCCCGCAGCGTAGAAGCGTTCGACCAAAGGCTGGGGCAGACGATAGAACCGCTCCAGCACCTTGTATCGCTCATCAGGCCGCGCCGCACGGAATAGCATCCGGTTCAGCAACCGATAAAAGCCTCGTCCGGCCCATACGTCATGCGCATGGCGGCGGATGTCTTCGGCGATCGTCGCCGGCTCGAAATCCCGCGCCAACCGGTCGGCCAGCCGCACCGCGTCTGGCAGGGAATAGCCGGTGGTCGGGTGAAATAGCCCGGCGCGCAGGCCGCTGAGCGCCGTCGCCCCCATCCGCGACAAATGCGCGGCGATGTCCCCGTCAAGCGCCACTGGCAGGACGCCGTCCTCCTCGCGCAGCACCGTCTCGATCTCCCAGCCCTGCGCGTGGGCGTAATCCAGCACGCCCTGCCGGAACGCCGCGCGATCCAGCGCATCGCCGTCGGTGTAGCGCGTATCCTCGATCAGCAGCGTGCGATCATCGAACGGCAGGGTGTAGAGGAACCGGTAGCCCCCGGCCTGATCGACGCAGGCGTCCATGACGATGGGCATGGTCAGACCGTGCGGCGCCGCCAGCCGCACCTCCAGCCCGACGAACTTCTGAAAACCTAGCGCCAGATCCGGCGTCGCGGTCGGCCCGCACCCATCGATCACCGCCTTGGCGCTCAGACGCCGTCCATCAGCCAGCACCGCCTCGGTCGGCGACACCGAGGCGACCGGCGCGCCCAGCATGACCTTTCCGGGCAAGGCCGCCTCGACCACCGCCGCGAACCGTTCGGCCGTGACGCTGCAATAGGGGGTCGATAGCGCGCGTTGGAACTGGGGAAAACGGACGCTGTATTCCGGCCAGCGATGCACAACCAAGGGCGTGATCCAGTCGCGCTGCGCCTGCGTCAGGTCGCTGTCGAAGAAGGACCAGGTATGGACCCCGCCCAGGGTCTGCGCCGCCTCGACGATTCGCACGTCCAGATCTGGGCGGACCTGCGACAGCCGCAACGCCAGCAAACCATTGGCCAGGCCGCCGCCGACCAGCAAAAGGTCCGGCGCGGAAGTGTCAGAGGCGTCGACCTGCATTCCAGACAGGTGGCACGCGCGGAGGCATGCGGCAAGCGAACAGGATGCTTACCGGGCCGCGATGCGCTAAGTGTCGCGCCATGTCCGCCGTCACGCCAATGTCACGGGTCGTCCCGAACCAGGCCCTGATCGGTCTGACGCTGGCTGGCCTGATCGCGGCGGCTTGGCTGACCCTGCATATCTACGGCGTCTATTTTCATCGCTGGACGATCTGGAGCGTCCTGACCGTTCCGCTGATCGTCGCCGTCCAGACCTGGCTGTCCGTCGGCCTGTTCATCGTCGCCCACGACGCCATGCACGGCTCGCTGGCCCCGGGACGCCCACGGCTGAACACGGCGATCGGCAGCCTGGCGCTGGCCCTCTATGCCGGCTTTCGGTTCGCGCCTTTGAAGACCGCACACCACGCCCATCACGCTGCGCCCGGTACGGCGGACGATCCCGACTTTCACGCCGACTCCCCTAGCGCCTTCCTGCCCTGGTTCTACGGCTTTTTCCGCACCTATTTCGGCTGGCGAGAACTGGCCGTTCTGACGGTGCTCGTGGCCGTTGCGGTGCTGATCCTCGGCGCCCGTATACCCAATCTTCTGGTCTTTTGGGCCGCGCCCGCCCTGCTCTCGGCGCTACAGCTTTTCACATTCGGCACCTGGCTGCCTCATAGGCACACCGACGACGCCTTCCCCGACAACCACAACGCCCGCACCAGCCCCTTCGGCCCGGTCCTGTCGTTGCTCACCTGCTTCCACTTCGGCCGCCACCACGAACACCACCTGACCCCCTGGAAGCCCTGGTGGAGTTTGTTCAGCTAGGCGTCCCCGGCGGTCGTTTTCAATGGCAACATAACGCACGAAGCCTCTGCCCCGCCGCACCGTGGGCGTCTGCTGATCGGCCTATATTCTGAGAGGAATGGCGGAGACGGAGGGATTCGAACCCTCGGTACCCCTTACGGGGTACGACGATTTAGCAAACCGTTGCCTTCAGCCACTCGGCCACGTCTCCTGCGAGGGCGTCGATAGCGGAGGCTGATGCGTCGCGCAATCCGGTTCGAGAGAAAGCGTCCACGTTAACGCGACATAGAGGCCACAGCGGCAATATCGCGGCCATCATTCGCCCCCCGGATCGCTCCTGGATCGCCTCTTGCTCGACCGTCCCGCCAGTCTCGCCGCCGACACGCCGCTCAAGAGCCGGCCGTCGCGCGGGCCGTTCCGGCCGGAGATCTGGCTGAATGCGCGCGAGCGATCGTCCGTGCGCTTGTCGGCGCACTATTTCCGGCTGATCGACGTGTTGATGGTGTGCGGCCTGGCTTTCAGCGCGGTCCTGGCGATCCAGCCGACGGGTCTGGCCTCGATCACGGTCGGCGACGCCGCGCCCGTGGTCGTCGGCGCCGTTTTGGTGCTCGAGCTGATGCGCGCGCTTCAGCTTTATCGATTCGGACGCGACACGCCCTGGCCTCTGCACATGGCGGGCGTTGTGGGCGTGGGAGTCGTCTCGGCCGGCGTGGCGCTCGTTCTGGGTTGGCTGCTGGACCGCCCGGCGCTGGACGTCATTGCGCCTTGGGCGCTGACGACGACGGCCGCCTTGGCGCTGTTGCACGGCCTGTGGCTGGTCGTCATTGCACGGTGGCGTCGGCTGGGCGTGCTGTCGCCCAACATCGTCATCGTCGGTGCGACCCGAAACGCGCGACGTCTGATCGAACAGGCGTTGGAGCGGCGCGACATGAATGTGCTCGGCGTGTTCGACGACCGCTTGGCCAGATCGCCAGAGAGCGTCGCCGGCGTACCGGTGCTGGGCGACGCGAAGGCCCTGCTGACCCACCGACTGACGCCCTATGTCGACCGGATCGTGCTGGCCATAGATCCCGAGGCCGGCCAGCGCGTGCGCGACCTGACGCAGACCTTGAACGCCCTGCCCAATCCGCTGACGGTCCTGGTTGATTCAGAACTGGGTCGCGATGGACTGCTGAACAGGCTGGCGAATGCGCCGCTTGCGTCTCTGGATGGTCCTGCCGACCCGGACCGCCGGGCCTTCAACAAGCGGATGCAGGATCTGGTAATCGGCGCTGCAGCCCTGGTGGTTGCTGCCCCCATCATGTCCTTGGTCGCACTGGCGGTGAAGCTGGACAGCCGTGGCCCCGTCTTCTTCCGCCAGCGTCGTCATGGGTTCAATCACGAGACTATTGTCGTGTGGAAGTTCCGCTCGATGCGCCACGCCGCCGCCGACGCCACCGCCAGCCGACAGGTCTGCGCCGACGATGACCGCGTCACCCGCGTGGGCCGTTTCATTCGCGCCACCAGCCTGGATGAGCTGCCCCAGATCTTCAACGTCCTGTCCGGCGAGATGTCCCTAGTCGGCCCCCGGCCCCACGCCATCGGCATGAAGACCGGCGAGACCGAGTCCGCCTTGCTGGTCGCCGAATACGCCCACCGCCATCGCATCAAGCCCGGCATGACCGGCTGGGCCGCCATCAAGGGTTCGCGCGGGCCGGTGGACACCGAGGCCCAGGTGCGCGAGCGCGTGCAGCTGGACATCGAATATATCGAACGCCAGTCCTTCTGGCTGGACCTGTGGGTCATCGCCGTCACTATCCCCGTCCTGCTGGGCGACCGGGCGGCCGTGCGTTGAGCGAGAAGCGCATGTTCTGGCGCGGCGTCTGGGGCTATCTGCCGGCCCAGATCGTCCAGGGGGTGGTCGGTTTCCTGACCATCTTCGTCTTCACGCGCCTGCTCAGCGCCGATGACTTCGGCCATTACGCCCTGGCCTTTTCGGTCACGACCCTGGCGCACACCGTCACCTTCACCTGGCTGGAGGCGTCGATGGCGCGGTTCTGGGCGGCCGAGCGCACGCCTGAGGGTCTGGCGACCCATTTCGCCAGCCTGTACCGCACCTCCTTCGCCATCATCGCCGTCTTCACGCCCATCGCGGCCCTGATCGTCTGGCTGGCGCCCCTGACGCCCGCGTTCAAGATCGCCGTCGCCTTCGGCCTGGCCGGCGCGCCGGTGCGCAACCTCGCCAAACTGGCGCAGGAGCGGTATCGCGCGGCGGGCGAGGTGTCGAAATCCGCCGCCGTGGACATCGGCGTGGCCATACTGGGTTTTCTAGTCGGCGCAGGATTTGCGCTCGCCGGCGCCGGCGCGGCCTCGCCTCTGCTGGGTCTGGCCATCGCCCCCCTGTTCGCCCTGCCCTTCATCCTGCCGGGCGAGTTGCGTCAGTCGACGGGCGGGACCGTGGATCGCACGCGGCTGAAGGCTTACGCCCTCTATGGCTATCCCATTGCGGCGTCGCTGACGCTTGCGCTGGTGCTGGCCTCGACCGATCGGTTCTTGCTGGCCGCCTTCATGGATGCGGCGGCGGTCGGCGCCTATCACGCCAGCTACAGCCTGGCGAACCGGACACTGGACGTCATCTTCATCTGGCTGGGCGCGGCGGGGGCGCCGGCCATGGTCATGGCGCTGGAGCGCGGCGGGCGTGAGGCGCTGCGTCAGACGGCCATCGAGCAGGGTTCGACCCTGATCCTGATCGGCCTGCCCGCCGCCGTCGGCTTGTCGCTGGTCGCGAGGCCGCTGGCGGAGTTGATGATCGGCCAGGATCTGCGCGCCGCCGCCGCCCTGGTCACGCCGTGGATCGCCGCCTCGTCCTTTCTGTCGGGCATGATCGCCTATTATTTCGGCTTCGGCTTCACCCTGGGCAAGAAGACCGGCCTGCTGCTGGTGACGATGGCGATCCCGGCCCTGTGCAACGTCGCGCTGAACCTGGTGCTGATCCCCCGCATGGGCGTGACCGGCGCGGCCGTCTCCACCACCGCCAGCTTCGCTATCGGCCTGATCGCCTGCATCCTGCTCAGCCGCCGCGCCATCGCCCTGCCGATGCCTTGGGAGGCGCTGATCCGCTGCGGGATCGCCTCCGCCGTCATGGCCGCAATCGTTTGGATGCTGCCGCCCATCGGCGGTTTCGTGGAGCTGATGCTGGACGCGAGCGTGGGTGGGGTCGTCTATGCGGCCGTGGCCCTGACCTTGAACGCCGCCGGGGTGCGTGACGTGCTGTTGCGCCTGATCCGCGCGCGTCGGAGCGTGACGGCATGAGCGCCTATGTCCACGACAACGCCGCCTGGTCGCAGGCGACGCCGACGATCTCGGTCCTGATCCCCTTCCTGCGTGACGAACCGCAAGGTTTGCTGCGCCAACTGGACACCGAGGCCTCCGCCCTCGCAGGCGCCGTCGAGCTAATTCTGCTGGACGACGGCACGGCCGACTCCGACCTGACCCAGCAGCTGCAAACGACGATCAGTACGTTGCGACTGCCCGTCCGCCTGATCACCCTTGCCGCCAACGAGGGCCGCGCCAGGGGCCGCAACCGCCTGACCACCGCCGCGCGGGGTGAGTCCTATCTGTTCCTCGACAGCGACATGCGGCCCGACACGCCGGTCTTCCTGCAAAACTGGCTGCGACTGGTGGCCCAGGACGCGCCCGCCGTGGCTTTCGGCGGCTTCTCGCTGGATCAAGCGCCGACCGACGCGCGGTTCGCCGTTCACCGAGCCCTGTCCGGCGCCTCGGAATGCCTGCCGGCGTCGCAGCGCGCCCTGACGCCCGAGAAATACGTCTATACCTCCAACCTCTTGGTCCGCCGCGACGTCTTCGCCTCCGAATCCTTCGATCCCGGTTTCAGCGGGTGGGGCTGGGAAGATGTGGAGTGGGCCATGCGTGTCTCGCGCCGCTTTCCCGTCGTCCATGTCGACAATCCAGCCACCCATATGGGCCTGGACACGGTCGAGGATCTGGCGCGCAAGTTCGATCAGGGCGCCGCCAACTTCGCCCGCGTCGTCGCCCTGCACCCCGCCATCGTCCGGACCTATCCCAGCTACAAGGCGGCGCGCGCCCTGAAACGCCTGCCCGCCCTGCTGCTGGCGCGTCGCCTTATGAAACAGGCCGCCTTGACGACGGCCCTGCCGGTCAAGGCCCGCGCCTTTGCACTGCGGCTCTACCGCGCCGCCGTCTATGCGGACGCTGTCTGACCATGCGCGATGTCGCCGTCATCATCCCGACCCTGCGCCGCCCCGACAGCCTGGAGCGGGCTCTGCGTTCGGTGTTCGCCCAGACCGGATCGCTGCACCGCGTCGCCGCCATCGTCATCGCCGACAACGACCCGGAAGGGTCCGCCGCCGCCCTGATCGAGCGACTGCGCGCCGAGGCGCCCGTCCCACTGTCCTACGCCCACGCCCCCGTCCCCGGCGTGGCGACCGCACGCAACGTCGGCCTGTCCGCCACGGACGCTTCCCTGATCGCCTTCCTCGACGACGACGAGGCCGCCTCCCCCGGCTGGCTCAGTGCCATGCTGGACGCGCAAGGCCAGACCGGCGCCGATGTCGTCTTCGGCCCCATTCGCGGGCGCGTGCCGGACAACACCGGCTGGACCACCGCCTATCTGGAGCGGTTCTTCGGCCGCGAAGGCCCGCGCGAGACCGGCCTGACCGACGACATCCACGGTTGCGGGAACAGCCTGATGGTGCGCGCGACCGCCCTGCCCGGCGAGGCCCCCTTCGATGTCGCCATGAACGAGACGGGCGGCGAGGACGACCGGCTGTTCACCGCCCTGTCGGCGCGCGGCGGCCGCTTCGGCTGGGCCGCCGACGCTTGGGTGGATGAGTTCGCCCCGCCCCACCGCGCCACGCTGAACTACGCCCTCACCCGCGCCTTCGCCTATGGCCAGAGCCCGAGCCAGATGGCCGCCGACCGTCGCGACTGGCCCGGCGTCATCAAATGGATGCTGGTCGGTCTGGCCCAAGCCGGTGTCTGGGGCGCCGCGTCCCTGATGTCCGCCCTCCTTCGTCGTCCCGACCGCGCCCACACCTATGACCGCTGCGCGCGTGGTCTCGGCAAGGTCCTTTGGACGAAAGGCTTCGAGCCGAAACTCTACGGCGCGGCGATGCTGAAGCGCCTTAGGGCCTGATCAGGGGATTGGCATGTAGCGGCAGGTGAAGTCAGGATCGCCCCTCATAAGGCTGGGCTTGAGGTGAATATACAGGCGTTCGCCGCCCGCAACGTCGTCCAGCGCAAACGCCTGTTCGGCCTCATACATCTCGTCCCGGTGCGCGTCCGTCCAACCCCTGGCCAATTTGATAGCGCGCGCCTTGGCCGCCGGCAGGCTATCGGCGACGACGAAGACATTGCGGTGCTGCTCGGCGAACGCCACGCCGTCGTAGCCGCCCAGGTTGACGTAATAGAGCTTCTCCTTGCCCTGATAGGGCGTGGGCAGAAGACTGACCTCATAGCCGTCTGCCTGCGAAATCTCAGACCAGCAGTCGATGTGCAGCGTCCCTTCACGTCCCCACCACTGCGCCAGCAAGGCGTCTTTCGTCACTTCGATCGTGGGGGCGACGAGGAACCGCATATCGTGCACCTCGATATTGGCGCCGGGGTGCTCTCCGCCGATGTAGATCGCAAACAGCTTCATTCGTCCTCGCGTCAGGCCGCCGTATCGGCAAGATCGACCGCAGGCTTTGCGGTATTCAGGATCAACGCCAGTCGCCGACCGACGATCCCGCCCATTTCGTGCGAACTGGTGATCCCTTGCGCGAAGGGATGCCGCCCCATGATGAACGGCAGGCTGAGACAGAACAGCCGATCCATCGGCAGAGGTGCGTCGACCGGCCGAAACAGGTCATCGACCGCAATCCCCCGGATGACATCGGGCGCGTCATTCGCAACCTGATCACGCACGATCCCTTGCTCCAACAAGGACAGGAAAGGAAACTGGATGCCGCTCAGAGCCGCTTGCCCCGTCGCCTCGATGAAGATCGGGAAGTGGCGCGTCGTGTCGCCGATCGTCACCCGCGCGCCGCCTTGGGGACAACGCGTATCGACATCGTGGTCGTCGCCCAGCGCGATGACATCCAGCCGTCTGGCGGTGTGCAGCGCCAGCATCCGCTCGATCGATTCGTGCGGCACACCGGCGTAGATATCGACAAAGATCGGCTTGAAGGCGCGGCTGAACCGCTCGAACTGGATGCTGTCCAGATGGGGCACGATGACGGCGACGATTTCATGCATGCGCAGGATGCCGTCGCGCCAGGCCACCGTCACCTCTGCGGCATGGTTCGCCTGCGCCTCCTTCAGGTTCGCGGCGGCCCAGACGAAGGGATCAACCGATGCCCGCCGCGCGAAATAGCTCTCGGCGAAGGTTTCCAGCGTCGCGTCATGCAGTCCCGTCTCGGCGGCGTAGTCCGGATCCAGATGGATCAGTTCGGCTCGAAAAAGGTCGAACACGGCGTCCAGCAGCCCGTCAGGACCGCACGCCGCAGCCGCAGCGACAGCCTCGGGCGTACAATAGGTCAGCGGGCGATGCGGCAGCGGAAAATAGAAATCCGCCTCGGGCAACAGTCCCTTTCGCGACATCATGGCGATGTGAAAATCTTCGGTATCGGACGCGGGCTGATAGATCAGCCGATCATCCTGTCGAACGAAGTCCCCGTGCGACGTGGCCAGGGCGACGGCCGCATCGATGGCCGTCAACGACGACCCCCGAATGCCGATCTGCGTCGCCGGAACATCCGCGAGGTCAGATGCGGGCCAGGGGCTGAGGAAATATCCGGGCTGGGCGTCCGGCCGCGACGGCCACTGGTGACCCGTCGCCAGAACCACGTGGTCGAATACAGCCTTGGCGACCTTCCGCGACGGCGGCGACGTGTAGGTCAGCTCGATACCGTCCTTGCGGTTCGCAGCGTCGATGACCCGGCATCCCGTCCGCACATCGATGACGACGCCCATCGCGCGGGCCTGCTGAACCAGGGCGGCGAACTGATTTTCGAAATATCGTCCCAGGGCGACGCGTGGGACGAAGGTGCGCTCATCGAGCGACGCCCCATCCACGTCCAGCTCTGCCAGTTCGGCGGGCGTTCGTGCCGACAGCCAGTCGGCCAACGTGTCCTGTAACTTCGGGATCTCTATGCTGGCGATGTTGGACAGCATCGCCGCGTCGTTCCAGTCCGGGCTGTAGGGGCTGCCGCAACCGGCCGTCTCGCGCGCCTCGAACACCGTCACCCGCGCCGAAACGGTGCCTTGAGACAGCAGGGCATGAAGAGCGTAGAGCGTCGTCGGCCCCGCTCCGACGAATGCGACGGACTTTGTCATGGCCACACAATGCGCAAGACGCGGAAAGGCACCGCATCCACGCCGAGCTTCGCCGCAAATGCTTCATTTTCTTGCCGAATGTACGAAAGCGGACGCCGAAAAAGCGCTTCGGAAGGCTTTAGCCCATCAATCGCCGCAGGAAGCCCGGCGCCTTGTAGGTCGAGCGATTCATGACCACGCCGGCGATCTTGCCGCCCACCGCTTCGATCTCGTCGCGCAGGATGACCGGGGCATGGGCGGCCGTGCTTTCGGCCGCGATCACCAACACCGTCATGTCCACGAAGGGCGCCAAGATGATCGCCATGTCGTTGCGATCGGCGGCGGGCGCGTCGATCACGATGGTGTCGGCGTGGGGCCGCAGCGCCTCCCAATATCGGGGCTCGCCGACGGCCTCGACCCGGTGCCCGGACCGCAGCGCTTCCATGTGGAAATGCGTCACCCACAGGCGGCCGCCCAGGCAGGACCGCGCCGTCAGCAGTCGCGAATCCGGCACCGGCTTGCCGTCGCGCCCGGTCACGCGCGGCGTCACGGCGTAGAAGCTTGAGCCGTCGGGCGAGCCTTGCGCGGCCTTTCCGACCTGCCCGAACCGATCCGGCTCGGCCGACACCGTCTCCAACTGCCCCTGTTGCGCCAGATCGCCGTCGATCAGCCAGACGGGCTTGCGCGCCCGCACCGCCGCCAATCGGGCGAACTCTCGCGCAACGGTCGAGACACCCTCGCCGGTCGCGGCGGAGGCAAACTGGATCACGCGCGCGCGGTGCGCCGGCGCCGGTCCCAGCGCCGCCCACAGGCCCGCCATTTCTGAAGTCAGATCGACCATCGAATCGCCAAGGCGCTCCCTAAGCCCTCAGCCTAGCACGAGTTTCGCTAGGCCGCCTTGGCCGGCGCGACGGCCAAGACCGGCATGTCCAGCGTGCGGCTGACCGAGGCCGGAGTCGTGAAGCCGCGCCGCGTGAACACGCGCAGCAGGCCGACACACAGGGCGGTGAAGCCCGCAAACAAAAAGACCGCCGCCAGCAGCGGGATCTTCAGGCTCTTGCCCGTCGCCGGCGGCTGGGCGCGCTCGATGACGGTGACGTTGTCGGCGCCGGCGGCGACCAGGGCGTTGTCGGCGCGGCTCTGCGTCTCGCGCTGCTGGAATTCCCGGATGGAGGCGCTCAGCACTTCGCGATTGCCCGCCAGGGTCGTGTTCTCGGATTCCAGCGCCGTCAACCGCGCCTGCCGCGAACGGATATCGGCCAGCTGCCGGTCCAGAACCGCCAGACGCGCCGCCAGCGAGTCGCGCTCGGCCCGGGTGTTGATCCGCGTGGTCTCCAGCTCGGTCCAGACGGGATTCGGCCCGGTGCGGACTTCCTTCGCCCCAACGGCCGTGCCGGTCGCGACATAGGCTTGCAGTTGATTGATCCGCGCCTCGATGTCCTTCACCGGCTGGGCGTCGGGCTGATAGCGCGACAACAACTGCTCGCGCTCGGTGCGCAGTTGCAGCACCTGGTCCTGGGCCGAGATGTTGAGATCCTGCTGCAGTGCCACCTCCGCCGGCGTTCCCGCCTGCTGCGCCACCAGGGTGTTAAGCCGCTGAGCGGTCTGGTTCAGCTGGCTCTGGGTCGACATCCGGTCGGTGAAGACCGTCTGATAGGTCGCCGCCAGCGTCGCCTTGGCCGCGGTGAAGTCGCCGATATCATTGGACGCCAGGAAAGCCTCATAAGCCCGATCCGCATTACCGAGTTCATCCTCGAAAGCGATGCGCTGGCTGGCGATGGCCGGCGTCTTGTCCTGGAAGACTTCGCGGCGATAGATCAGATATTGCTCGATGATCGTGTTCAGCACCCGGGCCGCCCGTTCGGGATCGTCGGCCTTGTAGGTCAGGTGGATGACCGCGCTGCCCGGCGCCGTGGCGACGCCCAGGCCGCCGCCGACGGCTTTCAGCGCAGCGGAACGTGCGGCCTGCGGACTGCCCTTGGGCGGCTCGCCCAGGATGGCGGCGGGACCCAGCGCCTCGACCACCTTCTGACGCACCGCGCTGGAGCCCAGGATGGCGGCTTCGGAGTTGGCGACCTCGTCGCCCTGGGGCGCCTGGCCCCGCTCGGCCGTGCCGACGCGCGGTTGATAGACGTATTCCTGCCCCACGCCTGCGAAGACCGAGCCGGTGGCGGTGTAGCTCTTCTTCAGCGTCATGGCGGCGGCGAACCCCAGCCCCAGGATCACCACGAAGACGACGATCATCAGCAGCAGTTCGCGGAACAACAGGCCGATCACGTCCAGAACGCCGTAGCGCGGCCTTGTGGTGACGTGTGCGGTGGAGCGCATCGGGCGGGCCGAATCCCTTGAAAGGCGTGTTGTCGTCACCCTTCGCCCACCGGCGTTAACCGATGATTACCCATAACCGGCGAGGTTGCCTGATATCCCTCGTCGAGGCCGACCGATTCCCATGCTGACCGATCGCCGCCTGTTTCTGCTGACCCTGGGTTCAGCCTCCATCGCCGCCTCGCTGGCGGCCTGCGGCGGTGCCGGCGGCGTTCCCGATCCTCGGCGCGCCGACCGGTCGCCCTACGACGAGCTCGCCGGCCTGCCCTTCGCCCCCTGGACGGACCAGGAGCCGGAATATCTGCTGTATCCCGGCGACGAGATTGAGGTGGCGACGCCGACGGCCTCGGAGCTGACGCGCACGCTCAAGGTCGGTCCTGATGGTCGCATCGCCCTGCCCCTGATCGGATCGGTCATGGCGGCGGATCGCACCCTGCCCCAGCTTCAGCAGGTCGTCTCTGCGGCCTATGCTACCCAGCTGGTGCGCCCTGTTGTCGAGGTCACCCTGCGCCAGGCCGGCCCGATCCGCGTCTGGGTCGATGGCGAGGTGCGCAACCCGGGCGTCTTCGAAATGATCGGCGGTCTGGACGCCTATCAGGCGGTGATCCAGGCCGGTGGTTTCGCCCCGACGTCGCGTCAGGACAGCGTGGCCCTGATTCGTCGCGGCCCCGGCGGATCACGCATGATGCGGGTGGTGGACCTGCGTCCGCGTCGCGGCGAGGTCGTGCCGTTGCGGCGTGGCGACATCGTCTTCGTGCCGCGTTCGACGCTGGGCGAACTGGCAGCCTTCTTCACCCAGGTGCGCGCCGCCCTGCCTATCGGCTTCAGCTATTCGATCAACGGATCGAACGGCAACGGCTACGCCCAGTTCTAGATGGTCGTTTAGGCGACCAGCCGAACCACGCCCTGATCGATGTAGCGCCGCGCGGCCTTCTGGGCCTCGGCGATCTCCTCACGCTCCATCTCCAGGCTCATCTCGCGGCGATAGACGCGCGCCTCGATCGAACCCTTCATGGCCGCCAGGTTGAAGATCATGTGAGCCGACACCCGGTCCATCGGGCAACCGCCCGATCCGGCCGAATACATCATGCCCAGTTTGAACAGGTCGTCGCCGGACATGTCCGGGGTCGGCAGCGGCAGACCTTCATCGTTGGCCTGCAGGTCGTGCGCCATTTCTTGCGCGTTCATCACCGTATCTCCTGATCGGGCGCCATTCTGGGCCCGCCTCTGAGACGCCATCAAATACCGGTGGTTTGAAGTTAAAGTTAACGGTGTAAAGCCTCGCACGGACTTTTCAGTAAAGCAGAAATGAATACTTTCAACGGGATTCAGACCTCGGAAATCTCTCGGAAATCTCTCGTTTACGCCTCAACTCCGCACACGATCAGCGCTCCGCAAACCTGACGCGATCGTTCAGCGGGCATTCAGGCGCGAAATCCGACCTTGCTCATCATTAACGGGTCGGGTCGGCACATCCGTCGGCGGCCCAGAATGGAGCACGAAGATGAACCGCCTCACCAAGGCCGCCGTCGTCGCCCTCGCCCTGTCGACCACGGCCGTGCCGATGCTCGTTCAGGCCCAGGACCGCGACCGCCGCGAGTATCGTCAGGATCGCCGTGACGACCGCCGCGACTTCCGCCAGGAACGCCGTGAAGATCGCCGCGACTGGCGCGACGGTCGCTATGACAGCCGCCAAGACTATCGTCGTGATCGCCGCGACGACCGTCGTGACTATCGCGACGAACGCCGGGATGACCGTCGCGATTGGCGCAACGACCGCTGGGACCGCAACAACAGCAACTGGTGGCGCGGCCGCTCGGACTTCCGTGGCTACAACGGTCCGCGCTCAGGCTACTGGTATGCGCCCAGCTACGGCTACTACCGGGTCGAGCCGCGCTACAGCGGCTATCGCTGGCGCACCGGCGGCTATCTGCCGGCGCAGTATCGCAGCTACTACGTCCGCGACCCCTATGTTTACGGTCTTCGCGAAGCGCCGCGCGGTTATCGCTACGTCCACGCCGGCAACGACATCCTGTTGATCGCCGTGGCCAGCGGTCTGATCGCCAGCGTCCTCTCGGGCGTCTATTAAGCCCCGCCATAACCGGACGATCGAACCCCGCAGGTCTTGCCTGCGGGGTTCTGCTTTTTCCGACAGTCCCTTGATTGCGAACAGTGTTCAGCCTGGGTTCATCGCCACCGATCGATGATTGCCTCAAGCCGCCGGAGACCCGGCGTGCAGGAACCAAAGACCATGAAACGCCTCCTGATGGCTTTCACCGCCATCGCCGCCGTCGCCGGCCCGCTTGCAACTCCGATGCAAGCCCTCGCCCAGGAACAGGACCAGGCTCAGCAGGAACGGCCTCAGCGTGAAGGCCGCGCCCGCGGCATGAACCGGCCCGAGCGTCCGCAGATGGGTCGTGAAGACGGACCGCGCGAGCCTCGCCCCGAACGTCCCAGCCGACCCGCAAACGATACGCCCCGTCCCGAGGGCCCGTCGGGTGGCGAACGTCCCGATGCAGGCGGCCAACGTCCGGATCGTCCCGAAGGCGGATGGTCTCGGCCTGATCGCCCCAACACCGGCGGCCAGCGTCCGGACCGGCCCGAAGGGGGCTGGAACCGACCCGATCGCCCGAATACCGGCGGCCAGCGTCCGGACCGACCCGAGGGCGGCTGGAACCGGCCCGATCGTCCGAATACAGGCGGCCAGCGTCCGGACCGGCCCGAAGGCGGCTGGAACCGACCCGATCGTCCGAATACCGGCGGCCAGCGTCCCGACCGGCCCGAAGGCGGCTGGAACCGACCCGATCGGCCCGACCGCCCAAATGCTGGCGGTCAACGCCCCGACCGTCCTGGAAACGGCTGGAACCGTCCCGACCGTCCAGGCTCGGGGTGGAACAACGGTCGTGACCGCGACCGTCAGCACCGCGAGTTCCGCCAGCGCTTCAACGGCGATCAATGGCGGCGGGATTTCTATCGCAACCACCGCTCGGACTGGTGGCGCAATGATCGGCGCTTCAGGGGTTACAACGGCGTGCGCGTCGGCTTCTACTTCGCGCCGGGTTGGGGCTACTACAGCGTGCCGCGCTCCTACTGGGGTCGGTCGTGGTCGGTCGGCCAGTATCTGCCGGATGCCTTCTGGCGCTATCAGCTGAACGACTGGCGCACCTACGGCCTGGGCTATCCGCCCGAGGGCACGCGCTGGGTTTCCGTCGACAACACTCTGTATCTGATCGACGAATACGACGGCTATATTATCGACGTCGTCCGCGACGCCTGGCGCTGGTAACAGCCTGACGATTTTGCACATCCGCCCGACGGCCCCGCGCCGTCGGGCTTTTTTATTGCCCCGCTTCGCTAAAGGATTGCGAACCGTGACCTTCCCGTGACCTTGTTCCGGTGCGACATCTTGTCATGCGTCATTGGATCGCCAGGTATTCGAAGCCCTCAGCTGCGCCACAAACGCCGTTCAGCCGAGATCAGCTTCAGCAATCAGCGCTTGAAACGACTTGAGACCCGCCGGACGAAAATCGGCCGCGATGCGCTCCGACGCTGGTCTTCGTCGCCATTCACGATGACGTCCGGAAGCGTTTCCGGATGGCGTTTCAACCGAAGGACATGTCCCGATGAAGATCGCACTGACCGCCCTGGCCGCCTCGATGCTGCTGGCCGGCGCCGCAACCGCCCAGCAAGCGCCCAGCGCGCCGCCGCCTCCGCCGCCCCCGCCGGTCGATCATCAGACTCCGCACCATCCGGCCCCGCCGCCGATCGATCCCGCCGTGCCTGCGCCGCCTGCCCCGCCTGCTCCGCCAGCGCCAACCGACCCGGACGCCCCCGTCCCGCCCGCGCCTCCGGCTCCCCCCGCACCGCCGGCGCCGCCCGTCCCGCCGTCGGCCTGAGCCTGGAAATGGAAAAGGCCCTGCGGATCGCTCCGCGGGGCCTTTGCTTTTCGTTCGACGCCTCGCCCTACAGGCCCAGCTTGGCCTTCAGGATGTCGTTGACCGCCGCCGGATTGGCCTTGCCGCCCGTGGCCTTCATGACCTGACCGACGAACCAGCCGATGGCCTGGGGCTTTTCGGCGACGGCCGCCGCCTTGTCCGGATTTGCGGCGATGATCTCGTCCACAGCCTTTTCGATGGCGCCAGTGTCCGTGACCTGTTTCAGGCCGTGCTTCTCGACCACCTCGGCCGGCGAGCCTTCGCCGTTCCAGACGTGATCGAAAACCTCCTTGGCGATCTTGGACGAAATGACATTCGTCTCGATCAACTCCACCAGCTGCGCGACGTGCGCCGCCGGCAGCGTATTCTCGCTGAAGTCCTTGCCCTCGGCGGCCAGGCGCGCCGAAACCTCGTTGGTGACCCAGTTGGAGACCAGTTTGGCGTCCCGACCCTTCGCTGCGGCTTCGAAGTAGTCGGCCTTCGCCTGTTCCGAGATCAGCACGATGGCGTCGTACTGCGATAAGCCATAGTCGGCCATCAGACGCTTGCGCTTGTCGTCCGGCAACTCGGGCAGCGACGCCTTGATCTCGGCGATCCAGGCCTCTTCCAGATCCAACGGCAGCAGGTCGGGATCGGGGAAGTAGCGATAGTCCTGCGCCTCTTCCTTGGACCGCATCGAGCGCGTCTCGCCGGCCGTCGGATCGTACAGGCGCGTCTCCTGGGTGATCGAACTGCCGTCCTCCAGAATTTCGATCTGGCGGCGCGCCTCATACTGGATCGCCTGAGAAATGAAGCGGAAGCTGTTGACGTTTTTAATCTCGCAGCGCGTCCCCAGATAGCTGAAGTCGCCCGTTTTCTTGAACTTGTCGTAGTTGCCTGCCCGGCACACCGACACGTTCACGTCCGCCCGCAGATTGCCCTTCTCCATGTCGCCGTCGCAGGTGCCCAGATAGATCAGGATGGTCCGGATCTTCTTCACATAAGCCACCGCCTCGTCCGGCGTGCGCAGGTCGGGACGCGAGACGATCTCCATCAGCGCCGTGCCGGCCCGGTTCAGGTCGACGTAGCTTTCGGTCGGCGACAGGTCGTGGATCAGCTTGCCCGCATCCTGCTCCAAGTGCAGGCGCTCGATGCCGACGTTGAAGAAGCTGCCGTCCTCGGCCTCCACCTCGACCACGCCTTCACCCACGATGGGGTAATAGAGCTGGCTGATCTGATAGCCGGTCGGCAGGTCGGGATAGAAGTAGTTCTTGCGGTCGAACTGGCTGCGGCGATTGATCTGCGCGCGCAGGCCTAGGCCCGTCTTCACCGCCTGTTCGACGCAGTGTTTGTTCAGCGTCGGCAACATGCCGGGAAAGCCCGCATCGACCAGCGACACCTGCTCGTTCGGTCCCGCGCCGAAGCCGACGGCGGCGCCCGAGAACAGCTTGGCCTTCGACGCCACCTGGGCGTGGATTTCCAGCCCCATGACGATTTCCCAATCGCCGGTGCGGCCTTTGATGGTCTTGGTATTGTCGCTCATGCTCACCACCACTTGCCCGGCTTGGCCGTGAAGCCCGCCGCCCGTTCCAGCGCGGCGCCGACCTGGAAGACCGTCGCCTCGTCCAGCGCCTTGCCGATGACCTGAAGCCCCAGCGGCAGGCCGCCGGCGTCAACGCCCGCCGGCACCGAAATGCCCGGCAGTCCGGCCAGATTGGTCGTCACCGTGAAGACGTCGTTCAGATACATGGTCAGCGGGTCGATCTGCTTGTCGCCCAGCGCGAAGGCGGCCGACGGCGTCGACGGCGTCAGGATGGCGTCCACCTGGCCCCAGACGTTGTCGAAGTCCTCGGCGATGCGGCGACGCACCTTCAGCGCCTTGACGTAGTAGGCGTCGTAGAAGCCAGCCGACAGCACATAGGCGCCGATGGTCAGGCGACGCTGGACCTCCTTGCCGAAGCCCTCGGCGCGCGAGGTCGCATACAGGTCGTCCAGCGACTTGAAGTCCTCCGCCCGATGCCCGAACCGCATCCCGTCGTAGCGCGCCAGGTTCGACGAGGCCTCAGCCGGCGCCACGATATAATAGGTCGGCAGGGCGTATTTGGTGTGCGGCAGGCTGATCTCGACGATCTCGCAGCCGGCGTCCTTCAGCCACGCCACGCCTTGGTCCCACAGGGCCTGAATCTCGGTCGGCATCCCGTCCACGACATATTCGCGCGGCACGCCGATACGCAGCCCCTTGACCGACTTGCCGACCGACTGGGTCCAGTCGGGCGTGGCGATGTCCAGGCTGGTCGAATCCTTGGCGTCGAACGAGCACATGGATTGCAGCAGCAAGGCTGCGTCCTCGACCGTCTTGGTGATCGGCCCGGCCTGGTCCAGCGACGAGGCGAAGGCCACCATGCCGAAGCGGCTGGCGCGGCCATAGGTGGGCTTGATCCCGACCGTGCCGGTGAAGGCGGCCGGCTGGCGGATCGACCCGCCGGTGTCCGACGCCGTCGCGGCCAGGCACAGGTCGGCCGCCACGGCCGAGGCCGAACCGCCCGACGAACCGCCCGGCGTCAGCTCGGCGTTCGAGCCGGTCGACTTCCACGGGTTCACGACCGGGCCGAAGGCCGAGGTCTCGTTGGACGAGCCCATGGCGAACTCGTCCATGTTCAGCTTGCCCAGCATGACCGCCCCGTCGCGCCACAGATTGGCGGTGACGGTCGATTCATAGGGGGGGACAAAGCCGCGCAGCATGTTGGAACCTGCCGTCGTCTGCACGCCCTCGGTGCAGAACAGGTCCTTGATCCCCAACGGCGCGCCTTCCAGCGCCCCGCCCTTGCCGGAGGCGATACGGGCGTCCGACGCGCGCGCCATGTCAATGGCCTTGTCCGCCGTCACCTCGACATAGGCGTTCAGGGTCGGATTGGCGGCTTCGATCGTGGTCAGGAAGGCCTGGGTGATTTCGGCCGAGGTGAAGTCCTTGGCCTTCAGCCCGTCGACGGCGCCCTTCAGGGTCAATTTGGTCAGGTCGCTCATGACTATTCGACCACCTTGGGCACGACGAAGAAGCCGTCCGCCGACTTGGGCGCATTCGACAGGACCGCATCGACCTTGGCGCCGTCGGTGACGACGTCGTCGCGCAGGCGCAGCGGCTGGGCGACGTTCGAAGTCATCGGCTCCACGCCTTCGACATCCACCTGATCCAACTGCTCGATCCAGGCCAGTATGCCGTTCAGCTCCTGCGCCAGCGGCTCCAGCCGGTCCTCGGGGGTCTTGATGCGGGCGAGATGCGCAACCTTGCGCACCGTCGCAGCGTCGATGGCCATGCGGCCCTCCAACACACAAAATGAAAACGAAGCGGTCGGATTAGCCGCCCGCACTGGGATTCACAAGGATCAGCCGCCCGTCGTCAGGCGTGATGTCACTGCGACGTGCTGACGGACACCGCGTCCGGCGGCGTCTCGCCGCTCGGGGTGAAGTCGATCTGAACCGTCCGCTCCACCTTCAGGATGTCGCCGTTCGGCCCCGCCGTGTCCTGACGCACCGCCAGGACCACGCGACCGGCCCTTGCCTCGACGACCTTCCATTCAGCGTAGTCGCCTAAAGGATAGGCGCGCCAGCCCTCGGCCGAACCGCCGAACAGGGCGAAATAGGTCACCAGACCATTCACCGCCGGATCGCCGCCCGACAGGCTGAAGACCTTGGCGTTCTGATCCGGCAGGGCCTGCAACTGCGACACATCGGCCGCCGTGCCGATCTCTTCGCGTGCAGCGGCCGCGCGCCGTTCGGCAGGCCCGACCGGCTCGGTGGTCGGGGGCGTGACCGCGCGTGTGATGGCGGCCGGCGTCGGCGCGGCTGCCGCAGTCTGGGTATCCTGTGCGGCCGGGGTCTTCGCCGGCGCGTCGGACTGTCCGCAACCGCTCAGCACAAGCCCGAAAGCCGTCATCACCGCTGTCGCTATGCGCATGTCATCGTCCTTCCTGTCCATCATTGTCACCATCGCCTTTGACTTCGGTGCGCGCCAGTCCTAACCGCAGGCCGTGCCCGTCCTCGACCTCCTCGACCTACCCGCCGCCTGCCCGCCCGACACGCCGTGGATGGGGCTGGATCTGGGCGAGAAGACCATCGGCGTCGCCGTGTCGGATTCCACCCGGCTGATCGCCTCGCCGCTGGAGCTGATCCGCAAGTCCAAGTTCACGCAGGAAGCCGAACACCTGTTCAAACTGATGGCGCATCGCAAGGTTTCGGCCCTGGTCATCGGCCTGCCCGCCAATATGGACGGCACGGAAGGTCCGCGCGCCCAGTCGTGCCGCGCCTTCGCCCGCAACCTGGAGCGGCTGCGGCCCGTCAACATCGCCTTCTGGGACGAGCGCCTGTCCACCAGCGCGGTCGAGCGTTTCCTGATCGAGGATCTGGATCTGAACCGCAAACGCCGCGCCCAGGTCGTGGACCGCACCGCCGCCGCCTGGATTCTGCAAGGGGCGCTGGATCGGGTTCGGGACCAGGCGACCTGGGTTTGACGGCCCTGATCGCCGGCGTCCTGCCGGTCTTTCTGATGATCGCCCTGGGCTACGGCTTGCGAAAGTCCGGCTTCCTGCCCGACGAGGCCTGGCGGCCGATCGAGAAGCTGTCGATCAACATCTTCTACCCCAGCTTCTTGATCCCCGCGATCTGGCACGCCGACCTCGCCGGCGGCGGCGCGACCGTGGCGGGTGCTGCGGCGGTGGGCGCGACCCTGATCGTGGCGGCCGCGACCCTGGCGTCCAAGCCTCTGATCACCCTGGACGGCCCGGCCTACACCAGCGTCTTTCAGGGCGTGATCCGCTGGAACAGCTTCGTCTTCGTGCCGGTGATCCAGTCGGTCTATGGCTCGGAAGGCACGGCGCTGGCCGCGGTCGCCATCGCCTTCATCATTCCCGTCACCAACATCGCCTGCGTCGCCGTGTTGGCGAAATGGGGATCTCTGCGGCGCGAGCCGTCGGTTGTCGGGCTGATCAAGTCGATGCTGGCCAATCCGATCCTGCTGGCCTGCCTGATCGGCCTGGCGCTGAATCTAATGCATGTGCCGCTGATCCCGGGCCTGTCGGATGCGATGGACCTGCTGGGCGCCGCCGCCCTGCCCTTGGGCCTGATCGTCGCCGGGGCGGGACTGTCCTTCGCCGAGGTCAAACGTCGCCGCACCACCATCGCCGCCGTCAGCCTGGTCAAACTAGGTGTCATGCCGCCGCTGATGTGGTTCATCGCCTGGGCGTTGGGCGGCGACAGCCTGGCGCAGGGCATCGCCCTAATCTGCGGCGCCGCGCCCGGCTCGGCCGCCTCCTACATCCTGGCGCGTCAAATGGGCGGCGACGCCCCCCTGATCGCCGGCGTCATCGCCCTGACCACCGTGGGCAGCGCCGTGGTCATTCCCATCCTGCTGGCCCTGTTCCACTTCACCTGACTGGCGTTCAGGGCGAGTCACGCCTATAGCCGCGTCTCGATGACCCAGCCCGCTCAAGTCACCGATCAGACCATCCGCGACCGGCTGGTTCCGTTCCCCAAACCGCACTTCCTGGCCGCATCGGACCTCGATCCGTATGTGACGCCGCAGTTGCTGGATCTGGGCGACGCCTTCGTGGACTTTAATCGCCAGTCGTCCAAGGCCCTGGACGTGCTGCACGGCCGCACGGTCGTGAACCTGTTCTTCGAGAACTCGACCCGCACCTCCTCCTCCTTCGAGATCGCCGCCAAGCGCCTGGGCGCAGACGTCGTCACCATGCCGGTCGCCTCTTCGTCGGTGAAGAAGGGCGAAACCCTGATCGACACGGCGGTCACTCTGAACGCCATGAAGCCCGACATCCTAGTCATCCGCCACTCGGCCTCGGGCGCGGCCGAACTGCTGAGCCAGAAGGTCGGCTGCGCCGTCGTCAACGCCGGTGACGGCCGCCACGAACACCCGACCCAGGCTCTGCTGGATCTGCTGTCCATGCGCCGCGCATTCGGCGATGTGACCAGCCTGACCGTCGCCATCTGTGGCGACATCACTCACAGCCGCGTGGCGCGCTCTAACGTCGCCCTGTTGCAGATGATGGGGGCGCGCGTCCGCCTGATCGGCCCGCCGACCCTGGTGCCTGGCGACGCCGACCGCTGGGGCTGTGAGGTCTTCCATGACATGCGCGAGGGTCTGAAAGGCTGCGACGTGGTCATGATGCTGCGGCTTCAGCTGGAGCGGATGGCCGGCGCCCTGGTCCCCTCGACCCGCGAATATTTCCGCTTCTGGGGTCTGGATCGCGAGAAGCTTGCCTGGGCCAATCCCTGCGCCCGGGTCATGCACCCCGGGCCCATGAACCGCGGCGTCGAGATCGATTCCGACGTGGCTGACGACCTGGACGTCTCGCTGATCCAGGATCAGGTCGAGATGGGCGTCGCCGCCCGCATGGCCGTGTTGGCCTCCCTCTCCGCCCGTTGGGGAGACGCCCGATGACCACCGTTGCCATCATCAACGCCCGTCTGCTGGACCCCGCGTCCGACTACGACGGCCCCGGCGGTCTGCTAATCCAGGACGGTCGCATCAGCCGCGTGATCCACGGCCCGACGCCGGACCTGGCGGCGGATCAGATCATCGACGCTGACGGCCTGTGCCTCGCGCCCGGCTTGATCGACATCCGGGTCAAGACCGGCGAACCCGGCGCCGAGCCCAAGGAGACGCTGAAGTCCGCCAGCCTGGCCGCCGCCGCTGGGGGCGTGACCACCATCGTGGTCCAACCCGACACCGATCCCGCCGTCGACGACCCGGCCATGATCGACTTCATCCAGCGGCGCGGCGCGGCCCTGAACCTCGTCAACGTCCGCGCCGCCGGCGCCGCGACCAAGGCTCTGGACGGCCAGCGCATGGCCGAGATCGGCCTGATGGACGAGGCCGGCGCCCTTTATTTCACCGACGGCGACAAGGTCATCGTCAACAGCCGGACCCTGCAACGGGTGATGAGCTACGCTGCCGCCTTCAACGCCCTGATCGCGTGCCGCCCGGCCGACCCCTGGCTGACGGAAGGCGCGGTCGCCGCCTCCGGCGAACTGGCCACGCGCCTGGGCCTGTCCGGCAGCCCCGCCATCGCCGAGCGGATCGGGCTGGAGCGCGACCTGGCCCTGGTCGAACAGACCGGCGCGCGGTTCCTGGTGGATCAGATTTCGACCGAGGGCGCCCTGGACACCCTGGCCCGCGCCCGCGCCAAGGGGCTGGAGGTCGCCGTCAGCGTCTCGATCAACCACCTGTGCTTCAACGAGGTGGACATCGGCGATTACCGCACCTTCTACCGGCTGGACCCGCCGCTGCGCTCGGAGGCCGACCGCCAGGCCCTGATCGAAGCCGTGCGCGAAGGCCTGATCGACGTCATCACCTCCGCCCACGCCCCCGCCCCAGCCGAGGACAAGCGCCGGCCCTTCGCCGAGGCCGCGCCCGGCGCCATCGGCTTGGAGACCCTGCTGCCCGCCGCCCTGACCCTGCATCACGAAGACGGTCTGGACCTGCTCGACGTCCTGCGTCCCTTGACCCAAGGCCCCGCCGCCCTGCTCGGCCTCGACGCGGGCGTCCTGGCCGAGGGCGCGCCGGCCGACGTCATCCTGTTCGACGCCGGGGCCCCCGTCATCATCGACGCCGACGCCCTTCACTCCAAATCCAAGAACTCACCCTTCGACGGCCGCCGGCTTCAGGGCAAGCTGATCGGAACCTGGGTGGGCGGTCGCAAGGTCTTCTAAGGCACAGATCAGCGCGGCCGCGCGCACGTCGCGGCCTTGGCCACCTCGGCGCCTAGCACCGATTTGACGGCCAGCGGCGTATCGGTGGCGATCACGGTGACGCCTTGGCGCACCAGATCGCGGTATTCCGATACGTCCCCGTCGGAGGCGTAGCGGTCGTCACGGCGCACGCCCTCGGCGCCCAGTGTGCCGAACTGAACCTCGACGCCGGCCTCGCGCAGGGCGCGCCAAAGCGCAGGACGCTCCTCGCGCGTGCCGGTCCAGGCCAGGATCTGCGCCGGGTTCAGCCCGCTCAGATCCTCCACACCGCTTAGCCCGGCTGAGATCATCATCTCCGGCGCCATGGCCGCCACCGCCCGCGCGTCGGCGTCGTTATAGGTGATCAGGATCACCCGGTTTCCGGCCCGCGACTGACGCACCTGATCGATCACCGCTCGCGCCAGATCGACCGTGGTCTCGCCGTCCGCGGGTTTCAGGTCGATGCTGGCGATGGCCTCCACGCGTCCGGCGGCGTCCAGCGCCTCGCCCAGCGTCGGCGGCGCGGCGCGCGTCAGGGCGCCGTCCGACGCCTTCAGCCGCGCCTGTTTCACCTGGGCCAGCGTCAGGTCCGCGACCCGCCCGCGCCCCGTGGTCGTCCGGTCCATGGTGTCGTCGTGCATCAGAACCAATTGCCGGTCCTTGGTCAGGACAGCGTCCAGTTCCAGGATCGCATTGGGGATCGCTCGGCCTGTCGCCTCGATGGCGGCGATGGAATTCTCGGGCTGGTCCAGCGCCGAAACCGCCCGGTGCGCCGAGATCGCCACGCCGCCGTCCCGCACGCAGTCGAAATAGGCCGCCATCGCCGGCCCCGATGACGGCGCAGGCGCCATCGGCGGCGCACCCACGCAACCTGTCGTCGAAAGCAGCAGAAGGGTCGCGGCGGCGGCGGAAATACGGGTCATGGATCGGCTCCGGAAAGACGCGCGGACCAAACGCTGCGCCGATCATCGGGTCAAGAGGTCGGATCGCCCTTGCTCCCGACCGCCCCGCGACGCATTTTGCCGCAACGACACGCGGGGAGCGAATCAACGTGCAGGATCTAGTGGCCCCGTTTCTCGGGACCTTGGCGCTGGTGGCGCTGGGCGGCTATCTGCTCGGCTCGATTCCCTTCGGCGTGGTGATCACACGTGCAGCCGGCGCCGGCGACGTGCGCAACATCGGCTCGGGCAATATCGGCGCGACCAATGTCCTGCGCACCGGCCGCAAGGATTTGGCCCTGGCCACCCTGCTGCTGGACGCCGGCAAGGGCGCGGTCGCCCTGCTGATCGCCCGTCATCTGTTCAGCAGCGAACTAGCCGGCGCCATCGCCGGCGGCGCGGCCTTCCTGGGCCACCTGTTTCCCGTCTGGCTGGGCTTCAAGGGCGGCAAGGGCGTCGCCACCTTCTACGGCCTGCTGCTGGCCGCCGCCTGGCCGCTGGGTCTGATGGCGGGCGCGGTCTGGCTGCTCTGCGCCTTCCTGTTCCGCTATTCGTCGCTGGCGGCGCTCATCTCATCAGCGACCGCGCCTCTGCTGGCGCTTCTGCCGCTCGCCGTCGTCGGCCTGCCGGTCAGCCTTCCCATCCTCGCCCTGACCGTCTTCGCCGCCGTTCTGATCTGGGTTCGACATCACCAGAACATCGCCCGGCTGCTGAAGGGCGAGGAACCGCGCATCGGGGCCAAGAAGGCGTGAGCCTGGACCCGGCCGAACGCTTCGCCCGGCTTCGGCTCGCCCGCACCGACCGCATCGGCCCCGTCGCCTTCGCTCAACTGATCGGCCGCTACGGCTCGGCCCTCAGTGCGCTGGACGCCCTGCCCGATCTGGTGCGCAAATCCGGCTCCGCCTCCGTTCCGCCCCCCGTAGAGACGGTCGAACGCGAGATCGCCGCCGGCGAGGCCATCGGCGCCCGCCTGCTGGTGCTGGGCGATCCCGACTATCCCGAGATGCTGGCCGCGCTCGATCCGCCGCCGCCGATCCTGTGGACGCGCGGTCGCGTCGATCTGCTGAACCAGCCTTCGGTCGCCATCGTCGGCGCCCGCATCGCCTCGGCGGGCGGTCAGCGGATCGCACGCGGTCTGGCGCAGCAACTCGGTCAGGCCGGTCATGTCGTCGTCTCAGGCATGGCGCGCGGCATCGACGCCGCCGCCCATGAAGGCGCCCTAGCGACCGGGACCGTTGCGGTCCTTGGCGGTGGAGTGAACGACATCTATCCGTCCGAACACGCCGACCTCTACGCCCGCCTGACGGAACAAGGCTGCGTCGTCTCCGAAAGCCCGGTCGGCGCCCGCGCCCAGGCGCGCGATTTCCCGCGCCGCAACCGCATCATCTCGGGCCTGTCGCGCGGCGTCGTAGTGGTGGAGGCCGAGGTCCGGTCCGGCTCGCTGATCACCGCCCGTCTCGCCGCCGAACAGGGTCGCGATGTCTTCGCCGTGCCCGGATCGCCCCTGGATCCCCGCGCGCGCGGACCCAATGAACTGCTGCGCCAGGGCGCCATTCTGTGCGAGGGGATCGAGGACATCGACCGCGCCTTCAACACCCTGCGCACCCTGCGCGAGCCGCCTGCCGATCCGATGCGATTCGACGGCGACATCGACGACGCCTTCCTCGACCGCGTCGCCGCCCTGCTGTCGCCAACCCCGACGCCGCGCGACGAGATCGCCCGCGCCCTGAACGCCCCGGTGTCGCAGGTCGCCGCCGCTCTGCTGGAGCTCAGCCTGACCGGCCGCGCTGATCTACTGTCCGGCGGCCTAGCTTCGCTCTAGGCCTGCGGATGACCTGCAACGCTCGCCGCCTGTTCAAGCAAGCCGGCCAGCCGCACGTCGCCCTCGTCCCGTGCCAGCCGCGCCATTTCCAGCGCCATGGCGCCGATATATTCCCGCGTCGGAAAGGCCGCCGCTTCGATATGCGCCTGGCGATCCGTTTCGCAGGCCGATTGAGGTTGCGCCGTCGCCATGATCGTCTCCGTTGTCAGGCCTGCAATCTAACCGGGCCGTATTAAAACGCAACTACCCTAGGGTGTAAGACGACAGGTGCGATTGACTCACGGCTCCGCTCCAACCACGTTCGCGCCCCTTCCCGAGACCGGACCGTTATGAACCTCGTCATCGTCGAGAGCCCCGCAAAGGCCAAGACCATCAATAAGTATCTGGGCTCGGACTATGAGGTCCTGGCCTCGTACGGCCACGTCCGCGATCTGCCGTCCAAGGATGGCTCGGTCCTGCCTGACGACGACTTCTCCATGCATTGGGAGGCCGACGCCAAGGGCGCCAAACGCCTGTCCGAAATCGCCGAGGCCGCCAAGCGCGCCGACCGCGTCATCCTGGCGACCGACCCCGACCGCGAAGGGGAAGCCATCAGCTGGCACGTGCTGGAGGTGCTGAACAAGAAGAAGGCGTTGAAGGACACCCACGTCGAACGCGTCACCTTCAACGCCATCACCAAGTCCGCCGTGCTCGAGGCCATGGCCAATCCGCGTCAGATCGACATGGAGCTGGTCGAGGCCTATCTGGCTCGCCGCGCGCTGGACTACCTCGTCGGTTTCACCCTCTCGCCGGTCCTGTGGCGCAAGCTGCCGGGCGCGCGCTCGGCCGGCCGCGTCCAATCCGTGGCGCTGCGCATCGTCGTCGATCGCGAGATGGAGATCGAGAAGTTCAAGGCTCAGGAATATTGGTCCATCGAGGCCGACCTGAACGCCGACAGCCCGCCCTTCACCGCTCGCTTGGTCAAGCACGCCGGCAAGCGCATCCAGCGTCTGGACATCAAGGACGAGGCCACGGCTTCCGCCGCCCGCGCGGCCATCGCCGCCGGCGACTTCACCATCAATGCGGTGGAGAAGAAGCCCGTCCGTCGCAATCCGGCCCCGCCCTTCACCACCTCGACCCTGCAACAGGAGGCGGCGCGCAAGCTGGGCTTCTCGGCCCAGCGCACCATGCAGGCGGCGCAGAAACTGTATGAGGGGGTCGACGAGACCGGCGGCCTGATCACCTATATGCGGACCGACGGCGTCCAGACCACGCCCGAGGGCATAGCCCAGGCGCGCGAGGTCATCAGCCAGGCGTTCGGTCCGGCCTTCGTCCCGCAAGAACCGCGCTATTACAAGACCAAGGCCAAGAATGCTCAGGAAGCGCACGAAGCGATCCGGCCGACCAACATCGCGCGCCATCCCGACAGTCTGCGCCTCGAGTCCGATCTTCAGCGCCTGTATGAACTGATCTGGAAGCGGATGGTCGCCTCGCAGATGGAGGCGGCCCGGATGGACCGCACCACCGTCGACATCGAGACCACCGACGGCCAGACGGGTCTGCGCGCGACCGGCCAGGTCGTGACCTTCGACGGCTTCCTCGCCGTCTATGAGGAAGGCCGCGACGAAAAGCAGAAGGGCGCCGAAGACGACGAGAGCGACGACACCAGCCGCCTGCCCGCGCTCAAGGAAGGCGCCAAGGCCAAGGTCGACGCCATCCGCACCGACCAGCATTTCACCGAACCGCCTCCGCGCTATTCGGAAGCCACCCTGGTCAAGAAGCTGGAAGAACTGGGAATCGGTCGCCCCTCGACCTACGCCTCGACCCTATCGACCCTGCGCGACCGCGAATACGTCCGCGTCGACAAGAACCGCTTCTATCCCGAGGATAAGGGACGGCTGGTCACGGCCTTCCTGGAGCAGTTCTTCAAGAAGTGGGTCGAATACGACTTCACCGCCGCTCTGGAGACCCAGCTCGACGAGGTTTCGGCCGGTCAGCTGGACTGGAAGGTGCTGCTGCGCAACTTCTGGCAGGACTTCCACGCCGCGACGCAAGCCGCCGGCGAGCTGCGCACCACGGCGATCCTAGATGCCCTGAACGAAAGCCTCGGCGCCCACATCTTCCCGGACAAGGGCGACGGGACCGATCCGCGCGAGTGCCCCCTGTGCCACCAGGGCCAGCTCAGCCTGAAGACCAGCCGCTTCGGCGCCTTCATCGGCTGCGACCGCTATCCCGAGTGCAAATACACCCGCCCCGTCGCCAGCCCGTCGGCTGAGGACGGCTCGGCCGAGAGCGGCGACCGCGAACTGGGCATCGATCCGGAGACGGGCCAGCCGGTCCAACTGAAGATCGGCCGTTTCGGCCCCTATGTCGAAATCACCCCGCCCGAGGGCGACAAGCCTAAACGTTCGTCCCTGCCCAAGGACTGGTCGCCCGCCTCCCTGTCGCTGGACCAGGCGCTGCGCCTGCTGGCCCTGCCGCGCGAGGTCGGGGTCCACCCCGAGGACGGCAAGATGATCACGGCGGGCCTGGGCCGTTATGGCCCCTTCGTCCTGCACGCCGGGACCTACGCCAATGTCTCGGACATCGACGAGGTGTTCGAGGTCGGCCTGAACCGCGCCGTGGCCCTGCTGGCCGAGAAGCGCGCCGGTCGTCCCGGTCGTGGCGCCGCCACGGCCCCGCTCAAGGACCTGGGGGCCCACCCGGAAACGGGCGAGTCGATCCACGTCATGGCCGGTCGCTTCGGTCCCTACGTCAAGTCCGGCAAGATCAACGCCACCCTGCCGAAGGGCACGGCGCCCGAAGACCTGACCCTGGAAGACGCCCTGCCTCTTCTGGCCGCCAAGGCCGGCGCCGCGCCCAAGAAGAAGGCGCCCGCCAAGAAGGCCGCCGCCAAGAAACCGGCCGCCAAGAAGGCTCCGGCGAAGAAGGCCGCCAAGTCCAAGGCGGCGGATTGATCCCTCTCCCGTTGGGAGAGGGCTTGAGCGCCCGAGAGCGCCAGCGATCGGCCTTCGCGTGAAAGGGTGAGGGTCGCGGTGTTGCGAACTAGCCCACCGCCCGACCCTCACCCGACCCTTCGGGCCACCCTCTCCCAACGGGAGAGGGAAAGGATCGTGCATGGCGCGAATCCTCCCCGCGCCCTATCTTCGCCTGCTCATGCCCATCCGCCGCCTTTCCCCCGAAACCGTCAACCGCATCGCCGCCGGCGAGGTGGTCGAGCGGCCGGCCAGCGCCATCAAGGAACTGGTCGAGAACGCCCTGGACGCCGGCGGTCGCAATATCGAGATCCAGGCCGACGGCGGCGGCCTGTCGCGCATCCTGATCGCCGACGACGGCAAGGGCATTCCGAAAGCCGAACTGCCCCTGGCCATCGAACGCCACGCCACGTCCAAGCTGGAGCCTGACGACGCCGGCGACGTGGACCTGCTGCGCATCCACACCCTGGGCTTCCGGGGCGAGGCCCTGCCCTCGATCGGGTCGGTCGCCCGGCTGTCGATCACCACCCGGTCCCGTGACGAGACCGAGGCCTGGGCCATCACGGTCGAGGGCGGCGAGACGCGTCCCCTGGCCCCCGCCCCCTTCCCCGGCTCGCACGGCGCGCGGGTCGAGGTGCGCGACCTCTTCTACGCCACCCCCGCCCGGCTCAAGTTCATGAAGTCCGAACGGTCCGAGGCTATGGCCATCTCCGAAGAGATCAAGCGCCAGGCCATGGCGCACGAGGCCGTCGCCTTCACCCTGTCGCTGGACGGCAAGGTCACCCTACGCTTGCCCGCCGAACATCCGGGCGATGAAGGCCGGCTCAAGCGCCTATCCGCCCTCTTGGGTCGCGACTTCGAGGCCAACGCTTTGCTGATCGATCAAGAGCGGGACGGCGTGCGCCTGTCCGGCTATGCGGGCCTGCCCACCTATTCGCGCGGCAATGCGGCGCATCAGTATCTGTTCGTCAACGGCCGCCCGGTGAAGGATCGTCTGCTGCAGGGGGCCTTGCGCGGCGCCTACGCCGACTTCCTGGCGCGCGACCGGCACCCGGCCGCCGTCCTCTTCCTCGACATCGATCCGCTCTATGTCGACGTCAACGTCCACCCGGCCAAGGCCGAGGTCCGGTTCCGCGATCCGGCCCTGGTGCGCGGACTGATCGTCGGCGCCCTGCGCCACGCGCTCCACGCCGCCGGCCACCGCGCCAGCACCACCGTCGCCGCCGACGCCCTGTCCGGCTTCCAGCCCCACACCGGCGTCGCATCCGGCCCCGCCTACAGCCCCAGCGCCCCGTCGGCGCAAGGCTTCAGCGGCTGGACCGGCTGGTCCCAGCCCGCCGCCGCCGCCCAGATCCTGCCCGGCCTCAACGAACGCAGCGCCCGCGTCGAACCGTCGTGGGACGGCCCGTCATGGCCCCAGCAGCCGACCGCGCGCGACCCGTCCGCTCACGACTCACGACTCACTCCTCACCCCGCTCCCGCCGACCCCCTCGACTACCCCCTGGGCGCCGCGCGGGGTCAGCTCCACGCCAACTATATCGTCGCCCAGACCCGCGACGGCCTGGTCATCGTCGATCAGCACGCGGCGCACGAGCGCCTGGTCTATGAGCGGATGAAGGCCCAGATGGCTGAGGGGGCCGTGACCCGCCAGGCCCTGCTGACGCCCGAGGTGGTCGATCTAGACCCTGCCGAGGCCGAGCGCGTCGCCGGGCGGGCTCAGGAACTGGCCGAGATGGGCCTGATCGTCGAGGCCTTCGGCGCCGGCGCCGTCCTGGTGCGCGAGACCCCGGCCATGCTGGGCGACACCGACGTGCAAGGGTTGATCCGCGACATCGCCGACGACCTGTCCGAACACGGCCAGGCCCTGTCGCTCAAGGAACGCCTCGCCGCCATCTGCGGGACCATGGCCTGCCATGGCAGCGTCCGCTCAGGCCGCGTCCTCTCGGCGCCGGAGATGAACGCCCTTCTCCGCCAGATGGAAGCCACCCCCCACTCCGGCCAGTGCAACCACGGCCGCCCCACCTATGTGGAGCTGAAGCTGCACGATCTGGAGAAGCTGTTCGGGCGGCGGTGAGCAGCACGACTAATTGGGACAAACCATGGAATTACCTCCTACGCTCCATCCCCGTGCTCATCCGACCGATGAAGAGTTATGCTGGTGTCTATCCGGGCAGCCGTATAGTGAATGCCACAAAAACCGAGAAAAACAGAAAAAAGCCAATCCAAAACAAGCTCTTGATATATTGGCTAAGCAGTTTCGGAAGAAAATAGGCTGCCTGCATCCAAATTCACCGGAAGGTTGTTCTGGAAAGATCATAAATTCGCACACGATACAAAAATCTGGTCCTCTGAAAACTATTGCTAAGAATGGCGAAGTTTACAGCATGAAGGGTGCCGGAGATCGATTAGTCGAAAATATGGGGAAACTTATTCCCCAGAAGAAAGGCATTTCAACAGTTTCTGTATTTCCCGGATTTTGCGCGCATCACGACAATGCGTTTTTCTCGCCCATTGAGAATGGCAAATTTGAGATCACACGGGAAAACTGCTTCTTGCTTCACTATCGAAATGTATGCAGCGAGCTGCATGCGAAAAAGTCTATGCAGTTCGGCGAACATATACTCAGTATAATTGATTCTGGTCGTGGAAAGTCTGATCAATTTCTCGCACAGCAGCAGGCCGCCGACATGAACTTCGGCGCGTCAATGGCCGAAAAGGAATTAGAAGCCAGTCGCGACCAGCTTAATGCATACTGGATTGCCAAAGATTTCTCATCAATATCATTCTATTTTATTGAATTCGAAAACCAACTCCCTTTCGTCGGCTCCTTTTCGGCAACTCCGAAATTTTCCTTTGCTGGAGATAAAATACAGGACTGGTCAGAAGAAATATTAAAAGGCGTTTCGTTCTCTTCGGTAAATTTTGATGGAAAATCGGGATTCGTAATATCATCTACAGACCAAGATCTAATGGACCTTCTGTCCTCAGAGCTAGAAGACTTATTGATTGGAAATCCTAGCAATATACTACGATGGTCCGTTTCGAATGCAGAAAACTTGGCCTTTAACATTGACTGGTGGGATCACCTTTCAGACAAACGAAGAAAGCACATCCTTGATCTCGCAATGATCGGAATGCCTGTAGATGACATTGCGGACGAAATTGAGCTCTACCTATCTGCTGTGGAAGTGCTGCCGAAAGCGCGATTATCACGTTCGTTAAAACTCTAAGCAATTTTCAAACCCATGCCCTCCATACTCTTCGTCTGCCTCGGCAACATCTGTCGCTCCCCCCTCGCCGAGGCCGCGCTGCGCGCCGAGGCGGAGCGGCTCCGGCTCGACCTGATCGTCGATTCCGCCGGGACCGGGGACTGGCATGCGGGCGAGGCGCCGGACCCGAGGGCGCAGGCGACGGCGCGGCGGCATGGGGTCGAGATTTCGGGGTTGAAGGCGCGGCAGGTGACGCAGGCGGACTTTCGCCGCTTCACCCATGTGATCGCCCTGGACCACGAGAACCTGAAAAACCTGCGCCGTCTGCGGCCCGACGATGCGACCGCCGAGCTCAGCCTGCTGCTCGACCACGTCCCCGGCCGCGAGGGTCAGGCCGTCGCCGACCCCTATTTCGGCGACGACGACGGGTTCGAAATCACCTGGGCCGAGGTGACGGCGGCCGCGCGCGGCCTGGTCGCCAAACTGTAACCCTCCCCTCTCCCGTTGGGAGACGGGCAGCGTCGCCACTCACTCGGCTGTCGGCGAAACCTTCAGGAACAGCACCCTGGCTGCGCCATAGTCGCGCGCGTCCAGCCGCTCATAGCCGGGGGTGTCGATCTCCGGCTCGTCAGACCCGCGCTCGAACACCACCAGGGCGCCGGGCTTGAGCCAGCTTCCCTCGATCAGCCGCGCCAGCGTCTGCTCCCCCAGCCCCTTGCCATAGGGCGGGTCCAGAAAGGCCAGGTGGAACGCCTCGGCGATCGGGCCGGGCCGCACGCCCAGGTCCGTCGCGCTTCGGCGATGCACCCGCGTGCGTCCCATCAGCCCATAGGCGTCGGCGTTCTCGCGGATCGCGCCGCGCGCCCCGTCGTTCGTCTCGACGAACAGGCAGAAGCCCGCGCCCCGGCTGACCGCCTCGAACCCCAGGGCGCCCGACCCGGCATACAGGTCGATGACCCGCGCGCCCTGCAGGCTCTCGCCCCAGGCGGCGTGTTCCAGCACGTTGAACACGGCCTGGCGCGCGCGGTCCGAGGTCGGGCGCGTGCCCTGCCCCTCCGGCGCGACAATGGCCCGGCCCTTCAGGCTGCCCGCGACGATCCGCATCAGGCGGCTCCGCCAAAGCGCCGTCCGACCCAGACCCGGCCGGCGATCAACAGACCCAGCGCCAGCGCCGTCACGGCCGCCAGCAGCCCCACGCCTCTGGCCATCAGAAAGAAACTCAGCGCGCAGGCCAGCCCCGGCATCAGGGCATGGGTCACGACCACCGTGGCGCGCACCGCCCAATGCGGTCGCGGCCGGATCGCATCGGTCACGAAGGCGGCCCAGCCATAGGCGCCGGCATGCATCACGCCGATCAGCGCCACCAGGCTCAGATAGATCCACGCCCCCTCGCCGTTGCGAGGCTGCTCGTACAACAGGGTCGTGGCGAACGGCATCAACACCACCCCGGCCAAGGCCAGCATGTTGAACAGCATCACCCCGTTGCTGAAGCCGCTCATGCGGGCGAACACTCGCCTGTGCGTGTTCCAGAAGACGCCGATGATGGCGAAGCTCAGCGCAAAGGCGCTGAACATCGGCCACCGCTCGGCCCACAGGCTGGCCCACTGTCCGTCCCAGCCTTCCGGCACATGCAGTTCGATGGCCAACAGGGTGATGGCGATGGCGAACACCCCGTCCGAGAACAGCAGCAGCCGTTCCAGGCTGTGATCGCCCTTCGCCGGGCTCAGGTCCGCTGTCGTCGTCATCGCCATTCCCCCTGTCGCAACCCTTGTCGTCAATCCTGCGGCGGCGCGAACTGCGCCCACAGCTCGTCCGTCGTCAGGCGCGGCCGCTCGCCCGCCAGCGCATAGGTCGCCGGCTTGCTCTCGATGCAGAACTCGTCCTCAAGGGCGAAGACCGACGGATCGTCGAACGCCTGGGCCGAGACCATGGTGATCGCCCCGTCGTTGGATCGCCAGAACAGGCCCGTCCCGCAGGCGGGACAGAACTGCCGCGTCGCCCAGTCGGACGACACATAGGTCGCCACCTCGCCCGTGACCGCGACGCTGTCGCCGCAGTCCACGCTGAACAGGATGCCGCCCGACTGCCGCCGACAGGTCGGGCAGTGGCAGGCGTGCATCCCGCCGTTCGGCGTCGCGGTGAAGGTGACGGCGCCGCACAGGCACCGCCCGGTCGAGATCGTCATCGCTCAGTCCTCGGCGGCGAGCCTCAGCGGGGCGTGCGCGGCTTGCCGCCTGGCCCGCGTCCGCTCGTTCCGGACGGACCGGCCGGTTTGCCGCCGCCTGTGCGAGGTTTGAAGTCGCGGCCGCCGGCCGGCTTTCCGCCGGGACCGCCTGCGCGGGGGCCGGAGCCGGCGCGTCCCGCCGGCTTGGCGCCGGGCTTGCCGCGCCGGTCGTCGATGAACTGGTCGTCGCGCGGCTTGAAGGCGCGTTTTGGCCGATCTCCATCCTCACGCGCCGGACGATCACCGGCGGGCGCGGTGCGTTCGCGCGGCTTGAAGCTCTTGGAATGCTCGAACTTGGGCGCGGCCTTGGCCCAGCCTTCCTTCTTGGGCGGACGCTCGCGGCGCTCGACCGCGTCCGCCTGGGCCGTCTCGGCGGCGCGAACGCGGCTGGGCTTGCGCGACGGGTCCGACATGGCCGAACCCGACCGGCCCTTGACGATGGGCGTGGAGACCCGACGGCCGGGGATGGGCGCGGGCGTCTCGACCGTATTGCCGGTCGGCAGGTTCTCGGGCCGGATATAGTCGGCCAGCAGCTCGCGGATCACGCGCGGCCCGACCTCTTCCACCGAGCCGATGGGCAGGACGTCGAGGCGGAACGGGCCGTAGGCCAGGCGGATCAGCCGGTTAACCGTCAGGCCGACGGACTCCAGCACCTTCCTGACTTCGCGGTTCTTGCCCTCGGTGATCGATACCGAGATCCACAGGTTCGCCGGCGCCTTGCCGTCTTCGGATTTGGACTCCTTGGCCTTGTCGAGCTTGGCCTCGATGGGACCATAGGACACGCCGTCCACGACCACGCCGTCCTTCAGCGCGTCCAGCTGCTCCTGGGTGATCTTGCCCCGCGCCCGCGCCCGGTACTGACGCACCAGCGAGGTCGAAGGCAACTCCAGCGCCCGGCTCAGCTCGCCGTCATTGGTCAGCAGCAGCAACCCTTCGGTCGCCAGGTCCAGCCGTCCGACCGAAATCACGCGCGGCAAACCGGCCGGCAGGGCGTCGAACACCGTCGGTCGTCCCGTCGGATCGCTATGGCTGGTCAACAGGCCCGCCGGCTTGTGATAGCGCCAGACCCGCGTCGCCTGGGTCGAACCGATGGGCTTGCCGTCCACGGTGATCACGTCGTCGCGCGTCACCAGGGTCGCGGGCGTGTCCAGGATGCGGCCGTTGACCGCGACCTTGCCCAGGCCGATCAGCCGTTCGACCTCGCGGCGCGAGGCGATGCCGGCGCGGGCCATGGTCTTGGCGATTCGCTCGGCGCGCAGGGGCGTGTCCGGCGTCTTGGACTTGCCGTCCTTGCCGCCCCCGTCGCTGCGCGGCTTGTCGGTGCGGGGCCGGTCGCTGCGGGGCTTGTCGCTGCGGGGGCGGTCGGCCTTGTCGCCGAACCGCATGGCGCCGTCTTCGCGAGGGCCGCGCGGCTTGTCGCCGAATGATCTCGTCCCGTCGCCGCTCTTGCGGGGACCGGAGGATTTAAAGGGCCGGGGCGACCGTTCGTCTTGACGGGCGCGGGGCTTCTTGTCGTTGTCGTCTGTATGGCGGACCATGATGAGCGGTTCATGCGCATGGCGCTGGACCAAGCGCAAGCGGCGGCGGACGCAGGAGAGGTGCCCGTGGGCGCAATTCTTGTCGATCCTGCCTCAGGTGAGGTAATTTCGACCGGCGCCAATGGTCCGATTGCGGCCCGCGACCCCACCGCCCATGCCGAGATCGTCGCCATGCGGCGCGCGGCGACGGCGCTGGACAACTACCGCCTGACCCGCCTGACCCTCTATGTGACGCTGGAGCCTTGCGCCATGTGCGCCGGCGCCATCAGCCATGCCCGCATCGGCCGGGTCGTTTGGGCCGCCGACGATCCCAAGGGCGGCGCCGTCATCCACGGCCCCCGTCTGTTCGAACAGCCGACCTGCCACTGGCGTCCCAGCACGGACTCAGGCCTTCTGGCGAACGAGGCGTCCAGCCTGCTCAAGTCGTTCTTCCGTCTGCGACGGGGAACGGCGACAGGCGGCGCACGTTAGAACGCCGCGAAAAGCTGCGCCGTTGGGCGGGGCCGTGGAGGGAAAAGACCTTGTTCAAACCGGATCTGCCGCAGTCGATCGTCTTCAGCGGCTTAGCCGCCCTGGCCCTCCTCACCGCCTGCGGCGCCGATCCCGACAAGGCTCCGCGCACCGGCGACGAGGTCAAGGAACGCGCCATCCAGGCTCAGACCGCCCGCCAGCGCACCGGCGCCGAAATCCAGGACCGCACCCTGAACCGCGTCGTCCACACCGTCTATCTGTGCGACAACGGCGAGCGCCTGTCGGTCGATTTCGACAACCCGCGCCAGATGGCCACAATCCGCAATTCGTCCGGCGAGGCCATCGATCTGTATCAGGAGCGCGCCGCCGACGGCATCTGGTACCGCGCTTCCAACGTCGAACTGCGCGGCAAGGGCGTTTTGGCCACCTGGTCTGTCGAGGGTCGCCAGCCGACGGAATGCCGCGCGGTCGACTGATCGCGTTGCGAGAGGCGGCGCGGCTGCATACGTCAACCTCATGTCCCTGATCGAACAGCTCGGCCTGACCGCTCCGATCATCCAGGCGCCGATGGCCGGCGTCTCGACGCCCCGAATGGCCGCCGCCATTTGCAACGCTGGCGCTCTCGGCTCCATCGCCGTCGGCGCGACGGACACGGACGGCGCGGGCAGGATGATCGCCGAGACGCGGGCGCTGACCGACCGCCCCTTCAACGTCAATCTTTTCGTCCATGCCACGCCACGCCGGGACGCCGCTGTCGAAACCGCCTGGCTTCAAGCTCTGACCCCGCAGTTCGAGGCTTTCGGCGCTGTCCCGCCCGTCGCGCTGAACACGATCTACCAGAGCTTCGCCGACGACGACGCCATGCTTGCCCGACTGGTCGCAGACGCCCCCGCCGTGGTCAGCTTCCACTTCGGTCTGCCCGACGTCGCCCGCATCCGCGCCCTGAAGGCCGCCGGCTGCCTGCTGCTCGCCACCGCCACCAACCTCGACGAAGCCCTGGCTTGCAAAGCAGCCGGCATGGACGCTGTCGTGGCCCAGGGCTGGGAAGCCGGCGGTCATCACGGCATGTTCGATCCCGACGCCGACGACAGCCGCCTGGGGACGCTGGCCCTAACGCGTCTTCTGGTGATGCGCGCCGGCCTTCTAGTCATCGCTGCCGGTGGCATCATGGATGGGCGAGGCGTCCGCGCCGCCCTCGACCTCGGCGCCGTCGCGGCTCAGCTCGGCACCGCCTTCATCGCCTGTCCAGAAAGCGCGGCCGACGCGGGCTATCGCGCCGCCTTGAGCAGCGACGCCGCGCACCACACCACCATGACCTGTGCCGTCTCGGGCCGCCCTGCCCGCTGTCTGCGCAATCGTTTCACCGAGTGGGGCGAGCAGACGACGGCGGTCATCCCGGACTACCCGGTCGCCTATGATGCGGGCAAGGCCCTGAACGCCGCCGCAAAGGCCGCTGGCGAGACCGGCTTCGGCGCCCAATGGGCGGGTCAAGGCGCCCCGCTAGCGCGCGCCATGCCCGCCGCCGACCTGATCGCGGGTCTGATCGAGGAGATGCGGGCCTAGACCAACGCCGCCAGTCGCCGATCCAGCCCGTCGCGCACCGAGGGCCAGTCGTCGTCGATGACGGCGAACATGGCGGTGTCGCGCGCCCGGCCGGTCCAGGTGATCTTGTGCTTGCGCAGGACGCCCTCGGCCTTGGCGCCTAGTTTCAGGATGGCGGCCTGGCTCTGAACCTTGACGGCGTCGGTGATGATCTCGACCCGCACCGCGCCCGCGTCGAAGGCATGCCCCAGCAACAGCCGCTTGCAGGCCGGGTTGATCGCGCCGCCCCGCGCCTCGGGTCGATAGAAGGTCGAGCCGATCTCGCAGCGGCGATAGGCGGGGTTGATCTCATACAGGCTGGTCGTCCCGACCACCGCCCCATCGGACAGTCGCCGCACCGCATAGGCGATCCGTGTACCGGCCTGCATCGCCGCCAGGGCGCTGTCCCACCAGCCCTCGAAATGCGCGCCATAGGCCGGGGCGACCATGATGTTCCAGGCGGCCGCGTCGCAGTCCAGCGCCGCCTGCACCTCGGCCTTCAGCCCGTCCTCGAACGGCTCCAGCCGCACGAAACGATCCTCCAGCGGCTCCGCGCCGATCCGCATCATGCGGTCGCGCCCTCCTCGATCAGGAAGGCCCGCACCTTGGCCGCATCCACGCCCTTGGCGACGAAGGCCTGGCCGATGCCGCGCGCCAGGATCAGGGTCAGCGCCCCGCCCTCGGCCTTCTTGTCGCCCGCCATCAGGGCCAGCAGACGATCGGCCGCGAACGATCCCGCCTGATCCAGCCGCGTCGGCAGCCCAGCCGCCGCAACCACCGCCTCGACCCGTTCGACATTGGCGGCCGAACACAGTCCTTCGCGCGCCGAATAGCGGAAGGCCATGCAGCAGCCCAAGGCGACCGCCTCGCCGTGCGCCAGCGCCCCTTCGTCGAAGCCGACCTCGGTCTCGATCGCATGGCCGAAGGTGTGACCCAGGTTCAGCAGGGCGCGCCGCCCCGCCTCCTTCTCGTCCTCGCCGACCACCGCACTCTTGATCTCGACCGAGCGGATCACCGCCCGTTCCAGCGCCGCCGGGTCGCCCTTGGCGCCCGCAGCCCCCTCGCCCGCCAGCCAGTCGAAGAACGACGCGTCGCAGATCAGCCCGTGCTTCAGCACCTCGGCCCAGCCGGACCTCACCTGGCGTTCCGGCAGCGTCGCCAGCACGTCGATGTCCGCCAGCACCAGACGCGGCTGATGAAAGGCGCCGACCAGGTTCTTGCCGCGCGGCGTGTCGATGGCTGTCTTGCCGCCGACGGACGAATCGACTTGGGCCAGCAGGGTCGTCGGAATCTGCACGAAGTCGATGCCGCGCATGAACAGGGCCGCCGCCAGGCCGGCCAGATCGCCGACGACACCACCACCCAGGGCGATGACCACGTCCTTGCGATCCAGACCGATCTCCAGCAGCCGGTCCAGCACGCGTTCCAGCTCGGCGAAGGACTTGGAGCCCTCGCCTGCCGGCACCGCCACGATCTCGCTGGTCACGCCCGCCGCCGTCAGCGACGCGGTCAGGGTCTGGGCGTGGATCGCCGCCACCGTCTCGTCGGTGATGATGACCGTCCGCCCCTTTGCCAACGGTGCGATGTGTGCGCCGGCCTGCGCCAGCAGCCCGCGTCTCACCACCACGTCATAGGCGGCAAAGGCCCCGCCGCTGACCGGAATGATCGTCATTGCGGAGTCTCCGTGCGTCGTCTCTGGCGCCAGTGTCGGCGCAGGTTCTTGTGAATGGCGTCCACCGCCTGGCCGTGCGAGCCCTGCCCGACGTCCACGGTCACATCGGCCTCGCCGTAAATGGGATAGCGCGCCTCGGCCAGGCCCGTCAGCACCTCCAGCGGATCTTTGCCCCGCAGCAGGGGCCGCGTGTCGCGGCGCGCCACCCGCTCCGCGATGACCGTCAGATCCGCCCTCAACCAAACCGTGTCGGCCTTGGCCTTCAACAGCGCCCGCGTCTCCGGGTTCATCATCGCCCCGCCGCCGGTCGCCAGGACGATGGGCGGCCCCTCCAGCAGGCGGCGGATCACCCGCGCCTCGCCTGCCCGGAACTCGGCCTCGCCCAGGGCGGCGAAGATTTCCGACACCGTCATCCCGGCCGCCGCCTCGATCTCCACATCCCCGTCCGCAAACGGCAGTCGCAGCCGATTGGCCAGCCGACGCCCGACCGACGATTTGCCCACCCCCATCAGGCCGACCAGGGCTATGGTGCGGGTCGGACCCGGATTCGCGCGCCGCCTCATCCGGCGGCTCCGGCGGAACGGTCGGTCGAGAGGAAGGCGAAGGCGGCGGCGCGGGCAGGCATGATCCAGAAAACCTCTACACCAAGCCTGACCTTGCGCCAGTCGTTCAGGCTGTGGATCACCGCATGACGCCCCAGATCGAGGCCTTTCTGGAAATGATGGCTGTCGAACGCGACGCCTCGCCCCATACGCTGTCCGCCTATGGCCGCGATCTGGCGGACGCGGAGATGGCATTGTCGGATACCGGCGGATTGATGAAGGCCGACGCCGAAGCGGTCGAGGCCTGGTTCGCCGACCTGTCGCGGCGCGGCCTGTCGGCGGCCACCGCCGCCCGTCGCCGCTCGTCCGCGCGTCAGTTCTATCGCTTCGCCCTGGCCGAGGGGTGGCGCACCGACGACCCTTCGCGCCGCCTCGACGCCCCCAAACAGGGCCGGTCCCTGCCCAAGGTGTTGAGCCGCGCCGAGATCGACGCCCTGCTGGCCGCCTCGGCCGCCCGTGACGCGGCGGCGGGTCTGCGCCTGGTCGCCCTGGTCGAGATGGCCTACGCCTCCGGCCTGCGGGTGTCGGAACTGCTGGGGCTCAAGGTCGAGGCCATCCGCCGCGACCCCGCCTATCTGATCGTGCGCGGCAAGGGTGGCAAGGAACGGCTCGCGCCCCTGAACACCGCCGCGCGCGAGGCCATCAAGGCCTGGCTGACCGCCCGCGACGCCAAGCTCAAGGGCAAGGATGGGCGAAAGCCCGAGGCGCCCGACAGTCCCTGGCTGTTTCCCTCCTCCGGCCGCACTGGCCATCTGACCCCGCGCCGTTTCGCCCAACTGTTGGACGAGGCCGCCATCACGGCCGGCATCGACTCCGCCCGCGTCAGCCCCCACGTCCTGCGCCACGCCTTCGCCACCCACCTGCTGGAAGGCGGCGCGGACCTGCGCGTCGTCCAGACCCTGCTGGGCCATGTCGATATCGCCACGACCCAGATCTACACCCACGTCGCCACCGATCGCCTGGCCCAGGTCGTCCAACAAAACCACCCCTTGGCGCGCGACGACTGACAGCGCATATTCCGGCTATGGCTGAAGAGTTCTACGTCAAGGCGATCTGGGATCCCGAGGCAGGGGTCTGGTGCAGCGAGTCGAACATTGTTGGGCTGGTGCTGGAAACGGCGACGCTCGGAGAGTTCGAGAACCTCGCGCGCCATTTCGCGCCTGAGCTTCTGGCGGAAAATCTCGGAATCCACGGCGAAGTTCCCGTTCGCTTTGAAGCAGTGGGCGGGTTTGACGTCATCGCGGCATAGATACTTGGCTATTCGAACCGCCCCGCGCTGTAGGCCAAATGGTGGTCTGATAAGACCTAGCCACTGAGGTCGCAGACACAAAATGCCCAAGGACTTCTACCCCGAACTGACCGCCCTCCTCTCCGCCGCCGGCTGGCGTCGTGTCGTCAACGCCAAGGGCAGTCACGAAAAATGGCGACACCCGAACCAGCCGCACGCCGTCATCGTGCCGCGCTCGAAGAGCCGCCACACCGCCAACACCGTCCTCAAACAGGCCGGTTTGCCCAAAGCGTTCTGAACCCCCGCTTGCCCGGCGGCGTTGACCTCTCTAGGTTCGCGCGCCTTCCCCAAGGGCGCTTTCGCCCGTTTGCAGTTCCCGGACGCCTTGATGGCCACGCACTATCTCGACTTCGAAAAGCCGATCGCCGATCTGGAAGCCAAGATCGAGGAGCTTTCGCTGCTGGCCGACACCTCGGGCGACATCGACCATGAGATCGAGGGCCTGCGCAAAAAGGCCGAGCAGCTGCGCAAGAAGACTTACGCCGGCCTCGACCCCTGGATGAAGACCCAGGTCGCGCGCCATCCGCAGCGGCCGCACTTCATCGATTACGTCCAAAGCCTGTTCACCGACTGGAACGAACTGCACGGCGACCGTCAGTTCGGCGACGATCAGGCCATCCTGGGCGGCCTGGCCCGGTTCCGCGGTCGTCCAGTCGTCATCATGGGCCACGAAAAGGGTCACGACACCGCGACCCGCATCACCCACAACTTCGGCATGGCCCGGCCTGAGGGCTATCGCAAGGCAGTGCGCCTGATGGACATGGCCGAGCAGTTCGGCCTGCCCGTGCTCAGCTTCATCGACACCGCCGGCGCCTATCCGGGCCTGGGCGCCGAGGAGCGCGGCCAGGCCGAGGCCATCGCGCGCTCGACCGAGCGCTGCCTGACCCTGGGCGTGCCCTCCATCGCCACCATCACGGGCGAAGGCGGTTCGGGCGGCGCCATCGCCATCGCAGCGGCCAGCCGCGTGCTGATGCTGGAACACTCGATCTATTCGGTGATCTCGCCCGAGGGCGCAGCCGGCATCCTGTGGCGCGACGGCGCGCGGGCCAAGGATGCTGCTATGGCGATGAAGATCACCGGCCCTGACCTGATGCAGCTGAAGATCGTGGACCGCCTGATCCAAGAGCCTGTCGGCGGCGCCCACACCGATCGCGACGCCGCCATGGCCAATGTCGGCGACGTTCTGGCCGAAGAACTGAAGGGCTTCGACGGCCTGACGCCCCAGCAGATCAAGAAGCGTCGCGCGGATCGCTTCTACGCCATCGGCGCCCTCTGACGCCCGGTCGCTCCGGCGACCAGCGTTAACGCAGCATCCACCCTCGTCTGCCAAGCTCGGCGCTTCGTTCAAGGGCATCGAGGTTTGCGACCGGCCATGAGTTCAGCGGCGCGACAGACTGGGGCCTTTGCGCCATGAGCGGCGGCGAGTCCCTGCGTGAAAGCGCCGTCTTCAATCTGGCTGGCGCGATCACGATGATCGTCGACGATTCGCCGTTTTCGCTGACGCTGACGTCCAACGCCCTGACCGGTTTCGGCATCCGCCCGACCTATGCGTGCGGCACGGGTATGGAAGCCAAGAAGCTGCTGACCGACAAACCCGTCGATCTGCTGGTCGTCGACACCGACATGCCCGACATCGACGGGTTCGAACTGGTGCGCTGGCTGCGCCGCTCCGGCCCCAATCCCAACGCCTTCACCCCCGTCATCATGACCGCCAGCCACATTCGTCGCGGGCGCGTCGCCGAGGCGCGGGACTGCGGCGCCAACTTCGTCGTCACCAAGCCCTTCAGCCCGGCGCTTCTGCTGGAGCGCATCCTGTGGGTGGCGCGCGACAGCCGGCCCTTCCTGGAGGTCGGCGACTATCTGGGCCCGGATCGCCGGTTCCGACACACCGGCTATGAAGGCGTGGAACGCCGCGCCGACATGATTCGCAAGGCGAAGGGGATGGAGAGTCTGGCCCTATGACCGTCATCACCCACACTCAGCGCAAGTCTCGCCTGGCAGAGATGCTGGATCGCCCCGGCGGTGTCAGCGTCGGGGTCGCCCTGGCCCAGGCCCGCGCCAATCTGGACGGACTTCAGGATCAGGCCCGCGCCATCATCGGCGACAATATCGCGGCCCTGCTGGCCAAGCCCGATCCGAACCTGATCGAGCCCATGCGGCTGGATCTGGCCTATTCCGCCTCAAGCCAGATCATCGATGCGGCCAGCCCGTTCGAGATGGACGACCTGTGCACGGCGGCCAAGGGCCTATGCGACCTGCTGGACGCCGCGCCGCGCCAGGGCGGGTTCGACTGGCGCATCGCCACGGTCCATGCCCAGGCGATGAAGCTGTTGCTGGCGCTCCCGCCGGAAGAGCAGGCCGCGCGGACCGCCATCCTGACGAACCTGCATGAGGTTCTACGCAAGAAGCTCCCGGCCGCCGATCAGTCGGCCATCTGAGGCGTCTTGCCGCCGCGCGTCTGTTTGCGCCACAGCGCCGCATACTCCCCGCCTTGTCGGGCCACCAGTTCGTGGTGACCGCCGCGTTCGACGATCCGCCCGGCCTTCAGCACCAGAATCTGGTCCGCGTCCGCCACGGTCGACAGCCGGTGTGCGACCACCAGGGTCGTGCGACCGTTCCTGGCCTTGCGCAGCGTCTTCTGAATCGCCGCCTCGGTTCGGCTGTCCAGCGCGCTGGTCGCCTCGTCCAGGATCAGGATGCACGGATCGGCCAGCAGGGCGCGGGCGATGCCCACCCGCTGACGTTCGCCGCCCGACAGCTTGAGGCCCCGCTCGCCGACCTTGGTCTGCATGCCGTCCGGCAAGCCGCGAATGAAGTCGGCCAGTTCCGCCGCCTCCGCAGCCGCCCACACCTCCGCCTCATCCGCCTCGGGCCGGGCGAAGGCGATGTTGGCGGCCAGGGTGTCGTTGAACAGCGCCACATCCTGAGGCACCAGCGCCACCGCTGATCGCAGCGAGGCCTGGGTCACCTCACGTGCGTCATGGCCGTCGATCAGCACGCGCCCTTCCTGCGGATCGAGCAGACGCAGCGCCAGTTTGACAATGGTGGACTTGCCAGCGCCCGAGGGCCCGACCAGCGCCGTCGTGGTGCCCGGCGCGGCGTAGAAGCTGACGTCCTCTAGCCCATTGGCCCGGGCGTCGTGGCGGAAGCCGACGGCCTCGAACGCGACCGACGCGCCGCGCGCATCGACCGGCCGCGGCAGGGCGAAGGCGTTCGGCGAATCGGCGACCTGCGGCGTCTGTCGCGTCACCTTCAGCATCTCCTCCATGTCGATGAAGGACTGACGGATTTCTCGATAGGCGAAGCCCAGAATGTTCAGCGGCGCATATAGCGAGATCATGATCAGCACCGCCGCTGTCACGTCGCCCGGCCCCATCCTTCCGGCCGCCGCCTCGAACCCAGCCATCACCGCCATGACGCCCAGCCCCAGGTTCATCACCAGGGCCTGCATCCCGTTCAGCATGTTCAGCGAACTGTTGGCCTTCAGCGACGCCTCGGCATAGTCGCCCAGCGCCCGGTCATAGGTCTGGGCCGCGCGCGTCTCGGCCCCGAACGACTTCACCGTCTCATAGTTCAGCAGGGCGTCGACCGAGACGCCGGCGGCCTCGGAATCGGCCGCATTCATGATCCGGCGATGCTCCAGCCGCCAGTTGGACATGGCGAAGGTGGCGGCGGTGTAGATGACGACCACGACCACCGCGACGGCGGCGAAACGCCAATCGTATTTGGCCCCCAGCACCCCGGCCGCCAGCACCAGCTCCACCCCCGTCGGAACCAGGTTGAAGGCGAGGATGCGCAGCAGGAAATCGACCGCGCGCGATCCCCGGTCCATCGTCCGCGACAGGGCGCCTGAGCGTTTGGTCTGGTGGAAATCCAGCGACAGGCTCAGCGCATGAGCGAAGGCCTCGGCCGCCGTCGCGCGCTGGGCGGCGGCGCGCACCGGCGCGAATACGACGTCGGAGATAAGAGGTGAGGCCGCCGACAGGAACCGCACGACGGTCCAGCCGATGGCGAAGGCCGCAAAGCCCAGGCCGACGGCGGTCGCCGCACCCTGCCCCGCCGCCAGACGGTTGACCGCCGCGCCCAGCACCAGCGGCGCCATGACGCCCAGTCCCTTGCCCGCCAGCGTCAGCAGGATGGCCGAGATCAGCCGCAATCTCAGGTGCGGCGCGCCTGATCGGACCACCAGCCGCGCCAAATCCGCCAGCGCCGTCAGCGTCGGGGGTCCGTCCGTCTTGTCCTGTGGGCTCCCTGCCTGCTGCGCCTTGACCATCGGGTCACGCCTGCCGCCGGAGCGTTCGCCTCGTATCGCCATGATCCGCATATGGAAAGCCAATGCGACCGGGGAAAGGCCACGCTGGCGCGCGAACGGGGATTAGTCGCTCAGCCCAGACCGGCGACCGCATCGATCAACTCGTCCACAGCCGCTTCCTGCGTCGCCCACGAACAGACGAAGCGCACCGAGCCGTCATCGAAGGCGTAGCAGGCCCAGCCCATTTCGTTCAGGCGGGCATGCGCCTCTGGCGGCATCCGCACGAAGACGGCGTTCGCCTCCACCGGATGGGCCAGGACGAAGGGCGACCGCCCCGCGATGCCAGCCGCCAACCGCTGCGCCATTAGATTTGCGTGGGCGCCGCCCGACTCCCAATCGCGGCTTTCCAGCAAGCCCAGCATCGGACCCGACAACAAACGCGTCTTGGATGACGTCTGGCCCGCCTGCTTGAGCCGATTGTCCAGTCGCCGCGCCAGGGTCTTGTCGAACAGCACGATCGCCTCGGCGCAGTTGGCGCCCGCCTTAGCCCCGCCGAACACCAGCACGTCCACGCCCAGGCGCGGAATGTCCTTCAAATCGAAACCGGCGGCGACGGCATTGGTCAGGCGCGCTCCGTCCATGTGGACGCCATAGCCCAGCGCCTTGGCCGGTTCGATCAGGTGACGCAGTTCTTCCTCGGTGTAGACCGAGCCATATTCCGTGGCCTGGGTCAGCGACAGGGCGGCGGGCGGTTGACGATGCCCGACTTCGGGTTCGCCCAACTGCGCCTGCAAGGCCAGCGGATCGATCTTGCCCGAGAACCCCGGCAGCCCGATCAGGCCGACGCCGTGACCGAAGAAGCCCGGTGCCCCCGTCTCGTCTGTGCAGATGTGCGCCGCATGGTGAGCCAGCACCGCCTCATAGGGTTGGGCCAGCATCGACAGAGCGATGGCGTTGGCCGCCGTCCCACTGAAAACAAAACGCACCTCGGCGTCGGCATCCAGACGCTGGCGAATCTGGTCGGCGGCGCGGGCGGTGACCTCGTCTGCGCCATAGGCGCGCGCGAATCCCTTGTTGGCGCGCACCAGGCCTTCGATGGCGCTCAGCGCCATGCCGGCGGTGTTGTCGGAGCCGAAATCGTAACGCATCAACGGTTCGTCGCCTTCAGCTCGGCATTATCGTCATCGACCGTGCGGACGCGCACGACCGGAACCACATCCTCATCGCCATAGGGCACGGCGACCTGATGCGGGAACGGAATCTCGATCCCGGCGGCGTCCAGCGCCTCCTTGCCGCCCTGCATCAGGTCGGCCTGGGTCTGCCACCAGTCGCCGACCTTGACCCAGGCGTGCAGCGTCACCTGCACCGAGCTGTCCAGCAGGCCCGTCACGCCGGTCCAGGGATGGGGATCGTGCAGCACCTTGTCGTGTGCGGCGGCCATATCCGCCAGCACGCAACGCGCCTGGTTCAGATCGTCGCCATAGCCGACCGTGAAGTTGATCTCGATCCGGCGCGTCTGCTGGCCGGTCAGATTGGTCAACGGGTCGCTCAGAACCTTGGAGTTCGGAATGACGATCTTGTGGTTGTTGGCGTTGGAAAGTTGGGTCGTGAACAGGTCCAGTCGCTGCACCGTGCCGCTCATCCCGCCGACATCGACGACGTCGCCGACCCGGTAGGGCCGCAGCACCAGCAGCATGATACCCGACGCCACGTTCGACAACGTGCCCTGCAACGCCAGACCCACCGCCAAGGACGCCGCGCCCAGCACGGCGATGATCGAGGTCGTCTGAACGCCCAGGCGCTGGAGCACGGCGATCATGCCGATGATGAAGACCACCACCCGCACGACCTGGACCGCGAAGCTCAGGACCGTTGGATCGTGGCGGAATCCCTTGACCCTCGACAGCGTATTGCGCGCCCCGCGCGCCGCCCATTTCGCCGCAAAGACGGTGAGGACGAAGATCAGGATGGCGATCGTCAGGTTGATCGCGAAATCACCTGCCATGTCGGTCAGCTTGGCGATCACGGCGGCATCGATCGAAACGGCCTTACGGCCCGCGGCCACCGCGTCGGCGACTTCGTTGGAAAGAGGCAGAGACATGAGGTCGGGTCTAACGCTTGACGCGACGATTGGAACCCCCGAAAGCCCGATTTCAGGCCTTGGCGATCCGTCCGCCGCCGCTTTCGATAGCGTCCAGCAGGTCCATTACGTCGTCGATGGTGTTGGCCTCTCGCGCCGGCTTGTCCCAGCGAATGCGGCTGACGCGCGGGAAGCGCATGGCCACGCCGGACTTGTGCCGGGTCGAGCGATTCAGTCCTTCGAAGGCGATCTCCAGCACCAGGCCGAAGTCCCGCTCGGCTCGCACAGACCGCACCGGCCCGTATCGGTCGATGGTGTGATCGCGCACGAACTTGTCGAGCTGTTTCAACTCCTCGTCGGTAAAGCCGAAATAGGCCTTGCCCACCGGCGTCAGCGCGCCCTCCGGCGTCCAGACGCCGAAGGTGTAGTCGGAATAGAAGCTGGAGCGCTTGCCGTGCCCGCGCTGGGCGTACATCAGGACGGCGTCGATGACGTGGGGGTCGCGCTTCCACTTGAACCACGGCCCCTTGGGTCGCCCCGCCAGATAGGGGCTGTCCCAGCGTTTCAGCATCAGCCCCTCTGCCGCCGCCCCAACCGGCGGATCGGCTCGCAACCGCGCCAACTGATCCCAATCGGCATAATCGACCACCGGCGACAGATGCAGTCGCTCGCCGGTATGACCATTGACAAGGGCCTCCAGGCGCGCCCGACGCTCGCGCAGCGGCAGGCCGCGCAGATCCTCGCCGTCTTGGGCCAACAGGTCATAGGCGACCACCGCCGCCGGAAAGGCCTGCATCGCCTTGGCGTCCACCGACTTGCGATTAAGTCGCTGCTGAAGGTCCCCGAACGGCGCGACCGCCCCGTCGCGCCAGACGATCAGCTCGCCATCGATCGCGCCCTGAAACGCCAAGGCCTCCATCACATCGGGAAAGGCGGCCGAAATCTCGTCGCCGGTGCGCGAATAGAGCTTGCGGACCTCGCCCTCTAGCACCGCCTGAACCCGTATGCCGTCCCACTTCCACTCGGCGGCGTAGTCGGCCGGCGACAACTTGGGAAGATCGACCGGTTCATCGATGGCGACCGCCAGCATGACGGGTCGGAAACGGCCGGGCGCATCCGGGCTGGGCCGCTCCGCCCTGCCCTCCAGCCAGGCGAACAGGTCGGCGTAGGGCGGCTCGACCGCGTGCCAGACCTCCTCGATTGCCGAGGCGTCCAACGCCTCCAGCGTCATCTGCTCCTCGTCGCCCTCCGGCGAAGGCGGCGCCATCACCGCGTCCGGGCGCATCATGGCCGCCGCCGTTTTGGCCAGCCGCGACGACAGCCCCACGCGCAAGGCCCCGGTCATCAGCTTCAGCAGCGCCCAGCGCCCTTTCGGCTCCAGCGCATCCAGCCAGCTTTCCAGAAGACCGCGCACCTCCGTCCGCGTGGCGGTCCTTAGCGCCTCGACGACCTCGGCCAACTCGGGCTCGCGGTTCGGCCGATGGTCAGGCGTCACGGGCCAGATCAGGGCCACCGTCTCCGCCAGATCACCCACATAGTCGTAGGACCAGCCGAACAGCACGCTGTCGACCCGGCCTTCGACCGCCTTTCGGATCATGGCCGGCTTGGCCGCGTCGAACGTCAGGTCGCCGGTCAGGGCCGCCAGCGCCCAACCCCGATCCGGATCGGGCGTCGCTCTCAGATAGTCGCGCACCAGCACCAGCTTCGCATTGCGCGAAGCCGTCAGGGACAGGCGGTCCAGAAGCTCGGCGAAGGCGCGCATCGTCATCCATCTTGGGCGCCGGAGGCGTCTCCGTCCTCTTCAGAACGAAAAACGCCCCGGAGGTTTCCCTCCGGGGCGCATATCAAATCCCTGATGGATCAGTTGAACAGTCCGGCGATCACGGCGGTGATCAGGCCGCCGGCGACGACGGCGAGCACCACGTCATTACCGCTGCGGACGTATTGGTAGCCACGAGGCGGCGCACGCAGGCCATAGCGGTTATAGTCATTCACCACATAGGCGTTGGTCCGGTAGTAGGACGGCATCCGCTGACCATAGCTCCAGGTCCGAACCGCATAGCCGCGCGGGGGAACATAGCGCGGTGCGTTGTAACGACGTTCCGCACGCTGCCAGCGCTCATAGGCGCGTTGCTGCTGGCGATAGTCACGACGATCCTCACGAAGCTCGCGGCGGTAGTCGCGGCGATCCTGGCGATAGTCCCGACGATCGTAGTGGTCAGGACCCGGACCGTGGCGTGCGGCGGGGCCATGCGGACCGTGGGGCGGCATGGGCTGGGCCGACGCTGCGCCAGCGGCACCCAGCGCGCCGGCGGCCATGACCGAAGCGATTGCGGTGGTCAGGATCTTTTTCATGATCGTGTCTCCATCTGCGCCGAAGACCATCGGCTTGGATGCAGTTATGGAGCACGGCGACTGAGGCGCACCTGAACCGGCGTCATCGGCCCAGGTTCATGTCGGGAACACAGGATCGCCGCAATCAGGCGGCGACCGAGGTCTCCGACGACGGCAGAGCCATCTGCGCGACCGCGTCGCGACCGCCGCCGACGCGCCCCATCAGGGCGGCCAGGGCGCCGAAATCGATCGGCTTGTTCAGATAGGCGTCGGCGCCGGCCTGAAGACCGGCCGCGTGATCCTCATGACGCGCCGAGGCGGACAGGACCACAATGGGGGTGCCGGCGTTTTGGCCGCCCTCTCGGATCATGCGGGTCGCGGTCAGTCCGTCCATCACCGGCATGTTCACGTCCATGATGATCAGGTCGAACGGCTGGTCCTTGGCGATATCGACTGCGATCTGGCCGTTCTCGGCCGTCGAGGTGACGTGGCTGGCCGAGCTCATCCAGGCCTCCAAGATCATGCGGTTCACCGGGTGATCCTCGACCACCAGGACGCGCAGCGACTCGCCGCCTTCGATCTCGGCATGAACCTCGGCCGCCGCGACGGACTTGGCCCATTCCACGACCTCGGCCTCGATTTCCAAGGTGAAGCACGAGCCCTCGGCGAGCTTGGACGTCACGGTGATGTCGCCGCCCATGATATTGGCCATGCGCCGTGCGATAGTTAGGCCCAGACCCGTGCCGCCAAAGCGGCGCGTGGACGAGGTGTCGACCTGGGTGAAGGGCATGAACAACCGCTCCAGATCGGCCGCCGCAATGCCTGCGCCGCTGTCCTGGACGACAAACTCGAACCGCACGCGCTGATCCGACACGCGGTGTCCGCGCACGAGATAGTGGATCTCGCCGGCCTCGGTGAACTTGACCGCATTGGACAACAGGTTCTGCACCACCTGGCAGACGCGCAGCGGATCGCCGCGCACCACCGTCGGGATGTCGCCTTCCACGGTCGTGACGAACGTCAAGCCCTTGGCTTCGGCCTGGGCCTCGAAGGGGCCGGTGATGCGCTTGTTCAGACCGTCGACGGCGACATCGACGACCTCGAAGTTCATCTTGCCGGCCTCGATCTTGGTCATGTCGAGAATGTCGTTCAGCAGCGACAACAGATTGTCGCCGGAGTTGCGAATGATCGACAGATATTCGCGCTGCGTCGTCTCCAGTCGTGTCGCGCTGAGCAGTTGGGCCGCGCCCAGCACGCCGTTCATGGGAGTGCGCAGTTCGTGCGAGATCACGCCCAGGAAGTTCGACTTGGCGTCATTGGCGGCGTTGGCCTTGTCGCGGGCCGCTTCCAGCTCCTCGATCAGATGCGCCTGGTGCGACTGGAAGGCCCGGATGCGGTCTTCGCGCAGCAGGGTCATGGTCACCAGCACGAACAGACCCGCAGCTGTGAACGGCAGGACCGCCAGCATCGACCAGAAGGCGTTGGTGCCCCACAGGCTGAACAGAATGATCGTCGCGGCCGCGCCGTAAGGCGAAGAGATGATCAGGGCCTGACGCGGCGAGCTGCGAAGCTGGGCGAACACCAGCACATAGCCGGAAATCAGCAGGGCGAGGGCCAGAGGCCGTCCGAACTCGGTGGGCGAGAACCAGGCCATCAAAGGCGCAATAGCCCAGGCGCCGGTCGTCACCGTAGCCACGATCGGGAAGATCACGCCCCAGTTGGTGCCGACGCGATGGCTCAGGCGATGTTCGACAATTCCCCGCAGCGACCCGGCCGCCAGGGTGCCGCCGAACCAGAGAAGCGCTGGCCACAAGCCGACGGTGCCGAGAAGACCCACGCCCCACGAGGCGATGATCATGTAGCGGAGATACTGCGTCTGCAGGATGGCGGTCAGCGCCTGGGCCGCGTCTCCGGCGCGTTGCTCGCCTTCGAGCGCCTTCGCGACGCCGTCTGATTCCACCATAAGCCCAGATCCCCACGTTCTGTTTGGTCGGATGACGCTAAGACGAAGGTTCTAAGACGATGTGAACGCAGTTCTTTCGCTCAGCCAGCCTCCTCCGGCGTCAGCGCCTTGATCGAAAGAGCGTGGACCGGTCCGGCCATCTCGTCCTTCAGCAGGGCGTTGACCGCGCGCTGTCGCGCCAGCCGCGACTGCCCCTGGAAAGCGGCGGACACGATCACCAGATTGAAGTGGCTTTCGCCGCCAGGCTTGGCGTCCATGCCGCCTTCATGATGATGACCGGCGTGGCGCCAGCTGTCGTCCTCGACCTCCAGACGCAGGGGCGACAGCCCTGCCGTCAGTTTTGCACGAATAATCGTCGCCACCGGGCCTTCAGACATGATCGATTCCTTGATGCTGTCCCAATCGGGCTTACACTTCGACTGATGTCCGCCTCCTTTCAATACAAGCCGCGCTTCACCGACATTCGTGTGAAGCCGCCCAAGCCCGAGGAAGAGGCGGCGAAGGCCGACGTCCTGCACCTGAAGCCGGGCGAAAAGCCGTGCCAGTGGCCCGACTGCCGTCGGGCTGCTGCGGCCAAGGCGCCCAAGTCGCGCGAGCGTCTGAACGACTTCTATGAGTTCTGCCAGCCGCACGCCGGCGAATACAACAAGGGCTGGAACTTCTACGCCGGCATGACCGAAGGCCAGATCCGCGCCGCTCAGGAAAACGAGGCCATGACCGGCGGTCGCCCGACCTGGGAGATGCAGGCCGGCAAGTTCACGCGCGAGGCCGCCGCCTTCGCCGCCAAGATGGGCACGTCGAACACCACCGGCGCCGGCTCATGGCGCGACAGCTTCGGCCTGTTCGGGCGCAAGGGCGATCAAGCGCCGCAGTCCGCGACCGAGGATCGCCGCATCGGCAAGCTGGAACGCGCTGCCCTCGCCGACCTCGATCTGGATCCGGGCGCGGACAAGGCGAAGATCAAGGCCCAGTATCATGAGCTGCTGAAGCGGTTTCACCCCGACACCAACAGCGGCGACCGCAGCGCCGAGGCCAAGCTGCAACGCGTGATCAAGGCCTGGAAGACGCTGAAGAAGGCCGGCCTGGCCTGACGGTCTAGTCGGCGTAGATCATCTTGCGCGTCATGCCGCCGTCCACGGTCAGCACCTGGCCCGTGACGAAGCCCGCGTCGGCGAGATAGAGCACGGCCCCGGCGATATCCTTGGCGCGGCCGACGCGGCCGACCGGATGCTGTTCGTGATCGACAGAACGCAAATCATCGCCGTCCGAAATCCAGCCGGGCGCGATGGCATTGACGCGGATTCGAGGGCCTTCGCTGATCGCCAGGGCGTGGGTCAGGGCGAACAGCGCGCCCTTGGACGCCGCATAGGCCTCGGTGTGCGGCTCGGACATGAAGGCGCGCGTCGAGATCATGTTCACGATAGCGCCGCCCTCGTTCAGCAGCGGAATGGCGGCGCGGGTCATCAGGAAGGCGCCGGTCAAATGGCTGTCGATGGTCTTGCGCCAGTCCGCCAGAGACAGCTCAGCCAGCGGGCCGTTCACCGGATCGGCGATGCCCCCGTTGTTAACCAGCAGGTCCAGCGACGACCAGCCCAGGGTCTCGAACGCCTGTTTGACCGAGTCCTCATCGCCCAGATCGCAGTCGATATGACGGGCCTCGCCATCGCCCGGCTTCAGGTCGAAGGAGGCGACTTCCCATCCCTTAGCCAGCAGGGCCTTACAGACGCCCGTTCCGATCAGGCCTGATCCGCCTGTGACAATCGCTTTTTTCATGGTGCCGAAACCGGCGACGGCCGGCTTGGTTGCGCCGAATCAGGGCTGACCGGCGGCCTGGCTGTTCGCGGCGGCCATCATCGGGCTCGACGGCTCGCGGAAATAGCGATCGATCCCGTCCGCGACCGACTTCATCAAGCGACGGCGCGCGCGCTCGTCGGTCAGAAGCCGCTCGTCCTCGGGATTGGTGATGAAGCCCATTTCCAGCAGGACAGCCGGCACGTCGGGCGCCAACAGGACAGCCAGGCCCGCATCGCGATGGCTGCGGCGAAGCAGAGGATGATCCGAGCCCTCCAGATGGGTTAGCAGGACACGCGCGAACTGGGCCGAGCGGTTCTGGGTCGCGCGCTGGGTCATGTCGAGCAGGATGCGATCCACCGACGGATCACGGCCCGGCAGATGCAGCTCGCGGTGCCAGTTGTCGCCACGTGTGAACTCGCGCACGGCCCGTCCGGCGCCCTGCTCCGACAAGGTATAGACGCTGGCCCCGCGCAGCGCCGGATCGGCGCCGGCGTCGGCATGCAAGGAAATGAACAGATCGGCGTCGGCCTGACGCGCGATGGAAACACGGCGATAGAGATCGACGTAGCGGTCGTCGGTCCGGGTCAGGCGCACGCGATAGCGGCCGTTCTTCTCAAGCTCGGCCTTCAACGCCAGGGCGGCGGCAAGGGTGACCTGCTTTTCCTGCGCGCTCGCGCCGCTGGCGCCCGGATCATTGCCGCCATGGCCGGCGTCGATGACGATCAGGGGGCGTTCGGCGCGACGCGGTGGTGCGCTGGCGCGCGGCGCCGGCGTGGTCGAGGCGCGCGCGGCGGCTCCCGTCGCCTTCAGGTCCACGACATAACGATAATGGCTGACGCCGTCGCCGGGCGGCAGAAGGAAGCGCCGTTCGATCTCGCTGCCGCGCGCCAGTTCCAGCTGAACACGTGACGAACCGCCGGACGAAGTGACCTCATAGGAGCGCACCAGACCCGAACCGCCACCGTTCAGACCACGCCCTGGCGCAACACCGCTGAGGGCCAGCACCACCCGGCCTTCGCCGCCCGCGTCGATGACGCGACCCTGCGCCGTCTTGTTCAGATCGATGACGACGCGGGTCCGATCGCCATCAGCGCCGAAGCGCACCGCCAGCACATCGCCCTGCGCGCCCCAGGCGAAACCGCGCGTTGCGGACAGACCGACCATGCAGATGACCACGAAGGCCAGGGCGGTCATCGCCCACTCCTTCGCGCCCCAGCGCATCAGACCTGTCAAAACGCGACCGCTCATCTGCGTCGGCGAACCCGGTTTAAGCCTACTTGAACCCCATCATGACAGAGGCTCGTATTCAGGGGGTTAAGGCGAGCGCCTTTTAATTCTCCCGTTGCATGACTATGCTGTGACCGCTCGCGAACCGATCGCGCCGATTTCGCCTTTGCGGATCTTGGCGCGCCCTCCTCGCGGCGTTGACTTTCACCAATCCTAGAACCGCCCCGGCCTGGCCGATGGTTCGAAGAGCGGACCAGGGACGCGGCCTTCCCAAGGGATTGGCGCGCCCGGTTCAGGACCGACGACTTAATGGGCCTTTCCGCCTGCGTTCCCCAACGGCTTGATCAAGCCTTCTTCGCCGTTCTCGGCGAGGGGATGTCGCGCGCGCCGGCCCTCACCTTCATTCGGCGAGCCGCCATGACCCTGTCCGGAGATCCGGGACGGTCGGCCTGCGCGCGCCAGAGAGAGACTTTCCATGTCAAAGACAATGCTGATCGATGCGGCGCATCCCGAGGAGACCCGGGTCGCCATCGTGGACGGGCGCAAGATTGAGGAATTCGATTTCGAATCCCGTGCGAAGCGCCAGCTTCGCGGCAACATCTACCTCGCCAAGGTCACCCGCGTAGAGCCCAGCCTGCAGGCCGCCTTCATTGAATACGGCGGCAATCGCCACGGCTTCCTCGCCTTCAACGAAATCCACCCCGACTACTACCAGATCCCCGTCGCCGACCGCGAAGCCATCATGGCCGAGGCGCACGACGACGAGGACGAGGACGATCTCGACCGCGAATCGACCGGCGACGATGTCGATCCCGAATCGGCGTTGGCCGACGAAGAGCGGCTGAAGCGCCGCCTGATGCGTCGCTACAAGATCCAGGACGTCATCAAGCGCCGCCAGATCCTGCTGGTCCAGGTCGTCAAGGACGAGCGCGGCGCCAAGGGCGCGGCCCTGACCACCTGGCTGTCGCTGGCCGGCCGCTACTGCGTGCTGATGCCTAACACCGGCAAGGGCGGCGGCATTTCGCGCAAGATCACGAACACCTCTGACCGTCGTCGCCTGAAGAGCGCCGTCTCGGCCCTGGAAGTGCCCAAGGGCATGGGCCTGATCATCCGCACGGCGGGCGCCAAGCGCACCAAGGCCGAGATCAAGCGCGACTATCAATATCTGCTGCGCCTGTGGGAAACGATCCGCGAGACCACCCTCGCCTCTCACGCCCCCTCGGTGATCTACGAGGAAGAGAACCTGGTCCGCCGCGCCGTGCGCGACATGTTCGACAAGGATTTCGACGGCATTCAGGTCGAGGGCGTCGAGGGCTTCAAGGAAGCGCGCGACTTCATGCGCGTGCTGATGCCGGCCCAGGCCAAGAAGGTTCACCTGTATCGCGGCTCGCGCCCCCTGTTCGCGGCCAACGGCATCGAGGAACTGCTGACGCAGATCCACCAACCGGTGGTGCCGCTGAAATCCGGCGGCTATCTGGTCATCAACCAGACCGAAGCCCTGGTGGCTATCGACGTCAACTCGGGTCGCGCCACCAAGGAACGCAACGTCGAGCAGACGGCCTTCAAGACCAATATGGAAGCGGCCGAAGAAGCCGCCCGCCAACTGCGCTTGCGCGACCTCGCCGGCCTGGTCGTCATCGACTTCATCGACATGGATGAAGGCAAGAACAACCGCGCCGTCGAGCGCGTGCTGAAGGAGGCCCTGTCCTCCGACCGCGCCCGCATCCAGATGGGCCGTATCTCGCCCTTCGGCCTGATGGAGATCAGCCGCCAGCGTCGCCGACTGGGCGTGATCGAGGGTGCGACCGAAGCCTGCCCGCACTGCCAGGGCACGGGCCGCATCCGCTCTGCCGAATCCGCCGCCCTGATGACCCTGCGCGCGGTCGACATCGAGGCCGGCAAGAACGGCGCAGGCGTCGTGGTGCTGAAGGTCTGCACCGCCGTCGGCCTGTACATCCTGAACCACAAGCGCGCCTATCTGCAGTCGCTGCTTGAACGTCGCGGCCTGAACGTCATCGTCCAGATCGACGACAGCCTGGGTCAGGGCGAACACAATATCGAGCGCACCGAGACCAACGAGGACTTCGTCGCGCCCGAGATCGAGATGCCCAACCTCGACGACGACTTCGACGCCTCGCTGTACGAAGACGAGGATGAGGAAGACGACGAGGAGATCATCGTCGACGACGATGACGACACGGTCGAATCCCTGGATCGCGAAGACAGCGACGACGACGAACCGCGCGAACGCTCGGAGCGTCACGAAGGCAGTCGCGATCGTGGTCGTGGGCGCAACCGTCGCCGTCGTGGCGGTCGTCGCGACGAGGAGACCTCCGACGTCGAGGCCGTCGATACGGTCAGCGCCGACGACGCCTCGGACGATGAGGAAGACGAAAACGGCCGCCGTCGTCGCCGTGGCCGCCGTGGCGGTCGCCGCGTCCGCGAGGATGGCGAGCGCGACGTCTACACCTGGGTTCGCGGCCGCACGCCGTCGCTGGACGACCCCTATGTCTGGTTCGACCCGCTGAACCCTGGCCGCTCGGAAGGTCGTCCGGAACGCGGCGAGCGCCCCGAGCGGGCTGAACGCCCTGCTGTTGCTCAGTCCGAGGGCGAAGGCCTGGACGTCGTTCCTGGCGAAGGCTCCGGCGAGGAAGGCGGCCGTTCGCGCCGTCGTCGTCGTCGCGGTCGCGGCCGTGGTGACGGTTCCGTCAGCCACGAGATCAAGGTCGAGAACCGCGCCACCAACGAAGGCATGCCGCCCGACGGCTCGCCCGAGACGCCGATGGCCGTCATGGTCGAGCCGACCGAGGCCGTCGAGACAGCCGCCCCGGCCATCGCGCCCGAGCCTCAGCGTCGTCGCGTGCGCCGCAAGTCGGCCAGCGCCAATGTCGAGATCGCGGCCGAACCGCATCCCGACACCGCCATCGAGCCGAACGAGGCGACGGTCCAAGGCGCACCGGCCGAGCTGGACGTGACCCCGCACGAGGCGCTGGCCGCCGAACCGGCGGAGGTCGCCCCGGTCGCCGCCCCGACCGCGGTTCCAGTGACCGAGGCCGTCCTGGCCGAGCCCTTCGTCGCCCCCACGCCGGAGATCGACGTTCAGGCCATCATCGCCGAAGACCCGAACCAGATCGTCGCACCGCCCGAAAAGCCCAAGCGCGGGTGGTGGCGCCGCTGATCGGTCACGATTAGACTGTCTGGATACAGGCGGGGGCCGGTCGTTGTTGGAGTAGAGCCATGAGATGGCTTCCTCGATCTGCATCCCGCGTTCTGGCGGCGGCGGCGACGGCCTTGATGGCTGTTTCCGTCGCCGGCCAGGCCTCCGCGCAAAGCCTGATCCGCGACACCGAGGTCGAGGGCATCGTGCGCGAATGGGCCGACCCGGTCTTCGTGGCCATGGGGCTGAACCCGAACGACATCGAAGTCCTGCTGGTCAACGACAACGACCTGAACGCCTTTGCGACACGCGGGCGGATCATGGGCGTCAACACCGGCCTGATCCTGCGCACCAAGACGCCCGGTGAACTGCTGGGCGTGATGGCGCACGAGGCGGGCCACATCAAGAACCGCCACACCTTGCGCGACGGGGCCGAGAACGCCGGCAAACAGCCGATGTTCATGACCATGGCGCTGGGCGCCTTGGCGATCGCCGCCGGCGCGCCGGACGCAGGCGTGGCCCTGCTGGGCTCCAGCCAGTATTTCGGCGCTCTGGGCGCGCTGCATTACATGCAGAGCCAAGAGGGCGAGGCCGACATCTCGGGCGCGCGGGCGCTGGAGGCGGCCGGCGAATCCGGCGCCGGGCTGGTGTCCTTCTTCGAGAACTTCCGCTCGCAGGAGGTCTTCTCCGACGCCCGCCGCTATCCCTATTTCCGCAGCCACCCCCTGTCGTCGAACCGGATTGAGAGCCTGCGTCGCTACGTGCAGGAGCAGCCGCACTACGACCATCGCGACAGCCCCGAGCGTATGGCGCAGCACGCGCTGATCCTGGCCAAGATCCACGCCTTCATGGATGCGCCGAACGCCACCCTGCGCGACTATCCGTCAACCGACAACTCCCTGCCCGGCCGCTATGCGCGGGCCATCGCCTGGTATCGCGACGGCCAGACGGACAAGGCGCTGACGGCGGTGGATGCGCTGATCGCCGGCGACGTGAACAACCCCTATTTCCAGGAACTGAAGGGCCAGATCCTGTTCGAGGAAGGTCGCCCGGCCGAGGCCGTCGCCGCCCACCGCGAGGCGGTCCGCCTGAAGCCCGACGCCCCCCTGCTGCGCGTCAACTTGGCCCACGCCCTGATCGAGACCAACGACAAGGCCAAGCTGGACGAGGCCATCGATCAGCTGAAACACGCCGTCGTCGCCGAGAAGGACAACACCATGGCCTGGCGACTGCTGGCCCAGGCCTATGCCTCGCAAGGCAAGGAGGGCGAGGCGCGCCTGGCCTCGGCGGAATACTATTTCGCCGGCGGGGACGAGAAACAGGCCACCCAATTCGCCCTGCGCGCCCGCTCCATGCTGGATCCGGGCTCGATCGAATGGCGCCGCGCCGTCGATATCGTCCTGGCCTCGGGCGCCACGCCCGACGACCTCAACGACCTGGACCGCCGTGACGCCGCGCGCCGGCCCGCCACCCTCAACTGACCCCTTACGCCGACTGCGAGCCTGAATGACCGACGACGCCCCCACGCCTGCGCCCGAACCCAAGACCGCCAAGCCAGGATGGCTCAGCGGCGGCCGCGCCGGCTATCTGGCCCTGGGACTGTCGGTCATCGCCCTGGGCTTTTCAGCCGCGCCCTATCTGACCGGCGGATCGAACGTGCGTGCGTATCTGCTGGAGCATCCCGAGGTCTTGCAGGAGGCGCAGATGGCGCTCCAGACCAAGGACGCCGAGGCCGCCGTCGAGGAGACGAACCAGGCCGCCGCCGCCAACGCCGGCCTCCTGGCGCCCGACGCCCGCGATCCGGCCTTCGGTCCAGCGAACGCCAAGGTCACGGTGATCGAATTCTTCGACTTCCGCTGCCCCGGCTGCAAGGCCGTGGCCCACGACTATCGCGCCCTGATGGCCGCCCATCCGGAAGTCCGCTTCGTCTTCAAGGACTGGCCCATCCTGGACCGCGGCGACGACATCACCTCGCAATACGCCGCCCGCGCCGCCCTCGCCGCGCACCAGCAGGGCAAGTATCTGGAGGTCTATGACGCCCTGATGACCGAACGGGCGCTATCGATCGAAGCGATCGACGCCATCTTGGCGGCGCACGGCCTGGACATGGCCCGCGCCAAGGCCGCGATCGCCGCGCCCGACACCACCCGCCACATCGCCGACATTCACACCACGGCCGCCGCCCTGCGTCTGCGCGGCACGCCGACCTTCTTCGTCAACGGCAAGGCCAGCCCCGGCATCGACCCGGCCGAGATCGGCAAACTGATCGAAGCGGCGAAGCGCTGACCAACCTGCGGCCGAGGCTTCAGGCCTCGGCCAAACTCATCTGCCCGCCGATCCATTCGACGCCGGCGTGACGCAGGGCGTCATTGGCCGCTGTCTCGTCGCCCAGCGCCTGCTCGGCGCGGTAGAGGACGTAATAGCTGTAGGGATCGTTCGGCCAATCCTTCAGCAGCTCGCCGATCTTGGCCTTGGCCCCGGCCGCATCGCCGGACGCCAGCATGGCGGCGGCCAGGCTTCGGCGCGTCGGGTACCAGATCATTGGCGGATCGCCGCCCTCGGGCGCCATGGCCTGGATCGCCGCCGCCCGCCCATAGGCGGCGATGGCGGCGGGATAGTCCTGATCGATCATGGCCGCGCGGCCTTCTAGCACATTCTGGAACAGTTCGGCGAAACCGGTCTGACGATCCGCCATCGGGCCCTTGAACGCCTTGTCCGCCAGCAGGCCGGCGATGGCCTGGGCCTCGACCCGAACCGCCGCCGCATCGCCGCGCCGCGCCGCCGCCTCGCCCCGTGCATAGCGCCAACCGACCCGCATCAGCGGACGGCCCACGTCTGGTTCGGCCAGCGCCGCGACCTGGGCGTCCGATCCGAACCGGCCGTAAAGCGCATAGGCGTCCGCCGCCATCACCTGACGATAGACGACATAGCCGTCCTCGCCCGCCTCGGGCGGTCCCGCCAGCTGCAGATAGGTCGCCATATACCAGTCGGCCAGCTCCAGCCCCCGCTCGGCCCCGCCCGCCATCAGGGCGCCGCCCATGCCGAAATGAATGTTGTGGGCATGCAGCCGCATGCCGCGTATCCCCCCGGGCGGGCCGACCAGTTGGTCGTAACTCTTGTCCAGCGCCACGGCGTTGACGTTGGACATCATCGCATCCTTGTAGCGCCCGACCCGATAGAAGGTGTGCGACGGCATCTGCACCAGATGGCTGGCGCCCGGCGCCAGCAGGGCCAGCCGCTCGCCATAGGCCAGCGCCCTGTGCGGATCGTCCGACCATTCGGTCAGGTGGATGTACAGGTGAATGGCGCCCGGATCGTTCGGCTTGACCGTCAGGGCGTGCTCCAGAATCGCCATGGCGCGGGTGACGGCCGGATCGGTCGCCTTGCCGTCCTTGTCCCACCATTCGCCCTCGGGCTGGAGCATCCAGGCGTCGGCGGTGATCGAGGCGACCGATACGTCGTCGGCGTGACGCTTTGCGATCCGGTCCATGGCGCGGGCGAAGCGTAGCGCGCGGGTCTTCTCCTTGCCGGAATAGCGCTGGATCAGGGCGTCGATCATCTGGCGCTGCATCGGCGTGGCGTCGCGGGCCAGACGCCGCGCGTCACGCGCGACGCGCAGGCCTGTAGCGATCGATTCGGGATCGCCGCCGCCGCCATTCAGGTTCGGCCCGATCGCCCAAGCCTCGCCCCAGGCGCACATGCCGCACGACGGGTCCAACTGCCTCGCCTTCCTGAACGCCCGCACCGATTCCGAATGCTCGAACGCCCAGCGCAGCCGCACGCCATGGTCGAACCAGGCCTGGGCCTCGGGGTTCTGCGTATCAACCGCGAAGCCCTCGTCGCCGAAGCCCGGGGCCATGACCATGTCGCGTGTCGACTGGACATCGCCGACGGCGCCGACCCGACCGCAGACCTGCGGATTGGTGATCAGGGCCAGGGTCGCCGCCGTCGCCGTGGCGTCGGCGACCGCCACGGGCGCAATCAGACAGGCGACCGAAACCGTCGCGACCCACAGACTCTTGCGCATCTTCGCCCCTCTCCCTTTGGCGACCAGTGTGCGCTCAAATCGTCGGCTCGCCAATCACCCCATCAGGGCATGGTGACGGGCAAGGTGTCTTGCGCCCGCCCGTCGCCGGCCGGCGCCGCAATCCCGAGCATCCGCGCCAGGAAGGGCTGCACATCGACACTGTCCATATCGGTCAGCCGACGCCCGGCGACCACGCCCGGCCCATGGGCGATGAAGATCGCCGCCATCTCCGGCGCCTGATTGTCATAACCGTGAGCGCCGCCCGCTCGCGTCACCGGCCGATCCCGCGTCGCCGTCAACCAGCCAGTCTCGACCAGACAGACGATCTGCGCCACACGGGGGTTGGATCCATAGAACAGTCGCGCCGGCACATCGGCCTTGTTCCAGCATTCCATATGCGGATGGCGTCCAACCAGCTTCTGCTGCACCTCGGCCTCGCGGCCTGGCGCCGGATCAGCGGTCAGGACCGCTCCGCCATAGCCGATCTTCAGCGCCGCCGGATCGATGATGTCGTCGATCCACACGACCCGGTCCGGCGAGGTCGCGGCCATGCCGTGATCCGACACCACGACCAGCATCGTGCGATCATAAAGCCCTCTCGCCTTCAGCCCCTCGATCAACCGTGCCATCGAGGCGTCCACCGATGCCGCGGCGGCGCGCGTCTCGGGCGCATCAGGGCCGTTGCGGTGACCGGCGGTGTCGACGATGTCGAAATACAGCGTCTCCAGCTTCGGCCGCTGATCCACCGGCAGGTCCAGCCACGACAGCAGACGATCCACGCGCGCATCGCCCGGCATTCCCTGGTCGAACGGCGCCCACTGGCTGGGCCGCACGCCGTGGATCTCGACCTCCGATCCCGGCCAGAACATGGTGCCGGTGCGCACGCCCGCCTTTTCGGCCGTGACCCAGATCGGCTCGCCCTGATCCCAGAAGCCGCTTTCCTTGCTGGCCATGGTGAAAGCGCCCAGCTGCGTGTCGGTGAACCGGTTGCCGACCACGCCGTGATGGTCCGGGTGCAGGCCCGTCACTAGCGTATAGTGGTTGGGGAAGGTCACGCTGGGGAACGACGGCCGCATCGGGCCGAACGCGCCGTCGGCGACCAGTCCGTCCAGCACCGGCGTCTGCCCCTTACCCAAATAGTCCGGCGAGAAGCCGTCGATCGACACCAGGATGACCAGATCGGGACGGGTCGTCTGCGCGGCCTGCTCGACAATCGGAGATGTAAGGGCGGGTTGCGGGGCCCCGGCGCAGGACGCGACGGCGAAGGCGGCGGCCACGGCCAGGCTGGCGGCGACGAAACGAGACATGAGCTTACTCCAAGGCGATACTGAACCATTGCCTAAACTTAATGGACGACAGCCACGCGACGGCTTGTGCGACCGGCGTTCACTCGCCAAGCTTGGCGTATGGAAACCGTCATCGACATTCGCGGCCTGACCAAGACCTACGGGACGGTAAAGGCCTTGGACGGCCTGACCTTGTCGATCCCGCGCGGCGGGGTCTACGGCATTCTGGGGCCCAATGGTGCGGGCAAATCGACGCTGTTTCGCACCCTGTTGGGTCTGATTCGTCCGACCGAGGGCGAGGCCACTGTGATGGGCGGTCGGATCGGCGATCCGGCCTCGATGCGGCGCATGGGCTCGATGATCGAGACGCCGCGCTTTCCGCCGTTCATGACCGCCCGCCAGGTGCTGGAATGGCTGGCCCGCGCCCATGGCGGCGTGTCCTCGGCCGAGATCGCTGACTGGCTGCAACGCGTCGGCCTGACCGAGGCCGCCAATCGCCGCGTGAAGGGTTTTTCCGTCGGCATGCTGCAACGCCTGGGCGTCGCCGCCGCCCTGATGACCAAGCCGGACCTGGTCATCCTGGATGAACCGACCAGCGGCATGGATCCGCCCGGCATCCAGGAGATGCGCGCCCTGATCCGCAGCCTGGCCGACCACGACGGCGTGACGGTCATCCTGGCCAGCCACCAGCTTCAGGAGGTCCAGCGCGTCTGCGACCGCGTCGCCATCTTCAACAAGGGCAAGGTGATCACCGAGGGCCGCGTCTCCGATCTGACCGCCTCGGGCGAGCGTCTGCGCCTGTCGGTCACGCCGTTGGCGAAGGCCATGTCCGTGCTGGGCGAGCGCGCGACGCTGGAGGGCGATGCACTTGTGGCCGCCGTGCCGCGTAGCGAAGCCGCCGCCGCCATCAAGGCTCTGGTCGAGGGCGGAGTCGATATCGAAGAGGCCCGCTGGATCGGCGCGGACCTGGAAGACGTCTTCATGAGCGAAACCGGCTGGACCGGCGTGCAGGAGCAAAACCGTGCTAGCTGACGCGATCCGTTCCGAAACCTACCGCCTATCCAAGAACCGCACCGCCCTGTTCTGGAGCGTGCTGTTCATCCCGATCATGGGTGTAATCCTCGCCACCCTGGGCTTCGTCGTCGCCAAGGCCAATGAGGCGAAACTGGCGGGCAAGCTGCCGCCGGACATGATGAAGGGCGGCCCGCTCGATCTGGGGATGGCCCTGGTCAAGAGCGCGGGCGACTTCGCCAATCCGGCCATCCTGATGTTCGTCCTGATCGGCGCGGCGACGATCTACGCCGGCGACTACCGCTGGGAAACCTGGCGGCTGATCAGCGCGCGCAACACCCGGCCGAACCTGCTGACCGGCAAGGTCGCGGTGGTGGGTCTGGTGATCGTGCTGGCGACCATCGCCACCCTGATCTCCGACGTGATCGCCAGTGTGATCCAGGCGGCGGTGTTCGGCCGCCCCCTCACCTTCTCGATGAACGGCGAAGCGGCGGCGGACTTCGGCCTTCTGACCCTTACGTCCTGGGCGCGCATCCTGCAGTTCACCATGCTCGGCCTCCTGGCGGCCGTGGTGACGCGCTCGTTGTTGGCGGCCCTGTTTGCGCCGCTGGTGATCGGCGTGGCCCAGTTCTTCCTGCCCCAACTGCTGCTGCCGATGGGCGTGACGCCAGACGGCTGGCTTCTGCCTCTGCTGTCACCCGGCATGGCCACCGACCTGCTGAAGGCCGCTATCGAAGGCGGCGCATCGGCGGCGCAACTACCCGATCATGCCGTACTCAAGGGCGTTCTCAGCCTGGCCTTCTGGATCGGCGTCCCCTTCGCCGCCGCCGTCGCTTGGTTCAACCGCCAGGATTTGTCCAAGGAATAGGCGGCGACGGACTACGCGCGCCTTCCGCAACGAGCCAGTCGCGGAAGGCGTCCACCGCCGCGTCCTTGCGGCCTTCCGGCCGCAGAAAGACGAACCGGGACGGTCGCTCGACAAAGCCGAACGGCGCGGCCAACCGGCCTGCCATTACGTCCGGCGCCACGAAAGCCCAGGGCGCAATCCCCACGCCAAGGCCAGCGATCGCCGCCTCCACCAGCGAATGATTGTGCGCGAATTCTCGCTCCATCGCCGCCGGCGGCAGGGTCACGCCGGCCAGTTCAGCCCAGACCGACCAAGCCCGACGGAAGGTCGCCGAATGCAGCCGCGGCGCGCCAGTTAAGGCTTCCATCGTCTGCAGCTGAGCCATCATGGATGGCGATCCGACAGGTCCCTGATGTTGAGCCAAAAAGGGTGTCGCTTCGGTTCGCGCATGGACCTGATCCGGCTCCAGGATGCGGATGGCGCCGTCGAAGCGGTCGCGCCGATAATCGACAGGCGCATAGGATTCCGACAGCCTCACGCGCACGTCAGGATGGGCCTCCAATAAGGACGGCAAACGTGGGATCAGCCATTTCAGGGCGAACGTCCCCAGACAGGAGATCTCGATCGCCCGCACCGCACCCTGCCGCGCCCCATCGACCGCGTCCATGATCACGCTGAACGCTGGCGTCAGGCTCTCGGCCAGCTTAGCGCCAGTCTCCGTCAACGTAAGCGCATGGCGTGGCCCGGCCACCAGAGCCACGCCCAGCGAAGCCTGCAAGGCCGCGATCTGACGGCTGACAGCACCGTGAGTGACACACAACTCGGTTGCTGCACGGGTCATGCTGCCGTGACGCGCGAACGCTTCGAAGGTTCGCAGCGCATTCAGCGGCGGCGACGCGCGACCCGACATGTGACCTCTCCTCACAGACCGCCACCCGCTTAATCGATTTCGCTGCCTTCGCCTATCGGCTTCAAGCTTGGCGATGCCGAATCCGAACCCACCGCCCAAACCGCCCCGCCGCTCGCTTCATGATCAGATCGCCTACGGCCTGTGCATTCTGCTCATATGGGGCATGGCGATCGCTGCGTTCTGGGACGGCTAAAGCCACTTCTCCATGAAGACATCAGCGCGCGCATAGGGCGTGGGGCGTGGCGGCAGATGCATGAAGCCGGCGCTTTCATACAGAGCGATCGCGGGCTTCAGGGCGCTGTTGGTTTCCAGATAGAGCCGAGCAGCGCCCGCTTGCCATGCCGCCGCTTCGCAGGCGTCCAGCAGGCGTCGCGCCAAACCCAGGCCGCGCGCGGCGGGCGTGACCGTCATCTTGCAGACCTCCACCGCGTCGACGGTCGGTACCATGGCGCAGCAGCCCACGGGCTCCCCATCCCTCTCCGCGATGAAGATGCGCCCGCCCTTGTCCAGGAAGACGCCCTGCGGATCATCGATCGCGACCCGATCCTTGGCCTCGATCGCAAAGCCGCCCTCGACCAGCCAGGCGGTGTTCAACTGCGCCCAGGCGGGGGCGTGATCGGGACGGAAATCGACGATGGCGACGGTCATTCAGACCTCATGTCCGGTTTCCACGCAAAGCAAAAGGGCGGTCGGATCGCTCCGACCGCCCTTCCGGCGTTTGGTCAAACGACCAAATCTTAGTCTTCGTCGTTGCCTTCGAAGGCCAGGACCGGACCGGAGTCCTTGCCCTTGGCTTCGACGTCGCGGTCGACGAACTCGATGACGGCCATCGGGGCGTTGTCGCCGTGGCGGAAGCCAGCCTTCATGATGCGGATATAGCCGCCGTTACGCTCGCTGTAGCGCGGGCCAAGCGTTTCGAACAACTTGCCGACTTGCGGCACGTCGCGAACCTGGCTGATGGCCTGACGACGCGCGTGCAGGTCGCCTTTCTTGGCGAGGGTGACCAGCTTCTCGACGAAGGGACGCAGTTCCTTCGCCTTGGGCAGGGTCGTGGTGATCTGCTCGTGCTTGATCAGCGAGGCGGCCATGTTGGCGAACATGGCGGTGCGGTGGCTGCTCGTGCGACCGAGTTTACGATGGGCGGCGCCGTGGCGCATCTGGGTCTCTCCTACTCCGGAACCGGTATCCTCAAGCGGACCTGGAACCGTAATCTTCTAACCGCCCCGACATTCTCCCGAAGGAGACGGGCGGAGGGTTGAACTTAGATCTGGTCGTCGAACTTCTTGGCCAGATCTTCGATGTTTTCGGGCGGCCAGTTCGGCACGTCCATGCCGAGGCTGAGGCCCATCGTCGTGAGAACTTCCTTGATCTCGTTCAACGACTTGCGGCCGAAGTTCGGGGTGCGAAGCATTTCGCCCTCGGTCTTCTGGATCAGGTCGCCGATGTAGACGATGTTGTCGTTCTTCAGGCAGTTGGCCGAACGAACCGACAGTTCCAGCTCATCCACCTTCTTCAGCAGCGCCGGGTTGAAGGGCAGGTCGGGCTTGCCGTCCGACTGCTCGACAGCCTTCTTGGGCTCTTCGAAGGTGATGAAGATCTGGAGCTGGTCCTGCAGGATGCGCGCGGCATAGGCCACGGCGTCAACCGGCGTGACCGCACCGTTGGTTTCGACTTCCAGCAACAGCTTGTCGTAGTCCAGCGACTGCCCCTGACGGGTCGGCTCAACGCGGTAAGCCACCTTCTTGACCGGTGAATACAGGGCGTCGACGGCGATCAGGCCGATCGGCGCATCTTCCGGACGGTTTAGCTCGGCGGCGACATAGCCCTTGCCGTTCTGGACGGTCAGTTCCATGCGCACCGATGCGCCGTCGTCCAGCGTGCAGATGACGTGGTCGGGGTTCAGAACCTCGATGTCCGCCGGCACGTCGATCTGGCCGGCCGTCACCGGACCGGGGCCCGTGGCGCGCAGGGTCATGCGCTTGGGGCCTTCGGCGTGCATGCGCAGCGCCAGTTGCTTGATGTTCAGGACGATGTCGACCACGTCTTCCCGCACGCCTTCCAGCGACGAGAATTCATGAACGACGCCGTCGATCTGGATGGCCGTGACGGCCGCGCCTTGCAGCGAGGACAGCAGAACGCGACGGAGCGCGTTGCCGAGCGTCACGCCGAAGCCACGCTCGAGGGGTTCGGCCACCAGGCGCGCCTTGCGCTGGGCATCGGAACCGGTCTCGATCTGGGGCTTCTCGGGACGGATCAGCTCTTGCCAGTTTCTTTCGATCATTTTGTCCCTCGAACGGGTTTCGCCTGCTCCGGCCTTGTCGACGAGGCCATGATGGAGCGGACGGAGATGGGGGTGCTTTAGGCGGTGTCGCTTAGACGCGACGACGCTTGGGCGGACGGCAACCGTTGTGCGGCATCGGAGTGACGTCGCGGATGGTCGTGATCGTCAGACCGACAGACTGCAGCGCGCGCAGGGCCGATTCACGGCCAGAGCCCGGACCCGAAACGTTCACTTCCAGCGTCTTCACGCCGTGTTCCTGGGCCTTCTTGCCAGCGTCTTCCGCAGCCATCTGAGCGGCGTAAGGGGTCGACTTACGCGAACCCTTGAAGCCCATGTGACCCGCCGAAGACCACGAGATCGCGTTGCCCTGGGCATCGGTGATCGTGATCATGGTGTTGTTGAACGAAGCATTCACGTGGGCGACGCCCGAGGTGATGTTCTTGCGCTCGCGCTTTTTTACGCGACCCGGTTCCTTGGCCATGTGTCTATCTTACTTCTTCTTGCCGGCGATCGGCTTGGCGGGACCCTTGCGGGTGCGGGCGTTCGTGTGGGTGCGCTGGCCGCGGACCGGCAGGCCCTTGCGGTGACGCAGGCCGCGATAGCAGGCCAGGTCCATCAGACGCTTGATGTTCATCGACGTCTCGCGACGAAGGTCGCCCTCGACAGTGTGATCCTTGTCGATCGTTTCGCGGATCGACAGGACTTCGGCGTCCGTCAGCTGGTTCACCCGGCGGGCGGGCTCGATGCCCACCTTTTCGGTGATGTCCTTGGCGGCGGCCGGGCCGATGCCATGGATATACTGAAGCGCGATCTCTACGCGCTTGTTGGTCGGGATGTTGACGCCAGCAATACGGGCCACGAAATTCTCCAGATACGCGTTAGTCAGACGCAACAAACGCTCCGGTTAACAAACCAGGAGCGTGGCGCCCTTCGCGGGAAGGCGCCCTTATACAGATGATTCACCGGGCGTCAACCAGAGGGCTTGTCGGCGTCCTTTGGCGGCGCGGGGAAAGCCAAGGCGATCGTCATTGCTTGTCGATCCAAGGCGCGCCCGCTGCTCGTGGGAGGCTTGATCCGGAACTCGCGCGCCCGCGCTAACGCCTCACGTCGATAGCCGGATGGACGGGGGTGCTCCCCCACCACGCGGCACCGCTCTAATCTCTCCGTCAGCCTTAGCTGGCAGCGTAGCACCACATGAGCCCCGGTTGATTCGTAAAGCGATGCTCGCGATACAGCCTCCGATATCGCAGCGTTGGCGGGGCCTTGGATCAAGATTGGAGCGGTGCGGCCTCCGCCGCCGTCACCATCACCCACACCTGCGCCCCTGCCATCACCGCTTCCGCCCTGCCCCAGCCCCGGCTGCTCGCTTTCAATGTTAGCCAAACCGATCACATGAGGTTGCTCGTCGGCTTGGATACGAGCCTGTTCAAGCTCTTGCTCAACTTTGTGCGGGACTGGCGGCTTGTGCGTGCGAGACGGCGCTGTCGCAGCGCCGCCTGTCTTGCCAACATCTGGCTGGCTGCCGAGATCGACACGCGGCAAGAGAACGACGTTGAAGATTGGAGGCGAGACCGGGATGCTGACTTCAGTCCTCGTCCGCGCAAACAACCAAAAAGCGGCAATGTGCACTGCCGTAACCAGGACGATCGCCATCCACCGGGTGCGTCGAGCTTGGAACACAGACGGTGTGACGACCATGACCTTCCCTCCAGGTCACCAACATGAAATCCACAGTTGCAGCCGTCAACCTCTGTTCGGCGGGCGGCCGAAATCGATACCGACCGTGACCCGCTGCCCGTCGACGGGGCGACCGTCTTCGGTCGGGGGCTGAAAGCGGAAATAGCCCGACACTTGCAGGCCGGCCACGCCGAAGCCCAGGCCGGGGGGCGTCTCTTGAACGACGCGGCAACCGTCCAGCCGGCTGTCCAGGCGAATGACGCAGGACAGTTCGACCCGGCCGTACCGGCTGCGGGCGCCCGGCGGATGGTTGGCGCGAATCTGGCCGATGGTGGGGCCTGTGACCAGACGCGGTCCGGTCGAGCCGCTGCCGGGGCCGGATCCAGAGCCGACGCCGGATCCGCTGCCTGTCCCCTGCCCGCCCTGGCCGAAGCCGGGTTGCGGCGCCGGCGACGGTGCGATCCCGACGACGGGCGCAGGCTCCGGCACCTTGACAGGCGGGGCGGGAACTTCGCGGGGGCGTTCCTTGGGCGGAGGCGGCGGCGTGTGAATGACGGATGGCGCAGCGGGGGCGCCGCCGCCCGTCTCGGGCGCCGGGGGTTCGGCGGAAATCGGCGGCGGCGGGTCGTAGAGAACGACCTCGAACGGCGGTGGCTCAACCACGGGCGTCGGCGCCGGGCCCCTCACCTGTCCCAGCCACAGGAACAAGCCGATTTCCGCGACGGCGACGCCGACGAATATGCCCGCCATGCGCCAGCGACGCAGGCGGGTCTTTTGGGGTTTAGGATCGTCCAACTCAGTCATCAGGCGATCAACGCCCGAAAACGCAAATCAGGCCAGGGCCTCGTCGATCGCCTTGGCGACGGACTCGATCGAGCCCATGCCGTCGGCCTCTGTCAACTTGCCCTGGGCTTCGTAGTAGGGAAGCAGAGGCGCGGTGTTGCGATTGTAGGCCTCGAGCCGGACCTTGAAGGATTCGGGATTGTCGTCTGGACGGCCCTGTTCGGCGAAGCGCTTGGCGATCCGTTCGGTCAGGGCGGCGTCGTCAACCTTCAGGCGGACGACGGCGTCGATCTGAACACCGCGCTTGGCCAGCATCTCGTCCAGCGCCTCGGCCTGGGCCACGGTGCGGGGGAAGCCGTCAAAGATGGCGCCGCCGGCGGCCTCGGCCTCCGTCAGGCGATCTTCGATCAGGGCGATGACGATCTCGTCGGTGACCAGATCGCCGCGCGCCAGCACGTCCTTGACCTTGAGCCCCAGCTCCGAGCCCGAGGCGATGGCCGCGCGCAGCATGTCGCCGGTGGAGAGCTGGACCATGCCCTTCTCTTCCACCAGCCGCTTGGCCTGGGTGCCCTTGCCCGCCGCTGGCGGTCCGAACAGGATCAAGTTCATGCTTCAGCCCTCCCCTGGGCGTCTGACAACCTAAGACTTAGCGGCGAACGGGCGTGGGAGCGCCGCGACCGCCACGACCACGCAGCTTGGCCTTCTTGATCAGGCCTTCGTACTGGTGCGCCAGCAGTTGGGACTGGATCTGGGCCACAGTGTCCATGGTGACCGAGACGACGATCAAGATAGACGTTCCGCCAAAGTACAGGCTGTTGCCGAACTGGCTGACGATGAACTCCGGCAGCAGGCAGACCGCGGTGATGTAGGCGGCGCCGATCACGGTCAGGCGGGTCAGGACATAGTCCAGATATTCCGCCGTGCGCTTGCCCGGACGGATGCCCGGCAGGAAGCCGCCGTATTTACGCAGGTTTTCGGCCGTGTCTTCGGGATTGAAGGTGATCGAGGTGTAGAAGAAGCAGAAGAAGACGATCAGGGCTGCATACAGCGCCATGAACAGCGGCTGGCCGTGCGTCAGCTGCGCCGTCACCAGCGGCAGCCAGCTCATCCAGCTGGGCAGGTCGGCGTTGGCCGTCATTGTCGCCACCGTCGTCGGCAGCATCAGCAGCGACGAGGCGAAGATCGGCGGGATCACGCCGGCGGTGTTGACCTTCAGCGGCAGGAACGAACGCTCGCCGCCGGCCATGCGGTTGCCTTCCTGGCGCTTCGGATACTGGATCAAAAGACGGCGCTGAGCGCGTTCCATGAAGACGATGAAGACCACGGTGGCCACGGCCAGGATGGCGATGAACAGCAGGGCGAAGGCCGACATCTGGCCTTGCTGGGCCAGGCCCAGCAGGCGGGCGATGGTGGACGGCAGGACCGCCACGATACCGGCGAAGATGATCAGCGAGATCCCGTTGCCGACGCCGCGCGCCGTCACCTGCTCACCCAGCCACATCAGGAACATGGTGCCGCCGGTCAGGGTCACGACCGTCGAAATGATGAAGAAGATGCCGGGGTTGTCGACCAGGCCGGCCGTGCTGTTCAGGCCCGCCGCGATACCGAAGGACTGCGCCAGCGCCAGGAACACCGTTAGATAGCGGGTGTACTGGTTCAGCTGCTTGCGGCCGCTTTCGCCGCCTTCCTTCTTCAGCTTCTCCCAGGGCGGATACACTGTGCCCATCAGCTGCACGATGATCGAGGCCGAGATGTAGGGCATCACGTTCAGCGCGAAGATGGCCATACGCTCGACCGCGCCGCCCGAGAACATGTTGAACATGTCCAAGATGCCGCGCTGACCGTCCGGGTTCTGGAAGAACTGCAGGAAGGCCTGCGAGTTGATGCCCGGGATCGGCACATAGGTTCCGATACGATAGACCAGAAGCGCGCCCAGCGTGAACAGCAGGCGTTTATGCAGCTCGGTCGCTTTCGCGAACGAGCCCATATTCATATTGGCGGCGAGTTGTTCTGCGGCCGAAGCCATTATGCGTCCCCACGACTGATTGAGTCGTCAGATAGGCGGAAAGCGGCCCTCATGCGAGGGCCGCTTCCGTTCTTTCGTCGTCGCAGATGTAATCAGGTCACGACCTAATCGCCGCGACGACGCGTGACTTAGGCTTTGGCGGCGGTGCGCTTGGTACGGGCCGAGATCTTGTTCTCGTCGCCGCGCGGCGCCTTGGGAGCCGGAGCCTTGCCCTTGGCGGCGTTGCGCTTCTCGACGCGCGCGGCGGCCTTGGCTTCGGCTTCGATGCGTTGCTCGACGACCGAGCCGCCAGCGGCCTCGATGGCCTTCTTGGCGCCGGCGGTGGCAGACCAGACGACCAGGTTCAGCGCTTGCTTCAGCTCGCCGGTGCCCAGCAGACGCACGCCGTCCTTGACGCGACGGATCACGCCGGCGGCGACCAGGGCGTCGCCCTTCAGTTCGGACTTGGCGTCCAGCTTGCCGGCGTCGACGGCGTCTTGCAGGCGCCACAGGTTCACTTCAGCCAGCTTCAGAGCATTGGCGTTGTTGAAGCCGCGCTTGGGCATACGCATGTACAGCGGCATTTGGCCGCCTTCGAAGCCGCCGATGGCGACGCCCGAACGCGACTTCTGACCCTTGACGCCACGGCCAGCGGTCTTGCCCTTGCCCGAACCGGGGCCACGCCCGACGCGCATGCGCTTCTTGTGGGCGCCTTCGTTGTCGCGGATTTCGTTCAGTTTCATGTGCCTGATCCTTTCGGGTGCTAGCGCCCGGACATCATCCGGACTCGGCTTGGAAAAAATGAAGGGCCGCTGATAGGCGACCCTCTGGGTATTCGCAAGTGCAGAAACGCCCTCCCCCGGGTGCGGGAGAGGGCGAAACGGCTTACTTTTCGACGATCTCGGTCAGGTGGGCGACCTTAGCGATCATCCCGCGAACCGAAGGCGTGTCTTCCAGGGTCGATTCACGACCCAGGCGGTTCAGACCGAGGCCGACCAGGGTGGCGCGCTGGTTGTTCTTGCGGCGGATCGGCGAACCGGTCTGCTTGACGGTGAGGGTTTTCTTCTCAGCCATGACTTAGGACTCCACGGCTTCGGGCGCCGAGGCGCCGTCGTTGCGGCGGCCCATCAGATCCGCGACCTTCTTGCCGCGCTTGGACGCGACTTGACGGGGCGAGGACTGGACCTTCAGCGCTTCGAACGTCGCGCGGATCATGTTGTAGGGGTTCGACGAACCGGTCGACTTGCCCACGACGTCCTGGACGCCGAGGGTTTCGAGCACGGCGCGCATCGGACCGCCCGCGATGACGCCGGTCCCGGGAGGGGCGGCGCGCATCATGATCTTGCCGGCGCCCCAACGGCCGTTGCCGTCGTGGTGCAGGGTGCGGTTCTCGCGCAGCGGAACGCGGATCATCGTCTTCTTGGCTTCTTCAGTCGCCTTGCGGATGGCTTCCGGCACTTCGCGCGCCTTGCCGTGACCGAAGCCGACGCGACCCTTGCCGTCGCCGACGACCATCAGGGCTGCGAAGCTGAAGCGACGGCCGCCTTTGACGGTGGCGGCGACGCGGTTGATGTGCACCAGCTTCTCGACGATGTCGGAATCCGGACCATCAGCAGCGGGACCGTTGCGGTTGTCACGACGGTTGCGATCGTTGCCGCCGCCGCCGCGTTGGGGTTGTTGCGCCATCTGTCGCGTCCCTTAGAAGTTCAGGCCGGCTTCACGCGCGGCTTCCGCCAGCGCCTTCACCCGTCCATGATAGATGTACTCGCCACGGTCGAAGACGACGTCCTTGACGCCCTTCTCGATGGCGCGTTCGGCGATCAGCTTGCCGATCGCGGCGGCAGCAGCCGTGTCCGAACCGCGCTTGCCCTTGCCGCCTTCCAGCGACGAGGCAGCCACGACGGTCACGCCCTGGGCGTCGTCGATGATCTGGGCCGAGATGTTCTTGTCCGAACGGTAGACCGACAGACGCAGACGACCGTTGGCGACAGCCTTCAGGCGGCGACGCGTGCGCTCCGAGCGACGCTTGGCTTGTTGTCGAAGAGAAAGAGCCATGACTTACTTCTTCTTGCCTTCCTTGCGACGGACCTTCTCGCCCGCGTAACGGACGCCCTTGCCCTTGTAGGGCTCCGGCGGACGCAGCTTGCGGATGACCGAGGCGATCTGACCGACGGCTTGCTTGTCAGCGCCCGAGATCTTGATCTCGGTCTGCTTCGGCACAGCGAAGCTGACGCCGGCCGGCGGAGCGATATCGACTTCGTGCGAGAAGCCGAGTTGCAGCGAAAGGGCGTCGCCCTTCATCGCGGCGCGGTAACCCACGCCGACCAGCTCCAGCGACTTTTCGAAGCCCGTGGTGACGCCGACGACCATGTTGTCGACCAGGGTGCGCGACAGACCCCACATCGCGCGAGCGCGAGGCGTGTCCGAACGCGGCGTCAGCGACAGTTCGTCGCCTTCCTGCTTGACTTCGATCTCGTCGGCGACGGTCCAGGCGCTCTCGCCCTTGGGTCCCTTGACGGTGACGTTCTGGCCGTCGAGCGTGACAGTCACGCCCTTCGGCACGGCGATGGTTTTCTTGCCAATACGGGACATATCAGTAGACCCTGCAGAGGACTTCGCCGCCGACGTTAGCGTCGCGGGCGGAAGCGTCGGACATGACGCCCTTCGAAGTCGAGAGGATCGAGATGCCGAGGCCGTTCTTGACGGGCTTCAGATCGCCGATCGCCGAATAGACGCGGCGGCCCGGCTTGGACACGCGCGCGATCTCGGCGATGACGGGCTGACCGTCGAAGTACTTGAGCTCGATCTCGAACTGCGGAAACTCACCCGGGTTCTGAACCAGGTTGTAGCCGCGGATGTAGCCTTCGTCCTGCAGCACGTCGAGGACGCGCTGGCGCAGACGGGAAGCCGGGGTCAGCACCTTGGAACGCTTGCGGGTCGCCGCGTTCTTGATGCGAGCGATCATGTCGCTCAGGGGATCGTTGATCATCATGTCTGTTCGCTCCCCTTACCAGCTGGACTTCGTCAGGCCGGGAATCTGGCCCAGGTTGCCCAGTTCACGCAGCGCAATCCGGCTCATCTTGAGCTTGCGGTAGAACGCCCGCGGACGACCCGTCACTTCGCAGCGGTTGCGAATGCGGCTCGGCGCAGAGTTGCGCGGCAGTTCGGCCAGCTTCAGGCGCGCGTCGAAGCGCTCCTCCAGCGGCAGGTTTTCGTCGTTGGCGGTCGCCTTGAGGGCGGCCCGCTTCGCGGCATACTTCGCAACCAGGGCCTTGACGGCTTCATTGCGGTTTACGGCGCTTTTCTTAGCCATTGTGCTCTTCCCTTCCCGCTCAGTTCTTCACGAACGGGAACTTGAACTCGGTGAGGAGAGCCTTGGCTTCCTCATCGGTCTTGGCCGTGGTGCAGACGACAATGTCCATGCCCCACATCTGATCGATCTGGTCGTAGTTGATCTCCGGGAACACGATGTGCTCCTTCAGACCCGTGGCGTAGTTGCCGCGACCATCGAAGGACGTGCCCTTCAGACCACGGAAATCCTTCACGCGCGGCAGCGCGATAGTGATGAACCGGTCCAGGAACTCGTACATCTGGTCGCCACGCAGGGTGACCTTGCCGCCAATGACCATGCCTTCGCGCAGCTTGAAGCCGGCGATGGAGTTACGGGCCTTGGTGGCGACGGCCTTCTGACCGGCGATGGCGGTCAGATCCTTGAGGGCGGTGTTCGCCTTCTTGGAGTCTGCGACGGCTTCGCCGATGCCCATGTTCAGGACGATCTTGTCCAGCTTGGGCACCTGCATCTCGTTCGTGTAGCCGAACTTTTCTTTCATCACCTGGCGGATGCGAGCGTGATACTCGTCCTTGAGGCGCGGGGTGTACTTTTCGGTAGCCATCAGATGACGTCCCCCGTCGTCTTGGCGATGCGGACCTTCTTGTCCCCATCGATCTTGAAGCCGACGCGGGTCGCCTTGCCGTTGGCGTCGGCGATCGCGACGTTCGACAGGTGAAGCGAGGCTTCCTTGTTCTTGATGCCGCCCTGCGGGTCAGCCTGGCTCGGGCGCGTGTGGCGCTGAACCATGTTGATGCCTTCGACGAGGACGCGGTTTTCGGTGGGCAGGACCTTCAGCACGTTGCCCGTGCGGCCCTTGTCCTTGCCGGTGAGGACGACGACGCGGTCGCCCTTCTTGATCTTGGCGGCCATGTTACAGGACCTCCGGAGCCAGCGAGATGATCTTCATGTGGTTCTTGGCGCGCAGTTCGCGAGGAACCGGGCCGAAGATCCGCGTGCCGACAGGCTCGTTCTGCTTGTTGACGATGACGGCGGCCGACTTGTCAAAGCGGATGACCGAGCCGTCCTTGCGTTGGATGTCCTTGGCGGTGCGCACGACGATGGCGCGAACGACGTCGCCCTTCTTCACACGGCCGCGTGGGATGGCTTCCTTCACGGAGGCGACGATTGTGTCGCCGATCGAGGCGTAGCGGCGCTTGGAGCCGCCCAACACCTTGATGCACATGACCCGGCGGGCGCCCGAATTATCGGCCACTTCCAGGTTAGTTTGCATCTGGATCATAAGATCAGATCCTTCTGATTACGAGGCGGAGGCGTTGGAAAGGACTTCCCAGCGCTTCAGTTTGGACTTGGGGGCGCACTCGACGATGCGAGCGATGTCGCCGACCTTGAGCGCGTTGGCTTCGTCGTGCGCGTGGTACTTCTTGGATGACCGGACGGTCTTCTTCAGAAGCGGGTGAAGCAGGGTGCGCTCCACCTTCACAACGACAGTCTTCTCGCCCTTGTCGGACACGACCACGCCTTCAAGAATTCGCTTGGGCATATTCGTTTCCTTACGAGGCCGCACGCTTCTCGCGCAGAAGCGTCGAGATGCGAGCGATGTCTTTGCGGACTTCACCAACGCGGTGAGTCTTTTCCATTTGGCCGGTGGCCGCCTGGAAGCGCAGGTTGAACTGTTCCTTCTTGAGCTTCAGCAGCTCGTCGGACAGTTGGTCGGTCGTTTGCGACCGCAGATCGGCGATCTTGGTCATTAGGCGGCAGCCTCCACATGCGCGACGCCGGCGTCGATACGGGTCACGACCTTGGTGCGGACCGGCAGCTTGGCGGCGCCGAGACGGAGTGCTTCGCGGGCGACATCGTCCGGCACGCCGTCGATTTCAAACAGGATACGGCCTGGGTGGCAACGCGCGGCCCAGTGGTCCACGGCGCCCTTGCCCTTACCCATCCGGACTTCGGCCGGCTTGCCCGTGACGGGCAGGTCGGGGAAGACGCGGATCCAGACGCGGCCCTGACGCTTCATCTGGCGAGTGATCGCGCGGCGAGCCGCTTCGATCTGACGCGCGGTGATGCGTTCCGGCTCCAGCGTCTTCAGGCCATACGACCCGAAGTTCAGCGAGAAACCGCCCTTGGCCGAGCCATGGATCCGGCCCTTGAAGGCCTTGCGGTATTTGGTCTTCTTCGGTTGCAACATGACTTAGTTCTCACGTCCCCGGTCGCGACGCGGACCGCGGTCGCCACGGGGGCCGCCGCGTTCGCGGCCTTCGTTCGAGGACGGACCCGAAGCTTCCTGGGCCCAACGCTTGTCCTGCGCCATGGGATCGTGCTCCAGCACTTCACCCTTAAAGACCCAGACCTTCACGCCGATGATGCCGTAGGTCGTCTTGGCTTCGTAGAAACCATAGTCGATGTCGGCGCGCAGCGTGTGAAGCGGCACGCGACCTTCGCGGTACCATTCCATACGTGCGATTTCGGCGCCGCCCAGACGACCCGAGACATTCATACGAATGCCCTTGGCGCCCAGACGCATGGCCGACTGCATCGAACGCTTCATGGCGCGACGGAAGGCCACGCGGCGCTCCAGCTGCTGCGCGATGTTCTCGGCGATCAGCTGCGCATCGGTTTCCGGCTTGCGGACTTCGATGATGTTCAGGTGAACTTCACCCTCGGTGCGCGCCGAGATGTCCTTGCGGAGCTTCTCGATGTCAGCGCCCTTCTTGCCGATCACGACGCCCGGACGGGCGGCGTAGATGGTGATGCGGCACTTCTTGTGCGGGCGCTCGATGATGATGCGCGACACGCCGGCGGCGGCCAGGCGTTCCCGCAGCCACTCGCGCAGCTTCAGGTCCTGGTGCAGCAGGCGGGAATAGTCGGCGCCGGCGGCGAACCAGCGGCTGTCCCACGTGCGGTTCACGCCGAGGCGCAGACCGACCGGATTGATTTTCTGTCCCATCAGGCGGCCTCGCCGGCTTCACGGACCACGATGGTGATCTCGCTGAACGGTTTCAGGATGCGCGACGAACGACCGCGAGCACGGCTCGCGAAACGCTTCATCACCAGGTTCTTGCCCACGAAGGCCTCGGCGACGACCAGATTGTCGATGTCGAGGTTGTGGTTGTTCTCGGCGTTCGAGATCGCCGAATACAGGACCTTGCGGACGTCGCCAGCGATGCGCTTACGGCTGAATTCCAGCTCGTTCAGCGCCTTCTGGACCGGCATGCCGCGGATCGAAGCGGCGACCAGGTTCAGCTTTTGCGGGCTGATACGCACGTTGACCAGCTTGGCGCGGGCCTCGGTCGGGGCGACCCGACGCTCGTTTTTTGTCTGGGCCATCGGTTACTTCCTTTTGGCCTTCTTGTCCGCCGCGTGACCCGGGAAGTTCCGGGTCGGGGCGAACTCGCCGAGCTTCATGCCGACCATCTCTTCCGAGACCGACACGGGCACGTGCTTCTGACCGTTATGGACGCCGAACGTCAGACCGACGAACTGCGGCAGGATGGTGGAGCGGCGCGACCAGGTCTTGATCACGTCCTTGCGGCCCGACGATTGAACGGCGTCGGCCTTCTTGAGCAGATACCCGTCGACAAACGGGCCTTTCCAGGAGGAGCGGGCCATTCTTAGCGAGCCTTCTTAACGTGGCGGGTACGGATGATGTACTTGTCCGTAGCCTTGTTCTTGCGGGTACGAGTGCCCTTGGTGTCCTTACCCCACGGCGTGACGGGGGTACGACCACCAGAGGTCCGGCCTTCACCACCACCATGCGGGTGGTCGATCGGGTTCATGGCGACGCCGCGAACGTGCGGACGCCAGCCCATGTGACGCTTACGACCGGCCTTGCCCAGGTTCTGGTTCATATGGTCGGGGTTCGAAACCGCGCCCACCGTGGCGATGCAGCCGTCCAGCACCATGCGCAGTTCGCCCGAGCCGAGACGGATCTGGGCGTAGCCCTGATCGCGACCGACCAGCTGGGCGTAGGCGCCGGCCGAACGGGCCAGCTGGGCACCCTTGCCCGGCTTCATTTCGATGTTGTGGATGATCGTACCCACCGGCATCGAACGGAGCGGCATGGCGTTGCCCGGCTTTACGTCGGTCTTTTCGCCCGCCACGATCGTGTCGCCCGCCTTAAGGCGTTGCGGCGCGATGATGTAGGTCTTTTCACCGTCCTCGTAGGTCACGAGCGCGATGAAGGCCGTGCGGTTCGGATCGTATTCCAGACGCTCGACCGTGCCGACCATGTCCCACTTGCGACGCTTGAAGTCGATCTTGCGATACAGGGTCTTGGCGCCGCCGCCACGGAAGCGGACCGCGATGCGACCGCCCTGCCCGCGTCCGCCCGACTTGGTCAGGCCTTCGGTCAGCGACTTTTCCGGACGGCCCTTGTGGAGTTCCGAACGGTCAACCAGCACAAGGGCGCGACGGCCCGGCGAGGTCGGATTGTAATGTTTCAAGGCCATCTGATCAGAGCCCCGTGGTGACGTCGATCGACTGGCCGTCAGCCAGCGTCACGATCGCTTTTTTGATGTCGACCCGGCGACCCAGGATACCCCGGAAGCGCTTGGTCTTGCCCTTTTGAACCAGGGTGTTGACCTTCAGGACGTTGACTTTGAACAGGCTTTCGACCGCAGCGGCGATCTCGTCCTTGGTCGCCGTGTCGGCGACGCGGAAGACGACCTTGTTCTGCTCGGACAGGATCGTGGCCTTTTCGGTGATCACCGGGGCCAGGATGGTGTCGTAGTGCTTGGCGGTAGGTTGAGCGGCCATTACGCGGCTTCCTTATCGCTGAAGCGGGCTTCGATGGCCTCGATGGCGGCCTTCGTCAGCACCAGCTTGTCAGCCCGCAGGATGTCATAGACGTTCAGGCCGGCGTTCGGCAGCACGTCGATGTGCGGGATGTTGCGTGCGGCCAGGCCGAAGTTCGTATCGACTTCGGGACCCGCGATGATCAGAGCCTTGGTCCAGCCCAGCTTGCCGAGCGTTTCACGCAGCGAAGCGGTCTTGGCTTCCTTCACCGAGACGGTGTCGACCACGATCAGGTCGCCCGACTTGGCCTTGGAGGACAGGGCGTGACGCAGAGCCAGCGCGCGGATCTTCTTCGGCAGCGAGAAGCCGTGATCGCGAACGATCGGGCCGAAGGCGCGCGATCCGCCGACGAACTGCGGTGCACGGCGCGAACCGTGACGAGCGCCGCCGGTGCCCTTTTGCTTGTACATCTTCTTACCCGTACGAGAGTTCTCGTTGCGGGTTTGAACCTTGTGCGTACCGGCGCGGCGCTTGGCCAGTTGCCAGTTGACGGTGCGGGCCAGGATGTCGCCGCGGATGTCCGAGATGCCGAAGACGGCGTCCGACAGTTCCACGTCGCCAGCAGCCTTGCCGTCGAGTTGGATGACAGAGAGTTTCATTACGCTTCACCGCCTTCGGTCGCTTCGACGGGGGCTTCTTCAGCCGGGGTCGAAGCGGGTTGAGCAGCAGACTTGCTCGACTTCAGCGCGCCGGGGAACGGGGCGTCGGCCGGGCGAGTCTTCTTGATGGCGTCGCGAACCTTGACGTAGCTGCCGTCGTGACCGGGGACAGCGCCCTTGATCAGGATCAGGCCACGTTCGGCGTCCACGCGGACGACGGTCAGGTTCTGGGTGGTGACGGTCTCGGTGCCGTAGTGGCCGGCCATCTTCTTGCCGGGGAACGTGCGACCCGGGTCCTGACGGTTACCCGTCGAACCGTGCGAACGGTGCGAGACCGAAACGCCGTGGGTGGCGCGAAGGCCGCCGAAGTTCCAGCGCTTCATGGCGCCGGCGAAACCCTTACCGATGGTCTCGCCCTGGATGTCGACCTTCTGGCCCACCAGGAAGTGTTCGGCCGACAGTTCGGCGCCCACGTCCAGCAGACCGTCCGCATCGACGCGGAACTCGGTCACATAGGCTTTCGGTTCGACTTCCGCCTTGGCGAAGGTCTCGCGTTGAGCCTTGTTGGTGTTCTTAGCCTTCTTCGTGCCAGCGCCCAGCTGGAGAGCGACGTAGCCGTCACGCTCCTGGGTACGTTGGCCGACGACTTGGCAGCCGTCGAGCTGCAGCACAGTGACCGGTACGTGCGCGCCGTCATCGGCGAACACGCGGGTCATGCCCAGCTTCTTGGCGATCACGCCCGTGCGCATCGGATCCCGCCTCTTTCTACTTTAAATCTTGATCTCGACGTCCACGCCGGCGGACAGGTCGAGCTTCATGAGCGCGTCCACGGTCTGCGGGGTGGGGTCGACGATGTCGAGCACGCGTTTGTGCGTGCGGATTTCAAACTGCTCACGCGACTTCTTATCGACGTGCGGAGAGCGGTTCACGGTGAACTTCTCGATCAGGGTCGGCAGCGGAATCGGACCGCGAACGGTCGCGCCGGTGCGCTTGGCGGTATTAACGATCTCGCGCGTCGAAAAATCGAGGACGCGGTGATCAAAGGCCTTGAGCCTGATGCGGATGCTTTGATCCATATCGGTGCTTACTTCCAATGCGGTCGGAGGACCGCGTCCCTGTGAACCATTTCAAAGACCGAAGGCCTTCGGGCAAAAAGCCCTCAGGGAACGCAAATCCGCAAAAACGATCGGCCCACGCAGTCGCCCGCGAAGGCCGTTGATATCCCAAGAAGCTGCAAAGAACAGTGACTTAGGTCGTTCTTGCGAACCGCGTTTGCAGCGAACTGCACAGCCGGTCCAACAAGAGTGGTGGCTTATGCCTATCGATTCTGATTTCGTCAAGCGCGCAAACCCGGGCTGACACAGGATTTCGACGCGGTCTTCCTCGAGGGCTGCGCACGGCGCGACGACACATTCGTCGGTGACGCCGGCGGCGTCGGACGCCTCTTTATAGTGCATGAGCGCGACTGCGGCGCGCGATTAACGACTTGCCCCACAGATCGCCAAGTCGTGACACATTCTGGCCGCAACGCGTGGCTGTTGCGCAACAACCTTGCCATCCCAAGCCAATCGAACGTCGGTTTATTGCTCCGCTTCGTCTTAGGCTGATAGCAGCGCCCCTCCCCGGACCCCCATCCGGGTGCAGACTGCTAAGGACAAAAGAAAAATGAAGACGATCCTCCTCGCCACGGCCGCCGCCGCTCTGTTCGCCGCCCCGGCCTTCGCCCAAGACGCCATCGGTTCGGTCGGCGTGACCTATTCCAACCCGTCGATCGAAGTCGCCGGCGACGATGTCGACGCCGACGTCTGGACCGTTGACGGCTCGGTCGCCCTGCCGGCCCAGGACTGGACCGTGACCCTGAACGGCGCGATCGACTACACCAAGGCCTTTGGCGAAGAAGACGTCACCGGCGCCGCCGCCGCTCACCTGACCAAGATGTGGTCCTCCGACGTTCGCGCCGGCGCCTTTGTCGCCGCCAACGGCATCGGCAGCGGCAACGAGCCGATCTGGACCGTCGGCGCTGAAGCGCAGAAGTATCTGTCGAACGCCACCCTGACCGGCCAAGTCGCCTACACGACCGCTGACAACGTGGACGCCGACATCTGGACCGTCGGCGCCGACGCCGCCTTCTACGTCATGCCGAACCTGCGCCTGAACGCGGGCGTCGCCTACAACAACGTCGACTTCTCGGGCGGCGACACCGACGCCTGGACCTACGGCGTGGGCGCCGAATACGAGTTCGAGAACACCCCGTTCTCGCTGGGCGCCGCCTACACCCGCGCCGACATCGATTCGCTGGACGTCGACACCTGGTCGGTCGGCCTGCGCTACTCGTTCGGCGGCGGTCTGCAAGCGCGTGACCGCGCCGGCGCCAACCTGGGCGTCTCGGCCATCTCCAGCGTCCTGAACGTCTTCTAAGCGTCTCGGACCTGATCCATGCGAAAAGCCCCGGCGGAGCGATCCGCCGGGGCTTTTTGTTTGGCCGGAAAAGACCCCCGGGGTTCCACGACCGGAGGCCTTCTCGTCGCTCGGGTCTTACTGCCCGATCTGCAAGGTTCCCGATCCGACGACGGAGCGAGAAACCGATCCCGTGGCCGAGGCGACGCGGACGCTGCCCGATCCGGCGATCGCAACGTCCAGGTCGCGCGTTGCGCCGCCGTAGCGAACATCGCCCGAGCCGCCGATGGCGACCGACAGCTTGTCCATTCGGCCCTGCCGCACGTTCACACCACCCGAGCCGCCGATGGACAGTTCACTGCGTCCGCCGGCACTGGCCACCTCGACATTGCCCGATCCGCCGACGGCCGCTTTCAGGGCTCCGGTTGCTCCGGCGGAAATGGAGCCCGATCCGCCGACGCTGGCGTTCAGCGATCGTGACGTGCCCGCGCGGATCGCGCCCGAGCCGCCGAGGCCCAGTTCCAGATCGCCGTCCACATTGGCCACGTTCCAGTTGCCGCAACCGCCATTGTCCAACTCGACCGATCGCGCGCCACGTCCGACCGAGCCGAAGACCGCGCCGCTGGCGCTGACATCCACCGCGCGGGGCGTGCGCACGACGATCAGAGGCGCGTCTTCCAGGCGGATGCGGCCCAGGTCACGCACCTCGACGGTCGCGCCCTGCCCCGGCTGGCCCGCATCGCTGCGGCCGGAGTTGCAGCCGCGAATGGCGCTGTTGCCGCCCCACATGCCGTTACGGCGCAGGCCGCCGTCAATCTTGACGTCATTGCCGTCGCGGCGAACCTGAATGGCCGGCAAGCGCGTCTGGCCTTGCGTGACCTCGACCCCGATATCCTGACGATCCTCGACGATGACCACCACACGGGCGACGGCGTTGCGGATCTCGACCTCGGCGGCCGAAGCGGGCGCCGCGACAAACCCGGTCAGGGTGGCGACGGCGGCGGCGGCGATCAGTGCGGTTTTCATGAGCGGTGTTCCCTTCCCAAATGTGAGGAGAAGGTGCGCGCCGCCCGCGCCCAAGTCATTTTAACTCGAGGTCATGAACTCGAATTAACGCCCCGAGCTTATGACGTCGCGTTCAGCGCGCCCGCGCCGTCCGCCGCGCCGATCTCCGGCTCGAAGTCGCGCTCGAAGTTGGCGATCTTACTTTTTATTGCGCCCGCCTTCTTCAGCGCCAGCGACGCGGCCCAGCGCGCCGCCAGCTCCGGCGTGGTCATGCCGTCGGTGAAGCGCGGCCGCCCGCCCCGGCTGCGGATCACCGCATTGGTGAACAGCGCCCCGTTGCGGAACCGCGACGGCCAGGTCTGGAAATCCATCGACAGGCTGACGCAGAAGCGGTCCAGGTTCTCCACCCGGTGCGGCGCATAGAGCGGCCAAGTCAGGGCGCGGCCTGGCTCCAGATCCATGACCTGCGCATCCTGTTCGAACGCCAGCGTGTAAGGCAGTTCCTCGGTCGTCTGGCGCGCGACCACCTGTTCCATATTCCGCTCGGGCAGATGCCTCTCGTCGCCGGGATAGACGAACAGCCGCTTGCGCCCACGAAGATGGAACAGCACCACGCCCGCCGCGTCGAAATGATAGGGCACCCGCGCCTTGGGCGACGACAGGATCAGCTGCCCCGCGTTTCGCACCGCCCGCATCCCCGGATAGGTCGCCTGGATCGCGGCGAAATCCTTCATCGCCGCCGCCCACAGTTCGGGCCAGCCGGTCTCGACCCCGCGCAGATTGACCCACAGCCGACCCTGTTTGATCGCCTCCAGCAACTCCTCACCTGACAGCCGCCCGCGCGCGCCGGTGCGCAAGGACACCTGCCCCTCCTCGTCGTAGTCATACAGGTTGATGTCGAACAGCTCGGCCGGATAGCGATCCAGCACGGCGGCCAGCGCCGCGTCCTCGGCGAACCCTTGCTCGATCAGGGTGTGGGCGTGGGTCTTGGCCTCGGCGATCGGGCCCGGATAGCGTGTGCGGCGTTGGGTCATGCCGATGTCCTCAAACGTGGGCGACGCGCGCCGGCGTCTTCTTCTTCGCAGCCGCCTTCTGGACAGCCGACCGTGCGGCGACCGCCGCGCCCCTCAGCCGCCCGACCGGCGTCGCCTCGCAAGCTTCGATCGTGGCCCAGCGCCGACGCAGGGACGCCCGCACCGCCTCGCCGCGTCCGCCCGCCCTGTTCAGCGCCGCCACCGTGATGTCGCCCAACGCCTGGGTCACGCCCGGCTGCATCACCACGGCTTCGCGCACCGTCTGGCGCGCGTTGACGAAATACTTCTTGTAGGTCTCGCCCTCGAAGCCGAAGTCGAACACCCGGAAGCCCTCGGCCGCCGCCAGCCGCATTGTGTCCATGCTCAGCAGGATGCCCGGCGAGCACCGCGCAAGCGTTGGCTCATAGGCCGGGAACCAGAAATGGTAATGCCGCCCGGCGTGCAGCGAGAACTCGATCGCCACCAGCTTGTCGCCCGCATGCATGGCCGCCATCGAGGCGCCGAATCCTTCTCGCGGCTCGCTCATCAGAGCGTGCAGCAGATCCCGCGTCCAGCCGCAGGCGAAGATGTCATGCAGGCCCGAGCGCCGATACTGCGCCGCCTTCAGCGCGATCAGATGATCCAGCAGCGCCGGATCTCTGAGACCCCGCTCCACCCGGATCGGCCCCAGTTCGGCCTCCAGGCTGCGGCGCGCCCGCTCCTTGTCCTTGAAGTATTTGCCGAAGGTCTTGCGACGCTCGGCGTACCAATCGTCATAGCCCGCCTCGGGCATGGCCACCTGCACCGTCTCGCGCGCCTGGCCTGTTTCGCCCGCGCCGATCCAGCCGGGCACGTTCAGCCGCTTGGCGTTCAACAGCCGCGCCACCTCTTCCAGCGTGATCGTCTCGTCCGCCGGGGCGATCACGCCGTGATAGTCGTTCATGGGCGCGCCCAGCGGCTGCACCGCTCCGCCGCGTCGCTGATGCGGGAAGAAGCCGACGATCTCACCGTCCCGTCGGAACACGGCGATCGCCGCGCCGGGGCAGACTCGCGAAGCGATCTCGGCATAGTCCCAGCGGAAATAGGGGCTGGCCAGAACGGGATTGCCAGCCGTCCACGCACGCCACAGGGCGACGGCGGCAGCATCCATCGCCGCCGCGTCCATGATCTCGACCTGCAGCATTCCGGCCATACGCATCCTCTCGGGGCCTTACGCAGCAAGGTCCGTTCCACATCGCACCCTGCCCTATGCGCGTTTCATCAGGGTTCACCGTCATGGTGAATGCACGTTGAAGGAGCCGCGGTCGCCCTGGCGCGTTTGAGTGACCCAAGGAGAAGACCATGACCGATCAACGCCCTGACAGCAAAGCCGTCGAGAACGAGAACCTGCGGCCGGACGCCGACGGCCAGCCGCCGCGCCCGGCGACCGAGCCCAAGGGTTCAAAGGATTCGTCCAACTCCGGCGAAACCGAAACCGACCCCGCGACCGGCGAACCCAACTGAACACCGACCGCCTGCACTCACCGTCTCGAAAGTCTCTTATGAATCGTACCGCCTACCTCGCCGCACTCGCTGTTCTCGCTCTGGGCGCCTGTTCGCCGAAGGAAGAGAACACAGCCGCCCCAGCGGCGCAGACGGCCGAGGCCGCGCAAGTGGGCCAAACCGGCCCGCTCTCCCGAGACGCCATCGAAAACACCGCCTATGCGCCGCCGCCGGCCGCACAAGAGGGCCAGCCGGCCAGCCCGAATGCCGCCCAGCAGCAGCCGCAGCCCGCCCTGATCCGCGCCCAGGTTCTTCTGGAACGCGCCCGCTTCTCGCCCGGCGCGATCGACGGCCTGGCGGGGTCGAACATGCGCCAGGCCATCTCGGCGTTTCAGGAAGCGAACGGCATGACTGTGAATGGCGAGTTGAACGCCGACGTGATGGGAAGACTGCGCGCCGCCGCCGGACCGGGCGCGGTGACCACCACCTACACCATCACCCAGCAGGACATCGCCGGACCCTACCTCGGCGTCGTCCCCACGGAGCTGGAAGCTCAGGGTCAGGCGGCCCACATGGGCTACGCCAATATCGTCGAGGCCTTGGCCGAGCGCTTCCACGTCACCGAGGCCTTGCTGCGCGCCATGAACCCCGGCGCCGACTTCAATCGCGTGGGCCAGGGCCTGCTTGTCCCCGCCGTCAACACAGCGCCCCTGCGCGCGGACGTGGACCACATCGACGTCGACAAGAGCGAAGGTTCGGTCAAGGCGTTCGACGCCGACGGCAAGCTGATCGCCTACTTCCCCGCCACAATCGGCAGCGGCGACAATCCCACCCCGACTGGCACGGTCAAGGTCAATGGCGTGGCGCGAAACCCGGACTACACCTACGACCCGTCGAAACTCAGCTATGGCGACGGCAAGAAGAAGGTCGTCGTCAAACCCGGCCCGAACAATCCGGTGGGGGTCGTGTGGATCGATCTGAACAAGCCCAGCTACGGCATCCACGGCACGCCGGACCCGCATCTGGTCGGCAAGACGGCCTCGCACGGCTGCGTGCGCCTGACCAACTGGGACGCCTGGATGCTGGCCGACAAGGTCAAGCCGGGCGTCACCGTCCGCTTTATCTAGTGAACGGCGCCGAACGGCGTCCCGTCCCAGAAGTCGCAGTGGTGGCGTTCGAAAAAGCCGTCGTCCATCACATCGCCCTCCGGCTTGAACACCCGCACCGGCCCCGCACCCTCGACGCGGGGCCATTCGGCGGCGAAGGCCGAACGTCCGAACGTCGCCCACAGCCTTTGCATCCGCTCAGACAACGCCTTCTGCTGAGGCGTGAACCGCTTGGGATCAGCAAACACCCAGCGCGTTCCAAACACATAGGCCAGTTCGCTGGCGTGATAGGCGCCCAGGTCCAGACCGACAATCCAGTCGGGCAAGACGAACGGCGCCTCGCGATCGGCGAACTCATAGCCCCACACCGGGACATGCTGGGCCAGCAGTCGTCGCAAAGCCTGTGACGGACAGGCGAACCTCTGGTCCGTGAAGTTCGCAGCTATGGCGTAGGCGGGCCCGTCCTCACCCACCGGATAGCGCTTCAGCACCCGCTCGCCCTGATCGCCGTACATCCAGATCGTCTCCTTCTGATAGCGATCCATGTCCTGCACCTCGTTGGCGAACAGCCGCCCCTCATCGAGGTTCGTCCCGACCAGGACGGGCACGCGCGTGAACCGCCCCTCGCGGATCGCGACCGCCGGGTTTTCCGGCACAGTGGCGTCCGTGTGCACCGGGCCCCATGATCCCGGCCCGTTGATGCCCGCCCTCAATGACGCCGCCCGCGACAGCCGCCAGGCCGGAAGAGCCTTCAGGCACGCGATCTGATCCTCGCCGGTGCAGCCAAGCCTTTCGCTGAACATCGGCCCCGACTGGGCCGCATCCTGCGCCCTGACCAGGGACGACGGCTCTAGGCACCCGCCGCTCTGCATGATGACGCGCTGATACAGTCCTTGCGACTGCGGCGACGCCATCAGGTAACAGGCCGTCCAGGCCCCGGCGCTCTCAGCGAACAGGGTGACGTCGGCGGGATCGCCGCCGAAGGCCGCAATGTTGCGATGCACCCACTTCAGCGCCGCCTGCTGGTCCATCAGGCCGAAGTTGCCGCCGAAGCCTTCGCCAGTCGCCTGAAACCCCGGATGCGCCAGCCAGCCCAGCGCGCCGAGCCGATAGTTCATCGTCACGACCACCCGACCCTGCTCGCGCGCCAGTTTCGACGGGTCGTAGTTGGCGCCCGCCCCGACGGTGAAGGCGCCGCCCGGAATATAGACCATCACGGGCCGCGCCTCGGCCGCGTCTCCGCCTGGCGCATAGATGTTGAGATACAGACAGTCCTCGGACCCGACGACGATCCCGCCGCCGCCGCCCAGGATCGAGCGTCGCCCGATCGCCTGGGTGCAGTCCGCACCGATCCGCGTCGCATCCCGAACACTTTGCCATGTCGCGACCGGCTGCGGCGCGCGCCAGCGCCGTTCGCCGACCGGCGGCGCCGCGAACGGCACGCCGAGGAACGCTCGCGTCCCCGCCCCATCGACGCCGCGCACCGTCCCGGATTCGGTCGTCGCCAACACCGGCTGGGCGTCCTTGGCGAACCGGACCTGATCGACCTTGCCGGGATGGGTGGCGCAGGCCGACAGGGCGACAAGGCACGCTAGCAACGAGATCAGACGCATCGTGGACCTTGGCTTTTGGGCAGACGATCCTAACGCCCGAACGGCAGGCCCGTTGCGGGCGCCTGTGGTCGCCCCCACAGCAAAACGGCCCCCGGATCGCTCCGGAGGCCGTTCTGTTACGCTACTCTGTATCCAACGGGCCTCATGCAGCGCGTGAGCGCGTTAGGCCGAAAGGATGTCTTCTTACTCGACGATCTTGGCCACGACGCCGGCGCCGACGGTGCGGCCGCCTTCACGGATGGCGAAGCGCAGGCCTTGGTCCATCGCGATCGGCGTGATCAGCTCGACGTTCAGCTCGGCGTTGTCGCCCGGCATGATCATCTCGACGCCTTCCTTCAGGTGAACGATGCCGGTCACGTCCGTCGTGCGGAAGTAGAACTGCGGGCGATAGTTCGTGAAGAACGGGGTGTGACGACCGCCTTCTTCCTTGGTCAGGATGTAGGCTTCGGCCAGGAACTTGGTGTGCGGGGTGATGGAGCCCGGCTTGCACAGCACTTGGCCGCGCTCGACGTCTTCACGCTTGGTGCCGCGCAGCAGCACGCCGACGTTGTCGCCCGCTTGACCTTGGTCCAGCAACTTGCGGAACATTTCCACGCCCGTGCAGGTCGTCTTCTGGACCGGACGGATGCCGACGATCTCGACTTCCTCACCGACCTTGACGATGCCCTTCTCGACGCGGCCCGTGACCACGGTGCCGCGGCCCGAGATCGAGAACACGTCTTCGACCGGCATCAGGAACGGCAGGTCGACCGGACGCTCCGGCTGCGGGATGTAGGCGTCGACGGTCTCCATCAGGGCCAGAACGCGCTGTTCGCCGATTTCCGGGTTCACGCCGTCGGTCGCGGCCTTGGCCGAACCCTTGGTGATCGGAATGTCGTCGCCGGGGAACTGGTACGACGAGAGCAGCTCGCGCACTTCCATCTCGACCAGCTCGAGCAGCTCTTCATCGTCGACCAGGTCGACCTTGTTCATGAAGACCACCAGGGCCGGCACGCCGACCTGACGGGCCAGCAGGATGTGCTCACGGGTCTGCGGCATCGGGCCGTCAGCGGCCGACACCACCAGGATCGCGCCGTCCATCTGCGCGGCGCCGGTGATCATGTTCTTCACATAGTCGGCGTGGCCGGGGCAGTCGACGTGGGCATAGTGACGGTTGGCCGTCTCATATTCCACGTGCGCGGTGTTGATCGTGATGCCGCGCGCCTTCTCTTCCGGCGCAGCGTCGATGTCGGCGTAGTTCATCGCCTTCGCGCCGCCGGCCTTCGCCAGCGTCATCGTGATCGCTGCCGTCAACGTCGTCTTGCCGTGGTCAACGTGACCAATCGTGCCGATGTTGCAGTGCGGCTTCGTCCGTTCGAACTTTTCCTTGGCCATGGCCAAACTCCTGATGGCCCGGGTCCGTCAGCGGAGGGGCGCGATGCTGATCTTTTTAAAAACCTGGAGCGGGTAGACGGGATCGAACCGACATCCTCAGCTTGGAAGGCTGCTGCACTACCATTGTGCTATACCCGCGCGGAGACTGCGGAAGTTCTTTCGGAACGCCGCAGCCGGTTCCTCTCCGTCGTCCTGATCCGTCGTATCCGTCAAGGCGCGTGGTGGGGGAAGAAGGACTCGAACCTTCGAAGCTTACGCAGGGGATTTACAGTCCCCCCCCTTTGCCACTCGGGACATTCCCCCAGCGCGCCTTGTCGAACCGTCGGACCCCTCGTTTCCGCCCATAAAGAAGCGGGACGAAACAAAAGCCTTCGGCTTGTCGCCTCCTCTAGGATAGAGGGGGCGCCCAGACCCGAAAGCCCTTGGGGCTCCAAATCGGAGGGCGTCTTATAGTGTCGTCGAAATCAGAACGCAACGACCGTAAAAGCGGTAAAAAACCGGTCTTCGGAAACCGTCCCGATGGCCCCCGCGACAAGGGCCAAAAGCCCGCTGCGCAAGGGTTTGGCCGGCGCGAGGAAACCCCTCGCCAGCCCCGTTCGCCCGATCGGGGCAAGTCGGACGCCGATAATTTTCTGTGGGGCCGACATCCGGTTTTGGCCGCTCTGGCGAGTCCCGCCCGTCGCGGCATGGGTCGTCTGCTGGCCACAGCCGAGCGCGCCGCCGAGATCGAGAACAATGCTCTCGCAAACGGTCACAGGATCGAGGTGGTCGATATCCAGACCCTGACCCGGATGCTGCCCCCCGGCGCCGTGCATCAGGGACTGGCCTTCAAGGTCCAGCCGCTGGAAGGCGTGTCGCTGGAAGAGCTGGCCGAGCCGGCTGAGGGCGTCATCGTCATGCTGGATCAGCTGACCGACCCCCAGAACGTCGGCGCCATCTTCCGATCGGCCCTGGCGTTCGGCGCGCGGGGCATCATCGTTCAGGACCGTCACGCTCCGGCCCTCGCGGGCGCCCTGGCCAAGGCGGCCGTCGGCGCCACCGAACGCCTGCCCCATGCGCGCGTCACGAATCTGTCCCGTGCGCTGGAGCGGCTGGCCGATCTGGGCTGGCGCGCGGTCGGCCTGGACGGAACGGGCGAACAGACGCTGGAGGAGGCGCTTGATCATCAGCCGACCGTTCTGGTCATGGGGTCCGAAGGCGACGGCATCCGTCGCCTGGTCGCCGAACATTGCGACGTCTTGGCCAAGATCCCCATGCCGGGCGGATTCGAGAGCCTGAACGTGTCCAATGCGGCGGCGGTCGCGCTTTATGAAGCGGCGCGCGCGCAACGCGGCTGACAGAACGCCGCACCGAGGCTAAGGAGCGGAAATGGAATTCCTCTCGTCTCCCGAACTCGCCAGCCAGGCCACGGCCCTCGGCCAGGTCCTGCTGATGGATCTTGTCCTGGCCGGCGACAACGCCGTCGCCGTGGGCCTGGCCGCCGCCGCCCTGCCCCAGGACCAGCGCAAGAAGGCCATTCTGATCGGCCTGGCCGCCGCCGTCGTCATGCGAATCGGCTTTGCGCTGATCACCGTGCAGCTTCTGGCTCTGGTCGGCCTGCTGCTGGCCGGCGGCCTGCTGCTGCTTTGGGTGTGCTGGAAGATGTGGCGCGAACTGCGCGAGCAGGCGACCCACGACCAGGCCGAGGCTGAGAAGGAACTCGAACTGGCTATGAGCATCGAGCACGGCTCTGGTCCGTCGCCCGAGGAACTGGGTATCAAGCGCAAGAGCTTCGGCGCCGCCCTGATTCAGATCATGGTCGCCGACATCACCATGTCGCTGGACAATGTGCTGGCCGTCGCCGGCGCCGCGCACGAACACCCCTGGATCATGGTCTTCGGCCTGGTGCTGTCGATCGCCCTGATGGGCGTCGCCGCCACCTATATCGCCAAGCTGCTGCACCGCTTCAGCTGGATCGGCTACATCGGTCTCGTCGTCGTCCTGTATGTCGCCCTGCATATGATCTGGGACGGCGCCCGTCAGGTGGTGGTCCGCACCGGCCATATGGACGAGTTCAACGCCTCGGCCCCCGCCTTCCTTGAGATCGGTCCCGAGGAAGCGGCCAAACACCTGGGCCAGAAGCGCACCGAGGACAGCCCGACGCCGGCGCCCGCAGAACCGACGGTCGCGCCATGATCGTCGCCACCGTCACCGTCGAAGAGGCCGCCGCCTGGCTGCAGGCCGGCGAAGCAGTGCTGATCGATGTGCGCGAGCCGGACGAGTTCGCCGCCGCCCGCATCGACGGCGCGATCCTGGCCCCGCTCAGTCAGATGCCCGCCGCATGGGAGGCGCTGGACCTTCCGGCCGACAAGAAGATCATCGTTCAATGCCTGAAGGGCGGCCGCAGCCACCAGGTCTGCGCCTTCGTCGGGCCGACCGGCCCCGAGGGCCAGCCGCTGTTCAACCTGACCGGCGGCATCCAGGCCTGGAATGCGGCGGGGCTTCCGGTCGTGTTCGCCGAACAGGGCTGATCAGCGACCGCGCAGCCAGCCGGTGACCGAAATCCGGTCCGCCGCCGCCGACAGGGCGACCTGCGTCACCGAATGAGGCGTCGGCACCTTCAGCAGGTTCAGGGTGTTGAAGCGCGGCGTAAAGGCCTCCGCCACATTGCCGTCGGCGCCATGGAAGGCCAGCAGACCGCCCCACTCGATCCGCCAGACCGGCGTCAGGTTCAGCACATAGGCGAAGAAGCGATTCTTGCCCTGGGCGTGATCGTCATGCTCGGTCAGAAAATGGCCGGCGCGATAACGGGTCAGTTGCGCATCGGCCAAGGCGAGCCGCGGCTCGCCTGTCACGTCCCGCATCAAGCCCAGGAAGGCCTCGCCGTTCAGGAAGGCCAACAGATCGGCCCACACCGGCGCCGCCTGCCCCGCCTGGACCAGATCGTAGATCGGATGATTGTCGTACAGATACTGGAAGTCGGCCTGGGCCGAGACCTGCACCGCCTGACCCAGCGCCTGTTTCTGATCCGGCGTCAGAGAAGCCAGCCAGGCGGCGGGCAGATCGACATGGCCGGTCCCGCGTCGCGTCACGACGTTGTAGCCAGCGGCCGTCGCCGCGTCGTGGAGCGCTTGCGCGTCAGTCACAGCCAAGACGCCGTCGATCTGCGCCCGCCCCGTGCGCGCCAGCCGCTCGCGAATGACGGCGCGCGCTTCGTCGGTTAGGGGCGTCAGGGTCGGCGTCATCGCTTATTCCCTTCGGATCAGGCGTCCGCGCCGCCGAAGCGTTCGGACCATTCCGCGACCTGGGCGTCCTCGATCTTGGCGAACAAGACGCCCTGAGCTTCGACCTTGCCGCCGACCGGCAGACGGTTCAGCAGACCCTCGTCGGCGCTTGGCCAGCTCAGGTCGTCCACCCCAACCGACGCCGCGATCTTGGGCGCGGTGAAGGGCAGGATCGGCGCGGCCAGACGCGCGAACAAGGCGACGAGATTCAGACCCGTGCGCACCCCCACCGCCGCGCGGTCGCGATCGGTCTTCAGCGCCGTCCAGGGTGCCGCGACCTGCAGATACTCGTTGCCCAGCACCCAGGCGGCGCGGATGGCGACGGCGGCCTTTCTGAACTCCATCGCCTCCAGCTGTTCGGTCGCCTCGGCGACGGCTGCCTTGATATCGGCCTCCAGCTGCATTTCGACCGGTCCGGCCTCGCCGCCTTCGGGCACCACGCCGTCGAATTGGGATTCCGCGAATTTGACGATGCGGTTGACGAAATTGCCCAGCACATCGGCCAGGTCCTTGTTGGTCGAGGCTTGGAAATCCTCCCAGGTGAAGGCCGAATCCGCGTGCTCCGGCCCATACGCCGTCAGGCGCCAGCGCCAGTAGTCGGCCGGCAGCAGCTCCAGCGCCTGATCCATAAAGACGCCGCGCTTTTGGCTGGTGGAGAACTTGCCCCCGTACCAGTTCAGCCAGTTGAACGCCTTCAGCTGATCCACCGTCTTCCACGGCTCGCCCGAGCCGATGATGGTCGCGGGGAAGCTGACGGTGTGGAAGGCGACGTTGTCCTTGCCCATGAACTGGACATAGCGGACGTCCTCAGCCCCCCCGTCCAGACGCCACCAGTCATGCCACGACCCGCCCGTCGCCTCGGCCCATTCCTCGGTCGCGGCGATGTACTCGATGGGGGCGTCGAACCAGACGTAGAAGACCTTGTCCTCCATTCCGGGACGCGGGAAGCCGTCCTTGGTCACCGGCACGCCCCAGGCCAGGTCGCGGGTGATGCCCCGGTCGATCAGCCCCTCGTCCAGATGTTTGTAGGCGATGGACTTGGCCAGTTGTTGCCAGCCCGTCTTGCCGTCGACCCAGGCGCGGATTTCCGGCTCGATCTTGGTCTGAAGCAGATAGAGGTGACGCGTATCGCGCACCTCCAGATTCTTGGAGCCCGACACCGACGAATAGGGATCGATCAGGTCGGTCGGGTCCAGCAGGCGTCCGCAATTGTCGCACTGGTCGCCGCGCGCGCCGACATGGCCGCAGTGCGGACACGTCCCCTCGACATAGCGGTCGGGCAGGAAGCGGGCGTCGTCGATCGAATAGATCATCCGATCCACACGCTCCTCGATCAGGCCGTTCTTCTCCAGCGCCTCGGCGAAATGCTGGGTCAGGCGATGGTTCTGCGGGTTCGACGAGCGGCCGAACCAGTCATAACTCAGGCCGAACGCCTGGCCGGCTGCCTTTTGGATCTCGTGCTGCTCGTCGCAATAGGTACGCACGTCCTGTCCGGCGGCGGCGGCGGCCAGCTCGGCCGGGGTGCCATGCTCGTCCGTGGCGCAGATATAGAGCACCTCATGCCCCTGGGCCCGCTTGAACCGCGCCCAGACGTCGGCCGGCAACATCGAGCCCGCCAGATTCCCCAGGTGCTTGATGCCGTTGATGTAGGGCAGCGCCGAGGTGATGAGGATGCGAGCCATGATCGTCCAGGTGTTCGGGGAAGCGCAGGGATATAGAGCGGCGGCGCGGTTTCCTCAAACGCCTTGCGGCAGACGGCGCGCAATACGGATGAAACGCCCGGTCAGCAGGGTCGAGGACGCCAGGCTGGCAATCACCACGGCCCAAACGAGGCCGTTGACGCCCATCTGATGCGCCAGCACCCAGCCCAGCGGCATCATCACCGCGCCGTAGGCCGCGAAATGCATGATGGTGGGCCACCAGACGTCGCCCGCCGCGCGGTTGGCCTGGGCCGCCACGACCTGAATACCGTCCGCGACGAAGAACAGGGTCGCCAGCACCAGGGCCGGCGCGGCGATGGCCAGCAGGGTCGGATCGCGATTATAGGCGCCGACGATCAGATGGGCGCTGGGCCAGACTAGCAGGGCGACAACCAATGTCAGGGCCGTCACGACGCCCAGCCCCACCAGCCCGGCGCGCATCACCCCTCGCCCGTCGCCAGCGCCATAGCTGCGGCCCACCAGCACCGCCGTCGCCGACGACAGCCCCATCGGCAGCATGAAGACGATCGCCGAGACGTTCAGAACCACCGCCCAGGCCGCCGTCTCGGCCGTGCCGATCTGACCGGCGAAGAAGGTGAAGCCCGAAAAGGCCCCGACCTCGATGAAATAGGAGGCCCCGGCGCCCAGGCCGACCTTGACCTGCTCGCGCGCGGCCTTGGGATCGCGCTCGGGCTTGTCGAAGATGCCCAGCGCCCGCGCCTCGGGCAGACGCAGGATGTAGATCACCAGGAAGATCGCCAGCGCCGCCCGCGCCCCGAACGTCGCCCAGGCCGAGGCGAAGGCGCCGTCGAAGCCGAAGCCGAGGAGGTCCGGGACCAGTACGATGTTCAGCGCCAGATTGACCCCGTTCGCCACCCACATGGCCACCATGCCGGGCTTGGGCCGGCCCAGAGCCTCCAGGAAGAACTGGCCTGTCACCGAGATCAGATAGAAGGGCATGGACAGGGCGAACACGACCAGGGCAGGCCCCGCGCCCTCCGCCAGACCGTCCTCCAGCCCCAGCTTGCCCAGTCCCCACGGGCCAATGGCGATCAGGGCGATCATCGACACGACGCCGATCTGCAACGAATAGGTCAGGCCGCGACGCAGCACCGAGCCGACCGCGTGCCGACGCCCCTCGCCCAGCATCCGCGCCGTCATCACCTGCACGCCCAGCATCAGGCCCACCGCCGTCGTCACCACGATCGACGTCGGCGCCCAGGCCAGAGAATGGAACGCCAGTTCCTGGCTGGAATAGTTGCCCACCACGATGGCGTCGGTCAGCCCCATGGTCATAATGCCGATGCGCGCCAGGATCACCGGCCATGCCAGGTTCAGCAGGTCGCGGAAGGCGGTACGGGTCTGGGGGCTGAGCGCGATCATCGGACGCGGCACAGGCCACGCCGACTCGCCGGGGTCAACTCCCAAAAACGTTGAGGGCTTGGCCTACCAGGCGCCCAGTTCGCGCAGCTGACGCACCAGTTCTTCCGGAGCCTCGCCAGCGTCGAGGTCGGTCAGATCGACCGGCGCATCTTTTGGCTCGAAATATCGCCAACCCTGGAAGGGTCGCCGGGCCATGGGCGCGGTGCGAATGACTTTGGGTTCGAGCGTGATCTCGCATCGGCTCTGCTTGCCCTCGCCCAAGGTTGTGATGTCCAGCACCGGCTGTCGACAGACGATCGTTCCCTTCACCACCCAGTAAAGCGAGCCGCCGTCCTCGATCTCGGTCGCCCGTTTCGGTGTCATTCGCGTATGAACCACCAGCGGCCCGCCCTTGGCGGCGCGGGTTTCCAGCCATTCGACGTCCGGCACCCCGACGCCCAGCTTGATCATGTGAAGCGGCATGGCGACCACGTAGTGCCCCTTAAACGCATTGGCCAGATTCTTAATCTTAGAGGGCTAACCATCGGCTCGCGCCGCTCAGTTCGCCCAGCGCCTTTAGGACCAGTATGTACGGATTGATTACCCGCCTGACGGCCCATCCCGGCCGCCGCGACGAACTGGGCCTCTGCCTGCTGGATCCCAATGTGAAGCGACCGGGCTGCCACAGCTACGTCGTGGCGCACGATGTGAATGACGCCGACGCCCTGCTCGTCACAGAGGTCTGGATGAGCAAGGCCTCGCACGATGCTTGGTTCAACACGATCCGCGAATCCAGAGTGATGCGTCCGGCGCTCGGCTTGATCGCGCTATGGGGCGACACGGTCGTGACGCGCCCGATCGGCGGCGTGGGGCTTTAGTCCGCCTTCACCACCGCCAGCACGGCCGCCTCGACGACCTGGTCGCCAAGAGACGCGACGCTTTCCACCACGCCGTCGAACGGCGCGGTCAGGGCGTGTTCCATCTTCATGGCTTCCAATACCACGACCGGCTGGCCCTTCGTCACCGCATCGCCGGCCTTGACCGGCGTAGCCACGATCTTGCCCGGCATGGGCGCGCGCAGGGAACCGTCCGACACCGCGCCCGCGCCTGACCCCACGGCGGCGCGATAGGGGGTGACGCGACGCGCCTCGCCATCGACGAACAGGACGAAACCGTCGTCGACGGCCTGATAGCCGAACAGGCGATCCCCGGCCTGGACCTGATCGAACCCGACGTGGGCCAGTTCGCCCTGCGAACCGCGCCAGCCCGTTTCGACCGGCGTCACCGCAGCGGACACGCCCTGACCGTCGACATGGGCCCAGACGGTTGTCTGCGCCGGCGCATTCAGGCGCACGCCATAGGACAGACCCGGCTGGCCGCCCCAAGGGCTGAACCGGTCCGAACGCGCCTCGACCGCATCCGCCGCCGCTTCCGCAATCAGGGTCAGGGCCGCAAGCGTCGCTTCGTCGGACGGCTGCGGCTGCAACGCCGCCTCCTCCGCCGCGATGAAGCCCGTGTCCACGTCGCCCGCGACGAAGCGCGGATGCTCCAGGCAGCGTTTCAGGAAGCCGGCGTTGGCCTTGACCGGCCAGACCTCGACCTCGCCGGCCGCCTCGGCCAGACGCGCCGCCGCCGCCTCGCGCGTGTCCTCATGGACGATCAGCTTGGCGATCATCGGGTCATAGAACTGGCTGACCTCGCCGCCTTGCTCCACGCCGGTGTCGACGCGGATGCTGTCCGGCATGACGAAATGCTCCAGCTTGCCGATGGAGGGCAGGAAGCCGTTGGCCGGATCCTCGGCATACAGCCGCGCCTCCATGGCCCAGCCGTTCAGCTGGATCTCGGTCTGCTTCAACGGGATCGGCTCGCCCGCGGCAACGCGGAACTGCCATTCGACCAGATCGACGCCCGTCACGCTCTCGGTCACGGGATGCTCGACCTGCAGCCGGGTGTTCATCTCCATGAACCAGACGCCGTCCGCCTTCAGCCCGTCCGAGGCGTCGGCGATGAACTCGATGGTCCCAGCCCCAACGTAGTTGACCGCCCGGGCCGCCTTGATCGCAGCCCCGGTCACGGCCGCGCGCACGTCATCGCTCATGCCCGGCGCCGGGGCCTCTTCGATCACCTTCTGATGGCGGCGTTGCAGTGAACAGTCGCGTTCGTACAGGTGCACGACCTCGCCGTGCTTGTCGCCGAACACCTGAACCTCGATGTGGCGTGGGCGGGTGATGTAGCGTTCGATCAGAACCCGGTCGTCGCCGAAGGCCGCCGCCCCTTCCCGCTTGGCGCTGGCCAGACCGGCGGCGAAATCGGCCGGATCATCGACCCGCTTCATCCCCTTGCCGCCGCCGCCCGCGACCGCCTTGATCAGCACCGGATAGCCGATCCGCGCCGCCTCGGCCGTCAGGGTTTCCTCCGACTGGTCCGCGCCCTGATAGCCTGGCGTCACCGGCACCCCGGCCTGGATCATCAGCGCCTTGGCCGCGTCCTTCAGGCCCATGGCGCGAATCGAGGACGGGTCCGGCCCGATCCAGATCAGGCCCGCCGCCGCGACGGCCTCGGCGAAGTCGGCGTTCTCGCTCAGGAAGCCATATCCGGGGTGGATCGCCTCTGCGCCGGTCGCCTTGGCCGCCGCCAGCACCTTGGCGCCGTCCAGATAGGATTCGCGCGCCGCCGCCGGACCGATCAGCACCGCCTCGTCGGCTTCGCGCACATGCAAGGCGTTGGCGTCCGCCTCGGAATAGACGGCGATGGTGCGAATCCCCATCCGCTTGGCGGTGCGGAAGACACGGCAGGCGATTTCGCCGCGATTGGCGACAAGGACGGACTTGAACATGAAGCGGTCTTAGCCGGATCGTGCGCATCAGGCGAGAGGCAGAGCACGACCCTTCTCACGCGACGCGGCAGGCGTTAAGCCCCTCCGATGCCCCTGCGCCCCCTCTTCGTCACCCAGGTCTATGAAGCCTCCCTCGCCGAAGGGCGTGGCTGGTCCGACTTCAACGCACAGCTGATCGACGTCATCCGGATGATGGCCGTGGAGGACGAGGCCGGCCGCCGGTGGTGCAAGGCCAACGCCTATCGCGGCTATACCTCCTACGGCTCGCTGGACGACCTGCCGCAGCGGTTCCCCGAGTTCGCCGAGCTGAAGCGTCACCTGGATCGCCATGCCGTCGCCTATGCCAAGGCCCTGAACTTCGACCTGGCGCGCAAACCCCGCCTCGACAATCTGTGGGTCAACATCCTGAAGCCCGGCGGCGGCCATACAGGTCACATCCACCCGCACGCCTTCCTGTCGGGCACCGTCTATATCGCCGTGCCAGACGGCGCCTCATCGCTGAAGCTGGAAGATCCCCGCCTGCCCTTCATGATGGCCCGCCCGTCGGTGACCGATGACGCGAGCGAGGCCGAGCGGCCGTTCGTCTATCTGCAGCCTCAGGCAGGCACGGTGCTGATGTGGGAAAGCTGGCTGCGGCACGAGGTGCCGACCAATCTGGCCAAGGCCGACCGGATTTCGATCAGCTTCAACTACGCCTGAAATCGGCCGCCGTTTCCGGCGGCCGATCAGCGCATTCAAACCGTCCAGCTGGCCTTGCGCTTTTCCAGGAAGGCGGCGACGCCCTCGCGGCCTTCGTTTGATACGCGGACGCGGGCGATGCGTTTGGCGGTTTCATCCATCAGACCGTTGTCGATCTTGTGGTGGGCGATGTCGTTGACCAGACGCTTGGCCTCGCCCATCGCGCCCGGCGCATTGTTGGTCAGGCTGTCGCTCAGCATCGAGATGAACTCGTCCACCGATCCCTCGGGCAGGACCAAGTCGATCAGGCCGGCATGGGCGGCGTAGTCGGCGTCGAAGGCGTTGGCGGTCAGGAACAACTGGCGGGCGCGGCGCGCGCCGACGGCCTCGATCACATAGGGGGCGATGGTCGCCGGGATCAGACCCAGCTTGACTTCGGAGAAGGCGAAGCGCGCGCCCTCGACCGCCACGGCCATGTCGCAAGCGGCGACGATGCCCGCTCCGCCGCCCATGGCGTTGCCCTCGACCACCGCCACCGTCAGGGCGGGAATGTCGTGCAGGGCCTTCAGCATTTTCGCCAGGCCCATGGCGTCGTCGCGGTTGTCGCTCTCGGACCAGCCGGCGGCGTCGCGCATCCAGTTCAGATCGGCCCCGGCGCTGAAGGTGCCGCCCGCCCCCCGAATGAAGACGGCCCGCACCCGGTCCGCGCCGTGCAGCGTTTCGAACGCCTCGTGCAGGGCCGAGATGGTCGCCGCGTCGAAGGCGTTCTTCTTCTGCGGACGGTTGATGGTGACGAAGACGACGCCGTCGGTGGTCGAATCGATCTGCACCAGATCATCGTCGGCGTCCGGCGCCGCATCGGGCACCAGCGGCTGGGCGATGCTGTTGATCTCGGCCGCCTCGGCGTCGGTGACGTCCAGGGCGTTGAGGTCGGCTTCGGTCGGTTGATCGGCCATGGGGGTCTCCAAACTGCGTGTCCGCTCACAACGAGGCGCGGACCAATAGGTTACATCCGGAACAGGCCGAACGTCGTCTCCGGGATGGGGGCGTTCAGGCTGGCGCTGATGGCCAGGCCCAGCACATCACGGGTCTGGGCCGGATCGATGACGCCGTCGTCCCACAGGCGGGCGGTGGCGTAATAGGGATTGCCCTCGTCCTCATACTTCTGGCGGATCGGCGCCTTGAAGGCCTCGGCGTCGTCAGGGGACCAAGTCTCGGCGTCGCGGTGCACGGTGGCCAGCACACTGGCGGCCTGCTCGCCGCCCATGACCCCGATCCGGCTGTTGGGCCAGGTGAACAGGAAGCGCGGCGAATAGGCCCGGCCGCACATGCCGTAGTTTCCGGCTCCGAAGCTGCCGCCGATCAGGACGGTGAACTTGGGCACCTCGGCCGAGGCCACGGCCGTCACCAGCTTGGCGCCGTCCTTGGCGATGCCGCCCGCTTCGTATTTGCCGCCGACCATGAAGCCACTGATGTTTTGCAGGAACAGCAGCGGAATCTTGCGCTTGCAGGCCAGTTCGATGAAGTGCGCGCCCTTCTGGGCGCTCTCGGAAAAGATGACGCCGTTGTTGGCCAGGATGGCGACCGGATAGCCCCAGATGCGCGCGAACCCGCACACCAGGGTCGAGCCGTACAGGCTCTTGAACTCGTCGAACTCCGACCCGTCCACCAGCCGGGCGATGACCTCGCGCACATCATAGGGGGCCCGCACGTCGTCTGGGATCAGGCCGTACAGCTCCTCCGCGTCGAAGGCGGGCGCGCGCGGTTCGCGCACATCCATCTCGACGGCCTTGGTCGTGTTCAGATTGGCGACGATGGAGCGCACGATCTCCAGCGCGTGCTCATCGTTCTCGGCGACATGATCGACCACGCCCGAGCGACGGCCGTGGGTTTCCGCCCCGCCCAGCTCCTCCGCCGAGATGACCTCGCCGGTTGCGGCTTTCACCAGGGGCGGCCCGGCCAGGAAGATGGCGCCCTGGTTTCTGACGATGATCGTCTCGTCCGACATGGCCGGCACATAGGCCCCTCCGGCGGTGGACAGGCCCATGACGCAGGCGATCTGGGCGATGCCCTTGGCGCTCATCCGGGCCTGGTTGAAGAAGATGCGGCCGAAGTGGTCGCGGTCGGGAAACACCTCGGCCTGGTGCGGCAGATTGGCCCCGCCGGAATCCACCAGATAGACGCACGGCAGACGGTTCTGCTCGGCGATTTCCTGGGCGCGCAGGTGCTTCTTCACCGTCATGGGGAAATAGGCGCCGCCCTTCACCGTCGGGTCGTTGCAGACGATCATGACCTCGCGGCCCGAAACCCGGCCGATGCCGGCGATGACGCCGGCCGCCGGGGCCTCGCCGTCATACATGTCGTGCGCAGCCAGTTGCCCGATCTCCAGAAAGGGCGAGCCGGGATCCAGCAGGCGCTCGACGCGGTCGCGCGGCAACAGCTTGCCGCGAGCGACGTGACGCTCGCGAGATTTGTCGGACCCGCCGCGCGCGGCCTTGGCCACATGGTCGCGCAGCTCGGCGACCAAGGCGCTGTTGTGCGCGTGCAGGGACTTGTATTTTTGGCTTTGCGGATCGACCGCGGACGTCAGCTTCGGCATGGGGCTGGTTTAAGCGGGGTCGCGGGGCGCCACAAGCGTCTGCGGCCATCCTTGCTTCCTCGCCCCTTTTCCCCTATAGGCCCCGCCTTTCCAGGGCTTCGGTCCTGTCGCGGAGCACCAAAGGGTTGGACGTTCGGTCCGGCCGCCGCGCCAGGAGCCATCGTGGAGACCGACTTACCCGGTCGTTTCCGCGCCGACGCCCACAAGGGAGACTACCGCATGGCTCTTTACGAGCACACGGTCATGACGCGCCAGGATATCTCGGCGCAACAGGCCGAAGCGCTGAATGACACCATCAAGGATCTGATCGTCGCCGGTGGCGGCTCGGTCGCCAAGATCGAATACTGGGGTCTGCGCAACCTGACCTACCGCGTGAAGAAGAACCGCAAGGCTCACTATTCGCTGCTGGCCGTCGACGCCCCTCCGGCCGCCATGGCCGAAGTCGAGCGTCAGCTGTCGATCAACGAAGACGTGCTGCGCTGGCTGACCGTCCGCGTCGAGGAACTCGACCTGGAACTGTCGCCGCTACTGGCCCGCCGCGAGCGTGAACGCGAGCGTGAGCGCGAGCGCACCCCGCGCGACGACGCCGCCGCCGACGCCGAATAAGGAACCCGGAACATGACCGATACCACCGCCCCGACCCCGGGCGCACCGGCGGGCTCCGGCGCCGCCGGCCGCCGCCCCTTCTATCGTCGCCGCAAGGTCTGCCCGTTCTCGGGCGCCAATGCGCCGAAGATCGACTACAAGGACGTCAAGCTGCTGCAGCGTTACGTCTCCGAACGCGGCAAGATCGTGCCTTCGCGCATCACCGCCGTCTCCCAGAAGAAGCAGCGTGAACTGGCCAAGGCCATCAAGCGCGCTCGCTATCTGGCCCTCCTGCCTTACGTGGTGAAGTGAGATGAAGGTCGTTCTGCTTGAACGCGTCGAGAATCTCGGCGCCATCGGCGACGTCGTGTCCGTCAAGGACGGCTTCGCCCGTAACTTCCTTCTGCCGCGCGACAAGGCCCGCCGGGCCACCGCCGCCAACCTGAAGGCGTTCGAACTCGACCGCGCCGCCATCGAGCAGCGCAACGAGAAGAACAAGGCCGACGCACAGAAGGTCGCCGACAAGATCGACGGCCAGACCTACGTCATGATCCGTCAGGCCGGTGAAACCGGTCACCTGTACGGTTCGGTCGCCGGTCGCGACGTCGCCGAGGCCATCCAGGCCGAAGGCGGCAAGGTCGAGCGTTCGCAGGTCGTCCTGAACACGGCGATCAAGAGCCTGGGCGTCCACGAAGTGCCGGTTCGCCTGCACGCCGAGGTCCGCGCCACGGTCAAGATCAACATCGCCCGCTCGATGGACGAGGCCGAGCGCCAAGCCAAGGGCGAGGACGTGATCCGCAGCCAGTTCGACGATGAGCGCCAGGCCGCCGAGCAATCGGCCCAGGAACTGATCGAAGGCGGCGCCGGTCAACAAGAAGGCTTCGGCGACGAAGCCTGATCCGACCGGATCGCGAAACACATCACGGGCGCGTCTCGCAAGGGACGCGCCCTTTTTGCTGCGCGTGATGTGATCAGCCACCCCACGGCCGATCGTCACATCGACCTATGACAAGATTACAACAAATCCAAATCATTGATCTCCCAAACGGACATCTAGACATTAAGCTTGCTTGACGTAGTCACATTGCGGTCACAGCCTGCAATCGAGGCCTGCGTTTCGATTATATGCGCAAGATTATTGCGCTTTCCGAGACGCCGGCCGAGGGCGACGGCATGGCGGCCTGCCGAGCGCCGACACAGAGGGCTGTCGTGCATCGTCGGGGACTATCAATGAAAATCGGATACGGTCGTCAGGCCCTATTGGCCTTTGCCTCCACCAGCGCGCTCTTCATCGCCTCATCGGCGTTCGCCCAGACAACCCCTCCGCCAAGTGAAGCCACCGATGTCGATGAGATCGTCGTCACCGGCACGCGCACCGTTGGGCGCAGCCGGCTCGACAGCGTCGCGCCCGTCGATGTCATCACCGGCGAAACTCTGGCGAAACAGGGCACCGGCACAGAATTGGCCGCCGCCCTCGCCGCCACCGCCCCGTCCATCAACTTCCCTCGTCCCGCCATTTCCGACGGCTCGGATCACGTTCGTCCGGCAACCCTGCGCGGTCTGGCTCCTGACCAGACCCTTGTCCTGATCAACGGTCAGCGCGGCCATGTCGGCGCCCTGGTGAACGTCAACGGCGCGCTTGGCCGTGGCTCCACAGCCTTCGACCTGAATACGATTCCGTCGATCAGCCTTGGCTCGGTCGAAGTCCTGCGTGACGGCGCTTCGGCGCAATATGGCGCCGACGCCATCGCCGGCGTCATCAATCTGCGTCTGCGCCAGGCGTCGAGCGGCGGCGGCATCACCGCCAACTACGGCATCTACGACACCGACTTCACGACCGCGCGCGGCGAGCACAGCCGCCGCGACGGCGAACAGACCTCGCTCGCCGGCTGGGTCGGCCTGCCCCTGTTTGGCGACGGCTTCCTGACCCTTTCGGGCGAAGTCCAGAAACGCCAGCCCACCAATCGCTCCGACTACGCCGCGACCACCGCCGTCAACGGAGGCAGTGCGACCACAGTCATCGGTCGCTTCGGCGATCCCTATACCGAAGCCTACACCGGCTATTTCAACGCCGGAAAACCGCTTGGCGGCGAATGGGAAGCCTACGCCTTCGGCGGCTATCAGAAGCGCAAGTCCGAGGCTGCGGCGACCGCCCGCGCCTTCAACAACTCAAACAACGTCACCGCCATCTATCCCAATGGCTTCCTGCCAATCATCGCCGCCGACATCGACGACTACAATATATACGGCGGCCTGAAAGGCCCCGCCGCCGGCTTCGACTGGGATATCTCGGTCGGGTACGGCCGAAACGAGTTGGACTATCGCGTCTTGAACTCCTTGAACGCCTCCTATGGCGCCGCGTCTCAGACCCAGTTCGACGCCGGCGGCCTCAGCTACGGTCAACTGACCATCGGCGTGGATGCGGTCAAACAGATCGAAGCGAACCTGTATGAACCGCTCAACGTCGCCTTCGGAGTCGAATACCGACGCGAGGACTTCAACGTCACCGCAGGCGAGCCGACATCCTACAACAAGGGCCCCGTCACGGCCGGCGGCGCCGGATCGCAGGGCTTCCCTGGCTTTGCGCCATCCAATGCGGTCGATGTCGATCGCAACAACATCAGCGCTTACATCGACCTGGAGGGCAAATTCTCCGAGCAGTTCAGTGTCGGTCTGGCCGGGCGCTACGAGGACTATTCCGATTTCGGCGATCAGTTCACGGGCAAGATTTCGGGACGCTACGACTTCACCGAGGCCTTCGCCCTGCGTGGCGCCATATCGACTGGCTTCAAATCGCCAGCCCTTCAGCAACAGTACTTCAGCTACATCGCCACCAACCTTGTCGCCACAGCGGGCGGCGTGGTGCTGCAGCAGAACGGCTCGTACCGGGTCGACGATCCTATCGCGATCGCCCTGGGCTCAAAGCCGCTGGAGCCCGAGACCTCGACCAACTACTCGCTCGGCGCGGTCTTCCGACATGAAGGCTTCGAACTGACGGTGGACACCTACCGCATCGATGTCGCTGACCGGATCATCTATTCCGAGACGCTCGGCGTGTCGCGGCCCAGCCAGACGGCGCAATCCACGGCTGCCATTCAGGCTCTGCTCGCTCCGTTCGGCGTGACCGGCGCGCGGTTCTTCCTTAACGGTGTGGACACCTCGACCAGCGGCGTCGATGTCGTGGCGCGCTATCGGACGCAGCAGGATTTCGGGCGGTTCGATTTCACACTGGCGGGCAACTTCAACTCCACCGAAGTGACCAAGACGCCAGCGGTTCCCAGCAACCTCGCCATTGCCCCGTCCGACGCCTTCCTCTTCGACCGCTCTTCCAAACTGTCGTTTGAGCAAGGCACGCCGGAACAGAAGATTGTCGCCAGCGTGGACTGGTCGCTGGGCGACTTCGGTGCGACCTTGAAGGGCACCAGCTACGACAGCGTTCTGGTCGCCAACAACAACGCTACCCTGGACTACGAAACGGGCGACGCGCTGCTGGTGGATCTGGAGGGCCGCTACACCCTACCGTTCGGCGTGTCGCTCGCTGTCGGCGTGAACAACCTGACCGATGAATATCCAACCGCCACGCCGACCAACATCAACGGCGCGACCGGTTCGGTGGGCTACCCGAGCTACTCGCCTTACGGCTTCAACGGCCGCTTCTTCTACGGCCGTCTGAGCTACAACTTCTAAGCCAACTGATATCCCACTCGAATGGGGCGTTCTTCGGAGCGCCCCATTTTGCGTGTCAATAGATTTCCTACTGACTGCCGCAATAAAACATGGCCGCCTGCGTCGATTGACCCGCCGCATCTTCGCCCTGATATCGCCATGACCGCTGGGCCTCCCCGCCCTGCGGTCGGAGATGGTGATAATGATATTGTCAGATTCAGAGGCTGTTCGGCGCGTCGTCGCGCGATGTTGCGGCTGAGACCGCACGCCATACCCAATCCCAAGCCGATCATAAAAAGCCCGTCGCGGTCAGCGGCGGCGATGCGCGCTCGCGCCAAAAACAGACTTTAGGAAATCTCTCAATGCGCTCTCTTTCCCAACGGGCCGCCGCACCGGCCCTGCTCGCAACCGTTTCGACCTTCGCCCTGCTGAGCGCCGCCCCGGCCTTTGCTCAAAACGCCGAACCCGTCGCCGATGAGGCGGCGCAGGTGGACGACATTGTCGTGACCGGCACGCGGGTCCAGAACCGCTCGCGTCTCGACACCCTGGCGCCCGTCGATGTCGTGACGTCCGAGGCGTTGCAGACGCGCGGCACGACCGAGTTCGCCACGGCCCTGGCCCAGGCCGTGCCGTCGCTGACCTTCCAGCGGCCGTCCGCCAACGATGGCTCGGACTCGATCCGCCCGATCACCTTGCGCGGCCTGTCGCCGGACCAGACGCTGGTGCTGGTCAACGGAACGCGTCGCCATGCCTCGGCCCTGGTCAACGTCAACGGCGTGGTGGGGCGCGGGTCGGCCGCCGTCGACTTGAACACCATTCCGACCGGCGCTCTGGACCGGGTGGAGGTGCTGCGTGACGGCGCCTCGGCCCAGTACGGCTCGGACGCCATCGCCGGGGTGGTGAACCTGCGCCTGAAGGAGGCCTCCAGCGGCGGCGGCGCCAGCGTGACCTACGGCCAGTATTTCACCACGGTGAAGACCGCGCGCGGCGAACGCGACGAGACCGACGGCGGCACCGTCACGGCCTCGGCCTGGCAGGGCTTTTCGTTGGGCGACGACGGCTTTCTGACCCTGTCGGCGGAGTATCTGAACCGCGAGTCGACCAACCGTTCGGACTATGACCCCCGCGCGGCGGCGAACGGCGCGATCACCGCCCGGTTCGGCGACCCGGATGTGGAGCAGTGGACTGTCTTCGCCAACGCCGGCAAGGGGCTGGGCAACGGCTGGGAGGCCTATGGCTGGGCCGGCTATCAGGACCGTGACAGCGAAGGCGCCGCCTTCCCTCGCCTGTCCGACAACGTCAACAATGTCGCCTCGATCTACCCGAACGGCTTCCTGCCGAAGGTCGCCATCAATTCGAAAGACGCTTCACTGGCCGGCGGCCTGCGCGGCGAACTGGCGGGCTGGAACACGGACATCAGCCTGACCTATGGCCGCAACGCCCTGGACTTCCGCACCGAGGATTCGCTGAACTCCACCTACGGCGCGACTTCGCCGAGCAGCTTCGATTCCGGCAGCCTGATCTACGATCAACTGGTGCTGGGCGCCGACTTCACCCGTGAGTTCGAGGTCGGTCTGTCCGGCGGCCCGCTGAACTTCGCCTGGGGCCTGGAGCAGCGCTGGGAAAACTACAAGATCGAGGCCGGCCAGCCTGAAAGCTACAACCGCGGGCCGTTGGGCGCCAACACCGCCCTGACCGGCGGCGCCCAGGGCTTCGTCGGCTTCCAGCCCTCGAACGCCGTCGATGTTGATCGCGACAACTTCGCCGCCTATGCCGACATTGAAATCCCCCTGACTGACAAGCTGCGTGTCGAGGGCGCCGTTCGGTTCGAGGACTACTCCGATTTCGGCGACACCCAGACGGGCAAGCTGTCGGCCCGCTATGACTTCACACCCAGCTTCGCCCTGCGCGGTTCGGTCTCGACCGCCTTCCGCGCGCCGTCGTTGCAGCAGTCGTATTTCACCTCCACCGCCTCGGTGATCCAGAACGGCGCCGTCGTCGAAACCGGCACATTCCCGGCCACCAGCGCGGTCGCGACGGCTCTTGGCGCGCGTCCGCTGAAGGCTGAGACCTCGACCAACTACTCGGTGGGCGCCGTGGTGCGTCTGGGCCGGTTCGACCTGACGGTCGACGCATACAAGATCGACATCGAAGACCAGATCGTGCTGTCGGAGCTGATCAACCGGACGTTCTCGGGCCAGGTCGCCAGCCTGCTGGATCCGCAAGGCGTCCAGGCCGCGCGCTTCTTCCTGAACGGGGTCTCGACCTCGACCGAAGGCGTGGACATCGTTGGACGCTATCGCCTTCCGACCGATACGCTCGGCGATTTCGACTTCACCGTCGCGGCGAACTTCAACGATGTGTCTGTCAACCGCGTGCCGACGTCCTCCTCGGTTCTGAACCCGGTCCCGACCCTGTTCGCGCGCCAACGCATCCTGACCATCGAAGACGGCACGCCCGACACCAAGGTCTCGGCGTCGGCGGACTGGAGCCGGGACAGGTGGGGCGCCACGGTTCGCGCCACCTACTATGGAGACGTGCTGCAACCCGGCTCGACGGCGGCGAACGACTACAGCACCGGGGCCAAGACGGTCGTGGATCTGGAAGGCCGGTTCCAATTGACCGAGCGCGTGGGCGTGGCGATCGGCGTGGACAATGTGTTCGATGAATATCCGGACTTCGTCCCGGCGTCGCTGAACTCCAACGGCGTTCTGGGCTTCCCCTACTATTCGCCCTTCGGTTTCAACGGCCGCTACGGCTATGCGCGCCTCAGCCTGAAATGGTGAGGTCGGGCTGAACGCCAGCCGGGCAAGGGCGCTCCTCAGAGCGCCCTTTTCCTTGTTCGCATTACGAAATCTTCAGCTTGACCGTTCCGCTTTGCCCCAGTTGCGACACATATCGCCGTTCAACCTGGGCGCTGCCAGAGGGGGCTTTGGAGGGGACCAGATGAAGACCAGATCGATCGCAGCCGGCGTCTTGGCGCTGACGCTTTTCGCCGGCGCGGCCAACGCCATGACGGTTCAGGAATTCCTGACGACCGCCAACGCCATTCCTCAGAATCCCACCGCCCTGCTGCGCTCGGACACCCGTCGCCTGATGGCCGAGTTCCGCACCGCCGTTCGCACCGTGCGCGCCGAACAGAACCAGGACAAGGCCGCCGGCCGTCAGCCCGCGACCTGCATGCCCGACAAGGTCAGCGTCTCGCCCAACGCCATCCTGAGCCGTTTCAACGCCATTCCGCAGAGCCGTCGCAACATCAGCGTGACCCAGGCCTTCCGCGAATGGATGGCGCACGACTATCCCTGCTCCTGACCCCCGCCGATTAAGGAATTTCGGTTCGTCCCCAAGGCGGGACGATCTGTCCACGGTCCAGGCGGCGTCCGCGTCTGACGCAGGGGCGTGAGAGGGCTAAAGCGTTAATCGATGAACGCCTTCGCCCCCATGCCCTTTTCGTCGTCTCCGCTGGACTCCGGCGGCGTCACTTCGATGCCGCACAATCTGGAGGCCGAGCAGGCGTTGCTGGGCTCGCTGATGTTCGACAACGCCGTCTTCGAGCGGCTGAACGACCGGCTGCGCGGCTCGCACTTCTACGAACCCTTCCACCAGCGGCTGTTCGACGCGATCGAGGACCATATCCGCCAAGGCTTGCTAGCCGAGCCCACCATCCTGATGGAGCGGTTCAAGCAGGACCCGGCGTTCCAGGAGTTCGGGGGCCTGCGCTATCTCGCCGATCTGGTCGACCGCGCGCCGCCCGCCGCCAACGCGCCCGACTACGCCCGCGTCGTCTATGACCTGGCCCTGCGCCGCGACCTGATCCGCATCGGCGGCGACATGATCAAGGAGGCGCCCAATCCGGAGACGCCCGCCGACGAGCAGATCGAACAGGCCGAACAGACCCTGTATTCGCTGGCCGAGACGGGCAAGCCCTCGTCCGGTTTCGTCAGCTTCTCCAACGCCTTGTCCGGCGCCGTTCAGATGGCGGCCGAAGCGTATCAGCGCGAAGGAAAGCTGGCCGGTCTGGCCACCGGCCTGAACGATCTGGACCGCAAACTGGGCGGCCTGCACCCGTCCGACCTGCTGATCCTCGCCGGCCGTCCGTCGATGGGCAAGACGGCGCTCGCGACCAACATGGCCTTCAACGTGGCGCGCGCCTATCAGTGGGAGCCGACACCGGAGGGCCGCAAGACGGTCAACGGCGGCGTCGTCGCCTTCTATTCGCTGGAAATGAGCGCCGAACAGCTGGCGATGCGTATTCTGGCCGACGCGTCAGGCGTGTCCTCGGACAAGCTGCGCAAGGGCGAGATCGACGCCACCGACTTCGGCAAGTTGCGCGACGCGGCGGTCGAGATCGGCGAAAGCCCCCTCTACATCGACGCCACCGGCGGCCTGTCCATCTCCAAGCTGGCGGCCCGCGCGCGCCGCCTGAAGCGCATGGAACATGGGCTGGACCTGATCATCGTCGACTATCTGCAACTGGTCACGACCGGCAACAGCGGCGGCCAGAAGAACCGCGTGCAGGAGGTGTCCGAAATCACCGGCGGGCTGAAGGCCCTAGCCAAGGAACTGTCGGTGCCGATCATCGCCCTGTCGCAGCTGTCGCGTCAGGTCGAGCAGCGCGACGACAAACGCCCGCAACTGTCCGACCTTCGTGAATCCGGCTCGATCGAGCAGGACGCCGACTGCGTGATGTTCGTCTATCGCGAAAGCTACTACCTGGGCCGGGCCGAGCCTCGTGAGGGGACCGAGGAACACCTGCAATGGCAGCAGGACATGGACCGTCTGCAAGGTCAGGCCGAGGTCGTCATCGGCAAGCAGCGCCACGGCCCGATCGGCATCGTCAAACTGGCCTTCGACGCCGACACCGTCCGCTTCGGCAACCTAGCGCACGGCTATGAAGAGGTCAGCTACGAGTAGCACCTATGTCCGCCGCCCCGCCGATGCGGAGCGACGGACATTTCGTGGTCAGGAGCCGTTACAGGCCGCGCGAATGTCGGCGATGCACTGTTGGCGGTCCGCACCTACTGGATAGGTGGCCGTGCAATAGGCGATGCCGTCGCGAATACATTGTTGGGCGGTCTGATAATAGCTCGTCGGTTGACTTGTCTGGGCGCCGGCGGTCGACCAACCGACCAAGGCTGCTGCGGCGATCACCGAACCCGCAGCAAGACGCGCTGCGGCAGACGAAAACTTCTGCATGGCTTCGACTCCAAAAGCTCACCGGATTGGCTGAGCCAGCCGACGATATGCTCATCGCTCGGCAAAACAACCTGAATGATACTCAACGCGCGCCAGGGTAGAATTTTATGTTGTGAGATTGCAGCCTTCAGAAGGATGGGTGATCGATTGCGCCCGCCTCCCTCTTCCATCACGCCGAACTTGGATCATAAGGGCGACATGACCGCCCCCGCCGTCCTCTCCGTCGATCTGAACGCCCTGGCGCGCAACTATCACACGCTGGAGGCCGTCAGCGGCCAGCCGGTGCATCCGGTGGTCAAGGCGGATGGCTATGGACTGGGCGCACAGGCTGTGGCGACGCGGCTGATGGCCGAGGGGGCGCGGACCTTCTTCGTGGCGCGGGCGGCGGAGGGCGTGCGGCTGCGGGCGGCCTTGGGCGCCGACGGTCCCGTCATCTATGTGCTCGACGGCTGCCACGGCGACGATGCGGCGATGCTGAAGGCGGCTGACCTGCGGCCCGTGCTGAACCATCCCGCGCAGATCCAGGCCTGGAGGGCGGCGGGCGGCGGGACCTGCGGCCTGCAGATCGACACCGGTATGAACCGGTTGGGTATTCGGCCTGAGGACGCGCCCGAGGCGTTCGACGGCCTGGCTCTGGTCCTGACCCACCTCGCCTGCGCCGACGAACCGGCCAATCCGATGAACCGGCGCCAGCGTGACGCCTTTGCGGGCGTGCTGGACCGCTATCCGGGCGTGGTCCGGTCGTTCGCCAATTCCAGCGGCTGTTTCCTGGGCCCGGACTTCGCCTTCGACACCGTTCGGCCGGGCATCTGTCTTTACGGCGGCGGACCGGAGGGGCGGCCCGATCCCCGGATCGCACCCGTGGCGACCCTGACGGCCGAGGTGCTCCAGGTCCGCGACGTGCCCGCCGGCGAGAGCGTCGGCTATTCGCGCGGCTATATCGCCGAACGCCCTATCAAGGTTGCGACCGTGGCCGCCGGCTATGCGGATGGATTGCTGCGATCCTATTCGCCCAAGGGCGCGGTCTGGATCGCCAACGAGACCTGCCCGCTGCTGGGTCGGGTCTCGATGGATGTCTGCGCGGTGGACATCTCCGGCCTGGATGTCGCGGTCGGCGATCCGGTCGAACTGTTCGGCCCAAACCGCCTGTTGGACGACGCTGCGGCCGCGGCGGGGACCATCAGCTACGAGCTGCTGACCTCGATCACCCCCCGCGTGCCGCGCGTCTATTTTCAGTAGCCGGCGCCCATTCCCGCGAGACCGGCCATGCCGACCGATGCGGCGACGAAGCTCATCGAAATGGCTCCGACGATCGCCGAGATGATGAAATACATCACGACGCCGGCGATCACCGTCACGATGAAATAGCCGACCTTCTTGTCTTCCGGCGCCTTCATCAGGATCGGCAGGCCGACGAACAGCAGATAGAAGCTGTAGAGGCCCAGGATGGCCAGGATGCCCAGCATCGGGATCAAGCCGAAGACCCCCGCCAGCCAGGCGGCGGTCCAGGAATAGACGGCCAACTTCATGGCCTGAACCTTGTTGGCCGTGCCGCCGAAGTTCGGCGCCAGTGCATTGATGATCAGTCCCAGCAAAAAGACACCCAGCAAGGACATGCCGTAGCTGACGAGCGCCACGACGATCGCGCCTACGATCGACAGCTTCACGCCCATGATCGGCATCAACTGACCGCCGAGCAGCGAACAGACCGGGCCGATCGCCGCCAGGATCATCGCATAGCGGGTGAACAGGCTTTTGGTCGTGGCGAACTCGCCGTCGATCTTCAGCCATTCGGACTTGGGTTGCAGCAGTATGCCCTTGACCCGCGCGACCAGGGCCGGATCGACAGCGGGCTGGGAGTGGGTCGTCGGATCGGTCATGACAGGCCTCGGCGAGAGAAGATGGGCGGATGTTGACGTTGCGTCGCTTCAAGAAGCAAGGGTGTGCGACACATTCTCAATCCTTCAGTATGGCAAAGGTTGCGCCTGCGACCGAAACTGTCGTGAGCCGAGGCCATGTCCAGCGCGACCGTTCGATCTGCTAAGGAAGCCCATGGCTCGCGATTCCGCCCTCTACGTCTGTCAGTCCTGCGGCTCGGTCCACAGCAAGTGGTCGGGCCAATGCGGCTCCTGCGGTCAGTGGAACACCTTGAGCGAGGAAAGCCGCTCGGCTCCGCCGGGTGCGATCAAGCCGTCGGCGGCGGCTTCGGCCCGCACGCGGGGCATCCAGTTCGAAACGCTTCAGTCCGACACGCCAGAGCCGCCGCGCATCACGACGGGCGTGGCCGAGTTCGACCGGGTCTGCGGCGGCGGCGTGGTGCCCGGCTCGGCCATCCTGCTCAGCGGCGATCCCGGCGTCGGCAAGTCCACCCTGTTGCTGGAGGTCGCGGCCAAGGCGGCGCTGCGCGGATCGCGCGTGGCCTATATCTCGGGCGAAGAAGCCGTCGAGCAGATCCGCGCCCGCGCCAAACGGATGGGTCTGGCGGACGCGCCGGTCAATCTGGCGGCCGCGACGGCGCTGCGTGAAATTCTGGGCACACTGAAGCGCGAACAGTTCGACATCGTCATCGTCGATTCGATCCAGACCCTGTGGTCCGACGTGCACGAGAGCGGCCCCGGCTCGATCACCCAGGTCCGCGCCTGCGCCGGCGAAATGGTGCGACTGGCCAAGTCGCAGGGCGTCGCGGTGGTCCTTGTCGGCCACGTCACTAAGGACGGCCAGGTCGCCGGCCCTCGCGTGGTCGAACACCTTGTCGACGCCGTCATGACCTTCGAGGGCGAGCGCGGCTATCCGTTCCGCATCCTGCGCGCCGGCAAGAACCGCTTCGGCGCCACCGACGAGATCGGCGTATTCGAAATGGGCGACGCCGGTCTGCGCGAGGTCGCCAACCCTTCCGCCCTCTTTCTAGGCGAGGGCAAGGAGCGCGCGCCGGGCGCCGCCGTCTTCGCCGGGATCGAGGGCTCGCGTCCCGTCCTGGTCGAGATGCAGGCCCTGGTGTCCAAGTCCGCCTATGGCACCCCGCGCCGCGCCGTGATCGGATGGGAGACAGGACGTCTGGCCATGGTGTTGGCCGTGCTGGAGGCCCGCTGCGGCTTCGGATTTGGCGATCAGGACGTCTATCTGAATGTCGCCGGGGGCTTACGCATCAACGAACCGGCGGCGGACCTCGCGGCGGCGGCGGCGCTGATCAGCTCGGCGACCGGCGTGTCCCTGCCTCAGGGCTGCGTTGTCTTCGGCGAAATCGGCCTTTCGGGCGAGGTCCGCAGCGTCGGCCGCGCCGAGGCCCGGCTGCGCGAAGCGCAAAAACTGGGCTTTGATCAGGTTCTGAGCCCGACTTTGACCGCCAAGACCAAGGGGGTGAAGGTGACATCCGTCACGCGCCTGACGGATGTGGTCGAACGAATCTCGCAGAACCGCTATTAGACCCTCGTAGCAACCGCAGGATCCCCCACGCGTGACCGGATACGACGTCTTCGCCATCGTGGTGATCCTGTTTTCCGTCGCCGCCGGCTGGGTGCGCGGCGGGGTGCGCGAGGTCATTACGCTGCTCAGCGCGACCTTGGCGGCCCTGGTCGCCCTGATCGCCCTGCCCTGGACCGCCGGCGTCACGCGCGCCTTCGTCGATCCCGAGTGGGCCGGGTCGATCCTGGCCGCCGTCCTGACCTTCTTCGTCGTCTATTTCGGCCTGCGCCTGGTCGGCTCGATGATGTCCAAGAGCGCCAAGGACCATCCGCACCTCGGCGTCATCGACCGCATCTTCGGCCTGTTCATCGGCGGCATTCGTGCGCTGGTCCTGATCGGCGCGGTGCATCTGGTCATCGTCGCAGCCCTGCCAGGCGAGCGCACCCCGGTCTGGCTCGGAAAGGCGGCCCTCTATCCGGTCAGCGCCATGGGCGCGCGGATGATCCAGATCGTCCTGCCCAGCATCGGGCGCGGCGCCGATGCGATCACGCCTGTCGTGGATTCGTCCGTACGCCGGGGCTTTTCCGACGAGGAAGCCTTGCCCCCGACGCAATCACAGCCTAACTCGCGCCGCGAAGCCGCCCCTTAAGTTTCCCCGGTCATCGGAGCCCCACGATGCGCCACCATATCGCCGATCCCGTCGTTCACCGCGAGCACTGGCGCGAGCCGGAGGATGACCAGCTCCGTCTGGAATGCGGCGTCTGCGGTGTCTGGGGCGCGGACGAGGACGAGGGCTCTTCCGTCGTCGCCCTGGGCCTTCACGCCCTTCAGCATCGCGGCCAGGAAGCCTGCGGCATCGCCAGCGTCAAGGACGAGCGCTTCTACACCGAACGCCACCAGGGCCTGGTGGGCGAGGCCTTCGGCGGCGCCGACCTGATGACGCGGATGCCCGGCCGCGCGGCCGTGGGCCACACCCGCTATTCCACCGCCGGCGGCAGCTTCCTGCGCAACATCCAGCCGATGTTCGCCGATCTGGACCAGGGCGGCATCGCCATCGCCCACAACGGCAACCTGACCAACTTCAAATTCCTGCACGCCCAGTTGGTCAGCGAAGGCGCCATCTTCCAGTCGACCTCGGATTCCGAAGTCATCCTCCACCTGATCGCGCGCAGCCGCAAAGCCAAGATCGTCGATCGCTTCACCGACGCCCTGGCCCGGATCGAGGGCGGTTACGCTCTGGTGGCCCAGACCCGCACCAAGATGATCGGCGCCCGCGACCCGCTGGGCATTCGCCCGCTGGTGCTGGGCCAGTTGGGCGACGGCTGGGTTCTGGCGTCCGAGACCTGCGCCCTGGACATGATGGGCGCCACCTTCGTGCGCGATGTCGAACACGGCGAGATCGTCGTCATCGACGACAGCGGCCTGCGCTCGCTCAAGCCCTTCCCCGCCCGCGCGGCGCGTCCCTGCCTGTTCGAATATGTCTATTTCTCGCGCCCGGATTCGGTCGTGAACGGCCGCTCCGTCTATGAGGTCCGCAAGGAAATGGGTCGCGGCCTCGCCCGCGAACTGGGCGTCGAGGCCGACATCGTCGTGCCAGTGCCCGATTCCGGCGTTCCGGCCGCCCTCGGCTACGCCCAGGAAAGCGGCATCCCCTACGAAATGGGCATCATCCGTAGCCACTATCTGGGCCGCACCTTCATCCAGCCCAGCCAGGGCGCGCGTCAAAAGGGCGTGCGCATGAAGCACAGCCCCAACAAGTCGGCCCTGGCCGGCAAGCGCGTCGTGCTGATCGACGATTCCATCGTGCGCGGCACCACCTCGCTGAAACTGGTCCGCGCCGTTCGCGCCGCCGGGGCGACCGAGGTCCACCTGCGTTCGGCCAGCCCGCAGATCCTGTTCCCCGACTTCTACGGCATCGATATGCCCGAGCGCGCCCAACTGCTGGCCGCCAACAAGACGCTGGAAGAGATGCGAGACATGCTGGAGGTCGATTCGCTCGGCTTCCTGTCCATCGACGGCCTCTATCGCGCCATGGGCGAGACCGGCCGCAACCCCGCCGCCCCGCAGTTCACCGACCACTATTTTACCGGCGACTACCCCACTCGCCTCTTGGATCGCGAGATTGAAGAAGGCGGCCGCGAGTTCGGCGCCAAACAGCTGTCCTTGCTGGTCAGCGCCTAGGGCGAAACCTGAGCGCGCGGGCCTTGGCTTGAGGGTCGAGGCCGCGCTATCAGCGGCCATGTCCGAACTTCCCCTGAACGACCGTATCGCCCTCGTCGTCGGCGCCTCGCGCGGCATCGGTTATGAGAGCGCCCTGGCGCTGGCCAAAGCGGGCGCCCACGTCATTGCGACGGCGCGCACCCAGGGCGGTCTGGAAGAGCTGGACGACGCCATCTTCGCCGCCACCGGCCGCCATGCGACCCTGATTCCGTTTGATCTGGTGGACGGCGGGGCCATCGACCGGCTCGGCGGCGCCATCTTCGAACGGTTCAAGAAGCTGGACATCTGGGTCCACTGCGCCGCCACCATGGGCCCTTCGGGCCTGACGCCGGTGTCGCACGCCGACCCGCGCGAGTTCGCCAAAGTCGAAAAGACCAACTTCACCGCCGTCTATCGCCTGATCCGCTCGCTAGAGCCGCTGCTGCGCGCGTCGGACGCCGGCCGCGCCATCCATTTCACCACCAGCGTCGCCAGCGCGCCCAAGGCCTTCTGGGGCATGTACGCCGCGACCAAGGCCGGCGCCGAGGCCTTGGTGAAGGCCTGGGCCGACGAGATCGAGAGCACGCCCGTCCGCGTCAGCATCATCGATCCCGGCCGCATGCGCACCGCCATGCGCGCCCAGGCCTATCCAGGCGAAGACCCCTCCGTCCTGCCCCACCCGTCCGAGATCGGCCCTCTGGTCGTCGAACTGTCGAACGGCGCCGCTACGCCTCCGCTGACCATCAAGTTCCGCGATTGGACCGCCGGCCCCTCCGTCGATGCCTTGATCTGAGGATTTCGTCCCTACCGGCTGACATTCGTCCCAGGCTCGTGGCGGCAGAGGGCGGGCGCCGACAAGACCGGGGCCATGACCCTGTTTTCAGCCTTCCTGATCATCCACGTCTCGACCGGACTTTGCGCCGTGCTGGTCGGCGTCATGCCCATCGTCACCCGCAAGGGCGGCCAAGCCCATCGTTTCTGGGGGCGGCTGTTCGCCGGCCTGATGACCGTCCTGCTGGTCTGCGCCTGGGCGATGACAGCGTTGCGGTTCAACATCTATTTCCTGGTCCTGTCGGCGACCGCGACCCTGAGCCTGTTTTCGGGCGTCAGGGCGTTGAGACGCAAACGACCCGACCTGAACACCGCCGATCGGGCCCGTCCGCTGGATTGGGCCGCGACCCTGGGCGTAATCGGAATCGGCCTGTGGGTTCTCATCCTTCTGGCCAAAGGCCGATCCGACGGCCCCGCCACAGTCTCGGCCGCTTTGGCCGCCAGCGCCCTGACGATGGGAGCGTGGGACCTTTGGCGATTCAGCGCGCCCAGATCCTGGCCCTTTTCACCTGACCTCTGGACCTATGAGCATCTGACAAAGATGCTGGGCGCCTATTCTGCGGTCCTGAGCGCCTTTTCCGGCAACTTCCTGACCGCCCTGCCCGCCCCGTGGAGCCAACTCTGGCCGACCGTGCTGTTCCAATGCCTGATCGTGGTGTGGATCGCGACCTTGCTGATCCGCAAACGCCGTTGCACCCCGTGCATCGGCTGAGGCACCTGTCCATCACGGCGGTCGTCGGCCTGTTCACGGCCTATAGCTATGTTGCGACCGTGCTCGTAGTCGCCTGGTATCTCAGGCGGGGATCGGCGGACCTATCGGTTGGCGGCTCGCTCCTCTGGGCGGCCTTGTCCTACATGCCGTGGCTGGCCGTCGCGGGCCTGACATGGGCGGTGATCCGCCGAACTGGCGCAGGGTGGCGGGCGATAGGCTTGCTGGCCGCCGTCATGCTGGTGGCCGTCCCCCTGATCGCCGCAATGAACGCCCGCACCGACATAAGCTTCCTCAACCATGCCGGCGAGGGCGGCGAATGGTCGGCGCGGACCATCGACCGGCTGCCGGTCGTCCTGCTTCTCTACACCGCCGTCGTCGCTGTCGGTCTGGCCGCCGCCTATTGGCGCAGAGCCCGCGATGCTCGCGACCGAATCGCCGTCCTGACCACCGCCCTGACCGAGGCTCGCACGCTGGAGCCGGAGCAGACCCAACGCCTGCTGGTCTCCACGGGCCGGGCGCGCACCTCGGTTGCCGTCGGCGACATCGAGTGGCTCGCCTCGGCCGGCAACTATCTGGTGGTCAACTGGGACGGCAAGGAGGGCCTGATCCGCGACACGCTACAGGCGCTGGAAGCACGGCTGGATCCGCGCCTGTTCACCCGCAGCCACCGTTCCAGCCTGATCAACCTGGCCCGCGTCAGACAGGTTCAACCCCTGGCCGACGGCGCCTGGCGACTGACGATGAACAGCGGCGCCGAACTGGTGGTCAGCCGCACCTACCGCGACGCCGTGCTGAAAAAACTGGGTCGCAAGCTGACGTGAGCGTCATCGCTCGACCGTCTGCAAACCCTGGACGATATCCGCCAACTCAGCCGGCCAGATCGTCTCCTTGGAATTGCGGACGTCTTCGAGACTCCACCAGCGGTGTTCGGTCAGAACCCTCTGCTCCTCGTCCGTCCAGCCCTTGGGCGACAGAACAAAGTCGTCGGTGCGCAGAAGGAAGAACCTCTGATCCACGTCCGCCATTCGACCGTCAGGCAGGCGGAAGCTGACACGGACCTGAGCGACTTGCGGGCCAGGGTCTTCGACGACTAGCCCCGTCTCTTCGAACAGTTCGCGGCGCGCGGCGTCCTCGAAGGTTTCGCCGGCCTCGCACCCGCCGCCGGGCGTCGCCCAGAAGGCCGTGCCGGCGAGCGGTCCTTCGGAAAACACGAAGTGGAACAGCAGCACCCGCCCCTGCCCGTCCAGCATCAGCCAACGCGAGGTGGGCCGGGCCGGAAGCGCGCTCTCGGCCTCGCTCACGCCGTCACTTCTTGGCGCCGCCCTTTTGGCCCGTGCGAATCCGGCCCGAGCGCGACACCTGGCGGGCGCCGCCGCGCGCGCCCTTCTGGACCGCCACGGACGAACCGGCCTTCTTCGACGCGCTGGATTTCAGCCCGCCCAGAATCTTGGGCTGGGCCTTGCGGGTCTTCTTCTGCTCCAGCGCCTTGCCGGGCAGTTTGGACAGGGCCTCTTCCTTCTCGGCCTTCTTGACGCGGCGCGGCGCGGTCTTGGCGTCGCCCTTGTAGCGTTCGGGCCCGGACTTGGCGCCGCCCTCGGCATAGGGGTTCACGCCGCTGGACTTGACGTTCAGGCGGATCGGCGTGCCCGGCAGGTCAAAGCTCTCGCGGATCGAGTTGACCAGATAGCGCTTGTAATGCTCCGGCATCGACTCGGCGCGATTGGCCATCAGCACGAAGGTCGGCGGGCGGGCCTTGGTCTGGGCGATGTATTTGGGTTTGATCCGCTTGCCGTCCACGGCGGGGGGCGGGTGCCGCTGGGTCGCCATGGACAGCCAGGTGTTCAGGTCCTTGGTCTTCACCTTGACCGACCAGGTGTCATAGGCCTGAAGCACCGCCGGCATCAGCCGTTCGACGCCGCGCCCGCTGTGCGACGACAGGGCTACGAAGGGCGAACCCTTCAGTTGCGGCAGCTTGTCCTCGGCCATGCCCTTCAGCTTGGCCATGCGGGACTGGGGCTCGTCCTCCAGATCCCACTTCGACGCGACATAGACCAGGGCGCGGCCCTCGCGCTCGACCAGATCCGCCAGTTGCAGGTCTTGGGTGTCGAAGGCGTCGTCCTTGTCCATCATCAGGATGACGACTTCGGCGAAGGTTATGGCCCGGATGGTGTCGGCGACCGACAGCTTCTCCAGCTTTTCCTGCACCCGCGCCTTGCGACGCATCCCGGCCGTATCGACCAGGCGGATGTTCTTGCCCTCGAACTGCCAGTCGACCGAGATGGAATCGCGGGTGATGCCCGCTTCCGGCCCGGTCAGCAGTCGATCGTCGCCGATCAAACGATTGATCAGCGTCGATTTGCCGGCGTTGGGCCGGCCGATGACGGCGATGCGGATCGGCTTGTCCGGCTCGTCGATCTCCTCGACGAAGATGTCCTGCGAGGCCGCGACGATGGCGGCGTACAGATCGGCCATCCCCTCGCCGTGCTCGGCCGAGATGGCGACGGGTTCGCCAAAGCCCAAGGCGTGCGCCTCGCCGACGCCGCCGCCGCTCTCGCGGCTCTCGGACTTGTTGGCCAAGAGGATGACCGGCTTGTGCACCCGGCGCAGGCGCTCCGCGAAGATCCGGTCCAGCGACGTCACGCCCTCGCGGGCGTCCATCATGAACATGACCAGTTCGGCGTCGTCCAGCGCGGCCTCGGTCTGCTCGCGCATCCGGGCTTCCAGGCTGTCGTCTGTGACGTCCTCGTACCCCGCCGTGTCGATCAGCGTCAGGTCCATGTCGCCGATGTTGCCGTCGGCGTAGCGCCGGTCGCGGGTCACGCCGGGGCGATCGTCGACGAGCGCCAGGCGCTTGCCGACGAGGCGGTTGAACAGTGTCGATTTGCCCACATTGGGGCGGCCGACGATGGCGACCTTCAGAGCCATGTCGGCCTTCTAGCTTAGTTTGGGCTGAAAATCAGCGGATGCAGATCAGTTGGCCGTTGTCGGTCAGCACATAGAGCGCGCCGTTATAGGCGGCGGGCGCGATATAGGCTGGCGCGCCCAGCTTCAGCGTCGTCTGCGCCACGCCGGTCTTCGGATCGAAGGCGACGGCCTCTCCGAACGAGTTGACCATCACCAGGCGGTTGGAGGCCAGCAGCGGCCCCGACCATTGCGGGCGGATGGTGCGACGGCCGAAGGTCAGGAAACCGCCCTCGCGGCGCTCGCGCCCCTCGTTCAGTTCACGCGTCCAATAGATCTGGCCCGTGTCACGGTTGGCCGTGATCAGTTGACCCGACTTGGACACCACGAAGACGGCGTCGCCGACCGGCAGAGGCGCGTTCACCCCCGTCACCGGCAGTTGCCACTTGGGCTGGCCCGAACGCAGGTCCAGCGCCGACATCACGCCCGAATGGCTGACGCCATAGACCATGCCGCGGCTGATGACCGGACGGCCCGCCACGTCGCGAACCTCAGACAGGGCGCTGGTGCGGCTGGTGCGCGACAGGGTCTCTTCCCACACCGCCTGGCCGTTCAGGGCGCTCAGCGCGACCAGCTGGCCCGAGGCGAACGGGGCGACGACGGTCGTGCCGCTGACGGCGGGGCTGGAGGCGCGCATGACGCGCGCCGGCTCGGCGATGCCGCGATAGGTCCAGTCCTGCGCGCCGGTGTTGGCGTCAAAGGCGAACAGCTGGCTGTCCACGTCCACGACGAAGACCCTGTTGCCCGAGACGGTCGGGGCGCCGTGGATCGGGGCGTCCACCTGCTGGGTCCAGACCACCGCGCCGGTGTTGGCGTCCAGCGCCGTCATCGAACGATAGCCGGACGAGACGAAGACCTTGCCGCCGCCGACCGCGACGCCGCCGCCGAAGCCGCCGTTGCGGTCACGATCGGCGTTCTTGACGTTGGCCCTCCACAGGATCGCGCCGGTGTCGGCCGAAACCGCCGAAACGGTCGATTCGCCGTCCAGCACGAAGATCTTGCCGTCGGCGGCCACGATCGGGGCCATGACGTTGCCGACGTGAGCCGATCCTGAGCCGACGCCCCGCTTCCACGCGATCTGGAAGTTCGGCGCCGCAATGACGTGCTCGACCAGGTTCTCGGACGTGCCGCCCGGCTGCGTCCAGGCCGTCACGGCCTGCGGACCCGGCAGGAAGAAGTCGCGGCCGGACAGGGCGGCCGACGGCGACAGGCTCTGTTCGAACTCCAGCACCGAGATGCGCTGGCCGGCCGAGGCGGTCGCGCCGGCGTCTTCCTTGCCGCCGCCCAGACCGAACGGCAGGTTGCGGCGCACGGTGCCGCAGGACGCCATCGTTGCGGCGACGCCGCAGATCAGCGCGACTTTCAGAACTCGGTTCATCGGGGGCGTCCTGTAAGGGGTCGTCACTATTGGGCGGCCGGCGCGGCGGCGGGAGCAGCTTGGGCCGGTGCGGCCTGGGCCGGTGCAGCCTGGGCGGCCGAGGGCGTCATCGCGTTCGCAGCGCCGGCGGCCGGCGGCGTCGCCTTGGCGGCGGCGTCGATGATGGGCTTGATGGCGGCGGCGGTGCCGGCGTCGATGGATTCCACGGCGATCTGGGCGCGCTGACGGATCGAGTCCGGCACGTCCTGACGCAGTTGCAGCAGCACGAAGGCCTCACGCGCTTCCTTGGTCTTGCCGTGTTGCAGGCGCGCCAGGGCCAGGGCTTCCTGGGCGAAGGCGTGCAGCGGGCGCTTGTCTTCGGCCAGCGGCGTCAGACGCTTTTCGATCTCGGCCAGCGGCGCGGTGTCCATGACCAGGAAGGCCGCCTTCAGGGCGGGCGGGTCCGACAGGATCGGATCGCTGGACGCCTTGGCGGCCTCGTCGAACAGGCGAACCGCGTCCTGGAACTTGTTGGCGCTGACGGCCAGGCCGGCCTGCTGCTGCAGGGCCAGGACCTTATAGGCGCCATTGCCTTCCTTGATCGCTTCCTCGAAGGCGGCGCGGGCGTCCATCGGCTTGTCGGCGCGCAGGGCCTCCATGCCGCGATCATAGGCTTCGGCGGCCTTGGCGGCCTTGTTGGAGTTCAGGCTGTCCCAGCCCCACCAGCCCAGGGCGCCGATCAGGGCGACGACCAGCACCACGCCGAAAACGGGCAGCCAGGTCTTGGCCAGGCGCTTCAACTTGTCGGAGCGAAGCTCCTCCTCGACCTGCTCGAAGACATCAACCACTGAAACGTCGCCCCAAAATCGCGAAATGCAAACCGGCGCGGACCCTAGAAGGTCGGCTCCCCGCCCGCAACGTCGTCCGTTACTGCGAAGCCGGCTTTTTCGAGAAGTAGGTCTCGACTTCGGCAGGAAAACGGCGGGTTTTCACATCGCTGGCGAAAGCAGAGGCGGCGCGGTCGATCTCGGTGCGCAGATCGGCGTATTTGCGCACGAACTTCGGGGTCCAGTCGAACATGCCCAGCATGTCGTTGACCACCAGCACCTGGCCGTCGCAGGCGGCCGAGGCGCCGATGCCGATGGTGGGCGCGTCGATCGTCTCGGTGATCTCGCGCGCCAGCGATTCGGCGACGCCCTCAATGACGATGCAGAAGGCGCCGGCCTCGGCGACGGCCTTGGCCTCGGCCAGCACCCGATCACGCTCGCTCTCGGTCCGGCCCTTGGCCTTGAACCCGCCTTCGGCCAGGATCGCCTGGGGGCGCAAGCCGACATGGCCCATGACCGGAATGCCGCGCTTGACCAGGAAGGCGACGATCTCGGCCATTTCGATGCTCGTTTCCAGCTTCACCGCCTGGGCGCCCGTCTCCTTCATCACCCGCACGCAGTTGGCGTAGGCGACCTCCTTGCCGCCTTCGTAGGAGCCGAACGGCATATCCACGACCACCATGGCCCGCTTGGCGCCGCGCATGACGGCCTGCCCGTGCAGGATCATCATCTCCAGTGTGACACCCACGGTATTGGGCAGGCCGTGCACCGCCATCCCCAGGCTGTCGCCGACCAGCAGCACGTCGCAGTGCGGATCCAGCAGGGCCGCCATCGGCGCGTCATAGGCCGTCAGGCAGACGATCGGCTCGCCGCCCTTGCGCCCCGCGATATCGGGCACGGTGATGCGTTTGACGCTCTCTTGGGTATGGACGGACATCGCCGGGCCTCCTGACGTGAAGGGGTCAGATAGGCCCCTGCCCCGCCGGTGTCACCCTTGCAGCCGCGCTCACACGTCCTGCGACAGCTTCGCCACGCCCGCCGCCATCAGGGCGACCAGGGCCCCGGCGACGATCCAGAAGGCCATCATGCCCGAGCCGTTCATCACATCCAGAGACCCGACGCCCAGACCTTGCAGGCCCAATCCATCCAGACCCGATTGCGCTGCGCCCTGCGCCGTAGCGGCTGCGGCCCTGAGGCCTTGCGCCAAGGTCGTATCGCCGTCGGCGGTGAAGTTGATGTTCACCCCCTCACGCACCGCCAGCACGCCGCCGATCAGTCCTGCCGCCGTCAGGGTCAGGGCGCGCCAGCGCGACCGCGTCTCCATGCGTGCCTGGACCGTCGCCAGAAACAGGGCCTCGTCCGGCAGGCTCGGCGCCTGGGCGAACAGCCTTTCGATCATTGGATCGAATTCGTCAGCCGACATGGACCGACCTCCCGCCTGAGCCGTGCGCCGGCTGAAGCCGCGCACGGAGTTTATCCAGACCACGTTTGACATGCGATTTCACCGTGCCAAGCGGCAAATTCATGGCTGCCGCGATTTCCGGATGCGACATCCCCGCGCCGTGGCACAGGGAGACGCAGACACGCTCTGTTTCGCTGAGCGTCTTCAACGCCTCGTCCAGGTCCATCAGACCGCCGCGATCGACGACCACATCCGCCTGGTCGGCCTCGATCTCGGCGACGTAGCGCGCCTCCTTGGCCACCCGCTTCAGATAGAGCCGCGCGGCGATCTTCTTGATCCAGCCCGCAAACGTCCCCTGCCCGCGAAACTCCGCGCACCGCTGGAACCCTTGCAGAAAGGCGTCCTGCGCCACGTCGTCGGACAGGGACGGCGTCGCCCCCATCCGGCGCAGCAGCCCCCGCACCGCCGACCCGTGCCGACGCACCAGCTCGCCATACTCCCGCCGACCGCCGGCCGCCGCCTGGGCGGCCAGCTCCACATCGTGGAAGTCTCTCAATGATTTGACCATGACGTTTCCCCCTTCCGGCGGACGTCAGTCTTTGTTCGGGTTGAAGAAGCCCAGGATGATGAAGGCGACGCCGATGGCTGCGGGAATACAGGCGATGCCCAGCAACGCGCCCTGGCCATTGCCGCCCCAGACGTGCGTAGTGCCCTGAACGACGATGCCGAACCCGGCGATGCCGATGCCGCTCGCCAGGCTGAGCACGCCCTTGCGAATGTCCTTGCTGCGCGACGGCAGCCCCTTCTGCACATCCTTGGTCATCACATCGAGCAGTTCGGGCGGCAGCTCCTGACCCTTGTCGACGGCGAGACGCACGGTCTCCTGCATGTCGCGCTTTTCGCGGTACTTCAGGAAGGTGGGGCCGAAGACGATGGCCGTAATCGTGCCGAAGACGGCGAAGATGGCGAAGATCGGAATGAAGTCTTCCATGTCGAGTATCCCTTGAACCGTTGCAGCAGCCTGATGCGGCGGCCTTCTGATCACAAGAGGCTGGCCGACGCCTCAACGGATGCGCGGCGTTAGGTGAAATCTTCGTAAGGTCGCCGTTTCGGCCGCCGTCGGTTCGGTCTAGGGTCCGGTTTCATCAATCTCAGGAGCGCGTCCCATGGCCCATGTCACCTATCGCATCGTCGAACATGACGGCGGCTGGGCCTACAAGTCCGGCGACACCTATTCCGAAACCTTCACCAGCCACGACGACGCCAAGGCCGCCGCCGTGCGCGTCGCGCGCGAGCAGCGTTTGCCGGACCAGACCGCCGCCATCGAATACGAGACCGCCGCCGGCGAATGGGTCACCGAAAGCGCCGACGGCCACGACCGCCCCTCGACGGACGTCGAGGGCTGAGGCCGAGATGATCCACCGTCGCACCCTGCTGGCCGCCGCAGCTCTCGCGCCGCTGGCAGGCTGCGCCACGGCCCCAAACGCTAAGACGCCCACCGAACTGAAGATCATCACCTTCAACATCTGGCACAACATGGGCGACTGGGCCGCCCGCCGTCCGCTGCTGGTCGCTGCTCTGAAGGCCCAGGACGCCGACGTCATCGCCCTTCAGGAGGTGCTGGAGGACGCCAATGTCGGGCTGGAGAACCAGGCCCGGATGCTGGCGCGCGAGCTGGGCGGCTATCATGTCGCCTTCGTCTCGACCGACGCCGAGGGCGCCCCGCGTCGCTATGGCAACGCCCTGCTGACCCGCCTGCCGGTTCTGGCCGAGGCCTCGACCAGGCTTGAGCCGCTCGACGATTTCCGCACCGCGCTTCGCCTTTGCGTCGCCGTCCAGGGTCGCCCGGTCGATGTCGTCGTCACCCATCTGGCGTGGCAACAGGACGCCGGCCCGGTCCGCGCCCGCCAGATCGCATCCCTGCTAGGCTGGCTGCCGCAGGACGGCACTCCCTTGATCGTCATGGGCGACTTCAATGCGACGCAGGAGGATTCCGGCCTTGCGACCCTGACGGGCCCCCGCTTCTTCAGCGCCCTGCCCCGCGGCGCGGTCACGACCACCCTGAACCCGGCCAAGGGTCACCCCGAGCGCGTCATCGACCACATCTTCGTCGAACAGGCCGCCTTCACGCCCGGCGAGGCCCGCCGCTTCGGCGATACGCCGACCAACGGCGAATACCCGTCCGACCACTTCGGCGTCGCCGCGACCGTCCGGCTCAGGTAAGCGCGGCCGCGTAGGCCTCGGGCTTGAACCCCACCAGCCGCCGATCCCCCAGATCCAGCACCGGCCGTTTGATCATCGATGGCTGAGCGGTCATCAGCGCGATTGCCTTCGCCTTGTCGATGTCCGCCTTGTCGGCTTCGGGCAGTTTCCTGAATGTCGTCCCGGCCCGGTTCAGCACCGTCTCCCAACCGTGCTCGTCGATCCACTGGCCCAGCCGCCCCGCATCCACCCCGGCCTTCTTGTAGTCGTGGAAGACATAGTCGACCCCCTGCTGCTCCAGCCAGACCCGGGCCTTCTTCACCGTGTCGCAGTTGGGAATGCCATAGAGGGTGTAGGTCATGGGTTTCTCGGAGGTCGGGGATCAAGCGAATGCAGCCGCTTTCGCCCCCTCGCAGGGCATCGTCAACTGTCGGTCAGACGCGACGCCGGCGCTGTGAACGTCGCCGAGAACCCCTCTACGCCATAACGAAGATCCGCGCCGCCGCACCCCAGCAGGCCTCTCGCGAGCAGTTTGACGCCAAAGCCGGTCTTGAGCGGCGGATGGGCCGGCGCGCCCCCGCCTTCGATCCACGTCAGAACGAGTTCACCCTCATCCAGCCGCCAATCGACCGAAACGCGGCCGCCGGGCTTCGCGAGGGCGCCATGCTTGAACGCGTTCGTCGTCAGTTCGTGGATGATCAAGGCGACCGTCTGCGCCACACGCGGCGACAGATGCACCGAGGGCCCCGAGATGGAAACCGGCCTGCGCACCAGATTACCCACCGCGTCGCGAACGATTTCGCCGAGGTCGCCGCCATTCCACGCCTTTTCATCCAACGTCTGCTGGGTCTTGGCGATGGCGTTCAGTCGCTCGTCAAAACGCTCCAGCACATCGCGATCGACGCCCGACAAGGTGCTGCGGGCGACCGCTTGAACCAGCGCGAGCGTGTTCTTCACCCGGTGGCCGCATTCGTCGACCAGCATCTGCCGGTGTTGCTCGCCCCGCACCCGCTCGGTCGTTTCGATGGCGATATTGAGAATGCCGACGATCGCGTCGCCGTCCCGCACGGGGCTGTAGGACAGCACCCAGCAGGTGTCTTCCGAATAGCCGTTTCGAACCATCGTCAGCGGCAGGTCTTCCAGAAAGACGGTTTCGCCTGCCAGCGCGCGCTCCGTCAGAGGGCGCAAATCGTCCCACACCTCATGCCAGACTTGGTCCAGAGGACGGCCCAGGGCGCTCGGGTGCTTTTGTCCGAGCAGCGGAATATAGGCGCCGTTGTAGAGCAAGGTGCGCTCCGGGCCCCACATGACGCTGGCCGCGAAACCCATTCCCATCATCATTTCATAGGTAATGCTCAGCGCGGGCGACCAATCGCGCTTTGGCCCCAGGGGCGTCGTCGCCCAGTCGAACGCATCAATAAGGGCTGGCATCGGCGCGGCCCCTGTTGAAGACGGCATTCGACGAGCAACCGACGAATGCAGCCCCAGCATCAATCTGTGATGCGAACCTCATCATCGTCGTTCAGAACAATCGAATGGTTTCGCTTGGCCGATCGACGATTACGCCCGCGACATAGAGTTTGCGCACCAACTGTTGCGTGCCGAGGATCGTCCGGCTTTGGAAATCGAGCCAGTTCGCGACCAGGGTCTGATCCGGCAGATTGATGTCTCTCTTGCCCGCGACCCGGATGACCAAGCCTGCCTTTTCAAGCTGACCCAGGTGCCGGCGAACCGTTTCATCGTCCATTCTGGCGGCCTTGGCGACCTCGATCACGCTCACCGGCCCGAACGGCGGGTTCAAGGGGCCAAGACGGCCGGCGTCCGGCTCCTGAACAACCCTCAAGGCGCTTCCAGTGAGATGCGACAGCCAAAGCAGGACGTAGTGCGTCGTCAGACTGATTTCGGGCTTCAGCGACCGGGCGTGCTGGATGCCTTTCAGGACGTGCGCCGTCATCAGCCGCGTCGCCAAGCCTGCGACTGGCCAGGCTGGCGTGACGACCCGGTCGCCGTCGCGGGCGCCGCATGCGTTCAGCATCGCCAGCCCATCGACGAACTCCACCGTGGCCAGAAGGAAGGCTTCCATCGCGGACTTGAACGGTTTCGACTGCGACACCTCGGCGCGCAAGACGAAGCCGCCGTCGGTCCGCACCAGCACGCCCCGCTCCACCAATCCCGCCAGTTTGGTACGTGCGCTCTCGCGCGGCACGCCCAGGGACATGGCGATGCTGATTGCATTTACAGGCCGCCGCAGGGCGTTCGGCAAAATGCCGGCTCCAATGGAAGAGTCGCGTGCCGCACCTTCGTCGTCGGCGCCTCTGACGTTTGCATCCACGACGCCCGCCGTCAGCAGGGCGGATATCAGATCCTCGTCGATCCAGGTGCGGGATGCGGCGATGAAATCGAGGGTCAGCTTCGTATTCAGCCAAGCGACCTGAGCGGCCTGTAAACGCAGAGACATTGGCGGACCGTTTGAGGCTTCGACGAACACTGTCGCCCTCGCTCGCGCCCCTGTCGACAAGGCAACTACCGAAAATGAGGTTTCGAGACAGATGAGGGCCGACGACCGATCCACGCACAAAGGCGCAGCCTTGCCGTCATTGTTCGCCGACAAATCCCTTTTAATGTCGGGCGCTTAGAGACGGCCTTCGTCAATCGACCTGACGCACCCCCGAACGGGACTATGATGTCGACGGGTCTTTGAAAACAGCAGCGCTCAGGAATTGCACCACCTTGCACTTTGCACGCCTTTTTCCGGCGCCGTGCAATTTCGCTCGGTCGCTGATTTCAGACGAATTAGACGAATTAGACGGTGTTTTTGTCAGGCGACCGTCTAGGCCGCGAACCCGGCGAAGACGCCGATGACCATCACGATAAAAGTCGCAACGACGCTGGACAAACCGATGGCTGTCATCACGATCAAGCCCTTGGCCAGGCCGGGAACCACGCCCCGATACCACCGTCCCCGCCCCATCCGCATGAAGGCCACGATGCCCAGCACCAGCGTCAAAAGGCTGCACGCCGCAGCCAGCGGGCCGGGGCTAAACATGAACCAGGCCAGCGGCAGCATCGGCACGGTCCAGGCGTTCAGATAGGCGAAGGCCGCGCGGAATCCGCATCTCAGGCCCAGGTCCTCGGCGTCCCACAGGCGAAACAGCGGCATGGCCGCCAGGGCGTAGAGGGGCGCCATGATCGGCACGGTCACCAGCGACATCCAGCCGTCGGCGTCCGACATGAAGGCGTCGCGCGACTTGCCCGCTTCCTGAAGCAGGGGGTTCAGCGCTTCGGCCGGCATGCCTTCCAGGTAGAAGCTCAAGCCGCCGCGCAGAAAGACGATCAGCATCAGGATCGCGTTCAGCGCCAGATACAGCTTCAACGGCTTGGCGTAACGCCCGCCCCCGGTCGGCCCCTCGATCATCCAGGCCTGCAGCACCAACCGGGGCCGCACCAGCAGGTCGCGCGCGGTCCGCACCTCCGCGCCGCCAAAGCCCAGCGCGTCCTCGGAAAGGTCCTTGAACGCCTGCTTGCGGGTCGTCTCGCCGTCGGTCATCGGATTCTCCCCCAAGGGGATGCATACACCGCCCGGTTGACCGCGCAACCGCCGATCAGAACCGCTTGGTCAGAACCGCTTGCTCAGGCCGATGCTGACCACCCGTCCGCGCGGATCGGCCGCGACCGGGTCATAGCCCAGGGCGAACTGCGCCAGCGGCGGGGCCTTATCGGCCACATTGACCACCCCGACCGACAGATCCAGGTCAGCGCCGATCGTGCGGCTGTAGAGCAGGTCGACCGTCGTCTGGCTGGCGATGCTGGCGTCGGTGATGCCGCTGCGGTCGTTGGCGTATCCGTCGGTATAGTGGACCAGGGCCGTCAACGCGTTCGGCCCGCCGCTCCAACCCAGGCCGAATTCCCCGCGATTGCGTGGCAGGGACCGGCCGATGTTGTTCAGGTTGGTCGAACCGACGCCCGATACCTTCGCGGCCGACGCGTCCAGCCGGATGTCATAGGCGTCCACATAGGTCCAGTTCGCCGAGGCCGTCGCCTCCCCGCCCCACAGGCCGCGCCGATAGCGGGCCGACAGGTCGATCCCTTGGGTCTCAATGGACGAAGCGTTTACGAAATACAGCTGCACGAAAGTCAGGGCGCCGCTGGGCGAACGGGTGATGCGGCTCTGCGCCTCCGTACCGGTCCGCCCCGCCGCCGTATCGGCCGCCGCCTGGTTGATGAGGGCCTGGGCCGATTCCTTGACCACCTGATCGGCATAGTCGAACCGCCAGGCGTCCACGCCCAGTTCCAGCCCCTCGATCGGCGTCCAGAGTGCGCCCAGGTTCAGGCTCTCGGACTTCTCGGGCTTCAGGTCGGCTCGGCCCGAGGTCAGGGTGTTGACGAAGACGAACGCCCCCCGGTCGAACACCGACGGCTGCGACGCCTGCGCTCCCGACTGGGCATAGACCGACGGCGCCCGGAACCCCTGCCCCCACGACGCGCGCAGGGCCAGGGCGTCGGTGACGTCCCACCGGATCGCGACCTTGGGGCTGAACCGGCCCTCGTTGCCGTCGTAGGACTCGTAGCGCCCGGCCAGTTGCGCCTCGATCCGGTCGCCCAGATGGAGGCGGGCTTCGGCAAAGGCGGCCAAGGCCTCCTGATCGCCCTCGAAGTCCGGCGACACGCCCGCCGTCAGCAGGTCGCCCCGGTTCACCAGATCGCTCCAGTCGTGACGGAAGCCGCTGCGGCGATACTGGGCGCCCACGGCGACATCGACCGACCCGCCGGCCCAGGCCAGGGCCTCGCCGCTGGTCGAGGCGTCCGCCGTCGTCAGGGTCGCCGCGCCCCGCAGGCCGGTCGAGCCGATCAAACTGTCGATCAGGGCGGCGCTGTTCGCCGTCCCGGTCCCCAGATAGGCGCTGCCGAACGGGTTGAAATACTGGCAGGACCCGACGCCGGGCCTCCCCGTCGCGGGATTGCAGCCCGCCCCGCCCAGGCCATTCAGCGCAATCTGCAAGGCGCTGCCGATGGTGTCGGGTTTGTCGTAGGCGACATGCTGACGGCTGCTGGTCGCCGATAGGTTCCAGGTCCAGCCATTGCCGAAGCGGCCATCCAGCCCGGCCGCCACACGCCATGTGCGATAGTCGAACTCGGCCTGCGACGCGCCGGCCTCCGCCCCCAGCAGCCGCCCTCGGAACAGCACCGCCTCGCCGAACGGATTGTCGGGATGGCTCGCCGGCACCGTCAGGGACCGCGCCAGGATCGGCAGCGACGGCGACTGGCGCGCGATGGTGTTTGTCGCCGACCAAGCCCCTTGCAGCGACAGGGTCATGTCGCCCACAGGCCGCCGGTAGTCCGCGAACAGCTGCGTGCGCGTCTCCTCAGGAACCAGGTCGAAGAAGTCCGAATAGTCGAGCCGGCAGAAGGCGTCCGTGGGCGAGTTTCGATAGGCGCTGCGGAACGCCGGATTGCCGCACGCCGGATCGGGCGAAAACCCATTGCGGCTGGGTCGGAAATAGGAACCCGGCTGGCCATAGCTGGTGACGGCCGTCCAGGCGGCGCGGCCATAGCGTTCGGCCTGGGTGAAGTCCCGCTCGTCCGAGCCCAAGGCCGAACGGTGGAAATGCGAGGCCGCCAGCGTCAGCTCGCCGCCCAGCAGGCGAACCTCGCCAATGGCCTCGATCACGCTCTCCTCCGAGCCGTCGGCGACGGCGTATTTGGCGCTGACCTCTGGGCGCTCCACGCCCCGCCGGGTGATGAAGTTGACCACGCCCGCCACCGCGTCCGAGCCATAGACCGCCGAGGCGCCGTCCTTGACCACTTCGACCCGCTGAAGCGCGATCATCGGAACCAGCGAGTTGATATCGACGAAGCCCGAGCCGTCCGTCGCCACCACGGCGCTGTTGGTCCAGCGCTGTCCGTCCACCAGGACCAAGGTCGAGCCGAGGCCGAGATTGCGCAGGTTGAACTGGGCCGTGCCCGAACTCTGCGGCTGGTTCAGCTGATCGACTTGGGCCTCCGAGCCTGAGTTGGCCGTGACCAGCCGGACCAGCTGAGAGGCATCTGCGATGCCGGCGGCGGCGATTGTTTCGCGGGCCACAGTCTCTACCGGGGCGATCCGCTCGCCGCCCGCGATCCGGGAGCCGGTGACCACCACATCGTCCACGCGCGACGCCTCCTGGGCTTGGGCGGCCGCAGCCGTCGCCAGCCAGGCCAACGAAGCCGTCGCCATCAGGATTTTGCGCTGCGTCATGTCATGGTCCCCGCGATCTGTGGCGGGCTTCTATCCAGCGCCTCCATCTTGCGAAAGCGTAATTTTGCAGATTTGCAAATTGACTCCTAATTATGCCGGGTGAAAGTCGCATAGGACGACTGGTCTGGAGGACGCGATGAAACTCTACGCCCACCCTTTCTCCTCCTTCTGCCAGAAGGCGCTGATCGCCTTCTACGAGAACGACATCGCCTTCGAATACCGCACGCTGGAAGATCCGTCGGCCAATGCGGAACTGCGTGCCCTATGGCCGCTCAAGCGTTTCCCGGTCTTGCAGGACGGCGAGACGACGGTGCTTGAATCCGCTTCCATCATCGAACATTTACAGGCGCATTATCCCGGTCCAGTTCGCCTGATCCCCGACGACGCCGCAGCCGCCGTCGAGGTGCGGATGATGGATCGGGTGTTCGACAACTACGTCTCGACGCCCCAAGGCCGGATCGTCTTCAACTCCATGCGAGCTGAGGCCGACCGCGACTCGCTGGGCGACGCCGAGGCCCGCAGGATGCTGGAAACGACCTACGCCTGGCTGGATCAGCGTCTGACTGGACGTGAATGGGCGACCGATCATGGGTTCAGCCTGGCCGATTGCGCCGCCGCGCCCGCCCTCTTCTACGCCAACTGGACACACCCGATCCCGGAACGGTTCGAGACGCTCAAGGCCTATCGCGCCCGGCTGCTGGCCCGTCCGTCCTTCGCCCGCTGCGTGGACGAAGCCCGACCCTATCGCGACTATTTCCCGCTGGGAGCCCCTGACCGCGACTGAGACGTCTCGCGCCATTGATCCTGCGATGTAACCGGTTACGGTGGGGCAAAACAGAAACGGTTCAAAGAAGCAGGAAGCATGGCGAACGTCCGTCTGGTCGACGTGAAGAAGGCGTTCGGCGCCGTTGAGGTTCTGAAGGGCGTCGATCTGGAGATCGCCGACGGCGAATTTGTCGTCTTCGTCGGTCCCTCGGGCTGCGGCAAGTCCACCCTGCTGCGCACCATCGCCGGCCTGGAAGAGGCGACGACGGGCCAGGTTCTGATCGGGGACCGGGTGGTCAACGACCTTTCGCCGTCGGATCGCGGCATCGCCATGGTGTTCCAGTCCTATGCGCTCTATCCGCATATGACGGCCTATGAGAACATGGCTTTCGGACTGAAGCTGGCCAAGACGGATAAGGGCGAGATCGACCGACGCGTCCGCGCCGCCGCCGAGGCGCTCAGCATCACCGACTATCTGGATCGCAAGCCCAAGGCCATGTCGGGCGGCCAGCGCCAGCGCGTCGCCATCGGCCGCGCCATCGTGCGCGAGCCCGAGGTCTTCCTCTTCGACGAGCCCCTGTCCAACTTGGACGCGGCCCTGCGCGTGAGGATGCGCTATGAGTTCGCGCGGCTGCACGCCGAGCTGAAGACCACGATGATCTACGTCACCCACGACCAAGTCGAGGCCATGACCCTGGCCGACCGGATCGTGGTGCTGAACGCCGGCCGGATCGAGCAGGTCGGCGCGCCCATGGACCTGTACGAACACCCTGCTAATCTGTTCGTCGCCGGCTTCATAGGCAGCCCCAAGATGAACCTGCTGGCCGCTGAGATCGTGGAAGCCTCGGCTGCTGGAGCTAAGGTGAAGACGTCCGCAGGCGAGACGATCAGGGTGTCGGTTGACGCCGCCTCGGCCAAGCCGGGCGATGCCGTCACCCTGGGCGTCCGTCCCGAGTATCTGACCACGACCGGCGACGGCGATGCGCTGACCGCCGAGGTCATGTTCGTGGAAACCCTGGGTGCGACGACCATGGCGCACCTGAAGCATCCAGCGTCCGAAGACACGCTGACGGTTCAGCTGGCGGGTGAACTCCGCGCCAAGGCGGGCGAGCGCCTCACGCTGCACGTGCCCGCAAAACAGGCCCACCTGTTCGGCGCGGACGGGAAAGCCTTCAAGCGCCTCTGACCCCTTCGCCTCAAGCAAAAAGGCTCAGTTCAGAACAACCCGCCGCGCCCCTGCCGGAATGACCAGTTCATCACTCGACCACGTCGCTGAGCGGCCGTCGATACGAACGCGCTCCGGCCGCCCCTGCCCCTCCGGCCATTGCAGAACGAAACCGCCCGGCGGCGTCGCGCCGTCACCCAGGGTGAGCACATAGCCCTGCCGTTCCTTGCGGTAGGCGTAGGTCAGCGGCCCATAGGCGGTGCGCAGATCCCGCACACCGACCCCCTCGGCGGTGTCCAGCCACGCCTCCGGCACGCCGGCCGCCAGCACCAGGGCGTGATCGCGGTCCCGCTCATACGCGAACAGATCCAGCGCCGAGCGGATATAGTCGGAGCTGATCCAGGCGTGCGGCATGTCGCCGATGAAGCGCGGCTCGCGCTTTTCGCGCCCCACCACCTCGGCCCAGCCGTTCCAGGCCTCGGGCCTGCGGTCGGCCATCAGGAAGTCCAGCACATCCAGCGCCCGGTCCTTCTGACCCAGCCGCACATAGGCGCCGACTAGCCGCCATTCGTAGGGGGTGTAGTCCTTCCACGCCGTGCGGTTAATCAGACGGTTCTGGAAGTTTTCCCAGTAGCGATCGAAGGTTCGCGCCATAAGCTCAGGCGGAAGATTATCCTGTTCTCCCGCCGGCGACAGGGCGATGGTGGTCGAGGTGGCGTCGAAATCGCCCCGGTCCGCAGCGCCAGCGATCCAGTCAATGCCATGATGAGCCGCCGTCGCCGTGATCGACGCGCGGATGTCGGCGGCGAACTGATCCCGCGCCGCCGCATAGCGAGCGGCGGCGTCCGCATCGCCCAAGGTTTCGGCGATGAAGACCGCGTCCTTGTAGCCCAGCAGCCCCCAGAAATCGTCCCAATAGGAATAGGCGGCCTTGTCCGAATAGCCCTCGTGGCTGATCGTCGGCGGCAGCAGGCCATATAGGTGACGCTGGTCCGGCGCCTGGAAGGCCGCCGTCCGGGTCGAGGCGCGCAGGTCGTCCATATAGGCGATCGCCTTTTGCACCTGCGGCCAGACCTGGCGCAGCAGGGCTTCGTCCTTGGTGTAGCGATAGGTTTCGGCGGCCAGGAAGACGAACTCGCCGTGGCTGTCGTTCTCGGGCACCGGATCAGCGCCGCGCGCGTCGACGCAGCACGGGACCTTGCCGTTCTCGAACACATAGGGTGCGTACCAGCGCAGATAGTCGGCCGAATGCTCGGCCATGCCCAGCCGGTTCAGCCCCTCGGCCATCATGGCCCCGTCGCGGATCCACGAGCGGTTGTAGCTGCGTGTGCCCGGCTGAAGGATCGGCCCCTGACGCGACATCAGCATATGGGCCAGAGACGATTTCAGCGCGTCCTCGATCCGCTGGGCGGCTGGCGGCAGGGTCAGCTCCACCCGATCCAGCTTCGCGCGCCATTCGGCCGCCAGCCGGGTCTCGACCGCACCCAGCACAACCGCCGCCTGACCCACCGGCTCGGGCGCCAAGGCGTCGCCGGATAGCTGCGACACCCAACCCACCGTGCGCGTCTTTCCGGGTTGCAGCGTCACCTCGTAGGTCAGGGCGCCGGCGGCCAGACCCGTGGCGTCGGTCGTCGTCATGAGCTCGACGGCCGGTCGCCGCGCAGACGGCAGGATCAGGGACTGCGGATCGCTGCCGGCATCGAAGGTCGCCAGCGCGACCTGATCCGGTGCCGCCAGCGGCTGAACCCGCACCGTGTCGTTCAACTTCAGTTCGGCGCCGTCCCAGCCGATCGTCTCCACCGGGCTGACACCGCCGGGAATGGCGAGGAACTGACGCGGCGCATTCACCTGCATCGCGCGCGCGGCCAGGGCCAGGGTCAGGGTGCGCGGCCGGCTGGAGGTGTTGGTCAAGTCGTAACGGCCCCACAGCTGCGCCTGATCGGCCGGTCCGTCGGCGAAGCTGGTGATCTTCAGCGTCCAGTCGTCGGCGGTCCAGGTCACCGACGGGATCGGCAGATCGCCGTCCCTCAGCCCCTGTTCGATATTGACGTCGGCCCAAGTGATCAGCCGCCCGTTATCGACCACGAAGGGTTCGATACTGGGTCCGGCGCGGCGGAGCTCGATGGCGCCATCCTCGCCGATCAGGCCGCTCTCCCCGCCTCCATCGACCCCGACCAGGGTCCAGTAGGACTGCTCGCCGGAGAAGCCGCGCGGATAAAGGCCGCGGCGGTTTTCCTTGGCCACGGCTTCCAGAAACACGGTGCGGTCCGCGCCAAACGTCAGCGGTTCGACCTCGATCTCGTTCAGCGCATAGGTCGTTGCCTGGGCCGCGCCCAGCCGCTGGCCTGCGCCGGACGAACCGACCACGTCGGGCGCTGGAACGGGCTTCAGCGGCTCCAGCCTCAGCCAGCGCGCCGTCGCCTCGGGCATCCTCAGCCAGTCGACGCCGCCATTGCCGCCCGTGACCGTCGTCAGCGACCGCCAGTCGCGCCCATCCAGGGAGGCCGAAACGCGATAGTCGCTCGCCGCGCCCCGCTCGCCCCAGCGCAGGGTCAGGCCGCCGAACTCGCGCTCGTAGCCCAGGTCCAATGTCAGGGCCGACGCCTCCCCCACCGGCGGGGTCCAGGCGGTTTTTGGGTCGAGATCGACGGCGTTGGAGGCGGTCGACGCCGTTCGTCGATCGCTGGCGATCGGCTGGGGCGGAACCGGCGGTTCGACCGGCAGGGCGCGCAGGGTCAGTTGGTCGATCTCGACCGAGCCCTTGCCGCCCTCGGCCGCGACCACGACGAATTCGACCCGCTCGGCGCGACGCAGGATGGTTTCAGGGCTTGGTCCCCAGGCTTTGGAGACCTGACGGCGTTTAATCACGAACCGGGTCCAGCCGTCGGGAAAGTCGTAGCGCGCCGTCTGCTTCCACCAGACATTGTCGGCCGAGGCGTCGGTCAGCTTGACCTCGAAGGTATTGGTCGGCCCGGCGCCGCGCACCCAGAAGCTGATCTCGTAATTCTCGGGCAGGTCGAACGGCAGCGGCCGGCTGAGCACCGCATAGCCCGCCTTGCCGTCGAAATCGTAGTCGAGCCGTACCGCTCGCCCGTCATGGCCGGCGACGGCGGAGACGGCGGCGTGAACGTCGGTCGAGGCGCTGGCCTCCCACCGCGTCGCATCGTCCATGCTGTCGAGAACGCGCGTTTCCTGGGCGATGGCGGGCGCGGCCAGAGCGAGGGTCAGGACCGAGGCGGCGGCCAGCAGGAGGTTACGCATCGAAACTCGCAGTTCTGGTCAGCCCTTCACGCTGCCCGCGAGCATGCCGCGGATGTAGTAGCGTTGCAGGGAGAGGAAGAGGATCAGCACGGGCGCGACCGTGACGACGGCGCCGGCCATCATCAGTTCAATGTCCTGCACGTGCTCGCGCGACAGGGCTGCCAAGGCGACCGGCAGGGTGTAGTTCGACTGGTCCGTCAGGATGATCAGGGGCCACAGGAAGTCGTTCCAGCTGCCTAGGAATACGAACAGGCCCAGGGTCACGATGATGGGCTGCAAGGTCGGCAGGACGACGCGGCGGAAGATCTGGCCCTCGCTGGCCCCGTCGATCCGCGCGGCCTCCAGCATCTCTTCGGGAATGCTCAGCGCATATTGGCGCACCAGGAACAGGCCGAAGATGGACGCCAGCCACGGCACCAGCGCCCCGGCATAGGTGTTCACCAGCTCCATCGACTTCAGCATCAGGAACAGCGGCAGAGTGCCGATCTGGGCCGGCACCACCAAGGCGGCGACCAGGAACTGGAACAGCCGCTCGCGCCCGGCGAACTTCAGCTTGGCGAAGGCGTAGCCGGCCGGAACCGTGAAGCCGAGCGCCAGGATCGTCGCCAGTGTCGCTAGGGCGAAGCTGTTCCACAGATACCGCCCCATGCCCTGGTTCAGGAACAGATCGCGATAATGCTCCAGCGTCCAATGCGAAGGCAGCAGCGGTGGCGGGAAGACGGCCGCCTCGCCGGTCGCCATGAAACTGACCGACACCATCCAGACCAGCGGGAACAGGACGATAATGGCGATGAGGCCGACGGCCAGATTGAGCAGAATGGCGCGGAGTTTCATTGATACGCCCCCACCCGCTTGGCGACCGCCAGCTGGACCAGGGTGATCGCGAGGATACACAGGAACAGGATGAAGGCGACGGCGCTGGCGGAGCCCAGGGTCCACCATTTGAAGCCTTCCTCGTACATGAAGTAGAGCACCGTCACCGTGCTCTGGGCCGGTCCGCCCTGCGTCATCACATAGGGTTCGGCGAACAGCTGGAAGAAGCTGGCGACCGAGATGATCGAAACCAGCAGCATGGTCGGCGCGATGGCTGGCAGGGTCACATGGCGAAACTGCTTCCACGGGCCGGCGCCGTCGATGCGTGCGGCCTCATACAGATCGTCCGGCACGGTCTGAAGCACCGCCAGGAAGATCAGCATATTGTAGCCAAAGATCTTCCAGACCACGAACATCAGGATCGCCGGAATGGAGGTCGACGGGTCGCCCAGCCAGTCCACGGCCGGCATGCCGATGCTTTCCAGCCCCCAGTTGATGACGCCGTAGCGGGTGTGCAGCAGATAGCGCCATACCACCGCCGTCGCGACCAGGGTCGTGACATAGGGAGCGAAGAACATCACTCGCCAGATCGGCCGCCACTTCACGACCCGCGCGTTCAGGATCACCGCCGCCGCCAGGGACGCGACGATGGACAGGGGCACGCCGAGGACCGCGAAGGTCAAGGTGTTCTTCATCGCCCCCCAAAACAGGGGATTGGTCAGCAGCCGCTCATAGTTCTGCAGGCCGACGAAACGCAGATTGTCGAGGTTCGCCAGGGCATAGATGTCGAAGTCGGTCAGGCTGAGCAGCAGGGCCGCGATCACCGGAATGGCGAAGAACAGGCCGATGGCGAGCATGGCCGGGGCGACGAAGGCCCATGCGGCACGCTCGCGGGCGCCGCGCCCGCGCGACGCCCTGACCTTCGTCCCCGCCTTGGTCAAAGTGGGATCGACGACGGTCATACGGCCCTGCCCTGTTCCATCATCCAGCGACGCTTCTCCAGCAGGCGGTCGGCCCGACGGTCGATCTCGGCGGCGGCGGTCTCAGGCGTATATTCGCCGCGCACCATCCGTTCGGCGACGATCTGCATCTCCGTGACGATCCGCTCCCATTCCGGCACCTTGGGCACGGCCTTGGCGCGCGCCAGCTGGCCACGAAACGGCGCCAGCATGGGGTCGCGCTCCACGCCCGCGATGTCCCAGGCGCTCTGGCGTGCGGGCAGATCGCCGACGATGGTGTTGAACCGGGCCTGCACCGCCGGTTCGGACAGATAGCGGACCAGGGCCCAGGCCGCCTCCTGGTGCGGGGAGGATTTGAAGACCGCCAGGCTGGACCCGCCCGGCGCCGAGGCGCCCAGGCCATTCGGTCCCGGCACGCCCGCCGTGGCCCAGTTCGGCTGGAACGACGCGGGCAGCTTGCTGCGGAAATCGCCCACGCTCCACGGGCCCGAGAAGTAGAAGCTGAAATAGCCCCTGGCGAACTCGGTCCAGACGTTGGAGATCTGCGTCGACGAGGCCAGCGGCGCCAACTGCTCGTCGAACAGGCTGCGGTAGAAGGCCAAGGCTGAGACGAAGCCGGGGTCGGAAAAGTTTCCGCGCGTATCCCGATCCCTCAGCAGCGGCTCATCGATCTGAAGCCCGAAGGTCAGAAGCTGCTCGAACTCGTTCAACGGCAGCAGGATGGCGTAGTTGTCGCCGCCCGCCACACGCTTGATCGCATGCATGGCCCGCTTCCATTCGGCCCAGTCTTCGGGCGGGGCGTCGAAGCCGGCCCGCGCCAGCAGATCCTTGCGATAGAACAAAAGCCGTGTGTCGACATACCAGGGTGTGGTCATGGCGCGGCCGGCGATTTCGTTGGTCTCTAGCACCGCCGGAAACTGGTCGGTCAGCAGGTTCGCGGCCTCGGCCGGGGTCGGCGACAGGGCGCCGATGGCGGTCAGCTCCGCCACCCAGGTATTGCCGATCTGGCTGACGTCCGGCAACGAGGCCCCGGCATAGGCGGTCAGCAGCTTCTCATGCGCGGCCGTCCACGGCAGGGGCTGGACCGAGACGCGGACGCCCGGATTGCGGCGCTCGAACTCGGGCATCAATTGGCCCACCGTCCCACCCTCATTGCCCATGGCCCAGAAGCGCAGCACGGTCTCGCCATCACGGCGCGGGGTACAGGCCGCAGCCGCCCCTCCCGCCATCAGGGCCAGCGCGCCACGTCTATCAAGATGGGACCTGAGCGCCGTCAAACTCATCCGTTCATCCAGCCGCCGGTGAAGCCCGCGATGTCGAGCGCGCGGCGGATATTGGGCTCGCCGCGCATATAGCGCCAGACGAACTCGGACCTGTGATTCTCGGTCATAATGACGATCGGCCCCTGGTCGATGCCCAGATAGTCGCCGTCCACCCAACCCACGCCGTCCACGATCTTGCCGTGCTGCAGCGGCCCTTCGCGCACTGTCAGTGTCGGGTTGAAGCTGTCGAGGAAGCCCCACTCGGTATAGATGCCTGAACCGTATTTCTGCTTCATCGCCTTGACGCAGGGCACGACGATCTCGGGCGCGAAGGCGATGGAGCTGGCCGCCGCCGTCGGCGCGATGGTGCCGTCGTCGCGCTCGCCCGGACCGCGCGCGGAATAGCTGAAGAACTCGCGCTCCTTGCCGTCGATGACTTGTTTGAAATCGCCCGGCCCGTCGCAGGCCGTCAGGCCCCAGACCTCAGATGAATAGCCCGCCCAGCCGCCAGGGTTGTCGTGGGCGTATTTCTGCTGGGCGTAGACGGCGCGGCGACTGTTTTCGAAATAGTCGAGGTATTCGCCCAGTTGGGCAGACTGCCCGCGCATCCAGGCGTCCTGAATGCCGCGGAAGTCGATGAACATGTGGCTGTACTGGTGCCCGAAGATGGGCGCAAAGTTCAGGTGCCAGCTGCCCCAGCGATCGGTCCAGCTCTCGTCGTAGCTGGCCGCCCATTCGTGCCAGACATTGACTGACACCGGATGGGTCGGGCTGCCGATGGCCAGCAGCAGCACCAGCATGCCCTCGTTATAGACATGCCAGTCGGACGGTATGAAGCCGCTCTCGGGGTGCCAGCCCATGGTGATGCGGTTGTCGCGGATAACGGCCCACGGCCATTCGATCCGTTCGTAGATCGCCTGGGCCTTCTGACGGATTTCCGCCTCGTCCGCATGCCGGCTGTCGAAGTAGCGGGCGGCGAACAACATGCCGCCGATCAGCAGGGCCGTATCGACCGTCGAAAGTTCGTTGGTCCGGTAGCGAAGCCCCGTCTCCATATCCAGGAAGTGGTAGAAGAAGCCCTTGTATCCCGCCGTGCCGCTGGCCTCCGGACCTTGCGGCAGATCATGGAAGAAGCGCAGCGTCGTCAGGGTCCGCTCACGCGCCTCGGCACGGCTCATCCAGCCGCGCTCGACGCCCACCGGCCAGCAGGTCAGGGCGAACCCGACAGCCGCCACCGAACAGAAGGACGGCGTCGGCCAGCGATCCGGCGTCAGGCCGGTCTTGCGATCCGTGACCTTCTCGAACCACCGGAACGTCCGCTCCTGAAGCTCCTCGATCTCCTGATCCAGCCGCATCGGCCGTCTCTGCGTCCCATTGACCGCCCCCGTCGCCGCCGCCTGCTGCGCCGCCGCCATCACCGGAAATCCAACGGCCAGAGCCGCCGCGCCTGTGGTGGTCCGCATCAGGAAGTTTCGACGATTCATGGGCACGCTCACTGGGTCTCAATCGAAAAAGAAAGGCCGCCTCGCAACAAGCACGAGGCGGCCCAGGCTCAGGATTTAGAAGGCGTAGCGGGCGCCGATCTGGAACGTCCGCGTCGGGAACAGCACTGAACTCGGGCGGCCAAAGTTCGGGTTCGGGTTCGTCGCCGAACCCGTGCCGCCGTCAAAGCCATTGTAGTTCTTGAAGTTGAACACGTTGATGGCGTCCACATAGACCGACAGCTCACCAGCGCCCGGCACGTCGAAGTTCTTCGTCAAACGGAGATCGAGGTTCCGATAGGCGAAGGCGTTCGGCAGGAAGAACTGCTCCTTCTCCGGATAGGCGCCATAAGGGCGATAAACGAAGTTGGCACCACGTCCGTCAAACACATCAAAGGGCGTGCCGGAACCCAAGGTCAGAATGCCGGACAGCTGGAAATCGAGCGGCAGATCAACGATGCCGTTGGCCACGATACGATGACGTTCGTCGTTTGCCGACGAACGCATCGGCGAGCTTTCCACCGAGAAGCAGTCGAAGCAGAAGTTGTCATTGCCGCCGTTCTGTTCCGCTTTGGACAGCGTATAGGCGATGTTGACGCCCCAACCGGAGTCACGCGTGTAGCCCTTGTCCAGCTTGACGTAGAGCGCCTTAAACGTCCGCTCCTTGTTGTGATCGGACACCAGATATGAGCGGTAGGGGTTCGTGCCGCCCGGGCCGCAGAAGCCGCCGTTGTCGCCGAAACCATTGCCGTCATTGCCGCGCGTTGGTTCACGGCAGCGGTTCAGATACTGCCAGGTGAACTCGTTTTCGGTCTTGCCGTAGGCGAGGGTGAACTCGGTCTGCCAATCGCCGACCCTTTGACGCACACCTAGGTTGAACTGATCCGTGCGGGGCGGTTCGAAGTCGTTCTTGAGCAGAAAGGCTTCACCCTTGGCCGGGATGTTCGCCAGGATGGCGTCAAGTCCAGCCGTGGTCTCGTAGGACGCATTCCACAGGATCGGATCTGCCGAGCTTCCGTCCGCCACGCCGGCCGGGCGCCCTGTAGTCGAGAAGAAGACGTTTTGCGTGAAGTCGAAAGGCTTGGCCAGTTCGTCGAAGGCGAAGTTGAACTGCACGCGATCATAATAGCGACCGGCGCCGCCGAACAGAACTGTGCTGCGATCGCCGAAGACATCATACGAGAAGCCAATGCGAGGCTGGAAGGCCTTTTTGAACGGGTCACGATTGTCGCCGGTCGAGATGTAGTCGTTGATGTTGAACCAGCTCGGCGCATAGCCGGCAGGCTTGCCGCCATCGGTCGAAGCGATCCACTGGTTGAGCCCTGCGACCACCGAAGCGGGCGTGACATACTTCTTGTTATCGGCGTTGGTCTCGTAGTCCCAGCGCAGACCCAAATTCAGTTCAAGCTTGTCCGTGATCTGCCAGTCGTCCTGCGCGTACAGGCCGATGACGGTGTTGGTCAGGTCAACCGTGGGGAATTCGTTGCCCAGTTGAACACGATACGGGACGGCGGCATTGCCGCTGGCTGTGCCGTTTAGGTCATAGAAGAACTCGGGATTACGGCCGAACTCTTTGACGACCTCATAGTCTTGGCGGCTGACCTTGGCGCCCAGCTTGATCGTGTGATTACCGTTGAACTGGATGTCGTTGAACGTCAGATCGTTGCGGATGGTCAGCGCGTTGTCGCTGATGTCCTGACGGCTGCCGGATCCACCAATGTTCAAGATGGAGACGCCGCCGAACGGATCATAGCCGTTTTCGAAGATGCGATAGCTCCGGCCGATCTGGTCGAAGTTCACAGCGGTCGGGTTGTAATTATAATTGCGGTAATCGACTGCCAACTCGTTCAGGAAGCCGTCGCCCTGCCATTGATAACGTAGATTGGCGCTCTTGGTCGTCTGCTGCAGACCGCTTGCGCGTTCGATGGAGTTTGCGCCGCCGACGCCCGTCACATCTGCTTCGTCTCGATAGGTGACGCTCAGATCAATGAGATGCCCCTCTGCCGGCTGGAAGCTCAGTTTGCCGAAGTAAAGGTCTTCCTCGAACGGCGTGGCGAAGGTGCCGATATATTGACCGAACTGACCGACATAGGCCGGGTTCTGACGGCCTAGCGTCACGGCAGCTGCGCGATTTTCTTGCTTGTGCTCATAGCTGCCGAAGAAGTGCAGCTTGTCTTGAATGATCGGCCCGCCCAGAGCGGCGCCGTATTGCTGAACTTCGAGCGCGGGCTTTTCACGGCCTGCCGCACGCGAAAACTCGTCTTGCTTGATGAAATCTTGGTCCCGATAAGTGCCGAAGATTTCGCCGTGGAACTCGTTGGTGCCGGAGCGCGTCACGGCCGTGATGATGGCTGACGAGGCCTGCTCGTATTCAGCCTTGAAGTTCTGGCTGACAACGCGGAATTCCTGGACGGCCGCCTGCGGGAACGGATTGCCGCGGCTGTCGTCCTGACCGACGATGCCCCCGGCGATAATGTTCGACTTCAGGCTGGCGCCGTCGATGAAGGCGTTGACGGATTCCGCCCGCTGACCACCGGCGGTGATCTGAACTTCGGACTCGTTGGTTCCGACCCGCACGCCCGGCGCCAGAGCCGCGAAGTTTAGGAAGTTGCGGTTGATCTGTGGCAGGGTTTGGATTTGCTGGGTCGTGACGTTGGTGGCGTTCTCAGGCGTGCGCACCTCGACCAAGCGACGCCCGGTCACGACGATGTCGCCCAGGTTGGCCGCATTGGCATCAGCCGCGCCGGCCGCTGCGCCTGCCACGGCCAGATCCAGGTTGCCGACCTGGCCGACGCCGATGGAGACCGTGTCCGACGCCGTCTCATTTTCGGCCGTCGTCGCCGTGATCTCATAGGTGCCGGGACGCAGGCCCGACAGCGTATAGCCACCCTGCGCGTTCGCTGTGGTGCGGCTGGTGAAGCCGGAGGCGACGTTGCGGGCGACGATGGTGGCGCCGGCCTCGACCGTCGCGCCATCCGTCACACTGCCTCGGATCGTCGAGGTCGCGACCTGCGCCTGCGCGCCGCCCACCACCGCCATGCTGATGGCAAGCGCCGATGCGGCGGCCAAAGCGGCCTTACGCGTGTTGAACTGGGTCATCCTGAGCTCTCCCCTCCTGATGGGATCGGTTTTCAGCGACATGGCTGGCCTACCCTTTGTTGAACCTGGCGGACGAGGCCGCCGCGGTGGACTGGCGTTCGACCAGGATCGGCCGAACGATTTCGCAAGCGGTGTCCGTGGCGTCGGCGGTCGCGCCGACCTGGACCAGGCCGATCAGGCGTTCGACGCCCCTTCGGCCGATTTCCGCGATGTTGACGCGCATGGTGGTCAGCGCAGGCCGCATCAGGGCGGCGATAGGCACGTCATCGAAGCCGACGACGGCGATGTCTTCAGGACAGCGCACGCCGGCCTCCTGGAAGGCCAACAGGGCGCCGACGGCCATCATGTCATTGGCGGCGAAAACGGCGTCGGGCCGCTCTGTCATGGCCAGAAGCTGGGTCGCCGCGCGATGGCCCGAGGCCTGAGAGAAGTCGCCCTCGACGACGATCGGGTCATGGCCCTCGAGCGCCGCCGTGTATCCGGCCGCACGCGTGTCCGCCTCGATGTTGCCGGCGGCGCCGCGAATGTGAGCGATGCGCTTGCGGCCGGTGGACCGCAGATGCTGGACCGCGCCGACGGCGCCGCCATGGTTGTCGATCATGATGGACGCCCGGCCCGGCTCGGCCGCGCCGCCGTTCATCAGAAGGACCGGCATCCGACCGGCGAACTCTGACGACAGGTTCGCCGCGCCCAGATGCGGCGACAGCACGATCATGCCGTCCACGCGCCCGCGCATCGAACGCACGGCCGCCAGGGTGTCTTCCGCGCCGTCATGCGAACTGGAGACGATCAGATGCTTGCCGTGGGCGCGGGCGGCCAGGTCCATGCCCCGGATCAGCTCGGAGAAGAACTCGCCGAACAGATCGGGCAGGATGACGCCGATCGTGTCGTTCTTGCTCGTCGACAGGCTGCGGGCGCCGAAGTGCGGGACATAGCGAAGGTCCTCGACTGCATCGAGCACGCGCTGGCGCGTCGCGTCCGAGGTCACGCCCAAGCCGTTCAACACACGAGAGACAGAAGCAACCGACACATTGGCGCGTTCAGCCACGTCGCGCATGGTGGCGGCCTTGGCGAAGGGCTGGCCCTCCTGCCGTGCAGACGCAGCGCTAGGCGCGGCCATGTCCAATCGAATTCTCCCTGCTCCCTATCGTCCCGGCCCCTTTTCGAAGATCCGTCGATAAGCGATGTAAGCGGTTACATGACACAGGAGCAATGTGCCCCGCAAGCGCCGTTCAGCCACATTTCAGGCGATTTTCGATCTCTGGCAGAGAAGGCGCACGGCGTAAGGATAGCTAAGTCGTTGCTTTGACTGCGCTCTTCACAGGCGCACTCCGACGAACGGAATAAGGCGAACGCGCCGGGCGCGCGCCTTGGTCGCACCAACAGCCGGCGACCCGAGTCGCGAACGCGGCCTCATACGAAAAGGCCCGCGCCGCCGAAGCTGCGCGGGCCGCAATCACGATGCGAAAGACGAATCTATGCCGGGTTAAGCTCATCCAGCTTGCCGCGCAGCATCTGCAGCATGGCGGAGAAATCGCGGCCGCCGTGCCCGATCCCGTCGAACAGGGCGTAAAGCGCCTCGGCCTGTGCGCCCAGCGGCGTCGAGGCGCCGGATTTCGCCGCTGCGTCTTGGGCGAGCTTCAGGTCCTTCAACATCATGGCCGTGGCGAACCCGCCCTGATAGTCGCGGTTGGACGGCGCGGTCGGCACCGGACCCGGCCAAGGATAGTAGCTGGTCACGCTCCAGCACTGACCCGAAGACTTGGACGCGATCTCGAAGAACCGTTCGGGATCCAGCCCCAGCTTCTCGGCCAGGGCGATGGCCTCGCACGTGCCCAGCATGGAGATGCCCAGCAGCATGTTGTTGCAGATCTTGGCCGCCTGCCCCGCCCCATGATCGCCCGCGCGAATGGTGATGCGGCTCATGGGCTCCAGCGCCGCCTCGACGCGGGCGAAGTCGCCCTCGTCGCAACCGACCATGAAGGCCAGCGTGCCCGCATCCGCCGCCGCCGTGCCGCCTGACACGGGCGCGTCCGCAAAGGAGTAGCCGGCCGATTTGGCAAGACCGGCGACCTTGCGCGCCGTCTCGACATCGATGGTCGAACAGTCGAGCAGCAGGGCGGTCGACGGAGCCGCGCCGATGATCTGTTCGGAATAGACCTTCAGCACGTGCGGCCCGGCGGGCAGCATGGTGATCACGACCTCGGCGTCCTTGACCGCCTCGGCGACCGATCCGGCCGGGACGCAACCCGCCGCTCCGGCCCGTTCCAGCGCCTGCGCCGACAGATCGAAGGCGGCGACTGCATGGCCCGCCTTGGCCTGGTTCGCGGCCATGCCGCCGCCCATATTGCCCAAGCCGATGAAGGCGATCTTGGTCATGGTGTCTCTCCCTTTGTCGGCGCCGTGGTCAGGCCAGCGGCGTCCATTTTTCATTATCCGGCAACGGCGCGAACAGCGCATCCAGCGTCTCGTCGGTAACGCCCGACAGGTCCGCCGGGGACCATTTCGGCGCATTGTCCTTGTCCACGATCACGGCCCGCACGCCTTCCTGAAAGTCGTGGGTGCGCACGACGCGGCCGCCCAGGGCGTATTCCATCGCCATATTGTCGGCGAAGCTATTCAGCGTTGCGCCCGTGCGGATCTGGCGCAGCGAGACCTTCATCGACTGTGGCGACTTGGTCTTCAGGGTTTCGAGCTGCTGCAGCGCCCAGTCCGAGCCGTCCGCCTCAAGCGCCTGGAAAATCTCCTCAACCGTGTCGAAGGCGAACAGCCGGTCGATGGCCTCGCGGTGGGCCGACAGCGGCGCAGGCACCGCGTCCCCGGCGTGGCGCGCCACGACCGACGATGGATCGGCGGCCTCGCCCATCAAATCGGCCTTTAGCGCCTCGACACGATCTGCGGGCACGAAGTGAGTATGGATGCCCAGGGCCACCGTATCCGCCGCCTTCAGCCGCGCGCCTGTCAGCGCCAGCCAGACGCCGGTCTGGCCCGGCAGGCGCGGCAGGAACCAGCCGCCGCCAACGTCGGGGAACAGGCCGATCCCGGTCTCGGGCATGGCGTAGGTGGTGCGCTCGGTCGCCACACGAATGTCGGCCGGCTCGGAAATGCCGACCCCGCCGCCCATGACGATGCCGTCCACGATAGCGATGATCGGCTTTGGATAGTCGAACATCAGGTGGTTCAACCGGTACTCGGCCAGGAAGAAGACCTTGGCCTCCGACGCATCGCCCGCACCGCTTTCGGCGATCATGCGAATGTCGCCGCCCGCGCAAAATCCCCGCTCGCCGGCGTGGTCGATCAGCACGGACTGAACGGCCGCGTCGCTGCGCCAGGCCAGCAGCGCCTCTGTCATCGCCTCGCACATCGCCCGGTTCAGCGCATGGATCGCCTTGGGTCGATTCAGGGTGATGCGACCGACGCCGTTTTCGATGCGGGTGACGACCTCGGCCTCGCTCACTTGGTCATCTCCCGCGCAATGATCACCCGCATGATCTCGTTGGTGCCTTCCAGAATGCGGTGAACCCGCAGGTCGCGCACGATCCGTTCCAGCGGGTAGTCTTTCAGATAGCCATAGCCGCCGTGCAGTTGCAGGGCCTCGTCGGCGATCTGGAAACAGGCGTCGGTGGCTAGACGCTTGGCCATGGCGCACCACTTCGTCTTTTCCGGATGGTCGGTGTCGATGGCCCAGGCGCCGCGCAGCACCATCAGCCGAGCCGCCTCCAGGTCCGTGGCCATGTCCGCCAGCCGGAACTGCAGCGCCTGGAACTCGCCGATCGGACGGCCGAACTGTTTGCGGGTGGCGACGTAGTCCTGCGCCGTCTCCAGCGCCAGCCGCGCCCCGCCCAGCGAACAGGCGGCGATGTTCAGGCGACCGCCGTCCAGACCGGCCATGGCGTAGCGGAAGCCCGCCCCCTCTTCGCCCAGCAGATTGGCGACCGGCACGCGACAGTCGTCGAACTGGACGATGGCGGTCGGCTGGGCATTCCAGCCCATCTTCTTTTCCTGCGCGCCGAACGACAGGCCGGGCGTGCCGGCCTCGACCACGATCGCGCTGACGCCCTTCGCCCCCTCGCCGCCCGTGCGGACCATGACGACATAGACGTCAGAAGTCCCTGCGCCCGAGATGAAAGCCTTTGACCCGTTCAGCACATAGTGGTCGCCGTCGCGCACGGCTGTGGTCCGCAGCGCCGCCGCATCAGACCCCGATCCCGGCTCCGTCAGGCAATAGGAGGCGATCTTCTCCATGCCGACCAGATCCGGCACGAACCGGGCGCGCAGATCGTCCGACCCGAACCGGTCGATCATCCAGGTCGCCATATTGTGGATCGAGATGAAGGCCGCCGTCGCCACGTCGCCTCGCGACAGCTCTTCGAAAATCACCGCCGCCTCGACCCGGCCGAGCGCCATGCCGCCGTGCTCCTCGCCGGTGTAGATGCCGCAGAAGCCCATCTCGGCCGCCTGTTTCATTACCTCGACGGGGAAATGCTTGTCCTCGTCCCAGCGGGCCGAATGGGGCGCCAGCTCGGCCTCGGCGAAGGCGCGGGCGGCGTCCTGAATGGCGCGCTGATCGTCGTTGAGAGCGAAATCCATGACGGCCTCAGCGCATCGTCGGGATGACGAACGAGCTGTCCGAATGCTCCAGCGCCGAGTCCGGCCAGCGGGCCGTCACGGTCTTGGTCTTGGTCCAGAAGCGGACGCCCTCCATGCCGTGCTGATTGATGTCGCCGAAGGCCGAACGTTTCCAGCCGCCGAAGGTATGGTAGGCGACCGGCACCGGGATTGGCACGTTGATCCCGACCATGCCGACATTGACCCGGGCGGCGAAGTCGCGCGCCGCGCGGCCGTTCTGGGTGAAGATGGCGACGCCGTTGCCGTATTGGTGGTTCGACGGCAGGGCCAGCGCCTCCTCGAACGTCTCGGCCCGCACGATCTGCAGCACCGGACCGAAGATTTCCTCCTGATAGGACGACATCTCGGGCTTCACATGGTCGAACAGCGACGGGCCGATGAAGTAGCCCTTTTCGTGCCCTTGCAGGCTGAAGTCGCGGCCGTCGACGACCAGTTCAGCGCCTTCCTGAACGCCCTTTTCGATCCAACCCGCGACACGCTCGCGATGCTGAGCCGTGACGACGGGGCCATAGTGGGCGCCCGCATCGGTCGAGACGCCGACCCGCATCGAGGGGATCTCGGTGACCATCCGCTCGCGCAGTTCGTCGGCGGTTTTCTTGCCGACCGGCACCACGACCGGCAGCGCCATGCAGCGTTCGCCCGCCGAGCCATAGGCCGCGCCGGACAGATCCTTGATCACCTGATCCATGTCGGCGTCGGGCAGGACGATGCCGTGGTTCTTGGCGCCGCCCATGGCCTGGACGCGCTTATGGTTGGCGGCGCCCGTCTGATAGACATAGTGGGCGATGTCGGATGAACCGACGAAGCTGACAGCGTGAACCAGCGGATGGGTCAGGATGGCGTCGACCGCTGCCTTGTCGCCGTGCACCACGTTCAGCACGCCATTCGGCGCCCCCGCTTCCAGCATCAGTTCGGCCAGACGCACCGGCACCGACGGATCGCGCTCGGACGGCTTCAGCACGAAAGTATTGCCCACGGCGATGGCCACGCCGAACATCCACATCGGGATCATGGCCGGGAAGTTGAACGGGGTGATGCCCGCCACCACGCCCAGCGGCTGGCGCATCGAATAGACGTCGATGCCGGGGCCGGCGCCTTGGGTGTATTCGCCCTTCAGCGCGTGCGGGATGCCGCACGCGAACTCGATCACTTCCAAGCCGCGCTGGATGTCGCCCTTGGAGTCCGCGATGACCTTGCCGTGCTCGCTGGACAGCAGTTCGGCCAGTTCGTCCATCCGCGCCTCGACCAGGCGTTTGAAGTCGAACATGACGCGGGCGCGGCGCTGGGGATTGGTCGAAGCCCAACCGTCAAAGGCGTTCTGCGCCGCCTGGACCGCACGATCGACCTCACCTGTCGTCGCCAGTTGCACGCGAGCCTGTACATCCCCGGTGTTGGGATTGAACACGTCGCTGAATCGTCCGGACGCGCCGTCGAAAGCCGCACCGTCGATGAAGTGGCGAATGTCGCGCATGGCCTGGGTGTCCCTGTTGGTTCATTTGTTGCGGCTATGGCTATCACCCCTGCGCGCGGGTCGATAATGCAAAGTTGCAGGCAACATTCTGCGTTTTTGCAAGACAACTACGGGCCATGTACGACTGGGACGATCTGCGCATCTTCATCGCCGCGGCGCGCGCAGGCTCGCTGGGCGGCGCGGCGCAGCGGTTGGGCGTCGACGCCGCCACGGTCGGGCGTCGGGTCGCCCGGCTGGAAAGCGCGCTGAAATCCACCCTGGTTGTCCGCTCGACCACCGGGCTTCAGCTGACCGCCGCCGGCGCCCAACTGCTCGATATCGGTCTGGAGGCCGAAAGCGCGATGGAGGCTGTCGGCCGCGTGACCCAGCCCGACGCGCCCGCCGGCGTCGTGCGCGTCAGCGCGTCCGAGGGGTTTGGCGTCACCTTGATGGCCCCCGCCCTGCCCGCGCTGCGCCTGGCCCATCCGGGCCTCAGGATCGAACTGGCGGCCACCTCCGGCTTCCTGTCCCCCACGCGCCGAGAGGTCGATATGGCCATCACCCTGGCCGCGCCGCACGCCGCACGCCTGATCGTCGAGCCGCTGACGCCGTATCAGCTGGCCCTCTACGCCTCGCCCGATCACCTTCACCGCAACGGCGTTCCGAAGACCGTCGATGACCTGAGCCGCTTCGACATCGTCGGCTATATCGACGATCTGATCTACGCGCCCGAGCTCCGCTATCTTGACGAGGTCCAGCCAGGCCTCGCGCCCCACGTCGCCTCGTCTTCGATCCGGGCGCAGCGGGAGATCATCGCCGCCGGGGGCGGCGTCGGCGTCCTGCCGTGCTTCCTGGCCGAGGGTCTGGTGCGCGTGCTGCCGTCGATCCTGATCGAACGTCGCTTCTGGCTGGCCACCCACCGCGATGTCCACGACACCGCGCGTTTGCGCACCGTGCGTTCGTGGCTGAAGACCCTGTGCCAAGAACAACAGTCCAGCTTGAGGCCATTCTGACCTCAGCAGAGAAATCGAAGTGTGGTGCGCCGCACACACCCGCGCGTTTTTGAAAGTTCGGGGAACAGAGATCTCGTTCAAATCTTAATAGAAGACGAACGAGGCCTGCCATGACACTGACCTTCAGCCTGACATTGATGACGGCCCTGATGGGCGCCCCGACTGGACCGCTGCTCAAGGACGCGGCCCTGTACAGCGCGCCTCAACCCGCCATCGAACGCGCCGTCGCGCCCAAGGCCGAGAGCACCGACCGCTTCAGCGTGCGGCTACGTTGCACCGCCTTGGCGTCGGGCCACGTCACCGACTGCGTCGTGCTGGAAGAAAGCCGCCCGGGCATGGGCTTTGGCGAAGCCGCCTTGGCCCTAATGAATGGCGCCGAGGTCACGCCGATCATGGATCGCGGCCACCCTGTCGACGCCCCCTTCGAACGCACCATCGACTTCACGCCGTAGGCCACAGCTAAGCCCCATATGAAAGGTCCCCGGTTGCTCGCAGCCGGGGATTTTTCTTATTCGGCTATGTGTCGAGGACAATAGCGACTTCCCTCGCCCTTGCCGGGCGAGGGAGAAGCCGGCTTATCGCGCAGGCGCGATGCGCCACACCGTGTTCGACAGGTCGTCGGCGACGAACAGCACACGCTTGTTCCCATCGAACGCGACGCCGACAGGACGCCCGCGCGCCTTGCCGTCTTTCAGGAAGCCTGTGGCGAAGTCCACGGGCTGACCCGCAGGACGACCGGCGTTGAAGGGCACCCAGACGACCTTGTATCCGGACGGGTCCTGACGGTTCCAACTGCCGTGCATGCCGATGAAGGCGCCGTTGGCGAACGACCCGCCAAAGCCGCCATTGCGGGCGAAATCCAGGCCCAGGGCGGCGACGTGCGATCCTAGGGCGTAGTCCGGCCGGATGGCCTTGGCGACCATCTCGGGGTTCTGCGGCATCACGCGCGGATCGCGGTTCTGGCCCCAATAGCTGTAAGGCCAGCCGTAGAAGGCCCCGTCACGTACCTGGGTCAGATAGTCCGGGACCAGTTGCGGCCCCAGTTCGTCGCGCTCATTGACGACCGACCACAACAGATTGGTGGTCGGCTCGATGGCCAGGGCCGTTGGATTGCGAATGCCGGTCGCGATGGTGCGCCGCGCGCCGGTCGCCCGGTCGATCTCCCAAACCGTGGCGCGCTCTTCTTCGACCGCCATGCCGCGCTCGCCGATATTCGAGTTCGAGCCGGTGCCGACATACAGCTTCGATCCGTCCGCGCTGGCGGTCAGGGACTTGGTCCAGTGGTGGTTGATGCGCGAGGGCAGTTCCGTCACCCGCTCGGCGGGCGTGGCGATACCGGTCTGGCCCGGCTGGAAGGCGAAGCGAACCAGCGCCCCCTGTTCGGCGACATAGAGATAGCCGTCGACATAGGCCAAGCCGTAGGGCGCATCGAGGTTATCTACCAGAACGGTCCGCAGTTCGGGCGTGCCGTCGTTGTTCGCGTCGCGCACCAGGGTGATGCGGTTGCCGCCTTTGATTTTGGTGTTGCCCTGCTTTTTGATGACGCCGGCGATCACGTCCTTGGGCCGCATGGCGGGTGCATGGCCGCCGCGCCCCTCGGCGATCAGGACATCGCCGTTGGGGAGGACCAGCATCTGACGCGGGATTTTGAGATCCGTGGCGAAGGCGCTGATCGTAAAGCCTTGCGGCACCGTCGGCGTCTCGCCGTTCCAGCCTGCCGGCGGGCTGATCTTCATCGGCGGCACCAGCGTCTCGTTGACCTTTGGCAGGTCGGGCGTCGCGCCGGTCTGATTGAGTTTCGGATCGCTGGCGTTGCCGCACGATGCGACCGTCAAGGCCATGGCCAGGGTGGCGGCGCTTGCGGCGAGCAGATTCTTGTTCATCGGACGCTCTCCCGCGCGGCATAGGCGGTCCAGCCGGCGACCAGGACCAGGATTGTGCAGAGGATGGACAGGATCAGACCGAAAGCTCCGACAGAGCTCCAGGCGTCCTGACTGTGTTTGAAGGCGTTCACCAAACCCAGCACCCAGGCCAGCGCGAGCGCGACCAGATGCACCGTCGCCCGCCGAGACCGTCCGTGGCGCAGACCGACGACGAAATCAAAGATCGAAAACAGGCCAGCGAGGCCGCCGAACACCAGCGCTCCGGTGATCAGCCAGGCCGAGAAGTTCGTCCACTGGACCTCGGCTGTCTTCAGATAGGCGATGTCGGTGAACAGGGCGAAGGTGAACAGCGCGATCGGAAACGCCAGCAATAGCCAATGCAACGGTCGAACGACCGCATCCTTCAGTCCATGGGTGCTCATGCCAGCCCTCTCCGTAAAGTCTGGCTTGGCTAACCGTCTGAACGGAAAATGGTTCACCGGCTTTCGCCGTGCTGACCCAATAGCGCCGGAGCCAGGGGCGCGTTCTCACCGTAAGTGGCTCACAAACCAATGTTGCAGACGCGCCGCCAGACCGCGTCAACAATGCCGATCAGCGTCCCGGATTCACCCGGTCCGATTGGACCAATCGGCGTAGAGGTCCAGCGCCTTCTGCGGCGATGAAATCCACCAGGAATAGCCGTTGCGCCTTCCGACAGAGATTTCATTTACATCGTCATGGATGGTCTGATCCTTGTCGCCGAAGATCGGACGCCCGGTCACCAGATCGTAGTTGCGAGACCAGATCGGACCCGCCCCGGCCTTGTCGATCAGCTTGCGTCCGTCGTCGGTCATTTCGAAAGATTTGTCATAGACACGCACCGCCTGAAGCCATTCGGCGGCGCCGCGAACGGCGGCCTTGATCTCCGGCGACGGGTTCTCCTCGCCCATCAGAAAGATCAGGATATCGGTTGTTTCGCCGCTTGCGATGGATCGCGGCTCGTAGTTCCGAGCGCTTGTTGGCACCAGCCGCATGGGCTCGACCTGCTGTGGCCAGCCCAACAGGCGATCCCCTTGACGCACCTGGGCCGCGAGGATCACCTCGATCGCCTTTTGGGTCGCCTCGGCCGCCTGTGTCTCCAAGTCAGCCGGCACGAAGTCGAAGCCCTCAGCGCCATGGGCGACATCACGGAGCAGCATGGCCGCGTTCGCCACCGCATTGTCATTGAATGTGATTGAGTCGTGGAAGCCGCCTTCAAGCGGCCAGATCTGAGGCCAGCCGCCATTGGGATACTGCGCGTTCAGAAGATACCGCACGCCTCGGATCACGCTGGCGCGCCAGGCGTCGCCGTCGCGTCCCGGCGCGTAGGCGGCGACCTTGGCCAGGAAACGCATTTCCGACCACGTCGCCTCGTTGTCCAACGTGCCAACGAAGGTCCAGAAGCGATCCGCCGGCGCATCGAAGTTCGCCGGGTTCTGCTCCATGGTTTCGGCATCGTTGGAGAACCGCTGGCCCGGCAGGCGCGCAATGCTGCGATCCTGGTTTTTGCTCCATCCGCCGGCGGGGGTCTGGAAACTGACGATCGCATCCGCGACGGCCCGGGCGTCGACTGTGGCGTACCATTCGGCAGGCCGGTCCAGCGGCATGTTGTAGTGGGCGGGTCCGACGGCCTTGGGCGGCGGCGGCGTAGCAACTCCGGCGGGAAGTTCGGCCGCGAGCGCAGCGCGGTCGGCCAGATGCTGGGCTTGAGAGCGTGCCAGATACTCGGCCCACGGATCACGCTCCGCGTCGGGCAAGGCGCCGATCCTATCGCTGGTCAGGCCCACCGCCGGCGTGTTCAGCCGCAGGACTTCTGCCTGAGCGGCGCCGGAGACGCCCCCCACAAGCGCGACCGCGCCAAATGCCAGCATCGAACAGGCGGAAAGGATTTTCATCGCGCTAACTCCCACAACTTTTTGGTTTTTCATGCTTGTCTGGATCGAAGGCCTGTGACGCCGGACGACTCGGTCACCTTGGGGCCTTGGCGGTCCAGGGTGTCGATGTTGCAGTCGCGGAAGCGCCAGTTCTCGGCATTGGCGATGGCGCCCGCATCCTGCACATCCCAGTCCAACCGTTCGAAAATGAAGTCTTTCAGCGGCGCTTCAGGATAGGCGGCGGCGGCGAATCCGACTTTGCCGCCGACGGCCTTGATGTTCGACAGGCGAACATCGTGGATACGGGGAATGCCCTGTTCGCGCGGCACGGGCGTGGCGAGCGCGCGCCAGTAATCCGGCACGTCCGCGATGCCGTCCGGGATCTGGGCGTAGCTGTAGTTTGGGTACCAGTTCAGGTTCACCTGCATCAATGTGCGCACGTCCTGCAGATGGATGTCGCGCAGGCGGATGTTGGAGATCACGCCGCCGCGTGTGTGGCCTGATTTGAAGAAGATCCCCAGCGGCACCGGATACTCGATCCTCAGCCCAGAGACTTCGATGTCGTCAAATCCGCCAGATGTCTCCGATCCGAAGGTCATCCCGGCCAGGGCGTCACGGACGATGCAGTCGCGGATTTTCACCTCACGGCATGGCCGACCCACCCGCAGTCCGTCCCAGTCGCGTCCCGCCTTGATGCAGATCGCGTCGTCGTTGACCGACAGGTCGCATCTCTCGACCAACACCCGCTCCGATGAGTCGATATCGATGCCGTCCGTCGAGGGGCCGCGTCCGCCGATGTTATTCCTGATGATTAGGTCGGCGACCTTAACGTCCCGCGAATAGCAGACGTGGACGGTCCAGAAGCCCGATCGCGCCAGATTCAGACCGGAAACCTCGACCTGCTGTGAATCGTAAATGTGGATCAGACGCGGACGGCGGCAGTCGTAGTCGGCCGCCCATCGCAGGTCGCGCGGATCATAATCGCGTCGCAGCGCCCAATAGGAATCCCAGAAGACCTTGCCGTCTCCATCGACCAGACCCTCGCCCGTGATCCTGGCGTTCTGTTGCTGATAGACATTCAGCAAGCCGGCGGGCCAGTCCATCTCAACGCCTGCAACACGCGTGCGAACCATCGGATAGGCGGCCAGATCTTGAACGCCGCGCAGGGTGGTGCCGCGTTCGATCGACAGGGTCACCCCCGACTTCACGAATAACGAGCCTGACAGGTACAGACCGGGCTTCAGGACCACGACTCCTCCGCCCTGCCCTGCCGCTGCGTCGATGGCGGCTTGGATAGGACGAGTGTTGACGGCGACCCCATCACCCACCGCGCCATAGTCGGACGCGTCGAACGTGCGCAAGCGGCTCGATGGTGCAAACGCCGGCGTCGCTTGCGTCAAGGCGCTGACGACACCCAGTTGCAGCAGCATGCGGCGATCAGCGCGCATCTCGATTTCCCACATTCTGTTCTTTCGTCTCACAATAGTGGACGATATAAGGCTGGCAAGAGATACTGACAGCTGATCGTCAGAAATTGACACCGGTTACGTTGCGGCTCGCCGTCGAAGTGGGCCACCAACCATCATGCGCCGCCCGGAGCAGCGCCGGAGGAAAACATGGCCCTGCCAACCCGACCCTGCCTTGGCCTGATTGCAGTTCTGATGAGCTCGGCCGCCATGTCCGGCCCCGTTCTAGCGCAAACGGTCGCAGCCTTGCCGCCGGGCGTCGAGGCTGAATGGCTGGCTCAACGCGACCGCCCCGCGCTATACACCGACGTGGCAGGCGTGCCGTCTCGCGAGAGCACGATGGCGGCTGTCGAATATGTCGCCTCCTCGCAAATCGCAGCCATGGCCGCCGAGCCGCTCGCCTTATCGACGGGCAGCAACCTGACGCAGATGTCGTCGAACTGGGTCGCAGCCACCTTTTACGTCGGCGCTTCGCGGCTTGCGCGCGTGTCGGACGATACGCGGACGCTGCGTTTCTTGAGCGCCGTGGCCGATCACTACAACTACAGTGTACGTGGCGCGCGGTCGGGCAAGACGATGCTGAACGCCGACGATATCGCGATCGGCGATCTCTACGAAGAACTCTACGCGCGTCGTGGACAGGAGGGCGTGCTGATGCCGCTGCGTCAGCGGCTGGACTGGCAGGTCCCCTATCTGGCCCGGGCGGAAGACACACCCGCGCTCGTCTGGTGGTGGGCCGACGCGCTCTATATGGCGCCCCCGGTCTTCGCCCGGATGACCGCGATCACGGGCGATCCAAAATATCTGACCGCCGCAGATAAGGAATGGCGACGCACAGCGGCGCGGCTGTGGGTCGAGGACGAAAAGCTGTTCCTGCGCGACGAACGGTTCAAGGACGAGAACCATCGTGACGCCGACGGCGACCGCATCTACTGGTCGCGGGCCAATGGCTGGGTCATGGGCGGTTTGGTACGATGGCTGGAGTCCGTGCCTGTCGATTTCGCAGGGCGCGCCTTCTATGTCGACCTCTTCCAGAAGATGGCCGGCAGGATCGCAGGTCTCCAGCAAGAGGACGGACTGTGGCGCGCCAGCCTTCTGGACCCCGAAGCCTATCCCGAGGCTGAAACCTCAGGTTCGGTCTTCTATGTCTACGCCCTGGCCTGGGGGATCAATCACGGCCTTTTGGATCGCGACACCTACCTGCCGCATGTGTTGAAGGGTTGGGCCGGCCTGAACCGCCATGTCCTTGCGAACGGCTTGGTGGGCGCAGCGCAGAAGACCGGCGATCAGCCCGTGTCGACCGACCCTGAGGACGTCGGCCTCTATGCTTCAGGAACCTATATTCTGGCCGGGCTGGAAGTCGCGTCGCTGAATGACCCAGTTCGCTCTCTGCCATTGGCGGAACCCACGCGCGACACGGCCGAAGTGATCGCTGCGACCACGCCCGTCCCGCCCGCCCCCGTGACGGTCGTCGGCGCCGAAGAAATACGCCGCCGAGACGCCGAAATGCGTGCGACCTCGGCGCTCTCCTACGATCCATCCGCTCTGAATCGACCCTCGACCATCGAACCGCTGGAGCCGCCGCCGGAAGATCAGCGGCGACCGCGCGCCGTCGCCCGCTTCGCGCCGGATCGTTTGGATGATCTGCTATGGGAAAACGATCGCGTCGCGCATCGCATTTACGGTCCCACGCTTGAAGCGCGCGAGGCGCCCTCTGGCTCGGGCATCGATGTGTGGGCCAAACGTGTCCGCTATCCCTTCATGGACCGCCAGTTGAAGTTCCCGAACTATCACGTCGATCGCGGTGAAGGCCTGGATTATTACGATGTGGGACGCGGCAGAGGCGCCGGGGGTCTGGGCATCTGGTACGACAACAAGCTCTGGACCAGTCGCAACTTCTCCACCTACCAGATCGACAAAACCGGCGGCGATGAGGCGCGGTTTAGCGTGACCTACCGTCCTTGGCCTGTCGATGTCGTGCGCACGGTTTCAGAAAGGCGTGAGTTCAGCCTTCCGTTAGGCTCCAACTTTACGCGAATGACTTCCACTCTGACCTCGAACTCCGACGCACCGCTGATCGTCGCGATCGGCATTTCGAAGCGCAGCAACGACAACGGACGAGGCTTCGTCACGCGCGACGCCGCACACGGGCGTCTGATGTTCTGGGAGCCTGAAAACCCCGAGCATGGCTCGCTCGGCATCGCTCTGGCGGTTGATCCCGCAACGGTCGAAGGCTTCACCGAAGACGCCGACAACTATCTGATCCTGGTGCGGGTCACGCCGGGTCAGTCGTTCACCTACTACATGGGATCGGCGTGGGATCGCGGCCTGGACTTCGCCACGCGCAGCGCCTGGGAAGATTTCGTCGCAAACCAAAGGTTCGACTTCCGCCAAGGCAACTAGTCAGCAGGCGAAAATTCTCTCGCCGCGTCGCGCAGTTCGGCCGATGTCAAAAGAAAGGCGGCGCCGGTTATACCGACGCCGCCTGTCTTATTTCGCCGATCTGTTGGGATCAGAAGCGATATCGCGCACCGATGTAAACCTGGCGGCCAGTGTGGTGATAGACATAGGTGCTGTCACGCGGCAGGCCGATGTCGCCGTGGTTCTGACGGTTGGCTTCGTCGGTCAGATTCAGCCCTTCGACCGAAACACTGAGGTTATCGGTCAGGTTATACGATGCGGAAGCGTCGATCGTCGTGGTTTCGGTCTTGCCCTGATAGGGGATCAGACCCGTGGCGCCGTTCGAACCCGGCACGTTCTGGAAATAGGTGTCGCGATAGGCCGCCGACACACGCGCATTGAACTTGCCGTCGTCATAATAAAGCGTCGCGTTCCAGGCGTTTGGCGACAGATTGACCAGATCAGCCGTTACGAAGGCAGCGCAGGTTGCTGTGACGCAATACTGAATCTCGGATTCAACGTGCGTATAGTTCAGCTGCGTACCGATATTCGACAGCAGGCTGGGCAGGAAGGAGAACGTCTGCTGATAGCTGATCTCGAAGCCTTTCAGCGGGCCGCCCGGCGTGTTGGTGGGCGTGCTGAACTGATAGATGTCGCCGGCAGGACGACCGCCCGCCGGGAAGGCCACAGGGTTCAAGGCTGTCAGTTGGCTGTACGACAGCGGTTCGGTGGTCGTCTGCACATAGGTCGAGATGTCCTTGTAGAAGTAGGCGAAGGACAGCAGAGCTTCAGGCGCGAAGTAATATTCAACCGACAGGTCGTAGGTCGTCGCCCGATAGGGTTCCAACTCGACATTGCCCAGCGAGGCCGTATTTGTCGCCGCCCCGGCTGCGCTCAGCGTGAAGACCGGAACGAGGCTGGTGACAGGCGGTCGCGCCATGACCTTGGCGGCGCCCACGCGCACGATCAGATCCTTCATCGGCTCGATCGAGACGTTCAGCGACGGCAGGGTGTCGTCATATTCGTTCTCGCCCCGAACCGGCGTCGCAACACCACCGACGTTCGAATAACCCAAGGCGTCGACCTCGGTCTTGACCTGACGTACACCGACGTTGCCTCGGAACGGCACGCCCATGATTTCCGTGTCCCAGTCGGCTTGCACATAGGCGCCGGTGTCGGTCTCGGTCACGTCACGCCAGTTGCCATAGGTAGACGGATTGCCATTAAGGCCGATCAGCCGGAAATCACCGCCTGCTACGCCCGTGTCGCAGTTGCAGTTGTAGCTCCAGACTGTTTGCAACGCAGCCAGATCCGGCCGAACCCAGCTGGTCGCAGCGCCCGACGGCAGATCGAGATTGCGACCGAACCCGCTTAGCAGATTGGTGACCGAAGCCATGCTCGTGCCCGCCGGCAGCGCTGGCGAACCGTTGGCGTTGTTTGGGCGCGCGAAGGCGCGGCTGCTCGACTCATATTCCTTGCGGCTGACCCCCGCTTTCAGTGTGAGCCAATCGCTTACGTCGAAGGCGAAGTTGGCCTCACCCGTCGTATAAACGTTTTCCTGGAAGTTGGAGCTGATGCGCAGCTCCGAGCGAGGTTGCGCGCCCGTAGGCCCGACGACGCTCCACTGTGTGGGGTCGGCGACATTGAAGCCCCAGTTGATCGCCGGCAGATTGCGATTCTGACGGAAGTCATAGGAATAGCCGTCGACGTTCTGGCGATCGATGATGGCGCTGACCTGGACCGGGTTGGCGAAGCTGGATTCCGCGCGACCGATCAAGCCGTCGAACCGCAGCCGATCCGAAAACTCGTGCTCGACCCCAAAGGTCATCTGCTTGAATTCGGTTTCCAGCTCGTCGAACCGCTGCTCGCTGCGGATGTCCATGTCGTCGAGCTGGGCATAGATCATCTCGCCCGTGTCGGGATCGATCTCAAAGCTCATGATGTCGACCTGCGGCTTGCCGCCCTGATCGGCGCCACGGCTGAGCGACCAGGCTTGCAGGAAGTTTTCGCTGCGCGTCGAATCCAGCTTTGAGTACAGCATGTCCATCGTGAACAGGGTCGGACCGTTGCCGGGCCGGGCTTGCACCGACAGCGTCGCGCCCAGACGTTCCTGGCTGTGCTCCAGGCTGCCATAGCGCGGGATGCGAGGGTGGTAGGTGCGCGCGGCGTTAGGCAGGACAGCGCCATTCTGGAAACCGCCGTCGGCGCTGGCAGGTCCCCAGCGCACCGAGCTGAAACCTTCCTCCAGACTGTCGCGCTCGCTGTAGGCGATCGAGAACAGAGCGCCGATCTGGTCATCCGCCCAGGTGTTCGAAATCAGACCGGCGAAGCGCGGGCTCCAGTCCTGCGACAGGTCGTTATAGCCATACTGGCCCGACAGCGCGCCTTGGAAGCCGGTCTTGTCGAACGGACGACTGGTGCGCAGATCGACGGTCGCCCCCAGCGACCCCTCTTCCGTCTCGGCCGAGGCGGTCTTGCGCACCGTGATATTGTTGAAGAGCTCTGAGGCGAAGACGTTGAAGTCGAAGCCACGACCGCGATTCACCCCGCCCGACGAGTCGGTGGCGCCGGTCGATGCCTGGGCCTCGATGCCGTTGATCCGCGTGCGGGTAAATTCCGAGCTGAGCCCGCGGACGGTGATCGACCGGCCCTCGCCCGCATCGCGGTCGATCGAGACGCCGGGAATGCGCTGGATCGACTCGGCCAGATTGGTGTCGGGGAAATCCGCGATGTCTTCCGCCGAAATGGCGTCGACGACGCCGGCTTCGCGGCGTTTGATGTTCAAGGAGTTCTGAAGGCTGGCCCGGAAGCCCGTGACGACGATGTCATCGACTTCTGCAGCGTCACCCGTCTGAGGCGCAGCGACCTCGACCGTTTGAGCGGCAGCGTCATGCGCCATCATTGCGAGAGCTAGGGCTCCCAGCGACGCGGTGGCGACCAGGGCGTGGCGCGCAAATTTGTGGCGTTGGATCATTCTAGTTTCTCCTCCCAAGTGTTGCGCATCAAGGATCGAACGCCCTCGTTCACGCCTCCCGCTGCTGACGGGAGACACCGGTGTCAAAACGAGTTGGCCGTTTGACTGCTACCGGTGTCATTCATGTTTAGTCATATTCGACCGCGACTCGCAAGCAGGCGACGATCCTGATGGTGGATTTGTAATCTCGTCGAAGAGCGTGGGTTAAGCGGGAAAGTAGTTGCAACCTGCACGCCGGCGCACTGTGCGGTTTCGAAGAATACCTGCCACTTGAAAGAACCGACGGACGTCCTGCCCTATTCCCACTCGATTACTGAAGCCGGACCAGAACATTGAATGTTTTGGATTTTTTGTTCGACATCGATAGGAAACCGATCCGTAGACCGAACAAATCTCGAGGTATTGAAAACATTGGTGAAATTCTAATCAATAAAATTTTCGTGATGTCGAGGCCTTTCGCAGTCTGTTGTGACCTTCGACGACATCTTTGACCCAAACGACATCAGTATCAACTTGGAGCTTCTCCACCATGATGGAGTGTATTCTGCGGTCCAGGCTAGCCGAGAGGTTTGCCGGATTCGCACGAATAGGTCGGCACAGCGGCTTCTGCGTAGCCACTCCACAAGCGACCGACCGGAACCGGGCGAGGAGTTGACGGCATGGTCGAGGACGCGATGAGAGGCGATATCGATCTGGCCCCATTCGTAACCCACACGATGGGTTTGGAGGAGATCAACGAGGGCTTCGCACTGATGCACGAAGGCAAGTCGATCCGCACGGTCATTCACTACTGACCCGCCGATCCGAAGCGGCGCGAGGCGCTCGGATCGACAACTCGGCCGTCATCATGTCCCGACCCCTGCCATGATGAAGCGCGCTCTGGCAAATGGGCAACGCGTCGCGATGCGGTAACAAGCGCCGAAGTGCGGTCGTTACATGCCGATAGCGGCACGGACCAGGGCCGCCTGGCCCAGGCGCTTACCAGCGGAGTGTGTCTGGCCTCGTCGCGCGACCCAACGGGAAAATGGTTTTGGTCTAATGCTGGAAAAATATTTCAAAGGTACCGAACATCGGGCCAGCCTGGCCGTTGGATGTATTGAGTCGGAAATGCATTCATCTGTTACCCGGCTGTGATGAACCACGGGCCGCACGGGCGTATAGGGCAGGAAGACTGTATTGAAGAGCAAGGATATTCACGCGACGACGCCGGCCACCGATCATGGGCATACGGGGCCGCCCGCTTGCGTGCAGGTTCGCGGCGCGCGCCAGAATAACCTCAAAAATATTGACGTCGATGTACCGCGCGACGCCTTCGTGGTGTTCACCGGCATATCGGGCTCGGGCAAGTCATCGCTCGCGTTCGGCACCCTTTATGCCGAAGCCCAGCGGCGTTATCTGGAATCGGTTGCGCCCTATGCCCGTCGCCTGATCGACCAGGCCGGCGTGCCGGAGGTCGACGCGATCGACGGTTTGCCGCCTGCGGTCGCGTTGCAGCAGCAGCGCGGCTCGGCCAACGCGCGATCCTCGGTCGGCAGCGTGACGACGCTCTCCAGCCTGGTGCGGATGCTCTATTCGCGCGTCGGCGAATATCCGCGCCATCAGCCGATGCTCTATGCGGAGGATTTCTCCCCCAACACGGTCGCGGGGGCCTGCCCGACCTGTCACGGCATCGGGCGCGTCTATGACGCGACCGAAGAAACGATGGTGCCCGACGACACGCTGACGATCCGGGAACGCGCAGTCGCCGCCTGGCCGGCGGCATGGCATGGCCAGAACCTGCGCGATATCCTCGTGTCACTCGGCTATGACGTCGATACGCCGTGGCGCGACCTGCCGAAAAAGGATCGCGACTGGATCCTCTTCACTGAAGAGGCGCCGACGGTGCCGGTCTATGCGGGTCTGACGCCCGAACAGACCCGCGTGGCGCTGAAGCGCCGCATGGAACCGAGCTATCAGGGCACCTTCACCGGCGCCCGCCGCTATGTGCTGGAGACCTTCGCCAACACGAAAAGCGCGCTGATGAAGAAGCGCGTCTCGCAATATATCATCGGCCGCGATTGCCCGACCTGCGACGGCAAGCGCCTGAAGCGCGAAGCCCTGTCGGTCAAATTCGCCGGCCTCGACATTGCCGAGTTCGGCGACCTGACGGTGCTCAAGCTGAAAGACTTGCTGATCCCCGTCGCGCATGGCGCGTATGGGGCGGTCTCCGCCCCCTCAAAGGGCCATGTTCTGGAAAAAGCGGCCCGCGATGCAGCGGTCGAACAACGGGTTGCGGCGGGCGGCTCGGCGCACAAGAGCGCGCCCGACGTACGCCGCACGCCCAATCTCTCCGACGAGAAGCGGATCGCCGCCCAACGCCTTGCCTGCGAATTGATCGAGCGGCTAGAGCCGCTCATCGATCTTGGCCTTGGCTACATTTCGCTCGACCGCAGCACGCCGACGCTCTCCTCCGGAGAGCTGCAGCGCTTGCGGCTTGCCACGCAATTGTCGTCACAGCTTTTCGGCGTGGTCTATGTGCTTGACGAGCCTTCGGCAGGGTTGCACCCGGCAGATGGCGAAGCCTTGCTCACCATCCTCGAGCGTCTCAAGGCGGCGGGCAACTCCCTGTTCGTCGTCGAACATGATCTCGACGTGATCCGCCGCGCGGAATGGCTCGTCGATGTCGGGCCAGGAGCCGGGGAAAAGGGCGGTGAAGTCCTCTACAGCGGGCCGATAGAGGGGCTTGCCGACGTCGAGAATTCGATCACCCGCCGCTACCTGTTCGCAGAGCCGCTCCGCAGTGAGCGCACACCGCGCGATCCCAAGGCATGGCTACGCCTGGAAGGGATCAGACGGAACAATCTCCATGGTCTCGACGTCGAGTTTCCCATCGGCTGCTTCACCGCTGTCACCGGCGTTTCGGGATCGGGTAAATCCAGTCTTGTCAGTCAGGCGCTGCCCGAGCTCGTCACGGAACACCTCGGCGGCTCCCCCGTGGCCGAGGAGGAGGATATCGACCCGCTGCTCGATGTTGCGCAGAACGACACTGAAGGACGCATTGTCGCAGGCATGGAGCATGTTCGCAGGCTGGTCCGGGTCGATCAGAAACCGATCGGCCGCACGCCGCGCTCGAACCTATCCACCTACAGCGGCATGTTCGACCATGTGCGACGGATATTCGCTGATACGCCGCTCGCCCGCCGGCGGCACTACAGCCCGGGAAGGTTCTCGTTCAACGTCGCGCAAGGCCGCTGCCCTGTGTGCGAGGGCGAGGGATACGTCATGGTGGAGCTGCTGTTCCTGCCGAGCGTTTTTGCCCCCTGCTCGACCTGTCATGGCTCTCGCTACAACCCGCAAACGCTCGAAGTCGAATGGAACGGGCGCAATATCGCCCAGGTGCTCGAACTGACGGTCGACGATGCGTGCGATTTCTTCGCTGGCGAGGCATCTGTGATGCGCTCCCTCGACGTGTTGCGGGAGATCGGTCTTGGCTATCTGAGGCTCGGTCAGCCGGCGACCGAGCTGTCTGGCGGGGAGGCGCAGCGCATCAAGCTGGCGACTGAACTGCAACGCGCTCAACGCGGCAACACGATCTACATCCTCGACGAGCCAACTTCGGGGCTTCACCCCTCCGATGGCGACCGGCTCATGCAACACCTGCAGGGCCTCGTAGACGCCGGCAATACCGTCGTAGTCGTCGAACATGACATGCGCGCCATCACACAGGCGGACTGGATCATCGACCTGGGACCGGGGGCCGGGGAAGATGGGGGCCGTATCGTTGCCAGCGGCGTCCCTGGCGTCGTTGCGGAAGCGGAAGGCAGTCTCACCGCCCGCTATCTCAAGGCGGCGCTGTAGTCGTAAATCTGGCGGAATGCACGTTCGATCAGGTGCATCTCAACCACACGTTGGAATGGGTCGAATCTGGAAGCGGGAGCCGGCGATGTGTCACCGCGGTTGACGCGGCTTAGGGTTTGAGTGCCCGTCAGGTGTGCCGTGTTCGTGCGATACGCGGCGTGGCGGACGGCCATCGCTGGCCATCCGCCACGCTTGCTTTGTGCGGACCTTCTCCAAGGAGAGGGCCCTCACATGGTTCGTCGAAACGCCCCGTCTTAATTCCCTGCTGCGAGCGCCGCGGCCACACCTTCTGCGATCTCCTCAACGAGTTTGGCACAGAAGGCGGGCAAATCATTGGGATCGCGGCTGGTAACAAGGCCGTTGTCGACCACGACTTCCTCATTGGTCCATGCACCGCCGGCGTTCTCGATATCGACCTTCAGCGTCGGGTAGGACGTCAAGGTGCGACCCTTAAGCACGCCCGCCTCGATCAATGTCCAGGGTGCATGGCATATAGCCGCAACAGGTTTTTTCTGATCGAAGAAAGCCCGGATGAAACCAATTGCCTCGACGCTGCCGCGCAGCTTGTCGGCACCGACAGTCCCTCCGGGCACAACAAGTCCGTCGAAATCGTCGGCTTTGACCTCGGAAAACGTCTTGTCGATAGTATAGCTGCCGCCCTCGTCAAGATCGCTATTGACTGTGCGAGCCTTGCCCGGCTCAAAACTGACCACGGTCACTTTGCCACCAGCGTCCTCGACAGCTTGCTTGGGCTTCGAGAATTCTGGTTCTTCCGTCCCGCGGGGTGCGATCAGAATGGCAACTGATTTGCCTTCCAAAGTCATAATTTATTTCCTATTCCGTCGAAAACTAAGGTCAGGCGCCCGGCTTGAGCACGACCTTCGTCCAACCAGCATCGCGCTCGTCGAAATGCTTGTAGGCGTCTGGTGCCTGATCAAGCGGCAGTCGGTGCGAGATGATTTGGGCAGGATTGGCCCGGTCTTGCTCGATAAGCTTCATCAGTCGCCGGTTGTAGTGCTTTACATTGCACTGGCCGGTGCCGATCTTCTGGCCCTTGAACCAGAAGTTGCCGAAGTCGAACGCCATCTTGCCTTCCTTCTGGAGATCGTCGGGCGCGTTCGGGTCTTCCGGAATGAACACGCCGACGACGCCGATTCCGCCGGTGGCCTTCGTGCTTTTGACGAGGCAGTTCATCGTGTAATTGCTGCGCTCCTTGCCGTGGCGATCGCAACACTGATACCCGACCGCCTCAACCCCCCGGTCGGTCCCGAGGCCGCCGGTCGCGTCAAGGATCTGCTGGGCGGGATCGCCCTTTCGCATGTCGATCGGAATGGCGCCCATGGCCTCGGCCAGTTTCAGGCGGTCATCGTGAGAATCGACCACGAAGATCTGAGAGGCGCCGCGGATTTCGGCTGAGTGCGCGGCCATTAAACCGACCGGACCGGCGCCGTAGATCGCGATGCTTTCGCCAGGCAGGAAACCTGACAGTTCGACGCCATGCCAACCCGTCGGGAAGATGTCGGAGAGCATGACATAGTCATCCTCCTTCTCCTCAGCGTCCTCAGGCAGCTTCAGACAATTGAAGTCCGCATAAGGAACGCGCATAAACTCGGCCTGACCACCTTGCCACGGACCCATCTCGGCAAAGCCATACGCTGCGCCAGCGGTTCCAGGGTTGGTCGTGAGGCAAAAACCCGTCAACCCGCGTTCGCAATTTTCGCAGAAACCGCAACCGACGTTGAACGGCATGCACACGCGATCGCCCTTCTTGATGCGATCTACGGCAGAGCCGACTTCGATGACCTCGCCAAGGTTTTCGTGGCCGAAGACCTTGCCCTTCTCGAAGCTGGTACGGCCTTCATACATGTGAAGGTCCGACCCGCAGATATTGGTCGTGGTCAGCCGGATGATAACATCGGTCTGCTTTTCGATCTTGGGATCGTCGATGGTATTGACAGAAACATCTTTGGGCCCGTTGTACACGACAGCTTTCACGGATCTTTTCCTTTCGCAGCTCTTTTCAACGAGTCATCAAATCGAGAGCTTGGCGATGATCCGGTCCATCGCAACGGCGGAGGACATCGCACCCTTCCAAGTGATCTCAGTTTCCTGAACCTTTCGCTACCTCAGAGGTTCCTTCCCGTAGGGCCGTCCTGGGATCAATTCACGGCGGTTTTCTGAATGACTGGGCCAGAACGGCCGAATAACGCGCCGAATTGATGTGCTCAAGAATCTCCCGCGAACTAATGGCGCCCTTACGTCGGGACACATCAACGGCGCCTTATCAGTAAATTCAGAAGTGTGATAATCGCAAAAGACAAGGCCATCCACTTTCGCGGATGACCTGTCGTATTCATTTATTCATTTCCCGATCCGACCGGGCCATCCATTCCGGATAGAGACACGAGCCTTACCCTGCGGTCAGACGGCAGCTTAGGGTGCCGACCGCTCCGCTATTTCGCGGCCAGTAGGGTGAACTTGTGAATCTGCGGCGGTTCAGAGAACAGTTCTTCTGCCTTCTCCATCAGTGCGGCGGCAACCTTGCCGTCAAGATGGGCCTGCCGATCCTCCTCTGTGTCGAACGTATCGAAGATCGCGTACGCACCGGGACCTTCCTCGATCGCATACCAGGTCAGAGTGCCCGCCTCAGCTTGAACGAGCGGCAATGCCGAGGTCAGGAAATCGGCGACATCGCGCTCTTTTCCGGGCTTGGCCTTCAGCGGTACATACAGGGCAAGTTTGGGCATAAATGACTCCTCAAGTGAAACGGACACATATTATTCGGCAAAGCAACGGACGAGCGGGCCGATACGTTCCCCATGAGGCGGAGCACACGCGGCCCCGCCTCCTCATTGCAATCAGAACTGCTGTGCGGTCGGACGGATGACAATCGCGTTGACGTCGACGTCATCAGGTTGTTCGACAGCGAACGCGATAGCACGCGCCACCGATGCCGCCGGGATGGCCTGCTTGTAGAAGTCCAGCACCGTCTCGGCAGCCGCGCCAGAGGTCGTGAATTTCAAATCGCTTTCGACAGCTCCAGGCTCGATTGACGTAACCCGGACCTTTTCCCCCACCTCGTGGCGCAAGCCCTCGCTGATCGCGCTGACGGCGAACTTGGTGCCGGAGTAGACAGTGCCGCCTGGTGCGAAGACCTTGATGCCCGCAACCGAGCTCAGGTTGATGATGTGGCCGCTGCCCTGCTCGAGAAAGCCGGGAAGGGCCGCCGCGATGCCGTAGAGCGTACCCTTCAGATTGACGTCGATCATCTGGTCCCACTCGTCGGTGTTGACCTCGGCCATCGGACGGATCGGCATCAGCCCGGCGTTGTTGATCAGCACGTCGAGGCGGCCAAAGTCGGCAATGATTGAGGCGACGACGGACTGGACCGCCGATTTGTCGGTCACGTCCAGCGCGTAGCTACGTGCCGTTCCGCCAACTGCGGCGATGTCCGCGACGACCTCGTCGAGCCTGTCCTTGCGCCGCGCGGCGATGGCCACCTTGGCGCCGCGTTCCGCGAGAAGACGCGCAGTTTCCGCGCCGATGCCGCTGCTGCCGCCGGTTATGAGAACGACCTTGCCTTCGATACCCTTGGTCATGACTGTATTCCTTCAAGTCAGTTGTTGATTTTTCGCCGGATCGCGGCCCCGCGCGAGCCCGCCCGGCCTGATGGGGTCACCGCGAGCGCAACAGGACGGGAGCCGCGCCCACCTTGATGCGGAGCAGCTCGTAGGGCTTGCGGCGCAAGTCCCGCCCGCCGTGGAAGCCTGGCTGGCGGTGAAGCTGGTTGGCGGTGAAGTAGAGGTAGCCGTCGGTGCCGATCGACAGCGTGTCGGGCCAGCTGATGCGCGGGTTGCTGACCACCGTCGTCCAGCTGCCCTGGTCGAGCACGCGGATCGCGTTGTTCTCGTAATCGCCGGCGAACACGCGGCCCTTGTCATCCTCGGCTATCCCGTCCGAGGCGCCTTTGCGCCCCAGGCTGCGGACCGCGCGGCCCAATGCCTCCTCGGACACCGCGGGATCGCGCAGCAATGCCGTGGGCACCGCGTGCAGCGTGCGGCCCGACAGTGGACCGTAATACAGCAGGCTGCCGTCGGCGCTGAGCGCAATCGCGTCGCTTGCGATCGTGACCGGCGTCGCGGGGCCGTCAGCCGGGCGGTTCATGAGCACCGCGCCATCGACAACCGGGGTGAAGCCGGGCTCGGGGTTGGTCGTCGCATGGTTCGACAGGCGCCGGATCGCCCGCCCGCTTGCGATATCGACGACGATGATGCCGCCGATCCCCTCGTTGCTGCTGTCGGTGATGTAGGCGACGCCCTCGGCACCCTGACGCAGATCGAAGCGCACGTCGTTGAGGTAGGTCGTGGGCAGCACCACGCTGGGCGGCAGGACGATCGTCTTCACCACCCGGTCGGTCGCAAGGTCGATTGCCACCAGCTTTGCACCGCCGGCCTGTGGTTGAGAGAATTTGGGCGCCGCCGTGTCGAGCACCCAGAGGCGATTGGCGCCGTCGGCCACCACGCTCTGCACCGAGATGAAATGCCCAGCCGGGTCGGCCGGATCGGGCTGGTTGGTCGCGGCGTCGGGATAAGGCACCGCCTTGCCGTCGACCAGCTCGGCAACCGTGAACGGCGCGTTGTCGCCCCATTGCGGGAAGTTGACGAAGATGCGCCCGTTGGGGGCGACGGTCACGCCAGTCGGCATCGCGCCATCGAAGGTCGCGACCTGTTCGATCTGGGGCGCGGATGCACCCTCGCGGGTCGTCGAGCAGGCGGCAAGCGAGAGGGCAGCGCCAGCGGCAAGAAGCAGTTTGACGGAGGTTTTCATGGGGTCATTTCCTCGAGGATGCGGCCCGCTTCGTGGGGCTCGGACCGGAGATATTGCGGGGGCGCCTTGACCGATGCACCAAGCGCGGCGGCGGCGTGCCAGGGCCAACGCGGATCCCACAGCGCAGCGCGGGCTATCGCTATGGCGTCGGCATGCCCGTCTTCGAGGATGCGCTCCGCCTGGTGCGGATCGGTGATCATTCCGACCGCCACGACAGGCATGGCGACCGCGTCCTTGACCGTCCGCGCCAGCGGCACCTGATAGCCGGGACCGACAGGGATCTGCTGGCGCGGGTCGAGGCCGCCGCCGGAGACGTGGATTGCCGAACAACCGCGCCGCTCCAGCTCCTGTGCAAACAATGCGGTTTCCTCCGCTGTCCAGCCGCCTTCAACCCAGTCGGTCCCAGAAACGCGGACGGTCACCGGGCGGTCGGCCGGAAACGCTTCGCGCACGTCATCGAACACTTCGAGCGGGAACCGCATCCGGTTGTCGAGGCTGCCGCCGTATTCGTCGCCGCGCCGGTTGGAGATCGGCGAAAGAAACTCGTGGAGCAGATAGCCATGCGCGACGTGGATCTGGATGGCTTCGATGCCGAGCCTGCCGGCGCGCCGGGCGGCATCCGCGAACGCCTCCCGGATGCGGGCAAGCCCTGACTTGTCCAGTTCGACAGGGGGATTGTCGTCCGGAGCGAAGGGAATGGCGCTGGGTGCCACGGTCTGCCAGCCATTCTCCGCATCGGGGGCGATCTGCGTTCCGCCTTGCCACGGCTTGGCGCAGCTCGCCTTGCGGCCGGCATGGGCCAGCTGGATGATCAGCGGCATGTCCGACCAACGGCGCACACTTTCGAGCACGCTTCGCATCGCCGCTTCGGTACGGTCATCGTACAGGCCGACGTCACCGTAGGTGATGCGCCCTTCCGGGCTGACCGCGGTCGCCTCTATCGTCAGCGCGCCCGCGCCCGAGAGCGCCAACTGGCCGAGATGCATCTGGTGCCAGTCGGTCATCGCGCCGTCGACTGCCGAATACTGGCACATCGGCGCGATGACGATGCGGTTGGCGAGCCGCAGCCCGCCAACCTCAATCGGTTCGAACAATTTCGCCATCACCATTCGCCCGTGTTGGGCATGGAGGCCCAGGGTTCGGCCGGAGCCTTGTGTTCGCCCGTCTGCAGCAGTTCGATCGAGATCCCGTCCGGCGAGCGGACGAACGCCATGTATCCGTCACGCGGGGGGCGATTGATCGTCACGCCGCCCGCCTGCAGCCGCGCGCACGTTTCGTAGATGTCGTCGACCCCGTAGGCGAGATGGCCGAAGTTTCGGCCGCCCGTGTATTTCTCGGAAGCGCTGCCATCCTCGGGCGGCCAGTTGTACGTCAGCTCGACCTCGGCATCGCCCTGCTCGCCGTCGCCGCGGAAATCCTCGTCGGCGGCAAGGTAGATCAGCGTGTAACGCCCGGCCTGGTTCTCCATGCGCCGGGTCTCCCTGAGACCCAGCAGCGTGAAGAACCGGACCGCCGCCTCGGGATCGGCGACGCGCAGCATGGTGTGGAGATACCGCATGATCAGGCGTCCTTGTCCTTGAGGGCTTCCATCACGAGCTCCGCGGTGCGGGTTGCGCTGGCGGGGTTCTGGCCGGTCACAAGGTTGCCGTCGCGCAAAGCGAATGGGGCGAAATCGGGGCCGCTCTCGTGCTTGCCGCCAAGTTCCTTGAGGCGCGTTTCGAGCAGGAACGGCACGGCCTTGTCGAGGCCGACCGCGCGTTCCTCGCTGTCGGTGAAGCCCGCGACACGGCGGCCAGCCACGAGGGGCGTGCCATCGGCCTTCTTCGCCGAGACCAGACCTGCCGGTCCATGGCAGACGGCGGCAACGATCTTGCCTTCGCGGTCGAAGCGTTCGACCAGGCGGGCCAGTTCGTCGCTGCCGGGGTAATCGAACATGGTGCCGTGGCCGCCGGGCAGGAACAGCGCGTCGTAGCCGGCGGGATCGATGCTTGTGAATACAGGGGTGCTGGTAACCTCGGCCTTCAGGGCCTCGTCCTTAAGATAGCGCTCGACCGAAGCGTCGTTCTCGCCGTCGGCGTTGACGCTGCGCTGGTCGACGGGGATGGCGCCGCCCTTGATCGAGGCCAGCGTCACCTCGGCGCCCGCATCGCGGAAGGCATAATACGGGGTGGTAAGTTCCTCGAGCCAGACACCCGTCGGTTCGGTGCCGGGAATCATTCGGTCGGCGGAGGTGGCCACCATGAGAATGCGGGTCATCGTCAATTGTCCTTCTCCATTGATGTCGGGGACACGAGCAAACGCAACCGGCGCAGCCGCACCCGCCACAAAGACAGCGGTGAGTGCTTTCAGCAGTTGGCGGCGATTTTGCATTCAATCGTTCCTTTCGGCGGCTTAGATACGCAGGGAACGGCATCATGAAATCCAGCGGGAATGGCGGACGGCCATAAATCCAGTTATGGAACCGGAATGTCCCTCCTGCAGTTGCGCACCTTCGTCGAAGTCTACCGCCGTCGTTCACTGAGCGAGGCGGCCCGGGCAATCGGCATCACCCAACCGGCGGCGTCGCAGCACATCGCATCGCTCGAGGCGCAACTGGGCCGTCCCTTGTTCGATCGCCATTCGCGCGGCGTCCGACCGACAGCGATCGCCGACGATCTCGCTGCTTCAATCGGAAGCAGCCTCGACACGGCGGAATCGGCACTGGCCAGCGCGCGGGCCCGTTCGTCCCGCATCTCGGGCACGGTCCACATCGCCGCGCCGTCGGACATGCTGGGCGAAATGATCACGCCCCGACTGGCTCCGCTGCTGGAAGCAGGGCTGGACCTGCGGCTGCATATCGGCGGGCGCGAGGCGCTTTATGCCATGCTCCTCGAAGACAAGGTGCACCTGGCCGTCACCGCCTCGCAACCCGAAGATCCGCGGTTGGCCTTCCATGCGCTGGGCGAAGAGCACCTGCGCGCCGTAGCCTCGCCCGCCGTGGCCATGCGGATTGCCGAATTGCCGCTTGCCGACGGGCTCAACCGGACGGCCCACCTCGCCTACGACCTCGACCGGCCGCTGCTGCGAACCTGGCTCCATGCAAACCAGCTCGAGCTGACGAGCCAGCCCGCGTTGACCGCGCCCGATTTGAGAGTATTGCGATCGGGATTGTGCGCGGGTCTCGGCTGGACGGTGATGCCCGGCTATCTCACCCGCAGCGAACGCGCTGCCTGCACGCTGATCGAGATACCCGCCCCGGTCACGGTGCCGCGCAACGCTTACTACCTCGTCTGGGCACGCTCATCGCTGCGACACCCGCGCGTGGCCATGGCTCGGGACGCCCTGATTGCTGCACTCCGAACATAATGGTGGCCACACCTGTTGGGCCGTGAGCGCAATGTCGGGTCTGAACCAGTTGAGCGCTGGCGGAACAAAGGGCGGCTTTCGGGATCGTCGGCTACAAGGCCGAACGGCCGGATGTGGGGCGCAAAGCGGTCATCCTAGGAATGAAAAGGTTGTGTCCTCCCCTGCCCCAAAGTCGGCCACCTCTGTTCGAATCCTCAAGCGGGACTCGAACTCACGTTAAATAATTGGGATCTTTCCGACCAATCCCGTTGCGGAAGGGCTGGGGCACGCCGTTGCACTAGCGTGAGAATCCGGCTGTCAACGCCCGCCGCCACGGCCTCGATGCGGGTCCGTACGCCCATCTTCGAACAGGCCTTCTCCAAGTAAGATGTCTCAACCGCGCCAGGAGCGGAAGTTGGACCAAGGGCGGGAATGAGACTTCCCAAGTGAGGGTCCGTTCCCGCCAGAGCTTCCGTTACGATCCCGATCCCGGCTCCGCCATCTTGCGATGCTGTTCTGCCAGCGCGGTCTGGGGCGTGACGGCGGCCATCGCCGCCTGGACCTTGTTCTTCATGCCCGCGACCACGTCGCCGTCGCCGCGCTTCATGGCCTCATAGCCAGTCCTGGCGACATGGGCGGCTTCGGCCTTGTGCTCGTCCTGGCCGACCCTGGTGTCCATCAGGCCGGCGCGCTCGAAGAAATGGGTGTTGACCGGTCCGGGCATCAGGACGGTCACGCTGACGCCACTGTCCTTCAGTTCGTTGCGCAGGGCGAAGGAGAAGCTGTCCACGAAGGCCTTGGTGCCGTTGTAGACGGCCTGGAAGCTGCCCGGCATCAGGCCAGCGATGGAGCCGGTGAAGAGGATGCGGCCCTGGCTGCGCTCTCGCATATGACGGCCGATCAGCCAAGCCAGCCGGATCGTGCCGGTGATATTGGTGTTGATGACATGGACCACGTCGTCGAAGTCCTGGTCGAGGAAGGCCTTGCCCAGCCGCTGCCCTTGCCCCGCATTGGCGGCAAGCGCATCGACCGGGCGAGCGCCGATGGCGGCGTAGAAGGACTGACGCCCTCTTCCGTCGCCAGGCGGAGACCAGGTCGCCGAGCCCGGTCAAGGTCTGGGAGAACTCGGCAAGCGCGGTGTCCGCGGCGATGATGAGGTCGTATCCGTCCTCGGCGAAGAGCTTTGCCAATTCAAAGCCGATGCCGAAGGAAGCGTCGGTGACGACGGCGAGGCGACGGACGGTTTCGGCGGCGGTCGGGTTGAGGATGTCGGTCATGAGGACGGCACCTGGGCTAGATGCTCTTCCCACCCTTAACCGAGGTGCCTGTTCCTCCGCTCAAGCTGGAACGAAGCCCATCGCGGGTGGTTGACGAGGTTCAGCCCATCGGAGCTAAGCCTATGTCCAATAGTGAAGTTTCCACCGACGCCGACGTTGGCTCGACCGCCTTTGTCGACAAGGATCGGCGCGAGGGCGAATACGAGGCCTCAAGCTTGAGGGCCGTCCTGATCAATCGCCCCCGCGACGACCTCTACGCCTTTTGGCGCGATCTGACGAATATGCCGACCTTCTCGGAGACGGTGAAATCGGTCGAGCTTCTGGAGTCCGGCCGTTCTCGCTGGATCGTCGCCGGGCCGGCCGACAAAGACATCGAACTGACCAGCGAGATCACCGAGGACGTCTCCGGTGAACGCATCGCCTGGACCTCTAGCAAGGACTCGGACGTCGATCACGAGGGCTGGATCGAATTCCGTGACAACGCCTTTGGTCGCGGCACGGAGGTGCGACTGTTCATCAGCTACGACCCGCCCTCCGGCGTCATCGGCAAGGTCGTCGCCAAGGTGATGCAGCGCGAGCCACGTCTCCAAGCGCGCCGCGAACTGCGCCGTTTCAAGCAACTGATGGAGACGGGCGAGATCTCGACGTCCAAGGCCCCCCACGCCGCGCCTCGGTCCGACCGTCACATCTGATCCCCCTTCCCAATTCTAAGGAGTCGCCCATGCGCGCCCTCACCTGGCACGGCAAGCACAACGTCCAAGTCGATACTGTCCCCGACCCGCAGATCGCCAATCCTCGCGACGCCATCATCAAGATCACCGCCACCGCCATCTGCGGCTCAGACCTGCATCTCTACGACAGCATGATCCCCGGGATGTCCAACGGCGACATCCTGGGTCACGAGTTCATGGGCGAGGTCGTCGAAGTCGGCCGCGGCAACACCAGTCTGAAGAAGGGCGACAAGGTGGTCGTCCCCTTCGTCATCGCCTGCGGGAAATGCTTCTTCTGCGAGAAGTCGATGCCGGCCGCCTGCGACAACTCCAATCCGGCGGACAAGGCGGACGCGTCAGAAATCGCCTATGGCCAGTCGGTGTCGGGCTTGTTCGGCTATTCGCATCTGACCGGCGGTTTCGCCGGCGGACAAGCTCAGTACGCGCGCGTCCCTTATTCCGACTACGGCCCGATCAAAATCCCGGAGGGCATCGAGGATGAGCGGGTGTTGTTTCTCTCGGACATATTCCCAACGGGCTGGATGGCGGCTGAGAACTGCCAAATCCAGCCTGGCGACACTGTCGCCGTCTGGGGCTGCGGCCCGGTCGGGCTGTTCGCGATCAAGAGCGCGATCCTGCAGGGCGCCGGTCGCGTGATCGCCATCGACCACCATCCCAACCGACTGGCGCTGGCCAAGGCGAACGGAGCGGAAGTCCTGAACTATCACGAGGTCAAAGTGCGCGAAGCCCTGCTGGAGATGACAGCTGGCCTTGGACCAGACAGCTGCATCGATGCGGTCGGAATGGAGAGCCACGGCTTCTCACCGGACAATATCGTCGATGCGGTGAAACAGGAGACCAAGCTCGGCACCGACCGTCCCCACGTCCTGCGCGAGACGATCATGGCGGTCAGGAAGGGTGGTACGGTCTCCGTCCCGGGCGTCTATGGCGGCTTCGCCGACAAGTTCCCGGTCGGCGCCTTCATGGAAAAGGGACTGACGCTGAAGACCGGCCAGACCCACGTCCAGCGCTACCTGCCTCAGCTGCTGCAGATGATCCTGGAGGGCAAAATCGACACCACCGATCTGATCAGCCATCGTCTGCCGCTCGAACAAGCGCCCGAGGGTTACAAGAACTTCAAGGAGAACCAGAACGAATGGACCAAGGTGGTCCTCAAGCCTCACTGATCGATGTCGGCGGGCGCGTGCGGGGTTTTTCCGGCCGGATGCGCTCGCCCGTCAGCGTCGCTGGCCCGCGCAGTTCGCCGATCACATAGAAGCCGCGTTCCGCCAGCTGCTGGGCCAGCAATGCGACATCGACGGACTCGTCCGCCGTTTCTGCCCGCCGGTTCTCGGTCATGGCGCAGTCCTCCCTGATCTTACAGAACGCCTGGCGCGTGTGGGCGCTGCGTCACGAAACCGCGAGGTCGCCGCCCGCCGGCCAGGGCTGAGCGGAACCGGGGGGGCGGCGAGCGACTTGGGCAGCGGTGGAGGAGCGATCATGCTGAAACGCTACGCCTACGCCTGGATCACCCTGGCCTTCTTCGCCATCTCCATCGGCCTGCATTGGCTGTTCGGCTGGTACGCCTTCATCGACGAGGCGCGCGAGCACGGACAGACGCCCGCGCTGACACCGTACCTTCTGGAGATGGGGCGCGACACCTTCGAGAACTGGCAATCCGAGTTCCTCCAACTGCTGTGGCAGGTCGTCGGCCTGGCCTACTTCCTCTACGTCGGCTCGCCGTCGTCGAAGGAGAACGACGACCGAATGGAAGCCAAGCTGGACGCCCTGCTGGAACTGGTCGGTCGCGAGCGCGGCCTGGCCATCGTCGACGAGATCGACCGCCATCACGAGCGCCGCACCGGCCACGCGGCCCTGCACCAGGATCCGCCCTATGGCGCGGTCTGATCCGCACCGGCCGATCAGCCCGCCGCCGGCGACCGGCGCCCTGGCGGAGGATCTGCCCGCTTATGTCTCCAACGGCGTGATCGGACTGCGGGTGCGCGACGTGCCCCTGGTTCCCGGCATGGCGATCGTCAGCGGTTTCGTCGGCGAACATCACGAGCGGCACGTCGAGGCCGCCGTCGCGGCGCCCTATCCGCTCGGCGGCGACATCGCGCTCGACGGAGTCTGGGCGAGCGAGGTCATGGGCGGCTTCGAACCCGTGGACCAGAGTTACGACTTCGAGACAGCGGAACTGACCACGCGCTTTCGAGTGCGGCTACCCGCCGGCAGGGCCGAGGTCGAGGTCGTCACCTTCGCCAGCCGCTCGCATTCGACCGTGGTCTGCCAGGAGGTCCAGGTCACGCTGGACCAGGCCTGCGAACTGACGTTCAGGGCGCGGGTCGATCCGGCGGGCGTACGCGGATCGATGGCGGAGCGTCGCCTCGACACGCCCGGCGAGACGCCTCCGGTGTGCGACGGCGCGATCTTGTGGCGGTCCGAGGGCGGCTTGGGCGCCTGCGGAATCGCCCTGGCGACGACGGCGGCCCCAGAGGCCGAGCGCACCCAGGAACCCTGGGACGAGACCGGGCCGCTCTCCACCACCTATCGCTTAAAGGCCCGGGCCGGCCGTCACCGCTTTCGCCAGATGGCGTCCCTGGTCCCGGACGTGCTGCATCACCAGCCGCATCGCCAGGCCGTGCGCCTCCTGGCCGCCGCCACGGAGAACGGGTTCGACGCCCTGCGCCGGCTCAACCACGAAGCCTGGGCCGACCTCTGGAAGGGCCGCATCCGCCTGGTCGGGGCGGGCGAGCGGTGGCAGGGGATCGCTGACGCCGCCTTCTTCTATCTGAACGCCTCGGTCCATCCGTCGTCGCCGTCGTCGACCTCCATCTTCGGCCTCGCGACCTGGACCAACTATCACTACTATTTCGGCCATGTGATGTGGGACGTGGACGCCTTCGCCATCCCGCCGCTGACCCTGCTGCAGCCCCAGGCGGCGCGGGCCATGCTGGATTTCCGCGTGCGCGGCGTCCCGGCCGCCCGCAACAACGCCAAGATGGCCGGGCGCGCGGGGCTGAAGTTCCCCTGGGAGGCCGGATCGGCCCACGGCGAGGAGGCGGCGCCCGGCGGCGCGACCGCCGCGGCGCGCGAGGATCACGTCAGCCTGCACGTGGCGCGCGCCTTCGCCCTCTACGCCGACGCCAGCGGCGACGACCGTTTCCTGCGCGAGGCGGCCTGGCCGGTGCTTTCGGGCGTGGCGGATTGGGTCGTCGACCGGGCGTCGGTCGACGGGGACCGCTTCGTCTTCCGCGACATCGGGGGTCCGGCGGAACGGATCGAGACCGCCGACAACGACGCCCTGACCATCCTCGCCGCCACGGTGGTGCTGCGCCGCGCCATCGACATGGCGCGGATGATCGGCCTCGAGGCGCCCGCCAAGTGGAGCGAGGTCCTGGAAGGGCTGAGGCCCACGCTGCGCGACGACGGCGCCATCGCCGATCACGATGGATATCGCGTCACCGAGGAGAAGGCCGCCACGCCCGGCGCGCTGATGGGGATCTTCCCCTACTGGGCCGAAATGGAGTCAGACACCCGCGACACGACGCTGCGCTTCTACGTCGATCAGTGGCGCGGCTACGTCGGCTCGCCCATGCTGGCGGCGCTCTACGGCGTCTGGGCCGCGTGGCTGGGGGATCGGGCGCTGGCGCTCAAGCTCCAGGAGGAGGGTTTCGCCCTCTATCAGCACGGACGCTTCCTGCAGACGCTGGAGTATCGGCTGGACAAGGCGGGCGGCGTCGCCGCCGGACCCTTCTTCGCCAACATCGGCGGTTTCGTCACCGGTCTCCTGCTCGGCCTCCCGGCGCTCAGGATCGACGACGGCGATCCCCGACATTGGGCCCGCCGGGACGTCGTCCTGCCGCAAGGGTGGGATGTGATCGAGTGCGACCGTTTGTGGATACGGGGCGCGCCGTGGCGGCTGCGGGCCCGCCACGGCGAGACAGCGGTGCTGGAGCCCATCTAGCGCCAAGCACCCAGGATTTCGGCGCTGTCGGCCGTCTCGACCTGCTGTGAGAAACGCTCGTGATAAAGGTCCATCAGGGCGTCATGGGATTCGTCGGATGAACTGCCTAGGGCGTCCGTCACCACGACTGTCCGATATCCCAGATCGATCGCGCCCAGCACGGTCGCCAGCACGCAGACATCGGTCTCCGCGCCGGTCACCACGAGGGTGTCGACGCCGCCGCGGCGGAGCGCGGCGTCGAAGTCCGCGCCCATCCAGGGCGAATAGACGCGCTTGTCCAGAAGGCGCCCTGGAGGGACGAAGCGCTGCAGCGGAACGGCCAACTCGACCATGCCCTCTCCGAGCGTCTGGAGGGTCATCGAAGGCCAGCGCTCCCAGTATCGTCTCCAGGTCCCCTGGCCCTCGCCCGGCCGTTCGGCCGGAACGAAGCGGGTGAAACAGGTGCGCTCGGCCTTCGCCTCGCACAGGCGCACGATGACCGGCAGTACGCGTTCCGCCCAGGGCGTGCGCCACGCCGTGTCCTCGACGAACATCCGCTGCATGTCGACACAGAGATGGACCGCCGTTTCCGGGATGGCGTCACGCAGCCCCTGCCCCATGGGTCAGGCGGCCTTGCCCTGCGCCTTGGCGTTGGCTTTGGCGTCCGCCAGGGCCGTCAGGCTCTCGTCGGTGTTCGACTCCTCCTGGAGCGTCTCGTCCAGCAGGCGCGCGGCGTCGGCGTAGCCGAGCAGGGTCGCCCAGCGCTTCAGCGTGCCGTAGCGTGTGATCTCATAATGCTCCACCGCCTGCGCGGCGGCGATCAGGCCGGCGTCCAGCGCTTCCGTGCCTTCGTACTCCTCCAGGATTTCGTCGCCTTCGGCCAGGATGCCTTCGATGGCGTCGCAGGTCTTGCCCATGGCGCGCTTGCCGATGATCTCGAACACCTGCTGCAGGCGCTCGATCTGGCCTTCGGTTTCGTCGCGGTGCTTTTCGAAGGCCGCCTTCAACTCCGGCGACTGGGCGCCGCGCGCCATCTTGGGCAGCGCCTTCACGATCTTGCGCTCGGCGTAATAGATGTCCTTCAAGGTGTCGTAGAACAGGTTGTCGAGGGTCTTCTCAACCATGGTCGTTTCCTTTCTCTGCGTTGGGGGATGACGGCTCGATCTCCTTTTGATCGGGCCGGGTCTGGGTGTCGGCATGGTGTTCGATGCGGCCGCTCTCGACCTCGGCGCGGGAGAAGACCTCCTCCTGGCCGGCCTCGAGCAACTGGTCCTCGGGGCCGCCCAGGCCGCCCTGAACCAGACCGGAGGCGCCGCCGGTCATGTGATCTGATCCGGGTGGGTCTGAGTTCCCGGCGGCGACGCATCGACCTCCTGATAGGGATCATCCGTTTCGATGATGCTCAGTATGGTTTCGCCCGGCTGCATCAGTTCGGCCGCTGCGTCCGCGGCCTGGACGTCGGTCTTGGACGGGACCTTGACCTCGCGGCTGGGTCCGCCTTCGGCGCCGATGGAGACGCGATAGATCTTCATGGCCATGACTCAGTGCGCGGCCTTCCGGCGCCGCGTCTCCCAGCCCTTCTTGGCCGCGGCGGAACGGTCGGCCCGTGAGCGGCTGGCCGAGGCCTGGCCGCCCTTGCGCCCGCCCTTGTGCGCGGCGGGATGACCCGTGTGCCGGCCGCGTCCGGAGCCGCTCTTGTTGCCGCCGCCGTCGTCCTTGTTGACGGTGGCCCAGGCGCGCCGTTCGGCTTCCTTGTCCGATACGCCGCGCTTCTCATAGCCGGCCGCGATGTGGTCGGCCTTGCGTTCCTGCTTGTCCGTATAGGCGGACTTGTCGCCTCTAGGCATGGGACTCTCCTCTCCTGCGAAAGGAAATCCCAGTGCAAGCAAGGGTTTCAGCTTGAGCTTACATATATCTCAGGCAAGCGCGAGGTCGCCGCGCTCGAAGGGATGATCCGAGGCATGGACGGCTGAACCCGGACGGCGTCGAATGGATTAGCAGCCTGAACGACATGAACGGCGCGGGTACGGGATGAGGATCGCCACCTTCAACATCAACGGCGTCAACACCCGGCTGCCGACGCTGCTGCGCTGGCTGGCGGAAGCCCGTCCGGACGTGGTCTGCCTGCAGGAGTTGAAGGCGTCCCAGGCGCAATTTCCCGCCGCCGCCCTGAAGGCGGCCGGCTACGACGCCGCCTGGGTCGGCGAGGGACGCTGGAACGGCGTCGCCCTGTTGTCGCGCATCGGCGCGCCGGTGGTGACGCGGCGGGCGCTGCCCGGCGATCCGGCCGACGCTCAGGCCCGCTACATCGAGGCGGCGGTGGCCGGAGTGCTGATCGGCGGCCTCTATCTGCCGAACGGCAACCCGCAACCGGGGCCGAAGTTCGACTACAAGCTGGCCTGGTTCGAGCGGCTGATCGGCCACGCCGCGACCCTGGTGGACAGCGGCGCGCCCGTGGTGCTGGCCGGCGATTTCAACGTCGTGCCCACCGAGGCCGACATCTACAACAGCCGCTCCTGGAAGAAGGACGCCCTGCTACAGCCCGAGAGCCGCGCCGCCTGGGCCCGGCTGGTCGGCCAGGGATGGACCGATGCGCTGTTGGAGCGCTTCCCGCATCAACCGCCCTGGACCTTCTGGCAGTATTTCCGCCAGGCCTGGGAGCGCGACGCCGGCCTGCGCATCGACCACCTGCTGCTCAGCCCAGCGCTGGCCGGGCGGCTGGCGGACGCCGGCGTCGATCGCCATGTGCGCGGCTGGGACAAGGCGAGCGACCACGCGCCGGCCTGGATCGAACTGGAAGGATGAGATGGCGCGACGGCCGACGGCCCCGACCCGCCTGAACGCGGCCAATCTGACTAGGCTCGGCGCGCCGCGCCTGGCGGAGCTGCTGGCCGAGGCGAGCGTCGGCGACGCCAACCTGAAGCGCCGGCTGCGGCTGGAGTTGGCGGCCGAGGCCGGGCCGGACCGGCTGGCGGCGGAGATCGACAAGCGCATCGCTGCGCTCGCGGCGGCGCGCGTCCGCGTCTCCTGGCGCAAGCGCGGGGAGCTGATCCGGGACCTTGAGGCGCACCGCCGCATGATCGTGGACCGGCTGGCGCCGGCCGATGCGCGCGCCGCCTTCGCCAGCCTGCTGGCCTGGTTCGACCTGTTCCGCGGCTTGACGGCGCGCGTGCAGGACCCGCGTGGCGAACTGGTGTTCGCCTTCGAGGACGCGGCGCCCGACCTCTGGACGCTGGCGGGCGCGCCCGCCGGCGAAGATCCGGCCGCGCTCGACGCCCTGGCCGAGGCGGTTGGCCGCCATCCGCAGGACTACGCTCGCTGGATCGGCGCCGCCGACGACGCCCTGACGCCGGAGTTCGCCCGTCGCCTGCTGGCCGCCCTGCCGTCCGCCGTCCGGAGCGCCCGGCCGGCGCGCGGCGCGATCCGGCGGCTGGCGGACCGGGCCGGCGACCTGGACCTGTGGCTGTCGTTGGCGACCCCCGAGGAGAAGGGCGCGCCCGACTTCGCCGCCGGCGCGGCCCGCCGGCTGCTGGCGGCGGGGCGGATCGGCGAGGCGCGCGCCGCGCTCGAGACCGCGCTTCGGCCCTCGCCGTCGAACCGTCGCTGGACTTTCGGCCGCAATCCCACCGCCGGACGGCCCGCGCTGACGCCGGCCTGGGAGTTGGCTTCGATCGACGTGCAGGAGGCCGAAGGAAACCGGCAGGAGGCCCAGGACCTGCGCTGGGCGATGTTCGAACGCGACCTGTCGCCTCAGCCCTTGCGCGACTACCTGGCCCGCCTGCCGGACTTCGACGATGTCGAGGCGCTGGACCGCGCCTTCGCCCAAGCGGCGGCTTCGGACGACTTCGGCGCGGCTCTCGGCTTCTTGATGGACTGGCCCGCCCACCGCGAGGCGGCGGCCATGGTTCTGGAACGTCGGCGGGAGGCCCAGCGGCCTTGGCCGCGCAAGGCGGAGGGGGCGGCCCGCCTGCTCCAGCGCTATCCCGAGGCGGCGGAGGCGCTGGGTGGATGAGGCGGCGCCGGCGGCGGTGTGATGCGTTGTCCTCCCATGACCAGCCCTCAGGCCGATCTGTTCGGAGGTCCGCCGCTCGAGCCGACGGGCCTGCGCTACGTCGGGGCGATGGTCGACGAAGCCGAGCGGGATCGTTTGACGGACGCCTTCGCCGTTCTGCCGTTCGCGCCCTTCGCGTTCCACGGCTGGCTGGGGGCGCGCCGCGTGGTCTCCTTCGGCTGGCGCTACGACTTCAGCCGCGCCCGCCTGGACGAGGCGGCGCCCCTGCCCGCCTTCCTGGAGCCCTTGCGCGACCGCGCCGCCGCCTTCGCCGGCGTTCCGGCGGCGGCGATCGTCCAGACCCTGGTCACCGAGTACCAGGCCGGAGCCGGCATCGGCTGGCATAGGGACCGTCCGCAATACGACAAGGTCGTCGGCGTCTCCCTCGGCGCGCCCTGCCGCCTGCGCTTCCGGCGGCGGACGCCGGATGGGTGGGAGCGCCGCCATCTCGATCTCGCGCCAGGCTCGGCCTACCTCCTCGACGGCCCGGCCAGGGCCGACTGGGAACACGGCATCACGCCGATGACGGCGCTGCGCTACTCGGTGACGTTCCGGACCTTGCGGTAAGTCGCACTCCGCTGATGAGGCCAGACCGAGTCCGCCACCCGCACGTTCGCCGCTCAGCTGCTCTTCAGCGCCAGGAGCGGTCATTCACTCAACGCCGGAAACCGGACCTCAGCAACACACCTTGTTGAGCGTCCGCTCTCGACCCGTTGCGGACATAGTTAGATCAGTTCCGCTATAGATGGCTTATGACCACCACCACTCCAACGCGGGATGCCGAAGCTACCCGACACGCGATCCTTCGGGCTGCGCTGGACCTCTTCGCTGAGGAGGGTTTCGAGGCAGTCGGAGTCCGCTCTATTGGAGCGCGCGCGGGCGTCGATTCTTCGCTGATCAGCCGATACTTCGGTGGAAAGGACGAGCTTTTCGTCGAAGTGATCAAATCTGGGAGCGTGAACTGGCAGCGTCGCTGGGGAGATCGTGAGAGCTTCGCTGAGCGCGTGACGGATGATGTTCTGGCGGCTCCAAATGGCGGAAGGGTGCTGCGCGACTTGCTCGTTCTGATGCGCTCCGCTGGATCAGATAAGGCCAAACGCCTCATCGATGAAGCGTTGGGTCACCAAGGCTTTCGCGACCTTGAAGCATGGATCGGGGGCGAGGACGCAGATGTCCGTGCGCGCCTGCTTATGGGCTTTCTCGCCGGTATGGCCATCACCCGCGATCTGAACAGTAAGTTTGACCTCAGTCACGAACGCGCCGTCGTAATGCGCGAGCAACTCCGTTCAGCGGTTGCTGCCTTCCTCATGCCAGCGACTTGAGAACGCCAGTCCGCTTTCCACCCTTAGCGGACGAACGCCGGGTCCGCTGAGCGGACCCGGTCGATGTCAGAGATCGATCTGCTCAGAGAGCTCCAAGGCGTCGTCAACTTCGATGCCAAGGTAGCGTACGGTGCTCTCCAGCTTGCGGTGACCGAGAAGCAGCTGGCATGCGCGCAGGTTGCCGGTCTTCTTGTAGACGAGTGAGACCTTCGTGCGCCTGAGGCTATGGGTGCCGTAAGCCGCGGGCTCCAGATCTATCAAACGGATCCATTGATCGACCAGTCTCGCGTACTGTCGCGTGCCGATATGGCAGCCGGCATGGTTTCGGCTCGGAAACAGCCAGTCGTCGTCACGCTGTCCTCGGAGTTCCAACCAGGCTCCAATCGCGTGGCGGGCTGGCTCTGTGATCTCGAAGGGAACCGGTCGTCCGGTCTTCTGCTGGATGACGGTGGATCGAAGCCTAAGTGAGCCGCCAGGCGCGACGTCACTGACGCGGAGCTTCACCAGATCACAGGCTCTGAGCTTTGCATCCAGTGCACAGTTAAACATCGCAAGGTCGCGTACGCGCTTGGCGACCTTGAGTTGCTGTCGGATCGCCCAGATGTGCTTGGGTTTCAGCGGAGCCTTGGGACCGATGAGACGGCCCGCGTTCCAAGGCCGACGAGGGATGATGAAAAGGTCAGACTGGCGCATGGCCAACCTCCCACGGATGGCCTCCCTGCCTCGGCCGATTGTACTGCTGTTCCGTCAGGCCTGCGCCAGCAGCGGACCCTGGAAACTCGGGGTAAAGCAGACCTACGGCACAGGGTCGGACCGACCAGTCAAGTGCCACCTGACGGCGTGAGGGAAGCGTTCTCTCCACAACATCTGGCTGTGTCCTGCGATTCCCACGTCGAGGCGCACCGCGTCAGCTGACCCTTCCAAGGCTTCGGCGGCGTCTACAGTGCTCTGGTGAAAATCCGGTTCATACACGCCAGCCGTGAGATAGATCGAGCCATATCCCGATCCTCGCGCCCGACGATCGGGCCGGCTACCGAACGACATGGCGATCACACCCCGAAATACGTCGGGATTGACCATCGCGGTATTCAAAGCCCATGCCGCACCGTCGGAGAAGCCTGCGAGGATTCTTTCCGACGGCACCCTCGAGGCGCCCAGACGCTCTGCGAGCGGCATCACCTCGCTCAGCAGAAAGCGCTCGTGTGCGAGATAGACCTCGTCGTCCCAGCCCGCGAGATATTCCTTATGGCGTCGGTTTGGGTCTGACGCCTCCCCCTCCTCGAGCAGGGGCCCGCTCCAGAGGCTGACGATCATCGTCGGTGGAACCTATTCGGATTCAATGCGGGGCTTCAGAACCGAAGCGAAGGACGGAACGCTTTCCCCGTCTGCCAGGGCGATGACCGGCATGGGGCCGTCGCTTCGCGGACGGTAGATGAAGAGACCCCGACGCTGCCTCAAAGCCGATGATTGCATCACGTGCTGGACCAGCTCTCCCTCTTCGAGCTCCAGCTCAGCAGGCGGCGGAGGGGCCTCGGGACCCCGCCATTCATCCGGAGCGCCTGTAGCGGCCGGTAGAAGCCAGACATCCAGCATCGCCCGGTCCAGGTCAGGCATCCTTACGGCGAGCGACCAAAGGTCAGGTGCGCCTTCGGCGGGGTTCATAGGAGTCTGGATGGAACAGCAAAGCCTCGGCCGCTCGCTCCGGCGGGCCACGACATGGAAGACATCCCGCTCAGCCCAGAACGCCTGATGACCATCCGCCAGCCTGAACTCGATCTCGGATTTCGTGAGGTCTGAAGGGAGTTCGCAGGCCGGGACCTCAGCTATGCGCCAACAACGGACATCCGCTTCGCGCCGAAAACCGGAAGTCTATTACGCTTTCGCCGACGTTCGTTCACGCCTGTCCGGAAGCCACGCTTGTCGCCGAGTGGGCAAGAATAGTAGTGGAAAGTCCCTGAGGTCGATTAGGCCTCACCGTACTCGCGCTTTCGTAGAGCAACCTCCTCGATGGTCCGCCGCCGCTCGCTCGCGATCTGGCGATCGAGGCTAAGGATATGACGTTGGGCGAATTGCTGGACGGGCTCTGACGTGACCCCCTGAAACTCCTCCAGGAATAGCTAGAGTCCGCCCAACGAAGGACGGACAGAATGAAGCGATCGAGGTTCACGGAAGAGCAGATCATCGGGATCCTGCGGGAGCAGGAGGCCGGTGTGACGACGGCGGAGGTGTGCCGGCGGCACGGGGTCAGTTCGGCGACCTTTTACAAATGGAAGGCCAAGTTCGGCGGGCTCGATGTGTCGGAGGCTCGGCGGCTGAAGGCGCTCGAGGATGAGAATGCCCGGCTGAAGCGGATGCTGGCGGACGCGATGCTGGACAACGTGGCGCTGAAGGAGCTGCTGGGAAAAAAGTGGTGACGCCCGCCGGCTATCGCGAGGCGGCTGGCCATCTGCAGGCCGCCTACGAGATGAGCGAACGGCGGGCGTGCCGTGTGCTGGGTGTTGATCGGACGAGCGTGCGCTATCAGGCGACGCGCCCGAACGACGGCGCCCTGCGCGACCGGCTGAAGGCCCTGGCCCAGGAGCGTCGCCGGTTCGGCTATCGCCGCCTGCACGTGCTGCTGCGGCGCGAGGGCCATGCAGTCAACAGGAAGCGGGTCCAGCGGATCTATCGCGAGGAGCGACTGACGGTGCGCCGGCGGGGCGGTCGGAAGCGAGCAATGGGCACGCGGCGACCACTGGAGACGCCGTTGGTCGCCAATCAGCGCTGGTCGTTGGACTTCGTCTCAGACCAGATGACGGACGGGCGGCGCTTCCGCATCCTGACGGTGATCGATAACTGCACCCGCGAATGCCTGGCGCTGGTGGCCGACACCTCGCTGTCGGGCGCGAGGGTCGTGCGGGAGTTGGACGCCGTCGTCCGGCAGCGGGGCCGGCCCGACACCATCGTCAGCGATAACGGCACGGAGTACACCTCGAATGCTGTGCTGGCCTGGGCCGACGACACCGGCGTCGGCTGGCATTACATCGCGCCCGGCAAGCCCCAACAGAACGGCTTCAACGAGAGCTTCAACGGACGGCTGCGCGACGAACTGCTGAACGAGACGCTGTTCCGATCACTGCCGCACGCCCGCGCGGTACTGGAGGCGTGGCGACGCGATTACAACGAACGGCGTCCGCACTCGAAGCTCGGCTGGCTGACGCCGCAGGCTTATGCAGAAGCGCTCAGCGGACAGATCGGCCGGTCCGCTGCGCGGGTTGGAAGCTGCGCTGACCGGCCTCTTGCCAACCCCGCCAACCCCAGTTCAGATCACCAAAGGACTCTCGTTATGGCTGGATGAGAAACGGGGGTCACGTCAGCTCGCGCTCATCTTTAAGCCACGCCTCCATTGCCGTCTTTCGCGCTTGGCTGGCATCGGCCATGCCAAACTCACCCGAAACCACGCCCGTGGCGTCGATCGCAAGTTCCACCGCCGTCCATGTTTTGGATCCGGGCTCGGTTGCTGCCACTAAGTCCCGGCACACGCCGTCAATTGCGGGTGAACCATCGTAGGCTGCCATGATCCTCGTGAGAAAGAGCCGATCATCATCGTTGCCCGAAGCCAACGCCTTGAGCTCTGCCTGGACGGCCCCGAGGTCGGGCAGGACTTCTGCCAAAAGCTTGCCGCCCGTGTATTGGAACGACATGTCCGCAGCGTCGAACGCCCTTCGGATCATCTTGAGGACGGCAGTGCCTTGGGTCTGGAGAGGCGGTTTGAGACGAGAGAGCCGGAAAGGCACTGCTTCGAAGCGCTCGCCCCAGTCGTGCTGCCGCTGCCTCACGATCCGGGTTTCGAACCAACGGACAATCTTCTCCGGCCAGACTGTCGCGATGGCGCCGAGCCACCATTCTGCATGGGTGCCAACGGTCGGGATTTCCTCGGCGAGATGGAGCAACTCGTCAATCTGAGTCTCGGAGAACTGAGCGACGTATTCCTCTTTCCAAACGAACCACAGCCGATCGATCCAGCGGTGAATGCGCAGGGCCGCAAGTGCGCGAACGCTCGGCAGAAGCGCAGTGGTGATCGCCTGCGGGTGGGTGTCGACAAGGCGAGAAGCGTACTCCACCAGCGCAAGAATCTCGTTCGGGTCCTCGCGGGACAACACAGCCGATGCGGTTGCGTCGAAAAGGAAAAGGTCCGGCGGCATCTTGAAGGCGCTGAACCGAAGGATGGGGCCAAGGGCGCAAGCCGAGAAGCAATCTCCACCACACGCAAAGTGTCAGTAGCGATGAGCTCTACGAGGGCACCGTCGACGGTCCCGTGATAAGGGAAGCTTGTCGCTGACATAAGAGCGTTGAAGGCCTCCTTTGCGTCAGGCGGCAAAGGCTCCGTCAATATTGCTTCAAGGGCGGCAATCGATTGTCCACGAGCATGGGCCAGCTCGCCGCTCGGCAGCACCGCGCCTTGGTGGATGGTGATGGTATTCGAGCCGCTCGTCGTGCCTTCGACTTCCGGATCCAGGATGGCTTGGGCGGCAGCAATCACCAGAGGCCGTCGTCCCGGGCTTCCCACGTCGGCAAGAGCTAGTTCCGCCAGTTGGCATTGGACCAGGGGGCCGACCTGTTTCCAGACATGCAGATTGTGCTTGCCTAAGGACTTTGCGGAGCCTCCGGCTCTCGCACGGGCCGCTTCTGTGGAGGCAAGGTCGACGGCTTGACCGATAAGGTCCCAGGTCGCCCGAACGCCCTGCTCATCGGCGAACCTCAGACGGTCGACGATGTCGAGCGTCGCTTCTAAAACGTCTTCGAACGTCTTTCCGGCATGTTCGTAGGTGCCATAGTATATTGGCACGGTCTCGGTCGAGGCTGCCTTTTCGAGGGATGCCCTGAGCGCGTTCCGAATTGTTTCGGCTTGGCCGGTGAGGTCGTCCACGTACGGAAGTACCGTCTCACGGTAACGTTTCAGAATGTCGTGTCGTTCGTTATTGTCGATGTCCGCTTCGACCCGTTCGAGGGGGCGCGTCTCGAAAAAGGTTCGTGCGTCTTCGAGCCGTCGGACATCGTTGGAGACTTTCTGGAAGTCGAAGCCTGCAGGAACGAGATAATCCTGCATGATCCTGGCCATGCGCGTTTCGACCTCTTTTAGGACCGCGCCGCCGAACCCTTTGGCCGGGGGCTTGTAGACTGTGTCGTGGTGCATTTCTGACCAAGCGTGGTCGATCGTGGTCTGCACCTGAATCTCGCACCACAGGTCAGCCAAGTCGGCGTATTCGGGAAGCGAGGTCCGCTGCTCCTTCAGCTTGACGACGTAGTTGTAAGAAATGAACCCGCCCGCGCTCGAATGCTCATCAAGCGGATAGTGAAACTTCGTCCTATCCCAATCGATGTCGAAGTTATCGAACATGACGTCGGACCGGACCAGGCGGGCCACGTCATCATTGGTGTAGAGAATGAGCCGGCAGCCGGCGACGTCTTTGGCATGAGACTCGACGTCATCGTCCAACGTCCCGCCCGCCATTTCGATTTTCTTTTTGAGCGACGCCGGTCCTTTCGCGCGGTGTTGGATTTGCTGGACCCGGACCGTAGGCATGCCAGCAAGGATTACGCCCAGGATCGCCGCGACCGTGGACGCGAGCCGCTCGTAGGAGTGCCTGCCCGCCTTCTCGTATTCAGCAAAGTTCATGGTGAAATAAGGCGACTTTGCCGTGTAAATGTCTATTCGATCTACGCGCCGCTACGGGGTGGACGGCCCAGCAGCAGACGTTCCCAACCGCCGCTATGAGTCAGGAGCGGACCTCCGGGAGACCGTAGCCAACACCATCCCGCCCCCGTAGATCTACCACCGTAAGGCTACGGATCGCACCGACCGAACCCGTCCGCTAAAGTTCCTCCGTCATCAACGAAATCCCCTCACCACAGGCCGCCCCTGCATGCCCGTCGTCCCTCACTCCCACTCGATTACACGAACGCTGGTAATGATTTGATCCATATGGGCTTTATGCCAATGGGCGTCAACAGCGCCGTGTCGCAGTCCGAATAGATCGAGGAATGTTGAAAACAATGAAGAAATAGTCTGATGTAAAAAGCGCGTGATCACGACATCTTTCGAGATGTATTGACAATGCCGAAAGCTTGGTTTGCGAGAGAAGCGAGCCGATATACCTCGCTGACACGGGATACCACAACCGAACGATCTGACGAACAGGCTGGATCTACAACCCGCTCCGGAGGCGGTCGCAGCGGCTGGCGTGACCCGTCGGCTCAAGGAAGCCTGACGGCCTTCAAACCCGTGCGACGATCGAGTCGTTGCGCGAGTCCGGGTCACCCAGTATGGGTCGAAGGTCAGGAAACCTGTATTGACGCGACTGCTCCGCCAATTCTGCGCCGGCCTCGCCGTGACCATCGTGGTCGCGCTGCAGTTCCAAGACGCGGCCCCTACCGGTTCACTCGTCACCCAAAATATGTGATCGCGTCCCTCGAAATCCTCGTCCTGCCGCTGGCGGTCGGCCAGGTCTGGATCGCCGTCGCGTGGAGCAGCGCGAACGCTATGCTTCTGGCGTGGCGTATTCGGGTGGAGGATGGGGCGCTTGCCGACCGCAGATAGTCCCTTAGGAACATGGCCGGACACCTTGATCCCGGCCCAGCTGCCCGCTCAGGGATGCACACCGTTCACGTTTCACGGCGTACGCGGTCACCGGGGAACAGCGGCCGTTCCGGCGGGTTGACCAAGTCCGCCATCGGAGAATCCCATGCATATCCAGTCCATGATCAGCGCCCACCCTCACGTCAAAGGCTCGACCAACGACGCACTGATCCGCGCCGTCGAGGCGGCCTACGAGTGCGCCGCGACCTGCCGCATCTGCGCCGACGCCTGTCTCGGCGAAGCCATGGTCGCCGATCTCGTCCAATGCATTCGGCTCAACCTCGACTGCGCCGACGTCTGCGCGGCCGCTGGCGCGGTCGGCGCGCGCCGTACGGGGAGCAACGAGGCGGTCATCAAGGGCCAGCTCGAGGTTTGCGCCGACACCTGCGCGGCCTGCGCCGCGGAGTGCGACAAACACGCGGACATGCATGAACATTGCCGCATCTGCGCCGAGGCCTGCCGCCGCTGCGAAGAGGCGTGCCGGGAGGCGGTTGGCACGATCACTCCGTCGAGCCGTTGATGGAGCACCGCCTTCACCGTGCGTGCGCTGACAACGCCCCGCACGAACGGTGAAGGCGGGTCCGGCTATTCCGGGCGAATGGCGGTGACTTCACCCGCGTTGCCCTGAACGGTCAGGTCGAACTGGACGCGATCCCCGACAGCGGCTTGCTGTGCCACGGCGGGGTCTGCCGTAAAGCTCATCGTCATGGCTGGCCAGCCGACCGCCGGAATAGCCTCGTGATTGATCGTCACGGTGCCGGCCGCCGTATCCACGGCGGTGACCACGCCTGCGCCGCTGCCGGATCTGGAGCCCGCAGCGGGGGACGTCGCCGTGTCCGCCGCGCCGGCCGCGGAAGCCGTGTCGACGGGCGCGGCAGCGGCCGGTTCGGCGGCCGGGTCCGCGGGTTGGCCGCAGGCCGAAAGCATCATGGCCGCGCCGGCGAGTGAAACAAGGGTTCGGGTCATGGGGTCGCTCCTTGGTTTGGGGGGGTTGAACGGGCCTTGCGGCGCCTGAGGAGAAGGTAGCCCGCCGGTATAACGAGCATCGAGAGCAAAGGTGCGGTGATCATGCCTCCGATCACCGGCGCGGCGATCCGGCTCATCACTTCCGAGCCCGCGCCGTGGCCGATCAGAATCGGAAACAGGCCCGCCAGGACAACGGCGACCGTCATGGCCTTGGGCCGGACCCGCAGCAGGGCGCCTTCGCGAACGGCCTCTTGGACCTGTCCGCGATCGGGGTCGGCTCCGCGATCTTTCAAAGCTTGCTTCAGATAGATCAGCATCACCACGCCGAACTCGGCCGAGAGGCCGGCCAGGGCGATGAAGCCGACGCCGGTGGCGACGGACTGGTGAAAGCCGAGCAGATAGAGCAGCCAGATCCCCCCGGTCAGGGTGAACGGCAGGGTGGCCATGATCAGCAGGGCTTCGTCGAAGCGCCCGAACGTCAGGTAGAGCAGGACGAAGATGATCGCCAGCGTGGCCGGGACCACGATCCTGAGCCGCGCGGTCGCCCGTTCGAGATATTCGAACTGGCCCGAGTAGGCGATGCTCACGCCAGGCGTGGGGGTGACGGCACGGGCCACGGCGCGACGCAGATCCGCGACGACCGAGGCCAGGTCGCGTCCCCGCACATCGACATAGACCCAGGTGGTCGGCCGGCCGTTCTCGGACTTCAGCATTGGCGGCCCGTCGGCGATCCGCAGATCGGCGACGGCGCCCAGGGTGATCTGCTGGCCTGAAGGCGTCAGGATCGGCAGGGCTCGCAGCTGCTCCACGCTGTCCCTCAACTCGCGCGGATAGCGCACGCTGATGGGATAGCGCGCCACGCCCTCCACGGTCTGGCCGATGGTTTCGCCGCCGATCGCGCCTGAGACGATCGACTGCACATCGGCGATGTTGAGACCGTAACGCCCCGCCGCGTCGCGGTCGATGTCGATATCGACGTAGCGGCCGCCCGTCAGACGCTCGGCCAGCGCCGAGCTCACGCCCGGCACGGATTGGGCGACCTCGGCGACCTCGGCCGCGACGCGGTCGATCTGACCGAGGTCGGCGCCGGACACCTTGACGCCGACGGGGCTCTTGATCCCCGTCGCCAGCATGTCGATGCGATTGCGGATGGGAGGAACCCAGACATTGGACAACCCCGGAACCTGGACCGCGCGGTCGAGCTCCTCGACCAGCTTCTCCGGCGTCATGCCGGGGCGCCATTCATCGCGCGGTTTGAACTGGATGGTGGTCTCGAACATTTCCAGCGGAGCCGGATCCGTCGCGGTTTCCGCCCGGCCGGCCTTGCCGAACACGGTCGCCACTTCCGGCACCGTGCGGATCATGCGGTCCGTCTGCTGCAGCAGTTCCGCGGCCTTGGCCGCAGAGAGGCCCGGCTGGGCCGAAGGCATATAGAGCAGGTCGCCCTCGTCCATCGCCGGCATGAATTCGCCGCCGAGCCGGCTGAGAGGCCAGGCCGTAGTGGCGAAGACCAGCAAGGCGACCAAGAGAGTTTTCCTTGGGTGACGCAGCACCCAGTCGAGCGGCCCCCGATAGATGTGGGTCAGCCAGCGGTTGATCGGGTTGCTCTGCTCGGCCGGTATCCGTCCCCGGATCAGATAGCCCATCAGAACCGGCACGAGGGTGATCGACAGGATCGCCGCGGCCGCCATGGCGTAGCTCTTGGTGAAGGCCAGCGGCGCGAACAGCCGACCCTCCTGGGCCTGGAGGCTGAACACCGGAATGAACGACAGGGTGATGATCAGCAGACTAAGGAACAGCGCCGGTCCGACCTCCACGGCCGCCTCGGTGATGACCTTCCACCGTTCCTCGCCCGCCAGCTTCTTGTCGGGGTGATCGTGCTCCCATCGCTCGATGTGTTTGTGGGCATTCTCGATCATGACCACTGCCGCGTCGACCATGGCCCCGATGGCGATGGCGATGCCGCCCAGCGACATGATGTTGGCGTTCACGCCCTGAAGATTCATGATCAGGAAGGCCGCCAGCACGCCCAGCGGCAGGGTCAGGATGGCGACCAACGCCGACCGGGCGTGCCAGAGGAACAGGCCGCAGACCAGGGCGACGACAATGAACTCCTCGATCAACTTGCCGCTCAGATTGTCGATCGCCCGGTCGATGAGCTGCGAGCGATCGTAGGTCGTCACCACTTCGACCCCCGGCGGCAATCCGGCTTTGAGCGTCTGGAGTTTCTCGGCGACAGCCGCGATCGTGGCGCGGGCGTTTGCGCCGGATCGCAGGATGACGACGCCGCCGGCGACCTCGCCTTCGCCATTCAGCTCCGCTATGCCGCGCCGCATCTCCGGGCCGATCTGGATGGTCGCGACGTCCCCGAGGCTGATCGGCACGCCTCCAGCCGCCGTGCGGAGCGGCACGGCCCGGAAGTCGTCGAGCTCGGTCAGATAGCCGTTGGCGCGCACCATGTATTCGGCCTCGGCGAGCTGGAGCACCGAGCCGCCCGTCTCGCCGTTGGCGCGCTGGATGGCCTCCACCGCGGCCTGATGGGTCACGCCGTACGCGGCGAGCCTGACGGGGTCGAGCACCACCTGATACTGCCGCACCATGCCGCCCAGGCTGGCGACCTCCGCCACGCCCGGCACGGTCTTCAGCTCGTAGCGGAGAAACCAGTCCTGCAGGCTGCGCAACTGCGCCAGATCGTGGCGGCCGGTCCGATCGACCAGGGCGTACTCATAAACCCAGCCTACGCCGGTGGCGTCCGGACCAAGTGCCGGTTGGGCGGTCGCGGGAAGTCGCGCCTGCACCTGGCTCAGATATTCGAGGACCCGGGAACGGGCCCAGTAGAGGTCCGTCCCATCCTCGAACAGCACATAGACGAAGCTGTCGCCGAAGAAGGAGTAGCCCCGAACCGTTCGCGCGCCGGGCACCGACAGCATGGTGGTCGCCAGAGGATAGGTGACCTGGTTCTCGACGATCTGGGGGGCCTGCCCCGGATAGCTGGTGCGGATGATGACCTGTACGTCCGACAGGTCCGGCAGGGCGTCGACCGGCGTGCTGCGAACCGCAAACAGGCCGGCGGCCAGCAGAGCGAGCGCGGCCATAAGGACGAGAAAACGTCCCTTGACCGAGGCGCGTATGATCGCGGCGATCATTGCCCCGACCTCTCGCGCGGCGCGGGCGCGGCCATGGATGCGCCCGTCTGGGCGGCGGCGGGCCGGCCGGCCGTCGGCGACGCCGGGGCGCGTGCGGGTCCGGAAGTTTGGCCGATCGGCCGCGCCGTGACGCCTGACAAGCTGGCTTCGGAATCGATCAGGAACTGCCCCGACGCGACGATTCGTTCGCCTTCCCTGAGACCGGCGAGGATCTCGGTCTGTCCGCCGGCTTCCCGTCCGATGCGGACCTCGGCCGGTTGATAGCGGCCCTCCGGCAGGGCGAGCATGACGATGTCACGTTCTCCGGTCCGGATCACCGCCTCGGTCGGCACGAGCAGAGCCGAAGTCGAACCGCCGCCGAAGGTGATCCGGCCGAACATGCCCGGCCTGAGACGCCCTCCCCGATTGGCCATTTCGATCCGCGCGGTGATCGTGCGACTGTCGCCGACGAGCTCCGGCAACAGGGCGGTCAGGCGACCCGTGAACCGCTCGCCCGGGAACGCGGCCAGGGCGACCTCGACGGACTGCCCGGCTCTCAGCTGGTTCGCGAGCGCCTCCGGGATGGCGGCGTTGACCCAGACGGTCGACAGGCCGTTAATCTCGGCCAGGGTCATGCCCTGGGCGACGCTCATGCCGGCGCGCACGCTCAGCGTCTTGATCACGCCGCCAGTGGGCGTCGAGATCGTGATCGTGTTCCGCGCCCGCCCGCTGCGTTCCACAGAAGCGATTACGCCCTCGGACATGCCCAACAGCACCAGTCGCTGCCGCGCCGCCTGGATCAGGGGCGTATTGCCGGTGCGTCGCACGGCGAGATATTCGGTCTGGGCTCCGCCCCAGGACGGAATGAGCAGATCGACCAGAGGGGCGCCCGCGGCGACCACGTCGCCCGGCGCGCGGTTGTAGACGCGCTGGACGAAGCCGTCCGCGCGCGACTGGACCACAGCGATGTCGCGTTCGTTGTAACCTATGATCGCCGTGGCGCTGAGATCGCCCTCCAGGTCGCCACGGCGGGCCGTGGCATATCGGACCCCCAGATTCTGGGCCAGCGCCGGATCGATCCGGACGCCGGGGGTGGCGCTACTTCCCCCCTCATCGGCATACTTGGGGATGGTGTCCATGTTCATCGACGATTTTCCAGGCCCCGGATATCGTTCGTTCGGAACCATGGGATCGTACCAGTAGAGGATCTCGCGCTCCCCTGCCCCCTCGGCGGTCTCGCCGCCGGCCCCATCCAGGCGTGGAGCGACGACGATGCCTGCCCCGACGCCGACCCCGACCAAAAGAAGCGCGCCCATGGCGACGCCCAGGCGTTTGTTGCGAAGGGCGTTCATCGGTCGTCGTTCCCATAGGTGAGAGTGATCTCGACCACCTGACGCTTCACGGCGGCCTCGCGATCGAGCGCGTCGAGCCGGGCGTTGGCCACGGCGGTGAAGGCTTCGAGAACTTCAACGATGCCCGCCCGGCCCGCCGCATAGCTCGCGGTTTCGAGATCGGAACGCTGAAGGACACTGGGCAGAACGACGTCGCGCGACCGGATCCATTGATCGTGAGCGGTCACGTATTCCGCCAGGGCGCTTCGCAGCGACGCGGTCAACACGCGCTCAGCGTCCTCACGCTCGGCGGAGACCCGCAGCGCATCAGCGGCGCGCGCGGCGATGACCGGATCCTGCCTCCGACCGGGAAAGATCGGCAGCCGCACGCTCGCTCCGACGGAGAACAGATCGCCGAACCGCTCATCGCGGCGGGCGTAGCTGGCTTGGAACGACCAGTCCGGCCGGCGTCCGGCGCGGGCCAGATCGACCTCGGCTTCGGCGCGGCGCGCGGCGGCTCCATAGGCCCGCACGGTCGGCAGCTGGGCGATGCCGCTCTGTAAGGCGACCAGGTCGAGATCGTCCTGCGGCGGCGGTCCGACCGTCTCGGGATCGGCGTCGCCCGTCCACCGGGCCAGTTCGGCTCGCGCCTTCTCGATGTCGGCGGCGAGACTGCTGCGGCGATCGTCAAGATCCGCCTTGAGCTGAACGGGACCGAGAGCGTTGGCGGGCCGATAGGCGCCGGACGCGACTCCGGCCGGGGCGGCGTCCCAGAGGGGTTGCAACGTCGCCAGCAGCTCGTCCAGCGCTGCAAAGCGGAGCTCGGCATAGAACAGGTCGATCCACGCGAGGCCCGCGGCGACCCGGACCTCTCGTCGCGCGACGGACTCCTCAGCGCCGGCGACGCCGATCGCCGCCTCGGCGATGTCTCGCTCGGCGCGACGACGCGCGCGGCTGGGCACTTCCTGCTCGACGCCGATCCTGAGCATGGTGAAGTCTTCATCGAATTGCCCCGCGAACGGCCCGTTCACCGGATATCCGTCGAGACCGACGGAGAGCCGGGGGTCCGGCAGGCGCCCGGCAGCGGGCGCGGCGGCCCGAGCCGCGTCGACGCCCAGAGCGCTGGCTCTCAGGCGCGGCGCCTCGCTGGCGGCGCGGGCCAGAGTCTCGTCGAAGGTCTGGGGGTCGGCACGGGCCGGCGCGGCGCAGAGTCCGAGCACCAGGAGTGCGGCCAGCGGCCAGGGCCGGTCAACGGGGCACGGCCAGCAAGGCCGCCGCAAGCGTCGCGGCAAGGGAACCGCCGGGAGACGGCGCACGACGGAGACCGCCGTGCCGAAGCGAATGATCATGAGAATTCTCGATAACCGCCGCGTCCACCTCGCGGCGTGACGCAGGCGCAGACCTCAGTCGATCGGCGGACGCCGCGAAGCGGTGCGCGGCTTTCCGATCAGCGAAAGCAGTCTACGACAGCGGTTTGGGCGGACTCTTCAGTGGAAGCGGACCCGCGCCTTCCAGCGCGACATCGACCTCGGCGAACGATTTCGCCCCCGACCCGAGCGGATGCTCGATCGCCGGCGCGGGCGGCATCGGCGAGGCGACGGCGGCGCAGCCCATCTTGGCGATGCAATCCGGCGTCATCTTGCTGCACGGGCCTTCGGCGTCGTCGACGGCTTCGTCCGCCATGTCCATCATCTCGGCGCAGTCCGCCTCCGGCATTGCCGCCGTCGCCTCGAACACCTGAACCGGAGTGGCGTGCGCCGACGACTGGCCGATGAACCCGGCCACCGCGAGGGCGAACAGAAGGACGCGGACAATATTCCACATGGCGGCCGAGATAGGCGCTTCGAGGCCCTTCGAGTCAAGACGCGACCGCGCCGGACGGCGCGCGCCGTCCGCTTCGGTCGCGACCATGACGAACGCCCTTCATCGCCGTCCGTCGGGAGCATGATCGACCGCAGAAGAGCCGCTCCAGTGGCGCTTCAGCGCAGACCCGCTTACGCTGGGAGGGAAGATTCAGGATCTGAGAGGATGGCGTGCCGGACAGACTTCGAGACCTCATCGCGCAATGGCGTAACGATCCCTCGGCGACCTACCAGACCTGGTTCCTGTGGGATGAACGGCTGAAGAATTTCCGGTCGATCGGCCGGGGCATCGGCCAGGTGGTCGAGGAGATCGAGACGGGCCGCTTCGGTGTCGCCTATCGCGGCTCGTCCCTGGAGACCATCGTCCATTCCGTCGCCGAGCAGCGACAGATCTTCAAGGGCGCCGACCACGCCTTTCTGTGGAAGCCCAAGTTGAGGATCCCCGACATCTACGAGAACCCGGCGAACCAGCGCGCCTTCGGCCGCCTGCTGCATCATTGCAGCGGCTGTTCCACAGCCGACGAGATTCTCTCCGGCATCCGCACGATCGATCAACTCAAGATCAAGGGCCTCGGGCCGGCCGTCGCCAACCTGATCTATTTCCTGCACCCCACGCATGCGCCCCCGTTCAACACCGCCATCGTCAACGGTTACAACGCGATCACCGGCTCGAAGGTGAAGCTCGGCAGCTGGGAACATTATCTGGCCATGCGGGAGGGCCTCCTGGCGCTGAACGCCCGATATCGTGACCTTCTGTCGAACGATCTGGGCGCCCTCGCGGGATTCCTGTTCGATGTCGGCTCCGGGCGGTATCCGGCGCCGCCCCCCGCCGGTGACGCGCTCTCGCGCCAGGGGTGGGAAGAACGGCTCGCCCAGGCCCGCGCGGAAGCCCTGAAGTTCGAGAAGGCGACGGCGCAGCAACGCGAGACGGATCGCACGCACACGGAAATCCAGGCCTGGCTTCGTGATCTGGGACGCGCGCTCGGCTATCGGGTCTGGATCGCCGCCAACGACCGGAGCCGGCTCCATGACGGCGCGCGTCTCGGCGAGGGCTGTCTCGATCAACTTCCGACGGCGCTGGCGAACGGCGCTGGCGCCGAGTCGATCCGTCTGATCGACGTCCTCTGGCTCGATGCCTCGCCGGATCGCGTAGCGGCGGCCTTCGAAGTCGAGCACTCCACCACCATCTATTCCGGCGTGGTGCGCATGCTGGATCTGGCGCTCTCGGGTGAACTCCACACGTCCGCCGGTCTCTTTCTGGTGGCGCCGGACAGCCGGGAAGGCGATGTCCGGGCCCAGCTCCAGCGGCCGGCTTTCAGCCGGATCTCGGACCTGGACGTCCGATATCTGCCCTATGGGGAGTTGGACCGGCACCGGGGATCGATCGCGCGCTTCGGCTCCGACCTGCGAGGCCTGACCGAAATCTCTCACCGCCTGACCTGACCACCCGCCCGCGCCCGGGCGCAACCCGCATCAACTCGAACCGCCCGTCCGCCGAGACGCCCGGAAAGCCTTCAGATCACGCGCTAGGCGGATCCATAGCAGGATGATCCCGGTGATCACGATGCTCAGGGTGAGGAAGGTCGTGATGATGATCAGCGGATGGTTGAAGTTCTCGCCGGTCTTCCAGTCCATGATGTGGAGCCGCCAGAAGAAGTCATAGAACCGCCAGACGCCCGAGCGGCGCGTCACGACCTCTCCGGTGGCCGGCGACAGATAGAAGGTCGTCCGTTCGCGGTCGGCGAAATCGACCCTCCAGAGCGGTCCTGTCCGGCCGGTTTCCTGAGGCGCCGTGGCCAGCAGCACGGCGTCGGACACCTTCGCCTCGCCCTTGTAGCCCGTCCGGGCGAACGCCGAGGCCTCGCCAGCGGACATCGGCCCGAACGGAAGGCCCGTGACGGCGGACACGACGACGGGCTCTCCGTCCGCCGGTTTCAAAGTCCAGGCGGGTCCGCGCGGCGTCGTGCGCAGCTCCGCCTCGACAGGGGCCACGCCCGCGCGACGGGCCACGACGGCGAGGGTCGGAAGAGCTCCAACCTCAAGCAGAGCCGGCTTGAGTTCGGCCGCGCGATGTTCGCTACGCACCGTCTCGATCGGAATGACGGTCATGACCAGACCGCCGCCGACCCAGAACAGAACCTGCAGCCCCACCACGAGGGCGACCCATTTGTGAAGCTGGGTCGACAGCCTGAGAACCTTCATGGAACGAACCCGACTAGCCGTGACGCGCGAAGACGCGTGTGCCGCCGCCCTCGAGGATCAGCAGGGTCTCATAGGGCTCGCGCTGGCCGTCCGGCGTCTCCATGCCCGGCGACCCCAGGGGCATCGCCGGAACCGCCAGGCCCACGGCCTTGGGACGCTCGGCCAGAAGCCGTCTCACGTCCTCGGCCGGCACATGGCCCTCCAGAACATAGCCCCCGATCAGGGCGGTGTGACAGGACGCGAGGGCTTCGGGCACGCCCTGGGTGCTGCGGATCGAGCGGAGACTGGGAAGCTCGCTGATCCGCGCCTCGAAGCCCGCGGCGCGCATGTGATCCACCCAGGCCGTGCAACAGGCGCAGGTCGGCGTCTTGTAGACGGCGAGCTCGTTCGACGCGCGACCGACCGGGGCGCAGGCCGCGACCGCCAGGGCGCCCGTTCCCATGGCGATGAGACTGCGGCGTGAGAGTGGAATGGACTGGGACCCCATGAGACCTCAAGAAAACGATGTGCAAACGGCGCTGACCGTCGCGGTCGCGCTCAGGCCGCCGGACGGAAAGGCCGCGCCGAGGAATGATAGATGTCGAACCTCCACTCGTCACCTCGCTTGCGCAGGACGCTGGTCGCGGCGCCGCGGCGTTCTATGGGAGCTCGCGCGCCGTCCTTGAAGGTGATGTGGTAGGTGTAGGTCTCGCTTACGAAGGCCGTATCGCCATCGACCTCGATCTTCATGTCGTGGTCGCGGAAGTCGAACCCGGCGAGATCGGCGAACTCAGGACCCAGATGGTGCTCCAGATAGTAGGCGAACGATCCCTCCACGCCGCCGTTCTCGAAGATTTCGGAGTCGGACCAGAACAGGGCCGGCGTCTGCGACACATCCATCCGCTCGATGGCGGTCTTGTAGGCGGTGACCACGGCGCGGACCTGTTGTTCGTCCGCGGTCTGGGCCTGCGAGGCGGTGGCGAGGAGAGCGGCGACCGCCAGTCCGGCGAAGGTTGAACGAAACATCGTGGGCGAGGCTCCTGTTTGCCGGCCGCGAAAGGTGTGTCGGACGGGCGTGGGTGAAAAAACGAGAAGGTTGAACGACGGCGCGGCCTTCAGAACATCAGATGTCTCACGCCGTGGGTCAGCATGCCGCCCAAGAGGCCGTTGATCACGACGGCGACGGCGGTGAGCGTCAACAGGCCGATGTAGACTCTCTCGCGCCCGGGCCCCGGCCGGCGGACCCAGTGCTCCTTCGCCCACCAGCTAAGGAGGCCCAGCGCGGCGATCGAAGTGCCGAGCCATCTGTGAGAGGCGTGGGTCGCGTCGTCCCGTCCCGGCATCCCCATGGCGAACCAGCCCAATGCCACTGCGCCGACCGCGGAGATGGCCGCCAAGGCGATGATGACGCGCGTGCCCTGGGTCAGGACCGGACGCCGGAGGGTCAGGGCGGCGATCTCGAGGAGGGCGGCGACGAGGAACAGGGCGATCGGAAAATGCACCGCGGCCGGGTGCATGGCGCCGAGCCAGCGGTACAGGCGCTGCGGCATGGGTTTCGGACCCTCGTCCGCCATCATGGCCCCGTGGTCCATGTCGGTCGCCATGCCGGGCATGGCCGTCATGTCCGATTGCGGCCCCTCGGCGGTCGATGCGGCGCTCTGGCCGCGAACCGCCGGGGCGTCATGATCCTCGTGCGCGATCGCGGGCGCGCTCACCGACAAGGCGAGCGCGAGTCCCAATGCCGGGAAAAATCCGCGTGATGTCATAAACCCTCTCCACTCCTGTCCCTTCTGCTATCTACGCAGCGCGAGGTCCGCTCCCTCGCCCGAGGGATGTCACGGTCTTGGCCGTAGTAGGATGTAGGGGCGCAAGGAGAGTGTTCGATGTCGCTTAAACTGGATGACATTCTGGCCGAGTCCGCGATGACGCCCATCGGCCGGTCGCTCGACGGGCTCGAACCGCTGGTCTGGAGCCGGGTCGAGACGCTTCGCGGCGAAAGACTGGCCACGCAGGTCCGTCTCGGCGCGGTCGCCGTGGCCCTCGCCACCGGTCTGACGGCGGGCGGCGTCGGCGCGGCCGCCGCGCCGAGCCCGCCGGGAGAGATGGCCATCTTCACGGTCGATGCGGGCCTGTCGCCTCTGGTGAGACTGGAAACCGGGCGGTGATGCGCGGCTGGCGCGCGATCGTCCTGACGGCCGTGCTGGCGGCCGTCGCCAGCGGCGCGGGCACCTGGATCAGCGCCAGCTGGGTGCTGAGCCGGCGCGAGCCGCCGTCCCTGCACGACATCGTGCACCACGATCTCAAGCTGTCGCCTGACCAGTTGACGCGCATCGAGGCGGTCGAGGCCCGGTTCGCAGCGCGTCGGCCCGCGCTCGAAGCCGATGTCCGCGCGGCCAACCTCGAGCTGGCGCGCGCGATCGAACAGAGCGACGGCGACGGTCCCCCGGTTCAGGCCGCGGTTGACCATTTCCACGTCGCCATGGGCGCCCTTCAGAAGGAGACGATAGCCCACGTCTTCGAGATGCGGTCGGTGCTGACCCCTGTCCAGGCCGAGGTCTTCGACGACCGCATCGTGGCGGCTCTCGCGCCCGACGAAGGCTAGCGTTCCGGGTGGAGAGTCCAGCGAACCTGTCAGCGCGCGCCGCCGGCGGCGATCGGGCGGCCTTCGGCGCGCTGATGCAGCAGACCAAGACGGCCCTGTTCCGCTTCGTCCGGCGCTATGTCGGCGACGAACAGGATGCGTGGGATCTGTTGCAGGAGACCTATGCGGCGGCGTGGATCAACATCCGCCGCTATGACCCGACCCGGCCCTTCGAAGCTTGGATCCGGACCATAGCGCTCAACAAATGCCGGGACTGGAGCCGCCGCCGGTTCGTCCGACGCCTGATCCGGGGCGACGTCGATCTGGCATCGCCGGAAGCCTTGGCCGTGGCGAACGGCGACGAGCCGGCGGATGAACGGATGGAGGCCGGCGACCGACTCGCCCGTCTGAACGAGGCGATCAGCCTTTTGCCGCCGCATCTCAAGGCCCCGCTGCTGCTCACCGCGATCGAGGGGCGCAGCCAGGCGGAAGCGGCCGAAATTCTCGGCGTGACCGTCAAGACGGTGGAGACGCGCGTCGCGCGCGCCCGTCGCAAGCTGTTCGATGTCCTGGGCGGCGCGGGCGACGTCCCGCCGGCTCCGAAATGACGCGGATGAAGGCCGGACGGCGAGGGCTGCGGCGCTCGCCCGCGTAAACCAGTATGAAGGCGTCGATGGAAATACCTGACCGTCGCCCTCTTATCAGGAGCTTGCCACATGAGATTGCCGATCCTCGCCGCGGCCGCGGCGGTCACCCTGGGCGCCTGCCAGCCCGCCGCCGAGCCTCAACCGGTGGACGCCGAGCCGACGCCGGACGCTTCAGCGATGGCTCCGATGGAAGCCGTGCCGGCCGCAACCCCCGAGGCGACGCCGCCGCAGGCCGCCACGCCCGCCCCTGCCGCATCAACCCCGGCCGCGCCTCCCAAGGCATCGGCGCCCCGCCCGGCCCCCCGGCCCGCGCCCGCGCCAGAGCCGACACCGCCGCCTGCCGATCCGATGGCCGGCCATGACATGTCGAAGATGGACGGCATGACCATGCCGCCCAAACAGTAGTTCGCTTGAAGTCCAGGAGTTTTCGATGAACCGTTCAATACTCGCCACTCTCGCCGCCCTCGCGGCCTTCGCTCCTCTGTCGGCCGCCCAGGCCCAGAGCCAGTCGCATGCCGGCATGTCGGCGCAGGACCACGCCGCCATGCAGGCGCCGGCCAATGGCGTGGCGACCACTCCGGCGGACAACGCCATGCTGTCCTCCGCCCCGACCACCTTCTCGGCGACTTTCCCGCACGCCATGGTCCTGACGTCCCTTCGCCTGACCGGCGGACCGTCGAACCAGGCGGTCGATGTGGCCCTGTCAGCGGAGGCTGCACCCGCGGTCACCGTCAGCGCCCCGCTTCCGGCCCTCGCGCCCGGCACCTACGCCGCCGCCTGGACCGCGAAGGGCGCCGACGGCCATCAGATGAACGGCGTCGTCCGTTTCATGGTTCACTGAGGAGGCGGCCTCCCGCCTCCTGAGGGGCCGAAACCGAAGTGGGGAACGCCGCGCGGCGAGCCGCGCGGCGTTTTTCTTGCGCGATCGGATCGTCGATCTGGCGCACCTCGATCGCGGGCGGCTTAAAAGCGACGCGGCGGTATCCCGCACGCCGAACCCTTCATTCACGCTGAGTGTGAAGCGCAGGCAGACAACGCGCCAGGCCCGTCAAGGTCCTGACCACCACGTCGGCGTCGCTGCGACGGGGTTCGGCCTCAAGGGCCCGTTCCGGATCATACAGCACGGTCCGACAGCCCAGAGCCTTGGCCGGACGGATGTCCCATTCGAGGCTGTCGCCGATCACGCAGACCTCGGGAGCCTCGACGGCCAGGGCGGCGAACGCACGCCTGAACGCGTCGGGAAAGGGCTTTCCCACGCCGACTTCGCCCTCGATCTGAATGTGATCGAAATACGGTTCGAGACCGAACCGTTCGATCTTGGCGCGCTGCAACGGTCCGGCGCCGTTGGTGAGAAGCGCGAGGCGATAGCCCGCGTCGCGCAAGTCGAGCAGCAGGGCCTCAGCCCCCGCCTCGAGCCGCATCTCTTCGTCCCGCCGCCGGCTGAAGGCGTCGGCGAGGCTCGAGACCGTTTCGCAAGCCGGTGCGGGATGGCCTTCCCGAAGCAGGGTCTCGAAGGCCGCTGTCGCGATGAGGCGCCGCGCGTGTCGTGGGTCGGCGCGACCCAACTCATGACACCGCGGGTCGCGCCAGAACGCCTGCCCGGCCCGCGTGAGCGCCTGCGCCGCGATATCCGGGGCGAGGCCGCCCAGCTCGGCTTGCATCATCAAGCAGACGCTCCGCCAGGCCAGATCCGGCCGGCGGTAGGCCGAGAGCAGGGTGTCGTCGAGGTCGATGACCACGGCCGAGAGGGGCCGCGGCCTCACCGAGACCTCCCCGTCCTTTCCAGCCGCCGAGACCGGGGACGCCGCGCCTCGGCGACGATCCGCGACCGCCTATCGGGGCCAAGGATCAGACGAGGCCCGCCGCCGCCGACCTTCGCTAGAACCACGTCCGGATGCCGACGACGAGGCGCGTGTCTTCCGAGCTTCGCCCATCGGCTTCGAGGAAGTCCGCCGTATTCCCGAAGCTCTTGGTCCATTCCAGGCCGACATAGGGGGCGAACTCCTTGTGGAATTCGTACCGCAGCCGAGCCCCGATCTGGATCGACGTCAGGCCGGATCCAATCCGGAGCTCGGGGATGTCCTCGGCCGACAGCACGACTTCAGCGCGAGGCTGCACGATCCAGCGGTTGGTGATCCGCTGATCGTATTCGGCCTCCGCCCTCGCCGTGAGTTCACCCTTGTTGGAGAGGAAGGCCGCCGCATCGACCTCGAACCAGTAGGGCGCGAGGCCCTGAACGCCCACGACCAGATCGGTTCGATCGCCCTCCGGACGGTAGGTCTGTCGCAGACCCGTCTGGAAGTCGAAGAAGGGCCGGAACGCCCGGCTGTAAAGGGCCTGGATCTCGGCTTCCTCGACCTCGCCGTCGAAGTCGCCCTCGACTTCCGACTTCCACCAGAAGCGGTTGATGTCGCCGCCGGTCCAGCCCTGCGCGTCCAGCGCGTAGCCTTCTTCGCCGTCTCCGAAACTCGCTTCGAGCTGGTCGATGATCACCGCGGTGGTCCGCACGTCGCCATTCTCGACGCGAAGCTGTTCGCGGGCCGCCGCCATCTCCGCGGGATCGAACAGGGTATCGGCGGCGTGAGCGGGGCCGCTGGTCGCCCCGGGCGGAACGGGCATTTCCGGAGGGCGTCCCGGGTTGTCCGCGCTGGTCGGCACGTCGGGCGGCATCGCCATGGTCGACATGTCATGACCCGGGGGCATCTGCCCCATGGTCGACATGTCATGTCCCGCCGGCATGGCCGGCGCTGGCGCGGTCTGGCCCATCGTCGACATGTCGTGCCCGGCGTGGGGATCCCGCTGACCGGCGGCGGCCGGCTGTTGGCCGCTCTGCATGGTCGACATGTCGTGGCCCGCCGGCATGGCCGGCGCGGGCGCGGTCTGGCTCATCATCGCCATGTCGTGCCCGGCGTGGGGATCCGGCTGACCGGCGGCGGCCGGCTGTTGGCCGCTCTGCATGGTCGACATGTCATGTCCCGCCGGCATGGCCGGCGCGGGCGCGGCCTGCCGCATCGTCGACATGTCGTGCCCGGCGTGCGGGTCCGCCTGGCCGGCGGCGGCCGGCTGCTGGCCGCTCTGCATGGTCGACATGTCATGTCCCGCCGGCATGGCCGGCGCCGGCGCGGTCTGGCCCATCGTCGACATGTCGTGCCCGGCGTGCGGATCCGCCGACGCCGGCGCGCGCTCGGGCACGGCGCCGGTCGGGCAGACCGGCGCCCCGGACGTTCCGACGCGGGACGGATCCGCCGTCGGCGCGCCGCGCCGGACGCAACCGGCGGGCAGCTGGACGGCGGGCTGGACGGCGTTAGCCGCCGCGCCGTGCCCGGCGTGGCTCTGCGCGAACACCGGGGCGGCCGAGGCCGCGAGGAGCAGAGGGACGAGACCCACGGACCGACGGATCATGACGAGGCTCCTGTCATCGGGCGGACGGTGACGACGTTGAACATGCCCGCGTGCATGTGCATCAGCATGTGACAGTGGAAGGCCCAGTCCCCGGGATTGTCGGCGGTCAGGTCAAAGGTGACCTTGCCGCCGGGGAGAACGTTGACCGTATGCTTCAGCGGTTGGTGGCCCGCCGGTCCGCCGGTCACCAGTTCGAAGAAGTGGCCGTGCAGGTGGATGGGGTGGGCCATCATGGTGTCGTTGACCAGGGTCACCCTCACCCGCTCGTTCCGCTCAAAGCGGATCGGCTCGACCAGTTCGCTGAACTTTCTTCCGTCGAAGCCCCACATGAACCGCTCCATGTTGCCGGTCAGGTGGATCTCCATGGTCCGCGATGGGGGACGCTGGTCCTTGTTGGGCGTCAGCGAGACCAGGTCGGTGTAGACCAGCACGCGGTGGGGTACGTCGGCCAGTCCCGTCGGGCGCTCGCCCATGCGGTTGGCCGGCGCCATGGCGATGGCGTCCACGCCGACCCCCACCGCCATGTCCGGCGGCGCGTTGGCGGGATCGCGCATGCTCATGCCGGCCATGGAACCGTGGTCCATCCCGGTCATCGCACCCGTGGACTGGGTCGCCATGGCGCCGTGATCCATCCCGGCCATGGCGCCGCCGGAGGCGCCGGTCATGGCGCCATGATCCATCCCCGCCATGGCGCCGCCCGGCTGGCCTCCCATCGAGCCGTGGTCCATGCCGCCCATCCCGCCCATGTCCCCCATGCCCATGTCCTTCATGGTCAGGTTTGGAACCTCGCGGAGCGGCGGAACCTCGGCGGTCATCCCCAGGCGCGGAGCAAGGGTCGCCCGCCCCATGCCGGAACGGTCGATGGCCTCGGATACGATGGTGTAGGCACGATCTTCCGTCGGCCGGACGATGACGTCGTAGGTCTCCGCCACCGAAATCTGGAACTCATCGGTCTCGACCGGGCGCACGTTCTCGCCGTCGGCCTGGACCACGGTCATCGACAGGCCGGGGATGCGGACGTTGAAGATCGACATGGCCGAGGCGTTGATGATGCGCAGTCGCACCCGTTCGCCGGGTCGGAACAGGCCGGTCCAGTTCTCCTGCGGGCCGTGTCCATTGATCAGATAGGTGTAGGTCGTCCCATTCACGTCGAGGATGTCGCGCGGGTCCATCCGCATCTGGCCCCACATGCGCCGTTCCTCCAGGCTCATGCGGTCCTCGCCGGAGAAGAGGCCCGCCAGGGTCGTGCGCTGCCGGTTGAAGTAGCCGGGGCTCTTCTTCAGCTTGTCGAGGATTTCGTGCGGATGCATGAAACTCCAGTCCGACAGGACCAGCACATGCTCGCGGTCGTAGGCGACCGGATCGGCGCCGGCCGGATCGATGACGATCGGCCCGTAGTGGCCGAGCGCCTCCTGCAGGCCGGAGTGGCTGTGATACCAGAAGGTGCCGGACTGCCTGATCGGAAACTCGTAGACGAAGGTCTCGCGCGGCTTGATGCCTGGGAAGCTGATCCCGGGCACCCCGTCCATCTGGAAGGGTAGAAGAATCCCATGCCAGTGGATCGAGGTGTCTTCGTCCAGGGTGTTCGTCACCGCCAGACGGACGTTCTGGCCTTCGCGCAGCCGCAACACCGGCGCCGGCAGCACGCCGTTGATGGTCGTGGCCGTCGCGGTGCGCCCGTTCACGGTGAAGGGCGTCTGACCGATGGTCAGATCGATATTCGGCCCAGTCAGGGTAGGCAGGTCCGACCGCAGCCCCGGCGAGCCCGTCTGCGCCCAGGCGGGCATCAGGCCCTGCAAGGCGGCGAGACCGCCGCCCGCGACGGCGCCGCGCAGCAGCAGTCGACGATCCAGCTTCATAAGATACTCCTCAAAGTCAGAACCGCGCCTCGGCGAGGCGACGATCTATAGGGTTTTACGCAGGCGACCCGGTCGGCCCTCGCGACACGCTGCCGCAGAGCCGACCGGGCCGGAAACTCCCGTCGCCTGGCGCTGGATCAGCGCCTCGCCAGGATGGCTTTCATCTGGGCGATCTCCCTCTCCTGGGAGCTGACGATCTCCTCGCACAGACCCAGCACTTCCGGATCCGTCAGCGAGGCCTGCTGACACATCAGGATGGCGCCGGAATGGTGCGGGATCATCGATTTCAAGAACTCGGTGTCGCCCACCGCCGCCTGGGTCCGCATGCCGTAGAAGCTCACCGCGAACACCAGGGCGGCGGCTCCGCCGATCAGAAGGTTGGTCCGTTTCGACGGATACATCGATCGCATGAAGATCAGCATGAGGATGGCCATCGGCGACACCATCATCAGCGTCATGTAGACGTTGTTGAGGTTGAAATAGAAGTGATTGAGGGACGCGATCATCGTGTACATCACCAGGTACATGATGATGAAATCCACGATGAGCTCGACGCCGAAGGAACGGTAGCTCCCCTTCATCGAGTCCATCGTCTTCATCTTTGAGTCCATCGTCTTCATCTTTTCCATGGATCGGTCCTTTCGCGACAACGCTCTTCAATCACATTCCGATCGCCAATCAGGCGGCGCCGGCCGGATGGGAGTCCAACCAGGCGCGCAACTCGGCGATGTCGGCGGTCTGCATCTCGATCGTTTTCTGCGCCATGCGCCGGATGTCGGCGTCCTGACTTTCGCGCAACACCACCTGGGCCATGTCGAGGGCGCCCTGGTGATGCGCGATCATCTTGCGAGCCCAGGTCTGGTCCGTGTCGGCCCCGGTCGCGGCCATCATGGCGTCCTTCATCTCGGCCTCGGCCGTCGCGTATGGATTTTCCGCGCTTCCGCCTGGAGCCGCCGCGCCGGCGGCGGCGCCCACGTTCGTTTCAAGCCAGCGCCGCAGCTCGGCGATGTCGCCGGGCTGCATCTCGATGGTCTTCTGGGCCATGCGACGGATATCCGCGTCCTGTGTGTCCCTCAGCACGATCTCGGACATGTCCAGCGCGCCCTGGTGGTGAGGGATCATCTTGCGGGCCCATGTCTCGCCCGCATCCGCGCCCATGGCGGACATCATGGCCTCGTGCATCTTGGCCTCGGCGGCGGAGAACGGAGTCTGCGCCATGGCCATCGGCTCCTGCGTCTGAGCCGAGGCTTCGGCCTCCGTGTTCGGCGGCGGTTCCGCCGCCGGGCTGCAGGCCGCCAGAACGAGAGCGGAACAGCCGGCGACCAAGAGAGACGTGCGGGTGAAAGTCGGGGTGAGCATAGGGAGTCTCCGCTTGAGGGGGTCGCCGGCGGATCGCCGGACGGCCAGACGATCGATGCGTCCGACAACGTTGCGGCGGGTGCGAGTTTGGTCCCTTGCCCCGACTGCCCACGCCGGACATCGTCCAGCGTAATCCGGCCCCGGAGCCACGGTTCCGCCGTGATTAAATATTCCCGAACGCCGTTGGATCAGGCGAGGGATCGGTCGCCGGAATGCGTATTGGCGCCCGCCGCGGCTCTCGTCTGCGACGGCCTTCTGGCCATGGGACGTCCATCAGAGTCGGACGGCCCGGAGCCGCAGCGCGTTGGCGATCACACTGACGGAGGACAGGGCCATCGCCAACGCCGCCAGGGCCGGCGATAATAGGAGGCCGGAGACCGGGTAGAGCAGTCCCGCCGCGATCGGAATGCCGAGGGTGTTGTAACCGAAGGCGAAGACCAGGTTCTGGCGGATGTTGCTCATCACCGCACGGGACAGTTTGCGCGCCCGGACGAGGCCCTGGAGATCGCCGCCGAGAAGGGTGACCCCGGCGCTCTCGATCGCGACGTCCGAGCCGGCGCCCATGGCCACCCCCACGTCGGCGGCGGCCAGGGCCGGGGCGTCGTTCACACCGTCTCCGGCCATGGCGACGATCCGACCCTCCGCTCTCAGCCGCTCGACGACCGCCGCCTTGTCCTGGGGCAGAACCTCGGCCTGAACGTCGTCTATGCCGAGCCGGCGCGCCACCGCCTCCGCCGTTGTACGGTTGTCGCCGGTCATCATCACCAGACGCAGCCCCGACGCCTTCAGATCGCGGATGGCCTCGGCGGTCGTCGCCTTGACCGGATCGGCGATGCCCAGCACGCCGGCCGCAGCCCCGTCCACGGCGACGAAGATGGCGGTCGCGCCGTCTTGGCGAAGCGTATCGGCCCCGGCTTCCAGAGGCCCGACGTCGACGCCGATCTCGGCCAGATAGCGGCTGTTGCCGAGCGCCACGCGGCGGCCGTCGACGACCCCGGTGACGCCGCGCCCGACGGGGCTGTCGAAGTCCGACGCCTCGGACAGAACCAGATTTTGGTCGCTCGCCGCCCGAACGACGGCGTCCGCCAGCGGATGCTCGCTGCTCCGCTCAAGACTGGCGGAAAGTCTCAGAAGCTCGGCCTCGTCGAACCCGTCGGCTGGCCGGACGGCCGTCACCGAGGGGCGCCCCTCCGTCAGGGTGCCGGTTTTGTCGAGCACCAGGGTGTCCACCTTCTCGAAGCGCTCCAGCGCCTCGGCGTTCTTGATGAGCACCCCGGCGTGAGCGCCGCGCCCCACCCCGACCATGATGGAGATCGGCGTGGCCAAGCCCAGGGCGCACGGACAGGCGATGATCAGCACGGAGACCGCGGCGACGAGGGCGTAGGACAGCCGCGGTTCGGGGCCGGCCAGGCCCCAGACGATCGCGGCGAGAACGGCGATCCCGATCACGGCCGGAACGAACCAGCCCGACACCTTGTCGGCCAGCCGCTGGATCGGCGCGCGGCTGCGTTGGGCCTGCGCCACCATCTGGACGATCTGCGCCAGGAGGGTGTCGGCGCCCACCTTGTCGGCTCGCATGACGAACGAGCCGGTCTTGTTGAGCGACCCGGCGACGACCTTGTCGCCGACGTCCTTGGTCACCGGCATGGATTCACCCGTGACGAGGGACTCGTCGAGGGTGACCCGGCCGTCCAAGATCTCTCCGTCGACCGCCACCTTCTCGCCGGGACGGACGCGCAGCCGATCTCCCACAGCGACCAGATCGAGGGTGACGTCCTCATCGCCGCCGTCGTTGCGGACGCGCCGCGCGGTCTTCGGGGCGAGGTCCAGCAGGGCCCTGATGGCCCCCGACGTCTGTTCGCGCGCCCGAAGCTCCAGGATCTGGCCGACCAGCACCAGGACGGTGATGATGGCCGCCGCCTCGAAATAGACCGGCGCGCTGCCGTCCATCCGCCGGACCGCCGCCGGGAACAGATGCGGCGCCAGAACCGCGACCACGCTGTAGATCCAGGCCGCACCGACGCCGATGGCGATCAGGGTGAACATGTTGAGGCTGCGATTGCGGATGGACGCCCAGCCCCTCTGGAAGAACGGCCAGCCGGACCACAGCACGACCGGCGTCGCCAGGGCGAACTGGATCCAGTTGGAGGTCTGGCCCGGAATCCGCATCGCCAGCCCGGTCAGATGGCCGCCCATTTCAAGCGCGAAGACCGGCAGCGTCAGAACCGCGCCGATCCACAGGCGACGGGTGAAGTCGATCAGTTCGTGATTGACCGGAGCCTCGGCGGTGACGGTCTCCGGCTCCAGCGCCATGCCGCAGATCGGACAGGAGCCCGGTCCCTCCTGGCGCACCTCGGGATGCATCGGACAGGTGTAGATCGCACCGGGCGTGACGGGAGCCGGTTCGGGCAGCTCGCCGAGATAGCGATCCGGATCGTCCACGAATTTGGTCCGGCAGCCCGCCGAACAGAAGACATACTCCTCCCCCGCGTGGGCGGCCCCATGCGCCGTGGTCGCCGGATCGACGGTCATGCCGCAGACCGGATCGATCGCCTGGGCGCCGGCTTGAGGCGTCTTGTTCGAACAACAGCCGTGACCGGCGGGATGGGAATGGGATGACGTAGCCATGACGGCTCCTCAGACAACCTCACTAACAAATATACTCCACAGGGGTATCGCGCAAGGTGTGACGGTGAGGTAGGATCGAACGGTCGGAACGAGGAACAGGATGCAGACCGAGATCAAGCCGAAGGTGTTGAACCGCCTGAGCCGCATAGAGGGACAGGTGCGTGGTCTTTCCAGAATGGTCGAGGAGGACCGCTACTGCATCGACGTCCTGACCCAGCTCCAGGCCGTTCGGGCGGCGCTGTCGCGTGTCGAGGGCCAGGTCTTGAAGGACCACATGGATCACTGCGTCATGGGCGCGATCGCGGGTGACGATCTCGCCGACCGCAAGGCCAAGGCGTCCGAACTGATCGAACTTCTCGGCCGCGCTTCCCGCTAGCCGGGGACGGACTCCCGGCGTTTGGTCGCCAGGCCCGGCGGTCGGCCTGGACATCCTCTCGTCTGGCTGAGGGACATGACATGTCTTGGGGGCGGCCTCACCCAGAGCCGCAGCGGTCCAGGCTGGCAAACCGGCCGAGGGCATGCCGAGCCCCGAGCCAGACTTGGACGTCCCGTATGACCGGCCGGCCCCGTCTGGCGTCGCGCATGAGGGATGTTCCCGCCCGATGCGTATCTCAATATGGCGGCGGTGCTGATCCGCCGCCCTTGGGGGGCCATCGCGAATGACATCCGTACCGCCGACCCGAGACGGCTATCCCGCCGATCTCAGGGCCCTGACCAGTCTGCGCGCCTTCCTCGCCTTGGGGGTGGTGCTGTTCCATTATCAGCTCCAATGGGATCCGGCCCTGGGCTTCAGCCCGATCATCGAGCGAAGCCGGCTGGCGGTGGACGCCTTCTTCATGCTGTCGGGCTTCATTCTGGCGCACGTCTACGGTCCGGCCTTCGCGAGCCGCGGTTTCAGTTACCGGCGTTTCATCGTCGCCCGGCTCGCGCGGCTTTATCCCCTGCACGTCGCGGTTCTGACGGGCGCCTTGATCATGGTGCTGGGCGCGACCGCCGCCGGCGTCCGCTTCGACGCCGAGGGCTACGGGCCGCTGGCCTTCTTCCAGACGCTGTTTCTCATCCAGGCCTGGTTTCCGACCGATGCGGAGTTGAACTGGAGCGGCCCGAGCTGGTCCCTGTCGGCGGAATGGTTCGCCTATCTGCTGTTCCCCGCCTACGCCTGGCTGGCCCTCCGTCTGCGAGCGCGGCCGTGGGTGCTGCTGGGGATCGGGGCCGCGGCGTTCGTCGCCCTCGACGCCTTCTACGTCCAGGCGTTCGGCAAGGTCCTTCCGCGAGCTGAGGACTCCCTCGGCATTCTCCGGATCGTCCCCGAATTCCTGGTCGGCATGGCGCTCTACGGGCTGGGCCATCGCTGGCGCTGGAGCCCGCCCGTGGCCGCCGCGGCCGCCCTGTCCACGACCGTCCTGCTGCTGGGCGCGATGCAGCTGTCACTGGACGATCGCACCATCGTCGCCCTCGCCGCCCCCGTGATTCTGACCTGGTCCCTGCTCGCGCGGGCGGATTGCGAGGGCCCCCTCGCCGCCCCGGGCCTTGTCTTCGCCGGAGAAGCGTCCTTCGCCCTCTATCTGGTGCACATGCCGGTGATCGTGGCCTGGAAGGGCGTCGTGGCCGAACTGCGCGGCATCGACAGCACCTTCCGCATCACGCCGGTCGAACTGATCGGATTGTTCATCGCCACGGCCCTGATCGCGGCGGCGCTGCATCTGCTCGTCGAAAAGCCCGGCCGAACCTGGATAAGGCGCCGGTTCGACAGGCGTCGCGACGAGCTCGCCCCGGCCGCGCTCAGCCCGCCGGCGCTCCGTGAGCCTGACGACCGCTGAGCCGACCGGTCTCTTCGCCCTTCGCGACGGCCGTCCGCTCGTTGGCGATGACACCGCCGTCGTCGAGAACCGGCCGATCCCGACCTCCGATCGACCCGTCGCGAGGACCTCCGTCGCGGATAAACCGCACCGTCTCCGTTCGGAGATGCGGCTCGGCCACGAAGCCGGCGTCCGCCAGGGCGAGATGCTGTGGCGTCGCGGGCGCGCCGCGCTCAGGTTTCCACCAGCCCTCCGTCGCCGCAGCCTTCGGAAGAAGGCCGCTGATGATGCGTTCGATATCGCGGAACGTTAGCACCACTTCGGTCCGCCTTTGACGCCGCAGATAGGTTGCGAGGGGCGCGTATTTGGCCATGAACCTCTTTTCCTCTCGCCGCCCCGCAGGTCAAGCGCTGCTCGGCCCCTGCGATAGCCACGAAGAAGCCAACACCAGGCTGGCTAGATGCGAGTGCGATTGACTCGCAACAAGGCCTGTGGTCAGACGCCCTCCCTGTCGTTCCCCTGAAGAGCTCCATGTCCCCTCGTCTCCTCGCCACCGTCGCCCTCCTGCCGCTGCTGCTGGCCGCGCTTCCCGCGGCGGCCCAGGAGGGGCCCACCCCGGACGCGACGCTTTTGGACGAGGTGGTGGTCACCGCCTCCCGGATCGAGACCCCGCGCTCCGCGATCGCCGCCACGGTCGAGCTCATCGACGCCGAGGCCATCGTCTAGCAGACGGCGCTGGCCGCCTCGGCCGTCGATACGGTGGCGGCCCTGGTGCCCTCCTTCTCGCCGACGCGGCAGAAGCTGTCGGGCTTCGGCGAGACCCTGCGCGGACGCTCGCCGCTCTATCTCGTCGACGGCGTGCCGCAGTCGACGCCGCTGCGCGACGACAGCCGCGACGGCTACACCATCGATCCCTTCTTCATCGACCGGGTCGAGGTCATCTTCGGCTCCAACGCCATCCAGGGCATCGGGGCCACCGGCGGGGTGGTCAACTACGTCACCGCCCGCAAGCCGTCCGAGGCGGAGGGCCTGACCGGGCGGATGATGGCCCAGGTCACCACCGACGACGAGCTGCAGGGCGACGGCGTCGGCGCCAAGATCGCCGCCATCGGCGGCCGTGACTTCGGCGCCTTTGACCTGACCGTGGGCGCGGCCTTCGAGACCCGCGGCGCCTACTATGACGCTGACGGCAGCCGCGTCGGCTTCGACGGCGCCCAGGGCGAGGTCCAGGACTCGCAAGCCGTCTCGCTGCTTGCGCGCGGTGGCTGGGACCTGGGCGGCGATCGCCGGCTGGAGGGCTGGGTCAACCGCTTCGATCTGGAAGGCGACGGCGACTATGTGACCGTGGCGGGCGACCGGGCGACGGGCGTCCCGACCACCGCCGTGCGCGGCGCGGCGCCGGGCGAGCAGCCCTCGAACGCGGTGACCACTGCGGCCCTGACCTACACCGATCGCGACCTGTTCGGCGGCGTCCTGCGGGCCCAGGTCTTCGCCCACGATTACCAGGGCGTATTCGGCGGCGGCAGCTTCCCGGACTTCCAGGACCCCCGCATCGCCACGGTCGGGACCCTGTTCGACCAGTCGGCCAACAACTCGGAAAAGCTGGGCTTCAAGATCGACTGGCAGGGCCAGGTTCCCGGTCTGGCGGGCCTCAAGGCCCTGGTCGGCCTCGACGGCCTGCGCGACCGGACCTATCAGGAACTGATCCTGACCGGGCGCAACTGGGTGCCCGAGACCGCCTACGAGAGCCTGTCGCCCTTCCTGCAGCTGAACCAGTCGGTCCTGGCGGGCCGCCTCAGCCTGTCGGCGGGCGTGCGGCGTGAATCGGCGAAGCTTAAGGTCGACGACTTCCAGACCCTATACGCCTACGGCCCTCAGACGGTGGCGGGCGGCGAGCCGGGCTTCGAGGAGACGCTGTTCAATATCGGCGCCGCCTTCGAGGTGACTCCGGCTCTCCTCGTCTACGGCTCCTTCGCCCAGGGCTTCACCATGCCGGACGTCGGTCGGGTGCTGCGCGGCATCAACCGCCCCAATCAGGACGTCGACACCTTCCTCAACGTCGAGCCGGTGGTGTCGGACAACACCGAGGTCGGGGTCGAATACCGCGGCGCGCGCGTCGAGCTGTCCGCCGCCGTGTTCCGGTCCGAGGCCGAACGCGGCTCGCTGCTGAACCGCCTGCCCTCGGGCATCTTCGAGGTGCAGCGCCAGGCCACGCGGATCGATGGACTGGAGCTGAAGGGACTATGGCGCGCCACGGACGCCCTGACCCTTGGCGGCAGCTACGCCGCGCTGGACGGCCAGAGCGACAGCGACGGCGACGGCGATCTGGACCGCGACCTGAACGGAGCGAACATCTCGCCCGACCGCCTGCTGCTGTGGGGCGAGTACGAGACAGGCCCGATCGCCCTGCGCCTTCAGGCCCAGACCTATCTCGCACGCGACTTCGACGGCGAGCCCGCGGCCAACGGCTTCGAGGGCTATACGGTGCTCGACGCCGTGGCCCGCTACGAGGCGGGCTTCGGCACGGTGTCGCTGGGGGTGGAGAACCTGCTGGACGAGCAGTACATTTCCTATTTCTCGGACACACAGGGGCCGACCGACAATCTGCGCTTTTTCGCCGGTCGCGGGCGCACGGCCACCGTGACCCTGACGCGGAGCTTCTGAGCCGGTGATGGGCGCGATCCGCACGCTCCACGCCTGGGCCGGGACCGCCCTCTCGATCCTGGCCGTGGTGTTGGGCCTGACGGGATCGTTGCTGGTGTTCGAGGACGACTGGATCCGCGCCACCGTCCCCGCCGCGCGCGCCGAGATCGATCTCGATGCCGCCCGTCTGGGTGCGGCGCTGGACCGGCTCGAGGCAGCCGAGCCCCGCCTCACCTCGGTGGTCCTGCCGGGCGGGGCGGTCGGCGTTCACCGGCTCTACCTGGCCGAGGACGGTTTCGGCTACGCCGACCCCGACGGCAAGGTGGTGGACCGCTGGTGGGGCCCGGCGCGAGCCGAGACATGGATCTTCGACCTTCACCACGAGCTGCTGGCCGGTCACACCGGCAAGCTGGTTGCCGGCGGCGCCGGCCTGACCCTGGCGGTGATGATCCTGACCGGCCTGATCGTCTGGATTCCCGCCTGGCGCGCCACCGGCTGGCGGGTCTGGCCCCGCTCGGGGGCCCGGCGCGAACTGATCGGCAGCCATCGCAATCTCGGCCTGATCTTCGCCATCCCGCTGGTCGTCTTCAGCATCACCGGTGCGGCCATCGTCTTTCACGGCACGACCCAGGCCCTGCTGGGGGCTGTCCCGACGCCGCCGGCGCCGGTGGTCGGGACCGGGGACGTCGACTGGGCCCACGCCCTGACAGAGGCCCAGGCCCGCTTCCCCGAAGCGATCCCGCGCATGGTTGTCCGCCCCGCCGCACCGGGCAAGCCCGCCACGATCCGTCTGAAGCAGCCCGGCGAGTGGCATCCCAACGGCCGCACCACCGTGACCATCGATCCGGCCACCAGCCGGGCGGTCGCGACCTCCGACGCCAACGCCCTGCCGACCGGCGTCCGGGCCTACAACGCCTTCTACCCCCTGCACGCCAGTTCGGTCGGCGGCTGGCTCTATAGCGCGGTGACGGCGCTCAGCGGCGTCGCCATGGCGGCCCTGGGGGTGGTCGGCGCCTGGGCCTTCCTCGGAAAGCCCCGACGCCGCTCGCCTCGATCGAAACCGACCCGCTGAGGACAAGCGGGCGAGGGAGCGGAAGGGTTTGCCGGATTCCCGGGTCTTGCCCTCCGCTGGTCGCCACTCGAGGCCTGATGCACTCACACCGCCCCGCGCGAACCCCTACGCGCGACCACCGGCGGCAAGGCCTCGTTCACCGTGTCGGGCAAGCCTTCCTTGGCGCCTGTGGGGGGATGATGGCTGGATGACGGAAGATCCAGCACCCCCGGAGCGCCGACGCCCGCCGCCGATCGCGCGCGGCGGCTGGCTCGACCTTCTGCGTTTCGTCGTGGGGGCGATGATCGTCCTCTATCACTTCCGCGAGGCCGCTCCGATCCCCTTGCCGCTCTTCCATCCGGTCTTCGACCGCGGCTATCTGCTGACCGACTTCTTCATCATCGACTCCGGCTACGTTCTCGCCCGCGTCTACGGCGAGCGGCTCGCGAACCGGCGAATTCCGCTTTCCGTCTTCTACCGTCAGCGATTTCTCAGGGTGGTTCCGGCCCACATGACCGTCAGCCTCGCCCTGGCGGGGCTGGTGCTGACGGCGGCGATCCTGGGCCAAACACCCAGCCACCCGGAATGGTTCGACTGGTCCCGGTTTCCCGCCCAGTTCTTTCTGGTGCAGGCCTATGGGGTGCCGGGCGGAGAGGGATGGAACGCGCCGACCTGGACGCTCTCGGCGCTCCTGGGCTGTTACGTCAGCCTGCCCTTCCTCGCTCGCGCGGCGCGCGGCCTGTCCCCATGGCTGATCCTCGCTCTTGGGGTGGGCGGGCTGCTCGCCGCCAACCTGTCCGCCCACGCCGCCTTCGGGTTGCCGATCTACGAGATGCCGTTGCGCCTCGGCTTCCTGCGGGCCTTTCCGCTGTTCGCCCTCGGCGTCGCCGTGGCTCTGTTCGCCCGGCAGGTCTATTGCCCGCCCCGTCTGGCCGCCGGTCTGGGCGGTTCCGCCGTGGTCGCTGTGGCGGGTCTGCAGGCTCTGGGACCCCATAATCTGGCGACCCTCGGCCTCCTGACCGTCATCATCTTCGCCACCGGGGCCTTGCCGGTTCGGAGCCCGTCCAGGCTGGTCGAGCACCTCGCTTTGATGGCGTTCGCGATCTTCCTGACCAACGAAGTGATCCGGATCGTGTGGTTCGGCGTGCTCGACGCCGTCGATTGGCGGAGTTGGAGTCCGTCAGTGCAATGGACCGCCTGGGCGGTCGGCCTGGCCGCGGCTTTCGGCGGCGCCGCCGTCTTCCGCTACGCCTTCGACCGACCGACCCAGGCCTGGTTCAATCGTCCGCAGTCGGGGTCGCGATCGACCTCCCCCGCGGCCAAGTCTCCCGTTCCCGCGCTGTAGGCCGATCCTTCACAAAAGCTCGGCGAGGTTCACATCATGGCGGCGGGGGGCGCCTGGGTGCCCATGATCGCCACGATCAGAAGCAGCAGGGCCGCCAGCACGGTCTCCAGCGCCAGGCTGCGCCGCAGGCGGCGCAAGGCGAGCGGACGGGCGTGATCGTCTTCGAGCGCCGATCCGAGATGCGGGGTCAGGACAAAGCGGTTCGAGGCCGCTAGGGCCAGCATGCCGGCGAACAGGACGAGTTTCAGGATCAGAAGAACGCCGTAGGGCGTCGTCAACAGGCTCCCGAGCCGGCTGAACCCGATCAGATAGGCGCTGTTCACCAGACCCGTGATCGTCAGCAGGACGACGGCGAGCGTTCCCAGACCGGCGAACCCCTCCAGGGCGGCGTGAGTCACCGGCGCGCCCGCCGCGTGCCCGTGGCGGGTCCGCAGCATCAGGAACAACGCGACCAGACTGCCGAGCCAGAGTCCGGCGGCGAGCGCGTGAACGACATCGGCGATCAGATGCGGCCAGCGGCCCGCGCCTTCCGTCGCCGCGCCGTGACCGGTCCAGGCCAGGCTGGCGCTGACCACAGCGCCGACGACGGTCAGCACGATCCAGCCGCCGCGTCCCGGTTTCAGACTGATCAGCAGAACGGCGGCCAAAAGGGCCATCGCCGCGCGAACCAGGAAGCCGACGCCCAGGCCCGTGCCGAATGCCACGTAGGACAGCGACTCCGGCTTCAGCGCCTCGGTCAGCGATCCCGCCATCACGGCGGTTTGGACCACGAGGTTGGCGAGAGCAGCCAGGACGGTCGCCACGGCGGCGACCAGCAGCGTCGTTCGCGGCCACCTTTCGGCGGCCGCGTCCGACATGGGCATCCTGAACGCGAAGAACAGGGGGACGCCAAACAGCAGGACGGCGCCGATGTACTGCCCCAGCCTCAGCAGGACGACCGTTGTCTCCATCTGATCAGCGGACCGAGAAGTTGGTGGACCCCGTCATCCGGTGCCCGTCCGGAGACGCCACCCGCCAGTTGACCACGTAGGCCCCGGCCGCCAACGGCCTCGCCGGAGCGCCCGAGATCGTCTTGCCGTCCTCGGACACCCGTGTCTGGACACGGATGGTCGCGCCCGCCGCATTGACGAGATCGAAACCGGAGAAGGCCGGCGCCACGCGCTCGCTGAAGGTGAGGCTGATGGTGCGCGGCGCCGCGACCGCAGCGCCGGCGGCCGGCGTGGCGCTCACGAGACGCGCGTGTGCATCCGCCTGACCGGCGACCAGGGAAAGCGCCGCGACGGTCGCGGCGAGCGATGCGATTTTGAAACGGGTCAACTCAAACTCCTAGGAAGGGACGCCCCTACTGTCTCTTACGCGGCACGCGCCCCCGCCCCTCACGAAATGAAACTGAAGCCGGCCGGCCCCCGACAAAAACACTCGACGGCGGGTTCATCCACAAACTCGGCTTCAGGGATTTAAACCGGATCAGTTGGTGGCGGCCGGCAAGCAGAGACACATCTACCAAGGGAAGGCCGGACAAAGTGAGTCACGGTCCAGTCGCGCTTCGGCACAGCGGGTCCGCTCAACCGCTGTCACCGGCAGGGCGCCGGTCTGGACGACAACGCCTTGTAGAGGCGCCGCCGCGTCGCAGACCGCAGGTCGCTAAGCGCCGCCTCGCCGATCGCCTAGACGCGGAACTCGAGCATCACGCGAGAATTCGCCGATTACTGCTCGTCGGCGCATAGTCGAAAGTTCATGCGCTTCGGGGCCCACCAGCGCCTGCGTAAACGCTAGCAGTCGGTTCAACCGGTCACTGGATATCCCGCGAGCCTTACCCATCAGTTCGCAACGCGCCATAACGACAGGCACCACAGGCCCGCCGCAGACTGTGAACCCGATCCTCAAGAATCGAAGGAACAGGGCGCCTGAGAACCACGCGGGGTAGAGGCTGGTGCGCCACGGCGCCTGCGCTATCCGACCTGCCGGTCTGCACACATTGGTTTGGGCTCTCTTCCGACGAAGCGCACCGTCTCCGCTTTCAGATCGACTTCAGCTGCGAACCCTGCCGAACCCGAGCCTACTTCTGCGGCGCGCCATCGGCGTCGTCTGCGCCGTGCGACCGCCAGCCTAGGTCACTAGACGCCTTCGGCCGAAGACCGCCGATGATCCGTTCGATGCCGCAGAAGCTTAGTCGCACTCGGTTTTGCGCCGCCGTCGCAAATCACCCGCCAACGGATCATGCCTTCCGTACCCCCATTTCGGCGACGCCAGCGGCGAGGGTCAACCTTGAGGGGTGTTTGGTTTGAACCGTTCCCGAAACGTCGGGTAAGCTGAAACCATCGTCACCCAGGCTCGCAGTTGGAGCAGTTTCTTGACGGCGCTTTCGGACACCATCCAGTTCACAGTCATTCGAGGCGAAGGCGATTGGCGCGTCCTCCGCGATGGCCGAGACGCCGGCCACTTCGATTTCAGCGTCGACGCCATCGAGTCAGCCCTGGTCCGCGCTACCACGTTGATCGAAAAGGGCGAGACCGTCGAAGTCTTCGTCCAGGACGCGGCAGGCCAGCTTAGACAGGTCGATCCTGTCGGTGGCGAGGTACTGCACTAACGTCCTCGACCGTCGTCGAGCGCCGATATCCGGTCTTCTGCACCTCTTCGAGCAATCCCCACCGGCTTGGAAAGCGTTGTTCGACGCGTCCGAGAGCTCCGACCATCCCGGTCGACTGAAAAATTCGCGACATATGAGGGAAGGGAGGAGACGCCGCGTAGTCAACAAAGAGGGGCCGCGATTTGGCCGCAATGTCGCTAGGGGGAAACCATTGGCCAATAAGTTTTTCAGGAGCCGGCTCGTCGCCTCCTCTGTCCTGACCGGAATCACGATCGTGGCGACAGCGACGGCCCTGCCTGTCGCGGCGCAAAACCGTCCCTCCTCCGAGACATCGTCATCCGAACCGGCCGCAGAGCTGGAAGCTGTTGTCGTCACCGGGTCTCGCATCGCCCGACAGGACTACATCGCCAACAGCCCGATCGTGACCGTGACCCAAGAGGATTTCCAGGCGACGGGATCGGTCAACATCGAGAGCTTGATCAACGAATTGCCGCAGTTCACGGCCTTGGGCAACGCGGCCTCTAACAGCCCAAATCTGGCGGGCCAAGCCAATGTGCAACTCCGTGGTCTTGGATCGACGCGAACCCTCGTTCTTCTCGACGGGCGCCGGATAGTCCCATCCAACGCCTCGTCGGTCGTCGATCTCAACCTGTTGCCCACCCCCCTGATCGCTAGCGTCGAGACGATCACGGGCGGAGCCTCCTCGACCTACGGATCGGACGCGGTGGGCGGCGTGCTCAACTTCCTGCTCGACCGCCGCTTTGAAGGCTTCAAGCTAGACGCTCAGTACGGGGCCTCCGACCAGGGCGACGCGGAGGCGGAGGCGGTCAGCCTAACGCTCGGCGGGGACTTCGCCGAGGGACGGGGTCGCGCTGTTCTTTCGGCCAGCTATTCCAACCGGGCGTCCGTGCTCAACGCCAGTCGCTCTTTCTCGCTCATCGGCGGGTTCGCCGGCACCTCGCCGCTCGGGTCGACGGTGTTCGACGCCTCAAACTTGCCGACAGCCGCCGCCGTCAACGCCGCCGTTTCCGGCGCTGCACGGGGCGATACGTTCGGCTTCAACAACAACGGAACCTTGTTCACCTATCAGGGCGCGCGCGATTACGTGAGTCCCGGCGGTATAGACTATGAGGGGTTCCGCAAGCCGGGTCCGTTGCAGCAGACGGACTTCACCTACAGCACCGTTGATCGCAACTATCTGATTATTCCCCAGACCCGGTACAATGTGTATGCGGCCGCGAGCTACGAGCTCACCGAAGCGGTCGAGTTTTACACGGACGTCTTGTTTTCTCAGTATCAGGCCGGCAACCAGCTCGCGTCCAACCCGGGTACCGGCCCCACTACGGGCTTCCGTATCCCATCTACCAATCCGTTCATTCCTACTGAACTGCGCGGTGTCCTCAACTCGCGACCCAATCCGGCCGGGAGTTTCCGCCTCGACAAACGATTCAACGAGCTCGGTCCGCGCCGCCAGAACGAAAATTACAGCGTCTACCAGATCACCACGGGCTTACGCGGCGATCTGGTCGGTCTGCGCGACTGGACCTACGACGCCTACTTGACCTATGGCCGGGTAGACAACGACACCAATTACACTGGCTATCTCTCTCGCTCCGCCATTCAGCGGCTCCTGGAGGCGTCAGACGGCGGCGCGTCGCTCTGCACCGGCGGTTTCAACCCCTTCGGCGCCAATCCGTTGAGCGCCAGCTGTATCGCCTATGTCAGCCGGGTGCCGCGCAATAAAACTACGAACGATCAGCGTGTAGTGGAAGCCAATCTGCAGGGTGGGCTGTTCACCCTGCCCGCCGGCGAGGTGCGCGCGGCTGTCGGCGCGGCCTACCGAGAGCAGAACTACGACTTTTCGCCCGACAACCTGCTGATCAGCACCTTTACCCTTAACGGCGTCACCGGACCTGAACTGGCCGGCAACTCCGGCACGCCGCTGTCGGGATCGGATACGGTGTCGGAACTCTATGCCGAGGTACTGATCCCGCTGCTCGCCGACCTGCCGTTCATTCGCCAGCTTGAGACCAACCTCGGCTACCGTGTGTCAGACTATGACACCATCGGACAGGTCGCGTCTTACAAGGCGGACCTCAGCTGGGAGGCGATCGACGGGCTGCGGCTGCGCGGCGGTGTGCAACGCGCGGTGCGCGCGCCCTCGATCGGGGAGCTTTTCGCCGCCCAGAACCTGAGCTTCCCGTCGATCGGCGTACCCGTGTCCTCGACCGGGGTGCGGCAGTTCTCCGGCGACCCCTGCGACATCCGCGGCGCCTATCGCGCGCCCGGCGCCGCGAACGCCGGCCAGGTGCGGAGCCTCTGTCTGGCGCAGAATGTCCCGGCGCAGGTGATCGACTCCTACACCTTCTCCAACTCGCAAGTGTCGGGCGTAACCGGCGGGAATCCCGACCTGCAGGAGGAGACCGCGGACTCCTTCACGGTCGGCGCGATCTTACAGTCGCCGTTGTCTAGCGCGTGGCTTAGCGGCGTATCCGGATCCATCGACTACTATGACATCACCATCGAGCAGGTGGTCGGCACGGTCTCGACGACCGAACAGCTGCGCCGCTGCTACAATCAGGACGGCGTCTCCAACCCGACCTACGATCCGAACAACGTGTTCTGCCGCCTGTTCAGCCGGGATCCGAACTCCGGCCAGATCACCAGCACGTTCGAGACAAATGCCAACCTGGGCACGCTGAAGACCAAGGGGATCGACTTCCAGATCGACTGGCGGCTCGATCTGACCGACATAGGCGCACCAGACTGGGGCGCCCTAGCCCTCAACGTCACTGGCACCCGGCTGCTGGAATGGGAGCGGCAGGACATCCCGGGCGGCCCCTACACCGATCGCAAAGGCACCGTTTCCAACAGCTTCGGTCTAACCCTCCCGGAATGGAAGGCGCTCTCGACCCTGAACTGGACTCAGGATCCGTGGACCCTCGGTCTGCGCTGGCGTTACCAAGGCGAGGTCGAGAACTTCAACAATCGAAGCCAAGTCATCGACGCCATCCACTATTTCGATCTGAACGCTGGATTTGAGATCAACTCGACCGTCTCACTTCGCGCGGGCGTCAACAATCTGACGGACGAACAGCCGCCCGTCTATGCGCCCGCGATCGCCGCCAATACCGACCCGTCCACCTACGATCTGGTCGGACGCCGATACTACGTCGGACTGACGGCTCGCTTCTGATCCCACCGATACTCGGCGCGTCCTGCTGAAATCACGCAAAAGAAGGCCCCATCTCATGAACACTCGTCTGATGCTGACCTTGGCCACGAGCCTCAGCCTCGTCGCCGGCGGCGCGGTCGCCCACGACTTCTTTCTCATCCCCGAGCGCTTTGTCGGACCGGCCGGACAACCGCTTATCGTTCACGCGACCTCGTCGTCAGATTTTCCCGCTCTCAATGTCGGTTCGCCGCTGGCGCGGGTCGGAGAAGCACGAGCGATGGTGAACGGCAGGCCCGCCCAAGTCGCCGTGGACGCCCATCGGCAATCCCTCCGTTTAACCGTCTCCAGCGCCGACGAGGGCATGGCCGCGGTCACTCTTCAGACGGTTTGGGGCGAGTCCAACTGGCGCCCTGACCAGGTCGAGACCTACCTTGACGAGCACCCGTTCTCGGCGGAGGACATCGCGACAGTCCATCGTTTGCTTCCCGCTGGCGCGACGCTCCAGATCCGATCGCGCCGCCTAGCGAAATCTCTCGTGTGTTTCCAGACCTGCACCCCGATCCCGCAGGGCCCAACGGGTTTGGAGGTGGAGTTTCTGCCGCTGTTCGAACCGGGTCAATCGATGCCCGCCGGCTTTCAGCTGATCAGAAACGGTGAGCCGTTAGCGGCGCACCCCGTCACTATCCGTTTCGGCCCTCGCGAACGTCGCACGGTCGTCACCGACGCCGACGGCCGGTTGAAGCTTCAGGATGGCGTGAGCGGCCCCATCATGCTGGTCGCGGTAACTATTGACGCGCCGTCGCAACCCGGAGAGCGGTTTGTCACCAACAACGCGACCTTGACCTTCAACGCGCCGGTCTAGGTTGATGCCCCTGGGCGGTGGTCCTCGTCATCATCATCCGAGGCGCTACAGCCGGCTGTGACGCCCTTCTGAGACCTCCAGCCCGGCGTGCGCCAGGACTTCCGCCTCGAGGGCGATGATACGACGCATCTGGTTCTCGGCCTTCAGGGTCTGGCGCCCTACTGGTGGGAGATCGACGCCGCCTCCTTCCTGTCGACCGAGGGGAACCTGACCGCTCGTGTCGAGGCCGAATACGACCAGCGCATCACCCAGCGCTGGATCCTCCAGCCGCGCCTCGAAATCGACGCCTCCGCCAGCGACATTCCGGAACTGGAGCTCGGTTCCGGTTTGTCCTCGGTCGAAGCGGGCCTGCGTCTCCGCTATGAGTTTCGCAAGGAGCTCGCCCCCTACGTCGGCGTCGAATGGAGCCGCGCGCTCGGCGATACCGCCGACTACATCAAAGCCCGAGGCGGCGAGATAGACGACACACGCTTCGTCGACGGTCTCAACGCCTGGTTCTAACCGAAGGAGATCATTGATGATCCGCACCCTCGTCCTCACCGCAGCCCTGGCCTTCGCCGGAGCGGCCGCCGCCCAAGACCCGCACGCTGGCCATGCCATGCCGGCTCAAGCCGCCGCGCCGCAATCGGGCATCGTCACCGTCCCTGCCGATGGCGCCATGACATCCGGTTCGCCTGAACGCTTCAGCGTCACCTTCCCGCACGCGATGATTTTGAAGACCGTGACCCTCACCGCCGAAGGACGTGCCCCGGTCGTCGTCAACGCCCCTGCCGCGCCGGCCGCCGCGACCGTCAGCGTGGCCCTGCCCCGCCTCGTGGCGGGCACTTACAGGGCCGCCTGGACGGCGGAAGGCGCGGACGGGCACAAGATGTCCGGGTCCGTCAGCTTCATGGTTCACTAGGAGAACGACGATGAAACTTTCCAATCTGCTGGCCGCCGCCGGCGCTGTCCTGGCCCTGAGCGCGGGTGCGGCGCTCGCCGCCGAAGGCTGCGAGTGCTGCAAGGACATGGCGGCTAACGCCGCCATGTCCTGCTGCGACAAGATGAAACCCGAAACGCCTCCGCCCGCCGAACCGGCGGCGCCCACGCCCGCGCCCTCGGATGCTCCCGCTCCCCAGGGTCACGCCGACCATCACTGATCGGCCGATCTGAGCCGCTCCGGCAAGCGCTCCGTCGACCGGGCCTTGCCGAGAGCGTCCAGGCCTCACTCCTCGGCCATCGTCCCGCTCGGCCGCGCCGCGCCTCCTGTGACGCCGCATCCCCCCACCCGGACGAAACGGACCGTTTCGGCCCGCGTCCGGGGTTCGGCGACAAAACCCGCGTCGGCGAAGGCGAGATGCTGGGGCATGGGCTCCCGCGCGGGATCCGTGCGCCACCAGTCCTCCATCGCCGCCGCCTTGGGCAGGATGCCGCCGACGATCCGTTCGATGTCCCGGAACGTCAGGTCCACTTCTGCGCGCTTCTGGCGTCTGAGAAAGGCTGCGAGCGGCGAATATTTGGCCATCGGCGTGTCTTGCTCCCCTGCCGTTGACGGTCAAGCCCAACTGGCGCGACCGGCCTCTCCAGTCTAGGCTCGCCCGCGACGGGTTCCGGGAACGATAGGCGCCGACAGGGGACGCGCGAGCGTCGGCGGCGATTGGCGGCGAAACGCCGGGCTTCCTCACAGAAGTTCCTGGCCCGCCCCCTCCCCTCACCCCGGATCGATGAGACCCAGCCGAACGGCGGACGCCACGGCCTCGATCCGGGTCCGTACCCGGAGTTTCGAGCACACCTTCTCCAGGTACCTGCGCAATGTCAACTCGGGCCACCCCGGCTCGATCACCACCGTGCATGCGGATTCCGCCGCCCTGGCCTTCGAACAGCTCACCCTGCTGGTGCGGGAGTCCGAGGGCGGACGGGACCTGCCCCGCGAGGACATCCGCGCCCTGCTCCATCTGCTTGTCGATGTGGTCGTGCAGATGAAGAAGGTCGATGGCCGTTTCCAGATGACGGAGGTCTGGCATGACCCGGTTCGCAAGCGCCAGCCCCGCGGCTAGGGCGGCGCTGGCCGCCGCCGCGGCGCTCCTCGTCCTCGGCCTGGTCTCGATCGGCGCCATGATGGTCGCCCTGATCGGCCTGGGCCGATTCTCGGGCGATATCGACCCCGGCCGGGTCCCGGCCTGGTTTCTGTATTACCGGCACGATCCCGAGGTCCGCCGCTGGCTGGCGATCGGATCGGCGTCGAGTGGCCTCGTCTGTCTCGTCCTGTCCGCGGCCGCCCTGCTGAACCGCCGCCGGCCGCTGCACGGCGCGGCCCGCTGGGCCTCCGCCTCCGAACAGCACCGCGCCGGCCTGCGTGCGCGCCAAGGGGTCATTCTCGGTCGGGCCGGAAGTCGCCTCCTCGTCGCCGATGGTCCGGATCACGTCATCCTCTATGCGCCGACCCGCACCGGCAAGGGCGTCGGCGTCGTCATTCCGAACCTGCTGGCATGGCCGGGCTCGGTGGTTGTCCTCGACATCAAGCGCGAGAATTTTGAGGCCACGGCCGGCTATCGCGCCGAGGCCGGCCAGCGCGTCCTGCTGTTCGATCCCCTGGCGAAGGACGGGCGCACGGCCCGGTTCAATCCGCTCGGCCACATCGACCGGGACGATCCCGTCGCCGTGCTGGACGAACTGCAGCGCATGTCGGTCATGCTGTTCACCGGCAGCGATCACGCCGACCCGTTCTGGTCGGAGGCCGCCCGCACCGGCTTCATCGGCGTCGGCGCCGTCGTGGCCGAAACGCCCGACCGCCCCTTCACGCTCGGGGAGATCTATCGCCAGCTGACCCAGGGCGACCCCCGGCTCCGGTTCCCGGCGCTGATCGAGGACCGCCGGCGACAAGGCCGTCCGCTGTCGGCCGGCTATGTCTCGGCGCTCACCGATTTCTGCGCCTCGAGCGAAAATACCTTTGCTTCCGTGCGTCAGTCGATCACCAGCCGGATGGGCCTGTGGCTCAACCCCGCCGTCGACGCCGCCACCAGCGCCAGCGACTTCGATCTCAGGACGGTCCGCGAGGGCGACCTGTCGCTCTATCTCGGCGCCTCGCCGGACAATCTGCTGCGCGTCGCGCCCCTCTACGCCCTGCTGTTCCAGCAACTTGTCGATCTCAACAGCCGTGCGCTGCCTGGTCGGGCGGATCGGCCGGTCCTCGTCCTGCTCGATGAGTTCGCCCGCTTGGGACGCGCCCCGGTGCTGGCGCACGCCTTCGCCTGGGTCGCCGGCTACGGCCTGAGACTGCTGCCGGTTATCCAGAGTCCGTCGCAGCTGCGCGGCCTGTATGGCGCGGACGTCACCGAAGAGATCTTGACCAACTGCGGTATCGAGATCGTCTTCGCGCCCAAAGAGCTCAAGGTCGCCCAGGACCTCAGCGAACGGCTCGGCTATTACACCTACAGCGCCCGCAGCCGCAGCCGGCCCAGCGGTCTCGCGCAAGGCCGCCGCAGCCATACGGACTCCGACCAGCGTCGCGCGCTGATGCTGCCGCAGGAGCTGATGCAACTGCCGGGCGACGCCCTGCTGGTTCTCAAGGCAGGCCTGCCCCCCGTCCGCGGCCGCAAGATCCGCTACTACCGCGAGCGGGTCTTCACCGCCCGTCTCAGACCCGCGCCGACCGTTCCGCCCGCCGCCGGCCCGCCAATCCGGCCCCTCCTCGTCCCGCCGCTCCCGGAGACCGACACGGACATGGATTTCGACAGCCTCGCCGCCCAGCTGGCCGCCGAGGGCCTCGTCCCGCCGCCTGCCGACGCCTCGGAAGCTCAGTTCGGGGACTGGATCGACCGCATGATCGACACGGCCGTCCCGTCGCGGTCGGCCCTTGAGGAGGCGCATGACCGCTGATGGCGACCCCAAACAAGCGCCCCGCGCCGTCCAACCGCGTCGCACCTGACGGCGAAGCCGGCGCGCGCCGGGCGCGGTCCCTGGACAAGGGCGATGTCCCTCCCGCGCTGCTGGATCGCTATCTCGTCGAGCGGGACCGGCAGGGCCGCGCCGAGCGCTTCTATCGCGATCATCGCGCCAGGGAGCCGATGTTCCAGGACCGTGCGTTCTGGGCTTGGACGCACGGCATCTCGAACACGACGCCGGCGTCGCGATCCGGACCGTGGTTTACGACGAAGCCTTGGTCGACCGAATGCTCTGTCTCGGCTTGGGCGTCGTCCAGCAACAGCTAGAGGATGATCCTGACGATCAGCCGCAGCCCCTGACGGCGCCCTTCGCCGATGGTGACGAGGTAGTTTCCGGTGGGCGCGCCCTCCCCGTCCCGCTCGATCTCGACCACGGGCGGCTGCAACACCCCCTTGGCCTTGATGGAGGCCGCGAAGGCCTCGATGGTCGCCGGGCTGTGCGGCGTCTTCCTCGCATTCTTCGGCGAGGCCTTGAGCCGGTTGAGCGGCACGGTGATCTCCGAGCCGTGCTGCGGCGCGGTCGCTTCGGTCGCGGCGGTTTCGATGGATTGAGCAGTCATGTCTGCCTCCTTTGGGCATGGGTTGCAGGGACGCGAACTGCGCGCCTGAAACCCTGCCCGTCGGCGAGACCGGGGTAGCAAGGGCCAGGGCGGACCGGCCGGAGGGGGATCGCCCGGCCTGCACAAGCCGATGACGATGATGAAAATGAACAGCATGACCGCGCGGAAGGTCGGGGAGACCGGCCGGTCCGGCGGCGCAGCCGCTTCACCCTGACCCGCGCGAGGGCGGAGCCCTTAGCCTTCTGGGCGGCGTCCCGGCGTGCGCCTGTGGATGACGACGGCGGGCGCGCGAAGCCGGCTTGACCCCGCTTCGTGTTCTGCTTTTGTTCTTGCCATGCCCCTCCGCAAGACCGTCACCATCGAATGGCAGGACGCCGGCTCCAGCCGCGCCTATTTCGTGCGCCCGGGCAGCCGGTCGCGCCCGTGGATCTGGTTCCGGGACGGCGACGTGCCGGCCTTCGAGGAAACGTCCGCCCGCTTCGTGGTCGAGAAGCGCGGCGGACGCTGGGTCGCGGTCGAACGGGTGGACACCTGACCGCAGGGGTCGCCCATTGACGGCGGACGCCCGCGGGCCGATCAAGGCGGCTCGATTTCAAGGAGACCCGCGATGACCCTCAAGATCGCCGCCGCGGCGGCCGCCTTCCTCGCCCTCAGCGCCGGCGCGGTGCTCGCGGCGGAGGCCTGCGCCTGCTGCAAGGACATGGCCCCCGGCGCCGCCATGGAGTGCTGCGACGAGATGAACGCTCCGGCCCCGGCTCCGGACGCACCCGCCCCGGCTCCGGCGCCCGCTCCCGAAACGCCGCAGAGCGGCGGGCACGCAGGTCACACGCCCGGCTAAGCCGCGGCGTCATCGTCACCCAGGACCGCCATGAACCGTTCTCCGACCATCCTTGACCGCCGGTCCATCCTGAGCGGCCTGTCCCTCGCCGCCTTCGCCGCCCCGGCCCTCGCCGCGCCGCCGAAGCGGATGACCGCCTACAAGACGCCCTGGTGCGGCTGCTGCGGCGGCTGGATCGCCCACATGCGCCAGGCCGGCTGGACCGTAGAGGTCGTCGAGCGCGAAGATCTCGCGCCGACCCGGGCGCAACATGGCGTTCCGGACCGGCTGGCCTCCTGCCACACGGCGGTCGTCGGCCCCTATGCGATCGAGGGCCATGTTCCGGCCGGCGACGTCGACCGGCTGCTCAGCGAACGCCCCGCCGCCCGGGCGCTGAGCGCCCCCGGCATGCCGGCTGGCTCGCCGGGCATGGAAGCCGCCGGGCGCGAACCCTATACGACCGTCCTGATCCTCAACGATGGTTCAACCCGCGTGTTCGGCCGCCACAACGGCGCCTGACGCCCGAGGCGTCGCGGGTGCGTTCCTGTCCGCAGCCGCCAGCCTGACGCGCGACGGGTTGAGCCAGCTCTGCACCGGCCGGTGGAAGCCATAGCGGAACACCGCCGCGGCCGCGAAGGCGCCGATGAAACCGATCGACCACAGCGCCCAGCGAACCCCCGACGACAGGGCGTCCTGGCCCAGGGCGTCGAGCAGGCCGAACCAAACGATACGGGTGACCTCATTGGTCAGGAACATCGAGAACGACATCAGGGCCAGATGTTCGATCAGGCGTGACGGCCTGCGCACCGATACGGCCCCGGCGGCCCAGATGATCACGGTCATCAGGCCCAGCGACAACAGGCTGAAGGCGCCGAAGGCCTGAAGGATGACAAGCGCGATGGCGGCGCCGACCCCGATCGCGCCGGCCAGACGGGATGCGACATAGACGCGTGAACCGTAGAAGGCCGCCGCGACCCCGAGCAGGAACAGCGGCAAGGCGCGCAGGACGCCGTAGCGCATCGGCAGGCGGTAGATCGGATCGCCGAGCCACAGCGAGGCCGCGAGGTCGGCGCCGACGACCAGCAGCGTCGCGCCGATCACCACGGCGATCGGCGGCCAGCGCCACAGGGCCCGGCAGATCCAGGGCAGCAGGAGGTAGCAGGCAATCAGGGCCGAGAGCGTCCAGGTCGGGGCGTTCCACCCCTGCCCGCCCGGCACGCCCCAGGCCTGGAGCAGCAGCACCTGGGCCGGCAGCTGCGACCAGTCGAACCAGCCCGGGTTGCTGGGCGCGATCCCCGCCAGAGCCGCGCCGCCGACGAGGACGACGAGGATAAGGCTGACGACGAGGTGGGCCGGAATGACCCGCAGCAGCCGCTGGCGCGCATAGGCGCGCAGCGACGCCTGACCGGCGGCGAGCCGGTCGCCGTAGATGCGCGCCAGGACGTAACCGGAGTCGATGATGAAGAAGTCGGTGAGCAGATAGCCGCGGTCGAACACCGGATGCAGCTGGGGCAGCGGGACCGGCGAGGCCTCGCGGAAATGGTAGAGGATGATCAGCGCCCCGACGATGAAGCGGAGCGCGTCGAGCCAGCCGCCGCGGGCGATGCGCGGTGGGCGGGACTTCATCGGCGCGGCGTCGCTGCGGACCATGGGCGCAGCCTAGTCCGCAACGGGGCAAGGAATGGTTATCAGCGCGGGCCGCTCACTTCGCCACCGACCCGGGCTTTGGCCCCGGCCGTGTGATCATGGGCGTAGCCGCCGTCGTCACTCAGGCTTCTTCCCCCGCTCTCGTTTCGGCCCGGGAGTCGCGGAGGATGTCGACGCCGCCCTTCACGGCGATGCCGGCCACGATTAGGCCCACGACCAGATCCGGCCAGGACTGATCCAGCCACAGGACCAGGCCACCCGCGATCAGGATGCCGCCGTTGGAGGCGAAATCATTGAAGCTGAAGGTCTCGGCGGCCTTCATGTTCACATCCTCGCTGCGTTGGCGCCGGATCAGTTCCAGGCACACCAGGTTCACGATGGCGGCGACCACCGCCATGCCCATCATCGTCCAGCCTATGGGCTCCGTCCCCATCAGCGTTCGTCTCAGCACGTCCAGCAGGACGCCCGCAGCGAAGATCAGCAGCAGGATTCCGGAGGCCCGGGCGGCGCGGGTCTTCCAGATCAGGGCGCGGCCCACCGCCAGAAAGCTGATGAGGTAGACGGCGGAGTCAGACGCATTGTCCAGGGCATTGGCCAGCAGAGCGCTGGAATCGGCGAGCAAGCCGCCGATCCCGAGCCCTACAAACAGGGCGGCGTTGAGGATCAACACCACCAGCAGGGTGCGGCGCTGGACGCCTTCCGTCTCGTCTCGTTCGCTCATCAATCCTCGATCCCTTCCGCCTTGCGATGCTTCACCGCCTTGGCGGCGAAGGTGGGCAACACCAGCAGTGTCAACGCAGTCGCCGTCAAAAGGCCCCCGATGACCACTGTGGCCAATGGTTTCTGGACCTCGGCCCCGGCCCCGTGGGCGATGGCCATGGGAATAAAGCCCACGATGCCCACCAGGGCGGTGGTCAGAACCGCCCGCAGGCGGCTGGACGCCCCTTCGATCGCGGCCTCACGCGGCGCCAGGCCCGCCGTCAGCCGCTCGCGGATGGCCTGCATCAGCACCAGGCCATTCAGGGTCGCCACCCCCGAGACGGCGATGAAGCCGACCGCCGCCGAGACGGAGAAGGGCATGCCGCGCAAGAGCAGCGCCAGGGCCCCGCCGACCAAGGCGAGCGGGACGCAGGCGAACACCAGACCGGCTTCAGCGAATGAGCCGAGGGCCATGAAAAGCAGGACCCCGATGAGGATGAATACGATCGGAACCACGAGGCCCAGACGCTGTTCGGCGCGCTTGAGATTCTCGAACTGACCGCCCCAATCGAGCCGGACGCCCGGCGGAAGATCGATCCGCTCCACCCGCGTCTGCGCATCCGTGACGAAACCGCCGAGATCCCGGCCGCGGACGTTGGCCTGCACCACCATGCGCCGACTGCCGTTGTCGCGGCTGATCTGGTTGGGCCCCTCGGCGGTCTGGATGCGCGCCACCGAGGACAGGGGCACCACCACGCCGGTCGAGGAGACGATCGGCAGGGCGGCCAGGCTGGTTGGATCGTTGCGGGTCGCCTCGGGCAGACGGACGACAACGTCGAAGCGCCGATCCCCTTCGAAGATGCGTCCAGCCTCTGTTCCGCTGATGGCGGTGGAGACCGCCTCCGAGACGTCCGCCGCCGACAGGCCGTAGTTGGCCGCCGCGAAGCGGTCGACGCTGACCGTCAGCGTCGGCAACCCCGACGCCTGTTCCACTCGAACGTCGGCGGAACCCGGTGTTTCCTCCAATGCGCGAGCCACCTGCTCGCCGACCCTCTGCAGGGTGTCGAAGTCGTCGCCGTAGACCAGCACCGCCAAATCGGTCCGGACGCCGGAGATCAGTTCGTTGAAGCGCAGTTCGATCGGCTGGCTGAACTCGAAATTATTGCCGATCTGCTGACTAACCGCCTCCTCAATGCGCTCGATGAGCGCCTCCTTTTCGAGGCCCGGGTCTGGCCAGTCGCCTCGGTCCTTGAGGATGATCACGCTGTCGGAGATGTTACGCGGCATGGGATCGACGGCGGCCTCCGCCGTGCCGGTGCGCGAGAACACCGTCTCCACCTCGGGCTGGGCCTTGACGACCCGCTCGAGGGCCATCTGCATAGCCAGGGACTGGTCCAGCGAAGCGGACGGCACCCGCAGGGCCTGCATGGCGATGTCGCCCTCGTCGAGGGTGGGGATGAATTCCCGACCGAGGGTGGCGAAGGCCAGGCCGCCGACGACCAGGGCGCCCAGGGCCGAGACGAGCACGATCTTGGGTTTGTCCACGGCGGCGCGGATCGCCGGCTGGATCCAGCGCCGGGCGAAGCGCAGGACGCGGGTTTCATGTTCCTGCACCTGGCCGTCAGCGTCGAGCTGGGCGCTCTTGGGGTCGCGCACCAGCAGCGCGGTCATGGCCGGGACGAAGGTGAAGGAGAAGATGAAGGCGCCGACCAGGGCGAGCATGACGGTCGCCCCCATGGGAATGAAGGTCTTACCCTCCACGCCCTCGAGCATCAGCAGGGGGGTGAAGACCAGCAGAATGATCAGCTGGCCGAAGGCGGCCGGCTTCACCATCTGCCGGGCCGCGGCCATGGCGACGTCCAGCCGTTCGTGACGGCTGAGCATGCGGCCCAATTCCGCGCGCCGCCGGGTCATCATCAGCAGGGTGTTCTCCACCACCACCACCGCCCCGTCGACCATCAGGCCGAAGTCGAGGGCGCCGAGGCTCATCAGGTTTCCGCTGATGCCGAAGCGGTTCATGCCGATGACGGCGAACAGGAAGCTGATCGGGATCATCAGGGCGGTGATGCTCGCCGCCCGCAGGTTCCCCAGCAGCAGGAACAGCACGACGATGACGAGCAGGGCGCCTTCGGTCAGATTGCGCGCCACCGTGCCGATGGTGGAGTTCACCAGGGCGCTTCGGTCGAGCACGGTCACCGCCTCGATCCCGGGGGGCAGGGTCTCGCGCACCTCCTCGAGGCGCTCTCCGGCGGCCTGGGCCACGGTGCGGCTGTTGCCGCCGGCGATCATCAAGGCCGTGCCGAGCACCGACTCGTGGCCATCGCGGCTCGCGCCGCCCAGCCGCGGAGCTTGCCCGACCTCGACCGTCGCCACATCGGCGACGCGCACCACCAGGCCGCCCCGGTTGACGACCGGGGCCTGGGCAAGATCCTCGACGGTGGAGGCCAGGGCGTCGGTCCGGACGGTCAGCGCCTCGCCGCCGCGCTGGACGTAGCCGGCTCCGGCCTGGGTGTTGGCCCGCTCCAGGGCCGTGACGAGGTCGCCCAGCCCCAGCCCATACGCTGACAGGCGGGCGGCGTCGGGGCGGACGGCGTATTCCTTCACATAGCCGCCGATGGTGTCGACGCCGGCGAGCCCGGGCGTCGTCCGCATCTGCGGCGCGACGATCCAGTCCTGAACAGTGCGCAGGTAGGTGGCGCGCGCCTCGGGCGTGGTCAACCGCTCCCCCTCGGGGTCAGGTAGACGCCGCCTGGCTGCCAGCCGGGTTGTCCCGGCCGGGCGAGGTTGCGGCTGTTGAACGGCAGATAGTCCACGGTCCACATCAGGACCTCGCCGAGGCCGGTGGTGATCGGCGCCAATGCCGGCTCCACGCCCTCGGGCATGCTTTCGCGCGCCTGGGCGAGGCGTTCGGCCACCTGCTGGCGCGCGAAATAGATGTCCGTCTGGTCGGTGAAGATGACCGTGATCTGGCTGAAGCCGTTGCGGCTCAACGAGCGAGTGCTGGTCAGTCCGGGAATGCCGGCCATGGCCGTCTCGAGCGGATAGGTGACCTGCCGCTCGATCTGTTCCGGCGCGAGCGCCGGGGCGACGGTGGTGATCTGGACCTGCCGGTTGGTGATGTCCGGAACGGCGTCGATCGGCAGCTTGGTCAGTTCGAACAGACCGAGCGCGGCGACCAGCGCGGTCGCCAACACAACGAACCAGCGGAAGCGCACCGAGGCTTCAATGATGGATTTGAACATGCCGCGCCTCAGTCGTCATCGCCGGCCTCGCCCTTGGCGAGTTCGGCTTTCAAGAGAAAGGCGTTGGCGGCGGCGATGCGTTCACCCTCGTCGAGGCCGCGCAGGATCTCCGTGCGCCCTCCCGCCTGACGACCGGCCAGCACCGGGACGGCCCGGAAGCCGCCCTGGACCTGAACGAACACGACCGTCGCGCCTTCGATGGTCTGCACGGCTTCGCTGGGGACCGTCAGGCCGCCGGGGACGGCATCGCCCGTAACGATGGCGCCGGTGACGGCGGATCCCGTCGGCGGCAGCGACACGCCCGACGGCCGGGCGCGAATGATCGTCGCGCCGCTCTCGGCGCCGGCGCCGGGCGCCACGCCGGTGACGACGGCTTCGAATTCCCCGTTGGGCCCGGTCGCCCTCAGGCGCGATCCGGCGCGGACCTGGGCGGCCAGAGCCGGCGGCGCGTTGAAGACCAGTTCAATCCGCGCGGGGTTGGTGACCTCGGCGACGACGCCGCCCTGGGGGACAAAGCCTCCGGGGCCGACCTGCACCGAGGTGACGACGCCCGAAATCGGGCTGGTCACGCTCAGCCGTCCCGAAGCGTTTGGCGATCCGGCCGCCGAAGCCCTGGCGCGGGCGGCGCGCGCCGACGCCTCGGCGCTGAGCGACTGGGCTCGGGAGGTCTCCACCTCCTGCCGGGCCACCACGCCCTGGTCGGCCAGGTTGCGATCGCGGTGATAGGCCTGGCGCGCGGCTTCGGCCTGCGCCACCGCCGCGTCGGCGTCGGCGCGGAAGGTCGCGGCGTCGCCGCTGACCAATGTGGCGAGGGCCTGACCGGCGCGCACGGACTGCCCCGGCGCGACGAGCACGCGCTCGACCCGGCCGCCGACCGAGGCGGCCACGGCGGCGCGCGCATCGACCATGGGCTCGACGCGTCCAGACAAACGGGTTTCGGATCCGCCGCCGCCGCCGACGGCGACGATGGCGATGCCGGCGGCGCGGATCTGCTCGGGCGTGAGCGCCACGACACCTTCGGGGGCTTCGACGCCCTCCCCTTCCGCGTGGCCCTCTTCCTCGGCATGACCGGCCTCGCCCTCGGCGGCCGGCCGCGCGTCGGAGCGATTGAGAGCCAGGAACAGCCCGCCGCCTCCGAGCAGGACGACGGCGGCGACGCCGCCAATGAGCAGCGTTTTGTTGGATTGCGGCTTGCGCATTATTGGACCCCTCCGAAGGGTGCGCGCGCTTGCAGGCGCGCGAGATCGATTTCGGCGCGGACGCGCGCCAGGCGGGCGTCGACGGCGGCGTTGCGGGCGGTGATGAGGGCGGCGCGGGTTCCGCGCAGCTCCAGTTGCGAGATGCGGCCGGCCTCGAAGCCGATCCGGGACAGGCGATAGGCTTCCTCGGATGAGGTCACGCCGGCGTCGGCGGCCGCGACGCGGCTCACCGAGGCGTTCAGCCGGGCGACCGCGGCCTGACCGTCGGCCTCGGCCTCCTGGCGCGCGCCGGCCAGGCGGGCGTCCGCGGCGCGGAACTCGGCCTGGGCCGCGTCGATATTGCCGCGGTTCCGGTCGAACAGGGGCAGCGGCATGCTGATGCCGAAGGTCAGCGCTGTCGCATCCTCGGCTTCGTAACGCCGAACGCCGACGCTGGCGCTAACGTCGGGCCGCGCGCGCACCCGCTCGACGGCGATCCGCCGTTCGGCCGCTTCGCGTTCGGCCTCGGCGACGCGAACGGCCGGCGCCCCGGGAGCGGCTTCGATGGCCGTCCGGGTCGGCGCGTCGTCCAGCAGGCTGTCGACGATCGAGGTGACCGGCGCGGGCAGCATCGCGACAGCCGTCAGGCGGGCGAACGCCGCGTCCCGCTCGGCCTGCGCCTCGTCACGGGTCGCGCGGGCCGCCGCCGCCTCGCTCTCGGCCTGGATGCCGCGCAGCATGGGCTCGCGTCCCTCCTCCACGAGCACCAGGGCGGCGCGGGCGTCCGCGATGGTCAGGCTGAGCGCCTCCTCGGCCAGGGCGAAGCGCCGCTCGGCGGCTTCCGCTTCGGCGTAGGCGAGTGCGAGCCGTCCGGCGGCGTCGACGACCGCCTGATCGCGACGCAGCGAAGCCGTTCCGGCCTCCGCCCGCGCCACCTCGACCCGGGCGCCGCGCCGGCCCCACAGTTCGAGGTCCTGGGTGAGCGAGAGCGTGGTCTCGGCGTTGTCGTAGCCGGAAAAGGGACCGCTGCCGAAGGCGTTCTCCGCCTCGAGGGCGGCGGTCGGGTTGGGTCGCACGCGCGCCTGGCGCACCCGGGCCTCGGCCGCTTCGAGCAAGGCGTCGGCCTCGGCCGCGGAGGGGCTGGCCCCGATGCGCTCAAGCAGGGTCCGGAAGGATGGCGCGGGATCGGCCCAGGCCGGGCCGGTCAAGGCGGTCGTCAGGGCGACCACAGCGCAGCCGACCGCGAAAGGCGGCAAGCGGCGAATAGGGGATGGCATGTCTCATGTCCCGGAAGGTTGACGTGAAGGGCGCGCGCGAACGCGAGGTCACGTCAGGTTCTGGGCGGGCGCATGGGACCGGCGGGCATCCGGGAGGCCGGCGCCTGATCGAGCGATGACGCCAAGGGCGCGCGATCGAGGGCCATCGACCTCATGTCGTCAATGGCCGGCGGCGCGGTAATGCCGCAATGGTGGCAATGGCCGTGGGCGCAGGCGACCTGACCTGCTGCGCCCTTGCGTTCGCCGTGACCTGTATCGGACACAGCGACGACGTCCGACGCGGCCAGGCCTTGCAAGCTTCCGGTCTCGGGTGCGCAGGCGAAGGCGTCGGCTGCGGAAACCAGGACGAACAGGGCCAGGAACGACGCGAGCAGCGCCGCCATCCACCCATGCCTAGTCGAGGGAAACCCCATGCCGTCCCATAACACGGTGCGCCGCGACATCAATCGCCTCATCGTCGCACCGCCCGATACAGAGAGATGGATCCGGTGGCGGTCGGGATGACATCGAGCACTTGAACCTGTGTGAAGCCGGCCTCGGCCATCAGCGTAGGCAGAACGCCGTCGGCGTTCGGTTGGGTGTTTTCGTAGCCGTCCAGAGACTGCACCAGGCGGAAGAGCACGCGCATCGCACCCGACTGGCGGCCGTAGTCCGCGACATGCAGCGTTCCGCCCGGCTTGAGCGCCCGCAGGCTCGCGGCGAGGCCCGCTCGCTTCTCGGCCATGGGCAGCTGATGGAAGACCAAGCTGGAGACCACCTTGTCGGCGGCGTCCTCGCCCAGGAGCGCCGCCACATCGCGCGAAAACCCCTGGATGAAACGGACGGCCTGACCTGCAGCGGCCGTCTTCGTCTCGGCCCGCCTGAGGATGTCGCCGTCGGGATCGAGGCCGAAGATGCGCGCGTCCGGCGCCCGGTTCGCCATGGCGATCGCGAATGAGCCGGTTCCACATCCAAGATCGATGATCGTCTCGCCAGGGGACGGAGCCACCTGTTCGAGAAGGCGGCTCCGCCACAGCGGTTCCCGGGTCAAAAGCGCGATGGCCGGATCATACAGCCCGCTCAGGGCTGTATGGCCGAGCGCGGGGGTGAAGTTCGCGGTCACGCGGCGGCCTTCAGTTCTTCGCGGGACTGACGAATGATCGACCAGCCGGATTGCAGGAAGACCACCGCCAGGATCGCGCCGGCGATCAGGTCGGGCCAGCGAGAGGCGGTCAACCAGACGGCCACGCCCGTGGCCGCGACCACCAGGCTCTGGATCAGGTCGTTGCGCGTGCACAGCCAGACCGAACGGACATTGGCGTCGCCTTCGCGATGGCGGACCAGCAGCAGCGCGGCCAGGGCGTTGGCGAAAAAGCCCAGGGCGCCCAGGCCGGTGATGACGACGCCTTCCGGGGGCGCCCCCGAGGTCGCCCGCCAGATCGCGTAGCCAAGGATGAACAGCGCCAGCGCCGCGAGGCTGGCGCCCTTGATGATGGCGGCCCCGGATCTCACGGCGACCGAGCGCCCGATCACGGCCAGGCTGATGCCGTAGGTGGCGGCGTCGGCCAGGAAGTCGAGCGCGTTGGCGCCCAGCGAGGCCGAGCCCTGCAGGGCCGCGCCGCCGGCGATGGCCAGGAAGGCGGCGCCGTTGATAGCGATCACCGCCAGCAGGATGCGGCGATAGGCCGGGGTGGCGCCGTCGAACTTGACGGCCGCGCCGCAGCCGCAGCCGGAGGCCGCCGGTTCGGGGGACGAGAGGGAGTCAGTCATCGAAGTCCGCCTTTCACCACGAGAATGCATCCTCCAGTCGCTTGAGGATCAAGAACAAAATGGATGCCTCGCCCCAAAAAGACGCGGTTTGGCGGAACCGACTTGATCCTCTAGTAGCTAGAGGACGCACAATCGGACGAAATCCACAGGAGGCCTCATGATCACGATGCACCCGTCGCGACGCGGTCCCAGCCGCATGCGGGCGATCGCCTTCTCGTTCTTCATGCTGATCGCCGCTCTGGATCAGGCCGCCAAGGCCGCGGCTCGCGCCCGACTCGAGAGCCCGGTGGACCTCACGCCGTTCCTCGCGCTGCGTTTGGGATTCAATCCCGGCGTCACCTTTGGCCTGTTCGCAGACTCGGGCGCGGTGGGACGATGGGCCCTGAGCGCCGTGGCATTCCTGATCATCGGCGTCCTGCTGACCTGGATCTGGCGTACGCGAAGCGCCGTCACGGCGGTCGCGGCGAGCCTCATCGCCGGTGGAGCGCTCGGGAACCTGCTCGATCGTCTGCGCTCCGGCGCGGTGACGGATTTCATCGATCTTCATTGGGGCGACGCGCACTGGCCGACCTTCAACCTCGCCGATGCGGCCATTGTTTGCGGCGTGGCGCTGCTCCTCCTGACCGTCCGGGGCTCGGACGGCCGCCCGGCGACGTCGACCCTGGGACGGGCGGCGCGATGACCTTTTCCGCCGAACAGAAGGCGATCGCCGTCCGTTCGGGGTTGGCGATTCTCATCACCGCTGCGGCGGTGGCGTCAGCTTGGCTATGGCTTTCGCCACGTCTCCTGGGCGCCGCGCCGGACATGGCGACAGCTGATCGGCTGGCCTACGCCCTGAAGGCGGACCTCCTCGTTTTCCTGTGGCTCGCCGGTTGTTTGAGGGCCGTGGCGAGCATCCGGTTCCGGTCCGACGCCGACCGGCCGGGTTCCGCCTATGCGGCGCCCAGCTCGAGGCTCGCCGTGCCTGCCGCCGTGCTTCAGAACACCCTGGAGCAGACGGTCCTGGCGGTGGGCGCCCACCTGGTGCTCGCCACCGTGCTGCGCGGCGAGGAGATGGTCGTGCTGCCGGTGCTGGTCGCCCTCTATCTGATCGGCCGCGTGTTGTTCGCCCACGGTTATGCCCGGGGCGCGGCGGCCAGGGCCTTCGGCATGGCCCTTACCGGCGCTTCCACGATCGCCGCCTTCGGCGCCGCCATCATCCTCATGGGGCTGGGCCGATGATCCTTTTCCGTCCTGCGCCTGCCGCCCTTCAGCCCGCTGCTGCGAGATGATGCGATGACCCTGCCCTCCCCGGCCTCGTCCGGCCTGCGCCCTATCGGCAAGCTCGCCGCGGCCACCGGCGTCAAGGTCCCGACCATCCGCTTCTACGAGGAGATCGGCCTGCTTCCCGCCGCCCCGCGCACCGCCAGCGACCGGCGGATGTATGACGACGCGGCGGAACGCCGCCTGTCGTTCATTCGGCATGCACGGCAATTGGGCTTCGATCTGGACTCGATCCGCTCCCTGCTGGATCTGTCCGATCACCCTGATCGGCCCTGCGCCGAAGCCAGCATCCTCGCCGAACGTCATCTGGCGGAGGTGACGCATAAGATCGCCCGACTCCGGGCCCTGCAACGCGAGCTTTTGCGGATGACGGCGGAATGTGCCGGCGGCCGCGTGTCCGCCTGCAAGGTGATCGAAGCCCTGCACGATCCCTCGGCGCCGGTTTGAAGACGAACCCGACCCGGGTTTGCACCGCTCCTCGGCCTCGCCGTGCAGGTCGGCGCTGAAGGTCAGAACGGGCCCGGGATGATGCAGGAGCCATTGGGTCACCGCGACGTTTTGAGTAATCCCGCGGCCCTCGTCGCGCTCCCTTCGTCCATGGAGGACTTCGATGGCGCATCGATCGACACAGCGACACGCCGATCAGACGTTCGCCCTTTTGACGGACCCGTACAGGCGCATCTCCCGCCTGTTCGAGCAGGCCGGCGCGGACGCAATCGAGACCCGTCTGGCGCTGAAGGAGACGGCCTGTCTGAGAGGGCGCGAAGCGGCCCAGGTCTTCTACGACGAGACCCGCATCTCGCGCGCGGGCGCCATGCCGGCGCCTGTCCGACGCACACTGCTCGGCGAAGGCGGCGTCCAGGGCCTGGATGGCGAAGCGCACCGCGCCCGCAAACGCGTGTTCATGGCTCTTATGTCGCCGGAACGGATCGCGCGGCTGGGCGACCTGTTCGAGGCGGAATGGCGACGCGCGGCCGTTGAATGGGCTGGCCAGGAAGAGATCGTGCTGTACGACGCCCTGCAGCCGGTGCTCACCCGCGCCGTCTGCCGCTGGGCGGGGGTGCCGCTGAATCCCGACGACGAAGCGAAACGGGTCAGTCACCTCAGGGCGCTGTTTGACGCGGCAGGATCGCGGGGGCCTCGCCACCTGTGGTCGAGGTACGCGCGGCGACGCGTCGACGCCTGGCTGGCCTCGATCATCGAGGGCATTCGCGCCGGACGACTGGCGCCGGATCCAGACACCGCCGCCTACGCCTGGGCCTGGGCGAGCGCGGATGATGGCGAACCGTTGGCGGCCCGGACGGCGGCGGTCGAACTGGCCAATGTGCTGAGGCCGACCGTGGCGACCTCGGTCTATATCGTGTTTGTGGCGCACGCGATGCAGGCGCACCCCGCGGCGGCCCGTCTGGCCACCGCGGACGCCGGCCGCCGCCGCGCCTTCGTTCAGGAGGTGCGACGCCTTTATCCGTTTTTCCCGGCGGTGATCGGGCGCGTGCGCGCGCCGTTTCGCTGGCGCAACCTTGACTTCCCGGTGGGTCGGCAGGTGATCCTCGATCTCTATGGCTCCAATCACGATCCTGCCGTCTGGACCGATCCCGACGAATTCCGGCCAGAGCGTTTCATCGACGGCTCCGGGGACGCGTTCGGCCTGATTCCCCAAGGCGGCGGGAACGCCCTGACCGGTCACCGTTGTCCCGGCGAAAGCATCGTCGTCGAATTGATGGAGCGGGCCCTCGGCTTGCTCGCCGGCCTGAACTACCGGCTGCCGGCTCAGGATCTGGAGATCGACTTCCGCCGCCTTCCGGCCCTCCCCAGGAGCGGGTTCCGAATGATGACGCGTCGGACTTCCCCGCGTGAGGGCGGCGCCTGATGTTTGCTCATGCGGGTGGCCGGCGCCTTCGTCCCTCTTTCACTTACAGCGAAGGCTGACGCGATGGCTTCGATGACATCCTATGACCTGGTGATAATCGGCGGCGGGCCGGGCGGGTACCCCTGCGCCATCCGGGCGAGCCAGCTCGGCATGTCGGTGGCGGTTATCGACGACCGGGAACTCCTCGGTGGAACCTGCCTGAACATCGGGTGCATTCCGTCAAAGGCGCTGCTGCAGGCCACAGAGCGGCTGGAGATGGCCCGCAATCTCGAGGCTTTCGGCGTCCTGGTCGACAATGTGCGGGCCGACCTTGCCGGCGTCATGCGGCACAAGGCCAGGGTCGTGACGGAGCTTGGTGAAGGGGTCGCCTACCTCCTGCGCAAGAACAAGGTCACCCGCCTGCAGGGCCGCGGCCGGCTGCTGTCGCGCGACCGTGTGGAAGTGAGCGCCCCGGACGGCAGCTTCGAGGTGCAGGCCCGCAAGGCGATCGTGCTCGCCAGCGGATCGAAAGCGGCGACGTTGCCGGACCTGCCCATCGACGAGCAGCGGATCGTCACCTCGGCGGGCGCCCTCAGCCTGACGGCGGCGCCGCGCCATCTGGCGGTGATCGGCGGCGGCTATGTCGGACTGGAGCTGGGCTCCGTCTGGCGCCGTCTCGGCAGCGAGGTCACGGTCGTCGAGGTGCTCGACCGGATCGCGTCCGGCGTTGATTCAGAGATGTCGACGGCGCTGCACAAGGTGCTTGAGGCCCAGGGCTTCCAATTCTGCCTGGCGCACAAGGTGGTCGGATCGCGAATGGAGGCGGACGACGTCGTCCTTGAGGTCGAGCCCATGGGAGACGGCGCGCGAGGAACCATCAAGGCCGATGTCGTGCTCGTGTCCATTGGCCGACGTCCCGCCACCGACGGACTCGATCTGGAGACGGTCGGCATCAAGCCGGACCCAAGGGGCTATATTCCGGTCGACGACGGCTTTCGAACCAGCGCCGAAGGGGTCTACGCCATCGGCGATGTCATCGGCGGCGCCATGCTGGCCCACAAGGCGGAGGAAGAAGGGATCGCTCTTGCCGAGCGACTTGCCGGCGGCGCGGGTCATGTCGACTACGAAACGATCCCGGCCGTCGTCTACACCTGGCCGGAACTGGCCTCAGTCGGGCGCACCGAGGACGACCTCAAGGCGGCCGGCGTGGCCTATCGCGTCGGGCGCGTTCCATTCTCGGCAAACGCCATGGCCAAGGCGCGGTTGGAGAAGAACGGGCTGGTCAAGGTGTTGGCGGACGCCAGCACGGACAGGATTCTCGGCGTGCACATCCTGGGGCCGGACGCGGGCAGCCTGATCCATGAAGCGGTCGCCGTCATGCAATTCGGCGCGGCGGCCGAAGACGTGGCGCGGACGAGCCATGCGCATCCGACGCTTCCGGAAGCCTTGCGCGAGGCATGCCTGGCTGTGGCCGACCGCACGATCCACCTTTAACGACCGCGCGTCGCGTGGCTGCCCGGGCTGGCCGGGCTGGCCGCGCGGCGCCGAGACGTCCCGGCGGGCGTAGGGACCCGTAGCCGCCTACGAGCCCGGCCGCGTCGCGAATAAAGCGCGACAGCGTCGCCGCCTGAATGCTAATGCGAGCCGTTCACATCTGGATTGACCATGCGCCCTCTGCTCCGCCTGTTCGCCCTGCTGTTCGCGATGGGGCTGGCCGCCCCCGCCCTCGCCCAGGCGCCGTCCGCCTCCGAGGCCCAGGTCGCCTGGCGGCTGCTCGACTATGTCGCGGTCGATTACGCCGGCGCGGTGGCCGACGGTCAGGTGACCAATCCGGCCGAATACGGGGAGATGATCGAGTTCGGCGGCCAGATCCGGACCCGCCTGGACGCCCTGCCGCCGAATCCGGCCAAGGCCGGTCTGGTCCGCGACGCCGAGGCCCTGCAGGCGGCCATCAGGGACAAGGCGGATCCGCGCGTCGTTGGCGACCGGGCCAAGGCGCTCGCCGGCGCGGTGCTCACGGCCTATCCGAGCCCGCTGGCGCCTTCGTTCCCGCCTGATCTGGCCCGCGGCGCGACGCTCTATGCCGAGCAATGCTCGGTCTGCCATGGCGTGACCGGACGCGCCGACGGCCCGGGCGCCGAGGGGCTTGATCCGCCCGCGATCGCCTTCGCGGATGTGGAGCGCGCCCGTCAGCGCAGCGTGTTCGGCCTCTACCAGGTCATCGATCAGGGGCTGGAGGGCACGGCCATGGCCAGCTTCGCCCATCTGCCGGCCGAGGACCGCTGGGCCCTGGCCTTCTACGTGGGCCGGTTCGCCTTCACCGACGCCGAAGCCGCCGAAGGTCGACGCCTCTGGGAGAGCGACCCGGCGATCCGCGCCGTCTTCCCGGACCTGGCCGCCCTCACCCAGGCGACGCCGGCCGAGCTGGCGACAAGGATCGGCGAGACGAAGGCACGGGCGGTCACGGCCTACCTGCGCCGCCACCCGGAGGCGACGGTCCGCGCCGAGGGATCGACCCTGTCCCTGGCCCGGACGCGACTGGCCGAAAGCGAGGCCGCCTATCGCCGGGGCGATCGCAGGGCCGCGACCGACCTGGCCCTGTCGGCCTATCTCGACGGCGTCGAACCGATGGAGCCGGCGCTGGGCGCCCGCGACGGCGCCTTGCTGCGGCGGGTCGAGACGGCCATGACCGACCTGCGCGTCTCGATCAGCAGGGGCGCGCCGGCCCAGGAGGTCGCGGACCGGGTCGCCCGCGCGAACGCCCTGCTGGACACGGCCGAACGCGCACTCGCGCCCCAGGAGGCGGACAATCTCGCCAGCTTCCTCGGCGCCTTCACCATCCTGCTGCGCGAAGGTCTGGAAGCCATCCTCATCGTGGTGGCGATGATCGCCTTCCTCAGGAAGGCCGAACGTCCCGAGGTGCTGCGCTACGTCCACGGCGGCTGGGTGGCCGCGCTGGTCGCCGGCGGCGCCACCTGGGCGGCCGCGACCTTCTTCATCTCCATCAGCGGCGCCAGCCGGGAGCTGACCGAAGGGTTCGGCTCGCTTCTGGCGGCCGTCGTGCTCGTCTCGGTCGGCATCTGGATGCACGGCAAGTCGCACGCCGACGCCTGGCAGACCTATATCCGCGACAAGCTCTCTCACGCCCTGTCGAAACGGTCGGCCTGGTTCCTGTTCCTGCTGGCCTTCGTGGTGGTCTACCGCGAGGTGTTCGAGACCATCCTGTTCTATGCGGCGATCTGGAGCCAGGGCGGCCATCTCGGCATGCTGGCCGGCGCCCTTACGGCGGTGGCGATCCTGGCCGTGGTGGCCTGGGCCTTGCTGGCCTACAGCAAGCGCCTCCCGATCGGCCGGTTCTTCTCCCTGAGCTCGATCCTGATGGCCATCCTGTCGGTCGTCCTCGTCGGCAAGGGGGTGGCGGCGCTGCAGGAGGCGGGCTGGCTCGATGTCCATCCGCTGGCGTGGATCCCCCGCATCGAGATCCTCGGTCTTTATCCGACGGTCGAAGGCGTCGCCGTTCAGCTTCTGACGATCGCTATCCTCGTGGTCGGCTTCTCCCGGCATGCGGCGCCGAAAGGCGCGCGCCCAGCCTCTTGAGCGGGCGTCTGAGGCCCTCAACTGCGACCCGTTGGCAGGGTTTCGGAGCTGCTTGGGCGCCGATAGCCGCGCAGTCCGCGGATACCCAAGGTGCGGGGCCGCAGCCGATAGCGTGCGGAGACCACCCTTGGTGCGGAGATTAGGCGCCCTATTCTCCGCACTTCGCGCGGAGAATAACCTTGCTCTTGCGGCGAATAGCGCCAATATTCTCCGCAAGGAGTGCGGGGAATGGCGCAATACATCCATGAGATCGAAGGCTGGCCGCGTCTGGACTGGCGCGCTGACGCGCTTGCCGATCGCCTCGCAGCCGTCCGTCATCGCCAGGGCCTTCTGCTTGGCCGGATGCACACGCTCGGCTTCGACCTCCGCGCTGAAGCCGTCCTCGAGACCCTTACCGAAGATGTCCTGAAATCCAGCGAAATCGAAGGCGAGCTGCTCGACAAGGATCAGGTGCGATCCTCCATCGCCCGCCGCCTCGGCATGGATATCGGGGCCCTCGCCGCCGCGGATCGCAACGTCGAAGGCGTCGTCGAAATGATGCTCGACGCGACCCAGAACTTTGCGTCTCCGCTCACCGAGGAACGGCTGTTCGCCTGGCACGCCGCCCTGTTTCCGACCGGGCGCAGCGGCATGACGAGGATCGTCGTCGGCGCCTGGCGCAACGAGAGCTCCGGCCCGATGCAGGTCGTCTCGGGCCCCTTCGGACGAGAGCGCGTGCACTATGAAGCGCCCCTTGCCGACCGTCTGCAGGACGAGATGCGGGCGTTCCTCGACTGGTTCAATGACGAGCCGCGGACGGATCCGGTCCTCAAGGCCGCGATCGCCCACCTGTGGTTCGTGACCATCCACCCGTTCGACGACGGGAACGGCCGGATCGCGCGGGCGATCGCCGACATGGCGCTCGCCCGCTCCGAGAAAAGCGCTCAACGCTTCTACAGCATGTCCGCCCAGATCAGGCTGGAGCGCAAGGACTACTACGCCACCCTGGAGGCGACCCAGAAAGGCGCGCTGGACGTGTCCCTCTGGCTGGACTGGTTCCTCGGCTGCCTCGATCGCGCGTTCGATGGCGCGGAAACCACCCTGACGCATGTCATGCGCAAGGCGCGCTTCTGGGAGGCGCTAGCAGGTCAGACGTTGAGCGAGCGCCAGAGCACGGTCATCAACCGGCTGCTCGACGGCTTCGAAGGCAAGCTCACCTCGACCAAATGGGCGGCGCTGACGAGGTCCTCGCCCGACACGGCCCTGCGCGACATCAACGATCTGGTGGAGCGGGGCATCCTCGTGAAGGATGAAGGCGGCGGGCGCAGCACAAGCTATTCGCTGGTCGATCGAGGATAGGCGGCCCCGCCCCGACGCCGGCACGGCTCTACGCCAGGCGGGTCGCTCAAGACCCGAGCCTCAACAGGGAGGATCGCAATTCGCCACTTCTGGCGAGTTACCGCCCAAAAACCGGCCTGTTTCGCCAGAAGTGGCGAATTGCCACCTTTGCCACGCGGGCGACGCCCCAAGGCGCCGCCGACAGGGCCTCAGGCCTGACGCGCGATGGCGATGGCCGAGAGGTCGGAGGCGGCGTCCACCGCAATTCCGGCCGCCTTGCGCTCGGAATAGCGGTCCACGAGCCGGGCCGCGTGAGGGCGGGTGAGAATGGTGAAGCGCACCAGTTCCTCCATCACATCGACGATGCGCTCATAATAGGCCGAACGCTTCATCCGGCCGGCCTCGTCGAACTCCTGAAAGGCCTTGGCCACGCTCGACTGGTTGGGGATGGTGATCATCCGCATCCAGCGGCCCAGGAGGCGCAGGGTGTTGACGGCGTTGAAGCTCTGGGAACCGCCCGACACCTGCATGACGGCCAGCGTGCGGCCCTGGGTGGGACGCATGCCGCCCAGGCTCAACGGCAGGTGATCGATCTGCAGCTTCATCAGGCCGGACACCTGGCCGTGCCGTTCCGGACTGCACCAGACCATGCCTTCGGACCAGAAGGCGTGCTCGCGCAACTCGCGCACCGCCGGGTGGTCGTCGTCGCCGGGCGAGCCCGGCAGAGGCAGGTTGGAGGGGTCGAAAATGCGGGTCTCGCACCCCATTCGCTGCAGCAGGCGGGCCGCCTCCTCGACGCAGAGCCGCGAATAGGAGCGCTCGCGCAGCGACCCGTACAGGAGAAGGATGCGTGGCGGGTGGTCGTGCGGACCCAGGCCGGCGGCCGGATCGTTCGACAGATAGGCCGCGTCCAGGGCCGGCAGATGATCCGGATCCGGCAGCGAACGCAGACGGGCGAAGGTCATCCGAGATCCTTGGTCAGATAGGCGGCCGAGGCCGGACAGATGTCCGTGAACTCGCGGGTTCGTCGGATCGCTTCAGGCGCGGTCTCTCGATCGGCGGTGGCGAAGCCGCGCCGGATGAAGAAGGGCTCGGCCGTCGTGGTGAGCAGGTGAAGACGTTCCCCGCCCATTTCGTTCGCCAGGGCTTCGGCGGCGGTCAGGATGCGGCTTCCGAGCCCCTGCGCCTTCCGGTCGGCGGATACGACCAGGGAGCGCAGCAGCAGGTCCCGCCCCTCCCCTTCCAGGCCGACGTATCCGGCCAGGGCGCTGTCGTCCTCGGCGCGGAAGTAGCGGCCGGCGCCGGGCTCCGGCAGGCCCTCGCCCTGCAGGACCGCGATCAGACCGGCGTCATCCGAGTCCAGGAGATGCAGGACGACCATCAGACGGCGTCCGCCGGCGGGGCCGTGTCCGGGAACCAGCGTCGGCCCATCCACAGCGCGACCGACACCAGCAGGATCAGCACCGGCACCTCGACCAGGGGACCGATGACGGCCGCGAAGGCGACCGGCGAGGTCAGCCCGAAGGCCGCGATCGCCACCGCGATGGCCAGCTCGAAATTGTTCGAAGCTGCGGTGAAGGCCAGGGCGGTCGTGCGCGGATAATCGGCCTCGATCAGCTTGCCCATGAGGAAGCTGACCACGAACATGACGAGGAAGTAGATGGTCAGGGGAATGGCGATGCGCAGGGCGTCCAGCGGCAGGGCCACCACCTCGCCGCCCTTCAGGCTGAACATGACCACGATGGTGAACAGCAGGGCGATCAGGGTGATCGGTCCGATGCGCGGCAGGAAGCGCCGCTCGTACCAGTCGGCCCCGCGGCGGGCGATCAGGCTGCGCCGGGTCAGGAAGCCGGCCAGGAAGGGAAGACCGAGGTAGACGAGAACGGCGCCGGCGATGGTCCAGACGCTGACGTCCACCACGCTGCCCTGCAGGCCGAACAGGGGCGGCAGGACGGTGAGGAAGACCCAGGCGTAGAGGCTGAAGAACAGGATCTGGAAGATCGAGTTGAACGCGACGAGACCGGCGACATACTGGTCGTCGCCCCGCGCCAGTTGGTTCCAGACCAGCACCATGGCGATGCAGCGCGCCAGCCCGATCAGGATCACGCCGGTCATGTATTCCGGCTGGTCGCGCAGGAAGATGACCGCAAGGGCGAACATCAGCACAGGGCCCAGCACCCAGTTCTGGAACAGGGACAGGGCCAGCACCCGCTTGTCGGCGAAGACGCGCGGCAGTTCCTCGTACCGGACCCTGGCCAGCGGAGGATACATCATCAGGATCAGGCCGATGGCGATCGGAATGTTGGTGGTCCCGACCGAGAGGCCATCGACCCAGGCTGACAGGCCGGGCGCCAGCGTCCCCAGAGCGACGCCCGAACCCATGGCCACGAAGATCCATAGCGTCAGCCAGCGGTCGAGGAAGGACAGGCGACGCGGTCCGGTCTGCACAAGCGGCGTATCGATCATCGCGCCACCCGATGACCGGCCGCGTCGATGACGACCTCGCCGTCCTCCTTGGTGAAGGGCTTGAGATCGTCGGCGGGCAGAAGATCGAGAACGGCCTCGGACGGTCGGCACAGGCCGACGCCCAAAGGGCTGCCGACGATCGGGCGATTGAGCAGGATCGGATGGGCCTCGATCGCATCGAGCAGTTGACCGTCCGTGAGGCCTGGGTCGTCGAGACCCAATTCGGCGAAGGGCGTACCCTTCTCGCGCAGCAGGTCGCGCAGCGGCTTGCCGGACCGTTCGGCCAGCCAGGCGACCATGACGCGCGACGGCGGGGTCTTCAGATACTCGACGACGTGGGGCTCGATGCCGGCGTGCCGGATCAGCTCGAGCGCGTTGCGCGACGTCCCGCAGGCGGGGTTGTGATAGATGACGATGTCCACGGGATCCTCAGGGACAGCAGGGCGCGAGTTCAGCCACAAGGGGCTCGCACAGGTCCGCCCTGCCCCCGCAGCAGTCCTTGAGCAGGAACAGGACGAGGTCGCGGAATCGGTCCAGATCGGCCCGATAGATGATCGACCGGCTGCGACGCTCCGACCTGATCAGCCCCGCGCGGGTCAGGATGCCGAGGTGGGACGACAGTGTGTTGGCCGGGATCGCCAGATGGTTGGAGATCTCACCGGCGGGCAGACCGTCGGGTTCGTGGCGCACGAGAAGGCGGAACGCCTCCAGCCGCGTCGACTGCGCCAGGGCGGCGAGAGCAAGAATCGAGGCTTCGGTTTCCATAGTTCCGAATTAGTCGAAATATGGAAATGTGCAATCCCCGCTCTGCAGCCGGCCGTAAGCTTACGGTGGGGAGTCTGGCGGCTTGGCCTGCCGCAGCCTTTCGAGTTCGATTCCCATGACAACGTGGAGATCTTCGATGGCCCAGGCCGACCCGCCGCTGAGGCGCACGATCAAGAAGCCGCAGCTCCGTCAGATGGTGCCCTTGGCGGACAGCACGATCTGGGAGATGGAGCAGCGCGGCCAGTTTCCCCGACGCTTCCTGCTGACCCCGCGCTGCGTGGTCTGGGACCTGGCCGAGGTGGAAGCCTGGCTGGCGCTTCGGCGGGCCAAGCCGATCCGCCGGGCGCCGCCGCCCGATGTCCGCAAGCGGATCACCAGACCGGTCAGAACCGCGGATCGAAGCGAGGGCCGGCCGTTTCCGGGATAGTCAGATCCGGCGTGAATCCGCGCCCCGCCTCCCAGGCGTCCACGGCGTCTGACCACTGCTGGGCCATGTGGCGCCGCTGGGCCTCGAACTCGGCCTTGTTGTACACGCCGCGGGAGGACCGCTCTTCGTGGGCGAGGCATTTCTCGATCCAGTCCGAGTTGAAACTCATCTCGTGAAGGAGCGTGGAGGCCGTCCGGCGCAGGTCGTGAACCGTGAAGGGCTCCAGCGGCAGGTCGCGCTCGCGCGCCCGTTCGGCGATCGCCGTGGTCACCCGGTTGAACGTCGCCCGCGACATCGGCGCGTCGGCGTCATAGCGGGACGGGAGGATGTAGCGGGAGTTCCCGGCGCAGGTCTTCAATGCGATCAGGATGTCGAGCATCTGGGTCGACAGATAGACGTTGTGCGGGCGCGACCGCTTCATCCGCTCTTTCGGGATCGACCAGACTGCGTTCTCGAAGTTGACCTCGTCCCAGGTCCCGTCCTGCAGTTCGCTCTTGCGCACCATGCTCAGCAGGATGAACTTCAGCCCGAGGCGGATGGTCGGCAGGGTGGCCACCTCCCCCAGCAGGTTCAGCGCGATCCGGATCTCGGTCGGCGACAGCGACCGGTCCCGCGGCCGGAAGGTGGCGATCGACGCCGGCCCCACCCCGTCGGCGGGATTGTCGATCTTCTCGCCGTGCAGGATGGCGTAGGCGTAGATTTGTTTGACGATGTCGCGAACATGGATGGCCGTCGCCGGGGCGCCGCGGTCCACGATGGTCATGCAGTGGGCCCGCAGGTCGTTCGGCGTGATTTCGTTCAGGAGCCGGTTTCGCCATTCTGGCAAAACTTCCCTGTTGAAGATCGACCGTCGCATCTGGCGCGTGCTGTCGGCCATCGGAGCGTGGTCCATCCATCGGATCGCCACCTGTTCGAACCGCTGGGCCTCTCTCAGCCTGCGTTTCACTTGTCCAGCGCCGGTGAAACGCCCTCGGCGATCAGGCGCTTCGCTTCACGCAGCTTTTCCCGCGCCTCCCCCAGGGAGAGTCCGCTCGGACCGTAGGAACCGAAGGTCACCGTCTCGCGCCGCCCGTTGAAGCGATAGTCGTACCGGAAAGCGATGCCGCCTGTCGGTGTTACGAGGACGTACAAACCGTCCCTGTCGGTCTTTTTGTACGCTTTTGATTTCCCTCGCGTATTTCGCAATTCTGCGTCGGTAAGCATCCAATTTTCACTCCAAAAGACCGTCAGGCTTTTTCGGGGTCTTTCGGGACGTTTTTCTCAGCCCAATCCGTAGCTTGGACCAAAAAAAAGACCGTCAGGACCCCTTCAGCCCTATGACGCTATGGAGCGGGGTCTCCGCGAGCAATGGCTGCGGGACCGTCAGAGAGACCGACACAAACGAAAGGGCTACTGGATCGCCCCACGCGAACCCGCCCGATAAAGTCTTTCCATCATCAGCGAAATCACCTCGCCAGAGGCCGCTCCCGCACGCCCGCTACCCCTCACTCCCACTCGATCGTCCCCGGCGGCTTGGACGTCACGTCGTAGACGACGCGGTTGACGCCGCGGACCTCGTTGATGATGCGGGTGGCAGTCATGGCCAGGACGTCCCAGGGGAACTGGTAGAAGTCGGCGGTCATGCCGTCGGTGGAGGAGACGGCGCGAAGGGCCAAAACCTTTTCATAGGTGCGGGCGTCGCCCATGACGCCGACTGTCTTGACCGGCAGCAGCACGGCGAAAGCCTGCCAGATCTTGTCGTAGAGACCCGCCTTGCGGATTTCATCCAGATAGATGGCGTCGGCCTGTTGCAGGGTCTCGACGGCGTCCGGCGTGATCTCGCCGGGGATACGGATGGCCAGGCCCGGTCCGGGGAACGGGTGGCGGCCGACGAAGGCGTCGCTGAGCCCCAGTTCGCGGCCCAGGGCGCGAACCTCGTCCTTGAACAGTTCGCGCAGGGGCTCGACCAGTTTGAGTTTCATATAGTCCGGCAGGCCGCCGACGTTGTGGTGGCTCTTGATGACGTGGGCCTTGCCGCTGGACGAGGAGACGCTCTCGATCACGTCTGGATAGAGGGTGCCTTGCGCCAGGAATTCGGCGCCCTCGATCTTGGCGGATTCGCGATCGAACACCTCGATGAACAGCCGGCCGATGGTCTTGCGCTTGGTCTCGGGGTCGGAAATCCCGGCCAGTTCGCCGAGGAATTCCTTCGACGCATCAACATGCACCAGCGGGATGTTGTAGTGCTCGCGAAACAGGGTCGTGACCTGTTTCGCTTCGTCCTTCCTCAACAGGCCGGTATCGACGAAGACGCAGGTCAGTTGATCCCCGATGGCCTCGTGGATCAGGACGGCGGCGACCGAGGAGTCAACGCCGCCCGACAGGCCGCAGATCACCTTGGCGTCGCCGACCTGTTCGCGGATCTGGGCGATCTTCTCGTCGCGATAGGCGGCCATGGTCCAGTCGCCCTTCAAGCCCGCGATCCCGTGGGTGAAGTTCTTCAGCATCTGATGGCCGCGCGGGGTGTGCATCACCTCGGGGTGAAACTGCACGCCGTAGAAGCGACGGGCCTCGTCGGCGATCACCGCATAGGGCGACCCTTCGGACGAAGCGACCACGTCAAAGCCTTGCGGAATGGCGACGATCTTGTCGCCGTGGCTCATCCACACCTCTTCGTTCTCGCCGACGGGGGCCAGGTCGGCCAGCAGGGGCGAGGCCTTCTGAACCGTGATCTCGGCGCGGCCGAACTCGCGGGTGTGGCCGCCCTCGACCTTGCCGCCCAGTTGCTCGCACATCGTCATCTCGCCGTAGCAGATGCCCAACACCGGCACGCCCGCCTCGAACACGCCCTGCGGCGCGCGGGGGCTGCCCTCTTCATGCACGCTCTCGGGACCGCCCGACAGGATGATGGCCGCCGGGTTCATGGCCGCCAGGGCGCCTTCCGCCTTCTGGAACGGATGGATCTCGCAATAGACGCTGGCCTCGCGAAGGCGGCGCGCGATCAGCTGCGTCACCTGGCTTCCGAAGTCGACGATGAGGACCTTTTGGTGGTCTTGCGGCGTGGTCATGGCGTGATGGAATCCGGGGCAGGAAGTTGGGCGGGGTCTTGGCCGGGCGGGGCCGATATTTCAAGGGCGGGAAGCTCAAGAGCGGCGGGGCCGTCGGCCTCCAGCACGGCGATCAAGCGATCCAGGGCGGCGGCCAGGTTCTCGTCCACATGATGCAGGGTCGAGGTCCAGTCCTCCAAAGCCTTCAACTCGGCGCGACCGTCCGACACGCCGCGTAAGGCGATCAGAGGCACACCGAAGGTCTGGGCGGCGCGGACCAGGGCCCAGGTCTCCATGTCCACCATCTCGGCGTCGATGGCGTCATAGGCGGCTCCGGACACGACGTTCGCTCCGGTCGACAGGGTCGCCGTCGGCACGCCGGGGATCGGGCACGGCAAAGGCAGGACGGCGGGCTGGTCCAGCAAGGGGGTCACGCCCTTCGGAAAACCAAGCGGGCTGGCGTCCATGTCGCGATAGGCGACAGACGAGGCCTGATAGACCGCCGCATGATCCAGCACCTGCGATCCGCACGAGCCCAGCGATACGATCGGATCCGGCCGATCGCCCGCCGCCGCCAGCCGCGCCAGGGCTGCGCTCAGGCTCACAGCGGCCTCGACCGGACCGACGCCGGTCATCAGCGGCGCGATCCGGGCCTGAAGGTGCGGGCCGTATTCAGCAGGCGCGGCCATGACATAGAGCAGCGAGACCTCGCCATGCCGCGCCAGCTTCATGCCGCGCGCTCGTAGACGGCGGCGAAGAAGCCGTCGGTGTCGGCCGACGCCGGCGACAGGCGCAGGCGCGCCCCGGACGCCAGCTCGGCGAACTTCGCCTGCGCCGCCTGGCTCAGTTGCGGCGCCGACAGGACATCGGCGACGGGGACAGGGCGGAAGTCCGGATTGGCGGCCTCGAAGGCGTCCACGCTGGCCTCGTTTTCGCGCGCCAGCATCGAACAGGTGACATAGACCAGACGGCCGCCCGGCTTCACCAGCTTGGTCGCCTGGCTCAAAATACGCACCTGAAGGCCGTGCAGCTTTTCGACCTCTTCGGCGGTCAGACGCCAAGCGTCCTCGGGACGACGACGCCAGGTGCCGGACCCCGAACAGGGCGCATCGACGAAGACCAGATCGGCCTGGCCGTTCAGGTCTTCCAGGCCGCCGCCGTTCTGACCGATCAGGACCAGCTCCGCCTCGACGCCCGCGCGCTGCAGGCGAGGACGAATGTTCTCCAGCCGCTTGTTGACGACGTCCGAGGCGACCAGCTTACCCTGCCCCTTCATCGCCTGGGCCAGACCCAGCGTTTTGCCGCCGCCGCCGGCGCAGTAATCCACCACCGTCATGCCGGGTGCGGCGCCCGCCAGCCAGCAAACGACTTGGCTGCCTTCGTCCTGGATTTCGAACCGGCCGGCCTTGAAGCCTTCCAGCGCCTGGATGTTGGGCGGCGGTTCCGACGGCATGCGCAGGCCGACGGCCGACCAGGGCGTCCGCGAAACATCAAGACCGGCAACTTTCAGTTCGGCCTCGACCTCATCGACCGTGGCGGCTGTATCATTGACGCGCAGGTCGATCGGCGCGCGCGGCGCCATCAGGGCGTGGGCTTCCTCGGCCCAACGATCGCCGAAGGTCGCCTTGAAATCCTCGACCACGAACTCAGGCAGGCCGGCGGCGACCCAGCCCGGCAGTTCGCCCTGCCCCGCCGTGATGCGGCTGCGCTCCTGTTTCGACAGCGGGCGCGGACCATAGCCGTCGCCCGAATGCAGGGCCTCGATCTCTTCCAACGAAAGCCCGTCGATGGCGTGCAGCGAACCGATGACCAGGGCCCGACCGTCTTCCCGCCCGCCCATGATCCACGACAGGCGGCCGCGCGCGCGCAGCACCTTATAGACCCGGTCGGCGATGGCGCGCCGGTCCTTGGACCCGGCGTAGCGGTTGGCCGTGCCCCAAGCCTTCATGACGGCCTCGGCCGGTTGGCGGCCCTGGGCGATGGAGTCCAGGACGGAGGCGGCGGCGGCGAGGCGAGCGGCTGGGGTCAATTCAGGCTTTCAAACGAAGAACAGGGACGCCAGGACCATGACCAGTCCCGCAAGCGAGACCACCCAGACCAGCGACCGGATATAGGGAACGCCGAAGGCGTAGAGCGGCACATAGACCACCCGCCCCCAGAAATAGAGCGCCGCGCCCCACACCGTCAGGGCGCTGGACGCGCCGATGACATGGGCGATCAGCACCGCGCCGATGAACAGCGGCAGGGTTTCGTACAGATTGGCCTGGGCGCGTTCGAGACGGCCGGTCAGCGGCTTCTTCGCCTCCGGCGTCTCGTCGCGCGGACCCGCATTCCATTTCGAGCCGAACTCGGCCGTCCGCGCCCCGGCGGGCAGAAAGATCTGAACCAGGGCCAGGATCAGCGTCAGGGCCAGATAGCTGAGTTCGGTCGTCATGGTCGCCTATCCTTGCCGATAGTTGGGCGCTTCACGCGTGATCATCACGTCGTGGACGTGGCTTTCACGCAGACCCGCGCCGGTGATGCGCACGAAGCGGGCGCGTTCCTGGAACTCCGGGATCGTGCCGGCGCCGACATAGCCCATGGAGGCGCGAAGCCCGCCGACCATCTGGTGCAGGACCGGGCTGATCGGCCCCTTGTACGGCGTCTGACCCTCGATGCCCTCGGGCACCAGCTTCTCGGACGAGACTTCCTTCTGGAAATATCGATCCGCCGAGCCGCGCGCCATGGCCCCGACCGAGCCCATGCCGCGATACGACTTGTAGCTGCGACCCTGGTATAGGAAGACCTCGCCGGGGCTTTCGTCGGTGCCGGCGAACATCGAGCCCATCATGGCCACGTTGGCGCCCGCCGCGATGGCCTTGGCCAGATCGCCCGAATATTTGATGCCGCCGTCCGCGATGACCGAGGCGCCCGTGCCCTTGGCCGCCCGCGCCGAGTCCATCACCGCCGTCAGCTGCGGCACGCCCACGCCGGCCACGATGCGGGTGGTGCAGATGGAGCCAGGACCGATGCCCACCTTCACCGCATCCGCGCCTGCGTCGATCAGGGCCCGCGTCGCATCATAGGTGGCGACATTGCCGGCGATGATCTGCAGCCGGTTGTTCTCGCGCTTGATCCGCTCGACCACCTGGGCGACCGAGGCCGAGTGACCGTGGGCGGTGTCGATCACGACCACGTCGCAACCCGCTTCGGCCAGCGCCATCGCGCGCTCGTATCCGGCGTCGCCGACGGTGGAGGCTGCGCCGACCAGCAGGCGGCCCTGCTCGTCCTTGGCGGCGTTGGGGAAGGCCTGGGCCTTTTCGATGTCCTTCATGGTGATCAGGCCGACGGCCCGATAGTCCTCGTCCACCACGATGACGCGTTCGATCTTGCGGGTCTTCAGCAACTCGCGCGCTTCGTCGCGGCTGGCACCTTCGCGGACCGTGATCAGGTCGCCCGTGGTCATCAGCGAGGCGGCGGTGACGTTCAGGTCGCTCTCGAAGCGCATGTCGCGGTGGGTCAGCATCCCGACCAGCTTGCCCGTCGCCGGATCCACGACGGGGAAGCCGGTGATCTTCTTACGCGCCACGATCTCGCGCACTTCGCCCAGCGTCGTCTGCGGGCCGACCGTGACCGGATTGACCACCATCCCGCTCTCATAGCGTTTGACGGCGCGGACCTCGTCGGCCTGCTCCTCGATAGTCATGTTGCGGTGCAGCACGCCCAGACCGCCGGACTGCGCCATGGCGATGGCCAGACGGCTTTCCGTCACCGTGTCCATGGCGGACGACAGCAGCGGGATGTTCAGTTTGATGTCGCGCGTCAGCTGGGTCGAGACATCGACCATCGCCGGCATGAACTCGGATGCGCCGGGTTCCAGCAAAACATCGTCGAAGGTCAGTCCTTCGCGTATCTCCATAGGGAGTCTCCGTTTTGCGGGCCGCGTATAACGGGATGCGGGGGTCGGGAGCAAGGCCGATTGCGGTTATAGGCCCGATAGATTTTATTGCTTTGCAACCCGCAGGGCCGCTCACCATTCTCTCCGCATGGTTGGCGTCATCCTCAGCACCGCGCGCAAACTGGCTCTGAAGATCGCCAGCTATGGCGTCATGCACCTGATCGTCGCCATTCTGGTTGCCTTCGCCATCACCCGCGACTGGCGCATCGCCCTCGCTGTCGGCATGGTCGAGCCGATCTTTCAGACCATCGCCTACACCGTCCACGACCGCGTCTGGCACAAGGTCGAGCGGCGTCGCATGGCCTCCAATATAGAGGAGGCGACCGAGGCCTTCACCGCCCGCCTCGACATCATGTCGCCCGAGGAACAGCGCCGCTCGCACGACGCCCATCACGGCCACAGCCACGCCCTGCCGCGGTCGTTCAAACAGATCGCGCTGAAGACCGTCACCTATGGCGTCATGCACTTCGCCGTGGCGGTCGCCGTGGCCTATGCCCTGACCAACGACATCCGCACGGCGCTGACCATCGGCATGGTCGAGCCTCTGGTGCAGACGCTCTTCTTCGCGCTGCACGACCGCATCTGGTCGCGAATTGAAGAGCGCCGGGCGCGCAGCGCCGTCGCTACGGCCTAAGCCTAAAAAACGATCGCTGGTCTATCGCCAGATGCGCATTCTATCAGCGCGCTTCCAGGACAGGAACAAAGCGAACTTCCGAGACCTCACCATCACCGGGTGTAGGTAGGTGGTCGACAAAGAAACGTCCGCTGGTGTCGCTGAACACGTGGAAGCAGTTCTCGGAATAGTCTCCGACTTGAGTGCAAATTCGACCGTCCGACACGCGGTAGCGACCTTCGCTTCTTGCTCTGCCATTGACCACGTATCGACCCTCGGGAAAGAAGAACTGCGCTCGATCACCAATGACTGTATCGACGTACTCCAAATGAACACCATCCAGCAGGTACCGCAGGACCTTGTCGGATACTGGTGAGAGATCATCAGATGAGGACGAAGGAGCTGCTTGAAGCGCTGCAGCCAAAACCAAGACCAGCATCATCGACTTTCTCCGGTACGCGCGATTATCGCTTGTTCAGCGCGACCAGAAACACCTCGGCGCTGTCCTTACGGCTCGACGCCGGCTTGACGTATTTCACCGTCTCGAACTCCTCGCGCAGCCGCGCCAGAACCCCGCCGGCGTCCCCGCCCTGGAAGTTCTTGGAGACGAAGTTTCCGCCGGGCCGCAGCGTGCGGATGGCGAAGTCGGCGGCGACCTCGATCAGGGCGATGATCTTCAAATGGTCCGTCTGGCGATGGCCGACCGTATTGTGCGCCATATCCGACAGCACCAGGTCCGGCGCCCCGCCGATGGCGTCGATCAGTTGCTGGTCCACGCCCGGATGGGTGAAGTCGGCCTGAAGCAGGGTCGCGCCCGGGATCGGCGCGATCATCAGCAGGTCCACGCCCGCCACCGCGCCCGCACCCCGGTTCAACGCCACCTGGACCCAGCCGCCCGGCGCCGCACCCAGATCGATGACCTTTGACCCGCGCTTGATCAGCCGGAACTTGTCGTCGATCTCGATCAGCTTGAAGGCCGCGCGCGAGCGCCAGCCCTCGGCCCGCGCCTTTTCGGACCATTTGTCCGACAGCTGGCGTTTGATCCATTGCTGGCTCGACATCGACTTGGTGTCGGCCGTCTTCATCTTGGTGCCCATGCCGCGTCCGGCGGCGGTTCCGCCGGTGGGCGGTTTCACCATCCGGCGGCGTTCCTGGGGCTTTTCGTCTTCGCTCATCGTTCCCACATAGCCCCGACCGGCGTTGCGGGCTATGTCCCGCCTCAAATCAACCCAAAGAGGACGACCGACATGGCCGACACCCTGACCTTCACTCTGGACACCGGCGACGGCGAAGCCCGCGACGTGGTCATCAAGCTGCGCCCCGACCTGGCCCCCGGCCACGTCGAACGCATCACCGAACTGGCCAAGGAAGGCTTCTACGATGGCGTGGTCTTCCACCGCGTGATCCCGGGCTTCATGGCCCAGGGCGGCGACCCGACCGGCACCGGCACCTCGGGCTCCAAGAAGCCGAACCTGAAGGCCGAGTTCTCGGCCGAGCCGCACGTGCGCGGCGTCTGCTCGATGGCCCGCACCTCGGACCCCAACAGCGCCAACTCGCAGTTCTTCATCGTCTTCGATGACGCCACCTTCCTAGACCGCCAGTACACCGTCTGGGGTCAGGTCGAATCGGGCATGGAACACGTCGACGCCCTGCCCAAGGGCGAGCCGCCGCGCAGCCCCGGCAAGATCGTCAAGGCGACGGTCAACTAAAGCGAAAGCGGCAGAGTTGGACTTCGTCCAACTCGGATTAGATTTCGCGCAACGAGAATTTGCGCAATCTTGACGTTTCTCGATGATGGCTTTCAGTTGCACAACTGAGCCATCGTCGGGGGACGACATTGCGCATTCTTCTGGTCATCGAGCCGTCCGGCGGCGGCTCGGGGCGTCACGTGGCCGATCTGGCCCGCGCCCTGATCGGAAGCGGCCATCAGGTGTCCCTGATCTGGTCGCCACGCCGCGCCGCGCCTTGGTTCGAGGCCGCGGTCGCCGCCCTTCCCCTCCACGCAGATGAACGCTTGCCGATGAGGCGCAGCGTCGGACCGTGGGACGTCGCCGCCCTTCACACCCTGAATCGCCTGATCGCCCGCCTCGGCCCATTCGAGATCGTTCACGGCCACAGCGCCAAGGCCGGCGCCTTGGTCCGCCTGGCCCACGCGCCCGGCGCCGCCAAAATCTACACCCCACATGCCCTACCGATGATGGGCCCGGCCAGCCTGGCGACGATCAGCGCCGGCGCGGCCGAGGCGCTGTTGGCCCGGTCCGGCGACGCCGTCATCGCCGTCTCTAAGGAAGAGGCCGCCGTCGCCCGTCGCTGGGGGCTCGGCGGGAACCGCTTGCACGTCGTTCCCAACGGCCTGGCCTCCCCGCCCGCCAACGATCGTCTCGCCGCCCGCCAGGTCTTCGGCGTTCCCAACGACGCTCTGGTCATCGGCTTCGTCGGCCGGTTCTGCACCCAGAAAGACCCCGTCCGGTTCGCCCAGGCCATCCGCCGGGCGAACGCCATCGATCCGCGCATCACCGGCGTCATGATCGGCGACGGCGATCTGGCCCCGTCGGTCAGGACCGCCGGCGGCGACGCGCTACGTCTGCTGGGCGCGCGCGACGCCGGGCCGCTGATGGCGGGCTTCGATCTGTTCGCCATGACCAGCCGTTACGAGGCCGATTCCTACGCCATGATCGAGGCGGCCGCTGTGGGCCTGCCGATCGTCTGCACCGAAGTCGGCGGTATCGGGCGTCTGATCCAGTCCGGCGCGCGCATCGACCGCTTGCCCGTCGACGCCTCGCCCGATCGTCTGGCCGAGGCGATGCGCGCCGCGCTAGCCAGCCGCGTCGTTCCCCTGCCGATCGCGCCGGGCCTGCTGTCCGCCTCACGCATGGCCGAACAGACGGTCCGGATTTACCGCGACGCCTTCGCCCGCAGACGCCTGGGTGGCTGAGCCCATCTTCATCAACGGCCGCTTCCTGACCCAGCCGATGAGCGGGGTGCAGCGCTACGCCCGCGAGATCGTCCGCGCCCTGGACCAGCGCCCCGGTGCCGCCGACCGCTACGTCCTGTTGACGCACCCCGGCGCCGATAGCCTGAACCTGCGCAACATCCCGACCCGCAAGATAGGGCGCGCGGGCGGCCATCTTTGGGAACAGACCGCCCTGGCCTGGACCGCGCGCCATGGCCGGCTGCTTTCGTTAGGGGGTTCGGGTCCGGTGCTGCACCGGCAGCAGATCGTCGTCATCCACGACGCCGCCGTCTTTCGTCATCCCGAGCATTTCCGAACAGGCTACGCCGCCTTCCACCGCGCCCTGAACAGAATCCTGGCGCGCCGGGCGCGGCTGGCGACCGTCTCCGAGTTTTCCCGGCGCGAGTTGGCCTCGGTCCTGAACCTGTCGCCCGACAGCATCGCTGTCGCCCCGAACAGCGCCGACCATCTTCGCATCGTCACGCAAGACCCTGCCGTCGTTGCACGCCTTGATCTGACGACCCGCCCCTACTTCGTGGCCCTGGGTAATCTGACGCCGAACAAGAACCTCGCCGTCGCCATCCGCGCCCTTTCCCGCCTTGCCGAGCCTGCCTTTCGGCTGATCCTCATCGGCGACCGACCCGCTGTCTTCGACCGTTTCGCCTTCCCGGCCGACCCGCGCCTGATCTTCGCCGGCCGTCGCTCGGATGCCGAGATCACCGCCCTGCTCGGCGGCGCGCGCGCCCTGGTCTTTCCCAGTCTCTACGAAGGCTTCGGCATCCCGCCGCTTGAGGCGATGACCCTCGGCTGTCCGGTCATCGCCTCCGACATCCCCGCCACGCGCGAGGTCTGCGCCGACGGCGCCCTCTATTTTGACCCTGCCGACGACGCAGCCCTGGCCGCCCATATGGCTGAGATGCTCAGCCGACCGGATGTCGCTCGCCGCGACGCCGGCCTTCGCCGCGCCGATCATTATGCTTGGTCACGCTCGGCCGAAGTCATCGAAGCCCTTCTGCTCAGCACCTGACGATAGACGGCCCTGTGCGCCTCGACGATCGACGCCTCGGTCCAGGCCGGCGCTCCAACCGCCGCGAAACGCCAGCGTCCCGGCTGGTCCACAGCCGCCTGCATCGCCGCCGTCAGCGCGCCTGCATCCCCCGGTTCGATCAAAGCTGACATGCCCGCCCCCTGCGCCGCCTCCGGCAAGCCGCCGATGCGCGATGCGATCACGCCCCGTCCCTGCTGAACCGCCTCCACGACGCTGCGTCCGAACGGCTCGGCCCACACCGCCGGCGCAACCAGCACATCCACCTTGGGCCAGAACGCCTCCGCCTCCGCCTCCACCTGCCCCAGCCAGACGATGCGCGGGTCATCGTAAGCCCGCCTCAACGCCTGCACGTAATCCGCCTCGCCCCGACCGCCGATCATCAGCCTCCAGTCGCCAGCCAACCCTCTCGTCGCCGCCAGCAGAACCTCGATCCCCTTTTCCGGCTCGACCCGCCCCAGAAACCCGAATCGCATCGTCGGCGCCTCGGCCAACGATGGTCTTGGCGCGATCGCCGCCGCGCCCGCTGCATTGCCGATCACCGACCCTGGCGTCCGCCGAAAATAGCCGGCCGCCCGATGTGTCTCCAGCACAGCCCCGCTCAGGCCGATGACATGATCTACCTCTTGCGACCGCACCCGCTTGCCCGCCGTCAGCAACACGCACGACCCACACCGTCGCTCGCAGCGCCGTCCGCGTCGAAACAGCGACGACCGTGCGCAAAGCATCGACCAGTCCCTCAGCGTCTGCACCAGCGGCAGATCCCGCCGCGCCGCCGCGCGATAGACTGACAGCGAAAACCCCGTCGTCAGGTGCAGATGGATCAGGTCCGGCCGCACCCGCACGACCGCTCGATCCACCGCCTGATCCATCAGCGCATTGGCCGCCTCCAGCCCATGCCAGACCGCTCGCTGGACCGCCGACCGCCGCGTGCCGTCATAGGGCCAATAAAGATTTTGAACCGGCAGGCGCTGCACGGGCACGCCGTCGATCCGTTCGTTCATCGTCTCGCGCCCCGACGTCAGCGTCAGCACCGACGCCTCGACGCCCGCCCGTCTCAGCCCCTGGGCCAACTGCGCCACGCTGCGTTCCGCCCCGCCGACCTGCGCCGGCGGATACAGGGTGTTGACGATCAGCACCCTCACGGCGCCAGCGGCCTTCGCCAAGCCAGGGCGCCGACCAGACAGCACAGGAAGACCATCCCCGCCCCCTGCGTCAGGTCCTCTCCGAACATCGCCGCCAGCACATAGACCGACAGCGGCGTCAGCGCGTCCAGCCGCGCCGCCGACGCCAGATGCAGCCCCAGCAGCACCAGCGCGCTCACCACGCCCGCCGTCCGCGCCGTGAACAGATAGCCGTTGTGGCTGACCGACAGCGCCCGAAACGCCCCCATCTCGTCCGCCGACGACCACCCCGTCCCCATCGGCCGCTCCACGACCAGATCGACCGTCCGCCGCCATGTCAGCATCCTTCCGGCCAGATTGCCCTGCAGCGCCACTCTGTCGAACCGTCCCGCAAACCGGCCGCCGTCGATATCGAACCGCCCCGCTTGCAAAGCCACCACGCCCGCCGCCATCACGCAGACTGCCAGCACCAGTCCCAGCGGCCGAACCTGCTCGCGCCAGCGCCAACCGACGACCATCCTCGCCAGCCCCGCCAGCACCGCCGCCATCATGCCGCCCCGCGACAGGGTGCTGACGAACCCCAGCGCCGCCACGCCGACGCCGCCCCACGTCTTCGCGCCCCGCGCCCAGCGCCGTCCCGCCAGCATCACGCCTGCCGGAACCGCCAGTCCGATCATCACCATCGCCGCATTCGGATGCTCGGCCAGGGTCGTCAGGCGCACCTGTGCGGCCGTGGTGGTCAGCATCGCGCGCGGCGACGCGAGCCCCAAGGCCTGCAAAGGCTCCAATCCCACCAGCGTCACCAGCCCGTAGGTCGCCAGGTGACACGCCGCGCCCGCCAGCAAGGCCCATAGGAACAGCCGCCGCCGTCGTTCATCTCTCATGATCAGTGTCGCCGCCGCCGGCGCCGCTAGCGCCGAGGCGATCCACCGAAACCAGAAGGCCGCATCCGCGACGTTCAGCCGGTCGCCACCCTGCGCGACCTGAACCAGCAGCGTCATCGCCAGAAAGCCCGCCGCGACCACGCTCGCCGCCCTCAGAACCGGCGCCATGCCTCGCCACGTCACACCTACCAGCGGCAAGGCGACGATCAGCGCCAGATCCCCCAGCCGCGGCCCGCTGACCTGCCCCGGCGTCAGAAAGAGCGGCAAGGTCACGCCCAGGCCCAGCAAGCCCAAAGCCACCCGCTCATAGGCCGTGCGCACCTGCGACCAGCGCAGCGGTGCGCTCAGGACGGCCTGCAATGCTCGACCTCGGGATCGAACCGCGCCCCGTCCACTACTCCGGCGACCAACACACCGGCCTTTCGCCAGCGTCCGCCCAGCGCCAGCCGCCCCGCCAGCCTCAGCCGCGACGCGGCATAGCGCAGCGCCGAGCGCCGCCCCTCGTGCCGCCGCTTGGCCAGGATGACATTGCGCGTCAGATAGCGATGCAGCCGTTCGCGCCGCGCATCCGGCTCGGTCTCGATGGTCAGCCGCCCCGGCGCCGCGCGCACATGCTCGACGCGGCTGGCCGCGACCAGATAGCCCGGCTCGTCGCGCGACAGCCGCAGCGTATATTCCGTATCGTCGCCCCAGATGAACATGGGCGCCAGCGGCAGGCCGTGCCGCATCACTGCCGCCCGGCTGACCAGAACCGACACGAACGTCGCCTGCCGCACCGGCGCCATCCCCTGCTCTAGTCGCTCGCCCCAGGCCGGATAGCCCAGCACATTCTCGCGTCGGTCGATCTCGGGCGTGTTGGTCAGATGCCCCTCAGGCGACCGCACGCTGGAACACAGGAAGGCTGGAACGACGCCCTCATCCGCCAGTCCCGCTTCCGCCGCCAGTAAGGCCTCCAGCGCATCCGGCGCTGCCAGCACGTCGTCGTCCATCAGCCAGACCCGTTCAGCCCCCGCCTCGATCGCCGCACGGATTCCGGCGTTGAATCCGCCCGCCCCGCCCGTGTTCACCGGCATCCGCACCACCATCGCCTGCCCCGCCCAGGCGTCGGCCAGCATCTCGGCGGTGCCGTCGTCGCTGGCGTTGTCGACCACCACCACCCCGTCGCAATGCCGCGTCTGGGCGATCAGATGCGCCAGGCATTGCTCCAGCAGGGCGCGCCGGTTCCACGTCACCACCACCGCCCAAACAGACGCCCTCATGCCGCCATCCGGGCGATGGCCGGCGCCAGCGACTTCTCGACCAGGCTCAGCGCCCGCCCGACCGCCTGGTCCATGTTGTAGTACTGAAAATCGGCCAGCCGCCCGGCGAACCAGACCTTGCCCGCCAGCGTCGCCGCCATCTCGCGATATTGCCCCGCCAACGCTCGCGACGCCTCCGTCAGGATTGGATAATAGGGGTCGTTCACGCCCGCCTCATAAGCCATCGGATATTCGGTCACCGTCGCCGTCGTCGGCCCGCGCTCGCCGGTCAGGTGGCGGAAATCGGTGATGCGCGTGAAGTCGAAGTCGTTGGGATAGTTGACTGTCCCGACCGGCAGGCCGTCCTCGACGTCCACGACCTGATGGTCGAACCGCACGCTACGATAGCGCAAGGTCCCGACCGACCGGCCGAAATAGTCGTCCAGCGCGCCGCAATAGACCATCCGGTCCCACGACCCCGCCCCCACCTGATCCATCGGCGTGTTCAGCGACACCGTAATGTTCGGATGATCCAGCATCCGCTCAAACAGCGCCCCATAGCCGTCGCGCGGCATGGCCTGATGACGGTCGACGAAATAGCGGTCGTCCCGGCTGATCGCGATCGGCACCCGTGCGGTGACCGAGGCGTCCAGCGCCTCGACCGGCAGGCCCCACTGTTTGGCGGTGTATCCGGCGAACACCTTGTCGAAGACATAGTCGCCCAGCCGCCTTAGATCCGGATCGTCGCCCGCCTGTCGCAGGTCATGGATGCTGGGCCGCGCCCCGAAACCGAAACGCTGGACCAGGGCCTGCGTCATCCGCTCGGCCATCGCGGCGGGAAACAACTGCTCGATCGAATCCAGATTGAACGGCAGCGGCACCTGTCGCCCGTCCACCTGCCCTTGGACCCGATGGGCATAGGGTCGCCATGCCGTGAACCGGCTCAGATAGTCGAAGATACGCGCACTGTTGGTGTGGAAGACATGCGGGCCATAGGGATGGATCAGCCGCCCGCCCGCATCGCGCCGGTCGTGCGCATTGCCGCCGACGTGGTCGCGCTGGTCGATCACCAGCACGCTCTGGTCCAGCCCGCGCGCCAGCCGTTCGGCGACCACCGCCCCGGTGAAACCGGCGCCGACGATCAGCCAGTCATATCGCCGGGACATCGCGCATCCCGTCGGTCTGGAACAACGCGCCCCAATGCGCCCTCAACCCGATCAGGCAGGCCACGACCACTGCCGCCTCGCCGATGATCCGCGCGCCCGCCATCCCGACCGCGCCAAGGCCGGGCGCCAGCACCACCGCCGGCCCCAGCGTCGCGACACAACCCAGCGCCACGATCAGCGCGAACCGTCCATCCATCCGCAGCGGGTTCATCAGATGCAATCCCAACACCTGGCTGACGGCCACCAGCGGCAGCACCCAGCCCAGAAGACGCAGCACCTCGACGGCGCCCGCAAACCCCGGCCCGAACAACAGGCGGATCAGCAGCGGCGCCGTCAGCGTCAGTCCCGCCGCCAGCAGCACGAACGCGCCGGTCGAGGCGGCCAGCGTCCACCGCGCCGTGCGAAACGCCGCCGCCGGATCCTGTCCCAGCAGTCCGGCGATCCGGGGTGCAATCAGACCGGCCAGCGGCCGCATCAGTGATCCGGACGCCGCGACCAGCCGGTCCGCCGCCCCGTAAAGCGCCGCCTGCGCCGGCCCGGCCAGCGCCGCCACGACCAGAACGCCCGCCCCCGTATAGGCGACGATGACCGCTCGACTGGCGAACAGCGGACCGCCCTGGATCAGGGCGCGCCTCACAAAACCCCGCTCCGGCGCCTGAACCGTCTGCCGTCGCAGCAGCAGGATGCCGGTCGCGACCCATCCGACCCAGACGCCGCCCGCCTGAACGGCCATCACGCCGCCAACGCTCAGACCGGGCATCGCCAGAACGACCCCCGTCGCGGCTAAAGCGGAGCCAACCTCCAGGATCGCTGCCAAACCGGGATCGCGAATGCCCTGAAAGAACCACAGCAGGCTGGCCCCCTGCCCAATCCCCAGCACGACCGCCATCGCCACGGCACCGCTCGCCCCTTCCAGAACCGGATTGAAGGCCGCCAGGCCGACGCCGACCACAGCGGCGGGCAGGATCAGCACGCCGCGCATCGCCAGGGCTTGGCCCACCAGGACGCCGCGCCCTTCGACGGCTCCGGCGACGTCGCGCGGCCCCGAAAGCGACTGCCCATAATCCACGACCACCGACACCACCAAGGCCAGGGCGATGGCCGAGGCGAATACCCCGAACCCTTCCAGCCCCAGTCGTCGCGTCAGAACCGGATAGAGCAGCAGCGGCGAGACATAGCGGGCGACATGCGCGCCATAGACCCAGCCCGCATCAGCCGCGCCGCGCGCCGACATCAATCGGTGCCTGCCATCCCCCAACTGTCGCCCCCGCGATCAACCCTGGCGCGAGCTTTAGACACGCACGGCTGCAATCGCAAGCGCGGGGCAGTCGGGCGGCCTAGCCGAAACGGCCCTCGGCCCAGCGCGCGGCGAAATAGCCGCCGGTCGCCGACAGCATCGTCAGGGTCGTGCCCCAGATCAAATCGATGATCGTCAGCTTGGTCTGCCAGACCGCCAGGGTCGCCTGATTGGTCAGGTCGTAGGTGGCGTAGGCGACGAAGCCCAGCACCGCCCCGTTGATCGCCGCCCGCGTCCAGTTCCCCTCCTTCAGGGCCGGCGTGATCGCTAGGAACACGGTCCCGGCAATGGAGATCAGATAGAAGGCCACTGCCGCCTTCATGTCCGGCTTGTCGGCCATGATCGGCCCGATGACGGGCTTATACAGCCGGTTCGTCATGGTGGTCAGCCAGACGAAATCGATGGCTGCAAAGGTCAGGCCGGCCCCGAGATAGGCCGCGACATATTTGATCATCCTCGTCTCCCTTAAACCGGCTTCAGTCGATAGTGGCTGACCGCCCAGGTGCGGCCCTCGTCGTTTCCGAACAGACCCGCCGTCGCCAGATAGAAGCGTCGCCAGCGACGGGTCCAAAGTTTGGCGTCGTCGCCATAGGTCTCACGCATCAACACCGCGATCCGCGGGGCGTTCCGGTCCATGTTCGCCAGCCAGTCGTTGGCGGTCTTCGCATAGTGACCGCCGTTCCAGGTCCATTCCTGCTCGACCGCGAACAGGTCCGGAAACTGTCGGATCAGGCCGTGGCTGGGCATGACCCCGCCGGTGAAGAAGTGTTGCGCGATGAAGTCGCCGCTGTCGGTATGGTCGAACCGATAGGGCGCGTCGCGGTGCGTGAAGACGTGGATGAACATCCGCCCGTCCGGCGTCAGCCAGTTTCTCGCCTTGGTCAGCAGGGCGCGCCAGTTGGCCATATGCTCGAACATCTCCACCGAGACGATGCGGTCGAAGCGCTGCTCGGTGTCGAAGGCGTTCATGTCCTGGGTGATGACCGTCAGATTGGTCAGCCCCCGCGCCGCCGCCTGCGCTTCGATATGGCCGCGTTGGCCGTGACTGTTCGACACCGCCGTAATCTTCGACTTCGGATAGGTCTCGGCCATCCACAGCGACAGCGAGCCCCAGCCGCAGCCCATCTCCAGAATCGTCAGACCGTCCTTCAGATCGGCATGGGCGCAGGTTTCGGCCAGCGCCGCTTCTTCCGCCTGATCCAGCGTCTCGCGGCCCGTGGGATAGAGGCAGCAGGAGTATTTCAGCCGCTTGCCCAGGCACAGCTGGAAAAACTCGGGCGGCAGTTCGTAGTGCTGCTGGTTCGCCGCATCCGTATGTTCGGCGATGGCGCGCTGGGCCATTTCGCGCGCGAAGGCCGCCTCGTCGTGCGGCCCGTCGCGATCCAGACGCTTTCTGGCCTCCGTCACCAGGCTGTCGATCGCCGGACGCGTCACGAAGTCCGGGAATGGCGCGTCCTGAAGCTGGCGAATGGCGACATTGGTCAGGTTCATCGGCGTCCTCGATCGTCGGATCTTGCTGCAGGCTTGACGGCAATACGACGCCTCGACCCCGATGGATGCCTTCGCCCTCTTGAACGCAACCCCAAGGATGCCGACATCCGCCTCCCGCAACGACCGATTCCGTCGAAAGTGCACCAATTGCACTCTCAATTTAGAACGCGGCTCGCCGTCGTTTCAGACGAATTAGACGAATTAGACTCTGTTTTTCGCATCCACCGTCTGAAATCGCCGCGTCGGATCGACGCCGCGTCTTGCCCCCCGCCCGCCCCCGCGTTAGGCGTGGTCAAAAGCCGATATTCATCAGGCAGTGAAAAAAGGGAGAGCGATGGAAAAGATCTACGCTGACGTCACGTCCGCGCTGGAGGGCCTGACCTTTGACGGCATGACGGTCATGTCCGGTGGTTTCGGCCTGTGCGGCATCCCCGAGAACCTGATCGCCGCCCTGCGCGACAGCGGGGTCAAGGGCCTGACAGTCATCTCCAACAACGCCGGTGTCGACGGCTTCGGCCTGGGCCAACTGCTGGGCACCCGCCAGATCGCCAAGATGATCTCGTCCTACGTCGGTGAGAACAAGGAGTTCGAGCGCCAGTATCTCGCCGGCGAGCTGGAGCTTGAGTTCAACCCGCAAGGCACCCTGGCCGAGCGCATCCGCGCCGGCGGCGCGGGCATCCCCGCCTTCTTCACCGCCACCGGCGTCGGCACCCTGGTCGCCGAGGGCAAGGAGGTCCGCAACTTCAACGGCCGCGACTACGTCATGGAGACCGGCCTGGTCGCCGACCTGTCCATCGTCAAGGCGTGGAAGGCCGACGAGCGCGGCAACCTCGTCTTCCGCAAGACCGCCCGCAACTTCAACCCGATGATGGCCACAGCCGGCAAGGTCACGGTTGTTGAGGTCGAGGAGATCGTCCCCGTCGGCTCGCTGGATCCCGACCACATCCACACGCCCGGCGTCTATGTCGACCGCCTGGTCCAGACCGTGTCCGAAAAGCGCATCGAACAGCGCACCGTCCGTCAACATGCCGCCGGCGCCGCCGCCGGATCGGAGGTCTGATCATGCCCCGCACCCGCGAACAACTCGCCGAACGCGCCGCCCAGGAACTGCAGGACGGCTTCTATGTGAACCTGGGCATCGGCATCCCGACCCTGGTCGCCAACTACATCCCGGCGGGCATGACCGTGACCCTTCAGTCCGAAAACGGCATGCTGGGCATGGGGCCCTTCCCCTATGACGGCGACGAGGACCCCGACCTGATCAACGCCGGCAAGCAGACGATCACCGAGATCCCGGAGTCGTCATACTTCTCCAGCGCCGACAGTTTCGCCATGATCCGCGGCGGCCATATCAACCTGTCGATCCTGGGTGCGATGGAAGTGGCCCAGAACGGCGACATCGCCAACTGGATGATCCCCGGCAAGCTGGTGAAGGGCATGGGCGGCGCCATGGACTTGGTTGCGGGCGTCAAACGCGTGGTCGTCGTCATGGAACACGCCAACAAGCACGGCCAGTCCAAGGTCTTGAAGGAATGTAGTCTGCCCCTGACCGGCACGGGCGTCGTCAGCCGCATCATCACCGACCTGGCCACCTTCGACGTCAAGCCGGACGGCGCGGGCCTCGAGCTGATCGAACTGGCCGACGGCGTCACCCTCGACGAAGTCGCCGCCAAGACCGAGGCGGCCTATTCGGTTTCGGACAAGCTCAAGACGGCCTGACTGTTGGCGGCGATGACGACGTGCCCGATGATTGCTCGACGTGAGGAGGGCACGTCGGCACGGCGTCTTCCGAAGTCTGCAATCCGCCGACTACGATCTGGATGACGGGCTCGTTCCAACGTTCGTAGCTGACCATCCCCGCGGGCACGGTGCAGACTGAGGTTTCGGCAGGCCCCCGTGCCTGCCCGCCCACATATCTGACGATGAAGCCGGAATACTTCAGGCCCTCGCCCTGACTATTCTCGACCTTCAGCACCGAACCCACATCCCGGCGCGCGTGCAGTCCAAACCTGATCGTTCCGGGCGCCGCCTCATTCAGCGGGCCGCGTGAACCCTCGGCAGGCGGCACGACATCGCCAATATCGATGCGGTCGACCTTGATCAGGTCGTAGGTTCCATTCGCGTTGCGACGAAGCGTCGCCCGCTCGCCTATGGCGACATTGAGCGTGCCTTGCACGAAGCCGGACCGCCGACCTTCGAACTGTTGAGGTGTGGCGGGATATGCCGGCTGGGCGTCCTGCATGAGGAACCCTGCCATCAAGGCGGCCAGTAGCATGATGATCTCCAGTTGCAAGCCAGCTAGCCTGCATCGCCTCAGATCCGTCAAGCGGCAATGATTGAGAAGATCGCCCTAATGGCCGAAGGTCAATTTGGGCAGCGCCCATGAGCCTAAGCGTCTAACCGGCGATAGGCGGCGCCGACAAAGGCCATCGTCAGCGGAGCCTGCAAGCCCGTCAGCACGACGGCGAAGACGATCCCGCCCGCCGTCTCCGACAGCAGCCCGGCGCCCCACAGCAACACCAGCGCGATCTTCGGCGCCGCCGTCACGACAAGGCCGACCAGCAGGGGCCAGAAGCCGCCGCGCGCGATGCTCATGCTTTGCAGCGACACCATCTGTCCGCGCCCGATCGTCGCTGGCGCGAACAGGGACAGGCGCACAGCGAAGGCGATGACGGCGAACAGGGCGAAGGCCGTGACGACCGCCAGCAGGATCAGCTTCCATGCCGGCCCCACCGCGCTCCACTGGCGCATCTCGATGGCCTGGGCGTTCAACTCGGCCATGCCGAACACCGCCAACAGGACCAGGGCCACGACCGACAGGATCATGGCAAGAAAGATCGCGCACAGCAGGCCAGCGCCCAAGAGCCGCACCTCCGGCCGCCCGAACTGCAACCCGACCGGCCCCAGGCCCAGGCGTCGCGCCTCGGCCAGATCGTCGGTGATGGCGATCCGCGCCAGCGCGCCCGCCAGCACCAGGGTCGAGGTGAGAGCGCACGCCGCCCAGATCAGGCCCGCTGGGCCCGCCGCCAGCGGCTTGAGGCTCCAGACCACGGCCGCCAGCACGATCGCGCCGCAAGCCCCGCGCCACAGGCGAGGCAAGGCGCGGGCCGCCGCCGACAGCGTCTCGCCCAGTCGCAAAATCCGATGCTCGCTCAATCTACGCCCCCGATGACCGGCGGCGGATATAGCAGGGGGCCATGACACCACGCCACCCGCCCGCTAGAAGGCCGCGATGAGCGCTTCCCCCTCTCCTTCCCCCATCCACGTCATCGGCGGCGGCCTGGCCGGCTCCGAGGCCGCCTGGCAGATCGCCCAGGCCGGCGTGCCCGTCATCCTGCACGAGATGCGCGGCGTGCCCGGCGTCAAGACCGACGCCCACCACACCGATGGCCTGGCCGAGCTGGTCTGCTCCAACTCCTTCCGCTCGGACGACTGGCAGTTCAATGCGGTCGGTCTGCTGCACGCCGAGATGCGGGCGCTGGATTCGATCATCATGGCCTGCGGCGACATCAACCAGGTGCCGGCAGGCGGCGCCCTGGCCGTGGACCGCGACGCCTTTTCCCAGACGGTGACCGCCAGACTGACCGCCCACCCCCTGGTCACCATCGTGCGCGAAGAGATCGCCGGCCTGCCGCCGCAGGAATGGGACAATGTCATCGTCGCCACCGGCCCCTTGACCTCCCCCGCCCTGGCCGACGCCATCCTGAAGGCGACGGGCGAGGAGTCCTTGAGCTTCTTCGACGCCATCGCCCCCATCGTTCACGCCGACTCGATCGACTTCGGCATCGCCTGGCGACAGTCGCGCTATGACAAGGAAGGTCCGGGCGGCGACGCCGCCGCCTACGTCAACTGCCCGATGGACAAGGCGCAGTACGAGGCCTTCATCGACGCCCTGCTGAGCGGTCCCAAGGCCGAGTTCAAGGACTGGGAACACGTCCCCTATTTCGACGGCTGCCTGCCCATCGAGGTCATGGCCGAGCGTGGTCGCGAGACCCTGCGGCACGGCCCGATGAAGCCGGTCGGCCTGACCAATCCGCGCGATCCGCTGGTCAAGGCCTACGCCATCGTCCAGCTGCGCCAGGACAATGCGCTGGGAACCCTGTTCAACATGGTCGGCTTCCAGACCAAGCTGAAGCACGGGGCGCAGGCCGAGATCTTCCGCATGATACCGGGGCTTCAGAACGCCCAGTTCGCGCGCCTGGGCGGTCTGCACCGCAACACCTATCTGAACAGTCCCCAACTGCTGGACAAGCAGCTCCGGCTGAAGGCCATGCCGCGCCTGCGTTTCGCGGGTCAGGTGACGGGCGTCGAAGGTTATGTCGAGAGCGCGGCCATGGGCCTGCTGACCGGCCGCCTCGCCGCCGCGCAAGCGCTGGGTCGCGACCTGGCCCCGCCGCCGCCCGAGACCGCCATGGGCGCCCTGGTCGAGCACATCACCGGCGGGCATCTGGCGGGATCGAAGTTCCAGCCGATGAACATCAACTATGGCCTGCTGCCGCCGCTGGAGGCGCCCAAGGTCGACGAGGCCGGCGTCAAGATCCCGCTGAAGGAACGCGGCCGGGCCAAGAAGCGCCTGATGAGCCTCCGGGCGATGGAAAGCCTCAAGGCCTGGCGCGGCGCGGGCTGATTTCTGAGGGTCGGGCCGCTCAGCGCAGTTTGGGCAAGCCCGGCCGGAACTCCAGCGTCATTGCGCCCAGCAAGATGCCGCCCACGCCCATCAGCACCCAGGCCTGGGTCAGGTCGGCCAAATGGTCGCGCAGCAGGCCGGCGCCCAGCGGCGACAGGCTGGCGATGATGTAGCCGCCGCCCTGAACGAAGGCGAGCAGATCGCCGGAACGGGCGGGATCGTCGATTTGGTCCATCGCCAGGATCAGGCTGAGCGGGAAGATCGCGCCGATGCCGAGGCCCAGCACGATCACGATCGGCACGGCCATGCTGAGGGGCGCGACCACGAGACCGGCCAGGCCCGCCAGGGCGAGCGCAAGCGCCGTCAGGATCGGTCCGCGCCGATCCGCAAAGCGCCCGATGGTCAGCGACACCAGCAGGCCGGCCGTCACCTCCGCAGCGGTCATGCCGCTGAGCAGATAGCCGGCCGTGGCCCTCGGCTCGCCCAGGTCGATGTAGAAGGGCGGCAGCCAGGCCAGCATCAATGTATAGGCCGAAGTCCCCAGGCCCATGATCAGGATCAGCCGCCACGCCCGCCCCTGACGCCAGAAGGGCAGCTCGGGGTCCGTCGCCTCGATCACCGCGGCGCGGTTCGGCTCTTCGGCCGCAGGGTCGCGTGACGCCGCCAGCCAGACCAATGCAGCGACAAAGGCCGGCGCGCTCCACAAGGCCAGCGTCCCGGCCCAGCCGATCGTCTCGGCCAGACCGGCCGCCGTGGCCGCCGCGACGGCGGCGCCGCCCATGATGCCGGTGGTGTAGAGCGCCATGACCGTGCCGAACTGCGCGGGAAAGGCCCGTTTGATGACGACCGGCGCCAAGGCCTGGATCAAGGCGACGCCGACCCCTACGACCACGGCGCTGGCGATCAGACCGGTCGCGCCGGTCAACACCACCCGCACCAGGCAGGCCCCGCCGATCAGAAGCGCGCCCAGCAAGATCCCGCGCCGCTCGCCCAACCGACGACGCAACGGCCGGATCGACAGGGCGCCCAGACCGATCATCAGCACTGGCAAGGTGGTCAGCAGGCTGGCGGCGGTCGAACCCATGCCCGTCGCGGCCTCGATCAGATCCAGCAGCGGCCCCACCGCCGCCATCGCCGGCCGCAGATTCAGCGCCAGGGCGACGATGGCCGCCAGCAACAGCAGCGAGGCGCCGCGCGCGGGCGTGGCGTCAGATCGTGCGGTCATGATGGGGACTCCGACTGAAAATCACGCTAGTCTCTCGACCTCAAGTATCTCGCTGTCAAGATAACCATGCCCGATAGAGCTTCTCGCGCCGCCGCCCAATGGGCTGTGCAACGCCCCGACCTGGACATGCTGCCGATGGAGGTGCTGGGACGCCTGAACGAGGCGTCGCAACTGGTGATCCGCGAGCGCCAGACGCCGCTGTTCGCGCACTATGGTTTGCAACACGGCGAGTTCGATGTGCTGGCGACGCTGCGTCGATCCGGCGAACGCGAGGGCCTGACGCCGACCGCTCTGTTCGAGGCGGCGATGATGTCGTCCGGCGGCATGACCGCTCGGATCGATCGGCTGGAAAAGGCGGGCTGGGTCGAGCGGCGCCCGCATCCCAGCGACCGACGGGCGACCTTGGTCCGTCTGACGGACAGGGGTTTCGACCTGATCGAGACAATCATGCCCAGCCACCAGGAGACGGCCAAAGAGGCCTTGAGCGGCCTGTCGCGAGACGATCAGAAAACGCTGAACGCCCTGCTGACCCGCTTGATCGCCGGCCTGAACGGCTAGGTCAGATCCGGCCGCGCAACACGGCCCACAGCAGGCGCAGCCGCTTCAACGGCTCCGGCCGGTCTGGATCGGTCAGGGCGGCGTGAGCCACGGCCGGGAAGCCAGCAGGCGGTAGGCGTTTCAGCGCCCCATTGGCGGCGGATTTCAGGGACGCCGCCTCCTGGCGCCGGCCGGTCTGCGTCAGCCCCCAGACGCGGGCCCCATCGGCCACGGCGGCGTCATGCCCCTGCCCTGCCAGCACACGCGTCGCGACCTGCATCGGGCCGACGTAGAAGGCGTCGAGATCGTGCGGCTGTTCGCGCACGCGGCCGATGTGGGCGTCGATCAAGGCGTCGAACGGCGCACGGTCCAGACCGTGACGCGCGACAAGATCAGTCAGGGCCTCCAGCACCGGATGGCCCTTGCGCGGCACGCCGGCGAAGACACCGTCCATCTGTTCCGCCCACCAGGTATAGCGCATCTCGGCCAGGAGTGGCTGGGTCACGCGCGTGGGGATGGTCATCAGCTCGGCTTCGAAGGCGTACAGCGTGATCAGGTCAGCGCGGACGCGGTTATCCGCGACCAGGCGGCTGGACAGCCAGCGGTCGAGGTCGGCAGTGCGGACCTGTTGGTCGAGCGTATCCGCAGTCTCGGTCAAGCGGCGCGCGACACCGCGAAATCGGCCAGGTCTTCCAGCGCCGCGCGCCAGTCGCTGGACGGCAGGACCGACAGGGCCGCCTTGGCCTGATCGGCATAGTCGCCGGCTAGATCCAGGGTCGCGCCGATGGCGCCCGAGCCGATGATCAGCTCGCGCGCGCGGGTGAAATCTTCGGGCGTCCGCTCGCCCTTGGTCACGGTGCGCTCCCAGAAGGCTTCCTCGCGGCCGCGCGTGCGGGCGACGGCCAGAAGCAGCGGCAGGGTCGCCTTGCCCTCGTTGAAATCGTCGCCGGCGTTCTTGCCCAGGGCCTCGGCCGTCGCGCCGTAGTCCAGGGCGTCGTCGGCCAGCTGGAAGGCGATGCCCAGCGCCATGCCGTAGTCGCGCAGGGCTTTGATCGCAGCCGGATCGGCGCCGGCGCCCACCGCGCCCGCCTCGGCGGCGGCGGCGAACAGTTCGGCGGTCTTGGCCGAGATGATCTGCAGATAGGTGGCCTGGTCCAGGTTCAGGTCGTGGGCGCGCGTCAGCTGCAGCACCTCGCCCTCGGAGATCACCCGCGACGCCTCGGCCAGAATGCCCAGCGCGCGCATCGAATCCGTCTCGACCATCAGTTCGAAGGCGCGGGCGAACAGGAAGTCGCCAACGAGGACGCTGGTCGGGGCGCCCCAGATCAGATGGGCCGCGACCTTGCCCCGACGCAGTTCGGACGCATCGACGATGTCGTCGTGCAGGAGAGTGGCGGTGTGAATGAACTCGACCGCAGCGGCCAGCTTGCGCGGTGCCACGATGTCGTCCGTCGCGCCCACGGCGCGCGCGGCGGCGACGGTCATCAGGGGACGCAGACGCTTTCCGCCCGCCGACACCAGATGTTCGGCCAGTTTCGGAATGATCGGCACGTCCGACTGCATCCGATCCAGGATCAGGGCGTCCACGGCCGCCATATCGACCTCAGCCAGCCGGACAAGGGCGTTGACGTCCCCCTTCGGGCGGTGAGCGGCGGCGATGGCGACGTCCAAACGAATACTCTTTCACTGGCGCGGCGGGCCGCGGGAATGGCTTTTTGCGGCCGGGCCGGCTTGCCCCCGCGAGTTGCGGCGCACAATGATGTTCGACCCCTTGAGGGTCAAGGAGATTGAGGCTTGGAGCCGGTCGAAACCCTGCCGACGACGATCGTCGAGAACGGCCTGTTGAACGGCCGGGTGCGCTTGCGTCAACCCGCGCGCGGCTATCGCGCCGGGATGGATGCGGCTTTGCTGGCGGCGGCGGTCCCGGCCGAGGCGGGCCAGAGCGTGATCGAGGCAGGCTGCGGGGCGGGCGCGGTCCTGATGCAAATCGCGGCGCGACAGCCCGGCGTGACCCTGACGGGCGTGGAGCGCGATCCGGCGATGGCGGCGCTGGCGACCGAGAATGCGGCGCTGAACGGCGCAGCTGGATCAGCTATGATTCGTCAGGGCGACGTGGCGGCCGGGTTTCGGGCCCTCGGCGTGGAGCCAGCCGACTGGGCCATATCCAATCCCCCCTTCTTCGATGACGCCACGGCGTTGCGCGCCCCTGCCGAAGGCAAGCGGGGCGCCTGGATGGCCGACGACGGGCTGAAGGCGTGGACCGATTTCCTGTTGAAGGCGGTGAAGGAAGGCGGACGCATCGTGGTCGTTCACCGCGCCGACCGACTGGCCGATCTGCTGGCTTTACTGGGCGAAAAGGCGGGGTCGTTCGCCGTGCGGCCCATCCATCCCTTTGCGGACGAGCCGGCCAAGCGGGTGCTGGTGCACGCCATCAAGACCGGGCGCGCGCCGCTGCGGCTGCTGCCGCCGCTGATCCTGCACGACCGCGAGGGCGGCAAGCACACCTCCCAGGCCGAGGCCATCCTGCGCGGCGAGGCGTCGCTGGGATGGTGATCGGGTGGTCAATCGCGACCGGAACGCCTAAATGCCGCCTCCTGACGAAATCGAGCCCGCCCCGTGTCACCCGACGACCTTCCGCATGATCTTCAAGACGGCCTGATCGCCGTCGGCGAGGCCGCGCGCGACCTGCGCGAGCCGTGGTGGATCTTCGGCGGGGCGGCCATGGCGCTCTATGGCCTGACCGACATCCATGTGCCCGACATCGACGTGCTGTGCGCGCCGCGCGATGCGCGCAACCTGCTGGGCGCGCTGGGCGGCGTGGTGATACCCGATCCGGGCGAAGGTCTGTTCCGCTCCGCCGTCTTCGGGCGCGCGCCGGATCAGCCGGTCCTGGTCGAGGTCATGGCCGATCTGGAGACACGCGACGGCGGCGACTGGACGCCAGTCGCCTTCGGCTCGCGTCGCCGCGTCTTCGTCGAGGACACGCCCCTGTTCGTCCCGGACATCCGGGACCACATCGCCCTGTATCGCCTGTTCGGCCGCCCAAAGGATCTGGCGCGTGTCGAACAGCTTGAACGACTGATCGCCTGAATGCCTTTCCCCTTCCAGATTTCCGCCACCGAGGGCCGCGCCCGCACCGGGGTGCTGAAGACCTCGCGCGGCGACATCCGCACCCCGGCCTTCATGCCGGTCGGCACCGCCGCCACGGTCAAGGCGATGACGGTGGATCAGGTCAAGGCGACTGGCGCCGACATCCTGCTGGGCAACACCTATCACCTGATGCTGCGCCCCGGCCCCGAGCGGATGGAGCGTCTGGGCGGGCTTCACAAGTTTATGGGCTGGGACAAGCCGATCCTGACCGACAGCGGCGGGTTCCAGGTCATGTCCCTGGCCGGCATATCCAAGGTGAAGGAGGAGGCCGTGACCTTCTCCAGCCACATCGACGGCTCCAAACACGTTCTGACGCCCGAGCGGTCGATCGAAATCCAGGCCGACCGAATCGGCGCCGACATCTCGATGCAGTTGGACCAGTGCGTCGCCTATCCGGCCGAGAAGGATGCAGCCAGAAAGGCGATGGAGCTGTCGATCCGCTGGGGCGCGCGGTCCAAGACCCGGTTCGGCGAGCGTAAAAACCAGGCCCTGTTCGGCATCCAGCAGGGGTCGACCTTCGAGGACTTGCGCCGCCAGTCATCGGAGCAACTGCAAGAAATCGGTTTCGACGGCTACGCCATCGGCGGTCTGGCGGTCGGCGAAGGCCACCAAGCCATGTGCGAGGTGCTGGACTATGCGCCCGAAATGCTGCCGGCCGACCGTCCGCGCTATCTAATGGGCGTGGGCAAGCCGGTCGACCTGGTCGAGGCGGTCTGGCGCGGCGTCGACATGTTCGATTGCGTCCTGCCCACTCGCGCCGGCCGTCACGGTCAGGCCTGGACCTGGGACGGGCCGCTGAACCTGAAGAACGCCCGCTTCGCCGAGGATCAGGACCCGCTGGACCCAACCATCGACGGCCCGTCATCGTCGTATTCGAAGGCCTATCTGCACCACCTGATCCGCGCCGACGAAATCCTGGGCAAGGTGCTGCTGAGCTGGCACAACATCGCCTTTTACCAAGCGCTGACGGCGGCCATGCGCGCGGCGATTTCCGAGGGCCGGTTCGAGCAGTTCAGGCGCGACTTCCACGCCCGCCACACGTCAAACGGCTGACGCCTAAGGGTGCGGTCTGAACCAGCTGGGCGCAGCCGGCGGCGCGCAGTTCCGCTGCATGCCCATGCCCTTCAGGAAGGCGCGGCGCATCCGGCCGGACTGAATGGCCGACTGAACGTGCTTTGAATGCTGTTCGGCACCGCTCAGCCGGCGGATCCAGTTGCGACCGGGAATAAAGTCGGTCGTCGTGTCGCGAATGGCGTTCAACGCCGCCTTGGCCGCCGCATCCGCCGCCCGCTCACTGAGATAAGAGCCGTCCTGACGCGGCGGTTCGTCCGTATCGGGTCCCAGCGCCTCGTCCAACCGTGCGACTTCTGCGCCGATGGTCGTGCACTGATTCAGATTGCGCAGGTCGTAGGGATTGGCTTCGGCCTGAAGCAGCACCGTCGGGATCATCTGACGACGCAGGTTGAAGTCTTCCAGCGGAGCCGTCGCCGCCGCCGCGAAGCCCGCCCCGACCTGTTCGGCGCCGCCCATCGCCGACCGACCGGCATTGCAACCGGAAAGCGCAACAAAACTGACTGCGAGAAGAAGGCGTTTCATGGGTTGGCTTAGACCACGCCTCGGCTGGTGATTAAAGCGTAGCGGCGGAAGCGGTCGGTAACGAAGAATTCTCTGATTTTAGGTCACTTTGACCGGTCGTTGGAGTTCGGTCGTGCCTTACATCGCCAAGAGCCTGGAAGCCCTGGACGCCCCTGCTGGTCCGTTCCAACGTCTTACGGAACTGGCCTGCACTGTTTTCGATGCGCCCGCCGCCGTCGTCACCCTGGTCAGCGGCGACAACGCCGTCCTGTGGTGCAGCGATCGTGAACTGGTTCGAAGCCTGCCGCGCGAACGCACCCTCGGCGACCGTCTGCTGCGCCAGGGCAAGGGCGCCGTCCTGGTGGTCGAAGACGGCCTGGCGGACCCCGCAGCGCGCAATCATTTCCTGGTGGCGCCCCCCTACAATCTGCGTTTCTACGCCGGCGTGACGATCTGCGGCCCGGACGGTCAGCCGCTGGGGGCGTTCGGCGTCATGGATCGCCAACCCCGCCCTCATCCCACCGACGCCCAGATCGCGACGCTGCGCACGCTGGGCGCCATGGCCGAGGACATCATGGCGTCGCTGGAAGTCGGTCGCGTCAGCGATGAGCGCCACGGCACGCTGGAGCTGATCGAAAACATGGCCGGGGTCGGTCATTGGCGGTTGGAACTGGCCAGCGGCAAGGTCCACTGGTCCGACGAGGTGTTCCGCATCCACGGTCTGGATCGCAAGACCTTCGATCCGCAGGTCGATTCGGCGATCGACCGCTATCATCCCGACGACAGGCCCGGATTGTTGGCGGCAATCGCGCATTCGGCCGAAACTGGCGATGGCTACAAAATGCGTCTTCGGTTGATCCGCGCCGATGGCGAGGAGCGCACGGTTCTGACCCAGGCGCGCGCCGAACGTGACGACGCCGGGGTCGTGAAGGTCCTTTACGGCGTGTTTCAGGACATCACAGACCAACAGGCCCAGATCGCCCGCGCTCAGCGTGACGAGGCGCGCTATCGGCTGTTGGCCGAAAACGTCGGCGATGTGATCACCCGCGTTCGCCCGGACGGCACCAGCAAATACATCTCGCCGGCGATCGAAAGCCTGCTCGGCTGGACCACCGAAGAGATGAACGGCCGGCCCATGGACTATGTCCATCCCGACGATCGGGAAATGGTGACCCGGGCCGTGCTGGGCACCATCCACACCAAGGAGCCCTGCCGCCTGGAGCACCGGGCCCTTCATCGCGACGGTTCAATCGTCTGGGTCGAATGCACCTTCCGCGCCTTGGCCGCCGAGGCGGGCAAGCCGTCGGAGGTGGTGGTGGTCATCCGTGACATGACGGATCGCAAGATCCTGGCCGACGAACTGGTCACCGCGCGCGACCGGGCGGAGGCGGCGGCGGCCGCCAAGAGCGAGTTCCTGGCGAACATGAGCCACGAACTGCGCACGCCTCTGACCAGCGTCATCGGCTTTTCCAACCTGCTGAAAGCCAGCGAGGCCTTGCCCGAAGCCGAGAAGGGCTATGTCGCGCGCATCGCCACCGCCAGCGAGGCCCTGCTGTCGGTGATCAACGACGTGCTGGACTATTCCAAGCTTGAAGCCGGCATGATCGAGCTGGAGCCGCAGCGTTTCAACCCGGCCGCCCTGGCGCACGAGACGGTCCAGATGATGGAGGCCCAGTGTCTGGCCAAGGGTCTGGCGCTGCACGTCGACCTGGCGCCGGACATGCCGGACTGCCTGATGGGCGACCAGGCCCGTCTTCGACAGATCCTGCTCAACCTGCTGGGCAATGCCGTGAAGTTCACCAGCCAGGGCTCGGTCAGTCTGTCGGTCGGCGGAGCTTTGGAGGCAAACGGCGCATGGCGTCTGACGGCCGAGGTGACCGATACCGGCATCGGCATGAGCCCCCAGACCCAGGCCCATCTGTTCGAACGTTTCTCGCAGGCGGATCGGTCGACGACCCGGCTCTACGGCGGCACCGGCCTTGGGCTCGCGATCTCGCGGCGACTGGCGCGGGCGATGGACGGCGACATCGTCGTCACGAGCCAGCCCGGCCTGGGATCGACGTTCAAGGTGACCGTCCCGCTGCACATCGCCGAGGGCGGATCGGAGGCCGAGGGACCGCGCCTCAGCGTCATGCCTGAGGGCCGCGTGCTGATCGCCGACGACGCCCCGGCCAACCGCGAACTGATCAGTGTCATCCTTGTCGGCATGGGACTGGAGGTCGCCACCGCCAGCGACGGCGCCGAGGCGGTGCATGCGGTGCAGTCCGAAGTCTACGACCTCGTCCTTATGGATATGCAAATGCCGGTCATGGACGGCCTGACGGCCACGCGTGAGATTCGCCGTATCGAGCACGGCGGCGGACGCCGACTGCCGATCATCGCCCTGTCCGCCAATGTTCAGCCGGATCAGATCCAGCTGTGCCGCGACGCCGGCATGGACGACCATCTGGCCAAGCCGCTGCAACTGCCTGCCCTGGTCGCCACCCTGTCAAAGTATCTCGACAAATCGAACGCTTCGATCGCGGCAGACGCGACTGCGCCTGGTCGTTTCGCGACCCACTGAAGGCAAGGCCCGGACAGCAAAAAGCCCGCCGAAGCGGGCTTTAAATGGTACGTCCTCTCGGGCTCGAACCGAGGACCCTCTGATTAAAAGTCAGATGCTCTAACCAACTGAGCTAAGGACGCACCGCGCGACGTCCGGGCTGGCCCGAACCGTCGAAGGGCGCCTTCTGTTGTAATCCGGCCTTCCGGTCAAGACCCGGTCTGCTACTCATTGGGCATGAAACCATTAAATGGCGTCCGCATCATCGAATTCGACGGCTTGGGGCCGGTCACCTTCGCCGGAATGATGTTGGCGGACCTGGGAGCGGAGGTTGTGCGGCTGACGCGCGACGCCTCGGCCGGACCATCTGTCTTCGACGAGGTCGGAGGCGAGGTCCTGCATCGGGGACGAGCGGCCGTTCCAGTCGATCTGAAATCACCGGCCGATCGCGAGCGCATCCTGCAGCTGATCGATGGGGCCGACGCGGTGATCGAAGGTTTTCGACCCGGCGTCATGGAGCGGCTGGGCTATGGTCCCGACGTTGTCCAAGCGCGAAAGCCCGCGCTGGTGTTTGGGCGCGTGACGGGATGGGGCCAGACGGGGCCGCTGGCGAATGGGGTCGGGCATGATCTGAACTACATCGGCCTGTCGGGCGTGCTGCACGCCATGGGCGAGGCGGATCGTCCGCCCTCCCCGCCGTTGAACCTAGTCGGCGATTACGGCGGCGGGGCCATGCTGCTGGTGGTCGGGGTGCTGGCCGCGCTGGTGGAGGCCAGGACGACGGGCCAGGGACGCGTGGTGGACGCAGCCATGACGGACGGCGCGGCTCTGCTGGGCGGTCTGTTCCAAGCCTTGCGGGGTCGGGGGCTGTGGAGCGACCAGCGCGGAGCCAACCTGCTGGACGGGGGCGCGCCCTTCTATCGCTGCTACGCCTGTCGCGACGGCGGGTTCGTGGCGGTGGCGGCGCTGGAGCCGCGTTTCTACGCTGCGCTGCTGGCCGGCTTGGAGATCGATCCGGCTGACGCGGTTCAATACGACATCGCCGCCTGGCCGGCCCTGCAAGCGCGGTTTGCGGCCTTGTTTGCGAGCAGAGACCGCGACGACTGGAGCGCCCATTTCGCCGGGACGGAAGCCTGTGTCACGCCCGTGCTGGGCCTGGCCGAGGCGCCGGCTCATCCGCACAATCAGGCGCGAGGAACATTCCACAGCGGCCTGCCGCAACCCGCGCCCCGTTTCGACGGCGTAGTTGCTGCGCCCTCCCCCAAATCCGAACTGACCTTAGATCAAATGGTCACAAAATGGTCCGATCACGCAGGATGACCGACGCAGATTTCGGCGTTAAGGGAACAGCTTAGCGCGACAGGCGTTTGGTCGGCGGAGACCGGGGACTTTCATGACACGCTCGATTTTTGTCTTGGCCGCCGCCGCTAGCGTGCTCGCGCTGTCGGCCTGCGACGACCGTCCTTCGCGCTCTGACGACGACTATGGCGAGATGTCGGTCGAGCCGGCGCCTCCGCCGGTCAAGGAAGAAGCCCCCCCGCCTGCGCCAGAGGTGCAGGACCCGACGCCCACGCCTCCGCCGTCGACTACGCTTCCGCCTGAGGAACGCACGTCCGAACAGTCGGTCCAGCCCGAGAGCGAGACGCTGTTCTACTGACGAACAGGTTTGCCGGGGGGCGTCCTTTTGACGAAAGATCGAGTTTGACGTTCAGGCCTACCCTGCTGGTCGCCCTCGCGGCGTTTTCGGCCTGCGCCCATGCAGCGGCGGCGGAACCCCGCGCGCAGATCCGGGGCGACATGGACGGCGATCTGCGGCGGGCGCTGGAGCGGGCCGTGGGCGAGGTTGACGGCGCGCCGGCCAGCCGCTTCGAGGCCCGTCGTCGCGCCGAGAGCGCCGTGACCTCGGCGACCGCCCTGCTGCGGTCCGAAGGCTACTATCAACCGGTCGTCGAAGACATCGTCGAGGGTGAGGAGACGCCGATCGCAGTGGTTTCGGTCGAACCTGGGCGCCGTTTCCTGCTGACCGATCCGACGATCCAGTGGGCCGACCCCGCGCCGGAGGCCGAGGCGGCGGACAAGGCCAAGACTGCGATCGCGCTGAAGGCGGGCGATCCAGGTAGAGCGGCAGACGTCATATCCGGCGAAGGTCGGGCCGTGGCGGCGTTGGTGCGTGACGGCTATGCCGACGCCAAGGCCAATCCGCGCCGTGTAGTGGTGGATCACGCGGCCTTCACCGTCGCGCCGGAGTATCGCATTGCATCTGGCGCGCTTGTGCGTCTGGACGGCGTGCGTCTGACCAGCCAGGGCCGCACCAATCCCGCCTGGGTCGCGGGCCTTGCGCCGTGGAACGAGGGCGATCGCTACGATCCCGAAATGGTCGCGGAGCTGGAACGCCGGCTATTGGACACCGGCGTCTATGACGGCGTCAGCGTCGCGTTGTCGCCACTGGACCAGATTACCGCCGACGGTCATCGCCCCGTGGTGGTCAGCCTGCAAGACCGCCCCCGTCGCGTGCTGGAAGCCGGCGCCACCTGGTCGACGGCGGAGGGCGCGGGCGTGGACGTGATCCAGACCCGCTACAACCGCTTCGGCCGCGCGGACACGCTGAGGCTGGAAGCGCGGCTGGCAGACATCGACAGCCGGATCGGCGCCGACCTGTCACTGCCCCACTGGCGTCGGCCCGGCCGGACGCTGAAGCTGGGCGCGGCGGTCGTCAACGAGGACACCGACGCCTATCTGCGCACCGCCGTGGTTCTGTACGCCGACCTGCAACAGCGGATCGGCAAGACCTCCTATTTCAACTACGGGATCGGGCTGGACGCCGGGCGCTACAGCGAGACCCGCTACGACTTCACCACCCTGCCCCCGCAGCGCGTGACCTTCGACCGCGATCTAGCGATCATCACCGCGCGGACCAGCGCCTATATCGACCGCTCCAATGATCCGCTGAACCCGACCAAGGGCTGGCGGGTCAATCTGGCGGTTCAGCCGACGGCGGTGACCGGCGAGAGCAACATCCTGTTCCTGCGCACCGAAACGCAAGGCACCGCCTACTTCCCCGTCGCGGGTGATCGCACCATCCTGGCCGGGCGCATGAAGATCGGCTCCATCGTCGGCGGCAGCGAGCTGAACGTGCCGGCCGACCGTCTGTTCTATTCCGGCGGCGGGGGTTCGGTGCGGGGCTATTCGTACCAGAACGTCAATCCGCAGCTGCCGGACGGCACGCCGCGCGGCGGTCTGTCGCTGTTCGAAACCTCGTTCGAGGTGCGCCAGTCGATCGGTCAGAGTTTCCAGGCGGTCGCCTTCGTCGACGCCGGGTCCGTGGGCTTCCAGGAGACGCCGAACCTGACCAACATGCGCTACGGCGCGGGCGTGGGCGTGCGCTACATGCTGCCGTTCGGGCCCATACGGGCGGATGTCGCCATGCCGCTGAACAAACGTGAGGGCGACTCGGCCTTCCAGATCTACATCAGCATCGGGCAGGCGTTTTGACCGATACACCGCCCGAAGCCACGCCTGAAGAAGCGACGACGCCGGCCAAGGCCGCGCGGCCCGCCAAGCCGCGTCGCGGGCTGATCAGACGCATCGCTCTGGGCGTGGGCGTGGTGGTGGCCGGACTGCTGGTGCTGATCGCCGCCGCCCTGGTCGGAGGGCGTTACTACATCGCCTCGGACGGCGGTCGCGACATGGTTTTGCAACGGCTTCAGGATCTGAAGATCAGCCGCTACGGCCGGCTGAAGGTCTATGGGCTGAAGGGCGATCTACTCAGCGACTTCACCATCGACCGCATCACATTGGCCGACAGTCAGGGCATCTGGCTGGAGGCGAAGAACCTCAGCATGGACTGGTCGTATCTGGCCCTGCTGGGCCGCAGCTTCCATGCGAACGACATCAAGGCCGAGACCATTCGCGTCCTGCGTCGGCCCGTGGTCGAGCCGCCCACTGGCGAACCGCCCAGCCCTCAGCCGATCTCTGTCCGCATCGACAAGTTCGCGGCCAACATCGAACTGATGGAAGGTTTCTCCAAGGAATACGGCCGTTGGAGCCTGTCGGGGAACGCCAGCCTGCCACGCGCCGGCGCCAAGAGCGCGACGGTCAACGCCGACAGCCTGAACCGGCCGGGCGACTTCCTGCGTCTGGCGGCGACCTTCGGCGGCAAGCTGGAAGACACGCGCCTGAACCTGCGCGCCAATGAGGCTCAGGGCGGACCGCTGGCGGGGGCCTTGGGCTATTCGCCGGATCAGCCGTTCTCGGCGGTCGCGGTTCTGAACGCGGATGTCGTCAATGCGCGGGTTCAGACGGGACAGTTCGTCCCCCTGATCGTCCAGGGCCATTTCGGCGACAAGGGCTCTCGCGTCGCGGGCTTCGCCGACTTCAGCAACTCGGACCTGCTGGCGCCCTTCGTCACCAAAATCGGCCGCACCGCGCGGTTCGGCTTCGCCATGGTTCCTACGCCGGACAAGGCCAGCCAGGGCGTGGCGTGGAAGCTGATTTCCGACAACGTCCAGTCCGAGGCGCGCGGCCTGATCCGCAACTCCGATCGCAGTTCGCCCGATGGAATCAGCCTCAACATTCAGACGGCCTCGCTGAGCCGGCTGGTCGGGTCCGATGTGGCGGGACCAGCGGCCTATTCCGGCCTGTTCAAGGGCGACGCCCAGACCTGGACGCTGGACGGCCAGGTCACCCTGCTGAACGCCAATGTGGCCAGCTATCGCGCCACTCGCATCGCCGGACCGCTGAACGTCGCGGTCAAGAACGGCCGCATCGATCTGGACGGCGACATTCGCGCGAACGGCGGATCGGGCGAAGGCATCATCGGCGGCCTCTTGGGTCCTGCCCCGCGGGTGCAGATGAAGGCGGCGCGGATGAAGGATGGTGCCATCCTGCTGACCAAGGTCGATCTGCAGGGCCAGGGCCTGACGCTGAACGGCTCGGGCTCGCGCAATCTGCTGGGCGGGATGAACTTCCGCGGCGAGGCGCAACTGACCGACGCCAGGCGCGTGCTGCCCGATGCGCGCGGCGCCTTCGGCGGTCCGATCCGGGCTTCGTCGGCGCGGGCCGGCGCGCCATGGGTGCTGAACTTCGACGGACGGGGCCGCAATCTGACGGTGGGTCTGGACGAACTGGATCGCCTGCTCGGCAAGACCCCGCGCCTGCAACTGGCCGGCAAGCTGAACGGCGGACGCATCGAGGTCGAGCGCGGTGAACTGACCGGCGCGGCCGGTCGCGCGGGGGCCAAGGGCATTATCGAAACCGCCGGCAAGTTGAGGCTGGCGCTGGACTGGAACGCGCGCGGTCCGTTCGCGGCCGGGCCGGTCGAGATCGGCGGCGACATGAACGGACGCGGCGCCCTGACCGGCACCCTGGCCCAACCGCGCGTCGATCTGACCGCCGGCTTCCAGCAGGTGACGGCCGGCGCTCTGACGCTGAACAACGCCGACCTGACGCTGAGCTTCCGCAAGGGCGCGGATGCGTCGGACGGTCGGATTTCGGTGGTCAGCGGCTCGAACTATGGTCCGGCGCGCGCGTCGGGCAACTTCTTCCTGGGCGGCAAGCGCATCCGATTGAGCGATCTGGACGTGGACGCCGGCGGCGTGACGGCCAGGGGCGCCATCGCCCTGTCCGACAGCATTCCCTCCAGCGCGGACCTGACCTTCTCGGCGCGGGCCGGGGCCTTCCTGGCTTCAGGCGAAGCCAACGGACGGGTGCGGCTGACCGACGGCGGCGGATCGGACAGCGCCATTCTGGACGTCAGCGGTCGCAACGTCCGGCTGGCGGGTCAGAGCTGGATCATTCGCAATCTCGATCTGGACGGGCGCGGCACGCTGAACAACCTGCCCTTCACCCTGGCGGTGGACGTGGGCGGCCCCAACCCGGCCCAGTTTAACGGCACGGGCGTCTATTCCCGGCAGAACACGACCCACGGTCTGACGCTGCGCGGCGGCGGCCGGGTGCGCGAGGTGGCGTTCACGACCCGAAGCCCGGCCTCGATCACCCTGAACGGCGCCACGCGCACGGCGCATCTGGATCTGGGCGTGGGCGGCGGCGTGCTGCTGGCCGACCTGCGTCAGGATGCGCGCGGCGCCGCGATCCAGGCCGACCTGACGCGGGTCGATCTGGGCTCGATCTCTCCCGAACTGCGCGGCAACGTGACGGGTCAGGTCGCCCTGCGCGGCGCCGGCAGCGACCTGTCGGGTACGGCCAATATCGCCCTTCAAAACGTGCGCAGCATTGATGCGCCGCGCGGCCTGGCCGTCGATGGGCGCGTGGACGCGACCCTGGCGGGCGACCGGCTGAGCATCAAGGCGACGGCGGTCGACGAGGGCGCGGTTCAGGCTTCGGCTGACGTCGTCCTGCCGGTCGAGGCCTCGGCCGCGCCGCTGCGCCTGGCCATCGCCCGGACGCGCGAAATGTCGGGCCGGGTGTCGATCAACGGGCAGATCCAGCCGATCTGGGACCTGTTCCTGGGCGGCGACCGCAGCCTGGCGGGTCAGGTGGCGGGTCAGGCGACGATCGGCGGGACGCTGAACGCACCGCGTTTGAACGGCCGGTTCGATCTGAGCCAGGGCTCCTATCGCGAAAACGCGGTCGGTCTGGTGCTCAGCGACCTGACGCTGCGGACGCGCTTCGACGACACCGCCGCCCAGATCGAGACCTTCACGGCCAACGACGGCAAAGGCGGCACGGTGTCCGGCCAGGGCCGTATCGGTCTGCGCCAAGGCTCCGGATCGAACGCGCAACTGATGCTGAACCGCTTCCGGGTTATCGACAACGATATCGCCGAGGCGCGCGCCTCGGGCCCGATCACCATCGTTCGCGGCGCCGACGGCAACATCCAGCTGGGCGGCCGCATCGACATCGACGAGGCCAAGATCGAACCAGAACTGCCCGGCGCGACCGGCATCGTCTCGATGGATGTGGTCGAGATCAATCGTCCCGGCGGCGATCCGGAGGAGACCGAGCAGAAGGCGCGCGGTCCGCAGATCGGCATGGACATCGTCCTGCGTTCCAGCGGCGGCAAGGTGCGGGTCAACGGTCGCGGCCTGAACGTGATCCTGGACGTGAACGCCCGGGTGCGCGGCACGATCGCCCAGCCGCAACTGACCGGCACGGCCAATGTAGTGCGCGGCGATTATGAGTTCGCGGGCAAGCGGTTCGTGTTCGACGACACCGGGCGCGTCACCCTGTCGACCGATCCCAAGCAGATCCGTCTGAACCTGGCGGCGACGCGCGAGGACGCGGCACTGACCGCCTCGATCAACGTCACCGGCACGGCCGCCGAACCGAAGATCGCCCTGACCTCCACCCCGTCCCTGCCCCAGGACGAAATCCTGTCGCAGGTGCTGTTCGGACGGTCGGCGTCGCAGCTGTCGGCCTTCGAGGCGGCGCAGCTGGCGGCCGGGGTCGCGGCCCTGGCGGGCGGCGGCGGGTTCGACGTGATCGGCAACCTGCGCGAACTGGCGGGCCTGGACCGGCTGTCGTTCGGCGGCGACGCTTCTGCGGTCACCGTTGCGGGCGGTCGCTACATCACCGACGACGTCTATCTGGAGGTCATCGGCGGCGGTCAGAACGGCGCGGCGGTCAAGGTCGAATGGCAGCCTCGGCGCAACGTCGCCATCGCCTCGCAGTTCGGCGGCCAGGGCCAGACAAGCCTGTCGATCCGCTGGCGTCACGAAAGCCGCGAGGCGGGCGACCGTCGTCCGAACCGGGGCGGCCGGAACCGGTAGGCCGCCCCGTCGGATCTGTCGCTAGAGAACCTCTAGGACCCGTTCCACGGGACGGCAGATCACGGCGCCCTTGTCGGTTTCGACGATCGGACGTTCAAGCAGGATCGGCTGGTCGATCGTTGCGGCCAGTATGGCTTCGTCATCTGCGCCGGTGTCCAGCAGAACCTTGGCGTCGGCCTCCTTCCTGCGGAGCAGGCCGGACAAACCGAGGCCGGTTCTGGACGCCAATCGCTCCAGCGTCTCGCGATCCCATCCGGTCTTCGGATATTCGACGACCGTCGGCTCGACGCCCTGCTCGCGCAGCATGGCGAGGGCGTTGCGCGACGTGCTGCATTTCGGATTGTCGTAAAGGATGACCGACATCACGCCTCCTGCTTCAAGCGATGCAGCAGCATGGCGCCCTGCAGCGACGCGACATAGATCACGCCCGACACGATGATGGCGGGCCAGGTCGTCAGGTTGATCCACAGCGGAAGGTCCGGCGATGGCAGGGTCCCCAGCAGCCGCATCCCCAGATTGGCCACCACGCTATAGGCGATCAACGCCAGCATGATGATCGGGATGGCGCGCGTCATCATGCGCCACTGAACCACCGCCACGACGCCATAGAACAGGACGGAGAAGATCGCGCCCGAGGCGATAGCGAACGGCCAGATGACCTTCATCATCTCCTGCTGCATGGCCAACTGATCCGCCGACAGACCCATCTTGGCGTACTCCGCGCTCATCGCCGTCTCGAACCAGCCCGAGGTGAACATCCACCAGGTCGGGATCAGGCCGACGATCAGGGCGATGACCAGGCCGATCACCATCGAGCGTGCCGAACGCTGGGCCTCGGCCATGCCGCGCGGCAGCTTCAGCGGGTTCATGGCGCGGAGCCAGAGGTCGATCTTGTTGCGTTGCATTGGGGCCCTCGTTTCGAGCGGAACCTAGCGGTGATCGGCGATGACTTACAGGCCCCGACCTTCACCTTTGGGGTCGAGGCGTCTAGGGTCCGGCCGATGCGGATTCTGACCTCGGACCAGGCCGTCCTCGACCACGTCGCCGCGCGACGCGAGACGATCATCGGCCGCACCATCGACTGGGCGAACATCAACTCCGGCAGCCGCAACGCCGCCGGGCTGAATGCTGTGCTGGATGTTCTGGAAGCGGCGGCAAGCGCCCTGCCCGCCCGTGTCGAACGCCTCCCGACGCAGGGTTCAACCACCGTCGCCGACGACGGATCGGTACGGACCGAGGCCCATGCCGACGCGCTGAAGATCACCGCCCGGCCGGATGCGCCGATCCAGGTCGTGCTTACTGGCCACTATGACACCGTCTTCCCCGCCGACAGCCGATTCCAGACCGTGACTACGCGCGCCGACGGCGCCCTGAAGGGGCCGGGCGTCGCCGATATGAAGGGCGGGATCAGCGTGCTTTTGGCCGCGCTGGAGGCGTTCGAAACCCATCCCGACAAACACGGCGTCGGCTGGACCGTGCTGCTGAGCCCCGATGAGGAAATCGGCTCGCCGGCGTCCGCACCGCTGCTGGCCGAACTGGGCGCGCGCGGCCATGTCGGCCTGACCTACGAGCCGGCGCTGGCGGACGGCACGCTGGCCGGCGCGCGCAAGGGCAGCGGCAACTATCATCTGATCGTGACGGGTCGCGCCGCCCACGCCGGCCGCGCCTTCGACGAAGGCCGCAATGCTGTGGCCGGCGCCGCCATCATCGCGGCCGCCCTGCACGGACTGAACGGTCAGCACGAAGGCGTCACCGTCAACGTCGCCAAGATTTCGGGCGGGGGCGCGCTGAACGTCGTCGCCGACAACGCCGTGGTGCGCTTCAACGTCCGGGTGCCGGACAAGGCGGCGGCCGACTGGATCGACGCCTCCGTGCGGGCCATCGCCGCCACGCCGCCGTTCGAGGGTCTGACGCTGGATCTGCACGGCGGCTTCACCCGTGCGCCCAAGCCGATGGACGCCGCCCAGACCGCCCTGTTCGAGGCGGTGAAGGAAGCCGGGGCCCTGCTGGGCCAGCCCATCGCATGGAAGCCTTCGGGCGGGGTATGCGAGGGCAACAATCTGCACGCCGCCGGCCTGCCCAATATCGACACCCTGGGCGTCCGCGGCGGCGACATCCATTCGGATCAGGAGTTCGCCTGGCCCGACAGCTTCGTCGAACGCGCCCAACTGAGCGCCCTGATCCTGTGCAAGATCGCGTCGGGAGAAATCGATGCGGCCAAACTGAAATCCCTGCGGATGGAAACCCTTTAGAATGCTCGTCGTCCGTCCCGCCGGCCCCGCCGATCTCGATCATCTGCTGGAACTGGCCATCCTGTCCGGCCCCGGCTTCACCAGCCTGCCTGAAGATCCCGACGCCTTGGCCGATCGGCTGGAGCTGAGCCAGGCGAGCTTCGAAGGTCGCGTGCCCTGGCAAGAGGCCTGGTACACCCTGATGCTGGAAGACGGCGACACCGGCGACATCGACGGCGTCGGCTCGGTCAAGGCGACGGTGGGGCTGAAGCGGCCCTTCTTCTCGTTCCGCGTCGTCAACAACACCGTCCAGTCGCCCTCACTAGGGGTGAAGCTGGATCATCAGACCCTGGTTCTGGTCAATGAATGCACGGGCTGGACCGAGGTCGGGTCCTTGTTCCTCAAGGCGGATCGGCGAAAGGGCGGCGCGGGCCGTCTGCTCAGCCAGTCGCGATATATGCTGATCGGCGCCCAGCCCGAGCTGTTCGCCGACAATGTTCTGGCCGAGTTGCGCGGCGTCTTCACGCCCGACGGCGCCTGCCCGTTCTGGGACCATGTGGCGCACAAATTCTTCCCGATGGAGTTCGACCACGCCGACCGGATGACCGGCTCGACCGACAAGCAGTTCATTCTGGACTTGGCTCCGCGGCACCCGATCTATGTGGAACTGCTGCCCGAACCGGCCCGCGCGGTGATCGGCAAGGTTCATCCGCAAGGCGTGCCGGCCATGGCCCTGCTGGAAAGCGAGGGCTTTAGGCCCAATGGTCTGGTCGATATCTTCGACGCCGGTCCGACCGTCGCCTGCGGCCGCGACAATATCCGAACCGTGCGCGACGCCCGGCGCCTGACGGTCCAGATCGTCGAGGGGGTTGAAGCCGAGTTGCCGGCCCTGATCTCGACCGACAGCGTCGCCGCCTTCCGCGCCGTCCGCGCCAAGGCCGATATCGACGGCGACGTCGTTCGCCTGACCGCCGAAACCGCCGCCGCGCTCAAGGTGCGCAACGGAGACCCTGTGCGAGTAAAATCATGATTCGTTTCACCTCCACCGATCCCGCCACCGAAGCGACCAACTGGGAGGGCGATGCCGCCAGCCCGGCCCAGGTCCAGGTCGCCGTCGACGCCGCCCGCGCCGCCTTCCCCGCCTGGGCCGATGCGCCGCGCGCCGACCGGATCGACGCGGTGAAGCGCTATCAGGCCGTCCTGAAAGATCGCGCGCCCCAGATCGCCGAGGCCATCGCGCGCGAGACCGGCAAGCCGCTTTGGGAGACCAAGACCGAAGCCGCGGCCATGATCGGCAAGGTGGACATCTCGATCCGCGCCTATGACGAGCGTACCGGCGAACGGACCAGCGACACGGCGTTCGGCCGCGCGACCCTGCGGCACCGTCCGCACGGGGTTGCGGCGGTGCTTGGCCCGTTCAACTTCCCCGGCCATCTGCCGAACGGCCATATCGTCCCCGCCCTGCTGGCGGGCGACACGGTCGTCTTCAAGCCGTCGGAAGAAACGCCACTGGTCGGTCAGGTGATGGCCGAAGCCTTCGCCGCCGCCGATCTGCCCACCGGCGTGGTCAATGTGGTCCAGGGTGGGCGTGAGACGGGCGCGGCCCTGCTGGACGCCGGCATCGACGCCCTGATGTTCACCGGATCGGGCGCGGCGGGCGCGCATTTCCGCAGGAAGTTCGCAGACGATCCGCACGTCATCCTGGCGCTGGAGCTGGGCGGCAATAACCCGCTGGTCGTGTGGGACGCGGCCGACGCCGAAGCCGTCGCGGGCATCGCGGTTCAATCCGCCTTCATCACCACCGGGCAGCGCTGCTCGTGCGCGCGTCGTCTGATCGTGCCGGAAGGCCCGCAGGGGGATGCGATCATCGAAGCCATCGCCGCCCTGTCCGACCGGCTGATCTTCGGCCCGTGGGACAGCGATCCCGAACCGTATGCCGGCCCGCTGATCTCAGCGCGCGCGGCCGAGGCGGCGCTGAAAGCCTTGCAGGAACGGATCGACATGGGGGCCAAGGTCATCCGCGCCTCGGGGCCGGTCGCCAACCTGCCCGGCGCCTTCGTCAAGCCGGCCATCATCGACGTGACGGGGGTCGACGTGCCGGACGAAGAGATGTTCGCCCCCTTCCTGTCTGTGACGCGCGTTGGCTCGTTTGACGCGGCGATCCAGGCGACGAACGCGACCCGCTACGGCCTGTCCGCTGGTCTGGTCAGCGATGATCCGAAGAACTGGGACCACTTCATCCGCCGTATCCGGGCCGGCGTGGTCAACTTCAACCGCCCGACCACCGGCGCCGCCGGCGATATGCCGTTCGGCGGCCTGGGGGCCAGCGGCAACCACCGCCCCAGCGCCTATTACGCCGCCGACTATTGCGCCTATCCGGTCGCCAGTTTCGAGGCCGACGCCGTCGCCAACATCGAAGGCGAGATCAAGGGATTGCGATGATCAGCGCTGTCGAGGCCAACGCCGACGGTCTGATCGGGCCGACCCATTCCTACGCCGGTCTGTCTCCGGGCAATCTGGCGTCCAGCCTGAACAAAGGCGAGGCGTCCAACCCGCGCGCGGCCGTGCTTCAGGGCCTCGACAAGATGAAGACCCTGGCGGACCTGGGCCTGCCCCAGTTCGTCCTGCCGCCGCATGAGCGGCCGAACATTCCCTTCCTGCGGACCCTGGGGTTCGCCGGATCGGACGCCCAGGTCCTGGAGCGGGCCTGGCGGAGCGCGCCGTCGTTCGCCGCCGCCGCCTGTTCGGCCTCGCCCATGTGGGCCGCCAACGCCGCGACCGTGACGCCCAGCGCCGACGCCGCCGACGGCCGGGTGCATTTCACGCCGGCCAATCTGCACACCAATCTGCACCGCAGCCTGGAGCACCGGCAAACGAAGCGCGCGCTGGACGCCCTGTTTGCCGACGCCAGCCGGTTCGCCGTCCATGACGCCCTGCCCGCGGTCGCGCATCTGGCCGACGAAGGCGCCGCAAACCACGTTCGCCTGTGCGCCCAACATGGCGGTCGCGGCGTCAATCTGCTGGTCTGGGGTCGCGAGGCGTTCGAGCCTTGGGACGGCCCCTTCCCCGCCCGCCAGACGCGCGAAGCGTCGGAAGCCATCGTCCGACGACACGAAGCCGGACGGCCGGTCCTGGCCCAGCAATCCCGCGCCGCCATCGCGGGCGGCACCTTCCACAACGACGTCGTCTGCGTCGGGGCGCTGGACACCTTGTTCTTCCACGAGTTGGCGTTCGAGGACACGGCCGCAACCCAGGCCGCCATTCGCCGCGCGGCCGATGGTCTGTTCGAACCGATCTTCGTTGAGGTCTCGGCCGCCGACCTGCCCCTGGCCGATGCGATCTCGAGCTATCTGTTCAACTCCATGCTGATCCAGGTTCCGGGTGAGGATCGCCTGACCCTCATCTGTCCGACCGAGACGCGCGACAACCCGCGCAGCCATGCGGTGGCGCAAGCTTTGGCCGCCTCCAACGGTCCGATAGGCCGGGTCCATTACGTCGACGTGCGCCAGTCGATGCGCAACGGCGGCGGACCGGCCTGCCTGCGCCTGCGTGTCGTGTTGACTGAGGCCGAGCTTGCGGCGACGAACCCGGCCATGCGCCTGACCGACGAACTGCATGCGCGTCTGTCGGACTGGGCCGGGCGCTGGTACCGCGACGAACTGCGCCCCGCCGATCTGGCCGACCCCGACCTGCTCACCGAGAGCCGGGGCGCGCTGGACGAACTGACGACGATCCTGAACCTCGGAACCGACTTCTACCCCTTCCAGAGAGGCTGATCCGGCCATGACGACCACAGCGCCCATGAGCCCCGCCCGCCGATTGAGAAATATCGTCGGCGGATCGGCCGGCAATCTGGTGGAGTGGTTTGACTGGTACGCCTATGCGGCCTTCACCCTGTATTTCGCGCCCGTCTTCTTCCCCAGCGAAGACCCGACGGCGCAACTGCTGAGCGCCGCGGCCGTCTTTGCGGTGGGCTTCCTGATGCGGCCTATCGGCGCATGGATCATGGGGGTCTATGCCGACCGCAAAGGTCGCAAGGCGGGGTTGACCCTCTCGGTGACCCTGATGTGCACGGGCTCGCTGATCATCGGCGTGACGCCCGGCTATGCCACCATCGGCCTGGCGGCGCCGGCGCTGCTGCTGTTCGCACGGCTGTTGCAGGGGCTGAGCGTCGGCGGAGAATATGGATCCAGCGCCACCTATCTGTCCGAAATGGCTGAGCCGCATCGCCGGGGCTTCTGGTCCAGCTTCCAGTACGTCACCCTGATCTCGGGCCAGTTGATCGCCCTGCTGCTGTTGATCGTGCTGCAGAACACGCTCAGCGAGACGGCGCTGGCTTCTTGGGGCTGGCGCATTCCCTTTTTCGTCGGCGCGGGCCTGGCGGTCGTCGTTTTCTGGCTGCGTCGCCGGCTGGACGAGACGCATAAGGCGACCGAGGCCAAGGACGCGCCGAAATCCAGCGCCGTGCAGCTGATCCTGAAACACCCGAAAGAGGCCTTGATGGTGCTGGGCCTGACGGCCGGCGGCACCTTGGCCTTCTACACCTACACGACCTACCTCCAGAAGTTCCTGGTCAATACAAGCGGGTTTTCCAAGAACACGGCGACCGAGATCAGCGCGGCGGCCTTGTTCATCTTCATGCTGCTTCAGCCGGCGGTCGGCGCGCTGTCGGACAGGGTGGGACGGCGTCCCGTGATGATCGCTTTCGGCGTGCTGGGGGTGTTGTGCACCGTACCAATTATGACGACCCTATCGACGGTCGAGAGCCCTTTCGTCGCCTTCCTCTTGGCGTTGGCTGGGCTGGTGATCGTGTCGGGCTACACCGCGATCAATGCGGTGGTGAAGGCCGAGCTGTTCCCCGCCCACATCCGTGCCCTCGGCGTTGCTCTGCCCTACGCCATCGCCAATGCGGTGTTCGGGGGCACGGCGGAATATGTGGCGCTGTGGCTGAAGGGCGTGGGCGTCGAGAGCGTCTTCTTCTGGTACGTCACCGGCATGATCGGGCTGTCGCTGCTGACCTTCATCCGCATGCGCGACACCAAGCACAACAGTCTGATCACCCATACCTGACGCCGATCAGGCCGCGAACCGCCCGCCGCGCTGGGCGTAGGCCTGGGTGCCGCGGGTGAAGACCTCGTCGGTCGGCAGGACGGTTTCGATAGCGAGATCGTCCTTGCCTTTCAGCGCCGCATAGACCGGGCCGAAGTCCTTGAGCGTCTCGTCTTTCAGAGCTTCCAGGCTGTCGATGACGAAATAGACCTGCTGGAAGTCGTCGATCCGGTACAGGGTCCGCATCACCCGCTCCAGGTCGAACCCCAGGCGGTTGGGCGACGGATCGGCCAGAGCAAAGACGCTCTCGGTCGCCGAGGAGACGATGCCGGCGCCGTAGATGCGAAGGCCGTCCGCCTCCTTCATCAGACCAAACTCGACCGTGTACCAGTACAGGCGCGCCAGGTTCGGCAGCATGCCCAGGCTGGCCGCCCGCTGCCCGCCCTTGCCATAGGCCTCCATATAGGCGGCGAAATCGGGGTCGGTCAGCATCGGCACGTGGCCGAAGACGTCGTGGAAGATGTCGGGTTCTTGGAGGTAGTCCAGTTGGTCCGGCTTGCGGATAAACTGGCCCGAGACGAAGCGGCGATTGGCCAAGTGATCGAAAAAGACCTCGTCCGGCACCAGGCCCGGTACGCAGACGACCGTCCAGCCGGTCAGGGCCTGGAGCTTGGGATTGATCACGTCGAAGTCGGGAATGCCGCCGGCGTTGAGGTCCAGCGCGTCTAGTCCCCGCATGAAGGCGTCGCAGGCGCGACCAGGCAGAATCTTCATCTGCCGGGCGTAAAGCGTGTCCCAGGTCTGGTGCTCGACCTCGGTGTAGGCGGCCCAGTTCTGGGGAATGGTCCAGTCGGCGGCCGCGCCCTCGGGCGGCTTTTCGAAGACGTGTTCGAAGTCGGACATGGCGTATTCCTCTTTTGCCGCCATCCTAGCCCGGAGCCGCCACGGCTTCCAACCGTCAGTGCAGACGTTCATCCAGCGGTGCGTGGTGGCCCATGCCGTCGGTGGTGAACCACCGCTCGGCGTCGTCGGGCAGCAGCACGGAATCGCCATCTTCGAGAGCGCCCTCGGCGGCGTAGGCGACAAAGCCGCCATCCTCGCCCAAGGCGAAGACGCGGTAGAAGGGCTGGTCCGGCCTGACCAGACCGCTTTCACCGGCCGGTCCCTCATAGGCGTGATCGACATCCATCACGACGCCACGAAAGGCGTCGTCGCGGTGGCGGACGATCTGGCCGATAGCGAAACGTGCGGTCTGAATGCGGGTCATCGCACTTCATACGATTCAGCGCATGACCCCAATGCCTGCCGGTCTGTTCATCTTCCTGACAGAATGGCTTGGCGCGGACGATCTTGGCGGGTTAGGCTGACCAGGACGGGCGCCGCTTTGGACCGCCCACAATGGATGACGGCCCATGCCGGAGACCCACGGCGCGCCTCGACGGCGCGACGAGCGGTCCCAGCCTTCCCGTTCGCGGGATGCGTCGGGTCGAGATGCGCCGCTGTATGGCGCGCTCGATCTGGGGACCAACAATTGTCGGCTACTGATCGCGCGACCGTCACGCGAAGGCTTTCGCGTGGTCGACAGCTTCAGCCGCATCGTGCGGCTGGGCGAAGGGCTGTCGCGGACGGGCCTTTTGGACCCGCGCGCCATGGACCGGGCCTATGACGCCCTGGCCCTGTGCGCCGAGCGGATCGTGCGCAAGGGCGTCGACTCGGCGCGATTGAGCGCCGTCGCCACCCAGGCCTGCCGCGCGGCCGAGAACGGCGTCGACTTCATCGACCGGGTACGCAAGGGCACGGGTCTGCGTTTGCGGATCATCGATCCCGCCGAGGAGGCGCGGCTGGCGGTCGAGGGATGCCTGAATCTGATCGACCCCAAGGCCGAGGCTGTGCTGGTCATCGATGTCGGCGGCGGCTCGACCGAGATGTCGTGGCTGAAACGCAGCGGAAGCGACTGGACGACCACCGCCTGGATGTCGGCGCCGGTGGGGGTCGTGACCTTGGCCGAGCGGCATCCCGAGCCGCCGAACTCCGGCGAGGCCTGGTACGAGGCGATGGTCGCCGACATGGGGGCGGCCATTGCGGCGGGTGGGATCGTCGACGAACCGATGCTGGACCTGTTCCGGCAGAACCGGGCGCATCTGGTCGGCACCTCGGGCGCAATCACCAGCCTGGCGGGCATCCACCTGAACCTGCCGCGCTACAATCGCGACCGGGTCGATGGCTTGTGGATGACGCGCGCCGACTGCGAGGCGGCGGCGGATCAGCTGAAGGCGCTGGGGCCGGACGGCCGTGCGCGCGAGGCCTGCATCGGTCCCGATCGGGCGGACCTCGTTTTGGCGGGCGCCGCCATCCTGGAGGCCGTGCAACGCGCCTGGCCGTCGGAGCGGGTGCGGGTCGCGGATCGCGGCCTGCGCGAAGGCCTGCTGCTGCAACGGATGCGCGAGGACAAGAAGCCGCCGAGGGGACGGCGTCGTCGGCGAGGACGGGGGCGGCCGGCCTCCGCCGCCTGATCAGGCGGCGGGCGTGACGCGCACCGGTAGTTCGATGTCGCAGACCGAGAAATCCGCGCCACGCGCCTGGCGCGCCTGCTGCGCCAGGGTCTGGAAGGTGGCGGAGTTGGTGTTGAGCACGGCGGCCGTCGGACGTTCGGCTGCGGGCAAATCCGACGCCACGCGGACGCGGGTCATCTGATCCGGTCCCTGGACCAGACCATCCGGCGTGTCGCTGGCCTTTAGCGATCGCACGATGTCCAGACCGGACACGACCCGGCCCCAGACGGTGTAGCGCTTGTCCAGCGCTGGATAGGCCTGACGCATCAGGAAGAACTGGCTGTTGGCGGTGTCATTGCCCTCGTCACGCGCCATGCCCGCGACGCCCGGGCAATATAGCGCCCAACCGTGGACCTTCTTGTCGCTGGTGCCGGACATCAGGGCGTCGGGCTGGGTCTGGACCGGGATAGAATCGACGAAACCGACCAAGGCGCCGACCGGGGCCGCCACCGGAGTGAAGGCCATGTCCGCGCCACGGCGGAAGGTGAACTCGGCCTTCAGGTCGGGATACCAGCTCTGCCCCTCGCCCGTGCCCAGCGGATCGCCGGTCTGGGCCATGAACCAGTCGATCACCCGGTGCCAGACCAGGTTGTCGAAGAATCCGCGCGACGCCAGCAACTTGATGCGTTCGACATGGGCGGGCGCTATCTCGGGCGCCAGTTCGACCAGAACCCGCCCCTTGTTGGTGTCGATGACCAGCAGGTTCTCGGGCGCGATGGTCCTCCATTCACCGGGCGGCGGCGGAGGCGCGGGAACGGCGGTCGCGTCTTGCGCCAGGGCGGCGCCCGCCGTGGCAGCCAGCACGGCCGCCGCCATCGCCATCGTTCGTATCGTCATCGTCCCCTCCCCCGTTTGCGAAAGCCTCAGCCGCCTGTCACTTCGGCGACCGGCTGAACATCGCAGACGCTGAAGGCGGCGCCGCGCCCGGCGCGCGCCGTGGCGATCCGTTCTGCGAAGGCGGCGCTGCCGGCGTTCAGGACGCGCACGGTCGGACGTTCGGCTTCGGGCAGGGCCGAGGCCATGCGGACGCGGGTCATGGTGTCGGGATCGGTCACCTTGCCGTCCTCGGCGTCCGAACCCTTCTTCAGCTTGCCGACCACATCCAGGCCGGACACCACCCGGCCGAAGGCGGTGTAGATGCCGTCCAGCTGTTCGCGCGCGCCCATCATCAGGAAGAACTGGCTGTTGGCGCTGTCAGGCGAACCCGAGCGGGCCATGCCCAGCACGCCGGGACAGAACAGGCCGTGGGCGTCGACCTTGAAGTCGGCGGTGATCATCATTTGGGCGTCGGGTTGGGTCTGGACCGGCAGATCGCCGACCAGACCGCGCACGCCCGCGCCGACGCTGGGCACCGCGACGAAGCCGGCGTCGCGTCCACGACGGAAACTGAACTCGGCCTTCAGGTCCGGCAACTCGCTGCCGCCTTCGCCCGTGCCCTTCGGATCGCCAGTTTGCGCCATGAAATCAGGGATGACGCGATGGAACTTCAGACCATCGTAGAAGCCTTGGTTGGCCAGGGTGCGGATGCGTTCCGCATGGTTGGGCGCGGCGACGGGGATCAGTTCGACCAGCACCCGCCCCTTCGACGTATCGATAACCAGCAGGTTTTCCGGCGCAATGGTCCGCCAGTCGGACGCCGCCGGCGCCGTTTGCGCCACAGCCGGGGCCTGGGCCGCGCCGGCTGCAAGAAGGGCGGCGACGGTCGCTGCGATGATGGCCTTACGCATGGTCTTGTCTACCCTAACCGTTCTTGACCTTGGCCCGCACGCGCTCGGCGATGGCGGGGCTGACGAAACTGTCGATCGCGCCATCCAGTCGAGCGATCTCCTTGACGAGGCGCGAGGCGATCGCCTGATGGCGCGGATCGGCCATCAGGAATACGGTCTCGATGTCCTGATTGAGGCGCTGGTTCATGGCCGTCATCTGGAACTCGTATTCAAAGTCGGCGACGGCGCGCAGACCCCGGATGATGACGCTGGCGTCCAGCTCTTCGGCGAAATGCATCAGCAGGGTCGAAAACGGCTGGACCACGATGTCGCCGCCGAGGGGCGCCATCTCGGCCTTCAGCATCTCGACCCGCTCGGCGGTGGAGAACAGCGGCCCCTTGTCATCGTTCTGGGCCACGCCGATGACCAGCCGGTCCACCAGCTTCAGCGCGCGCTTGATGATGTCGGTATGCCCGTTCGTCACCGGGTCGAAGGTGCCCGGATAAAGTCCGATGCGCATGCGTGTCTCCCCGGCCTGTCGCGTGGCGTCAGCGTCGTTTAGCAGGTGCGAAATCAGCGGCCTAGCCGGCTGACGCCATCGTCATCGTCACGAGCCGCGATGGGCTGGGGCGCCTGCGCGCTCCAGGCCGCTTCGACCTTGGCCAGCAGGACCGGATCATTGGCGAAGGCGACATCGTCGATGGCGGTGATCGGACAGACGGGCGTGGCGCTGTTGCACAGAAAAGCGCCGTCGAAGGCGCCGATCTCGTCGAGACGGATCGGCCGCGTTTCACTGGTCAGCCCGATCTGGGGCAGCCCGCGCGTGATCAAGGCCTGGGTCACGCCCGCCAGCATTGGGGCCTGGGGCCAGACGATCCGGTCGCCTTGGACGAAGCCGATGTTCCACAGCGTGCCTTCGGTGACCCGCCCTTCGCCATCCACAAACAGGGCGTCGCCAAACCCGGCGGCGCGCGCGGCGCGGCGCGCGCGAATCAGGCCGAAGGTGGCGAGATGCTTCAGATGCGGCGTCTCGCGCTCATAGGGCATCGCGGTGAGCCGCACTAGGGTCGCCAGCGGCGGCGGCGCTGGGGAGACACTGGTCATCACCTTCGGTCGGCCGACGTAGCTCGGGTCGCGATGAGCGATGTCGGGCGAGAACAGGCTGACGCGCAGCCAGCAGGCGTCTCGGCCGGCGACTCCCAACGCCATCAGACGCCGAAACTCCGCCTCGCCGGGGCTTTCGCCGAACAGTTCGACGGCGGCCTGCTCCAGACGGGCGAGGTGGAGGTCGAGGCCGCGCGCGGCGCCATCCTCGACGCGGAAGGAGGTGTAGGCGCCGTAGTTGACCAACGCCTGGTGCGCCAGGTCGTCAGGCGTGGCGGGAAGGCCGTCGATCAGAATCGTCGCGCTCAAACGACCCTTCCCTGCTCTGCTGCGCGGAGGCGGATCAGGCCTCGCTGCCTTCTTCTCCAGCGACATCCGCATCGTCCGCGCCGCCGCTTTCCGGCAGACGTTCAACCGAGACAACCTTTTCATCCTTGCCGGTGCGGAAGATGGTGACGCCCTGGCTGGAGCGGCCGACGATGCGGACCTGGTCGATGCGCGTGCGGATCATCTGACCGCCCGAGGTGACCAGCAGCAGGTCGTCCGTCTCCTCGACCGGGAAGGCCGCCGCCAGACGCGTGCCGGCGCGACCGCCCAGGCCGTGGGCGGTCAAACCCTGGCCGCCACGACCCGTACGACGATACTCATAGGCCGAGGATCGCTTGCCGAAGCCGGTCTCGGTGACCGTCAGGATGAACTGTTCGGCGGCGCCCAGTTCGGCGATCCGCTCCACGGTCAGAGCCGCATCCGCGACCTCGTCTTCAGCCTCGACCGGGGCCGCGGCATCCTCTTCCGCTTCCGCGCCGGCCAGGGCCTTGCGCATGGCGTTAGCGTGTTTGACGTAGGCGGCGCGTTCTTCCGGCGTCGCGTCCACACGGCCCAAGATGGCCATGGAGATGACCTCGTCGCCGTCCTGCAGCCGCACGCCCCGGACGCCGGTCGAATCTCGCCCCTTGAAGACGCGCACGTCGTCGGCCTTGAACCGGATCGCGCGGCCCAGCGCCGTCGTCAGCAGCACGTCGTCGTCGGCCGTGCACAGGCCAACGCCGACCATGCGGTCAGAGCCTTCCAGCTTCATGGCGATCTTGCCGGCGCGGTTCACCGTGGCGAAGTCCGACAGCTTGTTGCGCCGCACGTCGCCCGAGCTGGTGGCGAACATGATGTCGTAGTCGCCCCAGGTCGTCTCGTCCTCGGGCAGAGGCAGGACGTTCATGATGCTGTCGCCCGGCTCGATGGGCAGCAGATTGACGAAGGCCTTGCCCCGCGATTGCGGATTGCCCAGCGGCAGGCGCCAGGTCTTGAGCTTGTAGGCCTTGCCGTTCGTGGCGAAGAACAGGACCGGCGTGTGGGTCGAGGCGCTGAACACGCCGGTGATGGCGTCCTCGTCCTTCATCGACATGCCGCTGCGGCCCTTGCCGCCGCGGTGCTGGGTCCGATAGGCGTTCAGCGCCACACGCTTGACGTAGCCGCCGTGGGTGACGGTGACGACCATGTCCTCGCGCGGGATCAGGTCCTCGTCCTCCATCTCGCCGTCGCCTTCCCCGATCAGGGTACGGCGCGGAACGGCGAACCGGTCCTTCACGTCGATCAGGTCATCGCGGATGATGGCCAGGACGTTCTTGCGGTCCGACAGGATGGTCAGGTGGCCCTGGATGGTGTCGGCCAGGCCGTGCGCCTCGCCGAAGATGTCGTCGCGGCCGAGCCCCGTCAGGCGCGACAGGGTCAGAGCCAGGATGGCCCGGGCCTGTTCGTCGGTCAGACGGATCTTGTCGCCCTCGACGATGACAGTGCGCGGGTCGGCGATCAGCTCGACCAGGGCCATCATGTCGCCCACGGGCCAGGCCTTGGCCTGCAGCCGCTCGCGCGCCTCGGTCGGATCGGCCGAGGAGCGGATGATGTGGATCACCTCGTCGATATTGGCCACGGCGACGGCCAGACCGACCAGGACGTGGCCACGGTCGCGGGCCTTATTCAGCTCGAACTTGACGCGGCGAACGACGACTTCCTCGCGGAAGTCGAGGAAGATCTGCAGCAGTTGGCGCAGGCCCATCTGCTCGGGTCGGCCGTGGTTCAGCGCCAGCATGTTGACGCCGAACGACGACTGCATGGCGGTATAGCGCCACAGCTGGTTCAGGATCACGTCGCCGGACGCGTCGCGCTTCAGCTCGATCACGATCCGCATGCCTTGGCGGTCGGATTCGTCGCGAACGTCGGAAATACCTTCCAGCCGCTTCTCGCGCACCATTTCGGCGATGCGTTCGATCAGGGTCTGTTTGTTGACCTGATAGGGCAGTTCGGTGACGACGATGGCCTCGCGGTCCTTGCGGATCTCCTCCACCGAGGCGCGGCCGCGCACGACGACCGAGCCACGACCGTCGCGCAGGGCGTTGCGCGGCGCGGTACGGCCCATGATCTCGCCGCCGGTCGGGAAGTCCGGGCCGGGCACGATGTCCAGCAGGGCGTCGTCGGTGACGTTCGGATCATCCAGCAGGGCCAGGGCCGCATCGACGACCTCGCCCAGATTGTGCGGCGGAATGTTGGTCGCCATGCCGACGGCGATGCCGCCCGCGCCGTTGACCAGCAGATTGGGAATCCGGCTCGGCAGAACGACCGGCTCCAGCTCCTTCTCGTCGTAGTTCGGCTGGAAATCGACCGTGTCTTTGTCGATGTCGGCCATCAGGGCGACGGCGGCCGGGGCCATCCGGGCTTCTGTGTAACGCATCGAGGCGGGCATATCGCCGTCGACCGAACCGAAGTTGCCCTGGCCGTCGACCAGCATCAGCCCCATCGAGAATGGCTGCGCCATCCGCACAAGGGCCATATAGACCGAGGCGTCGCCGTGGGGGTGGAACCGGCCCAGCACGTCGCCGACCACGCGGGCGCACTTCGAATAGCTGCGCTCCGGCGTCATGTTCAGGTCGTGCATCGAATACAGGATGCGCCGATGCACCGGCTTCAGGCCGTCACGCGCGTCAGGCAGCGCCCGCGAGACGATCACGCTCATGGCGTAATCCAGGTACGAACGCTTCAGTTCGTCCTCGATCGTGATCGTGGAAATGTCGGAGCCGCCGCCCCGGCCGTTGATCGGAGATGCGGCGTTTTCGTAGCTGTCGTCGGTCAATGAAGCGTGGCTTTATGCGGCCGGAATCGGAACGTGATCCGCTGTGACGATTTCTAGCATTCCAGGGGCCCGGTGGCAAAGCGACGTCGCCGTGAAAGCCCGTCTCTGAAAGGACTTTCCATATGCGCGTCCATACGCTCGCCGCCGCCCTTCTGATCGCCTCGCCGCTGGCCCTGACCACGGCCTGCGCCGCCACCGGCAACGCCCCGAAGGCCGCCGTCGACCGCGCGCCGGTTGGCGCGACCGGCCAGGCGGTCCTGATCAACGCCGCAGGCGCCAACATCGGTCGCGTCGATCTGCGTCAAGGACCGACCGGCCTGCTGATGAAGATCGAGGCTTCGGGCCTGACGCCCGGCTGGCACGGCATCCACATCCATGCGACCGGCGAATGCGCCGCGCCCTTCACCTCGTCCGGGGCCCACATCAACCACGGCGAGCCCAAGGCCCCGCACGGTCTGTTGAACGCCGCCGGGCCGGACGACGGCGATCTGCCCAACGTCTGGGCCGGTGAGGACGGCAAGGTGAACGCCGAGCTGTTCACGACCCGCGCCCGGATCTCGTCCGAAGGCCCCGGCCAATGGCTGTGGGACGCCGACGGCTCGGCCATCATCATCCACGCCAACCCCGACGACCATTCGACCCAGCCCATCGGCGGCGCCGGCGACCGGGTGGCCTGCGCGGCGCTCAGCGCAAGCTAAGTCTTTTTAAGGCACGGAAGATGGCCCGCTGGACACCGTTCAGCGGGTCTCTTTTTGTGCGAGCAGACGGCGGATCAGTTCGGTCTGCTCCTCTTGCCGTGCGGTCAGGTGTTCGACCTTTTCCAGCAGAGCCATGATCTCGATCTCGGCCTTCAGATTGACTTGATAGTCATTGCCCGCGTCCAGCCGATCCTTTGACGCTTGGCGGTTCTGGCTCATCATGATGACCGGCGCCTGAATCGCCGCCAGCATCGACAGGACCAGGTTCAGGAAGATGAAGGGATAGGGGTCGAAGGCTTCCTTACGCAGCAGCAGGTTCAGCCCGGTCCAGATCGCCAGGAAGACGCCGAATGCGATGATGAAGGGCCATGAACCGCCGAACGCCGCAACCCGATCGGCCAGCCGCTCTCCAAAGGTCTGACGGTCATCGAAAGTCTCGTTGATGTCTTCGGACACAGGGCGACGATCGGCGGTGCTCTGAACCACCACGGCTTCGTTCGCCGCAAGATCGTGCTTCGCCTTGCCCAGCCAGCGGCGGGAAACGTGGTCGGCGTCGAGGGGGGCGTGGTGCATGACGGGCTCCTGATACGATCAGGAACAGATCAAGCCTTGGCGGCCCCCGCACGCAAGCCCCGTTCGGCCAGGGCCACCAGGGCCACCCCGCCCATGGTGATGGCCGATCCCGTCAGAATCTGCGGCGTCAGGATGTCGCCCATGAAGCTCCAGCCGATGAACATCGACACCACCGGCGTGACCAGCAGATAGGGCGTCACCCGCCCCGCCTCGCGCCGCTGGACCAGCCAGAACAGCAGGGTCGTCGCTAGCACGGACGACACGACGCCCGCCCACAGCAGCGAGGCCCAGACCATGGGCGTGGCGCTCTTCACCGCCTCCCACTGGCCATGCTCGAACACCGCCGAGCCGAAGGCCATGACGGGAAAGGCCCCCAGCGCCAGCAGACCCTGCATCTTCAGCGGCGGGATGGAGGTGGTGCGACGCGCGACCACCGTGGTCACGCCCCAGGCGGCGCCGGCCGCGATGGCGACCAGAATGGCCTTCCAGTCCTGCAGCGCATGGGCGTCCAGCGTCATCCAGGCCACGCCGACGAAGGCCACGCCCATGCCGACCAAGGCCGCCTTGGACAGCCGCTCGCCCAGGATCAGGAAGGCGAACAGGGTGGTGAAGGGAATCCACAATTGGTTGGCCACCGTCACCGGGCTGACGTCCGTCGCCAGCCAGTAGGCCGTGTAGGCCAGGCCGTACTGGATCGGCCCGCCGATGATCACGATCAGCATCAGGCTCTTCCAGTCTGGGAACGGCGGCCGCACGAAGGCGATCAGACAGGCGGTGGCGATGCCGAACCGGATGGCGCCGACCAGCAGCGGCGACAACTCCTGCGTCGCCAGCTTGGCCCCGGCGTTGTTGACGCCCCACACCACGATGATCGCCACGATGGCGGCGATCTCCAGCCCCGTCAGGGCGTGAGGCCTCTTGGGCAGGGGCGCGGGCGCAGGCGCAACTTTGGAACGGACGTCGGTCATGACCGCCCTATGGCACGGCGCGCCCGCCGCGTCGGCTCACTTTGGATGACCTCAGGTTTCCGCCCAGAAATGCGGCTTGGCGACCGCTCGCACCGATCGCCAAGCCAGGCACTCTGTCTTAGAACGGGATATCGTCGTTCAGGTCGTAGCTTTCCTTGGGGCCGCTCGGCTTGTTGGCGCCGCCGGTGGAGAAGCCCGAGGAATAGTCGTCATCGCCGCGACCACCGCCGCCGCCGTAACCACCGCCCGACGAGCCGCCTTCCGAGCGGCCGCCCAGCATGGTCAGTTCACCCTTGAAGCGGCTGACGACGATCTCGGTCGAATACTTTTCGACGCCCTGCTGGTCGGTCCATTTGCGGGTCTGGAGCGCGCCCTCGATGTAGACGGTCGAGCCCTTCTTCACATAGTTTTCGACCACCTTGACGATGTTGTCGTTGAAGATGACGACCCGGTGCCACTCGGTCTTTTCCTTCCGCTCGCCCGACGACTTGTCGCGCCAGGTTTCCGAGGTGGCGATCGACAGGTTGGCGATGCGGTCGCCGTTGGGCATGGAACGGATTTCGGGATCTCGACCCAGGTTGCCGACCAGAATGACCTTATTGACGCTGCCCGCCATGGAAACTTCCTTCTCGTGTGAGGCGGCGACGACTTCGCCCGCCCCGTCAATTCAGTCCGATGTCTGACCGGGGCGACGGCTCATCGCCAGCCCTTTCGGCAGCAAACCCGCTAAATCAGTGGATAAACATTAACCGAATGTTCCACTTTCGTTCTGGCCGCGCAAGCCCTACTTGGCGGCAGGGTCCTCAGCTATGGCGATCGGACGGCCCGTCTCGTCGCGCTGGATGGCGCCGGGGATGGCCAGACGACCGTCGCCTGTGCGCGCCATGGCGAAGAAGCGGCTGCCGTTCAGGCTCTTGCCGATCTTGACCCCCTCGCGGTCCACGAAGATGAACCGCCCTTGGTAGGCGCCGGCGATTTCCTGGTTCGATCCACCCATGCGCAGGAAGCGAAGACGCATCTCCTCCAGCCGCGCAGCGCATTGTTCGAGTTGGGGCTGGTCGTCGGCGATTTTTTGCAAACGAGGCGGCGCATTGTCCGGCGTCGCCACGAAGTAGCAGGCGCCCTCGGCGAACTCATATTTGGGTTCGTTGGAGCAGGCGCCCAGCAGAGCAGTCCCGGCGATGGCGGCGAGGGCGACGAAACGCATCAGTTCATTCCCGTGAATTGGCAGTTGCGATCCTGCTCGGCCAGGGTCCTGAAACGGTTGTTGTCATTGGACTGTTCCACCCGGCGGGGCACCAGACGCAGGGTCGTATCGCCCCAGCGGCCGTATTGGGCGTCGCCCGGCCCGACGCAGGTTCCGGCGTAAAGCGCCTGAACGCAGGCGTTCAGGCTCATGCTTGGCGACAGGGTGCGCCAGTCAGAGCCGGTGTGGCGCAGGCAGGGGCTGCCACTGGCCACGGGTGTGGGGCGCGGCGCAGGCGTCTGTTCGACGGAGGCCGGCGGCGGGGTCTGGGCCATCTCGACCGCGGGCAGTTCGGGCGGCGGTGCGAAGGCGGCGGTCGGGGCGGCGGCCAAGGCGCCTGTGGCGTCCAGCCCCACGTCTAGAGCGTCCGTCGCCAGGCCATTGCGCTGGGCGCAGACCGCCAGGGTCGCCATGCCGACGAACTGGCCATCGACGAAGCAGCGCAGTTCCCGCGTCGGTTCCAGCGTGGGCGCCTCGGCCAGGTTGACCACCAGCCCGCCCTTGGACGCCGGCGGCGCTTCCGTCGTCTTGTCGCCGCCGCCCGCAAAGATCAGGGCGAGCACGACGGCGATGACGATCGCCACGCCGGCGCCGACCAACAGGATGACGCGGTTGTCTTTCGGAAGGGCCATGAACGGGCTTTCGCGGATGAGGAGGTCAATAACTCCGACCCGGCCTCGGGCGTCAACCGCCTTGACCGGTCACGACCGCGATCAAGCCGTCAGGCGGCTCAGCGCAGCCTGATAGTTGGCCAGTTGCGTCTGCTGATAGGCGGTCGAGGAGCCATTGCCGGTCTGGGTGTTGGTTATGCCGCCGGTCGATGGCGCGAGGGCGCGATAGGAGGACCGGACCGCCGTCATCGCCTGAGCCAGCGATTCGATGGCCGCCTTTATCGAGGCAGGATCGTTCAGGTTCAGCTTGTTCGACAGATTCAGCCCATAGGTCTTGATCGCGTCCTTGTCCGGCTTCACCGGACCGACGAAACCGGGCGTCAGGCCCAGCGCGCCCAAGGCGTCCTTGCCGATCGCCCCAGCGGAGATGACGGCGCCGTCCTTGTTGGCCGCCGTCTTGATTTCCAGGCGCTGGACGATGGGTTTGGCCTTCAGGTCGGTGATGACCTTGGCTTCCAACTGGCGGCCAGAGGCGGCGTTGATCTTCTTGGCCAGGCTTTCCAGCGTGTCCTTGGCGTCAATGGTCACGGTCACGGCGCGGCCGCCGGCTGCGGGGCTGATCGAAAACTGATCGCCGACGCGGGCCGAGGTGGCGACGGTCAGCAGCTTTGAGTCCGCCTGCATGATCTGGCCTTGAGGAAGGCCGAGGCGGTCGAGCACGCTGGCCCCGCCCGCTGCGATGCTCAGGCTGGTCGGCTTGGCCTGATCGCCGTCCGCGCGCCAGGTTCGGTTCGATTGGACCTGGCCCGTGGCGAGATCGATCTGGGCCAGATAGCCGGACGTGGGGTCGTCCTTGCCGGCGCCTTCCGCCCGGTTCGTGCCGGCGATCCAGACCTTGCCGTCCTTGATGGCGACGTCGGCGGCGGTGTCCGCGCCCGCCCCGCCGAAATAGGTCAGTTGGTCGCTGGCCGAGACCTGAAGGTCGGTCGACAAGGTGGCGATGAAGACGTCGCTGCCGCCGGCATGGGCGTTGGTCACCGTCGCGATATCGAGGGCGGTGTTTTCAGTGTGGCCGGTCACCACGACCTTGCCGTTCTCAACCGATATGCCGGCGATGGCGCCGCTGGCATAGCCAAGGTCGCGCGTCGAAGCGAGGCTCGGCACGCCGTCGGCGTCCAGGGTGAAGCGGCGCACGACGGCCTTCCCGTTCTCGACGCCGGCCGTGTAGAGGTCGTTTCCTGACACCGTCATGGCCTGAACGGAGTCGTCGCCGCTGGTGCCGAACTGCACGGTCGCGACGTTCACGCCCACGTCCGGGCCGTTGATCTTTATCGGCTTTTCCTGGAAGGCCTGAAGATAGGAATCCCAGCCGCCCAAGGCCGCATTGCCCGGCATGGCCGATTTCGACCGGCCGGCGACAAAGACCATGCCGTCGGCGCCGAAGCGAACCTCGGTCGCCTCATCGGCCGCCTTGGCGCCGCGCCGCTGGGTCCACAACTCCTGTCCCGAACTGTCGAACACAGATACGAAACTGTCGGCTACGGCCGCGTTGTCGCCGCTCTTGCCAGGCTCAAGCGCCCCGGTCACGGATCCGGCCAGGGCGACCCGGCCGTCATCGTCAATGGCGATCGAGAAGCCGTTGGCGCTGGAGGCGGCGCCGAGCAGCTTGGTCTGCATCAGATTGCCGGCGGGATCGTATTTCATCAGGGCGACGTCGCGCGCACCCTTGATCGGTTGACTGGCGTCGCCCGCCGTCAGTTCGGCGACGACCCAGACGGAGCCGTCCGGGGCCACAGCGCTAGCCTTAACCGCAGCCACGCCATTGGGCAGGTCGGCGTGCCCCACCCTGCCCTCGACCCAGAACGGATCGTCGATCCCCTGCCGGGCGGCCGGCGCCGCGCCGCCGTCGGCCTGGAACTTCAGCAGTTGGCCCGCCGTGCCGGTCTTCCCGACCCCTTGCGTCACATAGACGGCGTCGGAGGTGTCTACGGCCTGGAAGCTGATGGCTTCGCCGGTCCCGCCATTGACCTTCAACGCCCACTGATCCGGTCCGGCCGGCAGGGTGATGGTCTTGGTCCCGCTTTTGACCGTCTTGGGCTCGGCGGGGATCAACTGAGCGCTGATGCGCGTCGCGACGCCCGCGTCCTCCAGCTTGCCGTTCATATAGGCGGTGACATTGGCCAACGACCGATCGGTCGCACCCATATCGGACAGGTCCATGGCGATCGCCTGCTCCCCGGCCGCCGTCTTGACGGTCACGGAGAACTTCACGTCGCCCTCGAACGCCTTGACCGTGGCGGTGGGGTCGCCGTCGTGGATGGGGGCGGTAACGAAACTGGTCGGCGCCCGTTCCAGCGCATAGGTGCTCTTGACCGAGGTCTGGGCCACGCCCTGCACCAGCCGCATATCTTCGAAACTGGCGGTGCTCAGATAGGTCGACAGTTCGGCCAGGCCTTCGCCGAAACGCTTGGACACCAAGGCGGCTTCCGACGCGCTCAGCCCCTTGACGCCAGCACGGTCGGCCAGGGCGCCCAGCGTGTTCAGGCCCTGATACAGGGCGAACATCTTGCGGTAGTCGGTGGAAGCGCCGGCCAGATCCAGGCTGACATTGCCCTCGTCGATCAGGCGACGGCCGCCCAGGGCCGCACGGACCAGGTCGCTAGCCTTCGCCGGTGTCGCCGTGGACGACCAGGGGGCCGTCGGTTGGGTCTTCTTGGTTTTGACGGCCGGGCTGGCGGTCGTGGCGGCGCCTGACGACGACGTCCCCGTCGTCGTTCCGAAAAGACCCAGCAGATAGCTGTTGTTGATCATTCAGACGGCTCCGACCCTATCGTGCGGCGGGCGTCGATAAGGAACCGTTAAGCTGTCCGATCAGCCCTTGAACAGCGACAGGATGACCTGCGGCGCCTGGTTGGCGATCGACAGGGCCTGAACGCCGAGTTGCTGCTGGACCTGCAGGGCCTGAAGGCGGGCGCTTTCCTTGGCAAGATCCGCATCCACCAGATTGCCGATGCCGGCTTCCAGCGCGTCCGACAGCTTGCCGACATAGGTGGTGTGGCGTTCGATCTGCTTGGACTGGGCGCCCAGTTCCGCCAGACGCGCGCTGCTGGTGGTGATGGCGGCGTTGACGGCGGCCAGGGCCGTGTTGGCGTTGGCCTGGCTGGTCAGGGTCGTGCCGGTCAGCGACAGGCCAGCGACGGTCAGGTTCTGACGATCCAGCGCGATGGTCTCGGCGCCGTCGGCGCTGGCCAGGAAGTTCAGCGTCGTCGTCGCCGAACCGTCCAGAATGTTGGCGCCGTCGAAGATGGCGTTGTTGGCGAACGAATCGATCGAGCTCAGCAGCGCCTGAAACTCATCATTGTAGGACGTGCGGGTGGCGGCGCTGGCGCTCGGGTCCGCCGCTGCGGTCGCCTTCTGCTTTAACTCCAGCAGGATGTCCGAAATCTGCTCGCCGGCCGCCAGCGAAACGTCGGCGATAGATGTCGCGCGGTTCAGGCTGGTGGTGACGGCTTCGAGCGATCCCCGGTCGGCGCGTTGACCTTGCGCGACCGCCCAGACCGCGGCGTTGTCGCGCGCGCCCTGAACCTTCAGCCCCGTGTTCACCCGGCTCTGCGTCGCCGCCAACTGGTCGTTGGTGCGGTTCAGATTCTGCAGGGCGATCATCGCCGAGGTGTTGGTGTGGATGCTGGTGGTCATGGCTTCAAGCCCCCGGACGTTCTGTGGGCTACAGGATTAACCATGAGTCGTAATCACATGGTTAACGCGCCGGAAACCATGATTGCGCCGTCCGGCGAGCCGGCGGCGTTAGAGAGTTTGAGCCCTCGCCTGTCGTCAGACGGCGGTATCGACCAAACGGCCTCCGCGGTAGGTCGGGTCGCTGTTCAACTTCTCGACATCCTCGCGCGGCAACTGGCGGATCACCTCCCCCGTCACCCGGTCCAGGACCTTGTAGACGAAGCGGTTGTCACCCACGGCCTCGATGGTCAGTCGAAAGCGGCTGGCGTCATGGTTGTCGTTCCTGGCCGCCGGCGCGGGCGTTGCAGGCTGAACGGCGATGGGACCAACGGGAGAGATCTGAGCTACGCTTACTGATCTTGCGACATTGTCTGTCATGGCTCCACGCACAGGTCGTCCTGCGCCCTCTAGAGAAACAAACGATCAGCCGGAGCGGTCGCGAAACCGCTCCGGCCGCGCGTCTTAGCGGAACAGGCCCAGCAGGATCGAGCTGCCCTGGTTGGCGATCGACAACGCCTGCACGCCCAGCTGTTGCTTGGTTTGCAGGGCGGTCAGCTTGGCGCTTTCCTTGGCCAGATCGGCGTCCACCAGATTGCCCACGCCCGCTTCAAGAGCGTCCTGAAGCTTGTTGACGAAGGTGATCTGACGGCCCAGCGACTTGGACTGGGTGCCCAAGGTGGCCAGGGCGCTCGTCGTCGCCGAGATGGCGGCGTCGACGTTCGCTGCGGTGGCGTTGGCGGCCGTGACGCTGCCGGTGTTCACGGCGGTGATCGCCGCGTTCGAACCCAGTGCCGTCAGGCTGTTCACGCCATCGAAGGTCGCGCCGGAGATGGCCGAGGCGACTTCCAGACCCAAGGCGTTGTAGTCGGCCAGATAGGCCGTCTGCGCCGAGCCGGTCGACGAGGCGATGTTGACGGCAAGCGACTTCATCTCTTCCAGGGCGGAAGTGACGGAATCGCCGGCGGCCAGAGCCACGTCGGTGATCGACTGGGTGCGTTGCAGGCCGGCGCGAACGGCGTCCTGCGAGGCGGCGTTGGCGCGTTGCGACGTGGCGATCGCAAAGATCGCACCGTTGTCCTTCGCCGACGACACCTTCATTCCGGTGCTGATCCGGTTTTGGGTCGTGTCCAGCTGTTGGCTGGTCTTGTTCAGGCTCTGCAGAGCGACTGCGGCGCCGTAGTTCGTATTGATGCTGGGCATTTCTAGCCCTCCTTTTCACTTCGTGAGAGCCCCGGCGTTTTGCCGGGGTGAGCGTTTTGCTCGGGGTTCAAGGCCACGACCCCGCCGCCGGGACGGCGAGGTCTCCGGGCCTTAGCGGAAGAGGCTCAGCAGTATCGAGCTGCCCTGGTTGGCGATCGACAGCGCCTGCACGCCCAGCTGTTGCTTGGTTTGCAGGGCGGTCAGTCGTGCGCTTTCCTTGGCCAGATCAGCGTCCACCAGATTGCCCACGCCAGCTTCCATCGCGTCCTGAAGCTTGTTGACGAAGGTGATCTGACGCCCGACCGACTTGGACTGGGTGCCCAGGGTGGCCAGGGTGCTGGTCACGCCCGCGATCGCCAGATCGACGTTCGCGGTGGTGTAGTTGGCGACGGTCGGCGTCGCCGCCGTAAACATCGCCAGTTGGGTGTTCGCGCTGACCGCCGTGGCGGTGCCCAGGCGATAGGTGCCCGAACCCGTCTGGACGTCGGTGGTCGTGCCTGCCGCCGTGTTCAACAGGTTGACCCCGTCGAAGCTGGCGCCGGCGATCGCGTCGTTGATTTCCTTGCCCAAGGCAGTGAAGTCGGCCTCGTAGGCCGTCTTCGCCGAACCCGTGGACGAGGCGATGTTGACCGCGAGCGACTTCATCTCTTCCAGGGCGGAGGTGATGGTGTCGCCGGCCGCCAGCGCCACGTCGACGATGGACTGGCCACGTTGCAGCGAGTTGCGAACCGCGTCTTGCGAGGCGGCGTTGGCGCGCTGTTGCGTGGCGATGGCGAAGATCGCGCCATTGTCCTTGGCCGAGGAGACTTTCAGGCCGGTGCTGATCCGGTTCTGGGTCGTCTCCAGCTGGGCGCTGGTCTTGTTCAGGCTCTGCAGGGCGACTGCGGCGCCGTAGTTCGTATTGATGCTGGGCATTTCTGGCCCTCCTTGTTCACTTCGTGAGATCCCCTGGCGTTTTGCCGGGGTGAGCATTTTGCTCAGGTCCGGGCGCCGGGAACCGACGACCGATCAGATGCGGCCTTGGCCCGACCGCCTTAGCGATCGGGCCGTGGGCCTTAGCGGAACAGGCTCAGCAGGATCGAGCTGCCCTGGTTGGCGATCGACAGCGCCTGCACGCCCAGCTGTTGCTTGGTTTGCAGGGCGGTCAGCTTGGCGCTTTCCTTGGCCAGGTCTGCATCGACCAGGTTGCCGACACCGGCTTCCATCGCGTCTTGCAGCTTGTTGACGAAGGTGATCTGGCGACCCAGCGACTTGGACTGGGTGCCCAGCGTCGCCAGCGACGATGTGACCGTCGCGATGCCGGCGTCCACCGCAGCCGTCGTGGCGCCCGCACGAGCGACGGAGCCGCCCGTCAGGCCGGTCACCGAGGCGACGCCCAGAGGCGTCGTCAGGCTGTTGGCGCCATCGAATGAAGCGCCAGAGATCGCGGTGGCGATTTCCGCGCCCAAGGCGTTGAAGTCTTTCAGATAGGCCGTCTCAGCATCCGAACCGGCAACCGAAGACTGGATGCTGACAGCGAGCGACTTCATCTCTTCCAGGGCGGAGGTGATCGTGTCGCCGGCGGCCAGGGCCACGTCGGTGATCGATTGGCTGCGTTGCAGCGAGTTACGCGTCGCGTCTTGCGAAGCGGCGTTGGCGCGCTGCTGGGTGGCGATGGCGAAGATCGCGCCATTGTCCTTGGCCGAAGACACCTTCATGCCGGTGCTGATCCGGTTTTGGGTGGTTTCCAGCTGGGCGTTGGTCTTGTTCAGGCTCTGCAGGGCGACTGCGGCGCCGTAGTTCGTGTTGATGCTGGGCATTTCTGGCCCTCCTTGTTCACTTCAGTGATTTCCGGCGTCGTTTTGCCGCCGGGAGCTTTTTGCTCGGTGAGTAAGAAGCAATTGCCGGGCCATTTTTGATCCGCACAAAAGCCTACAACTAACTGATTTTACTGGTTTACCTTTGATTTACCCTCCTTCCGACCCGGCAGCTCTTGCCGGGCTGGTCCGCGCACCAGGCAAGATTTGCCGGGCGCACGTCGAGTTGGTCTGCGCCTGCGTGGGGTCACCACACGGCGAAAGGCGAAGCCTTCAGCCCAATGGCGGGCTTAGTTGCGGAAGAGGCTCAACAGGATCGAGCTGCCCTGGTTGGCGATCGACAGCGCCTGCACGCCCAGCTGTTGCTTGGTCTGCAGAGCGGTCAGCTTGGCGCTTTCCTTGGCCAGGTCCGCATCGACCAGGTTGCCGATGCCGGCCTCGGTCGAGTCCTGCAGCTTGTTGACGAAGGTCAGTTGACGTCCGACCGACTTGGACTGGGTGCCGATCGTGGCCAGGTCAGCGGTGATCTCGGTGATTGCCGCATCGACGATGGCGGTCGTGGCGCCGGCGCGGGCGGCGGTGCCGGCGGAGACGGCCGTGATCGGGGCGGCCGCTGCCTTGTCGGTCGTTCCGAAACCGATCTGATAGGTTCCGCCGCTGACGTTGGTGGTAATGTTGGTGGCCGTGGTGGTGTTCCACAGGTTGACGCCGTCGAAGGTCGCGCCCTTCAGCGCCGCGTCGATTTCCTTACCCAAGGCGTTGAAATCGGCCAGATAAGACGTCTCGGCGGCCGAGCCGGCGACCGACGATTGAATGCTGACGGCCAGCGATTTCATCTCTTCCAGAGCGGCGGTGATGGTGTCGCCGGCGGCCAGGGCCACATCGACGATCGACTGTCCGCGCTGAAGTGAATTCCGAACCGCATCCATAGCGCCCATGTTGGCGCGCTGGGTCGTCGCGATGGCGTAGATCGCGCCGTTGTCCTTGGCCGAGCCCACCTTCAGGCCCGTCGAGACACGGTTTTGCGTGCGCTCCAACATAGCGTTGGTCGCGTTGAGGTTTTGCAGCGCAACAGCGGCGCCGTAGTTCGTATTGATGCTCGTAGCCATTTTGGCTTTCCTGTTCACTTCGTGTGATGTCCGACGCCATTTTGGCATCAGGAGCGTTTTGCTCGGTCTTCAGGAGAGCAAGGGCGGGGCCAGTCCAAAATTCGACGCCAGCCACACTCCGACATTGATTTCATTGAACTTATCTCAGCGGTTTGCGAAACGACCCGGCAAGCCTGCACACGAGGCGGCAGAAGTTGCCGAGTCGTTTTTGCAGGGCGTCAGTCGCGGCGTCGAACCTGAGCGTCCTGCATCGCGCGTTCGGCCAACAGGGTCTCGACCGCCAGCCGCCGCGCCCCGTCGCAGGTCACGATCTGGGCGCCGCGCAGCAGATAGGCCGCGTCCAGATCGCCGGCCGTCGGTTCAGCCGGCAGGGTCGCCAGCGCGCACGGGCGTGTCGCCACCTCCGGCAAGACCAGTCGCGCCGGCGCAACCGTCGAGATCGGGGGCGACGCGGCACAGTTCGCGGTCATTGTCGCGCAGGCGATCAGCGCGGCGGTTCTGCAAGGGATGGTCGGCATCGTCGGCGCTCCTGCTCTGGGCGACGGCGGCCGTGGTCGCCCGGTCCGCCGCGCCCGTGGTGTGGTGATAGTGATCGACGCGCTGGGCCTGAGCCGCGGCGCCTTCGGTTTCAATCCGCCGGGCGTCGGCCTGCGCCGCCGCCACGGCAGTCGCATCCCGCGCCTGGGTGCGGGTGGCCTCCAGACGCCTGTGCTGCAGGTTCAGCGGATCCCAGCGAAAGCCGAGCCCGCCGAGCAGGACGAACCCCAGCGCCAGCGCTGTCGCGACGGCTGCCAGCCAGCCGAGCGGCGTCAGCGCCCGCAGTATGGATCCAGCGCTCATGGAAAGGCCTTTCGATCCAGCTCGAAATGCGGACCGTCGCGCAGCGTCTTCCAGTCGCCGCCCCAGATCAGCGGCGTCTTCAGATCCAGCGCCGCCGCCTTGCACGCGTCCGCGATCAAGCCATACAGGGGCCAGTCCCATCGCACCTGGCCTTCCACCAAGGCGGCGACATCGACGGCGTGGCCCGTCAGATGGCGCGAGCGCGTCGTGCGGCTGGCCCCGGCCTTGACCAGGACGGCCTGACGTTCGGCCGTTCGCAGTCCCTCTGTGATCATGAAGTCCACCGGCGTGCGGGTGATGGCCGCCTCAACCACCGCAATCAGGGCCGGATGCACGCCGATCAGCCGCGCGCGCGACCGGCTGGACAGACGAAAGCTCATGCTCGACCTCCGCTGATCCGCAGCCGCGCGGTGGCGATCAGAGTGATCAACTGCTGCGCGGTCGGCGCCACCAGATAGAGCACAAGGATCAGGGCCAGCAGGCCCATCAGCCCGTCCGTGATCCGGGGCAGCATCTCAGGCGGCATCCGCCCGACCGTGCGCATCAACAGCACCCACAACCCCGTGCTGACGGCGAAGGCGTAGAGGCGACGAAACAGCCAGCGCCCCTCCGCCAAGGGGATCGCGCCCTGCCTGTGTCGGGTCATCGTTCATCCTCCTCGTCATAGGTTTCGACGGCGCAGCGACCGTCCCAGCCGGACTGGGCACGCCATTCCCCGTCGCTGAGGCTGTCGGGCGCTTCCCAGGCCTCCGCCTCCAGCACCTCGACCGGCTCGGCCGGATGTCCGCGCCGGCTCATCCGACAACCGTGATCAGAACCGCGCCCGAAGCGCCCGAACCGCCCTGGCCGCCGAAGGTCAGACCAGCGCCGCCTCCCCCGCCCCCGGCCCCGAAGTGAGCACCAGCGCCGCCGGGACCGCCCGCTCCGCTTGCTGATGCGTCGCCGCCCCCGCCGCCGCCGCCGACGATCGACAACAGCGGCTTTGGCGAGGCCTGTCCCGCAGCGCCCGCGACGCCGCCGGCCGCGTAAAGGCCTGACCAACCGCCCGCACCGCCCGCGCCTCCGGCATAGGCGACATCCGCCGCGCTCAGACCGCCGCCCGCCCCGCCTCCGCCGGGCCCGTCCGGGCAAAGGGTTTCTGAGCCCATCGTCGCCGTTGCGGTTGTCGAAGAGCTGCCGCCGGAGTTGGCGAGCCGCTGGCCGATACCGCCTGCTCCACCGACGCCAAGGCCGCCTGCGGTCCCGCCCGTCGCGCGCAACAGGACTGCGCCACCCATCGCAAACTCGCTATCGCCGCCCGAAACGCCACTGATCCCGCCGGCGCCGACTTTGATCGACAGAACGCCCTCCAGATCGTCGGCCGACCATCGCGCGAGGCTCAGCCCGCCGGCGCCGCCTCCGCCACCGCCGAGGCGTGGGGCGCCAGCCGGACCCGCCAATCCTGCGCCCCCGCCGCCGCCGCCGCCCACGCAGGTCGCCTCGACCCAGCACGCCCAGGCCGGCAGGGCGTAGTCGTCATCGCTGGTGAACAGCGTCGTCTCACGCCGGACCGCCCCCTGGTCAAAGGCGATACGCCCCGTCGCGCGATCCACACGCCACACCGACCGCCATGTCCCAGCGTCATCGCAGGCCTTGAGGCTCAGATCGTCGTCGCCGATCAGACCCAGCTCTGCGCGAGCGGCGTATCCGCTCTGAAACAGCAGCGACAGGACATCGCCCGCCGTCGCCTTGTTCAGCGTCAGGCGAAGATCGCCGTCGCCGCCTTCCCCCTCGCCGCGCGCCGTGAACAGGGCAGCGTTGATCTTGGCCGCCAGGGGATTGGCGTCGTCGGCGGACGTCCCGAGACCCAGCCGCGTCAGGCCCTGCACCTCGCCCAGTCGCTGCCCCAGTGCAATCCAGCCCGCACGGGCCCGCACCACCACGACGCCTTCGTCCAGAACACAGGCGATCATGCTGTCCGGCGTCGTCACGGTGGTCCAGCCGCCGCCCTCGAACCGCATCAGGGTTCCGGCCGGCCGCCCGGCCCAGGCTGCGCCTTCGGCCTCTCCCGGCAGGATATAAAGATCGCCATCCGATGCATCGGCCGGCTGGATCGCCGTCGTGCGACTGACCACCGCCGTCTGCAGCAGGGCGTCCAGCCGGGTCAGGGCCGTATTCAGGGTCACATGCTTCTGCATCTGCCCCGCCGCCAGATAGGGCAGGTTCAGACGCGGGCTGAAATCGTCGCTCATTCTTGTCTCCGTTGTCGTGGAGATCAGTCTGGGCGCAGCGCTTCCTCAGGCCGGGAGACGGTCGGTCATTTGGATCAGACCGTTGATTTCAGGCGGCTTCATTGCGGGAAAAACGATGGCTAGGCTGACTCAGCCAGCGCATCTCAATCGTGCAGATAGATGATCCGCTTCAGCGTCTTGTCGTTCTGCACGCGGGCCTCGTGCATCTCGTGGTCGCCAGTGGCGCGCGCATTGGCCTCGGTGTCCTCGACCCAGTGGGTGCTTTCGATGTGCTTTTGCAGCGCCCGCGCCGCCATCAGTTGTCCGGGAAAGAAGGTGTCGACGATGTCGCCTGCGATCGGCACCGTCCCGGTGGCGGTGTCGATGGCCATATAGGCCCCCATGCGCGCCAGGGTCGCCGGCGTCGCCTTGGCCCGCACGGCCTGAAGCATCAGCCAGCCGCCCGTCCCGACCGTATAGGCCGTGCCGACGATCGGCACCCAGGTCAGCATGGCGTCCAGTCCCATGCCGAACGGGCCGATGCCGATGACCCGGTCCGACAGTTTCTTGACGCCCTCGACATTGGACCAGATGTTCTCGATATCCCGGATCGACCGTCTGGCCATGTCGCCCTCCAAAGCGTCGCCTTAACGCTGGGCGAGGCGTCCTGTTCAATCCGAGAGATACGTCTTCGATGACCCTGATAAAGCTGGCGGCGAATGTGACGGCGAGCGCCCTGCTGCTGGGCTTGGCGGCATTCGGCATGGCGGCGCTCAGCGGCATCGGCCATCGCTGGGTGGATATCCTGGCGCAGTTCACATCGCCGGTGTTGCTGGCGGCCGTGGGCGTGACCGTGGGCTGTCTGCTCTTTCGCCTATGGCCGGCCTCGATCGTCGGTGGATTGGCGTGCGTGGTGCTGGCCCTGTCGGTCTGGCCGCAGTGGACGCCGGCGAAGGGCGTGCCCACTCCCGACCAGCCGATCGTGCGGGTCTATTCGGCCAATCTGTATGTGTTCAACACCGATGTCGCAGCCATGCGCCGGTCCATCGCGGCGGCCGACGCCGACATCCTGGTGCTGGTCGAGTTGGGGCAGGCGCCGGCGTCGAGGTTGGACCAGTTGCTGCCGGACTATCCCCACCGCGTCCTGATCGGCCAGGCGCGCGCCGGCGACCACGCGCGCTCGATCATCGCCTCACGCTATCCGATCCTGCAACGCCTGCCCGAGCGCCCTGACGGCCTCAGCACCGTGGGCGCGACGGTTCAGACGCCCGTCGGCCCGATCAACGTCTTCGGGGTCCACCTGACCCGACCCTGGCCCTATCAATATCAGTGGGGTCAGATCAGCCAGGTCATGGCCTTGGCTGAGCGGATGAAGGCCGCGCCAGACCATCCCGTTATCGCCGCCGGGGATTTCAATAGCGTCTCCAGCGCCCGCATCGGCAAACAGATCCAGTCCGACCTGGGCCTGATCCCCGCGCCCGGCTGGCCCGGCACCTGGCCCAGCGAGATTCCCGCCTTCGCCGGCATCACCATCGACCAGGTCTATCGTTCGCCGGATCTGGCCCTGATCACGCGCCGCCTGGGCGAGCCGACGGGATCGGACCACCGCCCCGTCATCACCGAGTTCACCCGCGCCCAGTCGCCGCGATAAGGGTCTTCAGCCGCCTCTCATGCCCCTCGCCAGGGAAGTCGTCAGCGACCCAACCGTCCTCGAACGCCTTCAACACCCGCCCTGTCTCCGGCCCTGGCCTCAGGCCCAGACGCGCTAGATCGCGCCCCCCGACCGGCATCTTGGGCGGCGTCCAGTCGGCGCTGAGCGCCTGCAGCCGCGCGCCATCGCCCCCTCCAGCCGCTTCAGCCCGCATCAGCCGATCCTCGAACGTCCTGCGTCCCATCCTGTAGATCGCCGCCCGCGCCTTGGCGTCGCTCATCGTCGGCGAAACGGCAGGCCCATCCGCCACCGCCGCCGCCAGCCGATCACGCACCGCGTTCGACAATCTCAGACCACCCGCGATCTCCATCACTTCCGCCACATCAGCCGGAAGCAAGGCCGACAACCGCATCACCGGATCGTCGGTCAGGTCACATATCGCCTCGAACAGCGCCAGCGGCTGGGCCTGCGGCAGCACCTGGGCCAGCACGCCGGTATCGGCCATCGCCTGCACCGCCGCACGCGGGTCGGGCGCCGCAAGCAGTTTGAGCAGTTCCTTGGACACCCGCTCGGCCGACAGCTGCGCCATGCCGCCCTTCAGCGCCGCGCACGCCGCCAGTCCGACCGCGTCCGGCTCACCCCGCCCGTACCAGGCGTAGAACCGGAAGAAGCGCAGGATACGTAAATAGTCCTCGCGGATGCGCGTCTCCGCCTCGCCGACGAAAACGATGCGTCCCGCCGCCGCATCCTCCAACCCGCCGCCGGTCGGATCGAACACCGTCCCTGCCGCATCGGCGTAAAGGGCGTTCAGCCGGAAATCCCGCCGCGCCGCATCCTCGGCCCAGTCCTCGGTGAAGGCGACCACCGCACGGCGTCCGTCCGTCTCCACATCGCGACGCAGGGTCGTGATCTCATAGGGCCGCCGCTCCGACACGCCCGTCACCGTGCCGTGCTCGACGCCCGTCGGCACGGCCTTCAACCCCGCCGCCTTCAGCGCCGCCATGGTCTGTTCGGGTCGCAAGCGCGTGGCGATGTCGATGTCGTCGACCGGCTGGCCCAACAGACTGTTCCTCACGCAGCCGCCCACGAACCGCGCGCAGCCCGCGCCGCCCGCCGCTTCCAGCGCCCGCATCACCGCCCGCGTCGCTTGGCTTTCCAACCAGGGCTGTCCCTTCACGGAGACGCTCATGCCGCGTCCTCGTCGGACGCCGCCTCTGGCGCAGCCTCGTCGCCATATAGCCGCACGTGCAGGGCCTTCAGGATCCCCGCCGTCACGCCCCAGATGTAGCGCTCGCCCCAAGGCATGGCCCAGAACCAGCGCCGCAGCCCCTCGTCCATGTCGTAGAAGTCGCGACGGTGGTTGGCGGCGTCCATCAGAAAGTCCCACGGCGTCTCGAACACCTCGGCGACCTCGTCCGGCGACGGCGTCGTCACCGGCGCCTCGCTCAGCCAGCCGATCACCGGCGTGACAAGAAAGCCGGTCCCCGTCTCATAGGCGTCTGACAGGCCCAGCACCTCGACAAACGCCGGGTCCAGCGCCACCTCCTCGTCCGCCTCACGTAGCGCCGCCTGCATCGCGGTCTCGCCGGGGTCAAGCCGACCGCCAGGGAAGGCGATCTGCCCCGTGTGGCGCGCCAGGGTGTCGGCGCGCCGCGTCAGCAGCACGGTCGCCCCCTCGGGCCGCGCCACAATGGGGATCAGCACCGCCGCCGGCCGAAGCTCCCTCGCCGTCCGTGTCGCCTGAGGGTTCAGGTCGAAGTCGGACCGCGCCGCGACCAGTTCCGGCCGCCACGTCTCGACCGGCGCCAGCCGATCGACCAGCCGGGCCCTCAGGGTCTCAAGGCTCACGTCACCGCGCCCAAGGAGAAGATCTGGCCGCCCGACCGAACGACCAGGCGTCCGTCGACCTCATGGGCCATTTCGACCATTTCATAGAAGACCGAACGCGCGATCCGCGCCCACAGATCGCGGCGCACATGGATGCGCGGCGCCGGCTCGCCCGTCGTCGGATCGGTTTCGACGACGATGGGATCGTCTTCGCTGGCCCTCACCTCATCACCGACATCGGTGGTGAAAATCAGGGCGTCGCCTTCCCGCCGCATCGCGACAGCCCGGAACGGCAAGTCCTCAACGGTGATTTTCAGCTTTTCGACCGGCGTGACCAGGTGATAGCCGTCCGGGTCCTTCCTCAGCACCGTCGAGAACAGCCGTACCAATTCCTTGCGGCCGATGGGCGAGCCTTCATGCATCCAGACACCGTTCGCCCGAATGACGATATCGATGTCGCCGCAATGCTCGGGATGCCACAGGTGGACTGGCGGCAGCCCCTTGCCGGGCGCCTGTTTGGCCGCCTCGGCGACGGCGTTCAGTCCTGACTTGGGATTATCCATCGCCCTGACTTAGGCCCCGCGAACCGCGCGGGAAAGGGTCAGCCGATGCGAACCGAACCCGAAACCTGATCCACGCCGGTCGCCAGCCACAGGACACGGCGACGATCCACAGGTCCGGGCAGGATCGCCTCGGGCGCAGGGGCGAATCCGAACCGCTCGAAATAGGCCGCATCCCCGACCAGCAGCACGCCGCCGACGTCCAGCGTCCGTGCCTGATCCACGCACGCCTGAACCAGTTCGGCGCCCAGACCGTCGCTCCGGCGGCCGGCGTCCACGGCGATCGGCCCCAAAAACAGGCCCGAGGTGTCTCCAACCACGACCGGCCACAGTCGCACCGAGCCCACGACTTCCCCATCGCGCTTTACGACAAAGCCCGCGCTTGGCTGCGAGCCTTCACGCAGACGTTCGGCCGTCTTGGCGAACCGTCCGGGCCCGAAGGCGGCCATGACCAGCGCGTCCACGCCTGTGGCGTCGGCCGGGGTCTCGGCTTCGATACGGCTTACGGCCGGAGGTATGGAAAGGGCGTGCGACATCGGCGCGCGCACCTAGAAGCAAAGCTGCGCCAAATCAAGGCAAGGCCTTCTGACGACCGCTTAACCCGCCTTCGAAAAGTCCGGCGCACGCTTCTGGGTGAAGGCCATGAAGGCCTCCATCGCCTCGGGGCTCTTCATCTGCGAACCGAAGGCCTCGCCCTCGCGCTGCATCAGCGCCCAAATGCCTTCGGCGTCACGCATCAGCCGCTTGGTCTTGCGGATCGAGTTGGGCGCGCGGGCCGCCACCTTGGCCGCCAGTTCCGCCGCCGTCGCCTCGACCTGATCGGCCGGGACCGCGCGATTGGCGATACCCCACGCCAGGGCTGTCCGGCCATCCAGCGGCTCGCCCAGCGCAAACAGTTCGAAGGCCCGCTGATGACCGATCACGGCCGGCAACAACAGGCTGGACGCCGCCTCGGGCGCCAACGCCAGATTGACGAAGGGCACGGACAGCAGCGCATCCTCGGCGACCACCACCAGATCGCAGTGCAGCAGCATGGTCAGGCCGATCCCGACCGCCCGCCCCTTCACGGCCGCCACAGCCGGCTTGTCCAGATCCGCCAGCGCCTTCAGGAAACGAAACACAGGCATGTCGCCCGGCCCCGCCCCTTGCGAGCCCAGGGCGATGAAGTCCTGAATGTCGTTGCCGGCCGAGAAGCTGTCGCCCTCCGCGCGCAGCAGCAGCGCCCGCACCGCATCGTCGGTTCGCCCCCGCTCCGTCGCCTCGGCCAAGGCCGAATACATGGCCTGGGTGATGGCGTTCTTCTTGTCGGCCCGGTCCAGGGTGACGGTCAGGACGCCGTCGGCCAGTTCGCTGCGGATATGTTCGCTCACGTCGTTTCCTCGTCCTGTGCGACGGCGCTCCACCAATCGACGCCGCTCTCGTCCCGCGTCCGCTGGGCGCGGCCGCGTCGTTCCAGATAGTTCAGATGCGCCTGAGCCTCGCCTGTCGCCATACCCAGCACCCCATCCCCGACCACTCGGCCGAAGACGGCGGAGAAGCCGTCGACCACCCTAGACGGTTGACGCAACGTCCGCTCAAGCCGTTTCAGCGCGACCTCATGCCCCCGCTTCAGAGCGTCGAGCCGCGCATGCACGCCGTAGAAGGGCTCGCCATGCGCCGGCAGGACGAACGCGCCCTCCGGCAACAGCGCCCTCAGCTTGTCCAGCGAGCCCATCCAGTCACCCAGAGGGTCGGCTTCCGGCTCCGTCGACCAGACCGAGACATTGGAGGAAATGCGCGGCAGGATCTGATCCCCGGCGATGAAGACGTCGTCCGACCGCCGCCACAGGCAGACGTGCTCCGGGCTATGGCCCGAACCGACCACCACACTCCAGTCGTCGCCGTCGATCTGAACGACATCGCCGTCGGACAGTCGCAGATAGCTGCGCGGCATCGTCGCCACGCCCTTGCCGAACCCGCCGTAGTCGGCCCGCCAGCGCGCGATCTGCTCATCGCTCCAGCCTGCGGCGCGATAGTATCGCTCGCCGTCCGCCGGCGCATCGCCTGCCTCCTCGGCCATCAGCATCCTCGCGGTCACATACTCCAGTCGCGACATCAGCAACGGCGCGCCCGACCGCTCACATAGCCAGCCCGCCAAGCCGATATGGTCGGGATGCATATGGGTGCAAATCAATCGCGTCACGGGCCTGCCGCCTAGCGTCGCATCCAACGCCGTCTCCCACGCTGCGATGGTCGCCGCGGTCTTTAGTCCCGTATCGACAACGACCCAACCGCCGACGTCCCGGATCGCATAGACATTCACATGGTCCAGCTGAAACGGCAGGGCGAACCGCAGCCACAGCACGCCGGGCGCGACCTCGATCGCCTCGCCCGCGCCGGGCACGGCGTCGAACGGATAGGTTAGCCCCCGCCCATCCTTCGCGGCCGTCGCCGGCGCCGTTCCATCAGCCAAGTCAGTCTCCAATCGAAACGCGCAGATACTTAGCCCGCGTCCCTTGCCGCCGTCCACACTCGCCTTGACCGCGTGCCAATACGACGTCACGTAGTCGGTAGTGACAAATCTGGGTGTCGATATGAAAGCTCGAATATTCGCCGCAGCGACAGCGCTCGTTTTCAGCGCGATTTCCGTGTCTGCCTTTGCGCAAACGACGCCGTCAACGGGGTATGGGCCTGCAGGATCTCGAAACGGGATCGAAGCCCCCAGCGAACGGGTGACACCCTCGCGTGTTCAGCGCCCCAGCAACAACCAACCGCGACGCGAGCGTCAACCGGCGCCACCCACGGCGGAAGAGATTTTGGCGGCCGCGCAGCAACAAGCCACCTTGGCCAGCGCCAACTGTCAGGTCAGTGAAGCCAAGCTGCTTGGGCAAACCGCCGACAAGACGTCGGTGTATGAGGTAGCCTGCGCCACGGGTCCTGGCTTCATCATCGAATCGAAGACACCACCGTCCGCGACCAGCTGCATTGCGCTCGCCTATTCGGCGCGCGTGGCACGTGAACGCGATCCCGCCGCCGATGTCGGCCTACAATGCACGATCGCCGCCAACACCGACACCGACAAGTTCTTGCGCGAATACGCTCAACAGGCCGGCGTTCCTTGTGCGGTCGATCAGACCAAGGTGCTGGGACAGTCCAACGGCGGTGTTGTCGTCTACGAAATCGGGTGCTCCGACGGTCCGGGCTTCTGGATCAGGCAAGACGCCGGCGTTTGGAGCAAGACCCCGTGCCTTCAGGTCCTGGCCGAGAACGGCGCCTGCGAATTCACGACCACGGCCGAAAACGCCACCTTCGTAAAAACGCTCCTCGCGGGCTCGGAAGCCGCATCCTGCAACGTCGTCGAAGCCCGTCTGATGGGGCAGAACGCAAACGGCATGTTCTATGAAGCCAAGTGTGAAGGGGCCGACGGCGTCATCGCTCGCTTGAACGCCGAAAACGCGGTTCAGCAAATCTACCCTTGCGCCACCGCCCAGCGGATCGGCGGCGGCTGCAAGCTGACGACGGCTCCGGCCACTGCTGCGGCGCCCGCCGGCGGTCGCCTCTAAGCCAGCCAAAAGACTGATCGAAGGGCCGTCGGAGCGATCCGGCGGCCCTTTTCTTTTGCGCCCTCTTTTCCAAAACCGAGACGCAGCCTAGCGTCGCCGTCATGCGCATCGCCACCTGGAACGTGAACTCCGTCAACGCCCGCCTGCCCACCGTGCTGGCGTGGCTGGAGCAGGCCGCCCCCGACGTCGCCTGTTTCCAGGAGATCAAATGCGTGGACGAGAAGTTCCCGCGCGAGGCTTTCGAGAGCCTGGGCTACAATGTCGAGACCCACGGGCAGAAGAGCTACAACGGCGTCGCCCTGCTGTCGAAGTATCCGCTGTCCGACATCCGACGCGGCCTGCCCGGCGACGAGACCGACGAACAGGCGCGCTATATCGAGGCCCTGGTCGAGGCGCCCCGGCCCATTCGCGTCGGCGCCATCTATCTGCCGAACGGCAATCCGATCGGGACCGAGAAGTTCGATTACAAACTCGCCTGGTTCGATCGGTTCAACCGCCATGCCCGGGATCTGCTGGCGTTCGAGGAGCCGCTGGCCCTGTGCGGCGACTACAACGTCATCCCCGAGGCCGAGGACGCCAAGAACCCGGCCGCCTGGACCGACGACGCCCTGTTCCAGCCTCAGAGCCGTCAGGCTTTCCGCGCTCTGAAGAATCTGGGCCTGGCCGACGCGCACGAGATCGGCGGCGAACCGGCCGGCACCTACACCTTCTGGGACTATCAGGCCGGCGCCTGGCAGCGGGACCACGGCATCCGCATCGACTTCGCCCTGCTGTCGCCACAGGCCGCCGACCGGTTCCGGGGGATCGAGACCCATCGCGACGCCCGGGACATGGAAAAACCCAGCGACCACGTTCCCGTGGTGGTCGACATTGATCTAGAGGCCTGACGACCATGGCCGACGTCTTGCGGGTGGTGCTGCTGATCGCCCTCGCGGCGGCCCTGCTGACGACCCTGGCCCTGGCGCTGTCGTGGTGGATGGAGCCGCCGCGCCGCCTGCACCGCGCCATGCTCAAGACCCTGGGCGCCGCGCCAGAGGTCGAGGCCTTGTCGCCGGGCGAAGGTCGCGCCTGCGCCCTGAACTTCGACGTCGAACAGGTCGTCGTGCTTTGGGCCAACGGCGCCCATGGCCTGGTCTACGCCTTCGATGAGGTCGAGGGGGGAGAGATCATCGTGGACGGCCACGTCGTCGCCCGCATCCGCCGGGGCGAGGCGCGCAAGTCGCTGGACGTGCTGGCCCCCGACGCCGAACAGGTCGTGCTGCGCCTGATGTTCGCCGACGCCCGCCACCCGGAGTTCGAGCTGGCCCTGTGGGACGCCGCCCTGCCCGTTCAGACGGGGTCGCCCGGCGAGGCGCTTCGTCTCGGCCGCCGCTGGTTGTCGCATCTGGAAGCCCTGCTGAAGGGCTGAGACGCCGCATGGGCCTTTCAGTCGCCGCGATGCGGCGTTAGAAGCCCGGCTCACTCCTATCCGACACGCCTTTATCAGGGAGGCCGCCTTGGCCCGCCTTTTCGACGCCTATATCGTCGCCGACTGGACAGCCGCCGAAACCAAGAAGCTCGGCGACACCTCGCTGTGGATCGGCGTGGCCAAGCGCGACGTGCGTTTCCGCCTCTATACCGAGACGCACAATGTCGCGACCCGGGCCGAAGGCGAAGCCCTGCTGGCCTCGATTCTGGCGGACCACAGAAAGCGCGGCGACCGGGTGCTGGTCGGGCTGGATTTCAACTTCGGCTATCCCGCCGGCACGGCTGCGCGCCTGAAGCTTGACGGGACGGCGGGGCAGGCCCCGTGGCAGCTGATGTGGAAATTCATCGCCTCCAACGTCGTGGACAAACCCGACAACACCAACAACCGCTATCAGGTCGCGGCCAAGATGAACCGGCTGATGACCGACGAGGCCTGGCCTCTGTGGGGCGCGCCGGCCAAACAGGCCCAGCGCTGGTTGACCACGACCAAACCGCCCGCAGGCTCCGGCGCCGACATCCCCGAGTTCCGCGCCACCGAAAACGCGGCTCGCAAGGGCCGGCTTCAGCCCAAGAGCGTGTGGCAGATGCACGGCGCCGGCGCCGTGGGCGGCCAGACCCTGGTCGGCATCCCGGCTGTGCGGCGGCTTCTGGAAAGCCTCGGCCCGTCAGGCGCCGTCTGGCCCTTCGGCACCGGCTGGCGCGCGCTGACCCCCGATGACGTGGAACCCTTGTCGGCCCTGGTTGTCGAGGTCTGGCCGTCGATGCACGAGACCAAGCCTCAACCCGGTGAGTTCAAGGACCAGGCCCAGGTTCGCTCCACGGCCGAGGCCCTCGCCCGGATGGACGAGGCCGGCGACTTGGCCAAGGCGTTCGCCCCGCCCAAGGACGCCACGCCTGAGCTGATCGCCCAGGTCGAACAGGAAGAAGGCTGGATCCTGGGCGCCTAACGCCAACCGTCGTCGCGCGCGCGGCGTTCGGCGGCGGTGTCCACAGCGTCTCCGGCGATGGTCGTATCGACAGCCGCAAGCACGACGGCTGGCGTGTCGCTCGAGGCCGTACGGATTTCACCGCCCGGAGACCCCGCCGGCGCCAGCGCCTGAAGCCGCCAGTCTTCGCCTTGGCGACAGACCAGCCCTGCGACACTGTCCTGCGTGGCGGTGAACGTCCGACACCAGCGTCCTTCGGCGTTCCGGAACGTCAGTCCGACCGCCCGCCCTTGGTCGTCGGCGCCGTCGGCCGCCAGGCCCGTGTTGAGCACCCGCACCAGCCCTGCGTCCGCCACGGCGCCGTCGCTTGTCAGGGCGAACCCGGTCGACCCGTTCAGCGACGGCGCAATCAATAGGCCAGCGACGAAGGCCGTCGTCGCCAGACCGCCCCAGATGACGGCCGACCGGGGCGCAAAGACTTGGCCGAGCCAGAGCTTCCAGCCTGCGCTTTTCGTCGGCGCGGCGCCCGACGCCATGATGAGCCGGGCCAGATCCGCATCGCGCGCATCGCTCTGGATCGGGAAGGCCGCGCGCGCAGCGGCGCTGGTTGTCCGCAGCGCCGCCAGCCGAGCCGCCAGATCGGCGTCGCTTGCAGCCGCCGCATCGATCCGCTCGCGCTCGACGACCGGCATTTCGCCGTCGATCCGCCGCATCAGGGTTTCGTCGTCGTAGCGGGTCATCCGGTTATTCCTTGGGCGGCGAGAATTTCGACCAGGGCCTGGCGGCCCCGCACCAGTCGGCTGGTCAATGTGCCGGCAGGCACGCCCAGAACCTGCGCCGCCTCGGCGTAGGACAGGCCCTCGATCAGGACCAGAGCCACGGCCTGACGCTGATCTTCCGGCAGGGCGTCGATGGCGTCGCGCGCTTCCAGGGCGTCGGTGCGCAACCCCTCGCCGGCCTGGGCCGGATCGGGCGCCCGCGGCGTGGCGTCGTCCTCGGGCGAGACGACACGCGACCACCGCTGGGCCTTTCGACCGTCGTCTATGGCGATCCGTCTCATGATCGTGAACGCCCAACTGTCCAACCGCGTGCCGGCCCTGAACCCCTTTCGAGAGGCCAGAGCGCGCTCGACCGTTTGTTGCACCAAGTCCTGAGCGTCGGCGTCCTGGGGCCGCAGAACGCGCGCGAACCGGCGAAGGCGCGGAAGCATCGCCACCAACTCCGTCTGAAATTCGTCCACGCGTGTTCCTCTGTCATGAGGGATGAAACGCGCGGCGCGGCGCGTTTCATCCCTTGTCACAAGCGAATGGGCATAGGCGAATGGATCGCCTGACGATGCAAGACGGCGCAAGGAGCGGATCGGGTGATTTTGAACCGGCTGACGATCGGATGGATGGCGGCGACGCTTGTGGCTTGCGCGGTCGCCTCGCCGGCCGTGGCGCAGATCGGCCTCCCGTCCTCCCTTCCGTCGCTGCCTTCAGGCCTGACCGATCGCATTCCGCAAAGGGGAACGCTTGAAGGTCTGACGCGCGATACCGTCGAGGATGCGCTCAGAGCGCCCGCCCGCCTGACTGATATGGTCCGAAGCTCGCGCGGCGCGCTCCAGACGGATCCCGACGGCTGGCCCGTTGTGACGGGCGAAGTCGTGGCGGTTGATTTGCCGCAGGACGCGCGGGAACAGGCTCTGGCTGCGGGCTTCACCGTTCTGCGCGAAGAGCGTCTCGACGCGCTCGACCTGTCGATCGTGGTCTTGGCGCCGCCACGTCGCCTGTCTCTGGATCGCGCGGTGCGGAGGCTTCGTGACTTGGCTCCCGGCGCGGAGATCACCTTCAACCATGTCGCCTCTCCTGCCGGAATGGCGGCCGCACCTCTCGCGACGCCCGCTCCCGCACAGACGAACGGCGCCGCGCCGGGCGCCCGCCTTGGACTGATCGACACAGGCGTCGAAGCGACCCACCCGGCCCTGGCCCGATTGGCCATAGAACAACGCGGCTTTTCCGGCCCGCCGCAGATGGGCGCGCACGGCACAGCGGTCGCATCGCTGATGGTCGGGGATGCGGGGGTCTTCAAGGGCGGCGATCCCGGCGCGGCGCTTTTGGTCGCCGACATCTACGGCGGCCGCGCCGCCGGCGGGTCGGCGACAGCCTTGGCCTCGGCCCTGGCCTGGATGGTCGAACGTCACGTCGCCGTCGTGAACATCAGTCTGGTCGGGCCGCGCAACGCTCTGATTGAACGCGCGGTTTCGGCGGCGCAGCGGCGCGGCGTCATCCTGGTCGCTGCGGTCGGAAACGACGGCCCCGCCGCCCCGCCCCTCTACCCCGCCGCCTATCCCCAGGTCATCGGCGTCACCGCCGTCAACGCCCAGGGCCGCGTCCTTCCCGAAGCGGGGCGCGGAGATCAGGTCGATTACGCCGCGCCGGGCGCCGACATGGCCGCCGCCGGACGCGCCGGCAGTTTCGTTTCGGTGCGCGGCACCTCCTTCGCCGCGCCGCTGGTCGCAGGCCTGATCGGCAAGTCCGGCCGCCAAGGGTTGACCGCGGTCGACGCCGGCGCATCCGGCCGCGACGCCGTCTATGGCCAAGGGGTTGTGGGCCTCTCCCTGCGCACCCCGCCGGCCGCTGTCGGCGCGCGCGGCAGTCTGGCGTCGTAAAAAAGATTCGTCTGCCGGGATGAAACCGACCGACGCCGTCGTTGGACCCTGTGAGGGCGATCAAAGCCCGGAACAACAGGAGATACGACGATGAAAAAGACCCTGATGACCGCGACCGTCGCCTTCGGCCTGATGCTGGCCGGTGCCTCGCAGGCTCAGATCCTGGGCGGCTCGGGCGGTCTGGGCGGCAATCTCGGCGGCAGCCTGGGCGGCCAAGTCGGGGGCCTGACCGGCGGCGCGACGGGCGCCGGCTCCCTGACCGGAAACCTGGGCGGTTCGCTGGACAGTTCGCGCGTCACCGACCGCGCGACGTCCACCCTGACCCGTGCCGAACGCCGCGCTCAACAGGCCCGCGCCCGCGCTGAGGCCACGGCGGCCCGCACCGGCGACGCCGCAGCCTCCACGGCGGCGACGACGGTCGGCGCGGCTCAAACCACCGCCGGCGCCGCACGTGATCGCGCGTCTGGTCTGGCCCAAGGCGCCGCGTCGACCGTGAACTCCGCCTCGGTCTCCGGCTCGGCTTCGGGCGACGCATCCAGCTCCGCCTCGACGTCGCGCGGCGACGCGGCCAGCTCGGGCTCGGCCAACGGTTCGGCTTCCGCCTCACGCGGCGGCGTAGCGCTGTCGGCCGGCGCCAGCGCAAACGGCTCGGCCAACGCCGGCGCCAAGCCCAACTGATCCTGAGTTGATTTTGGCGGCCCCCGGAGCATGCGCTCCGGGGGTTTTGTCTTATCCGATCAAAGCCCGCGCCGCCGCGCGGGCTTCGTCGGTGATCTCAGCCCCGGACAACATGCGCGCGATCTCCTCCTGACGGCGCTGATCGTCCAGGGCAACGACGGTGGTGGTGGTCAGGCCGTCGCGGTCGGCCTTCATCACCTTCCAGTGGGCATGGCCGCGCGCGGCGACCTGGGGGCTGTGGGTCACGACCAGGACCTGGGCGCCGTTCGACAGGCGTTTCAAGCGTGAACCGACGGCCTCGGCGACCGCGCCGCCGACGCCCTGATCGACCTCGTCGAAGATCATCACGGGCTGACGCATGTCCTCGCGGCTCGCGAGAGCGGCCTTCATCGCGAGGGCGAAACGCGCCAGTTCGCCGCCCGAGGCGATGGCGTCCAGCGGGCCGAAGTCGGTTCCGGCGTTGGTGGCGATCTGGAACCGCACCGTCTCGACGCCGTCCGGCCCGCGTCGGCCCTCGATCGGCTCCAGCGCGACGCGGAACCGCGCGCGCTCCAGCTTCAGCGGGCCCAACTCGCCCATGACGGCGGCGGTCAGCCGTTCGGCGGCCGCTTCCCGCGCCGAGGTCAGGAAAGTGGCCGCTAGATCATAGGCTTCCGCCGCCTCGGCCGCCTCGCGCCCGGCATTGGTCAGCGCCTCCTCCCCATCTTCGATCAGCCGAAGCTGCTCGCGCAGGCGAATGCGCAGGGTCGGCAGGGCATCGACAGTGGTGTGCAGCTTGCGGGCGGCGGCGCGCAGGGCGAACAGACGCTCCTCGGCCTTGTCCAGACGGCCGGGCTCATAGTCGAAGGCGTCGGCGGCGGCGTCCACGGCGGCGAGGGCTTCCGCCGCCTCGACCATGGTGCGGTCGATCGCCTCCACGGCGGCCGACAGTTTGACGATGACCGGATGATCGCCCTCGGCCCCCGCTTGCCCTGCCCTCTGGCGCGCATGTTCGACGGCCCTCAACGCCGCGCCCAGCTTCTGGCTCAGCTTGTCGCCGCCAAGCTGAGTGCGCGCGTCGCCCAAATCCGCGATGGCCTTTTCGGCGGCGCCCAGCAGGGCGCGTTCGCCCGCTAGCTCCGTCTCTTCGTCGGCGCGCGGATCCAGCGCATCCAGCTCGGACAGGTTCAAGCTGATCTCTTCGCGCCGCGCATCGGCGTCCGCCGCCTGCGCCTTCAGCTCGGCCAGCTTGGCCTCGGCGGCCTTGAGCTTGGCGGAGGCCGAGGCGACCGCAGACAACTGCGGCTGCAGCCCGCCATAGGCGTCCAGCGACGCGCGGTGCGTTCGCCAGTCCAGCAGGCCCACCGTCTCATGCTGTCCGTGCACCTCGACCAGGGCCGCGCCGATCTCGCGCACGGCGGTCACACCGGCCGGCTGATCGTTGACGTAGGCCCGGCTGCGACCGTCGGCGCCCAAGACGCGGCGCAGGATCAGCTCTTCGCCCGGCTGAACCTCGAACCCCTTGTCGGCGATCAGGGCCAGCAGATCGGGATCATCGGGAGCGGAGAAGACGGCGGTGGCAACCGCCTGTTTGGCGCCATTACGCACCAGGCCTGCATCGCCGCGCCCGCCGAGCGCCAGGCCAAGCGCGTCCAGAATGATCGACTTGCCGGCCCCGGTTTCGCCAGTCAGCACGGTCAGGCCATTCTCGACCTCGAGATCGAGCACGTCCACCAGGACGACGTCACGAATGGAAAGGGCGGTCAGCATCGCGTCAGGCGCCGGCGGAACGAATCATGACCGACAGAATCCCGATCCCCGCCGGATTGCACAAGCCGTCGCGTGATCAGCCCGGAATGATCCGCTGCAGCCAGCTTTCGCGCTTGCCCTCGGGCACCTTGTCCGGCGTCTGACCATTTTCGGTCAGCAGCGCATAGGCCTCGGCGTACCAGGGGCTGCCCGGGTAGTTGTAGCCCAGCACTGCGCCGTTGCGCGTCGCCTCTTCCTTCAGACCCAGCTGAAGGTTGACCTCGACCAGGCGATACAGGGCTTCGGGCGTATGCGAGGTGCGCTGGAAGTCCGGGTTGGCGATCACGGCCTTGTAGCGGTTCAGGGCCGCCAGCGGCTGGTTGGCGCGCTGATAGTAGCGGCCGATGTTCATTTCCTTGCCGGCCAGCTGGTCGTTGACCATGTCGATCTTGACGGCGGCGTCCGAGGCATAGGGCGTGCCCGGATAGCGGCGCGAGACATCCTTCAGACCGGCCAGGGCGGCGGTGGCGTAACCCTGATCGCGCCCCACATCGGTGATCTGCTCAAAGTTGCAGACCGCCTTCATGTAGAAGGCGTACGACGCCGACGGATTGCCGGGGAACAGCTGGATGAACCGGTCGGCCGCCGCGATGGCGTCGGCATAGGCGTTATTCTGATAGTAGGCGTAGATCTGCATCAGGATCGAACGACGCGCCCAGTCCGAATAGGGATGCTGGCGTTCGACTTCCTGGAAATAGTCCACGGCGTCGGACCAGCGGCGCTGCTGCAGCCGATCATAGCCGGTGTTGTAGAGCGCCTCGACCGGACGTTCCTCATAGGCCAGCTTGGGACGCTTGGTGCCCGAGCAGCCTGAAATCGTCACTGCGGCGAGCGCCGCGGCCATCAGCACCATGCCGGAACGGAACTTAGAAGCGGACAAGGACGACCCCATGACGTGTGAAGGACGGCCCTGAAGCCGTTCCCCGGAAACCAACGCGGCGACCTCTAGCACCCGCAACCGAGCCGCGCCATGCCGAGGAAAACTCAGCATACGACTTGCCCTGCCCGGCTCCACTGGTAAAGAGCGCGCCAACCGACCGCCGTTCATGGGGGGCGGATGACGGCGAAAGGATGACCGGCCGATGAAGCTGCTCTCAGGCAACTCCAACCGCGCACTGTCCCAGGCGATCGCCGACCACCTGGATGCGCCCCTGACCAAGGCCCAGGTCAAGCGGTTCGCCGACAACGAGGTCTTCGCCATCATTGAGGAAAACGTCCGCGGAGAGGACGTCTTCATCCTGCAATCGACCTCATATCCGGCCAACGACAACCTGATGGAGCTGCTGATCATCACCGACGCCCTGGTGCGGGCCTCGGCGAAACGGATCACGGCCGTCATTCCTTATTTCGGCTATGCGCGTCAGGACCGTAAGACCGGCGGCCGCACGCCGATCTCGGCCAAACTGGTGGCCAATCTGATCACCCGCGCCGGCGCCGACCGCGTTCTGACGATGGATCTGCACGCCGGTCAGATCCAGGGTTTCTTCGACATTCCGACCGACAATCTGGTCGCGACCCCCGTGCTGGCGCAGGACATCAAGGAAAACTACGCCCGCGGCGACGACCTGATGATCGTCTCGCCCGACGTCGGTGGCGTGGTGCGCGCCCGTTCGCTGGCCAGCCGCCTGGACGCCGACCTGGCCATCGTCGACAAGCGCCGGCCCAAGGCGGGCGAGAGCGAGGTCATGAACATCATCGGCGACGTTCAGGGCCGCCGCTGCATCCTGTTCGACGACATCGTCGATTCGGGCGGCACCCTGGTCAACGCCGCCAAGGCCCTGATCAATCAGGGCGCGACCGAGGTCTCGGCCTATATCAGCCACGGCGTCCTGTCCGGCCCCGCCGTCCAGCGCATCACCGACGGCCCGCTGAAGGAGCTGGTGATCACCAACTCCATCGAGCAACCCCACGAAGTTTTGAACTGCCCGAAAATCCGAGCGGTTTCCGTGGCTCCGCTGGTCGGAGAGGCTATCCGACGGATCGCGAACGAAGAATCGGTGTCGAAACTGTTCGATTAACCTTCGGATAACCATAAGGCCCGCCTTATAAGCGCCAACAGTATTGGCGCTTTTTGCGCGCGTATTCGCCTGAGGAAGTCTCCATGAAAACGGCCCTACTGAGCCGCGGTCTGTCGGCCGCCGCCCTCGCCGCCGCTGTCCTGCTCGCCAGTTGCGAGAGCGGACCCTCGAAGGCCGAGCTGGAAGCCCAGCGTCTGGCGGCCGAACTGGCCGCTCGCAAGCCGCCCCCCGTGTCGCTGAACCAGGGCGTGGCGGACGCCGCCGCGATCTACGTCGCCTTCCTGCGTGAAGCCCAGACGATCCAGCCGGGCGGCTTCCCCGATGCGGAATCGATCCAGGCCGCCCTGCGCAAGGGTTCGGCCTATGACGCCGACCAGTTGTCGCGGGGGCTGATCGCATACGGCGCCATCATCGCCCTGCAGTCGCCCGAGTTCGTCGCCGGCGTACAGCAGTATGCGATCGATCCGGCGCAACGTCAGCGCATGGTCGCCCAGATCGTCGCCGATCCGGCCTACGCCGCCACCCTGCCCGGCGCCGATGCGGCCGCTGGTCTGATCTCGGCGACCGTCGGCAAGGACGCCATCGCCATGCGCGCCATCGCCGAGGCGATCGAGCAGGACGCCTACACCATCCAGGGCCGCAGCGATCCCCGCCGCCGCTGGGCCATCACGCCGATTCCGAACCGCGAAGTGCGGCTGGAAAGTGCAAAGACCCTGTCGGCCGTGAAGATGCTGCCGTCGCCCGAGGAATCGAGCCGCTTGTTCGCCGCCGCCAACAGCGGCACGGGCTTGGGCCTTGAGCCTTCGCGCAAGGGCCCGCCCTACACCCCCGCCGTCGTCCGCTCTCTGGCCATCGCGGCTCTGGGCGCGCTCGGCGCCGGCGGCGACGAGGCCCGGGTCAATACCGAGGCTCTGACGCACGAGCCGAACAGCGAGTTCTGCATGGATATGTCCAAGCTGATGCTGTTCCAGTGCCTGGCCGCCTCGCGCCCCAGCTACGAGGACATCTTCTGCCTGGGCCGTCACATCACCCGCGACCTGGCGACCTGCACCACCGAGGCGACGCAGATCACCACCATCGTCGTCGGCGACCCTCAGGAAACCGGAGCCGCGCCGGCGCGCACGCCTATCTCCGTCACCGTCCCGCAAGCGACGCCTGTTCCGACCCCGGCGGTTGCGACCACCCAATCGCTGAACACGACGCCGTCACGCTAAGCGACTTCGAACAGAGCAAGGCCCGCTCCGAGCGATCGGAGCGGGCCTTTTTCGTGGGCGAGCGGCCTATTCGTAACCGTGCGCCGCTTCGTTGATGACCTGTGACGGCATGGACGAGAAGTCCACGGCGACGGGCGTCGCGGTCTTGGCTTGATAGGTCCTCAGCACGTGCGTCATGCGCCGACGCACCTCACGTTCGGCCTCCGTGCCGGTGTCGAGCGCCAGGGGCGCCAGGCAGAAGTCGATGATGGCTTCGGTTCGGGTCAGCGGTTCCATTTGCGGATTCCTTTCCGGTTTAAGCCGCGTGGGTGAACTGGGCGGTCTCGGTCGAGTCCTTCAGCGCCGTCGTCGAGGACGTGCCGTTGGAGATGACCGTGGCGACCTGGTCGAAATAGCCGGTGCCGACTTCGCGTTGGTGACGCGTGGCGGTGTAGCCGATGGCCTCGTTGGCGAACTCGCGCTGTTGCAGCTCCGAATAGGCCGCCATGCCGCGATCGCGATAACCGTCCGCCAGTTCGAACATCGCGTTGTTCAGGCTGTGGAAGCCGGCCAGGGTCACGAACTGGAACTTGTAGCCCATGGCCCCCAGCTCCCGCTGGAACTTGGCGATGGTGGCGTCATCCAGCTTGGCCTTCCAGTTGAAGGACGGCGAGCAGTTATAGGCCATCAGCTTGCCCGGATGGGCCTTCTGGATGGCCTCCGCGAACTTCTTGGCGTCGTCCAGATCCGGGTGCGACGTCTCCCACCACAGCAGGTCGGCGATATTGGCGTAGGACAGGCCCCGCGCGATGCAGTGGTCTAGACCCGTGCCTTCCTTCAGGCGGAAGAAGCCCTCAGGCGTGCGGTTGTCCCGATCGATGAAGGGCTGGTCCCGCTCGTCGATATCCGAGGTGATCAGTTGCGCGCTCTCGGCGTCGGTCCGAGCCACCGTGATCGTCGGCGTGCCCATGACGTCGGCGGCCAGACGCGCGGCGACCAGATTGCGCTCATGCGCCTGGGTCGGGATCAGAACCTTGCCGCCCAGGTGGCCGCACTTCTTCTCGGACGCCAGCTGATCCTCGAAGTGGACGCCGGCCGCGCCCGCCTCGATGAAGGCCTTCATGATTTCGAAGCTGTTCAGCGGCCCGCCGAAACCGGCTTCCGCGTCGGCGACGATGGGAACGAACCAATCGCGCTTGGCCCCGCCCTCGGCATGCTCGATCTGATCGGCGCGTTGCAGGGTGCGGTTGATGCGGCGGCACAGTTCCGGCGCGGCGTTGGCCGGGTACAGCGACTGGTCCGGGTACATGGCGCCGGCCGTATTGGCGTCGGCCGCGACCTGCCAGCCCGACAGATAGATGGCCTTCAGACCCGCGCGGACCATCTGCATAGCCTGGTTGCCGGTCACGGCGCCCAGCGCATTGATAAAGGGCTCGTCGTGCAGCAACTGCCACAGGCGGTTGGCCCCGCGCTCCGCCAGCGTATGGGTGATCGGCACCGAGCCGCGCAGGCGCAGGACGTCCTCAGGGGTGTAGGGGCGCTCGATGCCGTCGAAACGGCCGGCGGGCGAAGGCACCAGATCGGCGAAGGTGGTCATGGTCGAACTCGGTCTCTGAAGGGCGCGGCCGCAGCCGCCGTGTCGGAGACAAGAACACGCGCCGGTCAAAACTGATACATATCCAACCCCATCAATGAAGTCATCTTGTCATACTATGACTTTGCTTATTCAGTCATGTTGTGACATTATCCGACGATGAACGCCGCCGCTGATCGCAAGCTGTTTCTGGGCGCCCGGCTCAAGCGGCTACGACGTGACTTGGGCCTGACCCAGACGGCGATGGCCGCCGATCTGGACGTTTCTCCAAGCTATCTCAATCACATAGAGCGCAACCAGCGCCCGGTCTCAGCCCAGCTGTTGCTGCGACTGGCCGACACCTATGACGTCGATCTGCGCGCCCTGAACCAGGGCGGCGCGGCGGACGAGGCGCGTCTCACGGAAATCCTGACCGACCCGTTGTTCAAGGGTCTGTCCGCGCCCCGGCATGAACTGGTGCAACTCTTGGAAGAGGCGCCTGGCGTCGCCGACGCACTGCTGCGCCTTTATCAGGCTTTCGACGACGGCCGCACGCGCGCACGCGCCGCCGCCGAGACGGGCGAAAGCCCGATCGAGACCAGTCCCGCCGAATGGGTGCGCGAATACATCCAGTCGCGCGGCAACCATTTCCCCGAACTGGACCAGATGGGCGAGGCCCTGTCCGACGCCCTGTCCGCCGAGGCGCCCGCCCACGCCGACGGCTTCGAACCCGCCGCGCGCCATCGGCTGGCGGCCAGGCACGATCTGGGCGTTCGCACCCTGCCGGCCGAGGTCATGGTGGATTGGACCCGCCGCTACGACCTGCACCGCCGCCGTCTGCTGCTGTCGGAAACCCTGGGGCCGTCCTCGCGTGCCTTTGCCATCGCCTATCAACTGGCCCTGGCCGAGCAAGGGCCGGCGCTCAACGCGCTGGCAGAGGCCTCGAACGCCCCGGACGCGCCCACTCGATCGCTGCTGAAGGTCGCCCTGACCAACACGCTCGCCGCCGCGACCCTGATGCCCTACGCCGCCTTCCAGCGGGCGGCGGAAGAGACGCGCTATGACCTGGCTCGGCTCCAGGCCCGGTTCGGCGTCAGCTACGAACAGGCCGCGCACCGCCTGACCACCCTGTCGCGCCCCACCGCGCGCGGCGTGCCCTTCTTCCTGATGCGGGTCGATCAGGCGGGCAACATCTCCAAACGCTATGCGGCCGGCGCCTTTCCCTTCTCGCGTTTCGGCGGCGCCTGCCCGCGCTGGCGGCTGCATTCGGCCTTCCGCACGCCCGGCCGCATCGTCACCCAGATCATCGAGACTCCAGATGGCGGCCGCTGGTTCACCTTCGCCCGCACGGTCGAGCGGCAAGGCCACGACGGCTATGGCGAGCACCACGACCTCGCCGTCGGCTTGGGCTGCGAACTGCGTCATGCGCATCGTCTGGCCTACGCCCACGGCATGGACCTGCAGAACCCCGAGGTCACGCCCATCGGCCCGGCCTGCCGCCTGTGCCACCGCCACCCGTGCGCCGAACGCGCCGCCGCCCCCATCGACCGCCCGCTGGCGGTCGATGACTGGTCCAAGTCCGTCAGCCCCTATCCGTTCGGCGCGGCCTGAGGCCTAGCGCCTCTGATCGGCCGTGCGGTCGCGGATGGCGTTGAACTCGGCCGTCGGCTTCCACGCAGGCCAGCTCTCCCTGTCGGCCACCGTCAGCCCCAGCCGATACAGCAGGTCCAGGTTCTGCAAGGCGGCCGTGAAATCATAGTCGGCCCGCCATTCGTCGGTCAGCTTGTGATAGTATTTGGCCATCGCGCCCTCGTAATAGGGCTTGCCCGCCTCGATCCCGCCCTCGACGAAATCACGGCCCGTCCACGGCATCAGGGCCGGCACCCCGCCGGCCGCGAAGTTGAAGTGGTCGGAGCGGTAGTAGAAGCCTTCCTCCGGATAGCCGTCGCCCGTCACCACCCGCCCCTGTACGGCGGCGAACCGGCCCAGGATATCCTCCAGCTCCGACTTGCCGACCCCGAACACCGCCACGTCACGCGTTGCGGGCGTAAAAGGCAGCATGTCAATGTTGATGTCCGCCGCCGTCATGGCAAGCGGATAGACCGGATCGGCGGCATAGGCTTCCGACCCCAGCAGCCCCTGCTCCTCGGCCGTGACGTGCAAGAAGACCACGGTGCGCTTCGGCGCCGGTCCAGCCTTGAACGCCCGCGCCATCTCGATCAGACCGGCCGTCCCCGACGCATTGTCCCAAGCGCCGTTGAAGATGTCGTCGCCCTCGGCGTTCGGCGTCCGGGCCTTGCCGACGTGATCCCAGTGGGCGGAATAGAAGACGTATTCGTCAGGCCGCTCGGTGCCGGGAATCTTGGCCAGCAGGTTGTTGGAGTGGATGACTTCGGTCGTCTCGGCGATATCGACGCTGAGACGCGCGCCCAGATCCAGAACGCCCCCCAAGGCGGTCGTTTTCGCCCGCTCGACGGCAGCTTCCAGGGGCGTGCCGCCGATCGCCGTCGCCGTGGCCATGTTGATGGATCCGCTAAAACGCGGGTCCTGCGCGCCCTTGACCGTCATCTGCGGCCGGGTCGCGCCTCCCACGGCGCGACGCCAGCGGTTGTCCTGATCCTGAAGCGTAATGACGCCCACGGCTCCGCGCTTCAACGCCTCCTGGGTCTTGTGCGTGGTCGAGCCGTAGAAGTTGGGGTCCTCGCCCATCACCGTCGGCTGGCCGCGCAGAATGACCACGACCTTGCCGGTCAGGTCCGCATTGCCATAGTCGTCCCAGGTCGGGCCCGAAATGCCGTAACCGGCGAAGACCAGCGGCGCCTCGGCCGTCACGACCGGTTCCGCCGACCCGGCGCGCAGGGTGATGTCCGTCCCCGAAACCAGCGGATGCGCCATGCCGTCCGCCCCTGTCCAGGACGCCGTCGGCGCCCGCTCCGGCGTGAATCGCACCAGATCGACGGGCTGCAGCCACGATCCGTCGCGCCCGCCCGGCTCCAGCCCCATCGCCTCGTATTGCGCCTGCAGATAGGCCAGGGTCAGCTGTTCGCCGATCAGGCCGGGAAACCGTCCCTCCAACTCGTCCGACGCCAGATATTTGATGTGGTCCGACAGGCGCTGGGCGCTGAACTGAGGCGTCGCGGCCGAGGCGACGGCGAAGGCGTCCAGCTTGGGCGCCGGCGATGCGACCGGCGTCGTCGCGCAGGCGGTGAGCGCAAGCGCCGCAAGGGCGACCAGGGGTGAACGGCGATGGATCATTGAACTGACTCGACAGGCGAAATGGCAAATGGGTGGAGATTCCTCCCCGCCCCATCTTGATGTGTGAAAAGACTAGCGGCGTTCGGACGCGGTCGTGGCGCGCACCGGCGCGAACTCTGAGCCCGACTTCCACTGCGGCCAGTCGCGACCGTTCGCCAGGGCGCGACCGACATCGTAGAAGACGGTCAGGTCCTCGATCATGCCGCTGTAGTCCCAGTCGGGCGACCATTCGTCCGCCGCCTGGTGATAGCGTTTGGCGCCGTATTCCGACCGCGCCGCCTCGCGCGCGGCGATCGGCTCGTCGCGGAATTCGCCCCGGCTGCCGGCATAGGCCATCGGCACGCCGCGCTTGGCCAGCGGGAAGTGGTCCGAACGGTAATAGGTGCCGGCCGCATTCTCGTAGTCCGGGACCAGTGCTCGCCCTTGCGGCTGGGCCGCCGCCGCCAGACGCTCGTCGAAGTCCGACTGGCCATATCCGGTGACGCCCAGCCCCGTGACGCGGCCATAGACGTTCATGGAGTCCATGTTGAACCCGCCCACCGTCTTGGCCAGCGGATAGACCGGGTTCACCGCATAGTATTCCGAGCCCAGCAGGCCGCTTTCCTCGCCGGTGAAGCTGATCATCACGATCGAGCGCTCGGTGCGCGGCGCGCGACCGAACATGCGCGCCAGTTCCAGCAGCCCCGCCGTGCCCGAGGCATTGTCCACCGCCCCGTTGAAGATGCGATCGCCGGTCGCATCCGGCTCGCCCATGCCGATGTGATCCCAGTGGGCGGTATAGAGGATCGTCTCGTCCGGATGAGTCGCGCCCGGCAGGCGGGCGATGACGTTGTGGCTGGTGACCTGATTGGTGGCCACGTCGAACTCGGTCGAGAAGGATGCGCCGGGCAAGGCGACCGGCTGGAAGTCACGGCTGCGCGCCTGGACCTTCAGCGCGTCGAAATCCAGACCCGCGCGACGGAACAGGTCGACCGCCACGTCACGCTGGATCCAGCCCTCCATCGGCACGCGCTCCGCCGCCGCATTTTGGCGCAGGATGTCGAACTGCGACACGCCCCAGGAGTTGGCGACCGTCTGCCAGCCGTAAGACGCCGGCGCCGTCTCGTGCACGATCAGCACGCCCGCCGCGCCCTGTTTGGCCGCCTCTTCGTATTTGTAGGTCCAGCGGCCGTAATAGGTCATGGCCTTACCGCCGAAGGTGTTCAGCGCCGGCTCCTCAAAGTCGGCGTCATTGACCAGCACCACCAGGATCTTGCCTCGCAGGTCCTGGCCCTTGAAGTCGTTCCACTGCCGCTCGGGCGCATTGATGCCATAGCCGACGAAGACCAGCGGGGCGTCCTTCAGGCTGACGTGTTCAGCCGGGCGGCGGGTCGAGATGGCGACCTCGCGCCCTTGGGTCATCGGCAGGGTCCAGTCGCCCAGCTTCAGCGAAGCGCGCACATTGGACTGGGTGAAGCGGTTAAGGATCACGTCCTGCGTCCATTGACCGTTCGGCCCGCCCGGCTCGAACCCGGCGGCGGCGTAGCCTTCGCTCAGATAGCGGATGACCTTTTCCTCGGCCGGGGTGGCGATGCCCCTGCCCTCGAAACTGTCGTCCGATAACGTCTTGATGTCCTGCGAGATGCGCGCCGCATCGAACGTCGGGACGGTATGAACCGCAGCGGGATTGGACGCCGTGGCGCAGGCGGACAAGGCGGCGCTCGCCAACAAAAGAGCGGCGAAAGAAGAGACAAGACGCATGAACTGAAGGCCCCACAGCCAGAAACGATGCGCGACCCTAGGGGGCGATCATCCAGCTGTCGACACAAACGAGCCTTCCGTTAGCGTGCCACGGGGCTCTCGCGAGCGTCGCAGGTTTTTATCACGGCCTCGCGAATGTCGGCATAACCACCACTGACGGCCAGATTCCTCGCAGCTTCGCAATCGCCGCTGGCGATCAAACGGTCGAGTTTGTCAGCCAGCTCGAAGCGCTGGTTGATGACCACCTGCCGCCAACGCTGGATTTGATCACGCCGCTCGTTTTCGACAATCAGGCGACGGTCGTTGTCTTCAAAACGCGCAAGGCCGCCGACCGCGTAGATGACCTGAGAGTTCGAGGGACTTGGTGTGGTGTTCGGCTGCGCGGCGGAAACTGTCATCGCAAAGCCGAGAACAGTTGTAAGCATTGTCACCTCCCGAAGTTCGTCAGCGATTTAGACACAGGTTGCAAACACGCGCTACCTCAAGGCGATGAAAATCAACTTCAGACAGTGCACACAACGGCTTCGGGCCGTACCAAACATGATCCGCAAACGAAAAAGCCCGCCGAGGCGAACCTCGGCGGGCCTACGATTTCGATCCGGCGGCGATGCCCTTAGTGGGCGACGCCCTTCCAGATGCGACGGTAGGCGACATAGGTGATGCCGGCGAACAGCAGCAGATAGATCATCACGCTCAGACCGGCCTGCTTGCGCTCGACCATCTTCGGCTCGGACGTCCAGGCGATGAAGGCCGCGACGTCCTTGGCGTATTGATCGACCGTCTGAGGCGAGCCGTCGTCATAGGTCACCTGACTGTTCTGAAGCGGCGGCGGCATGGCGATGAAGCCGCCGGGCGGAACGTCCTTGTGGTCGCCCGTCCAGAACGGCGTCAGGTCGCCGGCCATATAGGGGTTGTAGTGCTGGCCGTCGCGGATCTGCAGGCCGGCCGGCGCGGCCTTGTAGCCCGACAGCAGCGAATAGATGTAGTTCGCGCCGTCGTGACGGGCCTTGGCCATGACCGAAAGGTCGGGCGGCGCGGCGCCGCCATTGCCCGCCGCCGCCGCCGTGGCGTTAGGATAGGGGGCGCGGAACTTGTCGGCGGGCGTGGCGTCACGCTGGATCGCCTCGCCGGTCTCGCTGTCGATGTCGCCGACCTGGTTTTCCTTGGCCAGAGCCTTCACGACGGGGTTGTCGTTCGGGTTCGGATACTTCGGATTCCAGAACGGCCCATGACGGTCGCCCAGGTTCCGATAGTGCATCAGGTTCATGCTGTGACAGGCGGCGCAGACCTCGTGATAGACCTTGTAGCCGCGTTGCAGCTGGCCCTGGTCATAGGTGCCGAACGGCCCTTCGAAGCTGAATCCGCCCGAGCGCGGATGGGCCGCAGCGCCCGCCGCCATGGCGGGAGCGGCCGCGCTCAACAGACCCAGCGCAATCGCGGCCGAGGCGATGATCGTCTTGAACGACACGGTCTTCATTCCAATCGTCATGATTTTCAGACCTTGTGCTCGACGGCGCCGGCGCCGGTCAGGACCGGCTCGGAGATCGTCGCCGGGATCGGCAGCGGCTGCTCCTTCAACCCGACCAACGGCATGATGATCAGGAAGAAGACGAAGTAGTAGAGGGTGAAGACCCGCGTCAGCCACAAGTAGGAGTTCAGGTCGCCGTCGATCAGGGTGAAGGTCTTGAACGACCCGATCACCGGCGCGTCAGGCAGCTGACCACCGCACCAGCCCAGGCCCACGCCCACCACCAGGAAGATGATGAAGAAGGTCCGCATCGTCGGGCGATAGCGCATCGAGCGCACCTTCGACGTATCCAGCCAAGGCAGGACGAACAGCACGCCGATGGCGCTGAACATCGCCACCACGCCGCCGAACTTGTCCGGAATGGCGCGCAGGATCGCGTAGAAGGGCAGCATGTACCACTCGGGCACGATGTGCGCCGGCGTCTGCAGCGGGTTAGCCGGGATGTAGTTGTCGGCGTGGCCCAGCGCGTTCGGCTGATAGAAGACGAAGATGGCGAACAGGATCAGGAACAGGATGATCGCAAAGCCGTCCTTGACAGTGAAATACGGGTGGAAGGGCAGCGTGTCCTTCTTCTCCCGATCCTTCGGGATCAGGATGCCGACCGGGTTGTTCTGACCGGCCGAGTGCAGCGCCCAAAGGTGCAGCACGACGCAGCCCAAGATCGCGAACGGCAGCAGATAGTGCAGCGAGAAGAAGCGGTTCAGCGTCGCATTGTCGATCGCCGGCCCACCGCGCAGCCAGATCAGGATCGGCTCGCCCAGCACCGGGATGGCGCCGATCAGGTTGGTGATGACTTCAGCGCCCCAGAACGACATCTGGCCCCACGGCAGGACGTAGCCCAGGAAGGCGGTGGCGATCATCAGGAAGAAGATCACGCAGCCGATGATCCAGATCATCTCGCGCGGCGCCTTGTACGAGCCGTAGTAGAGGCCGCGCAGCATGTGCAGATAGACGGCGATGAAGAACATCGACGCGCCGTTGGCGTGGACATAACGGATCAGCCAGCCGCCGTTCACGTCGCGCATGATGCGCTCGACCGAGGCGAAGGCCAGATCGACGTTCGGCGTATAGTGCATGGCCAGGACGATGCCGGTGACGATCTGCGTCATCAGGCACAGGGCCAGGATGCCGCCGAAGGTCCACCAGTAGTTCAGGTTCCGCGGCGTCGGCAGGGACATGTAGTCCGCGCCGAAACGGATGATCGGCAGCCGGGTGTCCAGCCACTTCTCGACGCCCGTCTTCGGGACGTAGGTGCTCTCGTGATCGCTCATGATTCCCCCTTGGTCCTCAGCCGATCTTGACGCGGGTGTCGGACAGATAATCGTATTCCGGCACCACCAGGTTCAGAGGCGCCGGCCCCTTACGAATGCGGCCGGAAGCGTCGTAGTGCGAGCCGTGGCAGGGGCAGAACCAGCCGCCGTAATCGCCCGCGCCAAAGGTCGGCACGCAACCCAGGTGCGTACACGAACCGATGACGACCAGATATTTCTCGTGACCCGGCTTGGTGCGCTCGGCGTCGGTCTGGGGCTGTTTCAGGTCCGGAGCGTGATCGTCCGCGATGACCTTCTGCAGCTCGGCCGGGGTGCGGTAACGCACGAACACCGGCTTGCCCTGCCATTTGATGACGACCTGCTGGCCTTCCTGAACCTTGGTCAGGTCGAACTCGATCGACGCCAGCGCCAGCGTATCGGCCGCCGGATTCATCTGGTTGATCAGCGGCCAGGCGATCATGGCGCCCGCGCCGACCGCTGCGGCGCCCGCCGCAATGTAGATAAAGTCCCGACGATTGGGATCACCGCCCTCAGGGCTGTGACCGTCTTCCGTATGCACGACCGATTCGGCCACGTTTCCACCTCTCGAACGCCGCAGAAGACCCCCAAGGGCGTCCCCAGCCACGGCACGAACCAACAAAAGACGCCGGGAATCCCCGACGGCCCGTGACTTGCGCCGCGTTGGACGCAAGCTGCTGACGTTTCTTGCGAAACGCTCGCAAACAGACCGCGACAAACCCCCTCGCCGCGCGTATGTCAGGCCTTAGAATGCGTCTCGCCCTTTTTCAACCGGACATTCCTCAGAACGTCGGAGCCTGCATCCGATTGTCGGCCTGTTTCGGCGTCGATCTGCATGTGATCGAGCCGACGGGCTTCCGTTTCGACGACCGCGCCATGAAGCGCGCGGCCCTCGACTACGGCCCGCTGTCCCACATGACCCGCCACGCCGACTGGGAGGCCTTCCAGGCGGATCGTCCGGCCGGGCGGCTGGTGCTGCTTACGACCAAGGGCGCGACTCCCCTGCCCGATTTCGTCTTCCAGCCCGACGATACCCTGCTGTTCGGCAAGGAAAGCGCCGGCGCCCCCGACTATGTCCACGCCGCCGCCAACGCGCGTGTCGTCGTGCCGCTGAGGCCCGACGCCCGCTCGCTGAACCTGTCGGTCACCGCCGGAATCGCCCTGTGGGAAGGCCTGCGCCAGACGGGCGGGGTCGGTTAGTTCTGAGCCGACGCGGGCTCCAGCCGCGCCATCGAAGGCCGTTCGCCGGACTTTGACGCCGCGACGGCCTCGACCTCCCGCATGACCCGAAGCAGGTTCTCGCCGGCGATCTTGCGGATGTCGGCCTCGCTCCAGCCCGCCGCCATCAGGGCCGCCAGGATGCGTGGATAGGCGTCCACCCCGCCCATGCCTTCCGGCAGGCTGCCGATACCGTCGAAGTCAGCGCCCAGGCCGACGTGGTCGATGCCTGCGACCTCTCGCACATGCTGGATATGCGCCACCACGTCGGCCAGCGTCGCTTGGGGCGTCGGATTGGCGGCGGTCCAGGCGGTCAGCCCGGCCTCCACCGCGCCGGGATCGCCGGGGTTCAGGGTCTTCAGCCGCGCCTCCTCGCCCGCCTTGGCCCCGTTCCAGGCCCGCACCGCCTCGGACACGAAACCGGGCGCCAGGTTGATCATCACGATGCCGCCGTCCTGCGGCATCATTCGCAGCACCCGATCCGGCACGTTGCGCGGATGATCCGTGACCGCCCGCGCCGACGAATGAGAGAAGATCACCGGCGCATCGGACACGCGCATGGCGTCCAGCATCGTCTCCTCGGAGACGTGGCTGAGGTCGACCATCATGCCCAGCCGATTCATCTCTTTGACCACCGCCTCGCCGGACGGGCTGAGCCCGCCCCATTTCGGCGCGTCCGTCGCGCTGTCGGCCCAGGTCGTGGTCTTGGAGTGGGTCAGGGTCATGTAGCGCGCGCCGGCTCGGTAGAACTCCCGCAACAGGGCCAGGGAATCGTCGATCGAATAGCCGCCCTCCATCCCGATCAGGCTGGCGATCCGGCCCGATTTGAACACCGCATCCACCTCGTCCGCCGTGGTCGCCAGGCCGAAGGTATCGGGATGGGCGGCGATGATGCGTTTGGCCGTGTCGATCTGCTCGAAGGTTTCCTCGACCGCCTCCAGCGGCGTCAGGCTGGCAGGCACATAGACGGACCAGAACTGCCCTCCGACGCCCCCGGCCCGCAGGCGCGCGATATCGGTATGCAGTTTGGTCGACGCCGCCAGATTCCTCGTCAGATCAACGGCGTAAACGTCATTCCCATACTGCTGTCGCAGCGCCCAAGGCAGGTCGTTGTGCCCGTCGATCAGCGGCGTGGTCTTCAAAATCTCCATCACCCGCGCCTCCTCGGCGTCCTGGGCCTGAACCGCCCCTCCCAGCGCGAGCGAGGCGACGGCGACGGAAAGGAGACGGCGGATCATGGGCGGGCTTCCTGAAAACGGCAGACAGCCATTAGCGCCCGCGATTCTGCTTATGACAACCTGTCCGGATGACGCCGCTGCCGCGACGTGGTTCAAGCGCGCCATGAGCGACGCCGTCTTCACCGATCCGCTCGACCTGAAGAAGGTCGAGACCCGCGCATGGTTCGAACATCTGCGCGACCGCATCCATGCCGCCTTCGAGGCGCTGGAGGATGCAGCCCCCGCCGACCTGTTCCCCGGCGAACCCGGTCGCTTCGTGCGCACCGGATGGGAGCGGCCCGAGGGCGGCGGGGGCGTCATGGGCATGATGCACGGCCGGCTGTTCGAAAAGGTCGGCGTCCACGTCTCGACGGTGCATGGCGCCTTTCCCGCTGACTACGCCAAGAACGTGCCCGGCGCCGACGTCGATCCGCGCTTCTTCGCGACGGGGATCAGCCTGATCTGCCACCCCGTCAGCCCGCGCATTCCGGCCGTCCACATGAACACCCGCTTCATCGCCACGACCAAGAGCTGGTTCGGCGGCGGCGGCGACCTGACGCCCGTGCTGATGGCGGATCGTCGTCAGGATCACCCTGACACCGTGGCCTTCCACGCCGCCATGCAGGCCGCCTGCGACGCCCACGACCCGACCTGGCACGCCAAATACAAGGCATGGTGTGACGAGTATTTCTACCTGCCCCACCGCAAGGAGCCGCGCGGCACCGGCGGCGTCTTCTACGACCATCACGACAGCGGCGACTATGACCGAGACTTCGCCTTCACCCGCGACATCGGCCTGGCCTTCCTGGACGTCTATCCCCGCATCGTCGCCGCTCGCATGGCCGAGCCCTGGACGGTCGAGGAGCGCGAGGAACAGCTGATCCGCCGGGGCCGCTACGTCGAGTTCAACCTGCTCTACGACCGCGGCACCATGTTCGGGCTGAAGACCGGCGGGAACGTCGATTCGATCCTGTCGTCCATGCCGCCGGTGGTGAAGTGGCCCTAGCCCATCGCCTCGACGAACACGTCGCCGGCCCGGCTGCGATACCGTTCGCGGTGTCGTAACAGGCGGAACGGCCGCTCCGGCAGGGTGAAGGGCGCCGTCACCAGCCGCCCGGCGGCCACCGACGCATAGGCCACGCTTTCCGACAGGGCCGTGGCCCCCGCCCCCGCCTCGGCCGCCGCCAGCACGGCCTCGTTCGACGGCAGGGTCATCGACACCGACAGGGTCGCGGGATCGACCCCGATGTCCCGCACCGCCGCCTCCAGCGTCGATCGCGTGCCAGAGCCGACTTCGCGCAACACCCAGGGCTGGTCCGACAAATCCTTCGCGTCCAGCCGACGTCGCGTCGCCCACGGATGATCCGGCGTGACTAGTACGGCCAGCCGATCCGACCCCACCTGAACCTGCGACAGGGCCGACTCCTCCACCGCCCCCTCGACCAGGCCGATCTCGGCGGCGCCGCTCAGCACCGCCTGCGCCGCCTCGCGCGTGTTGCCGATCTCGACCGCCAGTTCGACGCCAGGATAGGCCGTGTGGAAATCCACCAGCCGGCGCGGCAGCCAGTAGCTGGCGATGGTCTGGCTGGCGAACACCGCCAGCCGCCCGCGCCGCAGGGCGCTCATGTCCGCCAGCGCCGCCTCGGCCGCCGCAGCCCGCGCCAGCACCGCCTTGGCCTCGGGCAGGAAGGCGCGGCCGGTCTCGTTCAGCACCACGCCCCGCCCGACCCGATCGAACAGCCGCACGTCATGCTCGGCTTCCAGAGCTGCCAGAGCATTCGACACCGCCGACTGCGTCAGGTTCAGCGCCCTTGCCGCCGCCGTCACATGGTCACGCTCGGCGACGGCGACGAAGATACGCAGGCGTTCCAAGGTCACGATTGATCTCCAAATCGGATTAAAACGACCATAACTATCCGTTGGACCGCCGTCGAGGGCAGGCGCATCACGCTTGACGATGAAGTCCGCCGCCCTGCCCGCCCCCGTCCACGCGCCCACGCTGGCGTCGGCGACAGCGTTCGGGCGCACGATCCGGCCCGGCGTCATGCTGTGCCTGTTGGTCACTCTGGCCGCCATCGGCCTGACCAGTATCGAGCGCGACGTCATCGGCCATGTCTGGCTGGAGCCGCTGGTGCTGGCCATCCTGCTGGGCGCCGCCGTCCGCACCGCCTGGACGCCCGATGCGCGGTTCAAGGCCGGGATCGACTTCTCGGCCAAGATGCTGCTGGAGGTGGCGGTGGTGCTGCTCGGCGCCTCGGTCAGCGCCGCCACCCTGTCGTCGCTGGGCGTCGGCTTCGTCCTGGGCATCTTCGCCCTGGTCGCGCTCGCCATCGTCGTCAGTTTTGGCGTCGGTCGCGCCTTGGGCCTGAACGCGCGCATGGCTCTGCTGGTCGCCTGCGGCAACGCCATCTGCGGCAACTCGGCCATCGCCGCCGTCGCCCCCGTCATCGACGCCGACGGGAAAGAGGTCGCCGCCTCCATCGCCTTCACCGCCGTGCTCGGCGTTATCGTGGTTCTTGCCCTGCCCCTGCTGGGCGGCCTGATCCATCTGAACGGCCTGCAATACGGCGCCTTGGCCGGTCTGACCGTTTATGCGGTGCCGCAGGTTCTAGCCGCCGCCGCGCCCTTCGGCGCCGTCGCCACTCAAACCGGCACGGTGGTCAAGCTGGTGCGGGTGCTGATGCTCGGTCCCGTCATCCTCGCCCTGTCGCTGATCTTCCGCGACCGCGCGCCCGGCGCCGCAAAGCCCGGCCTGTCGCGCCTGCTCCCGTGGTTCATCATAGGCTTCCTGATCATGATCGGCCTGCGCTCGTTTGATCTGATCCCGCAGGCCGCGCTCGCGCCAATGGCCGCCGCCTCGGGCCTGCTGACCGTCGTCGCCATGGCCGCCCTGGGTCTGCAGACCGACATCCGCGCCGTCGCCCGCGCCGGCGGACGGGTCGTCGCCGCCGTCGTCCTGTCGCTGGGCGCCCTTGTGGTGCTGGCGCTGGCGCTGATCCGGCTGCTGGGGCTCTAAATCCCGCTACCGTGATCCTCGACCGGCGGCGGCGTCAGCAGCAGGAAGGCGCGGATCCAGGCCGTCAGCACTGCCCGGTGGTTGGGCCGCTTCAGACTGTCGATCGCCTGATCCGCCACATCATGCGGGATGCGCGCCCCGCGCCGTCCCTCGATCAGCGCCGCCGCATAGTCCGGCTGAAACTCCGGGTGACACTGGAACGAGATCGCATCGTCACCCCAGGCCAGACCGGCGTAGGGCGTAAAGCCGCTGGAGGCGATCACTCGCGCATCGTCCGAAACCGCGACGACCTGGTCCTGGTGCGACACGGGAATGGCGATCGTCCGCGCACGCGGATGCATCCACGGCGCATCCTCACGCACGTCATAGCGGTGCAGCCCCACGCCCCAGCCCTTGTGCGACTTCTCCACCACGCCGCCGAACGCATGGGCCAGCGCCTGATGCCCGAAACAGATGCCGACCAGCCGCGTCCGCCCCCGCGCCGCCCTCAGCCAGTCGATCAGCTGCGGGATCCACGGCAGGTCGTCATAGACCCCCGCCGCCGACCCCGTGACAATGGCCCCCTGAAAGACCGACGGATCCTCAGGCAGTTGCCCCGACTGCACGTCGAACCGCGTCGTCGGCACGCCCTCGCCCAGCAGGGCCCGGAACCGCGCCGGATAGTCGTCGAAATCGTCCTTCAGATGCTCCGGCGGGTGTCCGGTTTCCAGAATGGCGATGCGCGTCATGCGACCAACCTAGTGACTGCGGTCAGAAGGTCCAGACCTCGGCCCGTCCGCCGGCTTCCCCCAGCGCCCCCGCGACCCACCCGCAGATCTGGGTCGCGGCCGCTTCCGCGCCCGCCGGCGGATTGACCACCACCATGGCGCAGCCGTTCATCTTCATCGGATTGGTCAGCGGCCTCAACCGCGCCTCGGCGACAAGGGTCGACCCCGCCCTGCCCTGCAGCCGCCGGATAAAGCCGTCGAAGGTCTCCAGATCCTTCAGCGGCGTCCAGATCGCCACCGTCGTGTTGGGGTCACGCTTCACGACCGCGATGGCTGTTTCGGCAGACCGCACATAGTCGTCAGGCTTCTCGAACGGCGGGTCGATCAGCACCAGCGGCCCGTTCGTCTTCGCCGCCTCCGCGACCACGGCCGCATAGCCGTCGCCCTCGCGCGTCTCGGCGTTCGCTCGCCCCGCCAGCGCCTCGGCCAGCATGGCCCGCACCGGCGGGTTCAGCTCGAACCCGACATAGCGACCGCCGGGCGTCAGCGCGTCCGCGATCAGCAACGGCGACCCCGGATAGAACCGCGACCCGCCCTCAGGATTCAGCGCCGCGACCTCGGCCGCCAGCGCGTCCATCAGCGGCGTCCGCCCCTCGGCGGACATCAGCCGCGCCACGCCGGCCTCGGCCTCCTTGGACCGCGCGCCGTCGCCCGACAGATCGTACAACCCCGCCCCCGCATGGGTGTCGAACACCGCCAGCGGCCCCGCCGCCTGCCGCACCTTCACCAACCAAAGCACCAAGGCGTGCTTGACCAGGTCGGCGAAGTTTCCGGCGTGAAAGCTGTGGCGATAGTTCATGCCGCCTCGTCTCGCGCCCGGCCCGCGCGGTCAAGCGGAACTCGCGCGCCAGACACGGCGTTCGGCCCAAGTCCTTGTACGGAAAGATGCGATGGCCGCCAAAACCACCCTCACCGACGCGCAACGCAAGCCGCCCAAGGGGGTCGCGACCCAGGCCAAGCGTGGTCTCGACCTGCGCGACAAGCACGACCGGGGCGGCACCGAGGTCGGCGTGCGCCGCGCCCATCAGTTGGCGGATCAGAAGCCCGTCTCGGACAAGGACATCAAGGACATCTACAGCTACTTCGCCCGCCACACCGTGGACAAGGACGGCAAGGGCTGGGGCAGCCGCACCGATCCTTCGGCCGGCTATATCGCCTGGCTGCTGTGGGGTGGCGATCCGGCCGAGCGCTGGATCAAACGGCTGCATGACCGTCTCGAAAAGGCGAACGGGTGATGGCCGACGGATCGCACGCCTTCGACATCGCCGCCGAAGTCCCTCAAGGCCTCAGCTATTGCAGCGACGAGTTCGCGGGCCTGACCCGGCGCCGCGCCGGCAAGGGTTGGTCGTATCGCGACGCCAAGGGCAAGACCGTTACGGACGCCAAGACCCTGGCCCGCATCCGCGCCCTGGCCATTCCGCCCGCCTGGACCGATGTCTGGATCTGTCCCAAGGCCAACGGCCATATCCAGGCGACCGGCCGGGACGTGAAGGGCCGCAAACAATACCGCTATCACAACGACTGGAGCACGGCCCGCTCCGAGAACAAGTTCGACAAGCTGCCGGCCTTCTCGCGCAACCTGCCGAAACTGCGGGAGAAGGTCGAACATGATCTGGCTCTTCGCGGCGTCTGTCGCGACAAGGTGCTGGCGACCGCCGTGCGCCTGCTGGAGATCACCCTGATCCGCGTCGGCAATTCCATCTACGCCAAACAGAACCGCAGCTACGGCCTGACGACCCTGCACAAGCGCCACATTGATGTCGACGGCGCGGCCCTGACGTTTGAGTTTCGCGGCAAGAGCGGCAAGGATCACAGCGTCAGCGTCAAAGACCGGCGCCTAGCCAAGGTCGTGCGGCAGCTGGAAGGTCTGCCCGGCCAGCAACTCTTCAAATACCGCGCGGCCGACGGCGCGCTGTGCCCGGTCGATTCCGACGACGTGAACGCCTACATCCGCGAGGCGATGGGCGAGCAGTTCTCGGCCAAGGACTTCCGCACCTGGGCCGGCACCGTCTCGGCGGCGCGGGCGCTGCGCGACACCGAGGCCCCGACCTCGCCCACCGACGCCAAGCGAAAGATCACCGTCTGCGTCAAGGCTGTCGCCGGCCTCTTGGGCAACACCCCCACCGTCTGCCGCGCCTCTTACGTCCACCCCAAGGTCTTCGCCCTGTTCGAAAGCGGTGAAATCGGCAGGGCCTTGCCGGGATCGGAAACCAAGGGGTTCGAAAAGGCGCTGATCAAACAGTTGCTCGCTGTTTGATCAGCGGTACTCGTCTCTCAGGCCGCTTTATCCCAGTCCAGCACGACCTTGCCCGATTGGCCCGACTTCATGGCTTCGAAGCCTTCGCGGTAGTCGGCGTAGCCCAGGCGGTGCGTGATCAGCGGGCTGAGGTCCAGGCCGGCTTTCAGCAGGCCCAGCATCTTGCGCCAGGTGGTGAACATCTCGCGGCCATAGACGCCCTTGATGGTCAGGGCCTTCAGAATGATCGCGCCCCAGTCGGTTTCCATCGGCTTGCCGGGAATGCCCAGCAGCGCCATGCCGCCGCCCATGATCAGGGTGTCGACGCACTGTTTGAAGGCGATGGGCGAGCCCGACATCTCCAGCGCCACGTCGAAGCCAACCTTCAGGCCCAGTTCCTTCATGACATCGTGGATGTCTTCCTTGGTCGTATTCACGGTGCGAACGCCCGGCGCGACCTTCTGCGCCAGCTCCAGCCGGAAGTCGTTGATGTCGGTCAGGACCACGGTGCGCGCGCCCGCGTGGCGGGCAACAGCGGCGGCCATCATACCGATCGGGCCGGCGCCGGTGACCAGCACATCCTCGCCCAGCAGGTCGAACTGCTGGGCCGTGTGAACCGCATTGCCGAACGGATCGAGGATCGAGCCGATCTCATAGGGCACATCGTCCGGCAGCTCGATGACGTTGAAGGCCGGGGCCACCACGAACTCGGCGAAGGCGCCCTGACGGTTCACGCCAATGCCGCGCGTCTTGGGGTCCAGGTGGAAATGGCCGGCGCGGGCGGCTTCCGAGTTCAGGTCGATGACGTGGCCCTCGGCCGAGACGCGCTGGCCGATCTTCAGCGGCCGATCCACGTCCTTGCCGATGGCGACGATCTCCCCGGCGAACTCGTGGCCGGTGATCATCGGGGTCGGAACGTTCTTCTGGGACCACTCGTCCCAGTTCCAGATGTGGATGTCGGTGCCGCAGACGGCCGTGCGATGCACCCGGATCAGCACATCCTCCGGTCCCGCCTCGGGAATCGGCGCGTCGATCAGTTCCAGGCCGACGCCGGGCGCGGTCTTGGCCAGGGCCTTCATCGTGTCGGTCATAGTCTTAACTCCCTGAAATCGTGGCTCCGGGTTCATCCCGAAACCTGCGGCTGAGGCCTCACGCCTCCTCGCCGCTTGGTCTTCGTCGATGGCGCGCGAAAAGGGCTAAATGACGCCGAGTTCCCGGCCCGCCTGGGTGAACACTTCGACCGTACGGTCGATCTGGTCGAAGGTGTGGGCCGCCGACATCTGTGTGCGGATGCGGGCCTGGCCGCGCGGCACGACGGGGAACGAGAACCCGATCACATAGACGCCCAGCTCCAACGCCCGCGCCGCGAAATCCTGCGCCAGCTTGGCGTCGCCCAGCATGACCGGGATGATCGGATGCTCGCCGTCCAGCAGGGTGAAGCCCACATCGGCCATGGCGTTACGATAGCGGTGGGCGTTGGCGGACAGGCGGGTGCGCAGGGCGTCGCCTTCGGAGCCTTGGGCGATTCGGATGGCCTCAAGGCTCGATCCGCACACCGCCGGCGCCAAGGCGTTGGAGAACAGATAGGGCCGCGCCCGCTGTTTCAGCAGTTCCACGACCGACTTCTTCGCACAGATGAAGCCGCCCATGGCGCCGCCCAGGGCCTTGCCGAAGGTGCCGGTGACGAAGTCCACCTCCACCCCGTGATAGGCGAAGGAGCCCTTGCCTTGCGGACCCAAAAAGCCCGTCGCGTGGCAGTCGTCCACCATGATCAGGGCGTCGTATTTGTCGGCCAGCGCCCGGATCTCGTCCAGCTTGGCGATATACCCGTCCATCGAGAAGGCGCCGTCGGTGGCGATGATGATGTCGCGCGCGCCGGCCGCGCGGGCCTCCTTCAGCCGACTTTCCAACTCGTCCATGTCGGAATTGGCGAAGCGATAGCGTTTGGCCTTGCACAGCCGAACCCCATCAATGATCGAGGCGTGGTTCAGGCTGTCGGAAACGATGGCGTCGTTCTCGCTCAGCAGCGGCTCGAACAGACCGCCGTTGGCGTCGAAGGCGGCGGCGAACAGGATGGCGTCCTCGAAACCGAGATAGGCGGCGATGGCCGCTTCCAGCTCCTTGTGGATCTCCAGCGTGCCGCAGATGAAGCGCACGGACGCGGTGCCGGCGCCCCACTTCGCTTGCGCCGCCATTCCGGCCTGGGTCACGCGCTCGTCGCCGGCCAGGCCAAGATAGTTGTTGGCGCAGAAGTTCAGCACGTCGCGGCCGGCGACCTGGATCACAGGCCCCTGGCGCGAGGCGATGATGCGTTCGGGCTTGGTCAGGCCCTGGGCGTCGATCTCGGACAGTTCGCCGGCGACGCGGTCGTAGAAGCTCTGGGTCATGGGCCGCGACCTACGCCGATTTTCGATCGGTTTCCACCCGCCTCAGGTCGCCGGGGCCGGGTTGGCCTCGGCCCGGATTGGACTGACGCGAATGCGACCGCCGCAGGGGCTGAACGAGAACGGCAGGCTGACGGCGGCGGTATCGCTGGGCGCCGTGACCTTTATCGTGGCCGCGTCGGGACAGGTCTTTTGCATGGCTTCGTTGGGCACGACGCTCCAGGCCATTTCGAAATAGGCCTTGGCGCGGGGCGTCAGCTGGACCGGCGTCGGGGCCTGGCCTTGGCGGAAATAGCTTCCGGGGCTCTGTTCGGCGCGTATGGACGACAGGGTGCGTCCGCGCGCGTCCTGCAAGGTCACTGTCGGATAGCCGGTCAGGCTGCAGGCCTGGGTTCCGATATTCTGAAGACTGAAGTTGGTGACCCGATTTCCGGCGCCCGCATCCCCGTCGCCCGCCGCCAGCGTCAGTTGCGGCCCCTTACAGGGCAGCGCAGCGGGCAAGACCCCGCCGGTCGCCTCGGGCGGCGCCTGACCCGGCGCCGGCAGCGGTCCGGGCGTCGCATCAGCGCCAGGGATCGGCCGCGAGCAGCGCTCCAGCACCGCGACACCGGTCATGCCGTCGGGCCCCAGTCGGCTCAGCGTGCCGCTCTCCTGTCCATCACGCGTCGCCGTCCACCATTCCACCCCGCCGCCGACATAGCGCGCGCCGCTGGCCGCCTGCACCGAACGCAAGGTATAGGTCTGGTTATGATGGGTCAGCTTGGCGTTGTCGCTGTCGATGTACTGGACCTGAAGCGTCGCGCCGCTTTCGCAGGCATAGCCGACCGAGGGCGCATTGGATGCAGGCGCGGCCGACGGTTCGACCGGGGCGGCGGGCTGTTCCGGCTCGGTGCGAGAGCAGGCTGCCGCGCCGGCCAAGGCGGCGATGGCGACGAATGCGGTCAGGCGGTGCGACATCATGTCATGTCCTCTGGTTTCGGCTTCAACGGCCCAACCTGACCAAAGGCTCCGCTTAGTGCCCCGCTTTCGGCGTCTCCATCAGCTCGATCAGCACGCCGCCCATGTCACGCGGATGCAGGAAGACGACCGGCGTCCCGTGCGCCCCGATGCGCGGCTCGCCCGTGCCCAGGATTGTCACGCCCTTGGCCCGCATCTCGGCGACGGCGGCATGGATGTCCGCGACCTCGAAACAGACGTGGTGCTGGCCGCCTTTCGGGTTCTTGGCCAGGAAGCCGACGATGGGACTGGTGTCGTCATAGGGTTGGATCAGCTCGATCTGAGCCGTCGGCGTATCGACGAAACAGACCTTCACCCCCTGCGCCGGCAGGTCGAACGGCTCGCCGATCTTCGTCGCGCCCAGAATGTCGCGATATAGTTTGATCGAGTCCGCGATGGACGGCGTGGCGACGCCGACGTGGTTCAGGGCGCCGATCATGGTTTGTCCTTTGCGGGGGCAGGCTGGGCGTAACCCAGACGCTGGTTCAGCTTCTCGATCAGGTCGACGGCCGTATCGGCGATGGCCGAACCGGGCGGATAAACGGCGGCCGCACCCATATCGAGCAGAGGCTGGACGTCGGACGGCGGGATCACCCCGCCGACCACGATCATGATGTCGGGCCGGCCCAGTTTCTCCAACTCGGCCTTCAACTCGGGCACCAGCGTCAGGTGCCCGGCCGCCAGCGACGATGCCCCGACCGCGTGAACGCCCTTCTCGACCGCTTCTTGAGCCGCCTCGGACGGCGTCTGGAACAGGCTGCCCGCCGTGACGTCGAAGCCCAGATCGCCATATCCGGTCGCAACGACCTTCTGGCCCCGGTCGTGCCCGTCCTGTCCCAGTTTGGCGATCAGGATGCGCGGCGGTCCGCCGTCGTTCTCGACGAAGGTCGCGACCATCTCGCGGGCGCGGGCGAAGCGGGCGTCCTTGCCGGCCTCCTTGGCGTATACGCCCGACACGGTCTGGACCGTGGCCACGTGGCGGCCGAAGGCGGCCTCCAGCGCGTCGGAGATTTCACCTACCGTCGCCTTGGCGCGTGCCGCCTGAACCGCAAGTTCCAGCAGGTTGGCGTTCCCGCGCGCGCCCTCGGTCAGGGCGTTCAGCGCCGCGTCCGTCGTCGCCTGGTCCCGCTCGGCGCGCAGGCGCTTCAGCTTGTCGATCTGGGCGGCCAGCACCGCCGCATTGTCGACCTTCAGCATCGGAATGTCGTCGACGACAGGGTTCAGATATTTGTTCACCCCGACCACCGTCTGCTGGCCGGTGTCGATCCGCGCCTGAGTCTTGGCGGCGGATTCCTCGATCCGCAGCTTGGGGATGCCGGCTTCGATCGCCTTGGCCATGCCGCCCAGGGCCTCGACCTCGGCCATATGGGCGCGGGCGCGCTCGGCCAGCTCGTGCGTCAGCCGCTCGACATAGAAGCTGCCGCCCCAGGGATCGATGACCCGCGTCAGCCCCGTTTCCTGCTGCAACAGGATCTGGGTGTTGCGCGCGATCCGGGCCGAAAAGTCGGTGGGCAGGGCCAGGGCCTCGTCCAGCGCATTGGTGTGCAGGCTCTGCGTCTGGCCGCCCGCCGCCGCCATGGCCTCGACCATGGTGCGGGGCACATTGTTGAACACGTCCTGCGCGGCGAGGCTCCACCCCGAGGTCTGGCAGTGGGCGCGTAAGGACAGCGACTTCGGATCGACCCCGCCCTCCTTGCGCACCGCCTCGGCCCACAGCAGGCGCCCGGCCCGCATCTTGGCCACCTCCATGAAATAGTTCATGCCGATGGCCCAGAAGAAGCTCAGCCGAGGCGCGAACCGGTCGATCGGCATGCCCGCCGCGACACCCGCCCGCAGATATTCGATCCCGTCCGCCAGCGTATAGGCGAGCTCGATATCCGCCGAGGCCCCCGCCTCCTGCATGTGATAGCCGCTGATCGAGATCGAGTTGAACTTCGGCGTCTCCTGCGCCGTCCAGGCGAAGATGTCGGCGATGATCCGCATCGAGGGCTCGGGCGGATAGATGTAGGTGTTCCGGACCATGAACTCCTTCAGAATGTCGTTCTGAATGGTCCCGGTCAGCTTGGCGTGCGGCACGCCCTGCTCCTCCGCCGCGACGACATACAGCGCCAGGATCGGCAGCACCGCCCCGTTCATCGTCATCGACACCGACATCTGGTCCAGCGGGATCCCGTCGAAAAGGGTCCGCATGTCATAGATGCTGTCGATGGCGACGCCCGCCATGCCGACGTCGCCCTTCACCCGCGGGTGGTCGCTGTCATAGCCCCGGTGCGTCGCCAGATCGAAGGCGATGCTCAGCCCCTTCTGACCGGCCGCCAGGTTGCGGCGATAGAAGGCGTTGGACTCCTCGGCGGTCGAGAAACCGGCGTATTGCCGGATCGTCCAGGGATTGCCCGCATACATGGTCGGATAGGGACCACGCACGAAAGGCGCGAACCCCGGCAGGCCGTGCGGATGATCCAGCGCCTCCGTGCTGTCGGGACCATAGGCGGTCTCGACCGTCAGCCCCTCGGGCGTCAGCCAGGGATCGCGCGTCGGCCCCTGCCCGGTCGCATCGAGGTTCAGGGCAATCTTGCTGAAGTCGGGAAAACTCATTTAGCCGTCTCCTCGAAAGCCGCGGCGAACCGGATCGGAGACAGGGGCTCGCAAACCCGCTCGACCGCCACAGCCGTCTCATCGCCCGCCTGGACCGGCGCCGGCCGCACGTCCGCGTCCACATATTTGGTCACGCCGATGATCTGCGCCGCACCGTTCGTCAGCGCGGCCTCGCGGATCGCGCGAGCGCGAGCGATGCGGGGCTGGATGACCGAGCCCTTGAGCGCCTCGACCAGACCGCCCTCGGCCTCGATCATCTGGAATTCGGCCCAGCCGGCTTCGGCCAGGTCCCGCGTGCGGGCGTCCAGATACCAGGAGCCGGCGGCCGGATCGTCGACCCGTCCCAGATTGGCCTCTTCCATCAGGACCAACTGGGTGTTCCTCGCCTGACGCCGGGCGAGGGCGTCCGACGTGCCGGAGGCGCGGGTGAAGCCATCCAGCACCACGACGTCCGCCCCCCCGACCGCGCCGGCGAAGCCGGCCGCCGTCAGCCGCAGCAGATTGGGCCAGGGATCGCGCGCCGACAGCATCCGCCGCGACGAGCGCGCCTCGATCACAGCCGGAACGTCCACGTCGAACGCTTTCGTCAGGCTGGCCCAGATCAGCCGCATGGCTCGCACCTTGGCCAGGCTGTCGAAATATTCCGCATCGACCGACAGGCCGACGACCGTGCCGCGCAAAGCCGCCTCGACCGACATGCCGGCCTCGACCGCCGCCTTCGCATGGGCCACGACGCTGGACGCCGCAAAGGCCAGCTCCTGCGCCGCCGATCCGCCCGCCTCGTGCGCGACCCGGCCGCTGGCCATGAAGAAGGTCGCGTCGGGATAGGCGCCCGCATGACGCGCCGCCGTATTGGCCGCCAGGCTCAGATGCTCTTCCACCGAACGCGGCGCGCCGCCCGCCTCGGCGAAGGCTGACAGCGGGTCCATATGAAACCGCAGTTGGGCGCGCGGCGAGCCCTTGGCGACGACCGCCAGCGCATTGGCCGCATCCGGCCCGTCGATACCGGCGTCCAGCGCGATGGGCGCCAGCTCCAGCGCCACGCCTTCCAGCGCCCGGCCCAGGGGCGCGGAATCCGCCAGCACCCGCCCCTTCAGCACCACCGAGGCCGCGCCGTTCTCCAGATCGCTCAGGACGGCGGCGTTGACCGCTTCGGCATCGTCGCCCTCCACCAGCGTCCGCAGATCCCAGGCCCGGCCTTCGGAGTCGGACGGACGCGGGGCGAAGATCGGCTGCACGCCCGTCGCGCCTGCGTACAGCGGCCGCGTCACCAGTTGATCGGCGTCGAGATGCATCAGCGACTCGATCGGCTGATCCTTCAGCGCCTTCTGGGCCGCCTCGCGCCATTCCAGCGGCGTGGGCGCGGGAAAGCCCGTCATCATCCGAACTCCACCAGCACGTCGTCTGCCGCCACCGGATCCCCGTCCTTGGCGCCGACGGCCTTCACCACCCCGTCGCGCTCGGCCTTCAGGATGTTCTGCATCTTCATGGCCTCGATGATGGCCACCGTCTCGCCGGTCTTGACCTCTTGGCCCACGACCACCGGGATCGAGACCACCAGCCCCGGCATCGGCGACAGCACCATCTTGGAGGTGTCCGCCGCGACCTTCTCCGGCAGGCGCTGACGTGACCCCCGTTTCTCATCCAGCCATAACGAGAGTCCTAGGTTGATCTGAGCTGTGATCGGCTGGGTTGGCAAGAGGCCGGTCTGCGCAGCCATCAACCAGCGCAGCAGGCCGGCCGATGTGTCCGGTGAGCGCTTCTGCATAAGCCTGCGGCGTCAGCCACCCGAGCTTCGAGTGCGGACGCTGCTCGTTGTAATCGCGTCGCCACGCCTCCAGCACGGCGCGAGCGTGCGGCAGCGAGCGGAACAGCGTCTCGTTCAGCAGCTCGTCACGCAGCCGCCCGTTGAAGCTTTCGTTGAAGCCGTTCTGCTGGGGCTTGCCCGGCGCGATGTAGTGCCAGCCGACGCCGGTGTCGTCGGCCCAGGCCAGGACCGCGTTCGAGGTGTACTCCGTGCCGTTGTCGCTGACGATGGTGTCGGGCCGCCCTCGCTGCCGGATGACGGCGTCCAACTCCCGCACGACCCGCGCGCCCGACAGCGAGGTGTCGGCCACCAGCGCCAGGCACTCGCGCGTACAGTTATCGATCACCGTCAGGATGCGGAAGCGCCGCCCGTCCGTCAGCTGGTCTGCGACGAAGTCCAGCGACCAGCGCTGGTTGGGCGCCAGCGGCAGGTCCAGCGGTCGCCGCGTGCCCATCGCTCGCTTCCGGCCGCCGCGCCGGCGCACCGTCAGTTGCTCGTCGCGATAGATCCGCTGGACCCGTTTCCTGTTGACCGCATGGCCCTCGCGCCGCAGCAGCACGTGCAGGCGACGATAGCCGAACCGTCGACGTTCCTGGGCCAGGGCCTTCAGCCGGTCGCGCAGAGCGCCGTCGTCCGGGCGCGTCGCCTGATAGCGCACGCTCGTCCGATCGACGCCCAGAACACGGCACGCCCGCCTTTCGCTCATCTCGTAGGCGGCCTGCAGATGGCCAGCCGCCTCGCGATAGCCGGCGGGCGTCACCACTTTTTTCCCAGCAGGTCCTTCAGGGCCACGTTGTCCAGCATCGCGTCCGCCAGCATCCGCTTCAGCCGGGCGTTCTCATCCTCGAGCGCCTTGAGCCGCCGAGCCTCCGACACGTCGAGCCCGCCAAACTTGGCCTTCCATTTGTAAAAGGTCGCCGAGCTGACCCCGTGGCGTCGGCACACCTCCGCCGTCGCTACACCGGCCTCCTGCTCCCGCAGGATCCCGATGATCTGCTCTTCCGTGAACCTCGATCGCTTCATTCTGTCCGTCCTTCGTTGGGCGGACTCTAGCTATTCCTGGAGGAGTTTCAGGGGGTCACGTCAGCGCGCATAGAGTTCGGCGACGTGGGGCCGCAGCACCCGCACCCGCGCCTTGGCCGCACGGTGGCGGATGTCGAACCCGTCGGCGACGCGTTTGACCTCGGCGGTGAAGGGCTCGCCGTCCAGATCGGCCTTGAACTGTGCCAGACCCGGCCGCCAGTCGATGTCCGACAGGCGGATGTCGCCCCCGCCCGTCAAGGTCAGGATCATCTCCTCGTCCTCGTCATAAGACAGGCCGACGCCGTGCGGCGTTTTGTCGATCATCACGATCCAGTCGGTGCGGTCCGACGGATCGCCGTCCTGTTCGGCGATGACCTCGTGCATGGCCAGCGCCGAGGCGATGAGGATGCGCTCCTGATCCTGAGTCGGTTTCAGGCCGTGGAAGCCGTCCGGGAACTCGTCCTTGATATAGCTGGTCGACAGATTGCCCGACTTGAACCGGTCCTGATCCATCACCGCCGCCAGGAAGGGCACATTGTGGCCCAGGCCCGACAGGTGGGTGTCCTCCAAGGCGCGAGCCATGCCCGTCACCGCATCTTCGCGCGTCTCGCCCCAGGCGCACAGTTTGGCGATCATGGGATCGTAGAACATGCTGATCTCGTCGCCCTCGCGGACGCCTGAATCGTTCCTGACCACATAGCCGTCCTGCTCGCCCTCTTCCGGTTGCTCGTAGCGGACCAGTCGCCCGATCGAGGGCAGGAAGCCGCGATAGGGATCCTCGGCGTAGATGCGGCTTTCGATGGCCCAGCCGTCGATCTTCAGGTCCTTCTGCTCGAAGGCCAGCGTCTCGCCCCAGGCCGAACGGATCATCTGTTCGACCAGATCGACCCCGGTGATCAGCTCCGTCACCGGATGCTCGACCTGCAACCGGGTGTTCATCTCCAGGAAGAAGAAGCTCTTGTCCTGACCGGCCACGAACTCGACCGTGCCGGCCGAGTCATAGTTCACCGCCTGGGCCAGGGCGACGGCCTGCGCCCCCATGGCCGCTCGGGTGGCCTCGTCCAGCAGGGGCGACGGCGCCTCCTCGATGACCTTCTGGTTGCGACGCTGGATCGAGCATTCGCGCTCGAACAGGTGGACGACGTGGCCGTGCTTGTCGCCCAGCACCTGGATCTCGATGTGGCGCGGATCGATGATGAACTTCTCAAGGAAGACCCGGTCGTCGCCGAAGGCGTTCAGCGCCTCGGCCTTCACCGCCGCGAAGCCTTCGGCCATGTCGGCGTCCGAATGGGCCACGCGGATGCCCTTGCCTCCGCCGCCGGCCGACGCCTTGATCATGATCGGATAGCCGATCTGGTTGGCGATCCTGACCGCCTCCTCCGGCGTCTCGATCAGCCCCATATGCCCCGGCACGGTCGAGACCCCCGCCTCGGCCGCCAGCTTCTTGGAGCTGATCTTGTCGCCCATGGCCTCAATGGCCTCGGGGTTCGGGCCGATAAAGGCGATCCCCTCGTCCCTCAGCCGCCGCGCGAATCCGGCATTCTCGCTCAGGAAGCCAAAGCCCGGATGCACGGCCTGCGCCCCCGTCTGGCGCACCGCCTCAACGATCTTGTCGGCAAGCAAGTAAGACTGCGCCGCCGGCGCCGGCCCGATCAGCACCGCCTCGTCGGCCATCTCGACCGCCAGCGACCCGGCGTCGGCCTCCGAATAGACCTGCACGGTTTTGATGCCCATCTTGCGGCAGGTCTTGATGATCCGAACCGCGATCTCGCCCCGGTTGGCGATGAGGATTTTGGAGAACATTGGCCGTTGTCCCAAGGCTAATTATGGAGCGCGACCTAAGAGGGTTCGCGAGGATGGGTGGAGAAAAGGGGAAGCCGCAGTTCATCAATTGGTACTGCGCTAGGCACAGCGATGCGGTCTCCTTGGAGACGCTCAACGCCGAGATGGGCCACAATGAATGCGCTCACAAAGCCTTCGGTAAAGTCACCAAGATAACCAACGGCCTCACCGACTTCACGAACCGTCTGGGCTAGAGCCCGATCAAAGTCGGGAACGTCACCTTGACCAACGAGAGCTGAAAGAGCTGTCAAATGGAGGGACTCGGCTCCACCAAAGATCGAGTTTCCTCTAGTACTGCCAATATAATCGACGAAATTCATACCAACAGGAAGTTGATCATAAGCTTCTTCAATAAGCCCCATCTCCGCGTGGAAGGCCGCCCTATTTCTTAGCGGACCTATCAATCTGGATGCATTTATCAGTCTGAACAGCGCGGCCCGACCCACCCGGGCTCGTTCGAGTGACGGCCCAACACGCTGATCGTGCTGAGCGGCGAGCCCTGATAGCTCTCGAAATGCCACCGCAACTTCGCGGCTGTTGATGAATTGGCGAGCTTCAAACAATCGACCCGCCAGCAGTCGCGTCGCGAGCAGTGCGGTCGCGTTCGACATATCGCGCACGTATGCTGGATCGGCGGGGCCACCCGAATTGATAGCCGATATCGCAGTTCTAAGAAGAATGGCGGTCTCGTCGGCAATCTGACAGATGCCGAAGTAGGCTAGTCGATGATCCGCAGGAATTAGATCAAGCTCAGCCTTTGTGAAGTGGATCGCTGTCAGATGGAGCATCTATATCACAGCGGAATATTGTCGTGCTTCTTCCAGGGGTTCTCCTGGACCTTGTTCTTCAGCGTCCGCAGCGCCTTCACCAGCCGCCGCCGCGTGCCATGCGGCATGATGACGTCGTCGATATAGCCCAGGCCCGCCGCCACGAAGGGGTTGGCGAACCGGTCCTTGTACTCCGCCTCGCGCGCGGCCAGGGCCTCGGGATCGCCGGCCTCCTTGCGGAAGATGATCTCGACCGCCCCCTTGGCGCCCATGACGGCGATCTCGGCGGTCGGCCAGGCGTAGTTGACGTCGCCGCGCAGGTGTTTCGAACTCATCACGTCATAGGCGCCGCCATAGGCCTTGCGCGTGATCAGGGTCAGTTTTGGCACCGTCGCCTCGGCATAGGCGAACAGCAGCTTGGCCCCGTGTTTGATCAGGGCCCCATATTCCTGCTTGGTCCCCGGCATGAAGCCCGGCACGTCCACCAGCGTCACCAGCGGAATGTCGAAGGCGTCGCAGAAGCGCACGAACCGCGCGGCCTTGCGGCTTGAATCGATGTCCAGCACGCCCGCCAGCACCTGGGGCTGGTTGGCGACGATCCCGACCGTCTGGCCGTCCAGACGCCCGAAGCCGCAGATGATGTTCCTGGCGAAGTCGGCCCCGATCTCGAAGAAGTCAGCCTCGTCCACCACCTTCAGGATCAGCTCCTTCATGTCGTAAGGCTGGTTCGGATTGGCCGGGATCAGGGTGTCCAGCGACGGCTCGTCCCGCTCCGGCTCGTCATAGCTTTCGCGCACCGGCGGCTTTTCACGGTTCGACAGCGGCAGGAAGCCGATCAGGCGGCGCACCTCCGACAGGGCCTCAAGGTCGTTCTCGAACGCCCCGTCCGCCACGCCAGACTTGCCCGCATGGACCCGCGCGCCGCCCAGGTCCTCGTGGCTGACCACCTCATTGGTGACCGTCTTCACCACGTCGGGTCCGGTCACGTACATGTAGCTCGTGTCCTTCACCATGAAGATGAAGTCGGTGATGGCGGGCGAATAGACGTCGCCGCCCGCGCACGGGCCCATGATCACGCTGATCTGAGGGATGACCCCGCTGGCCAGGGTATTCTGCAGGAAGATCTCGGCGTAACCGGCAAGGCTCTCGACCCCCTCTTGGATCCGCGCCCCGCCGGCGTCGAACAGGCCGATGATCGGCGCGCCGGTTGTCAGGGCCATCTTCTGCAGCTTGACGATCTTGGCCGCATGGGCGCCCGACAGGCTGCCGCCGAAGACGGTGAAGTCCTTGGAGAAGACATAGACCAGCCGTCCGCCGATGGTGCCGCGACCCGTCACCACCCCGTCGCCGGGGATGCGCTGATCCTGCATGCCGAAGTCATGGCTGCGGTGCTCGACGAACATGTCCGTCTCCTCGAAGGAGCCTTCGTCCAGCAGCACGTCGATGCGTTCGCGCGCCGTCAGCTTGCCCTTGGCGTGCTGGGCGGCGATACGCTTTTCCCCACCGCCCAGTTTGGCGGCGGCGCGACGGCGCTCCAGTTCTTCAAGGATAGCTTGAGTCATGATGGATCTTCGCCTCTCGTTCAAAGAACGCGTGGCGCCTTCATCGCAAAATGGCAAACGCAACTTTGCAAAAAGTGTGGAACTGCGCGGGCTTGCAAAGGATGGCGATATGATCTGCAAAGTTGCGAATGGCTGAGAAGCTTTTCCTGGGCGCCAAACTGCGCAAGCTGCGCGAGGCCCGCGGCTGGACGCTGGAGGCCTGCGCCGAACGGCTGGGCCTGTCGCCGTCCTATCTGTCGCAGATTGAGACCAACCAGCGCCCGGCGACTGCGCGTGTCCTGATCGCCCTGACCCGCGCCTTTCACGTGGACGCCAGCCTGTTCGATCTGGAGGGCGACGCCCGCCTGATCGCCGACCTGCGCGAGGCCACCACCGACATTGCGGGTCAGGCCGAGCCGCCCACGGCCGCAGAGCTGAAACAGGCTGTCGCCAACACCCCGCGTCTGGCCCACCAGTTTCTGGCCCTGCACCAGACGTTCCGCCGCCTGGACGAGCGTGTGAAGGCGCTGGACGACACCCTGGGCCGGGACGAACACGGCGCCAGCGTGGCCCTGTTGCCCTACGAAGAGGTGCGCGACTTCTTCCATTATCGCGACAACTACATCGACACGCTGGACACCGCGGCCGAGGCGCTGGCGACGACGCTGGTGCAGGACGGCCAGATCGAGCGGGCGCTGGAGTCTGCGCTGAGCCAGGCGCACGGCGTCCGCGTCGCCTATGTCGCCGGTCAGGAGGCCCTGCGTCGCTACGACCCCGCCAGCCGCGTCCTGACGCTGGACGCCTGGCAGCCCGGCGCGACGCGGTCGTTCCAGCTGGCGCACCAGCTGGCCCTGCTGTCCTTCCGCGATTTGATCGAAGCCGAACTGGATCAGGCCGCGTTCCGCACGGACGCCGCGCGGGACGTCGCCCGGGTCGGCCTGGCCAACTATGCGGCCGGCGCGTTGCTCTTGCCCTATCGCGCCTTCCTGGAGGCCGCGCGCGAGGAGAAGCACGACATCGACCGGCTGCGCACTCGTTTCCAGGTCAGTTTCGAACAGGTTTGCCACCGGCTCTCGACCCTGCAACGGCCGGGCTGGCGCGGCGTGCCCTTCTATTTCGCCCGCGTCGACATGGCCGGCAACATCACCAAACGCCACAGCGCCACCCGCTTCCAGTTCGCCCGCTTCGGCGGCGCCTGCCCCCTGTGGAACGTCCACGAAGCCTTCGCGGCGCCCGACCGGATCGGGGTGCAGTTGGCCGAGATGCCCGACGGGTCGCGTTACATCTCCATCGCCCGCAGCGTGTCCAAACCCAGCGGATCCTATCTGGCCAACGACCGCCGCTACGCCCTGTCCCTGGGCTGCGAGGTCGAGCATGCGGGCGCCTTGGTCTATGCCGCCGGTCTGGACCTGAACGGCCCCGCCGCCCGGATCGGCGTCAGCTGCCGCATCTGCGAGCGCATCGACTGCACCCAGCGCGCCTTTCCGCCCCTGGACCGCACCCTTCACGTCCCCGAGAACGAGCGCGGCGTGGTGCCCTATGTGCTGGATGGCCCGCGCCCCGACCGCTATTGATCGGGGCATGACCTCACATGCACCCATCGGCGTCGCCGTCGTCGGCTACGGCCTGGCGGGCCAGACCTTCCATGCGCCCCTGATCGCGGCGACCCCGGGCCTGACCCTGACCGCCGTCGTCTCGTCACGGCCCGAAGCGGTCCACGCCGACCTGCCCGACGTCGAGGTCCTGCCCGATCTGGACACAGCCATCGCCCGCGACGACATCGGCCTGATCGTCGTCGCCACCCCCGACGCCTTGCACGCCGAACAGTCGATCGCGGCGCTGAGGGCCGGCAAGTCGGTGGTGGTGGACAAACCCTTCGCCGCCACCTTGGCTGACGCGGAAAGCGTCGCCGCCGTCGCGGCATCATCCCCCGGCGTCTTCAGCGTCTTCCAGAACCGCCGTTGGGACGCCGACTTCCTGACTTTGCGCGGCCTGATCGACCAGGGCGAACTGGGCGACGTCGCCGTGTTCGAAAGCCACTATGACCGCTTCCGTCCGACCGTCACCGACCGCTGGAAGGACAGACGCGACGGCGGCGTCTGGGCCGACCTGGGTCCGCACCTGATCGACCAAGCGGTCCAGCTGTTCGGGCCACCGCTGGCCATCTATGCCGACCTCCAGGCCCAACGTTTCGGCGCCACGGCCATCGACTACGCCCACGTTCTGCTGCGCTATGACCGTCTGCGGGTCATCCTGAACATGAGCCACCTCGCCGCCGAGGCCAGTCTCCGCTACGCTGTCCACGGCACGGGCGGCAGCTTCATCAAACGCGGCCTCGACGCCCAGGAGGGGCAGTCCAAGGCCGGCCTGCGTCCCTGCGACGCGGACTGGGGCCTCGATCCCTCGCCCGGTGTGCTGACGAAACAGATAGACGGTGAAACCGTCCGCACCACGCCGGCTCCGGAGCGCGGCGACTATCCCGCCTTTTACGCCGCCATGCGCGATGCGATCCTCGGCAAGGGCCCGCCGCCTGTCCCGGCCGACCAGGCCTTGACCGTCATGCGCATCCTCGATGCCGGTCTGCGCAGCGCGGCGGAGGGGCGCGAGATCGCTCTCTAGCTCTTCTTGCGGCCCTTCAACGTCGCTGCAGGCGCGTGAGCCAGTCGCAGCAGATTGGCCGCACCGGGCGCCCCGAACGGCGTGCCCGCCAGGATCAGGATGCGCTGGCCCGGCTCGGCCAGACCATATTTGACCGCGCTGTTGACGGCGTCGTCCGTCACGGCCTCCAGCGAGTCCGGCTGCTCGCCCAGACGCGGCTCAAGTCCCCAGACCAGGGCCAGCCGGCGCGCTGTGTTGGGATTGGGCGTCAGCACCAGAATCGGCTTCAGCGGCCGCTCGCGCGCCATCCGCCGCGCCGTGCCGCCCAGGGTCGTGAACACCACCAGACAGCCAGTCGAGGGCGCATTCGCCGCCATCCGCGCCGCCCCGACCAGGGCGTCCACATCATGCTCGTCCATGCCGGCGTGTTCGGCGCCCATCAGGCTGGGCCACATCGGATCGCGTTCGACCCGCTCGATGATCCGGCTCATGATGCCCACGGATTCCAGCGGATAGTCGCCCGACGCCGTCTCGGCCGACAGCATCAGGGCGTCCGCGCCCTCATAGACCGCGTTGGCCACATCGGTCGCCTCGGCGCGGGTCGGGGCCGGGGCGCTGGTCATGGATTCCAGCATCTGAGTGGCCACGATCACCGGGACGCCGCGATTGCGGGCCGCGCGCACGATCTGCTTTTGCGCCACAGGCACATCCTCGGGATCCAGCTCGACGCCCAGATCGCCGCGCGCCACCATCACCCCGTCGCAATAGTCCAGGATGGCTTCGAGATCGGCCAGGGCCGCCGGCTTCTCGATCTTGGCGAGGCAGGCCGCCTGACCATTCACGATCCGCTTCAGCTCGGCCATGTCCTCGGGCTTCTGCACGAAGCTGAGCGCCACCCAATCCACGCCCATCCGCAGGGCGAAGGCCAAGTCTTCACGGTCTTTGGGCGTCAGGGCCGAGACCGGGATCACCGCCTCCGGCACCGCCACGCCCTTGCGGTCCGACAGCTTCGAGCCGCTCTCAACCGTCACATCGGCCCACTCGTCAGTTCGCTCGCCCACACGCAGCCGCACCCGGCCGTCGTCCAGAAGCAACAGCATGCCTTTGCGCAGCGCCTTGAAGATTTCGGGATGCGGCATCTGCACCCGCGTCTCGTCCCCGGGCGTCGGGTCCAGGTCGAAACGCATGGTGTGGCCCGGCTTGACCGCGATCTCGACGTCCTTGAACCGGCCCAGACGCAGCTTCGGCCCTTGAAGGTCGGCCAGCACGCCCAGCGGACGCTGCAAGGCCATTTCGGCGCCGCGCACCGCCTTCAATGCCGCGGCGTGATCCTCATGCGACCCGTGACTGAAGTTCAGGCGGAAGACGTCCACCCCCGCCTGGGCCAGCGCCTTGACGGTGCTGGGCGCACGGCTGGCGGGTCCCAGGGTGGCGACGATGCGCGCGCGACGGGCTCGGTTCATGACGTTTCCTGTTGGCTCTCTCGGACGGCAAAACGGGGCCGCCTGGGCGATTTCGCCCTCTTCTGCCAACGAAACCCGCGCTGCGTAAGGCCGCCTTCCCCTCAGGAAACACGAGTTGACGGCCGGAAACAGGAGTTTATCTGGCCGCCGTCCCGCAAGCCGCAACCGCGAACCCGTTCAGATCGATGCATCGGCCCTCGACCTGGGGTGCGGCGACGCCGATCACATGGGCGAGGGTCGGGGCGATATCGACGGTCCGGATCGGCAGGAACCGCTCCTCGGCCTTGGCGCCTGGCCACCAGAATATGATCGGCACGCGCCGGTCATATTCCCACGGCGTGCCGTGTCCGGCCAGGGTCGAGCCGACGCGGCCGCCCGAGGTGGTGTTCTGGGTCCAGGCGAACTGGATGTCGGGCGATCGCTCGGCGACGGTCGACAACCGCATCCGCTCGCGCACCGTCATCATCTCGGGCTGACGGCTGTCGGGCAAGGGCTCGGCCAGCAGCCGGTCGCGCGTCTCGGCGAAGGCCACGTCCGGCAGGGCGCGCAGCATCTCGACCGCCGCCTCCGCCACCTGTGTCCGCAACGGATCGGGCAGCGACTTGTGATCCGCATTGGCGACCATCCAGCCTGAACCGCCGGACTGCAGCGGATCGGCGTCCAGGTTGAAGCGCGCCTTCAGCGCGGCGTTGACGCCCTTGATCGCATCGGTATCGGCGCGGTGCGCCTGCGGATAGCCATGCTCGTGCAGCCGCTCGACGAAGTCCGAACCGCCGTGATCGGCCGTCAAAACCACCAGCGCGCCCCCCGGGACCTGGGCCAGCTTGTCCAGGAATGCGCCCAGCGCCGTATCCAGCCGGTGCATCTGCTCGCACATCTCCGGCCCCTGGGTGCCGTACATATGGCCGATCCGGTCGGTGGCCGACAGGCTGACGCCCAGCATGTCGGTCGCCGTCCCCTGCCCCAGCTTCTGGCTGTCCAGCAGATATTCCGCCGCCTTCAGCGTCTGCTCGTCCAGCAATGGCGAGGTGTCGAACTTCAGCCCCGCCGGCGGCAGCACCGAATGGAAGGTCTGGCCGCGAATGGTCCAGTCGCCCGCCAGCGCCCGGCAGTCCGCGTTCTGATAGTCCCAGGCTGTCGGCGTCGCCGCCGTCCAGGCGTTGAAGTCACGGTTGAACGCCGCAACCGGCGCCAGCTTCGTCTCGGCCGTCTGACCGGGCTCGACATAGGTTGTCAGTCCAAACCCGTCGGTGAACCAGAAGGCCTGCCCCTGATGACCGGCCAGATTGATCGCCCCACGATCCTTGCCGGACACCGCCATCACCTTGCTGTCCGGACTGACGGCCTTCAGCCAATCGCCCAGCGTCGTCACACGCAGTTGGTCCGGGCCCACCGGTCCGTTGTCGGTGTCGTCGCGCCCGTGCGCCAGATGGTTCTGCGGCGCGGCCAGGCAATAGATCTCCTTGCCGGTCTTGCCGTCGATCCAATCGTTGGCGGGAATGCCGGTCTCGGCCGGATGCATGCCGGTCAGAACCGTGGAGTGGCCGGGGCAGGTCTCGGTCAGACCGTGGGTCTGATAGCCGTTGATCGACACCAGTCCCTGGTCGGCCAACCGGCGCAGGCCGCCGCTGTAGCGGCTGCGATACTGGTTGAAGAGGTTGGCGCTGAACTGATCGACCACGATGGTCACGATCAGTTTGGGCGGCGTAAGGGCCGCGAGCGACGACTGCGGCGCAGCGGCCTGAACCGCCGGCTGGGCGACCGGCGCGCCCGCACAGGCGGCGCCAGCGATCGACAAGACGGCCAGACACGCGGCGGCGACGTGACGCGACAGGGACATGAACAACTCCAACAACAGCCGTGCGGCCTCTAGCTGTTGCGGATGGCGCCCGCGTGACAGCCCGGCTCGCTCCTAGTGCGATTCCCTGGAGCGCAGGCGCGCGACCTGATGCAGGACCAGCACCACCACCCCGCCGACGATCAGCCCAATCACGGCCGAGGCCACCGCCGTCGTCAGCCTGCTCATCACGACGGCCAACGGCCCGAACAGTTCGCCGACGGCATGCGACAGATGCTCGACCGGCACGGCCGGCCAGTGCAGCCCCAGCGTATGGGAGCCATGCAACAAGATACCGCCGCCGACCCACAGCATGGCCGCCGTGCCGATCACGGACAGGGCGCTCATCACCATCGGCATGCCCTTGACCAGACCCCGCCCCAGGGCGCGAACCCCGCCGTTGGGCCGCTGGGCCAGATGCAGGCCGATGTCGTCCATCTTCACGATCAGGCCGACTGCGCCATAGACGACGACGGTCATGGCGATGCCGACCACAGCCAGCACAGCGGCCTGGGTCAGGATCGGCTGCGCCGCCACATCGGCCAGAGCGATGGCCATGATCTCGGCCGACAGGATCAGGTCGGTGCGCACCGCCCCCGACACCGTCGTCTTCTCCAGCGCCGCTGCATCGCGCGCGACCGGCGTGGCATTCTCATGCCCGCCGTGCCCCATCGCCTCCAGCAGCTTTTCCGCCCCCTCGAAACACAGATAGGTCCCGCCGCACATCAGGATCGGGGTGATTGCCCAGGGCGCGAAGGCGCTGAGCACCAGGGCCACCGGCAGGATGAAGATCAGCTTGTTGCGAAACGACCCGAGCGCGATCTTGCTGATGATCGGCAGCTCGCGGCTGGGCGACAGGCCCATGACATAGCGCGGCGTCACCGCCGCATCGTCCACCACCACGCCGGCGGCCTTGGTCGAGGCCTTGCCCGCCGCCGCTCCCACGTCATCCAGCGACGCGGCCGCCAGCTTTGCGATGCCGGCGACGTCGTCCAGCAGCGCGATCAGTCCAGACGGCATAGTCAGTCTTCCCGGCTGGGCGGCACATTGACGCCCTGCGATTTCAGATAGGATTTGATGTTGCGCGCGGCCTGGCGGATGCGCTGTTCGTTCTCGACCATGGCGATGCGCACGAAGCCCTCGCCGTTCTCGCCATAGCCCACGCCCGCCGCCACCGCGACCTTTGCGTGGGTCAGCAACTGCTTGGAGAACTCCAGACTGCCCAGATGCTTCAGCGCCGGCGGCAAGGGCGCCCAGGCGAACATGGAGGCGGCCGGCTTGGGAATGTCCCAGCCCGCACGGCCGAAACTCTCGACCAGCACATCGCGCCGGCGGTGATAGAGTTTGCGGTTCTGCTCGACGATGTCCTGCGGCCCGTTCAGCGCCGCGCACGCCGCCGCCTGGATCGGCGTGAAGGCGCCATAGTCGAGGTAGGATTTCACCCGCGTCATCGCCGCGATCAGCGTCTTGTTGCCGACCGCAAACCCCATGCGCCAACCGGCCATGCTGTAGGTCTTGGACAGGGAGGTGAACTCGATCGCCACGTCCTTGGCCCCCGGCACCTGCAGGATGGAGACCGTCGGCTTACCGTCGTAATAGAGCTCCGAATAGGCCAGATCGCTGATGATCCACAGGTCGTTCGCCTTGGCGAAGTCCACGACGCGTTCGTAGAAGGCCAGATCGACCGTCTCCGCCGTCGGGTTCGACGGATAGTTCATGACCAGGATCTTGGGCCGCGGTACGGTGAAAGCCATGGCCCGCTCCAGCGCCTCGAAATACTTCTCGTCCGGCGTAGTTGGCACGCTGCGGATCGCAGCCCCGGCGATGATGAAGCCGAAGGTGTGGATCGGATAGGAGGGATTGGGCGCCAGGATCACGTCGCCCGGCTCGGTGATGGCGGTAGCCAGACTGGCCAACCCCTCCTTGGAGCCCATGGTGACGATCACCTCGGTCTCGGGATCCACATCGACGCCGAAGCGGCGGCCGTAATAGTTGGCCTGGGCGCGGCGCAGGCCGGGGATGCCGCGTGACGCTGAATAGCCGTGGGCGTCGGGCTTCCTGGCCACCTCGATCAGCTTGTCGATCACATGCTGGGGTGGCGGCAGGTCGGGGTTGCCCATCCCCAGATCGATCACGTCCTCGCCCGCCGCACGGGCCGCCGCGCGCATCGCATTGGTCTCGGCGATGACATAGGGCGGCAACCGCTTCATGCGGTAGAATTCTTCGGACATGACAGGCTCGTCGTTGGGATCAGCGGCCGTGGATCGACCGCCTTTAGCGCTTAGCGCGCCAGCGGCCTCGCGCAACAGCATTGAAGGTCATTTTCACCCGTCAGGCGGACGAAATCTGTGCGTCGCGCAAAAACCTGGTCGAGAAGACAGCCGGTCCGCGTGCTCAATAGCTCAACCGCAGACCGATGCTGAGCGTTCGCGGCGGGCCATATCCGGCGACGCCCGTGCCCGTTTCCGACACCTCGACATTCTCGTCGAACAGATTGTCCGCGGCCATCCAAAGGGTCGCGTTCCGCGTGAAGGCCCATTCCCCTCGCGCATCCAGCGTCACGGCGGCGTCCAGCACCCGGCTGTTCAGGTCGTCGTCGAACCGGCTCGATTCATAACGTGCCGCCAGCGCCAGGGTCAGTCGATCGGTCGCGCGCCAATCCAGCCCGGCCGTCGCGCTCCATTCCGGCGCCTGTGCGGGACGCAACCCGGTCAGCTGCGCGGCGGACGATCCGCCGTCGATCTCGGCGTCGGTCCAGGACGCAGCGGCGTTCAGCGACACGGCTGACGACAGGTCCAGCGCCCCCGTCAGTTCCACACCCCAGGCGTCGATGGTCCCGGCGTTCTGGCGCTGGCGCAGCACGCCGCCCGCCGGCACGAACCCGGCGCGCGGGAAGGTCGCCGGCCCGGACCCGAGCGTCACATTGACGATGGCGTCTTCGATCTGATTCCAGAACACCGACGCACCCCAACGCATGCCCTCGCGGTCGAATGCCAATCCCGTCTCCACGCCCTTTAGCGTTTCCGGCGTCAGGGCGGCGTTGGCCTCGGTGATGTCGTTGCCGACGCGGAACGGCCGGTGCAGTTCGTTCAGCGTCGCCGGCCGGAATCCGGAATAGGCCGCCGCCCGCGCCGCATAGCCGCCGCCCAGATCACGCCGAAGGGCCAGACGCGCGCTGACCACCTCGCCCGACCGATCCGGATCACTTTCGTTCAGCAAGACCGCGCCGGTCGCCAGCGTGTTCTCCTGACGGAATCCGCCGGCATTCTCCCACCGATCCACCCGCAGTCCGCCGGCCACCAGCCAGTCGGCCGCGGTCCAGGACGCATCGACATAGGCCCCGGCCACCGCCGTCTCCCCGCCCGCACGCCGAATGCGGGTGAAGCCGGCTCCTGTCGGATTGCTGAACAGTTCGTTGGTTTCGCCGTAGTTGAAGCGCGCATCGGCGCCCACCTCCCACTCTAGCCGTCCGCCCGCGAAATCGGTCATGCGGCGGCGCAGCGCCGCGTTCAGTCCCCATCCCGTCGCGGGCGTCTTGAACTGATCGTTGGCCGGCGTCGTGGTCGATCGATCGGCCGACACTGAGGCCGAACTGTTGGCCAGATTACTGTCGATCCGCCATGCCTGCAGCCGCCAGCCATAGCCGTCGGCCGACGGCGTCTGAGCCGCCGTGGCGCTCAGGCTGTGCCCGCTGGCGTTGGCGCGCGTTCCGGCCAGACCCGATCCGCGATCCTCCTCCCAGTTCGCCGCCCTGACCGACAGGTTCGCCTGTCCCAAGGCCGTATCGACGCGCAGCGCTGCACTTCGGCTGTCGAGATCCAGCGGCGTGTCCGCGGCGCCTGCCGCCGGCCCGCGCACCGGCACATAGCCGTCGCTGACTTCGCGCAACCCGCTCAACATCACCGCCAGAGGTCCCAGTCGCGTGGAGGCGGACCCCGCCGCCCGCAACCCGCCGCGCTCGGACGCGGACACATCCACCGCGCCGCCTTTCGCGCGTTCACGCAGGGTGATCGTGCCCGTCAGCGCGCCCGCGCCATAGGGGCCCGAGCCCGCCCCCCGGATCACATCCAGGCTCTCCAGAGATTCCGGCGTCGCCTGGGACCAGATGACCCAGCCGCCGAACGGATCGTTCAGCGGCACGCCATCCAGCAGCACCAGCGTCCGACCTGCCCCGGACGGCGCAATGGCCCTCAACGAAATCCCTTGCGTCGTCGGGTTGGCCGCCGCGCTGCTGGTGCGTCGAAACAGCGACACCGCCGGCACGGACCGTAGCGCCTCGTCCAGACGCGACGACCGAGACAAGACCCCCTCATCGATCCGCACCACAGAAAACGCAGCATCGGCCGCCGCCGGCGGCAGACGCGCGGCGGTGACGACGATCTCGGGCAAGGCGGTGGGCGTGACGGGGGGAGGAGCGTCCTGGATCATGCGCCGTCAGTAGGCGGTCGTTTCGCCACATCAAAGCCCGGCGATCCGAAACGCCCGGAAAAGCGCGAGACAGATCGCCGCCCCCTCGATAACAACCGTATCGAACAGTCCAAGGGGAAGCACGTGGGTCTGGGAACGCTCGTCAGGGGTCTGATCTTCGGTAAGGACGCCGACCGCAGGCGACGGTCCGCCAAGGCGGCGCGAATCCGCGCCCTGCCCGACCGACAGGTGATGGCCGACAGCTATGTCCCAGCGTTGGCGGCCGACGGCGGGCGCATCATGTGGGTCGGTTGCCGCGAGTATACTCTGGACGACTACGCCTTGCTGGAGGCGCAGGGCGGCGAGGTCTGGACCACCGACATCGATCCGGCCGCCGCACGCTGGGGCCGCGAGGGTCGCCACCGCACAGGCGACGTTTGCGAGGCGGATCGGCTGTTCCCGGACCTGAGCTTCGACGCCGTCGTCTGCAACGGGGTGCTGGGTTATGGCGTCGACAGTCCCGACCAGCAGCAGCGCGCCTTGAAGGCTCTGGCGGCCATCCTACGCCCGGGCGGTCGCCTGCTGCTGGGCTGGAACACCGACAAGATCGCCGATCCCGTCGCCGCCGGCCTGACCGACGCCGACTTCCAGGCCGCGCCCTTGGGCGACCAGCCGACGCGCGTGCGGTTCGACGCGGTCACCCACGTTTACGACAGCCTCATCCGAAGAGGCTGAAGCCTAGCCCTGAAGCCGGGTCAGCGACGCCGCCGGCCCGAACAGAGGACGCCGGCGCAGCGTCGGCTTCGGCGTGACGAACGCCTTGTCGACCAAGGCCTCGCGCAAGGCGTCCAACTCGGCTGCGCGCGCTGCCGGCGAATGCACCCGCTCGACATATGCCTGCCCGCCACGCGCCAGAGCCAGACTTTCATCGGGATTTTCGACCAGACGCATCATGGCGCTCGTCAGAGAGCCGGCCTCCTCGACATCGACATACAGCGCATATTCGCCGCTGGCTTCGCGCAAGCCGCCGCGTCCCGACGAGATCAGCGCCGCGCCCGCCGCATGGGCCTCCAGCGCGGCCAGACCTAGGGCCTCGCGCACGCGCGACGGCGTGACCGCGATGGCGGCGCGCTGCGTCATCGCCCGCACCGCGTCCAACGACGCTGATTTGTGGATTTCAACCCGGTCGCCGAACCGCTCAAGCATCCGCACCTGCGGCGCGGCCCAATCCTGATGCTTGTCCCAGTCGCCCAGCATCAGTGCGCCGCGCCAGTCGGGATGACGATCCAACGTCTCGGCCAGGGCTGCGCAGAACAGGTCCAGCCCCTTGTCCCTCATCGCCCGTCCCGAAAACAGGATCAGGTTCTCGCGCTGCTCGGGCGATGCGCGCCAGGCGTCGCTTTCGATCGGATTGCAAACCGACGAGACGCGCCCGGCCAGACTCCGATAATCCGTTGCGAACTCTTCACCCGCCGCCCGGCTGACGAACACCAGACGGTCGAACCGCGCGAGGCGTCGACCATATCTCAGACGTTCGATCAGGTTGCGCGACGGTTTGATCCGCGTGTGGCGATAAAGAACGTGGATCGCGTCAGGCAGTTGTCTCGCCAGCTCCGAGGCCGCCTTCAGTTGTTGATGGTATTCCACGATGTCCGGTGACAGCTTCTTCAGAACGTCCACCACCGCCGCATTTCGCGCCTTGCGGCTCAGCCCAGCCGGCACCGTCACCATCTGCACGCCTGCGGGCGTCGGCCCGCCGGCGTCGGCGATCAGCGTCACCAACCGGTTCAAACGGCTGTGCGCGGACAGGGTGCGCACCACCGTCTCCATCGAGTTGGTCTTGTCCGGACAGAAGGTGCAGCCTCGCGGCAGAACGACGGCGATACGCATGGTCAACCTTGCTTGCGGACGGAGACGGTCGAAAAGATTTCAGGATGAACGGCGGCGCCGGTGGCGCGGCGACCGCGCGGCCCGTTCAGGCCCAGCAGCCGACGCGCCTTGAAGCCGGCCTTCAGCCATGGCTCCGCCGACGACTGGCGGATGCCCTTCACATCGATGAAGGTGACGTCTCCCTGACCGGACAGGGTGTGAAAGCCGTCGCCGTACCCGTCCAGCAGATGGCCCGGCTCAAACCGTTTCACGACCACCGCCGAAAACGCGTCAGGCGACAACACATCGATCCGCAGCAGATTGATCGCCGCGCCATAGGTCACAGCGCAGTCCTGAACCGGCAGATGAAGCGCGCCGTCGTGCACGAACGCCGACCCGCCCGGCCGCGAGGTCTGGAAACCGCCCATCACCGGATTGCCGGGATGCGCCGCCCACAGCCCCGTCAGGCTGTCGGCCCAGGCGATGTGCAGTTCGCGCATCGCTCGGTCGTCCGGTCCGGGCAGCGCATGGAACATCCACCACCGGCCGTCGTGCTTCACCACCGTGGCGTCGATCGCAGCCGCCTCGCCGATCCGGGCCACCGCCTCCCACTGGTCCGGGAAACGGACACAGCGATAGAGGATCAGCCCGCCGCTCTTGTAGCCTTCCGGCAGAATGTAGAGTTCGCCGCCGTCCTCAATCAGGGTCGGATAGGACAGGTGCCAGGGCTCGGACAGGGCCACGCCCTGCCCCACCAGCCGGTCGTCGGCGTCGAATTGACGATAGTGAATCTCGCCTCGACGCACATGATAGTCGAACGCCTCGACAAAGACGGTCAGCACCCCGTCGCGCGTGATCCCGAACGGGTCCGCGACATAGGCATGGGGTCCGCAGTCCGGCAGCCAGACGATCTCGTCCGCGCGCGGATCATGGTCAATGAAGCTGCTTAAGGGACGGCGGATGAAGCCCGAGCGCCAGAGATCGAACACGACTACGCCCTAGCCGACCGAAAGAACCGGGGCCGTCGTGCCGTTATATCCTGCAAACGCGCGCATCTGGGTCCTGCTCGTCGCCGCAACACGGCGCCTTCATGACAAGGACGCCGCCGACCAGCCCTTGCCTCATGAAAATCGTCACGGCATTGAAGGTCTTGGCCCGTCTGGCTGCACGAGAGGACTTCGCCCGTTTGACCGCGCCTGCCGCGCATCCCCTGATCGCCGCCTATCTTGAGCAGCGCGAGGATCTGGCCCGGTTCTGCCGCGCGCGGCTGGGCGGCGCGTCGGGCGATGTCGATGATGTGCTGCAGGACATCTATCTCAAGGTCTCGACGCTCGATCTTGACCCGTCGCCGGACAATCCTCGCGCCTTTCTATTTCGCCTGACCTCCAACCTGCTGATGGATCGCTGGCGGTCAGGGCAGCGGTCGGCCAACCGCGACGCCCAGTGGCGTCAGCTGAACCACGAGACGGGCGCCGCCGAAGACCTGGACGCGGCCCCTTCGGCAGAGGCGGTCGTGGCCGGGCGCGAGAAACTGGCGCGCCTTCTCGCCGCCTTGGATACCCTGCCCGCCAAGACCCAGACCGTCTTTCGCCTGCACAAGTTCGATGGGGTCAGCTATGCCGACGTCGCCGTCCAAATGGGCATTTCGCGCAGTTCAGTCGAGAAGCACATGATGGACGCGCTGCGCGTCCTGTCCCGCAAGGTTCAACCGTGATGCCGGTTCTTTTCACGCCCTGGGGGAATTTATCTGAAGGTGAAAGCTTGGCGGCGCCGTCTTGCTATCAGGAGGCGCGTTGCACGGCGTTCCTCCAGGCTGGGAACGGATGACCGCACAAACCGACATCGAGGAAAAGGCGCTGCACTGGTTTGTCGTCCTGCGTGACGACGATGCGCCCGAATCCGCCTGGCTTGAATTCCAGGACTGGTTGGAGGCGTCGCCGACCCACGCCGCCGCCTATGACGCCGTCGAGCGCCTGTGGGTCGATCTGGACGCCCCTGCCGCACCGACAGAGACCCCGGTCATCGACCTCGCCGCTGCACGTGCACGTCGCGCCAAGACACGTTTGCCCTGGCTGGGCGCGGCGATCGGCATCGCCGCCAGCGTCACTCTGGCTGTCGGCCTGTTCCTGTGGCTGACGCCGGGCTCGCAAATCTACGCCACCACCGACGCGCCCTTGACGGTCGCGCTCGAAGATGGATCGCACGTCTATCTAAACCGCCATTCCACCTTGGACGTCCGATTCGACGGCGACAACCGCTCGGTGTCGCTGACTGAAGGCGAAGCCGCCTTCGACATCGCCCACGACCCTGCCCATCCGCTCATCGTCGCTGCCGGCGATCATCAGGTCGAGGTGCTGGGCACCGCCTTCAACGTGCTGAACCATGGCGACCGTTTCGCCGTCGCCGTGGAGCGTGGCGTCGTCGCCGTAACACCCGTCAACGCACCCAAGGTCCGACTGGTCGCCGGTCAGGCGCTAGCGCAGAGCGGCGAGCAGGCCCCAGCCCTGTCTCAGGTTTCGCCGGACCAGACTTCACCTTGGCGACAAGGCGTTCTCGTCTATCGCAACCGACCGATGACTGATGTCGCGGACGATCTTTCGCGTTATCTCGACAAGCCGGTCGTGCTATCGACATCGGCTCGGGCGCTGCGGTTCACCGGCGCCCTTCGCATTGGCGACGAGGCCGTGATGTTGAAGCAGTTGCAGGATTTCGCCCCCGTCCGCGTGGACGCATCTTCGCGTGAAGTCCGCGTCAACGCCCGTGAGGTCGGTTAAGGGCGGGCGGCCCGAACGCCTCGGCCGGTCCAAGCCACACGCCGCCGCCCTTCTTCCCAGTCTCTTTCTGCTCGCCACGACGGCCCTGAGCACGCCGGCGCAGGCGGATGCGCGTCTGTTCGACATCTACATCCCGCGCCAGTCCGTAGACGACGCCCTGCTGGACCTGGCGCTTCAGGCCCGCGTTTCACTGGGCGGCAGCCTGACGTCGTGTGCAGGCGTCAGCCCAGCGATCAGTGGCCGGATGTCGCTGGACGCGGCCCTTACGCGATTGCTGGCGGGCAGCGGATGTCGCTACGCCATCCGCCAAGACGGCGCTGTGATCATCAGCAGGCAACTAAGCGCACTGCCCGCTCCCGCTCGACCGATCGCCCCACGCCCCGCCGCTGCTGTGGCGTCGCCGGAAGACGTGGCTCAAGTCAGCGAAGTCGTCGTGACCGCCCCGCGCCGACCCGAACTGATCCAGTCTTCTTCATCCGCAATGACGGCGGTCGGCGCCGATCGCATCACCCGTGCTGGGGTCACGGGCATGCAGGGACTGGACAGCCTCGTGTCCGGCATGACTGTGACCAATCTCGGCCCCGGCCGGAACAAGATCCTGCTGCGCGGCATATCGGACGGCGTCTTCACCGGCCTGACCCAATCCACCGTCGGCCTGTACCTCGACCTGACGCCGGTCACATACGCCGCCCCGGACCCGGATCTGAAGCTGATCGACATCGACCGGGTCGAGGTGCTGCGCGGCCCGCAAGGTACGCTGTACGGCACCGGCCCCATCGGCGGCGTCGTGCGTATCGTCACGCGGGCTCCGGCGATGGGCGAGGAATCTCTGTCGCTCTCTGCGACCCGGTCGCGCACTGACGGCGGCGGCTGGAACTCCGACTACGGCCTGGTCGCCAACCTGCCTATCGCCGGCGACCGCGCCGCGATCCGCGCAGCCCTCTATGGCGAGACCTACAGCGGCTATATCAACGACGTCGAACTGAACCTGCGGCGGGTCAATGACGGCACGCGGCGCGGCGGCCGGCTGTCCGCCGCGCTGGAGATTGCGCCCGGCTGGACGGCACGCGCCGGCGTCGTTCACCAGTCCATCGTCACCGAGGACACCCACTACGTCTATCGCGGCCTCGGCCCTTTGAGGCGCGCCAATCTGGTTCGAGAACCGCATCAGAACCGCTTCGACCAGGGCTCGGCCTCGATCGAGGGACGTGGCGCCTGGGGCCGGCTAAATACTTCCGTCTCGGTCGTCGAGCATGGCTTCAAGAGCCGCTACGACGCCTCCAGCGCCCTTCGCCGCTTCGGATCGGGCTGGCGCATTGGCGCGCTGGACGAAGGCAAGGAAATCCATCTGGTCGTCGGCGAGGCCAACTTCGCCTCTCCCGATATCGGTCGCTGGCGCTGGTTGGCCGGCGGTCTGGTGTCGTCCAACACCACACGCACCAATCCCGTCCTGTCCGCCCTGACGCCCGAGCCTCGCACGGTCTATTCAGAGGCGCGGCGCGACCGGCTGAACGAGGCCGCCGTATATGGCGAAGCGTCGCTGGACCTGCCCCACGACCTGACCCTGACCGCCGGGGCCCGCTACTACGCCCTTGAATACGACACCACCTCCCTGGTTCGACAGTTCAGCCGCTCGCGATCCTTCGACGGAAGTGGGGAATCCGCCGGCTTTACGCCCAAGATCGCACTCGCTTGGCAGCCCAGCGATCGCCTGAATCTATCCGCTCTGATCAGCCAGGGCCACCGGACCGGCGGCTTCAACACCGCAGGGGTCATCGGTCAGGACTTCAGCGGCAGATCCGACTCACCAGCGCGCCAATACCAGCCAGATAGCCTGTGGAACGCCGAGTTGGGGGCCAAGTACCGATCGGCGGACGGTCGCACCCGCCTCCGCGCCGCCGTATACGCCGCACGCTGGCGCAATGTGCAGAGCGACCAGTTTTTGCCCAGCGGCCTAGCCTATGTCGTCAACGTCGGCGACGGCGCCGACAAGGGCTTCGAGGTCGAGGCCAACTGGCGTCCCTCTGAGACGCTTGAGCTTTTCGCCAACGGGCTCGTCGCCGACCCACGCATCACCTCGCCCAGCGCGCGGTTTGATTCCCGTCGCGACGCGAGCTTGCCCGGGGTGCCCCGGGCTTCTGCGAATGTCGGCTTCAACTGGCGTCGTCCGCTTGGCGAGCGTCTTGAACTTTTGGCCGACGGCGGCCTGTCCTACGTCGGCGCGTCGCGCCTGACGTTCGACGGACGCCAGCAATATCGAATGGGCGATTACGGCACGGGCAGGCTGGCCTTGGGCGTCGAGGCGTCGGCGTGGACGGCGACCGTCTTCGTGGACAATCTGTTCGACACCGAAGCCAACACCTTCGCCTACAGCGACCCCTTCCGCCTGCCCGACGCCCAGGCCATCACGCCTTTGCGGCCTCGCACGATCGGCCTGACGCTAAGGTGGGCGTCGCGATAGCCACCCATCCATGCGCTTCGATTGGTCCTCATTCTCCCGCTGCGCTTTGCGACAATGACGACCTTGCCGTCACGCGCAGAGAGCCGCGCACCACCCACAAGCCGCCATAGACGAGGGCAAGGCCTGTCAAAATGGCTGCCAAACCTGAGACTTCTGAAAGGCTGGCGCCCATGGCGTTAAGGCGAACAAAGGCCTGAACCGCAGCGGTGGACGGTGAAAGATGCGCGAGCCAAACGAGACCTTCAGGCATCATGAAATGCGGCCACGCAGCGCCGGAGAGGAAGAACAAGGGCGCGGAAGTGCCGACCAGAACCTGCAAGACTCTCTCATGGCGATCGAAAAGCACGCCTAGAAGCAGACCCACAGCGGCGACCGCTGCTGAAAAAATGGGCGCCAGCAGTAGGACGCCCATCAGGTTGCCGGCGCGCGGATAGTCCTGAAACCAGAATACGAAACCGAAATAGAAGAGGCTGGATGCTGTCCCAATCGCCGTAAGCGCCAGCCACAGACCCAAGCGCGCGCTGCGTCTCAACCTAGGCGCGGCGGTCTGTCGGCGCACGGCTGTAATCACGCCGGCGCCCAGCAATAGCGTCTGCTGCAGGATGATCAGACTAACCGCCGGCACGGCATAGCCGCCATAGCCCTCCGTCTGGTTGAATAGCGAAACCTGCTCCAGAGTCGGCGCCAATCTGACGGTGCGGGCGACATCAGGCAGCCCCTTCAACTGCGCCTCGGCGACCTGCGCTGTTGCGGCGGCGACGGCTTTGCCGACGGCTGTGACACGAACCAGATAGCCGCCGTTAAGCCAGATGGCCACGCCCGTCGGCGCCCCCCTGACCAGATCGGCCTCAAAACGCTGAGGCAGGACGACGACCCCATCGACCACGCCGCGCCGCATCAGTTCAAAGCCCTCAGCAGGGGATGAAATCACGGCGGCGACCTCGATCTCGCGCGAAGCATTCAGGTCTTCGACAAGGGTGCGCGTCAGCGCTGTCTGCGTCGGTGTCGCTATGGCGATGGGCAGTCCCGTCGCGGCCTGTCCGGCATATGCGGCCGGATAGTAGAAGGCGTAAAGGACGACGGCCAGGATCAGCAGGCTGCTGACCGGCCGCGCACGCGGCAGGTTCCGGAATGTCGCGGCAAAGGCGGCGATAACGCCCTGTTGCGGAAGCGGAAAGTTCAAACTCTCCGGCTTGGGGACAAGACGCGCCCGTCCCCGGATGAACAGCGCCATTAGAAGAAAACCAACGACGGCGACGCCGCTCAGGATCATCAAGTCTCGCCATGCCGATGCGGAAGTCGCACTCGTGACTAGCTGGCCGGTCTGCAGCCGTAGATAGTGCGTATAGGGAAGGATATCGCTCCAGATCCGGGCGAAGCGCGGCCCATGGTCCAGCGGGAGAGTGCCATTGGAAAAGGCGATAGCCGCACCCGAATAGATGGCGGTGGCCGAGAACGCCATATCCACCTCGCCAAGCGCGGCGACCAGAAAAGCCGACAAGACAACGCTCACCGCCATCAAGGCGAGTATGCCAAGGATCAGCAGAGGGAGCGAGCCTGCTACACCCCAGCCCCGGACGCCGCTGAGCCAAGCGATCCAGGCCAACCCCCACAGGCTGAAGATCACGAAGTGCGGAATGAGTCGCCCGATCAGAGCTGTCGTCGTGAAGCCGTCTGTCTCGGCCTTGAAGCATTTGAAGGAGCCGCCCTGCATCAGCCGACCAACCGCCAGCACCGCGGAACAAGCCGCCAGCAGATGAAGGACCCCCGGCGCCAGAAGTCCGCCGAGAAAAAGCTCGAAGCTGAGCTGCGGATTGCCGACGATCGACACTTGGACAGCGGGGAGTTGCAATGCGGTTTCGGGCAATCCTCTCTGGCGCGCGCGTTCTTGCAACTGCTGGCCGGCCGCTGATGCGATGGCCGCGCTCTGTCCCCAGGCGGACAAGGCGCCGACCGTCTGGAAGGCGCCGTTGAATGATACGGTCACCTGTTCCGGCCGACGAAACGCACCGTCAGAAAAATCTGCTGGAAAATGAGCGACGCTGTAAATCTCGCCCCGCCGCATCAAGGCCATGGCCTCCGTCATCGTCGCCGGAGCATGGGTCACGCGAACACCGGGGCTCGCCTCCATGTTGCGGATTGCGGCGCGGCTGAAGGCCGAATTGTCCTGATCGACCACGGCGACCGGGGCCTGACGGATCACTCCAGGGGCCAGCATCGCCGCGATGACCATCAGCAGGATCAGCGGCAGGCCAAAGGCGACGAACGCGTCCCACCGTCGGGTCACCAAGAGGCGCGCCTCGTCCCGAACGGCCGATACAAAGACGGCCGCGAGGCGTCTCACCGTGCGGACCAATCGAACAGCACGCTCATGCCAGGCCTCAGGCCGCTGACAGGTCGAACAGGCTTGGCCTTGACCTGAAAGCTTCGCACGTCATAGCCGCTGGACTGCCGGGTTGAGCGCCAGGTGGCGAACTCGCCCTGAGGATTGATGGCGGTGATCCGGAAGCCCACGTCAGCGAGGCCGAGTGCGGGCACATCGCCACGCACGATCGCGCCGATTTTCAGATCGCGAAACTGATCCTCGCGCACACTGAAGGTAACCCACGGGTCGCCGATGTCCACGATTGTGAAGACTGGCACGCCCGTGAGCACGAGCTCGCCGACATTGGCGAAACGCTCCGCAACCTCGCCGTCGTTTGGCGCAAGCAGTCGTGTCTCACCCTGGAGGCTTTGGACCTCGGCGACGGCGGCCTGCGCGCCTTGCACATTGGCGTCGGCAACGGATTTTTCCTGCGGCCGTGTCCCTGCCAATGCCTTCAGATACTGCTGACGGGCGGCTTCGGACTGCGAGGCTGTAGCAGCGCGAGCGGCCACGGCTTCGTCACGGCGTTGGGCGGAAATCACGCCTTCGGCGAACAGGTTCTCCGCCCGCCGCGCAGTCTGGTCCGCCAAACGAGCCGTCGCCTGGGCGGCGCGCCAGACGGACTCGACCGACTGCACATCCTCGCGGCGAGCGCCTTCGCGGCTCATCGACTGAATGGCCTCACTCGACTGAAGCAGGGCCCGGGCCTGAGCCTCCTTTGCTGCAACCTCCGGGCTGCTCATCAGAGCCAACTCTTGACCTGCCTTCACCTGATCGCCCTCTGAAGCCAGGAAGCGCTCCACGCGACTGGGCACCTTGGTCGCAACAGTGAAGGTCTCCGCCTCGACCATGCCCTGAACCTGATCCCTTACAGGACGGGCCGCGAGGAAGAGGCCCACGATGATGAAGCCGATCATCAGCACGAGGCCGACGCCCACGATCACAGGCAGAATACGTCGCCGTGCAGACGTACGACTGGCCGCGATGGTCGGCGCACCGTTTGTCGAGGCATCGGCAAAGGGAGGCGTCTCGCTCATGGCGCGCTGATCCGGTCTTCGCGTTGCAGATAGTCGTTCAAGGTCAGATCGCTTCCCGACGCCGCCAGCAAGGCGGCCAGGCTGAGATCATATTCGTAAGCTGCTGCTGCGCGTTGCAAACGCGCGGCCCCCAGAAGATTGCGGGCGTCCACGACCGAGGCGGCTGTGGCCTCGCCTTCACGGAACCCAACCTCCTGAACTCTAAGATTCTCGCTGGCGGCCTCCAGGCTGCTGTCCATGCTCAGAAACTGACGACGCGCCAACTCCGCCTGATTATAGGCTCGCGTGACCAGCAATCGGGCGTCGTCTCGGGCCTGTCGTTCCACCTCCGCAGCAGCCGAGGCCTGGGCACGTGCGGCCCCCAGCATACGTCGTCGATCCACCGTCGAAATCAGAGTGTAACGGGCGCCGATCCCAACCGCCCAATCCGGCTCGGTCGGCAGAGCGTCGTCTGAGTTCAGGTTGTAGGTTCCGAATGCATAGACGGACGGCTTCATTCGTGACGCCGCGAGATCGGCGCCCGCCTCGGCCAGATCGCGCCCGGCTTGAGCCTGCGCAAGGCGAGCGTTCGTCTGGCTTGCCTGGTCAAGAAACACGCCGGCTGGACCGACTGGGTCACGGTTCACGAACAGGGGCGTGGTTGGAATGACGGGGCCATTGGTGTCAACAACCCTGGCGAGGGACGCCACGGCGTTGTCGTGCTCCAGTTCGGCCCTGTTGACCTGCCGCTGAGCCGCATCGCGGGCGACTTCGACCTGAAGCGTCTGGGCGTGGCTGAGCACGCCTTGCGATTCCAACAGTCGAGCGTTGCGCAAATGCAGATCGAAGCCGTCACGGGTCTCGCGTGCGATCTTCAGCGCTTCGGCTGCCAGCACCTGGCCAAAGTAAGCCCGCGCCAGATTTACGTCCTCCAGACTGACAGCTTCCTGCTGCTTCGCCTGCGCCAGATCCACATTGGCCGCCGCCGCTCGTCGGAGAGCTGGAATTGCGCCGCCGGTATAGATCGGCTGAAGCGCCGTCACCGTGGGGCGAAAGGTCGTGTCGTCGACCTGCAATCGGACGTCTTGCGGCAAGGCGGCGAAAATTTCGGGAAGCGCCGCTTCCAGCCGCTGGCCGACACTCTGCAACACGTCACCCGGCACACCGGGCAAATCCGCGATGAGCCCAGGAATGGCGGCGCCGAGCTCGGCCTGTGCGCGGTCCAGCGTGTCGCCCAGCGAGAGATCGAATGTCTTGCGATAACGGATCAACTGAGCATCGAGCGCTACGGTCGGCCGATTCAGCCCGGCAGCCACATCCGCCTGGGCCTTGGCGGCCTGCATCCCATAGCCCGCAGCGCGACCGAGACTGGAGTTGGAGCGAACACGTTGCTGAGCGGCCGCATAGGTCAGAGCGACTGTAGCGTCGCCTTGGGCCGCCTCTTGGGGTGCGGCCTGAACTTGGGAGACCGCCGCAAGGGCGTTCGGCGCTGATCCGGCCAAAATGCCGACAGCAACCCAGCCGATCCAAGCTGCACGCATCGTTTCACCCCGCCTTCAGCAGAGAGAAACTATCCGAAGCTAAGCCGCTTGGTCCAGCGGCTCCGCATCGCACGACAGCGAATGACGTTGCACAGTCTTTGCCGCCGTCCTGCATGCTTACGCCTGTTCCATCTTTATGGTCGACGCTTCGCGCCAGCATCGAAATGCTGACTAGCGCCCCGGAGTGCCGGTCGCCGGAAAGACGGCAACCTTCCTCCGGACGTGTCGTTGTCAGAGCCTCCCCTTAGGCCGCAGCCGCAATCGTCATTCCGCAATCGAGATCAGAAGGATCGCCATGCCGGTCATCGTCGTCACAGGCGCCAGCGCCGGCATCGGTCTCGCGATTGCCGAGCGGTTCGCCCAAGCCGGATGGCAGGTCGTGGTTATCGCCAGACAGGCTGAGCGGCTTTTCAACGCCGTCGAACAGCTGAATCGTTCGGGCGACCGAGTGATCGGCATGGCGGGCGATGTGTCCGATCCGGAGTTCGTCGAGCAGGCGGGCCGCGATGTCGTGGACGCTTTCGGCGGCATCGATGTCTGGGTCAACAACGCCATGTCTACGGTCATCGGGCGCGATGAAGATCTGACCGACGCCGACTACCGCCGCGTCGTCGAGACGACCTATCTGTCTCAGGTCTACGGAACACGCGCGGCGCTTCGGGCCATGCGGCCGGCGGACAAGGGGGCGGTGATTCAGATTTCCTCGGGACTGGCGCTGCGCCCTGCCCCGCTGCAGGCGGCCTATTGCGGCGCCAAGGCCGCCGTCGATGGGTTTACCGAGGCCATTCGGGCCGAACTGATCGCCTCAGCCTCCAACGTCACCTTGACCACCGTCTATTTGCCGGCCGTCAACACGCCCCAGCCTTTGTGGTCACGCAACCGGACAGACCGAGCGCAGGTCATTCCAGATCCCCTGTTCGATCCTCGCCTGTGTGCATACGCCGTCTGGTCGGCTGTGCAGCGCCCCAGCCGCAAGGTCTTCGTGGGTCGCACGACGTGGCTGATGACGCTGGCGCAACAGTTGACGCCGGCGCTGGCGGATCGCCAGGCCGCCAAGATGATCACAGCGCAGCAGGGCGACCCCCAACTTCCCCGTCTGGGCACTCTCGACCGCCCGGAGGAAGGCCCGGCGGCGATCGACGGCCCGGACACCGAACGGGTGATCAGACCGTTGATCGGTTTCGTGTCCAGCCGCCAGATCGCGGCGCTCAAGGTCGCGGCGGTCGGTGTCCTTGCGGGCCTTGCCGCAGCGGCTGGCTTTGCGATCGGATCGTCCAAACGATGACCGAGACGGTCTTCACACCCGATCCCGCGCGTTCATCGCAGACGCTCCGTCCCGACGGATACGTCGCCCTCGAAGACTATGGCGTCCTGGGCGAGGGCCGGACGGTGGCTCTGTCGGCTTTGGATGGCGGCATCGATTGGTGGTGCGTCCCGGCGATCGATGCGCCGCCCCTTTTCGACCGGCTGCTGGATCCGGAGGGCGGCCGGTTTTCGATCACGCCGATCGAGGTCTTCACGGCGACCCGCCGCTATCGTCCCGACAGCAATGTGCTGGAGACGGAGTTCACCACCGCCAATGGGCGCGCGCGCCTGACCGAGAGCCTGAACAGCGGCACGGCCGGTCGTTTGCCCTGGTGCGAACTGGCCCGCCGTATCGATGGCCTGGAGGGCGAAGTGACCTTCGCCCTGGACATGCGTCTGGGGCGTCGGGGCGATACGGCCAATCCGTATCATTCCAAGATCGGCGAACACACGGTCTTCCACGTCGAGCGGGTGCTCGGCCTGTTCGTCCACGATCCGCGCATCTCATGCGAATGGTCCGATGAGGGCATTGTCGGAACCATTGTGGTCGGCGCAGGCGAGCGGCGAACGGTGGCCATCGTCGCCGGGCGGGACGAGCCGCTGGTCGTGCCGTCCATCGAAGAGATCGACGCCCGCATCGACCTGTCGGATCAGGAATGGCGGGACTGGGCGGCGCGCCTGAACTGCCCCGGCCTGTATCGCGAAGACTTCATTCGCAGCGCCCTGGCGTTGAAGTTGCTGCTGTATTCCCCGTCCGGCGCCATCGCCGCGGCCGCCACGACGTCCCTGCCCGAGCGTCTGGGCGGCGATAAGAACTGGGATTATCGCTACGCCTGGCTGCGCGACGCCGGCTATACGATCGAGGCCTTTTTGGCGGCCGGCGCCCAGGCGGAGGCCAAGGCCGCTTTCAGTTGGCTGCTGATGCAGCTGAAGCGCCATGGCGCCAAGGTCTGCTACAGCCTCGACGGCGCACTCGTGCCGCCGGAAACGCACTGGGACATGCCGGGCTATAAAGGCTCGCGTCCGGTCGTCACGGGTAATCGCGCCGCCGACCAGGCCCAGCACGGCGTATTCGGCGACATCTTTGAGACCGCCTCGCGCTTCGTCGGCTGCGGCAACATCCTCGACAGCGCCAGCGCCCAGCAGTTGTCCGAACTGGCGGATCAGTGCGCCGACGCTTGGCGACAGCCGGACGCGGGCATGTGGGAGCTGGAAGACGAGCAGCACTACACCATGTCCAAGATCAGCTGCTGGCAGGCCTTGGCCCGCGCGGTCGAGCTGGCGGACGCGGGACAACTGCCGACGACTTGCCGGGATCGCTGGCGGCGGGAGCGCGACCGGATTTTTGACTGGGTCGAGACGCATTGCTGGTCCGAAAACCTTCAGGCCTTCGTCATGTATCCGGGCAGCGACAAGCTGGACGCCGCCCTGGCCCTGGCCGTGCGGTTCCGGTTTGATGGCGAAGAGCGGCTGCGCGCAACCCTTGAGGCGCTCGACCGCCATCTCGGCGCCGGCGTCTTTCACTATCGCTATACCGGCATGCAGGGCGAGGAAGGCTGTTTCATCGCCTGCTCCTTCTGGATCGCCGAAGCTTGGGCGACGCTCGGCGAACCGGACAAGGCGCGCGCCCGCATCGACGGCCTGCGCGAAGCCCTCAGCGGCCGCTGGGGCATGCTGACCGAGATGATCGACCCGGACACCGGCGCCTACCTCGGCAACATGCCGCAGGGGCTCAGCCACCTCGCGCATCTGACCGCCCTGACCGCCGTCGGCAAGGCGCAGACCACTTCCCCCCAGCCCGAAACGGAGACGTTCCATGACTGATCGACTGACCCTTCAGGATCCGCGCGAGCAATATCCAAAGCCGCCCTTCCCACGCCAACCGCAACCCGTGCCCGGCGAAGCGCGCGAGATGGACCCCAAGCCCGATCATGGCGAGGACAGCTATCAGGGTTCCGGCAAGCTTAAAGGACGCAAGGCCCTGATCACCGGCGCGGACAGCGGCATCGGCCGCGCGGCCGCCATCGCCTATGCTCGGGAAGGCGCCGACGTGGCGCTGTCCTATCTGCCGTCCGAGCGCAAGGACGCCGCCGAAGTCATCGCGCTGATTGAGGCCGAAGGCCGCAAGGCCATCGACCTTCCCGGCGACATCACCGATGAAAACTGGTGCCGGCAGATGGTCGAACAGGCCGTGTCCGCGCTGGGCGGACTGGACATCCTGGTCATCAACGCCGGCCGCCAACAGTATCGCGAGGACATCTCTCAGGTGACGTCGGAAGACTTCGACAAGACCTTGAAGACCAACCTCTATGCCATGCACTGGATCGCCCAGGCGGCCGTCCCGCATCTGCCGGCGGGCGCCTCGGTCATCACCACCGCCTCGATCCAGGCCTATGAGCCTTCGGCCATCCTGCTGGACTACGCCACCACCAAGGCCGGGATCGTCGCCTACACCAAGGCCCTGTCCAAGCAGCTGATCGAAAAGGGCATACGCGCCAATGTGGTGGCGCCCGGCCCCTTCTGGACGCCGCTGCAGTCGTCCGGCGGACAGCCGCAGGAAGCCGTGATGAAGTTCGGCGAGCAGGTGCCGCTGGGTCGTCCGGGCCAGCCTGTCGAGATCGCCCCGGTCTATGTGCTGCTTGCCTCGCAGGAAGGGAGCTACATCACGGGCGAAGTGTTCGGCGTCACCGGCGGCATGGGCGTCGCCTGACAAGATAAAAACCGGCGGCGGAATAATCCCGCCGCCGGTCTCTCTCGTTCTGCCGGGCGACTAGCCGGCGATGGTGGCGACGGAGCCGGAATCCACCCGGATGCCCGCACCGTTGATAAAGCTGGCGCGCTCCGAACACAGGAAGACGACGGCCGCCGCCACCTCCTCCGGCTTGCCCCTGCGATCCAGCGTCATGCCGGGTCGCTCTTCCTTCAGGAAGCTCTTGATCGCCTCCTCGAAGGTTTCGCCGCGTTCCTCGGCGCGCTTGTTCATCATGGCGTCGGTCATTGGGGTGGCGATGAAGGCCGGCGAGACCGTGTTCACCAGCACATTGTCGCAGCCGTAGGCCTTTGACAGACCCTTCGCCAGGCTGAGAATGCCGGCCTTCGAGGCGCAATAGGCCAGCTCATCGACATAGGGCTGGACCGCATCCTCCGACGCGAACAGGACGATACGGCCCCAGCCCGAGCGGCGCATGGCCGGAATGGCTTGGCGGCACATCCGCACCGCGCCCATCAGATTGATGTCGAGCGTCTCCAGCCAACCGGCGTCATCGACATCCAGGAAATCGCCGGTCGCGCCGGTCACGCCCGCTGCGTTCACATAGATGTCCGGATCGCCCATGCGGTCTCGGACCTCCGCCCACAGCCGTTCGACGTCGTCGGCCTTGGTAACGTCGCCGGTCACGCCGATGCATTCGCCCAAGGCGGAAAGCTCCTGGACGGCTTCATCCAGCGTGCCGTCCGGCTTGTCGGTCAGGGCGACCCGTACGCCGGCTTCCAGCAACAGCCGCGCCGTCTCCTTGCCCATGCCGGAATCGGCGCCGGAAATGAGGGCGATCCGCCCCTTGATCCCGAGGTCCATCACAAATCTCCTGTTCGTTGACGTTCGAGGAAGCGATCGGCCGTGCGCAGGGCGACGGCCATGAGGGTTAAGGCCGGGTTGGCCGAAAGCGCGCTGGGGAAAACGGAGTTGTCGCAGACGTACAGATTGTCGATCTCGACGCTGCACCCGTCGGCGTCGACGACCGCCCCGTCCGACTTGTCCCCCATCCGGCAGCCGCCGATGGTGTGCGCCGACCGGGCCACTGCGAAGATATCCTCGGCGCCCGCTGCCGTCCAAAGCTCCGTCATCACGCGCCGGGCATGGGCGTCCAGACGCCGCTCGTTTTCGCCATAGCTGAAGTCGATCCGCGCCTTGCGCAGCCCGACGGCGTCGACCTCATCGGACAGGGTCAGGCGGTTGTCGTCGTTCGGCAGACACTCTCCATTGATGCCGATCCCGGCGAGCCGGCGATAGTTGCGTAGCGTATCGACCAGCGGCGCGCCCCATAGGCCCGCGCCGCGCGCGAACCCACCCGCCAGGGTGACCGGCATGACGCCAAGGCTTTGGATTAGATAGCCGCCGGCGAAGTTCGCGTCCGACGGCCGCACCATTTCTTCGCTGATTAGGGAAGAGGGATAGCCGCGGTTCATCGACATATCGGCGTCGAACCGGCCCCAGACCTGGGTCGCCACATGGGTCATGAAGTTGCGGCCGACCTCGCCGCCGGCGTTGCCTAATCCCCAGTTCAGCAGCAGACGCGGCGTCTCGACACCGCCCGCACAAAGGAACAGCGCCCGGCAGTTCAGCCGATGGTCCTGCCCCTCGCGACGATAGATCACCGACTTGATCCGCCCACCGACCTCACGCTCCACGCATATCGCCCGCGCGTTGGCGATGATCGTGGCGCCGTTGGCTGCGGCCATCGGCAGAAAGCTGTTGTCCGCGCCGCCCTTGGCGCCTGTTCTGCATCCCTGGTGGCAGGCGCCGCAGTTGACGCAGGCCATGCGGTGGGGCGTCGCCCCCGCCTCGCGATCGCGGGACAGCACGGCCGCCGGCGCATCCGTAACGGTCAGCCCGACGGCCGTCGCGCCACGGGCCATCGCATCCGCCGGGGCGTTGCGCGGGACAGGTGGATAGGCGAACTGTCGCCCGCCCCAAGGATAGTCGGCCGGGCCTGAGACCCCGATCACCGTCTCTACGGTCTCGACATAGGATTTCAGTTCGTCCCAGCCGAACGGCCAGTCCCGCCCGCGTCCCCTCTCCGAGGCCAGCGTCAGATCACGGGGATCGGGTCTTGGGCAGAAGGCGCCCCAGTGCAGCAGCGAGCCGCCGACCCCCTGGCCGGAGTTGTTGGCTCCAAAGGCGGTCGGGTCGCGCCCTCCGCTGAGGCGCTCTTCCATCCAATAGAGATCGGCCGTCGTTTCGTCTGGCGTATGCTCCGCCGGATCGAAGGCCCGCCCCGCCTCCAACACCGTGACCGACAGCCCGGCCTTCGCCAGCCTGGCCGCGATCGGAGCACCGCCGGCCCCGCTGCCGATGATGACGACATCGGTTTCGCCGGCCGTCCTTGCAGGCGCGCTCAACCCACGCCCTCCATTGGCAGACGCCAAGGTTCGGTGTGATCCGCCGCCGTCTGATCGTAGCCCTGAAACCGGCCTTCGCCGCCCGTAGCGAAGCCGTCGTAACCGATCTGGGCCCAAGTCGCCGGCAGCGACATCCACAGGCGCGCGGCCTCGGACACGACGTCCTCGAACCACAGCCTCATGGCGTCCGCCGAAAGCCGGCCCGGCTCGGGCCATTCGCCCTGTGAAATGGTGCGCAGGATGTCGTCTTGGCGATCGGGGGCCAGAGTTGCGAACTCCGGCGCCATGGCGGCGATCTCATCCAGCCCGCGTCGCCAGGCCTCGGCGTCCGAGGGAAGATCGGCGAACCGCCACCCGTCGCCCTGTCCGCTGGCGAGCCCCACATCCAGACGCCGCGTCAGATCATCCGGATCGCCTGCATCAGACAGAATGCGCGCGATCATCGCCGACAGGACGGCGCGCTGGGACGGGTTCAGGACGCCGCCCTCGGCTGGCGCCGGACCGAAATGACGATCCAGCATTGCGCGTCGGGTGCGATCCGACACACGCTCGGACGCCATCAGACTCACAAAGCGCGCCGGCAGCGCGGATGAACCGACCTTCTCGACGAACTTTAAAACCAGGCCCGCGAGACGGTTCGGCTGTTCCTGAGGGATCAGATGCGCCGCATGCGGCACGACCACCACATCAGATGCGCGATAGTGGGGGGCGTTGACACGCCGCTGCGCTGCCTCACCCAAATCGCCATCCTCTGCGCCGGCGATGATCAGGGCGGGGAAAGGCAGGACGCCGGCCTGATCGGACCAGTCCTCGCGCGATCCTTCGGCCAGCCATCCGCGCCAGGCTTCGGGGCTGGATCGAGTGAAATCAGCCAGGGCCCGATCGAAGGCGGCCTGCGGCAGACCGGCGGCGGTATTGGCGTCGATGAACTGGCGTCCCCGATCCTCGATCCTGGTCGGATCGTCGAACCAGGTCAGCATATCCGCACGCCTGCTCTCGTCCATCGGCTCCGACGAGGGTGGCGATCCGGCGACCAGCACCACGCCCAGCAACCCGCTTAGACCCGCCGCCCCGTCACGCGCCCGCGCAGCGATCAAGGTCGCAAACTTGCCGCCCATGCTGTGGCCGACAAGGATCCAGCGGGGGAGATGAAGATCGGTAAGGCGGCGGCTCAGGTCGTCGAGCACGACCTGGACATCGCCATAGCCCTCCCCCGCCCTGTCCCCGAACCCTGGAAGATCGATCGTGACCGTCAGCACCTCATCGGAAAGCCGGTCGATCACCGCGTCCCAATCGTGGCGACTAGAGCCCAGGGAATGAAGGAAGACGACGGTGAGGCGAGTGTCTGTGGGCATGCACGGGCTTTTTAAAATGCGAAGACGCGAGGCTCCGCCGTGATCGGTCGGCGGTCGTCGATCAGCGCGCCAGCGGCGGAATTGCTCCCAACAAAGCAGACTCCAGACGTTGAAACCGGCTCAAACCCGCCCTGCCCTCAGGCCGCCGCCAATTCGGTCAGAAGCTTCTCGATGAAAGCCGTGTCGTGCGGCTGATCGTTGGCGGCGTCGACGATCATGCGATCCTCGGACCAGCGTCGATCATCGCGCAACGGCAAGGACGCTTCCATGCCGGGCCGACGCGCCGCTGCGATTCGCAACGCCGTCGCCTTCGGTCCCGATACGATTTCCGTGACGCCGGCATCACGGGCGAGCGCCGCCAGGCGACGGCCGGTGAACAGATCCTCTGCGGGGTCTGGCAAAGAGCCGAACCGATCTTCGGCTTCGTCTCGCAGGGCGTCGACATCTTCCGCCGTCGTGGCGCGCGCCAACCGGGCGTAAAGATTGATGCGCACGGTTTCGTCGGGGATGTAGTCCGCCGGCAGATGTCCTGTCGCGCCGACGTTTAGACTGGGAGAGGCTTGGTCAGGGTTGGGATCGCCTTTTACAGCCGCGAGCGCCCGAGCCAGGACGGCTTGATATAGGGCCGAGCCGATCAGCCTGACATGTCCGGCCTGTTCCTCGCCCACCAGATCGCCGCCGCCGCGCAGATCCAAATCACGCCCGCTGATCGCGAAGCCTGCCCCCAGTCGGTCCAGAGCCTCCAATGTCTGAAGACGGGCCTCCGTCGCCGCCGCCATCGGCGCTTCGGGATCGGAAAGCAGATAGGTGAAGCCCTGGCGGCGCCCCCGGCCGACACGCCCGCGCAGCTGATGCAACTGCGCCAGGCCGAACCGGTCCGGCCGCCAGATCAACATCGTATTGGCGCGCGGCACATCCAGGCCGGTCTCAATGATATTCGTGGCCAGCAGCACATCCCCCTCGCCGTCGGAGAAGCGGCTCATGGCGTCGTCGATCGCGGAAGGGGACATGTCGCCGTGCGCCGAGACCACTGACAGCTCGGGCGTCAGGGTCTTTAAGCGTTCCGCCAAGGGTTCCATATCCTCGATCCGCGGCACGACCACGAAACTCTGGCCGCCTCGCGCCTTCTCGCGCATCAGCGACAAGCGAACGGCCCCGGCGTCGAACGGGGTCATGAAGGTTCGGATGGGCCGGCGTCGGGCGGGCGGACTAGCGATCAGGCTGACGTCCTGAATGCCGACCATGGCGCTCTGCAGGGTTCTTGGAATCGGCGTGGCCGACATCGACAACAGATGCGGCGCTTTTTCTGCCAAGGCAGATTTCATCTGCGCGCCGAAGCGATGTTCCTCATCGATGATGACAAGCCCAAGGCTGGAAAACGCCAACCCCTCCGACGCCAGCGCCTGCGTACCCACCACGACGCGCATGGAGCCGTCCGCCAGCCCCGTCTTGACCGCCCGCGCCTCCGCGCTGTCTGCGGCGCGCGACAAGTGGCCGACCTGAACGTCCGTGTCCTTGAACCGTCTCTTGAAGACCTCGAAATGCTGGCGCGCCAGGACGGTGGTCGGGGCGACGACGATGACCTGTTTGCCGGCAAGGGCCACGGCCGCCGCAGCGCGCAGGGCGACCTCGGTCTTGCCGAAACCGACATCGCCGCAGACAAGCCGGTTCATGGGCTTGCCGGATCCCAGGTCGGACAGGACCGCCTCGATGGCGCGCGCCTGATCGGCTGTTTCGGGGAAGGCGAACCCTGCGGCGAACCGGGCCAGCGCCTGACGCGGCGCGGTGATCGGCTCGGTCCTCAGCGCTGCGCGCGCTTCGGCCCGGGCGGACAGGGCCGCTGCGGCCTCGTCGATCTGCGCGCTGACCTTGGCGCGTCGCTTCAGCCATCCCTGGGTATTCAGCCGATCCAGCGACACCGCGTCCGGCTCCGAGCCATAACGCCAGATTTTGCCGAACTCCTCGATCGGCGCGAGGATGGTGCCTCCGCCGTGATATTCGATGCGCAGAACGTCGCGCTCGACACCATCGGCAGCGACCCGCTCCAACGCCTTCAGGACGCCCAGACCGTGGTCTTCATGGATGACCACATCGTCCAGCCGCAGTTCGGTCTCTTCGAACGCATCGTTCGTGTCGCCGGATCCTCGCGCGATCCGGCCGCCGAATATGTCCGAAGGCGTCAGGACGACGAGACCGGTCGCCGATTGCCGGAAGCCTGTGTCCAGATCGGCGGTTACGACGGCGATCTGCCCGGGCTGCAGAGGCGCAATCGCGCTCCAGCCCTCGAGCGTCACGGGCGTATCGATATCGTGGCGACGCAGCACGCGTAGGATGATCCTGTGCTCATGAGGCAATCCTGTCAGAACGATGCGGTCGCCCGCCTCGCGCCGCTCGGCAATGAATTGTTTAAGGGCCCGCCCCGGCGACTTCTCCAATGCGAAGGCCGGCGTCGGCGCCCAACCCTCGACGCTCAGGGGTTTGGCGCCTTTCAACGCCTGCCGAACGTCCTTTTCCGTCAAATAGAGGGTGTCGGGTTTCGCAGGACGCGCGCCCTCGCTGAACCGCAGGCGCGTGTCATAGGCTTCGGCCACATGCCCGCGAATGCGTTCGAACCGATCCTCGACGCCCACGTCGGTCAGGATCATCGGCTTTACGAGGAAATCAAACAGGGTCGTGGAGGTCTCAGCATCGATCGACGGGCCCGTGTCCTGATGATCGGCCTCATCATCCTCGGGCGACCGGTCGCTCCACTCAGCCGCCGGGGTCAGACAGATCGTCTCGATCTCGGCGCCCCGGCGCTGCGACACGGGATCGAAGGCGTGGATCTCGATGATCCGGTCTGCCTCGTCCAGAGCGATGCGATAAGGCGTGGCGGACGCGGGCGGGAAGACGTCGACCACCGCGCCAAGCAGAGCGTACTCGCCAGGTTCATCGACCCGCTCATCCGCCGCATAGCCCGTATCTTTCAGAAACGACTCCAAGGCTTTGCGATCCAGCGCTTCGCCCGCCGCGAGCGACAAGCGGGCCTTGATCCGTTCGAGCGACGGCGTCCGCTGCACGATCGCATCGGGCGAGGCGACCAGGAACACAGGCATTACGCTGGCTTCGTTCAGGGCGGCCAAGACGGCCATCCGCCGCCCCATGCTTTCTCGCGAAGGCGCGGCGCGGTCGTAAGGCAGGCAGTCCCAAGGCGGCAAGACCAGCACCTCGGCGTCCTTCACCATCGGTGAGAGCGCCGCCGCAATCTCATCGGCGCGACGTTCGCTGGTCGCGATGAACACCACGGCCTGCGATCGCTTTGTCTTCATCTCAGCAAGTCCAGCCGCCACGGCCGCCGCCGGCATTTTCCAACGCTTGCCGTCGTCCTGCTCGGGCGCTGGCCCTCCAACGAGGAGCTGTTGGCCTGTGGCGGAAAGATCGGTGTCGGCAGGTGACGATTTCATCCTGGCTCAACCCCAAGGCCGGCCGGGGGTTGCGCCCGCTTGCGTACCCAGGAGCGTTTGTCTCGCCCACGCCGCCATAAAGTGCGTTGGATCGTGAGGTCTGCTACTCGACCTCTGACCGCCAGACAGCAGAAAGCCCCACGGCTTTTGGCGGTGGGGCTTTTTGGTGTTTTGGGTGCGGGAGTAGGATTTGAACCTACGACCTTCAGGTTATGAGCCTGACGAGCTACCGGGCTGCTCCATCCCGCGGCAAACGGTAGTGTATCGTGAAGGAAGAACGGTTCGAGAAGGACCGCGATTGCGGTGTTTGTTCATCATCGGCTGTCCGCCTGGTAGACCCGGCGGCGACCTACTCTCCCGCGCCTTGAGACGAAGTACCATTGGCTCTGGAGGGCTTAACGACCGAGTTCGGAATGGGATCGGGTGGGGAACCTCCGACATAGCCACCAGGTCAACCAGGGGGACAGCGGATGATGAGAAGACATTGTCTGAGATTGCTCTGGTCAAGGAGCAATCATCGAATGAGTTTTGCTGAGAAACGATCAAACCGATCGGATTATTAGTACCAGTAAGCTTCATGGGTCGCCCCACTTCCACACCTGGCCTATCAACGTGGTAGTCTTCCACGATCCTCAGCGAAGCCTTGTTTTGAGGTTAGTTTCCCGCTTAGATGCTTTCAGCGGTTATCTATTCCATACTTAGCTACCCTGCTGCACAGCTGGCGCCATGACAGGTACACCAGAGGTATGTCCATCCCGGTCCTCTCGTACTAGGGACAGATCCTCTCAAGCTTCGAACACCCACGGCAGATAGGGACCAAACTGTCTCACGACGTTCTGAACCCAGCTCACGTACCACTTTAAATGGCGAACAGCCATACCCTTGGGACCTGCTCCAGCCCCAGGATGTGATGAGCCGACATCGAGGTGCCAAACTTTGCCGTCGATATGGACTCTTGGGCAAAATCAGCCTGTTATCCCTAGAGTACCTTTTATCCGTTGAGCGATGGCCCTTCCACTCGGGACCACCGGATCACTATGGCCGACTTTCGTCTCTGCTCGACTTGTCAGTCTCGCAGTCAGGCGGGCTTATGCCATTGCACTCGACGACCGATTTCCGACCGGTCTGAGCCCACCATCGCGCGCCTCCGTTACACTTTAGGAGGCGACCGCCCCAGTCAAACTACCCACCACGCCATGTCCCGGGACCGGATAACGGCCCTCGGTTAGACGTCAACGACAGTAAGGGTGGTATTTCAAGGACGACTCCACCAGAGCTGGCGCCCCGGTTTCATAGTCTCCCACCTATCCTACACATACGGTCGCTAACGCCAAGGCGAAGCTATAGTAAAGGTTCATAGGGTCTTTCCGTCTGACCGCGGGAACCCCGCATCTTCACGGGGAATTCAATTTCACTGAGCCTATGCTGGAGACAGTGGGGAAGTCGTTACGCCATTCGTGCAGGTCGGAACTTACCCGACAAGGAATTTCGCTACCTTAGGACCGTTATAGTTACGGCCGCCGTTTACCTGGGCTTCAGTTCGACGCTTTCACATCTCCCTTTAACCTTCAGGCACCGGGCAGGCGTCAGACCCTATACGTCGCATTGCTGCTTCGCAGAGCCCTGTGTTTTTGCTAAACAGTCGCTACCCCCTGGCTTGTGCCACTCAGTCCTGCTTGCGCAAGGTGAGTCACGCTTATTCCGAAGTTACGCGTGCAATTTGCCGAGTTCCTTCAGCATAGTTCTCTCAAACGCCTTGGTATGCTCTACCTGACCACCTGTGTCGGTTTCGGGTACGGTCTCTGCTGGAGTTATTTCCTGGGACAACGCCCCCGCACACACAATCCAATAAGTGGGTACGAGTTAAGCCATCCGTCACTTCCAGCTGGTGCAGGAATATTTACCTGCTTCCCATCGACTACGCTTTTCAGCCTCGCCTTAGGGGCCGACTAACCCTGCGCAGATTAGCTTTACGCAGGAACCCTTGGTCTTTCGGCGAGAGTGTCTCTCACACTCTTATCGTTACTCATGTCAGCATTCTCACTTCCGATACCTCCAGCCAGGCTCACGCCTGACCTTCACCGGCCTACGGAACGCTCCGCTACCGCTTGCAGTAAACTGCAAACCCATATCTTCGGCGCACGGCTTGAGCCCCGTTACATTTTCCGCGCAGGATCGCTTGATCAGTGAGCTGTTACGCTTTCTTTAAAGGATGGCTGCTTCTAAGCCAACCTCCTGATTGTCAAAGCAATCCCACATCGTTTCCCACTTAGCCGTGACTTGGGGGCCTTAGATGATGGTTAGGGTTGTTTCCCTTTTCACGACGGACGTTAGCACCCGCCGTGTGTCTGCCCGATAGTTCTCTTGGGTATTCGGAGTTTGGTTAGTATTGGTACCGCTCGCGCAGCCCGCAACCATCCAGTGCTCTACCCCCCAAGGAATTCGTCGGACGCTCTACCTAAATAGATTTCGCGGAGAACCAGCTATGTCCAGGTTTGATTGGCCTTTCACCCCTATCCACAAGTCATCCCAGAATTTTTCAACATTCACGGGTTCGGTCCTCCAGTTGGTGTTACCCAACCTTCAACCTGCTCATGGATAGATCACCTGGTTTCGGGTCGTCATACGTCGAACTTATCGCCCTATTCAGACTCGCTTTCGCTGCGCCTACACCTAACGGCTTAAGCTTGCTCGACACATGAAGTCGCTGACCCATTATACAAAAGGTACGCCGTCACCGCGCTTGGCGGCTCCGACTGCTTGTAGGCTTCCGATTTCAGGATCTGTTTCACTCCCCTTGTCGGGGTGCTTTTCACCTTTCCCTCACGGTACTTGTTCACTATCGGTCGTAGAGGAGTACTTAGGCTTGGAGGGTGGTCCCCCCATGTTCAGACAGGATTTCACGTGTCCCGCCCTACTCGAGTCTCTTGCTGTTTGATGACTACGGGGCTTTCACCCACTATGGCCGACCTTTCCAGATCGTTCGTCTTTATTTCACAAGAGCACTGGCCTGGTCCCGGTTCGCTCGCCACTACTACGGGAGTCTCGGTTGATGTCCTTTCCTCCGGGTACTGAGATGTTTCAGTTCCCCGGGTTCGCTTAATGAAGCCTATGTATTCAGCTCATTATACCTTTCAACAATCCGCCAATCGCTGCCCCGAAGAGCAGAGTTGGAAGACTGTAAAGGTGGGTTTCCCCATTCGGAAATAACCGGATCAAAGGGTGCTAGCGCCTCCCCGGTTCTTATCGCAGCTTGCCACGTCCTTCATCGCCTCTCTACGCCAAGGCATCCGTCAGAAGCCCTTCAACGTTTGATCGTTTCTCAGCAAAACTCATGCTTGGTTTATTCCGCCCGACTGGAAAGATGCCGGGGGACCAAGCCTGATTTTTGTCAGACAATGTCTTCTTCTCGAACAGAGACCTCAAAGCTCAGGGGAGCCGGTCACGTTCTTCCTTTACGATATCAATGCCAGCCGGCGAGCGCCGACGGGCAATTCTTGATGCGATCACAAGATCCTGGTGGAGCCAGACGGAGTCGAACCGACGACATCCTGCTTGCAAAGCAGGCGCTCTACCAACTGAGCTATGGCCCCATTCCATCAGGAATAGTGCGAAGCCCAGGAGAGCTGTCGGCGATGCCGTCTTGAGGCTGAGAACCCCAGCGAACCAGAAGTCCTGGTAGGCCCGGGCAGACTCGAACTGCCGACCTTACGCTTATCAGGCGTACGCTCTAACCACCTGAGCTACGGGCCTATGGCAGCGACAGCCGGGTCATAGACACCCAGGCTCGCGATCGCGTCACCAACTCAACGACCCGTATGGTCGAGGCGTCGATGACGAAAGTGGAAAGAGAAACGGAGACGGCGGCGTTCCGCCGTTTATGCCTAGCGCTATCGCATTGCTGCTTGAGCGCATCAGCTATTGGAGCCTCAATAGACAGTCTCGTGAGAGACGGCCTGGAGAAGCATCCTTAGAAAGGAGGTGATCCAGCCGCAGGTTCCCCTACGGCTACCTTGTTACGACTTCACCCCAGTCGCTGACCCTACCGTGGTCGCCTGCCTCCTTGCGGTCAGCGCAGCGCCTTCGGGTAGAACCAACTCCCATGGTGTGACGGGCGGTGTGTACAAGGCCCGGGAACGTATTCACCGCGGCATGCTGATCCGCGATTACTAGCGATTCCAACTTCATGCCCTCGAGTTGCAGAGGACAATCCGAACTGAGACGACTTTTAAGGATTAACCCTCTGTAGTCGCCATTGTAGCACGTGTGTAGCCCACCCTGTAAGGGCCATGAGGACTTGACGTCATCCCCACCTTCCTCCGGCTTAGCACCGGCAGTCCCATTAGAGTTCCCAACTAAATGATGGCAACTAATGGCGAGGGTTGCGCTCGTTGCGGGACTTAACCCAACATCTCACGACACGAGCTGACGACAGCCATGCAGCACCTGTGTCCTAGTCCCCGAAGGGAAAGCCAGATCTCTCTGGCGGTCCAGGCATGTCAAAAGGTGGTAAGGTTCTGCGCGTTGCTTCGAATTAAACCACATGCTCCACCGCTTGTGCGGGCCCCCGTCAATTCCTTTGAGTTTTAATCTTGCGACCGTACTCCCCAGGCGGATTGCTTAATGCGTTAGCTGCGTCACCGAAATGCATGCATCCCGACAACTAGCAATCATCGTTTACGGCGTGGACTACCAGGGTATCTAATCCTGTTTGCTCCCCACGCTTTCGAGCCTCAGCGTCAGTAATGAGCCAGTGTGTCGCCTTCGCCACTGGTGTTCTTCCGAATATCTACGAATTTCACCTCTACACTCGGAGTTCCACACACCTCTCTCATACTCAAGACACCCAGTATCAAAGGCAATTCCGAGGTTGAGCCCCGGGATTTCACCCCTGACTTAAATGTCCGCCTACGCTCCCTTTACGCCCAGTAATTCCGAGCAACGCTAGCCCCCTTCGTATTACCGCGGCTGCTGGCACGAAGTTAGCCGGGCTTCTTCTCCGGGTACCGTCATTATCGTCCCCGGTGAAAGAATTTTACAATCCTAAGACCTTCATCATTCACGCGGCATGGCTGCGTCAGGCTTTCGCCCATTGCGCAAGATTCCCCACTGCTGCCTCCCGTAGGAGTTTGGGCCGTGTCTCAGTCCCAATGTGGCTGATCATCCTCTCAGACCAGCTACTGATCGTCGCCTTGGTGAGCCTTTACCTCACCAACTAGCTAATCAGACGCGGGCCGCTCTAAAGGCGATAAATCTTTCCCCCGAAGGGCACATTCGGTATTAGCACAAGTTTCCCTGAGTTATTCCGAACCTAAAGGCACGTTCCCACGTGTTACTCACCCGTCCGCCACTAACTCCGAAGAGTTCGTTCGACTTGCATGTGTTAGGCCTGCCGCCAGCGTTCGCTCTGAGCCAGGATCAAACTCTCAGGTTGAGTTGACTTCTGACCTAAGCTTGAAGACCACCGAAGCGGTCTTGGCATTAGTTCTACGTATTTTATTGACGAGTTCCCACGTCATCGATCCGAAGACCGACGCATGGTATCTTTTCAAAAAGACCGCAGATAGTCAGTGTCGTATGATGACCTTCTAGGGTCATCGCAAGAACACCGCCGCCTGCGTTTCTCTTTCCAAATCAACAATGTCAAAGACCGTGGAACCTCCGAAGAGGCCCGACCGTTTAACGCCGTGTCGTCGGCGGAGGCGGCGATTTAGAGAACCGCAAACCCCGTGTCAACCGCTCTTTTCAGAGATCTTTCGGAGAGAAGAGCGAACCCTTCAGACCGCAAGAAACCACCGGAGGAAAGCGAGGCTTACCTCTAAAAACCCGTCGGCGATTCGATTGGAGCGCGGAACCTAGTTAAACCAACCGATGAAAGCAAGAAGTTTTTCGCTTCTTTCTTCCGTGAAACCGTGAGGACCTAAACCCCCGCGGCCCCGCCGGCCGGCCCGTTTCCGAGCGAGGCGGCTCTATACGGAGAGGCGGATTTGTCAGCAAGCGGATTCTGACCAACAAGGGGAAGTTTCTCGCAAAACCGGAATCGGCAAACGGCGCGCTTGCCTCTCAGCCTGCAATATAGGTCCGCAAGCTCTCGGCCTCATGGGCGTGTTCGGCGATCTGGCACTTCACCACGTCGCCGATGGAGATGACGCCGACCAGACGATCCGCCTGCATGACTGGCAGATGCCGGATGCGCCGATCGGTCATGCGGGTCATTAATGCCGACATCTCCTCGGCCGGTTCGGCATATATCACCTTGGCCGTCATATAGTCGGCGACCGGACGAGCCAGCGCATCGGCGCCATCGGCCGCCAACGCCTTGACCACATCGCGTTCGGAAAACACCCCGACCACGCGGTCGCCATCACAGACGACCAACGCTCCGACCCGCTTCTGCTCCAATTCTGCGCACGCCTGCGTCACCGTCAGATCCGGCGCGATGGAGAAGACGGCGTTTCCCTTAGTCTTGAGGATTTCGGCGACGAACATCGCGGTCCCTTCTCTCTAATAAGAGACGACCGCAGGGCCGAAATGGCGACAGGGCCGCTCAGGGAGCGATGATCGCTCAGCCCCCGTCCGGAATCAACGCGCCTCACGGATGAGGCGCGGCCCCGCTTCCGAACATCCGCCCCAAGGGACCGATGGCCAGAAAGCCGACGACGAAGCCGACCGCGTGAGCCTCCCAGGCGATCCGCGCGCCCTCGGCGCCGGGCAGGCCGCCGATCATTCCGGTCACGGCGTTGACCGCCATCCAGGTGATGGCCGCGCTGATCACGCGGCGATCGCCCATCGGCAGCACCCTGCCCTGTCCACCCAGCAGTCGCGTTGCGGCGCCGATCAGGCCGAAGACGGCGCCGGACGCGCCGACCATCGGCTCGCTGGATCCCCAGTGGATCAGTCCATAGCCCAACGACGCCAACACGCCGCAGACCAGATAGAAAAGCAGAAAGACCGTCGGACCAACCTTGGTCCCGAACAGCCGCGCCACCGGCGTCCCGAACGCCAGCGCCGCCACCGCATTCATGATGGCGTGGGTCCAGCCGCCGTGCAGCAGCATGGCCGTGAGCAGCCCGCCCCACCGTCCCTGTTCCAGATCAATGGGCGCAAACGCCATGCTCATGCCCATGTCGGGCAGGTCGCGCTGGAACAGATACAGCGTCGGCATCGATGCCGCGATCAGCAGCACCACCAGCGGCACGTTGAACATCGGCTCTCGCGCCGGGCGGCTGTTCGGCGGATCGAATCGACCGGATGCGTCTGACATGACGCCACAAATGCTCAGTGACCTGCGTCACATCAAGCGCTTCTTAATAACCTTAATGCAGGTTGGGGTGCGGATCACGCTCGTGGTCCGGCGTTCGTTTGTGCGCGAGGAACCCCAGAATGCCCGCCAAGAGGCTGTTTGTATCCACCGCCGTCATGGCCTTCGCCGCCGCTGCGAGCGTGCCGGCGATCGCGCAGTCGACGGGTTCGGGCGGCGCTTCGCGCTTCCAGCAGGGCTATGGCGGCGCGCGAACGGCCGCCAATACGGCCGCGACCGGCTATACCCGCGACGCCAACGGCAATCGCCTGATCGTCAACGGCATCATCCAGTCGGGCGCCTCATCCTATTCCAGCCAGTCCGGCGGCGCGGCCTCGGCCTATGCCGGCGCAGGCGCGTCCAGCAACGGCGGCACCACCATCGGCGGCTCCACCGCCATCGGCAATCAGCTGAACGTGGTGGTCCAGGGCAGCCGCAACACCGTCATCGTCAATTCGACCCAGACCAATACCGGCGCCATCAACGCCGGTACGGCCCTGAACGGGAACATCAACCTGCCATGAGCCGCCGTCATCTTATAAAGGGGTCCGCCGCCGTCTCGGCCGTCGCCCTTCTGCTCGCCGGCTGCGTCAGCCCCGTCGCGGGTCCGTCGGGGCAATATGCGACGCCGATCGGCAATGCGCCGGTGACCGCAAACCCCACGCCCTATTCCGCCGCGCTTTATTGCCTGGCCGACTACGCCCGTCGCTACAACCTGCCCTCCCCACGCATGGCCGTGGGCCGGATCAGCGACTACACCGGCACGGTGTCGTCCGATGGCGGCCGCCAGATCACCGGCGGCGCCTCCCTGATGGCCAACTCGGCGCTGGCCAAGGCCGGCGCCCGCATTGTCGAACGCTACGACACCTCAGTGTCCGAGCTTGAGCTGCGCTACGCCAACAACAAGCTGATCGGCGACCAGGCTCCCGACGCCAAGGGCCCCGAAGACACCCAGTACCGCCGCATCCTGGCCGGTCAGGTGCCGGGCTCCGACTTCTATGTCGTCGGCGGCATCACCGAGGTGAACTACAACATCCGCTCCGGCGGCTTCGACATCGCCGGCGGCGAGGTCGACAGCAACCGCCCCGGCTCTGGCATCGTCAACCACCGCGTCTATGTGATGAACATCGCCATGGACCTGCGCCTGGTCCAGACGACCACGCTCGAGGTCGTCGATGTCGTCTCCTATCAGAAGCAGATCATCGGGCGCGAAATCTCGGCCGGCGTCTTCGACTTCTTGAACGGCAACGTCTTCGACATCTCGGCCGGCACGGGCGGGATGGAGCCGACGCAACTGGCCGTCCGCGCCCTGGTCGAACGGGCCACGGTCGAGTTCATGGCCAACCTCTATGGCGCGCCAGGCCCCGAAATCTGCCTGAACCCCGCCAACGACCCGCTCGGCGATTCCACGGTCGGCCCGACCGGCGGCTATTATCCGGCCTATCCCACTCAGGACACCAACAATGGCCAGACCCGCGCCGATCCGTCTCGTTGGCATGATGGCCGCGACGGCGACGTTCGCCGCACTCGCCACTGAGGCGAGCGCCCAGCAAACGCCGACCTGCGATCCGCAAGCCGGCGAAACCTGCTCCAGCACCCAGACGCAGACTGGCGATGTCACCGGCCTGGTGGATATCGACCTGTCCGTCGATCAGGTGACCGTCAGCACAAACGCCCAGGGCAATGCGCTTGCGGGCGGGGTCACAGCCGCCTCCGCGGGCCTGCTCTCGCGCCAGTCGATGACCGGCGCGACGGTGGCCCGCAGCAATGTGGTCGTGAACGGCGAGGCGGACGGCCAACTCAGCGTCGATACCACCGCGCGCGGCAACTATCTCGGCGTCACCACCGATCGCGCCACCTTCGCCTTGGACGCCAGCCAGTCCGCGACCGGCGACCGGGTCGAGTCCGGAACCTATGTTCAGGCGCCGAACGGCCGCGTTCTGCAGGGTGGTTTCGCGACCAGCACCGCCGTCGCCAACGCCGTCGCCCTGGGCGGCCCCTCCTCGTCCCTGACCGGCGTCATCGACCAGAGGGCCCAGACCACCGTCTTCGCCGAGACCGTCGCCGACGTTCAGTACATTCCCGCGCCCGCGACCTTCTCGTCCCAGGCCGTCGCCAATGCGGTTCAGACCAACACAACGGGCGCATCGCACCAGGATCTGGCCATCCGCCAATCGAACGCCGCCTCGACGACCGAGGCGCGCACCGACGTCTATGTCGACAACGGCTGGGACCTGACGGTCGGCGCCAACGCCGGGGCTAACCAGGCGATCACCGCCAACGCCGGCGGCTCCATGCTGATTCAGACGGACCAGGCCAACGCCGGCCGCGTCCGCGCCGACGCCCGCGTCCAGACCAACCTCCAGGGCCAGACGGTTCTGGCGGCCCGCAGCGTCGCCAACGAGACGGTCGCCGGCAACAACGACATCTATCTGAAGCTGGACAACACCCAGCTGAACATCGGCGGGGTCGAGGCCAACGCCACCTATGTCGGCGTCAACGGCTATGACGCCTATGTCGGCTCCGACGCGGTCGGCAATGCGGTGACGGGCTATGCCTGTTCCCAGTGCGGCGGCGACGTCAACGTCAACAACACCCAGACCAACAGCGGCAATGTCACGGCGACCACCAACGCCACGGTCTCGTCCGGACGCACCGCCGTGGTCGGCGCCAACGCCGTCGGCAACAACGCCAGCTTCTACATCAGCCGCCCCGGCGGCTGATCTGAACATGACAAGTCGGTAAGGTTCGCCAGCCCCGCTTGTGGCGAAGGCAAGCACACTTTACACATCCGGCATCGCGCCATCGGGGGTTGCGGTTTCGGAGTGATCTTATGCGTTCTGCGCGTCATCTGCTGCTTGTCGCCGTCTCGGGACTGGCCCTGACCACCGGGGCGTTCGCCGCCCCTGCTCTCGCCCAGACCGCGCCGCCCGCTGCGGCGGCCGCCGGTCAGGTCGCGCCGTCCGCCCCCTGGGCCCAGGCCGCCAGCGACATTCCCGCCGATCCGGCCGTCCGTTACGGCCTGCTGCCCAACGGCATGCGCTACGCCCTGCTGCACAATGCGACGCCTCCGGGTCAAGCCTCATTCCGTCTGCGCATCGACGCCGGCTCGCTGATGGAGCGCGACGATCAGAAGGGTCTGGCTCACTTCATGGAGCACATGGCCTTCAACGGCACCAAGGACGTGCCGGAGAACGAGATGCTGCGCATTCTGGAGCGCCTGGGTCTGGCCTTCGGCGCCGACACCAACGCCTTCACCAGCTTCGACCAGACCGCCTATATGCTGGAGTTGCCCAACACCAAGGACGAGACGGTCGATCCCAGCCTGCACATCCTGCGCGAGATGATGTCTGCGGCCCTGATGGCGCCGGACGCCATCGATTCCGAGCGCGGCGTCATCGTCGGCGAAGAACGGACCCGCGACACGCCGCAACTGCGCGTGCTGAAGACCCAGCTCGGCCTGCTGGCGCCCGGCCAGCGTCTGTCGGAACGCCTGCCGATCGGCGACCTCGACATCATCCGCACCGCACCGCGCCAGCGCTTCGTCGACTTCTACGACGCCTACTATCGCCCCTCGCGCGCGACCTTCATCGCCGTGGGCGACTTCGACGTGGATGCGATGGAGGCCAAGGTCCGGGCCGCCTTCGGCGACTGGAAGCCGACCGCCGTCGATGGTCCGGAGCCCGATCTGGGCACCGTCGCCCCGCGTCAACCGCAGACCAGCATCCTTGTCGAGCCGGGCATTCAGTCCTCCATCCAGATCAACTGGATCAAGGCCCCGGACCTCAGCCCCGACACGGCCGCCGAACGCGCCGCCGACGTCCGTCGCGGCCTGGGTCTGGCCGTGCTGAACCGTCGCCTGGGCGAGATCGCTCGCGCCGACAACCCGCCCTTCATCGGCGCCGGCGCCGGTTATCAGTCGCTGTTCGACAGCCTGGACGCCGGCACCCTGTCGGTCGCCTTCAATCCCGGCGGCTGGCAGCGTGCGCTGGAAAGCGTCGAGCAGGAAAGCCGTCGTCTGGCGGAGTACGGCGTCAGCGACGCCGAGCTTCAGCGCGAAATCGTCAACACCCGCACCGCGCTTCAGAACGCGGTGGCCTCGGCCGCGACCCGTTCGACCCCGGCCCTTGCGACCGGCCTCCTGGGCGCCGTCAACGACGACCAGGTCTTCAGCTCGCCCCAGACCAACCTCGATCTGTTCAACAAGGCTGTCGAAGGCCTGACCGTCGATCAGGTCAATCAGGCCACCAAGGCGGTGTTCGAGGGCCAGGGCCCGCTGCTGCTGTTCAGCTCCCCCGTCCCAGTCGAGGGCGGCGAGGCCGCCGTCACCGCTGCGCTGGAAGCCTCGCGCAACACCCCGGTGCAAGCCCGCGCCGCCGAGGCCGAGCTGAAGTGGCCCTATGCTGACTTCGGCGCCCCGGCGGTCCCTGCCGCCCGTTCGGAAGTCGCAGATCTGGGCGCGACCCTGGTTCGCTTCCCGAACGGCACCTTGCTGAACATCAAGAAGACCGACTTCCGCGCCGACCAGATTCTGGTCAGCGCCCGCACCGGTCTTGGCGAACTGGGCCTGCCTGCCGACGCCCTGTCGCCCCTGTCGATGGCCAGCACCGTCCTGGCCCCCGGGGGTCTGGGCAAGCTCAGCCTGGACGAAATGAACCGCGTCCTGAGCGGCCGCACCTACAGCGCCGCGGTCAATCAGGCCGGCGACGCCTATATCTTCGCCGGCGCCACCAAGCCCGCCGATCTCCAGTTGGAGCTTCAGGTTCTGGCCGCCTACCTGACCGATCCGGGTCTGCGCGGCGCATCGTTCGAACAGACCAAGGCCATGTTCCCGCAGATTTTGGCCCAGCTGGGCGCCACGCCGCGCGGCGTCTTCCAACGCGACGCCTCCGGCCTGCTGGCCAGCGGCGACGCGCGTGAGACGACCCCGAGCGCCGAACAGATCGCCGCGATCCAGATCGACGACATCCGTTCCGGCGTTCGCTCGGCCCTGGCCCAGGGTCCGGTCGAGATCACGGTCGTCGGCGACGTCGATATCGACGCGGTCATCGCCGCCGTCGGCTCGACCTTCGGCGCCCTGCCCTCGCGCGGTCAGGCGCCCACACCGCCCGCCGGCTCGACGGTGCGCAAGTTCCCGGCCCCGACCACTACGCCGGTCCAGCTATATCACACCGGACCCGCCGAACAGGCGCTGGGCTTCGTCGCCTGGCCGACCACCGATCAGGTCGAAGATCGCAAGACCGCGCGTCAGCTGTCGATCCTGTCGGACGTGCTTCAGCTGCGCCTGAACGATGAAATCCGCGAGAAGCAAGGCCTGGCCTATTCGCCCAGCGCCGGCTCGACCGCCTCGGACACCTATCCGGGCTACGGCTTCATCTCGGTGACCGCGGAAACCCCGCCGGCCGCCCTGCCCAAGCTGTTCGAGACGGTGGACGCCATCGCCGCCGACCTGCGCGACAATCCGATCAGCGAGGACGAACTGAACCGCGCCCGTCGCCCGGCCGTCGAGCGCATTCGTCGCAGCATGGCCGACAACGGCTATTGGCTGACCCAGCTGTCGCAGGCCCAGAGCGACCCGGCGACGCTGGACCAGACCCGCAACCAGATCGCCACCTTGGAAGCCGTCACCGCCGCCGACCTTCAGGCCCTGGCTCGCCAGTATCTGAAGTCCGACAGCGCCTGGCGCGCCACCGTCACAGCTCAACCGGCGGCCCAGTAACGCCCACGAAAAGGCCCCGGTTCTCGCGAACCGGGGCCAGTCGTCAGGATCGTCGACGGAGAGCCGACGGTCGCCTTATCTCATGTCCCGCCTGATCGGCGGCTGAACGGGCATGTTTAGGTCCGGTTCAGAAGACCCGGCCGCCGACGCCGCCGTCCAGGGTGATCACCCCGGTCAGCACGGTCGCGCTCTCGACCTGTTCCTCGCGGTATTCGGTGTATTCCTCTTCGCGATACATCGTCAGAATCTTGATCCCGGCGCCGTAGCGACGCAGCAGCGAACGCTCGTTGCAATCCCGCTCGGGCTTCTCGGGACGGCATTCCAGCTTGCCGCCCGTTCCGTACCACAGCGCCTCATGCTTGCGGCAGGTCAGGGTCGTGCCGTGATCGAAGCTGATGTCGCCGTTGTAGTCGGCGATGGTCGCCTGCAGCCATGTGCCCGACAGGCAGCGATACAGCTCGCCCTCGAAGCCTTCGGCGATCTCGCGATCCGGCCGCACCTGCGAGGCGGGATGCGGCACCTGGCGGTCGTCGATGCAGACGGCTTGGATGACGACCCGCTTCATCATGCTGCGGAAGGCGCTGTAGGGAGTGCGCACCGTCTGGGCGATCACGCCCTCGACGGCCAGGCCCTGGATGGTGGTCGGATAGGGCTGATCGACGCTGACATAGGCCGCGCCGCCGCCTCCGCCGAAGCTGCCCGAGAACCCGCCGGCGCGCGCATTGACGTAGGACCGCGCGCCCGAGTTGGCGTTGGCCCCGGCGCCCGCGTTCGCATTGGCGCTCGCGCCAAGGTTCACGTTCACATTGACGTTGGTGTTGATGTTGCCGTTCCAGTTTCCACCGCCGCCAGGACCGCAGTTTCCACCGCCGTTGCAGGGCGGCGGCTCAGGCGGAGGCGGAGGCTCGCACGACGTGCAGGGCGGCGGCTGACAGCCGGACGTGCATTGCGCCAGCGCGGCTCCGGCGCCCGCCGAGACGGCGAGACCGGCCGCCAGGCCCAGCATCCATTTCGTGATCCGCAGCCGCATCGGCGGGAACTCCCAAGCGAATATCGTGTCGGCCGAACAAGATTCCGGCCGATCCTCCCGTCACAAAACCGCAAAAGCCTTTCGTTTCCGTTGATGAGGCCTGCGCTTCGGGATGGCGCAATGCCGCATCCGTCTGCTAGACCGCCAGCACAATGACCGTCCGCGTCTCCATTCGCCTGATTTCGATTAGCCGCCCGGCGTAGCGCTTCTGGGCCGCATGGCCCCGTGCACGCCGGGATTGAAAGCCCTCAAGCAGCGCGAGGCGCGATAGGGCGAAGAGAACAGCGACCTAATTTTCAAGACGCCGAGACGACCCATGGCCGACGCCCCCGAAAACACCTCTGAATCCACCGCCCGCGACTATCGTGACACCGTCTTCCTGCCCGAGACGCCCTTCCCCATGCGCGGCGGCCTGCCCCAGAAGGAGCCGGTCATCCTGGAACAGTGGGGCGACCTTTACGGGACCCTGCGCGCCGAGCGGCAGCAGCAGAACGCCCCCCTCTACGTCCTTCACGACGGCCCGCCCTACGCCAACGGCGACATCCACATCGGCCACGCCCTGAACAAGACGCTGAAGGACTTCGTGGTCCGCAGCCGCTTCCTTCTGGGCTACGATGTCGATTACGTCCCCGGCTGGGACTGCCACGGCCTGCCGATCGAGTGGAAGATCGAGGAGCAGTTCCGCGCCAAGGGCCGCCGCAAGGACGAGGTGTCCAAGGACGAGTTCCGCCGCGCCTGCCGGGAATACGCCGGCAAATACATCGACCTGCAAAAGGACCAGTTCCACCGGCTGGGCATCGTCGGCGACTTCGCCAACCGTTACGCCACCATGGACTTCACCTCCGAAGCCGCCATCGTCGCCGAGTTCCACAAGTTCAAGAACTCGGGCCAGCTCTATCGCGGATCAAAGCCCGTCATGTGGTCGCCGGTCGAGCGCACGGCGCTTGCCGACGCCGAGATCGAGTACCACGACCACGTCAGCCCGACGATCTGGGTCAAGTTCCCGGTCACGGCCATGTCGGACGACCATCCCGACGACCTGCTGGCCTTCCGCTCCAGCACCCCGTCCATCGTCATCTGGACGACCACGCCCTGGACCATCCCGGCCAACCGCGCCATCAGCTATGGCCCCGAGATCGCCTATGGCCTGTATGAGGTCACGGCCATGGAGGAAGGCCTGGAGTTCGCGCCCTGGGCCAAGCCCGGCGACCGCCTGATCCTGGCCGACAAGCTGGCCGAGGAGGTGTTCAAGGCCGCCAAGATCGCCGCTTGGACCCGTGTCTACGACATCAATCCGTCGGGCCTGGAGACCGCCCACCCGCTGGCCGCGCTCGACAGCGGCTACGGCTTCTCCGTGCCCCTGCTGGCCGGCGACCACGTCACCGACGACGCCGGCACCGGCTTCGTCCACACCGCGCCCGGCCACGGCGCCGACGACTTCGAGGTCTGGAAGGCCCACGGTCATCACGAGGTGCCCGACACCGTCGATCCCGACGGCGCCTACTACCCCGGCGTCCCGCTGTTCGCGGGCCTGAAGGTGCTGGAGACCGAGGGCAAGAAGACCGGCAAGTTCGGTCCCGCCAACGGCGCGGTGATGGAAAAGCTGATCGAGGCCGGCAACCTCTTGGCGCGCGGGCGGCTGGAGCATTCCTACCCGCACAGCTGGCGCTCCAAGGCGCCGATCATCTTCCGCAATACGCCCCAGTGGTTCATCCGCATGGATCAACCCTTGAAGAGCGGCGACACCTTGCGTGAGACGGCGCTGAACGCCATCGACGCCACCGCCTTCCATCCCGTCGCCGGCAAGAACCGCATCCGCTCGATGGTCGAGGGCCGTCCCGACTGGCTGGTCAGCCGCCAGCGCGCCTGGGGCACGCCGCTCGCCATGTTCATCGACAAACAGACCGGCCAGCCCCTGCACGACCCCGAGGTGGACGCCCGGATCGTCAAGGCCGTCGCCGAACACGGCGCCGACATCTGGTTCACCGCGCCGGACAGCGACTTCCTGGGCGCGCATGACCCGGCCCGGTATGAAAAGGTCGAAGACATCCTGGACGTCTGGTTCGACTCCGGTTCGACCCACGCCTTCACGCTGGACCCGCGCCTGCCGGAAAACGGCTACACCGGCGACCGTCCCGCCCACTGGCCCGCCGACCTCTATCTGGAAGGCTCCGACCAGCACCGCGGCTGGTTCCAGTCGTCCCTGCTGGAAGGCTGCGGCACCCGTGGCCGCGCCCCGTTCAAGGCGGTCCTGACCCACGGCTTCACCCTCGACGAGAAGGGGGAGAAGATGTCCAAGTCCAAGGGCAATACGACCGACCCCCTGACCATCATCAAGGAATCCGGCGCCGACATCCTGCGTCTGTGGGTGGCCCTGGTCGACTATTCGGACGACCAGCGGATCGGCAAACAGATCCTGCAGACCACGGTTGACGCCTATCGCAAGCTTCGCAACACCGTTCGCTATCTGCTGGGCGCCCTGGCCGATTTCGACGAGGCCGAACGCCTGCCGCTGGACCAGATGCCGCCGCTGGAGCGGTTCATCCTGCACCGCCTGCATGAGCTCGACGCCCAGGTCCGTGCGGCCTACGGCGAATACCGCTTCCAGGACGTCGTCCGTCCGGTGCTGGAGTTCTGCGCCGGCGACCTGTCGGCCCTATATTTCGACATCCGCAAGGACGCCCTGTACTGCGACCGCCCCGACAGCCTGCGCCGTCGCGCCGCCCGCACGGTGATGCACGAAGTCTTCATGCGCCTCACCGCCTGGCTGGCCCCGCTGACGCCCTTCACGATGGAAGAGGCCTGGACGACCCGCTTCCCCGACGCCGGCTCCAACTGCGCCCGGGTGATCCCCGACACTCCGGCAGAATGGGAGAACGAAACGGCCTACACCAAACTCAAGAACCTGCTTCCCATCCGCGAAGTAGTGCTAGGTAGTTTGGAACTGGCACGACGTGACAAGATGATAGGATCCAGCCTCGATGCTGATGTTCTCATCGTCTTGGATGACCCGGCTTTGATCCAACTGGTTCAAGACGTTGCAGGGTCTGAGAATCCTGACCAGTTCATGGCAGACTTCTGCATCGCCAGTGTCGCAAGGCTGACTCGCGATGACCCTCAAGGTCCCGAAGTGCCATTCAGACTGCCTGAATATGCAGGCATAGGCGCCCTAGTGCGACGCTCCGACAACCCGAAATGCGCCCGTTCCTGGCGCCGGGTCCCCGACGTCGGCTCCGACCCCGCCTATCCTGACCTCTCGGCCCGCGACGCCGATGCGGTTCGGTATTGGGAACAGACGCACGCCTGACCACAACACCGTCTCCTCCCCGCCTGGCGGGGAGGGGGACCGCGAAGCGGTGGAGGGGTTCTAGACGCCGCTTAAGCGCCGGGATGCGCTGAAGAGCCCCTCCGTCTCTCCGCTACGCTTCGAGCCACCTCCCCATGACATGGGGAGGAGACGATGCTCAGCCATCGCAATGCCGCTGGTCCATCCGCAGCGATTTCAACCGCTTGCTGATTTATGTTCCCCGTCTCCCATCCACGGGGTCAAACGGCCCCATAATACACCCGTCTCGTCGCATGGAGGGCTCGCCTGGCCTGCGACCTTGCGGCGGCGAGAGCGGAGGGAACGAGGGCGATGGTGAGACCCCATCGCGGCGCCGGGGCTGATCGGTCGGGGAATCGCCCCGGCGTCCGCAGTCGCGTCGCAGGGTCGAGGGGGATACTCGGCCGCACCGGGGATTGGGGATCGCTGCTCCGACCCGCCCGTCGCAGGCTTATGGGGTTAGGCGATAAGACCGCCACCGCTCGGCGCCCCGAGCTTGCAGGCCAACCCCCCGCGCGGAGCGTCACACCCTTCGTCGAAACGGTAATCTCTAATCACACTCCGGGCGAAGGCCCGACGCTCCGCCCAGCCCTCCAGACTTCGCAGGCCGAACGCCGCGAAGACAAAGCCGTTTTCCGTCCCGCGCGACACTGCGTCATCTTGTCAAACCGCCCCTCGCGCCCCAACTGCAAAGCCTACCCAAATCACACCTTCGCTCGCGACAGGAGCCCTGATGCCGCATGCCGACAGCCTGATCCTCACCCTGGTCGGGGGCTTCGTCCTCGCCTTCGTGTTCGGCATGCTGGCGCATCGGCTGAAACTGTCGCCCCTGGTGGGCTATCTGGTCGCGGGCGTGATCGTCGGCCCCTATACGGGCGGCTTCGTCGCCGACACCGAACTGGCCCCGCAGCTGGCCGAGATCGGCGTCATCCTGCTGATGTTCGGCGTTGGCCTGCACTTCTCCCCCAAGGATCTGATGCAGGTCCGCAAGGTCGCCATTCCCGGCGCCTTGGTTCAGATCGGCGTCGCCACCGTGCTGGGCTGGGGGCTCGGCCGGTTCGTGCTGGGCCTGGGCGATGTCGAGGCCTTGCTGATGGGCTTTGCATTGTCCGTCGCCTCGACCGTCGTCCTGCTGCGCGCTCTGGAGGAGCGCAAACAGGTCAAGGGCGAGATCGGCCGCATCGCCGTCGGCTGGCTGATCGTCGAGGATCTGGTCATCGTCATCGCCCTGGTCATGCTGCCCATGGTGCTGGTTCCGGCCGGAACCCAGACGGACCTCGCCGCCTTGGGAACCGACGTCGGCCTGACCCTGCTCAAGGTCGTGCTGTTCGTCGTCGGCATGCTGGTCGTCGGCGGCAAGGTCATTCCCTGGCTGCTGATCCGCATCGCCCACACCAAGTCGCGCGAGCTCTTCACCCTGGGCGTCCTCGCCATCGCCCTGGGCATCGCCTGGCTGGCCTATTTCCTGTTCCACTCGTTCGCGCTGGGCGCCTTCCTGGCCGGTCTGGTGATGAATGCCTCGCCGCTGGGTCACAATGCGGCCGAGCGCTCCTTGCCGCTGCGCGATGCCTTCGCCGTGCTGTTCTTCGTCTCGGTCGGCATGCTGTTCGACCCGATGATCGTGGTGCGCCAGCCGTGGGCGGTCCTGGGCGTGCTGGGCATCGTCATCGTCGGCAAGTCGGTCGCGGCCCTGGTCATCACCCAGACCTTCAAACTGGATCGGCCGACCGGCTTCACCGTCGCGGCGTCCCTGGCCCAGATCGGCGAGTTCTCCTTCATCCTGGCCGCGCTCGGCGTGTCCCTGGGCGCCATGAGCCGCGAGACCCACGACCTGATCCTGGCCGCCGCCCTGCTGTCGATTTCGCTGAACCCCTTCGTCTTCCTGTTCACCGACCGGATGGGCGGCAAGCCGAAGCCGCCCGCCGCCGGCGCGATCCGACCTGCAGCCGCGGATGGCCCGATCACGGATGCGGTCGCGGCGCCCTGAGCCCCTTTCCGCGCCGCCCGCCGCCCGCTATCGTTCGCTCATGGACAAAATCGCCGCAGATCAGGCCGTTCTTCACTATGGCGACGGCGAGTTCGCCGTCTTGAAGCCCGGCCGCTTCGTGCGCTGCGCCGTGACGGACAAACCGATCCCGCTGGAAGTCCTCCGCTACTGGAGCCCCAGCCGTCAGCAGCCCTATTTCGGCCCGGCCGAATTCATCGCGGCCCAGCAAGGCGATCGATGATCCCGTCGCGCCGCGCCCTGCTGACCGGCGCGGGCGCCAGCCTGATCGCCGCGCCGCTAATGGCTGAAGACCGCAACGCCCTGCCGCTGGCCTTGAACGGCGCCTGGCGTCAGGGCGGCTACGCCTTCGGCCGCACCGCGCCGCGCGCTCTGATCTTCGTCGACGGCGAGGCCCTGACCACCGCCTCGACCACCGGCCTCTTCGTGATCGGCTTCGACCGCGACGCCGATCCGACCACCCAGGTCGAGGCCCGATCCGGCGACCGGTCCGCCCGACGCACGCTCGACATCGCCCCCTACGCCTTCCCGTCAACCAGCGTGAACGGCCTGGCGCCCTCGACCGTCGAGCCCAGCGATCCCGCTCTGCTGGCCCGCATCCAGCAGGAGATCGCGCTGAAGACGGAGGGCTTCGCCAGCCTCATCGACGCCGACGACTTCAAGGACGGGTTCGTCTGGCCGCTGGAGAGCTACCGGGTCTCCAGCGCATGGGGCGCCCAGCGCGTCCTAAACGGCACGCCCGCCCGGCCGCACTATGGCATCGATCTGGCCGCCCCTCAGGGCAGCGTGATCCGCGCCCCCGCCGACGGCCGCATCGCCTTCGTCCGCCCCGACATGCATTTCGAGGGCGGCCTGACCCTGATCGACCACGGCCAAGGCCTGATCAGCTGCTATCTGCATCAGTCGCGGCTGGATGTGGCGCTGGGTCAGCGCGTCCGGCGCGGCGATCCGCTGGGCCGCGTCGGCATGACCGGCCGCGCCACCGGCCCGCACCTGTGCTGGCGCATGAAATGGCGCGATCGCAACCTGGATCCTTCCCTCATGATCGGTGCGCGTGTTCCAGAAAGTCAAGCCTGATCAAAGGCTCCTCTTGCGAGACTACGCATATCCCCTTAGCCTCGATCAAAGATCTGGCGGGGCCCGATGTTCTCTCTGAAATCGCTGAACGTCCTGCTTGTGGACGACAATCAGAATATGCGCGCCATCGCGTCGGCCGTGCTGCATTCGGCCGACATCCGTAACGTCTATGAGGCGTCCGAAGGCGCCACGGCTTTCGATCTGCTGCGTCGCCACGCGATCGATCTGGCCATCGTCGATTTCAACATGTTCCCGCTGGACGGGGTCGAGTTCACACGGCTGGTCCGCACCAGCCCCGACAGCCCCAATCCGTTTCTGCCGATCATCATGATGACCGGCCATTCCGAACGCAGCCGCGTCTACGAGGCCCGCGACGCCGGGGTGACCGAATTCATCGTCAAGCCGATCACCGCCAAGGCCGTGCTGGATCGGCTGAACGCCGTCATCATGAAGCCCCGCCCCTTCATCAAGGCCGATGGCTATATCGGCCCCTGCCGTCGGCGCCGCGAGACGCCCGACTACGCCGGGCCCTACCGTCGAGGATCGGACACCTCGCGGTCCAACGCCGCATAGACCTTGTCCGGCCAACGCTTGTGGACCCAGAACCAGTCCACGGGATGCTCTTTCACCCGGTCCTCGACGAAGCGATTGGCGGCCTGGATGCCGGCCAGCGTATCCGCCGCCTTGTCCTCGCTTTGATTGACCACGATCGGCTCGTGCGCCGTCACCCGGAACCGCACGCCCGGCAGGCGCACCACCGACAGCGGCAGCATGACCGTGTCGAACTTCAACGCCAGCCTGGCCGCTCCAGGCGAGGCGTTCACCGGCTGGCCGAAGAACTCCACCTCCGGCCCCTGATTGTATTTCTGATCGACCAGCAGGGCGATGGAATCGCCGCGTTTCATCCCCGCCATCAGCTCGCGCGTCCCGTCGCCCTTGGGCGCGAACAGGCGGATGCCGTACCGTTCGCGGCTATGGCGGATCAGGGCATCGACATACGGATTGTTGGCGGCGCGATAGGTCACCTGGCACGGCACGCCCGAGGCCATGATCACCGCCGCCATGACCTCGAAGTTGGCCAGATGTCCCGAGATCAGCACCGCCGGCCGGCCGCTGTCGCGCAGGGCGTGCAGCCGCTCCATCCCGACCACCTCGACCCGACCGCCTTCGGGCGTCAGATGATCCATGACTGCCAGTTCGGCGAAGGTCCGCCCCGTCTGATCCCACTGCGCCAGCGCCAGCGCCTCGCGCTCAGCGGCCGGCATGTCGGGAAAGGCGATGCGGAGGTTTCGCATCACCGTCTTTTGCGTGCCGGTCAGCGGCCCCAGGGTGCGCAGCAGCCAGCCGCCCAACCCGGACGCCCGCTCGACGCCCAACAGGCGTAGAAAGCCGAACAGCGCCTGAAAGCCGAAGGCCTCCAGGCGCCAGATCAAATCCTGCTTCCACTCTTTTGCGCTACCGCCCTTCGGGCTGCTTGAGCGCGCATCTTCACCAGGCAATCGTCAATCCACCGTCCACCACAAGGGTCTGGCCGGTCACATAGGCCGACGCAGGGCTGCACAGATAAACCGCCGTGCCCGCGATTTCATCGGGCTGGCCAATCCTTTTCAGCGGCGCCGGTTCGGTGACCTGTTTCAGCAGCTCCGGATTCTCCCAAAGATATTTGGCGAAATCGGTCTGAACCAGCCCAGGCGCGATGCAGTTGACCCGCACGTTCGACGGCCCCCACTCCACCGCCAGATTGCGCACCAGCTGCATGTCGGCGGCCTTGGAGATATTGTAGGCGCCGATCAACGCATTGCCGCGCAGCCCCCCGATGGACGAGATCACCAGGATCGACCCGTCTTTCCGCTCCACCATCTGCGGCGCGACCATCTGGATCAGCCAGTGGTTCGAGATGACGTTATTCTGCAGGATCTTTTCGAACTGGTCGTCGGCGATGCCCGCCATCGGCCCGGCGTAGGGATTGGTCGCGGCGTTGCAGACCAGGATGTCGATCTGGCCGAAGGCGGCGTTGGTCTCATCGACCAGACGCTGCAGGTCCTCCTTGGAGGCGATGTTGGCCGGCACCGCGATGGCGCGTGGTTTATCGGCCTTGGCGCCGTACTTGCCGTTGATCTCGGCGGCGACTTCGTCGCACGGCCCGGCCTTGCGCGACGAGATGACGACCTTGGCCCCGTGTTCGGCCAGCCGTTCGGCGATGGCCTTGCCGATTCCCCGCGATGAGCCGGTGATGATTGCGACCTTGCCGGTCAGATCGAACAGTTCCATTGCGTTTCCCGTAGGTTTGGCGGGGATATTTGCAGCCCCGCTCTAGCCGAATGACATTGATAGCCTGATACTCAGGCGATTCCATCCGGGAGTGGCCGACCGCCAGCCGATGCGCAACGTAACAACGGGCTTTCTCTACTTCGCCTATCTGTTCCTCGGCATGACCGTGGGCGCCTTCCTGTGGCGCGCGGGCCTTGGGATCGGCGCAGGCGTGGCCGGAACGCTCGGCGCACTGGGGCTGTTGGGCGCCTTCCACGGCATCGTCACCGGCATCGCCGAACGCCGCGTCCTGAAAAAGGAAATCGGCCAGGTCCGCGAGGCCCACCGCCTGCTCGCTGATGCGATGGAATCGACACAGGGCGCCCTGACCGAACTGGCGCACGCCATCGAGACCGGCGTCCTGTCCGACACCGACGCCCTGACCGGCGAGGTCCGGATGCTGGAATCGCTGGTCCAGCAGATGAGCGAAAGCATCGACGAACGCCTGGCTACCGCGCCCCATATCGGCGTCGAGACCTTCGAGGGCCGTCGCATGGCGCAGTCGAACGTCCTGCTTCGCACCATCCACGAAGCGCTCAGCGAAGGCCGCGTCGATCTGTATCTTCAGCCGGTCGTCTCCCTGCCCCAACGCCGGACGATCTTCTACGAGAGCTTCACCCGGCTGCGCGACGCCACCGACCGCGTCATGATGCCGGCGGAATATCTGTCCCTGGCGGAGGGCGAGGGTCTGGTGCCGGCTATCGACAACCTGCTGCTGTTCCGCTGCGCCCAGATCGTGCGGCGGCTGGCGCGTCAGGATCGCAAGGTCGGCGTTTTCTGCAACGTGGCCCTGACCTCGCTGGGCGACGAGACCTTCTTCCCGCAGTTCCTGGATTTCCTCAGCGAGAATCGGGACCTGAACCAGGCCCTGATCTTCGAACTGGGCCAGGCGACGTTCGACGCGCGCGGCGCCATCGAGGCGCGCAACATGGCCAAACTGGCCGACCTGGGTTTCCGCTTCTCGCTGGATAAGGTGCAGACGCTGGATCTCGACTTCGCCGATCTGCAACGCTCGGACGTCAAGTTCATTAAGGTCGCGGCCGATCTGATGATCGAACAACTGCTGGACCTGGACGGCGGCGCGCCCTTGCGCTCCATGCCCGACATCCAGGCCGCCGACTTCGCCGCCCTGACCCGCCGCTACGGCGTCGAGGTCATCGCCGAAAAGGTCGAGAACGAACGCCAGGTCGTCGACATTCTCGAACTGGACGTCGGCATGGGCCAGGGCCACCTGTTCGGCGAACCCCGCGCCATCAAGGAACAGGTTTTGGCCGAGACCGACCCTCCGGCCGAGTTCCTGCGCTCGACCCTGCGCAGCGCCGAGCAGCGTCGCCGGTTCAGCTAGACCTTCCGTCTCGGCGGCCAAGCCGCTAATCACGGCGCCATGACCCTCCCCCACGCCCTGCCCCACCTCGGCGCCGTCGCCGGCGATTATGACATCCTGCTCTGCGACGTCTGGGGCGTGATCCATAATGGCCGCGAAAGCTGGGCTGGCCCGTGCGAGGCGCTGACGCGGTTCAACCGCGAGGGCGGCCATGTCGTGCTGATCTCCAACTCGCCCCGCCCGGCGTCGGACGTGATCGCTCAGCTGGACGGGCTGGGGGTGCCGCGCGAGGCGTGGAAGGCCTTCGTCACCTCCGGCGACGCGACCCGCGCCGAACTGGCCAGGCGCGCGCCGGGTCCGGCCTGGATCGTCGGCCCCGAACGTGACGCGCCGCTGTACGCGGGTCTTGGCCTCGAGCGCGCGGCGTCGCCTGAGGACGCCGTCTTCATCGCCGTCACCGGCCCGGTCGACGACACAGTCGAAACGCCCGAAGACTACCGTGAGCGATTCGCCGTCGGCGCCGCACGCGACATCGAACTGATCTGCGCCAATCCCGACCGCGTCGTGCAGCGCGGCGACCAGCTGATCTACTGCGGCGGAGCACTGGCCGACCTTTATGAATCGCAGGGCGGCCGGGTCGTGATGGCGGGCAAGCCCTTCGCCCCGATTTACGATCTGGCGATCAAGGAGGCGGAAGGCCTGCTGGGCCGCCCCGTCGATCGCTCGCGCATCCTGTGCATCGGCGACGGCGTCGTCACCGACGTGATGGGCGCAAACGCGCAAGGGCTGGACTGCCTGTTCATCGCCCAGGGCATCCACGGTGACCAGGCCAAGGGCGAAGACGGCGCGCTCGACCCGGCCCGCGCCGCCGCTCTGCTGAAGGCGGAAACGACCTATGCGCGATACGCCGCGCTCGAACTGAACTGGTAAGGCTCGCCATTTTGTCGCACCGCCGCTAAAGCCTCATCCATGGTCGAATTGGTTCAGCAGCATCCGTCCGGTGGTTACATCCTGGACGAACTTCACGTCGGCATGGCGGCCGAGAAAATCGTCGTCGCGACGGAGGACCGCATTCGGCTGTTCGCCGAGGCGTCCGACGATTTCAACCCGGTGCATCTGGACGAGGCCTTTGCCTCCAAGACCGCCTATCGCGGCCGGATCGCCCACGGCCTGCTAAGCGCCTCGTTCGGATCGGCCGTGGTCGGCACCATCCTGCCGGGCGCCGGCTCGATCTATATCTCCCAGACCCTGGCCTTCCATCAGCCGGTGCGGATCGACGACGTCGTGCGCATCCTGATCACCGTGATCGAGGTCGAGCCCGAGAGCGCGCGGGTCAAGCTCAGTTGCGAAGGCTTCGTCGGCGAGACCATGATCATGGACGGCGTCGCCGTCGTCCGCGTCCCCCGCCGGCGCAAACCGTCCCAGCGTTGATGCAGATTGTCCGCGACTGGCGCGACCTGTCGGACGCGCTGAAGGGCGCGGCGGTCGCCGTCGGCGCCTTCGACGGCGTGCATCGCGGGCACCAGGCCGTCATCGCCGGCGCACGTCACGCATCGGAACGGCTGGGCGCGCCGCTGGGCGTCGTCAGTTTCGATCCTCATCCACGCCGCTGGTTCCAGAAGGACGCCGCGCCCTTTCGACTGATGACGGCCGACCAGATGGCCGAAGCCCTGGCGCCGCTCGGTGTGGACATCCTTTATCTGCTGCCCTTCGACGCCGAGATGGCCGGCATGAGCGACTCCGCCTTCGCCGAGCGGGTGCTGGCCGGGGGTCTGGGCATCCGTCACGCCGCCGTCGGGTTCGACTTCACCTTCGGCAAGGGCCGCTCCGGCTCGCCCGAGGCCTTGCGCGCCTACGGCGAGCGGCTGGGCTTCACTGTCTCGGTCGCCGAACGGCTGGATGACGCAGACGGCCTGAAACTGTCATCCAGCGCCGTGCGCGAGGCCCTGAAGGCCGGCGACATGGCCCGCGCCGCCGCCATCCTGGGCCGCCCCTTCGCTATTCGCGGCGAGGTCATCCACGGCGACAAGCGCGGCCGCACCATCGGCGTGCCGACCGCCAATATCGCGCTCGGCGACTATATGCGCCCCGCCTATGGCGTCTATGCAACCCGCAGCCGATTGCCGGACGGACGGGTGATCGACGGCGTCGCCAGCCTGGGCGTGCGTCCCATGTATGCGCTGGAGACCCCGCTGATGGAGGTCTGGCTGTTCGACTTCGACGGCGACCTCTACGGCCAGACGCTGGACACGGAACTGGTCGCCTGGCTGCGCGGCGAGGAGACCTTCGACGGTCTCGACGCCCTGAAGACCCAGATCGACGCCGATGCGGCGGCGGCGCGAACTGTCCTCAGCCGGTCATAGAGGCCGAAGCTCCGCCGCGAACCGCTTCCAGTTCTGCACATAGTGTTCGGCTGACATTTGCAGCACGGCGATTTGCGCCGGGTCACGCTCCCTCACCACCTTGCCGGGCTGGCCCACGACCAGACTGTTGTCCGGGATGATCTTGCCCTCTGTGATCAGCGCGTTGGCCCCGATGATGCAGTTCCGGCCGATCTTGACCCCATTCAGCACCACCGCCCCGATGCCGATCAGGCTGTAGTCGCCCACCTCGCAGCCATGCAGCATCGCCTTGTGCCCCACCGTCACGCCGCGCCCCAGCGTTAGCGGCGACCCCATGTCGGTGTGCAGCACGCTGCCGTCCTGAATGTTGCTGTCAGGCCCCACGGTGATCGGATCGTTGTCCCCCCGCAGCACGGCGCCGAACCAGACACTGGCGTTGGAATGGAGAATCACGTTCCCTATTACCGATGCGCTTGGCGCCACCCAGTATTCGCCCTGCGGCGGAAGCTGCGGTTTGCTGTCGCCCAAGGCGTAAATGGTCATCTGTACACCGCCTAATCTTTGAAAAATGAGGGCTTTAACGGATCGCTAACCACGATAGCATCATTCTGTTGATGCGATTCGTGGGTCGCCATTTCGGCCCCGGATCCGAAACCGGATCAAGCCCGATCCGGTCATCAAGTCGGGGCTTTCGCGTGGCGCGTTGGGATCCTGGTTCGGTTGTTTGGCGGCGGGCGCACCCCGTTGCAGACGGCCCTGCTGTCGATCCGGGCCGCTGCTCTGCAGGCCGCGACCTCTTCCTCCCCAAGACCATCCAAGGCGGCGCCCGTTCGGGTCCGCCTTTTTTCATGCCCTGGAGGCGTCCATGACCAAGCGTGCTGCAACCAAGCGTCAAACGCGTGAACACGGAATCCTGGATTCGCGTGATTTCATGGAGGAGTCGAAAGTTCGTCGGCTTCACGCGCCCCAAAATGAACGATCGGGTTGGTCGCCCTATCCTTCGAACGATGACCGCGACCAGGGCTACCTGAAGACGCTGAAGCCCAAGTCCGAGGGCCAGGGCGAGCTGATGGAGGCCATCGACCACCACAACCTGGTCATGGCGCTGGGTCCCGCGGGCACCGGCAAGACCTACCTCGCCGTCGCCAAGGCGGTCGAGGCGCTGGAGGCGGGCAAGGTCGGCCGCATCGTCCTGAGCCGTCCCGCCGTCGAGGCCGGCGAATCCATCGGCTTCCTGCCCGGCGACATGGAAGACAAGCTGGCTCCCTATCTGCGCCCGCTCTACGACGCCCTGTCCGATCGTCTGTCGATGAAGCAGATCAAGGCGCTGATGGCCGAAGGTCTGATCGAGATCGCCCCGGTCGGCTATATGCGCGGCCGCACGCTGAACAACGCCTTCATCGTCGTGGACGAGGCGCAGAACTGCACCTACGTCCAGCTCAAGATGTTGCTGACCCGCCTAGGCTGGCATTCGACCATGGTGGTGACCGGCGATCCGCAGCAGTCGGACCTGCTGCCCGGCATCTCGGGCCTGTCGGACATCTCGGCGCGACTGGAGGCCGTACCCGACATCGCCGTGGTGCGTCTGGCCGAGCGCGACATCGTCCGCCACCCGCTGGTCGCGTCGATGATCGGCGTCCTCTAAAGCCCGATCCTGCAGCCGCCGCTGGACGGCGTCGGCTGCAGGCGCGTTGCACCGCGAAACCAAAAGCCATTGTCCCCGGGCGCACCGCACCGCTAAAGGTCGGCTCGCGGCTGATGAGGGATTTCGATGCGCGTAGCGATGATTGGGACGGGCTATGTGGGCCTGGTGTCCGGCGCCTGTTTCGCCGACTTCGGCCATGTCGTCACCTGCATCGACAAGGATCCCTCCAAGATCGAGCGGCTGGAGCGGGGCGAAATCCCGATCTATGAGCCGGGGCTGGATGATCTGGTCGCCGCCAATGTGCGCGAAGGTCGACTGTTCTTCACCCTGGACGGCGCCGAGGCCATTCGCCGGGCCGACGCCGTCTTCATCGCCGTGGGCACGCCGACGCGTCGCGGCGACGGCCATGCCGACCTGTCCTACGTCCACGCTGCCGCCGAGGAGATCGCCGGCCTGATCGAAGGCTTCACCGTCGTCGTCACCAAGTCGACCGTCCCGGTCGGCACGGGCGATGAGGTCGAAGCCATCATCCGCAAGACCAATCCGAAGGCCGACTTCGCCGTCGTCTCCAACCCCGAATTCCTGCGTGAAGGCGCCGCGATCGGCGACTTCAAACGTCCCGACCGAGTCGTCATCGGCATCGACGACATGACCGGCGACGCCGGCGGTCGCGCGCAGAAGGTCATGAGCGAACTTTATCGTCCGCTGAACCTGAATGAGAGCCCGCTGCTGTTCGTGGGCCGTCGCACGTCCGAGCTGATCAAATACGCCGCCAACGCCTTCCTGGCGATGAAAATCACCTTCATCAACGAGATGGCCGACCTGTGCGAAGCCGTCGGCGCCGACGTCCAGCAGGTCGCGCGCGGCATCGGTCTGGACAAGCGCATCGGTTCGAAATTCCTGCACGCCGGCCCCGGCTATGGCGGCTCGTGCTTCCCCAAGGACACTATCGCCCTGGTCCGCACCGCCCAGCAGTATGGCGCGCCGACAAAGCTGATCGAGGCCACGGTCGAAGTCAACGACGCCCGCAAGAAGGCCATGGCCGACCGCGTCGCCGCGACCCTGGGCACAAGCGTTCAGGGCAAGACGGTCGCCCTTCTGGGTCTGACGTTCAAGCCGAACACCGACGACATGCGTGACGCCCCGTCGCTGGACATTGCGCCTGCTCTGATCGCCGCCGGCGCAACCATCCAGGCCTTCGATCCCGAAGGCATGCATGAGGCCGCCAAGCTGTTGCCGGACATCCAGATGAAGGACAGCGCCTATGACGCCGTCGTCGGCGCCGACGCCGTGGTCCTCGTCACCGAATGGGACCAGTTCCGCGCCCTGGATCTGGACCGCATCAAGCTGCTGATGAAACAGCCGGTCTTGGTCGATCTGCGCAACATCTATCGACCCGAGGACATGAAGCATCGCGGCTTCCGCTACATGGGCATCGGGCGCGGCTGATGGGGTCGCCGATCCTCGTCACGGGTGCTGCCGGCTTCATCGGCATGCACGTCGCCGAGCGGCTGCTGGACCGGGGCGAGCAGGTGATCGGCGTCGATGTCTTCAATGACTACTACGATCCGCGCCTGAAGGCCGCCCGCGCCGCCCGGCTTGAGGGTCGCGACAACTTCAGGATGGTCCGCGCCGACATCGCCGACCACGCGCAGATGCTTGCGCTGGTCGCGGATGCCGGGGTCAAGCGGATTGTCCACCTCGCGGCCCAGGCCGGGGTGCGCTATTCGCTTGAGAACCCCTTCGCCTACGAGCGGTCCAACCTGGCCGGCCATCTGTCGATGCTGGAGGCCGCGCGGCACAGTGACGTGACCCACCTGGTCTATGCCTCGTCCAGTTCGGTCTATGGCGACCGGCCTCTGGAGGGTTCGGGCTTCCGAGAGGATGATCCGACCGTCCACCCGGTGTCGCTCTACGCCGCGACCAAACGCTCGTGCGAACTGATGAGCCAGAGCTACGCCAAGCTCTACGGCTTTCCGCAATCGGGCCTGCGGTTCTTCACCGTCTATGGCCCCTGGGGCCGGCCCGACATGGCCTATTTCAGCTTCACCCAGAAGATCGTGCGCGGCGAGCCGATCGAGGTCTTTGGCGAAGGCAAGATGGCGCGCGACTTCACCTATATCGACGACATCGTCGACGGCGTGATCGCCGTGCTGGACCGCCCCCCGGCGCGGGGCGTGCATGAAATCTACAACATCGGCGACAGCCAGCCCGTCGGCCTGATGGAGATGATCTCCACCCTGGAAACCGCGCTGGGCGTCGAGGCAAAAAAAATCATGCGGCCCATGCAGCCCGGAGACGTCACCGCCACCTATGCGGACATTTCCAAGCTGAACGCCCTGTGCGGTTATCAGCCCAAGGCCCCGCTGAAGATCGGACTGGAAAAGTTCGTCGCCTGGTGGCGTCAATACGAGAACGGTTGACGCAAGAAGGCTGGGGGGCCGATGCGACGCGAAATCCTGTCGGCCGGCTTCGTCCTGATGCTGTTCGGCGCAACCCACGCCTCCGCCCAGGCTTTGCGCTCGGCTCAGGACGCGCAAATCGACCTCTTCGTTCGCAACCGTGCGGTCGCCGTACGCGACCGCCCGCAACCCGCCTACGACCCGCTCGGCATCCGGGCCGGCGGCTTCACGGCCTTTCCCCAGCTTCAGTCGGGCGTCGTCCATGACGACAATATCTTTGCGGCCGAGGGCGACCGTCAGCCTGCAACGACTTTTCGCCTGACACCCGAGTTTGTCGTCCGATCCAACTGGTCGCGCCATGCGTTTGAAACCCACGCCCGCGCCGAGATCAACCGCAACCTCGACTTCGACAGCGAGAACACGACCGACTGGAGCCTGGGCGGCGCCGGCCGTCTCGACATCGTTCGAGGCGTCGATATCACCTTGGCCGCCGACTACGCCCACGATCACGAAGCGCGCATCGCCGCCGGGGCCGATCCCGTCGCTCGCCGACCCATCGCCTTCGATCTGGTCTCCGCCTCGCTGGCGGCGACACGCACACGGGGTCGATTGCGCCTGTCCGCCAAGGCCGCCGTCCTTCGCTACGACTACCGCGATGGATTGAGCGCTGCCGGCGCCGTCATCGAACATGACGACCGGGATCGCACCGCCGCCCGCCTGACCGGCCGCGCCGACTACGCCCTCTCACCCGCCACGGCCCTCTTCTTTCAGGTCGCCCGCGATGACCGCGACTATCGAAACGTGAGAGGGTCGCCGGAACGATCTTCTTCCGGCCACGAAGCCTTGGCTGGCATGGACTTTGAGCTAGGTGCCCTGATCCGGGGCGAGGTCGCCGTCGGATACATCCGCCAGGATTTCCAGAACGCAGCCTACGGCGATCTCGACGACTTTGGCGGTCGTGCGCGCCTGTCGTGGTTTCCGACGCAATTGACGACCCTGACCGCCGCCGCCGGGCGCAGCGTCGAGGACACCGGCGTGATCGGCTCGGCCGGCGCCCTGCGCACCGACGTGTCGATCAGCATGGATCACGAACTGCTGCGCAACCTGATCCTGACGGCGGAAACGGCGTGGAGCGAAGACGACTACACCGGCCTCGACCGCACCGACACCCGCTTCGCCGCCGGCTTCAGCGCCCTCTATCGCCTCGACCGTCGCTACGGCCTCACCGCCGGTCTGACGTATCTCGACCAATCCTCGTCCGGAGCGGCTGCGGGACCCACATATCGCTCGACGCGCCTGTCCATCGCGGTTGTCTCACAGTTCTGATCGCACGGCCACAGCGCGAAGATTGACAACCTGAAGGTATCATCGCACCACTGGACGGGACGATCACCGTTCGATGGCGCGATGACCCACCACGACACCGCGATCGGCGGTCCCGGCCAGCCGGCGGACGACGCCATCGACCTCCGTGCCCTGATCGCCGCCTTCCGGCGTCGTCTCGGCCTGTTTATCGCTGTCGCAGCAGCCGTCTGCCTGATCGTGCTGGCGCTGATGCTGGGCCAGCCTCCCGTCTATACTGCGACCGCCAGCCTCCAGATCAATACGCGCAAGGAACAGGTCGTTGCGGGACAGGCCGTGCTGTCGGCGCTCGACGCCGAGGCGGCCATCGTCGACACCGAGGTCGAAGTTCTGAAGTCACCCCAGCTTGCCGCCCAAGTCGTGCAGACGCTGGATCTAATTCGCGATCCTGAGTTCAACGCTCGCCTGCGATCCTCGCCCCTTACCCGGCGTCTGCCGCGAGCCACGCCTGCGGCTGCCGACCCTCAGATCGAGCGGCAACAGGTGATCGACGCCGTCCGGCGACGCCTGACCGTGCGCCGCGTCGGCCTGACCTATTCGATGGCGGTCAGCGTCACCTCCGAAAGTCCGATCAAGGCGGCCCGCATCGCCAACGCCTTCGCCGACGCCTATCTCCAGTCTCAACTGACCGCCAAATTCGACGCTAACGCCCAGGCCAACACCTTCCTGGGCACCCGGCTGGAAGATCTGCGCCGCCAGGTCGAGGCCGCCGACGCGGCCGTCTCAGCCTACCGGATAGAAAACGGCCTGCTCAGCGCCCAAGGTGCCACCCTGACCGAGCAGGAGATCTCGGCGTACAACCAGCAACTCGCCTTGGCCCGCGCGCAGCAGGCCGAGCAGGACGCCCGCCTGCGCACCGCCCGCGCCCAGATGGCGGCCGGCTCCAACGGCGACGATGTGGGCGAGGCCCTCTCGTCTCCCGTCGTCCAGAACCTGCGGGCCCAGCGCGCGGCGATCAGCACGCGCGTCGCGGACCTGTCGGTCCGTTATGGCCCGCTGCACCCCGACATGATCCGCGCCCGTCAGGAGTTGGCCGACATCGACGCCCAGATCCAGGCCGAGATCCGCCGTGTCGTCTCCAACCTGGACGCCCAGGCCCAGGTCGCCCGCCAACGCGCCGCCTCGGTGCAGTCCAGCCTGGACGCCGCGCGCGGCGCCCTGGCCGACAACAATGCCGCCTCGGTGCGCCTGCGCGAACTGGAAGGCGAGGCCGAAGCCGCCCGCGCCGTCTACCGCGCCTTCCTGGATCGTTATCGCGAGACCAGCGCCCAAACCGGGGTCGAACAGGCGGACGCCCGCATCGTCTCGCGCGCCACGCCTCCGACCGCGCAAAGCGCACCGAACCTGATGATCACCCTCGCGCTGGGACTGGTGCTCGGCGCGGCGGGGGGAACCGGGGCCGTCATCATTGCCAACGCCTTGCAGACAGGCCTCAGCGGCCCCGATGACATCGAGCGCAGGCTGGGCGTCGGCGCCGTCGGCGCCATTCCCCTCGCCTCCTCCGTGGCGACGGCGGAGGATCAGACGTTGCACCCGATCGACCTCGTCGTCCAACGACCGCTGTCGGTCTTCGCCGAGGCCTTCCGGGCGCTGCGCACGTCGATCATCCCCATCGTCAGCGTCGTGGGCGAACCGTCCGCGCGCATCGTCGCCGTCACCTCCGCCCTGCCTGGCGAAGGCAAGACCACTACAGCCGTCTGTCTGGCCCGCGTCGCCGCGCGCTCCGGCGTACGCGTGCTGTTGATCGACGGCGACCCGCGTCGGCGCGGCGTGACGCGAATGCTGGGCCTGAACCCCGACCACGGCCTGGCCGAGGTCCTTCACGGCGCGGCGGCCTGGCGAAACGTCTCGGTGCTGGACCCGGCCTCCGGCGCGCAGGTCTTGCCCCTGTCGGGATCAGGCCTGTCGGCCGACGACCTGTTCGGCGCCCCGCCGATGACCACCCTGCTCGACGAACTGCGTCAGGCCTTCGACCTGATCGTCATCGACACCGCGCCCGTTCTGGTCCTCGCCGACGCCCGTATCCTAGCGGCCAAGGCCGACACCGTCGTCCTGCTCGCCCGCTGGCGAAAGACGCCCGCGCGCGCCGTCGCCGCTGCGATCCGCATCCTCAGCCAATCCGGTGTTCGCCTTTCCGGCGTCACCCTGAGCCAAGTCGATGTCCGGGCGGAGGCCGGCCTAGGTTATGGCCAAGCCGACTACGACTACCGGGCCTACAGAAAATACTATGCAGCCTGATTGTCGGTAGAGATCAGGCCGCAAAATCAGCCTCACATCTTACCATCGACGACAAGCACCAGAGTTTGAAACACAACTCCGATTGCACCCAGCAAACTCCCGGCGATCGCGAGGCGCAAGCCGAAGGACCGTGTCGCTTCCGGCTTTGCACGCAGGGCAATCAGACATTTCCACCATAGGGCGCCAATGCTTGCCAGACAGAGGGCGCTGAAAGTCAGCCCGAAAATGTTCCAGGCGCCGGCGTCGCCACGCGCCACGTCGGCGGCGCTGGACAGCAGATACAGCCCCAGAAAATGGGCGGCCCAAATCAGGAGCCCCCCCAGCATCAGCAGCCAGAACCTCATGCGCCGACGCCCGGGAACAGGCGGATCAGAAGGGTCGTCGCCGCGCCCTGAACCGCTGTGAAGGCCACGAACAGGGCGACCACTTCAAAGGTCGCCGGATAACGGGACGACACCAAGCCGCAAAGCCAGCGCAGCAGGACGAACGGTCCCATCAACAACGAAATGCCGACGAAGGTCCCCTGCCAGGCCAACAGCGCATAGACGGTCGCGCCCTGGCTGGAGGCGTCGGGGCGCAGGCCCGAGTTCCACCAGGCCGAGGCCTCAGACGCAAAGGCGCCGCCCGCCGCCACGGTGGCGACCAGCATCAGCACAGAGGCGATGGCGGCGCTGCGCGGCCGGTCCAGCTTCAGCGCGCCTTGCGACGCCCAGGCGCCGAGTCCGGCGGCCGCCAGCAGACCCAGGGTCAAAGGCAGCGAGCCGATCTCGGGCGGCGCCTGCCACAGGTCCGGCCGGCGGCTCCACAGGAAGACGTAGGAGAAGCAAGCCATGATCGCGACCATGCCCGACACGGTCAGGGTGATGACCATCGCCCACCACCCATGACTGCTGGGGCCGGACACATAGGTCGGCAGTCGCACGCCGCCGCCGACATCCACCGCCGCTGGACCGCCGGGCCGATCCAGTCCCCAGCACCATTTGAGGATGCAGTAGACGGCCAGCACGCCGCTGACCAAGGAGGCGACGTAGGCCTGGATCGTCAAAATCAAAAAGAAGCCGGCGGTGAAGATCGCGCCCCAGACATACCAGCTGGACGGCCGGGGCATCCGCTGGAGATATTGAGGCTCGGCGTTGATCGGACTTGTGATCATGGTTTCTCGCTCTCCGCGCGGGGCGCCGGGCAGGAAGTAGCGGCCGGCCTCGACATCGCGCGCCAGGTTCGGCTGGTCCCACACCGGATACAGGCTCTTGATCACCGGGACGGACCGCAGCGAGTATCGACCGGCGGGCAGCCACTCCAGCCCCGGCCCGCCAAAGACATTGCCCGCGTCCTTCTCTCCGAAGGGCCGGAAGTTGCGGATCATGTCGATCATCCACAGCACCACTGCCAGGCCGAACATGAAGGAGCCGACGGTCGAGATCATATTGGGCAGGTCCCAGCCCCGATCCGGCAGATAGGTATAGACCCGGCGCGGCATGCCCATCAGCCCGGTCAGGTGCATGGGCATGAAGGTGACGTTGTGACCGACGAACATCAGCCAGAAGATCCACTTGCCCCAACGCTCGCTGAGCGGCCGGCTGCTGGACATCGGCGTCCAGTAGTAGATGGCGGCGAACAGCGGGAAGACCATCCCGCCGATCAGGACGTAATGCAGGTGGGCGACGATGAAATAGCTGTCGTGGGCCTGCCAGTCGAACGGCACCATGGCGACCATCACCCCGGTCAGCCCGCCCATGACGAAGATCACCAGCCCCCCGACCGCGAACAGGCCGGGCGTGTTGAACCGCATCTTGCCCGCCGCCAGTGTGGCGATCCAGGCGAAGACCTGCACCCCCGCCGGCACGCTGACGGCCATGGAGGCGGCGCTGAAATAGTTGATCGAGATCTGCGGCATGCCCGTGGTGAACATGTGGTGCGCCCAGACGCCGAAGCTGATGAAGCCGGTCGCCAGCATGGCCAGAACCACCAGCCGATAGCCGACCAGCTTGGTCTGGGCGACGGCCGGGATCAGGGTCGACATCGCCCCCGCCGCCGGCAGGAAGATGATGTAGACCTCGGGGTGGCCGAAGAACCAGAACAGGTGTTGCCATAGCATGGGGTCGCCGCCCTTGGCCGCATCGAAGAAGGGCCAGCCCAGGGCGCGTTCCAGCTCCAGCAGCAGGGTCGACAAAATGATCGACGGGAAGGCGATGATGATCATGCAGGCGAAGATCAGCATGGCCCAGGCGAAGATCGGCAGCTTGTCCAGCGTCATGCCCGGCGCGCGCGTCTTCAGCACCCCGACGATGATCTCGATGGCGCCGGCGATGGCCGAAATCTCGATGAAGCCGATGCCCAGGAGCCAGAAGTCGGCGTTGATGCCCGGCGAGTAAGTCGTCGACGTCAGCGGTGGATACATGAACCAGCCGCCATTCGGCGCCAGACCGAAGAACAGCGAAGCGAAGAAGCATAGCCCCCCGACCAGATAGGCCCAGAAGGCGTAGGCGCTCAGCCTCGGGAACGGCAGATCGCGCGCGCCCAGCATCTGCGGCAGCAATAGCACGCCCAGCGCCTCGACCGCGGGCACCGCAAACAGGAACATCATCACCGTGCCGTGCATGGTGAAGATCTGGTTGTAGGTTTCCTGCGCCAGGAAGCCCGTCATCGGCAGGGCCAGCTGCGTGCGCATCAACAGGGCCAGCACGCCTGCCAGCACGAAGAACAGCATGGCCGCGCCGACGTAATAGACGCCGATGTAGTTGTTGTTGATCGCCGTGATCCACTCCCACGGCCGCCGCGGGCCGCACCAGACCTCGTCGAGCTGCTCCAGCTCGCCCTCGGGCCGGGCTTCGGTGGTGGGGAAGCGTTTGTAGAGTTCGGGATCGAACCCGGTTTCCGAACTCATTTCAGGCTTTCCAGATAGGCGGCGACGGCGCGCACGTCCTGGCCCGACAGGACCGCATAGGACGGCATCCGGTTGCCGGGCTTCAGGCTCTGGCTGTCCGAAATCCAGCCGGCCATCGTCCCGTGATTGTTCGGCAGGATGCCGGCGCCCAGCGTCTGGCGCGAGCCGACGTGGGTCAGGTCCGGTCCCGCCAGACCGTTCGCCTCGGTCCCGCGAATGGTGTGACAGGCGGCGCAGCCCGAGGCGGCGAAGACTTTGCGCCCTTGGTCGATCAAGGCAAGCGGCCCCTGGGCCGAGGGCACGACGGCGGCCGGCCGCGACTGACGCGCCAACCAGGCGGCATAGTCGTCCGGCGCATGGGCCACGACCACCAGCCCCATCAAGGCGTGAGGACCGCCGCAGTATTCGGCGCATTGGCCGCCGTAGGTCCCAGGCGCATCGGCTTGCAGGCGCATGAAGTTGCGGCGGCCGGGGATCATGTCGGTCTTTCCGCCCAGGCGCGGCACCCAGAAGCTGTGGATCACGTCCGCGCTTTCCAGCTCGAACACGACAGGCTGGCCGGCCGGAATGTGGACCTCGTTGGCGTCCTGGACGATTTCTCGCCCCTGACCATCCAGATAGGCGACGCGCCACCACCACATTTCGCCGGTGACGCGCACCCGCATTTCGCCGGGCTTGGGCGCATCGGCCACCCGCGCCGTGGTGGTCAGCCCATAGACCAGCAGCCCTGTTAGAACGACCACCGGGAAGACCAGTCCCGCAATCCAGATCAGGCGTTCGCCGCCGACCCGCCGCTTCCATTTGCGCGGCCCGAACAGGGCGATGCCGAGCGCCACGGCCACCACAACCATGACCACCGCCGCCATGATGAACAGCACCCAGGCGACGGTCTGGATCGGTCCGGCGAAGGGTCCGGCCGGATCCAGCACGGGTGGCGGCCAGCCGGCGATTCCGGGAGGGGCGTCAGTCTTCATCGAGCGTGTACAGATAGGCCGCGACGTCGCGGGCTTGGTCTTGCGTCAGGGGCATGGGCGGCATGGCGGTTCCGGGGTCCATCGACGGCGCGTCGATCAGCCAGCGGATCAGGACATCGGGCTGGTTCGGCAAGCGTCCGGCGATCAGGGGGCGCGCGCCGAACCCCGCTAGGTTCGAGCCGGACCGGCCCTCGGGCCAGGCGACGCCGGGTATCCGGTGACAGGCGGCGCAACCGACTTCCTTGATCACCGCCAGTCCGGCGGCCGCATCGGCCTGAACCACCGGCCGGGGCAGGTCGGACTTGTCCACGCAGGCGCACAGGGCGAGCGCCAGCGCGCAGGCCGCCGCCCTTCGTCCCATCGCCTCGCCCGTCGTCCGAAAACCCATCCGCCCCCCAAAGCTTCGCCAGAGCAATCCCCTTGTCGGACGGAGGTTCCCGACTGCGACATGGAGCCTCGGCGCATCGCCATAAGGAACCTTCGCCATAAGCAGGTGTTGCACCGCCGTGCGCGCCTCCCTTTCCGTCCTTGTGCTGCTGACCGGCCTCGCCGCCTGCGACCCCACGCCGGGCCAGACGGATCGCACCTTCACGGCGAACGGTCAGGTCATCGCCATGAGCGGCGGCGCCGGCGGGGCGGCCAACGCCTGCTTCACCTGTCACGGCCTGGACGGCGGCGGGGACGGGGTCGCCGCCCCGCGCCTGGCGGGTTTGGACGCCGGCTATCTGCAGAAACAGTTGGAAGACTATGCATCGGGCCTTCGTCCCGACGACGCCATGACCCGCATCGCCAAGGCCTTGGACCAGCAGGGCCGACGCGAGGTCGCCGCCTACTACGCCGCCCTGCCCGCGCCGCCGACGCAAACGCCCGCGTCGATGGCGCCTGCGCCCGACATCTATCTGAACGGCGACCCTTCGCGCGGCATCGTCGCCTGCGCCTCATGTCACGGCGACCGGGGTCAAGGCTCGGGCCAAGGCGGCAACCCGCAGATCGCGGGTCAGCCCGCCGCCTACACGCTGGAACAGATCGACCGCTGGAAAGCAGGCAAACGCCGCAACGACCCGCGCGGCGTGATGGCCGCCGCCGTCAAATCGCTTTCGGACCCAGAAGCCCGCGCCATAGCGTTCTGGCTGTCGACGCAACCCGCTTCTCCAGCGCGCGCCAGCGCCGCTGCCACCGGGTCCGCTTCGGTCGAAGCTGCGGCACGACCGGCAGCATCGCGTGAAACACGTCGTCCCTATCGATCAGATGGTGCTTGAGCGCCGCGCCGGCGTGGATCGGGATCATCAGCAGTAGGGTGATGACCAGTCCCCAGTGCATCCATTCCGCCGCCGCCTCGATCGCCCATAGCTGGGTGTTCGACAGATCTTGCAGCGGCAGCAGCGGCCATTTGATGAAGCCCAACGTCTCCAGCTGACGCGTCCGATCCGTCGCCGAAACCATGGCCCAGCCCGACAGCGGCAGGCCGAACAGGCAGATGTAGAAGACATAGTGGGTCACATGGGCGGCCATGCTCTCCCAACCCGGCTTGTCCGCATCATTGATCAGGTCGGGCGCCAGCAGTCGCCATGACAGTCGGCCGATCACCAGGATCAGCATCAGCACGCCGATCGCAAAATGCAGGTCGTAGGCGGCCATCATGGCCCCGCCCACCGGCTGCCGCCCCATCCACCAGCCCCAGCCGAGTTGGAAGATCACCAGCACCGCCATCACCCAATGAAAGCCGATGCCGACTGGCGAATAGCGGCCCTCGTCATGGTGACCCGCCGCCCATTCCAGCAGCTGCCTGAACAGTCTTTCGATCATGCCGGATGCGCCTCGGCGTCAGGGCCGATCATCCGCCCCAGCCGCCACAGGGCGGCGAACAGATACAGCGCCGCCGCCGGCGCCCACATGATCAGCCCGGCCGCCTGCTGATCCTCCAGCGGCGTCAGGCCCCAGGCCAGGGTCGAATAGGCATGGGGCGCATAAACCGCCTGCCCCGCAAAGGTCAGCACCGCACCAAGCAGCCCCATCGCCAGCATGGCCGCCAACAGGGCGATCACCGCCGCCGGTGCAGACGCCGACCGCACCGCGCACCAGAACCAGACGGCGCTCGCCAGCAGACTGATCTGCATCACCCAATAGACCGCATCGTTCGACAGGGCGGCGCCATAGACGTCAGGCGCGTGCCAGGCCCAGAACACCACCGCCTGCACCGTCGTCGCCAGGATCAGCGACCCATATCGTCTCATAGGCAGGGCCGCCGCCAGCAAGGGCGCGGCGACGCCGACCAACAGCACATGATGCACCGTCCGCGCCGAGAACAGCGCCGAACTGAGGGCGCACAGCGGGGAGACAAATCCAACGGCCAATACCGCGACGGCCGCCAGGCCATAGCCGCGCCGCCGCCCTTCCAACCGCCACAGGACCACGCCCGCAGCTGCAACGAGGACGGCCAGCAAGATCGGATCAAGATTCCAGCGCCACTCGCCGAAAGCCGGCGCGGGTCCGCAATACGGCGTCCAACTCAAATCTGCACCCTCGCCCCTTGCCGGATCTCCTGATCCCCGTGAAAGGGAAAAGCCAAGCCAGCTGTGACGGTTCCGCAGGGTTCATTTCTACGACGAATTGCCGCGATCACCCCGTTCCAGCACTAGGGGCGACTTCGGCCGTGTCTGTTGCAACCGTCCGTGGCCGCAACTGATCGACCAAGAAGTCGACGAACACCCGGATGCGAGCGGGCACGCTCGCGCCGCCGACAAAGACGGCATGGATGGGCTCACGATCACCAGGATTGAAATCTTCAAGCAGCGGCACGAGCTCACCCTTCGCGATCGCGGCGGCGACGCTGAAGTTGCCCACACGCGTTACGCCGACGCCGGCCAGCGCAAGCTGCGTCAGGCTCTCGCCATTGTTTGCTTCCCCGGGGCCGCGAACCGTGAGCGCATAGTCACGACCGTCCCGTCGGAAAGGCCACACGGGCTCCAACCTTCGGAAGTTGAAGTTCAGACAGTCATGTTGGTGCAGGTCCTCCGGCACGCGCGGCACGCCGCGACGCGCGAGATAGGTCGGCGACGCCACGATCGTTCGCCCCGTCTCACCCAGCCGTCGCGCCGTCAGCGGACTGTCCAGCAACGGCCCGAAACGAATGGCGACATCGGCCTGCCCAGCCGCGACATCCACGACAGTATCCGTCAGATTGATGTCGACGAGGATTTGCGGGTAGCGCGCCACGAACGCGCCGATCAGCGGCACGACCACCTGCCGACCGTGCGCCAGGGATGCGCTAACCCTTAGGCGTCCCTGCGGCGCGCCCTGATCCGAAATGGACTGTTCAGCCTCATCCAGGTCGGCGACAATTCTCCTTGCGGCGCTGAGATAGGCCTGGCCTTCGGCCGTCAACGTCAATGCGCGGGTTGTCCTCAGAACGAGCCGCACACCCAGTCGCGCCTCGATCCGATCGATCGTTCGGCTTACGGCCGATGGCGTCAGCCCATGAACCCGACCTGCGGCTGAAAAGCTGCCGGCCGCAGCCACAGCCGCGAACACCTCCATATCGCGGGCGCGATCTGCGCCCGCTGACGGCGCCTTTGCGTGCATTTCAAAAATCCTTCGCTTTCGGAAGGCCTAACCGCTGGGTACGACCGCGTCCATCTGTGCGCAAGTCTTATTGGTCTGCGGATTTTGACGTGACCCCCGTTTCTCATCCAGCCATAACGAGAGTCCTTTGGTGATCTGAGCTGTGATCGGCTGGGTTGGCAAGAGGCCGGTCTGCGCAGCCATCAACCAGCGCAGCAGGCCGGCCGATGTGTCCGGTGAGCGCTTCTGCATAAGCCTGCGGCGTCAGCCACCCGAGCTTCGAGTGCGGACGCTGCTCGTTGTAATCGCGTCGCCACGCCTCCAGCACGGCGCGAGCGTGCGGCAGCGAGCGGAACAGCGTCTCGTTCAGCAGCTCGTCACGCAGCCGCCCGTTGAAGCTTTCGTTGAAGCCGTTCTGCTGGGGCTTGCCCGGCGCGATGTAGTGCCAGCCGACGCCGGTGTCGTCGGCCCAGGCCAGGACCGCGTTCGAGGTGTACTCCGTGCCGTTGTCGCTGACGATGGTGTCGGGCCGCCCTCGCTGCCGGATGACGGCGTCCAACTCCCGCACGACCCGCGCGCCCGACAGCGAGGTGTCGGCCACCAGCGCCAGGCACTCGCGCGTACAGTTATCGATCACCGTCAGGATGCGGAAGCGCCGCCCGTCCGTCAGCTGGTCTGCGACGAAGTCCAGCGACCAGCGCTGGTTGGGCGCCAGCGGCAGGTCCAGCGGTCGCCGCGTGCCCATCGCTCGCTTCCGGCCGCCCCGCCGGCGCACCGTCAGTTGCTCGTCGCGATAGATCCGCTGGACCCGTTTCCTGTTGACCGCATGGCCCTCGCGCCGCAGCAGCACGTGCAGGCGGCGATAGCCGAACCGGCGACGCTCCTGGGCCAGGGCCTTCAGCCGGTCGCGCAGGGCGCCGTCGTTCGGGCGCGTCGCCTGATAGCGCACGCTCGTCCGATCAACACCCAGCACACGGCACGCCCGCCGTTCGCTCATCTCGTAGGCGGCCTGCAGATGGCCAGCCGCCTCGCGATAGCCGGCGGGCGTCACCACTTTTTTCCCAGCAGCTCCTTCAGCGCCACGTTGTCCAGCATCGCGTCCGCCAGCATCCGCTTCAGCCGGGCATTCTCATCCTCGAGCGCCTTCAGCCGCCGAGCCTCCGACACATCGAGCCCGCCGAACTTGGCCTTCCATTTGTAAAAGGTCGCCGAACTGACCCCGTGCCGCCGGCACACCTCCGCCGTCGTCACACCGGCCTCCTGCTCCCGCAGGATCTCGATGATCTGCTCTTCCGTGAACCTCGATCGCTTCATTCTGTCCGTCCTTCGTTGGGCGGACTCTAGCTATTCCTGGAGGAGTTTCAGGGGGTCACGTCAATTTCCACCCTATGAAACTCAACCCTCCCCTGCTGGCGCTTGCCGCCGGTGCGTTCGGTATCGGCGTGACCGAGTTCGCCCCCATGGGGCTGTTGCCCGTCATCGCAACCGATCTGGGCGTCTCTATTCCATCGGCCGGTCTGCTGATCAGCGCCTACGCTCTGGGCGTCGTCCTGGGCGCGCCCTTGATGACCCTGGCCACAGGCCGCGTTCCTCGCCGCACCCTGCTTATCGGGCTCGCCGGCATCTTCACGATTGGCAATGCGCTGTCTGCGCTCGCTGACAACTACGCCCTGCTGATAATCGCGCGGATCATCACGTCGCTGAACCATGGCGCCTTCTTTGGGGTCGGCGCTATTGTCGCGGCCGGGCTCGTGCCGCCAGACCGCAAGGCCGGGGCGGTGGCTGCCATGTTCATGGGCTTGACCATCGCCAATGTCATGGGCGTGCCTCTGGCCACCTGGGCTGGGGAAACCTTGGGATGGCGGGCCAGCTTCTGGGGCATTGCGATGATCGGCGTCATGGTGATGGCGGCCCTCGCCCTAACGCTACCGAAAGCCGCCGCACCTGCCGCCGGCGACATGTTGGCTGAACTGCGCGTGCTTGGCCGCAGACGCGTCCTTTCGGCCTTGGCCCTGACCGTTGTCGGCTCCAGCGCCATGTTCACCGTCTTCACCTACATCACGCCGATCCTGCGCGAACAGACCGGTGCGTCGCTGGGTTTCGTCACCGCGATGCTCGTTGTCTATGGGCTGGGGCTGACCGTCGGCAACTGGGTCGGAGGCAAGTTTGCTGATCGTTCCGTCGATCGCACGCTGATCGTCACCCTCGCCGGCCTGTCGCTCGTCCTGCTGACCTTCGCCGTGGCCATGCCTTTGGCCAGCGTAAGCGCCGTTCTCATCTTCCTGTGGGGCATCGCCAGCTTTGCGCTCGTGCCGCCGCTTCAGGTTCGCGTGATGGATGCAGCGCGTGAGGCCCCGAACCTGGCTTCGGCCGTCAACATCGGCGCCTTCAATCTCGGCAACGCCATCGGGGCCGCTCTGGGCGGCGCCGTCATCGCCGGCGGCCTCGGCTATCCGGCCGTTGCTCTGGCCGGCGCCGGCGCGTCCGCCCTTGGTCTGCTGATGATCGTGCTGATGTCACGCCGACCGGTCGTAGTGGTCGCAGCCGAATAGGGACCCCGTCCGCTAGCCATTGTCGTTTCCGGCGCTTTGGCAGCGGTGTTCCAGCGATAGTCGGCGGACGTCGGCGGCGTTCTGAAAGACGGCGCGGCTGATGAAGGCGCCCATGTCGCGCCAGGCGTTGGATATGGTCTGGAAGGTCTGTTCGTCGGTCTGGCTGGCGGCCAGGGCTTCGTTCCAGCGCGACGTCAGCGCGTTGATCTCGTCGAGCATCAACAGCCGCCCGCAGGCCAAGGTCATCCGGTAGCTTGCGCTTCCTTGGCTCATTGTCAGAACTCCTCCCAGCCGGCCGTGTCCGCCTCCTCCACGACGGCCAGCGCGGCCGAGCCGGAGGATCGCAGCGCGGCCGGACGCGTAGGCCGGGGCGCGCTCGGCTTGCGCGGCGCCGGGGCGGCGAGGGCTCGGCTGCTTAGCGCGGTTTCGCGCGTCAGGCTGAAACGCTGGACCAGATCCGACAGCTGACGGCTTTCAGAGGTCAGGCTGTGGCTGGCCGCCGTCGACTGTTCGACCATAGCGGCGTTCTGCTGGGTCACCTGGTCCATCTGGTTGACGGCGGTGTTGACCTCTTCCAGCGCCGTCGACTGCTCGCGCGTCGAGGCCGTGATCTCGTTCATCAGCTCGTCGATTTCGGCGACGCGCTTGACGATGGACGACAGGGCCTCGCCCGTTTCGGCGACCAGGGTGACGCCGGACTTCACCTGGACGGACGAGGTGGTGATCAGCGACTTGATCTCCTTGGCCGCCTCTGCGGAGCGCTGCGCCAGGGCCCGAACCTCGGAGGCCACCACGGCGAACCCTCGTCCCGCGTCACCCGCGCGCGCGGCCTCGACGCCAGCGTTCAAGGCCAGAAGGTTGGTTTGGAAGGCGATCTCGTCGATGACGCCGATGATCTGGTTGATCTGCGACGACGACTGTTCGATCGCGGTCATGGCCTCGACGGCGCGGCTGACCACCTCGCGCGACTGCTCGGCGGATTGACGCGAGGTTTCGACGACCGCGGCGGCGCGACTGGCGCCTTCGGCCGCCCGCTTCACCGTGGCGGTGATCTCGTCCAGCGCGGCCGCCGTTTCCTCCAGCGTCGCCGCCTGATGCTCGGTGCGCCGCGACAGGTCGTCGGCCGCTTCGCTGATTTCGGCGGCGCCCAGCTGCATGGCGCCCGTATTGCCGGCGATCTCGGCCATGGCGTCGTCCAGACGCTGCATGGCGGTGTTAAAGTCGGTCTTCAGGCGCGCATAGCCGCCGGTGAAGTCGGACGCGATGCGGGTTCGCAGGTCGCCCTGCGCCAGAGCCGCCAGAGCCGCCGCCGTATCCTCCACCACCCGCGTCTGTTCGGCCTCGGCCTCTGCGCGCTTCTGGTCCGCCTCCAGGCGCTTGGTCTCGGCGGCTTCCAGATACAGCGAAATGACGAAATCCATGTCGAGCATGGCGGCCTTCACGACGCTGGCCAGCGTCGCGGACAGAGCCTTGCCGTCGTCGCGCTTCGAAAACAGCGACCGCGTCTTGGCGTGGGATGTGACGATCGCCTCGATCAGCCCTTCCAGGACCAGGGCATAGCCGCCGATATACCAACGCGGCTCCAGGCCGATCCGGGCGTGGGTCTGGCCGATGCGGCGCACGCCCTCGACATAGGCCGGATCGAAGGCGCCCGAGGCGATCAGGCCCCAATGTCGCGCCTGGGCGTCCTTGGCCCCCGCGATCTGGCTTTCCGCGCCGAAGAAGCGGGCCACGTCAGGCGTCGCGCGAACCTGGGCGTAAAAGGCTTCAAGGCTGGGCTGAAGCGCAGCCTCGATGACGGGTCTGGCGTCGGCAAGCCGAGACCTCGCGGCCTTGTCCAGCTTCAAGAAGCGAAGTCTTTGATCCAGATTCATTGCGTCCGACATGACGGCCCCCTTGCATGGCGGTCAGTTGGACGAGGTTCGATCTAAAGGCCGGTTGAAGTCCCTTCAGCCTGTAGACTGTTTCACAGCGGAAGCATTGTTTGCGCCGGTCTGACGTCAGGTCGCGGTATGACCGACGTCCTTCGCCATGGTCTGCAGCAGCGGGATCAGCTGGGCGGCGGTCTTCAGACCCTCGCTGGTCAAAAGGCCGGCCAGACGACCGTATTGCGACCGCCGATCGTCCAGAACGGCGCGGCCTGCCTCGGTGATTTCCAGCATGGTGACACGCCGGTCGTTCGGATGGGGCGAACGCTTGACCAGATCGGCACGAACCAGATGATCAACCAGCCGCGATAGCGAGGCCGGCGGCGCCTGAAGCGTCGATCCGAGAGCACATTGTTTGACGCCGCGACGGCCCTCGCCGGCGATCAGGCTCAAGGCGCGGACGGCGGCATTGCTTTGACCATCGGCGCGCAGGACGCGATCAAGCTGGCGATCAAGCTCAAGCAAGGCGGTGTCGAGCGCATACAGCGCCATGGCGGGATCATCGAACTCCCGCACGGTGAACTCGTTGATCGTCCCCCGAACACCCATAGGTCCGGTGTGACAGGATTGGCCGCAACCTGCAAGATAGACGAAGGTCAACCCTTAGGGCTACCGAACCTCTAACAGCGCATCCATAAGGAAATCATTTCATACCGGCGCAATCCTAGATTGCCGCGCAAGCCTTTGGGAACAGAGTGGGTGAGGCAACAACCGGAAAGAGCCGATGGCGTCGGTCAAAAGACATCCCGCCCACCCTGTCACGGCGGCCCGATCGCTGGGGATAAGCACGGGAGGCGCGCTTGATGCTGAACTTCGAAGAGCGCTCGAAGTCGCCGCTATCCTGGTGACGACCGATCGACATGGGGTCATCACCGACTGCAACGAGAAGTTCGTCGCAGTCAGCGGTTACAGCCGAGAAGAGTTGATCGGCTCGACCCATCGGATCGTGAACTCCGGCCTGCATTCCAAGGCCTTCTTCCAGGATCTGTATCGCACGATCCGCAGCGGCAAGGTATGGACCGGCACGTTGCGGAACCGTCGCAAGGACGGCAGCCTCTATTGGGTCGATACGACTATCGTGCCGGCGCTCAGCGGTCCCGATGGTCCGGCGTCTTACACGGCCATTCGTTTCGAGGTGACCGAACATGTGTTGGCTCTGGAGGCCCTTTCGGAAGCGCGGCTCGTCGCCGAACGCGCCGCCGCGCTGCGCGACACCTTCCTCGCGACCATGAGCCATGAGGTTCGAACGCCGTTGAACGGCGTCCTGGGCCTGGCACAGTCCCTGTCAGGCGCCGACCTGCCCGACGATGCGCGTCAGAAGGTCGATCTGATCATCAAGTCCGGCGAGACGCTGAGGCGCATTCTGGACGATGTGCTGGACCTGTCCAAAATCCAGGCCGGCGAGATGAACCTGGTTAACGAACCCTTTGCGCCGTCCGACACCATCTCCGGCGCGGTCGATCTGATGCAGCCGCTTGCCAGCGAAAAGGGACTCGAGCTGATCTCCCGGTTCGACGGTCTTCCGCCCCATCTCTTGGGCGACGGGGCCCGCCTGCGTCAGATCGTGCTGAACCTGGTCTCCAACGCCATCAAGTTCACTGCAGTCGGCCAGGTGCTGGTCGATGGGCGCTACTCTAAGCCGTCCGGGCGTCTTCGCATCCGCGTCGCCGATACCGGCATGGGCTTTGATCGATCGACGGCCAAACTGCTGTTCTCGCCGTTCAGCCAGGCCGACGACTCCATCTCGCGGCGGTTCGGCGGCACGGGCCTTGGCCTCTCCATCAGTCGTCGTCTGGCGGAGCTGATGAGCGGCCGCCTTAGGGTGCGTTCAAAGCCCGGTCGGGGAACGCTCTTCGTTCTCGACTTGCCGATGGATCCCAGCGGCGAGATCACCCACGAAGGCGAGAGCCATGTGGAAGCGCTGGATCGACTCTACGGCGCGCGGATCCTCTTGGCGGAGGACAATCTCGTCAACCAGCAGGTCGTCCAGGCGCTCCTCAGCGGCTTCGGCTGTCAGATCGAGGTCGCCGAAAACGGCCAGGAAGCCGTCGATCTGTGGTCAGCGCACGCCTACGACCTGATCATGATGGACATGCAGATGCCGGTCATGGACGGCGTCGAGGCCATCCGCAGCATCCGCAGAGGCGAACAGCAACGGGAGGTCAACAGGCTTCCGATTGCCATGCTCACCGCCAACGCCTCGTCCAACCATCGCGATCTGGCCTCACGCGCCGGCGCCGACGTCGTCATCCCCAAGCCCCTGTCCGCCGATCACCTGATCTTCGAAGCCGCCCGCCTCCTCAACAACGCCGCCCGCTGTCATTGGATATAGCCCCTGACAGAACAGGCTTCCGGGCTCGCGTCCGGAAGCCTGCTTTGCATCAGAAGTAGAAGCGCACGGCCGCGGTGACGGTGCGGCCAGGCAGGGCCTGGGCCAGCACAACGCCGCTGGCGGGCAGGCTGTCGGCCGACACTTCCGTCAGGGCGGTTTCATCGAACAGGTTGTTGGCGGTCAGCGACAGCACGACGCGGTCGATGGGGCGCACCTGGACGAAGGCGTTGACCGTGGCGTAGCCCGGCATCTTCAGCTGGTTGACGTCCTGCGTATAGCTCTCGGTCGTGCCGACGACGCTGGCGCCGACCGTGAACAGGTCCGTCTCGTACTGCGGCATGACCTGGAAGATCAGGTCGGCCTGACGGCGCGGCGAGTTGCCGACCAGGGCCGCATCCTCGGCCTTGGTAATCTCGGCGCTGGTGACGGTGGCGCTGCCGGTCAGGCTGAACGGACCATGACGCACGCCGGCCTCGAACTCGGCGCCCTTGGCCTCGTAGCTGCGCTGGACCAGCACCAGGCGGGTGACGCCGCCGGCATCCGCGCGGATCTGCTGGTTGGTCTCGCTGACCTCGGCCCAGAAGCCCGTGACGTTGGCGAACAGGCCGTTGGCGCGATACTTCATGCCGATCTCGGCCTGGTTCACCGGATCATAGGCCGCGTCGGCCTGCAGCAAGTCGCCGTCGACATTGCTGATGGCCGGCGAACGCAGGATCTTGTCCGCCGCGGCGCGTGCGCCCTCGCTGTAACGAGCGAAGGTCGAGAAGCTGTCCGAGACGCGGTAGTTGGCGCTGAGCGAATACGAGACATAGTCGTAGTCGTAGTCGACCGGCGTCGCGCTGGCGGCAGGCGCGAAGGCGAAGGTGCGCTCGGCTTCCGAGATGACGCTGTCGTTGTCCACGTCGATGGTACGGACGTCGGTCAGGCCGTTGGCGACCGTGCGGCCGCTGACGTCGCCGCTGTCGAAGCGGATCGACCCGCCAAGCGCCAGCTTGCCCAGCCGGTAGTTCAGCGAGGCGTAGGGCGCCAGCACCTTGTAGGTCACATCGGTGCGCGAGTTGGACCCGGCGCCCGAGGGACCGAAGAAGTTGACGACGCCGTCCTGCGTGCGGGGCGTGCCGTTCGTATTGAAGATATCGACCAAGGCCGAGTTTCCGTCGCCCACGACGTCCTGAAGGAACGGGATGTACTGGCGATCGAACTTCAGATCCTGCTGGGCCGAATAGACGCCCACGGTGGTCGTCAGGTCGCCGCCGCCGATTTTCCAGACGCGGTTGGCGCGCAGGTCGTTGGTGAAGTTGTCCAGGCTATCGATGTCGGTATGGACCAGGGTCGAATAGGCCAGCAGGCCGTTGCCGTTCAGGGTCGTCGGGCTGGTGATCGCCTGACCGGCGCGCGGTCCCGTGGCATAGGCCAGGGTTCCGGGACGACGGCCGAACGCCAGCGGCGCCTGGGCCGCCGGCACCACGGCCAGCGGGTAATTGAACGACTGATCGCCCGATTGTTGCGCGTAGCGCATGTGCTCGGAAATCGTCCAGCCGTGCAGGTTGAAGCGGGTCTGGAAGCCCAGCGCGCGCACCTGGACCTGATTGCCGTCCTGCAGATTGACGCGCTTCAGGTTGTTGTCGCCGTCCAGCAGCGGGAAGACCGTGGTGTTGCGCGACGTCAGAGTGTCGCGCGTCATCGAGAAGTTCGGAACGTCGCTGTAGTTGGGATCGTCGTTCGTGCCCGAAACCAGCAGCGGCGTCGGCCCATAGGCGATGACGGTGTCGTCCAGGATCTTGCCGTACAGACGCACGAAGCCGCCGTCGAAGGTCTTGGTGATGTTGGCCTTGATCTGGCCGCCCTTGTTGCCCGTGAAGCCGGCGTCGCGCGGGCCTTCACCCTCGCGATAGAAGCCGCCGACGTGGAAGCGCACGGTGTCGCTCAGGTGACCGCCATAGCTGAAGTCGCCGCGGTAGGTGTCGTAATCCAGTCCCGAAGAGACCTGAACCGAACCGCCCTCGACCTCGCCCGTCTGCGAGATCAGGTTGATCACGCCGCCCGGCGCGTTCGAGGCGAAGGTCGAGGACGATCCGCCGCGGATCGACTCGATCTGGCCGACGTTGAAGTCGTAGCGCATGAAATAGTCGGACGTCAGCGCCAGGATGTCGCCGAACTCCAGGACCGGCAGACCGTCTTCCTGGAATTGCAGGTACTTCGCGCCGGTGCTGACCATGGGCAGGCCGCGGATCGTATAGTTGCCGTTGGTCTCGCCCGTGCTGGCCTCGGCGCGAATGCCGGGGATGGTGCGGAACAGGTCGTTGACGGAATAGGCGCCGATCTTGGCGATCTCGACATCGTTGATCGAGCTGGTCGAGGTCGCGCTGTCCAGCCTGTCGCGCGCCTTGGCCACGCCCGTCACGATCACGTCGTCATTGGCCCGCGTCCGGCTGGCCTCCCAGGCCGTCTGGCGCTGTGGCGCAGGCTGCGTCTGCGCATGAGCAGGCATGGCGAGGATAAGCGGCGCAAACGCAGCCGTGAGGTACAGGGATTTCAAGGAAGCCTCCAAGGCGTTGTCTTGCAGTGCAGAGACTGGACAACTGATTTTCGTTCGGAAATTCTTCCATGCAGTTTCTTGCATGGCTGTTATCAATAAAACACGGATGTGTTTGATGATTTATAATGCCAGACTACGGATTAATACTGACATAACGGCGCTTACAAAGATCGGATTACTGCACCGATTTCTTCTACACTCAACTGGCTTGATATCTTAAAACTCGTTCCAGTCGTCATCGGCCGCTTCGCTCGACAGGGCGAGCGCACCGACCGTGCGGATGACCTTGGGCGCCTGCCTCGGGGCGGACGCGGTGTCCCGGCGAGGCGCCGGCGCGGCCGAGGTCGTCGTATTCAGCCGGAATCTGGAAACCAGGGTCGCCAGCTCATCGGCTTCGGTCGCCAGGATGCGCGCCGCCGCCGTCGCCTCTTCCGCCATGGCGGCGTTCTGCTGGGTCATGCGGTCCATGCTACCGACGGCGCTGTTGACCTGCTTCAGGTTCTCAGACTGGACCTGCGCTCCTTGCGCGATGTCCACGATCAGGGTGTTGGCGTCGCCGATCTTGGACACGACCCGCGCCAGCATCTCGCTCGTTTCGCCGACTCGGTCGACGCCCAGCCGCACCTCGTCCGAAGAGCGGCTGATCAGCTGCTTGATGTCCTTGGCGGCGTCGACGGTGCGTTTGGCCAGTTCGCGCACCTCGCCCGCGACCACGGCGAACCCACGCCCCGCATCGCCCGCCCGCGCGGCCTCGACGCCGGCGTTCAGGGCCAGAAGATTGGTCTGTAGGGCGATGGCGTCGATCATGTTGATGATCTCGCCGATCTCCTGCGATCCGGCCTTGATGGCGTCCATGGCGACGATCGCTTCTTCAACGATCACGCGACCGTCCGCGGCGTCGCCATTGGCCAGGGTGATGGCGTTGCGGGCGTTGGCCGCGCTGCGCGCCGTGTCGCCGACCATGTCGGTGACGTGGTTGGTGGCGGTGGTGGTTTGCTGCAGGCTGGACGCCTGCTGTTCGGTTCGCAACGACAGGGTTTCGGACGCCGAGCAGATTTGGGTGGCGCCCAGGCGAACGCTCTGTGCCGAACCGGCGACGCTGGCCAGGCTTTCTTCCAGACCCTGGACCGCCACGTTGAAGGCCGTGCGCAGGCGCTCATATTCCGGGGCGAACGGCGTGCGAATGGTGTGGGTCAAATCACCGGCGGCCAAGGCTTCCAGAGCTGTGTCGAGCTCCTCGACGACGTGACGTTGCGCGGCGTCGGCGACGATCTTCTCGCGCTCGGCGGCGTCCTTGGCCAGATCGGCGGCCGCCTTGGCCCGTTCGGCCTCGGCCTTGGCCAGAGCCGTGTCGCGGAACACCAGGACCGCGCGCGCCATGTCGCCCAGTTCGTCGGCATGGCTGGCGTCCACGACGATGTCGTTGTCGCCCTTGGCCAGCTGCCCCATGGCTTCGGTCAGGACCGTGATCGGACGCGCGATCATGCGGCTGAGCATGGCCGACAGAACCATGGCGATCGTGATCAGGGCGATGCCGCCGACGATCAGGGCGATGATCGCGGTGACGATCGCAGCCTGCTGACGTTCCAGATTTTTCTCGGTGACGGCGGCTTCGGCCTCACGCAGATCGCGCAGAGGCAGGACGGCGTCGCTGACCAGAACCTTCTTGCCCGCGTCACGGACTTCTTGCTGCGCCTGCTCGCGCTTGCCGGCGCGAACCTCGGCGATTATGCGATCGCCCCAATCGGCTCTCCAGGCCAGGGTGGCCAGGCGCGACTTTTCGAGCAGCGCCTGTTTTTCCACGTCGCCCAGCTGACCCTTCAGTTCGACGACGACCTTGTCGAACTCGTCGCGCCCTTCGTAGTAGGATTTCAGATAGGTCTCGTCGCCGGTGACCAGAAAGCCTCGAAACTGGCTGTTCTGACGCAGGATCGCGGTTTCCAGCGACATCGCCTGCGCCTCGATCGTGCGGCTGAGATTGTTGCTCTCGATGGACGCGCGGATCATCATGATCGTGGCGAAGAACACCGCCATCATGACCGCCGCCGAGACGCAGATCAGGGTGAAGGAAAGCCGCAGCTTCTTCGGAATTCGCATCTTGGACATCATGAGCTCGCCCCCGTTACGCACTTATACTTACCTAGGGGCAGCTAATTACTCAGCTGACGCCACTGCGCACAGCCCGGTCTTGGTTCGAGCTACGCAAAACACCCTGTTTTTCAGGTGACTATCCACTCCTATGACGGAACGACTAAAAAGATAGTTAAGCTGGAGACGCTTGGCCGCTTACATCGACCGGACCTGAATTTCGCGAGATTCACGCGCTGTTAAGCGAGGTGATCATAGGTAAGTCACCCATCCCGTCCGCGCTTCAAGCAACGTCGGGGCGCAACCCTTGAGCGAATACTTTTCGAACTTGGGGCACACAAGTAACAGTTCGTTTTATTCGGAACGCGTGACGATGCCATTGGTGACTGGATGATCTGCCCCGTCGCCGACCGTTTCACCCAAGAACTCGCGGCCCAGGCTGACCGTTGCCGCGCCATGGGGTCGCCCTTCGTCGCCTGCGTTCTCGAAGCCGCAAGCCGGCAGCTGTCTCACGCGCCGCTGACGGCCGCACGGCTGTATGACTGGCCAGGCGATCAGGCCGCAGCCGCCTTGGCTCTACGTTTGAACGGCGCCCTTCACGCCCTGGCGCGCGCGGGCCGGTCCTATGCCCTGACCAGCCTCTATCGTCGCGAACACACCGACTTCGACGCGGCCGTGGCCGACGCCTTGGCCCGGAACGATCAATACATCGCCGACTGGATCCTCCATCCACCGCAAACGAACGAGGTGGCGCGCGCCGCCGCGCTGATGAGCGCGCTGATGGCCGCCCCTCTGGATCGCGCCATGCCCTTCGAGTTGCTCGAGCTCGGGTCCAGCTGCGGCCTGAACCTGAATCTGGATCGCTACGCCTATACCCTTGGCTCAGCGTCAGCTGGCGATCCCTTCTCGGACGTGCAGATCGAGCCCCTGTGGCAGGGCGCATCGCCGAAGGTCGGCCCGGTCTCCATCGTGGCGGCGCGCGGCGTCGACCTGCATCCGCTGAACGCCGCAGACCCGGCGCATCGCGAGCGGCTGCTGGCCTTCGCCTGGGCCGACCAGCCGGCGCGCACCCGACGCCTCGAGAACGCCCTGCTCATCGCCGCCGATCATCCGCCGCGCATCGATCAGGGCGACGCCGTGCCTTGGCTGGCCGACCGGCTGGCCGAACCTCAGCCGGCCGGGCGCTGCCGCGTCGTCATGCACACCATGGTGCTGCAATATCTCAGCGACGACGACCGTCGCCAGATCGCAGCGCTCCTCTCGACCGCCGGCCGCCGCGCCGACGCCGACCACCCGTTGCTCTGGATCAGCTTCGAATGGACCTGCGACCGCAGCCATGTCGAGCTGCGCCTGACAGCCTGGCCCACCGGCGAAACCCGCATCCTGGCGCACTGCCATCCCTACGGCGACGAGCTGGAGTGGCTGGCGTCATCTGCGGCGGTCTTGGCGGCCTAGGAGCGACCTTTGCCCACATGATTGGGAGCCATCGCAGATCAGGCAACGTACCGGCCAAGACTCCAACCGGGCGTTCAAAGCAATCCTGTTTGCCCGAACGGCTGAAGTGTCAGGTCGCGATTTCTGTGGCGCGCGGCCAGACGCTCATCGCCCGGATCCGAAGCTCCTGCGGCCCGAGATAGCGTTCGTGCGGAAGCGAGAAGACCCAGACCGTTGCGAATGATCCGACGGCGCATGCCCTCGCGTCCATTCCCCGCTAGCAGACCGCAAAAAACTAATCCGATACCCCGCTCTGTCCATCGGTGTCATTTCGGGCGATCATCGCCGTCGCTCGCCACTCCAAATGACAACGACAACTGGAACGCCCATGGAACCCGTCGATCGCCGCGCCGCCCTGACCGGCCTCTTGGGAGGCGTCGCCGCCGCCGCCCTGCCCGTGCGTTCAGCCTTCGCCCAGACGAACGAAGAGGCCGCGCCCTTGGGTCGGGAATGGGCCTCGATGAAATGGCGGCGGGGAATCGAGGGCCAGCGGATGGCCGATCTGGGGAACGGCACCTTCCTCAATCCCATCATGTCAGGCGACCACCCCGATCCGTCGATCCTGAAGGACGGCGACGACTACTACATGACCTTCTCGTCATTCGAGTCGGTGCCCGGCATTCACATCTGGCATTCGCGCGATCTGGTGAACTGGCAGCCGGTCGTCGCGGCCCTGACGACGAACATCGGCTCGGTCTGGGCGCCGGAGCTGATTAAGCACGAGGGCAGATTCTACTGCTACATCCCCGCCCGCCTCCCCGAGTATCGCTCCAACTACGTCATCTGGGCGGACAGGATCGAGGGGCCGTGGAGCGAGCCGATCGACCTGAAGATCCCGGCCAACATCGACCCTGGCCACGTGGTCGGCGAGGACGGCAAACGCTACCTGTTCCTGAACGGCGGCGACCGGGTCAAGCTGACCGACGACGGCCTGGCTACCGACGGCCCGGTCGAGCGCGGCGTGTATAACGCCTGGCGCTATCCCGAGGACTGGATCGTCGAAGGCTTCGCCCAGGAAGGGCCGAAACTGTTGAGGCGCGGCGAGTATTTCTACATGATCACCGCTATCGGCGGCACGGCGGGGCCGCCGACCGGTCACATGGTCATCGCCGCACGGTCCAAGTCGATCAACGGCCCGTGGGAGGACTACCCACACAACCCCATCGTCCGCACCGCCTCGGGCGCCGAGAAATGGTGGTCGCGCGGACACGCCACCCTGGTCGAAGGCCCGACCGACGGCGACTGGTGGATGGTCTATCACGGCTATGAAAACGCCTACTGGAGCCTGGGCCGCCAGACCCTGCTGGACCCCATCGAATGGACCGACGACGGCTGGTTCCGCGCCAAGGGCGGCGACCTCTCCCAGCCCATCGCCAAGCCCCGGGGCGGCGAGGCCGTGCCGCACGGCATGGCCCTGTCGGACGATTTCTCGACCGACAAATTCGGCATCCAGTGGAGCTTCTACGACCCGCAGCCGAACGAGAAGGATCGGTTGCGCCGCGAGAACGGCGTCCTGCACATGAAGGCCAAGGGCAAGGCGCCGGTCGACTGTTCGCCCCTGACCTTCGTCCAGGGCGAACAGGCCTATCAGATCGAGTGTGAGGTCGAGATCGATCCCGGCGCGGTGGCGGGCCTGATCCTGTTCTACGACCGGGCGCTGTATGCGGGCCTCGGTTTCGACGCGACCCGCTACGTCACCCACCAGTACGGGATCGAGCGGGGGCGTCCGGCCAATCCGCATGGACGACGCATGTTCATCCGTCTGACCAACGCCTACCAGAACGTCTATTTCGACACCTCGGGCGACGGCGTGACCTGGCAGCGGTTTGACCGGGGCATGGAGGTCTCGGGCTATAATCAAAATGTTCGCGGCGGCTTCATGATGTTGCGGCCCGGCATCTACGCGGCCGGCGACGGCGAGGCGCGGTTCAAGAACTTCACGTTCAAGGCGCTGTGATGCGCCTCGAATATTTGGGTATGGCGAAACACGGTTTTTCGTTTTATGACACCGGTGACATTGATGCTTAGGGCGCGTCGATCTCATCACGAGATTTTGGAGATCCTCGGCGTTCGAGGGACAGGGGACTGTCGGCATCCGACCCGCAAAGAGGTCTGGAGCACGACGAAACGGAGGAAGCGGATGAGAACTCAACCCACGGGATATTTGCGCGCGGCGGCCTCGCCGGTCGCGCTCGTCATGGGGGCCATGCTGTTCGCCGCCCCGGTTCAGGCCCAGGTCCAGCCGCAGGAGACTCCCAGCGAAGACGCCACTGAAGTGGGCGAGATCGTCGTCACTGGCATCCGCGCCTCGCTGGCCAGCGCCCTGACCGAAAAGCGCCGCTCCAACACCATCGTCGACGTCATCAACGCCGAGGACATCGCCGACTTCCCGGACGCCAACCTGGCGGAGTCGCTGCAGCGGATCCCGGGCGTGTCGATCGACCGCGAGAACGGCGAAGGCAACTCGATCTCGGTGCGCGGCCTGGGCGGCGACTTCACCCGCGTGCGTCTGAACGGGTTGGAGACCCTGTCCACCTCGGGCGCCAGCAATGCCGACGGCGCCCTGCGTCGCGACCGGGGCTTCCAGTTCAACACCTTCGCGTCCGAGCTGTTCAACTCACTGAAGGTTCAGAAGTCCGCCGACGCCCAGACGGACGAGGGTTCGCTGGGCGCCACGGTCGATCTGATCTCGGGACGTCCGTTTGACTTCAAGGAACGCCGCCTGGCCCTGACGCTTCAGGACGCCTATTACGAGAACGGCGGCACTCACAATCCGCGCCTCGCCTTGCTGGCGTCCGACCGCTGGACCAGCAAGATCGGGGAGTTCGGGCTTCTGGGCTCGGTCGCCTACAATGAGCGCACCCAGGCCATCGACAGCTATTCGCGTCAGGTCGGCTCGTTCGATTACACCTATCGCGGCGCGACCTTCAATAACGTGGGGACGAATGCCGCGGGCGATCATCAGGGTTTTGCTTTGCCCATCGGCACCAATCCGGCGACCGCCCTGCCCCGCGTCACCAATCCGGAAGCGCGCAATCTGCTGATCGGCTCCAACCCGGCCGCTTACAATCTGATCAACGGCGGCGCGACGCGCGGCTCGCTTGTGCGCATTCCGGCTCTGGCGACGCTGAACCACCGCGACGTGGAGCAGGACCGGCTGGGGGTGACCCTGTCGGGTCAGTGGCGTCCGACCGAGCGGACCACGATCAACTTCGACAATCTGTATTCGAAGATGACGCAGATCTCGACCAACTATCAGATCGGTCCGGTGGGCCTGAACCGCAACAACACCAACGGCAACCGCACCACCACGGCCTTCAGCTATCAGACCTATCCGACGACCAGCGCGACCAACAATTCCTACGCCAACCGTCGCGCCGCCTACGCCAACTGCGCGACCCAGGCCGCGACCGAGTTCCGCGACGCCATCGACTGCGGCCAGTCGCTGTATGGCTCCACCCCGATCTTCACCACGGCGCCCGGCGCGACCAACCAGAATCTGGCCGCCGGAACGGGCAGCTTCAATCCCAACAACCTGGACGTCTACGACTACTACAACCAGCCGGGATCGGTCGGTTACGTCGCGCACCCCCAGTATCTGGCCATGCGGGGCGCGTTCATCGGCCGGCCGTCGGTGCGGTTGATCGATGCGGGGTTGAGCGAGACGGGCGCCAACGCCAACTATCTGGTGCTGGGCAATGTCGATTTCCGCTCGGCGGTCGATCAGGGCGGCTACACCACCGAATTCCGTCAGAACTCGATCAACATCGAGCACGAGTTCAGCGACACCTTCCGCATGTCGCTGCTGGTCGGCGATTCCAAGTCGACCAATGAGAACACCGGCCTGCTGGTCGACTTCATCCGGCTCGATTCGGGCCAGGGCGTCGCGGGCAATGACTACTTCGTCTACGACGACCGCGAAGGCGGCGATATGCCGATCATGAAGTTCGGCTTCGACGTGGCCAATCCGAACAGTTGGGACTTCGTGAAGGGCTATTCGGCCATTCGCAACTACCGCACCATCACCGAGAACGGCTACCGGACCGCCAAGGCCGACTTCGTCTGGGACCTGAACGACGACTTCACGTTCAAGTTCGGCATCGGCAAGCGCAAATTCGACTTCTACTACACGCGCTACGAGCGGCTGATCAGCGACACGATGAATCCGTCGCTGCTGGAGGGCGTGCGCTCCGGACTGGCGGCCGCCACGACCGTCGGCCAGATGGGACAACTGGTCAGCTGGGGCGACGGGCTGAATGTGCCGGAAGGTACGCCGACCAGCTTCTTTGCGCCCAATCTGGAAGCCTTCAAGAACCGCTTCGGCTTCGACTGCGACTGCATCAACGCCTGGGGCGACTGGCGTCTGTCGGACCTGCGCAACGGCGGGGTCAACACCTTCTGGGTCGATGAGGACAGCCTGTCCTACTATGGCCAGATGGACTTCCGTGTGCCGCTGTTCATGGGCGAGCTGCGCGGCAACGCCGGTCTGCGCCGCGCCGAGACCAAGATCGATTCCCGCGGACGCTCGCCCAGCGGCCGTCCGGTCGAGAACGACAACCAGTACAACGACACCCTGCCGTCGATGAACCTGGTGTGGGAGCTGAACGACAAGCTGATGCTGCGTTTCGCGGCGGCCAAGGTGATGGCCCGCCCGCAGATGACGGCCCTGCAGCCGGGCGTGACGGCCTTCACCGTTCCGGTCGGCATCGGCGCCGACCCGGCCCAGTTCGACGGATCCAACGCGGCCATCACCCTGGGCAACACCAAGCTGAAGCCGTTCCGCGCGTCCAATCTGGACTTCAACGTCGAATGGTATTTCGCCCGCGACGCCATTCTGTCGGTCGCGGTGTTCCACAAGGAGATCGAAAGCTTCCCGCAGGTGGTGCTGCGCGAAGGCAAGCTGAGCGAGATCTTCGACGCCGAGCAGATCGCCAATCTGCGCGCCGCCTATGACGGCCTGACCGATGTCGCCTCCGACAGCCGCCGGGCCTATATCGACCAGGACCTGCCCTTCCAGGTGCGTCAGTACAATGATGCGCCAGGCGGCAAGCTGGACGGCTTCGAGATCGCCTATCAGCAGAACTTCACCTTCCTGCCCGCGCCGTTCGACGGTTTCGGCATCCAGGCCAACTACACCCAGATCGAGTCCGAGCTGGAATATATCCTGGACCCGGCCCGCAACCTGACGGGCACGGCGCCCTTCCTGGGCGCCTCGCCCAAATCGTTCAACGCCACGATCTTCTATGAGGTCGAGAAGTGGAGCGCGCGTGTCTCGTCGGCCTATCGCGCCGCCTATCAGACCACCTATCCGCTGGCGTCGGGCGGTTGCGATCCGGGCGTGTGCGACTCGCCGCTGATCAACGACTTCATCGGCTCGGAGGAGACGCTGAATGTGGATGCGTCCTTCACCTACAAGCTGACGGACAACGTCACCTTCACCGCCGAGGCGCTGAACCTGACCAATCAGACCGACACGCGCTGGGCCTACCAAGCCGATCCAGTGGTCAACAACTATGGCTCGACCGGCCGCCAATACTTCGTCGGTGCGAGGTTCGTATTCTGATGACGACGTTCGACAGCTGACTTCTCCCGGGACGCTGTCCCTTCAGGGGGACGCCGCGAAACATCGGCGTCCCTTTCTTTTTGCCGAACCCGAAGGTCTCTTGATGAAAAAGATAGTCTTGATCCTCGGCGTCCTGACGATTGCAGCCGGCTTCACGTCGGCGCCGGCGTCAGCGCAGGAGCCGGTCGCCGCCTCGCCCGCCGTCGCCTGGAGCAGCGCCGCCCTGCGCCATCCGACCGACTGGTATGGATCGGCCGAAGCGCGTCGACTGGCCGCGATCGTCATCCAGCATCAATCGGCCGAAGGCGGCTGGCCCAAGAACACCGACCTGTTCGTCCCGCCCCGCCCCGATGCGGACCCGGCGCTGAACAACACGATCGACAATGGCGGCACGACCCAGCCGCTGGCCTTTCTGGCGCGAACGATCGCGGCCGGGGACGCCGAAAGCCGCGCCGCCTTCGACCGGGGCCTCGACTATCTGCTGGCGGCGCAACAGCCCAACGGCGGCTGGGCCCAGTTCTATCCGCTGCGCGGCGGCTATCACGACCAGATCACCTACAACGACGACGCCATGGTCCATGTGATGGAGCTGTTGCGCGATGTGGGCGACGGCGCGGCGCCCTACGCCTTCGTCGATGAAGGTCGGCGCGAGCGGGCGCGTCAGGCCGTGGCGCGCGGGGTCGAGACCCTGCTGAAGACGCAGGTGCGGCGCGACGGCGGCCTGACCGGCTGGTGCGCCCAGCATGACGCCCAGACCCTGGCGCCCGCCTGGGCGCGTCGTTTCGAGCCCCCGTCCCTGTCGGGCCAGGAAAGCGTCGGCATCGTGCGTTTCCTGATGAGCCTGCCCGACCCCCGTCCCGACGTCGTCGCCGCCGTGGACGGCGCCGTCGCCTGGCTGGAGAGCGCGGCGCTCCGCGACACGACCGAGGTCTTCGTCACCGACGCCCAAGGCCGCCGCGACCGCATCCTCGCCCCAAAGCCCGGCGCGCGCATCTGGGCCCGGTTCTACGATCTGGAGGACGGCCGCCCCATCTACATCGGGCGCGATTCCGTCATCCGACGCGACCTGATGCAGATCGAGCACGAACGCCGCAACGGCTATCGCTACGTCGGCGAATGGCCCGAAGAGCTGCTGGACAAGGACTATCCGGCATGGAAACGGGCGGTCGCCGCAGGCTGAGCGATCAGAGGGGGGTCGCGCCGATCCGCATGGCGAACGACGACGTCTCGCCCGGCGCCAGTCGCGCCAGACCGTGGTCCTCGCCCGCCGGTGCGTTGTGGGCGTCGGGCCGGTGGGTGACGGGTTCGACGCAGAAGAAATCGACGCCGAGGGGGGCGTAGACCTGGGTCCAGTGCGCCGGCGCGTAGGCGCTCAGCATCACCCAGCGACCGCCGTCATTTAGCACGGCCTCGCCCGTCCAGCCGGCATAGGCGTGATCGACGAAGGGGGCGTCGGCGAGGGCGAGGCCGTTGGACCAGTCCGCAACCTCGGCGACCGGCGCAAGCCGTTCGGGGATTTCGCGGGCGTCAGTGATCCAGACGCCCTCGGCCGACAGGGTCAGGCGGCTGTCTGCATAGCGGTGGAAATAGGGATGCAGGCCCAGACCGGCAGGCATAATAGCATTGCCGGTGTTGGTCACGGACAGGCTAATCGACAGGCCTTCGTCGGTCAGTTCGACGACCTGACGCGCGCGCCACGGCCAGGGCCAGCCGTCCGTGTCGCCGGGCCAGTCCAGGCTCATCTCCACCCGGTTTTCCGTCTGGCTCTCGACGGTCCAGGGCAGCAGCCAGCCGTCGCCATGCAGGGCGTGAGGCGCGAACCGTTCCAGCGTCGGCAGTTGGACCGAGCGCCCTTCGAAGACGAAGCGTCCATCGGCGATGCGGTTGGCGTAGGGGACCAGCGGGAAACAGGCCGTCTCCAGAATGTCGGTCGCGCCATCGGGCGTGGGCCGAAACACCGGCTGGCCGCGCCAGTCCAGGGTCAGCACCGCCCCGCCCAGCCCCGGCGCCAGGGTCGCGCGCCAGTCGCCGGCCGTCAGCACGATCACAGGCGGATCAGGTTCTGAGGCAGGCCCGGCGTCTCGACGCGGGTGCGATAGAGGCCGCCCAGCGTCGGCTGCTCCGCGCGCTTGTCGGCGTTCCCGAGCCAGGCCGTGGTCATATAGAGATCGCGCAGGTCCGGCCCGCCAAAGGCCGCCTTGGTCACCGTCTGGACCGGCATGTCGATCTTGCCGATCCGCGCGCCGTCCGGGGCGTAACGGGCCACGCCCCAGCCGTTGAACAGGCCGACGTGCAGCACGCCCGCCGCATCCATGCTGGGGCCGTCGGCATAGCCGTCCTCGGTCACGGCGAAGACGCGTTTGTTCGAGATCACGCCGTCGTAGTGGTCGAAGGCCATGACGGTCTTTTTCAGCGTGTCGTGGTGATACAGGGTGCGGCCGTCGGGGCTGAGGCAGGGGCCGTTGGTGACGCCATAGCCGTCGTCGTGCCGCGTCAGCTCGCCCCGGAACCAGCGGTATAGGGCGCCGGTCTCGACTTCCTCGCTGTCGTCCATCGAACCGAACCAGAGCGAGCCGTCAGGCGCGACGAAGCCGTCGTTCAGCCTGTTCTGCGGCCGGTCTTCCTCGACCGGCTGGAAGCGCGAGAAGTCGCCCTCTTCCGGGTCGAAACGATAAAGCCCTCCCCGCACGCCGCAAATCAACGAACCGTCCTCGGCGGGCAGGGCGAAACCGGTCTGGTCGGGCGTGTCCCACGAGCGTTTTTCGCCGGTCGCTGGGGTGTAGCGATGCAGCTTTCGCCCCTTGATGTCGACGAACCACAGCGCAGCGCGCGCCGCGTCCCAGACGGGGCCTTCGCCCAGCTCCGCCTGAATATGCCAGATCAGTTCCGGCTCGCTCATCGATCAGCCCGCCGAATAGGAGGTCTTGATCTGGGTGTAGAATTCCACAGCCGCAAAGCCCTGTTCGCGCGAACCGTAGGAGGACTTTTTGGAGCCGCCGAAGGGCACATGATAGTCGACGCCGGCGGTGGCGAGGTTGACCATGGTCATGCCGGCCTTGGCATTCTTCTGGAAGTCGCGGGCGTGTTTCAGCGACTGGGTGACGATGCCCGCCGACAGGCCGAACTCGACGCCGTTGGCGACAGCGAGCGCCTCTTCATAGCTGGCGACGCGGATGGTCGAGGCGACGGGGCCGAAGACCTCTTCGGTGTTGATGCGCGCGTCGGCGGCGGTTTCGGCGATCAGGGTCGGCTGGACGTACCAGCCCGGGGCGTCGAACGTCAGACGCTCGCCGCCGGTGACGATGCGGCCGCCGGCCTCGCGGGCGATATCGATGTATTTGTAGGAGACCTCGCGCTGGGCCTCGGTCACGGCCGGACCCATCTGGGTGTTGGCATCCAGGGCGTGGCCGACGCGCAGGGCGGCGACCTTCTCGGCCAGGGCGGCGACGAAGCGATCATGGATGCCGTCCTGAACGATCAGGCGGCTGGAGGCGGTGCAGCGCTGGCCGGTGGCGAAGAAGCTGCCGTCCAGGGCGATGTTGACGGCCCGGTCCAGATCGGCGTCGTCCAGAACGATCAGCGGGTTCTTGCCCCCCATCTCCAGCTGGACCCGCGCCTGGCGCTTGACCGCGCCTTCGGCGACGCCCGCGCCCACGGCTTGCGAGCCGGTGAAGCTGAGGCCGTCGATGCCGGGGTGGGCGACGATGGCGCGGCCGACGTCGCCGTCGCCGATGACCATATTGACCACGCCCTTGGGCAGGCCGGCCTCATGCAGGATGGCGATCAGCGCCTCGGCCGTCGCCGGGGTGGGGCCGGCGGGCTTGATGACGACCGTGTTGCCGAAAGCGATGGCCGGGGCGATCTTCCACGCCGGAATGGCGATGGGGAAGTTCCACGGCGTGATCAGGCCGAAGACGCCGACGGCCTGGCGATAGGTCTGAATCTCGACGCCCGGACGGGTCGAGGCCAGGTTCTGGCCGTGGACGCGCAGGGCCTCGCCGGCGAAATATTTCAGGATGCGGGCGGCGCGCATGGTCTCGCCGATGCCCTCGGGCAGGGTCTTGCCCTCTTCGCGGGCCAGCAGGCGACCGATCACGGCGGCCCGTTCCATGATCAGCGAACCGGCCTTGTCCAGCACGTCGAAGCGGACTTCCGGCGAGGCGTCGGACCAGCCAGGGAAGGCGGCGCGGGCGGCCTGAACGGCCTGATCCACCTCGGCGGCCCCGCCCTTGGGCGTGCGGGCCACGACGTCGCGGGTATCCGACGGGTTCAGGCTCTCGCCCGCAAACGCGCCCGCGACCTTCTCGCCGCCAATCCAGTGCGAAAGTTCAAGCGTGTCGGTCATGGGACGTCCTTTTCATAAGGCTGACGGGCGGCGGGGGAGCGCCGCCCGTTTCGGGGAGATGGGTATGGGAGGGCGAAAATCAGCCCGTCATGTCTTCCAGTTCGCGACCGCGCGTTTCCTTCACCCAAGCCTGGACCAGGAAGAACGAGATTAGGGCGCTGACCGCGTAGAAGCCGTAGGTGACGACCAGGCCGAGCGTCGCGGCCATCCACGGGAAGCTGACCGAGATGGCGAAGTTGGCGATCCATTGGGCGAAGCCGGCGACGGCCAGGGCCGAACCGCGCATCTGGTTGGGGAACATCTCGCCCAGCATGACCCACATGACCGGGCCCCAGCTGAAGTTGAAGAAGACCACATAGGCATTGGCCGCGATCAGGGCGATCAGGCCGGTCTGATCGTCCAGGTGCAGCGATCCGTCGATCAGGGCGGCCTTGGAGAAGCACCAGGCGACGACAGCCAGGGTCACAAACATGCCGGCCGAACCGATAAGCAGCAGAGGCTTTCTGCCGATCTTGTCGATGACGGCGATGGCGGCCAGGCAGGCGGCGATCGACAGGACGCCGGACAAAATGTTGATCTGCAGCGCGTCGTTCTCGGAGAAGCCGACCGACTGCCACAGCACCGCGCCGTAGTAGAAGACGATGTTGATACCGACGAGTTGCTGGAACACGGCAAGGATCAGGCCGGCCCAGACGATCGGGCGCACCTTCTTGGTCGCGGGGTCCAGCAGGTCGGCGAACTTGGGCTTGTGGTCGGCCACCAGCGAGGCGCGGATTTCCTGAACCTTGCGCGCACCGGCGCCCGCGCCGAACAGTCTGGACAGCACGGCCTCGGCCTGGGCGTCCTTCTTCTTGACGACCAGGAAGCGCGGGCTTTCCGGGATGACCAGGAGGGCGATCAGATAGACAGCGGCGGGGATGACCTGCAGCCAGAACATCCAGCGCCAGGCGGGGAAGCCCAGCCAGAACTCCGCCGTCGATCCGCCGGCGGTCTTGGCCAGGGCGTAGTTGGCCACGAAGGCGCCGGTCAGGCCGGTGATGATCATGATCTGCTGCACCGACGACAGTCGGCCGCGGATCGAGGCCGGGGTCACTTCGGAGATATAGGCCGGCGACAGGACCGAGGCCGCGCCCACGCCCAAGCCGCCTATGAACCGGGCAATGATGAAGTGTGCAGAGCTGTCGGCCGCGCCCGCCCAGAAGGCGGAGATTATGAACAGGACGGCGGCGATCTGCATCACCGTGCGACGGCCGATGGCGTCGGCCAAACGTCCCGCGATAAAGGCGCCGACGGCGCAGCCCAAGAGGATTGCGCCGACGTTGAAACCGGTGCCCAGGGCCGACAGGTTGAAGGCCGCCTCCAGCCCGTCCTGGGTGCCGTTGATGACGCCGGAATCATAGCCGAACATGAAGCCGCCGATGGTGGCGACCGCCACGATCAGGGCGATGAAGGCCATGTTGACGCGGTCGTCGCCCGCGATGTCGGGGCCTGAGCCCCCCGTCGGTCCTGCCATCTCGATATTCCCTCCGAAAGCCCGTCTGACGCGGGCGTGAAACCCAGAAAACTCTATCGCCAGCCGGCGTCCACGAAATACTCATGACCCGTGATCAGGCGCGCGTCGTCGGACGCGAGGAACAGGCCGAGCGCGGCGACATCGTTGGGCTGGAGACGACCGGGTAGGCATTGCGCCGCCACGATCTCGGCTTCGCCTTCCGGCGTGTACCATTTCATCTGGCGCGGGGTCTGGACGTTGCCGGGCACGATGCAGACGACCCGCACGCCGTCCCCGCCCAGCTCGCGCGCCAGGGCCCGTGTCATGCCCTCGATGCCCGCCTTGGCGGTTTCGTAAAGCGACAAATCCGGCAGCCCCAGGTGCCAGCTGATCGAGCCGAGGTTGATGATGACGCCTCGGCCCCGCTCGCGCATTCCGGCGGCGACCGACTGGGCCGCAAAATAGAGATGACGCAGGTTCACGTTGATCCGATTGTCCCAGTATTCGGGCGTGACCTCCGCCAGCGTGTGACGGTCGTCGTTGGCGGCGTTGTTGATCAGGACGTCGATCGGGCCATGTTCGTCGGCGATCTCGGCCAGGCAGGTCTGCAAGGCGGTCACGTCCATCAGGTCGCATTGGCGGAAGGTCGGGGCGGGCGACAGTTCGGCCAGCGACGCCTCCAGCGCCTTCGAGTCCGCCTCGGCGATGTCGAAGAAGACGACACGGGCGCCCTGGCGCGCGAAGGCTTCGGTGAAGCCGGCGCCGATGCCGGACCCACCGCCGGTGACGACGACCAGACGGCCCTTTAGCGACGGATAGATGGCGCCGCTCATGCGGAAACTCCCAGAAGGCCGCGACCGGCCAGATTCTGCATCAGTTCCAGCACCCCGAACTTCCAGAGCGGGGCCTGGTCGCAGGTCGCCACCACATTCTCCAGCACGCCCAGCTTCTCGGACGAAACGCGCACACGGTCGCCGATCTTGTGGGTGAAGCCCTTGCCCGGCGCATCGCGGTCATCGATCGGCGCGAACATGGTGCCGAGATACAGGGCGAAACCGTCGGGATACTGATGCGAGCTCAGGGTCTGGCGCACCAGTTCTTCGGGATCGCGGCTGATCAGGCTCATCGAGCTTTCGCCCGTCATCATGAAGCCGTCCGTCCCCTCGACCTCCAACCGCACGGTCGCGGCGCGCACGTCATCCATGCCGAAGCCGTCGTCGAACAGGCGGATGAACGGGCCGACCGAGGCCGAGGCGTTATTGTCCTTGGCCTTGCCCAGCAGCAGAGCCGAGCGTCCCTCTATGTCGCGCAGATTGACGTCGTTGCCCAGGCTAGCGCCGACCGGACGGCCGGACGGATCGCATATGACGACGACCTCGGGCTCCGGGTTGTTCCAGGCCGAGTCCGCCCGCACCCCAACCTCGGCGCCCCAGCCGACCGAGGCCAGCACTGGGGCCTTGGTGAAGATCTCGGCATAGGGGCCGATGGCGACTTCGAGATATTGCGACCACAAGCCCTCGGCGATCAGCTGCGCCTTGACGGCCTCCGCCTGTTCCGAGCCGGGACGCAGATCCTTCAGGTCGCCGCCGATCCGGTCGAGGATGGACTGGCGCACGGCGTTGGCGGCGTCGGCGTCGCCGCGCGCGCGCTCCTCGATCACCCGCTCCAGGGCCGAGACCGCAAAGGTGACGCCGGAGGCCTTGATGCATTGCAGGTCCAGCGGCGAAAGTAGTTGAATGGCGTCCGGATCCGACAACCAGGCGGAGCCGACCGTCAGTTCGTCGACCGAACCCAGGTCCACGCCCGCCGTATCCAAATCGTCAAACGCAACCGCCTGGGCCGTGGTCGCGACACGGTTCGAAAGGTCGTAGAGCCGCCCGCCGCGCGCCAGTACGGGCGAGGGGCCGGCCTTTGTCAGCACGCGGCCAAGCAGGCGCGCGTCGCGCCAGTCCGCCGGCAGGCACTCAGCAAGCAACACGATTTCATCCTCCCCACGTTCTCAGACGTGTTAGCGCTAACATCTTTGAGCGGAGGGCGGATGTCAATCGTGCGGAGGGGCGGTGCTTTCTCTGGCGATGAACTGGTGGGGGATAGCACCCTCCGCCTCACCATCCCGCCCCAAGATGACCGCGGCCGAACGCGCCATTTCGGCGACCGGCTGGCGGATGGTCGTCAGGGTCGGCCAGACGCTCGCGGCCAGATAGGTATCGTCGAACCCAGCCACCGAAATGTCGCCCGGCGTCGACAGGCCGGCCGCATGAACGGCGGCCAAAACTCCGGCGGCCATATCGTCGTTACTGGCGAAGATTGCGGTCGGCCGGGGCGAGCGCGCCAGTAGTCTCTGTCCCGCCTTGAAGCCCGAGCGATAGGTGAAGTCGCCGGGCTCAGCCCACATCGTCGCGCCTGCAACCGAATCGACGGCGGCCTGAGCGCCCTGGCGGCGATCGGCGCTGGCGCTCTGGTCGGGATGGCCTTCGACGAAGCCGATGGCGCGGTGACCCAAATCCAGCAGATGCCGCGTCATCTCATGCGCCGCACCCTGATCATCCACCCGTATTGAGATGAGGCCGTCCCGCAGCGCGGGGGCCGCCAGAACTACAGCCTTCATCCCGCTGATCGCGATTGCGTCCAGTGTCGCCGCCGATTCGCCCAGGGGCGGCGGCACGATCACCCCTTGAGCTCCGCCGGCCGCTAGCCTCTGCACCGCCTCCCGCTCCTCCTCGGGCGCCCCTGGCTGAGACGGTTCGATCAGCAGCAGAAGGCCAACCGATCGCGCCCCATCCAGAGCGCCAGACAGCAACTCGGCCAGATAGGCGCTGGACGGGTTGGCGTAGAGAAGACCGATCCGCCCGCCCCCGGCCCGCGCCAGGATCCGCGCGGCGGGATCGGGGACATAGCCGGTCTCGCGGATGATGGCTTCGACGCGCTCGCGCGTCGCCTCGCGCACCCGCGCATCGCCGTTGACCACCCGCGATACGGTCATGGGCGAAACACCGGCGAGACGCGCGATGTCGCCCATGGTGTAGTTGCGGCGGGGATTCTGTTGATCGGTCACGGCAAGGACAGCAGCACGCTCGACACGGCGCGTCCACCATTCCGGCGCACACCGCTCGATGTTTACCGCAACCCGCTCGCGGCCATGGACGGATCGCCGCCGCCCGAACCTACGTCAGACACGCTTTGCCGCTCAGAGATCGGACGACGCGCCGATTTCGACCAGCACCACATCCTGGACACGCATCGGCAAATCCACCTGCGTGGTTCCGTCAGCGCCAGCGGTGACTGTGACAGTCCTGGGCTCGTCCAGGGTCAAGGTTTGCAGGGTCTCCAGTTGCCCTTCGGACAGCGTCGCGGGCGAACCCATTTCGAGATAGGCGGTGTAGGCGTCATTGGACTTGAAGCCGACGCGCCGGACCGAGGCGGTGTACGCGCCGGGTCGAATACCCCGCAGGACAATCTGCAACGGCGCGGCCGCCGCCGGCTCGCGCACCTGGCGGAAAAAGGGCCGATTGCTGACCGACTGATCCGGCAGTTCATAGCGCCAGGCCAACACCTGGACCGTGTCGCCCTTCAGCGTGGCGATGCTCTGGTCGTCGCCGGTCGGCAGTTCGCGGTCGCCCAGGCTGTTGAGGTATTTGTAGGCGAACCAGGTCGGCTTGCGCACGCCCTGCGGCGTCATCAGGCCGAAGCCGCCGTCGAACGGCTTCGTCTGCGGGCCCGGCTCCTCGAACAGGTCGCTGTAGGCCCAGTAGCTCATACCTTGCGCCAGACCTTCGCTTCGGTGCAGCTTGTCCAGCACATAGGCGGCGCCGAAATAGTCGTCGTGGATCGGATCGCGCGGATTGTAGCTGGTGCTCCATTCCGTGAAGAACAGCGGCAGCTCCGGACGCGTCGAAGCCTCGATCTCAGCCCTCACCTTGCGTACGTCGCTGACGATGGCGTCGGGGTTGCGCGACAGCTTGTTGTCGCCTTCGCCCTTCTCGTCCAGAAAGCCGCCTTCGACGCCATAGGTGTGGGTGGTGACGAAATCGACCGGCGCCCGATGTTGATCGGCGTGGGCAAGGAACTCTGGGACCCAGGCCGCTCCGGCCGTCGCCGGCCCGCCGACGCGAAGTGCGGGATCGATCGCCTTGATCGCCTGCGCCGTCCGTACGTAGTAGTCGAAGTAGGCCGCCTGATCGGCTCGCTCCCAGAATCCGTCCAGGTTCGGCTCGTTCCAGAACTCGAAATACCACGACCGGACCTCGTCGATCCCGTACCGGTCGATCAGATGCCGCACGAAGGCGTCGACTAGCCCGACCCATTTTTCGGGCTGCGGGTGCGAGGTGTTGCCCTTCCAGTAGAAGAGCGTCTGGTCTGACGTCTTCATCGCATCGGGCGTGAAGCCCAATTCGATGAAGGGCTTGATTCCGATGGCCAGGAAGCTGTCGTACAGATGGTCGATCCTGGTCCAATCATAGACGGGACGGCCGTCCACCTCGCGATAGACGCCCATGTCGTCATGGAAGATGTCGTGAAAGCGGATGTAGCGAAAACCCAGCTCGTCGCGCGCCGTCTTCAGCTGCGCCAAGGCCTCGGGCCGAATGGTCGTGCCGGGATAGTCTGCGCCGACCGAGAACTCGGCCATGCGATCGCGGGGCGTGGACGCACCGCCGAAATCGACCGAAATCACCCTTGGTCCTGCCGTCTGGGCGTTCGCACCCATAGAGGCGCCGACAAGCACTGCGACCAGCGCCAAGCCTCTGATGTGCAAGCATTTCACAGGAATCGCCCTCAAAATGTGGACGTGGATTTAGGCGCGCATCGGCGCGGCGTCGTCGTGATCACCGGTCGCGCCCAGTTCGCCCCGCTCTCTCGCCTTCCTGCCGTAAACCCATTCGAACAGGGGGGAGGCCATCAGGGTGGTGAGGATGGCCATCAGCACCAGGATGGAGAACAGGGCCGGGCCGATGACGCCCTTTTGTAAGCCAATGTTGATGATGATCAGCTCCATCAGGCCGCGCGCGTTCATCAGGGCGCCGATACCCATGGCCGTGGCGTTGTCCTGACCGGTCAGGCGCGCGGCGGCCCAGCAGGCGCCGCCCTTGGCCAGGATTGAGCCCAGCAGGATGACGACGGTCACAGCCAGCAGCCCCAGGCTGTTGACCATGGTCAGCTGTGTGTTCAGCCCCGAGAAGGTGAAGAACATCGGCAGCAGCACCAGCACGGCGAACGGCTCCAGCTGACGCTTGACCTCGTCGCTCAAGAGACCGCGCGGCATGGCGACGCCCAGGATGAAGCCGCCGAAGACGGCGTGAATGCCGACCGCATCCATGGCCCAGGCGCTGAGCATGAACAGGATCAGCACGACCCCCAGTACCGTCGGGCTGAGCCGCCCTTCCCGCTCGACGATCCGGCCCAGCGGCGCCAGCAGCTTTGGCCCCAGCGTCAGCATGAACAGGGCGAAGGCGCCGCCCCCCGCGATGGCCGTCACCGCCACCATCGGCCCGGCGCCGAAGCTGGCCAAAACGATGGCCAGGACGCACCAGGCGCCGGCGTCGTCGATGGCGCCCGCCGCCAGGGACAGCGAACCCAGCCGCGTGCCGCTGAGCCCCCGCTCATGGATGATGCGCGCCAGCATGGGAAAGGCCGTGATCGAGATGGCCGCGCCCATGAACAGCATGGCCTGCCAAGTCTGGATGCCCTGCCCGAACAAACCCTCAGCGACCAGCCAGGGCGCAATGGCGACGGCGACCAGGAAGGGCGCCGCCATGCCCGCCAGCGACACGGCAGCCGCACTTTTCGCATTGGCCCTGAAGTGGTCGCGACGGAAGCCAAGCCCGACCAGGAACATGTAGAGGCCAACGCCCAACTGGGCGCCGACGAACAGGATCGACCGCGACTCCTTGGGGAACAGGGCCGCCTGAAGATCGGGCGCCAACAGGCCAAACAGCGATGGCCCGAGGACCACTCCGGCGATCATCTCGCCCACCACCTGCGGCTGGCCGAGGTAGCGTTTGGCCAGCCAACCCACGATGCGGCAGGCGGCAATGATGGTCGCCATCTGCAGGAAGAAGGCCACGCTCAGTTCAGCATTGGTCACGCGGCCGGTCCCCCCGTTGGCGAGCGCCAGCCTACTGCGTCGGACAGACGGCGTCGCCCTCGTTTGAGGCCAGGCGGATATCCTCGACGGTGACCGCAAAGTCGGCAGCGGTGCGCAAGCCCCAGGGTTGGTCAACGGCGGCGATGTCGGCGCCGCGATCGCGCAGGCACGACAGCCGCACCTTCAGCGTGCGCCATTCGCCGACGGGGGCTGCAGCGATCAGGCTGGAGATATCGACCGAACCTGCGCCCAGGGTCAGGAACACCGGCCCCTTGGGCCGGGCGTCCACGCGGTAGCGGAAGGCGATGGCCATCTCGCCGTTCGACTGGCGCGTCAAATCGACCGGCTGCGCCGCGATCAGGGCCTGCCCCCCGCCCTGCGAGAAGGTCAGGGCGCGCGCCGATTCCTGGCCGGCGCCGTCGGTGGATCGCACCGAGACGCCGCCGCGCGGACTGGCGCCGCTCTTTTCAGAACCCAGACGGAACTCGCCGCCCGCATCGCGCAGCATCAGCGACCAGGGCGCGACGAAGCGGCCGTCGACGAAGTAGCGGTCCAGGCTGCCGACCGCCCCGACCACGCCGCTGTCTTCGGACAGGGCGCCGACGCGGGTGTTGCGCGCATAGGTCAGGCCGTAGCCATAGGCGAACTGCGGGTCATAGCCGGGCTGGCCCACATTCAGCGGCTCGCCCTTGGCGGTCTTGGGCCAGCTGAAGGACAGGGTTCCGGTAAAGTCGTTGCGCGGCTTGCCCGCCGCATCGCCGACCAGCACATCGGCGATCCCGCCGCCCTCCGTGCCCGGCAGCCAGGCGGCGACGAAGGCGTCGGACGCATTGATCTCGGGGTTGGTCCACATCGGGCGGCCCGACAGGAAGACCGACACGGTCGGAATGCCCGCCGCCTTCAGCCGCTTCAACGTCTCAAGCGGTTCGGTCGGCAGGAAGTCCAGCGTGTCCACGTCGCCCTGGAACTCGGCATAGGGCGTTTCGCCGAAGACGACGATGGCCACGTCGGGTTTCTGGGTGAAGGAGCCATCGGCGCTGAGCGTCGCCTGACCGCCGCCGGCGGCGACCGCCTCGCGGATGCCGCCCCAGATTGACTGGCCGTTGGGGAAATCGGCGTTCGAGTTGCCCGTGCCCTGCCATGTCAGGGTCCAGCCGCCCGAGGCCTGGCCGATGTCGTCAGCGTGACCGGCGACCAGCACCCTCGCGCCCGAATGGATCGGCAGGACCGAGCCCTCGTTCTTCAGCAGCACTAGCGACTTGCGCACCGCTTCGCGCGCCAGGGCGCGGTGAGCGGGCGAGCCCAGCTCGTTCAGATGCCCCTCGACCGGGCGGCTATCGTTGAACAGGCCGGTCTTGACCTTGACGCGCAAGATGCGGCGCACCGCCTCGTCCAGGCGCGCCATCGGGATTTCGCCCGACTTCACCTGGGCCAGGGTCGAGGCATAGAGCGGCTTCCAGCTGTCGGGCGCCATGAACATGTCGATGCCGGCGTTGAAGGCCAGGGCGCAGCTTTCGTTTGAACAGCCCGGCAGCTGGCCATGGGCGTTCCAATCCGACACCACGAAGCCGTCGAAGCCCAGCGGGCCGCGCAGCACGTCGGTCAGAATGGTCTCGTTGCCCGAGTGTTTGACGCCGTTCCAGCTGGAGAAGCTGGCCATGATCGACAGCACCCCGGCGTCGATGGCCTGGGGATAGCCGGACAGATGGGTGCGGATCAGCTCCTGTTCCGATCCCGCAAAATCTCCCTGGTCCTTGCCGCCCGTGGTGCCGCCGTCGGCCAGGAAGTGTTTGGCCGATCCGGCGATATGGCCGGCCGCCAGCGGATGATCAGCCGAAAGCGCGCCTTGCAGGCCCAGGGTCATGGGTCCGGCATAGCTCTGGGCCACCTCTGGGTTCTCGGCATAGCCTTCGTAGGCGCGACCCCAGCGGTCGTCCTGGGGCACGGCCAGGGTGGGGCCGAAGGTCCAGTCGGCGCCGGTCACCGCGACTTCCAGCGCGGTCGCCTCGCCGATGCGGCGGATCAGGTCGGGATCGCGCGCGGCGCCCAGGCCGATGTTGTGCGGAAAGATGGTCGCGCCGACGATGTTGTTGTGACCGTGCACGGCGTCGATGCCATAAATCAGCGGGATCCTGGCACCCGGCCGCTGGGCCGCCGCCGCGCGGAAGGCCCGGGCCAGTTCGACCCACTTGTCGGCCGAGGCGCGCTCGTCCCCGCCAGGCGACGAGTTGCCGCCCGCCAGGATCGAGCCCAGCGGATAGGTCAGCAGGTCCTCAGGCTTGATCGAGCCGATATCGGCCTGGATCGTCTGCCCGACCTTCTCCTCCAGCGTCATCCGGCTCATCAGCTCGCTGACGAAGGCCTCGGTCGCCGCATCGGTCATCGCCGCCGGCGACGCCGCACGCGGCCACAGCGCAGGATGGGCGCGGGTCGCATCCGTCACGATCGACGCCTGCGCCGTCACCGCCTGAACCGGAACAGCGCGAACCCTGCCAGGATCAATCGCGCACGCGCTCGACATGAGGACAAGGCCCAGCGCCAAGGTGGAAACGGCGCTTTGGCGAGAGTTCAGAATACGCAGGGTCATGTCGGTTCATCAGCCTGTCAGCAGATCATGTGACAAAAGACCCGGCGCGACCACGCAGGTCGCGCCGGAAGTTCGCTCAGGGTTTGTGAAAATCAGGGCGTGGTTTGACGCGCCGACAGCGGCGAAATCCGTTTGAACCCGAGGTTCGCTCCCTAACGCCGTTGACCGACGCCTGATTTTTACAGACGCAACTTGATGCACCTATAACAATGATGTCAACTGTTTAAGTTAGCGCTAACATTGAGAGGCAGGTCAATGCCTTCGATAGGGGGAGGACGCGGCATGACAACAAGCGTGACGCGACGCACCGCCGGGATGATGGCGTTTTCCGTCGCCTGCGTGGCGACAACCGGAAAGGCGTGCGCAAAAGAGCCCCCCCGCTATGTCTGGCGCAACGTCGTGGTCGGCGCGGGCGGGTTCATTCCCGGCATCGTGTTCAGCCCCATCGAGCGCGGGCTGGCCTATGCGCGATCCGACATGGGCGGCGCCTATCGGTTTGATGCCGCCGCGGGCCGCTGGGCGCCGCTGATGGATTCCAGCCCTCTGTCCGGCGATTTCGGCATTGAGAGCATCGCCGCCGATCCTGTCGATCCGAATATCGTCCACGCGGCCGTCGGCGTTCACAGAGGCGATCCCGGCGCCATGCTGCGCTCGACCGATCGCGGCGAGACATGGCGGCGAACCGACGTCCCTTTCCGGATGGGCGGCAACGAGAACGGACGCGGGCTTGGCGAACGGCTGGCCATCGATCCCAATGACAACCGTATTCTCTACTTCGGATCGCGCCATGACGGGCTGCAATGCTCGACTGACGGCGGCGCAAGTTGGCGCAAGGTCGATAGCTTTCCACTGAAGGGTCTGGGTACGCCCACCGACCGCAGCACCCACGGCGGGCTGAGCTTCGTCGTCTTCGATCCCCGCAGCGGCCAGGGCGGTCAGGCGTCCCGCACGCTGTTCGTCGGGGTCGCCGATCCGCACGAACACGCCCTGTATCGATCCGACGACACCGGTCGGACGTGGCGGCCGGTCGAGGGCGGACCGCGCCCCGAGCTGTCGGCGGCCAAGGCGGAACTGGACGACCGGGGCATCCTCTATGTGACGTGTACGCTGGGCATCGGACCGAACGGCGTGACGGACGGTGCCGTCTGGCGGCTGGACACGGACACCGGCGCCTGGAGCGATATCAGCCCGCCCCGCCCCCAGACCGCACAAGGGGGCGGCCTCATAGGCGTTGCGCTGGATCGCAACCGGCCGGGCGTCATCGTGGTCTCGACCTTGAACCGCTGGCAGCCCGGCGACACCCTCTGGCGCAGCACGGACGACGGAGTCAACTGGACCAGTCTGCGGGAAAAGGCCCGGCACGACGTCAGCGCGACGCCGTATCTGAACTGGGGCAATGACAAGCCCGACTTCGGCTGGTGGATCGCCGCGCTGGCGCTGGATCCGTTCGACAGCGATCGACTGATCTATGCGACCGGCGCCACCGTTTATGAGACGCGAAATCTGTCCGCCGCCGACGACAATCGGCCGACCGACTGGAAGCCCTGGGTCGCAGGGATCGAGCAGACGGCCGTGATCACCTTGGTCAGTCCGCCCAAGGGACCGCAACTGTTGACCGGCTTCGGCGACATATCCGGCTTCGCCCATGAAGACCTGAACCGCTCGCCCCAGCGCCAGTTCACCACCCCCGTCTTCGCCAACACCAACCAGATCGACTATGCGGGCGCCGCGCCCGACATCGTGGTGCGCAGCGGCACGCCGCACGAGGGCGTGGCGTCGCAAGGGCACGACGGTTCGACCCTGGCCTGGTCGGACGATGCGGGTCTGACCTGGAAGCCGCTGGGTCGGCCCCGGCCGGCTTTGGGCGAGACGCCGGTCGTCGCCGACAATCCGCGCATGGACCTTTATCGCGACGCGCCGATCACCGTGTCGGCGGACGGTTCGACCTTCGTGCTGGGGACGCCTCAGATCGTCTGGTCGCGGGATCGCGGCAAGACCTGGAAGGCGTGCGCGGGCTTGCCGTTGCTGCTGCGACCCGTGGCGGACCGCAAGGACCCGATGCTGTTCTACGCTTTGGATTTCCGCACCGGCCCCTGGTACGTCAGCGTCGACGGCGCCGAGAGCTTCGCCGTCGTGCCGTCGCGCGGTCTGCCTGCGAACACCGCCGATGATCGCCCGACCTGGCGCGAGACCGCCTTCCCGCTGAAGGCGACGCCCGATCATGAGGGCGATCTGTGGTTCGTATCGCGCAGCGGCCTTTATAACAGCCGCGACGGCGGTCAGCGGTTCGACATGATCGATGGCGGGCTGAGCGTCGAGATGATGGACTTCGGCAAGCCGCCCGCCGGATCGACCTACCCTGCCCTGTTCGCCATCGGCACGCGCGGCGACGTCAGGGGCGTCTTCCGGTCGGACGACAAGGGCCGGTCCTGGGTCCGCGTCAACGACGACCACCACGAATACGGACGACGCTTCAGGGCCATCGCCGGCGATCCGCGCGTCTTCGGCCGGGTCTATGTCGCCACCGACGGACGCGGCGTCGTTTATGGAGAACCCGCATGACCCTATCGCGACGTGGACTGCTGGCCGCCGGGGCGTCGGCTTCGATGCTTGGGGCCTGCGCCACCCTGCCGAGCCAAACAGCGACGGGGCCGTTCAAGCCGACTTGGGACAGTCTGGCGGCGGGCTACAAGACGCCCGACTGGTTCCGGGACGCCAAGTTCGGCATCTGGTCACATTGGGGGCCGCAGTGCGTGCCGGAGTTCGGCGACTGGTACGGCCGCCAGATGTATATCCAGGGCAACCCCTTCTATGAGCACCACGTCGCGACCTACGGCCACCCCAGCCGGTTCGGCTTCATGGAGCTGATCGACCAGTTCAAGGGCGACCAGTGGGATCCCGAGGGCCTGCTGGACCTCTATCAGGCGGCGGGCGCCCGCTACCTCATGTCGATGGCCAACCACCACGACAATCTGGACCTGTTCGACAGCGCCCATCACGAATGGAACGTGATGCGGGTCGGGCCCAAGCGCGACATTGTCGGAACCTGGGAGAAGGCGGTGCGGGCGCGGGGCCTGCGGTTCGCCGTATCGAACCACGCGGCCCATGCCTGGCACTGGTGGCAGACGGCCTACGGCTATGACGCCGAGGGGCCGCTGAAGGGCGTGCGTTATGACGCGGCGCGCCTGACCAAGGCCGACGGCGCCGGCAAATGGTGGGACGGGCTGGACCCGCAGGAGCTCTACACCGGCCCGACCTTCGCTCCGCCGGAAGGCATCAGTTCCATCGCCGAGATGAACGCCTGGCACGATGCGCGCGACGGCCAGTGGATCGAGACGCCGCCCGCCAACAATCCGGCGTTCGTGCGGTCCTGGGTTCTGCGACAGCGCGACCTGATCACCAAATACAGGCCGGACATGGTCTATTTCGACAACTACGGCCTGCCGCTCGGGCGGTACGGGCTGGAGGCGACGGCCGAGTTCTACAATGCTTCCCTGGCTTGGCGCGGCGAACTGCCCGTCGTGAACGGCAAGCGGCTGGACGATCTGCAGCGCAAGGCGATCACCGAGACGGTCGAGCGCGGCTTTTCCGACAGTCTAAAGCCGGAGCCGTGGCAGACCGACACCTGTATCGGCGACTGGCACTACAACCGCGCTCGCTTCACCAACCACGCCTACGTCCCGGCCCACAGCGTGGTGCAGCGGCTGGTGGATGTCGTCTCCAAGAACGGCAATTTGATGCTGAACATCCCCCAGCGCGGGGACGGATCGATCGACAGCGACGAGCGCCAGATCCTAACGGACATCGCCGCCTGGATGAAGGTCAACGGCGAGGCCATTTTCGACACCCGCCCTTGGCGCATCTATGGCGAGGGGCCGACGGCGGTCGTGGGCGGGATGCATGGCGAGGGCGCGGCGCGGCCGTGGACCGGCCAAGACATCCGTTTCACCACCAAGGGCGACGTCCTCTACGCCTTCGCGCTGGACTGGCCGCAGGACCGGAAGATGGTCGTGCGGGCGCTGACCCAGCAGGTGGGGCGTGTCGAGGCGGTCGAACTGCTGGGCGGCGGCGCCCTGCCCTTCCGTCAGACGGACGAGGGTTTGACCATCGACCTGCCGGCCCAACGGCCCGTCGCCACAGCGCCCGCCATGAGGCTGAGCGGCGCGGGGCTAGTCTGACCGCTTAGCGGATCTCCGCCTCGAACGGCGCCGCCGGGAGACCGGCGGGGCCGTAAAGGTTGCAGACTGGACTGTCGGCCCAGCAGAAGCGGACCTTGAGGTCGCTCGCGCTGGCGGACGACAGCACCACCTCGTTTTGTGAAAGCGTAGCGTCAACGAAGCGACAGGCGCTGTCGGCCCCGCACAGCTCGAACCCGACCGGGCGGTTCGAGCCATGGGCCACGAGCTGAGCCGAGGCGGCGTAGCGGATGTGGACGCCGTCAGCGTCGCGGGTCACGGTGATCGGCTGGGGCGAGACGGGCTGAGCCTGACCGTCGAGGCGGCGGGCCTCCAGCGCCAGGCGGCGGCCGACCTCCAGCTTGTTGGTCGGGTGGATGTCGTAGCGGTCGCCGATGTCGATGGCGACGGCGAGGCCTGCCAGAGGATCGGCGTTGACGACCGTGCGTTGGCTTTCGCGCAGGGCCGCCCAATAGGAGTTGGTGGGCTGACCGGCCATCGGGCCGAAGTTCGCCAGTTGCACGACCAGCATCCGCATCTCGGGATTTTCGAACCGGGCGCGCCAGTCGGCGAACAGGGCCGGCAGCAGGCGGCGATAACCGACATAGTCGCCAATGTTCGACTCGCCCTGATACCAAGCCAGCCCCTTGAGGCCATAGGCGCCCAGGGGCGCGATCATGCCGTTGTACAGGGTGGTCGTGCCGCTGCCGCCGATCCAGGGGGTGCGCGGCGGATTGGGCAGGTCGCCCAGCGGCGCGGCGACGCGGTGACGCCAGCCCGAAGACAGGCTGACGGCCGTGCCGTCCGCAAGCACCAGCCGCTTGTTCGCCGCCGGTCCCCAGGCGCCGCCGCCGCCGTTCGTGTCCAGCACGCCGACCGCGATCAGATTGCGACCCGCCTTCAGCGTGCCGGCAGGTACGGCGTAGGTGCGCGGCGTGTCCCAGCCCTGCTGGCCGCCGACGTATTGTCCGTTGATCCAGGTGACGTCGGCGTCGTCCACCGGGCCCAACTCCAGCGTCGCGGCCTGACGGGCCTGGGCGGCGGTCAGTTCGATCTCCTTGCGGAGCCAGACGATGCCGTCGAAGGTGGCGAGGCCCGGCACGGTGGACTCCCAAAAGCCCTCGGCGGGGATCGGCGCCCAGTCGGCGTCGTTCGTGCGGGCCAGATGCCAGCCCTGTTTGGTGCCGGGATCATTGGCCCGCCACCAGTCCTGGGTCACACGTCGCCAGATCGCGTCGCCCTGGGCCGGATCGCGGGCGTAAGCGTCCAAGGCGTTCAACGCCTGCTGATGGCCGCCCAGCTTTTCGACGGCGTCGCGGCTCAGCCAGTCCTCGATGATCGACCCGCCCCAGGAGGCAGCGATCAGGCCGACCGGCACGTTTTCGGCACGACGCAGGTCTCGGCCCATGAAATAGCAGGCGGCCGAGAAATCACGCACGCTTTGCGGGCTGGTCACGCGCCACTGGCCGACGGCGCGAGGCGTTGCGGACGGCGCCGGCAGGCTGGAACGACCGACCAGAAAGAGGCGGATCTTGTCGTCGTTGGCGGCGCCGATCTCGCTCTCTGCATTCGTGGCCTGACGGACGGTGAACTCCATGTTCGACTGGCCTGAACACAACCAGACATCCCCGATCATGATGTCGGAGACGTTTTGGGTCGCGCCGGCCGACCGGGCCGTCAGGACATAGGGGCCGCCGGCGGTCAGGGTCGGAAGGCTCGCACGCCAGACGCCGTCGAGGCCGGCCGTCGCTTGGATCTGCGCTTGGCCTAGGCTGACCGAGACGGCGGCGCCGGGCGCGGCCCTGCCCCACACCTTGATCGGACGGCCACGCTGCAGGACGGCATGGTCCTGGAACATGGCGTCGAAAAGAGGAGCCGTGGCGGCCGCCTGGGGCTGGACCTGCGCCTGTGTGGGCGACGCCCCCGTGAGCGCGGCGAAAGCCGCGGCGGCAAGCAAGAACGAGCGCATCCGCGCCTCCGGTCTGTCCGCCGCAGCGGAAGGGTCGAAAATGCACCGCACCCCGAAATGGCGTGCAAAGTGCAAGACAGTGCAATTTCCGCCCGGCCGATCATCAGCCGGTAGGGCCGAGCGAATTCTTCGCAGCCGTCGGGATCGGGGCCTAAGATGTCAAAGATCAGGTCCCGATCATAAGGCGGCTGGACACCCTGTATGGAAAGCGCCCCGATCTTTCTTCAAAGTCCCGTCATAACAACAGGTTGAGCATCGACATCATGTCCGATGTCGATGCTCGGTCTTGGTTCAACGCCGAACCTCCACAGCCTGGCCATTGTATTGGATCGTCCTGGCCGGTGCGGCGTCGAAGTTGCCGACATCGGCGCCCGGTCCGCTGACGAAGCGCACATTGATGGTGCGGTTCGCCGGCATGGTCGGATAGGAACCCGTCCGCGCGCCGATGGTCAGGACGCCTGTGGCGTCGTTCCAGGTCATGGGGATGTTGGAAAACTCGCCGCGCTCATAGGCGTAGGTCGTGCCCTGATCCTCATAGAGGGAGAAGGAACCGTTCGCGCCGGTATAGACGATCAGGGTCAGCGGGCCGTCCAGCTTTTCGGCCGTGTACTGGATCGCCGGGCCGGTGGGCAGGATGGAGCCGGCGCGGACGAAGACGGGGATCTTGTCCTCGGGCGCCTGGACCGTGACGGAACGACCGCCCGCGAACTTCTGGCCGGTCAGCATGTCGTACCAGTCGGCCCCTTGCGGGAAATAGACCGAGCGGCTGCGCGCCTTGTATTCCGTCACCGGGGCGACCAGCAGGGCATGGCCGAACAGGTATTGGTCGTTGATGTCGCGCGCCTTCAGGTCGGACGGGAAGTCCATGACCAGGCCGCGCATGATGGTGGCGTCACGCTGATAGACGTCGCCGGCCAGGCTGTAGATATAGGGCATCAGCCGGTAGCGGGTGCGCATCTGCTGGGCGTAGGCGTCGTAGAGCGACGTGCCGGGCTGGGCCAGATTATAGACCTCGCGCAGCGGGAACTCGCCGTGCGAACGGAAGATCGGCGACCAGGCGCCGAACTGGAACCAGCGCAGGTTCAGCTCGTCCCACTCGGCCTTGTCCTCGGGCTTCATGCCGGCCGGGTTGGAATAGCGGGCCTCGACCGCGAAGCCGCCGATGTCGTGGGTCCAGTTGGCCAGGCCCGACAGGCCGGTGTTCACGCCCGCCGAGATCTGGTCCTTCAGATTGTCCCAGCGCGCCACCACGTCGCCCGACCACAGGGTCGAGCCGGTGCGTTGCAGGCCGCCCCAGGCCGAACGGGTCAGGATGTAGGTCCGCTCGTCGCCCTTCTCGCGCCGGAAGTTGTTGTAGACGTTCTCGGCGTTGACCAGCGGATAGGAGTTGAAGACGTAGGCGCCCGGACCGATGGCGGTCGGCCCCATGCGCAGGGTCCGCTCTGGGATGTCCAGATTGGAGTGCATGTCCGGCTCGACCGAATCCAGCCACCAGCCGTCGAAGTTCATGCCCTTGAAGCTGTCGGACATCTGCTTCCAGTACAGGTCGCGGGCGGCGGGCAGATACGGGTCGTAGAAGCTGTTGGCGTAGCCGGGTCCGACCCAGTCGCGCGCGCCGACATCGACGTTGCGGGTATACATGCCGCCGATGGCGTCCAACTGCTTGTAGTGATCCGTCGTCGGATAGAATTTTGGCCAGACCGAAATGATGATGTTGGCGTTCATGTCGTGAACGTCCTTGACCATCTGGGTCGGGTTCGGGAAGCGCGCGGGGTCGAACTGGTGTGAGCCCCAAGCGTTTTCTGGCCAGTAGAACCAGTCCTGAACGATGTTGTCGATCGGCAGCCCCAGCTCGCGATAGCGCCGTACAACGCCGGTGACCTCGTCCTGGGTGTTGTAACGCTGGCGGCTCTGCCAGAAGCCGTAGGCCCAGCGGGGCAGCATCACCGACTTGCCGGTCAGACCCCGATAGTTCGAGATCACCCCGTCCAGATCGTCGCCGCCGATATAGTAGTAGTCGATGGCCGTGCCGACTTCCGAAGCCAGGCTGAGCGCGCCCAGATCGGCGGCCGGCAGCGGGTCTTGGTGACGCAGCGAGATATAGCCGTCTTCAGGGATCCATTCGATCTTGATCGGCACGCGCGTATTGGCGGCCATCTGGACCTGGAAGTCGTGATCGAACGGGTTCCAGTTCTGGCGCCAGTTGTCCTCGACCATCCGCCCGTCGATCCAGACCTTGGCATAGCCCGAGGAATAGAGGCGGAACTTGTGCAGGCCGGCGGCGGCGGTCTCAAGCGTGCCTTCCCAGACGACCTTGACGCCGTCCTGGCCGGGCTTGCCCATGTCGCCGGTCTGGACCGGCTGGCCCGGCTGGGACTTGAAGCCTTCGGGCCAGCGCGACCATTCGCGGATGAACTCGTAGTTCACCTCGGTCTCCTGACGCTGAACCTTCAGCTGGTCGTTCTGATAGTAGCTGGCGGTCAGGCCGCCGAACCGACCGGTGGCGTCGCGGACGATGAACTGGTCCGCAATCATGCCGTAGGGGCGCGGGTCGCCGAAGCGGGTGATCGAGTTATTGTCCCACAGGACGCCGTAGTTGCGGCTGGACACGACCAGCGGAATGCCGACGTCGATGTTGTGCTGGGCCAACTGAACGTCGTGGCCCTTGTAGTTCATCACGCCCTGCTGGTGCTGGCCCAGGCCGTAGAAGGCCTCGTCGGCCGGGCTTTCCCAGACCTGGCGCGTGGCCAGGAAGCGGTGGTCGCCCTTCTGGTCCTCGACCGTGACGGGGCTCAGCTCGCGGCTGCCGGCCCGTTCCTTCAGCACCTCTTGGCCGTTCTCGTCGAGGAAGCGGACGGCGCCGGTCTCGCGCGAAACCTCCGCCGTCGCCTCGGCGGTCTTCAGCACGACCAGGTCGCCGCGGGTCTCGACCTGGAACGGCGTCGTGGTCGAGGGCTGTGCCGTGACCATCAGGCTGGCGGGCAGTTCGAGGTCCGCATTCTCGGTTGCGGTGACGCGAATGGTTTCGGGACCGTAGACCTCAAGCCGGACGCGACGGGCCGCGCCCTCGGCCGGGGTGACGACAATGCCGGTCGCCGTGCGTTCGAACGCCGCCTGCTGGATGGCCCCGGCGGAGGCGCCGTTCATCAGCCCCTGCCCTGCGCAGGCGGCCAAAGGGGCGGTCATCAGGGCGGCCAGGAACAGGCGGCGGGCGAGGGTCGGGATCATGGCGGGCGCTCGCGTTACTCTTGCAGGGTTCAGTAGGTGGCCGTGACGACGCGCAACAGCTGCGGTCGATCGGTGGAGAAGTTCAGGCCGTAATCGACCTGGTCGCCGTTCCAGATGCGTTCGAACACCCATTTGCCAGCGTCGTCGAAATGGCCTTCCTCGACGCGCAGGACCATGCGGCGCTTGCCGTCGGTCGAAGGCTTGGCGGCGAAGTCGATGCGGATGCGGTGACCGGCCAGGATGAATTGACCCGGCTCGATCTCGGCGATGGCGATGGCCCCGTTCGGCTGGGCCGAGGCGGCGGGCACGTCATTGGGATCGATAGGCTGGCTGCTCGGTCCGAACTGCCAGCGCTGATAGCCAGTTGTAGCGGTCCAATCGCCCAGGTCGATGACCTCGGGCTTGCGGTCGTCAGGTTCGGCTGCGCCCCAGACCTTGCCCTCGAAGGCCAGACGCGCCCAGGTGCGCTGCCACGGTCCGATCAGGCGATAAAGGTCGCGGAACGGCTCCAGCGTCTTCTCGGTGATCTCCTTGGCGCCCAGCGGATAGTTGGAATAGCCGGTGTAATCGATGCCGAAGGGCGAAAAGCCGATGCCGCCCCGGCCCAGTGTCTCCATCAGATAGCGGGCGTATTGCGTGTCGCTGCCGGTCTCGGCGACGAACAGGGCGTTGTCGGGCCGGGCGTAACGATCCAGGTGGGCTTCGTATTCGCCCGACTTGCGCGTGTAGATGTCGGGCGACAGGAAATCGACGGACGGGGCCGCGGCCTGCCACACCTCGATCACGTTCCAGGTCGGGCCGCCCGAGGCGTAGGTGGCGGGATCCTGATCGTTCGTCGGGTCGCGCAGGGCGGCGTTGACGTACATCGGCAGCGGATATTCCGCCTTGCCGGCGGCGGCGACCTGACCGACGTAATGGCCGATGGACCAAGCGTGGAAGAACTCGTCCGCGTCCTTGCCGAAGACGGCGGACCAGGTTCCGGGCGCCTTGCCGGTGCGGTCCAGCAGGGCCTGGGGCACGGGGCCGTCGAAGGCGGCGCGGGCGGCGGGGGAGTAGTCACGAACGGGGCCGTAGGTGCCGACCTCGTTCTCCGGCTGGACCATGATGACGGTGCGTTTGCGCTCGTCCACCTGACGGATGTGGCGCATCAGGGCGGCGAAGGCGCGGGCGTCGGCGGCCAGAGTCTCAACGCCATAGGGCGACAGGGCGTAGCTTTCCTTGCCACTCTTCTCGATCAGATGCGGGAACCGCTCGGGGTTCAGCTTGACCCAGGCGGGCGCATAGGCCGGGGCCGTGTTCTTCCAGGTGGCGAACCACAGGAAGACCACGCGCATGTCGTTGGCGCGGGCCTGTTCGATGGCGTGATCGACGAAGGAGAAGTCGAAACGCCCCTCCTCCGGCTCGATCTGTTCCCAACCCAGCGGGATCTGGACCGTATTGGCGCCGATATAACGGAGCGCCGGCCAGGCCTGGGCCAGGGGCGCCGGATAGTTGGACGAGTTGTTGACCTGTCCGCCCAGGATGGTGAAGGGCGCGCCGTCCACCATCAGAGCGTGACGGCCATTCTGTTCAACCAGTTGCGGAATGGGCGACTGGGCGAGAACCGACGAAGCTGCGGCGGCGACCAGGGTCGCGGCCGATAAGGCTGCGGCGAACCCGCGTGTGAAATAGCCCATCGCCGCCTCCCAACGTCGACAAGAAAAAGATCGGGGCGCCGACGACCGCCGGCGCCCCGTTGTCAAAGCCCGATCAGAAGGCGGCGCGCAGCACCACCGCGATCCGGCGGTCGGTATCGACCCAGTTGTAAGGCGGTTTGCGGGTCTCGCTGCCCACCTTCAAGATCGTCCGTTCGTTCAGGATATTGGTCGACTGAACGCCGATCTTGATGTCCTTGGTCAGGTTATAGAAGATCGAGCCATCCAGTTGGCCGTAGTCGCTGGCCCACACCGGGGCATTCACGTTCGCCGCCGAGGTCGTCAGCAGATATTCCTCGCGCCAGTTGTAGGCCAAGCGCGCGGAGATGCCGTACTTCTCATACAGAATGGCGGCGTTGTAGCTGGTGCGAGACATGCCTTCGAGCGGCAGGGTGCTGTCCGAGGCGGCGCCGTTCTGGGTCGTGTCCAGGATGTTCTGGCTGGTGTTCTTGCCGCCGTCCGAGCTGATGTAGGTGAAGTTGCCCTGGAAGCCGAGGCCGCTGAAGGCGCCCGGCAGGAAGTCGAAGAACTGCGAATAGGCCAGCTCGAACCCGTCCACCGTGCCCTCGGCGCCGTTGGTGTAGCGCGTGATCAGGAAGTCGTAGGTGACGCCGCCGTTGGTGATCGACTGCGTTTCCGTGCCGGTGAAGATGTAGTCCTTGATGTCCTTGTGGAAGGCCGCGAACGTCAGGCTTCCGGTGGGCGCGAAATACCACTCCAGGCTGGCGTCGTAGTTCGTCGCCGTGATCGGACGCAGCGCCGGATTGCCGCCCACGCCGGTGAAGGGCGTGGTTGGGTTCAGGGTGTAGCCGTCGGGCTGGAAGTTGATCGACAGGTTGGTGAACGGCTGGAGCTGATACATCTCGGGCCGCACCATGGCGCGCGAGATCGCAAAGCGAGCCTGCAGGGTGTCGCTGAGGAACCCACGCAGGTTCAGGCTGGGCAGCCAGTTGGTGTAGCTGCTTTCGACCGGCTGTCCGTCCAGGGATCCGCCGTTCACGAACCGAACCGCCTGATTGAAGGCCGCACAGTTGGCGCCCGGCGCGTTGGCTGGCGGACAGGCGCCCTGGATGGACGGCAGGGTGGTCACCGTGTTGGAGGTGGTCTTGGTGTCCACCGCGCGCAGGCCGATGTTGCCGTCGAAGGCGCGGCCGAAGAAGCCGGTGTCATTGCCGAACCGGGCATAGACGTAAGCGGCCTGCGTCTTCTCGGTCAGCTCCGTGATGCCGCCGTTGCCGCCGCCAAGGCGATAGCTTTCATAGTCGTCGCTGAGCGGCGTCCAACCCCAGCCCGAGCTCTCTGTGTTGCGCAGGATATCGTAGGCATAGGCCGTGCCCTGGTTCAGCAGGCTTTCAGCCGGGAACCACGCCACGCCCGGAACCGGCGCATCGCCGCGGAAGAAGTTGTCGAAACGATAGAGGGTAGACGAGTTCGGCAGACGCGGGTCCTGCGTGCCGCCCGGATAGCCCGTGTCGTCCAGATAAACGACTGCGCCGCCGCCGTTGCCCCAGTACTGGTTGGACAACAGGCCCCAGTTATAGCCGGTCTGGCGGTTGGTGTAGTTCTTCTCGGTGCCGCGAACGCCGAAGGCGACGGATTTGAAGAAGGACGAGTTCTCGTCGAAGTCGTAACGGGCGTCCAGGCGACCCGCCAGTTCGTCGGCTTCGTTGTCCTCGATGTGATCCATGGCCGCCGCCCACCAGTAGGCGGACTTGTCTTCAGGCGTGCCGCCGGTGGAGGTCACGGTCGGCAGATCGCCGTCGATGGTGATCGACAGGTCCGGACGGTTCTGAAGCTGAGTGAAGGCCGTCATCGAATAGATTTCGGCCGAGGACTTCACATATTGCAGATCGCCCGAGAACGACCAGGCGCCGCCAGGCGTGTACTGGAAATTCAGCGCGACATCGCTGGTCTTCTTGGTGTCGTCGCCGACGCGGGTGTCGGTGTTCCAGGTCGCGGCCGGAATATTGCCGCTCAGGAAGACGTTCTGGTCGTCATACCGATAGCTGGAGTTGGGCGAGACGATGCTGTCGGTGCCCAGCGCATATTCGACATTGTAGGCGTCGGCCTGCGAAGCCAGACCCTGCAGGGTGAACAGCCACTGATCGTTCGGGCGCCATTGGGCGGCCAGTGCGACGGCGGTGCGCTTCTGCTCCCAGTCGATCGTGCGCCAGCCCAGATATTTGGGCACGAACACAGTCTCGCCAGCCGTTCCCGAACCATCGGTGCTGGCGTTGCCGGCGTTGAGGGTCACGGGATCATAGCGGTCGACCGAGATCGAATCCGTGCGGTTGCCGACGTTGGAAACGCTGACGTTGGCCAGCAGGCCGATCTCGCCGATGCCGGTTTGCCAACGATCGGTCGCCAGGATGCTGCCCGACCAGAAACCTTTTTCGGACAGGTCGCCGTAGTTGTAGTCGGCGTTGATCGCCAACAGCGGGTCGCTGTTGTCGAAGGGAACCCGGGTCCGCAGATTGGTCGTGCCGGCGATGCCGCCCTCGATCATGTTCGCCGCGACGTTCTTGTAGACGTCCACGCCGGCGAGCAGGTCCGCCGACACGTCCTCGAAGCTGAGCCCGCGACCGTTCGAGGCCGAGAAGATGTCGCGGCCGTTGGTTTCGGAACGCACCCACGACAGGCCGCGGATGAAGACGCCGCCGCCCTCTGCCGCCAGACGGGCCGGATCGCGTGCGGCGTTCGTGCGCTGAAGGGTGACGCCTGGAATGCGCTGCAAGGCCTCCGACACCGAGCGGTCCGGCAGGGCGCCGATATCCACGGCGGTCACCGAATCGACGATGACCTCTGAGTTCTTCTTGATGGCCTGGGCCGAGCGGAGCTGGGCGCGGATGCCGGTGACCACGACCTCATCGACCGTCGTCGCATCATCCGACTGGGCCGGGGCCTGTTGGGCCAACACGGCGGTCGGCAGCGTCGCCGCGACCGTAAGCAAGGATGCTCCGCAAAGCAGAGCGACGCGACGAACGTGATTTTGACGAGACATCGGTCTCAGAACCTTCCTGCTGGTCGCGCCCGTCGCTTATTGACGACGTAGGGCGACATCCCTCCCGACGTGAACTCACCCACCCTTCGATGGCATGATCACCTTTCAAGGATGCACAAGTTTTCATGAGCTGAAAAGCATTTTCTGTTAGCGCTACCACAATAGCGCCGCGACGATCCTTGGCTATTAGATGCCGACACAGGATCCGCGCCAAGCGGGCGACGGGGAAGAAGCATGAGCGACCAGCCAGAACCGGTGCGCCACATCGCCATCGTGGGCGGCGGAACGGCCGGTTGGATGGCCGCCGCCGCATTGGGCCGAGCTTTCACCCGCGCCCAGGGTCTGGCCTTAAGGATCACCCTGATCGAATCGGAATCCATCGGCACGGTGGGCGTGGGCGAGGCCACGATTCCGCCCATCCGACAGTTCGTCCAGACGATCGGGCTGTCCGAGGAGGATTTCATCCGCTCGACGGCCGCGACCGCCAAACTGGGCATCGCCTTCAAGGATTGGATTGCGCCGGGCTCGGAATATTTCCACGGCTTCGGCGACTATGGTCCGACCGTCGCAGGACAGGCCTGGCGGCAATATCTGTTTCGCCTGAAGGCCGCCGGTCGGATCGACGGCCTTGATCCCTGGTCCATGCCGACCGCCATGGCCCGAGCCGGCAAGTTCGCCCCGCCGGTCGAGGACAGCCGTTCGGTGCTGTCCCACTATTCATACGCCTATCAGTTCGACGCCGGCTTGTTTGCACGGCGGCTGAGAACGCTGGCGGAAAAGCTGGGCGTCGTCCGGCGCGAAGGGCGGATCACGGGTGTGGATCGCGACGGCGAGACCGGTCTGGTGCGAGCCGTGACGCTGGAAGACGGCGGCGAGGTCGAGGCGGACCTGTTCATCGACTGCTCGGGTTTTCGAGGCCTGTTGATCGAACAGACGATGCAGGCGGGATATGAGGAATGGACGCATTGGCTGCCGTGCGACCGCGCGGTCGCCGTGCCGTGCAGCTCGAGCCTGGCGCCCGAGCCCATCACCACGGCGCGTGCGCGAGAAGCCGGCTGGCAGTGGCGCATTCCCCTGCAGCACCGGGTCGGCAACGGCTATGTCTATTCCAGCGATCACGTGGACGATCAGACGGCGCTGGACGACCTGCTGGGCCAGATCGAGTCGGAGCCGTTGGCTGAGCCAAATCGGTTGAGGTTCGTCACCGGGCGGCGACGCGAGGCCTGGAAGGGCAATGTGGTGTCGCTGGGACTGGCGTCCGGCTTTGTCGAACCGCTGGAATCCACCAGCATCAACCTGATCCAGACCGGCATCGGGCGGTTGCTGGAGATGTTCCCCGACCGCAGCTTCGATCCGGCCCTGATCCGCGAATACAATCGACGCTCGGCCCAGGAGTTCGAGCGCATCCGCGACTTCATCATCCTGCACTATCATCTGGCCGGTCGCGCCGGCGCGATGTGGGACCGATGCCGCGAAACGGCGCCGCCCGATACGCTGATGGAAAAGATCGAACTGTTCCACGCGCGCGGGGAGGTCGGCCTGCTGGAGGACGAATCCTTCCGCGAAGACAGTTGGGCTGCTGTGTTCACCGGCTTGGGCACTTGGCCCAAACAGGCGTCGCCCCTGGTCTGTCTCGATGATCTGGAGACCGTGGATCGACAGGCGCGGCAGTTCGCGCAACTGATCGCACGGGCGGCCGCCGCCCTGCCCGACCACTCCACCACCTTCACCGGTTACGCACGATGATCCCTGCCCCACTGAAGCGTATTCTGATCGTCGGGGGGGGCACGGCCGGCTGGATGGCCGCCGCCGCGCTGGCGCACGTCACGCGCGGCACGGTGAAGATCGAACTGGTCGAGTCCGAGGTTATCGGCACGGTCGGCGTCGGCGAGGCGACGATTCCGCCGATCCTGCTGTTCAACCAGTTGCTGGGCATCGACGAGAACGAGTTCGTCCGCGCCACCCAAGCGACCTACAAGCTGGGCATCCAGTTCAACGACTGGTTCCAGAAGGGCCGAAGCTATTTCCACCCGTTCGGAACCTATGGCACGCGCATCGACGCCGCCTCCTTCCACCAATATTGGCTAAGGCTGAACAAGGCGGGGCTGGACGACGACCTGGACGCCTATTCCGTCACGACGATGGCGGCGCGCATGGGCCGGTTCACCCGGCCTGACACCGACCCGCGCGGCGCTGGCTCGCAGATGACCTACGCCTTCCATTTCGACGCCGGCCTGTACGCCAGGTTCCTGCGTCAGCGCGCCGAGTCGCAAGGCGTGGTGCGGCATGAGGGCAAGATCGCCGACGTGCGCCTGCGCGACGGCGACGGCTTCATTCAGTCGGTGCGGTTGGACGACGGCCGCGAGCTGGAGGCGGACTTCTTCATCGACTGTTCGGGTTTCCGCGGCCTGCTGATCGAAGGCGCGCTGAAGACAGGTTACGAGGACTGGACCCATTGGCTGCCGGCCGACCGTGCGGTGGCCATGCCCTGCACCCGGGTCGGCGATCCGACGCCCTATACCCAATCGACGGCCCTTGAGGCGGGATGGCGCTGGCGCATTCCGCTGCAGCACCGCACCGGCAACGGCTATGTCTATTGCAGCCCCTTCATCTCGGACGATGAGGCTCAAGCCAAGCTGCGCGCCTCCCTGGACGGCGAGGCGATGGCGGAACCCAACTTCCTGCGGTTCACCACCGGTCGCCGAAAGAGGACCTGGAACAAGAACTGCTTGGCCCTGGGCCTGGCGTCGGGCTTCCTGGAACCGCTGGAGTCCACCTCCATCCATCTGGTGCAGTCGGGCATATCCAAACTGCTGCTGCACTTCCCCGACACCGGCTTCGCCCAGGCCGATATCGACAACTACAACCGCATGATGCGGCTGGAGACCGAGCGCATCCGCGACTTCATCATCCTGCACTATCACGCCACGGCGCGCGACGACTCGCCCCTGTGGCGCCACGTGCGGGCCATGCCGATTCCCGAGACGCTAAAGCAGAAAATGGATCAGTTCCGCAGCCGGGGGCGCATCTTCCGCTATGAGGACGAGCTGTTTCAGGAGACGAGCTGGATCGCCGTGCTGCTCGGCCAGGGCGTCATCCCCGAGCGGCATGATCCGATCACGGAGACCATCCCTCTGGAGCAGGTCCAGCAATGGTTGCAGAAAATGAAGGCGATGATCCAGCAGGGCGTGGCGCGGATGCCGACCCACGAGGCCTTCATCGCCGCCAACTGCAAGGCGCCGCCGCTGCAATAAGGCGGCGACGCCTGGAGCGAAATTCTGGAGCCTGATTACGGCATCAGCGGAACCGCGAAGCGATCTCACCTCAACCGATCACGCTCTAAGGCCGTCAGTGATTGTCGCGCGGCAGGCCGATGGTGTCCACGATGCGGTGGTATTTGATCGCCGGCTCCAGGACGGCGCCGGTTTCCAGCTGACCGACCACGTCGCGCTGCATCTCCTGCCACGGGGTCTGGGAGGCGGGGTATTTGTAGCCGCCCGCCGCTTCGAACGCCTGGCGACGCTGGGCCAATTCCTCATCCGAAATCAGGATGTCGGCGCGGCCGGTGTTCAGGTCGATGCGGACCCGGTCGCCGGTCCTCAGCAGGGCGATGTTGCCGCCCGCCGCCGCTTCCGGCGACGCGTTCAGGATCGAGGGCGATCCGGAGGTGCCGGATTGGCGCCCGTCGCCGATGCAGGCCAGGGCGCTGACGCCCTTCTTGATCAGGTAGGCGGGGGGCCGCATGTTCACGACCTCGGCCGCGCCCGGATAGCCGATGGGGCCGGCGCCGCGCATGAACAGCAGGGTCTGTTCGGTGATGCCCAGGCTCTCGTCGTCGATACGGTGGTGATAATCCTCGGGTCCGTCGAACACGACGGCCGGGCCTTCGAAGGCGTTCAGGTCGTCGGGGTTGGACAGGTAGCGTTCGCGGAACTCAGGCGAGATCACGCTCAGCTTCATGATGGCCGAGTTGAACAGGTTGCCGGTGAAGACGACGAAGCCGGCGTCGGTCTTCATCGGGGCGTCGAAGGTCTTGATGACGTCGGGCAGGACGATCTCGGCGCCCTTGCAGTTCTCGCCGATGGACTTGCCGGTGACGGTCAGGGCGTCCTCGTGGATCAGCCCCTGTTTCATCAGTTCGGAGACGACGGCCGGCACGCCGCCGGCATGGAAATAGTCCTCGCCCAGATATTCGCCGGCGGGCTGCAGGTTGACCAGCAGCGGCACGTGGAGGCCTTCGGTCTGCCAGTCCTGCAACGGCACATCGACGTGGGCGTGGCGGGCCAGGGCCGTCAGGTGGATCGGGGCGTTGGTCGAGCCGCCGATGGCGGAGTTGACGACGATGGCGTTGTGGAAGGCTTCCCTGGTCAGGATGTCGGACGGCTTCAGATCCTCGCGCACCATCTCCACGATGCGCAGGCCGGTCTGATAGGCGACCTGGGCGCGTTCGCGGTACGGCGCCGGAATGGCGGCCGAGCCGGGCAGCGACATGCCCAGCGCCTCGGCCAGCGAGTTCATCGTCGTCGCCGTCCCCATGGTGTTGCAATAGCCGACCGACGGGGCGGACGAGGCCACCAGTTCGATGAAGCCGTCATAGTCGATCTCTCCGGCCGCCATCATCTGGCGCGCCTTCCAGATGATGGTGCCCGAACCCGTGCGCTCGCCCTTGTGCCAGCCGTTCAGCATCGGGCCGACGGACAGGGCGATGGCGGGGATGTCCACGGTGGCGGCGGCCATCAGGCAGGCGGGCGTGGTCTTGTCGCAGCCGATGGTCAGGACGACGCCATCCAACGGATAGCCGTACAGGCTCTCGACGAGACCCAGATAGGCCAGGTTGCGATCCAGACCGGCGGTCGGACGCTTGCCGGTTTCCTGGATCGGATGGACCGGAAACTCCATGGCGATGCCGCCCGCCTCGCGAATGCCCTCGCGCACACGCTCAGCCAGGACCAGGTGGTGGCGGTTGCACGGCGACAGGTCCGAGCCGGTCTGGGCGATGCCGATGATCGGCTTGTCCGACTGCAGTTCCCTGCGCGTCAGGCCGTAATTCAGATAGCGCTCAAGATACAGCGCCGTCATGTCCGGGTTCTCCGGATTGTCGAACCAGGCGCGGCTGCGGAGAGGCTTCTTGGGCTTTGAGGTATCGGTCATTCAGGTCCAGCCGCCATCGACGACATAGTGTTGATTGGTGATCGCCCCCGCCTCGTCCGAGCACATGAAGACGACGACGCGGGCGATGTCGTCCGGCACGAGCCGGCGCTTGAGGCACTGGTTGGCGTAGATGTCTTTTTCGGTTTCCGGCGTGACCCACAGCTCCAGTTGGCGCTCGGTCATGATCCAGCCGGGCGCGACGGCGTTCACACGAACGCCGAACGGGCCGAAGTCGCGCGCCAGCGAACGGGTCAGGCCGATGACGGCGGACTTGCAGGCCGTATAGGCGGCCATGCCCCCCTGGCCGATAACCCAGGAAGTCGAGCCCATATTGACGATCGCGCCCTTGCCCGTAGCCTTCATGTCCGGCAGCACGGCCTGGGCGGCGAAGAACTGGTGTTTCAGGTTCACAGCCATGCGGCCGTCCCAATAATCCTCAGTCACTTCCAGCGTGGCGTGACGCTCGTCGTGGGCGGCGTTGTTGACCAGGACGTCGATGGGACCAAAGGCGTCACGCACTGAGCCGATAGCGGCCTTCAGCGCCGGAATGTTGGTCAGGTCGCAGGCGACAAACAACGCGTCCTGCCCCAGTTCGGCCTGGAGCTTCGCCCCGCGTTCGGCGTCGATATCCAGAAACCCGACCCGCGCGCCCTGGGCGTGAAAGGCGCGAACGATGCTCTCGCCGATGCCGCCGGCGCCGCCGGTGACGACGACGGTCTTGCCCTTCAGGTCGGAGTAGATGGCAGCCATAGATGCGGGCCTCCCCAGGCCGGAGGGTCGTCTGCGCGGCCCAAGGCTCTTTTCACAAATGAAACTTGTTGCCGTCAACAAAAAATGGGCGGCATAGGGATCAAGCTTGGGAAACGGCGCCCATCTGCTCCGAAATCACCTCTGCGGCCCGCACCAGCATCGTCGCCGCCTCGTCCTTGGTGCAGATCATCGGCGCCTGTTCGATGAAAGGCGTAATCAAGGTGGCGATCACGCCGTCCGCCCCCATGATGGGCGCCACCAGATCGGTGACGCCTTTCACGAAGTCGCTGGCCCGCTCCACATAGGCGCCTTGGGTCATCGCTTCCGAACGGGCGGCGAACTCGTTCACCGCCTTTACTCCGAACAGGCCGACCAATATCTCCTTGAGATGCGCCCGTGCCCGTTCATTGGCCCGCGAATAGAACATCAAGCCCGAGGTGGCGTGCAGGATGCTGCGCCGATAACCGATCCGCACCGAATAGCCGAGGTCGCCGGGGCTCTCGATCCGGGCGATGACCACGATCTGATCGCCGGACGGCACAACAAGGTGGCACGACTGCATCGTCGCCGACGCCAGATCGCGCATGGCCGGCATGGCGACGTCGACCAGCGATTTGATCGGCGCCTGGGTCATGCCCAGCGTGAACAGGCGGTTGGTCAGACGATAGCCGTCCGAGGACTGTTCGATATAGCCGCGGAACTCCAGCACCTGGATCATGCGGAACAGTTCGCTGACGGAACGTCCCAAGGTGACGGACATCTGCGACGGCGTCATCGGCTCGCCTTGTGCCGACAGCAGTTCAAGAACGTCGAGGCCCTTCTCCAAGGCGGGCGCGCGATATTTGCGATCGTCGGCGGCGTCTTGGTCGGTCATGGGATTCCTGTCGCTTGGGCCCTACGTTGCCCTCGCCATCGTCGCGGAGGAAGCCGAGGCTTGGAACACGAAGGCTACATTACCGCAGGTAAAATACACAAGCGCATATAAAAAGTCCATTGCGGCTGACCGGGGGCTAACCTAGGCTTCGACTTAAGCCCGAACACGGGCGCATCGGGGGAATGTATTATGTCGCTCGCGGGTATGGATCTGGCGATTCTGGCGATCTACGCCATCTTCATCTTCGGCCTGGCCCAGTGGGTCTCGCGCAGCAAGGCGGGCGAGCAAAAGACCTCCACCGACTATTTCATGGCGTCCAGGAGCCTGCCCTGGTGGGCCATCGGCGCCTCCCTGATCGCGGCCAACATCTCGGCCGAACAGATCATCGGCATGAGCGGCTCGGGCTATGTGATCGGCCTGGGCATCGCGTCGTATGAATGGATGGCGGCGCTAACCCTGCTGATCGTGGGCAAGTTCTTCCTGCCGATCTTCCTGCGCAACGAGATCGTGACGATGCCGCAGTTCCTGCAGCAACGGTACGGGCCGACGATCCGCAATGTGATGGCCGTCTTTTGGCTGCTGCTCTACGTCTTCGTGAACGTGACCTCGATCCTGTGGCTGGGCGCCATCGCGGTGCACACCGTCACCGGCTTCAACCAGGACTACGCCATCGTCGCCATCGGTGTCTTCGCCCTGGCCTATCAGCTGTGGGGCGGGTTGAAGGCCGTGGCCCTGACAGACATCGTCCAAGTGGCCCTGCTGGTCTGTGGCGGGCTGATCATCGGCTTCATCGCCCTGTCGACGATCGGCGGCGCGGGCGGCGCGGCGGCGGGCTTCCATACCCTTATCACCCAGTTCCCGGACAAGTTCGACATGATCCTGTCCAAGGACAACCCCCACTATCAGGAGCTGCCGGGCATCGCCGTCCTGCTGGGCGGCCTGTGGGTCATGAACATCAGCTACTGGGGCTTCAACCAGTACATCATCCAGCGCGCCCTGGCCGCCAAGTCGCTGCCGGAAGCGCAGAAGGGCATCGCCTTCGCCGCCTATCTGAAACTGCTGATGCCGGTCATCGTGGTGCTGCCGGGCATGGCGGCGCTGATCCTGGCCCCCAATCTGTCGGCGCCGGACCAGGCCTATCCGACGATGATGAACCTGCTGCCGGTCGGACTGAAGGGTCTGGTCTTCGCCGCCCTGATCGCCGCCATCATCGCGTCCCTGGCCTCCAAGGTGAACTCGATCTCGACCATCTTCACCCTGGATCTCTACGCCAAGATCAAGAAGGACACGCCCGAACATCAGCTGGTCACGGTCGGCCGCATCGCCGCCGTCGCCGCCGTGATCATCGGCATCCTGACCGCCCGTCCGCTGCTGGGCGGCTTCGATCAGGCGTTCCAGTTCATCCAGGAGTTCACCGGCTTCTTCACACCCGGCATCGTGGTCATCTTCATGCTGGGCCTGTTCTGGAAGCGCGCGTCCGAAGCCGGCGCCCTGACCGCCGCCATCGGCTCGGTCGTGCTGTCGGCCATCTTCTGGTGGCTGCAGGAAACCGGCCAGTTCATCTTCCCCTTCATGAACCGGGTCAGCGTCGTCTTCGTCGTCTCGCTGATCGCAGCGGTGATCGTGTCCCTGCTGGTCCCGCCCAAGCCTGACGCCATGAAGATCAAGCTGGACAAGATCAGCTACAAGACCTCGCTGGGCTTCAACCTGGCGGCGGTCGGCGTGATCGCCTTCCTGATCCTGGTCTATACGATCTGGTGGTGAGGTGAGTTCAGCGACCGGACTGATCGGGGTCGATTGGGGCACCAGCAATCTTCGCGTCATGCGGATCGCCCAAGGCGGCGCGGTGCTGGACAGCCGCTCCGACCCGCGCGGCGCCGGCGGCCTTGCGCCGAACGAGTTCCACGGCGTGCTGACCGAGGTCGCGCGCGGCTGGCTGGACGACGGCATGCCCGTCCTGATCAGCGGCATGGCCGGGGCGCGGGGCCGGTGGCGTGAAATGGCCTATCTGCCCTGCCCCGCCGGCGTCGCCGACCTGGCGAGAGGCGTGGCCAGTCCCGAAGACGCGCCGCACGTCTCCATCGTGCCCGGGGTCGCCGTGTTCGAGGACAGCCGCCTTCAGGACGTGATCCGCGGTGAGGAGACCCAGGTCTTCGGCCTGGACGCACCCGACGATGCGGTGGTCGTCGCCCCCGGCACCCACAGCAAATGGATCCGCACCGCTGGCGGACGGATCACGGGCTTTCGGACTTTCATGACCGGCGAACTGTTCGCCGCTATTCGCAAGGGCACCATCCTGGGCGCCGAGATGGGCAAGCCGGGCGTGGACGACGAGGCCTTCGCCGCTGGTGTCCAGCGATCCCTGCGCGATCCCGCCGTCACCGCTGCCCTGTTTTCCGTGCGGGTCGAGGGTCTGGCCGGACGCCTTTCGCCCGCGTCCTCGGCCGACTATCTGTCGGGCCTGTTGATCGGGGCCGAGGTCGCGGCCCAGGCCGACGCCAACCACCGCCCCGTCATCCTGATCGGCGCCGAGGCCCTGAGCCCCCGCTATGCCGCCGCCCTGGCGCAGGGTGGTTTCCAAGACGTCCGCATCGCGGACGGCGCCGCCGCCACGGCCAAGGGTCTGTGGCGCATTCACGAGGCCGTATCCCGATGATCCCCGTCGCCATCGAAAGTCTGGACGCCCTGCCGCTGATCGCCATCCTGCGCGGCCTGAAACCGGATGAGGCGGTCGAGGTCGGCGAGGCCATCGTCGCCGCCGGTTTCCGCTGTCTGGAAGTGCCGCTGAACTCGCCCGAGCCGCTGGACAGCATCCGCCGTCTGCGCCAGGCCCTGGACGGCCGCGCCCTGGTCGGCGCCGGCACGGTGCTGAACGTCGCGGCGGCGCACGAGGTCGCGGACGCCGGCGGCCAGCTGATCATCTCGCCCAATACGAATGTCGACGTGATCCGCGAGACCAAGACCCTGGGCCTGCTGTCCCTGACCGGCTTCTTCACCCCGTCCGAGGCTTTCGCGGCCCTGGACGCCGGCGCCGACGCCCTGAAGCTCTTCCCCGCAGAGATCGCCGGACCCAAGGGCCTCAAAGCCGTCCGCGCCGTCCTGCCCGCCGCCACCCGGGTTTATCCCGTCGGCGGCGTGGATCCCGACAGCATGTCCGCCTGGCGCTCCGCGGGCGCCTCCGGTTTCGGCATCGGCTCGGCCGTGTTCAAGCCGGGGCAATCAGCTGAACAGGTCGCCCGTCAGGCGGCCGAATTTGTCGTGCGGTGGTGCGATTTAAAACCCACATCGTGCTGACTAACCGGTCCAGTTATCGAACAGGACCTTCATAAATCAGTTTCAAGTCGCGAAATCAGTTTTTAGATTTTCAGCGTTTTGGAGCGCCACATTCATTCTCCCCATCCCGAATGAAGCACTTGCCCAAGCGGCAAGGACTTCACCGACCGATCGTGATAAGCTCCACCTTGTGTTCAAAGCGCTGCCGGAAATGGTCCGTCGATTTGCCTTCGTCTGCACCCTGTTGCTGACGGTCGCCTTCGCCATGCCCGCGTTTGAAAGCCATGCCTGCGCGGTGGAAGCCTCAGGCGGCGTCCAGGTGGTCGAGCTGGTCGGCGGCGCTGATGATCAATGTCCAGACTGCGGCCCGGCGTGCGCCAACGGCTGCTGTCATGCGCCGCATTCCGCCATGTCCAGCGACCTGGCGACGCCGCGTTTCATCGCAGTCTTCGGCCAGCCTCAGGCGTGGAGCGACAGCGTCGCTTGCCCGCTCGGGCGGCCTGACGGTCCCGAGCGCCCACCGAGAGCCTGATCCTCGGCTGGACCTGTGGTCCGGCCCTTCCTGAGCCCTGCGCGTGGCGGAGACGTCGCGCGTCCTGAACTCTGGGCCCGGCCGTGCGCCGGGCGAGGATCGATCATGACCTTGAAGACATACTGGCTGATGACCGGCGCCGCCGTGGTCATCGCATTAGGCGCGGGCTTCGGCGCCGCGCGCATTCTGGACCGACCGCCAACCGAAGCCGAACATGCCGAGGCGGGCCACGCCGAAGACGAACCCGGCGAAGCGGCCTTCGTCGCACTGACGCCGCAGGAGGCCGCGCGAGCCGGGGTGTCGATCGTCGCCGTGCAGCGCGGCGGCGGCGCCGAACTGAAGCTGCCGGGCCGCGTCGCCTTTGCGCCCGGCGCCGAGGCTGCGGTCGATGCGCCGTTGGGCGGCGCCGTGGTGCGCGTCCACGTCGGCCTGGGCGATCGCGTGGCGGCCGGTTCGCCGCTGATCACCGTGCGCAGTCCGGACGGCGCCGCCTCAAGGGCGGACGCCGACGCGGCGGGCGCGACGGTCCAGGCCGCGCGCGCCGCCGAACGGCGCGATCGCACCCTGTTCGAACAGGGCTGGGTGTCACAGGCGCGCCTGGACGTCACCGCCGCCGAGACCCGTCGTGCGGAGGCGCAACACCGCGCCGCCCGCGCTCGTGTCGGCGCATTCGGCGCGCCCGGAGCGGACGGGCTGACGGTGGTGCGCAGCCCCATCGCGGGCGTCGTCACGCGTTTGAGCGCGTCACCGGGTCAGGTGTTGCACGAAGAGGCCTTGCAGGTCGCCGCCGTCGCCGATCCCGGCCGTGTCGAACTGGTGTTCGAGGCGCCGCCCGCCGCCGCTGCGATCCTGAAGGTCGGCGACAGGCTGGAAAGCACGGTCGCCGGATCGCGCGTCATGTCCGGCGTCGTCGTCGCCATCGCCCCGGCCAATGCCAACGGGGTCGTCGTGGTTCGCGCCCGTCCTGTTGGCGAGACGCCCCGGCGGGATCGGTCGTCTCCGCCCGCGTTTCCGCCGGCGCGGGCTCAGGAACGCCTGTCGTGCCGTTGGACGCGGTGCAGACCCTAGAGGGCGCGCCGTCCGTCTTCGTTCAGGAGGACGGCGGGTTCCGTGCACGCCCGGTCGTAACCGGACGAACCTCGGACGGCCGGATCGAGATCGCGTCCGGCCTGACCGGGACCGAGCGTATCGCGGGCGTCGGCGCCTTCCTGCTCAAGGCCGAACTGGCCAAGGGCGAAGCCGAGCACGGACATTGATCATGCTGAACCGGATCATCGACGCCTCCGTGCGTTTCCGCTGGCTGGTCGTAGGACTGGCCGTCGTCTTGGCCATTCTGGGAGGGCGCGAACTGCTGCATCTGCCCATCGACGCCGTACCCGACATCACCAATCGCCAGGTGCAGATCACGACGGTGGCGCCGGCGCTAGGACCCGAAGAGGTCGAACGCCAGGTCACCTTCCCGCTGGAGACAACGCTGGCGGGGCTGCCGGGCCTGACCGAGACCCGCTCCCTGTCGCGCCATGGCTTCTCGCAGATCACCGCCGTCTTCACTGACGCGACCGACATCTATTTCGCCCGCAATCTGGTCAACGAACGACTGCAGGCCGCGCGTGAGGATTTGCCAGAGGGGCTTTCTCCCTCGATGGGTCCGGTCGTGACCGGCCTGGGCGAAGTCTACATCTGGACGCTGAAACTGACCGGCCCTGCGGCGCGAACGGGCGCGGTCTATGTCACGCCCGAGGGCGAACGCCTCGTCACCGACCAGGAAAAGGCCACCTATCTGCGCACGGTTCAGGACTGGCTGGTCGCGCCCCAGCTGAAGACCGTGCCCGGCGTCGCCGGCGTCGATGTGCTGGGCGGCTATGTGAAGGAATATGCGGTCCATCCCGACCCCAGCCGACTGGCCGCCTATGGCGTCGGCCTGGTGCAACTGGTCGAGGCGCTGGAGCACGCCAACCGCATCGCTGGGGCCGGATACGTCAATCGTGCGGGCGAGGCCTATATCGTACGCGCCGACGCTCGGCTGAAGAGCCTGAACGACCTCGCCCAGACGCCGATCCTGAACCGGGGCGGCCAGGTGATCCGCGTGTCCGACGTGGCCACGGTCGAGATCGGCCGCGCGCCTCGTTTAGGATCCGCCAGCGCCGACGGCCGCGAGACGGTGGTCGGCACGGCCCTGATGCTTCAGGGGGAGAACTCGCGAGAGGTGGCGCACCGCGTCGGCGAACGGCTGAAGGCCATTGCGCCCAGCCTGCCGCCCGGCGTGGTCCTCAAGCCCGAACTGGACCGTACCGAACTGGTCGAGGCGACCATCCGCACGGTGGAGCACAATCTGTTGCTCGGCGCCCTGCTGGTCGTCGCCGTGCTGTTCTTCGCCCTGGGCAACGTTCGGGCGGCGATCATCACCGCCCTGGTCATTCCGCTCAGCTTCCTGTTCGCCGCCTCGGCGATGAACCGTTTCGGGATCAGCGCCAATCTGCTCAGCCTGGGCGCGCTGGATTTCGGCCTGATCGTCGACGGCGCCGTGGTGGTGATCGAGAACACCCTGCGCCGCCTGAGCCTGAAGCGGACGGAGACGGGTCGGCCTCTGAAGACCGCCGAACGGCTGTCGGTCGCCGCCGCCTCAGCGCGCGAAATGGCGCGACCCGCCGCCTTCGGCCAGGCGATTATCCTGCTGGTCTATGCACCCTTGCTGATGTTCGAGGGGGTCGAGGGCAAGATGTTCGGCCCGATGGCCGCCACCGTCATGCTGGCGCTCGCCGCCGCCTTCGTGCTCAGCTTCACCTTCGTGCCCGCCATGGCCGCCCTGTTGGTGCGCGAACCCAAGCTGGATCATGAGGAGACTCGGCTGACCCGCGCGGCCAAGGCGCGCTACCAGCCGCTTCTTGCACACGCCATCGCCCGACCACGGCGCGTTTTCGCCGGCGCGGGCGTCGCCTTGCTGGCCGGCGCCATCGCCTTACTGACATTGGGGCGGGAGTTCGTGCCGCAACTGGATGAGGGCGACGTCCTGGTCCAGGCCCTGCGCGTGCCCTCGACCTCTCTGGAACAGAGCCAGGCGATGCAGTTCCAGGTCGAGCGCGCGCTGAAGGCCATGCCCCAGGTCGATCGTGTCTTCACCCGCACCGGCACCGCAGAGGTCGCATCCGACCCCATGCCGCCGTCCATCTCGGACACCTTCGTCATCTTGAAAGATCGCCAAGACTGGCCCGATCCGCGACTGCCGAGAGCCGATCTTGTCGCGGAGATGGAGACGCGGCTCTCGACCTTGCTGGGCAACACCTATGAGTTCACCCAGCCCATCGAAATGCGATTCAACGAACTGATCGCGGGTGTGCGTTCGGACGTGGCGGTGATGGTCTATGGCGACGACTTCGCCGCGATGGAGCGCACGGCCCAGCAGGTCGCGGGCGTCCTGAACGGCATCCAGGGCGCGGCGGACGTGCGGGTCGAGCAGGTCTCGGGCCAACCGACCATCACCGCCAGCGTGGATCGCACGGTGGCGGCGGCGCAGGGGATCCATGCCTCTGACGCGGCGGACGCCCTGGCCATCGCCTTCGCCGGCCGTTCGGCCGGTCAGGTCAACGAGGGCGACCGGCGCTTCGATGTGGTCGTGCGGCTGGACGACGCCCTGCGCGCCGATCCGGCGGTCATGGAGCAGCTGCCGGTCATGCCCGAGAACGCCCAGTCCGGGGCGCCGACCGTGCCTCTGTCTTCTGTCGCACGTTTCGACGTCGGCGAGGGACCGAACCAGATCAGCCGCGCCGACGGCAAGCGCCGCATGATCGTTCAGGCCAATGTCCGCGGACGCGACCTGGGCGGCTTCGTCGCTGAGGCGCAAACCAAGGTCGCCGAACAGGTCCAGCCGCCGCCATCCGGCTGGATCGACTGGGGCGGTCAGTTCGAGAACCTGCAACGCGCCTCGGCCCGACTGGCGCTGATCGTGCCGATCGTCTTCCTGACCATCGGCCTGCTGCTCGTGCTGGCGCTGCGATCATGGAAGGACGCTGCCCTGGTGTTCGCAGGCGTGCCGCTGGCCCTGGTGGGCGGCGCGTTGGCGCTGGCGCTGCGCGGGATGCCGCTGTCGATCAGCGCAGCGGTCGGCTTCATCGCCGTCTCGGGCGTGGTGACGCTGAACGGCCTGGTGCTGATGCAGGCCATCCGCCAACGCCTGACCGAGGGCGATGCGCCGACCAAGGCGGCGCTTTACGGCGCCGTCAGCCGCCTGCGCGCCGTCCTGACCACGGCCCTGGTCGCCGTCCTCGGCTTCGTACCCATGGCGTTCGCCTCAGGCGCCGGCGCCGAGGTGCAAAAGCCCCTGGCCACGGTCGTCATCGGCGGCCTGACCACCGCGACGATCCTCACCCTGATCGTCCTGCCGGTGCTCGCGGCATGGCGCAAAGCGGATGCGGTCTGTGATGGGGTCTGACATGGAAATCGCGTCTGCCCTTACTAGCGACGATCCTGTCGGGCAGACGTTCGCCCCCCTTGCGAGCGCTTCATTCCCCGATCTCGGCGACCAAGGCCTTCAACGCCCGGGGGTTGAGCGTGGCCCACAGGATCAGGGCCGTCAGCAGGGGTGCGATCGAATAGGCCACATAGCGTCCGATGATCGCCACCTGCGCAAGCAAGCCGGGCAAAGGCGGTTGATCGGCGCGAACGCGGACGCCCAGCGATTCCGACGCCAGGTCCGGGCTCAGCATCGGGGCCAAGTCGCCCCAGACGGCCAGGACCAGAAAGAGGATGAAGACGAGGCACAGGACCGGAACGGCAATCGCCGCCATTCGCCAGACCCTCTCCACACGCGGCGGGGCGATCATGAAGGCGGCCAGAAGCGGAAAGCCCAGCATCATGCGGCGCAGCGCTTCCTGACTGAGCGGCAGGGTGATGGGACGGCCCGATTCGGTCAGATGCGTTCCGACCGCCCAGCCGCCGCCGGCCATCGGCTCGATCGCTCCGGTCAGGCCGAATAGGCGGAACACTCCCCCCGCAACTGGACGCAGCGCCGCGATGATCAGGTCAGCCCCCCAGATCCACCAGAGCGGTAGAAGAACGATTAGGGACAGGCCGGCCCACAGCGCGAAACGGCGACGCGCGGCGTCTTCGGGCGTGCGGGCGGCTGGACCCGACATCCGGCTCATGCCGCGACCGGCGTGGCGGCGGTCCGGTCGGAGGCCTCGCGCCGCACCTGCCACCGGGTCCAGAAGAAGAAGATCAGCAACCCCTCCAGGCCGATCATGGCGTCCCAAACATAGTGGTGAAAGAACTCGAAGACCTCCTGCGACCCGCGCGAGAGATACAACAGGCTGATGATGCGCAACAGGTTGATGGTCTGAAGGGCGACGATGCCCGCAGCCGCGCCGATCAGGCCGTATCGTAGCTTTCCAGGAAAGGCGATGATCGCGGCCGTCAGCAGGGCGCAGACCTCCACGGCGTTGCAGCCCGCCAGCACCTGCACGGCGCCCTTGCCGTCATCGAAGCGCAGAATGGCGCCGTCTGCGATCACCCGATCGTCGACCAGATCGATCAGCAGGGCGCAGACGTGCACCAGGCTGCGGGTGAAGGGGGCGACGAACAGGCGCTCGGCCCAGGGCGTGGCCAGAACGCTGAACAATGCCACGGTGATCAGCAGGAACAGACCCAGATACTGGATCGCCGGCGATTTCAGCATCGACGTGGCTCTCGGCATTGACGCGCTCCCTGCCCATGACGGTGCGGGCATTCTGGACCAGCCTAGGCGAACTGACGCCGACGCTGAAGGTGCAGCGCCGCCCCGCCCGCCAGCATCATGGCGAACAGGATCATCGCCCATTCAGTCATCGTGGGAACGGGCGCTGGTGCAGGAGGCGGCGCCACGTTCGCGATGCGCAACACCGTGGAGGTATTGAAGTCTCCCGCATACAGATCGGCGTTCTTGAACGCCAAGGAGTATATGCTCGCGCCTTGAACTCGGGCGACGAGCGTGGAAGCTCCGCCATTTGGCGGAAAGCGATAGATTTCGCCCGCGTTCGCACCTGAGAACAACCCGGAATAGATGTTGCCCTCTGCATCCTTTGTTAGGGCGTAATTGTCGCCGTCAGGCAGAACACCGAAGGTCGAGACCGTACTTCCCGCACACTGATAAATGCGGGCGTCCGACTCTGACACCGCCAAGGGATTGCCGGCGGCGCTGATGACGATGGTGAAAGTGCCTGTCGGCAAGGTGCAGACCGAGCTGGCAGCGCCCCCGCCGGACGGCGTACGGTAAATGGTTGCGGTATCGTATGTAGCGCCATACAGGCGGCCCGCGTCATCGAAAGCGAGGGCGTAGAGCCGACCTGCAAAACCCGTCGCATAGGCCGAGGCGTCGGCAGTCGTGGCGCCAGGCGCGTATCGATAGACCTCGCCGTTCTCGTTCGGGACATACAGAGCATCGTCAGGCCCGATTATGCCCCCCAGGCCAGAGCCCGGAGTGTTGATGACGACCAGAGTGGCGCTGCCCCCGCCCACTGGGACCCTCGATACTCTGTCGAATGCAGGTTCTGCGACGTAGAGTTGGCCGCTCCGATCGAAGGACAGCTTGAACGGATTGTTTGCCCCGGTCGCATAGGTGGTGACGGTCTGCGCCAAGGCGCTCGTCGGCCCAAGAAGGACGACGCCGGCGAGAAACGCGGCCTTGATGTGGGCCCGAAGCTTGAGGGCGAGGGTGCGGGTGCTGTTGGTCAAGGCGGTTTCCAGTCGGACAGTGTTGTCACCGACGCCCCGACAGACCGGGGGCGGGCTTAAGGCTTGCATTTTCAGGCGAGCCGGCGTCGGTATTGGAGGTACAGCGACGCACCGCCGCCCAGCATGGCGGCGAACAGGATCATCGCCCATTCGGACAGGGTCGGAACGGGGGCGACGCCCGGCGTCGCGGTCAAGCTGACATTGTCGTAGTTGGCCTGGGCGCCCGAACTGTTCGCCAGTCGCACGCTGAGGCGCTGACCGATCAGCGGGCCGGCAGCCGGCGCCGTCCACCGCACCGTGGCGGGCGCGAACTGTCCCGCGACAGGGTTGACGCTCTGGACGCCGACACGCGTACCACCAACGACACCGCCTTCTGTAACTGTGCCGCCGACCCAGAGTTCGAGACTGGGCGTAACGGCCGGATTGTCCGTGCGCCGCCCGAACTCGGCGGTCAGTTCATAGACCTCATTAGCCACTACGGCCTTGGTTGTCTGCTGGGCGAGGGCGTTGACGCCGTCGTTCGTATAGGCCCACTGATTGCCGTTCGGCGTCATCAACTCGGCGCGCTCGTAGCCAATGCCGAAAGGAAAGAGGCCGCTCAGACTGCCGGTCCAGTCGGGGATCGCGCCAACCGTGCTGCCCCCCGGCGCGATAGACGGATTCTCGAAACTCGGATTGGCGACGTAGTTCTGCGCGGTCGCGGGCGCCGCAAGCGCCAGACAGGCGACAGCGGAGACGCCTGCAAGGTTGAAGAGGCTGGCCATTGAATTTCCCCGAAGAGGCGCTCGGCCCTCCGCCGACGCCTTTATGACCGCCGGATGCCATGTGCATGGGGAACGAGGAACGCCTGTACGTCTCACGCCGGTGAGACGCATAGGGTTTGACAAAATCCTGCAAGATCAAGCGTCTTTACATCCGGCCGGTGAATTGCGCATCAAGGGGAATGGCTCGCGCTTTCCTTTCGTGATCCAGGAGTTCGCGTGCCCTACCCTCGTACGATCGCCTGGGATGTTTCCACCGCCACCCTGCCGGATGCGCTGGAACGCTATCTGATCGCCATGGCCGACATCTACGAGGTGTCGGGCATCAGCGATGAGGATCAGGCCAACTTCTACAATCATATGCGCAGCACCCTCAGCGCGGTCGGCGGGATCGGCACGGGGCGATCCGTGCAGCAAACCCTGAGCCGCGGCCCGGATCTGCTGAGGCGCTCTTCCGTCGATGGTCTGAACCTGGTCATCAACCGGACCGCGACGGTCGGCGAATATGACGGCCGAAGCGCCCAGGCCATGCCGGGCGCCCTGCAGATACGAGATTTCGGGCGGCTGTCCTCGACCAGGCTGGAGACGGTCGATTTGCTGGCGATCATGGTGCCGCGCAACCTGGCGCCGCCTCCCCTGCTGGGACCGGAGATGCACGGACGGATCCTGTCGCCCGACTTGCCCGGCGTCAGGCTGGTGAGGGGCCAGATGCAAATCCTGGCGCAGGAGGCGGCCGAATTAAGCGACGCCGCCCTCGACGCGGCGATCCAATCGCTGCTGCTGGTGATCGGCCGGGTCGCGGGCATTGAGACATCCATCGGCGCGCCGGAAATATCGACCATCCAGGGCACCGTGCGGCGTCTTGCGGTGGATTTCATCGAGACCCGGCTGGACGCCGGAGACGTCGCCTTCGGTTCGGCGGAAATCGCCGCCGCCGCAGGGGTGTCGCGCGCAACCCTGTATCGCTCTTTCGAGCGGGTCGGGGGCGTGAACCGCTTCGTTCAGGAGCGGCGCCTGCACCACGCCCGCCAGGCCTTGAGACAGCGGATCGACCTGAAGCCTTCCATCGCTGAAATCGCCTGGAGCTACGGCTTCACCTCCATCAGCCACTTCAATCGCCTGTTCCGCGAACGTTTCGGCTATCCCCCGTCCGAAGTGCCTCCGGCCGGCCCTCAGCCGCACATCGTGCTGTCGGACGGTCCGATCCGTCACGATCTGCTCAGCGACTGGCTTGCGGAGATCGGGTCCACCGACCCGATGTAGGCCGTTCGGGTCGACAAGACGTTGGCCTGCGCCGGTACGCCGCGCCTTCCCAGTCCTTCGGTATTGGGGTCGCCCACAAGTCCCGCGAGAGTGAAGCGACCGAAGTCTCTGGGGCGTGAGACGCTCAGGCGTTCTCAAACCTCGTCAAGCCTGCGAGCAGCCCCACAGGCGCGCGGTCATCAATGACGAGGCCCGCTGACAGACACGAGGGGCGACAGGTGAGCCGTCATCAAGAAAGAACCGCGCCAGTTCTGCTGCGGCTTCTGACCTGGGTCACGCGGAGGATCTTTGCCGAAATGCCCAGGATCAGGTGACAGGGACAGCCGGCCGGAAGCCTGATTTCGGGTTGCACCCTCGCTCCTGCGGACAGCGGCGTGGCGGTGCTGTCAGTCTAACGATAACTTGTCTCCACTTCAGTGCCGCCTAACGGTCTGATCGGCGATCGCATTTCCTGAAGCCGCTCTCGTTCAAGCGCCATCGCTTCCCTGCGGCAGTGACCCGCTAGGCCGTGTGGCTCTACTTTCGCTTCAGCCTAAGCCTTTGCGACGTTGAACAGCTAATGGCCGCACGCGGGATCGACGTCAGCTACGAGACGATCCGTTGCTTGACGATCAAGTTCGGACCTCAGATTGCAAGACGGCTGAAGAAGCTTCGCCCCCTTCCCTTCTCCCCGCTGACATCTCGACGAGGTCGTTTACTCGATCGGTGGGAAGCGCATGTGTCTCTGGCGCGCCGTGGATGATGAGGGCGAAGTGCTGGACGTCGGGGTTCAGCGACTAAGAGACCCCAATGCGGCTCTGAAGCTGCTCCGCCGACTGCTACGAAACCAGCCGGCGAACCTGAAAAGATCGTCACCGATGGCTTCACATCATACCAGGCGGCCTTGGGCCAACTCGGTCTGCGCCATCTGCATTCCCCCGGCCGACTGCGAGAAAACAATCGGGCTGGAAAACTCTCACCTGCAGATTCGACGACGAGAGCGGCAACACCAGCTCTTCAAATCTCAAGCCTCAGCCCTGCGCTTTCTCACAACCTACGCCGCGATCTACAACACCTTCTACACGCAACGACATCTTGTCACCCTTCCTACCCTTCGTCGCTTCCGCGCCGGAGCCCAGGCGGCATGAGCGGCAGCCGCCGCCTGAGATTTCATCGGGTTGTGACAGTTGCGGCCAGCCTCGATCAGGCTGACAGCGCTTGGCGGCTACCCTGGCAGCGCTTGTCAGCTTAAGATTTGATAATAAATTTTGCAAACTTTGCGACAGCAAAGATAACTATAGATACGACACAACATAGACCAAAGAAGAAGTATAAGCTAGCATCAAAGCCAGTATCAATACCCAACAAATTCATAGCCGTAGCCGCCACTATAATAGCACCAAATATAGCGGCAAGAAATAAAGACTGCCGGATCGTTCTGTTTAGAATCTTAACGCCAGTATTCTTGCTACTGCTCATGACACACACCCAATTTGTGGAGTTGCAAATGTAACTGACCTCTGATAGCCGCCAGCGCCATACGCTCCGAGTGCGCCTCGAGGGCCGATTGAAAAACCGTAGTTTGGGTTAGCACTAAATACTGAGGAAACCTCTACTCCACCTCCATCACCGGCACCCAATTGAAATACCCAATTCGATCCGTAGCTGACATTTGTCTGGGACGGCTGCCCTGACATACCAAGGGAGTAGTTTTCACCAGCACCAGCAAAGAGTCCAAATCCCCCCAAGAAGGTGATGGACGGTGTCAGGCTAAATTGAGTGCCGACGAAACTACCATCTAATACAGATTGCCAAGGGACAGAAACATTTCCGGTCAGAGCAACAGATCCACCTATTATGCCACCGAAGAGAGTAGCTGCGGGTCCCCGGCCCAAATTCAGCCTCGCACCCGCTGGACACTTCGAAGGCTCAGCAGGTGCCGGCGACGATGTTGCGCCTCCACTTCCCGCTCCCGAAGATCCGCCACTTGCCATCCCTGCAGCTCCATCATGCCCGCCCCCACCTAAGTACGGGCCAGAAGCGACCCCAGCTGAACAGTAAGCGCCACCACTTTGCTGGACCACAGTTCCCCCACCCGCTACACACTGAGCTTCCGTGACCCAATCGCCATGTCTCAATCGTGACAGGCCGAGAGGATCTGCGAAATTCATCGGATCCCCACCAACGTAGGCATATACATTCGCCCCAGCTCGGTAACCAATCGGATCAGCCTGCATGAAACGCCCCAACTGCGGCGCGTAGGCCCTGGCCCGGTAGTGATAAAGCTGAGCTTGGGGCAGCCACATCTGACCGGTGTACTGGAAGCGGCCGCTGTTGCCCGGGCCTGGCTGGCCGTACTCATCGTAGGTGTTGATGGTCAGGGCGTTGGCCGCGTCGTCCGTGATGGAGACGACCGAGCGACGCTCGTCCGCTAGCAGATAGCGACGGTCGTAGCCAGAGCCCTCATAGGCCGTAACCACATTGTCTAGACCCAAACCAGGGACGTAGCGGCGTAGTAGGCCGCCCGAGGTGTTGTATTCCCCCACCACCTGCTGGCCGTCGTAGAGGAACCGCGTCGAGCCCGACTGATACAGCCGGCCGCCGGGATCATAGGACAGGCCCGTCGTTGCGCCGCCCACCGTCGCCGAAGTCAGCTCATTGGAGCCGTTGTAACCATAGCTGCCGAGGCCCGGGACGCCGATGATGTTCTGACGACCATCGTAGCCGATGCCGGCGCCATTTACGCTGGTCACCTGATTCTTGCCGTTGTTGGCGTAGGCCGTATTCCCGACCCCCGGCTGATAAGCATATGCGTTGTTCGACAGAGTGCGTGTCACGATCTGACCCGCCGGATTGTAGGCCAGATTCAGGCCGAAGTCGCCCGCCGTCCCCGCCGCGTCATGGCTCAACGCCGACAGACGCCCGGCCGCATCGTAGCTCCAATAGGTCGTCGCGCCGTTACCGCGGCTCTGGGCGATAGGGCGACCCAGATTATCATAGGCCCAAGCCGACAGTCGCCAGTCCGTCGCGCCGTTCTCGCGAATGCCGGTCAGTTCGTTCGCGTAGTCATAGTCATAGGCGGCCCAGAACCCGTCGGGCCAATGAATGGAAGTGCGCCGGCCCGCTTGGTCGTAGCCGTAGCTCATGGTCCCGACGCCGGCCTGGGCCTGAGAGATCAGGCGATTCAAGGCATCGTAAATGTTGTAGAACGATGCTCCACCGCCGGCGAAGTTCATCGCCTTCAGACGGTTGAGGTTGTCGTAGCTGATCGTGCGCGCCGCGATCGCCGCTCCGCCCATCCCAACCTGTCGGTTGAGCGCGTCATAGCTGTAATCGATGATCTCTCCCGCGCGGTTGCGATGGCCGATCACGTTGGAGTTGGCGTCGTAACCGTATTGCTCGAGGTCCGTCGCTGAAGATGTCCCCGCACCCGTGGCAGCATCGGGATAGTTCAGTTGCACCAACCGATCGAAGCCGTCGTAGACCATGGTCGAGACATTCCCCGCGCCGTCCTTCAGCGTCAGCGGCTTGCCATTCGCGGTGTAGGTTGCCTCTTTTGTGATAGAGCTTCCCGTGCCGTAGCCCGAGGTCGATTTGGTCAGCTGGCTGGCGACGTTGTAGTCGTATTTGGTGATGCGGTCCGGGCCGTAAGCACCTTGCGCGCCCAGATCGCACGCCGAGCCCGGCAAGCTGTCGAAGGCGGCCGGGTTCATCCGCGTCGCCACGCAGTTCTGCCGACCGGCGGCGTCGTAGCCGATGTGAGTTACCGCATGGGCGGCACCACCGCCGCGTAACGCAGTGATCACCGGACGACCATAGGCGTCATAAGTCGTTAGTTGTTGCTGCAGGCTGTTGAACCCATTCCAATCCGTGTCGGACAGGCCGTTTACAATGCCCTGCTCGACTTGGGTCGGTCGGCTGCCGGCGTCGTAGGTCACGCGCTGGGCGCGACGCAGCAGAGTTCCTGACGGACCATCTGGATCTGGACCGATCACGCCCACGGGGCGGCGCGCGGTGTCGTAGCGGTAATAGGTGGTGTCCTCAGTTCCCGGCAGGGGGCCGTCGACCAAGGCCACGTCGCCATTGGGGGTGTATGCGGTGGTGACCGAAGCGCTCAGCGTTCCCGCCCCGTCGCCCTGCGTCACCACGGTCGGCAGCAGATTGTTGGCCACGCCTGGCGTGCCGTACTGGACCGTCTGGCGCACTTCATCGACCGTGCCCACGCACGCCGGCGTAGCGTTGGTCGCGCATTGCGACACCGATACCGGCAGGGTGATTGACGCCGGCGAGGCGACGATCGTTCCGTAGTTGTCCTTGTAATAGGCCGTTTGAGCCGCATAAGCGATGCGGGTCTGCGGGCGCACTGCGCCCGGCGTCGGCGCCGGCAGGGTCATGCTCTCCAGCCCACCGTGCGTGCCGTTCCAGGCGTAATCCGTCACCGCGCCGCGCGCATCTGTGGTCGAGGTCGGTTTGTTGCACGTAAGTGGGTTGGAACACGACGCCGGGAAACTCGCCGTCGTCGTCAAGTTGCTCAGCCCTGAGTTCGGCTTCGGCACATAGGTCGTCTGGGTGACGTTGCCTCGGGGATCGTAGGTCAGCTCCGCATAGTCACCTTCCGGCTGCGTCACCCGCTGCAAACGGCGCTGACTGTCGTAGGTGTACGATGTCGTCTGATTGAGAGCGTTCTTCACAGAGGTCGCGCGACCGATGGTCAGGTCCGACGTGACCGTGATCTGCTGACCCAGCGGGCCAGATGACACGAGCGTTCGAGTCACACCTGCATCAGAGAGGCTATATGTCCAGGTGCCGGACGCATCGGTAAGGCTGGCCACCCAGAGGGTTGATCCAGCGCCATCATATGTAACGGCGACATCTTCTGCCACACCACCGGGATAGTCGATGCTGGTTACATGAGCGCCAAATCGCCGGTAGGTCGTCGCCCTTCCACTTTGATCCGTGTCGACATCGTAGATGTCGTTTGGATTATAGACTGATTGGTGCGTGACAGATGGCCAGACCTGAGAATATAGGCATGTCGCAGCAAGGCCATCACAAGGGTCCACAGCGATATTAAGCGCTGTTACTTTCTTCACGACTCCCCAGTTCAGCTCATCCGCAAAATCGTTGGACTCGTAATCATAGTGGACCATATAGCCGGCATTGTTCTGATACGACTGTATGCGACCTGATATTTGCTCGAAGCATCCCGCCGTTCTTCCGTACAGCTCGGGATCTTCGCCGCCACCAACTTCAACGCATTTCTTTTCGACCTTGTAGTTATAGTTGGTAACAAGACCGGCCGGTGTCGTTTTGCGCGTAACGACACCATCTGGAAGATGCCCAACACCCTTCCTTTCCATTAGGAATATGGTTCCATCACCGCGAGTGTAAGTGAAGTTTTCGGCGCCCCAATCAAACACTAGCGTCGATGCCGTGTCTGATTTTGGCGCAAACGTTAGCGTCCCGGTTGAAGTAAAAACTTCTGTCACACCCTCGATCGAGACGACACAATCAACTCCAATCCCACAGCTGGTAATACCGCCAACAGCAGGATCCCACCAGATTCCGTTGTCTAGCAGCATACGACTATAAGAAAGCCCAGTATCCGCCGGCCCGATCTGTGTCTTGCCCCTCACAGGCATCCAAGCCCCTGAAATCAAGTCCACGCCACGCGGATCAAGCGTATAATGCTCCGGGGGTGTAGGCTGCTGCTGTGCCCAAACGGGGGTGGCGACGAGAGCGCTGCTGAGGAGTAGCGCGGCCTTAAGTGCGATCTTCATTTGATTTCCCACGCTTTTACTGGCCGCCGGTGCCGGTGTGCCAAAGGGCCGTCCAGCCCGAATAGATGACGAGATTGCCGTCGTTCTGCATGACAAGACGCGCGCCGGGATAACCGCCGGTGCCGCTTTGCCAGATGAGTTCGTTTTGCGGCCCGCGGACGGTCAGATTGCCATCCGTCTGCATGGTCATGGTGGTTGATCCTCGACCCCACGTCCAAGGCGCCACCCACATCGCACCAGAAGGTCCGTAGAGTACGACATTACCGTCTTGCTGAACGACGACGGAGAACCGCCCGTCGGCGGAGGGAATGAACTGGGAAACGAGTATGAACTGCCCCGACTGCAACTCGTGCACGATAGACCGCTGAGGCGCAGCTTCCGTCAGGCGACCACTGCGGTTGTCTGCGCTATCTAGCCCATAGCGGCTGACCGAGCCCCCCACCGCCGGAGCCTTCGCGGCCGCCTGCAGCCGGCCATGAACGTCGTAGAAGTAGGTTTCAGTCTGCTGCGCTACCGCGGGCGCGCCGGCGCTTGCGACAGCAGCCGCCATCGCGAAAGGACAAAGTCGCTTCATCTGTAGCCGACCTTATCGACGCGCACGTGGGCGACGGAAAAGTAGTGGACCCGGAACTCCATGATGTGCCCGACGCGAGACGGGTCCATCTGGAACGGCAGTTCGATCCATTGATAACTCCAGTCCGACCGCCAGGCGGCGCGAGGCAGAACCTGCTCAGCCAACACCTCGTGGGTCGACAGATCGAACACATCGATCTTCACTAAGGCCGCCGAGCTGTTGGTCGGGCCGACCATCATCTTCCAGACAGCGACGCGGGAGCCGGCCGGCACCGCCTGCGTATACGGTCCCGCGATCAGGAGGCTGCTCGGTTGCTGGGCGTTTGCTTCCCACCCTTCATCCTGGGCATAACCCGTGTAATGGTTGAGCGCTTCCGCTTCCCACACAGCCGTCATCGTAGGACCAGAATAGCGCGTCGCTCGGTTGTCCGCCGCGTCTAGGCCGTAGGTCGTGACCGATGAGATGCCGCTCGAATCGCGATGGACGGCAAGCAACCTACCGTGCGCGTCATAGCTCAAGACTTGGCTCTCCTGAGCCAAACTCGGCACCGCGCTTGCAACCAGCGCGACAAACGTCACCGATACAAAAAATAACTTCATGCGCCCCCCAGGCCCAACAAGCAGCATTCGATGGCCTAGGTTATCCGTCAACCAACCGAAGCGATTGGGCTGTCGACAACTGTCGATAAGCCTCACGCCGAGATTGTATAAGGCAAAGCAAAAGCATTGCTTTTCCGCGCTCTAAAGACGCGCCTGCGACAGACCGCCGCACCCTACACAGCAGCTTCGATGGTCACCATTTATGAGAGCGGCAGTGGTCAGTTAGCGGTAGCCGATTTTGTCGACCCGCACGTGGGCGATGGGAACGAACCAAGTCCGGAACTCTAGCAAATGGCCCGCGCGCGACGCGCTCATTTCAAACGGCAGCTCGAACCATTGATAAGTCCATGGCGTCCGCCACGAGGCATGAGAGATCCCTCGGATAGCCAGCACTTCACCTGTCGTCGCGTCGTAAACATCGAGCACGACCGCGCTGGAGGATCCCGAGACGTCGACCCAATCGACCATCATGCGCCAAACCGCCACGCGCTGCCCCATCGGCACGTCGGGCGTATAGGGACCGTAGGTCATGAAGTGCTGTGGCTGATTGATGTTGGCGGCCCAGCCGTCCGCTTCGGCGAACCCGACCACATGAGGCAGGGTTTCCGCTTCCCAGGACGCCGTCATGGCCGGACCGCTCGACCGCGCGGCGCGATTGTCGGCCCCGTCAAGCGCATAGGTCGTCACGTTCGAACCGGCGAGCCTATCGCGGTAGGCTGAGACGAGCCGGCCATGAACGTCATAGTCAAGGATCTGGGCTTCCTGCGCGGACGCGCTCGATGCCGCCGTCGTGACGATGCATGCCAAGCCTGCCATCGCTCTAATCATCTTGCTTCCCTCCTCGCTCGATCTCTTCGTCACGAGCGCACAGGCGATAAACCGCCAAGCTTCTCATCGAAAACATGCGCGTGACAGTTGTTCCCGGTCAAGGCGATCTCGCTCCCCGAGCAGTGTCGATTGGCATGGCCGAGCGATTACGCCTTATCCCCAACAAATCCGCCGTTGGCGGAGCGAGCGCGTTTCGCGGCGCTGGGCTTGCAGGCTCATAAACCAATCCAAAGTGGTGCTTCCTGTCTTGGCGCCCAGCGATTTCTCGGCGACTATGATCCAGCAGGTATCCGGGGGTTCCGATGAGTAGAGTGGTCGCACGAGTACGCGACGTGGCCGCCGCGTGCGTCGCGATTTTCACGCCGGCCGTGGCGCAGGCGCAGAGCTTGATGGCGGACCCGCAAGGGTCGGGCCCGATCGTCAAGGCGGTTCAGTGGCTCCAAGGCACCTTGCTGGGCACGATCGCCACGGTGGTCGCGGTCATCGCCGTCGCCTGCGTGGGCTTTTTGATGCTCAGCGGTCGTCTGAACTGGCGCTACGGCGCCATCGTCATTTTGGGGTGCTTCATTCTGTTCGGGGCCGCCAGCATCGTCGCTGGCATTCGCTCGACCGCGATGATGGGGGGCTGAAGGGTGAACGAACTCGAGCGGACGCCGCTCTTCACCGCGCTCACCCGTCCCCAGATGTTCGCTGGCGTGACCTACAGCTATTTCGTGATCAACGCTGTCCTCGCCGCCGAGCTCTTTTTGATCTTTCGGTCAATCTGGGTGCTGCCAGCGGCCCTGATCATCCACGGTGTGGGCGTCCTGCTCTGCCTGAAGGAGCCACGCATCGTCGATCTCTGGCTGACCCGCGTGCGTCGGTGCCCTCGCGTTCGTAACTACAGTCTGTGGCGATGCAACTCGTACCGGCCCTGAGCCAGGGCCGCCGTTCGGTTAGGCGCGAGCAGCCGGCCGGCGCTCACCTGCCCTATGCACGCCATGTCGACGACCACACCCTGGAAATGCGAGACGGCCTTCTCCTACAGGTCATCCGATTGCGAGGCCTGCTGTTCGAGACCGCGGACACGGCCGAGCTCAACTATCGCAAGGCGCTACGCGACGCGATGTTGCGAGCGGTAGGCACGTCCCGGTTCGCCCTGTATCACCATATCGAACGACGCCGGCTCGATGTCGTCGGCGAGGACCGATTTCCCGACCCCTTTTCCCAAGCCCTGGGAGAGCGCTGGTCCGACCGGCTAAACACCAAGGCGCTCTTCGCCAACGACCTCTATCTCACCTTGGTGCGTCGCCCTCTCCAGGGCCGATTGGGCGTGGCGGATCGCTTACGCACCTGGCTCGGGCGGGCTGTTGAACAAGATGACCTGGCCCACGCTCACGAGCTGGCGCAATTGAATGCGGGGCGTGAAGCGCTTGTCGCCGCGCTCGGAGACTATGAGCCCAGGCTGCTCGGCGTTCGCGAAACCCCAAACGGTTTCTGCTCGGAGCCCCTGGAGTTCCTGTCGGCGCTTTACAACGGCGAACAGCGTCCTGTCTTGATGCCGCATCAGGATCTTGGCGCCTATCTGCCCTACCGTCGCGTGAGCTTCGGGCAAGACGCGATCGAACTGGCGCCGGCGGGCCATCTGCGGCGACGCTTCGTGGGAATCGTCTCGATCAAGGACTACCCGACCTATAGCGCGCCCGGCCTGTTCGATGAGCTGATGCGTTTGCCGCACGAACTGACCATCACCCAGTCCTTCGCTTTCGTTGAGCGGCAGGCGGCGCTCGAGAAAATGAACCTGGCGCTGCGCCGCATGCGTTCGACCGAGGATGAAGCCCTGTCCTTGCGTGGCGAGCTGATGCAGGCCAAGGACGAGGTCGCCGCCGGACGCGCCGGCTATGGCGAGCACCACATGACCATCGCCGTGCGCGCGGACACGCTCGAGGCGGTCGATGCCGGCGTCGCCGAGGTGACGGCGGTTTTGGGCGATCTGGGCGTCGTGGCCGTGCGCGAAGATATCGCGCTGGAGCCCGCCTTCTGGGCGCAGTTTCCTGCCAACTTCAACTATATCGCCCGCCGGGGATTGATCTCGACGAACAACTTTGCCGGCTTGGCCAGCATCCACAACTTCCCGCTCGGTTCGCCGAGCGACAACCATTGGGGTCCGGCGGTCACCCTGCTCGAGACGACGGCGGCCGGTCCCTATTTCTTCAACTTCCACCAGGGCGATCTGGGCAACTTCACCATCATCGGCCCCTCGGGCTCGGGCAAGACCGTGGTGCTGAACTTCCTGCTCGCGCAGGCGCGCAAGCTGTCGCCTCGCATTATCTTCTTCGACAAGGATCGCGGCGCCGAACTCTTCATTCGCGCGCTGGGCGGCCGCTATGACGTGCTTCGACCCGGCTCCGCCTCGGGCCTCAACCCTCTCCAGATCGAGGATACGCCGATCAACCGGGCCTTCCTGGTCGATTGGCTGACGGCCTTGGCGGGCGCGACCGATCTTGAGGACCTGGAGCGGATCCGCGACGCGGTGGCGGCGAACTTCGATCAAGCCCGAGAGGATCGCCGTTTACGTCACTTGGTCGAGCTGTTCCGAGGCGATCGCCGACCTCATGCGGGCGATCTCTGGTCCAGGCTCCGGCCTTGGTGGGGCGACGGTGAGCGGGCTTGGTTGTTCGACAATCCAGAGGATCTGACCGATCTGACGATCGACACCGTCGGCTTCGACATGACGGTGCTGCTGGACGACCCGACCTTGCGGACGCCGGCGATGATGTACCTGTTCCATCGGGTCGAGGAGCGGCTCGATGGGTCGCCGGCGATCATCGTCGTCGATGAGGGGTGGAAGGCGCTGGACGACGACGTCTTCGTGCGTCGGATCAAGGATTGGGAAAAGACGATCCGGAAGCGCAACGGCATCGTCGGTTTCGCCACCCAAAGTGCTCAGGACGCCCTGGAAAGCCGGATCGCCAGCGCCATCGTTGAACAGGCCGCCACTCAGATTTTCATGATCAACCCCAAGGCCCGCGCCGAGGACTATGTCGGCGGCTTCGGTCTGACGCCGCACGAGTTCGACCTCGTGCGCAGCCTTCCCGACAGCTCTCACTGCTTCCTCGTCAAGCACGGCGGCGACAGCGTCATCGCCCGGTTGGATCTTTCCGGCGAGCGGGACCTTCTCACGATCCTTTCGGGTCGCGAGCGATCAGTGCGCCTCCTCGATCAGATCCGCGCCGAGGTCGGCGACGATCCAGCGGACTGGATGCCCGTGCTTCTGGAGGCGGTCTGACCATGGCCGTCTGTCCCGCGCTCACGACCGGCGACGCCTTTCTGTCCGGACTTCTGCTTCACATCGACTGCCGGGCGGAAACATTGGGCGGTGTGGGCTATCAAGCCTTGGCGTCGCCGTCGTCCTTCCTGTCCCTGGCCATCACCGGTCTGCTGGTCGTGTTTGTCGCCCTCTTCGGTCTTCGCATGATGATGGGCCGGACGCCGAGCATGCGCGACAGCGTCATGGCCATGATCAAGATCGGCGTAGTGTTGACCCTGGCCAGCAGTTGGCCCGCGTATAAGACGCTCGTCTATGACGTCATCGTCGAGGGTCCCGAACAGATCGCCAGGGCTCTGGGCGGCGCCGCGGCGCTGCCGGGCGCCGCCGGAGACGCCTCGCTTATCGCCCGACTGCAGACGACCGACCGTTCAATCATCACGCTCACCAATCTGGGCACCGGGCGCGAGCCGGCCGCGACCTTGCCGTCACCCTCGGGCGAGCAGCAACGGTTCCCAATCGCGGACGACCCCGCGTTCGGTTGGGCCAGGATCGTGTTCTTGACCGGCGTCATCGCCGCTTTCGCGGTCGTGCGACTGACGGCAGGCCTTCTTCTGGCGCTCACGCCTCTGTTCGCTGGCCTTCTTCTCTTTGGCCTGTCGAGAGGTCTCGTTATCGGCTGGGCTCGCGCGCTGGTCTTCACCTTCCTCGCATCGGTCGCTTCGACGCTGATCTGGGGAGTGCAACTGGCTCTGCTTGAACCCTGGCTCACCCGTGTCGTGACCTTGCGTCAGTCGTCCACCCTGGCCGCTTCGGCGCCGGTGGAAATCCTCGTCCTCAATCTTGGGTTCGCCATCGCCCTGTTCGGCGCGCTCGCGATCCTGTTGCGCCTCAGCTTCATGACGTCTTGGCCTAGCCTGGGTCGGGCTTCGTACCCTTGGGATCGACCCGCCAGAGAGATCGCAGTGATCACACCTCAGGGCCGCGAAACACGTTCAGCAGCACTGCCCGCCGGGACGTTCGGCCTTGGCGCACCGTCACGCGCCCTGGCCATAGCCGACGCCGTCCGTTCTACCGAACGGCGGGAAGGTCAGGCTCTCGCGGCTAGAGGCTCCACGTCTACGCCCTCCGTCGTCCAGTCGTCGTCAGGGTCGGGTGCGACCAGTGATTCCTTCGCCATTCCGCCAGCCGGGCAGGCGCTTCGTCGAACCAAGCCCAGAACCTCGCTTGCCGCCGCGCTTAGAGACCGTCGCTCATGAAGAAATCCAGTCGAGAGGCTCTGGACGCCTACTATCGGGAAGCCGGCAGCTGGGCCGCCGACCAGATCGGTTCCCTCCGCGCTTCGCGCCGCGTTGCCTGGATCGTGGCGGGCTGCGCGGCCGGCGTCGCTGTCGTCGAGGGGCTGGCCCTGATGACGATGGCGCCCCTGAAGACCGTCGTGCCGTACACGCTGCTGGTCGATCGGACGACCGGGTTTGTTCAGGAGTTGAAGCCCCTCGACCCCGTGCAGCTGTCCCCGGACAAAGCGCTGATCCAATCCATGCTGGTTCAATACGTGATCGCGCGCGAGAGCTTCGACACGGCGGCGCTGCAGGCGAACTACCAAAAGGTCGGGCTGTGGTCCGCTGATCAGGCGCGGACCGACTATCTCAGCCTCATGCAGGCGAGCAACATCGATAGTCCGCTCGCTCGCTATCCAAAGACGACAGTCATTCAGACCCAGATCAAGAGCGTGTCGCCCTTGAACGATCGATCCGCGCTTGTCCGCTTCGACACCATCCGAAGAGACGCGGGCGGGTCCGCGCATCCCCCCATCGCCTGGGTCGCGATCGTTCAATATCGATTCTCCGGCGAACCGATGTCAGCAGCCGATCGCTTCCTGAATCCCCTCGGCTTCCAGGTGCTCACCTACCGTCGCGACCCAGAGGCCCTGCCGTCACCCCCGGATAGCCAGTCTACGCCTGTCGTGGTCGAGGGCACTCAGCTCGAGCCAGTCGAGCCAGTTGAGGCGGTGGAGGTCCAGACGCCATGAAGACCTGGCTAATCTGTCTCACACTCATTGCGTCACCCAGCATGGCGCAAACGGTCGGCAGCGCCCCGCCGCCGGCGGCCGCCGGCGATCCCCGCATCCAAACTGTGCGCTACGATCCTACCCAGATCGTCAGGCTCAAGGTCGCCACCAGTTATCAGGCGACCATCCTGTTCGGGGCGGGCGAGCAGGTCGAGAATGTCGCGATCGGCGACGCCGATGCCTGGCAGGCCACCTTGAATGGTCAATCCAACGCCCTCTTCCTCAAACCCCTGAGGTCGAACGGCGCGACCAATATGACGGTGATCACCAACGCCAGGATCTATACCTTCGAACTGACCTCGGCCTTCTCACCCGGTCCCGACACCGTCTTCACGGTGCGCTTTGTCACGGACGACGCCGACGCCGCCGCGCGGCCCGGCGTCGGGCGCTATCGGATCTCGGGGGCCAGCGCCGTGCGGCCCCTCGCAATGGATGACGACGGCGTGCGGACCTATATCCAGTGGAGGGAGAACCAAACCCTCCCCGCGCTCTTCGCCGTCGACGATCAAGGCGACCAGGTCCTGCTCGAAGGTCATATGCGCGAGGGGCGCTATGTGATCGACGGCGTGCACCGGACCTTGGCCTTCAAACTTGATGGCCAAACGGCGCGTGCGCAGCGACAGCGCGAAAGGCCGAGACGGTGACGCCTTTCGATCGCGATCCCCGACCGGCGCTCGCGCCTTCGAACGACAGCCGGCCCGTCGTCGCTCGGGCCAATCGCCCTCTTTCGATCTGGGTCACGGTCGTAGGCTTCGTCCTGGCCGGCATCGTCCTCTTCGCGGTTCTAGACGGGCATCGGCGTGCCTCGACTGCGCCAACTGCCAAGGCGCGGTCCGTCGATGTGCTCCAGACGGTGCAATCGCCTCCCCCGCTCTATCTTCCACCAGATCCACCCGCGCCGCCGCCGCCTCCGCTAGTCGGTTTAACCGATCCCGTCGTGATCGCGGCGCAGCCCTCATTCAGTCAGCCACCGCGCGCACCAGCACAGATGCGCCAGCAGCCGCCGATACAGCCGATCCCGTTCGCGCCTCAGCCCCCGCCGCCGGGCTATGCGCCACCACCAACCTATACGCCGCCTCCCAGCATGCCCTCGCCGCAGGGTGCCGTGGCGACCAATGGCGGCGGCGGATCCACGGCATCGGCCTTGGTGATCGACACAATGCGCGGTCCGCAGCGTGGCGAAGACCTCGAACGGGCGGAAGGGCAGAACGTCCAGAGCACGGGCCAGAACGCGAGCGGCCAGGGCGTCGTGGTCCGCGCGGCGGCTGCTCAGTCGGGACGGCTTCGTCTGCCCGCTTCAACGGTCGCCCAAGGCTCGGTCATTCCCGCCGTTCTTGAAACCGCTATCGATTCCACCCAGCCGGGACCCGTCCGCGCCGTCGTATCGCGCGACGTGCGGGGCTTCGACGGCACCCGCGTGCTTATACCGCGCGGCTCGCGCCTGTTCGGCGCCTATCAGACCGACCTGTCTCCGGGACAAAGCCGAGCCCTGGTCGAGTGGACCCGCCTGGTGCGCCCCGACGGGGTGACGATCGCCCTGTCCTCTCCCGCGGGTGATCTTCAGGGTCGGTCGGGCGTCCGGGGCCGTGTCGACAATCACTTTCTTCAGCGTTTCGGAGCGGCACTTCTGAGAACCACCCTGGACGTCGGCGCGGCCGTGGCGGGACGCAGCCTGAGCCGCGACGCGGGCGTCATCATCGCCCTACCCGGATCGACGCAGACGTCGGGAAGTGGCAACACGGCTCGGGGCATCCAACCGACGCTCCGCGTCGAGGCCGGTGCGCGGGTGACGGCCTTGGTCTCTCGAGACCTCGAGTTTATCCCCAACGGTTCGACGCGATGAGCGACGGCGGCGCGCCCGGCCAGGTCTATCTGCATCGCTATCTAGCGGCGCTGGCCCCATTGCTCGCCCGCCCCGACATCACCGACCTCTACGTAAACCGGCCCGGCGAGATCTGGGCGGAGACGCTCGGTGGAGCCATTGAACACCACGAGACGCCAGAACTCTCGACCGAAACCCTGACACGTCTGGCTCGGCAGATCGCCGCGCACGGTCACCAAGGCATCAGTCGCGAGCATCCGATCCTGTCAGCCACCCTTCCCGGCGGCGAGCGCGTGCAGATCGTGATGGCGCCGGCGACGCGAGGCCCGATCGCGATCGCCATCCGTAAGCAGGTCTCGGCGGATCTTCGGCTCGACGACTACGCCGCCGCCGGCGCCTTCGCCGACGTCAAACTAGGCGGCCAGGCGGGACAGGCTGAGGTGGACGAGCAGCTTCGAGCGCTCAGCAACGCCGGCGATGCGACTACTTTGCTCAAGACGGCAGTCGCTGCGCGACGAAACATCCTGATCAGCGGCGGGACCTCGACCGGTAAGACCACCTTCCTCAACGCCCTCATCCGCGAGATACCACTTCAGGAACGGCTGATCCTGATTGAGGACGCGCCGGAACTGAATCTGCGCCATCCGAACGGCGTCGGCCTTCTGGCGGCGCGTAGCCCGCTTGGCGAAGCGGCCGTCACCGCTGAGGATCTGCTCAACGCCTCGTTGCGGATGCGGCCCGATCGCATCATCCTGGGCGAGCTGCGAGGTCCGGAGGCCTACACCTTCCTTCGCGCGGTCAACACTGGCCATCCCGGGTCGATGACCACGATCCATGCCGACAGCCCCGAGCGCGCTGTTGAACAGTTGGCGCTCCTAGTCCTCCAGGGTGCGAGCACGCTCAATCGTAACGATGTGCTGCACTACGTCCGCGCCAGCGTCGACGTCTTCGTCCAGCTCGACCGCCCCAACGGCCGACGGACCATCAGTGAAGTTCGCCTTAGGGAATCCACCGAATGAAAAGTCGCGTCCCTCTCATCGCGTGCGTATCGGCGTTGCTGTCCACGCCGACTTTCGCGCAGACCACGGTTTACGCCTACGATGTGCACGGCCGTCTCACCCATTCAGGGGCGAACAGCGCCAACACCACCTATTATCAGATTGATCAGGCCGATAACCGCTCGAAGCGGAGGTGTTGCGAAGCGATCGGCGGCGTCCAGGTGCTGGATGACGGTTTCGATCCGTATTTCTACTTGCAGACCTATCCGGACATATTGAATGCCGGGCTCGATCCCTATCAGCACTGGCTTCAGTATGGCGCTTCGGAGAACCGCTGGCCCAACCGGTATTTCAACACGGCTTGGTATCGATCGACCTATGGTCTGTCGGCATCGACCAATCCGCTGACCGACTATCACAATGGGGGCTGGCAAGCAGGGCGAAATCCTTCGCCTGAGTTTTCAACGACGGCCTATCATGCCGCATACTCTGACACGTCGCCGTACGACCCGCTTCATCACTATTTGCGCTGGGGATACGGTGAGGGTCGTTCGCGTTTCGGGCTTTGACGCATACAGTCTGGTTTAGACAAAGCAAGCATCGACATAGTGTAACTGGCCCGACAAATAGTGCTAGGCGGTTCCTCTACGCGGCTTCAACTGAAATCCAAGCAAGATGGTCAGCTTGTGGCGCCGCCCGTCCCTAACGGGTACGGAACGTATCCGTGTATGCCTTTGACCTCAGTTTCAACTGATAGGCTAGCCTGTCCACCCCGACTTCCGGAAGCTTGCCATGTGAAGGCTTGGACTTGACTGGCAAGACGCGTCCGCAGCCAGGTTTAGTGCTGGTTTGGATTTTTCCTCTTCAAAGCACGCCCGCCCGCCTTGAACAGGCCATCATAAAAATAATAGAGAAATGTTAATGCCAATCCGGGTATTACCACAATTGCGGCAAAACTAGATAGTGATCTCGGGATACCGTACAGCCAACACCCCATGACCACGTAAACTACATACATAGTCCAAAAAATCTTTTTCATAACTCTACCACTATACTAGCAGGAACCTGTTTCAACGCCGATTTTTGCTTTCCCACCAGCTACGAGCGCAAAACCAGCTTGCAATCCTAAGAACCCGTCATCTTGACTTGTGAAAGGCATTGCACGCAAGCGCGCTGCTGAGCCGCTACTCAATGTGGTTTCACGCCTCGCTTCGCGGCCAAATTCGAAACCGCCCCCAGGCACGCCAGGTGCGCCTATCTCCAATTTCGCCTCGGCACCTTGAGTCACAAAGAATCCCGACACCAAGTTTCCACCACGACTTTCAAAACGATAACGTATCGAAGCGATGTCAACTCCGGCGTTCGCGTTCGCGCCCCCCCTAGCACCAACAGTACCCTCGGCTACGCCACCGAGCACGCCCTCAACACCGCCAACGAGACAATAGTTTCTAAGCAGCCAATCCCTTGCGGCATCGGCATTGTTCTTTGCCGTCTTAATGACCTCACTTTTTCTCACGCCGGTTACAACTATTTCGCCCAAATCTGCAATTGAGTCCAAAAAGTCTTGTATAGCCTCGCGCCCTACTATGCAGGACGAGGCGTGCCTCCCGCAAATATTCCCTGGGACCGGGTCCACTGGCGGGAGCGTCACAGGCCCCTGCTCCAGCCCAAATGGATCAATCAGGTTGATCGGATCTGTGCCGACGTAAGCGTAAATGTTGGCACCCGCTAGATACCCAATGGGATCTGTCTGCATGAATCGCCCGAGCTGCGGTGCATAGGCTCTGGCCCGGTAGTGGTACAGCTGGGCTTCCGGCAGCCACATCTGGCCGGTGTACTGGAACCGGCCGCTGTTGCCCAATCCGGGCTGGCCGTATTCATCGTAGGTGTTGGTCGTCAAGGCGTTGGCCTGCCCGTCCGTGATCGACACGACCGAGCGACGCTCGTCCGACAGCAGATAGCGACGGTCGTAGCCAGAGCCCTCATAGGCCGTAACCACATTGTCTAGACCCAAACCAGGGACGTAGCGGCGTAGTAGGCCGCCCGAGGTGTTGTATTCCCCCACCACCTGCTGGCCGTCGTAGAGGAACCGCGTCGAGCCCGACTGATACAGCCGGCCGCCGGGATCATAGGACAAGCCCGTAGTTGCGCCGCCCGCCGTCGCCGAAGTCAGCTCATTGGAGCCGTTGTAACCATAGCTGCCCAGGCCCGGGACGCTGATGATGTTCTGACGACCATCGTAGCCGATGCCGGCGCCATTTACGCTGGTCACCTGATTCTTGCCGTTGTTGGCGTAGGCCGTATTCCCGACCCCCGGCTGATAAGCATATGCGTTGTTCGACAGAGTGCGTGTCACGATCTGACCCGCCGGATTGTAGGCCAGATTCAGGCCGAAGTCGCTCGCCGTCCCCGCCGCGTCATGGCTCAACGCCGACAGACGGCCAGCCGCGTCGTAGCTCCAGTAGGTCGTCGCGCCGTTACCGCGGCTCTGGGCGATGGGGCGACCGAGATTGTCATAAGCCCAGGCCGACAATCGCCAGTCCGTCGCGCCGTTCTCGCGAACGCCGGTTAGTTCGTTCGCATAGTCATAGTCATAAGCCGCCCAAAAGCCGTCCGGCCAATGAATGGAAGTGCGCCGGCCCGCTTGGTCGTAGGCGTAGCTCATCGTCCCCACGCCGGCCTGGGCCTGAGAGATCAGGCGACCTAAGGCATCGTAAATGTTGTAGGACGACGCTCCACCGCCGGCGAAGCTCATCCCCTTCAGACGGTTCAGGTTGTCGTAGCTGACGCTCCGATCCGCGATCATCGTGCCGCTCATCGCCACCTTGCGGTTTAGAGCGTCATAGCCAGCGTTGATTATCTCGCCCGCCCGGTTGCGATAGCTGGTGACGTTTGAGTTGGCGTCGTACCAGTACTGCTCGTAGTCGTTGGCGTCGGACGCGCCGTTGCCCACGGCACCGTTCGGGTATCGCATCTGCAAGAGGCGATCGAAGCCGTCGTAGACCATCGTCGAGAGGTTGCCCGCGCCGTCCTTCAGCGTCAGCGGCTTGCCATTCGCGGTGTAGGTTGCCTCTTCCGTGATCAGATTCGCCGTGCCGTAGCCCGAGGTCGATTTGGTCAGCTGGCTGGCGACGTTGTAGTCGTATTTGGTGATGCGGTCCGGGCCGTAAGCACCTTGCGCGCCCAGTTCGCAGGCCGAGCCCGGCAAGCTGTCGAAGGCGGCCGGGTTCATCCGTGTCGCCACACAGTTCTGGCGACCGGCAGCGTCATAGCCGATGTGGGTTACCGAATGGGCGGCACCACCACCGCGCAACGCAGCGATCACCGGACGACCATAGGCGTCATAGGCCGTCAGTTGTTGCTGCAGGCTGTTGAATCCATTCCAATCCGTGTCGGATAGGCCGTTTACAATGCCCTGCTCGACTTGGGTCGGCCGGCTGCCAGCGTCATAGGTCACGCGCTGGGCGCGACGCAGCAGACTGCCGGACGGACCATCTGGATCCGGGCCGATCACGCCGATCGGTCGCCGGGCGGTGTCGTAGCGGTAGTAGGTCGTGTCCTCAGTTCCCGGCAACGGGCCATCGACCGAGGCCACGTCGCCATTGGGGGTGTAGGCGGTCGTGACCGAGGCGCTCAGCGTTCCCGCCCCGTCGCCCTGCGTCACCACGGTCGGCAGCAGATTGTTGGCCACGCCCGGCGTGCCGTACTGCACCGTCTGGCGCACTTCATCGAGTGTCCCCACGCAGGCTGGCGCAGCGTTGGTCGCGCACTGCGATACCGATACCGGCAGGGTGATTGACGTCGGCGAGGCGACGATCGTCCCGTTGCCGTCCTTGTAATAGGCCGTTTGGGCCGCATAGGCGATGCGGGTCTGCGGGCGCACGGCCCCCGGCGTCGGCGCCGGCAGGGTCATGCTCTCCAGCCCGCCGTGCGTGCCGTTCCAGGCGTAGTCCGTCACCGCGCCGCGCGCGTCCGTGGTCGAGGTGGGCTTGTTGCAGGTCACAGGGTTGGAACATGACGCAGGGAAGCTCGCCGTCGTCGTCAGATTGCTCAACCCCGAACCCGCCTTCGCCACATAGGTCGTCTGGGTGACGTTGCCGCGCCCGTCGTAGGTCAGTTCGGCGTAGTCCCCCTCCGGCTGCGTCACACGCTGCAAACGACGCTGGCCGTCATAGGCGTACGATGTCGTCTGGTTCAGTGCGTTCTGAACAGACGTCGCCCGGCCTATACCCATGTTGGAGTTGACAGAAACCTGTTGTCCAGCCGGTCCCGTCGCAGTCGATGTCCGAACCGATCCAGTGTCGACGAAGGCGTAATTCCAGCTGCCCGAAGCGTCGGTGACGCTGGACACCTTCCCCCCCGAATAGGTGATGGAAACAGCTGCCGACCCCGGCTTTGCGATCGAAACTAGACCGCCAGATCCGTAGACATAACTTTCCGTTTGTCCTGCCTGGTTGGTTACCGACTGAATTGCTCCACCATACGCGCCAGCCTCGTAGCTCACGCTAGGCCAGTCTTTTGTAAGGGCATCGCATCCACCCGGCGTCGTTAAGCAGGGGTCAACGGCGCGGTTCACCCCCCTCGCTCCCACCCGTCTCAACCATTGCATCCGCACTTCTCCGAGATTTTGCGGAGTAGCATCAGACGCATAGATAAAATCAATCGCATAGCCCCGGTTGTTGGCTACGCCCTCTAAACGGACAGCATTTCTGTAGCCTAGGCAGCCAACGGGCTCACCATCCGGCGACATTCGATCGGGACCTGTACAATAGGTTACGCCATTCCATTGATAATCCAGGCGCTCTCCGGTCGGATACAACACCGAAACAAGCGCGGCATTATTGGCCTGATATGGGGTCGTACTGCCACTATAAGTGGTCGAGTAGGTCGCGACCGTTCCATCTTTTGTGGTGAAGGTTATAGCCGAACCGCTCTGGCTAAGCTTGGAACCATTGTTCGAAGCCGGGATGAAGTTCGACCCTGACTTCGTGAAGACTTCTGACTGCGCCCCGAGGCTGACCACGTAGGTCGAACCCGAAACGGCGATCGTGCCAGACAATGTGTCACGCCAGCCGTTGTTCACCCATACACGACCATGGGCGAGGCCGCCCTGCCCCTGCGGGCCAATCGCCACATCAACCGTTGAATAGTTGAACGTGCCCTGCACCAAGTCCACGCCCCGAGGGTCGAGGGTGTAGTGTTCGGGAGGTGTCGGCTGCTGCTGAGCCAAAGCCGGCGTTGCAACGAGCGCGCTGCTGATCAGCAGCGCGGCCTTGAGTGTGTGGTTCATGATCTTCCCCAAGATCAGTGGCCGCCGGTGCCGGTGTGCCATAAGGCCGTGTAGCCCGAATAGATGACGAGGTTGCCGTCGCTCTGCATGACCAAGCGCGCGCCCGCGTTGCCGGGAGTGCCGCTGCTCCAAACAGCATCATTTGACGGCCCGTAAATGACGAGATTGCCGTCTGTCTGAAGCGTCAAGATCGTACCGCGCCCGTTGGATGTGTTGGTCGACCACAGTGCGCCGGACGGGCCGTAGATGACGGCATTGCTGTCCCCGGCCTGGAGCAAAAAGATGAAGCGGCCGTCAGCGGATGTGAGCTTTTGACCCGGCAACAGATTCTGTCCGGGAAAGAGTTGGTCGCTAGTCGTTCGAGTAGGCACCTGCTCGGTGATGCGGCCGCTGCGGTTGTGCGCCGCATCCAAGCCGTATCTCGTGCGATAACCACCATTAGGCGGCGCCTTAGTCGTGGCCACTAGGCGTCCCTGCACATCGTAAAAGTAGGTGTCGGTCTGCTGCGCTTGGGCTGAAGCTCCTAGCGCGAGTACAGTCAGGCACGAGAGGCCCATCAGTCCCTGTTTCACCGTGATTCCCCAAACCCCGTTGGCGAACCGTGGTCGGGTTAGGCGGCAATGGTCAAGCTACCGAATGATGACGAGCGCGTGATAGTTGTTGATAAAGCTCGCATAGGCTGATCGCTGCTCGTCAGTCGTATCGCATCCGTTTGATCGGGCCGCCGAGTGCTGTCAGTCTAACGCTAACTTGTCTCCATTGAGGGCCGACGTAAGCGGCTAATTCGGGACGAATTCCATGAAGCTGATATCGTTCAAGCGCCACCGCTTTCCGGCGGAGGTCATCCGCCACGCCGTGTGGCTCTACTTTCGCTTCAGACTGAGCTTCAGGGACGTCGAGGAGTTACTGACCGCCCGCGGAATCGACGTCAGCTACGAGACCATCCGCTGCTGGACGATCAAGTTTGGACCCCAGATCGCAAAGCGGCTGAAGCGGCTCCGCCCCTCCCCTTCCCCTCGCTGGCATCTGGACGAGGTCGTCTGTTCGATTGGCGGAAAGCGCATGTTCCTGTGGCGCGCGGTTGACGATGAGGGCGAGGTCATGGACCTCGTCGTCCAGAGCCGTCGGGACGCGCAGCCAGCACTGGCGCTGCTCAAGCGGCTGTCGCGAAACCAGCCTCTTGAGCCAGAACCCATCGTCACCGACGGTCTTCGATCTTATCCCGCTGCTCTTGAGGCATTGAGCCTGCGCCATCTGCATTCACCCGGTCGGCTTCGGGAGAACAATCGAGCGGAGAACTCCCACCTGCCGATCCGGCGTCGAGAGCGACAGCAGCAGCTCTTCGAATCCCAGGCTTCGGCCCAGCGCTTCCTCACCACTCACGCAGCGATCTACAACACCTTCTACACCCAGCGCCATCTCATCAGCCGGCCCACACTTCGCCGCTTTCGCGCTGGAGCCAATGCAGCTTGGGTAGCCGCGACCGCCTGAGAATTCGGCGGGCTGGGCAAGTCGCGGCCTGCGCCAGTTAACCTGCTAGCGCTTGATTCCCACATGCGCCAGTCCGACACGCTGACGCAATGATTTTACTTCAGCTTCTTGGCTTCCATCAAAAGAAATTCAGTACTGAAGGTTGAGGCATTGCCAGACAAAGATTTGTCCAGCACTATCAATAAAAGTTTCCTTAGCAACGACTCATTTCTGACGAGTGGCCTTTTTCTTATTATCAATGTTTTAAACGCACCATCAGTCTTGATATCGTATAGATAACCATCAAAGTCGATGGCATATGGATAAACCCCATCCTCTACATCAATCACCTCTAGATCTCGCTCAGCGGCGTCGACACTAGGGTAAAGCAAAGCCGGCTCATCAGCAGCGACTAGCAGACCTAACGGCTTAGAATCACTCATTAGAACCTATCCCACCAAGACTTATCATCACGATGCGATTGCCAAGGCCGATGACGATTAATGCTCTGCCCAGATGGCACTTCGCCGCGTTCATTTGGTGACGGCCGCCTGTGGTAATGAGGAGCACCAGTGCGGCCTGGACCGCGGTTCCCAAAAGGAGCCAATCTGAAATTCTTCCCAATCTTGAACTCTTTCCCGATCAGGGCCCATCTGGTTCCTTGACCTAGCGTAGCTCCGGTAAACGCGCCCTCCACTCCCCAACGCAGCACCTCCCAAGGATTGACACAGTCAAAGTCGCCACCGTTTTGGTAGAGCTGCCAAGCAAGGTTTCCCCCAGCTCCAACAACACCGCCGATCACAGCTCCCCAACACCACGGGCATTCGCCGGTTGGATCCGTTAGTTGAAGCGGGTCGCCATTGACGTAGGCATAGAGATTGGCCCCGGCGTACAATCCAAGCGGATCCGTCTGAACGTAACGTCCCAAGGTCGGATCGTAATCCCGCATCCAGTTCTGATACAGCCCCGTTTCGCTCTGCTGCCACTGTCCGGGCAATCGCATGAACAGCGGGGATGTTGCCGTGGGCGACAACATGGCGGGCTGCCCCCAGGGATCGAAGGCCGCGCTCCAAACCACAGCCTTTGACGCATCGGTCATCATCAGGGGCTCGCCGATCTGCCCCGTATGAATGTAAAGGTGCGTCAGCGTCGTCCCGGTCCCCGTGAGGATGGCCATCGGCATGTCGTCGAGCCAAGCGTACTCACGCGTCATCGAACCCGTGTTGGCATTGTATTCCGCCAGCAGACGTCCATCGTTCGCGAACACGTAATGGGTCAGCGAGGGCGCCGAACCCAGCATTTGCGCAGAGACCCTGCGTCCCGTGTAATCGTAACGATAGGCCGACAGGTCAGCCCCGTTTTTCTTCACGCCAAGCACACGCTTGTGCGCGCCGTAGAGATATTCGAACGTCGCGCCTCCGACGAAGGTCTGGGTGCTGAGATCGCCGCCAGCGCGATAGGCCAGTTGCCGCTTCAACGCCCAGTTTGTGTCGCGAACCTCCGTGATGCGATTGTTCGAAGCGGGAGTGAGAGCAAACTCGTAGCTGGCCGTGTTCCCGACCTCGGTTCTTACCTCAACGCGGTTTCCAGCCCCGTCATAACTATAGCTGTTCACACCCCATGGACCCACGCCGTACTGGATTCTGCCGGCGTCCGTGTAACCGAACGCAGCCGCGCGCCCCGTCGCCAGATTGTCCGTGACCCCTGTGAGCCTTCCATTGAGGTCCCGGCTGAACGCCAGATTCAACCGGTTGGCACCCGTTGCGCCCAGCGTCAGGCCGGCTAGCCAATAGTTCTGATCGAACTGTCGGGTCGTCGTCAGGCCATTTCCGAAGGTCATTCCGGAAAGCGGGCCGAAAGGCATGTAGGTGACGTTGCTGACCAAACTTACGGCCGTCGAAGATGCCGAAGCCTTGGCTGTGATGCTTGTCGTCACACCGGTATTGTCTCGAGCGTAGTTGACGATGTGCCCGGACGGATAGGTGACGGACGCCAGGTCGCCGTTCGAATCATAGGCGTAGGACACGACATAGAGCTGACCGCCGATGACCTGGGTGTCGTAGGTCACGCGTCCTTGGGCGTCATAGACATAGGCGTGGGAACCTGACGCGTCTGAAACGCCTGTGAGACGGCCGATCCCCTTGTTGCCCCCTGCGGTATTGTCATAGCTGTAGGTGATATTCTCCCAGCTAGCGCCGCTGAATGTCTCCGATAACAAGCGTCCATTCGCGTCATACGCATAGTTGTGAACGACGCCGTCCGCGTCCTGCGACTTCACCAATAGATCGCGCTGATCATACCAATATGTGAGCGTGCCTCGGTCTGGACTCGTCTCTCGGATCGTCAAGCCAAACCCGTCGACCACGCGATTGGTCGTCAGGTCTCTACCGTCCTCCAAGCTGGATAGAGCATCGTTCGGCGCGTAGGAATAAGCCGTTTCGACAGCCTCTGGATCCGTCTCCTTGAGCACGCGCCGCAAGCGATCGAAGGTGTAGGACCAGGATTCGCTTTCAGCGTCGGTCGCGCTGACAAGGCTTCCGACCTTATCGTAACCGAAGAGCACATTCTGAGCATTGGCGCCCGTCAGACGGATCAAACGCCCCAACTCGTCATAAGCCTGCCGCTGGTCTTGGGTGATCGACGACGCTGGATTGCGCGTGGTCGATCTGACGCTCTCGCCAACCGGGTTAAGTTCATAATCGATGCGCTCATTTCGGCTGTTCTTGACCGCCGTGATGCGGCTTGCTCCGTCGTAGGTGACCTCCAGCCATCCCCCACGCGGCAGCGTCAACTTGGTCACATTGCCGGCGGCGTCATAGGTCAACGCGTACTGAGATTGGGACGAGCCGGGATTGGTGGTGATCGTAAGCAGCCGGCCCATTAGGTCATAGGCAAACTGCGTCTGTGTGCCATTAGGATCGACGACGGTCAGCGGCGCCCCCGAAGCATCGCGGGAAGTGACCTGGGTGACGTGACCTAGAGGATCGGTCATGCTCGTCAGCTGACCCGAGGCGTTGTAGCTGTACGTCGTTGTGTCCGAGTTTCCTGGGAGAGGCCCATCTTCACTTTGAAGGAGCCCCGTCGAGGACCAACTGTATGACCAGGTTCGCGTTCTTCCGCCCGTTGAGTACGGCGCCGTGATCGTGGTCGTGTCCGTCAATGTTCGCGTGGCGATTTGGCCCAGCGCATTGTAGGTCAGGTCTATCGTCAACCCAGGCCGGGCCATTTGGGTCGGCTGATTGAACGTCGGATGCCATACGATCTGCGTAGTCCTGGCGCTCGGAGTGCCGGCCGCCTCAACAACCGTCGTCGGGCGTCCGCGAGCATCGCGCGTCGTCGTCCGACGAACCCCCTCTTCATCAACAACATTTGTCACAAAACGGTTGGAGCCGTAACCGACGGTCTGAACGCTCTCTGGGCAGTTTGCGCTTGCCTCTCCGTCAACGGAAACGAGTCGAAGGTCATTGAGAGCTGTCGTCGTAAATCGCTGGAATTTATATATTGAATCCTTGCCCAGCGGATTGGTAACACGGCGCGTTAATCCGTCGGAATAGACCCCGTATTCAACAGCATACCTATTAACGCCATTCGCCCCTTCAGTTGAGGTCGCCCTACCCTGGGCGTCATAGCCGTAGGTGGCGACACGCACATCTCGATGGTCTGTGATCCCAGTGAGGTGTCTTGGGAAGGTGGGATTTTCGTAGTGGTACGCACGGCTGTTAACCACAACATTAGTGCTTGAGAGACGTTCGACTTTGGTCAGTCGCTCCACCTTCGCCGTTGACGGTGCAGCTGTCGCCGGAGCTGGATCGTAGGAATAGACAAGGGATGAGCCGTCCAAAAGCTCAATCTCGCTAACTGCTTCGGGATAAGGCAGAACGCCTGTGGCGCTCGGCGCAGAAGATTTGAAATATTGAGACCAACTAAATGAAAGTACTCGTCCGTAGCTATCCGTGATGGACTGAAGATCTCCATCGGCTCCGTAGGAGAGCGACCACATGTAGCCCCCACGCAGGACCCTTTGGATTGGCTTCGCTGTTCGGAATTTGCCCGTCACTGGAGATTTGAACGTCTGGAGCGTCCATACGGTGTCGTACTCGTCTGTAACTTTCCACTGCGTCGAAACGTCATCTAGGCCGCCTATTGTAGCAGGCATAGGCCCCAGAAACTCAATCTTGTACTGAGAGCCCGCGTAGACGGGTGCGATATCGATCGTATTAGGAGATACGATATTGCCGCTCCCCATCACATAATCGAACGCAGATCCTTCAGGCGACACCAACGCCAAATAAACTTGCGGACTGCTTGTTGAGGTGCCCCACAAACGATCCAACTGAAGTTCGTAAGCAAAGTCGAATGCCCACCCGCCTGCAAGGCCCCCAGACGGTGCGTGGGCACTGTAGGATCGTCCAATTGGATTGCTACGGTACAGGCGCCGTATTCTTAGAAGTCCGTCATCAGTCTCATAATCAGTTTCATCGTACAGCTTCGATCCGCTTGAAAGCAATATTGGGTTGCCAACAGAGGGATTGATTGATTTCCCGCTGACAGCTGCGCATTGATTTTGCCGTTCTGGGAACGCGTCTCCAACAGGAACGCAAGAACCAGGGAGGACAGCTCTACTGCCCGAAATACAGCTTAGACTCACCGATCCAGGAAGTACGGTTCCGCAGTTGACTACGCCTCCACCCGTTTCTTGGGGACACAGATACTGCTGACTCGTCCACTCACAGTGCTTCGTAACAAAGTTGGACTCGGCATCGCTGTAGCCGATGAAGCGGCTGTAGCCATTGTTCATTCCCGACTTGACCCACTGCGCACGACATGCAGATGTCGGGTCGCTGAAAAACTCGCCGCGATCCTCCCAACCGGAATTTAAAGTACTGGTTTGAGCCTGAGCGCCTGTGGCTGCGGCAAGGGTGAGCATGAGTAGCAGCGCTGCTGCCCCGCAGAGCCTCGAAAGATAAGTCATGGCCACCCCTGATTGCTAAAGCCACACTTTCGGAATGTGGGGCGGCTGTCAAATCATAAGCATCGTGACTTGGTTCGCTGTGTCGCTGGCAATTTTCCCGTTTTGCATGTGCGCAAGGCGTTTAGATCAGCGGCTACATTATCATTCCAAGAATGCCGCTTAGGCGCGAAAAAGATATGTTTGTTCGCTGTCAGCAGATCGTTGTGGACAGACATTTGGAACAGGCTGAAATACGATCCCTAAGGGGGCAAAACAGCCCAACCCAGCCCATTGATCTGGTAGCGTTCTTGCTGCTGCCTGTCGCCGCTCTATACGTGTCCTACATCAAACTATCAAATCGCGCTGTTTGGGGACACGAACAATAATAGAGGTCTAGCATTTGACATATTAAAATACTACTAATTAACTATAGTGCTTGTCGTTGCTGAGGAGTGACTCCACCCTTGCGAAGAATACCAGCCTTTATTCGAAATATATCGGGGACGTTCACTTTGCCATTAGGTCGAGTTTCAAGCACTCCAATTTCTTCGAGGCTAGCAAGTAGTGCATGGGGAGTTTCAACATCACCAAACAAATCTGCAACCTCTAAGCCAATCGGCGCACTGGTCCTGTGATATTTCTTCAAAATCTTATTAGTCGTATCCGCAGACGTCCACGCAGCCTTAACTTCATCGAAACTGCAGGGAACCAACAGACCACGAAGTGGGATCAATGCATCCGAAACCCAAGGATAGTCTTCTTGTAGCTCGGCCAATCGGTTTTCCGATGCCTCACGAACGCCCTCTTCAATGCCATCGTGGTTCATGGCGGTGTACATAGGTGGCGGGATGTGATCTGCAGCAGTTTTTATAGCCTTTAAGAAGGTGCGGGGAGAAACTTCACCCTTACCATCTGCAAGGTGAACCGGGATCCATGTATAGGGAAGTCCACGTTTGGCAGACTTACCCATAAATTCACCAGCGATTTCGTTGAAAATCTTGTGCTGGGCGGGTGGGTGCCATGCCAAGTCAGCCGGTATCCGCAGCCGTTTATGCTTCCTTCTCAGGTCGATGCCTGCAGCTCGGCAGATTTCTTCGAAATGTGGCTTCGAGGCTTCGTTTCTCAGTAACTCAAAATAGAGAAGCCCGTAGAGTTCCACTGCTCTCCATCTGAGACGCACTCTCCCTCCATAAATTTTCGATGCATCAGGAAAACGGAATAACTCCCGATTTTCAGCCTGATCAGGCCGCATGAAGATTTTCGCCCTCAGGTGACGATAGCTTTTGAGCGATAAGGCAACCTTCAGTAGCCCCTGCGTCAGCCTCTGAATTTCATCCCAGCTGTCCGCCAGTTGATCCAGCTGATCGAATAGAAATAAAGCACTTCGGCCGCGCTCTCTGAAACCATCATCAGCAAGGCGCAATATTTCCCGTTGTTCTTCAATATTGTCTCGGACCCAACGAGCCAATTCAACAAAGCGCAGAGGCACGGCCTTGCCGACGAGCGGTGCCAAAGTTCTTATTAGAACGGCCTTCCAAACCGTTTCAGGCGTAACACTCGCAGCAGCCGCAGCAATTTGCTCTTTCGACACGGACCCATGCCCGCCTTCGGCGTCGGCAAAACCGAAATACACATCGACACCCTCCAAGCGTCGTGGAGCAATGTCGGAATATGCTTTCGATATGATCTCACGCGTTTGCGGTTGAACCAAAGCGCTTGCCCAAAAACTTTTACCCATACCTCGATTGCCGACGACGAGTGTTGCGTTCGGATCTAACGCTTCAAGGTGACTTGCCGGGAAATATATTTGTTCACCACGCACTTCCTGCCCAGTAGTATGCGCGCTGAGAGCAGGAAGATCGTGAAGTCCTTCACGAAGTCCATCGACTTGGGTTCTAGTCAGCAAGCGAAACTTCCTCTTCTCTAACAAAACCGAGCAAACCCCACGCCCAGTTCAAAAACGCACCATACGGACCTCGGTAAACTTCTCGATCCAGCTGCGTTCCGTCCTCGGTTGGATCAAACGCATCATAGTTCGGATGGAACTCAACAAAAGACGCGTCATGTGGAACAGCATAACCTAGTTCATCTGGCGATGGATTGAATGGCGCTCTGACTACTTGCCCGAACTGATCCAGTCGTTCTTCGTCATAAAGAAACTCCGCACAAATTTCATACAAGCGCTCCCTAAAAGACAATCTTCTCGAACTCGCCGACGGGGCTTTAGCTTGGACGAAATGCAACTTCTGTCGCCAATCGCCTTCATCGCTCATCATAAAATTCTGGCGCATATGTGCCAGTAAGTAGCGATATCCTCTGAATGTCTGGGACTGATCCGTCGCAAAAAGAACCACATCAGCCCCAAGACCTAACAGAGGGGCCGCAGAAATCTCACCAAGACCTGCACGAGCATCTATAAGCACGACGTCGTACTGGTTAGACGCCGACAACGCGTCAATCATAGTCCTAACCTGATCAAGCACAGATTTACGCTCGCTAGTCAGATCCTCAACTAGGGCCCGGGACAATTTCTCCATCATAAGATGGGGTTCATCATCTGTCAGACGTCCCACTGCGGGAACGACATCCGCTAAGCCGCCGAGGTAAGGGCTAACACCTAAGAAGTCGATCAAGGCATCTTGCGGGACCCCGCCTATACCGTGTTCCACAAGGTAGTCGACAGTGCCAAACTTGGGCCGCCTGTCGTTCTCAGGCGTATCACCCTGCGGGAGTAACATGAACCCTAGGCCGGGCGCCTCGATGTCCAAGTCCACAGCCAGGACTCGCTTGCCCGACTTCGTTAGGTCAGCGCATAAAACTGACATTGCAGTTGAGCGGCCTACTCCGCCTTTCAACGAGCCGAAAACGATGGTCGGGACGCGGACTGCGTCGTCTTTTTGTGCAGGCTGATGCAACCAGTCGGCACCCACGAGCCTTCGGTCGAAATAGCGGACTTGCCAAGCGCGGCCTTCGCAATGAACAACTCTATCGCTTGAGGGCCCCTCGAGGACCTTTTTAGCGACTTCCCCGGTTATTAGAGGTACTGAAGCTGCGTAAGACCCCAGCTTATCCTTCAGCGCAATACCAACTTGCGCCTTGTCCGGGATATCTTCAGCTACTACGAGTAAACGACCAGTACCATCGCGAACATATCCAACACTATCGGGACAAACACCAAAAGATGCTACCGTCTCGACTGCAATGCCAAGCACTTCGTGATAAAACATCAAACAACCACCAAATTGAGCATCAAGTCCGTTGCATCGACCTTCCATCTATCGCAATCGACCTGCTGGACGGGGGTGAATCCGGTGTCAGCGTAACGGATCATGATCGACCAGCCAGAAAACATACTGAGGAATGCAGGCGCCAAGACGACGCTAACAATCGGCGCCGCGAGCCGTCCCGTTGCATTGGCCAAAATTTCCGCCCGAAGCTGATCAACCTTGGAAGTCAAACCAGTGAAGTGGCCTTGCATAGCGGTTTGGAAACGGTCGCGCCCGACCGACAGCCAGAATGCTTCCACGCCCGATGCTCGTAATGAATGCTTCAAAGCATTCTCGCCGCTTAAGCCGTAGTGATACCCAGCATCGCAAACATGCCCACCGGCGTTCAGGAACTCAGCTGTTGTGAAATGTCGATCAGCAGCCAGATCGTATTGTTCCACTCTGTCAAACCCTCAGCCCGTTGGAGCGTTTCGCTTTGCGCGGAGGCAACGCCGAAATCCTTTAGCTCGCTGGCTTAACAGATGCACTTGGTTTCCAACGACCGTCCCCACTTCGCTCAGACGCAGAATTGAGAACGGCCGTCGATCAGCTTTTGGCGGCCGCCTCATCCGCCGCCGCCTTCTCCTGCTCCGCCCGTTCGCGAGCCTCGAGATGGGTCGCGACCTTGGTCGAGATGTCCTCAGGCGTCACGCCGCTGTCCGCCAGCTTGACGGCCCAGGTTCGTCCCGGATGCAGCACATCCCAGGGCGATCGATATTGGGTCGCGCGACGCCCGCCCGGATCGTGATTGCCGAAGCCATCGACGACGAGGTTCCACACCGGGAAGTGCCAGCTGATCAGCATGCGCTCGGCCATGCGGATCCAGACGTCGTCGACCGCCAGGAAACGGCAGGCGAAATCCTCGGATGTCAGATTATCGGCCTGGGCGACCGACTTGGCGTGATCGGCTAGCCGGTTCCACAGAGCACGACCGTGCGGGGCGTCGAAGTCGCCGCCCCGGCGTCCGCCCATGGGGTCGGCCTTGCCGATATAGATCGGCAAGGCGAAGGCGCCGTCGCGGTTCTTGTCGGCGACCTTGGCGTAGGCCGGGAAGTCGCCGGTGTAATAGATGGCGTAGATGCCGGCGCCTTCGAAGGGCTGGGTCGGCGCGAGCGGCTCAATGGGCCTGTGCAGGAGGGCGTTGGCCACGCTTTCGGCCAAGTGCCGCTTCTCCAGGGGGTTGTAGGGGGCCAGGACGCTCATCCGACAGATGTAGCTGATCCGCCACCGAGCGGGCAACGATCCCGGCCAGGCGCACCGGCACGGCGTTGCCGAGCTGGCGCATGGTTTCGGTCCAGGAGCCATGGAAGAGGAAGTCGTCGGGGAAGGTCTGTAGCCGCGCGGCCTCGCGCACCGAGAAGTAACGGATCGATCCATCGGGCCGACGCAGCATGTTCTCGCCGCCCGGCACGCCGTGGACGCCGGCCTTGAGCGTCTTCGCCGGCGCGTCCAGCGGGCTGCCGGTGTGGCCCGGGTAGGATCGGGCGCCAGGGATGAACCGGTGGTCCGGGAAGCCTCTCGCCGTCTTCGGCTGCAGTTCGGGGTCCGGTAGGCCGAGGAAGGCGTCCCGCACGGTCAGCCACGGCAGCGCGGTCGGCTTGTCGCCCTTGATCCTGGGCGCGGCCTCTCGCAGCAGCAGACGTTCGGCGCGGCCGATCCGGTGCCGGTCGAAGTATTCGTCATCGTGGGTCAGCGACCAAGCCAGGGCGGCGGCGGAGTGGGTCTCGTCGGGGAAGCGCCATTCGACGCCAAGGTCCGAGCGGAACCCGACCAGGAAGATCCGCTCGCGCCTCTGCGGCACGCCATGGTTGGCGGCGTTAAGCAGGCGCAGCACCACGTTGTAGCGCAGGCCCGACGTCGAGCCGCTGGTCTCGTGGCGTTCGAGCCGACCGAGGTGGTCGATCCACGGCTCCTCGGGTCGGGCCGTGACTTCCGGATGAGCCAGCTGCAGCCGAATGTAGGTGAGGTAGTTCTGGAAGGTCGCCCGCGTCAGGCCCTTCACGTTCTCGAACACGAAGGCGCGGGGTCGGAGTTCCCGCACCGCCCTTATGGCCTCGGGGAACATGTCGCGATGATCAAGATGGGCGTTGTGCTTGCCGCCCAGGGAGAAGGGCTGGCATGGCGGTCCGCCCGAGACGAGGTCGATGGTCCCGAGGCCATCGTAGGACATCAGCCTCACGTCGCCCTGCGTCACCGGCCAAGGCTTGTTGTCCTTCAGCGTATCGCAGGCCCACCGGTCCCACTCGACCACCGCCGCATGGTCAAACCCTGACTGGGCCACGCCCAGCCCAAGCCCCCCTGCGCCCGCGAACAGTTCGACCGATCTCATCCGAGGAAAGCCTTCACGCGCCGCTCCAACGCCGGGCCGTCGCCCAGTTCGCACTCCCAGAGAGTCAGAACCTCCCAGCCCGATTCGATCAACTGGTCTCGCACCTCGCGGTCCCGCTCCCGGTTCCGCGTCAGCTTCGGTCCCCAGAATTCCATCCGCGACTTGGGCGCGCGCGCGAGCTTGCAGTTCGGGTCGTTGTGGCCGTGCCAGAAGCAACCGTGCACTAAAATGACCTTGCGGCGAGGACCGAACACCAAGTCCGGCTTGCCGGGCAGATCCTTGCGATGAAGCCGGTAGCGATAGCCCATGCCGTGGACCAACCGACGCACCCGAAGTTCCGGCTTGGTGTCGCGCGATCGCACCCGCGACATGCGCTCGGAGCGCTCGGTTGGAGAGAGGGTGTCCACGACCGCCACTGACCGTCATTCGGCGGGGAAGTCCAGCGGGGTCGGCGGGATAGCGAGGGAGGTGCGTCCGATATTGACGGGGCTAGGCTCGAAAACTGCGTCAGCGAAAAGCGTCGTCAGGTCGCCAAAGGGCAGATTTTGACTCTTAGCTGACCTTCAGCGGTTCCGCTCGGCGCACGTTGAAGTGTTCACTGCGTTTGGTCATTGACGCTCCCGGTGCAGTCGATGCGACCTGAACCAATAAGGCCCTGAGACCGGAGGCGAGCTTCGGCTTTAGTCCCGCATCATGTCCTGGCGGGCGCGCAGGTCGGAATCCTCGGCATTGCTATCCCATCGCCTGGCGATGTTCTCAAGTAATGTGCTCGTCCGGGGCCAGGCTGCCGCCAGATCCTTCCACTCCCGGTAGGTAGCGGCGAGATCACGCTCCTGGCCTCCGCCCTCGAACAGCGATTTCATGAAGACGCCGCGCATGTTGAAGCGCTCTGTCGCGATCCCGCGCTCTATGTCGGGGGACGCCAACTGTTCTAGGATCCCCCGAAGTGCGGTGTGGGGCCAGCCACCGTCTGGGCCAATCGGAGCGTGAGCGAGCGCCTGACCGATGAAGACGTCGTAGAGCGAGTTGCGGTCCGGATCGGTATTGGCGGCTCGCACCGCGGTAATCCAGGCCAAAGCCGTGTCCTTGTCCATGTCCCGGTTGTCGTCGGTTACCCCCGGTGCCGTCTTGAAGTCGTGAAGCAGGCGGAACCCCACCTCGGCACGTTTCTGTCGCGCCGGTTTCGCGGCTTCGTCGGCGATCTCGTCAGTCTTCGGCGGATAGACCTGCGCCAGGATCATGGCGAAGAAGGCACCCTCTTCCGCCATGAGCGCGTGCAGGGCCAGTGGGCGCTGACCGTGGTAGAGAAGTGGGAAGATCTTCATTTCCCTGAGGGCGATGTCGGCCCGTGAGAAAGCGCCGCTCGCGTCGAGGAATTTGAAGAGCTGCTCCAGCCGGTAGCGGCCCATGGTGTCGTCGACGCCCTTTCCGCCCGTCACCAGGATCTCCTCGATATGGGCGTCGAGCAGTTCCATGACGCGAGGCGCGCCCAGTTCCTCCAAGCGGTCCGAGGCAGCGTCAAGCGCTGCCCCCGGTCGGCCGGCATGGACGTATCTGTCGATCGTGCGACCGAGATCGGCATCCCCGGCCTTCAGCCTGTAGGCCCGTTTGGTGGACCAGAACCGGGTCTCGATCTCGGCGCCTAGGGACGCCGCGAAGTCCCACGTCGCATCGGTCTCAGGCCAAGGATAGATCAGATGGGCGGCTTGGTCCGGTGTGAGTTCGGCTTCCGCGATCAGCTTCGCTACGCGGGCCGGCCAGGCGTCGCCAAAGCGTTTATGGGCGCTGGCCGAGACCGACCCTGCGAACTCAACGCGCGCCGACACCGGGTCGGCGAATGCGAGAGCGATCAAGCTTGCCAGTTCGTCGAGATCATTGATTTCGAAGGTTGCCGCCTGCCCTACAGACCAGGGCAGCTTGGACTGCAAGGCGAGAGTGATCAGCGCTTCCGGCGCATCAGACCGGCCGAGCATTTCCCTCAAGGCGGCGCGACGCGCGTTGAGGATGGTTTCCTCATCCGGGTTTGGGATGTCCTTGATCGTGGGGAACCAGTCATCAAACAGGTCGCCGAACCGAGCCAAGGCATCAGCCGGGGCGTAGCTGTCTACCAAGGCCTCGACCTGCCGCAGATAACCTTCTGAGATAGCCCATTCAGCTGCCGCGAAGCGACGATGTCGATCCCGCAGCCTGACTAGGGCGTCCCAGACAGGACGCCGATCGGGACTGGTCGACGATTGCATGAACTGATCGACCAGGCCGATCGCCAGCCCCCAAGCCTCCCCCCCGAAGCGTTCGAGCAGGGGGATGAGGTCGGTAATCCTGTTTCCGTTTCCTCTGGCCAGATCGAACACTCGTCCGGCGAGCGCGATATAGAATTCCGCAAGGCTATCGTTGGTTGGCACGACCGCCTCGTCTAGGCCAGCTTCCCGAAACCGAGGCTTCACAGTCACCGTGCTGAAATCGTGGTCCTTAGGAAGGAGCGACAGGCACAGCCGCCAGCCGATATCAGGGTCGCGGCGCTCGACCGCCTCCAGCGCGATAAGGCGCAGGCTGTCCGGTGCATGCGTGTTCGGACTCCAGGGCAACAGGATTTCGCGCAGGCTGTTGATGGGGCGGTTGGTCAGGCGTCCGCCTGGATCGATCATGGCCAGGCGGGCGAGGATGTCGCAGACCCGGACGAGATACGTTGGGTCCCATGCGAGCATCTCGAGCGCCCACAGCACGCCTGTATGGCGGCTGTACGGACTTAAAGGGCCCTCAATCTCCTCGAAGAGCGGCGCGATCAGGTTCCCCTCGAGCAACCGCTCGAGGGCCGCCAACAAAGGGCGGGGGGCCGCCTCCATGAGATAGGTCAACTGGCCGCGAAGGCTAGCGAACAGGCGATGGTCCTTGTCGAGCGGCAGATCATCGACGAGTGCATCGACCCAGTCCTGCGAGGACGCGCCGTTCAGGTTCAGGCCCGCGGGGCGGGCGAGCATTGCGATCTGCAGGATCGTTGTGCAGACGCCGTTGCGCAGCCATTCGCTGAACTGCTCCTGCTTTTGTGCCGCCGTCAGGATGAAGTCGTCGGGCTTCGGGTCGGGCTCGATCTCCGAAAGCACCTGAAGGGCGGCTGCCCGGAAGCGCTCAAGATCGTCCGGGCCGAGGCGGTGCGCGAGGTGAACGAAGGCATCTACCGGCGCCTTCAGGCGCCAGACCGATCCCGTCTGCTCCAACGGCGGATCTTCTGAACGCAGGAAAGGACGGAGGTCGCGCTCAATGTCGCCGTAGTCCCCGGTGCCGAGGGCTGCGACAACCGCGCAGTCCTTCTGGTGATGCGCATCCCAGCCGGTGGCAAGGAGAGCGGCGAGAAGTTTGTCCCCTCGGTCCCGCCAGCGCGGCGGATCGATCAAACCTGCCCCCGGGAAGGTGCGCTCCAGAACAGTAATCGACCGACCACAATCCCTGGCCGTCTTGGCGGCCTTGTCACTCTCCAGCCCCATGGCCTCGAAGGCTTTCGTCAACTCCTGGTAAGAGGGTTTGTCGAGGACCTCGGCCCCCTGATCCGGACGATCATAACTCCCCGCCCTGAGTGTCGGGCCTCTTGAAGCCAGCATGGGGATGGTCGAGACGGCCTGTGCGCGGGGCAGGAACACCGTCTGGCTTTCGCTTAGGAGGGCTTTGCCTGCCGTTTCTGTATCCACGATCAGGGTCCGGGCCTCCAGAAACTCGCGCACCGACGGTTCGGCCTTGCGGATGGCGGCGACTGCAAACGCAACGACTTCCTCAGGAGAATCGGCGACGAAGGGAACGGCACCGTTCGAGCCCAGCAGACCCTCGATCAGCCGGGCAGCACTCTTTTCGCGACCGCACAGCACCACGTCTTCGCTCAAAGGCGTCTCGAACCTGTAGCCGTACTCTTCCCAATACTGGTCGGTTGAGCGAACATCCGCGGGCCTGGCGCCGATCAGACGGGCCCAGCGCGCAGCAACGCCAGTGCGCATGCTGAGCCAGTCGATGATCTGGACGCCATCCAGAACCCTGACATCCTTCCAGTCCCCGGTCGCCTTCTTCCGGTCGACCCAGTCGACAATCTTGAGTTTCGGATCGTCCCAGGTGTAGGGCGTGATGAGGACAAGGGTCCGGTCTGCGCGATCGGCGGCTGACACCTCACCCGTGCGCTTGTCATAGTCCGCCGTCAGCTTGGTGTTGGTCGCCCCCGAGACCCCGAATTCCCAGATGGATTTCCCGTCCGGGACATAGGGCGGGACCCCCACGGCCTCGAGCCAGCCGTCGAAGCCACGAACCTGTCCCTTGCTGCCGCTGGGGAAGCGAATGTCCTTGATTGTCGAGGCCGAGGCGCGGATCAAATCCGCAACCAGCTCCGGCAACTCCGTGCGCGCCTGTAGGGTTCTGGCCCAGATATCCAGCTGGTCAATCGTGATCCATTTCATGTCGCTCGGTGTAGCGGACATTGCCAATCCTGACCATTGGAGATCAACCGAGATTCCCTTCTGGGTTTAGTTGCGGAGCCGAGTTCGATCAGCTGCAGAATGATCAGGCGGCGCGCACTCCTCTGTTGCGCGCCATCCAAATGCACATGCTACGCCGACGACGCGGCACTGCCAGGCCTGAGCGTTAGTCGCGGTCCGCGCGACCTCCGAGTGCTACGCGATCAAAGGCACGACGTCAGGGCCAGGCGCGGAAGTCGACACAGGCGGACCAGAGAGCGTCGGTTGATGGCGCCGATCGACCGTACCAGCGATCAAATAGAATCCTGAACACGCCGGCGAGGGCAGGCCAGCCATGCGCCGCCGCCAGGGCTCCACGATGAAGCCGCGTCAAAGTCGACCCGACATCGCCGTCTCGCGCCCCGGATATCAGCGTCAGGACGAGCGGCGTGACCACGGCGTCCGTCGCCTCCTCGCCGAGTTGCAAGGCGCCTCGCCAGGTCGTTGCACAGCCGCTGGCCATGGCGCGTATCCGTTCGAGAAGCTCCGATTCGGACAGCGGCTGAAGCCCCGCGAACCCCTCCATCGCCACATGGCAGAGAGACCGTCCCTCGGCGTTCGTGCCCAAGGCGGCGAAGTCCGCGGCGAGCACAGCCGCGCGATAGCGGTCTACGTCCTCGCCGTCGCAGCCGGATCGAACGAGGAGGCTGGCCATGCGCCAGGCCGCCACATCATCTGGCGTCCTCTCAAGCGCATCGAGCGCCGACCTCAGATACTGCTGGCGCAGGCCCGTAGGGGCGAGGCGCTTATCGAGCAGACCCACAGGTTCCAGGTCGAGCCAGGTCCCCATGGCGTTGGTGCTGGTCGGCCCAGCGATCATGACGCCGGCATCCGGCGCGATGGAGTCTGTCGCGGACGCCATGAGGCGGCTGGCGACGGCGGACTGGACCTCAGCGGTAAGATCCAGCCAGGGCACCGTGTCTCCGAACACATAGGCCAAGCCCCGGTAGATCAGACTTGAAGACCGAAGCAGCCCTGCGCTCGCACGATCGCATTGGTACGCGCGACCTCCCGCGACTTCCTGCTCGAACGGCTGATCCGGCTGCCGCTCGGCGAAGCGTTGCTGAAGCAGGGCGAAATCGTCCGTCAGGGACGACAGGATGGTGTGAAGTCGGTGGGCGTGGCTCCAGCAGAGGGCGAGCTGGTCATCCAGCGGCGCCGATAACCATTCGACGTCGCTCGCGTAGGCCCTTCGAGTCCATTCGATCAGATCGATGAACAATCCATGGGCATCCTCCGTATGCGCGAACAGGACGCTGATCGCCTTGTCGGGCTCGGCCCCGGCGCGCAATCGACCAGCGGCCATATGCGCAAGACACACGGGACTCGGCGAGAACGACGGCTCGAGATCGCCCACGAGCGCCGCTAGATCGACAGGCAGCCCGCCCAGCCGTAACAACGCCTGGTCCTCGCCGAAGGTCTCGGCGAGCTCCGCCCAGGCGAGACGGGCCCGGTCCGGGAGCGCGCCCGGCCCGTCCAGCCGCAAGGCGTGCAGGGCGGCCTTGGCGGGCGGCGGCAACAGAACCGTCAGGGCGAAGTCCCGGCCGCCGTTGAGGGTCGACGCGATATCTTCGTAAAGCGCCTCCACCACGCTCTCATGGGCGGCGGTCATCGCTTGGACGAGTGCGACGTTGGAGGTGGCCTTGGCGGCCTGGGCGATCGCTTCGTTGCGGCGCACCTCCGGCAGCTCGAGGCTTGAAATATGGGCTCGGATCGCGCGTCGTCGCTCCGCGCCTTTGCCGGCCAGAGCCTGCGCGAACGGCACCGCCATATATGTCGGGGAGCTCTCGCCGACCTTCAGCAGATCGTCCGTCCAACTCAGGGCGATGGACGCGCCCTCGCGGGACCTAGTGGTGGTCCGACCGGTTCTCACGGCGCGGGCCACGGCGGCCCAGAAGAGGGCGCTGTCGAAGGTGTGCGGGCCGGCCGTCGTCGTGAACGTCGAGGTCATCCCGACCATTTCCGCGAAGTCAGGCTTATCCAGCACCAGACGGCGAAATTCCTTCGGCAAGGCGTTGATCTCGTCATTGCGCAGCTTGCGCACGAGCGGAATCTCTTCGGGATCGACCTCGATCTCGAACGTGGCTTCGTAGAGCGACCGGAACTGTTCCGACAGGCGTCGCACCCACTCCGCATTGCCGCGTCCGCTTCGCGGTTTGAGAGCCCGTCGGTCCAGCCAGTCGATGTAGGCCTTCCGACGCTCGAGCCGTTCGGCGTATAAACCGTTGTCGATCTGGGACCCGAGACACAGAAGACCGGCAAGCGTGACCGAGGCGAGCAAGCCGTTGCCGCCCCCCCCCGGCGCATCGACCGGGAGCGGTCGCACACAGCGTTCGACCCGGAGGCTCTCCCAGACCCAATCGGCCCGGGCGACCCGGTCCTCATGGGTGATTGTGATATCGCTCCAGATTCGCCGCAGACATTCCTCGGTCAAACGCAGGGTGCTGCTGATGAAGGCCTGCTCGTCGGCGCGCCCTTCACGTCCGCCGATGGCGAGATGGCGATCCAGCCGGAGGGCCGACGCCAGGTTCCGCCTGAGCACGGTGAGGGTCTCCGTCTCGACCACGCGCCCGTTTCGCACCGTCGCGGCGGCGAGCGGCGGAAGAACCTCGTCTGCGGTCATCGGGATGAAGGCGGCACCGCCCCGGCGTAGGCTCAAGAGCCGCAGCCGCCGATCCTCTTCGCTCAGCCGCCCGGCGGCGACGAGAGCCGTGAGCACATCCGGCGTCGTGACGATCGGATTCTCCTGCGTCCGCCGGTATCCGCTCGTCATCCGATCGTCCATCCAGACGACACGCCCGAGCCCGTCTGACGCGGTCAAGTTGTTGACGAGACACATCTCCAGCGGCGTACGTCGGCGCGGGCGCTCCGCTTCGGGCTCAGCGCCGCCGGATTCGACTTGGCACTCATCTCCCTCATCTCCCTCATCGTCGACCGTCTCCGCGGCGGGCAGACCGGGCGGGTCGGGCAGGAAGAGATATCGGCCGGTCGCGATGCCGGCGGCGATCCGCTCTCGCAGCCCCCGTACGCGGCTGGCGAGTCGGTCACCCTCCTCGGCCGCCTGGGTTTCCGCCGTCGCCGCCGCCAGATCGCTCCGGGTCGTTTCACACCGGAACAGATCGAGCGCCGGTTCGAGGCGCCCATTCATGGCCAGGGCCGCCAGGGTCCCTTCCGAAAAGCAAAGGGCCTGACCGGCGAGGAGGCCGCTCTCGCCCCGTGTCTGGTCGTCGATGAAATCGACGACCTCGCCTAGGGCGATACCGGAGCCTCCCTCGTCCACCTCGTGACGGACGCGGACCGTCGAGGGTTCATCGGTCGCTACCCCGAGGCGTCCGGCGCCCACAGCGGCGAGAAGCTGCTTGGCCGCCTCGACCCGGGCCGGTTGCCCGTGGGGCGCATCCTGTTCGAACCCGTAGAGGACATCGGGCAGGTTTCGACTGATCAGGACCGGTTGGGTCAGCGCCTCGAGGTGATCGAGCAGATCGAGTTGATCGGCGATCAGCAGCGCGGTCGGGTCAAGGACCAACTGCCAGTCGTCCCAGGGCGTCGGCGGCTCGATCTCTGCAGGGCGTGAGCCGTGGCGGAGGAGAAGGAGCGGCTGCGGTCCGAAGGTCGGTGTGGGCGTGAGCCGATAGATGACCACCAGCGAGCCGACGATGCCCCTCGGAGCCAGGTGGATGGGCACGAGCCCGTCCAACAGTTTGGTGTTGACGTCTTCGATCTCGTCCCGCCTCTGCGTCAGCATGGCCGGCAGGTCCGCGGCGTCGATCATCCAGACATCGCCGGCGTCGCTTTGGGCGCGCGCCGCCATCCGGGGCATCAGGGGCGCCACCTCATCGTCGAGCCCCAAGCGGTAGCCCTGTGACAGCGCATGCAGCAGCAACGCCTCCGGGACGCCCAGCTTCATACCGTGTCGCCAGAGCGCCCGGGCGAGCAGGACGTCGTCACCAACCGTCGCGATCGAGTAGCGGATCGCGTCGCCGGGACTGATCGCCTGGTCATTCAACAGGCGGCGGATGTGAGGCAAGGCGGTCTGCACGGTTCCCGCAGACAGCAGGAGGCCCACCAGATGTTTCCGATCTTCGGCGACGCCGGTTTCCAGAACCAGCGCCTGACTGATCCGGGTGGCCTCGGCCGCGTTGACGTCGCTCATTGCGGAGAGGCTGAGCCTGCGCATGTCCAGCGGCAGGACGCCGTCCGGATAGTCGGCGACATGCGCATCGATGAAGGCCAGGACCTCGGCTGGCTTGGCGACATGGTGCATCGCATAGGCGACGAGGGAGATGGAGGTCGGCGTCCTGAAATGGTCGAGCCGGTCGAGCACCGGGACGAGGTCCGACCATCGCCCGGCGGACGCCAGATCGCCGGCCAGTTCGAGACCACGAGGGTCCGGCGGGTCCTGGTTCAGCCAGTCGATGACGCGGACGGCGGGTTCGAAGGGCACGGCAGGGGTGCGCAACTGTTTGATCAAAGTCTTCGCTTCGTCGAGGCCATCACCCGACAGATGATCCAGAGCCGCCTCGAGGCGTGATGCGATCTCCGGCGGCGTCGAGGTCGGCATAGAGAGTTGCACGAAGGCCTGGACCTGGCCGTCGGTCGCGTCACCCGCGTCAACACGTTCGGTCAGGGCCTGCAGGCTGGCGGAAACATCGGTCGGGAACGACCGCGCGGTGACGGCATACAGCGCCGTCAGGTCCAGAGGATCCGCCTCCAGACGCGCCGCTACAAGAGCCTCGGCCTCGGCCCGATCAGCCGGCGTGCAACAGAGAGCCGCAAGCACCCAGTCCCGCAAGCCGGCCTGATCCCCCAGCCGGGTCCCGGCCAGCGCCTTGAACTCGTCAAGAGCGACCCTTCGGCGCGCAACGCTGTCCCCGTCCTGCCGGACCAGCTCCATGGGTGGGACGTTCGGGCCGAGTGCGAACATGGGCGGAATGGCCGGGCTGAGTCCGCTGGCATACCGCGCCACAGCGAGCGCCAGCCGGACCAATAGTCGGCGGGGTGCCCGTGCCGCAGCGGCCTCGGCGAAACTCAGGGCCTCGTCGAACTGTCCCCGGCCGAGCCTGATAAACGACCGCAGTCGATCAAGATCGGCGGTGTCCTGCATGTCGCCCAGGTCGTCGAGCAGCCGGTCGGCTTCGTCCATCTCCCCGATCGCGACCTTGAGGCTGGCGCGATACTGACGGGCATCGACGTCGGATGGCGTCCCCAGCATCTCCAGCGCCGCAGCCGGACCTTGCCGCGCCTGGACGATCTTGGCTTCGATCAGCTTGTCCGTCGGCCACAGCGACGCCGCCGCAGCAGCCTCGGTCTCCGCGTCACCGAGGCGCGCCTCCTCGATCGCGATCCTGGCGGAAAGGCGCAGCGCGGTGGCCTTCAGCCGATCCGGTAGGAACGGCCAGACCGTGGCGCCCTTCACTGCCTCAAGCATCGAGGCGACAGCGGCGCTCTCTCCCGACCACAACTGCTCCAGCGCGTCCGACATCCGCGCCGCCACCTGTTCCGCCACCGCCCCCTGGGTCGCATCTAGCTGTCTAAGAAGGACGGCGTCGACGGCTGTGGCGGCCGGCAGGCGCGGCCCGAAGATCACAGCGCGCCATGGGTCCCCAAGAAACCGCGTGACAAGGTCTTCGTGGGGGCGAAGCCGGTCGTAGACGGGCTCCGGCCCCCAGACTTCGTAATCGATCCCCAACGCCGCAAAGCGCGCCTTCTCCATCGCGATCTGATCACGATTGGCGGCGTTGGTGATGTTCGGTGCCGCGACGGCTAGGATGAAGGTCCGAACGTCCCTCGCCTTCCAGTAGGTCTCCCATTCCTCGAGAAAGTCCGTGGACCAATCCCGGATTTCCGAGGCCGTGGCCCTTTCGTAGCATTTCGCAGACAGACCGACCTGACCTCCGGCTTCGATCTCCGCCAGGGCGTCCAGACCGTACTGTTTGAGGCCGCGCAATTCGAACAGATCCGCGGCGCGGAACCGGGGGTCTCGATCCAGCAGCCGACCGCACAACAGCTCCCACCGGCCCGGCGCGGTGTTCCACTCGAAAAAGCGGGGGGCCTCGACGCCGTCGAGAGGCAGGGGGTGCGCGGGATAGGTCGGGTCGGTCATTTCGCGCGGGAGTCTGTACCCGATTCGTTCGGCACGCGCGTGTGGTACACCGTTGTTCCTGAAGGGCAGGAGCGCGGTCTGATCTCACCATTCGCGAATTGAGGCGGCGATCTGGGTGCGCTTTGAACGACACGCAATCCACGTCTCGCTATCCGACGGGCCGTAGGGGAAAGGCTAAGCTGGTCTTAAGGCAATGTCTGTTGTCGGGCTTCCAGCTAATGTCTCCTTCTGGCGCTTTTCAGACCCTCGGCCGTGCTGACGCTGCGATCCAGCGGCTAAGCGCACAAAAGCATTCACATCTATCGTGCGATAACCTATGAACATCACACATTGATTAAACGAGGTGTGACGTGCGCAACGAAGTCGAGAAAGTCGTCTCTGGCGGGGCCACAAAGGCTGAAAAAGTCCGCGCACTTGTGGCGCTTGGCGTGCCAAAACCCGAAATCGCAACACTGCTTGCGATAAGTGCTAATCATGTGTACACAGTTATCGCTCGGGACCGGGCTAATGGCCGCGCCGTGGTGGCGAAGCCGCCGGTCAGCGAACAGGGAGACTATGTACACATGATTGCTATCGACCGTAACGGATGCATGATCCTTCCGCCGCAGGCGTTGGACCTGATGGGCATCAAGACTGCTGACCAGCTTGTCATGCTCGGCTCGCCCGGCGAGCTGCGGCTACTGACCAAGGAGAAGGCGGCGAAGCAGCTTCACGAGGCGATCGCCAAGTCGTCTCCGACGGAGGCCGCCCTTGCGCGGACCCTATTGTCGGATCTCGAGAAGTGACCGCGCCGACAGAGATTGACGGTCAGCTCGTGTCTCGGGCGCCGTCGGAGCTGAAACCCGCCAAGCGCAACGCCCGGACGCATTCCCAAAGACAGATCGCCCAGATCGCGGCTTCTATCCGGCAGTTCGGCTTCACCCAGCCGGTGCTGACGGACGACCAGGGTCGGATCGTCGCCGGACATGGCCGTGTCGAGGCGGCCAAGTCCTTGGGACTGGCGTTAATCCCTACCCTGCCGTTGTCTCACCTGACCGAGGAACAGCTGCGAGCCTACGCGATCGCGGACAACAAGATCGCGCTCAACTCGGGGTGGGATGAGGAGCTTCTGGCCATTGAGTTCAAGGAGTTGGATGCCCTGGTCAGTTTCGATCTCGACCTGACCGGGTTCTCGACCGGGGAGATCGACGTCTTGCTCGAGGGGCAAACCGCGCAGCAGGCGAAGCTGGATGCGACCCCCGACAAGAAGCGCGTCACCGAGACGGTGGAGCGCGGCGATCTCTGGCGGCTCGGCGGACACAGGCTCCTGTGCGGGGATGCTCGGGAGGCCAAGGACTTCGCCGTCTTGATGGGGGACGACAGAGCCCGCATGGTGTTCTCCGATCCGCCATATAACGTACCGATCGATGGCTTCGTCGGCGGCTTGGGTAAGGTAAAGCACGCCGAGTTCGCCATGGCTTCCGGCGAGATGAGCCCCGCCCAGTTCACGGACTTCCTGGCGACGGTTTTCCGGAACGCGGCGGATGTGAGCGTCGACGGCGCCGTCCATTATCAGTGCATGGACTGGAGGCATATCGAGGAGATGATGGCGGCTGGCCGGCGCGTCTACTCCGAACTGCTGAACGTGTGCGTCTGGGCAAAGGACCAGGCGGGCATGGGCACCTTCTATCGCAGCCAGCACGAGTTTGTGTTCGCTTGGAAGGTCGGTGACGCGGCCTATCTGAACAATGTCGAGCTGGGCAAGCACGGCCGAAACCGGACGAATATCTGGGACTGCCGAGGCGTGCGCAAGACGGGGCGCGCGTCGGAGCTTCAGTTCCACCCAACGGTGAAGCCCGCGCCGTTGATCATGGACGCGATCAAGGACGTGTCGCGGCGCGGTGATCTGGTGCTCGACTGTTTCGGCGGATCGGGCTCGACGCTGATCGCCGCCGAGAAGACCCGGAGGCGGGCCCGGCTGATCGAGTACGAACCCACGTACTGCGAGGTGGCGATCCGTCGGTGGGAACAATTGACCGGCAAGTCGGCGGTGCTGGACGCCTCGGGCGAGACCTTCGCCGAGGTGGCCGAGCGTCGCCGGGCGGAGATGAACGCGTTGGCCGATGTGGCCCTCGAGCTGGAGGCAGCATGATGGAGCGGACTAAAGCCAAGAAGAGTGGTCGTTTCGAAAAGGGCCGGTCGGGCAATCCAAGCGGTCGACCTTCCAAGCGCCGAATGACGCACAACACCACGGCGGGCTATCGCCTCGCGATGCTCGAGGTTGGCGCCATGACGGTGCCAATGGTCGATAAGGCGACGGGAAAAATCGATGAGATCAGTCTCGTTCGGGCCAACATGATAGCGCTCGGCCGCAAAGGGGCTTCGGGTCACGCTCCATCGGCCAAGGCCTTCCTCGAGAAGCACGCCGAGGCGGCCGGTATCCATGGGGAACTGACCGAGCTGCACAGGCATCTACTTAGGGAAAACGCTCGTCTCGAAATCTTGGTCGACCACCTTGAATCGCAGATTTCCCAGCGTCGCGGCGGCGTGATCCACTACGAAGTGCCAGAAGACCAGTGGATGCGGTTGGCGGGCGCGAAGGAAGAAAAGTGGCGAAACCGTAAGATTTCGGTGGAGCCTAAGGTCTAGCAGGCCAAGAGACTATGGCGCAATCGATCGGCCATGTGACGAAGCGCGGCGGCTTCCTGCTCATTTGGCTCCCTCCCCTCGAACCTCAGGCGGCGGTGTTCGAGAAACATCGCCGCCCATAGGTTGGAGGGGAGAATCCCGTCGGCGGTATCCAGCGCCACCAGCACTGGGGCGACGACGGCGCTGGCCTCCGCTGGTCCGCTGAGGCCCATGAGCGCGTAACCATCGACCAGATGCGCCAGAGCGATCTGGCCGTCATCATCCAGTCGTTCCGGAAACGCCTCGAAACGACCGGCTTGCAGATGGGCCATCCAGGCCGGGCCGTCGGCTGGCACAAGCGGCTGCTGGCGCAGATGTCGCTTGAGCCGCAGGACATCACGTTCGATCACCGTGCCGAACAGGCGCTCGATCAGTTGGTCGATGTCCTGGAGCTTCTCGAACCGCGAACGCCGAACCTCACGCAGACCGGGTCGCTCGGTCTTTAGGCCGTCGGCATTCGCCTTCGTGTGTTTCACCACCCTGTCGCCCAGGGGCGGCAAGGGCTCACCCGGCCGGCCGCCGAACCAGAGAAACCCGCTCGTCGTTAGGCTGGCCGGATCAACCAGCATCCAGATCACGCAGCCCGAGGGCTTGGCGGCCAGGGCGGTGTGGATGTTCACATCCATGCGACGACCGTCGCCGCGCATGGCCTTGAGCTGAACATGCCTCGACACCCCGTCGCTCTCGAGCAGGACATCATGCCCGGACGCATCGAACTCGGCCCTGAGCACTTCGCAGCGGCGTCCCCGCAGGAGCATGCGGCGGACAATCTCCCCGATGAGCTGACGTTCGAACAGTTTCTCCCTCTCGACACTCGCGCCGGAGGCCCACGGATCGATCTGCAGACTACTCATCTCCATGGGCGCGATGAGCCATGGAAATCCCAGCCCATCAAGTCGAAACGAGATGATTAGGCTGTAGATGACAAGGCTGCGCCCGAGCCTCTGTCTGGACCATGGAGATCCAGAAGCGACTGGCCACGCGCGTGAAGGCGCTGAGACGCGAGAAGGGCTGGTCGCAGGAAGAGCTGGCCTATCGAGCCAACGTGCATCGGACGTTCGTGTCGCAGATCGAACGCGCCACCAAAGTGTCCTCGATCGTCACCGTGGAGAAGGTTGCCCGGGCTTTCGAGATCACAATCGGCGTCCTGCTGGACGAGTAGAGTCTCGTCGTAGGTGGACGGAACAGGGCCGCCGATGTCCTTCTCCGCACATGATGAACTATCAAGTTGCTGACGAGGCCTTGAACCAGATCGTGATGGCGATCTCGGACCTTGGCATTCACATAGCTGATACGGCCGTGCTGGCTCCAGAGGCGGATCAGGGGCCGAGGCTGCGCCTGCTGGGTCGAACTGCCGAGGACATTGTCACGCTCGCCCGCGCGGGCGAAGCTTTGGTCCGCAATATGGCGACAGCAGCCTCCTAGGCGCTGGACTTCGGTTCCGAACGGAGCGTTGTGGTCGGCGCTGGCTACGCGGTCGCCAGCGTCCCCGAAGCCGAGGCGCGAGCGGGGCTTCCCGTCGTGCGGCGACCCCCGCCGCGCCCGACAGGACGCTCGACATGACCGACTTAAATCTCACCCCAGCCCAGGAAGCGCTGATCGCCAGACTTGCCGGGGCCACCGACGCCGGCCTCGCCATCAAGGGACCGCCCCGCAAGAGCGCCGCCGTCCTCGCGTCCCTGAACCTAGTCGAGGAACGCGATGGTGTTTTCCACCTGACCCCGACGGGCCGGGTTGGCGCTGGACTGCCGGAGGGCAGCGACCAGCAAGATGACCCAGCTTCCTCGCCCCGACCGCGCGCGGGCGCTAAGGCCGCCACGGTGATCGAGATGCTGCGCCGGCCAGAGGGCGCGACCGTCAATCAGATCTCGGAAGCGACCGGCTGGCTGCCGCGCTCGGTTCGCGGCTTCCTGGCGGGCGCTTTGCGAAAGACCTACCGCCTCGTCGTCGTATCCGAACCGGCCGAGGGCGGACGCGTGTATCGGTTGCCGACCCAATGACGATCGACGACGAGGTGCGGGCTTTGGAAAGCCTGGGCCTGCGGGATCTTCGAGAGGTGTGGCGCGCGCGCTTCGGGGCCCCTCCCCGTCTTCGCTCGCCGGAACTCCTGCGGCGTTGCCTGGCCTGGCGGCTACAAACCCAGGCCAATGGCGGCATCGAACCGGGCCTAAGACGACGCCTTCGGGGCCAGGGCCGCGTGGGCGAGGGGCTGGAGCATGGCGGTCGGATCATCCGCGAGTGGCGCGGCCAGCGTCATGAGGTGGAGGTGGTGGACGGCGGCTATCTCTGGAACGGCCGCCGGTTCAAAAGCCTCTCGCCGATCGCCTTCGAGATTACGGGGGCGCGCTGGAATGGTCCCAGGTTCTTCGGCTTGAGGCCAAGCTGATGAAGCCTTCTCGCTGCGCCATCTATACGCGCAAGAGCACCGAGGAGGGTCTGGAGCAGGACTTCAACTCCCTGGACGCCCAGCGCGAGGCCTGCTCGGCCTATGTGGCCTCACAGAAGGGCGAGGGCTGGCTGGAGCTGGCGAACCGCTATGACGACGGCGGCTTCTCGGGCGGCAACATGGACCGTCCGGGCCTGGTGAGATTGCTGGCGGACATCGAGGCGGGCCGGATCGACGTGGTTGTCGTCTACAAGGTCGACCGGCTGACGCGGTCCCTGTCGGACTTCGCTCGCATCGTCGAGCGGTTCGACCGGTGCAATGTCAGCTTCGTCTCGGTGACGCAGGCCTTCAACACCACCACCTCCATGGGTCGGCTGACGCTGAACGTCCTGCTGTCCTTCGCCCAGTTCGAGCGGGAGGTCACCGGCGAGCGCATCCGCGACAAGATCGCGGCCTCCAAGAAGAAGGGTATGTGGATGGGCGGCAACGCGCCTTTCGGCTATCTCCCTTACGGTCGCAGCTTGAAAATCGAACCCAGCGAAGCGGAAACCGTTCGTTGGTGTCATGCTCGATATCTGGAGCTCGGCTCGGTCCATGCCCTGGAACGCGAGATGAAGGCGGCCGGCATCGTCTCGCGCGTGCGCACCTCGAAAGCGGGCAACACCACCGGGGGGCGGCCCTTCAGTCGGGGCGCGGTCTTTCACCTGCTGCGCAACCGGCTGTACGTCGGCGAGATCGTTCACGGCGAGCGCGTCTGGCCGGGGCTGCATCCGCCGATCCTGGATCGGTCCCTATTCGATGCCGTGCAGGCCGCGCTGGCCAGGCAGGTCGTTCCGAGGCAGGCCCGCGCCAAACGATCTCCGGCCGTGCTGACCGGGTTGATCAGCGACGCGCATGGCGCCCCTATGAGCCCCGTCACCGCCAGTCGAGGCGAAGGTCGATGGCGCTACTACGTCACCGCCTCCACTCAGCAGGGCGCTAGACGTTCAGACTTGCCGCCGGATGGGCTCCATCGCATCGCCGCCGCGCCGGTTGAACAACTCGTCGCCGAAACCCTGCGCGATCTGATCGGCCAGCCGACCGCGCCTTGGCCGGAATTGCGTCCGCTGATCACCCGAGTGCAGGTCCATGCCGAGCGGGTCTCTATCGGCTTGGCGATCGAGGCCGCCGCGCGCGCCGTATGCCCGCTGCCTCCCGTCGCGGCGGATGGTTCGATCACGCTCAACGTGCCGGTCGTGCTCAAGCACCGATCTGGGCGGGCCTGGTTGGAATCCGCTCGACCGAGCGCGCCGCGTCGCCGACCGGATCGGATCCTGATCGCGGCTCTCCGCCGCGCCCACGCGGAACTCGCCAAGGCCGGGGTCAACGCGGCGGCGCCCAACGCAACATCTTGGCGTGACGTCGTCGGCATCAACGACAGCTATCTGCGACGGCTGGTCCCCCTCGCCTTCCTGGCTCCCGACATTCAGGCGACGATCATGGACGGCCGCCAGCCGGTCGGATTGACGCTGCAGTCCCTCCGGGACCGGGAGATCCCGATGTCCTGGACCGACCAACGAGAGCAGTTGGGCTTCCAACTGGACTGAGGGCTAACGACTGTCCTGATGAAGCATCAAACAGGGCCTGTTCGGCGGACAAACAGGCCCTGATCCATCAGATAACAGGGCCTGTTCCTAGCCTGTTATTCTAGCGGCGTTCAGGCCGACGAAAGAGCGAAAAAGACGCGCGCTGTCCGTGACATGACTGTCCTGGAGCGCAAATCGGCGACGACTCGGACCCGCCACAAATCTACATAACAGGTGAAAGAGGCTTTTGCGACGAAACCGGGTGCGGCCAAAAGCGCGCAGAGACACGCATCGCCGAGCCGCCGCGAAACGCGTGGAATGCCCGGAAAACTGCCGATGGCGGTTCACGATGGGTAGGAAAAGCCGCCAGCTCTCGCAAGCTTAGAGGTCGGTACGCAGAGCAAGAGGAGTTGCTGGGGTGCGTGGCGGACAGAGAGGGATTCGAACCCTCGGTAGGCTTTCACCTACACACGCTTTCCAAGCGTGCGCGATCGACCACTCCGCCACCTGTCCGTTTCACGCTGCGTCTTGCGCGCCGCCGGAGGTCGATCCGGCGGGAGGCGGGCCTGATAGAACACCCTCGCCCCCTCGGCAAGCGCCTCTCGCATCCCCATATGGACTTCAACGTCATTTTCCGATGAGGGAGCCGCAAATGCTGTTCAAGAAGACTGCCGAAATGCCCACGCCCGAAACCGCCCTGCCCGGCCGCGCCGAGCCGCTGGACACCGATGTGAACCACTATGTCAGCGGCAACCCGCTGAAGGGGCCCTATCCCAACGGTTTCCAAACCGCCATCTTCGGCATGGGCTGTTTCTGGGGCGTGGAGCGCATCTTCTGGCAGTTGCCGGGCGTCTGGGTGACCTCGGCCGGCTATTCCGGCGGTCTGACGCCCAACCCGACCTATGAAGAGACCTGCACCGGCCGGACGGGTCATACCGAGGTGGTCAAGGTCGTGTTCGACCCGAGCGTCATTACCTACGCCGAACTGCTCAAGGCCTTTTGGGAGAACCACGACCCGACCCAGGGCATGCGCCAGGGCAACGACATCGGCACCACCTATCGTTCGGCCATCTATACGCTGAACGCCGAGCAGCAGGCGGAGGCGGAAGCCTCTCGCGACGCCTATCAGGCCGCCCTGACGCAGGCCGGGCGCGGGACGATCACCACCGAGATCGAGCCGGCGGGCGACTATTTCTACGCCGAGGGCTATCACCAGGGCTATCTGGCCAAGAACCCGGCCGGATACTGCGGCATCGGCGGAACCGGCGTGGTCTGCCCCATCGGGGTCGGCGTCGACGCCTGACCTATGCGACGGCCGCCGGGTTTCAACCGGCGGCCAGTCGGCCTATGGATCGGCGAAAAATGGGAGCGCTCATGTCCGCCTTCGTCCATCCTGACGAGATCCGCAGCCGGTTTTCGGCCGCCCTGTCCGCCATGTACCGGGCCGAAGTGCCGCAATACAGCGACCTGCTCACGCTGGTGGCGTTCGTCAATGCGCAGACGTTGAAGGCGGATGCGGGCGGTGCGGACGGGCTGGCGGCGTCCGGCGAACTGGCGCGTCTGTCGGAGGAACGCCACGGCGCCATCCGTGTCGGCACGGCCGATGAACTGGCCACGATTGCGCGCGCCTTTGCGGTCATGGGGATGGAGCCGGTCAGCTATTACAACCTGGCCCCCGCAGGGGTGCCGGTGCATTCGACCGCCTTCCGCCCCGTAGATCCGGCGGCCCTGGCGCGCAATCCGTTCCGGGTCTTCACCTCGCTGCTGCGGCTGGAGTTGATCGAGGACGAAGCCTTGCGCGCGGAAGCGGCCGAGACCCTGGCCCGCCGCGACATCTTCACCCCCGGCGCGCGTGAGCTGATCGAGACGGCGGAGGCCGCCGGCGGTCTGGACGAGGCTCAGGCCGATCGTTTCGTGTCCGAACTGCTGGAGACCTTCCGCTGGCACGCCCAGGCGACCGTAAGCGCCGAGACCTATGAACGGCTGGTCGCCGCCCACCGACTGATCGCGGATGTGGTCAGTTTCAAGGGTCCGCACATCAACCATCTGACGCCGCGCACGCTGGATATCGACGCGGCCCAGGCCGCCATGCCCGCACGCGGCATCAGCCCGAAGGAAACCATCGAGGGTCCGCCCGCCCGCGCCTGTCCCATCCTGCTTCGCCAGACCAGCTTCAAGGCGTTGCAAGAGGCGATCACCTTCCCCGGCGCCGACGGCCCCACGGCGGGCGCCCACACCGCCCGCTTCGGCGAGATCGAACAGCGCGGCTGCGCACTGACCCCCGCCGGTCGCGCCCTGTATGACGAGGCCCTGGCGAAGAAGGACTTCTCCGCCCTGCCCGACGACTGGGACGCCCTGCGCCGCGCAGACCTCGCCTGGTTCCGCTATCGCGCGACGCCTGAGGGTCTCGCCGCACGCGCCGAGGCCGCCGATCTGGACGCCCTGATCGCCTCGGGCCACGTCGTCGCCGAACCCATCACCTACGAAGACTTCCTGCCCGTCAGCGCCGCCGGCATCTTCCAGTCCAACCTGGGCTCGGAGGCCCGCGAAACCGCCTACGCCGTCGATCCCGCCAAGGCCGATTTCGAACAGGCGCTGGGCCGCCCGGTCCAGGACGAGATGGCCCTGTACCGCGCCGAACAGGACGCCTCGATCACAGCGACGCTGAAGGCCCTGGGCCTGACGGAGACGGTCTAGTCCGTTCGCCGGTATGCAGGGCGGGCGGCGCCCCGCGTCCATCCGGCGTCTTGCCTGATGCGCAGACGCGGATCATAGACGCGGCCGTGAACCCGTCCGCTTCCCCGACCCAGCGCCGTTACGATCTCGACTGGATCCGGGTCGGCGCCTTCGGCCTGCTGATCCTGTATCATGTGGGCCTGGTCTACGGAGTCTATGACTGGCACATCCACAGCGCCCACACCTTCGAGTGGATGCGCGAGGCGATCCTGGTCACCAATCCCTGGCGGCTGACCCTGCTGTTTCTGGTGTCGGGCGCCGCCCTGCGGTTCATGACGTTCCGGCGCACCCCGCGCGAGGTCGCCCGCGCCCGGTTCGAGCGGCTGGTCCCGCCTCTGATCTTCGGCGCCTTGGTTCTGGTGCCGATCCAGTCGTGGATCGAGTCAATGGACAAGGGCGGCTGGCCGGGCGGCGTCGCCGGCTTCATCGCCTGGCTGGGCCATGAGTTCGGCTGGAGCGGTCTCGCCGACGGCGTGCCGGTCAACCATCTGTGGTTCATCGTCTATATCGCCGTCTACAGCCTGGTCGCCGTGGTTCTGTGGCGCCAGCCCGGCCTGATCGACCGGCTGGGCAACGGGCTGGAAAAGGCGCTGACCGGCCCGCGTCTGCTGATCCTGCCGATCCTCTATCTCTTCGCCATCCGGTGGCTGCTGTTTCCCTGGTTCGGCCTGACCAACACCCTGCACAACGACTGGTACAACCACGCCCTGTCGCTGGTCGCCTTCCTGTTTGGCTTCAGCATCATGGGGCGCGAGAGCCTTTGGCGCACGATGGAGCGGTATCGCTGGATCGCTCTGGCCCTGGCGGCCGTCGCCCTGCCGATCATGATGGTCCAGGTCTGGCATCCCGGCGCGCGGGCCTTCTGGGGCGTGCCCAAGGCCGCCGTGTACGGCATCGACCAATGGGCGGTGATCGTCGCCATCCTAGGCTTCGGCTATCGCCATCTGCGCGACCGGGGCGGCCCTGCGCTCAACTATCTGACCCAGGCCACCTTCCCCCTCTATCTGGCGCACCAGACGGTGCTGGTCGCGGCCGTCTGGATCATCCGCCCGGCCAACCTGCCGGCGCCGGTCGAACTGCTGTCCCTGATCGCCGTCACCTTCGTCGGCAGTCTGGCGATCTATGAGGTCGTGCGTCGCATCCCGGCCATTCGCCCCCTGTGGGGGCTGAAGCCGCTGGACGGCCGGCCCTGGCCGCTGGACCTTCAGGCCCTGCTGAAGCCGCAGCTTCGCTATGACCGCCGTCGTCGTCTGCTGGGCGTTGGCGTCGCGGCCCCGCTTCTGGCCCTGACGGTGGTCGCCGTGGCCATCCTGGCCTACCCCGGCTTCAACAATTCGACCCAGTATCTGAGCGAACTGGGCGGGGCGACGGCCAAGGCGCCGATCATCTTCAACGGCGGGGTTTTCGTCGCCGGCGTCATGGCCGGGCTGGCGGGGATCGGCTTCGGCCTGGCCATCTACGCTCTGACCGGCGCGCGGGTCGCGGCCTGGGTCATCGCCATCGTCTTCATCCTGGCCGGCGGCGGCATGTCGGCCTCGACCCTGTGGCCCTGGCCCGATCCACGCCACATGATCATCAACCTGGCCCTGGGCATCCAGCTGGCGCCGATGCTGCTGCTGTGGGGGTTGGCCAAACGCCGGGACGTGCCGCGCCTGAAGCTCTTCCTCGTCGTCACCTTCGTCGTCATGGCGATCCTGACGGTCCTGACCAAGCACCTCGTCTTCCCCGGCACGGTCAATGACGCCAACGTCGGCTGGTGGGAGCGGCTCTACGCCATCGTTCTGGTCTGCTGGGTGGGGGTTGCAGCCTGGGTCCTGGACCGTAAACTGCTGTCGGTCGCCACGGAGTCGCCGCACGGTCGCCCGGCTGCCGCCTCGTTCGACATTCCGGCCTGACTTCACCCCCACATTTTTTGGTTTCATCAACATTGCGTGATTGAAAATCGCGCGAATGTGATCGATTATGCAGCCCGTGTTGCAGTGCAGCACTCCGCGTCGTCCCCAGCCCTCGGGACGGCATCCGGTTCACTCGGGGGCGTCCAGAGCGGCATGAACAAGCTGGCGATCCGGCCTGTCGAACAGGCTGAAATCGAGACGACGATCCGCGGCGCGCAAACGCCTAGCTGGTCGTGGCTGCCCGACGAGGCGCCGCTGGCCATGCCGGTCCAGTCCCTGTCCGCGCCCGACGCCGTCGCCGACGTGACGCCCGCGACCTCGCCGCGCACGGTCGCGACGCGCCGCCTGGCCCTGTTGGCCGGCACCATCGTCCTGACCGGCCTGTCCGCCATCACCCCCTTCTACCTCTATGCCCGCAAGGGTTGGGACGGCACCGAGATCCTGGCCTTCGGCCTGTTCATGGTCCTGATCACCGCCATCTCCTGCTGGTTCGTCAGCGGCCTGATGGGTCTGTTCGTCATGCTGCGCGGCAAGGATCAGGCGGACCTCGCCTTCTCGCCGCATCCGCCGATGCCGCGCACCCGCACCGCCCTGCTGATGCCTCTGTACAACGAGGACGCCCGTTCGTCCTTCGCGCGCCTGTCGCAGATCGATTCCTGCCTGGCGCGTCTGGGCGCCTCGTCGGCCTTCGACATCTTTGTGCTGAGCGACTCGACCAAGGAAGACACCGCCGCCGCCGAGCGTTCGGTCTTCCAGGCGTTCCGTTTGGCCGCCAACTCCAAGGCCTTCTATCGTCGCCGCACCGACAATGCCGAGCGCAAGGCCGGCAACCTGGCCGAATGGGTCCGTCGTTTCGGCGGCGCCTATGAGAACATGATCGTCCTGGACGCCGACAGCACCATGGCCGGCGAGACCCTGCTGCGCATGGTCGACGCCATGGAGCGCAACCCCGGCGTCGGCCTGATCCAGACCGCCCCGGTCATCATCAAGGGCCGCACCATCTTCGCGCGCGTGTCGCAGTATTCGGTGCGCCTGTACGGCCGCGTCGCCGCTGCCGGCCTGGCCTACTGGACCGGTTCGGAATCCAGCTACTGGGGCCACAACGCCATCATCCGCACGCGCGCCTTCGCCGCCTGCTGCGGCCTGCCGCACCTGAAGGGCAGGAAGCCCTTCGGCGGTCACATCATGAGCCATGACGTCGTCGAGGCCGCCCTGATGCGCCGCGCCGGCTGGGCCGTCCACGTCACCGCCTCGCTGGACGGATCGTGGGAAGAGACCCCGCCGTCGATCACCGACTTCATCCGCCGCGACCACCGCTGGTTCCAGGGCAACCTGCAGCACCTGGGCCTGATCACGGCCAAGGGCCTGTCGCCGATGAGCCGCCTTCAGCTGCTGATGGGCTGCATGGCCTACCTGTCGTCGCCCCTGTGGCTGGCGTCGCTGATGGTCGGCCTGTTCATCCAGATGTTCTATCCGGTCGACTGGACCAGCTTCTTCTACATCCTGAACCCCCAGTTCACGCCCTTCATGCTGGCCTCTTTCCTGTCCGGCGTGCTGCTGATCGGGCCCAAGTTCATGGGCGCCGCCCTGGTCCTCAGCCGTCCGGCCGAGCTGCGCGCCTTCGGCGGCCGTCGCGCCATCGCCAAAGGCATGGCGGCCGAGATCGCCCTGTCGGCCATCCTGGCCCCCATCCTGATGGTCGCCAACACCAAGGCTTTCATCCAGATCGTCTCTGGCCACGACACCGGCTGGTCGACCCAGCAGCGCGAGGCCGACGGCCTGGCCTGGTCGGACGCTTTCCGCGCCATGCGCTGGCAGATGATCGCCGGCGTGGGCTTCCTGATCCCGCTGGCCGTTCGTCCCGACCTGGCGACCTGGTTCGCCCCGATCGTCCTGCCCCTGTTGCTGGCCGCGCCGATCACCGTCTGGACGTCGCGCGTCCGCTCGGGCGACAAACTGGCCGCCAAGGGCTATCTGGTCACCCCGGTTCAGGACGGCGTCAGCGTCTCGCCGGCCGTCCTGCACACGCCGCGCTCGCCGCTGCGTGCGGTCGCCGGCGGCGTCCTGGCCCCTGTGGCTGCGCCTGCGATGGTCCCGGCCCGCGCGCCCGAGCGGTAATCGACCGATGCGTGGCGGCCACAGTGCCGCCACAACCGCTACTGCGGCGCTCGACGAAAACGCCAATCGGCCGCACTCTACTCCCCTGACCTTTGCGGGGAGACCTGATTCCATGGCCAAATCCACCGGTTCCGACGCCAAGCCTGACCTGCGGCTCGTCGCGGCCGAGGCCGAGATCTACGACCTGATGAAAGCGCCTGAAACCACCGCCGATCGCGTCAAACGCCTCCAGCTCGAAGCCCACGCCCTGGCTCTGGAAGAGATCGAAGGTCTGGAAAAGCTGTTGCTCGAAGCCGCCGCCAAGGCCAAGGCCATCGCGGACGGCGGCGACGCCTATCCGGTCGGCGCGCGCGAGATCGCCTCGCGCCTCGCCGCCGATCTGCCGACCAAGGCCGAAACCATCAAGACCATCGTCCACCGCGTCGGCTGAAAACCGAAGCGGAGCGTTCGGAACGACGCGCCCGCCCGTCCGCTTTCCTGAAGACCCCATCTTCAGGAGACGACATTCATGGACGACCGGACCCAGGCGCGCGCCGAAGACATCGCCGATCAGGAACGCGCCATCCAGCGCGACATCGACGCCCGGGACAAGGCGTCCGGCGATGACAAACCGTCCGGCGCGATGCAGGCCGGCGCCCGCCCCTACCCCGAACCGCCCTTCCCGAAACAACACCAGACCAAGCCGGGTGACGAGGCCGCGCTAGATCCCGCGCCCCTCTATGATGCGCCCTTCTGGAAGGGTTCGGGCAAGCTGGACGGGTTCGCCGCCCTGATCACCGGCGCGGATTCCGGCATCGGCCGTTCGGTCGCCGTCCTGTTCGCGCGCGAGGGCTGCGACGTCGTCATCTGCCATCTGGACGAAGACGCCGACGCCGAAACCACCAAGGCCGCCGTCGAGGCCGAGGGTCGCCGCGCCGTGGTGCTGAAGGGCGATGTTTCGGACCCCGCTTTCGCCGAGATGGCGGTCAAGGCCACGCTCGACGCCTTCGGCCGGCTGGACGTCCTGGTCCCGAACGCCGCCTTCCAGGAACACGTCCCCGCCTTCGAGGACCTGACCTACGCGCATTTCGACCGCACGCTGAAGACCAATCTCTACGGCTATTTCAACATGACCAAGGCGGCGGTCCCGCACATGAAGGCCGGCGGCGCCATCGTCATGACCGGCTCGGTCACCGGTCTGATGGGCAACAAGGATCTGCTGGACTATTCGCTGACCAAGGGCGGCATCCACGCCTACGCCCGTTCGCTGGGCACGCATCTGGCGCCGCGCGGCATCCGCGTGAACGTCGTCGCCCCCGGCCCGGTCTGGACCCCGCTGAACCCCGCCGACAAGGATGCCGAGGCGACCTCAAAGTTCGGCGCTGACACGGTGATGAAACGCCCGGCCCAGCCCGAAGAGATCGCGCCCGCCTACGTCTTTCTGGCCTCGCCCCAGATGTCCAGCTTCATCACCGGCGAGATCCTGCCGATCATCGGCGGCTACGCCGGCGGCTGAACCGAAACCGCCGCCCTGCGATCGCGGGGCGGCGGCATTTTCCTAGGCCAATACGTCGTCGTAATCCGGATGCCGCTTGTGCCAGGCGACGGCGTAGCTGCAACGGGGAAACAGCTTCAGTCCCGTCTGTCGCGCATGATCGGCCAGCGACTGCATGAACCGCCCAGCCGCGCCCGACCCGCGCAGCGACGACTCGGCCTCGACATGCAGGATGATGCGGGCATCGCCCTTTACGGCATAGTCGGCCCAGACCAGGCCCGCGCCCTTGTCGTCGTCGAACGCCTGTTCGAACCGGTTATCGCCTTCGACATCCTTGAACTGTCCCATCGGATTCTCCTTTGACGGATCAACCGCCAAGGCCGTCGGGACGTTCCGTCAGCGTCAGATCGGCTTGTCGTTCAGCAGGTTCAGCAGGCCGATCACGCTCTTGATCGTGAACCAGACGCTGAGCAGGAACCAGACCAACAGGAATAGCAGCAGGAACGGAATGCCGATCAGCACCACCGACGCCAGGGCGCTGACGAAGATCCCGATCCAGGCCGCGATGGTCCACCAGAAGACCGACCAGAACAGCCGGATCTGCGCCTCGACATGCTGGCGCGCCACGCCAGTCGCCGTCCCGCGCGTGACATAGGACACCACCAGCCCGATCAGAACCAGCACATTGGCGCTGGGGATCGACAGGATGAACAGGGCCCAGGCGATCAGCGCCCCGACCTTGCCCTCGGACGGCTGCCCGGCGATGAAATGGGGTTCGTTCGTCATCGTCGGTCCTTCAGAACAACAGGCTGCGGGGGTGAGGAACGGCCTGTCCGCTCTTCAGTTTCAGCACCCCGAACGCGCCGCGCGCCAGAACCCAGATCGCCAGGGCGAACAGCACCAGCACGCCGATGTTGACCACGATCAGAAGGGCTCCGACGACCGCCGCCCCGACGGCGCCCACGATGGTGCGTTGCTGATAGACGGCGTGGCTGTGCTCCAGTTGATCCGTCGCCCCGTCGCGCCGCATCACCGCCAGCAGCGCGACCAGGCACGACACGCCCAGCGTCGGCACCGCCAATAGGATCAGCACATAGATCGCATACAGCCGCATCGGCACGACCGGTCCTTCGCGGCGCGGCGCGGCCTCGGCCGTTAGACGCTGGTGCACCGCGCGCACGGCGGGCGCCGGCTCGGCCTTGACAGGCGTCGGCTCGGAGCGGGGCGGAAACGGCGCCGTCGGCCGGGTCGTCGGGCCAGACCGGTCGAAAGGCCCCGGCTCGGGCGGGTCGAACAGGTCTGGTTCGCGCTCCTCGGCGGTAAACGGCTCCGGCTGGCGCTCGCGCGCACGGCCCGCCAGCGACGCAGGCGAGACGAAGCCGACCTCGGCGTCATGATCGTGGTCGTGATCGCGGGGCGCCGCTGGGTCTTTCGGATCGCCGGGTTCGGCCATGAACAACGCTTCTGTCACGCCGGACGCCCGGCTGGAATCTGCCGACGACAATGGCGGTCGGCGCGGCGCGAAGCAACCGCCCTTACCGCCCCAGCACGATCTCGCAGCCCGGCGCCGCCACCGCCGCCAGGGCGCCGGGCTTTTCGATCCGCACCGTGGCCCGCTGTACCCGGCCGTCCTCCAGGCACGCCCGCGCCAGCCGTTCGGCGAAGGTTTCCACCAGCCCCACATGTCCCTCTGCGGCGATGGCGCGCGCGGCGTCGGCCACGGTTTCATAGTTGATGGTGTCGCCCAGCCGCTCGATGGGGCGTGGCGCTAGCTCCAGCGTCACATCGATCACCAGCCGCTGCAGCCGCCCCTGCTCATGGTCATAGACCCCGATCCCGGCCTCGACCTCCAGCCCGCGCACGAACACGCTCAGCCGCTCGAAACGCAGCCGATCGTCCGCCGGAGCCGGCGTCGCCAGAGGAGAGGAAACCACGCGCTACTCCTGGATGTCGGGGGTGCGCCAGGCCAGATGCTGGCCCCCGTCGACGGCGATCATCTGGCCGGTGACCATCCGGGCGTCAATCAGCCACAGCACCGCCTCGGCCACCGCCTCGGGGCTGCCGGGCGTTTCCAGCAGGGTAGCGCGCGCCTCGGCGGCGAATTCTTCGGGTGTCTGGTGGATGGACGGCAGGGTCGGCCCCGGCCCCACCCCATTGACCCGGATGCCCGGCGCCAGCGCCTGGGCCAGGGTCTGGGTCGCCCACCACAGGCCGTTCCGCGACAGGCTGTAGGAAAAGAAGCGCGGATCCGGCTTCAGCACCTTCTGGTCCAGCAGGTTGACGATGGCGCCCTCGACGGCTTGCGCCGCGAACGCCTCGGCCAGAACGATCGGCGCCCTCAGATTGGTGTCGAGATGCAGGTCCCAGCTGTCGCGCGTCAGCTCGCCGATCCGGTCGTCCTCGAACACCGAGGCGTTGTTGACCAGCACGCTGACCGGCCCCAGCGCCTCGACCGCCGCGGGGATCAGCGCCCGCACCCTGGCCTCGTCCGTCAGGTCCGCCTGCAACAGGCACGCGCGCCGTCCCAGGCCCGCGATCTCGTCGGCCAGGGTCCGGGCGTCGTCGCCCGACGCATGATGATGGATCGCCACGTCGAACCCGGCCTGGGCCAGCTTCAGACAGATGGCCCGCCCGATCCGCCGCGCCCCGCCCGTGACCAGGGCGACGCCCCGCTCAGAGCGAGCAGCCGCCTCAGTCAACCCGACCGAACTCGAACACGTTGAACGCCGCCAGAACGGCGATGAAGCCGAAGATGATGCCGAGAGCCAGCATGGAATGCTCCTGTTGTCCGTCTTGGCTTAGAGCGGGATGGGGCGGGGTTCAAGCCGAACGACGGGCGGACCCGATCTTCGTCGCCCCGCGCAACGTAAAAGAAACGGCGGCCGGAAGTTTTCCGGCCGCCGCAGGTGAGGTTTGAAGACAAGCCGGGCGCCGACGGCAAGCCGCGACGCCCTGCCCGATCCTCATCAGAACGTGTAGCGAACACCCAGATAGGCACGACGCGGTTGAACCCACGCATTGGCTTCACCGAAGGCGTACTGACCGCTGCCCGCGACCAGCTTCTGCTCGGCGGTGGCGGCCTGGTTGTCCAGGATATTGAAGATGTCCAGGAACAGTTCGGCGTTTCCGATCGGCAGCGGCCGCTGATAGCGGAAGCGCATGTCGAAGGTGTAATACGACGGACCCGTCGCCGAGCCGACGTTGTTCGGCAGAACGAAGGTGTCCTGCACCCCGCCCGACGTCGAACCGTTGTCCATCAGCGGCAGATAGCGACCGCTGATCAACTGCGCCGGCGTGTAGAGCGCGCCGCTGTTCCAGTTGAAGACGCCCGACACCTGAAGACCGAAGTTGAAGTCGTACGAGGCATACGCTTTGAACTGGTGTTCGATGTTGCCGGGTTGCGGTCCGTACATGTTTGGCGCGCGGGGATCGAGCGCGATCCAGTCGCCCTGGAAGTCGGCGTTGGAGTCGGAGTTCGAGTTCCCTTCGGCCTTGTTGTACGTATAGGACGCCTGCCCTTGCCAGTTGTCGGTCTTGAACTTGGTGACCGTGACTTCGAAGCCGGTGTAGTTGCGCTCTCCGCCCGGCAGCGTGCCGATGACGTAATTCGAGTTCGGCTTGGACGCGTAGCCGAAGTACGAATACGGCAGATAGTAGAACGAGCCCGGATAGGCGTAACCGAAGGGCGCCGTGGCGGCCGTCAGCGTCGGGTCGGAGTACAGCGTCAGATCGAAGTCTTCCAGAATGTCGCGCGTCTCACGACGCGTCACCGTCGCGGTCAGACCGACGCTGGAGCCCAAGGTGGTCGATGCGCCAAGCATGAACTCATCGGTGTAAGGCGTCTTGGTCGCTGGCGAGAACAGGGCGTCCGGCGTGGTCGCGCCGCCACGGGTGCGGAAGGTGACCCAGGTGCCGTTGATGTTGATCTGCTCTTCATCGACCGGTCCTGTCAGGGCGCCTGCGAAGTCCGACATGTTGTTGCGGATGGGGTCGTAATAGCGGCCCGCGAAACCGAACACCTTCGAACGACCGTCTCCGAGCACGTCATAGACGACACTCAGACGCGGCGCATATTCCCAGTCGAAGGTCGCCGTCTTGGAGCCGTCCGAGGCGAAATGCTCCCACTTCTCGGCCCGCACGCCCGCATTGATGGTCAACTGATTAAGGGTCCAGGTGTCCTGCAGATACAGGCTCTGGCCTTCGCTCTTGACCTCGTAAGGCGCGCTGATGGTGCGCAGGGCCCGATAGACGTTGACGTTGCCGTAGGGCGCGCCGGCCGTGTTCGTGAAGCGATAGGCGTTCAATTCAGCCTGGGAGACAGTGCCGTCCAGGTTGGTGTCGACCGCCGCACGCGCCGTGGCGTTACCTTGGATCGCGGCCAGAACTCGCGCATTGTCGGCCTGCACGATCGCACGACCGGTCCATGCGTTCGCGCCGCTGGCTGTCGTGTAATCGAGGTAGGTGGTGCCCGAATAGATCGGAGCCAGCGACTGATAGGTCACGCCGCCCGGAACAGTCCCGTTTTCCTCATACACGTTCTCGGTGTTGATATAGCCGCCCTTGAAGGTGTGGCTGCCGAAGGCGGTGTCGAGATAGTATTCGAAGTTCAGGCCGAACTCGTCGCGATTGCGATGCGTTTCCAGATTCGAACCTGCGCCACCCAGTTGACGCTGAGCTAGGGTCGATCCAGCCGAGTTCCGGAAGGTGACGGTATCACGCACCGACTGGTCCGCAGCGCTCGTCGTGACTTCGCCTTCGTGACGGAACCAATAGGCGCCCAGTTGCAGGTCGCCCCAGGTCCGGCCGTATTCGACCTTATAGTTCTTGCCCCCCTGCTCCTGCGCCACATCGCGATTATTCAAGGTCGCCGAAGAGCTGGAGCCGCTGATGCTGGTCGGATCCTCGAAGTAGCTGGCCGTCAGACGATCATCGTCTGTGATCTGCCAGGTCAGCTTGCCGAAGGTGTATTCGCCGTCATTGGTGACGGTGCGCAGCACGTTGCCGCTGTTGACGTCCAGAACCTCATCTTCACGGTGCTTCTTCTGGTACGAACCATAGAACCACAGACGATCGCGGATGATCGGCCCGCCCAGGGTCGCGGCGGTGTCGTAGGTCGAGAAGCCGCCCGAAGTGGTGTGCTCGTCCTTGGCCACCAACCCGTCGTTCTGGAAGTAGTAGTTCAGAGAACCGTGGAACTCGTTGCCGCCGGACTTGGTGACGACGCGCGAGATCAGACCGGAACCACCGGCGTATTCTGCGGGCACGCCGCTGACGATGACCTGTTGCTCCTGAATAATTTCAGAGTTGAAGTTGGACCCGAATGTCCCGGTCGACGGGTCGGTCACGTCGACGCCATCCAGATAGTAGACGTTGTCGGTCGAAGTGCCGGTCGCACCGCCGATGTCCGAATAGTTGATGCCGGAGCGTGAGGACGGGTTGCCGCCGCTTGACGGCTTCACGCCGGGCACCAACTGCAGATAGCTTTGATAGCTGCGTCCCGTCGGCAGCGACTCCACCACGCCGAGGGTCAACGTCGTTCCAACCGTCGCAGAGGTGACGTCCACCGAGGCCAGCGACGTGCCGGTCACAACGATATCGCCCAGGGTCGAGACGTCGCCCCCTTTAAGGACATAGCCGAGAGAGCGCTCTTGACCGCTGACAACGGCGACGTTGTTCGCAGTGAAGGCATCATAGCCCGGCGCGACGACATTGACGGAGTAGTTGATCGCGGGATCCAGACCCGAAAGGCGCACGAAACCGGCAGAGTCCGTCACCCCGCTTCGCGTCACCAAACTGACGGAAGAATTAACGGTCACCGTTGCGCCAGCCACGGGCTGACCGCCCGCCTGGATGGAAATGCGAAGCGCGCCCGTCTGAGACTGCGCGTGCGCCACGCTCGGCAAAGCGACCAGCGACATGACGGGAATCGCGGCCAGCAAGGCGCCGCCTACGACGGTGCTGGCCAAAAGGCGTTGACGGATACTGCGACTGTTCAAAACGAACCCCTCCTTGAAAAGAGCCCGACGACCGATCGACATCCCCATGCCGATGGGCGCCCGACGCACACCCAGGGCGGGTGTGATGACAGGGAGCCTAAGCAGACGCGCCGCGTTCGCCACGATTATTACACGGTCGTCATAAAACAGCGTCACGTCGTGCCAATATTGCCACGCATAAGCCACACTTCGGATTGCGACGTTATAACGATTGATTTTCCGCAATGGTTTGCGACCCCAAATGGATACGTTAGGGCTCGAACACGCCGAATTTTCATAGAGTTGACCCACCCATGAACTGGCGCATTCACGTCGAACCCTTCACTCGTCCGCTTTTCTTCGCCTGGTCGCGGCTGACGCGGGGCAAGACATTGGGCGTGCGGGCGGTGGCGGTGGATGCGCTGGGGCGGGTGCTGATGGTGCGGCACACCTATCTCAGGGGCTGGTGGTTGCCGGGCGGCGGGGTGGACCCAGGCGAGACGACGCACGCCGCCGTGGTGCGCGAACTGCGCGAAGAGGCCGGTTTGGTCGCGCGCGAGGCGCCGCGCCTGATCTCGATCCATTCCAACGAGCGGTTCTTTCCCGGCGATCACGTCGCCGTCTTCCGCATCGACGCCTTCGATGTAGGCGAGCGCACCAGCCACGGCGAGATCGCCGAGATCGGCTGGTTCTCGCCCTACGCCTTGCCGGACGATGTGAACCGGGGCTGTGGCGCGCGCCTGGCCGAAATCTTCGACGGCGCCCCGGTCGATCCGGACTGGTGAGAGACGTCCGCATCTGACGCAGGCGCGTGCCAGCGTCCGCCCATGACCCAAGTCGCCCCCGTCTATCGCGTCCGCTCGCAGGAGATCTGGGATATGGCCCGCGACGACTATCTGGCGGGCGAGCCGGCGCGGATCGTCTGCCGCCGCTACGACCTGGGCCTGTCGGCCTTTCGCATCCGCGCCCGCAAGGGCGAATGGCGGCGCGGCGATCAGGACGACCCCGACCTGTACGACCCCGCACTCGAGCTCGAGGCGGTCGAGCCTGTCGCCTTTTCCGACATGGCCGACACGGCGCGCCGTCGCCTGCAACTGGCCCTGATGGACGGCGAGGCGACCGAGGCCCAGCGCTGGCTCAGGATTTTCGAAGCCCTGTCGTCGATGGCGTCGGCGACCGGCGATGTGCACACATTGCACTCTGATTTTTCGCCCCGACCGTCTGATCGGACCGACGCGCCCGACCCTCACCCTTCGACGGACGACGCCGAGTCCGGACCGGGTGAAGCGCACGAATTGCACCATGATTCATCTTCGGACGACCTAAGCCGGTCCGGCGCGTCCCTCAATCGGGCCGAGCGCCGCCGCCTGCGTCGCGCCCACCGCCGAACGCCGCCCTCTGCAAGCCATGAAAGCCATGTTAGCCAGGGGCCATGAACCCGTCCCTGCTCGCCATCCTCGTCGTCATCCTCGCCGGGGGCGCCACCGCACTTCAGGCCCCGACCAACGCCAGGCTGGCGACCGCCGTGGCCTCGCCGGTCAACGCCGCCTTCATCTCCTTTGCGGTCGGTACGACGGTGCTGGGGATATTGGCCGCCGTCCTGCACACCCGGCCGGACATGGCGGCGACGCGGGCCCTGCCCTGGTATGCCTGGCTGGGCGGGGCCTACGGCGCCTGTTTCGTGGTCGCGGCCGCCTGGGGCGTGCCGCGCCTGGGCGTGGCCATGACCATCACCCTGATGGTCGGGGGCCAGCTGCTGCTCAGCCTGGCGCTGGATCATTTCGGGGCGCTGGGCGTGCCGCGCCAGCCGCTGAACATCGGCCGCGTCGCCGGGGTGGGGCTTGTTCTGGCTGGCGTCCTTCTGGTCCGGCGCTCTTGACCCTATATCGGGCGCGATGACCGAGGAGACGCCTGATTCCCAACTGAAAGCCGCCGCCCTGATCGCCGACGAGGCGCGCCGGGCGCCGGACAAGCCGGGCGTCTATCGCATGTATGGCGAGGACGGGTCGTGCCTTTACGTCGGCAAGGCCAAGTCGCTGAAGAAGCGCATCATCCAGTATGCGCAGGGGCGTTTTCACACCCAGCGGATCGGCCTGATGGTGTCGCAGACCCGGTCGATGGAGCTGGTGGTCACCGCCACCGAGACCGAAGCCCTGCTGCTGGAATCCAACTTCATCAAGAAGCTGAAGCCCCGCTTCAACGTGGTGCTGCGCGACGACAAGTCCTTCGCCGAATTGATGATCCGCCGCGACCACCGCGCGCCCCAGGTCAGGAAGCATCGCGGGGCCCACACCACGCCCGGCGACTATTTCGGCCCCTTCGCCTCGACCTGGGCGGTCAACCGTACGCTGAACACCCTGCAGAAGGCCTTCCTGCTGCGGTCCTGTTCCGACAGCGTCTATGAGACCCGCACCCGCCCCTGCATGCTGCACCAGATCAAGCGTTGCTCGGCCCCCTGCACCGGCCTGATCAGCCTCGAGGACTACGGCGAACTGGTCACCGAGGCCGAACAGTTCCTGCGCGGCAAGTCCCGCGCCGTCATCGGCCGCCTGTCCAAGGAGATGCAGGCGGCGTCGGACGAGATGGACTTCGAACAGGCCGCCCGCGTGCGCGACCGCATCCGCGCCCTGTCGGCCATTGCGATGGAGAACTCCGTCAGCGCCGACAGCGTCGCCGAAGGCGACGTCTTCGCCCTGCATTCCGACGGCGGCCAGGCCTGCGTCCAGGTCTTCTTCTATCGCGCCGGCCAGAACTGGGGCGGCCGCGCCTATTTCCCGCGCGTGGACAAGACCGACACCGATCCCGAGATCCTGGCCGCCTTCCTGGGCCAGTTCTACGAGGACAAACCGATCCCGCGCCTGATCTTGTCCAACGTGCGCCCGCACGAGCTGGAACTGCTGGAAGAGGCCTTCTCGATGAAGGCGGATCGCAAGGTCGAGATCGTCCGACCGATGCGCGGCGAGAAGCTGGCCCTTGTCGACCACGCCCTGACCAATGCGCGCGAGGCCCTGGGCCGGCGCCTGGCCGAAAGCTCGGCGCAGGGCAAGATTCTGGACGAGGTGTGCGAGGCCTTCGGACTGGAGAGCCGACCTGAACGGATCGAGATCTACGATAACGCCCACATTCAAGGGACCAATGCGGTGGGCGGCATGGTCGTCGCCGGCCCCGAGGGCTTCCAGAAGTCGCAGTATCGCAAGTTCAACATCCGGGGCGAGGATCTGACGCCCGGCGACGACTACGGCATGATGCGCGAGGTGATGCGCCGTCGCTTCTCACGCCTGATCAAGGACGAGGAGGAAGGCGAGGCCAAGGGCGAAGACGTGGTGCGCCCTGACCTGCTGCTGATCGACGGCGGCGCGGGACAGTTGGCCGAGGTGCTGGCGGTCATGGCCGACTTGGGCGGGCTGGACGACATCACCGTCGTCGGCGTGGCTAAGGGGCCGGATCGCGACGCGGGGCTGGAGAAGTTCTTCATGCCCGGCAAGGCCCCCTTCATGCTGCCGCTGAAGTCGCCGGCCCTCTACTACCTCCAACGGCTGCGCGACGAAGCCCACCGCTTCGCCAACGGCGCCCACGCCAAGCGCCGCTCGATGGACATCAAGAAGAACCCGCTGGACGAGATCGAAGGCGTCGGCCCCGGCCGCAAGAAGGCTCTGCTGCACGCCTTCGGCTCGGCCAAGGGCGTCAGCCGCGCCTCCCTGGCCGACCTGGTCAAGGTCGACGGCATCAACCAACCCCTCGCCGAGCGCATCCACGCCTTCTTCCGTAAAAGCTGAGCCGGAGCTAAGACACCGACCATGAGCGACATCGAAGACGAACTGACCGCCGGCTATCGCCGCTTCCGCGCCGAGCACTGGCCGACGGCCCGCGCCGAGTACGAAACCCTGGCGACCAAGGGCCAGAAGCCGCACACCCTGATCGTGGCCTGTTCCGACAGCCGCGCCGATCCGGCTCTGATCTTCGACGCCAAGCCGGGCGAGCTGTTCGTCGTGCGCAACGTCGCCAATCTGGTCCCGCCCTACGAGCCGGACGGCAAGCTCCACGGCGTGTCGGCGGCGCTGGAGTTCGGGGTCAAGGTGCTGGGCGTCAAGCGGATCGTGGTCATGGGCCACGCCCACTGCGGCGGGGTCAACGCCATGATCAACGGCGCCCCAGAAATCGTCGCCGACTTTGTCGCCCCCTGGATCGCCCAAGGCGCGCCTGTCGTCCAGCACGTCGCCGAAACCGTCGCCCCCGACCAGCTGGAGCGCGCCGCCGAAGAGGCCATCGTGCGGCTGTCGATCCGGAACCTGCGCACCTTCCCGTGGATCGCCGAGCGCGAAGCCAAGGGCGAGCTTCAGCTCAGCGGCCTGCACTTCGGCATCGCCGAGGGCGCGCTTACGGCCCTCACCGACAAGCCCCGGTTCGAACCGTTGGATTGAGCGGCGAACCGTGCCACACCCGGCGCGTTGCAACGGACATGACGATGACCTCCGCCCACCGCGCCAACCCCATTCCCAACATCCTGACCGGGCTGCGCCTGGCGGCCGGGGTCGTGATGTTCGCCATGATGGCCGGGGCGGCGCCGGGCGCGCTGGAGGCCTGGCTGTCGCCGGAAACCCAGGGGCGGTTCAGCGTCTGGGCCTTCTGGATCTTCGTCATCGCCGCCTCGACTGACTGGGTCGACGGCTATCTGGCCCGGCGCTGGAACGCGACCACGCGCTGGGGCGCCATTCTCGATCCCATCGCCGACAAGGTGCTGGTGACCGGCGCCATTCTGGGCGTCCTGGCCTCGGGATCCCTGCCCGGCATCGCCCTGCCCTGCGGCCTGATCCTGTTCCGCGAATTCGCCGTCTCCGCCCTGCGCGAGACGATGGCCGGCCGCATCGAACTGCCGGTCACCCTGGCCGCCAAGTGGAAGACCACGGTGCAGATGGTGGCGCTCGCCGCGCTTCAACTGACCCTGCTGTGGGGCGCCTTGGGCCTGCAGAACGACGACGGATCGCCGCTGGCCTGGCAGCCGGCGTTCGAATCCTTCGCCATCTTCCTGATCTGGTTCGCCGCCATCATCACCCTGTGGACCGGCTGGCAGTATTTCAGCGAAGCCCGTCGCCAGATGCGGGATCTTTAAGGTCGCAGCGTCAGCCCGGCCGGCGTAGCGGAAAAGGCGGAAAGCCGGCCCAGATAGCTCATGCCCAGCAGGGAGTATTCCAGCCCCTGCTCCACCACCAGGGCCTCGACCCGGTCCACCCGCGCGCCTGCGACCGAGATCGTCTTCAGCTGAACCGGCGCGGCACGCACGACCCCCGATGCGGTCTGGACCTTGCCGGTGAAGGCTTCGGGTTCGGGATCGACGCCTAGTCTCAGGGCGTCGGCGCGCGTCAGGGCGACCACGCTGGCGCCCGTATCCACCAGCACCCGCACCGCCTTGCCGTCGATATTGGCCTCGGCCCAGTAGTGGCCGTCCGCGCCCTTCACCACCTGGGCGTCGGTGCCGGAGGCGCCCACCGCCGCCTCGGCCACGGGCGTCGCCGCCTGGGCCATGCCGTCGCCTTCCAGATGGCGGATCGTCAGAGCCGTGCCGAACGACGCCACGAGAGCGAAGCCGAGGACGACGACAGACTGGGTATCGATGCGAACCATGCCTCTGTCTTAAAGGCGCGGCGTTTGGATGGGGTGAAACGACGTGGCTGACGAAAGCTTAAGCCGCTAACCGCGCTAGCCCAGCTTGGCCGGATCGACCTGACTACGGCGCGACGGCAGTTCGGCCATGACCGCCGCGCGCTCGGCGTCGTTCAGCGCCCGCCAGCCGGCGATCTCCTTCAGCGTACGAAAGCAGCCCAGGCACAGGCCGCTCTCGCCATCGACCGCGCACACCATGACGCAGGGCGTGGCGATGGCCTTGGGCGGTCCGGGCCGGTTCGGGGTCGTCGCGCTCATTGTGACACAGCGGCGAAAATCACTCCGACTCCTGACGAATAAAGTTGCAAATTCACGAAACTGTCTTATATCGGCTGATGACGCGAAACGACTGACGGTGGAATCCCATTGGTACGACGCGTCTCTTTTCATCGTTCCGCGAAAGGAGACGCCAAGATGAACGATAAGGAGCGTAACCTCCAACACGCCATGATGTCCTTCGCCCTTTGGGGCGGGATGCTGGTCAACAGTCGGCATATGCCGTCGAACTCGGGCCGGGTGGTCAGCCATCCGTCCAACTTCGTACCCTATACGATCAAGAAACGCTGACGACCCGCTCGGTTCACAGCCTGAAGAAGCCCCGGTCTCGCCGGGGCTTTTGCAATTCCGGGCTTGCCTGACGCGGCGTTCGCGGTCGATGACGGGCGCGAAGACGGAGACGATGCATGGGCCTGATCACCGAAGAGAAGCGGGGCGCGATCCTGATCTGGACGCTGGATCGCGAGGCGCGGCTGAACGCCCTGCCCGACCTGGGCGACGGCGACGAGGTCGCGGGGGCGTGCGAGCGGGTCAATGCCGATCCGTCGATCCGCTGCGTGGTCCTGACCGGCGCCGGGCGGGCCTTTTCGGCGGGCGGCGATCTGACGGCGATGCGGGACGGGCGCGACCTGTTCGAGGGTTCAGGCGCCGCCATCCGCGAACGCTATCGCCGCGTCGTCCACCGGATCGTGCGGTCTCTGTATGGGCTTGAGGTTCCGCTGATCGCCGCCGTCAACGGGCCGGCGATGGGGCTAGGCTGCGACATCGCCGGCCTGGGCGATATCCGCATCGCGTCCGAGCGCGCCAGTTTCGGCGTGCCCTTCCTGAAGCTGGGCATCATTCCCGGCGACGGCGGGTCTTGGCTGCTGCCACGCAACATCGGCTATGCGCGCGCCGCCGAACTGCTGTTCACCGCCCGATCCATCGACGCAGCGACGGCCGCCGAATGGGGGCTGGTCAACCGCGTGGTCGCGCACGAGGACCTCATGACCGAGGCCCTGGCTGTCGCCGCCCAGGTCGCGGCCCAGCCGCCCCAGGCCCTGCGTATGGCCAAGACCCTGCTGCGCCAGGGCCGCGACACGACCTTCGACCAGATGCTGGAGATGTCGGCGGCCATGCAGGCGCTCGCCCATCTGACCGAGGACCATCAGGAAGGCGTCGCCGCCGTACTTGAAAAGCGGCCGGGCGATTTCACCGGCCGCTGATCCGACGTTCTATTTCGTCTTCATGGCCTCGCTGGGCCCGACGCCGGCGGCGACCGCGCGTTTGGCCCCGGCGGTCTCGCCCGGCTTCATGAACTTGACCAGCACCCGCTGTCCGATCAGCAGGGGCGCATCGCCGGCCGAGGCGACCACTTCAACCACCCGCTCGTCGCTGCGCTGCGAGGGATCGTCCGAGGCCAGTTTGCGCGCGCCGAACACGGCGGCCCGACGCATGACGGCGCCGATATAGACCTTGCTGGCGTCGCCCTCGGGGCTGATCTCGACGGCCTGGCCGTCGGTCAGGTTCGGCAGGTCGCTCTCGACCACCTCGGCGCGGACGATGCGCGGCGCGTCCGGCTCCAGATCGAACATGTTGGAGACGTTCAGGGTCGAGGCGCCGGCGCCGGGGTTGGCGTAGCGGCGCACGATCCGGCCGTTGGTCGGGGCGCGGATGACCGTCAGTTCCTGATTGTAGCGGGCCTGATCCAGCTGGGCGCGTGCGGTCTGGACGGCGGCGACCTGCGACCCCAGGCGGGCCTGTGCGGTGGCGATGGCGTCCTGGGCCTGGTCCATGCGCTGGGCGGCGACGAAGTTGGTGGCGACCAGGCGTTGCAGACGCTCCTGCTCGCGCTGGGCGGTGCGGATGTCCACGCGAATCTGGGCCAGTTGGCTTTCGGCCTGGCTGACGGCCGCCGCCGCAGCCTGCACCGCCAGACGCGCCTCGTCGTCTTCCTGACGGGCCAGAATCTGACCGGCGACGACGCGATCGCCTTCCTGAACCAGGACGTCACGGACGATGCCGCCGCGACGGGCGGCGATCTGGATGATGCCGCCCTCGACGTCGACCTTGCCGTTGGCGATGGCCGCATAGGGGCTGTCGACCTTGGTCGCCGCCGCCTTCTCCTGCTCGGCCTTCTTGGTCTTGGCGGCGGACTGGAACAGCATGAAGCCGACCGCCAGCACGATCACCAGCAGCAGGCCGATCCAGGTGCGTTTTTTCTTCAGAAAGCCGGGCATTGGCGTGTCGTCCTAAGGGAAATCGTCGTGTCGGTTAGTGGGACGCCAGGATGGCGTTCGGATCGGGGATGCGGCGCTGGTCGTCCAGGATCTTGCCGTCCTCGATGTGGATGACCCGGTCGGCCCAGGCCTCCAGGCGCGGATCGTGGGTCACGCAGATGACGGCGGCGCCGTGTTCGGTGGCGGCGCGGCGCAGCAGCTTGATGACCACTTGGCCGTTCTCGCCGTCCAGGGCCGAGGTCGGTTCGTCCGCGAACAGGATCTTGGGATCCTTGGCCAGGGCGCGGGCGATGGCGACGCGCTGCTTTTCACCACCCGACAAAGCCGCCGGCCGCTGGTGCAGACGGTGGCCCAGGCCGACCTCTTCAAGGGCGATGGTGGCGCGCTTCTTGGCCTGGCCTGCTGTCAGCCCCTGAAACTTCAGCACCGTCTCGACCTGCTGAAGCGCCGTCAGCGCGGGGAACAGGTTGAAGCCCTGGAAGATGAAGCCGCAGTTATCCAGGCGGAACTTGTCGATGCGGCCCGAGGACAGCTTCCACAGATCGTCGACGTCCAGCACGTCCACCCGGCCCTCTTCGGGCTTCAGCAGGCCCGAAAGAGCTGCGATCAGGGTGGACTTGCCCGAGCCGGACGGCCCCATGACCATGGTCAGGTCACCATGCCGCGCATCGAAATCGACGCCCTTCAGCACCTCGACCCAGGCCTTGCCGGACTTGAACCGCTTGACCAGGCTTTTGGCCTCGATGGCGAAGTCGCCGTGCTTGCCGTGAACCTTTGTATGAACGTTCATCGCAGCAGGTCCGCCGGTTGGCTGTTCTTGAGGATGCCTAGCGACAGCAGGCCGGACACCATGGCGATGGCGATCAGGCCGATGCCGACGATGATCAGCAGCGATAGCGGCAAGGCGATGATCACCGCCCCCATCATCGCCAGCAGCGAGACGAGCCAGGTCAGGACGATGGCCGCGATGACGCCGACGACGCCGACCCAGAAGCTGAGCTCGACCACGATCCGACGCAAGGACCCCATGCTGACGCCCAGGGCCCGCAGAGAGGCGAACTCCTTGATGTTGGCCATGATGGCGCCGCGCAGGGTCTGCCAGGTGATGGCCACGCCGATGATGATCCCCAAGACGACGCAGCCGCCGATGATGATGACCAGGATGCCTTCCTCGAACATGGCGCCGGCGTTGGCGTCGGCCAGTTGCTGCTTGGTCCACGCCTTCCACTGACCGGCGCCCATGGCGTTCAGCTGAGCCACCACGATGGGCGCGCGGGCCGGATCACGCAGCTTGACCATCAAAGGACCGACGCGCGGACCCGTGTCGGCCTGGCCCAGCATCCGCAGGGTGTCGCGCGACATGACCACGCCCGGCTGCATCATATTGGGATAACCGCGCGTCACGCCGACGACGGTGACGGTCTGGCCGTTGTACAGGGCCTTGTCGCCCAGCTTCACGCCCAGGGTCGTCAGGGCCGTCTCGTCGACCGCCACGGTGTAGGGTTGGCGCAACGCATCGACCAGTTCCTGCGAATAGTCGGTCGGGATGGTCACCGAGCCGGGACGGGTGTCGATGATGCTGGCCTGAACGAACTTCTGACGCGGCGCGCCCTGCGACGCATTGTCCGCCTGGCTCTTGGTTGGATCGACGTTCTTGATGTTCTGGAAGGTTCCGCCGGCGCCGTCCAGCGGCATGACCTCGACCACCTCAGGGTGATTGTAGGCCAGGGGGATGAATCGGCGCGGCACGCCCGACGGCCCGCCGATCAGGCTCTTGGCGCCGGGCTGCATGATGAAGATGTCGGCGTTCGACCGTTCGATGGTCGCGGTGAATCCCTTGCCGATGCCGATAAAGACGCCGGTCATCGCCAGGACCAGAAGCCCGGACAGGGCCAGGGCCATGACCGCCGCCATATAGCGACGCCACTCGAACAGCAGTGTTGATAGCGCAAGCGACATTGTCGTCGATAAACCCCCGGTACTTGCGCCTATCTGACCGTGCGCCCCCTCACCGCCAAGTTAAATCGGGGTAAGGCTTGTGAACCCTTGTCATTGCGGGTTCGAAATCAGGGGATTAAGGGCCTTACAGCCTCTTGGCGCCCGCCCTTCGTCGGCGCTAGTTACAACATAACAGATGGGACAGGCCGTCCCACGCTCTGGGAAACACGCCTTCATGTCCTTGCCCTCGCTTCGTCTCACCGCCTCTCTGGCCGCGCTCGGCGCCGCCACCGCCGTCCTGTCCGCGCCCGCGACCTCCGCGCGCGCCGACGAGGGCATGTGGACCTTCGACAACTTCCCAATCGCCACGGTGAACGAGAAGTACGGCACCAACATCGACCAGGCCTGGCTGGACCGCGTGCGCAACGCCGCCGTCCGCCTGCAGGGCTGCTCGGCCTCGCTGGTGTCGAACGAAGGCCTGGTGCTGACCAACCACCACTGCGTGGTGTCGTGCGTTCAAGACCTGTCCACGGCCCAGAACGACTACGTCAAGAACGGCTGGATGCCCGCCACCCGCGAGGAAGAGAAGAAGTGCCCCGGCCAGACGGCCGAGATTCTGACCGACATCGTCGACGTCACCGACCGCGTGACCAGCGCTGGCGCCGGTCTTGAGGGCGCCGCCTTCGTCCAGGCCCGCGCCGCCGAGATCGACAAGATCCAGAAGGAGACCTGCGGCGACGATCAGAAGCTGACCTGCCAGGTCATAAGCTTCTATCGCGGCGGACAGTACAAGCTCTACAAGTTCCGCAAGTATGACGACGTGCGCCTGGTCTTCACGCCAGAGTTCCAGGCGGCCTTCTTCGGCGGCGACCCGGACAACTTCAACTTCCCGCGCTACGCCCTGGATGCCGGCTTCCTGCGCATCTACGAGGACGGCAAGCCGGTCGCCACGCCGAACCACCTGACCTGGAACGCCAATGCGCCCAAGGAAGGCGACGTCACCTTCGTCGCCGGCAACCCCGGCTCGACCCAGCGCCTGCTGACCGTGGCCCAGCTGGAAACCCTGCGTGACCAGCAACTGCCCATCAGCCTGATCCAGACCTCCGAACTGCGCGGTCGCCTGCTGGAATATTCGACGACCGGCGAAGAGGCCAAGCGCGTCTCGGTCGATCCGATCTTCGGCCTGGAGAACGGCTTCAAGGTCAACTACGGCCAGCAGGGCGCCCTGACCGACCCAGCCTTCATGGCCACCAAGCGCCGCGAAGAGCAGGAGCTGCGCCAGCGCGTCGCCGCCGACCCGGCCCTGGCCCAGCGCATCGGCGATCCGTGGGCCGATCTGGAACGCGCCTCGACCGCCCAACGCGACCTGTATCTGCCCTATCGCCAGCTGGAATCGGCGGCCGGTCAGCGCTCGTCGCTCTATAGCTACGCCAAGGCCATCGTCCGCGCCTCCAAGGAGCGCGCCAAGCCCGTCGCTGAACGCCGCGCCGGCTACTCGGATGCCGACATCGCCTCGCTGGGCCGTCGCCTGGCGACCGAGACGCCGATCTCGAACGACCTGGAGAAGATCTATCTCGACTTCTGGCTGTCAAAGACCCGCGAATATCTGACGGTCGACAATGCGAACGTGAAGGCGCTGCTGGGCAAGGAAAGCCCCGAGCAGATCGCGGAGCGTCTGGTCGACGGCACGCGTCTGGCCGATCCCGCCTTCCGCGCCCAGGCCCTGGCCATGACGCCGGAACAGTTGGCCGCCTCGGGCGACCCGCTGATCCAGTTCGTGCTGGCCAACGACGATGCGGCCCAGGCCGTCCGCACCCAGTGGGAATCGGCGGTGTCCGGCCCGACCAGCCGCGCCGGCGAAAAGATCGCCCAGGCCCGGTTCGCGGTTTACGGCACCAACCTGTATCCCGACGCGACCTTCTCCTTGCGCCTGTCCTACGGTCAGGTGAAGGGCTGGACCTATCGCGGCGTGACGGTCGAACCCTTCACCCAGATCGGCGGCCTGTATGAGCGCAACACCGGCGCCGAGCCTTTCAACGCGGCCGAGGACTGGCTGGCGGCCGAGGGCAAGGTCAACAAGTCGACCGTCTATGACTTCGTCTCGACCAACGACATCATCGGCGGCAACTCGGGCTCGCCCGTTATCAACGCCAAGGGCGAAGTCATCGGCGCCGCCTTCGACGGCAACATCCACTCGCTGGGCGGCAGCTTCGGCTACGACCCCGAGCTGAACCGCACGGTGACGGTCTCGACCGCCGCCATCACCGAGGCCCTGCGCAACGTCTACAACCAGCCGCGCCTGCTGCGCGAACTGGGCGTGCGTCGCTGATCCAAAGGTCTTCTCCCCTCCGGGGGAGAAGGCAGCTCGCGCGAGCCAGATGGATGAGGGGGCTGGTTGACCCAGGCCCCCTTTTTCCGTTCTGAATGCGGACAGAGCCCCCTCATCCGAGCCCCTTGGGCTCACCTTCTCCCCCGAGGGGAGAAGGATCAGGAGTTTTTCATGCGCCCTCTTCTCCTCGCCTCCGCCGCCGTTCTCGCTTTCGCCGCCGCCACCTCGGCCAGCGCCGAGGAAGGCATGTGGACCTACGACAACTTCCCCATCGCCCGCGCCAACCAGGCGCTGGGCACGAATATCGACCAGGCCTTCCTGGATCGGGTGCGGCTGTCGTCGGTGAAATTCGGCGGCTGTTCGGCGGGCGTGGTGTCGGGCCAGGGCTTGGTCATGACCAATAACCACTGCGTCGCCACCTGCGTCGCCAACCTGTCCACGCCGCAACAGCAGTATGGCGAGACGGGCTTTACGCCCAAGACGCGCGAGGAAGAGCGCAAATGCCCCGGCGCCACGGCCGAGATCCTGACCGACATCTCCGATGTCACCGAGCGGATGCACAAGGCCGGCGAAGGGCTTGAGGGCCAGGCCTTCACCCAGGCGCGCGAGGCCGAGGCCGGGCGGATCGAGACCGAAGCCTGCGGAAACGATCCCAAGATCCGCTGCCAGGTCGTGAGCCTGTACCGGGGCGGCCAGTTCAAACTCTACAAATACCGCAAATACAGCGATGTGCGCCTGGCCTGGGCGCCGGAAGACCGCGCCGCGACCTTCGGCGGCGATCTGGACAACTTCTCCTTCCCGCGCTTCGCCATCGATGCGGCCTTCATCCGCCTGTACGAGGACGGCAAACCGGTCGAGACGCCGATCCACTTCGCCTGGAACGCCGACAAGCCGACCGAGGGCGAGGCCGTCTTCATCACCGGCAATCCTGGGGCGACCCAGCGCCTTCTGACGATGGACCAGCTGGCCACCATCCGCGACGTGGTCCTGCCGCTGGATCAGCTGATCGCCTCGGAGCTGCGCGGTCGTCTGATCCGCTATTCCGAAGAGGGCGAGGACCAGGCCTTCATCGCCATGGACCCAATCGTGGGCGTGGAGAACACCTACAAGCGCGGCCTGGGCCGTATGCGCGCCCTGACCGACGCCCAGTTCATCCAGGCCAAGGCTGCGGCCGAGGTCGACTTCATGCAACGCTACGCCGCCGCCAACGGCAATGGTCCCGATCCCTGGGGCGCGCTGGAAGCGGTCCAGCCCATCGCGCGTGAACTCTATGCGCCGACCGCCCTGCTGGAAGGCGGCACGGGCCTGGGGACCACCTCCGTCGCCGGCGGATCGCAGCTGTTCCAGTGGGCCAAGGCCATCGTGCGCGGCGCGCAGGAGCGGGCCAAGCCGTCGGACCAGCGTCTGGCCGAGTTCGCCGACAGCCGCCTGCCGGGCGTCGAATCCGGCCTGTTCGCCGAGCGGCCGACCTATCCCGAGCTGGAGCAGATCCGGCTGGAATGGTGGCTGTCCAAGACGCGCGAATGGCTGACGGTGGACAGCCCCTACGTTCGCACCCTGCTGGGCAAGGAAAGCCCCGAAGAGTTGTCGGCCCGTGTCGTCTCGGGCACCAAGCTGGCCGATCCGGCCGTGCGTCGCGCCCTGTGGACCGGCGGCCTGGCGGCGGTTCAGGCGTCAGATGATCCGATGATCCAGTATGTGCTGTCGATCGACGCCGACGCCCGCGCCGTCCGCACCGAATGGGAAAATAAGGTCAAGGCGCCGACCGACCGCGCGTCGGAACAGCTGGCGGCCGCCCGCTTCGCCGCCTATGGCGACGCCGTCTATCCCGACGCCACCGGCACCCTGCGTCTGACCTATGGCAAGGTCGAAGGCTCCGACGTGCCGGGCCAGCGCTTCGGCGCCTTCACCACCTTCGCCGGCCTGTGGGATCGCGCCACCGGCGCCGAACCGTTCAAGGTCGCGCCCAAGCTGATGGCCGCCAGGGACCGGATCGATCCGAACGCAGTGATGGACATGGCCGTCTCGACCGACACGATCGGCGGTTCGTCCGGGTCGCCCGCGGTCAACGCCCGGGGCGAGATCATCGGGGCCAACTTCGATTCCACCGTCCTGACCCAGCGCAACGCCTATGGCTACGACCGCAACACCAACCGCAGCGTGATCGTCACCACCCAGGCCGTCACCGTGGCCCTGCGCGACGTCTATGGGATGGATCATCTGCTGGCGGAGCTGGGCGTCAGCCGGTGACGCAGATCGCCATCCGCGCGGCGACGTCCGACGACGTCGCCGCGCTGCATCCACTGATCGAGCGCGCCTATCGCGGCGACACCGCCAAGGCCGGCTGGACGCATGAGGCCGATCTGCTGTTCGATGATCGCACCAGCGCGGCGGAGCTGGCGTCCCTGATCGCCGATCCCGACCGGGTCATCCTGCTGGCCCATCGCGACGGCGCGCTGATCGGCTGCGTCCAGGTCGCCCGCGCCGGCGACGACCTGGCCTATCTCGGCATGGTGACGGTCGAGCCGACCTTGCAGGCGCGCGGCCTCGGCCGTCGTCTGCTCGCCGCCGCCGAAAGTGAAGCGGTCGCGCGTTTCGGCGCGCGCCGCATGGAGATGACGGTCATCCACCGACGGGCTGAACTGATCGCCTGGTACGAACGACGCGGTTACGCCCCGACCGGCGAAACCCGCCCCTTCCCCGTCGATCCGCCGCGGCCCGAGCTGGATTTCGTGGTGCTGGAAAAAGCGCTCTAGCCGCCCCTTGCAAAACGGACAGTCGTGTCCATTTACGCGCCTCACCATGACGCGCCATGCCGAAAAACCTGTCCGCAAGGATGCCGCTCTGAACCGGGCGGCGGTGCTGGAGGCCGCGCGCGCGGTCTTCGCCGACCAAGGGCTGGATGCGCCCCTGGATCTGATCGCTGAGCGGGCTGGGGTGGGGCGCGGCACCCTGTATCGGCACTTCTCAGACCGCACGGAACTGGCCCTGGCGGTGCTGGAGGCCGACGTCGCGGACCTGGGTCGGCGCACCGCCGAACAGGGCGATGATCCGCAGGCCTTCTTCTGGTTTCTGGACCGGCTGGCCGAGGACATGGTGCGCAATGCGGGATTGGCCGGCGTCGTGCGGAACGTGCGGTCGCCAGATGCGCTTACCCCGTTGCGGCAGAGCTTGATGGAGGCGGGCGCCGCACCGCTGAAGCGGGCCCAGGCCGCCGGCCTGGTGAGGGAGGATCTGCGGCCGATGGACATCCGTCTGATCGCCACCCTGCTGGGCGCCGGTTTTCAGGGCGCAGACGAAGCCGAGCGTCAAGCCGTGTCGCTGCGCACCCGCGCGCTTGTTCTGGACGGGCTGAGACCTCGAGGGGGGGCGCGCTGATGGCCCGCAACAACTGGCATCTGCCCTGGGAACAGTATGTCGAGACGCTGAAGCCGCATGAGCGGCCGATGATGCCCGGCTCGCCCGCCACCCCCGATCACGCCTGGCCGATGCGGATCCAGTACGCCCTGACCGGCCTGCTGGTCGCCATGGTCGGATCGCTGGGCAACGCCGCCGTCACCGCCAACATTCAGAACCTGCAAGGCTCGCTGGGGATCACGATCACCGAGGCCGCATGGCTGCCGGTCGTCTTCGTCATGACCAACGCCTGCATGAACCTGATCCTGGTCAAGTTCCGGATGCAGTACGGCCTGCGCCTGTTCACCCAGATCTTCCTGGGCGCCTTCGTGCTGGTCTGCGCCGCCCACCTGTTCGTCGACAACTATCAATCGACCCTGCTGGTGCGGGCCATCGCCGGCATGGCGGGCGCGGGCCTTTCCAGCCTGGGCTTCCTCTACATCATCCAGGCCTTCCCGGCCGCACACCGGCTCAAAGGTCTGATCATCGGCATCGGCCTGGCCAGTTTCGCCGTGCCAATTTCGCGCCTGGTCATGCCCGGCCTGCTCCAGCTGGGCGACTGGCGCGCCTTCTATCTGTTCGAGCTGGGCCTGTGCCTGGTCGCCTGGGGTGCGGTGCAGGTCGTCAAACTGCCGCCGTCCGAGCGGCTGCGGGTCTTCGACCGGCTGGACTTTTTGACCTTCGCCCTGTTTGCGCCAGGCGTGGCCCTGCTGTGTGCGGCCCTGGGTCTGGGGCGGATCGTCTGGTGGACGCAAGCCGCCTGGATCGGCTGGGCTCTGATCGGCTCCGTCATCCTGCTGACCGCCGCCTTCCTGGTCGAGCACAATCGCAAGAACCCGCTGATCAACACCCGCTGGCTTACGGGGCCGGATCTGCTGCGCCTGTTCGGGGCGATCCTGCTGATCCGCATCGTGCTGTCGGAACAGACCTCCGGCGCGGTGGGCTTCCTGACCGTCGTCGGCCTGGGACCGGATCAGCTTCACGGCCTGTTCGTCGTCATCCTGCTGTCGATGATCGCCGGCACCCTGGTCAGCGCCTTCACCCTGAACATGGAAAAGCTGAACAAGCCGATCGCCATCGCCCTGGCGCTGATCGCGATCGGCGCCTGGATCGACAGCCATTCGACCGTGCTGACGCGCCCGGCGCAGCTGTATTTCAGCCAGGCTCTGATCGCCTTCGCCTCGGCCATGTTCATCGGCCCGGCGCTGATGATCGGCATCGTCAAGGTGCTGACCCAGGGCAAGCAGAACCTGATCAGCTTCATCGTCATGTTCAGCGTGCTTCAGAACGTCGGCGGTCTGGCGGGATCGGCCTTGACCGGAACGCTGCAGATCATCCGCGAGAAATACCATTCCAACCAGCTGGCGGCCGGGATTTCGGCGCTGGATCCGCAGGTCGCCTTGCGGCTGCGTCAGCTGTCGGGCGCCTATGCCTCGACGATAACGGACCCCGCGCTGGCGAACGCCGAAGGCGCCGTCCTGCTGGGCCGACAGGTGACGCAACAGGCCAATGTGCTGGCCTACAACGACGTCTTTCTGGTCATCGCCGTGATCGCGGCCCTGGGCTCCGCCTGGGTGACCGTCACCCACCTGCGGCCGCGCTGGAAGGCGCGCCGCGACGCCAAGAACAACAATGCAGACGCTGCGGTCCAGAGCGCCGCCGTCGCCGCCGCCGACTGAACCGAGACCCACAATGACCGACGCCGCCCCGCCCGCCCCCGCCTCTTCCGCCCCCGCCGCCCCGCAAGCGCCCGCCGCTGCTCCACCTGCGCCTGCGCCGAAGAAGAACGTCATGTGGACCGTCATCGCCGCCGGGGTCGCCCTGCTGGGCGTGCTGATGGTGCTGTACGCCTGGCAGTTGCCGCCCTTCCGGGGCGCGATCCAGCGCACGGACAACGCCTATGTGCGCGGCCAGGTGACGATCATCAGCCCGCAGGTGAACGGCTATGTCGTCCAGGTGCCGGTCCAGGACTTCCAGACCGTCCACCAGGGACAGTTGCTGGCCCAGGTGGACGACCGCATCTATCGCCAGCGGCTGGAGCAGGCCGAGGCTAGCCTGCACTCGGCCCAGGCGGCCCTGTCCAACTCGACCCAGACCCAGGCGTCGGCGCGCGGATCGGTGGCCCAGCAGCGCGCCTCCATCGCCGCCGCCGAAGCGACGCTGACGCGGGCCCAAGCCGACGCCAACCGCGCCCGCACCCTGAAGGCCGGCGGCTGGGTCGCCCAGGCCAATGTGGACGTCGCCGAAGCCGCCCTGCGCAGCGCCCAGGCCCAGGTCGCCCAGGCCCGCGCCGCCGAAGGCATCGCCCAGACCGGCGTCACCTCCGCCGTCGTCGGCCGCGACAGCCTGGCCGCCGCCGTCGAGAACGCCCAGGCCGCCGTGCGCCTGGCTCAGATCGATCTGGCCAACACCCGCATTGTGGCGCCCCGCGCCGGTCGCCTGGGCGAGATCGGCGTGCGTCAGGGCCAGTATGTGACGGCGGGAACCCAGCTGATGGGTCTGGTGCCGGACGTGGTCTGGGTCACGGCCAATATGAAGGAGACGCAGATGAAGAACATCCGCGTCGGCCAGCCGGTCGAGATCACCGTCGACGCCCTGGGCGGCCAGACCCTGCGCGGCCATGTCGAACGCATCGCCCCCGCCGCCGGATCGGAGTTCAGCGTCATCCGTCCCGACAACGCCACCGGCAACTTCACCAAGGTGGCCCAGCGCATCCCGGTCCGCATCCGCATCGACCCGAACCAGCCCGCCGCCGAGCGTCTGGCGCCGGGCATGTCGGTGGTGGCGAAGGTGAATACGGCTGGCTGACGGAACGCGCCGCTCTCCATCGCGCTACTGTCCCAGCTACGGAGAGCACCATGGACCGCGAACAGACCAAGGGTCGTGAAGAGAACGGCGCCGACCCGGCCGGCAAACCGGACGCCCTGACCTCTGAGAAGGCCACAAAGGCGGTCGGTCAGGCCGAGCGCCAAAGCGCGGGACCAGACGGCCCGGACGCCGCTGAGATCGGCGACACCTTCAAGCGCAAGCCCTGACGCCGGATCAGGCCGATCGCGGCGACAGGCTGGCGGCGAGCAGATGCACGTCGTGCGCCCGCATCCGCTCGAAATTGCCCAGCCCCAAGGCCAGGGCGCGCATGATCTCCGTCTGGCGCGTATGTTCGGGATGGGCGGGCAAGGACGGCTCCGCCCGCGCCAGCTCCGCATCCAGTTCGGCCATCATATGGGCCAGGATTCCGTCGTTCATCTGATCCTCCATCACGCCGCCGACCGCCGCAGACAGTTAGAGCACATACGGAACAAATCCGGAACACGCTGACCCAAGAAGGCTGTGGATGGCGCGGTCGGATCGCAAAATCGTCCGGCTGACCCTGCCGTTTAATCCAACTTAACCACAAGGATTCACCATAGTGGTCTCACTGTTGCGGGGCCGCGTTTCCATGTCCGATCTGAAGACCCCTGTCCTCGCCAAGGACGTCATTTATCGTGGCGACTGCATCGAGGTGCTGAAGAGCCTGCCCGACGCCTCGGTGGACATGGTCTTCGCCGATCCGCCGTATAATCTGCAGCTGGGCGGCGACCTGCTGCGTCCCGACAATTCCAAGGTCGATGCGGTCGATGACGACTGGGACAAGTTCGCCAGCTTCGCCGACTACGACGCCTTCACCCGTGCCTGGCTGGCGGAATGCCGCCGGGTCCTGAAGCCCGAGGGCTCGATCTGGGTGATCGGCAGCTATCACAACGTTTTCCGCCTGGGGTCCGCGATCCAGGACCTGGGCTTCTGGGTTTTGAACGACATCATCTGGCGCAAGTCCAACCCGATGCCGAACTTCAAGGGCACCCGGTTCACCAACGCCCATGAAACCCTGATCTGGGCCGCCAAGTCGCGGGATCAGAAGCGCTACACCTTCAACTATGATGCGCTGAAGGCCTTCAACGAAGACACACAGATGCGCTCCGACTGGACCTTCGCCCTGTGCACGGGCGAGGAGCGGATCAAAGACGCCGACGGCAAGAAGGCCCATCCGACCCAGAAGCCCGAAGCCCTGTTGCACCGCGTCCTGCTGTCGGCGACGCGCCCCGGCGACGTAATCCTAGATCCCTTCTTTGGCACCGGCACCACCGGCGCCGCCGCCAAACGCCTCGGCCGCCATTACATCGGCATCGAGCGTGACGAGACCTATGCCCAGGTCGCCGAAACCCGCATCGCCTCGGTCATCCCTGCCCGCCCCGAGGACCTGATGGTCACAGGCTCCAAGCGCGCCGAGCCCAAGGTGCCGTTCGGCGCCCTGGTCGAGGCCGGTCTGCTGCAACCCGGCGATCGCCTTTATTGCCCCAAGGGCGAGCGTGAGGCGCGTGTTCGTGCGGACGGTTCGCTGGTTCACGGTTCGCTCAGCGGCTCGATCCACAAGCTGGGCGCGCTGCTGGAGAATGCGCCGGCCTGCAACGGCTGGACCTACTGGCGGTTCAAGACCGACCAGGGGCTGAAATCCATCGACGCCCTCCGCTCGGAAGTTCGCGCCGCGATGTGAGCCGCTGCGACCGCGCGTCGCATAAGCCGCATCAATCACTTAGCTGACAATGCGTCGCTGAAACGTACGATTTCGCACACTCATTACGGGCCAGCGTCGCTGTAACCCCGCGAAACCTATGTAAAAATTAGTCAACTGCGATGGAACTTCGCAGTTGCGAGAACATTGATGTCAACGGCCCGCCAGGATGCGGTGTCGGAGCACATCACCATGAAAATCGCGCAGATCACCCCTCTGTATGAGGCCGTGCCTCCCAAGTTGTACGGCGGCACGGAGCGTGTGGTGGCGCATCTGACCGACGCACTGGTCGATCTGGGCCACGACGTGACTCTGTTCGCCAGCGCCGACGCCCAGACCAAGGCCCGTCTGGTGCCCGTGCGCGATCAGGCCATCCGTCTGGATCCGGCGCCGTTGAAATCCGACCTCGCCGCTCACCTGTCGATGCTGGGCGAAGTTCTGGACCGCGCCGACGAGTTTGACGTCATCCACTTCCATACCGACATGGTCCACTTCCCGCTGTTCCAGAAATATGCGGACAAGACTTTGACGACCCTTCACGGCCGTCTGGACATGAAGGACCTGCCCGGCGTCTATGCGCGTTGGAGCGAGTTTGGGCTGGTCTCCATCTCCGACGATCAGCGCAAGCCGCTGCATTTCGCCAACTGGAAGGCCACCGTCCATCACGGCATGCCCGGCGAACAATACATCTTCTCCCCGAAGTCCGAGGGCTATCTGGCCTTCCTGGGTCGCATCTCGCCCGAGAAGCGCCCCGACCGCGCCATCGAGATCGCCACCAAACTGGGCAAGCGTTTGAAGATGGCCGCCAAGGTGGACGCCGCCGACAAACGCTATTGGGAAGAAACGATTCGCCCACTGGTTGAGGGCAATCCGCTGATCGAGTTCATCGGCGAGATCGGCGATCACCAGAAGTCCGCCTTCCTCGGCGGCGCCGAGGCCCTGCTCTTCCCTATCGACTGGCCGGAGCCGTTCGGTTTGGTGATGATCGAGGCCATGGCCTGCGGCACGCCGGTGATCGCCTTCCGCTGCGGCTCGACGCCTGAGGTCATCGAAGATGGCGCCACCGGCTTCCTGGTCGATACGATGGAACAGGCCATCGCCGCGGCCGGACGCGCGCATCTGCTGGACCGCGAGGCGATCCGCGCGCGGTTTGATCTGCGGTTCTCGGCCACCGCCATGGCGCGCCGGTATCTGGACGTCTACGGCGATCTGCTGGCCCGCCGCCCGTTCGCGGAAACCGCGCTGGATGACGTGGTCACGCCGTTGCGTCCGCGTGAAGAACGCAGCTTCGCCGCAACCGCCTGAAGCAATACCTTGCCGAGGCGCCGTCGCAATCCTGAGTCTGTAACGGCGTTCACCTAAAAGTTAAGCTTATCCATATACGGTCGTCCCAAATCGGGGCGACCACTATGCATTGGACAGCGATGAGGCGGCGGCTGGCGCATCTGCGCCGGAATACCGCAGGCAACATTGCGACCTTCTTCGCTCTGTCCGCCATGGGACTGACGTTGATGGTCGGCCTGGCCATCGACATCAATCGCTATGTCTCGGTCAGGAACCAGGTGCAGGAAGCGCTCGATGCAGCAGCGTTGGGCGCTGCGGCCTCCCGCGCCCAGACGGTCAAGGAGTTGAAAGCGGTCAGCGATCCCTATCTGGAGGCCAATCTGAAGACCGGCCAACTGATCGACGGCTGGAAGACCGGCACCCAATATGTCGATGGCAAAATCGTCACGGTGACGTTCAAGGGCGGGGTCAAACCCATCTTTGCGGGTCTGGCCGGCGTCAAACAGTTCGATATCAACGCACTGTCCGAGGCGACGCGTGGCGTGGCGCAGAAGATCGAGACTGTTCTGGTGCTCGATAACACCTGGTCCATGAGCGAAAAGGACAGCCGGTCGATCAAGCGGATCGATGCGCTGAAGACCTCTGCCAGTTTGCTAGTCAACGAGTTGATGGCGACCGAAAGCGACGAGGTCTCGATCGGCGTCGTGCCTTATGCAGACTACGTCAATGTCGGGATTGCCAATCGCAAGGCCCCGTGGATTTCCGTGCCCGACGACTATGTTCAGGAGCGCACCTGCACGACCAAGACGACATACAGCGGCGGCACGCCCTATCCTTGCACCACCGTGCGCGACGGCGTCAGCGAGACCGGCACCTGCTACAAGGATCAGGTGGTCAAGACGGTCACGGTCCCTCCCTATGCTTGCAACGTCAGCTACAAGTGGTTCGGCTGCGTCTATTCGCGCAACGTCGGCACGACGCGGCTGAACGACCAGTCGCCGGCGACGCCCTACAAAGGTTTCCTGACGACAGGCCAGAGCTGCCTGAATGCGGTCAGCCCCCTGTCCAAGAGCAAATCCAGCGTCCTGAACGCGATCAAGAATCTTGTCATCAATGTCGGCGGCTACAAGCCCGAGACGCACATTCCATCCGGCCTGATCTGGGGCATCAATCTGCTGTCGCCCACCGCGCCGTTCCAGGAAGGCGGCGCCTATGACCCAGCGAACCGCACGCCGCGCAAGATTCTGGTGCTGATGACCGACGGTGTGAACACCCTGCGTTACCGCTCGTCGGACGGCGCGCACGTCGCAACGGCCAAAGCCAATGAGCTGGCGGCGACGGATGCCGATTTCGGTTCGATCTGCACCTATGCCAAGTCGAACAAGATCGAGGTCTTCACCGTCGGCCTGAACGTGCCCACGCAGAACGGGCGCAATTTGCTGAGGACCTGCGCCAGCGATTCCGACCATGCCTTCCTGGCAGAAGACAGCGCCGCTCTGGAAGCCGCCTTCCGCGACATCGCGCGGTCCATCGGCGTCGTACGGCTGATCAAGTAAGTCTCTCAGGTCGCTTGGCGATGAAAAAGCACAGGTTCGCCTGAACTCGTCGGCGACTTGCCCATTAAAGTCTGCAAGCGGCCCCTGAGCGCCGCATTCGGGTGCGACACGTTCGGCCGAGGCCTCACAACGACGGGGAAGAGACCGCATGGACGACGCCTATTCCACTCAACTGACCGCCGGTGAATCGGTCGAGGCCACGGGTCTCGAACAGCTGATGGCGCTGAAGGAAGGCGACACCTTCCTGGTCGCCGACGGGTGGGGCGACATGAAGGGCGGCGCCGACGGCCTGTTCGCGGGCGACACCCGCGTCCTGTCGCGCTGGGCCATGACCGTCGGCCTGCTGAAGCCGTCACGCCTGTCGTCCGGCGTCAGCCAGGACAACGTCTTCTTCTCCTGCCACACCACCAACCGTCCCCTGCCCCCGATGGGGGGCCGGTCAGCTCCGGCCGGGGTCCTGCATATCGAGCGCCGGCGGTTTCTGTGGAACCGGCGGATGTTCGAGCGCATCCGCATGGTCAACCATGGGGTGGAAGACATCCTGCTTCCGCTCGCCTTCGACTTCGGCGCAGACTTCTTCGACATCTTCCAGGTGCGCGGCACGCCGCGAGCCAAGCGTGGGACCATACGCACGCCGACCACCGATGGCCGCCGCGTCACCTTCCGCTACACCGGCCTGGACGACGTGGACCGGTCCAGCTGCATCGCCTTTTCCGAACCGCCCGCGCGCCTGACACATCAACGCGCCGAGTTCATGTTCAGCCTACCCAAGGGCCGCTCGCTGGATCTGTTCATCGAATGCGGCGTCGATGCCTGCGAGACGCCGGACGCCGATCGCTGGCGCCAGAACGCCATCCAGGCCCGCCTGGCCATGCGCGCCAAACGCCGGCGCGGCGCCTCGGTGCGCGGCCCGCGCAGCCCGCGCTTTAACGACTGGCTGGACCAGTCGCGCGCCGACATGGCGCTGTTGACGACCGACCTGCCGACCGGCCCCTACCCCTATGCGGGCACGCCGTGGTTCTCGACCCCGTTCGGCCGCGACGGCATCATTTCGGCCTGGCAAATGCTCTGGCTCGATCCGTCGCTAGCCAAGGGCGTGCTGACCTATCTCGCCTCGCGCCAGGCGACTGAGACCTCGCTCTATCGGGACAGCCAGCCCGGCAAGATCATGCACGAGACCCGCGGCGGCGAGATGAGCGCCCTGCACGAGGTGCCGTTCGGTCTCTACTATGGCGGGGTCGACACCACCTGCCTGTTCGTGGCCTTGGCCGGCGCCTATGCCAACCGCACCGGCGATCTGGATCTGATTCGCAAGCTCTGGCCCAATCTGATCGCGGCCGCCGACTGGATGCGCGACTATGGCGACAGCAACAATGACGGCCTGATCGACTATCAGCGCGGCGCCGACACCGGCCTATCCAACCAGGGCTGGAAGGATTCCGAAGACTCCATCTTCCACGCCGACGGCCGCTTCCCCAAGGGTCCTATCGCGCTTCTGGAGGTTCAAGGCTACGCCTTCGCCGCCTGGAAGGCGCTGGGCGATCTGGGCGAGCGCCTGCACGACGACCGCACGACCGAATGGCGGATGCGCGCCGAACAGGTCCGCTCCCTGGTCGAGGAAAAGTTCTGGATGGAGGACGAGGGCTTCTATGCTGTGGCCCTCGACGGCGACGGCCAGCAATGTCGCGCCATCGCCTCCAACGCCGGCCATCTGCTGTTCACCGGGCTGCCGTCGCTTGAACGTGCTCGACGCGTCACCAAACGCCTGCTGAGCGCCGAGTTCCGCACCGGCTGGGGCATCCGCACGCTGGAGGTCGGACAGGCCCGCTTCAATCCGATGAGCTATCACAACGGCTCGGTCTGGCCGCACGACACCGCCATGGCCGCCGCCGGCATGGCCGCCTACGGCGAGCGCGATGCGGTCGCGGAAATCCTGGCCGAGATCTACGCTGCGGCCGCCCACTTCCACCTGCGGCTGCCCGAACTGTTCTGCGGCTTCCCGCGTGAGCCGGGCGAGCCGCCGATCGCCTATCCGGTGGCCTGTCTGCCTCAGGCCTGGGCGGCGGGCTCGGTCTTCCTGATGCTTCAGGCGACCCTGGGCCTGTCGATCGACGCCTGGACCGAGACGATCGATCTGGCCGATCCGGTCCTGCCCGCCGGTCTGGATCGTCTGAAGATCACCGGCCTGGAAGTCGGCGGCGCCGTCGTGGATCTGAACATCCAGCACGCCGACGCTCGCGCGGTGGTCATCCCGCATCACAAGCGGGGCAAGGTTTCGATCCGCACGTTGCGATAGGCCTCAGCCGAACAGATCAGGCGCGCTCGCTCGATCCAGCGCCTTGGCGAAGACCGTCGGCAGGGCGGCCCGCGCCGCCTCGATCGGCATCCAGCGATAGGGGCCCTCCGCATCGACGCGCGCGGTCATCACCGTCAGCGTTAGGCTGAAGTGGGTGAAGACGTGCTCCACCGCCCCCGCCTCGCGCCAAGCGGCCTCCATCGGAGATGCCGCAGCAGGCTCGTCTATCGCCCAATCGCTGGTCGGCAGGCCCAGCATTCCGCCCAGCAGCCCCTTCCCGGGTCGCGTCTCGACCGCGACCCGCCCCTGATCGTCGATCAGCAGATAGGCCGTGCCCCGCCGGTGCGGCCGTTCCGCCTTCTTGCCCTTCATCGGAAACTGGGCCGGGTCGCCCGTGACCAGGCCGAGGCACTCGCTGGCTACCGGACAGGTCCCGCACGACGGCGACTTGGGCCGGCAAACCGTCGCGCCCAGGTCCATCAACGCCTGCGCCCAATCGCCCGGCCGCTCGTCGGTGACGAACAGCCCCGCCAACCGCCTCAGTTCGGGCCGCGCGGCGGGCACCGGCGTCTCGACTGCGAACAGACGCGCCATGACCCGCTCGACATTGCCGTCCACGACATTGGCCGCTTGGTCGAAGGCGATGGAGGCGACGGCTGCGGCCGTGTAGGCGCCCACGCCCGGCAGCGCGAGCAGCGCTGCCTCGGTGTCCGGAAACACCCCGCCATGCTCGCCCGCCACCGCTCGCGCACAGGCCAGCAGATTGCGCGCACGCGCATAGTAGCCCAACCCCGCCCAGGCCCCCATGACCTCCGCATCCTCGGCCGCCGCCAGGTCCGAGACCGTCGGCCAGCGCGTGGTGAAGGCGTGGAAATACGGCGTCGCATGCGGCACGGTCGTCTGCTGAAGCATGACCTCCGACAGCCAGACACGGTAAGGCTCCGTCCGCGGCGCGCCGACGGCGGCCCGCCACGGAAGGCGGCGCGCATGGTCGTCGTACCAGGCCAGCAGCCGGGAGCGGATCAGGTCTATGTCGGGAGAGACGTCAGGCATCGCTCGCGCTATATAGACCCATGCGCCGCACGCTGCCCACAGACGCCGAGGTCCGCGAGATCCTGTCTCGCCGCCGCACCCGCCCGGCTCCCCGCCCGGCGCCGCGCGCAGGCAAGGCGCTGACGCCGATGATCAAGAAGCTGGACGAGCAGTTCGGACGCGGCGCCGGCGCGCTGGAGCCCCGCTGGCGCGAGATCGTGGGCGACCGCCTAGCCCGCGTCACCCGCCCGCAGAAGCTGACCAAGGGCAAGGGCGGCGCGCCCGGCGTGCTGGAGCTGCGCGTCGCCGGCGCCGCCGCCCTGTTGATCCAGCACCAGTCCGAGGACATCTTGGCCCGCGTCAACCTGTTCCTGGGCGCCGGGACGGTGGATCGGCTGCGCATCGCCCAGGGCCCGGTCGCCCCATTGAAGGAGGCCGCCGCCCGGCCCAAACGCAGCGCCAAGCCGCCGCCCCTGCCCGCCCAGGCCGAGTCCGATCTGGCCGCATCGATCGCTTCAGCCCCCGACGATCTGCGCGCCGCCCTGGCCCGGCTGGGCCGCGTCGCCCTGTCGCGCTCCGACATCAAGTCCGACTGAGCGCCGCGCCTTGGTTGGCAGTCGCCCCCCGGTGCTGTAGGAAGAGGTTGTAAAGCGACAAATATCCGCACGGCGCTTCCGGTCGCGCGCCTGTATTCCGAGTCCCGATGAAGCAGCAAGACGACTGGCGACTTACCGATGTCGTCGAACACGAAATCGGGCGTGGAGATCCGTTCGCCGCCGCCATACGCGGCACGCGCATGCCGATGGTCATCACCGACCCGCGTCGCGACGACAATCCTATCGTCTTCGCCAACAAGGCCTTCCAGGATCTGACCGGCTACGAGCGCGACGAGATCATCGGCCAGAACTGTCGGTTCCTTCAGGGGCCGAAGTCCGACAAGGCCGCCGTCGCCAAGATCCGCGAAGCTCTTGAGGCCGGCGCCGACATCCACATCGATCTGCTGAACTATCGCAAGGACGGCAGCACCTTCTGGAACGCCCTGTTCATCAGCCCGGTGCGCAACGCCCACGGCGACATCGAATATTTCTTCGCCTCGCAGTTGGACGTGACCGAGCGGATCGAGGCCCAGGCCTATGTCGAAAAGCAGAAGGCCCTGGTCGAACGCGAAGTCGCCGCCCGCACCGCCGATCTGCAAGAGGCGCTCGCCGCCAAGACCCTGCTGCTCCACGAGGTCGATCACAGGGTCAAGAACAACCTGACCATGATCGGCTCGCTGCTTCGCCTGCAATCGCGCTCGCTGTCCGATCCTGCCCTGACCGCCACCTTGGACTCCATGTTGGAGCGGGTGGACGCCCTGGCGACCGTTCACCGCAAACTCTATCAGTCCGAAGACGTCACCCAGTTCGACGTCGGCGCCTTTACCAACACCCTGGTCGCCGATGTGATTGGCTCGACAGGACGCACCGATATCGAGGTGTCCGTCGATGTGGAGCCCATGTTCATTCCCTCGACCCATGCCTCGTCGATCGGGCTGATCATCAACGAACTGCTGACCAATGCGATCAAGCACGCCTTCGCCGAGGATCGCGGCGGCCGATTGATCGTCTCGGCCAAAAGAACGGAACAAGGCGGCCAGGTCGTTGTTCAGGACGACGGCCCCGGCATTCCCGGCGCTGCGCATCAGGGATTGGGCAAGACTTTGATCGGTCGTCTTTCAAAGCAGATCGGCGGCAAGACGCTGTGGCTGCCAGCCGACCCCGGAACGCGCGCGGTCGTCGACTTCCCCGTGAGCGGCTAGGTGCGCGGCGCCGGGCCTCACTTCGACATCCTGGTCGTCGAGGACGAGGCCCTGCTTGTGATGGACCTCGAGGCGATGCTTGAGGACGAAGGCCACCGGCTGGTCGGAGAAGCCATGTCCCTGAGCGAGGTCGAGTCGCTGTCGCTCGACGCGCCGCCCGACATCGCCTTCGTCGATATCCAGCTGGCGGATAACTCCAGCGGTCTGGACGTGTGTCGCCTGATCAAGAATCGCTGGCCGTCCACGGCCGTCGTCTTTCTGACGGCAAACCCCAAGATGATCCCCGAGGACTTCCTGGGCGCGCATGGCGTGATCCCCAAGCCCTTCTCGCGTTCCGGCCTGCTGTCGGCGATGCGCTTCATTCAGCAGGGCATAAGCGATCCGCCGCCCCGCCAGGACAGGCCGCAAAGTTTCATCCCCGCACCGGCGATCGATCGGGCGTGGGCACGCGAATAAGGCTCTGTTGACAAAACTTCGCCGCACCTGTTCCAGACTAGTTTAGGGTTGCGCCATTCCCGGGGAATCGCGCGATCATCGCCAACGATCCGATCCGAGGAACCTTCATGGCCGACACTGAATCCCGCTTCGCCCGCATGAGCCGTCGTGCGGCCATCACCGGCGCCGCTCTGGCGACCATGACTCTGGCGGCCTGCGGCGGCGGCGCCAAGGGTGCGGCGGAAGGCGACATGGGTCTGGGCGCGCCCGAAGGCGCCAAGGTCACGGTGGTCGAATACGCCTCGGTCACCTGCCCCCACTGCGCCCTGTGGCAGAAGAACACCTGGCCGGCGTTCAAGGCCAAATACGTCGACACCAACAAGGTCCGCTACGTCTTCCGCGAACTGCCGACCCCGCCGGTCGACGCCGCCACCGCCGGCTTCCTGGTGGCGCGCTGCGCCGGTCCGGACAAGTATTTCGACGTGGTTCACCAGCTGATGGCGACACAGCAGGAGATGCTGACGTCCTCGCCCCGCGACTGGCTGCTGCGCACCGCCCAGGCCGCCGGCCTTTCCGAGCAGCAGTTCAACGACTGCGTCACCGACAAGGACGCCGTCGCCGCCATGGAGAAGCGCGTCCAGGCCGCTCGCGCCCAGGGCGTGACCGGCACCCCCGCCTTCTACGTCAATGAGACGCAGGTTATCTCGCCCGGCGGTGAAGGCGCCAGCCTGGCCGACCTGTCCACCGCCATCGACGCGGCCCTGGCCAAGTAACCGAGGCCAAATCAGATGATGCGAAGCGCCTTCATCGCCGCCGGTTTCGCCCTCGCCGCCCTGACCGGCGGCTTGGCGATGCCGGCCCTAGCCGCCGATGCGCCCCCGCCCGTCACGGCCCAGGATCATATCCTGGGTCGGGCGAATGCGCCGGTTACGGTGATCGAATACGCGTCCTTCACCTGCTCGCACTGTGCGGATTTCCACAACACCGTGCTGCCGGCCTTCAAGGCCAAATATATCGACACCGGCAAGGTCCGGCTGGTTCACCGCAACCTGCCGACCGCGCCCGCCAATGTCGCCGCCGCCGCTGCTGCGGTCGCCCTGTGCGCCGCGCCCGAACGCTATTTCGACGTGGCGGCCGTCTTCATGCGCGATCAGGCCAACCTGCAGACCACCGGCGCCCAGCCCTGGTTCGCGGCCGGCATCGCCGCCAGCGGCAAGACCCGCGAGCAGATCGAGGCCTGCCTGAACGGCCCGACCATCCGTGCGGCCCTCGACGCCCAGATCGAGGGCGCTGACAAGGCCGGCGTCACCGGCACGCCCACCTTCTTCGTCAACGGGACGATGGTTATGGAGCATTCGCTGGAGGCCCTGTCGGCCGCCATCGATCCGCTGCTTCGGTAGTCCGTCGGGACGATGCAGTTCCAGCGCCTCCGGCTCGTCGGCTTCAAGTCGTTCGTCGATCCGGCGGAGGTGCATATCGAATCCGGCCTGACCGGCGTCGTCGGCCCCAACGGCTGCGGCAAATCCAATGTCCTTGAAAGCCTGCGCTGGGTCATGGGCGCCAACTCGGCCAAGGCCATGCGCGGCCAGGGGATGGACGACGTCATCTTCGCCGGGGCGGCCGGGCGCCCTCCGCGCAGCCACGCCGAAGTCAGCCTGACCATCGACAACGCGGCGCGCCGCGCGCCGCAGCCCTTCACTGACAGCCCCGTGCTGGAGGTGTCGCGCCGCATCGACCGGGGACAGGGCTCGACCTACCGCATCAACGGCAAGGAGGTGCGCGCCCGCGATGTGCAGCTGCTGTTCGCCGACGCCTCCACCGGCGCCAACTCGCCCGCCCTGGTGCGTCAGGGCCAGATCTCGGAACTGATCGCCGCCAAGCCGCAGAACCGCCGGCGCATCCTGGAAGAGGCGGGCGGCGTCGCCGGTCTGCACACCCGTCGGCACGAGGCCGAACTGCGCCTCAAGGCCGCCGAGACCAATCTAGACCGGCTGGACGACATCGGCCGCGAGCTGGAGACGGCGCTGAACCGGTTGAAGCGCGAAGCCCGCCAAGCCGAGAAATACAAGAAGATCTCGGCAGAGATCCGCGCCCTTCAGGCCGCGCTGCTCTATGTGCGTTGGAACGACGCGCGCCTGGCCGCAGAGGCCGCCGCCGCCGAACTGCGCGACGCCGACCGGGCGGTGGCCGACACCACGACCGCCGCCGCCGCCGCCCAGACGGCCGCCCTGTCCGCCCAAGAAGCCCTGAAGCCCGCGCGGGAAGAGGACGCCGTCGCCTCGGCCCTGCTGCACCGCGCCAGCCTGGAGCGCGATCGGCTGGACATGGCCGAACAGGCGGCCCGCGCGGAAGTGGATCGCCTCAAGGCCGAGGCCGCTCGCATCGCCGCCGACGCCGCGCGCGAAGACGGCATTGCCGCCGACGCCCAGCGCGAACTGGACCGGCTCGACAACGAACTGAGCCGGCTGAAGGCCGAGATCGCCGCCGCCCCCGAACGCGGTCCCGAACTGGACAAGGCCCTGGCCGCCACCGAGGAGGCCCGCAAGGCCGCCGACGGCGAGGTCGAACGGCTGGCGGGCATGCTGGCCGCCGTCGAGGCCCGCGCCAACGCCGAGACAGCCCGCAAACGCGACGCCGAGACTCGACTGGCCCGCGTCACCGCCCAGCATGATCAGGCCAGACGTGAACGCGAGGCTCTCGGGCCGCTGGAAACGCCCGAGTTGGAGAACGCCCGCCAGGCGCTGGTAGCGGCGCAGGCCGACCTCGCCGCGGCGCGCGACGCCGTCGAGGCCGCCGAGTCGACACGCGGCGACCTAGCCCGCGCCGAACAGGAGGCCCGGACCGCCGCCCGCGCCGCAGAGGACCGGTTGGGCCGGCTTCAGACCGAGGCGCGCGGCCTGGCCCAACTGCTGGTCACCGGCAAGCGTGACCATCCCCCGGCTCTGGACAAGGTCCGCGCCGACAAGGGCTACGAGGCCGCCCTGGCCGCCGCCCTGGGCGACGATCTGGACGCGGCGCTGGACGCCAAAGCCGCCGCCTATTGGGGCGGAGCGGATGCGCCCTCCCCGTCATGGCCTGCCGGGATCGCGCCCCTGTCCGACCATGTCCAGGCCCCGGAACAGCTGACCGCGCGCCTCGCTCTTTGCGGTGTGGCGCCGAAGGCCGAGGCGGCCCGGCTGGCGGGGCTTCTGCCGCCCGGCGCGCGCCTGGTGACGGTCGAGGGCGACCTCTATCGCTGGGACGGGTTCGTCAGCCGCGCCGAGGCGCCGCGCCCGGCCGCCGTGCGCCTGGCACAGCGCACGCGCCTGGCCGAGCTGGAGGCCGAGATCGACAAGGGCAGACCGGCGCTGGATCAGGCACAGGCGGCCCAGAAGTCGGCGACGGAAGCCTTTCGCGCCGCCGAAGAGACGGTCAAGGCCGCGCGCCTGAAGCCCTTCGCCGCCGACAAGGCCGTGACCGCCGCCCGCGACCGCGTGGAAACCCTGGCCCGCGAGCAGGCCCGCCGCGAGGCCCGCGCCCAGGCGCTGGACGACACCGTGAGCCGGCTGGCGGCCGACGCAGCCGAGGCGCAAGCCGCCCTGGACGCCGCCCAGACCACTGACGCCCCGTCGGAGACGATCGCCGGACTGCGCGACGAACTGACCGCCGCCCGCGCCACGGCCGACGCCGCCCGCACTGCGGCCCAGACCGCCCGGTCGGACCGCGATGCCGAGGCCCGCGATCGTCAGGGCCGCGAGCAGCGGCTGGGCAGCCTGACCCGCGCGCGCGAAGGCTGGGTCACGCGGTCCAAGGACAGCGCCGGCCGCGTCGCCGCCTTGGCCAAGGACGCCGACCGGACCGCCGCCCTGCTGAAGCAGGCCGAGGTCGCGCCTCAGGGCTTCGCCGAGCAGCGCGGCAAGCTACTGGACACGCTGGTCGCCGCCGAGCAGAGGAAACAGGCGGCGTCGGACGCTATGGCCGTCGCCGAGACCGAGGCGACCGAGGCCGACCGCGCGTCGCGCGCCGCCGAAACCGCCGCGTCGCAGGCCCGCGAGGCGCGCGCCGGCCTGTCCGCCCGCGCCGAGGCCGCCGCCGAGAAGCTGGCCGAGGCCGAGACCACCCTGCGCGAGACGGCGCAGATGTCGCCGCAGGAGCTGGGTCAGAAGCTGACGGACGACGCCATCGCCCGCCCGCCCGACGCCGCCGGGGCCGAGAGCCTGCTCTATGGGCTGGAGCGCGAACGCGAGGCCCTGGGGGCCGTCAACCTGCGCGCCGAGGACGAGGCGGTCGAATACGGCGAGCGGCTGAACAGCATGAAGTCGGAGCGGATCGACCTGACCCAGGCGATCGCCAAGCTGCGCGACGGCATCGACGAGCTGAACGCCGAGGGCCGCGAGCGACTGGTGGCGGCGTTCGACGTGATCAACGCCAACTTCAAGACCCTGTTCGAAGCTTTGTTCGGCGGGGGCCAGGCGGAGCTGAAGCTGGTCGAGAGCGACGATCCGCTGGAGGCGGGGCTGGAGATCTATGCCTGCCCGCCCGGCAAGCGGTTGTCGGTCATGAGCCTGATGAGCGGCGGCGAGCAGGCGCTGACCGCGGCGGCCCTGATCTTCGGCGTCTTCCTGGCCAACCCCGCGCCGGTCTGCGTGCTGGACGAGGTGGACGCGCCGCTGGACGACGCCAACGTGGACCGCTTCTGTCGGATGCTGCACGAGATGCGCAGCCGCACCGACACCCGCTTCATCGTCATCACCCACAACCCCGTGACCATGAGCCGGATGGACCGGCTGTACGGCGTCACCATGCCGGAACGCGGCATGAGCCAGCTGGTCAGCGTGGACCTGAAACAGGCGGAGACCCTGATCGCATGATCGCCCTGCTGCTCGCGCTCGCCGATCCTCAGCTGGTCCCGACCGGCGTGGGAAGGTTCGCCATCTATGCCGACGCGGCCTCGATCGAACGCGAGGGCGACGTGGCGCGGATGCGGGAGCTGCAGGTGACCGAGGCCGGCTTCAAGGTCGGAGACGTGACCTATGTCGGCGGCTGGTCGCGGTGGGCGTTCGACTGTCGGGCGAGGACGGCGGATCGGTTGGACTTCTCCTCTTTGAAGGCGGACGGAACGGAAGGGCCGGCGACGCCGGACGCCGCCCCCGCCTATGACGCCGCGCCGGGCGGGGATGCAGCCGAGCTGCTGGCCATCGCCTGCGGAGCCGAACGGCCGGCCCAGGCGCTGACGCTGCAGCAGGCCATCAGCCAGGGACAAAGGGCGCTGGCGGACTAAGCCTCTTGCCATCTCCCTCCCCTTCAGGGGAGGGTGGTTGAGCGCAGCGAGACCGGGTGGGGGCGGCCCAGAATGGCGAAGATCGCAAAAGCCCGAGCGATGCGAAAAGCCATGAGCCCGCCGGAGGCGAGGCTTTGGTTGGCTCTGCGCGACCTTCGAAAACAAGGTTTTCATTTCCGACGCCAGCATCCTCTCCTCGGCTATTATGTCGACTTCATTTGTCTCCGACGCGGCTTGGCGGTGGAGGTCGATGGTAGTTCGCACGAGGGGCGTGGCGACTGGGACGCCCGCCGTGACGCCGCATTGGCTCATCACGGCGTAAAGACACTGCGCATAGCGGCCTCCGATGTTCGGGATCGACTCCCGGATGTCATGGATTTTATTCTTCGCGAACTGATGGCGGCCGCCCCCACCCGGCCGCTTCGCGGCCACCCTCCCCGAGACGGGGAGGGAGACTAGAGGGTTCGCCTTGCGGCCATTCGATGCGGTCGCGCGGCAGGGCCTCGCGGCACTCGTCGCGCATGAAGGCCATCAGCTTCTCGCGGATCTCGCAGCGCAGGTCGAAGGCGACCGGTGCCGAGCGGGCGCTGGCCAGGCAGCGCACCTGAAGCACGCGTTCGGTGATGTCGGTGACCTGCATCACCTGCACGTCGCCGTCCCAGTGTTTGGACGCCTTGACGATGCCCTCGAAGGCGGTGCGCAGCCGGTCGATGGGCGCTTCGTAGTCGACGTAGAAGAAGGCCACGCCGATCAGACGGGCGTTCTCGCGCGTCCAGTTCTGGAAGGGCTTGGTGATGAAGTAGGACAGGGGCAGCACCATCCGGCGCCAGTCCCACAGCTTGACCACCACATAGGTCGAGGTGATCTCCTCGACATTGCCCCACTCGTTCTCGACGATGACGGCGTCGTCCAGGCGGATGGGCTGGGTCAGGGCGATCTGGATGCCGGCGACCATGTTCGTCAGGATCGGCTGAAGCGCCAGACCGGCGATGATGCCGACCACGCCGGCCGAGGCCAGCAGGCTGACGCCCCACTGACGGAAGCCGGCGATGGTCATCAGGGCTAGGCCCACGGTGACGATGAACAGTACGACCTTGGCCACCCGCTGCAGGATGCGGGTCTGGGTCAGGTGCTTCCTGGCCAGCAGATTGTCCTCGACGGCGATATTGTACCGCTTGAGGTGCATGACCGACCACATGTCGAGCACGCCCGACGCCATCCAGCCGAGGGTCAGGATGAACAGGAACAGCAGGGCGCTGCGGATATCCTCGGACGGGCCGGGATCCATCGGCGAGACGGTCACGCCGATGCCGATGCCGATGATGATGATCAGAACGCGCAGCTTGACCCGGGCGCGCTCGACCACACCGCGCCAGAAGAGGTCCTTGTTCCGAACGACGCGACGCAGGATGGCGAAGACGATCTTGTGCGTCAGCCAGCCGCCGCCGACGAAGACCAGCAGGACCAGGCCGATGACCGCCCATTCGGGCAGCCAGTCGAACCGGTGCCACAGGGCGCGGATCTGGCGAGTGACGGCGATGATTTCGGGAGGCATGAGCTTCCTAACGCGTCAGGGCCGAGAGGGTTGATGTCTCCTCCCTGTCGCGAAGCGATGGGGAGGTGGCGCGGCGCGCCCTTTGCGCCGTGACGGAGGGGTTCTTCTTTCGGCGTGAAGAGCCCCTCCACCGCTACGCGGTCCCCCTCCCCACACGTGGGGAGGAGACATCATGCACGCCCCGCGGTCGCCTCGACGAGGTCGGCCAGGCGTTGGGCGGCGTCGGGGATGGCGACGCTGCGGGCGGCGGCCGACATGGCTAACAGGCGCGCCGGATCGGACAGGACGTCGGTCAGGGTCGAGGCCAGGCGATCGACGGTCAGGTCGTCTTCCAGAATGACCTCGGCCGCGCCCGCATCGGTCAGGGCCTTGGCGTTCAGGCGCTGGTGGTCGTCGGTGGCGATCTTCAGCGGGATCAGGACGGACGGCAGGGCTGCGACCGCCAGTTCGGCGCAGGTCGAGGCGCCGGAGCGGCCGACGACCAGATGGGCCCTGGACAGCCGTTCAGCCATGTCGCGGAAGAAGGGGGCGACCTCGGCCTCAATCCCGGCCTCCAGATAGATCTGGCGGGCGGCCTCCAGCGTCTCGGGGCGGGACTGCTGCTGCACCTTCAGGCGGCGACGCAGGGCTTCCGGCAGGGCGGCCAGCGCGCGGGGCGTGGTCTCAGACAGGATGCGGGCGCCCTGGCTGCCGCCGGTGACCAGCAGATGGATCGGGCCGTCGGCGGCGGGGGCGACATAGGGGCGGTCGAACAGGGCGCGGATCTCGGACCGCACCGGCGAGCCGACGACGTGCGAGCGGCCCTGGACCCTGGCCGGCGCGCGTTCGAGCGTCGGGAAGGATGAAGCGACCTGACCGACATAGGGGGCCAGGAGGCGGTTGGTGCGGCCCAGGACCGCGTTCTGTTCATGGATCACCGTCGGTCGCTGGGACGTGACGGCGGCGACTAGAGCCGGGGCGGACGGATAGCCACCGAAGCCGACGACGACATCGGCGCCCAGCCGGTCGAAAGCCGTTCGCGCCTGAACCACGCCCTTGAAGATGGCGACGCCGGCCTTGATCAGGCCCAGCGGGCCGGAGCCGGTGGCGGCGTCCAGCGCCAGCCGTTCCTCGGCGGGAAAGGCGTGGGCGTATTGTTCGCCCCGGTGATCGGTCGCCAGCACCACGCGCCAGCCGCGCGCCGCCATCTCGCGCGCCAGCGCCTCGGCCGGGAACATATGGCCGCCGGTGCCGCCGGCGGCGACGACGCAGAGCTTGGTCATGGGCGAGGCTCCGAAAAAGAGGGTCTGAATAGTCTGAAGTTCAGACGGTGGGCAGGCAAAAACACCGTCTAATTCGTCTAATCTGTCTAATGTCGGACAGGAACGGTGCGGCGAGGAATGGGGCGGCGACAGGATCGCACGGTTTTGCAGCGTGGGCAGGAGACGGTCGATCGCGAGCGGTAAGCGACGGAAATCATCCGCATGTTTTCGTCAAAGAAGGCTGGCTAACCGCTCTTTCGTCCTCCTACGACTGGCGTAGCGAGATCGAGGGACGACGAAAGAGAACTACAGCAACCGCCGGCCCATGGTCAGGCTGGCGCCGGGTTCGTAGGCGCCGGGGCGGCGCCGCGTCAGGGCGAGTGCAAAGCCCATGGTCAGGCCCATGGCCAGCATGGAGGAGCCGCCATAGCTGATGAAGGGCAACGTCATGCCCTTGGTCGGGATCAGGTTCAGGTTCACCGCGACGTTGATGCAGGCCTGAAGCCCGATCAGCATGAACAGGCCCGCCGCCGCCGTCTGCTCGAACGGATCGGTCAGCTTCATCGCCCGGCGCATGCCGCGAATGACGATGAAGGCGTAGAGGCTGATCATGATCAGGCTGAGGATCAGGCCGAACTCCTCGGCGCCGACGGAATAGATGAAGTCGGTGTGCAGGTCGGGCACGCGACGCTTCATCACGCCCTCGCCGATGCCGCGTCCAAGCAGGCCGCCGGCGCGAATGGCCTCGGACGCGCTGTCGATCTGGTGGGTGTCGGTCGTCTCGGGCGAAAAGAAGCGGCTGAGGCGATCGCGCATATGGCCGAAGACGAAATACAGCGACACCAGCCCCGCCATGCCCAGGCTGGCCAGAACCGCCATCCATTTGAACGGCACGCCCGCCATGAAGAAGACGGCCATGAAGGTGGTGGTGATCAGAAGCGTCTGGCCGATGTCGGGCTGGATCAGCAACAGCGAGACGGTCAGGGCGTAGAAGCCAAACGCGATGGTGACGCCGGGCACCCCCTGGCCCTTTTGCGCCTCGGCGAACATCCAGGCGGCGAAGACGATCAGGCCGGGCTTGGCGAACTCGGACGGTTGCAGGCTGAAGGGGCCGAAGTTCACCCAGCGAGCGGCCCCCTTCACCGTGTCGCCGATGAAGGGCAGAGCCATCATCACGACGATGGCGCCGAACAGGGCCAGGACAGCGATGCGTCGCACGCCGCGCGGCGACATCAGCGAGGTCGTCAGCATGATGCTGAGCCCCACGCCCGAGAAGACCATCATCCGCCAGGAATAGTGGAAGGGGTCAGTGATCGATTCATCGGCCAGGATGGCGGCAGGGCTGGAGGCGAAGCTGAGCGCCACGCCCAGGGCCATCAGCGCGAGCGCCGCGCCCAGCAGGCCGCGATCCACGGTCCAGAACCACTGTGCCACATGGCTTTGGTCGTTGCGGGAAAAGGCGGGAGTGTAGGGAGCGCTCATGACGCGGTTTCCGGGACGGCGCCGAGCGCCAGGACGGCGGCGCGGAAGGCCTCGCCGCGCGCCTCGAAGTCCTTGAACTGATCGAAGCTGGCGCAGGCGGGGGACAGAAGGACGATCTGGTCGCCGCCGGCAAAGGCCGCATCGGCGGCGGCGGCGGCCACGGCGGCGTCGAGGGTGCGGGCGATGACGTGGGGCGTATCAGCAAGTGCTTCGGCGAAGGCCGGGGCCGCGTCGCCGATCAGATAGGCCTTGGCGATGCGGGGAAAGAGGTCGGCGAGGTCCGCGATGCCGCCGGCCTTGGGCACGCCGCCGGCGATCCAGAAGACGGACGGATAGGAGGCCAGGGCCTGACGCGCGGCGTCGGCGTTGGTGGCCTTGGAATCGTTGATGAAGCGCACGGAGCCGAGGCGGCCGACCGCCTCCATTCGGTGCGCCAGGCCGGGGAAGGACAGCAGGCCGGAGACGGCGGCGTCGTGCGAGACGCCGAGCCTGACGGCCGTACCATAAGCAAAGGCAGCGTTCTGGGCGTTGTGACGACCGGGGAGCGAGCGGGCGGCGGTGAGGTCGGCGACCCGTTCGCCGTTCTTCAGAATAGCACCCGGCTGCGCGACATATCCTTCTGCTCTCTGTGAGGGGTGGGTCGAGATGACGGTGGCGCGATCTGACAGCTCACGCGCAATCCCCTGCCCCCAGCTGTCGTCCACGCCCACCAGGGCCACATCATCCCGCCCCTGATTGGCGAAGATGCGCGCCTTGGCCGCGACATAGCCGTCCATGCCGCCGTGGCGGTCCAGGTGGTCGGGGCTGATGTTGGTCAGGATGGCGACGTCGGGGGCGAAAGTGGTGGTCAGGTCCAGCTGATAGCTGGAGACCTCGATCACATAGACGGCGTCGGGCGTGGGTTCGGGCAAGGCCAGGACGCCGACGCCGATATTGCCGCCGACGTGGGCCGTCAGGCCCGCCGACTTCAGCACCCAGCCGATCAGGGCGGTGGTGGTGGACTTGCCGTTGGTGCCGGTGATGGCGACGACGCGCGGCCGCTCATCCTTCGGCTGGGCGGCCAGGGCGCGGGCGAACAGTTCGATGTCGCCGACGACGGGCACGCCGGCCGCGCGGGCCAGGTCCACGGTCCAGTGGGGCCTGGGATGGGTCAGCGGTGCGCCGGGCGACAGAACCAGGGCGGCGAAGTCGGACCAGTCGGCGGCGGCCAGGTCCTCGACCGTGAAGCCCTCGCCTTTCGCCTGCGCGCGGCCGGCCTCGCCGTCGTCCCACAGGATCGGGATCGCGCCCCCGGCCTGAAGGGCGCGCGCGGCCGTAATCCCCGACCGTCCCAGGCCGAAGACCGCGACCCGCCTGCCTTCAAAGCCGGGAACGGGGATCATCGGATCAGCGCAGCTTCAACGTCGACAGGCCCAGCAGGGCCAGGGCGCCGGCGATGATCCAGAAGCGGATGACGACCGTGGATTCCGGCCAGCCCATCTTCTCGAAATGGTGGTGGACCGGCGCCATCAGGAAGATGCGCTTCTTGGTCAGCTTGTAATAGCCGACCTGGATCATGACCGAGGCGGCCTCCATGACGAACAGGCCGCCGACGATGCCCAGGACCAGTTCGTGCTTGGTGGTGACGGCGATGGCGCCCAGGGCGCCGCCCAGAGCCAGCGAACCGGTGTCGCCCATGAAGATCTTGGCCGGGGGGGCGTTGTACCACAGGAAGCCCGCGCCGCCGCCGATCATGGCCGCGCAGAAGATGGCCAGTTCACCCGCGCCAGGCACGTGGTGGACTTGAAGATACTGGGCGAAGACGAAGTTGCCGGCGAGGTAGCTGATCACGCCGAACGCGCCCGCCGCCATCATCACCGGCACGGTCGCCAGACCGTCCAGACCGTCGGTCAGGTTCACCGCATTGGAGAAGCCGACGATGGTGAAGGCCGCGAACGCCACATAGAACCAGCCGATGTTCAGCAGCACGGCCTTGAAGAAGGGGAAGGCGATCGACGTCTCAAGCCCCGGCGAGGTCGGCGAGACGGTCATCCACAGCACGGTCAGGACGCCGGCGACGACGGCGACGACGGTCTGGGCCAGGAGCTTCTGCTTGGAGGTCAGGCCGGCCGAGGTCTGTTTGGTCACCTTGGCGTAGTCGTCGATGAAGCCCAGCACGCCGAAGGCCGCCGTCACGAAGCTGACGATCCAGATGTAGGGATTGGTCAGGTCGCCCCAGAGCAGCACCGCCACGCCGATGCCGGCCAGGATCATCAGACCGCCCATGGTGGGGGTGCCGACCTTGGACAGGTGGGACACCGGGCCGTCGTCGCGGATCGGCTGGCCCCGGCCCTGTTTGGCGCGGATCCAGTTGATGAAGCGGCTGCCCATGGCGACGGCGACGATCATGGCGGTGGCCATGGCGAGGGCCACGCGCACCGTCTGGTACTGCACCAGGTTCAGCAGGGGATACTGGTGCGCCACGTCGGCGTAGTAGAGATAGAGCAGGTAAAACATTCGGCTTCCCTATCGCGTCGCGGGCGTCGTGTCGCGGCCTTGAAGTTCGGCCAGCGCCTTTGCCACCAGCGAGGCCTTGGAGCCGTTCGAACCCTTGACCATGACGATGTCGCCGGGCGCGACCAGCAGGGCCGCCTCGGCCGCCAGTTCCGCCGCCGTCGCGCGCCAGACGCCGCGTCGAGAAACCGGAAGCGCGTCGTACAGCCAGCGCATCTCGGGCCCGGCGGCGTGGACCAGGTCGAGGCCGGCGGCGTCAATTGGGCCGGCGAGGCCTTCATGCAGGTCGCGGCTCTGCTCACCCAGCTCCAGCATGTCGGTTAGCACCACGACGCGGCGGCCCGAGGTCGAGCGCGCGCCCAGGGTCTTGAACCCGGCGGCCATGGACAGGGGATTGGCGTTGTAGCTCTCGTCAATCAGGGTGAAGGCGCCGTCCGGCGTCGTGACCGTGCGGGTCTGGCCGCGTCCGGCCAGAGGCTGAAATCCGGCGAGGGCTTCGAGACCCGTATCCAGCGTCACGTCCAGGGCGTCGAGCATCAAGAGGACGCACAGGCTATTCAGGCCCCAATGGGCGCCGGACTGGGCCAGGCGATAGTCGATGCGTCGCCCGAACAGTTCGACGGCGACCGCCGCGCCCTCGGCGTCAGGCCGGAAATCTAGCAGGCGGGCGTCATGGCCGGCGTCGGATCCGAACGTCAGCAGGCGCGCGCCGACCGCCTTGGCCGCGTCGCACAGGACAGCCGAGAAGGCGACGTCGCCGTTCGCCACCGCCGCACCGCCCGGCACCAGACCCTGGAAGATGGTCGCCTTTTCACGCGCGACCCCGGCCTCGCCGTCCGCGAAGGCTTCGATATGGACCGGGCCGACGGTGGTGACGCAGGCGGCGTGGGGGGCGACGAAGCGCGACAGGGGCGCGATCTCGCCGGGCGCATTCATGCCGATCTCGAAGACGGCGCGCTGGGTCTCGACCGGCATCCGGGCCAGGGTCAGGGGCACGCCGATGTGGTTGTTGTAGCTCTTGATCGAGCCATGCGCTGGACCCGCCAGATCAAGGCCCGCCTTGATGGCCTGGGTGACGCTGGTCTTGCCGACGCTGCCGGTGACGGCGCCGCGCTTCACATGGGGCGCGCGCTCGCGGGCGGCGACGCCCAGGGCTTCCAGGCCGCGCAAGGTGTCGGGCACGACGACGCAAGGGCCGCCCTCGACCGGATGTTCGACCAGGGCGGCCGCAGCGCCCGATGCGAAGGCGCCGCTGGCGAACTGATGTCCGTCGCGTTCGCCCTTCAGCGCCAGAAACAGATCGCCTGGGACGATCTCGCGGCTGTTGTAGGTCAGGCCCGTAATCGGGCGGTCGTCGCCGTGCAGCACGCCGCCCGTGGCGGCGGCGACTTCGGCGGCCGACCAGAGCGGGCGGGCGGAGTTTTCAGGCATAGAGAGACAGGGCCTCGGACGCGACAGTGGCGTCGTCGAAGGGGTGGGTCACGCCCGCGACGATCTGACCCTGTTCATGCCCTTTTCCGGCGATGACCACCACATCCCCGTCACGCATCATTTCGACGGCGGCCTCGATGGCGGCGCGGCGGTCGCCGATCTCGATCCCGTCCGGGCAGCCGGCGCGGACCTGGGCGCGGATGGCGGCGGCGTCTTCGGAACGCGGATTGTCGTCGGTGACGATGGCGATGTCGGCCAGACGCCCAACGATCTCGCCCATCAGGGGGCGCTTGCCACGGTCGCGGTCGCCGCCGGCGCCGAAGACGACGATCAGTCGGCCGGTCGCGTGAGGACGAAGCGCGTTCAGAACCGTCTCGAGCCCGTCGGGCGTATGGGCGTAGTCGACATAGACCTCGCCCCGACTTTCCTGGCCACCGTCGATGCGTTGCAGGCGGCCTTGCGCCCCGGTCAGGCCTTCCAGCGCGCCGATGACGGCGTCGGCCGGGTCGCCAGCGGCGATGCACAGACCGGCCGCCACCAGAGCGTTGGACGCTTGAAACGCGCCGGCCAAGGGCAGCAGGATTTCGCGAATGTCGCCGCGCACGTCGATGGTCAGACGCTGGCCCTCCGGCGTCGCGCGACGGCCGATCAGGGTCAGGTCACGCCCGCGCTCGCCCACGCCCATGACGCCCAGGCCCGCCATGATCGAGGCCGAGGCGAAGACCGAATAGGCGTCGGAATCGGCGTTCAGCACGGCAGTGCGGCCGCGCGGCAGCAGGGTCTCGAACAGGCGCATCTTGGCGGCGCGATAGTCCGCCATGGTGCCGTGATAATCGAGGTGGTCCTGGGTCAGGTTGGTGAAGGCGGCGGCCTTCAGGGCGACCCCGTCCAGGCGGCGCTGATCGATACCGTGGGACGAGGCCTCCAGCGCGACGTGGGTCACGTCCTTGGCGGCCAGTTCGGCCATCAGGCGCGCGGCCTCGGCGGCGTCGGGGCTGGTCAGGCCGGGGCCGGTCAGGGCGTAGGTCTTGACGCCCTTCTGGCCGATGACGCCCAGCGTGCCCATGCTTGCGGACTTGTGGCCGACGCCGGCCCAGATCTGGCGGCAGAAGGTGGCGACCGAAGTCTTGCCGTTGGTGCCGGTGACGGCGACGCAGGTCTTGGGCTGGGCGCCGTAGAAGCCGCGCGCGGCGATGGCGTAGGCCCGGCGCACGTCGCCCGAGGTGACGAGAACGGGCGCCGCGCCATCCGGCGTGTCGGTCGGCGCCAGAACCGCAGCGGCCCCTTGCGCCAGGGCCTGGGGGATGAAGGCGCGGCCGTCGGCGGCCGTGCCCGGCAGGGCGACGAACAGGGCGCCGGGCGAGACCTTGCGGCTGTCGGCGGTGACGCCTGTGATGACCGGGTCCGAGGACACGTCGCGGCGCAGCAGGTCGGACAAGTGAAGCGCGCTCAAAGCCCGTCCCCCGCCACGTCCTGATATTGCGGGATCTTCTCGCCCGAGGCCGTGCGCCAGCGGTCGTCGCGGCGTTCGACGCCCAAGAAGCCGGCGATGCGGTCGGCGATATTGTGCACGGCCGGCGCAGCGACATAGGCGCCGGTCTTGGGATAGGTCCCCGGCTCGTCCATCACGATCAGGATGGCGTAGCGTTTGCCGTTCAGCGGGCCATCGACGGGGAAGACCGCCGCGAAGGAGCCCAGGGCGTGGCTGGGGTCATAACGACCCCCGACCAGTTTGTTGGCCGAGCCGGTCTTGCCGCCGACCCGCAGGCCCGGCGCATCGGCGAACCCGCCCGAGCCCTTGACGACGTTGCGACGCAGCAGGTCGAGAATGGCGCGCGAGGTCTCTTCGGTGACGACCTGTTGCGGCTGGACGTTGCGGGCGCCGCCCTTGCGCAGCGACAGCGGGATCATCCGACCGCCATTGGTCAGGGCGCCCATGGCCTGAACCATCTGGGCCGGGGTGATCATAATGCCGTAGCCGAAGGACAGCGACGCCAGGGTCGAGTTGTCCCAACGACGCGGCACGACGGGCTTGGCCGATTCCTTCAGCTCGATCTTGGCGGCGTCCAGCAGGCCCAGGCGGCGGAAATAGTCGCGCATGGTGTTGGGGCCCATCTGCACCGCCAGTTGCGACGTGCCGATGTTGGAGGAGTGCAGATAGACCTCTTCCAGGGTCATCACCCGGTTCTGGGCGTGGAAGTCCTTGATCTTGCGATCGCCGATCTGGAAGGCCTGGGAGGCGTCGAACAGGGTATTCATGTCGGCCCGGCCGGTGTCGAGGCCGGCGGCGACGGTGAAGGTCTTGAACACCGAGCCCATCTCGTAGTGGCCCGAGACGGCGCGGTTCAGGGTGGCGCCGTCGGGCGCCGCGCCGCGATCGGCCGAGTTGAAGGTCGGCCAGGACGCCATGCCCAGCACCTCGCCGGTCTGGACGTCGGTGACGATGCCGACGGCGCCCTTGGCCTGGTTCTTGATCGCGGCGGCGGCGAGTTCGTTTTCCAGCACGCCCTGGACGCGCAGGTCGATGGACAGGGGGAAGGCCTCGCCGCGCTGACCCGCCGCGCGGATCTCGTCGTTGAAGGCCAGTTCGGCGCCCGAGACGCCCTGCCCGCCCGTGTCGGCGTCGCCGATCAGATGGACGGCCGACGTTCCCAGCGGATAGGCGCGGCGATCCTCGGGCTCGAAGGTGACGCCGCCCAGCGCCAGGTCGTGGACGGCGGCCTTTTCCTGAGGCGTCAGGCCAGTCAAGGCGATCAGACGACGGTCGCCGCCCAGCACCTTCTTCAGTCGCTCGGCGGAGATGCGCGGCAGGGCGCGGCGAATCTGGCGATAGGCCAGGTCGCGATCCCAGATCTCGGCCGGGTCGATGTAGAGGCCGTAGTGGACGATGTTGGTGGCCAGCAGTTCGCCATTGCGGTCCGTCAGGTCGCCGCGCACCAGGGCGTTCGGATTGACGCCGCGCCCCAGCCCATTGGCCGGTGCGAACAGGGCCTTGTAGGACGCGCCGATGGCCAGGCCGCCGAAGACGCAGGAAAAGACGATCAGGATCAGGAAGATGCGGACGCGGGTGTCCTCTTCCGGGCGGGCGTCGGCGCGGGCGCGCTCGAAGCCATGCTCCAGCCGCCAGACCAGTTCGGTCAGCCAGCGCCAGAAGGGCGACAGGCGGCCTTGCAGTCGTTCCTGGAAATCGGCGCCCGGCGCGGGGCGGTGGTAGCGATGATCCTGAACGCTCATTGCGCCGGCTCCGGCGAAGGCGTTGGGACGGGTGCGTCATCGGCGACGGCGGCGGGCGCCGGCGCGGCTGCGGGAGCAGATGCGGCGGGTTGAGCGGGGACGGGCTTCAGGGCGGTCAGCTGACCTTCCTTGGCCTGACGGGCGACGGCGACGGGAGCCATGCCGATCTGGCGAGACAGGCTTTCCAGACGGGCGGGCTGCTCCAGCCGGGCGACCTCGGCGCGCAGCAGGCGGACGCGCTGTCCGTTCTCGCGGATGTCCTGTTCGATCTGGGCGATGCGGCTGCTTTCGCGCGCCGCGGCGGCCTTGGCCGCATAGACCGAGACGATCATGATCGCGACCAGGGCCACGCCGATGATCTCGACCCAGCGCACGCCGCGCACCTTCCAGTCGAACAGGCGCTGAAGGGCGGTGCGGGAATAGGCGAAGAATGGCGCCGTGGTCATGCCGCCGCTCTCCCATCGATCCGACCCCAGGCCGGGGCGTCGGTGCGCACGGCGGCGCGCAGCTTGGCCGAGCGGGCGCGGGGGTTGGTGGAACGCTCTTCTTCGCCCGCCTCGCGCGCGCCCTTGAACTGAAGCGTGAAGCTGGGCTTGCGCGGATCGACGGCCATCGGCGCATGACGCGAACCGGCCGGGCTGTTGCCCGTGCGCTCGGTCAGGAAGGCCTTGACGATGCGGTCTTCCAGCGAATGGAAGGTGACGACGGCGAGGCGTCCACCCGGAGCGAGCGTCGCCTCGGCGGCCTCCAGACCGCGCTCCAGCTCGCCCAGTTCGTCGTTGACCGCGATGCGCAGGGCCTGGAAGACCCGTGTCGCCGGATGGATGGGCGCGCCGCGACGGCCGCCCAGGGCCTTTTCGACCACCTCGGCCAGATCCAGGGTGCGGGTAAAAGGCTGTTCGGCGCGGCGACGCAGGATGGCGGTGGCGACGCGGCCCGACTGGCGCTCTTCGCCATACAGTTTGAAGATGTGAGCCAAGGGACCGTGGTCCCAGCTGTTGACGATGTCGGCCGCGGTCGCGCCCTCATCGGACATGCGCATGTCCAGCGGACCGTCGCGCATGAAGGAGAAGCCGCGCTCGGCCTGATCCAGCTGCATCGACGAGACGCCGATGTCGAAGACGGCGCCGTCCAGCTTCGCCTTACCGCTGTCGGCAAAGGCCTGGGCCAGACCCGAGAAGGGGGTGCGGATCAGCTGGAACTGGCCGGGGAAGTCGCTGGCGACGGCGTCGGCGTGCGGCTGGACCGTCGGGTCGCGATCCAGGGCGACGACCTGGGTGCCCGTTTTCAGGATGGCGCGGGTATAGCCGCCGGCGCCGAAGGTGGCGTCGATCACGACATCGCCGGGCGCGGGCGCCAGGGCCTCGATCACCTCGGCCAGCAGGACGGGGGCATGGGAAGAATTGGGGGGAGCGTCCGTCACGATCCGCCTCCCGCCAGCTTCATCTGGGCCGCCAGCTTCAAGGCGCCGATTTGGGCCATGCCAGCCTTGGCCAGGGCGCGCTGTTCGGCGCGGCGGGCCGCCCATTTCTCGCGCGACCAGATCTGGAAGCGGTCGTTCAGGCCGACGATGACGACGGTGTCGCCCAAACCCGCCTCGGCGCACAGCGCCTCGGGTAAGGTGATACGACCGCCGGAATCGTAGGCCAGACGCACCTGCTCGCCCATCACCTGCCACTCCAGCGCCGAACGCTCCTCGGAACCGAACGGCAGGGCCTCGATCATCTCGGCATAGACGGCGAACAGGCGGTCGCCGCCCGCTTCAAGACAGTCGGCCTCGATCGAAGGGAAGATGAACACGCCGCCGGCGGCGCCGTTTTCGGTCGTGCGGAAATCGTTGGGGATGAGGAGACGGCGCTTGCCGTCCAGCTGCTTCTCATAGGTCGAGAGAAACACGCCCTGTCCAATCGAGCCCTTCGGCCCGTCCCTAGATGCCCTGACGAACGCCCGCCGCGCCCGCCTCTCAGCCCCAAATCATGCAGCTGGGATAGCATGGGATGAAATGGGCCTCAATGGGATCGAAGCCAAGATTTAACCATGTTTTGACGTGTGACGACTTAAGCACGCTCGAACAGATGGAACATACACGGAACAAACGAAGTATTCACAGGCTGTGAGCTGTTCTAACCTTCCATTGCCAGACAATAGGTTAACGCCCGCCAACACGCGGGATCGCCGCCAGAACGCTGAAATGCGGGGATAATCCGAGTTCGGATTAGGCGACGCGCTCAGGGAGGGCGCCGACGCCAAACCTACGGGCCTCAAGTAGGCCAAAGGCCGATAGGCCCGAAGAAAAAAGTCGGCCTCAAGCAGCGCGAAGCGCGGTAGGCCGAGAAAATCGGCCTCAAGCAGGCCGAAGGCCGATAGGCCTAAAGAAAAGTATGCCAGACGGCCTGTAAGCCGGGTTTTGTTCCGCTCTTGAGAACGGCGACGATCATTCCTCTGGACCGACCATTGCTGATCGGTTCTCGCGACCTACCCGGACATCTGAGGCGGTGAGCCCCGCGAGCGAGCCCGCGCGATGTCCCTATTTGGTCTTGCTCCAGGCGGGGCTTGCCATGCCGTCCCTGTTGCCAGGTCCGCGGTGGGCTCTTACCCCACCCTTTCACCCTTACCGGCCTCGCAAGGCCGGAGGTTTGCTTTCTGTGGCGCTATCCCTCGGGTCACCCCGGGCGGAAGTTATCCGCCGCCTTTTCACCGTGGAGCCCGGACTTTCCTCGACGGACGCGAAGTCCGCCGCGACCGCCCAGCCGTCTGGCGCGCGCTAGATGCGCGTTAGCGGCGCGAACGTCAATTCAATACGCCCGTGACGCTCTCGGCGCTGGCCAGCTGGAGCAGGCCGACCAGGCGGGCGCGGGTTTCGCCGTCGGCGACGCCGTCGACGCGGGCCGGGCGCCAATGACGCTGGAAGGCGCGCACGGCGGTTTCGACGGCGGCGTCGTAGTCGCCACTGGCTTTCAGGCCGTAACCCAACCGATGCAGCCCGGCGCTGAGCACCATCGGGCCGATGCCCTGATCGCCCTTCTGCAACAGGCCGCCCAAGGCCTGCACCCGTTCGGCCGCCGGTTCGAACCACAGGCCGTGCCCGGCCTCGGCCAGGCGTTTCCAGGGGAAGAGTTCGCCCGGGTCTTCCTTGCGATCCGGCGCCAGGTCGGAATGGGCGATGATGCGGTTGTCGGCGATGGTCCAGCGGCTGCGAATGTCGGAGATCAGGGCGATGACGGCCGCGATCTGGGCTTCGGGGAAGGCGCGATAGCCGAACTCATGGCCGGGATTGACGATCTCGATCCCGATTGAGGCGGCGTTGCAGTCGTCCTCGCCCTGCCAGACGCCGCGACCGGCGTGCCAGGCGCGGCGCTCCTCGGGCACCAGTTGAAAGACGCGGCCGTCTTCCTCGACCAGATAGTGGGCCGACACCTTGGCCTCGGGGTCGCGCAGGCGGGCCAGAGCGGCCTCGCCGGTCTGCATGCCGGTGTAGTGCAACACCAGCATGTCAGGCGGCGCACGGCGCGCGTCGAAGTTGGGCGAAGGCGCGTCGATGTAGGACGTCATGGGCGGCGTCGGCTCAGCGGCCGTTGCGCTCCCAGCCATAGGCGACCCAGGCGCCGTCCACCTTGTACGCCTCGATCAGGTCCGGATCGCTGTTGCGGCGACGCGGCGCGATATTGCGGCGGGTGCGCATGACCAGACCGACCAGAAAGACCAGAACGCCGGCGAACAGGGCGATGACCGCCACGGCCGCAGCGGTGAAGACGGCGAGGACGGCGCCGACCGCCATGGCGCAGACGGCGGCGATCATGCCGGCGACCCACATGACGGACGCCACCAGGCCGTTGGGACGGCGGCGGGCGGCATGGCCGATGGCGGCGAGACGTTCAGGCTGGAACATGGATCATCCTTTCAGGCGATCCGGGGAACGCCTGACACGCAATGTCGGTCCATCGGGGCCTGCGGTCAATGGACCGCGACGCACGGTCGCGTGCGCCGCGCTCCGTCAAAAGACCGGCTGATCGGCCAGAACCACCGCGCCCTGGCTGCGCATGCGATCGCTGTCGATCCGGCGCATTACGGCCTGGGCCTGTGGATCGGCCATGACGCCGCCCAGCATGACCAGCGCCTTGGCGGCCTCGGTCTGCACGCCGAACATTTCGGACAGGGCCTCGAACGGCGACTGCTGCTTGGGGAAATGCTTGAAGCGGACGGGCTCGTTGTCGGGAATCTTGGCCAATTGGCGGGCCTTGTTCACCGCCTCGGTCACGCCGCCGAGCTGATCGACGAGGCCCAGCGGCAGGGCCTGAGCGCCGGTCCAGACGCGACCCTTGGCGATTTCGCGCACCCGGTCCGGCGACAGTTTGCGGCCCGTCGCCACACGGGTGATGAAGTCGTCGTAGATCCGGTCCATCGAACCGGCGAAGGCCGCGCGCTGCTGGGGGGTGAACTCTTGCGTCGGCGAGAAGGCGTCGGCGTATTCCCCGCCCACCGTCAGCTCACGCATATCGACGCCGAACCGGCCCAGCGCATCGGCCAGCACGAACTTGCCGCCGAACACGCCGATCGAGCCGGTCAGGGTCGTCGGCTGGGCCACGATCCAGTCGGCCTCGGAACTGATCCAGTAGCCGCCCGAGGCCGCATAGGCGCCCATGGACACCACCACCGGCTTGCCCGCCGCCCGCGCCGCGCGCACGGCGGCCAGGATCTGCTCGGACGCCTCGGGCGAACCGCCGGGCGAAGAGACGCGGAAGACGATCGCCTTGACGCTCTTGTCCTCGATCGCGTCGTAGATGGCCTCTGCCGTGTCGTCGGAATGGATGGACGAGCCGCCGCCGAAGCTGGCGCCGCCGCCGCGCCCGGTGACGATGGCCCCCTCCCCGCCCACGATGGCGATGGCGTTCTTGCCCGAACCCGTGCGTTCGCCCTTCTGGCTGGCGTATTTGCCGAACTCGACGATCTCGGCGCCCTTGCCGGCGCGGGTCTTGATGGCGATCTCGGCCTCTTCGACCTGGCCCACCTTGTCGATCAGCCGGTTGCTGAGCGCCTGCTCGGCCGAATATGGGCCGGCCTCGATCACCGTTTTGAGCGCCGGGGCCGTCGTCTTGCGATCCTTGGCCGCGTTGGCCAGGGCGGTGTCGTAGATCGACGTCATCCAGGCCGTCATCGCCTCGCGGTGGGGGCCGGTGTAGTCGCTCTGGGTGTATTCGTTGACGGCGTTCTTGTACTCGTAGCGCTGTTCGAACTCGGGTTTGACGCCGTATTTCTGGAAGGCGCGGCCCAGGAACAGGCTGTCGGCCGAGAAGCCCGTGGCCTGGAAGCCGGCGGTGTTCTGCATCCACAGCTCCGACGCCGAGGCCCCGACCATGTAGGTGGACATCACCGCGCCCGACGGGGCGAAGCCCTGACTGTGTGCGATGACCGGCTTGCCTGCGTTGCGGAAGCGGTGGATGGCCTGGCGCAGTTCGTCGGCGGTGGCGGGTGTCATGCCGCTTTCCGGCAGGCGGATCAGCAGAGCCTTGACGCTGCTGTCGCTCTGGGCCTGATGCAGGCCATCGACCACGTCCGTCAGGGCCAGGCCGGAACTGCCGAAGGCCGCGAACGGATTTGACGACGGCTGGTCGCTGACGCCGCCGCGCAGGTCCAGCTCCAGCACGGTGGTCGCCGGCGTCGTCGGCTTGGACGACGAGGCGACGGCGACCGTCAGCAGCACCACGGGAATAACGACGACGAACAGGATCAGCCCGGTGAAGACACCAAGGACCGTCAGGAAGAATTGCTTCATCGGAGGGAAAACGCGCGCTCGCAGGCCGGAAATGGCGTCGCCAGCATAGGGGGACGCGGGCCGTCGTCAAATGACGCGCGTGCAATCCGTCGGTTGACCTAGCGTTCGCAGCCGCACCCGATTGCTGCGACGCAGCGTGCGGATTGATGCGAGGCCCGGAAATCCCTATATGAGCCGCCTGTGAGCGAGGGCCTGCGCCCCGCGTTTTTCTTGCTGGAGACCGCACGATGCTGGTCACCCTGATGAAGTCCAAGCTGCACCGCGCCACGGTGACCCAGGCCGATCTCGATTACGAGGGATCGATCGCCATCGACATGGACCTGCTGGACGCCGCCGGCATCTATCCGCACGAGCAGGTCGATGTGCTGAACATCACCAATGGCGCGCGCTTCACCACCTATGCGATCGAGGCGCCGCGCGGCTCCAAGGTCATCGGCGTCAACGGCGCCGCCGCCCGCCTGGTGCAGAAGAACGACAAGGTGATCGTGGTCACCTACGGCCAGCTGCCGCAAGAAGAAGCCCGCCAGTGGAACCCGAACGTGGTCCTGCTGGACGACGCCAACGCGATCAAGACCGCCGGCTAAGGCGCTTCGCTTCTCAGAATGCAAAAAGGCCCGCCGGCGACGGCGGGCCTTTTCTTCATCCGATTGATGCGATCAGCGGGCGATGTCGTAGACGCCCGTGATGTCGATCCGCACCGTCAGTTCGCCGGCGGAAACCGGCGTGCTCTCGGCCCGGTCCATCGACACGGCGCGGGCGGCGAACATCGGCATCGGCGGCTGGGGCGCATAGCCGCCGCCCTCGGTCAGGTTGCGGATGCCCGAGAGCTGGACGTTCAGCGACTGGGCGTACAGCTGGGCCTTGGCCTGCAGGTTGCGCACGGCCAGCTGGCGCGCCTGGTTTTCGGCGGCGGTCGGATCCTTCAGGCCGAAGCTGATGCCGTCGATCTGGTTGACGCCGGCGGCGACCACGGCGTCGGCCGTCGTGCCGACCTTGCTCAGGTCGTTGATGACCACCGTCACGCGGTTGACCGCCTGATAGCCGCGCAGCTTGGGTGGTTCGTTCTGGACATAGTCGTATTGCGCCGACAGGTTCAGACCGGAGGTCTGGATATCGCGTTCAGCAATGCCCGCGCGACGCAGGGCGGCGACGACGCGCGTCATTTGCGCAGCGTTATCGCGCATGGCTTGCTGAGCCGTGACGGCCTCGGTCTGAACGCCGAAGGTGATGGTGGCCATGTCCGGCGCGGCCTTGACCTCGCCATAGGCCGACAGGTTCAGCGACGGCGCGGGTTGCATCATGTGCACGGCTCCCATGGGTTCGGCCGTCTGAGCCATGGCGCGCGGCGTAGCGGCGGCCAGGAAGGCGGCGGCGGCGACGGCACCGCCCAGGGCGACGGTCTTCAACGACAGGGTCTTCAGGGGGGCGGCGGCCAGGGTGCGGGTCATGCAGTCTTCTCCGTGAGCGATCCGGGACCGGCGCGTTCGCCGATCCGTTGCAACGACCTTGGCCGTTCTCGCCTGAACCAACGCCCGTGCGCCGTGGCAGTTTCCGTTCATCTTCGTGAAATCGCCGAAAGATCGCCTTCTTGCCCGCCCCCGCTTGGCAAGCCGCGCCCGCGCCTGCTAGGCGAAACCCCTACCGCCGAGGCGCGCCTTGGGGGCCTGTAGCTCAATGGTTAGAGCCGACCGCTCATAACGGTCTGGTTGGGGGTTCGAGTCCCTCCGGGCCTACCACCCTCTTCGTTTTCGACAATGAAAACAACGGGTTTAGATGGTTTGACACTCAGGGTTTGACACCGGCCGTTCTCTTTTCGGCCTTTTCGAGCTTGGCGATCGCCGTGTCTGCAAGCTTCGCCTGGTCCGCAGAACGGGTGTAGGTCTCCACCTCGTCGAGGCTGGTATGGCCCAGGACGGCGGCGATTTCTTTGGTCGTCGCGCCAGCTTCGGCCAGCCGCCGGCCCGCCGCCTTGCGCAGGCCGTGCGGGGTGCGGCCCGTCACGCCGGCAAGCGTCGCGCGCTCTACGAACCAGCTGGTGAAGCCGGCCGGTGAAAACGGCCTGCCGTACTGCGTCAGAATGAACGTCATCCCGGCGCCGTGCCGGGCGATCTCGGCTTTCAAACGCGGGTGGACCGGAATCCAGATCGGGACGTCTGTCTTGTCCTGAGTCACGGCGATTCGGCCATTCTTGACGTGCTGTTGCCCCATGCCGACGACGTCGGACCGGCGGACGCCCGTATAAAGCAAGAGGTACAGCGCGAGGCGCTCGCGCGTGCCCTCCCCCCACTTCGCTTCGAACGTCTCGATCTCGGCCTCCGACCAGGGGATGAAACCCTTGGACTTGCGCTTTCGGGACTTGGTCTCTCGGACCGGGTTGTCTTTGCGCCAACCCAGTTCGACGGCGACAGCGAAAGCCTTCATCAGACGCTTGCGCAGATTGCGCTGGGCGCCGGGCCGATCGGCCATCTGGTGGAAAATGCCGTTCAGATGCTGCGGCTCGATCGAGACGGCGGACCGGCCGCCCCAAGCCCCAGCCCGAAAGCGATCCAGGATCTGACGATAGGTCTTCTGGGTCTGAGGCTCGAGATCGAGGAAGTCGGCCGAGCGATAGTATTCGATCATCAGGTGGTTGATCGAGCGCGGCTGAACCTTCGTTGCAGGGTCAGCCTTGGGCGCGCGGCCGTGCGCCAGGGCATAGGCCGCCATGAACTCGGCCGAGCCGGGATCGCCCGGCAAGCCGACGGTCGCATAGCCCTTGCGCCGATAGTAATGGCGGATCCGTCCATGGCGGTCTTTGAACCGCTGGACATAGGCCAGGTCGATCGTCGCCATGCCGTTCATTGGGGCAGAACGTCATCCCACTCGTTCCGCCCGCTCGCCTTTGCTGCGGCGACATCCATCCGGTCGCCCAACACCAATCGAAACCCGCCTTCCTTGGGGAAGTCAACGGCGGCGACCTGGTGGCCGCACTTCTCCATCACGCCCATAGCGCGCTTGATGTCCGCTGCGGTGAAGGCGACGCGGGTGGTCATGCGGCTGCCGCCTCATCGGCAAATGCCCTGATGTTGAGCCGAACCGGGTTTGTCATCGCAGCGCCCTCGCCGCCGAGGTTGCGGCGACGCCGGGATTGAGGGCGACGCCATCGCCGGCGCGCTGACCGTCGCGGTAGGCACCCCAGTTCATCGGCCGCCTCGCGGATCCCGTCTCGATCTCGACGCCGCGCCTGGCCAGCTCTTCGGTGATCAGGGCGTTGCGCAGGACGACAAGTCCTCGGCCCGGCGGCTGGGGCGGGATCATCGCGATGATCCGCGCGGCGAGCCGGTCCGCCATGCCGTCGAGGAAGGGCATGACGCGTGCGGCCTGTTTGATGTGCGGCAGGCGGCGGACGGCCTTCATGATCGCTGCCGATTCCGTTCGCATGGCGCGTTCGCAGATGGCCAGCAGATAGGCGGCGATCTCAACCTCGTGCGTCAGGCCGACGAAGGTGATCCGGGTCGGCGCGGCACGGCCGCCGGTCCAGTACCGGGTGTTGGTCAACTTCGCGATCGCGCTCGCGGGTTTCCAAAGCTTCAGCCCGACCGTCCCGGCGGCGTCGTGGACATGGTCGCCGAAGGGCGAGGCGCGCAGATCGGCCTCGTCCATCGTCATATTGTAGTCGGCCAGCAGCTGGGCGAGCTTCTCGGCCGCCGCCATGGCCTCAGCTTCAGTGCAGCCGTTCTCGACCGTCTTGGCCCGCAGGGCGCGGATGCGGGCGGCGATACGTTCACGCTCGTTCATTCGCGCACCATGGCGTCGAGTTCGGCGCGCGAGGCGTTCGGCAGTGGGTCGCGGCGCAGGATCGGCACGATCAGCTTCCCGCGCCGCTGCTTCGCCCGTTCATTGGCGAGGTCCGTCTCGAGCCGATCGAGGCGAGCAAGGGCTGAGCGTGCGGCGGTGCGGGCGGTATGGGCCTCGGCGCGGCGGTCCTCGATCTCCTGCTGAAGACGCGTCACCTCGGCGGCGGTGGCGTCGCGCTGGTCCTGGGTCAGGCCAGCCTCGGTCAGCAGGGCGGCAACCATCAGGCCCGCACCTGTGGCCCGATACTCCTGACGGTCGGGCGCATAGTCGTCGGGCGCGGCGACAGGGACGATCAACCCCTTGCGCTCAAGGGCGGCCGTGGCGGCGCAGGCGTAGTGGTCCGCGCCGCTGGCGATCCGATGCATGGCCATGACCTGGCTGCGGGCCAGCGACAGGGTGAAGACGCCGGAGGTCACATAATCCTGGAAGCGGAAGTTGCTCACTGCGCGGCCTCATCCAGAACGCGGAAGCTAACCGCCCAAACCCACGGATCGGCGGCGGCCGAGCCTGCGCCGTTGATGTGATCCCACAGCTCGAAATAGACCCTGCGGGGATCATCGCCGATGATCGGAAGGTGCGTCGCCACTGACCACATGCCGGGCGTCGTCCACTCCAGGCCCTCGGCCTTCGCGTCATTCTCGGAGCAGGCGAGCAACCGTTCGGCGCGAACCTCAGCGATCTCCAGCGTCAGCCGGGACATCCAGCGCGGCATGTGGATCGAAGGTCGCCAGCGAAGCTCGTTGCGAACTTCGCTGTCATCTTCCGTGGCCTGATAAGCGAGGTACTGGTCTTCGAGATCGGGGGGGCGGACCTTCGGAATCGGGGCGCGCTCGTATTCGTAATGGTTCAGACCCCAGGTCTCACGAACCCATAGCTTGTCGCCCGGCGCGCCGTAGGGGCAGGCAATGGCAGGCTGCTCGCCCTCCCCCCCGTAGCGGTAGTGGCAAGTCTCCTGCGGCGTGCCGACGTGCGCCCGTTCGATAAAGCAGGCCTCGTCTCTGACCATGACGGCCTCAAGCTGCCGCTCCTCGTGAGGCGCTCCCTTGATGACCCGGCGCGTCTGGCTCTTTCGGCCGTCGAGGATGGCCCGAACCATAGGGCCGCTGAACAGGATCGGTCGCTCTCTCACGGCTGCACCTCCGGGTATCCGTCGTGCTGGACTGCGTCGAGGCGGCGGCCAGCGGCCTTCTTGCCGGCGCGGTAGCAGGTCGGCTCGTCGTCGATGTGCATGCCCTCGGCCGACGCCGGGGTCAGGGTTTCGAAGTGCCACTGATCATTGAACCAGTCAGCGGTTTCGACGGTGCGGCCGAGGGTGTTCTGAGCGTTCTCGCCCGGCGTCCAGTCGCCCCATTGCTTGAACAGGAATGGCGTGCCAGCGGCAGCGCAGTCGTCGCGGATGTCCCGTGCCCAGTTCGGGTGCATGGGGCGGGAGCCTTGGCCGCTCTCTCCCCCGACGACGACCCAGTCGATCCGCGAGTCCGTCGGGCCGCTGCCGCGCTCGGTTTCGGTCGCTGGAAAATAGGCGGTCCACTTGCCATGAAGCGCATCGATCTTGATGTCCTGCTTCTGGTCGTCGATGGCGGCGAGGTTGAGCGGAGCGAGCAGCGGTTCGGCCGAGATCCAGTGGACGGCGGCGGGGACACGCAGCAGCGTCGGCACGCGTTCGGCTGCGCGCGTCTGGTCCTCAGCGCTGACGCCCAGCCAGACGTTCGGCAGGGGCCAGGGGGTGTCGTCAAAACTGACGCCATGGGATGCGCCATCAATGCGGGCGGCGGCGTCCTCCAGCACCTGGGGCACGAGAAAGGACATGTGGTCCAGGGCTTCCTGGGATTCCGCAAGCCGGACGAAATAGGCCAGCATCCGCTCCGGTCGCTTGGTCAGGATCTGGAAGACGTGCTGGGGGCACAGCGCCATGACGGCGAAGATCTGGTCCAGCTGGTCATCGGTGACGCTGTCGTGGAACAGATCGCCGTGGGCGGCGACGAAGATCTTGCGCGGCTTGGACCAGCGCAACGGCTGGGTCAGCCAGTCGGCGTTGAACCGAACCTGACCATTCCAGACCGGCCCGGCCTTGGTGTCGGTCGTCAGGCCCTTGCGCGATGGGTGGTCGCGCAGGCGGGTGCCGGCGAGCTTCATCGCATAGCAGTTCGTGCAGCCCGGCGAGACGACGCTGCACCCGGTGACGATGTTCCAGGTCGCGTCGGTCCATTCGATGTGGGTGTGATCGGCCATGGTCAGTAATCCCCGACCGAGGTCACCACGGCGTCCTCGTCCAAGACGATCTTGGTTCCGGCGGCATAGTAGGCGCGGATCCTGTCGGACAGGCCGTAGCAACGCCCGATATTCTGGGTGTCTTTGAGGTCCCGCTTGTCTATCCGTGCGCTGCTGATCGTGCCGTCCTGGTTCAGCAGCAGGCTGTGCCGGCACTGGTGCTTGTCGCGGGACGAATGGTGCTGCTCTTCGTCCAGATAGAGCCAGACCGAGCCGTATTCAGACCGCTCGACGATAACCGTGATGACCTCGCCATAGCCATCATCATGCCTGCCCTCGATCATGCCCTTGGCGATCTCTGACAGCTTGATCTCGGCGGGGGCTATGTTCAGCAGCTCTCGGATGTCTTCGGCCAAGCGTGCGTCGATCAAGGCGCTGGCGTGATCCGTGACCTGTTTCTCGATCATGCCGGTGACCAGAAGCCCGTAGGACGGAAGGTTGAGGTCGTTGACCGCAAGGCTGGCCTTCACCGCCTCTTTGATCTGTTTGCCGATGTCGCTGTAGCTGCGGAGGGCGTCGTCGACGGCTTCTACCACCAGCTTTTGGACGCGGCTCGCCACCTGACTTTTCACGAAGTCCGGGGTCATGACTTCGGCGACGGCTTTGTTGATCAGGTCAGTGGTGTCGGCCATCAGGCGGCGTCCTTCATGTCGTCGGCCATCACGAGGCGGTTGCGGCGCAGGGCGGCTTGCAGGACGGCCATGCCCTGGCCGTCGAGGTAGGCGTGGCCGATCAGACGGTCGCGGTCGTTGCCGGCGTCCAGGGCGAAGACGGAGACGGCGCGGCGGTTATGGGTGTCGCCGTCGATCTCGAGATCTTCGACCTCGACCAGTTCGAGGGCCTGAAGGCCGCGCTCGCGCTGTATGTGGCGGGCCAAGGCTTCGAGGTCGGGGAAGGCTTTCGGCTTGTCGGCGGGGTTCGCCGTCAGGATGGCGAAGCGGACGTCGTGGGACATGCGGTATCTCCGGCGATACAGGTTGCGGGGTGCGGGGGTCGGGTGGTTGTGGGCGGCCAGCAGGGCGACGCCTTCGATCCAGGGGCGGTCCATCAGGCGGCCCCTTCCTGATCCGCGCCGGCGTCGGCCGTGCCGTCGTCACCCGTCGGCGTGTCGCCGGCGGCGAGGTGTTCGTCGGTCAGGATGACGGCGCCCTCGTGGGTCCAGTCGAAGCCGTCGTCGCCGAACGCGACGCCATTGTCGTCAAGGAAGCTGGCGAGGATCTGCGCGGCCAGTTCGGCGGCCTGCTCCTCCGTCAGATCGGGGCGGCGGTCGGCGGCGACGGCGGCGATCGCCTCGACGAACTCCTCTTCGCTGGGCGCGTCAGCTTGGGCCGGCGTTGGGGTCAGAACGCCGCCGGCGGCGTTGGCGGCGACGACGATCATCTGATTGATCGCCAGTTCCTGCTCGCTCGGCGCGGCGTAGTGATTGAGGCGGTCTTTCACCGTCTTGCCATTGGCGGCGGCGATGATCCCGGAGGGCAAGGCTTGCCACGGCAGGGGGCGGTCGAGGTCGCTGGCGATGCTGACGACTTCATCCGGCTGGCCCGCCTCCGGGCGTTCTTGGGCGGCGGCCAGAAGGCGCAGATGACGCTGGCGGGCCTCGGCCCAGACCGCGACACGCGCGGCGTTCGCGGCGGCGCGGTCCTGATCTTCCTTGGCGCGCTGTTCCGACGCCACTCGCGCGGCCTCGACCAGTGCGGTGCCTTCAGCCGTCAACTCGCCTGGATCAGCCAGCCAGGGTGTGCCGAGGACAGGCGCCTCATCGTCCCACTTCGGCGCTTCAGCCCCGAACACTTTCGCCTGGGCCTCGCGGAGGGCCGCGATCCGCGATTCGCTGGCATGCAGTCCTGCGGGCAGCGGGGGATTGCACCAATCCACGCCGTGGGGCGCGCCGTAGCCGCGTTTGACGACGAAGCGGCCGAGGCGCGAGCCGAACTGCTTGATGCCTGAGAAATCCAAGACGCCCAGCTCTTGGAGGCGCGCACCTTCAGGCGATGCGCTGGCATCCGGGGCAACCACAATCTCGTTCCACAGGTTGCCGTACTCGGTCATCTCGTAGGCGGCGAAGATGGTTTCGACGGTGGCCAGCCATTCGGCTGGAGTCAGGTCGATCGGCTTCGGGGCGTTGTCCTTCGCCGTGAGCTTCTGGCGGGCGTCCCGCACCGACAGGTGTTGGGGGTCGTCACGCGGCAGGGTCATCCGCTTCTGGTCGGCCTCGTCCAGCTTCAGGAAGCGGCGGTGCTGCTGGACGTGTTCGGGGGTGTAGCCGAGGCGTTCGGCGATCAGCTTGTTCTCGAAGCCCAGCTCCGCCAGCTGCTCGAAACCCTTGGCCTTCTCGATCGGGTTCAGCTTCCGACGCAGCAGGTTCTCGGCGATGGCGGCGAAGCGGGTTTCCTTGGCGTCGCGGTCCAGCAGGCGGGTCAGGATCGGCTCTTCGGCTTCCCAGTCGCCGTCGTTGATCGCCTCGCCGATGGCGCGCCAGCGGCGCTCGCCGGCGACCAAGCGATAGCGCGGTAGGGTCAGTTCGCCGGCCGGGGTGACGACGGTGATCGTCGCATCCTGAAGATCATCCTCGGCCATGGGCCGCACGACCAGGTTTTGAAGCAGGCCGTTCTTGACGATGTCTGCACGCAGGGCGTCCAGCTCATCCTTCGCCTCGTCGCTGGTCCAGTCCTGACGGGCGTTGTCCGGGTCGGGCAGGATCTGGTCGTGGCGAAGCGCCAGCAGGCCGTCCGGAAGGCCCTCCCCGCCCTCCGCGGTTTCGGCGCGGTTGATGGCCTCGAGCTGCTGATCGCCGTCATCGGTTAAAACGACAGGCCGGCCGCAGGCCTGGTCCGGCCGCTCGGTGATCAGCCCCGCGTTGGTCAGGATGGTCAAATCCCGCGCGATATTGCTGGGATTGCGCCCTGCGGCGGTGGCGAGTTCGGAGCGGGTGCTCCACTCACCCGCCTGTATGGCGCGCAATAGGGCGGCGGCGGACACGGCGACGGGGTTAAGGGCGAAGGCGGTCATGATCGGGATCCGGTCAGGCGAAGGCGCGCAGCGCGAAGATGGCGGCGGCGATCAGGGTGGCGATGATGAGGAAGCGGGCGCCCGTCTTATTCGGGCGGGGGTTCAGCGGGCCGCCATCCGGCGAGCGTCGATCGGCCTCGTCGGCGACCTGATCGAGGCGGAGGGCCGTGCCGAAGGCCCCGGCGAAGGCGTTGTCAGCGCGCAGTCTGTCAGCGACGGCGCGGGCGTCGTCCGAGGTCAGCAGGCGGTCGTAACCGGGCATGACGACGGCGATGCGCGTTTCTCGGGCGATATTGCGCGCCGCCACGATGCACGGCTCGGTGTAGCAGGACGCCTCCATCGCAAGGACGCAGTCGGCGACGCGATCGACGCCGGGGCGAACGGATCGGGCGACCATGGCGTCGACCCGCTGCGCCAAGCGCAGGGTCGATCCGACGGAGAGGTGACGAACCGGGTTCGTCGGGAAGGGCAGGACGTTGGACATGGCGCGGACGCTCCGAAATGAAGCGAAGTATGTGCACGGCATACCGAGGAGCGCAACATAAAATATGCGGAGCGCATACCTGACGGGTGGGCGTCTACGTCAAAAACGGTCGTCGCATTAGTCGGGGGGACTCGACTCCGCTCCAGAGCTGGCGATTCGTTAACGCGACAGGAGGTGACCAATGGCGAGAAAGACCATTCACTGTGTCCAGATCTTTTGGCGGGTTGATGGGCGGCTAGAGGGCGGACCTATCGAACAGTTTCTCACGGAGGATGCCGCGAGGGCCTACGGCGAGTTCAAGGCCGGCGATGCGTCAGGCGTTGCAGTGTTCACCCTGTGCGGAGAGCCGGGTGCGGATCATTGGGATGAGGCGGAGGTGGTCGTCGTGCATGGAGACGCCCCAGCAGCCTAGGGCTATCTGTTCCGCTCGCGGATAGGCTGTGTAAGATGGATCCCTGCAACAATGCAGTGGGCCTTGGAGGGGCAATGAAACATCTCACGCTTTTAGCGGCCTGCACGGCCTCAGTTGCTGTCGCCAGCTGCGCCACAATGCCAACTTCACCGCCGATTCCGTTGTCTTCGAGTTACGATCCAGCGGAGCAAGTTATTCGCCCCGGATCCAACTCGATATCAGGAAACGCCGTCCTTCGGACTGTCGGTGGCGATGTTCGGACGTGTGCGGGCTACCCGGTCACCATCGTGCCAGTGACAGCCTATGCTACCGAGAGGTTCACCGCGATCTATGGGAATTCCCAGAGTGGCTATATTCCGCTCAGCCAGGGAAAGACCTTTAGCCCCGCGAACCCTCACTACGAAAATGAAGCGGGCCGGACTGAGACGTGCGACAGTCAGGGCAACTTCTCATTCGCGAACATCGCTGACGGGTCTTACTACATCGTCACGATGGTCGTCTGGGGAGTCCCGCAGTCGGCATACTACACCGAGCGTCAAGGTGGCCCATTGTTTCAGAGGGTGGAAGTCAGCGGCGGGGAGACCAAGCGAGTGGTCTTGACCCAGAACTAGTGTGAGTTGCGGCTGAGTTCCGCTAACCCGGTTCTCAGCCGCTAGTCGTTTGTGCCTGTCCGCTTGAAGCTTTCCAACACGCGAAGAGCCGTTGGTTGATCTTCAGCAGGTATTGCTGCCCAAGTTTCGAGGACGCTGGTCGGCAAATCGTTTGGGTCATGATCTAGCAGCATGCCTGGCGTCGTCCCGAGCACAGGGGCGATCTTCACCAGCCATTTGTGGGACAGACTCATCCGTCCGACTTCAAGTTGCTGCACAACCGCTTTGGTTGAGTCGATCGCCGCAGCCACCTCGTCCAGCGTCATGTGCCGGAACTTCCGCCAGGCGCGCAGATAGTTATGCTCCATCCATACATTGTGCGCTTGTCGAAGGCGGCTGTCGTTTCGCTCTGCGCATACTTTTGACCTTGCTAGTGAGTATGTTGATAGCATACCTTCGCCTGTATGAAGGTTCCTCCTGACATCAAGGCGGCTGATCTCCAACGGATCGGCATCAGCAAGCCCTACTCGCACCAGCTCATTAGCGGTGCGCGGATGCCATCTCTGCCGCTCGCTCTGCGCATCAAGGCTGAGCTTGGCGTGGCTGTTGAGTGTTGGTCCCATAATGGCGCGGCGTCCTCGTCTTCTGATGACGCGGTTGTGGCGCCGGGCGCGGATCATGGCGCCGAGAAAAGCTTGGCTGTTTTCTCCCCAGCAGGAGGCGCGGCATGAGCGCCGAACCCAATCGCTGGCTGAAGCTGAAGACGAAGCTGCTGATCAAGGCCTGTGGCGGGCTGGAAGAGGCCTCGGCCGCCTGCGCGGAATCATGCCGGCCCTATTCGGTGCCGCACCTGTCCCGTTGCCAGCGGCCCGACGGCCCCGACTTCCTGCCCATCGACATCGTCCTGTGCCTGGAAGCCTATTGCGGCCAGCCGATCGTCACGGCCGCGATGGCCGAGGCGCGCCCGGCTGGCGACGTGGTCGGATGCCTGCGCGACGAGGTGGCGGATGTCATCGAGCGCGGCGGCGACCTGTCCAAGGCGGTGCGGGCGGCGATGGCGGATGGTCAGGTCGATCCGCGCGAGGGCGCCGAGATCGGCGTGATGCTGGACGCCTTCTTCGAGGATCTGCACCAGGCGCGTCAGGCTCTGGCCGAGGCGATGCGGCCCGGAGAGGCGGCGGCGCGATGAGCGGCAACACCTTCCGCACCCGGCTGGGCGTGTGCCCGACGACCCCGCAAAAGGACATGGCGGCCTTCGACGCCCTGCCGCCGCTGGTGCGGGCGCGGCTGCGCGACGCGCCGTGCAATGTCGCCAGCGAGCCGCTGTTGCGGTTCTGGCGCTCGGATATCGGTGACGCCTCCGAACGGCACGACGCCCTGCTGGCCAAGCTGGATCGCGGCCTCGGCCGTATCGCGATGGGAGCGGCGGCATGACGCGGATCGATCACGTCGATGCGGACTTCGTGCGGCGCAAACGCGCCCTGCGCGCCAGCTGGAGCGCGATCGCCGGGATGACCGGATGTTCGGAGCTGGAGCTGCGGCGCAAGTTCGACGCGTCCGTGCCCGCCGTGCCCATCCTCAAACCGGCCCTGTCGCCGCGCGAGAAGGCGGAACGCGCGCTGGTGAAGGCTGGCCTGGGTAAGGATGCAGCGGCCATCGTCGCCCGTCTGTGGCACGCCAACGGCGCCGTTCTGCCCAGCGCACAGTTGGCCCAGGGCATCGCCGGCGGCGGCGCGGCGCGCGCGGTCTGCGTCACGGCGCGAGAGATCGCGAAGGCGCGGCTGGGCCTGACCTTCCGCGAAAAAGGGTTCGGGCTGACGCCCGCCGATCTGGTCGTCGTGTCGCGGCTGGCTGAAGCCTGGGAGGCCGGTCAGTGAACCGGCGCCCCGGCAAACCGCAGTCGCGACCCGCCGGGGTCAAGAGCCGAGCCGATTGGCGCGGTCTGGTCGAGCTGGCCAAGGCCTGCGCCGACGACGCCGCCGAGGAGGCGTTCGGTCAGGACGCCGAACTGCGTCTGGCCAGCCTGGGCAACCGGGTCAATGGCGCCTCGACCGAGGTGTTCGCGCGCGAGGCTGGGGCGGCGACGACGGACGCCGCGAAGGCTTTCGTGCTGGCCGCCAAGGCGTTCGCGCGGCGCGAGACGCCCGGCGAGGTGCGGCGGCGACTGGCGGCCTCGGTCGCCGACCTTTCGATGTTTTTGGATCAGCAGCTGACCGGCCTGGCGGACCGGGATTTTCGACAGGCCCATCGCGGCCGTCCGGAGGTGTGGGGATGAGCATTCTCGATGGCGCTATCGGCCGGTGGCCTACATGAGCGCGCAGATCACAGCCGCCCATGTGGCGCTCGCGGTCGTGGCGGCGTGTCGGATGACGGGGGCGGATCCGCAGGCCGTGTTCGGCCCGGCCCATGGCAACAAACGCGCCCGACTGATCGCGGCGGCGGGCCTGATGACGGCGCTGAAGCTGAAGCCCCGCGACGTCGCCGGGGTGTTCAAGGTCGATCGGTCGCGGCTGGCCCCGTCCATGCTGCGCAACGCGGACATCGAGGCGGACCACCTTCTGACCGTCGCGGAGGCGCTGCGGACTGGCGGCGTGCTGGATGGCGCGCGCCCACAGCCAAAGGCGGCGGACGCGGATGCGTCGGCGCGTAAGCCCTCGCCGGTTCAGACGCGCCCGGATCGCCCGGTCGCCCCACCGCCTTCGCCCCCGCCACCGCCGCCCGCCCAGCCCCCCGAACCCGATCGCCCCCGTCCCGCCGCGACGAACCCGGTTCGTTCGCGGCCGACGCCGGCGCGGTCCGGCGCGGTCGAAACGCTGAAGGCCGTCAGCGACAACATGGTGCGCTGGTCGCGGATCTACCTGTCGCGCGGCGTGCCGATCGGCGACCTGGCCGACCTGTTCGACGTCGACGTCGAGGCCTTGGCTGGCCGCCTGAAGCCCGAACTAGCGAGGGCCGCCTAATGGGAACGCGCTACGTCCCCCATTCGGACCTTTGCGGCTGCCGCCGATGCGCGCTTCAGGCGGACCGGGAATGCCCTGCTCCGGTATATGACGCGGTCGAAGACCCTGATGTTCTCGATTGCGGCTGCGAGGCTTGGCGCGGGTGTGATTGCGAGGCGTTCGAGCCATGACCGCCGACATCGTCGAATTCCCCGCTCGCCCGGCCGGCGAGCCTGTCCGCGTGCGCCGCTTCGCGGCGGCGGGTGACATCGTCGTCCTCTGCCTCAACGCCACCGTCGGACTGTGGGCGGCCTGGCCTGTCGCCGCCGTCGATGACGATGGGGTGGTGATGGGCGTTACCAATCGCGCCGGCAAGATGCTGGGTGTCGGTCGGCTGAACTGCGCGCCGGACGTGCTGGCCTTCCGCGCCGCCGACCATGATCCGGAGGCCTTCGCCGCCCTGCGCTGGCGGACCTGGATGGATCAGGGCGATGCGGTGATCGCCTTCGCCGAGATCGCGAGGTCGCGCGATGTGTGAGCGATGCGACCTCTTGGCGGCCGAGCTGGCGCAGATGAAGGATGAGCTGGCCGAATGGCGGCGACAGGCGTCGGAAGAGCGCAGCGTCGTCGTCCACGGCGAGCTTCGGGACCGCTGGTCCAGGACGCTGCGTCTGGCCCCGTTGCTGTCGCAGGCTGTCATCCTGCTGGTCGAACGTGAGGGGCGCGCGGTCCGCTACGACGCGATCGCGAGGGCGACCTGCCGACACTTCGACGACCTTGCCGACCCCTGCACAAGCGCCAAGGTCACGGTGCACAAGGTGCGCCGGGCGATGGCGGCGGTCGGCATCAACGACGGGATTGAGACGGTCTGGGGCGTCGGCTATCGCATGCGCCCGAATGCAGCAGCCGCGCTGAGGCGGGTCGTATTCGGGCCTGACGTGCCCGCCATTGTCGAGGTGGCGGCATGACCCATGACTGGTCCGTTGCTGTCGATGACGCGATCGTTGCGGCTGCCCGAAGCGGCGCGGTCTTCGCGTTCAGTCTGTCGGGCGGAAAGGATTCCGGGGCGGCGGGCGAGGCCGGTCAGCGGTTCCTCGATGCTGTCGGTCATCCAAGGGATCGGCGCGTTGCGATCCATGCCGATCTCGGGCGAGCCGAGTGGAAAGCGACGCCCGAGGCTGTCGCCGCTACTGCCCGTCACCTAGGCCTGCCGCTGATGGTGGTGCGTCATCGAACGCACGACATGGTCTCGCGCTGGGAGACCCGGTTCACCCACGGCAAGCGGCGATATGCTGAACTGTCCGTGTTCAATCTCATCGGTCCGTGGTCGTCATCTAGCCTGAGGTTCTGCACGTCGGAGATGAAGCAACAGGTGATCGCGCCTGCGCTTCAGCGGGCCTTTCCCGGAGAGACGATCGTCTCTGTCGTCGGCATTCGCAGGGACGAAAGCGTCAAGCGGGCCGGGGCGCAGATCAGTAAGCCGGAGTCCGCGCGGGATCGGGCTGATGGGTCGCGCATGATGACCTGGCATCCGGTGCTGAACTGGTCGGCGCAGGCAGTCTTCGCGCGCCATGCTGTGACGGGCCTGCCGCTGCATGAGGCCTATTCCGTCTACGGATCCAGCCGGGTCAGCTGCGCCTTCTGCGTCATGCAAAGCGTCGGGGACCAGGCGGCCGCCGTGCGCTGCGCCAGCAACATAGACCTATACCGACACCTCGTCGCCATGGAGGCGGGGTCGAGCTTCAGCTTCCAGCCGGCGCGCTGGCTGGCCGACGTCGCGCCAACGTTGCTGAGCGAAGGTCTCGCCTCGGACGTTCGTCGCGGCAAGGCTATGGCGCTTCAGCGGCGATCCCTTGAAGCGGGACTGCCGGAAGGCCTGCGCTACGTCAAAGGCTGGCCGCTACGGGCGCCGAACTGGGCAGAAGCGGAACAGGTGGTCGCGGCGCGCCATGTGATCCTCGATCACCACGGCTTGCCAGATCTGTTCCCGACGCCCGGCTCGGTCATCGCAAGGTTCGAGCAGCTGATGGTTGATCGCGATGCAAAAACGGCGACGCGAGCCGCTCGGAAAAGGGTCGCCGTCGAGCGTCAGTTGAGGCTCGCAGCATGATCAGACGTCTTCTTGATCGCGTGCGCTTCGAAGACTGGCGCGGCACGCAGGATGGCCGGGCGACGCTTTGGTCGCGGACACTTCTGGAATGGAGAGGCTGGCGGTTGGCGCTGCATCGCATGGTCGGTCCCGACGATCCCGGCTGTTTCCACACGCACCCCGCATCCGCGCTGAGGATCATTCTTGCGGGCGGCTACGTCGAAGAGCGCGAGGATGGTCAGGGCTGGGCGTGGTTGCCCGGATCTATCGGCATCGTGCGGCCTGAGCTGTCGCATCGGATCTCGGCGCTGTTCGACGACATGTCTTACAGCTTGTGGATCCGCGCGCCGAAGCGGGCGGCCATCCAACTGCGCGGATCCGGCTGGAAGCGCGAGGTGCGCGATGACGCGTGACCTGTTCGGCGAGACGCCTCGGCCGGCCCCGAAGGCGGGCGAGATCGCCTTGGCGATGGTGCTGCACGGGCAGACCGACAAGGCGTGGCTGCTGGCCGAGACCAACGATCGACGCGACGCGCAGTGGGCGCCGAAGTCGCATGCGAAACGCGGCGACGGCCGCGACGAGAACATCTGGACCATGCCGACCTGGCTGGCCCAGGAACGGGGGTGGATGTGAGTAAGCTTGGGGAGGCCGGCGCGTTCGAGGCGGCCTTGAACCTGCTGCGCGAGCAGCTGCGGGCGGTGGCGGACGTGCGCCGTCAGATCGCCAGCGATGAGGCGCTGAGGGCTGAAGATCCGAAGCATCAGCACGCGCTGATGGTCCAGACGCTGAACGAGATGGGGCAGCTGGGGCGGGCGATCAGCACGCTGGAAGCCGTCGAGGCTGGGCGGATCCTTATTGCGCCGGAGACGGTCACGCGGCCCCGCGTGGCGGCGGCGGACCTGCCGCCGATCGAGCGGACCAGCGCCCTGGCCCTGAAGACGCCCAGCGCGCCGCTGGGGGCCTTGTCATGAGCGACGTGGCGGTGACGTGGGCCAAGGCGCAGGAATGCGTCGATGCGGCCGGCAAGAAGGATCGCAACGCCAAACAGACGCTGGTGCATCTGGCGTCCTACGTCGATGCGCTGGGCGTGGGCTGGGCGTCGGTGCCCGTCCTGGCCATGGAGATGGATGTCTCGGAGCGGTCGGTTCAGCGCGGCCTGAGGGCGCTGGAAGCCATGTCGCTGATCAAGGCGACGGGCGAAAAGAAGAACATGGAGGGGCGTCTGTACCCCTATTATCAGCTGCCGCTAGAGACGGGTCACGCCAGCACGGCCCGTCGTCGCAGGGCCGAACGGGCGGCGGCGCGGGGTGACAGGGTGTCACCCCAAGGCGGGGAAAATCCGGGGTCGCCGGGTGACAAGGTGTCACCCCAAGATGTCGCATCTGTCACCCCACGGGGTGACACGGGTGTCACCCAAATAGGGAAGGGAATTACTCAAGGGTTTAAACCCTCCGCGAGCGTGCGCGCGAGTGAGGCTGCCGGGAAGGCTTGGGCGACGAAGGCGCCGGAGCGGGTCGCCCCGCCACGGGTCGAGGCGTCATGGCTCAACGCCGTCGAGCGCAGCCGTGAAACCGACGACCGGATGCTGAGCGCGGTTCGGGCCTGCGTCGCTCGTGATCCCGACTTCGGCCGGGGCAAGGCGATGAACCTGGACCGCTGGCTGGACGAGGATCGGTTCATGGCCTGGCTGCCGGACGACGGCGCGCTGGCGCAGGCCCCGATCGTCCTGGGCTGGGCGGGACCGGCGAACGTGAGGGCGGCCGTCATGGACGCGATGGGGGAAGCGGGCGTGGCCAGCTACCTCAATCACGCGGGCTGGGACGACGGGCTCTGCGCGGTCGTCGCGGCGACGAAGATCGGGGCGCAGCGTCTGACGGATGGGGCGGGTTCGGCGCTGAAGGCGCTGGGCGTCAGGGTGATGACGAAGGGGGCGGCGCATGGGTAAGACGGCGATGTCGATGCGGCTGAGCGCAGAGCAGCTGGCGCGCATGGAGGCCAGCCGGGCGCGGCGCGTGGCCGGTCCCGTCGAGGTGGTGGTGTCGGGCGTGACCCTGCGCCCTTCGCAGCGGGATGCGCTGATGGAAGCCGAGCGTCTGGCCGGCGGCGGCTTGGCTGAGCGACGCAAGGCGGCCATGCTGGTCCGTCTGGTCGAGGGGCAGTTGAAGGCGGCGCGCGATGGGGCGGCCGTCGAGGCGGCGATCGAGGACACGTTGCTGCGGGCCGAGGCGCGCGGCGAGGCGTTCGAGGTCGAGACGGTGGCGGTCGGCGAGTTCCGGCGCGACGACAACGGCGGGCTGGCGCGGCTGAAGGGTCAGCCCATCCTCGACGTTCAGACCGTTCGGCGGGCGCGGCGCATCGATGGGATCGCCAGCCTCTATCGGGCCGGGCATCTCGACGACGACCAGCTGCGGATCGCGGACGAGTATCGCCAGCTGGTCGAGGCGGCCCGCCCGCCGATCGGCGTCGCGACGATCGAGCCACGCGTGGGCCTGGCATGGGCGGATCCAGAGGCTCCGATGGCGGCGGCGATCGAGCGAGGACAGGCCGGCGCGCTGCTGTCGAGAAAGCACGCGGCGCTGACGCCGGAACAGGCCACTGTGCTTCAGGCCGTCGCTGGTCGCGGTGAGAGCATTCGGGGACTTACGGGCGGCGGTCGTCGGTGGCAGACGAATCGGTCGCTGCTGATCGAGGCACTTACACTTTCCGACAAAGTTCGATCGGTCGAGAAAATGTAGGTTGTCGGACGGGAACGCTAAGTGCATCCGTTCCCTCACTTCCAGAGGTGCGACCCCAGCCCGCCCGGCCCTGCCGAGGCGGGTTTCTCGTGGGCCGCGCCAACTTCATGGGTCCTTCCCCGGTCCCCTTCGCAATACGGTCGGGCTGGGCGTGTAATCTTTTTAGTGAACCGGTTTACGAAAACGGTTGACGGTTGACGGGGTGGTTGACGCATGAGGCGATCCCAGTTCGCCGCGTTGATCGGCGTCTCCAAACAGCAAGTCGGCAAGTATGTATCTGACGGCGCAGTCCTCCTGGACGGCGCTGACGTCGACGTCGAGGAAAGTCTCGCTCGGCTCGAGGGCCGACTGGACGAAACGAAGCGCCAGCGGGCCTTGGCCATGTGGGGCGGACGGGCAGCGTCGCCCTCAGCGCCCCGGCCATCCGGATCAGGGACCGCCGGCAAGGCTCTGTCGGGGAAAGCAAGGCACGACGAAGCGCGAGCCGAACTGGCCGAACTGGAGCTGGCGCAGCGTAAGGGCGAGCTGCTCGAAACGGCGGACGTGGAGAGAAAGGCCGACGAGGCCGTCCAGGCGTTGCGGGAGACGATGGCAGCGGGACGGCGCGAGGATGCCGATCAGATCTGCGCCAAGTTTGGCATTCCTGCGGAACGCGCGACCGCACTGGCTCGTGAACTGAACACGCGCGACGAGAGGGCGCTAGGTCGCTTCGCGCGAGCCATGGCGGTGCTTGCATTCGACGACGGCGAAGACGCGATCGAAACAAACCCGGTTCGTCCGGAGGCTGAGGGCCTGGCAGTATGAGCCGTTCGGGATTGGCGTCAGCTGCTGCCGTTGTCTTCGGCGCGATCGCGGCGGCCGCTAAACCCGCGCCCAGCCGTCGCGTCGCTGAGTGGGCTGACCAGGATCGTTGGGTTGCAGCGGAATCTGGGTCGTCACGGCCTGGCAAATGGATGAACGCCACCACGCCTTACGGCGTGGAGATGATGGAGTGTTTGGACAACGACTATCCGGCTCGCCGGGTGATCGTCAGTGCCGCCGCACAACTCATAAAGTCGGAACTGTTTCTGAATTGGGCTGGGCAAACGATCTGCGATGATCCGGCGCCCATGATGCTGGTGCTGCCCAGCTTGGATGAGCTTCGGAACTGGAACTCGACCAAATGGCAACCGACGCTCGATGCCACGCCGGCGCTTAAGCGCCGTGTCTTTGAACGGGTCGAGCGATCGCGCGCGGGGTCGACCACCAACTTCAAGGCGTTTCGCGGCGGCTTCTTGATGGTCACGACGGCCATGTCGTCGAAAGGCCTTCAGGGTCGGTCGGTGAAGCGGCTCGCTTGCGACGAGGTGTCCGAGTTTCCGCTTGATACAGGCGGACGAGGCGACCCGATCAAGCAGGCCGAGACGCGTGGGGACGGGCACGACGACTTCAAAGCGTTGTACACCTCGACGCCGAAGGAACTGCCCGGCTGTCGCATAACAAAGATGCTGCATGCCGGCGATCACCGCATCTACTATGTCGATTGTCCGCACTGCGGAGAAGCGCAGCAGCTGGTCTTCGAGCAGTTGCAGCCGCCGACTGTCGAGAACCCCCGTGTCGCCTATGGCTGTCTGGCGTGCGGTTCGGACATTGACGAGATCCACAAGCCCGCGATGCTGGCCGGCGGCAGGTGGATCAAAACCTACACATCGGAAGATCCGGCGAATCCGGCTCCTCCCCTACACTTCCCCGCCGACCAAATTGCGCACTGGCGAGCGCGAAGTTCTGAGGGGCGTGATCCCAGTTTCCACCTCTGGCAAGCCTATTCGCCATTCAAGTCCTGGAGCGTCCTGTGGGGCGAGTACCTCGAGGCCTCGAAGGACGACGCGGACCTTAAAGTCTTCTGGCAACAGAAACTCGGCAGGGCATGGGATCCGGCAACGGACGCTCCAGACGAGCAGAAGTTGTTCGAAGCGCGGGGCCGCTTCGTCCGGCGCGGCGTCGTGCCAGCCTGGGCGTGCGAACTGGTGCTGGCCGTCGACAACCAGGGCGATCGGATCGAGTGGGATGGCTATGCGATGGGGCCTGACCTCTCGATGGCCCGCTTTGACTGGGGGGTCATTGAGCACGATCCGCTGACGGCGGAGGCCTGGGCTAGCTTGGCGGAGGTCGTCGGTCGCCGCTATCCCGGTGAAGTCACCATTCCGCTGGGATGGGACATGGTCGGCGTGGATCTGGGCGGCAAAAAGGGCACGACGGAGCGGGTGTACCGCTTCGTTCGCGCCCGCCCGAACGTCGTCGCCGTCAAGGGTTCCTCTAATCCCGATGAGGTGCCGCTAAGAAAGGGCAAGCGGCGAGTTCTTCGTCTCAAGGATGGCTCCACGCTGACGATCGAGCCGCATCTGATCGGCGGTCACGGTCTGAAGCTGGACATCTACTCGATGCTTCAGACCAGCCTTGAAGCCGAGACCGAACGGTTGCCGGGCGGGCTTTACAATCCGGCGGACGCCACGCTGGAAGACTTCAAGCAATACACAGCCGAGGTCTATCGCAAGCCAGCGACGCAACGCGCCGGAGCTATCGGTCACTGGGACAAGCTCCCCGGCCGGTCGAATGAACGTCTCGACAACGCCATCTATGCGCGCGGGATGTTCTGGTCGCGGGGCGCCTACACCCGGACGGAAGACGAGTGGCGCGCCCTGTTCGAGGCGCGGGCTGAGCGGCCGGAAGCGGTGCTGCCTCTGTTCGACGCAGTCGAGATCCCGATGGTGATGCCGGCTGAACCGGCGTCGAACCCCGGACCGACGAACAACGCCTGGCATTCGAGCCGAAGGAAACTGTGATGGCTCTATCGATCGAAGAACAGGCCGAGCTGGGCCGTCTCCGCACCGTTCGCCTGCGCCTGATCTCAGGCGAGAACGTCGCCAAGATCACGTCTAACGGTCGCTCGGTCGAATATAGCCAGGCCAGCCTGCCGAAACTGGAAGAGATCATCTCGGGTCTCGAGCGTCGCGCTGGCCGCCGTCGCGGCGGTGCTATCGGCTTCCGCTTTTAGGAGCGTCTGCATGACATTGCTCGACGCCTCGGGGCGCCCCATCAGTTCGGCGCCGCAGCGGCGTGTCCAGGCGCTCGCCGGCGGCTTCGACTTTACGTCCGCCTACGATTCAGGCGGGACGCGTGGCCCGGTGATGGCTGATTGGTTCGCCCAAATCCGATCGGCGGATCTCGAATGGATTCCCAACCGCAACCCGTCCGTCGCGAGAGCGCGGGACATCGTTCGGAACGATCCCGTTGGGGCGTCAGCGGTCTCGCGCCGGCAGAATTCGGCGATCGGGCGCGGCTGGCGTCTCTCGGCCCGGCCGAATGCGCGTGCACTCGGCATCGATCCTGCGGTCGCGCGTGATCTAGGCTCTCAAATGGAGATCGAGTTCAGATCTCACGCCTATGGCCACGCGTTCGAGATGGATGCCGAGCGGCGTCTGAACTTCGGCCAGTTGCTTCGGGTCACGACCGCGCATCTAATGGTGGACGGCGATGGTCCGGCGCTCATCGAATGGGCGCCAGACGAAGGCACGCGCTATGCAACCCGTTTGCGCCTGGTCGATCCCGATCGACTGTCCAATCCAATGGGGCGGATGGACGATCGCTTCCTGCGCGGCGGCATCGAGCGGAACGGCGTGGGCGTGCCGATCCGGTATTTCTTCCGGGAGCGGCATCCTGCCGACCTGGGCGTCGATGGCCAGCGATACACCTGGACCGGTTACGACCGTTTCACGGCATGGGGGCGCCCCCAGGTGCTGCATGCCTTCGATCCGCAGCGCGCTGAGCAGACGCGCGGCGTTTCCCGCTTCGCTGCGGCGCTGAAGAGTTTCCGGTCGCTGTCGAAGTTCGCAGATGCGACGCTTCAGGCTGCCACGATCAACGCCCTGATGGTCGCGTTCGTAAAATCCAGCGCTGGCCCGGAAGCGGTCAGCGAGTATTTGGCCGTCGACGATCTCAAGGGGTTCGAAACCTCGCGGGAGGGCTTCTACGAAGAAAATCCCGTGTCGCTTTCCGGCGGCGCGCGCATGCCGGTTTTGCCGTTCGGCGACGAGATCGAAATGCAGACCGCCTCGCGGGATGTCGCCAGCTTCGACGCGTTTGTCAGGGCCAATATTCGCCTCATCGCGGCGTCTCTGGACGTGACCTACGAAGAGCTGTCGATGGACTACAGTCAGACGAACTATTCGTCAGCCCGCGCCGCAATGGTGCATGCCTGGGCCGCGACCCAGTCGCTCGCGTCAGTTCTCGAGGCCCAGATCGTGCGGCCCTATTACGTCGCTTTCCTGGAGGAAGCGTTCGACAGGGGCTATCTGACGGTCCCAGCCGGCGCCCCGGATTTCTACGACGCCATCGACGCCTATGCAGAGGCGAAATGGATCGGTCCCGGTCGCGGCTATGTCGATCCGACCAAGGAAATCGACGCTGCGGCTGCGCGGATCGAGGCGGGCGTCTCGACGCTGGAAGACGAATGCGCGGACCAGGGTAAGGACTGGGAAGAGGTGCTTGACCAGCGTGCACGGGAACGCGATCGCCTTCGCGAACTCGACCTGGACGTCGCGACAAGCCTCGGCGGCGTTTCGCCGTCGCAAACCGACGCTGAGCAGGAACAGGCGCGCGACGCCCGTCCTGGGGCCTTGGCCCGCGTTCGCGGCATCGCCCGCTCTGCGGAACATGCCGCCCATCTGGATCAGCGCTCCGGCGCCTGAGGACACACCATGCAAGATGTTCAGCTGCTGGCGTCCCGCTATGCGGGCCGTCCCCTGTTGCTTACGCCGAACGCGGCCCGCGATCTGGCGAACCGGGTTCGCGGCGTCGATGCTCGAGCGTTCGAGCGGCCCTCGCGCATCGGCGCCTTCCTCCGTCGGGTCGGTTTGGCGAATGGAGGCAAGGTTGGTCGCATCCAGGCCATGGAAGACGGCGACTATGACGGTCCGCCGCCCGTTCCGATGGAAGAGCAGCTGGCCTATTCGCCGCGTTGGCTGGGCGACGTGGAAGACACGGGCTTCTGCTGGTCCCTTAAAGATGGGGTCGCGCTGATCTGCTGCGACACGCCCTTGGTCGAACGGGGCGACGAGTTCTGCGGCATGGTCTGGCACGGCTATGACACGCTGCTCCTGGCCATGCGCGAGGCTTTGGCCGACGCGCGCGTTCGGGGTGTCTTCCTGCGCCTGGACACGCCGGGCGGCGTAGTAGGCGGCGGCCTGCCGGCCCTTGCGCAGTTCATGCGTGAGGCGCGCGAGAGCGCGGGCGGCAAGCCGATCTGGGTTTATGCGGACATGGCCTGCTCTGCCGGCTACTGGATCGCGGCCCAAGCCGACCGGATTCTCGCTCCAAGCGTCGGTTATGTCGGATCGCTCGGAGCCGTCATGGTTCATGAGGACTGGTCCGGCGCGCTCGAGCAGGACGGCATCGCCATCACCTCGATCGAGTTTCCCGAGGGCGGTGTGAAGACGGAAGGGGCTTGGTGGAAGGCCTTGAGCGAGGCCGGCCGCGCCGCCTGGCAGGCAGACATCAGCCATGTCGGCGAAATGTTCTTTTCGGACGTCACAGCCGGGCGTCCAGCGCTGACGCACGACGCCATGCTGGCCATGCGCGCCGATGCTTTCATGGCTGATCACACAGACGTCGGCCGATCGGGTCTGGCGCTCCAGCTCGTTGATGAGATTGCGACCGAGGAAGCGGCCTTCGCTGCCCTCGTCGCTCACGTATCCGACCCAGCGGACGATCTTTCCGCCGCCGCGCCTGGGCAGCGCGCGTCGGCTTCCACCCCACAGGAGAGGCCAATGGCCACACGAACCCAAGCGGGCGGCAAGCCGACCCGCGCCGCGCAGGTCGCGTCTGCGAAAAAGGCGCTGAAGTTGGCGCAGGCGAACCTTGCCCGCGCAGAGGCGACCGACGCCCCGCCTGAAGACGAAGACAATGACGACGATCAGGCGACCGAGCCGAGCGAAGGTTTGGGTGACGACGCCGGTGAAGACGGCGATGAGCCGACCGACGACGATCAGGACGAGTCGCAGGCGATCGCGGCGTCAGCCGAGGCCCGAACACATCCGCAGCTCGCTCTCGCGGCTATCCAGAGCGGCATGTCGCTGAAGCAGTTCCAGGCGACGGCTTCAGCGGCTGGCGCGGCGCCGCGTGTCTCGCGGCTGGATGCGGCTATGAATGGTTCGCGCCGGCTCACGCCGGACACGCCTGGCGCCTCGGCGCAGGGGCTAGGCGGGGCGCTTGTCGCCGATGCCCAGCGGCGAAGGGCCGCCGCTACCGCTCGCGGTCGCTGAACTTTCCAGCCTTTTGGCCGGGTCGGCTCCGGCGTTTTCCATATGGGAGGCTTGCCATGCAGGTCATCAAAACGAACCAGCCAGCGACGCTCGGCGATCTGATTCACTGGGAGGTCAATCCGACCTTCACGACCGAAGACGGCGTGCTGTTGGCCGGCGCGGGCGGTGTTCGCGACGTGCCGCAGTTTGCCGTGATCTCTCAGGTGTCGGCCAGCAAGAAATTGCAGCAGATCGACTTCGCCGGATCCGGCGGCGCCAACACCGCCTACGGCGTCAGCCTTCTGCCCGCACAAGCTGCGGACGGCGTCGACGGGGAAATCAAATATCTCCGTCGGGGTCCGGCGATCATCCACGCCGAAAGCATTGCGTGGCCGGCCGGCACGTCCGACGCCAACAAGGCGGCGGCGCTCGCCACCCTTCTGGGTCTCGGCATCCTGGCCAAGACCGGCATCTGATCAATCGGCCCCCCAGCGGGCCGGCGTTCAACCCTCTGAACTCACCGGTCCGCTGAAGGCCTCGGCCAGCGACCGCAATCCAAGGAAACACATCCATGCCGACGACCGTCGTCACTCAGGACGCGGGCCTGCGCCTGCCCTTCACCACGGTGGAGCTGACCCAGTCCATCAACACCCTTCCGCCGCAGTTCGGTCAGATGGCTCGCGACGGGATGTTCCCGATCGAGCCTCTGGCCTCGGCCTACGTCGAGATCGTCTCGGAAGGCGGTGCGATCTACGCCCTGCCGATCACGGACGAGGGCCGCCCCGCCACGATCGCCCGTCGCGACAAGGGGCAGTCGCTGATCTTCAAGATCCCGAACATCACCCATGAAGACAGCGTGCTGGCCAACGACATCCGCAACTGGCTGGCAGCGGCGCAGCGCACGCGGCGCCCCGAGACCTTGGTCAATCTGGTCAACAAGCGTCTGGAAAAACTGCGCCGCAAGTTCGACCTGACGCTCGAGCTGCTGCGAGTCTCCGCCTTGTCGGGCAAGATCATCGATGGCGGCGGCGGCGAGGTGTACGACCTGTTCACTGCCTTCAACGTGGTCCAGCAGACCGTCTATTTCGACCTGGGCAACGCCGCTACCGACGTCAACGCCAAGTGCGGCGAAGTGATCGACATCATCGGTCAGAACCTCAACGACGAGAGCATGAACGGCGTCGTGGCGCGCGTGTCGCCGGGCTTCTTCAACAAGCTCGTCGCCCACAAGTCGGTTCGGGAGCTGTACTTGAATACGGTCAACGCCCTGGCGTTGGCGGCGATCGTCCGGACTGACGATGGCCAGTACCGCCCCCGTGAGTTCGCGCATGGCGGCCTGCTGTTCAAGGAATACAACGCCAAGATTCCAATGGCGGACAAGTCGCTTTGGACGCCTTTCCCCGGCGACACGGGCGTCGCCTATCCCGATGGCACCCTGGACAGCCACGTCACCTACGCCGCCCCGCCGCTCGATATCCGCGAACTGGACGGCGAGCCGACCGACGGCGGCTCGGACGATGATCTGATCCACTTGAGCGAAGAACCGCTGAAGCACGGTCGCGGCCTTGAGTGGTCAGGTCAGATGAACGCCCTGCCGCTGTGGCGTCGTCCCGCGACCCTCGTCAAGCTGAGCGCGGCGGCTTCGGCCTAAACCGAAAGGGGCGGCGAATGTTCGGTCAACATCTCGCCGCCCTAGACGCGGCCGTGTTTGCGCATCTCAGTGACGATACGGCCGCGATCTGGTCGCGCCCAAACGTGTTTGCGACGACGGTGGCGGCGATGTTCGATCGCGTCGAGCAGTCGGGTTCGATCGGCGGGATGTCCATGATCGACTTCGCCGATGTCGTGCGGATATCGGTCGCCGAAGCTGAAATCCGCCGGCCTGGCCAGCCGCCACGGTCGGGCGATGTTTTCGTTGTAGGCGGCGTTCAGGCGGTCGTGCATGGCGAGCCTTGGCGCGATGCGCAGCAGAATGGCCGCGATTGGCTCTGTCCGGTCAGCCGCTGATGGCCAGCCTTTCGGGCCGTTCGGCCTGGGGGCTGGCGACGGCCGACAGCGGGGCGTCGCGTCCGTCGCGGATCGGTCGCTACAGTGAGGGCGGCGCGGCAGTTAAGCTGACGGTCGAGGACGCCTCGGCCGGCGATTTGGGCCTTGCTCTTCAAGGCAAGCTTCAGGCCTCTATCGATGACCAGCTGAAGGCGCTGCACGGCGCCTACTGGCGAGCGATGAACCGGGTGGTCGAGGCCGGCAAGGGGCGGCTGCGGGCGGATATCATCGCCGGCGGCTTCCACAACGCCCGCTCTCTGGCGAACACCTGGCGCGGCAACGCCTATCCCCGCGACAAGAACAGCCTCGATGTCGCCGGCTGGATCTACACCCGCGCCGGGATGCTGATCTCGGTGTTCGAAGAGGCGACCGTCATCAAGGTCGCCGGCAACGCCCAGTTCCTGGCCATCCCCTTGGGACCGGCGAAGGCGATCGTCCGTCGCCTTCAGAAACAGAAGAAGAAGGGCCTGATCGGCCGCAACGCCTGGGGTCGGTTCGAGAAGGACGATTCCTACGTCGAGCAGGTGGCGCGCGCCATGGGCGTGGATCTGGTCCCAATCATTGCGCCGGATCGCCAGACGGGCGTGCTGGTGGCGGCGGATAAGCGGGCGCTGACCCCGACGGGACGCAAGGCCAAGGGTCTGTCCAAGCCGCCGACCCCGCTGTTCGCCCTCGCCAAGACGGCGACGCTTCGCAAGCGGATCAAGGGTCGGGCGCTGCTCGACGAGATCATGAAGAACTTCCCCAGCGACTTCGTCCACGCCCTGATGGGCGAACTGGCCGTGGATCAAAGAGAGGGCGGCTGATGACCAATCGCGAGGCCCTCCTTCAAGCCCTCGTGGCGTTGACAGCCGGCGAGCCCTCATTGCCCCCGGCGGCGCTGGATGAACCGGAGCCGTCGCATTGGCTAGCCCGCATGGGCGCTGCGCCGATCGCGGGGGAACTGCTGCACGCCTTAGCCGTCCAGGACGCCACGCCAGAAACGCTGGCCTTCGTGAGGGGCGCCGAGATCGATGAGGCTGGCGAAGAACTCGAGTTCACCCCGATCATCGCCTACGCCGTTCAGGCCAAGCCGGGCGTTGGCGACACAGTGGAAACCCTGCGCGCTGCCCGGCGTCAGGCTCGCGACGAAGGCGTCCGGCTGATCGCCGATCTGATTGCTCAGAATCGCACGCTTGGCGTCGAGGCTGAAGTCTATGCCGAGGTGATGCCGCCCGCTCGCGATGACGACGTGGCGTTTGTCAACGCCTTGCCGTCAGCCACCGCCCTGATCCCGATCCGCATCCTCTACACCGGCCGCGACGCGGCTTCCTGAAGGAGACTTCGATGCCAAGAGACGTCGACAACGCCCCCGCCGACAAACCCGGTTCGTCAGCGGCGTCAGCGCCCCCATCCGCGCGCGATCCTCTCGACCACGATGGTGATGGTCGCAAAGGCGGCGTCGCGCCCGTCCCGGCTGTCCAGCACCTGGCCGTAATCAAGGATGATGCCGAACGACGCCTCGTCCATGGCCAGGTGATCGCGGTTTCTGACGCCGGTGCCAAGTTGTTGCTGGCGACCGACTGTGTCCGGGTCGCCACCGACGTCGAGGTCGAGCTGGCCCAGCCCTTCGTCCATTCCTGGACGGCCTGATCTTCCTCTAACGGAGCCTCCGTCATGACGACTTCGAACGATCCGCGCGGCCGTCTGGCCGAACTTTACAGCGCCTCTCAGACGGCCCTGATCACTCCGGCCGTTGCGCCGGGTCAAACCTTCCAGCGCCGCCACTTCTACGACTGGACGCCGTCGCCGCAGGAAGAGCCGCAGGACGACGAACTGATGGGCGGCGGCTTCGCCAACTCCATCGACGCTCGGCCGGGCGCGCCGGACATCCATCGTGCTTCGCTGCGTGTCGCCTGGCCGCTGGATCTCGCGCAAATCGGCTTCGTCCTGACCGAACTGCTGGGGGCGCCCACGACGACGGGCGCCTCGCCTTATGTCCATACCTTCGACAGCGCGACGACGGTCATCCCCAGCCGCATCTTCGAACGCCGGCTCGCAGCCGGGCAGTTTGATGGGGCCGTCGGCGCCGTCGCTCGCTCACTCCAGTTCCCGATCGGGGCGGATCGAGGCTACACACGGGTAACCGCCGACTACTTCGCTCGCGAGGCCCTCGAACAATACGCCGTCTCGGTCGCCGGCACGCCCGAAACGCCCACAATCAACAGTCGCGTGCCGCGCGCCGTCGGCACGATCAAGCGCGGCGGCACCCAGTTGGCGGCCGTGATCTCCGGCGATGCGACGATCGCCAACGTCCTGGGCGAGGACAACTACGCCGGATCGAAGTTCGTCGACGACGTGGCGCTGGAAGGCCGGACGGCCGCGATCAACATCACCGGCCGGTTCAAGGGCACCGCCATGCGAGATCTCGGCAAGGTGCCGGTCGGCAGCTTCATCCAGGACGCCTCGGATTTCGATCTGGAATGGGCGCTGTCGCCGAATCTGAAACTGGTCCTGACCATCCGCAACGTCCGCTTTGCCCGCGTCGGCATCGGCACCAGCGGCCCTGGTCGTCTGGACGTGCCTCTACGTGGGCGCGCCGAGATCGGCGCTAACGCCTCCATGGTCACGGCGGTGCTGACCAACACCACGCCGAGCTACGCCTGATGCAGCCCAAGCATGACGCCTGGACCCCGGCGGAGCCGCAATGGGTGCCGCTGGCGCCGGGCGTCAAATGGTTGCTGCGCCGTCCAGATGGCGCGGACAAGATGATCGTGTCGTCCGACGTGTCTCAGGCGATGTCGCGCATCTATCAGGGGCGCGCTGAACTCGAGGCTCTCGGTCTCGAGAATGAAATGGCCGCCGGCGATCACGTCCTAAGTCTCGATCAGATCGTCGGCTACAGTTCGCTGCTGACCGCCACGCGGTATGCTCGGCTGTGCCTGATCGATTGGGAAGGTGTCGATCATCCCGAGACAGGCGCAAAGCTGGATTGCAGCGATCCGGATGCTGTCCACGACGCTCTGGTCTTCGGCCCTCCCGGTGGCGGGGCGCCTCTGCTCTCACCCTTTCTCGCTTGGATCGATGCGCCGCGTCGCCCGATGGGCGCCGAGACTGTGCGCCTGCGCGCCTTGGCGAAAGATCATTGGAGCGGCGGCGCGGAGCGGTGCCGGGCCTGCGCGGACGAGTCCGACCCTTGCGCCAAGGGTGGGTCGATCGAAGGCGAGATCTGCCCGCGTCTGAAGAATACGCCCCTGACGCCCGAGGGCGTCGCGGCCTGGGAAATCAGCAGCGGCGCGGCTGGACTGTGGGCGCGCGGGGGTATGTCCGGCACCGTTACGGGGCTGCACTTCCGCGACGCCCTGTTGGTTTTCGAGGCCCAGTGCAGCGGCGGTCGCGAGCAGCTGGACTTCGCCGCCGCCTTCGCCGCCTTCCGGGCAATCGAGGCCGGCCGGCTGGAAGCCGAGGCCGAGCAGGCCAAGGCTGACGCAGACGCGAACGCTAAGGACTGACCACGATGGCGGATGGCGGCGGCATCAACCTTCGGCTTTCGCTGAAGGGGGCGGAACAGGTGCGCGCCGAACTGGCCAGCATCGGCCCGGCCGGCAACCGGATGGCGCGCGATCTCGATCGTGCGCTACGTCAGCCGTCCGGGGGCATGAAGGCGCTGGACACCGGAATGCGCGAGGCCAGAAACGGTCTCGATGGCTTCGCCTCTCGCGCGGGGCCGGTCGGCTCGGTCCTCCAATCCTTTGGCGGATGGGGTATGGCCGCCGCCGCCGGGTTCGCCGCTGTCGCCGCCGCCGCCGCCGCCGCCATCCAGATCGCCAATCAGGCGACGACCGCTGCTGCGGACCTTACCGACGCCGCAGATCGGATCGGCGTGGGGACGGAGGCGCTTCAGCAGTGGCGCTATGTGGCGGATGAGGCCGGGGTTCCGGTCCAGGCGCTCGAAGCGGATCTTGAGAAGCTGAACGGCGTCCTCGGCAAGTTCAAGATGGGCATTGGCGACGCCAAGCTGAAGCCGTGGTTTCAGGAGCTGGGTATCAGCAAGTCTGACCTGGACAGCATCTCGACCGCGGATCAGCTGATGCTGATGCTCGCCGACCGTTTGGGGCAGATCACCGACCGATCGAAACAGGTGGCGGCCGCCCGCGCCTTCGGGATCGAGGCGTCTCTGCCGGCGCTTCGTCTCGGCGAGCAGGGTGTTCGCGATCTGCTGGAGGCCTCCAAGGAACTGGGTGTCGTGCTGGACGCCGAGACCGTCCAGAAGCTGGATGAGGCGGACCGGAAAGCTGAACTTGCGGGCCAGCAGCTGAAGACCCTGGCCCATGGCGCGGTCGAACCGCTGGCGACCGCCATGGCAAATGCAGGCTCATATCTGGCGAACCTGTCGCTCGAGTTCAGCCGGATCGAAGCGCGGACGCCCGGTTGGATCCAGAACTTCATGGCTCTATCGCGGGTCATGCCGGGGACGGGCGCGATCCAGCAGGTCGGCGAATACATTGTGGCGCAACAAATCCGCGCCCGGCGTGGACCGCGCACCCTGCCTACCCCCGGCATCAGCGCCGGTCAGTCCGGCGTGGACCTGGATGATCCGGCGCTCAGGCGCCAGAGCCATGCCGTCGCAGCGGCGGCGACGGGCGGCGGCTATCAGATGCAAGGCCATGACGCCAAGGGCGGCGGCGGTGGAGGCGACAGCGGCGCGGCCCGTCGCGCGGCCGAGGCCGAGCGTAAGCGGCGCGAGATCGAACGGCTCTATGAGCAGCTGGACCGGGAGGTGACGTCCAGCCGCCGCGATGTGACCCAGGAACGCTGGTCGAGCGACGCGCCAGCGGATCGCGCCCAGCTGGCGAAGAGTCTGGCCGCCCTGGATCGCAAGGAACGCGACGACAAGATCGAGGAGATGCGGAAGGATCTCGAGCGCAGGGGCGCGCTGGATGAACGCCGGCAGCTTTTGTTGCGTCAGATCGCCGATATGAATGCCGAGGCGGATGCTCTGGCAGACAACCGCATCATCGAAGAACAGACCAAGGCTGAGAAGGAAGCCCGCCTTCAGGCCGAGCAGGCCTATAGCGACATTCAAGCCGAGATCCTTTCACTGGCCTCGGCCAGCGCGCGCACCTCGGACGAACGGCGCGCCATCGAGCTGAGCATCCTCGAGATCGCCCAGCGTCGTCAGAAAGCGGATCTGGAAGCGGCGATCGAGGCGGAGAAGGAGCCGGCCGCGCGAGCGCGGCTGATCGCTGCCTTGGAAAATCTTCCGACTCTCCATGCTGCGCAAACCGATCGGGTGACGCGCGACAATGCGGGGCCGTTCGCCGCCTGGCGCGAGGCGCAGATGACCGGGCCGCAAACGCAGGAATGGCTGCAAGGCGAGGCGCTGGACGCGCTGGACGGCATGAACAAGGGTCTGATGGACGCCTGGAAAAACGCCGACGGCGCAGGCGACGCACTGAGCCGGATGGGCCGCGCCGGAATCGACGCCCTCGGTCAGATCCGCGATGCGCTGATGAAGGTCGCGATCCAGCAGATGATCATCCAGCCGCTGACCAACGCCCTGTTTGGTGGCGGAAAGTCCGGCGGCGGCGGCGGTTTCCTCAGCAATCTGATGAGCAACATCATGGGGTCCGTCGGGCTCGGCGGTTCGGGTAAGACGCCGATCAAGGCTGGCAAGGCGCGCGGCGGACTGAACCCGTCGCGCGGTCTGGTTCCAGTCGGTGAATACGGCATCGAACTGATGGATATGCCGGCAGGCGCGCGGATCTACGACACCGAGCGGACGGAGCGGATCCTGCGCGACGCGACCTCGGGCGCGGGTCGAGGAGGTGGCGGCGGCGTGCTTCAGCCCACGTTCAACATGCCGGTCACGGTCGTGAACAATGGCTCGGAAAAGCTTCAGGCTACCACGCGACAGTCTGCGGACGGCATCGATGTCTTGCTCGAACCGATGGTCCGCAAGGCGGTCGGCAAGATGGGATCGGACGGCTCGCTGGCGAAGTCCTACCAGCAGACGCCCAGAGGAAAGACGCGCTGATGCCGAATGGTCTCTGGAATGCGGGCTTCCTTCAGGGCGCAGATCATTGGAGTTCGCCCGGCCTCATGTCGGTCAACGAGCAGGATCGGGGCGCGCCGGGGCGCGCTGTTTTGCGGGCGACGAAGGTGATGCCAACCTCGGGAGCAGCGCTTCAGGTTGAACCTGCTGCACCCGCCCGCGCCGCAGTATCACAGGGAGAAGCGGTCGAGCTGTCAGCTGGCATCCTCGGATTGCTGGGCGCCGTCGAAACCCCTGTCGCGCCCATCGCCTACGGTGTCTTCTACAATGCCGCTGGTGAAGTGATCGCGAGCCGTCCGCTAACCGTTCGGACGCCAGAGGTCGCGGAGCATGGCCTGGGCTGGGCTGGCGTGCGTGAGACGTTTTATTCCGTTCGCCAGCGCGAGATCGCCCCCGCCGGAACGGTCAGCGCGAGCCTGTATGTCGAGGCGTATTCCTCAATGGCCAACCAGACGGTTTCAGTTCTCCTGCTGAAGCCGATGGTGGCGCGTGTTCCAGTCGGCCGAACTCTGCCTTTGCTTTGGACGCCCGGCCAGCATGACGGCGCGGATCTGGCGTTCGCCAGTTGGCCAGACATCCTGAGACCGTTCAGGTCCGGTGCCGGCGGGGAGGTTCAGCCGGGGCGTGTCGAGTACCAGGCGGGCGCTGGTCGACCTAAATCGCGGCGCGTCGCGCTTGACCCGGTTCGGCGGTTCCTGGGTCAGCTGCGGTGCGACGGTGTCGAGCGAGCCGCCCTGGAACAGTTCTGGCGCGAAGGTCCGGGCGACTTCTGGATCGTCGAGCCTGACACTGATCGTCTTTGCATCGCCAGCTGGACCGCCGACGGCGCGCCCCTGATGACCGAACAGCGCGGCTTGACGTGCCTGATGCAGGTCGGCCTCTGGATGGAGACCGCCTGATGCCCGTCCCTGTAAGCGAGGACATGATCGAGGCGGCGTGGCGGCGGGAAGAGGATCCTGTCGCGCAGCTGATCGTCATCCGATCCGATGCGGACCCCACACCGATCACAGTGACGGACTGGCCAGAGGGCATCACGTCGAACGGGGTGGACTATCCGCACTACCCCTTCGAACTGGTCTGGCACGGCGCCAGCAAGGATGAACCCTTCGGCAAAGGCAAGCTGACGATCGGCAATGTGGACAAGCGGATCGAGGAGGCCTGCGACGCCGCCCTGACGCCGCCTGAGGTCGATCTGTCGCTTGTCCGGGTCGAGGCCCCGGACATCGTCGAGAGGGCCGTCCTGGGGGCGAAGGTGCCGAACGTGGAGGGCGACGCCATGCGCGTCAGCGCCGTGATCCGTCCTCGCGACTTCAGTGAAGAGCCAGCGTGCGCCGTCAAATACGTGCCCTCGACCGTGCCGGGCATGTTCTGAGGTGCAGATGATCGTGCCGGCGGATCTGGAAGCGCGCGCGTCCAGTCTGATCGGCGTGGCGTTCAAGCCCAAGGGCGACAGCCGCGACGGTTGGGACTGCCGGGGGCTGGGGCGCTGGTGCCTTCGGGAGTGGTGCGGGGTCGATGTCCCGGACTACCTCGATCTCTATGCCGCTGGCATCGTGTCCGCCGGCGGTCGGCGCGAAAGAGCAAGGCTGCTGGCCGAAGGGCTGGCCTCAATGTGGCGGCCGATCGATCCGCAGCCCGGCGTCATCGCCCTTCTGTCCTGGCTGGGTCAGGCGGGACACGTCGGCTTCATGCTGTCGCCGACCAAGATCCTCCACGCGGACATCCGCGTCGGAACGGCGGTTCTGGATCTGGACGATCCGGCGGCCGCCTACAGGCTGAAGGGCGCCTTCGTCCCGGCCTTCGTCACAGACATTCGCCACGCCTGACGGCGCGGCCAGACTTTCGTGAGGTTCCATGGCTGACGGCGGCGTTCCCATTGTGCTGTCGCCCGAGCCGTTCGCGCGGACGACGACCTATGTCGAGTCGCCGGCCGGCTGCACGGTGCGGACGATGCTCGCCTCGGCCGTCTCCAATGGCCACCTGAAGCTCGATGATCTGCCGCGCACCAATGTCTATGTCGACGGGGCGCGTATCGATCGCGATGAGGCGCTGTCGCTGGTCCTGGTCGAGGGTCAGATCGTCAACGTGGTGGTCGAGCCTCTCGGCGGCGGGGGCGGTGGAAAGAAGGACGTCGGTCAAATCCTGCTGACGATCGCCGTCATTGCGGTCAGCATGTGGGTGGGCGGCCCGGCCGGTCCGCTTCAGGCGTGGCCGATGTTGGCGCGTCAGGTCGCAGCGGCTGCAATCCTGACGGCCGGGCAGATGGCGATCGCCGCCATCTTCAAGCCCGAAAGCAACGTCTCCAAGGCGAACGACCGCTACGCCCTATCGTCAGCTTCGAACCAATATCGGCCGTGGGCGTCGATGCCGATGGCGTTGGGCGAAGTGGTTGTCGCGCCGGACCTGGCCGTGAAGACCTTCACCCAAGCGCAGGGCGAAGATCAGTGGATCTACGGCATCCTGGGTCTGCACTACGGCCCGTGCACGGCCGAAGACCTGAAGATCGGCGACACCCTGGTCAGTTCGATGGGCGCGGGCGACGTGCGCGTGGCCTATCACCTGACGCCCGGGCCGCGCACCTTCTCGATCGTCGCCAACGACACCGACCAGTTGGACCTTCAGGAAGAGCTGGCGGCGACGGTCAGCGGATCGACCGCCGTCGTTCGCGCCGCGTCGGCCGAGGGTGAGCGGTTCGAGTTCGACTTCTTCATGCCGCAGGGCCTGTATTTCGCGAAGGATGATGGGCGCAAGATCGGCGCATCCCTGACCGTCACCATTCGCTATCGCCCGATCGACCAGAACGGAGTGCCGACCGGATCGGGCGCCTGGGCCGACGGCCTGACGATCCCGTTGTCGTCCGCGTCCAGCGATCCATGGCGGATCATGCGCTCCATCTCGCTGCCGCTCGGCCGCTATGAGTTCGAGGTCAAGCGGTCGAAGCTTGAAGACGACAACGCCAAGCGAAAGACCGACATCGGCTGGACCGCCATTCGCGCGATCGCCTTCCGCAAGCCGGTGATGGACGAAACCCTGTCGCTGATCGAGTTCGCGGTGCGGGCCTCCGCGCTGAACCAGGGCAACCTCGCGCCCTTCACCTGCCGCATCACGCCCATCTGCGAGACCTGGACCGGAACGCAATGGGGTGCGCCGGTCCCGACGTCGAACCCGGCTGCGATCACCCGCTGGCTGATGACCGGACCGGCGCCGGCCGTGGCTTTGACGAAGCCGCAGGCCGATGTCGGCCTGCGCACCTGGGCGGCCCTTTGCGACCAGTACAACTGGAAGAGCCACATCTATCTGACCGAGGACCGCAAACAGGATGCGGTCATGCAGCTGCTGGGCATGAACGGCCGCGCCAGCCTGTTCTGGGACGGGACGCAGCTGGTCTCGGCGCCATGGGTCGAAAAGCCTGCGCCGCGTCAGCTGTTCGCCGGATCCAACCTCAAGGATCATCGATGGGAGATCGTCTATCCCGATCCGGTTCATGCCCTGCGCGTCGAATTCCAGAACATCGACCAGGGCGGCGAGGCGGACGAGATCTATGTCTATGCCGACGGTTACGGCGAGACGGCCGACCCGGCTAACAATATCCTGCCGGCGACGCTGGTCGAGGCTCTGCGGTTGGAAGGTCAGCAGACGATCGAGCGCGCCTATCGTGATGGCCGCTGGAACCTCGGCGCGCGGATGCATCAGCGCCGCGTGGATAGCTGGGCCACGGACATCGAGCATATCGTCTGCCGTTATGGCGATCGCGTTCGCCTGGCTTGGGACCGCGTCGGCACAGCCAACGCCACCGTGCGCAACCGGCTTTGGTCGGGCGGTCTGGTGTCGGGACTGCGGCTCAGCCAGCCGGTGCGGATGGAGCCGGATCGGGTCTATGCCCTGGACCTTCGCCTGCCCGATCAGGTCATCACCGGCGTGCCGATCGTCAACCCAGCGACGACGGCCGCCGTCGTCACCCGATCAGTCATGTTCGCGGATCTGCGCGCAGCGAACGTCACGCCACGGGGCGGCGATCTGGTCGCCTTCGGCGAGCCGGAACGGATCAGCGAGGATGTCGAGATCATCGGCATCACGCCCGGCACGGATCTGACCGCCAACATGGTCGGCATCCGCTATGTCGCGCCGCTGCTGATGGCCGGTGAAACCGGGCCGATTCCTCCGTTGCAAAGCCGCCTGACGCGCGACCGGGCGATGGACCCGCCGATGCCGACCCTGCTCGGCTGGCAGGCGAATGAGGAAGGGGTGCGGATCGGCTTCTCGATGCCGCCGTGGCGCGGGTCGCCGATCACCGGCTTCACCGTCCGCTGGCGGCAGACGCCGGCGGCCGGTCAATCCTCGGCCTGGGTGCCGTTGCCCGACCTGCCCGCCAACGCCATGACGGCCGTGACCCCGCCGCTTCGCGAACTGCCGGCCGAGGGCACGAACGTCACAAGCGCCCAGGTGCAGATCGTCGCCGTAACGGCCGACGGCCGCGCGTCGCCCGCGCTTCAGGTGACGGTGCAGGAGTCTGCTATTCAGCAGCCGCCTTCTGGCGACTGGTCGGTGACCGAACTGACGGAGGGGCCTGACGGCTCACGGCAATCAGGATTTCTGGTCGTCGGCTTGGTCGGCTCCATCAATCCGCGACGCGTGACGGTCGAATATGGCGCCACATCCGACGGGCCGTGGGATGCCGCGTTTGATGGTCCCCCCGTGCAAGGGGTTGTCCGCGCGCCGATCTTGGGCATGCGGCCCGGTGCGGAGTGCTGGATCGCCATCACCTATTGGACGGCGCAGGCGTCTGCTCCCAGCGAGCGTCGCGTTCTGGGGCCATACACAGCGCCGGGACTGATTGCGGGCGATGTTTCCCCGACCGCCCCGACGATCGTGGCGATGCAGGACGCCATTAATCTCGCTGAGGAAGGCATCGGGACGATCAACACGGCCGTCGCGTCGCTGAACGCCACCGTCTATACGGCCGGGACCGGGCTGAAGGCGCGGTCGGACGCCATGTTCGCCAGCCTGAACACGCCGACGACCGGCGTGCTGGCGCGCCTAACTGCTACCGAAACGGCGATCTCGACCAATAACACGGCGGCGGTGGAACGGCTGAACGCCCTGGAGGCCACGGTCAACACCGCCGGGACAGGTTTGACCGCCCGGCTGGCGACGGCAGAGAGCGCCATCACCGCCAACAACAACGCTGCGACTTCCCAGCTGTCAGCGCTGGAAGCGACGGTGAACACGGCAGGCACCGGCCTGTCCGCCCGGGTTGCAGGATTGCAGACGGCCGTCAGCGACCTGAATAGCGGTAAGGCGAACGCTTCTGACTTGGCCACGCTTCAGACCGAAGTGACAACGGCGCGCGGCGGCGCGGCGTCGCTGAACACTCGGCTCAACACCGTCGAGAGCACGGTTGCGGGCAAGGCCAGCGCTTCGAGCGTGAGCGCGCTTGAGGCGACGGTGAATGCAGCTGGAACCGGACTGCTGGCGCGGACGCTTGCGGCAGAGTCGGCCATCGTCGATCTTCAAGGTCAGAAAGCCGATGCGTCGCGGGTCACAGCCTTGGAGGCGAAGGCTGGCGGGTTCAATAAGCAACGCAATCCGCGCTGGCTGAACGGATGGGACGCTTGGCCGATCAGGATCGGCGCATGGAGCTATTCTGCGTTGCTGGGGGGCGATGCGTCCTGGGCGCTCTTTGGTCCTGCCACAGCCGGTGAGACGGCGCTGCTTTACGGCGAAATGATCCCTTGGGGTGAGAACCAGCCGATAGGCCTTCTTGGCCGCCGTTACGCTAACGGCATCACTTCGGGCGTCCTGCAAATCTACATCGGTTGCTATGACGCGGCTGGCAACTCGACCGGCACTCGTCAGGCGGTGCAGTTCTTCAACGGCGGCTACCCGGCTGGACAGGCGGTTGGTGCGCAGACTTTCGCGGGACAGGTCGGCCAACTGACGCCACCAGGAACGACGCAAGTTCGCGTCCAGATCGAAGCGATTGGCGTCAACGCCGGCGCCTATCTTGGCCTCTACTACGTCATGCCAACCGACGACCCGCGCCGGGCGTTCACCGATGATGCGACGGCCCAATCGGCATATTCGCGCGTAGCCAGTCTGGAGACGGCGACCAGCAACTTGCAGGCCGGGAAGGCTGACGCTTCACGCGTTACGTCGCTGGAGGCCATCGTCAACACGCCCGGAACCGGAGTGGCGGCGCGCCTGACCAACGTGGAAAGCGTCGCTGCGTCCGCAGACGGCCGGGCGAAGGCGATCAAAGGCGTCGTGCTGGACGTCAATGGCTACGTCAGCGGCTATTCGTCGACCAACGACGGCACGTCCGCCGCCTTCGAGGTCAGCGCCGACAAGTTCGGCATCCGGGCACCAGGTTCTGGCGAGCGGACCGAGTATCGGGCGGGCAACTGGTATGTCTACAGCCCGTCCGAGAACACCCGAACGCGCTATGGCAAGGCGTTCGGCGGTGACCAGAAGCTGGTCTGGTGGACCGGGCCGACTTCGGTGGAGGAAGGCTCAGAGACCAAAGGCAACGCCTACGTCTACATGAGCCAAAACACCGTCGGCGGCCCTCGCTTCGGCGGTTCCGATGTCATCGGCCCTGGCGGAACGCTGACCGCGACGGCGAACACTGGCTTCATCGGCGGCGGCCGGTCAGGCGCGGGTTACGTCAACACGTCCAACCAGGTCACGGTCACAGTTTCCGGCGGCACGTCCGGCGCCACGATCCGCTGGACCCGCATCAGCGGCGACAGCCGCATCCAGATGAACAACGCCACCGCCTTCACGACCGGCGCCTACGCCACCATCGGGGCCGGCGAGGTGATCTCGGCCTACTTCATGGGCTCGATCACGAAGGGCGGCCAATCCGCCGTCGTCTACGTCCAGGTCGATCTGTCCGACAACGGCACCTGACCCCACTCAACCCAAGGAGACTAAAAATGGAACTCGGCATCGCTCTCGCCATCATCGCTGCCCTGATTGGCGTGATCGTCTTCGCCCGCCACCGGATCAAGCAATCCGGCAAGGGACCCGGCGCCGGCCGGGGCACACACCCCGACAGCAACGCCCACTGATCTGAACCTCGAAACAGGAGCCTGACATGGCCGCCTTCCCCAAGCCCAAGACCATCGCCGAAGCCGAAGCCGCCGAGGTGATTATCGCCGGCCTTTATCTCGATCGTGTCGAAGCGGCCCGCGCCGTCATGACCGGACCAGAGGCCCAGGCCTTTGAAGCCAAGATCGCCGAGCTGCTGAGCGACGGTCTGCCGAACGGCACGTCGGTCGCCGTCAACCTTCCCAATGTGGCGAAGTGGTTCACCGACGTTCGCACCGGCATGGACGCCGATTTCGAGCGGCTGGACGCCATCGTCAACCCTCCCCCCGCACCGGTGCCGACGCCTGAGGGCGATGGCGAGACGACTGAAGCCTGACGATCAATAAGCCGCCCAACGGCTGTTCCACCACGGCCTGACTATCGGAGGGGCGGATGTTCGACCCGCGTGAACTGCCTCTGTTCTGGGGCCTCTGCGGCGGCCTCATTGCGGGCGGCCTCGGCATGATCCCGGCCTATGGGTCTAAGGGCGCGACGCGCGAGGCGCGGGTGCGGGCCTGGCTGTCGCTGGGCATCGGCGTCTTCGCCGGGCCGGTGGCGGCCGAGGCGGCGACGCCGTCGATCGTTGCCTTGGTCAAGGTGCTGGACTTCCGGGTCGTGGCGCTGGCGATCGGCTGGATGGCCGCCAACGACCCGCGCGGCTTCTTCAATCTGGTGGGGCGCATCATTAAGGCCGGCCTTCGGGCCGCCGTGGAAAGCAAGGAGGCGTCGTCATGACGCATCACGCATGGGTCGTTCTGACGGGAATGCTGTTCCTGTCGGCAGGTGGAGTGATGACGGTCGTGTTCCGACTACTCGGGCCGACCTATCACACGCGGATCTCGGGCAGCTTGTTCCTGCGAACCGTCGTCCTACTGATCGCGATCTTCCTGATGGTGAGGGGCGCGACGACAGTGTTTCCAGGGCGGCTGGTCCGGGTCGAGCATATGTCGCCCCTGCTGCCGCTTGGCGCGCTTTGCTCGCTCGCCTTCTCCCTCATCGTCCTGGACTTCGTGCAGCGGGATCGCAGCCCGCCGCCGTGGAGCGTCATGGCGATCCGCCTCTTCACCTTGATCCGCCGCGAGGATTGGGCGGCCGAGGCGGCGATGAAGCTGCCGCCGGCAGGCCTGCTCGATCGGCCGCTTTCAGATCAGCCGCATCACGGTCTGCGCATCACCGTCATCTGTTTCGCGCTGGTAATCATCGCCGCCGCCGCCCTGACGATCTGGTTCAACGGCCTGTTCAGCTGACGAACCCGGTTCGCCACAACCGGACGCGGCGAATGTCAGAGATGGGTGGAATGTAGACATCGGCGGGGGCATGATCTGGTTAGAATGGACGGCGGACCTGGGCGACAAATACAATGACGACAGATAGACGGCGGCGGGCTGCTGTGGTCGGCGGCATCGCCTTGGTCATGATAGCTGGTGCGATCTTTTGGCGGCTCGCGCCAGATGGGGCTTATCCATCCGGCCTCATCTACTCTGTTATGATCCCGGTCAGCACATTGGTTCTCGGCCTCGTGCTGCTTGTGAAATCTGGGTTCATCGACCTTCTCAACACTACGAGAGTAGAAAGAAAAGCCGCTACGGAGCGTCAGAAAGCTGAACTTGCTAGGATGATGGCGCCGTCGCTTGCTCTAGTTATCATTCTATTTTTGGCAGGGGCGTTGATGTGGGCCGCGCCGATGGCAGATGGCCGATTTGGCTGGGGCGGCACAGCGGTCGCCACGTCTCTATATTTTGGAGGTCTAGCCCTGCTGCCACTCGTCTCGCTTTTGGGAACGCTACTTCGGTTTCGAGAAATCGATATTCTAACTCAGCAAATCTGACGTCGTGGCTGTCCGCAATGGTTGGTTAGCGGAACTGAGCCGAACCTCTTAAAGGCGGCCTTTTAGCCGTTCTGCGGCGGCCTGCATCCTAGAGTTTGCTGCCTGCTCCATGTCTCCACACTCAGCAGCAGTTTTGTCAGGGCGGCTAGGGTCTGCGAGACCTTGCTCATACCCCTGCCTAAAACTCGAGACTAGCCAAGTCGGCACGCCCGGAGGTGCCTGATCGGACGTGAGGCTATCCAGCCGCGCCTTGGCACCGGCGGGTAGGTGAGCAGCGCACGTACCGGCGTATCTTCCCAAACCCATGAATGCGGCGACGGCTTCGGCGGCGTCAGTGTTCGCGGGAGTGATGATCGGAGGCCCTGCATCCTGCGCCATGAGGCTGGCACTCAAAAATGCAGCAATGATCATCTTCTTCCCCGTATCTGAGGATGGTTGACGGACAATCCCGGATGATCCTTGCATATCATCGGGTCGTTGGGGAGAGCCGTAACGATGATCATCCGAAAGACCGCTACGGGTCGATTTCGGCCATGGGCATGAGTGCTGAAAGCGGACCTACGGCACCTTGGCGATTCACGCGAAAGTCTGCGTGATCAGCTGATCGGTCAGGTCCAAGTGGACCTCCAACGCCGCAATGGCCTCAGTTCGGGCACGCTCTGCGGCAGATCGATCGCCCGCCGTCAGATGGGCTGCAAACTCGGTAATCTTAGCCGTCATCAGCTGTTCCGCGCCCATGGCGCGCCGCTCCAGCGTCCCGTCATCCATTCCACGTCCCCAATGGCTTTGCGGCCCAGCCGTTGATGTCCTCGCCCGGCCGGGCCGCCTGACGCAGTTCGGGCATGAGCCGCGACGTTTATGGCTTAGCTGACTGTGACGCTGGCTGTCACCTGATCCGGGGCACGCCCGCAAAGATCAGTCCCGTGATCCAAGCGAGCATCGTCATCAGGATGGGCGCGACTTTCTTCTGATCCATCGCCATCCATCCCCCAATGGATAGGCCGGGGCATTTGCGGAACCGCCGGCCTGAAACTCCCCGCTAGAGCGAGCCGCAAGGCTCAACTCTCACGCTATGCGGCGCAGCCTACGCGCGCAACCCTTAACAATCGGAGACTGACCATGGCCTCGAAAGAGCCTGCCTGGCTGGCGTTCGCCCGCCAGCAAATCGGCGTGCGTGAAATCGTTGGACCCAAACACAGCCCGATCATCATGGGCTGGATCCAGAAGCTCGGCGCCAAGGTGCTGGGCATCAAGGTCGTCGACGACGAGACTGCCTGGTGCGGCACCTTCGTCGCCATGTGCATGATGATCGCCGGGCTGGCGTCGCCGGCGATCGCCGTGCGGGCCTCGGCCTGGGGGACTTGGGGGCGTGAGCTGATCGGGCCTCGCCTCGGCTGCGTTCTGGTCTTCACGCGCACGGGCGGCGGGCACGTCGGCTTCTACATCGGCGAGGACGCGACCCACTTCCACGTCCTGGGCGGCAATCAGGGCAATGCCGTCTCTATCACCCGCATCGCCAAGGATCGGCTGGCCAAGGGCGGCATGCGCTGGCCGGCCGGCGTCGTGCTGCCGACGGTTCAAGTGATCCGTCTCAACGCCGCCGGCGTGCCCGTGACGGTGAATGAAGCATGACCCGCACCCTCACGCCGCTGGGGTGGTTGATCGCCGGCCTCGCCCTGCTGATGGCCATCGCGCTGATCGCCTGGGGTTGGAACAATCTCTGGGCGTGGCTGCCGTGGTCGGCCGAGGCACGTCTGGATCGGGCGGAGGCGCGGGTCGATCGCGCAGAGAGCGACGCGTCGGCGCGCGGTCTGGAAGCCCAGGGCAACGCCGAGCAGGTCCGACGCACGGAAGCCTATGGCGACATCCGCGTGCGCGTCGAAGCCGCCACCGCCGAATCCATCACTCAAGCCCGGAGCGCCCCTGATGCGACCGATCTTCTCGCGGCCGATCGCGCCGCTCGCCTTCGCGATCATGACCGCCGCCTGTGCGACATCGCCTCGGCCGGTTGCCCCGCCGCGCCTAGCGCTCCCTGATGCGGCGACCCGACCCTGCGCGCTGGCTGTGCTGCCGGATCATCCAACCGCCGCAGATCTCGACGCGACCTATATGCAGCGCGGCGCCCAGGTGGTCAGCTGCGACGCGGCCCGCGCCCTTGCCGTCGAAACGCTGATCGCGGAGAGGCGGCTGGTCGATGAGTGGTTGAAACTAAAGGATCAGCGACGTCAGCGCTGGTTGTCTCGCGTCTTACCGTGAAGGGCGGGGCGTCGGTAGGGTCGGCACCAGCCCCCCTTCCCTCTTGCCCTGAAGACCTTGAGGGCGGCACGCCGCCGCTGGCCTTCAATCGCGGTGCTTCACCTTCCGACTATAGGCTCGGGTAGCAGTGCGCGGCCGATCGGGGATGGCAGAGATTTTGCGGTCTTGACCGCACAATGCGATTGCCCAAAAGCAAACAGGCGAGCCTCATAGAGGCTCGCCTGTTAAACCAGTTGGTGGCCGGCGTCTGTGGGTTGCCAGCCTTCTAATGGTTAGATTCGCATTTCGACCCCTGGGCACGGATGGACAGGGCCCGCGCACGGGCCGTTGGGTCCGGTCTCAATGACCTCCTCTCGCTCGAGATGCAAGAAAATTATTTTTAATCTGCGAGCCATTCGCAACGAATACGAAGTGTTTCCAACCGGTTCGTATGAGCGAGCGCGCAAAATAAGGGTACTCGTAGTTGAAATACGGGTGTTCATGACCCTACTCTGCCTCATCCAAAGGGGCGCGCGTTGAAAAAGATATTTGTGGCCTACCCAGCGAGGCCAACGGACATTGGCGAGACTATCGAGCGCGCGAAGGATCTGTCTGCTTCCAGTACCGACCTAGAGATCACCACGTGGGCACGAGATGATCTGGGGGGGCAGCAACTCATCCAGCCAATCGTCAAAGCCATCCAGGAAGCCGACGTTGTTGCGGCTGATGTGACGGCGCTGAATTTCAACGTCACTTACGAACTTGGCTACGCCATCGGACTCGGGAAGCGCGTCCTGCCGCTCCAGTTCCAAGCCTACCCAGCCGAAGACGCGGACATTCTTGCGATCGGCCTCTACGACACATTGTTGCGTCAAAGCTATGCCGACGCCGATGGTGCGCTTAACCATATGGCTAGAGCCGAAACCGGCCAGCGCATCGCCACCAACTACCCGGCCGACCCATCGCCGCTGTTTATAGTTCTGCCGCAAATCAAGACAGACGATATCACGAGTTTGGTGTCGCGCTCGCGGCGAGCAGGACTGATCCCGCGAACGTTTGACCCTGGCGAGCAGCCGAGGCTTTCAGCGTCGCAAGCTGTGAAGTCAGTAGCTGTGTCCACCGGGATCGTGATCCCACTTTTGGACCCGGCACGCAGTCAATCCTCGGTGCATAACCTGCGTTGTGCTTTCGTTGCAGGTGTTAGCCATGCTTTGGGCCGTCCAACACTTCTGCTCAAAAAAGGCGATTGGGCGACCCCTCTCGACATTCGTGACGAGGTTGAGACCTACCACAACGACGAGCAGCTCCAGGCGCTTTTCACGCGCTTTGCCGAACGCGTCCACGAAGCCAAATACGCCATGCCGACCTCTGCGGCTGGCAATCGCAGTGATCTGTCAGAGATTTATTTAGGCGATCCTGCAGCTGAAAATGAGGAAGCGTCTCTACAGTCCTACTTCTTAGAGCGCGGTGAATTTCGGCAAGTGCTCGAAGGGCGCACCAACGTCGTGGTGGGTCGGAAGGGTGCCGGTAAAACGGCTGTATATGTCCGGGCGAGAGACCAACTTCGCGACAATAGGGCAAAGGTGATTGTCGATCTCAGTCCTGAGGCGCATCAGCTTAAACAACTCAAGGACGTGGTGCTTCAGGCTCTCGCCGCCGGAAGCAAGGAATTCTTGCTGTCAGCATTCTGGGAATATGTGCTCCTTCTGGAAGTCTGCGCCAAGATTCTCGAAAAAGATCAGGACATACACAAGCGAAACCACAAACTATTTGAACCGTATCAGAGGCTGCTCGCTGTGTTTCGAGCGGACCCGGTTACTGAAGGGGCCAGCTTCTCGGATCGACTTCTGAAACTGATCGACCGGATTGCCGAGCGACACAGATCAACTTTCGGCTCAAAATCGTCAGTCGACCTATCGCGCGATCAGCTGACTAATATTCTCTACGAGACGACACTTCCGGATCTGCGATCGGCAATCGAACTGTATGCGTTAGAGAAGGACGGCATCCACGTGCTGTTCGACAATCTCGATAAGGGCTGGAACGCGGAGGGTCTTGAAGAGACTGACATCATCATGATCCGCACCCTGCTTGATGCTGGCAGGAAAATGGAAAATGACTTCAGGCGCTCGGGTACTGATTTTCACTGCACTATTTTCCTACGAAACGACATTTTCGAGATGTTGCTTTCGAAGATGGCAGATCGCGGCAAGTTGACCCGAGTTCTCGTTGATTGGCAGCATGCAGACCTGCTTAAGCAAATGATCCGCCGTAGGCTTGCCTTCGCATTCGGAACGCCTACGGCATCTCTCGAAAGCATGTGGAATCGCATATGCATTCCGATCATAGAGAGCACGGGCGAAAGCAGCCTCGACTATATGGTCAACCGCTCTCTCATGCGACCTCGCTATCTTCTTCGACTCCTTAACTACTGCCTCGCCAACGCTGTAAACTTTGAGCGAAGCCGTATCGAATGGAGCGATATCGAGCTGGGGGAATCTGCTTATTCGACCGATGTCATCACGGAGGTGGACTTAGAAATCCGCGACGTCCTCACTGACTCTCACGACGTGCTCTACGCTTTTATTGGCGAGCCAAAGGAAATGCGACAAAGCCATCTGCTGTCGCTCCTCACCAAAACAATCAAAGCAGAGCAGGATCGAATGAACATCCTGCTGATGCTTCTCTGGCACGGGGTCGTCGGTTTTCGACGAGGCCGCGACGAGCTGAAGTACATTTTCGACGTGAACTACGACTTGAAAAGGCTTCAGGCGTCCATGAGCAAGTTCGGGGAAGATGACCCTATGCTTCAGGTCAATCCGGCGTTTTGGACCGGATTAGAGTTATGTGATGCTGAGTAGCTAATATGCGGCTCATCGAGATCGGTTGGGTCCGCGTCTCGATGTGTCAGGTCTGGTTCGCCGGCGGCCATCGCCATAACTCCGTCAGCTGACCCCCGCTACCATGATGCCCCCTGATCACGATCTGTGGTCGGCGGCTGCCGCATCGCTTGCAGACCATCTTCGTGCGCATATCCCGCAGGGGCGTGAACCGCTGCGCCTGAGGCAGCTTCGCCCACGCCGGGATGACGCTGCTGCCGCACTGGCAGACCAGGGCGCACTGATCGCCGCGTCGGATGTCGTCAGGCGTCGTGTCGTCGCGATAGAAGTTCAGCAAGGCGTCACAGCTCCGGATCGTCGCTGATCGTCGCCTTCACGCGCGCCTCGGGCGGATCGTGCATCGGCCAGAAGACGCCTTTCGGCTCGCCGGGCGGCGTGAACAGGAAGACCATCCGGCCGGGGCATCCATAGCGCCGGCAGCGCGCCCAGCGGTTCCAGAGCTTCACCTGTGGCCCCGACAGTCGAATGACGACCGACAGCTCCACCCAGCAATCCAGATGACATCGCGGGCACCGCGTCGAGATCGTCCAGTGATCGCGGCGCAGCTGCGACACCGTCATGTGAGGGGCGATGCTGAGGTGATGGCCGAGGCCTCGGTTCTCCGGCTTCTTGTAGCCCACGGCTCATCGGCGCGAGAGGCGCGCCGCGAGCCTATGGGTTTCGTCCGCCGTCATCTTGGCGCATTGGCCCATGCCCAGCGCCAAAGCGGCGCTGACCAGGCGGTCGTTCTCTTCCTTCGTAACATAGGCGACGTTCGATCCCGGCCCCGGCGTCGCCGGCAGGCTGAGATGCGGCGGCGGATTGCGCACGACACGCGCGGCCAGCTCGGCCTCCAATCGCATCAACTCCGACAGCGGCATCGGTCGTGACGAACCCGGTTTGTCGATCGGCATGCCCTTCCTCCTCCTTCATTTCGCCCCCGTCCGGGGCGGGATCGGCGCGCGCCAACGCGTCGATCTGCGGGCCTTACCCCGCACGACCAGGACCGATCGGCCGTCCGGCTGATCGCCGCCCCCGCTCACGCGAGCCGGGGACTCCTACTCGTGCAAAAGGCGACTCCGCAAATGAATTGTTCTCGAAATGTTCTCAGCGTTGACCAGCGCCCCGTCGCGCCCTGCGAGCCGCCAACGGCATGGCTGGGCGGCAAGCGGCATCTGGCCCGTCGGATCTGCGGCGTGCTGGCCGCCACGCCCCACGACGCCTACTGCGAGCCGTTCATCGGCATGGGCGGCGTCTTCCTGCGCCGGCGGGTCCGCCCCGCCGTGGAGGTCATCAACGACCTGAGCGGCGACGTCGTGACCCTGTTCCGCGTCGCCCAGCGCTTCCCCGACGCCCTGATCCGCGAACTGGCTTGGCGGCCGGCGGCGCGGGCCGAGTTCGAGCGGATCCGCGAGACGCCCGACGGGGATCTGCTGGACATCGAGCGGGCGGCCCGCTTCCTCTACCTCCAGACGCTGGGCTTTGGCGGCAAGGTCGCCGGGCGGTCGTATGGCGTCAGTCCGACCAGCCCCCACAACTTCGACCTGACGAAGATCGAGCCGCGCCTGCGCCAGCTGCACGATCGCATGGCTGGGGTCGTGATCGAGAACCTGGACTGGCTGGCCTTCATCACGCGCTACGATCGCGCCGGTAGCCTGTTCTATCTAGACCCGCCCTATTGGGGCGGCGAGGGCGACTACGGCGCCGGGATGTTCTCGCGCGACGATTTCCAGCGGATGGCCGACAAGCTGCGGTCGATCGAGGGGCGCTTCCTGCTGTCGATCAACGACCGGCCGGAGATTCGCGAGATGTTCGCCTGGGCCGATATTGAGGCCGTGAAGACGGTCTATTCGATCCAGGGCGGCAATGCGCCAGGCGCGGCCGAGCTGCTGATCGCCAAAGGTGTGGAGCTTGCCCCAGCCGCCCCGCAGGCGATGCTCATCTGAGCGCAAGAGCGTGAACTAGGCGCCCTCCCCGGCCCGATTTAGGTTTGACACGTGCCGCTGTCGTCCAGAGGCTGCGCGCTTTCCGAGACAAGGGTTTGACAGCCTAAGTCGTTGGTATGGCTTGGAAGCCTACGCCCTCCGGGCCTACCACATCCTGTCGGTGTCAGGACCACTTAGAAGTGGCTCAAAACCACCTAAGAGTGGCTTAGCGGTCGGTTTCATCCTCCCACTGACCAGCTGATTGTCCGAATGAAACTCCTCTCGGACATTCCGACGGCCTCCCTCAAAGAGGCAGTCTTGCGGCGGGAGTCCTTCCTCACAAGGAGAGGCTGAGCCCACAAAGCGGCAGCCCCGATTTCGCCCTCAAAAGCCCCAGGCTTAGAATGAGATGTCATCGTCATCACTGAAGGTATGCGTCGGCATAGGAGGCACCGGCGCTGCGGCTGCTGACGTGACCCCCTGAAACTCCTCCAGGAATAGCTAGAGTCCGCCCAACGAAGGACGGACAGAATGAAGCGATCGAGGTTCACGGAAGAGCAGATCATCGGGATCCTGCGGGAGCAGGAGGCCGGTGTGACGACGGCGGAGGTGTGCCGGCGGCACGGGGTCAGTTCGGCGACCTTTTACAAATGGAAGGCCAAGTTCGGCGGGCTCGATGTGTCGGAGGCTCGGCGGCTGAAGGCGCTCGAGGATGAGAATGCCCGGCTGAAGCGGATGCTGGCGGACGCGATGCTGGACAACGTGGCGCTGAAGGAGCTGCTGGGAAAAAAGTGGTGACGCCCGCCGGCTATCGCGAGGCGGCTGGCCATCTGCAGGCCGCCTACGAGATGAGCGAACGGCGGGCGTGCCGTGTGCTGGGTGTTGATCGGACGAGCGTGCGCTATCAGGCGACGCGCCCGAACGACGGCGCCCTGCGCGACCGGCTGAAGGCCCTGGCCCAGGAGCGTCGCCGGTTCGGCTATCGCCGCCTGCACGTGCTGCTGCGGCGCGAGGGCCATGCGGTCAACAGGAAACGGGTCCAGCGGATCTATCGCGACGAGCAACTGACGGTGCGCCGGCGGGGCGGCCGGAAGCGAGCGATGGGCACGCGGCGACCGCTGGACCTGCCGCTGGCGCCCAACCAGCGCTGGTCGCTGGACTTCGTCGCAGACCAGCTGACGGACGGGCGGCGCTTCCGCATCCTGACGGTGATCGATAACTGTACGCGCGAGTGCCTGGCGCTGGTGGCCGACACCTCGCTGTCGGGCGCGCGGGTCGTGCGGGAGTTGGACGCCGTCATCCGGCAGCGAGGGCGGCCCGACACCATCGTCAGCGACAACGGCACGGAGTACACCTCGAACGCGGTCCTGGCCTGGGCCGACGACACCGGCGTCGGCTGGCACTACATCGCGCCGGGCAAGCCCCAGCAGAACGGCTTCAACGAAAGCTTCAACGGGCGGCTGCGTGACGAGCTGCTGAACGAGACGCTGTTCCGCTCGCTGCCGCACGCTCGCGCCGTGCTGGAGGCGTGGCGACGCGATTACAACGAGCAGCGTCCGCACTCGAAGCTCGGGTGGCTGACGCCGCAGGCTTATGCAGAAGCGCTCACCGGACACATCGGCCGGCCTGCTGCGCTGGTTGATGGCTGCGCAGACCGGCCTCTTGCCAACCCAGCCGATCACAGCTCAGATCACCAAAGGACTCTCGTTATGGCTGGATGAGAAACGGGGGTCACGTCAGGGACCACACTTTTCGTGTCCCGACCAACACTGAGAAAGAGGGGGATGGGCGGGACGTGGCGATGGCCTTCGCCTCGCAGCTAGATGGTCGCCTTGCACCAGATCGTTTCGATCGAAACTGTACCTACGAGCATCCGATGAATTGGGCACTTGTCGGCGATCTCCAGCAACCGGATCCTCTGTTCCTCCGGTAGCCCAGTCGGCAGAGTGATTGTTCGGGTGAACTGATCCGACGGTGTCGCCCCCAAGTCCCGGGTCAACAAGACCTCGACGGACATGGCGCCCAAGGTCCAGCCTTTCCGGTTGGCGTACAGGCGCAGGGTCTGGGCCGTACAGGAGGCGAGCGCCGCCTGCACCAGCTCGTGAGGGGTCGGACCGAGATCCAGCCCGCCCAGGGCGACGGGTTCGTCGACCACGAAGCGGGCGGGGCCCGCGGTGATCGTCAGTTGTAGGCCGCCGAGACCGGCGTCGGTCGCGATCGAGGGCCGGGAAGCTGCGTCGGTCATGGGAATCCTTCGGCGAAGTTTGGAAAACAGGGACGCCGTCGCCTGCCTTGGCGACGGCGACTACATGAGCATGTTCGACGGCGTCGGATGATCAGGCGTCCGCCAGGACCGCGAGCGCGGCGTCGCGCTCCTCGATCAACTCCTGCACCGAAGCGGCCAGACCGGCGCGCGTGAAGGCGTCGAGCTCCAGACCCGTGACGGGCGCATAGACGCCGTCGCGGCAGGTCGTCGGCACACCGCAGACCAGCCCTTCGGGAATGTCGTACTGGCCGATCGAGGCGACGCCCATCGAAACCCAACGGCCGTTCGAGCCCTGCACCCAGTCGCGCATATGGTTGATGGCGGCGTTGGCGGCCGAGGCCGCCGAGGAGGCGCCGCGGGCTTCCAGCACGGCCGTGCCGCGACGGGCCACCTCAGGGATGAGGGTGTCGCGATACCAGGTCTCGTCGTTGATGAGCCCGGCCAGAGACTGGCCCTCCACGGTCGCATGGCTCCAGTCGGCGAACATGGTCGGGGAGTGATTGCCCCAGACCGCGAGCTTCTCCACGGCATCGACGGGGACGCCCGCGCGGCGCGCGAACTGGGCGGCGGCGCGGTTGTGGTCGAGGCGGATCATCGAGGTGATGGCGCCGGGCGGCAGATCCGGCGCGGACTGGATCGCCACCCAGGCATTGGTGTTCGCCGGATTGCCAACCACCAGAACCTTGACGGAGCGTTTGGCGACCGCGTTCAGGGCCGCGCCCTGGGTCTTGAAGATGGCGGCGTTGGCCGCCAGCAGGTCGCGGCGCTCCATGCCCTTGGCGCGGGGGCGCGACCCGACCAGAAAGGCGGCGTCGATGTCGTCGAAGGCGATAATGGGGTCGTCGGTGGTCTGGATGGAGGTTAGTAGCGGAAAGGCGCAATCGTCCAGCTCCATGACCACGCCCTGGAGCGCCGCCTGAGCCTGAGGCAGGTCGAGGAGGCGAAGATCGATCGGGGTGTCGGGCCCGAACACATCGCCCTGGGCCAGGCGGAACAGCAGGGCGTAGGCGATCTGGCCGGCGGCGCCGGAGACGGCGACCTTGACGGGGGCGTTGGGCATCGGAGCCTCAGGATTGCGGGGTTTGAGAAAGGGCTTGGTCGATCGAGGCGGAGACGGCTTCGAGGGTCAGGGCGGTGTCCAGACGTCGGCCCTGGACGAAGAGCGTCGGCGTTCCATTCACCCCGGCGTCGCGGGCACGGGCGACACGGCGCTCCAGGGCCGCGATGGCCTCGGGATCGGTGATGCAGGATTGAAGCCGCGCCTCGCTGATGCCGAACCGCGCCGCGATCCTCAGGAGGGCGTCGCGCGGGCCGCCGCCGTTCGCCCATTCGGACTGGCCGTGCATCAGGGCGTCGATGACCTCGAAATAGCGATCTTCGCCTGCGCACCGCGCCAGCAGAACGCCGGCGGCGGAGAGGTTGGCGGGGCCGGTGATGAATTCGCGATAGATCAGCCGGACCCGCCCGGCGTCGATGTAGCGCCGCCGGAGTTCGGGCAGCACCTCGATGGCGAAGCGGGCGCAGGGGCCGCAGGTGGTCGAGGCGTATTCGATCAGGGTCACGGGCGCGTCAGCCTGGCCCAGCACCATGTCGTCGGCTTCGGCCGCGCGCGGCGCACAGGCGGTGATCAAGGCGCCGACGCCGCCCGCCATGAGGACGCGGCGTGACGGCGTGAAAAGGTCATGAGGCATTGGTGATTCCAGAAAGGACGGAGTGGAGGCGGATCAGCGTGCGCAAGGGATGTCGCGCTTGGCCGCCTCGGCGAGGCAGGGGGCGACGAACAGGTCTCCGCGCCAGGCGCCGCGCACCGTACGGGCGCCGACGATCAGCCACAGCACCAGCAGTGCGGCGACCAGGGCCATGCCGAACAGGTTGAAGGCCGGGATGGGGAGCAGGGTTCCCAGCTTCAGCGTCGCGACAGAGAAGACGCCGAGTGGGAAGGTGTAGCCCCACCAGCCCAGATTGAACGGCAGGCCCTGACGCAAGTAGCGCAGGGTGATCAGCACGGCCATCGCGGCCCACCACAGGCCGTAGGCCCACAGCAGCAGGCCGCCGATCAGGCCGATCCCGCGCGCGGCGTCGCCGTACTGGCCCAGACCGGCGGCGGTGAAGATGGCGGGCGCGGCCTGGCCGAGCACCAGCATGCCGAGCGCGCCCGTGCCGATCGGGCCCAGCGACAGCCAGCTGGAGGCCGCCATACCGGCGTGCGGCAGTTTGTGGATCGCCATGCGGAGCACGAGGATGACCAGGATGCTCATCGCCAGCGGCACGGACAGGGCCCACAGGCCATAGCTGACTACCAGCACCGACAGGGCGGCGTTCGGGTCCGCGAGGTGCGGCGCGATCAGGCCGCCGGTGACGGCCGCGACCTCGGCCGCCACGACCGGCAGCAGCCAGACGGCCGTCATCTGGTCGATGGCGTGCTCCTGGCGGGTGAACATCATGAAGGGGATGCCGATGCCGCAGGCGACGGCAAGGGCCACGTCGATCCACCACAGGGCTTCGGCGACCGGCACGACGCCTTCGCCCCAGCGCGCCAGGCCGAAGGCCATCAGGCCGTTGATGATGGTCGCCAGCCCCATCGGGATGCAGCCGAAGAACATCGACACGACCGAATGGCCGAAGATTCGTCGCGCGCCGTCGAAGAAGAAGATCCAGCGCGCCGCGTAGAGAACGGTGAACAGGGCGAACAGGCCGATGTTGAAAACCCACAGGGCTTCGGCGACGATTTTTACGCCGGGTATGGGGACCGGAAGCTGGTTCAGCGCCAGGGCGAGGATGCCGGTTCCCATGGTGGCGGCGAACCAGTTCGGCGTGAACTGCCGCACGATCTCCCTGGGCGATTGCAGACTCGCCAACGGGCGAAGGCCGAAGGCGACGTCGCGAACGTGAATGTCATGAGCCATGAGAGGTTATCCAGACGAGCGGTCAGCCCGCGGTGAAGCGATAGACGGCGCCGAGCACGACGGCGGTGACCAGAAGGCAGGCGGGCAGGGTCAGCATCTGCAACGCGGCTTCGCGGCCGCTGATCCAGCCCGTGTCGATGATCACGCGACCGGCGAGGCAATCGTTCAAGGAGCGGATGCGCTCGCCCGGCGCAGGCGTATCGGCCAGCAGGCTCATCCCGGTGAGAAGGCCGAAGAACATCAGGCCGAGAACGGTGATGAAGCCCAGGGCGAGCATCGCCTCGCCGTGACCGAACACCAGCCAGAACGCGGCCACCATGGCGGCGTAGAGACCCGCGACCGCCTTGACCATTGCGGGGTGAACGCCGGTAAGGCCGACGCCAGGCTGGACCCGGTGCAAGGTCTCGCCGGATTGGGTCGCGGCGATGGGAGAAGGCGGAATGAAAGGCGTCTGCGGTTTTACATTCTCAGGACCGATGGCCTGGCGCCTGGCGACGGACCTGCGGCCTTGGCGCATGGCCGGAGCGGCGAGAAGGGTGGTCATGGCGGCTCTCCTTTCGGAGTGGAGGCCAGTCTTCGGCGCGCTCCTCGACATCCGGGATGCGCCTCTTGGATCATCAGCTCCAACGGATGTTTTAGATAGGTTTGTTCGCTTTGATCGAATGAACGCCCTAGGGGGTGATCAGCGCGGCTGCCCACGCAAAGGCGGCCTGCAGGCCAAGACGATGCTCGGGGGCGGTGTTGATGAACGTCGGGCTCGGGTGTGGCGCGAGACACAGCTCCACTTCAGGCCGCAGGCGGGTCAGCGTCGGAGCCGCCATCGCGGCGACGCGGCCGCACAATACCGCGGCCCTGAGGCGATGAAGCGGGGTGACCAGTCCCTCTAGCGTGGCCAGGCCGGAGGCGATCTCCTGTCTTGTCAGCGGTCGCGCGGACCCCGAGCGAAGCCAGGGGACCGTGTTCCAAAGGACGATGCGGCGGCGGTCGAGCCCCGCTGCTTCCATCGCGCGCTTCAGGTTGCGCGCGGTGCCCGTGGGATTGTCGATGGAGACGAGGCGATCCGCTTGCGGTCCCGGGGCCGGTGTCTCCAGAAGCACAAGGATTTCCGCCTCGTCTCCACCGTCGAGGGGGTCGAACTTCGGCGTACCTTGTTGAGCGCCCACGCCCCTATCCAGAGCTCTCAGGAATCCGTTCAGTCCCTCGAGATGCGTGTGAGGCGGCGCGCGGTCATTCACCAGTGAAGGCCAGACACCGCCTTGACGAGCCGACGCGCTCAATGGCGTGACGCCGTCAGGGACGCCAGGAACACCTCGCCCGCCTTTGAGCGATAGCGCTGCTTGTGCCGCAGGAGCCAGAACGGGCGGTCGGGCAAGGTCAGGGGCAGGGCGGCGAGGATGCCGGCGCGCAGGCGCGCGGCGACGACATTGCGCGACACGACCGTCGCTCCCGCACCGGCCTCGACGGCGGCGGCGACCGCCTCATTCCCGGGCAAGGTCATGGCCACGTCCAGAGCGTCGATGGCCAGCCCGCGCTGATTGAGGGCCGTCTCAAAAGCCGACCGGGTGCCGGAGCCGGGCTCGCGCAACACCCAGGTCATTTGCTTCAGGTCCGGCGGCCCGGCGCCGTCCTGGGCGGCGGGGTGGTCGGCCGCGACGACCAGCACCAGTTCGTCGTGATCCAGAACCGAACGGCTCAACGCCGGCTCGTTCAGTTCGCCCTCGACCAGACCCAGTTCAGCGCAGCCCTCCAGGACAGCGTCGGCCACCTCGCGCGTATTGCCGATCGAGACCTCGATGCGGATGCCGGGATGAGCCTGATGAAACCGGGTCAGTCGGGCGGGAAGCCACCAGCCGGCGATGGTCTGGCTGGCGTGGATCGACAGTCGTCCGCGTTTCAGGCCGCCCAGGTCGTCGAGCGCGTCCTGCGCCGCCTCGACACGGGCGAGGATCGCCTTGGCCTCGACGAGGAAGGTTGCGCCCGCCTCGTTCAGGACGATGTTGCGGCCAACGCGGTCGAACAGGGCGACGCCGTGGCGGCCCTCCAGCGTCGTCACCGCCGAGCTGACCGCCGACTGGGTCAGGTTCAGGGCCTCGGCGGCGCGGGTTACGTGCTGGCGCTCGGCGACGGCGACGAAGATGCGGAGCTGGTCCAGGGTCATGGGACAATCCTAACCCACGAAGCGGCGACTTCGACAGGGAACGTTCGGCGACGGCGAACGTTCCGAGCGGAACATCGCGTTGGTCGTCCGGGACGATCGCCTGCAGGATCGGATCATGACCCACGCCCCACCCTCCCGATGGATCAGAACCGGCGTCCTGGCGCTTGGCTCGGCGATTGCCGGTGCCGCAGTTATGGCCTTCGCACAGATGCCCGGCTCGGACTTCGATGCGGCGATGGCCGAGGCGATGGAGCGGATGCACCGCGACATGGCGGTAGAATCCACCGGCGACCCAGACGTGGACTTCGCCGCCATGATGATCCCGCATCATCAGGGCGCCATCGACATGGCGCGCGTCGAGCTTCTGTACGGGCAGGACGAGACCATGAAGCGTCTGGCCCAGGGGATCATCATTGAACAGACCCAGGAAATCGCCCTGATGCGCGACTACCTGACCCGCCATTCTGATGCGCCGACGCCGACCGGCGGCGCGACCTCGACCCATCACGGACACGGATCATGACCCTGACAGCCCGCGCCATCGCCGCCCTTGTTCTCAGCCTGTCCGCCGGACACGCCTTGGCCGATCAGGTTCCGGGCGCGGCGGCGGCGCCCGCCATCCCGATCAGCAGCCAGGATCGGTTCTATTCGGCCGACCAGTTCTCCAACACCGTCTCGGTGGTCGATCCCTCGACCAACGGCCTGCTGGGGGTGATTTCCCTCGGCGAGCCGACTCCGGCCAACCTCAGCCCGCTCTACAAGGGCCAGTTGCTGGTCCACGGCATCGGCGCGGCGCCGGACGGCAAGACGATCGCCGTGGTCTCGATCGGGTCCAACTCGGTCAGCTTCATCGACACGGCCAGCAACACCGTCAAACATACCACCTATGTCGGGCGCTCTCCGCACGAGGCCTTCTTCACGCCGGACGGCCGCGAGGTCTGGGTCACGGTGCGGGGCGAGGCCTATGTTTCGGTGCTGGACGCCGCGACCTATCAGGAGACCGCCCGGGTCGAGACGCCCAACGGGCCGGGCATGACCATCTTCTCGCCGGACGGCCGCTACGCCTACATCTGCTCCAGCTTCAGTCCCGAGACGGTGGTAGTCGAGACCGCGACCCGTCAGATCGTCGGTCGGGTGGCCCAGGCCAGTCCGTTCTGCCCAGACATCGCCGCCACGCCCGATGGAAGCCAGGTCTGGATGACGCTGAAGGACGTGGGCAAGACCATGGTTTTCAACGCCCGTCCGCCGTTCGCTGTCCTACAGACGCTCGACACCGGCCCCTTGACCAACCACGTCAACATCGTGCGCAACGCGGCGGGCCAGTTCGCCTATGTGACCGTCGGGACCGAGAACCGGGTCAAGGTCTATCGCACCGACACCTTCACGCTCGTGACGGAGATCGAGGTGGGGTCGCTGCCGCACGGTCTGTGGCCCTCCGGCGACGGCTCGCGGATTTACGTCGGGCTGGAGAATGGCGACGGCGTGGCGGTCATCGACACCCTGGCCAACCGCGTGATCGCCACCGTGCCGATCGGTCAGGGACCGCAAGGGGTCACCTATGTGCCGCGTGCGGTCACCCAGGGTGACGGCAGGGCCAACCTCACGCCCCTGGGCGCAGCTCGCGCCTCGCATCAACTCGTTCTGACGGGCGAGGGCGACACCCGGTCCCAGGCGACCTTGTTCGAGCAGGGGCAGGTCCAGATGCTGCAGATCGCCGCCGCAGGCCTCCAACCCGGCAAGCCCTATGTCCTCGCCTTCGCCAATGCGGCGGACGGATCGGGGACGCTCGAGCCTCTGACGAAGTTCATGACCAATCCGGCTGGGTCTGCGGTCGTCAACGCCGTGGGCCCGATCCGTCAGGTGGTCGCCGCCGACGCCGGCGCACCCCGCCGTTGGCTGGTCATCGCCTCGGGCACGCCCGAGGCGATCGGCGCGGTCGTCCAGAGACAGTCGGAATAGGACCGGCCGCCATGCGGATCGACAAGTTCGTCCATAGCTGCCTGCGCCTGACGATCGGTGCAGATCGACTGCTCTTCGATTCGGGCAAGTTTTCGTTCGTCGACGGACGGGTCGATCCTGCTGTCTTTTCGGATGTCTCGACGATCGTCCTGACGCACGGCCATCCCGACCACATCGACCCTGACGCTCTGGCCAGGATCGTGCAGGCGAGTGGCGCGACACTCGTCGGCAACGGCGAGGTCGCCGACAAGCTCGGCGAGAAGGGGCTGTCGGTCACGGTGTTCGAGGAGGGCGAACGGACCTTCGGCGCGTTCCGGCTGCAGGCTCAGCCGGTCGCGCATGAGCCCATCCTGTCGGACGAGAGCCCGCAACTGACAGCCTTCCTCGTCAACGACGTTTTCCTCAACCCGGGCGACAGTTTCGACAGCCGTCTGGATCGGTTCGCGGGCGTGGAGGTGCTGGCCCTTCCGGTGATGGCGCCTTACCTGACCGAGCTCACTGTCCATGCGTTCGCCAAACGGATGAAGCCAAAATCGGTCGTCCCGGTCCATGACGGCTACGCTCGCGACTATTTCCTCAGGCAGCGTTACGACGTCTACGAGCCCTATCTGGACAAGGCCGGGATCAAACTGCACCGGCCGATGGCGCCCGGAGACGGGTTCGACGTCTCTGACCATGACTGACGCAGTCTGCACCTCCACCGGTTTCGCGCGATTGCGATCGCGATAAAATGGCGGCGGCTCGGCGTGGTAACTCAGGTGAATGTCGCCTTTGCGCGGTGACTGTCATGTCCGCTCATGGCGCTAACGCGCCCTACCCTCGTGCAGCTGTGCAGTAGACGACTGAGGCGCCGTTAGGTGGTCAGCTATGTGGTGGCTGGAAAAATCACACGCTTTTTCAGGCAGCGTTTGAGCCAGTCTTAAGTGGTCCCGACAGTCGGGACCACCCGAAAACGGCTCAAGACCGCTTCACGGCAGTATCGCGGAAAACACACTCACCAGCGGAAGGTGAAACGACCCAGAGCAGCGCCCAAAACCGCGACGAGGCCGACGCCCAAGGTGTACCAGACCGCCACAAAGGCGGCCGTGTGCTCGGGGCAATGCAGGCCGTAGACGGTCGCGGCCAGTCCTGCGGTCAGAAGACCGGCGGCGGCGCCGGCGAAAGCGGGTTTCACAGGGGCGAATCGTCTTGCGGCGAAGAAGATGAACGGCGCCGCCAGAGCGCCCAGCGACAGGATGTTCGTCGGACAGACCCTGGCGGAGCGCCCCATGACCATGTCCATCCGCGCGTCAGGCGCAGCGCCCAGCAACTCCACGACAGCCCATCCGGCAGCGACGGCCAAAATGGCGGCTAGCAGGATTGCGGGACGGCGCGGCGAAGCGCCCGGTCGCCCCAGTCGATCCAGGAGCCAGAAGCCGGCGGCGCACAAGGCGGCCGTATAGGCCGCCTTGGCCCAGAAGGTCGGCCCGGCGACGGCCGACATCAGATCTGGTCGCAATCCCAGCCACCAAACGACACCGGAAAGGGCGACGCCCGCCGCCGGCAGCATGAACAGCAGGACACGACGGTCCACGTCGCTTTGAGACGTGGGCGGCAAGTCCAGCGCCAGGCTGGTGATCAGGTCGTCAGTCTTCATCGTTGGACCCTGCTGCTCCAGCCGCGAAGCGCGCGGTCAGAGCCTTGAAGCTGCGATGGATGCTGACCTTGGCGGCGGCGACGGAATAGCCGTGACGCTCGGCCGCCTCGGCCACGCTCAGCCCGGTGACTTTCACATCATGGATCAGGGCGCGCTGTCGCGCCGGCAGGATCGACAGGGCGCGGGTCAAATCGCGTCGCATGACCCCGTCCTCAACCGTGTGCTCGGCCAGCAGCACGCTTGCGTCATCCAGCGGCTCGGTGAGGCGTCGGCCTTGGCGGCGCAGGTGATCGATCAGCTTGTGGCGGGCGATCGTGAAGGCCCAGGCCGTGAACGATTGGTTGCGATCCCATGTGGCGCGCTTGGCGTGAATGGCGATCAGGGTCTCTTGCACGAGGTCCTCCGCGTCGCTTTCTCCGTTGAAAAGACGGCGTTTGAAAAAAGGCCGCAGGTGCGCGGCCAGGTCCGACAGCAGCACGCGCCAAGCCTGCGCGTCACCATCCAGGCCATTGAGCATCAAGGCTTTGAGTTGTGATTCCCGGTCAAGCACGTGCGACTGCGACCTACGCTGCGGAGACCGCGACGGTTACATGGCGTCTCGCAAAATGATGCACGAAAAATAGTTGGCTCGAAAATGTAACGCGCGGCGGGTCGTCGGCGAAAGGCGGATTCAGCGGCCACGAACGGCCGTGCTTTTTGAGAAGGACCTCTTGCATGACCCGCACCAAGATCGCCGCCGCAACCCTTGTCGCCCTGACGGCCGGCACCGGCATGGCCCACGCCCAATCGACCAGGAACGCCGAGACCAAACCGGCCGCTATGGAGAAATGCTACGGCATCGCTCTGGCCGGCAAGAACGACTGCGCCGCCGGCCCTGGCACGACCTGCGCCGGCACTTCGGTGCGCGACTATCAGGGCAACGCCTGGAAGCACACGCCCGCCGGCACCTGCACCAGCATCCGCACCCCGCGCGGCAACGGCTCGCTGACGCCCGTCTCGCGCTGATCGGAGCTGGACCGATGAACCATGGATCGACCGCCACGACGCCTGTCCCCACCGTGGGACTGGGCCTCAAGGCCCGCCATTACGACGAGGCGCTGGCGTCTCCGGCGGCCGGTCTGTGGTTCGAGGTCCATCCTGAGAACTATATGGTCGATGGCGGCCCTCGCTTGAAATGGCTGGAGGCCATCCGTCGAGAAAAGCCTCTGTCCCTGCACGGTGTCGGCTTGTCGCTCGCCGGCGACGAGGCGCCGGACCCGGAGCATCTGGCGCGGCTCAAGACGCTCGCTGACCGGTTCGAGCCGTTTCTGATGTCCGAGCACTTGGCCTGGTCGCGGGGCGGCGGCGTCTATCATCCTGATCTGCTCCCGTTTCCGCGCACCCGACAGATGTTGAAGCGGGTCAGCGACAACGTCGCGCGAGCGCAGGACGTGCTGGGCCGACGCCTGCTGATCGAGAACCCGTCCCTGTACCTCGACCTGAAAGGCCATGAGATGGGGGAAGTGGATTTCCTGGTCGAACTGGCCGCCGCGACAGGCTGTGGCCTGCTGCTCGATCTGAACAATGTGCACATCAGCGCCAACAATCTCGGCGCCGACCCGCGGGACTATCTGGCGGCCGTTCCGGCCGATCTCATCGGCGAGATCCATCTGGCCGGCTTTGCGCCCGATCCCGTCCACGCAGAGACGCTGTTGATCGATACCCACGACGCGCCGGTCAGCGACGCCGTCTGGACCCTCTATGCCGAGATCCTCGCCCGGATCGGGCCGCGTCCCACGCTGATCGAGCGCGACAACAACATTCCCGACTTCGCCGAGTTGATCGCCGAACGCGATCAAGCCGTCGCCATCATGGAGGCCTGCCATGTCCAGTGCGCCGCCTGACGATCTGATGCGGACATTTCATGCGTGCTTCTCCCTGGCGTTGCAGGGGCAGGGCTCCGTGCTCACACCGTGGCTGGCGGATCCAAATGCGCCCGGACTGGCGGTTTATCGAAACACGGTGGCCAAGGGGCGGGCCGACGCCCTGGCGGGTCTCTATCCGACCGTCGAACGGCTGGTCGGTCTGGACTGGTTTCGCGACGCCGCTCTGATCTACGCCGACAGCGCGCCTCCCTCATCCCCGGTTCTCGATGCCTATGGCGAGGGCTTCCCGGAGTGGCTGGCGACGTTTCCGCCCGCGTTTGAATTTCAGTTTCTGCCGCCTGTCGCCCGTCTTGATCGCGCATGGAGCCGCGCGCACCGCGCCGCTGACGCACCGACCCTGCTCCCTGGGACGGTCGCCACCCTTTCGCACGCTGCTCTCAACGCCGGCTACGCGGTCCTGCATCCGTCTGCGCAAGTCTTTTGGTTCGACTGGACCGCGCCATCGATCTGGCTGGCCAATCGCCTGGCTACGCCTCCGGACGACATGGTGTGGGACCAGTCCCCCGAGGGCGTGTTGATCGTGCGTCCGGAAATGGAGGTCCAGACCCATCGGTTGAACCGGCCCCAGTTCGCCTTCCTCGACGCCTGCCGGCACGGCCACACCGTCGGAGCGGCGGCTCTCGCCGCCCTCGCTGCCGATCCCGCAGCCAATCTGTCCGAGCTGTTCAGAGATCTGCTTCTGAGCGGCGCCTTCACCCGTATCGAAACCGGAGCGCCACAATGACCGAACTGACCGCCGTATCGTCGCCGCGCCCCTCCTTGGCGGTCCTCCCACGCCTGGCCCAGGCTGCGATCCCCCTGCCGGTGCTCAGCCTGATCGCGCGTGTATCGATCGCGGCGGTCTTTTTCCTCTCCGGCCGGACAAAGGTGGAGGGCCTGCTGACCGTCACCGACAGCACCTATGCTCTGTTCGCCGAGGAATACCGACTGCCTTTGATCCCCAGCGATATCGCCGCCCACCTGGCGACCTATTCAGAACATCTGTTCCCGATCCTGCTGGTGCTCGGCCTCGGCGCCCGTTTCGCCGCGCTCGCGCTTCTTGGCATGACCATAGTGATCGAGGTTTTCGTCTATCCCCTCGGTTGGCCGACCCACCTGCTCTGGGCGACGGTGCTGCTCTACATCATCAGGTTCGGCGCCGGGCCGATTGGTTTCGATCACTGGCTGGGCCGGCGAAGCTGATCCGAAGAATTGCTCAGGTCTGCATTTTTCACCCTGATCTACTGCTTGACCTCAAACTTCATCGTCCATCCTGGGGCGGCTGGGTCGTCATGCCCTGCCGCCAGGATGAGGTCAGCACTGACAGCGGATGTCCTTCTGTCGTTGGATACTCCAGAGGGTTGGCTGCCTATCAACATTGAGCCTACGCTGCGTGCTGATCAGGCAAGGGCGCTAGGCGAGTGACGTTTCAACAGGGACTGGCCTTTGGCCTTGTCGGGCTGACAATCGGCGCCTTCATCTGGGGTCGGTTTCGTTACGACCTGGTCGCGGTCGTCGCGTTGGTTGCAGGATTGGCGATCGGCATCATCCCCGCCGAGGCTGCATTTGACGGTTTCAAAAACGACGTCACCGTCATCATCGCCTGCGCGCTGATCGTTTCGGCCGCCTTCGCCCGATCGGGGGTCATTGAACTCGCGATGCGGCGGGTGATGCCGCTGCTAAAGACTGAGCGTTCTCAAGTCCCGGTTCTGACCGGCGCTGTGACGTTGCTTTCCATGGCGACGAAGAATGTCGGAGCCCTGGCGATCATGATGCCGGTGGCGCTTCAGCTGGCGCGCCAGACGAAGTCGTCTCCGTCCCGGCTCCTGATGCCAATGGCTTTCGGCGCCATGGCGGGCGGCATGGTCACCCTGGTCGGGACCGCTCCGAACATCATCGTCGCCGAAGTGCGCCAAGCCATCGTTGGCGAACCCTTCGCCATGTTCGACTACGCACCAGTGGGCTTAGCGCTCACGCTGATCGCCTTGGCGTTTTTGGCGTTCGGCTATCGCCTGTTGCCCCGCGATCGACAGGGCGCAACGTCCATGAGCGCGGCCTTGGCCGCCAACGCCTATGCCACGGAAGTCAGGGCGCCTGAAGGCTGGGCTCCGGGGTCTATGACCGTGTCCGCTCTTGCCGCCCTCGGCGACGACGAGGTCAAGATCATGGCGCTCATCCGTTCAGGGAAACGGCGGCTGAGCCCCAGAGGCAATGTCGTCGTCAAAGCGGGTGACGCGCTGCTGATCGAGGGCGAGCAGCAGGCGCTGGAGGGCTTCGTCAGTCGGGCTCAGATGAATCTCATCCGCGATGATCGCCCGGTTCCCATAGCGACCGCATCCGAGGAGATTGCGATCGTAGAGGCGGTCATCGGCCGAAACTCCCCGCTTCAAGGGCAGTCTGTTCGAAGCTCGGATCTGTACGGCCAGCACGGGATCAATCTGTTGGGCGTGTCGCGAAGCGGCTTTCAACTCACCCAGCATCTGCGGACGGCAAAACTGGCGCCCGGCGATATCATCCTGCTTCAAGGCGCCGAACAGGCGCTGCCGGTCGCGCTGAGGGCGCTGGATTTACTCCCCCTGGCGGAGCGTCAGGTTCAACTCGGGAGCGTGCGCAGGCGCTTCATGCCGGCTGTTGTTCTTGCGTGCGCCATGACGCTCGTCGGCCTTGGCCTGGTTCCAGTCGCCGTCGCCTTCTTCGGCGCCGCCGTCGTGATCGTCGCATTAGGCGGCTTGAAGATGCGTGAGGCCTATGCCGCGCTCGATGGACCCCTCCTCGTTCTGATCGCGGCCCTCATTCCCGTCTCAGACGCGATCCAATCCACGGGAGGGTCCGACCTGATCGCAGGACTGCTTCGCCACGTGTTCACAGGCTTGCCGGGCGTCGTCGCCATTACCGGCGTCATGCTCGCCTCAATGGCGGTTACGCCCTTCCTGAACAATGCGGCGACCGTTCTGATCGTCGCCCCGATCGGAGCGACGCTGGCCAAGCAGCTTGGCTACAATCCAGACCCGTTCCTGATGGCGGTCGCGGTCGGCGCCGCGTGCGACTTCCTGACGCCCATCGGTCACCAGTGCAACACGCTGGTTATGGGACCTGGCGGCTATAAGTTTTCTGATTATCCCAGGCTGGGCGCGCCTTTGAGCGCGCTCGTTCTGGTCACGGGGCCCTCGCTCATCTTGCTGTTTTGGCCTCTTTGATTGGCTCGAGGTCAGAAGATAGCGTTGGAACAGACAGGTCAGGATCACCGTTTCCGGCTGGTCGCCGGCTCGACATCCCGAGCCGCTTATGAGGGCCTGACAGCCTGATAATGCGGCTTCAAAGAGGCCTGAGAGTCGCGAGGCTGCATCAAAACTGCGAGGCGTTCGACAGCTTCAGCCATCGCCAGTCGTTCGCTGTGTGGAAGTTCAGCCAAGGCGGCGAGAAAGCCGTCGCCGAGCAGGCCCGGGGACGTCTGCAATGCCTGCCGCCCCGCGTCGGTCAAACGCACATGGACGACGCGGCGATCCACGGTGGAGCGATAGCGGGCGGCCATGCCCTTGGCTTCGAGCTTGTCCAGCACGGCGACGACGGTCGGCGCCGACATGGAAACGTCCCGCGATATCGCGCTGGTGCTGACTTCACCCAATGCGCGGATGGATTGCAGCACGAGGAGCTGCGGCAGCGTCAGCCCGGTCAGACGTGAAATTTCTCGAGACCGAACATCGATCGCCTGGGCGATGCGTCGGACTGACCGGACAAGGGATGCGGTGGCGTCAACCGCCGCGTCAGGGCTTGGCTCATGGGAAATATCGGCCATTCAGGTTGAACTCTTTCGTGCCCTAACCATTTGTACCCGCTGCTTCCACAATTCAAGGAGGACCCATGTGCGGTCTTAGCGGCGAGATCAATTTCGACGGACGACCGGCCGATGCCGGCGCCGTTCAACGCATGACCGATGCGCTCTCGCCCCGTGGACCGGATGGCTCCGGCATTGTTATGCGCGGCTCGGTGGGGCTGGGTCACCGCCGTTTGAAGATCATCGACCTGAGTGAGAAAGCTCAGCAGCCGATGGTGGACCCTGACCTGGGCGTGACCCTGGCGTTCAACGGCTGCATCTACAACTATCCCGAACTGCGCGAAGAGCTGCAGGGGATGGGGTTCCGCTTCTTCTCGCACGGCGACACCGAGGTCATCATCAAGGCCTGGAAGGCGTGGGGCGAAGCCTGCGTCGAGCGATTCAAGGGCATGTTCGCCTTCGTGCTTCATGAGCGCGACACCGGCCGCACCGTGATCGCTCGCGACCGTTTCGGCATCAAGCCGCTGTATCTGGCCGAACAGGGCCAGCGTCTGCGGTTCGCCTCGACCCTGCCGGCCCTCCTGGCGGCGGGCGACGTGGACAAGACCATCGATCCCGTCGGCCTGCACCACTACATGACCTTCCATGCGGTCGTGCCGCCGCCGCACACGATCCTGAAGGGCGTCAAGAAGTTCCCGCCCGCCACCATCCGCGTGATCGAGGCGGATGGGAGGGCCAAGGACCGCCTCTACTGGCAGCCCGATATGACCCGCCATGCTGAGGACGCGGCCCTGACGGCCGAGGATTGGCGCGATCGGGTCCTGGAAAGTCTGCGCGCAGCGGTGAAGCGCCGCATGGTCGCCGACGTGCCGGTAGGCGTGTTGTTGTCGGGGGGAGTGGATTCCAGCCTGATCGTCGGTCTGCTGGCCGAACTGGGTCAGAAGGACCTGATGACCTTCTCGGTCGGTTTCGAGGAGGCTAATGGCGAGAAGGGCGACGAGTTCGTCTATTCCGACCTGATCGCCAAACATTACGGGACCAAGCATCACCAGATCTTCGTGCCGCACCAGCGGCTGATGGAAGCCCTGCCGGGCACCATCGGCGCCATGTCAGAGCCGATGGTCTCTTACGACAACGTCGGCTTCTACCTGCTGAGCCAGGAAGTCTCGAAACATATCAAGGTGGTGCAGTCCGGCCAGGGCGCCGACGAGGTGTTCGCCGGTTATCACTGGTATCCGCCGATGCTGGGCGCGACCGATCCGGTCGAAACCTATGCCAAGGCCTTCTTCGACCGCAGCCATGCCACGCTGAAGACCCAGCTGAACGGCGCCTATATGGCCGACACCGACGTCAGCCGCGCCTTGGTCGAGGCTCATTTCGCGCAAGGCCGCGCAGCGACGCCGGTCGACCAAGCCCTGCGTCTGGACAGCCAGGTGATGCTGGTCGATGACCCGGTGAAGCGGGTCGACAACATGACCATGGCCTGGGGTCTGGAGGCGCGCGTGCCCTTCCTGGATCACGAACTGGTCGAACTGGCGGGCCGCATCCCGCCCGAGCACAAGCTGGCGCAAGGCGGCAAGGGCGTGCTGAAAGAAGCGGCGCGTCTGGTGATCCCCTCCGAGGTCATTGATCGCAAGAAGGGCTATTTCCCCGTGCCCGCGCTGAAATACATCCAGGGTCCGTATCTGGAGATGGTGCGCGAGGCCCTGACCAATCAGGCGGCGCGCGATCGCGGCCTGTTCGACCGGGGCTATCTGGACACCCTGTTCGCCAATCCCACCGAGCACATCACACCCCTTCGCGGCTCCGAACTCTGGCAGGTCGCAGTGCTGGAAATGTGGATGCAGCAGCATGGCGTCTGATATCCGCCCCGAGCGATCAAAGGCGCATCGGCTGAAACGTCTGCGGCACGAGGGCCTGAAGCCCCCGGTTCAGTCCGGGGAGGGACCGACCCCCGATGCCGTGCTGGATTGCGGCTGGGGCCGACTGCTGTTCGCCCAAACCTTCGAGACGGCCGAGCCGTTGGTCGAGGCCCTGCGCGCCGAAGGGCCGGACCGGCGCGACATCGCCTTCTATGTTCGCAATCCGCACGTCCTGCTCGCCTCGGCGCCGCAGGAGTTGTTCCTGGATCCGTCGCACACCTATCGGCTGGATCTGGCGACCTATCGCACCAGCCGACGTCAGCCCCGAGGCTTCACCGTGCGCCGTCTGACGTCGGAAACGGATGCGCAGGCGGTCAACGACATCTACGCCAAGCGCAAGATGGTGCCGGTCCCGCCCGACTTCTTCTGGTCGCATCGGGACGACCGGACCCTGACCTATTTCGTGGCCGAGGATACGGTGACGGGGGCTGTGATCGGCACCGTGACGGGCGTCAACCACGCCCGCGCCTTTCAGGATCCGGAATGCGGCTCTTCGCTGTGGTGCCTGGCGGTCGATCCCCAGGCGACCCAGCCGGGCGTTGGCGAGGCCCTGGTTCGGCGTCTGGCGGAACATTTCAAGACCCAAGGCCTGGCGCACATGGACCTGTCGGTCATGCACGACAATGATCAAGCCATCGCCCTGTACGAAAAGCTGGGTTTCCGTCGCGTCTCCTTTTTTGGGGTCAAACGCAAGAACCCGATCAACGAGGCCCTGTTCGTCGGCCCGACCGACGATCATGACCTGAATCCCTATGCCCGCATCATCGTGGACGAGGCGCGTCGGCGCGGCATCCATACCGAGATCATCGACGGCGAGGGCGGGCTGTTTCGCCTGAACTGGGGCGGCCGCTCGGTCCGATGTCGCGAAAGTCTGTCGGAGTTGACCTCGGCCGTCGCGCTCAGCATCTGCGACGACAAGCGGATGACGCGACGCATCGTCGAGGCCGCCGGCGTGCGCGTTCCCGAGAGGATCGATCCCGAAAACCCGTCGGCCATCGATGCGGCGCTGACCAAGTTCGGCGCCCTGGTCGTCAAACCGGCGCGTGGCGAGCAGGGGCAAGGCGTCGCGGTGGGCCTGACGACGATGAGCGAGGTCCAGACGGCCCTGGTCCGGGCGCGCTGCATCTGTTCCGAGGTTCTGGTCGAGGAACAGGTCCAGGGCGAGGACCTCCGGCTGGTAGTGATCGACTACAAGGTCGTCGCCTGCGCCCTGCGTCGTCCGCCGCGCGTCGTTGGTGACGGGCGCTCGACCTTGCGCACCCTTATCGAACACCAAAGCCGTCGTCGCGCCGCCGCCACCGGCGGGGAATCGACCATCCCCATCGACGCCGAGACCGAGCGTACCCTTGCCGAGGCCGGCTATCGTCTCGACGACGTGGCGGCGGAAGGGACCGGGATTTTGGTGCGCAAAGCGGCCAATCTGCACCTGGGCGGCACCATCCATGATGTGACGGATGAGGTGCATCCCGCGCTGATCCGCGCCGCCGTCGCCGCCGCCCGCGCCATCGATATCCCGGTCACCGGCATCGATCTGATGGTGAAGTCGCCGCGCGAACCCGACTACGCCTTCATCGAAGCCAATGAGCGCCCGGGCCTGGCCAACCACGAACCCCAACCGACTGCCGAGCGTTTCGTAGATCTGCTCTTTCCACTGTCCGCCCCGGCCGCTGCACGGACATTTCCGCGATCCGAAGCCTGAAGGAGGCCCCTTGGCCCGCCCCGCGATAGACCTCGACTACCTGAAGGCCCGCCTGGCCGACCTGCTGAACACGCCCAGCCCGACCGGCTATACGGACGAGGCCGTCTGGCTATTGTGCCGAGAACTCCAGAGGCTGGGCCTCGACTATGAAATGACCCGCCGCGGCGCCCTTCGCGCCCGCCTGCCGGGCCGTACGCCAAAACCGGCGCGCGCCATCGTCGCCCACGTCGACACCCTGGGCGCCCAGGTCAAACAGGTGAAGGAGAACGGCCGGCTGGAACTGGTCGCGATCGGTCACTGGTCGTCGCGATTCGCCGAGGGCGCGCGGGCCACGATCTTCTCCGAAGGCGGCGCCTATCGTGGCACCATCCTGCCGTTGAAGGCGTCCGGCCATACCTTCAACGAAGAGGTGGACACCCAGCCGGTAAACTGGGCCCAGGTCGAGCTGCGCATCGACGCCGTGACCCACGGTCGTGAAGACACCTTGGCCTTGGGCGTGGATGTCGGCGACATCGTCGCCATCGACCCGCAGCCCGAGTTCATCGATACTGGCTTCATCGTCTCACGCCATCTGGACGACAAGGCGGGCGTCGCTACCCTTTTGGCTGCGCTGGAATGCATGATCCGCGAAGATCGCAAACCGACGGTCGATACCTGGTGGCTGTTCACGATCGCCGAGGAGGTCGGGCTGGGAGCCTCGTCGGTGCTGATTCCGGATGTTGCCGCCATGGTGACGGTCGACAATGGCACGACCGCACCTGGTCAGAACTCTTCGGAGTTCGGCGTCACCATCGCCATGGCCGACCAGACAGGACCCTTCGACTGGCACCTGTCACGCAAACTGGTTCAACTGGCCCGCGACCACGACATCCCGCACCAGAAGGACGTCTTCCGATACTATCGCTCGGACTCGGCCTCGGCCCTGGAAGCCGGCGCCGACATCCGGACCGCCTTGGTCACCTTCGGCATCGACGCCAGCCACGGCTATGAACGCATCCACGAAAGCGCGCTGGAAGACCTGTCTCGCCTGCTGATCGCCTATGCCGAAAGCGATGTCGAAATCAGCCGTGATGCCAAGTCTTTGAGCGGAGCAAAAGGCTTCACCCACCAACCCGTGGGTGACGAGGGGGATTAGTGCTTAGGGGATCGCATTCGCTTAGCCGCCTAAACTCAGCCAATGCACGTCAGACTGAGGTAGCCTTCGAAAGGTCCCCCCTCTCTTGGCGCTGGGCCGCACTACAGCCGACCCAGATCCAGACCGATTGAGGCATTGTCCAGTGATCAACGGGGTTTTTGGTCGCGAGAATTTGGTGCGAATTCAGTCAGCGCTCGATCCGGTTGCAAGTGGTCCCGAAACCCATATCGAGGCACGCCTTGACAGATCAGTCGGTCGTGAACGTCATGGCCTATGGCGATCTCTCGACGGTCTGTGGCGCTTGTGACGCTAGTTGCGCTGGGTCAGGCGTCAGGCGCTGCGGCTCAGTCCGCGCGGGCGGATCGGCACAGCATCGATCAAGCCTATGCGATCGTGGATTTCCAGACGTCGCGCAGCGGTCGTGAAATCGCGCAAGCCCTGCAGCGTTATCTCGATCGCCTGCCGATGCAAGTGACCTATCGTCAGCTGAGCATGGCCGATGCGCCGCGGTCGCCCGGCCGCTTCACCCTGGTCGATCCGACAGCGCAGAGCGCCTTTGGTCTGCAAGCGCCGGCGACACGCGCGCCGGCCGGGTGGCTGAGCGCGCCGCGAACGGTGGTGTGCACGGGCGCGAGCTGGCGCGCCGAGGCGGTTCAGCGTCTGGAGGCGCGGATCGAGCAGCAATACACCCTGTGCCTGTTCCCCTATCGCGATGGGAGACGTCGGGGACATCAGTTGAACGTCTATGCCTCGACCCTGCTGGAAGGCGATCCGACGATACCCGTTCGACGCTCCAATGAAGTGGAAAGCCCGGCCGTCTTCATTCGCGCTGCGGTGGAGGCGGTCGAGCGGGTGACGGGGCGCAGGGGCGTCTGGATCGAAAACCGAACGGCCGAGCGGGATCGACCGTTCACCCAGGACAACGACGCCCTGTCCGCCCAGACGAACTAGGCGCAAACAACAACGGCCCCGATCGTCGATCGGGGCCGCCGCCGTCTTATCCTGCCGTTAGATCAGAACTTGACGCTGAACCGGCCATAGATGCGGTTGTCGCGATACTCGTCCTTGTAGAGCCCGGTATAGCCCAGCTCGATCGCGGTGCGTTCGGTCGCCTGTATGTTGAAGCCCAGGCCGCCCGAGATCACGTCGTCGCCAGGATTGGCTCCATCGATCAGGAAGCGCGGACCGTCGGCGAAGGCGGCGTCGAAGACCGGGCCGTCGCCGTTCAGGTCATGGGTGTAGGCCAGGTGGGTCACCGCCGACAGACGCGCACGCCCCTCGCCGCCCGCCAGCACGGTGCGTGTGCGGAAGCCGGCGGTCAGCAGATCGGCCTTTTGCTTCACATTGCCCGACAGAGCGGCGTCGCCGCCCGTCTCAGCGACATCGGCGTCGTATTCGACGTGGCTGTAGGCGGCGTAGGGCTCGAACATCGTGCCGCCGACGGCGCGGCTCCACGCCACCTCGCCATAGGCCTGCCAGACGTCGCCATCATAGTCGCCGACCAGGGCGTTGGTGAAGGCGTTCAGCTGCGCCGTACGATCCGTGCGAACATCGGCGCTGGCCCAGGATCCGCCGACGCGGATCTGGAAGTCGCCGACGCCGGCGCCGCCATAGACGCCGATCTGTTCGCTGGTGACCCGGCCAGTGGAGCGCAAACGCGGCGAGCGCAGTTCCGCGCGGGTTTCGCCCAGCGCCACGCCGACATGGACGTCGTTCGCCAACGCCTTTTCAGCCCCGACCAGATAGCCGGAGGCTTCGTTGCGGAAGCCCGCGAGGCCGTCATGCGCCGAGCCCTGGCCGTTGCCGAAGACGCCGCTGCCCCAGACCGACACGCCGTTGCCGACATAGGTGGCCGCGCCGCCCTGACTGCGTCCGCGCTCGGACATGGCGTCGCGGATGACGCGGGCATCCGAAACGGCCAAGCCGCCCAGGGTGGCGTGGACCTCACCCGTCAGGCCGCTGAGCGCGCCCTGAACCGCCGGCACGCTGGCGTCCAGCAGGGCGTTTTCCAGCGACAGATCGCGGTTGGTCCCGGTCGCGGTGTTGTTGATCATGACGTCCAGCGCGCCGCCGACCGACTGTTGATTGTCCGTCCGGCCCAGCGAAGCCACGGTCACGTCGTTGCGCCGCACCGTCAGGACCACGCCGTTGGTCGAATACGTCAGCACCGGAGCGAGGAAGGCCAGATCGCTCTGGGCGCCGCTGAACGTGCCCGTCACCGCGCCTGTCGAGTTGATGATGTTCATCCGCGTGCGCAGATTCCATTCACCATTGTCGGCCTTCAGGATGACCTGGCCGCCGTCGATCTTGGTCGTGCCGCCCACGTTCAGGCGAGAATAGGCCGCGCCGTTCACGCTGGAGCGAATCCACAGGAAGGAGCCCGGCTTGAAATTCAGGTTGCCGGCGACCGTCAGGGTTCCGAACGGATTGACGCCGTCGCCGGGCGACACCACGCCGCCGCTTTCCGCCGTCAGGTTCGCCAAGGTGCCCGTGCCGCCGATCATGCCGACGCCGCCGACGGTGGCGCTGGAGCGCAGCAGGCTGCCGTTGACGGTCAGCAGGCCGCCCTCGACCCGGGTCGGGCCGCTGTAGTCGTTGGCGCCCGTCAGGATCAGCTGACCGCCGCCCTTCTTGACCAGACCGCCGATGTCATTGCCGAAGTTGGCCTTGACCTCGGCCGAATAGCGGTCGCGCGCATCGCCGATGTTGTTGCTCCAGATATCGACCGTGCCCACGGCGACGGTCACGTCGCGGGTGTCGCGCAGCGCCGTCGGTCCGCGCAGGGCCACGTCCATCTGCGGCGCGCCCCAGCCCGAGCGCAGATCGACGCCCGGCGTATCCAGATCCTTGGAGCTGGAAACCAGAATGTCCGAGATCAGGGAGGTCGAATATTCGGGGAAGTTTTCCATCAGCAGGGCCGCAAAGCCCGAGATGTTCGGCGCCGCCATCGACGTGCCGGTGTAGGCTGCATAACCGCCGCCCGTGTATTTGATATACTGGTTCAGCACGCGCTGAAGCTCGTCATTGGCGTACTGCAAAACCGCGCCCGAGAAGGCCGGGGTCAACAGCGCCATGTTGTTGGTCGAGGTCAGGAGCCCTGCCAGAACGGAGGTGAAGCCATCCGGATCACCCAGCCGCGCCCCCGAAACCAAGGTGATGGCGGCCGCCTGACGTCCGACTTCGCGGCGCCATGCGTCTTCATTGTAGGTCGGGCCACCAGCGGCGCGAGCGGCCAAATAGGCGTTCAAAACGCCGATGAACTGGTTCATCGACGCGTTTTGCAGAGCGGTGACCGTGGTCGCCGAATACAGACCGGCGTAGTTGGCGCGCGGATAAAGGGCCAGGATGCCCGCCCTGTCCATCGTGTAAGCGGGCACCGACGAAACGACGGCCGAACCCGGTCCGGCGACGCACCAGGTCGCCGTCTGACCGCAGAAGCTGGTCGAGGGGTCGGCGGCGGTGAAGCTCGAATAGTTGGCGACCGACAGCCAGTTGGAGCGCAAGCGCGGATCGTTCAGCGGCGCAGCCGCATCAATCCCGGCGTGCACGCCAAAGCCGTTGCCGGCCGAGAAGACGACCAGGACGTCCTTGTCGAGCACCGGCTTGTAGAAATCGCCATAGTTGCGGTTGAACGACGCCAGCACGGTGGGCAGCGAGGCGTTAAACGGCAGGGAGTTGCCGCTGCCCCAGCTGTTGTTGATGATGCGCACCTGGCCGGTATTGGCCAGATCGACGATGTTCTGGTTCTGGGTGGCGACGATCTTTCCGTCGATGATCGCGTCCTTGTACCAAAGGAAGTCGCCAGCCGAGAAGTTGGCGGTGGCGGCGTAAAGCTTGGCGTTGAAGGCGTTGCCGAACATCGGCTGGCCCGTCACGCGATCGCCGGCGATGGTGCCGGACACGTGGGTGCCGTGACCTTCCCACTGGCGACGCGGATTGATCATGCCGTCGTTGCCATAGCCGGCGACCGCCTGGCTGCGCAGGCCCGTCACCTTGCCGGCCGATCCGAACAGCGGGTGGGCCATGTAGACGCCGGCGTCATTGACCCCGACGGTCTGTCCACGTCCGCTCAGGCCCATGGCGTAAGCGTGTTCCAAGCCCAGGAAGCCCTTTGAGTAATCGACGGAGAACTGGCTGTCCGCGCGCCAGGACGCGATGGCCGTCTGATAGTTCGTCGTGCGCGTGCCGTTGGCCATGTAGAAGCCGCCGGTCGGCGCCGTGGGAGCCGGAGTGGTCTGCGCCGCCGCCGTCGTGCCCACCATGATCGCGACGCCGGCCGCTGCGGCTAAAAGCCCGCCCTTGAAACTGAAACCCAAAACCTACCCCCTGCGGCCTGCGGCCGACGACTCTACTGCGCCCCCGCGACGCAACTCAGGCGCACAAATCGAAGGTGTTTTGCGTTGTCGTCAACCACATTTTCACCTTGAGACGTTTCGTCCCAATGGTTTTGTTTGGGATAAATCATGCGCTTGCGCTCAAGCTTGAGGCACGGATTGGATCCTGCCTCGCCCTCCTGAACACGGTTATCCCGCGCAGATGCGCACGCGGTCGTTGATCCAGCAGCCGTCGCTGAGGCGCACGGTCCCCAAGTGATCGCCGGCCTTATCGTCGTCGGGATCGGCGTTCCAGGTGGCGTCGGCTGTGCCGTCGGCCATGAGGACGACGACAGCGAAATGGGAGTTCTTCGGCTTGCCCTCGGACCAGGCGTTCATCGTGTAGCCGCCGTCGCCAAACGGATAGACCAGGCAGGGCTCGTCGAGCAGAACCTTGCCGTCGACCGAGAGATAGCAGGACTTGCGCGACGCCGCCGGCGTCGCGGATGTCAACGGCGAGGTGGCGGGGCTTGCGCCGGTCTTCGCCGGTTCCGGAGGCGGTGCTGTCGGCTCTGGCGCGGACGGCGCGGGGGTCTGCGTCGCGTCAGCCGGCCCGGGCGCGCCGGCGTCCTGACCGCAGGCCGCTGCGGCGGCCGACAGCATCAGGGCGGCGATCAGGCTGAGCGATCGTGAAAGGGTTGATGTCACGCGAGCCTCCGTCGTTGTCTCCCAGCGCCAACACGGGGGCGCATGGAAGCGTTCCCGGCGAAGCGGCGGCGAATGACGGCGCCCCTCCCCTTCGGCCGGCCGCTCGCCTATATCGCCAGCCTGTCCCGCTCCGGAGTTTTCCCATGGCCTATGTCGCCCGCAACGATCGTCCCGCCGACAAGGCGGCGCGCTATCTGGAGGTCGAGGCCGAAATCTTGGCGGTGCTGCACGGCGAGCAGAATGTAACGGCGCGAATGGCGACGGTGGCGTCAATGCTGGCCGATGCGTTCGAGCACTATTTCTGGACCGGCTTCTATGTCGTGGCGACGGACAAGGCGGACGAACTGGTGGTCGGGCCCTATCAAGGGACGCTGGGGTGCCTGCGCATCGCGTTCGGGCGCGGAGTGTGCGGCGCGGCGGCGGCGACGGGTCAAACGCAGTTGGTCGAGGACGTGCACGCCTTCCCTGGCCACATCGCCTGCGACAGCCGTTCGGCCAGCGAGATCGTGGTGCCCGTGCGCGACGCTTCGGGCGCCCTGATCGCGGTGTTCGACGTGGATGCGACGACGCCGGCCGCCTTCGATACGGACGATCAGGAGGCGCTAGAGCGGTTGATGGCGAAGGTGTTCGCCGACGCTTGATCGGGGCCGGTTGATCCGGCCGCAGCCGGCTCTATGGTCCCCGGCGACATGGAGGATCGGATGATGCAGCGGACAGTCGCAATTACGGGCGGGCACGGCGTCCTGGGCCGGGCGGTGCTGGAGGCGGCGCTAAAAGGCGGCTGGCAGGTCGCTGTCATCGACCATGCCTCGGGCCATGCCGTGCCCGACGGCGTGCTGGAAGTCGGCGGGGTCGATCTGACGGACGCCGGCCAGGCGCAGAAGGCCGTCGATGCCGTGATCGCCCGGTTAGGGCGGCTGGACGCCCTGCTGAACATCGCCGGCGGCTTCGTCTGGCAGACGACCGACGATGCGGAACCGGCCTGGGACCGGATGCATGCGCTGAACATCACGACCGCCGTAAACACCAGCCGCGCGGCGCTGGATGCGCTAAAGGCCTCGCCCGAGGGTCGGATCGTCAATGTCGGCTCGGCCGCCGCGTTGAAGGCCGGGGCCGGCATGGGGGCCTATGGGGCGGCCAAGGCCGGCGTCCACGCCCTGACCCAGGCACTGGCGGAGGAGTTGAAGACGACAAAGGTGACGGTCAACGCCGTCCTGCCGTCGATTATCGACACGCCGGCGAACCGCAAGGACATGCCCGACGCCGATCCGGCGACCTGGGTCGCGCCGGCCGATCTGGCGGCGGTGATTCTGTTCCTGGCCTCGCCTGAGAGCCGGGCCATGACCGGCGCCCTGATCCCCGTGACGGGCCGCGTCTGATGCGAAGCGACCGGGTCCGCAGCGTCCTTTATCTGCCCGCTTCCAACGTACGGGCGATCGAGAAGGCGCGGACGCTGGATTGCGATGTCGCCGTGCTGGACCTGGAAGACGCCGTGGCTCCCGAGGCCAAGGCTGACGCCCGCGAAGCCGCTGTCGCGGCGGTTCGCGGCGGTGGGTTCGGGCCGCGCCTGGGCGTTCGGATCAATGGGCTGGACACCGACTGGGGGCTGGGCGATCTGGCGGCAATGAAGGCGGCGGGGGCCACGCTGGTCGTAGCGCCCAAGGTGGAGACGCCCGAGGCCGTGCACGCCCTGTCCGCCGGCCTGGGCAAGGGTTGCGCCCTGTGGGCCATGATCGAGACGCCGCGCGCGCTGATGGCCCTGGCCGACATCGCCAAGTCGGATGGGGCGCTGGACGGGCTGATGCTGGGGGTCAACGACCTGGCCAAGGCGCTGGGGACCGGGGCGTCGCCGGATCGCGAGCCGTTCAAGCCTTGGCTGGCCCTGCTGGTCGCCGCCGCGCGGGCCAATGGCTTGCTGGCCATCGACGGGGTGTTCAACCGGATCGACGATGCCGAAGGCCTGGCGGCCGAGGCACTGCAGGGGCGACTGTACGGATTCGACGGCAAGAGCCTGATCCACCCGTCGCAGATCGCGGCCGCCAACGCCGCCTTCTCGCCGTCCGAAGCCGAGATCGCCGATGCGAGAGCGATCGTCGCCGCCTTCGACGCACCAGACGCCGAGGGGCGGGGCGCGATCCGCGTAAACGGGGCGATGGTCGAACGGCTGCATCTGGAGCAGGCGCGGGCGCTGCTGGCGCGGGTGGATGGGGCCTAGTCGCGTCGACGCAACCGCCGTAAAGCTCGCGTCGAACCTCAGCGGACACGCCTTGCCCCTACCCTCCGACACGCCTTCGACAATCCCGGCTTGGGTCTGCGCGCCCGGCGTCCTGAAGGTCCCGTTCCTCGACGTGTTTCTGTCCGACTACGACCTGCGTCGGTTGCCGAGCGACGATGTGCAGGCGGTGCTGGGCTGGGGGATGAAGCCGACAGCGGCGGCGGGGCGACGGTGGGCCGAGAAGAACGGGCGGCCCTATGTGGCGCTGGAGGACGGGTTTTTGCGTTCGGTCGGCATCGGCGAGGCGGGCGCGACGAGCCTCAGCCTGATCGTCGATGATCTGGGCGTCTATTATGATGCGACGCGGCCCAGTCGGCTGGAGCAACTGATCCAGAAGGCGGACGACTGGTCCGACGCGGCCATGATCGCGCGGGCGCGGGGGCTGATCGACCGGATCGTGGCTTCGGGCGTGTCCAAGACCAATATGGGCGGGCCGCTGGATCCGGGCCTGCTGAAGCCCGGTCGGCGTGTGCTGATCGTGGACCAGACGTTTGGAGACGCCTCCATCGCCTGTGGCCTCGCGACGGCTCAGAGCTTTGACGACATGATCGCCGCTGCCCGCCGCGACGAGCCGGAAGCCCAGCTGATCGTCAAACGCCATCCGGCGGTGGCGGCGGGCAAGAAACGCGGCTGCGTCACGGATCTGACGGGCGTCACCCTGGTGGACGCCGATGTGCGGCCGACCGACCTGCTGGCGGCGGTGGATGCGGTCTATTGCGTCACCTCGGCGCTGGGATTCGAGGCGCTGTTGCGCGGCCTGCCGGTCCGGTGCTTCGGTGCGCCCTTCTATTCCGGCTGGGGTCTGACGAAGGATGCGGTCCAGACGGGGCGGCGTGGCGCCGCGCGGTCGATCGAACAGGTCGCCGCCGCCGCCCTGATCGCCTACAGCCGCTATGTCGATCCGGTGATGGGCGAGCGATGCGAGGCCGAACAGGCGCTGGAGCGGTTGATCGCGCTGCGCGACCGGGCCGACCGGCTAGCGGGCTCTTGGTCGGCGGTGGGGTTTGCGCCCGCCAAGCGTCCGCCGGTGCGCCGCCTGCTGAACTCGCCCAAGGCGTCGATGCGCTATTTCATGTCGCCCTCGCGGGCCGCCGCCCATGCCAAGGCGAGCGACGGCCGGCTGATCTGGTGGGCGGGCAAGGAGAGCGAGGCGACGCGTCAGGCGGCGGCTGCATTTGACGGCCCGACCGTGCGGATGGAAGACGGCTTTATCCGTTCGCGGGGCCTGGGTTCCGATTTCGTCGGCGCCCTGTCGGTCGCCTTGGACGATCAGGGCGTTTATTACGATCCGTCGCGGCCTTCGCGGCTGGAAACCCTGATCGAAACCTCGGACCTGTCGCCGGTTCAGCTGGCGCGGGCCGCCGCCCTGCGGACGCGCGTGGTCGATGCCGGCCTGTCGAAATATAATCTGAGGGGTCAGGCGCCGACGGACTGGCCTGTTGATCGCGACATCCTGCTGGTCGTCGGTCAGGTCGAGAACGACAAGTCGATCCTGCTGGGCTGTGCGCCGGATCTGAACACCAACTCGGCCTTGGTGGAGGCGGCGCGGCGCGATCATCCGGACGCCTTTATGGTCTATCGCAATCACCCCGACGTGCTGGCGGGCAACCGGCCGGGGCGGCTGGACGCTGGGGCCATGGCCTCGGTCGATGCTGTGGGCGACGGGCTGGATATCGTGGACTGTCTGAACGCCTGTCGCCGGGTAGCGACCCTGACCTCCCTGACCGGGTTCGAGGCCCTGATGCGGGGCAAGGCGGTATCGGTCTATGGCCGGCCCTTCTATGCCGGATGGGGGCTGACCGACGACGGGCTGACGTTCGAGCGCCGCAGCCGCCGCGCCGGCGTCGATCACCTGGTCCACGCCGCCCTGATCGCCTATCCCCTCTATGTCACGCCCGAGGGCTGGCCCTGCGAGGCCGAGGATCTGGTGAACCGGCTGATCGCCGCGCGCGACCAGCCAACGCCCAAGGCGCCGCGCGGCCAGGTGCAGCGCTGGGCCGCCGGCATCATCGCCAGTCTCGACCGCAAGCCGCCGCCGTCCTATTGACGCGTTCTGATAGGAAACGGACTGTCCTCAAGCAGCAAGGTCCCGCGGGCCGAGCGATAGGAACACACTCCTCAAGCAGCGAGACGCCGCGCGTCGAGCGATAGGAACAAAAAAGTGTCGAATGCAGTGATCGCCGCCACCGGCCTCTTCACCCCCGAACAGTCGGTCTCGAACGCCGAACTGGTCGACAGCTACAACGCCTGGGCCGACGGCTGGAACGCCCGCCACGCCGCCCAGATCGAGGCCGGCGAGCTGGAGGCCAAGTCGCACTCCTCGCCCGAGTTCATCGAGAAGGCGTCGGGCATCAAGAGCCGGTTCGTGCTGGACAAGGCCGGGATCATCGACCCCGAGCGGATGGCGCCGAACCTGGCCGAACGCTCCAATGACGAAATCTCGATCCTGGCCGAGATGGCGGTCAAGGCGGCGCGTCAGGCGATCGAGGCGTGGGGCAAGCCGGTTTCGGAAATCGGCGCCGTCCTGTGCGCCGCGTCGAACATGCAGCGCGCCTATCCGGCCATGGCTATCGAAGTGCAGCAGGCGCTGGGCATCGAGGGCTTCGCCTTCGACATGAATGTAGCGTGCAGCTCGGCGACCTTCGGCATCAAGACGGCGGCGGACTTCATCGCCGGCGGCTCGGTCAAGGCCGTACTGATGGTCAATCCGGAGGTCTGTTCGGCCCACCTGAACTTCACCGATCGCGACAGCCATTTCATCTTCGGCGATGTGGCGACGGCGGTGATCGTGGAGTCGTCGGATACGGCGGGACCGGGCGGCTGGGACGTGCTGGGCACGCGGCTGAAGACAACCTTCTCCAACAATATCCGCAACAACTTCGGCTTTCTGAACCGCAATGCGCGCGACACCGCGCATCTGGACAGCCCCGAGGCCGACGACAGCATCCAGAACGACAAGCTGTTCATCCAGCAGGGCCGCAAGGTCTTCCGCGACGTGGTGCCGATGGTGTCGGACATGATCGTGGATCACGCCAGCGAACTGGGCCTGGATCCGCACGAGCTAAAGCGCCTTTGGCTGCACCAGGCCAACATCAACATGAACACGATGATCGGCAAGAAGGTGCTGGGTCGCGAGCCGTCGGCCGATGAGAACGTCATCATCCTGGACGAATACGCCAACACCTCCTCGGCCGGGTCGATCATCGCCTTCCACCTGCACAACGACGGATTCGAGGCGGGCGATACGGGGCTGATCTGCAGCTTCGGCGCCGGCTATTCGGCCGGGACGGTCTTTGTCAGGAAGCGCGCCGCCTGAAGCCCTAAAGCCGGGGCAGGAACAGGACGAAGTCCAGGCTCCACAGCCCCGGTCCATTGGCGATCAGCCAGATCAGGATGACCATCAGCAGGGTCTCCGGCAGGTCGAAATAGCTGGAGAGGCGATAGCCGAGGCTGGTCCCCTCCACCGACTTTGACGCCACCGTCACCAGGGCGACCAGGCTGATGATCAGCAGCACCAGGGCCGCCAAGCTGGTGAACAGGCCCATGATCAGCAGGGCGCCGAAGGCGAACTCGCACACAGAAACAAACTTCGCGGTCTGGCGCGGCGCGGCGATGCCGGCCTCGACCATCGTCTTGCTCATCTTCTCGGCCTGGGCCGGGGTGAACAGTTTGTAGAAGCCGGACAGGAAGAACATTCCCCCGACCACGACCCGTGCGATCAAGGGTGCGATGTCGATCAGGGCCGGAACGCCCAGGCCGAGGCCGCGATAAAGGTCGATCATGGGCGAAGGCTCCGCTTGGAATGGCGAAGCCTTCAATGCCTTACGGGCGCGTCGGTTGCTGGGCCCCGTCGCGTGGCGGATGTGTCGCCTTCCATTCCATGGCGCGGCGGATGCGGTTCTCCACGCTGGGGTGATCGTAGAACAGGAACTCCTCGATCGCCGACGGCGATGGCGCGCGGTATTCAGCGGTCTTGATCAGGGCCTTGGACAGACCGTCCGGTTCATTGGCGTGAACCAACGAGAAGTGGTCGGCGTCCTCCTCCATCGTGCGGGTCATGGTAGCGAAGACCGGGGTGCCCAGCACGCCCAGGAAAGCCAGCACCAAGGCCAGGACCGGCAGGCCCGCAGGGTCGGAGATGTCGCCGACGCGATCCGCCCTCAGCACACGATGCGCCACCGGATACAGCCGGTCGGTCAGCCAGAAGGCCAGCACCGACAGGAGGACCAGAATGCCGACGGTCCAGAGAATGTGCGCCCGGACATAATGGCCCATCTCGTGGCCGACCACGCCGCGCACCTCGGCAAGATCCGCGCCCTGTTTGAACATGGTGTCGCTCATCGCCACCCGCGCCGTACCGAACAGGCCCGAGACATTGGCGGTGTAGCGGTCGGACTGTTTGGAGCCGTTGTAGATGAAGATCTTGTCCGACGGCGTGCCCGTCTGTTTGGCCAGGGTCACGACGGCGTCGCGCACCGGCCCGTTCGGCGCGGGCGTATAGGTGTTGAAGATCGGCTCGATCACCAGGGGCGCGAGCACCAGGCCGATGACGATGAAGGCCGCCGTCACGCCGGCCGCCCAGGCCCACCAGAACCGACGCGCGCGCCGGATCAGGGCATAGATCGCCACGAGCAGCAGCGAGGTCGCCACGACCGATATGGCTGCGCCGATCACAGCCTCGCCCAGCCAGCCGCCCAGGGCCTGGCTGGTCAGTCCATACTGTTTCTCTCGCCACCAGCCCTGATAGATCGCCCACGGCAGGGTCAGCGCCCAACTCATGGCCGAATAGACCAGGGCGACGACGAAACTGGCCAGGATCGGCCGACGACGGCGACGTTCGATCCGGCTGCGGATCGCGACCAGCAGGCCGGTGCGCACGATGATCCAGGCGACCAGGGCCGAGACCAGGAAGCTCCACAGGATCAGCCAATGCGAGCCGTGGGTATAGGCGATCGCGCGGGCCGTTTCCTGGGGCGACAAGGTCGCCAGCCATTGGGCCGTCGCGGCCGCCGGATCGAAATTCGTCATGGTTTTCTCCCTTGAGAGAACCAAACCGCGCGACCCGCGTTATGTCAGGTTAATTCGCATCCATGATGATTCTCGCCCGGCCACGCTTGAATCTTTCACGACTTTTTGTCACGCATTCTCCTGTCGAGAACAGGGGATGTCCCAGATGGCTCACAAGACGCCCAAGCAGGTCCTGGAAAGCTTGGCTCATGATATCGCCACCGTGTTGAAGAGCATGGGTGGCTCGGCGCATCAGAACATGGTGGTCGATTGCGTGGCGGCGATGAAGCGCCAGCGCGGCGAGGCGGTCAACCCGCCCGATCTTCGACAAAAGATCATCGAGACCTTTGAATACTATCGCGACTGGTTCGTTCGCCCGTTCGGCGAAGGCTCGCAGCGTTGGGCCCTGGCCGGCGACTTCGGCTGATTTGAATGTCCTGAACGAAAAAGGCGCGCTCCCTGCGGAGCGCGCCTTCGTCGTTAGGACTGATCGATCAGATCAGAAGCGACGGATGTAGCTGACCGAATAGGCGTCGGCTTCACCACCGTTGTCGCGGTAGTCGCGACGGGTCCAGTCGGCGCGGACGCCGTTGACGCCGTCCAGGTAGTAGTTGGCGCCCGCGCCGTAGTTCCAGCTGTCGCCGCCCACGTCGGTGTTGGCGCCCGGGAACTTCTGCTTCAGCTCGGTGTGGCCGTAGCCGCCGCGTGCGAACAGTTCCAGCTTGTCAGAGACCGGCACCTTGCCGACCACGTAACCGGCGGCGTCCCACTCATGTTTGATCTCGCCATCGACGCCCGCGACGGTGAAGTCGTCATGCTTCACGCCGACCGAGGCTTCGGTTTCCACAGCGATGTAACGGTTGAGGTTGACGCCAAGACGACCGGTGACAGCGCCCGTCGTTGCATTGTCGTCTTCAAGATGAGTGTAGCCCAGCGAGCCGTAACCGCGCGGCTCGGGATTGGTTTGAGCAAATGCCGGAGCGGCGATTGCGGAAACGGCGACAGCAGCGAGAAGAATGTGACGCATTGTTTCTTATTAACTCCTAGATGTGATGAACAGACCGATCATCAGCCCCATCCAGCGAGTGCTTAAATAGGTCACGGCGTCATCTGTTCCAGAGGCGCGAAAACACGACGAATGCCTGTGGACGCCGGGACACATACAACGTTCCGTCAAGATCGGCGACTTTGTGGCGCCGCAGCAAAAAGGGCGGCCTCGACAGAGACCGCCCTTCTTCGGTTCGTCTTGCTAAGAAGGCCTAGCGGTCCTTCTCGCGCTCCACGTTCAGCGCGGCCTGGGCCGCCGCCAGACGGGCGATCGGCACGCGGTAGGGCGAGCAGGAGACGTAATCCAGCCCTGCCTGTTCGCAGAAGGCGATCGACGACGGGTCGCCGCCATGTTCGCCGCAGATGCCCAGCTTGACCTCGGGCCGGACCTCGCGCCCGCGCTCGGCGGCGATCTCGATCAGGCCGCCGACGCCGTCCTGGTCCAGCCGTACGAAGGGATCGGTCTCGAAGATGCCCTTGTCCAGATAGGCCTGCAGGAACCGGCCGGAATCGTCGCGCGAAATGCCGAACGTCGTCTGGGTCAGGTCGTTGGTGCCGAAGCTGAAGAACTGGGCGTATTCGGCCAGGTCGCCCGCACGGATGGCGGCGCGCGGCAGTTCGATCATCGTGCCGACCAGATAGTCGATGCTCTGGCCCGTCTCCTCGAACACGGCCTTGGCCGTGCGGTCGGTCAGCTCGCGCAGATATTTCATCTCCAGGCCCAGGGCGACCAGCGGGTGCATGATCTCCGGCAGGGGCGCGGCGCCCGACTTCTGCTTGACCTCCAGCGCCGCTTCGATGATGGCGCGGACCTGCATCTCGTAGATTTCGGGATAGGCGACGCCCAGGCGGCAGCCGCGATGGCCCAGCATGGGGTTGGTCTCGTGAAGTTCCTTTGCGCGACGCTTCAGCTTCTCGGCGTCGATGCCGGACGAGGCGGCCAGGGCGTCGATGTCTTCCTCGGTGTGGGGAATGAACTCGTGCAGCGGCGGGTCCAGCAGGCGCACCGTCACCGGAAGGCCGGCCATGATCTCGAACAGTTCGACGAAGTCCGACTTCTGGAACGGCGCGATCTTGGCCAGAGCCGCGCGACGGCCCTTCTCGTCGTCGGCCAGGATCATCTCGCGCACGGCGGCGATCCGGGTGTCGTCGAAGAACATGTGCTCGGTGCGGCACAGGCCGATGCCCTCGGCGCCGAAGCCACGCGCGGTCTTGGCGTCCAGCGGGGTCTCGGCGTTGGCGCGGACCTTCAGGCGGCGCACCTTGTCGGCCCAGCCCATCAGGGTCTGGAAGTCGCCGGTCAGTTCGGGCTCGATCATGGGCACGGCGCCGTCCAGCACCTCGCCCTTGGAGCCGTCAATGGTGATGACCTCGCCGGCCTTGAAGGTGCGGCCGCGCGCGGTGAACACGCCCTTGGCCTCGTCGATGTGGATCTCGCCAGCGCCCGAGACGCAGGCCCGGCCCATGCCGCGCGCCACGACGGCGGCGTGGCTGGTCATGCCGCCGCGGGCGGTGACGATGCCGCGCGCCGCATGCATGCCGTGAATATCTTCGGGACTGGTCTCTTCGCGCACCAGGATGACCGCTTCGCCCAGACCCGACATGCGCTCGGCCTCGTCGGCGTCGAAGACGATCTTGCCGGTCGCGGCGCCGGGCGAGGCCGGCAGGCCGGCGGCGACCACGGTGCGCGCCGCATTGGGGTCCAGCGTCGGGTGCAGCAGCTGGTCCAACGCCGACGGCTCGACCCGGCTGATGGCCTCTTCCTGAGAGATCACGCCCTCGGCGGCGAGGTCCACGGCGACCTTCAGCGCCGACTTGGCGGTGCGCTTGCCGTTGCGGGTCTGTAGCATCCATAGACGGCCCTGTTCGACCGTGAACTCGATGTCCTGCATGTCGCGGTAGTGGCTTTCCAGCTTGCCGACGACATCGACGAACTGGGCGAACACCTCGGGCATGGCCTCTTCCATCGAGGGGGCGGTCTCGCCCATCTCCTCGCGGCCGATCTTGGTCAGGGACTGCGGCGTGCGGATGCCGGCGACCACGTCTTCGCCCTGGGCGTTGATCAGGAACTCGCCGTACAGGCGCGCCTCGCCGGTCGAGGGGTTGCGGGTGAAGGCCACGCCGGTCGCCGACGTCTCGCCCATATTGCCGAACACCATCGACTGGACGTTGACCGCCGTGCCCCAGCTTTCGGGAATGTCGTGCATGCGGCGATAGAATTTCGCCCGGTCGTTCATCCAGCTTTCGAACACGGCGCCCACGGCGCCCCACAGCTGGTCCTTGGGATCCTGCGGGAAGGCGTGACCCAGTTCGCGCTCGACCACGGCCTTGTAGTCGGCGACCACCTTCTCCCAGTCGGCGGCGGTCAGGTCGGTGTCGACCGTGACGCCCAGGCGATCCTTGTGCTGGTCCAGCACTTCTTCAAAGTCGTCGTGGCTCAGGCCCAGCACGACGTTGGAATACATGGTGATGAAGCGGCGATAGCTGTCGAAGGCGAAGCGACGGTCGCCCGACAGCTTGGCCAAGCCCTCGACCGTCTGGTCGTTCAGGCCCAGGTTCAGCACCGTGTCCATCATGCCCGGCATGGACGCGCGCGCGCCGGACCGCACCGACACCAGCAACGGGTTTTCGACATCGCCGAAGGTCTTGCCGACCACGCCCTCGACCTTGGCCAGGGCGGCCTGGACCTGGGCGTCCAGATCGGCCGGATAGGTCTCGTTGTTAGCGTAATAGTGGGTGCAGACCTCGGTGGTGACGGTGAAGCCCGGGGGAACCGGCAGACCCAGCGACGACATTTCCGCCAGATTGGCGCCCTTGCCGCCGAGAAGGTTCTTCATCGACGCGTCGCCGTCGGCGGAGCCTCCGCCGAAGCCGTACACCCACTGAGTCATCATGCAGTCCCTGAGCTTTTCGGATCGTCCGGCGGGTTGGCCCCGCTCGCACATGCAGCATGATCTAGCGCGTGAGAGCGGCCTTGACCATTGCGGATGTAACAATGCGTGAGGGGGTGGGCGGTTTCCTAGCAACGTGCGCGCACAACCTTGACGTCATCGTCTCCTCCCCATGAAATGGGGAGGGGGACCGCGAAGCGGTGGAGGGGTTCTTGACGCACGAAGGCACCGTCTCGCGCGCCCGCATCCTGCGCCGCGCCCTGACCCCGCCCGAAGCCCGACTTTGGGTCCATTTGCGCCGCCGGGCGCTGGGTGGGCTGAAATTCCGCCGTCAGCATCCGGCGGGCGTCTATGTGCTCGACTTCTATTGCGCCGAGGCGATGCTGGCCGTCGAGGTCGACGGCGAAAGCCATGAAGGCCGAGGCGAACACGACGCCCGGCGCACACGCTGGCTTGCGATCCAGGGCATTGCCGTCATCCGCGTCTCCGCCGAACAGGTGCGGGTGGACCTGGGTGAAGTGCTCGATTTCATCGCCGACAGGGCGAGAGACCGAATCCGAGGCTAAGAGCCCCTCCACCGCTACGCGGTCCCCCTCCCCACAGGTGGGGAGGAGACGATGCGGCGAAGTCCCGTCTCCTCCCCATTCCATGGGGAGGTGGCTCGGAGCGCAGCGGAGAGACGGAGGGGTTCTGCCCTACCCCGCGATCTGGCCGAAGTCGGCGACCTGGCCCATCACGTCGCGGACTTGGCCCAGCAGTTTCAGCCGGTTCTCGCGTTCGGCGGGGACGTCGGAATTGACCAGAACGTCGTCGAAGAAGCGGTCCACGGGCGCGCGCAGGCGCGCCAGGGCCGTCATGGCGGCGGCGAAGTCCTCGGTCTCCAGCGCGGCCTCGACGGCGGTGCGGGCGGCGCCGACGGCGAAGGCCAGGGTGGTCTCGGCCTCGGGCTGGTTCGGCAGGCCGGTCTGGACCATGCCGGTCGGGATAGGCCCCTTCTTCTCCTCGGCGCGGAGGATGTTGGAGGCGCGCTTGTAGCCGGCCAGCAGATTGGCGCCGTCGTCCGTAGCGAGGAAGGCGGCCAGCGCCTCCACCCGCCGCACGATGCGAACGAGATCGTCATCGCCCAGGGCGAAGACGGCGGCGACGAGATCGTGGCGCTGGCCCTGGTCCCGCAGCAGGACCGTCAGGCGGTCCGCGAAGAAGGCAGACAACTCAGCCGGACGGAAATCGGCAACAGACTTTAGGCCGTCTTCAGGAGTGGCAATGAAACCGGCCAGTTCGGCTTCTTGCCCGTTGAACATCACTTTCTTCGGAGCGGTCGCAATTTGTTGAGCCGCATAACGCTGCGCCGCTTGCTCGAATCCAAGTCCTGCTTGGAATAAAGCAATCTCCCGGACAGGCAGACGAGCACCATTTTCTATCAACAGCCGGATCACGCCCAGCGCCGCTCTGCGCAGGGCGAACGGGTCCTTCGACCCCGTGGGCTTCTCGTCGATGGCGAAGAAGCCAACCAGGGTGTCCAGCTTGTCGGCCAGGGCGACGGCGACCGTGACGGGCGCGGTCGGGACCGTGTCGGCGGGGCCTTGGGGCTTGTAGTGGTCGCGCACGGCGTCGGCGATGGCGTCGGAATGGCCGGCGAGACGGGCGTAGTAGCCGCCCATGATCCCCTGCAGTTCCGGGAACTCGCTGACCATGCCTGACAACAGGTCGGCCTTTGACAGGCGGGCGGCGGTTTCGGCCTCGTCGGGGTCGGCGCCGACCAGCGGCGCGATTTCGCGGGCCAGGGCGGCGATGCGCTCGACGCGCTCGGCCAATGTGCCCAGTTTGGCGTGGAAGGTGACGCCGGACAGTTTGGCGTTCCAGGCGTCGAAGCCGACCTTCTGATCCTCGTCCCAGAAGAAGCGGGCGTCGTTCAGGCGGGCGGACAAGACGCGGCTGTTGCCGGCGGCCAGGGCCTTGCCGCCGTCGGTCGCCTCGACATTGGCGACGACCAAGAAGTTGGGAGCCAGGCCATCCTTGGACGGATCGCGGACGGCGAAATACTTCTGGTGGACCTTCATCGACAGGCGAACGACCTCCGGCGGCAGGGCCAGAAACTGCGGGTCCATGTCGCCCAGGATCGGGGTCGGCCATTCCGCCAGACCCGCCACCTCGTCCAGCAGACCGTCGTCATCGACCAAGGCGAGGCCGCGCGCGGCGCAGGCGGCCTTGGCCTGTTCCAAAATGCGTAGCTTGCGATCGGCGACGTCCAGCAGGACGAAGTTCTTTTCCAGTTGGGTGCGGTAATCGACGAAGTCGCTGACGCGAAGCAGCTCGCCCGAACCCAGGAAGCGGTGCCCCTCGGTGATCGCGTCGCTCTGAATCCCGTCGATCTCGAACGGAACCACCTGGCCGTCGAACAGGCACAGGATGCGCTTGATCGGACGCACCCAGCGCAGGGTGCCGGACCCCCAGCGCATCGACTTGGGCCAGGGGAAGGTGCGGATGACCTGATCGACCGTCTCGGCGACCAGGTCTGTCGTGGCGCGGCCCTTGGACGACAGGACGGCGAACAGGACGCCGTCGCGCTCGGTCAGTTGATCGCGGGTCAGGCCGGTCTTGCGCAGGAAGCCTTCCAGCGCCTGTTCCGGGGCCGAGGCGCGCGGGCCCTTGACCTCTTCCTCGCGGTCCGGCGTGGCCGTGGGCAAGCCGTCGATGACCAGCGTCAGGCGGCGCGGACCGGCATAGGTCGTCAGCGCCTCCCACGTCAGGCCGGCGGCCTTGAGACGGTCGGAGACCATCCGCTCCAGGTCGCGCGCGGCGCCCTGCTGCATCCGGGCGGGGATTTCTTCGGAGAAGACTTCGAGGAGAAGTTGGGGCATCAGGCGGTTTTCCGCTCTTGTTCGACGTAGGCGAGGGCGCAGGCTTTGCAGAGTTCGCGGATGCGGCCGATGTAGCTCTGGCGTTCGGCGACGGCGATGGCGCCGCGGGCGTCCATCAGGTTGAACAGGTGGCTGGCCTTCAGCACTTGGTCATAGGCGGGCAGGACCAGGGGCTGGCCCTGCGGTCCGGTCATGGCCAGAAGGCGCGAGACCTCGGACACCATGTCCTCGAACCGGCGCTTCAGGCCGTCCACGTCATAACCGTGGAAGTTGGCTTCCGACTGTTGCCGCTCGTTCTCCAGGAAGACCTCGCCATAGGTCAGGCCCTCCTTGGTGAACTTCAGATCGTAGACGTTGTCCACGCCCTGCACATACATGGCCAGACGCTCTAGCCCGTAGGTCAGTTCGCCCGAAACCACATCGACCTCGATGCCGCCGACGCCCTGGAAATAGGTGAACTGCGTCACTTCCATCCCGTCGCACCAGACCTCCCAGCCCAGACCCCAGGCGCCGACGGTGGGGTTTTCCCAGTCGTCCTCGACGAAACGGATGTCGTGCAGTTTCGGATCGATGCCGATGGCTGCCAGCGACCCCAGATACAGCTCCTGAAGGTTGTCCGGGTTCGGCTTCAGGATGACCTGGTATTGGTAATAGTGTTGGAGGCGATTGGGGTTTTCACCATAGCGGCCGTCGCCGGGGCGGCGGCTGGGCTGAACGTAGGCGGCCTTCCACGGCTTGGAGCCGAGCGCGCGCAGGACGGTGGCGGGGTGCAGCGTGCCAGCCCCGACCTCGATGTCATAGGGCTGCAGAATGGCGCAGCCCTGCTCGCCCCAATAACGGTGGAGAGTCAGGATCAGGTCCTGAAACGCGAGCGGCTCGGTCGAGGTGGTCAAATCGGGCTCTTGGGGAGGGGCTGCAAAAAAGACGGCGGACCATAGGGCCCGCCGCCTTCCGCTTCAACACGCTACCGAGCGAGCGCGTGGATGACCCTGATCAGTTCGGGGTCGGCTTGGCTTCGGCCGCGCCGTCGGCGGCGGGATCAGCCGCATCAACCGGCGGCGTGGCCGGGGTGTCGACCTGACCGTCAGTCGGATTGACGACCGGCGACGAGGACGTGGTGGTCGTCATCGCGGCGGGCTGGCCGTTCGGCGCGGTCGGGGCCGGCGTCGCTTCAGCATCCGGCGTCGCCTCAGCGGCCGGAGCGGCGGCTTGGGCGGGCGCGGCGGCCTCTTCATCGCCCATGGCGGCCATGGAATTCGCCGGGTTCAGGACCTTGTCGATCGGGAAAATGGCGCCGTTCGAGGCGTCCAATTCTGCGCTGACCACGGTCGCGCCGTCAGCCTTGATGGCCGAACCGGTGCCGTCCAGCAGGACCTGGCTCTCGGCGGCCGTCTCTACGCCGCCCTTCTTGCCCATGATCTGGTCGGGCGTCACGTCGGCGACGATGACGTGATACAGCAGCAGCTGGCGCAGTTCGGCGGCGTTTGCCGGGTCCATCAGACGGGTACGCTCGGCCTCGGGCACGGCGGCGAAGGCGGCGTCGGTCGGGGCGAAGATCGAGATGGCCGGGCGGCTGGCCAGGGTGTCGGTCAGCTGGGCGGCGTCCAGCGCGGCCAGCAAAGTGGTGAACTGACCGCTGGCCTTCAGCTTGTCGACGACGGTTTCGCCGGCGACGGGCGTGGTCGCCTCTGCAGTCGTGGTCGTGGTCGCGGCGGCCTCAGCCGTCGGAGCCGGCGTCTGCGGCGTGGCTGGCATGGCCGGATCGGTTTGCGGCATGGTCGCCGGGGCGGGCGTCGTCGTGGTCGCCGGGGCGGTCATGTCCTGAGCGAATGCGGGGGCGGCCATCAGGCTGACGACGGCGGTAGCGGCAAGCAGTTTTGCACGAAGCATGGCGATTTCCTTTTTCCTGTTTGAGGATCGCCACGGGGGAGACGGCGACCCGTTCCAGACATCGGAACTGCCGACTCAAATCAGAACGCCGTGATCTGGTTCCGAGATTTCGAAACAATGCGTAACGTTTGTGATGAACTGGGCGAGACCTGGGCGAAATCGCCGGTTTTGCAGTCTGATGGCCGGTATTCGGCCACAAAGCTTTAGCGTTGCTGTACGGACAGCTGCGTTGCTTTGACCCAGGCCTTGGGATGTGCGGCGGACAATGCGCGCGAAGCAGATTGGGCCGCGTCGTCGCTGGGATACAAACCGAACACCGTCGCGCCTGAGCCGGACATTCGCGTCAGGGCGATCTGGTCCGTCACCGCCACCGCCGACAGGGCCGCGTCGATCGCCGGCGTCAGGGACAGTGCAGGCGCTTCAAGATCGTTGCGCTGGGCCGACAGCCATTTGATGACAGCGGCGATTGACCAGTCCTGGGGCGGCGTGGGTCTGTCGGCGGCCTGCACCGGCCCTTGATCATAGGCGCGATAGACGGCGCCGGTCGGCGATGGGACGCCGGGATTGAACAGCACGGTCGGCAGCGGCGGCAGTCGGGGTTCGTCGGTCAGCACGTCTCCCCTCCCCTCGGCCCAGGCCGTGCGCATCCGCAGACACATCGGCCCGTCCGCGCCGACGACGCCCGCAACCGCCTCAAGCGCGTGGTCGTCGAGATCGAGCGCAAGGACGTCGCGCGCCAGCTTCAGCGCCGCGCCCGCATCGGACGATCCGCCACCCAGCCCCGCCGCGATGGGCAGGCGCTTGTCCAGCGTGACCTTCAGTTTCGGCTCTCCGATGCCGCAGGCCTCGCCCAGCTGACGCAGCCCGCGCAAGATCAGATTGTCGTCCGTCGCCCCCAGTCCAGCGCCGAAAGGACCTGTGATAGTCAACAACAAGCGATCCGCCGGCTCGACCGACACGCGATCCCCGACATCGGCGAAGGCGACCAGGCTGGACAGCGGATGATAGCCGTCAGCGTCCACCGCGCCGACGTGTAGGAACAAATTGATCTTGGCCGGCGCCAAGGCGGTCAGGGCAGGCATGACCTATTGCGCGACGCCCTGAGCGCTCGGCGCGCTGTCCAGCCCATTGGCGATCTTGCGTTCGACCTCGGCCCGACGTTCGGGTTCGGGCTCCAGCACCAGGACGCGGTTCCACAGCCAGACGGCTTCGCGTTGACGGCCGACCTTCCAGTAGGCGTCGCCAAGGTGATCGTTGATCTCGGCGTTGGACGGCTCCTTGTCGACAGCCTCTTCCAGCGTGTTGACGGCGGTTTCGTACTGGCCCTGTTTGAACTGCGCCCAGCCCAGCGAATCCTGGATGTTGCCGTTGTCGGGCTCCAACGCATGGGCGCGGGCGATCATCTCGGCGCCTTCCTGAACCCGCAGCCCCTTATCGACCCAAAGATAGCCGAGGTAGTTCAGCATATCGGCGTCGTTCGGCGCGGTCTGAAGCGCGGCCCACAGTTCGGCCTCGGCCTCGGGAACACGACCCAGCGCCTCATAGGCGGCGCCGCGCAGGAAGTGAACGCTGGCGCCCTGATCGGCGGTGTTCAGAAGCGGCCCGTCCAGCAACGCAAGCGCCTCGTCATGCTGTTTCAGCTGCATCAGCTGACCGGCCAAGACCAAGGCGATCTGCCGATCGTCTGGGCTGGCGGCGGCGGCGCGGCGCAGCTCGGTGAGCGCGTCCTGCGACTGGCCGTCCTCTTCCAGCGCCACGGCCAGCTGAGCGCGGGCGGCGGCGTAGAGCTGCGGATCGGCGGTCCCGACCCGCGACAGGGCGTTGCGGGCGGCGGATTTCAGACCGGCGCGGGAGAGCACCTGGGCCAGCTGATATTCCGTCTCGTCATCGTCGTGCAGGTTCTGGGCGAGGCGCAGATAGACGGCAGCGAACTCGTTGCCGCGCTCGGCCGAAGCCTGGGCGGCGGCGGTAATCAGGCCTTGGGCGGCGCCTTCGCGGAAGTCGGGCAAGGCGGGCGGGCGGCCGCCGTCCTTCAGCCGTTGCAGCGCGCGCGCCACCCCCGGATCCACGGGTTGCACCGCCATGGCGGCTTCATACAGGGCGACGGCGTCGTCGCGGCGACCGCGCCGTTCCAGAAACTCGCCATAGGGGCGTTTGAACAGGGCGCCGACGCCGGCGACTTCGGAAGCGGTCTTTAGCTCGACCTCGGCCTCGGCATAATCGCGGCGCTTCTCCAGCAGGGCGGCGCGATTCATGCGGGCGAAGGCCAGGGTCAGGGGATCGCCGGCGGTCGGGACCGGCTGAAGCGCCCGGGTCCAGTCGTCCGCCGCCGCCGCGATCCACGGCGCGACCAACAGGCCGGCGCGGGCGTGCGGGGTGCCGATGGGCTGACGGGCCAGTTCGGCGTTCGGCGTCCTGGCGTCGCCGCGCACGAAGTCCTGGACCAGACGCACCAGCCGCCCACCCTCCACAAACGCGGGAGACGCGGTCGCATCGGTCGGGGCCAGGGCGGCCGCCACATCCAGATCGCCGGTCAGCAGTGCGGAGGTGAAGGCCTGTTCGCGCACGCGCGGCTGTTCCGGCGTCAGTCGTTCCGCCTGGGCCAGATAGTCCGAGCCGGTCGCCCCCTCGCCCTGCATCAGGGCCAGCTTGCCCGCCAGATACAGACCATAGGCGCTGCGGCCCTCGGCGTTCGTCGGGATCGGCGCCCAGACGGCCGGGATCGCCGGCGTTGCGGGCGTGTCGGTGATGATGATGTGAGGATCGGACGCGGCCTCGGTCGGCGCCTGAGCCGGTGCAGCCTGACCCGGCGCCGTCTGGCCCGGCTCCAAGATGACGGCCGGCGGATGGGTGTCCGGCGTCGGGGCGGGCGGGGTCGTTTCCTGAGCCGAGGCGTGGCCGGCAAGCGCCACGGCGAGGACGGTCAGGGAGGCGGCGAACAGGCGAGAACGGGAGGCGATCATGCCCGGACCCTTCACGCTTTTGCAGCGGCGGGCAAGGGCGGAACGCCGCCCCTGTCCCGTTCCGTCACATGTTCGGATAGTTGGGACCGCCGCCGCCCTCGGGCGTGGTCCAGACGATGTTCTGCGACGGATCCTTGATGTCGCAGGTTTTGCAGTGAACGCAGTTCTGGGCGTTGATGACGAAGCGGGGATCGGCCTTGGCCGCCTCGTCGCCATAGACGACCTCGTACACGCCGGCCGGGCAGTAAAGCCGCGCCGGCTCGCCGTATTTGGGCAGGTTGACGCGGATCGGTATCGACGGATCCAGCAGCTTCAGGTGGGCCGGCTGGTCCTCGGCATGGTTGGTGTTGGAGATGAACACCGAAGACAGCTTGTCGAACGACAGCTTGCCGTCCGGCTTCGGATAGGCGATCGCCTTGTGGTCGGCGGCCAGGCCGGTCGAGGCGGCGTCGGTCTTTTCGTGCTTCAGCGTCGGGATCGGCGACAGGCCGCCCAAGAGGGTGCGGCACCACATGTCGAACATGCCCAGCGCGCCGCCCAGCGTCGTGCCGAACTTGGACAGCAGGGGCTTGGCGTTCCTTACGACCGACAGCTCTTTATAGACCCAGCTCTTTTCGAAGGCGGTCTGGTATTCGACCAGTTCGTCGCCCGCGCGCCCGGCCTGAACGGCCTCGTAAGCGGCGTCGGCGGCCAGCATGCCGGTCTTCATGGCATTGTGGCTGCCCTTGATGCGGGGCACGTTCACGAAGCCGGCCGAACAGCCGATCAGCACGCCGCCGGGGAAGCTCAGCTTCGGGATCGACTGCAAGCCGCCCTCGGTGATGGCGCGCGCGCCGTAGGAGATGCGTGTTCCGCCTTCCAGGTGCTGAGCGATCTCAGGGTGGTGTTTGAAGCGCTGGAACTCGTCGAACGGCGACAGGAACGGGTTCTTGTAGTTCAGGTGAACCACATAGCCGACGGCCACGTAGCGATCGCCGAAGTGATACAGGAAGCTGCCGCCGCCGGTGTGTTCGTCCAGCGGCCAGCCGGTCGTGTGCTGGGCCAGGCCGGGCTGGTGCTTGTCGGCCGGCACCTGCCACAACTCCTTGAGGCCGATGCCGTACTTCTGGGGCGACTTGCCGTCCTGAAGCTTGTGCTTGGCGATGATGGTCTTGGCCAGGGAGCCGCGCACGCCCTCGGCGATGAAAACATATTTGCCGTGCAGTTCGATGCCAGGCTGGAAATCGCCGGTCGGCTTGCCTTCGCGGTCGATGCCGAAGACCCCGGCGACGACGCCCTTCACCTGACCCATCTCTTCTTCCCAGACGACGTGGCTGGCGGCCATGCCGGGATAGACCTCGACGCCCAGCGCCTCGGCCTGCTCGCCCAGCCAGCGCGTGACGTTGCCCAGCGAGGCGATGTAGCAGCCGTGATTGTGCATGAAGGGCGGCATCAGCGGCATGGGCAGCGACGCCGACCCCTGCGGGCCCAGCAGCAGGAACTTGTCCTTGGTGACCGGCGTCTCCAGCGGCGCGCCGCGTTCCTTCCAGTCGGGGAACAGTTCGTTCAGCGCCTTGGGATCGATGACCGCGCCCGACAGGATATGACCGCCGACCTCGGCCGCCTTTTCCAGAACGGCGACGGTGATCTCCTTACCGTCCTTTTCCGCGCGCTGCTTCAGGCGGATGGCCGCCGACAGGCCGGCGGGGCCGCCGCCGACGATCACGACGTCATATTCCATGATCTCGCGCTCGACGCCGTTCAGCGCCTCCAGCGGCGGCAGATTGTCGATGATGGCGTCCTGACGGGCGTTCTCCGCGCCGCCTTCGATGGCGTCTTCGGCCATGGTTTCCCCTGAATCCCGGTTATCTGTGTGGTTATGCCGCTTATCGGAAGGTGACGCGAGGGCGGTCAAGGCTTATCGGTGGTTCGAGACATGAACGCGCAACCCCATGACATCGCTGCAGTCGAAAGCCTGCTCGCCTTCTGGCGGGATGCGGGGGTCGACGCCTGCTATGGCGATGCGCCCGTCGATCACACCCACATCGCCCCGCCGCCGGCCGTCAAGGCGGTGCAGAGGGCGACGGCCTCGGTCGTCATGCCCCTGGCCGGCGTCAACGCCGATGACGCCCTCGCCGAGGCGCGGCGGCTGGCCGCCGGCGCCGCGACGCTTCAGGACCTGGCGGCGGCGGTCGCGGCGTTCGAGGGCTGTCCGCTGCGCGGCATGGGCGCGACGCAATCGGTGTTCGGACGCGGCAACCCCAACGCCTCGGTCCTGATTATCGGCGAAGGACCCGGCGCGGAAGAGGACCGAGCGGGGCAACCCTTCGTCGGCAAGGCCGGGCAGTTGCTGGACCGGATGCTGGCGGCGGCAGGCCTGACTGACAAGGTGTTCATCACCAACACGGTCTTCTGGCGTCCGCCCGGCAACCGCACCCCCAGCCCGCAGGAACAGGCGGTATGCGCGCCCTTCGTCGAGCGCGCCTTCGCCCTGCTTAAGCCCAGAGCCGTGCTGCTGCTGGGCGCAGCCTCGGCAAAGTCGGTGCTCGGCGCCGAGGAAGGCATCATGAAGCTGCGCGGCAACTGGAAGGAATGGCGCCTGCTGGAAGGGGCGGTGTCGGCGCCCGTCATGCCGACCCTGCATCCCGCCTTTCTGCTGCGTCAGCCACAAGCGAAACGACAGGTCTGGAGCGACCTGCTTTCGCTGGCCGTTCGCCTTGAAACGGACTCGGTTGAAGAACAAGGCTAATCGCGGCATGTTCGCATGCTGACGACCGATCGCCATACACGCGCCTGTCTCTTACGCGCGTCGCCAACGAGGGGGCCGCCGCTTATGTTTCTGTTCCGCCGCGCGATCCTCGCGTCGACGCTTGTCCTTGCGTTCTGCGCCGCCACGACGGCCGCGACCGCCGAGACGCCCTACGGGTCAACCGCCGAGGCCAGTGCCGGTTCCGGACGTCCCACCGCGCTGAGCTCGGCCGACAGAATCTCCTACACCACCGCCTTCGACGCCCTGCGCCGCGGCGACATCGAGACGGCCCGCATGGCGGCCCGTCAGGCGCAGGACCGCGTGCTGCTGGGTCAGGTCGAGTTCGAGAGCCTGTTCCATCCCGATCATGTCGCCACCTACGAAGAGCTGACGGCTTGGCTTGAGACCTATTCGGATCTGCCGTGCGCGGACCGCGTCTATACGCTGGCGCTGCGTCGTCGCCCCGACGGCGCGCCCGAGCCGGTGCGTCCCGGCGGTGTGCTGGGTCGCACCTGGAACAGTCTGGTCAGCGCCGTGTCCGGCGACGGCGGCGTGACCGATCCGGCCAAGGCGGCGCGCGTCGCCTACAACAACGACGACCTGACCGGCGCCTCGGCCCTGGGGCGCCAGATCGGCGACTGGTGGACGGTCGGCCTGGCGGAATGGCGTCTGGGCCAGTTCCACGAATCCTTCGCCGCCTTCGAACGCGTCGCCAACGATCCGACCGAGGACGCCTGGGTCCGCGCCGGCGCCGCCTTCTGGACCGCGCGCGCCGCCGCCCAGTCCGGTCGCCAGGATCGCGTCACCGACTATCTGCGCCTGTCGGCTCAGTGGCCGGCCACCTTCTATGGCCAGATCGCCCTGCGTCAGCTGGGAGAAGAGCCGACGATCGAGAACATGGGGCCCCGCCCCTACGAGGCCGAGCCACGCCTGCGCCGCGCGGCCTATGTGCCCCAGAGCGCCGCCGTCGAACCGACCGCCCTGGAAGCCTTCGTCCAAGCCGATGCCCGCGCCAAACGCACCGTCGCCTTCTATGAGGTCGGGCGGAACGCCGATGCCGAGACCGAGCTGCGGTCCGGGCTGCGCACCGCCGTCGGCGATGCGGCCAAGATGTGGACCGCCCTGGCGCGCGCCATTCTGCCGGTCAACAACGGCGACGCCACGCGCATCGATGCGACCCGCTATCCGATGCCGGACCTGGCGCCCGAAGGCGGCTTCGTCATCGAGCGGGCGCTGGTCTATGCCCTGGCGCGCAAGGAGACCGACTTCAATCCGAACGCCCGTTCCAGCGTCGGCGCCTATGGGCTGATGCAGGTCATGCCGACGACGGCGGCCGAGATGACCGGCGATCGCACCTTCGTCTCGGACCCGACCAAGCTGCTGGTTCCGGCGGTCAACATGCGTCTGGGCCAGGCCTACATCAACAAGATGCTGGCCCTGCCGGCCTTCCAGGGCGATCTGCTGCGGGCCGTGGCCTCCTACAACGCCGGGCCTGGGCCGATGCTGGCGGCGGTCAGGAAGTTGGGCGCGGACGCCGATCCCCTGCTGCTGATCGAGACGATCGACGTGCCCCAGGCGCGCGACTACGTCGAAAAGGTCATGGCCAGCTACTGGATCTATCAGCGCTTGTTCGGCGGCCCGCTGAAGACGCTGGACGCCGTCGCGTCGGGCGCGCGCGCCGTGCCGATGGCGCTGGATTACGTCGCCCCGCCTCCGCAGGCCGAGCCGGTTCTGATCGCCGAGACCACGCCCATCGCCGGCGCGCGCTGACCTCCTAGACGACCGCGAACAGCAGGCTGGCCCAAAACGCCGCCCCGACCAGGGCCGCAAGCCCATAGGCAATGACCGGATTGAGGCCGCGCGCAGCGGCTTGGGTCGGAGGGCTGGGCAGGATCGGGCTCGTCATCCCCATCGAGATAACAGCGTCCGCTTAATGCTGCGTCAGCCGGGATGGTTGTCGCGCGTTAAGCCCAGCGCGTCGGCTTCCCACTCACTGAAGTGGGGATGGGCCAGTAAGGTCTCGGCATAGGCCCGGGCCGTGCCGTCGTCTCCATGGGCTGAGAGGTCGAGCTGGAAATGGCGGATGCGGGCGGCGACCGGCGTGAAGAAGGCGTCTGGCACGGACCAGTCGCCGAACAGATACGGCCCGCCCGCGCCAAACCGCTCACGTAGGCTCCGCCACAGTTCGACGATGCGGCGCAGATCCTTGGCCAGTCCCGGATGGTCCGGTGCGGGCGCCCGGCTGGGGCCGACCATCCAGTGATCCGGGCCGGTCGAACAGGCCGTGCGCAAGGCGGTGAAGCCGCCGTGCATCTCGCACGCCGCCGAACGCGCCAGCCAGCGCGCATGGGCGTCCGACGGCCAGAGGCGGGCTTGCGGATAGCGTTCGGCCGCCCAGACGGCGATGGCCATCGAATCCCAGATCACCTCGCCTTCGACCTTCAACACCGGGACGAGACCGGACGGCGAATGCTCGCGGATGCGCTGATCGGTGTCGGGCTGGTTCAGCGGCACGAGGATTTCGTCAAAGGTCGCACCGCAATGTTTCAGAACCAGCCACGGCCTCAGCGACCACGTCGAATAGGCTTTGTCGCCGATCACCAGTTCCATCACGCGTCTCCTGTCGCCGCCATCAATGGCTCGCCGCCAGCTTCAGCACAACCAGGCCCGATGCGACCAGGGCGACGCCCGCGATCCTGAGCGGCGTCAGCGGCTCGCCCAGAAAGACCGCGCCCACCACAACGGCGCCGACCGCGCCAATGCCGGTCCAGATGGCGTAGGCCGTGCCCAGCGGCAGGGTCTTCATCGCCAGCGACAGCAGACCGAACGAACCGATCATGACGACGATCATGCCCACGGTCGGCCACGGTCGCGTGAAGCCGGCCGACGCCTTCATCAGAAACGCCCAGACGACTTCGAGCAGGCCGGCGAAAACAAGGAATATCCAGGCCATGACATTCTCCCTGCATGGCGTCGGGTCGTCCCGGCGTTGGTCCAATGTGGGGGAGGTCGTCCTCCTGAAAGCGCGCTGAATCAGGGACAACGGCCGGCAAAGTCAACCGCGCCGTCCCGCAAACCTTGACTCCGCGCCCCCCACGACCGACACGACCCGCCCATGATCACGCGCTACTCCCGCCCCGTCGCCGCCGCCATCTGGTCCCAGGAAACCAAGTACAAGATCTGGTTCGAGATCGAGGCCCACGCCGCCACCAAGATGGCCGAACTGGGCGTGATCCCCAAGGAATCGGCCGACGCCATCTGGGCCAAAGGCAAGGATGCGACCTTCGACGCCGACCGCATCGACGAGATCGAACGCACCACCAAACACGACGTGATCGCCTTCCTGACGCACGTCGCCGAGATCGTCGGCGAGGAAGCGCGTTTCCTGCACCAGGGCATGACCTCTTCGGACGTGCTGGACACCTGTTTCGCGGTTCAGCTGGCGCGGTCTTCGGACCTGCTGATCGAGGGCGTCGATCGAGTTCTGGCCGCGCTGGAGACCCGCGCCAAGGAGCATAAATACACCCCGACCGTGGGCCGTTCGCACGGCATTCACGCCGAACCCGTCACCTTCGGCCTGAAGCTGGCCGGCTATCACGCCGAGTTCCAGCGCGCCAAACGCCGCCTGATCACCGCCAAGGAAGAGATCGCCACCTGCGCCATTTCGGGCGCCGTCGGCACCTTCGCCAATGTCGATCCGGCGGTCGAACAATATGTCGCCGACCAGATGGGCCTCACCGTCGAACCCGTCTCGACCCAGGTCATCCCGCGCGACCGCCACGCCGCCTTCTTCGCCGCCCTGGGCGTCGTCGCCAGCTCGGTCGAACGTCTCGCCGTCGAGATCCGCCACCTGCAACGCACCGAAGTCCTCGAAGCCGAGGAGTTCTTCGACAAGGGTCAGAAGGGCTCGTCGGCCATGCCGCACAAGCGCAACCCGATTCTGACCGAGAACCTGACCGGCCTGGCCCGTCTGGTCCGCTCGGCCGTGACGCCGGCCATGGAAAACGTCGCCCTGTGGCATGAGCGGGACATCAGCCACTCCTCGGTCGAGCGTGGCATCGGCCCTGACGCGACCATCCACCTGGACTTCGCCCTGCACCGGCTGGCGAATGTGGTCGAGCGGCTGAACGTCTACCCAGAGAATATGCAGAAGAACATCGACCGCCTGGGCGGTCTGGTGCACTCGCAGCGGGTGATGCTGGCCCTGACCCAGGCCGGCGTGTCGCGCGAAGACGCCTATGCCGCCGTTCAGGAGAACGCCATGAAGGTCTGGCGCGGCGAGGGCGCCTTCCTGGATTTCCTGAAGGCCGACGACCGCGTCACCCTGCCGGCCGACCAGCTCGAGGCCCTGTTCGACCTCGGCTACCATACCAAGAACGTGGACGTGGTGTTCAAGCGGGTGTTCAATGAGGCATGATCGCCGCGCTGCTCGCTCTGTTCATTCAGGCCAACACGCCTGAGATCAGCTACATCGGCTGGTCGGTGTATGCACCTACCGCTCTGCTGTCTGATGACGCCCGGGCTGAAGTCTGCCTGCGGCGTCACAAGGGTTCGCGCTCGATCAAGACAGACATGCGATGCGTGGTGAGTGCGGGCAGGCAGTTGGGCGGCTGCGACTTGACTGACGACCGTCATATGAGCGTGCGCGATCTGGAAACTCTGCGCTGTATCGCCCAAACACAATCGGCTCCATCCGCATCTTCAGTCGGCAGGACGATGGTCGTGACAATCACGGTCAACGCGCGTTGAACAGGGTAATCCGGCTTAATCCCCGGCTCGATCCCCGCGACTATGCGGCGGCCTATGAGCGCGACGGCATGGTGCAGGTGCCCGATCTGCTGGATGAGGCGAGCGCCGAATGGCTGGAGCTTGCGCTCGAACACGACACGTCTTGGCATCTGTCTTTGAAAACGTCGGAAGGCGGCAAGCTGCTGTCGCCGCAAGACATGCAGGCCATGGGCCGCGATGCGATCGGGGCCCAGATACAGCGCGCGCTGGCGGAGGGTCGCGACGGCTTCTCCTTCATCTATCTGGCCTATCCGATCATCACGACCTTGCTGACTGGCAAGGACGAAGGCCATGCGACGCACGCCCTGGTGCAGTTTTTCAACGACACGCCCTTCACCACATTCGCCAAGGCCGTGACCGGCGAAGCGAGCGTGACCAAGATCGACGCGCAAGCCACCTGGTTCCGGCCCGGCGACTTCTTGACCCAGCACGACGACACAGGTGTCGGCGAGCGGCGCGCAGCCTATACGCTGGGTCTGTCGCGCGATTGGCGGCCGGATTGGGGCGGCCAGTTGCTGTTTCACGACGCAAACGGCGATATCGAACGCGGCTTCAAGCCGGGTTTCAACGTCTGGACGGTGTTCAGGACACCCCGCCAGCACTCTGTGGCACCAGTCGCCGCTTACGCAGGCGGCAAGCGCCGCTCGATCACCGGCTGGCTGCGCGACGACCCGCCGGTCAAGTGACGGACCATACGGGCGGTCGCAGGCTGGGGTTCGCACCCGTCGTCGATGCGGAAACCCGATTGTTGATCCTGGGCAGCCTGCCCGGCGACGCCTCGCTGAAGGCGGCCCAGTACTACGCCCATCCGCGCAACGCCTTTTGGCCGCTGATCAGCGGGATGCTGGGTGAAGACTTGGCGGTCCTGCCGTACGAGCAGCGGCTGGATCGATTGAAGGCGCGCGGCGTGGGCCTGTGGGATGTGATTGCGTCGGCGGAAAGGTCGGGCAGTCTGGATGCCGCGATCCGCTCGCCGGAGGCGGCTGATCTGCGCGGCCTGATCGGCAGCTTGCCGCAGCTGAGAGCGGTCGCCTTCAACGGCAAGCTGGCGGCCAAGTTGGGACGGCGCATTATCGGCGACGTCGCAGGGGTTGGCCTTATCGACCTGCCTTCATCCAGCCCGGCTCATGCGATTCCACTGGCAGGCAAGGCGAAGATCTGGAATTCGTTGACTGATCTGATCGAACGATAGTTCTCTTGCTGCAAAGCAGCATAGAAATGCGCGCGAAAACTGAATGGTGAAGCTGCGATGTCTTGTCGCGCGGCATGCATCCATTGTGCGGTGTCGCGCGTAACGTTCCCGTTACCGCCTTGAGAGCGGCCCAAAGGGAACGAAACACATGACCAAACTTCGCAATCTTATGCTCGTCGCCGTCTCCGGCGGCGCGCTGATGGCGCTCGGCGCCTGCGGCAACAACGAGCCGGCCGCCACGACGCCGGCGGAATCGACCGCCATGGCTCCGGCCGACGGCGCCGCCATGGCCCCCGCGACCGACCCGATGGTGGGCGGCGCTGCCATGAGCCCGAACGAGACTATCGTCGCTAACGCCTCCAAAGCCTCCAATCTGACCACCCTGGTCGCCGCCGTGAAGGCCGCCGGCCTTGTCGACACCCTGCAGGGCGCGGGTCCGTTCACGGTCTTCGCCCCTGACAATGCCGCATTCGAGAAGATCCCCGAGGCGACGCGCACCAGCCTGATGCAGCCGGCGATGAAGGCTGATCTGACCAAGATCCTGACCTACCACGTGGTCGCCGGTCGTCTCACGGCCGCCGATATCGCAGCCCAGGCCGAGGCCAACGGCGGCACCGCCACGCTGAAGACGGTTCAGGGTGAAGAACTGAAGGTTTCGGCCGGCCCGAACAACACCTGGGTCATCACCGACGCCAAGGGCGGCAAGTCCACGATCACCCAGGCCGACGTGGGCCAATCGAACGGCGTCGTCCACGTCGTCGACACGGTTCTGATGCCGTAAAAAATATTTGGTTTCGGGCGGCGACGCCTGAAACCAAATCTCGGCCCTGGTGTTCTTCAGGGGCGCGAGACGCACAGTACGCCGGGTGAGACATCCCCCCAACGTCCCCGGCAAGAAGAAAGGGCCGCACTTTCCCCCGGGTGCGGCCCTTTCGAATTCTCAGATCAGTCCAAAGACCGAGGCGATTACTCGCCGGCGCGGATCTGCTCGCGGGCGATCGAGGCCAGTTCGTCGATCTTGGAGCGAATCTCGCCCTCCGACACCGACAGGCCCGAGGCCTTGAAGTCGCCGGCGACCTTGCGGAACACGTCCTCGTCTCCCGGCTGCTCGAAATCGGCGCGCACCACGGCGGCGGCGTACTGGTCCGCGCTTTCGCTCGACAGGCCCATCTTTTCCGCAGCCCAAAGGCCCAGCATCCGGTTGCGCCGGGCGATGGCCTTGAACTCCTGCTCCTGATCGAGGGCGTATTTGGCTTCGAAGGCCTTTTCCCGATCGTCGAAGGTCGTCATTTCGCTCAGCAAAGCTCCGTCCACCCCGCTAACGTCGGGGCAAGCGCCGTCTATAGACCGCCCGCCCGCGAACGCAACCTGACTTCCGTCGCATGGACATCCTGTCCCCAATGAATGCGCCGCAGGCCATCTCATTTGTATAGAGGGCCGCCTTCGGCTAAGGAGACCGCGAACGAGATTGACTGCCCGAACGATTCCGAAACGCGCCGCCAGGACCGGGTCTTCCCCCTCCACATATGGCCGCGCGATTTTTGTTTCTGGAGGGCGCCCGTAAGCCGGGACCGGACCATGAACAGCAAGCGCAAGAAGATCTACGAAGGCAAGGCCAAGATCCTGTACGAAGGACCCGAGCCCGGCACCCTGATCCAGTATTTCAAGGACGACGCTACCGCCTTCAACGCGCAGAAGAAGGCCGTTCTCGAAGGCAAGGGCGTGGTGAACAACCAGATCAGCGAGTTCATCATGTCGCGCCTGAACGGCATCGGCGTGACCAACCACTTCATCAAGCGTCTGAACCTGCGCGAGCAGCTGATCCGCGAAGTCGAGATCATTCCGCTCGAGGTCGTGTGCCGCAACATCGTCGCCGGCTCGATGAGCCAGCGCCTGGGCATCGAGGAAGGCACGCCCCTGCCCCGCTCGATCATCGAATTCTACTACAAGAAGGATGAGCTCAACGACCCGATGGTCACCGAAGAGCACATCACCGCCTTCAACTGGGCCTCGACCCAGGAGCTGGACGACATGCTGGCGATGACGGTGCGGGTGAACGACTATCTTTCCGGCATGTTCAGCGCCGTCGGCATCACCCTGGTGGACTTCAAGATCGAGTTCGGCCGGGTGTGGGAAAACGACTTCAGCCGCGTCCTGCTGGCCGACGAGATCAGCCCCGACAGCTGCCGCCTGTGGGACGCCTCGACCGGCGAGAAGCTGGACAAGGATCGCTTCCGCCGCGACCTGGGCAATGTGATTGAAAGCTATACCGAAGTCGCGCGTCGCCTGGGCATCATGAAGGGTATGCCGACGGTGATCCAGGGAGGACTGCACTGATGGCCAAGGTAAAAGTTCACGTCTTCCTCAAGCCCGGCGTCTTGGACGTTCAGGGCAAGGCCGTCGAAGGCGCATTGCAGGGTCTGGGTTGGTCGGGCGTCTCCAATGCCCGCGTCGGCAAGCTGATCGAGTTCGACCTCGCCGGCGCCGAAGACCCGCAAGGGGAAGCCAAGAAGATGTGCGAGCAGCTGCTCGCCAATACGGTGATCGAAAGCTACCGCATCGAGGCGGCGTAAACTCTGCTGTCTCCTTTCTCATGTCGCGGGAAGGAGACGGTTGCATCCTTCGGCATCCACGCCAGTTTAGCAAACGGCTTGATTGACGGAGCGCCCATGACCTTCATCCTTACCTCCACCGATATCCAGGACGGCGGCGTGCTGCCGGATGCTCAGGTTCACGCCAAGGGCAACCAATCGCCCCAACTGGGTTGGTCAGGCGCGCCGGAGGGGACCAAAAGCTATGCGATCACCTGCTTTGATCCCGATGCGCCGACCGGCTCGGGCTTCTGGCACTGGACGGTGGCCAATATTCCGGCGGATGTGACAGAGCTGCCGGCCGGCGCCGGCTCGCCGGGCGGGCATCTGCCCCACAGCGCCATCCAGGGCCGCACCGACTATGGTCAGCCCGGCTTCGGCGGCGCCGCCCCGCCCCCCGGCCATGGCCCGCACCGTTACATCTTCACCGTCTTTGCGGTGGATGTCGAAAGCCTGGACGTCACGGCCGACAACTCCGGCGCCGTATTCGGCTTCAACCTGCACTTCCACACCCTGGCCAAGGCGTCGATCACCGCCACCTACGAAAACAAAGCGTGATCGTTGCAGGGCGGCGTGGCCCTTGTGGCGTCATGAACGCTGATTAGTTTGCAGCGCAACATGACCGACGCCGCCCTTGACACCCGCCTTCCCGTCCGCTCGCGCGGGGCGGTCGCCCTCGTGCTGATCGCCCTGGCCATGGGCGGGTTCGCGATCGGCGTGACCGAGTTCGCGGCCATGAGCATCCTGCCGGACTTCGCCGCCGGGCTTGGCGTCGATGCGCCGACCGCCGGCCATGTCATCAGCGCCTATGCCGCCGGCGTCGTGGTCGGCGCGCCGATCCTAGCGGTCCTAGGCGCACGCTACCCACGCTGGCTGCTGTTGATCGCCTTCATGGCCCTGTTCGCCATCGGCAATGTGGCCAGCGCCCTGGCCCCAACCTACCATTGGATGCTGGTCTTTCGCTTCCTCAGCGGCTTGCCGCACGGGGCCTATTTCGGCGTGGCGGCCCTGGTCGCGGCCTCCATCGTGCCGCTGCATTTCCGCACCCGTGCAGTATCGACCATCCTGATGGGGCTGACGGTCGGCACCGTTTTGGGCGTGCCCGTCGTCAACATCATCAGCCATGCCCACGGCTGGCGCTGGACCTTCGCCATCGTCGGCGTGCTGGCGGTGATCACCATGGCCCTGGTCGCCCTGTTCGCCCCGCGCGATCCGGCCCACCCTGACGCCAGCCCCTGGCGCGAACTGGGCGCGTTGAAGCGCAGCCAGGTCTGGCTGACGCTGGGCGTGGGCGCCATCGGTTTTGGCGGGATGTTCGCGGTTTACGCCTATCTGGCCTCGACGCTTGAGGCGGTGACGGGCGCCGGCCCCGGCGTGCTGCCGTGGGTTTTCGCCGTATTCGGGGTCGGCATGTTCCTGGGCAATATCCTGGGGGCCTGGGCGGCGGATCATCTCGGGTTCAAGGCGGCGGGCGGCCTGTTGCTCTGGAGCGCAGCGGCGCTGGCGCTTTATCCGCTCGCGGCGCCTCACCTGTGGGCCGTGATGGTCGTGGTCTTCCTGATCGGCGGCGGAGGCGGCCTGGGTTCGATCCTCCAGACGCGGCTGATGGACGTCGCCGGCGACGCCCAGACCCTGGCGGCGGCGCTCAATCATTCGGCGTTCAACACGGCCAACGCCATCGGCCCGCTGCTCGGCGGGATGGCGATCGCGGCCGGCTATGGCTGGGCCTCGACCGGCTGGGTCGGCATGGGCCTGTCCTTGGGCGGCTTCGTCATCTTCCTGATCGCCTGGCTGACCGGTCGGGCGCGCGCGACGGCCTGACAAGGCCAAAGAACCCTGCTAAAGGCCCGCGCCATGAGCGCAGCCGTCATCGTCTTCCCCGGTTCCAACTGTGATCGCGACTGCAAGGTCGCCGTCGAACGCTCCACCGGCGAGCCGGTCTCCATGGTGTGGCACGCCGAGACCGAACTGCCCCAAGGCCTGGACCTGATCGTCATTCCCGGCGGCTTCTCCTACGGCGACTATCTGCGATGCGGCGCCATGGCGGCCCAGTCGCCGGTGATGCAGGCGGTCAAGAAGGCGGCGGACGACGGCGTCGCCGTGGTTGGCATCTGCAATGGCTTCCAGATCCTGTGCGAGGCCGGAATGCTGCCCGGCGCCCTGCTGCGCAACAAGGGTCTGAAATACGTCTGCAAGCCGATCGCCCTGACCGTCGCCAACGGCCAGACCCGCTTCACCGCCGGCTATCAGGGCCAGCGCGAAGTGACGATGACCCAGGGCAACGGCGACGGAAACTTCTTCGCCGACGCCGAGACCCTGGCCCGGATCGAGGGCGAGGGGCAGGTCGTCTTCCGCTACGTCGACGACCCGAACGGCTCGGTCAACGATATCGCCGGCATCCAGAACGCGCGCGGCAACGTCCTGGGCATGATGCCCCACCCGGATCGAGCCTTCGAAGCCGAACTCGGCTCCGCCGACGGCGCAACTTTGTTCCAGAGCATCTACGCGGCCGCTTGACGGCAATCGCAAGTTGGTGCGCATTGAGCGTATGCGAAGCCTTCTTTTACTTTCCGCCTATCTTGTGGCGGTCGCCACCACCACCCCTGCCTTCGCGCAGGAGATCACGCCCCAGAGTGAAGACTGGACTCTCACTTCTGCCCCTGAACGCAAGGCGGTGCTGGCCACGATCGACTTCACCTCAGGTCTGACGATCGCAGCACGTTGCGTTGATAATGCGTACGACGTGCTGATCACCGGATTGCCTGAGGCCACGAGAGGGTCAACGTCGCGGGAACTCGGGATCCAGGCCGGCGATCAAGAACAGCCCTACACATCCGTGTGGACTGTAGGCACGCAACGCAGCATGGCGTTCAGTCGCCTCCCTGCCGTGGTCGCCCGCGATTTGGCGAAAGGCGGCAAGCTGCAGGTTATCGTGCCTGGAAACAACGGCGGGCCGCGCACGCGTTATGTGATGGAGCTTGATCCGTCGAGCACTGCTATCGAACAAACCTTGACGGCTTGTGGCCGGCCGATGGTTGATCCGCGCGAAACCCGAGCAGCCGAAGTTGACGGCAATGGTCAAGACGGACTGCCGAATACAGTTCAGTGGCAAACAATGCCACGACCCACCTTCCCAAATCCCGTCAGGGACAGATCTCCGCTCGAGGGCTACGTTGTGCTCTCTTGCGTCGTCACCGCCTCGGGCCAGTTGACCGAGTGTCAGCCTGAAAGCGAGCAGCCAGCAGGATATGATTTGTGGAAGGCGGTTGAGCGGTCGTTGCCGCGAGCACGGCTCAAGCTATCGGATGAAGCGTCGGCAGCTCGTTTGACATTGGCTGACCGGATGGTTCGCTTCTCAGTCAACTTCAAGGTTGAGCCCTAGAACCGGTCAGGCGTCCTTGATTTGAGAGCGCCCGTCGGACAGGTCATCAGCCTGATCGTCTTCCGTCTCTTCATCATCGAACGCCTTTTCGCCGGCTTCGCGCTGGGCGGCCAGTTCGCGGGCGCCGACACCAAGACCTTGTTCGATGGCGCGGTTGGCGGCGACTTCGTCTTCGAGCGAGGGCTGAGTATTGTCGATATCGGCCATCATGGGCTCCCTTGAGTATGGACTGCCCCTGACAACCACGTGGTCGGGCCGATTGTTCCTAACGGCCGAAAAACGGGTCCAGGCTGGCGCGGGATAGCGGGCGGAAGATCAGGAACTGACCGTCCACCGTCACTGTGACCTCATGCGCTTGCGGACGTTGCAGCAGGGCCGGATCATCCAGCGACACGGCGCGGCCCGAGGCGATATCGCGCGCATCCAGCGCCGGCGTCGTCGGCCGCCCGTTCTCATTGGCGAGCGCCGACAGGAAACCCCGCACCTCATTGGCCTGCTGCTGAGGCGTCAAGGCTGCGCGGACACGTAACCAAGCGGTCTGGATTGAAGTCGGCAAAGCCGCTCCGCTCGTCTGGGCGGACGCTTGGCCCGCTGCCACGACGATCGCGATGAACAGAGCCGGCAGGGAGGCTTTGAGCGTCATGTCGGGCAGGATGAAGCCGCCGGCGGCCAATGCAAGCTTCACTTTTCTGCCGGCCGCGGTGAACCTTCTGGCGTGGCGAGGCGTAAAGGCGGGAACACGCGTCGCACTGGAACTCGAATGTCCTCCATCATCCGTCCCACGCCCCGCCAACGCACCCGTCGTCTGGTCGTCCTGGCCGCCGCCCTGTTCGCCATCGTCGTGCCCCTGGTTCAGAACCTGGCGGGCCTGGGCCTGAATCAGGCCGAGTTCGCCGCAGACGGCAACAGCACCCTGCGCGTTGCGGGCTACGCCTTCTCGATCTGGGGCCTGATCTATATCGGCATTCTGGCCTATGCGATCCGTCAGGCCCTGCCGCAGACGGGTGAAAGCCCGCTGCTGGGCCGGATAGGTCTGCCGTCCGCCGTCGCCTTCTTCGGCATCGGATTCTGGATCATCGTGGCGGCCTTGAACCTGAAGGCCGCCAGCGTGGGCGTGATTTTCGCCTCGCTGATCGCGCTGTTGCTGCCGATGCTGGCCGTATCCAGCCATATCCGCGCGCTGAGGATGTTCGATCGCGAGCGCATCCTGCTGGTCTGGCCGCTGGCGGCCCTGGCGGGCTGGCTGACGGTGGCTGCGCCGCTGAACCTGATCACGACGGCGACCGCGTTCAACGCTCTTCCCGCCGCCCTGTCGCCTGACCTGTGGGCCATCGTCGCCATCGTCGCCGTGACAGTCATCGCACTGGCGGTGACGGCGGTGCTGCGCACCCTCGCCTATCCGCTGCCGACGGCCTGGGGTCTTCTGGGCGCGTTCGTCGCCGAACAGGCGGACAAGCCGACCGTCGCCTTCACGGCCCTGGCCGGCGCGATTGTCCTGCTGATCGGCGGCCTGCTGCTGACCTTCCGCCTGCGACCCGGCGTCGAACGCGCTCGCTAAGCCTCAAGGTTTGTCGGTGACCGCGTCGTCCTGAGGCGCGTGGTCATCGGCGCCCACGTCGAAGGCGCCGGTTTCATCGAAGCCGACGCTGCCGATCCCGACGGCCGAACCGGTCAGCCGCTGACGCCGGCTGGCCAGAGCCGCTTGCGGCGCCGCGGCGTCCATCTCTGCGGTGGTTTCTGGATCATTTGAACGATCCATCTGCTGGCCCGAGGCCGGAAGGATGCGGTCGGTGTGCGGCTTGCTCACGCCTCTTCCTCCTCGGCGTCATCGGCCTGTTTCTGAGCCCGTTCGGCCAGGGCGGAGGCGCCGGCGTCGTCGGCGGCGATCTCGGGCAGGTCGTCATCTTCGGGGGTGGCGGCGGGGTCGATGGGCGTGTCGGTCATGGCGGCTCCTTTGGCTGTCGACGAAATCAACCACCTGCGATGGACGATGTTCCCCGTTCTTGCGCCGCGCGGGCTGACATTCGGCCCATCTGCGGCTAGAAGCGCCGCCCATGAGCGCTCCGCAAAAGACACCCCAGAAGTCGATGGCTGAACTGGCCGCCGAATACGGCCTGGCCCCCAACGAATATCAGGTCGTCCTCGACCGACTGGGGCGCGAGCCCAACCACGTCGAGCTGGGCGTCTTCTCGGTCATGTGGTCCGAGCACTGCTCCTACAAATCGTCCAAAATCCACCTGGGCAAGTTCCCCACGACCGGAGAGCGCGTCATCTGCGGGCCAGGCGAGAACGCCGGCGTGATCGACATCGACGACGGCGACGCCTGCATCTTCAAGATGGAGAGCCACAACCACCCCTCCTACATCGAACCCTATCAGGGTGCGGCGACCGGCGTGGGCGGCATCATGCGCGACGTCTTCACCATGGGCGCCCGGCCGGTGGCCCTGCTGAACGCCCTGCGTTTCGGCGATCCCAGCCATGAGAAGACCAAGCGTCTGGTCAAGGGTGTCGTCTCGGGCATCGGCGGCTATGGCAACTGCGTCGGCGTGCCCACTGTCGCGGGCGAGACCAACTTCCACAAGGGCTACAACGGCAACATCCTGGTCAACGCCATGTGCGTCGGCCTGGCCCGCGCCGACGAAATCTATTATTCGGCCGCGCCGGAGGCGGGCCATGACGTCGTCTATTTCGGGTCCAAGACCGGTCGCGACGGCATCCACGGCGCCACCATGTCCTCGACCGAGTTCGACGACGAGTCGGAGGCCAAGCGCCCCACGGTCCAGGTCGGCGACCCCTTCGCCGAAAAGCTGCTGATCGAGGCGACGCTGGAGCTGATGGCGTCCGGCGCTGTCGCCGCCATTCAGGACATGGGCGCGGCGGGCTTGACCTCCTCCTCCGTCGAAATGGCGGGCAAAGGCGGCGTCGGCATCGAACTGAACCTCGATAAGGTGCCCCAGCGCGAAACCGGCATGACGGCCTATGAGATGATGCTGTCGGAAAGCCAGGAGCGGATGCTGGCGGTGCTGAAGCCCGGCTATGAGGACGTCGGCTATCGCATCTTCCAGAAGTGGGGCCTGGACTTCGCTATCATCGGCGTGACCACCGACACCGGCCATCTGGTGCTGAAGCATCACGGCGAGACCGTCTGCGACGTGCCGCTGGCGCCCCTGTTCGACGACGCGCCCCTGTATGACCGCCCGTGGGTCCAGCCGGCGCTTCAGCCCAAGCTGAACCACTCGGACATTCCTGCGCCCGAAAACTGGGCTGATGCGGTGATGAAGGTCGTCGCCTGCCCCGACATGGCCTCCAAGCGCTGGATCTGGGAACAGTACGACCGCCACGTCATGGCCGACACGCTGCAGGACTCCTCGACCGGCGCCGACGCCGGCGTGGTGCGCGTGCATGGCACGGACAAGGGTCTGGCCGTCACCTCGGACTGCACCCCCCGCTACGTCCAGAACGACCCCTATGAGGGCGGCAAACAGGCGGTGGCCGAGGCCTGGCGCAACCTGACGGCCGTGGGCTCGCGTCCGATCGCCATCACGGACAACCTGAACTTTGGCAATCCGCAGCGCCCGGAGATCATGGGCCAGATCGTGCGCGCCATCGACGGGATGGCCGAGGCCTGCCGCGAACTGGTGTTCCCGGTCGTGAGCGGAAACGTGTCGCTCTATAACGAGACCAACGGCGTCGCCATTCCGCCGACCCCGACCGTGGGCGCCGTCGGCCTGTTGCCCAACTACGACGTGGTGACCGGCTTCTCGACCATGGCCGAAGGCGATGCGCTGGTCCTGATCGGCCAGACCCAGGGTGAACTGGGCGCCTCCATCTATCTGCGCGAGGTCCTGGGCCGTGAGGACGGCGCTCCGCCGCCCGTGGACCTAAAGCTCGAAAAGAAGACCGGTGATTTCGTGCGCGACCGGATCGAGGCGGGCGAGCTGACCGTGGTTCACGACCTCTCGGACGGCGGCCTGATCGGCGCCGCCGCCGATCTCGTGCTGGCCTCCGACGTCGGCGTGACCCTGGACGCCTCCAGCGCGGCCCACGCCCACATCTTCCTCTTCGCCGAGGATCAGGCCCGTTACCTGGTCGCCGTCCCCGACGCCGACGCCATCATCGCCAAGGCGCGCGAGGCGGGTCTGCACGCTTCGGTCGTCGGCCATGCGGGTGGCGCCGCCTTCGCCTCCAAGGGCGACAAGGGCGAACTGTTCAGCATCCATATCGCCCACCTGCGCGAATGGCACGAAGGCTGGATGCCGGGTTGGCTGGGCGACGCCGCATGATCCGCGTCCTGACGCCGCTCGCCCTGCTCGGCCTGCTGAGCGCCTGCGATGGCGGCGGCGATCCGGTGCAGCAGGCGCTTCGGGATACCTCCGCCGCCAACCAGGCTGCGGCGGCGCGCACGACGGAACAGATGGAAGCCGCGGGTCATGCCGGTCACGACATGGGCGGCTCTACCCCCGAAGCCACGTCTGGAGATCGGGCCTTCGCCGCCTCCGAGGCCGAGATGCACCGCAAGATGGCCGCCGCCTCGGGTCAGACGATCGATCAGGCCTATGTCGCCAAGATGATCGCCCACCACGAAGGCGCCGTCGCCATGGCCAAGGTCGCCCTGCGCGACAGCCGCGACCCCGAAATCCGCCGCATGGCCCAGAGCGTCGTCGACACGCAGACGCGCGAGATCGCCGAGATGAAGGCCTGGGCGCCGACCGCCCCTCCGGCGAACTGAGATTGGCCAAGGGACCCTATCGCGGCGGCGGAAAGCCAGCGGCGCCCACCCGCACCAAGGCTCCGTCGACTGGGCGCCCGTCGTCCAAGCCTTCGCAGATCACCAGAGACGAGCTGAGGCATTTCGCGTTTCGTGATCGCTCCAAAGAGGCATTTCTGGACGAGCTCGACCCCCTGCTCCGCGCCTGTTTCAAAAGCGGCTTCACCCGGCCTAACGAGGTCGCCGGCCTGCTGAACAAGGCGGGAAAGAGCACCGCCTGCGGCCAGCCGTGGACGCCTCACCTGGTCTGGGGTCTTCAACGCTTCCTTTTCGAAAGGCGCGAAAAGAAGAGAGCGGCTCAAGCCGCGGCCCCCGCAGCGACGATTTCAAAACCCGCCGTGTCCAGCCAGCGCGCGAAAGATCTGGCTGCTGAAGATATGACGCGCTTGCTCGCCGCGATCGGCAGGGCGCGCCCGTCGCGTTGACTTCGCATTGATCCCGCATGAACGCAGGAGCCGGATGGCGCGTTTCAGAAGCGATGCGCCTGGCTGAACCGGCGACTTGAACAGGGAGCGTCTGATGGACGCGACGACCGCCGACACCATTTTCCGCCCTGCCATACCGCCCCGGCGCGCGGGCAAACCGCTGTCGCTGCTGCCCTTCCTGTGGATCAGCTGGCGCGATCCGATCCAGATGTGGTCCGAGCGGCATTTCACCGAGCCGCAACTGCATGGATCTTCGGCCTTTGGCGAAATCCTGGTTGTCAGCCATCCCGAGGGCGTGCGGCATGTCCTGACCGAGAACGCCGCCAACTATGTGAAGGGCGATCTGCAACGGCGTGTGCTGGGGCCGATGCTGGCCGAGGGCCTGCTGCTGACCGAGGGCGAGGTCTGGCGTCGCGCCCGGCGTATCCTCGCGCCCCTGTTCACCCCCGCCAAGATGGCGACGCTGAACGCCCGGATGGCCGAGGTCTGTCACACGCGCGTGGCCGCCTGGTCGCTGTCGGCGCGCGGGCGGGTGCTGGATATCGACAGCGAAATGTCGGGCCTGACCTTCGACATCCTGTCCGCGACCATGTTCTCGGACGAGCTGGGCGGTGAGGCGCGCGGTTTCGAGCGGGCGTTGAACCAGTTCTTGGCCAACGGCGCGCGCATCGATCCGCTGGACGTGCTGGGCGCGCCGGACTGGGCGCCGCGCTTGGGCCGGCTGGCCAGTTTCCGCTCGGCCCGCTTCTTCGAGCAGCGCGTCACGAAGCTGGTCGAGGCCCGACGCGCCCGGATCGAGCGTGGCGTCGAAACGGGCGATGCGCCGCCGGCCGATCTGCTCAGCGCGCTTCTGCTGGCGCGGGATGAGAACGGCGGTCCGGGTCTGACCGACGAAGAGGTCGCGGCCAACATTCTGACCTTCATCCTGGCGGGGCACGAGACGACGGCCCGCGCCCTGGGCTGGGCCCTGCATCTGCTGTCGCGCCAGCCGGAGTATTTGGCGCGGCTCCAGGCCGAGGCCGACGCCTTCGACGTCTCCGATCCCAAATGGGCCGAGGCCCTGCCCTGGACCCGGGCCGTGCTGGAGGAGACGATGCGCCTGTTTCCGCCCGCCCCGACCATGGCCCGCAAGGCCCTGGCCGACGACGAGATCGGCGGACAGACGATCAAGGCCGGCGCCACCGTCATCATCTCGCCGTGGATCCTCCAGCGTCACCAGCTGTTGTGGGACGACCCAGACGCCTTCAAACCCGAGCGGTTCCTGCCTGAGAACCGCAAGGCCATTGATCGCTACGCCTACATCCCATTCAGCGCCGGACCTCGCGTCTGCATCGGCGCCGCCTTCGCTCTGCAGGAGGCGATGATCGCCTTGGCCGCCATCCTGCGCATCGCCGATGTCGAGGCCCTGACCACGGTGGAACCCCGTCCGGTCCACCAGATCACCCTGCGCAGCCGCGAGCCCATGCGATTGCGGCTGAGGGCGAGGCGCAAGGGCTGATCCAGCCCAAACTTGGCCGCAAATCCGGCGCGTCGTGGGCCGTCGAAACCGGATCGCCACGATGAGCACCACGCCCGCTGAACCGTCTATCGCCGGCACGGTGGACAAGGTGGCGAAGGTCACATTGGCCTTCTGGTTGATGAAGATTTGCGCGACGACGGTCGGCGAGACCGGCGGCGATCTGGTGTCGATGACGCTGAAGGTCGGTTATGCCGTCAGTTCGCTGATCCTGCTGGGCTTCTTCGTCATCACCCTGATCGCTCAGTTGCGGTCAAAGCGGTTTAATCCCGCCCTCTATTGGCTGGTGATCCTGTCCACCAGCACGGCGGGAACGACCCTGTCCGACTTCATGGATCGCAGCCTCGGCCTGGGTTACGCCACGGGTGCGACGATCATCGCCGGCGTCCTGATTGCCGTTCTGGCGGCCTGGCGGCTGACCTATGGCTCGTTGAAGGTCGATCATATTCGCGAGCCGGGGGTGGAGACCTTCTACTGGCTGGCCATCCTGGCGTCGAACACGCTGGGTACGGCCCTGGGCGACTTTCTGGCCGACACCTCGGGCCTGGGGTATCTGTGGAGCAACGCCCTGATCTCGGGCGGCATCGTCCTGACGATCCTGGCCTGGAAATTCACCCGGATTTCGACCACCGTCCTGTTCTGGATCGCCTTCGTCCTGACCCGCCCCTTCGGAGCCACAATGGGTGACCTGTTGACGAAATCGCACGCCAAGGGCGGACTGGACCTGGGCACCATCGGATCGACGGCGGCGTTGCTAGGCCTGCTGGTCGTGCTGCTGATCGCCACCACGGCCAACTATCGCAAATGGTTTACGGGAGCGCGCCCCGCGTGATCCGCCGGCTCTCACCCTTGAAGCTCGTGCTGATCTCGGCCGCCGTCAGTCTCGTCTGCCTGATCGCCTACATCTTCGGCGTCGCCCTGAGCGGCAATGTCCACACCGTCATCGCCGGAGAGATTTATCGGGCCGGTCAGCCGCGCCCCGGCCTGCTGGACCGGATGGAGCGCCAGCACGGCATCCGCACCGTGCTGAACCTGCGGGGCCACAACCCCGGCTCACCCTGGTATGACGACGAGGTCGCCGAAAGTCGTCGCTTGCGCATCCAGCACATCAACTTTCGCATGTCGGCCAAGGAAGAGCTGACGCCGCAGGAGGTCCGCACCCTGATCGCCATCATGCGCGATGCACCAAAACCCCTTTTGATCCATTGCGCCGGCGGATCGGATCGCACCGGGCTGGCGTCGGCCTTCTACGTCGCGGCGGTATCGAAGGGCGGAGAGTCCGCCGCAGAGGACCAGTTGTCGCTGCGCTTCGGCCATATCGCCCTGCCCAATCTGGACGCCTACGCCATGAACCGCACCTTCGAGAGGATGGAGCCGGAACTGGGCTACCCGAACAGCTAAGGCGCCGTCGCCGTTCCGCCACGAACCGTCTATAGGTCGCGCCGACCTTCCTACTGGAGGCGACCTTGCGCACCGCCATCCTGCTCCCTCCGGGATGCCTGTTTTCCAAAGCCCAACCGAACTCGATGGAGACGGTGGTGCGGACGATGGCGGGTGCCGATCAAGGTGGCGAGACGCGCATCTTCTGTTGTCAGGGCGCGAACGACGGCGTTTCGACGGCCGTCGACGCCCTGCCGGCGGGGCGCATCCGCATGCCGACACTTATCGAACGGCTGCGCGCCTTTCGACCCGATGTGATCGAACATCATCAGCAGGTAAAGCAAGCGCTGGCGGTCCAGCAAGCGCTGGCGGACACCCCGCACCTGCTCTATCGCCACAACGCCCTGCGCGCCCCGCGCCACCCCATCGACCGCTGGCGTTATCGGGCGCGTTATGAGCGGCTGGACGGCCTGGTCTTCGTCAGCGTGGCGGAGCGCGATGCCTTCGTGCGCACCTTCCCGGATCTGCACGACCGGGCGTTCGCGGTGCCCAACCCCATCGATGCCGGCGCGTGGCTGGCATCGCCTGAGGATCGACAGCCGGTTATCGCCTTTGCCGGGCGCGCCATGCCGGAAAAGGGCGTCGATGCGCTGTGCGCCGCCCTGCCCGCCGTCCTGGACGCCCATCCCGACTGGCGCGCTGTGCTGATGCTGAACGACTGGGACGATCATGTGCGCTGGGCGGCCCGACATGTCGCGCCGCTGGAGCGGTATGGCGGTCGGGTGGAGGTGCTGAAGTCGGCACCCTTGGCCGAGGTGCGGCGGCGGATGCAGACGGCGGCCATCGCCCTGACGCCGTCCGTCTGGGACGAGCCGTTCGGACTGACAGCGATCGAGGCCCATGCGGCAGGCGCAGCCCTGATCTCATCCGGACGAGGGGGCTTGCGCGAAGCCAGCGGACCACACGCCGTCTATATCGATGCGGTGACGCCGAAGACATTATCGGCGGCGATGGATCGGCTGATCTCTTCACCCGAGGAACGATTGGCGCTGGCGCGATTCGCCCAGGCCTATGTGCTGGCGACCCATACGCCTGAGCGCCGCGCGGCCGAACTGGCGGCCGTCCGCCAGACCGCGATCGACCGTCGCCGGGCGCGTCAGACGACCGGGATCGCCTGAGACAACCGCCCGCCGACCCGGATCGGCTCGACCCGCACGGCCAGCCCTGTCCTGTCGTCCGTCTCGACGAAGACCCCGCATACCGTCGCGGGTCCGGAGGCCGGCATGTAGCGACCGCCCGAAATCCGGGTGGTGAAGCGGCGCAGCGGCTCTTCCTTTTCGTTGCCGATCACGCTGTCGTAGTCGCAGCAGCCCCCGGCGTCGGTCTGATAGGCCGTGCCGCCGGGCAGGATCTGGCAGTCGGCGGTGGGCACATGGGTGTGGGTGCCGACCACCAGCGACGCGCGGCCGTCGCAGAAATGGCCCATGGCCATCTTCTCGGACGTGACCTCGGCATGCATGTCCACGATAACGGCGTCCGCCACCGCGCCCAGCGGCGCCGCCGCCAGTTCGCGCTCCACCGCTCCGAACGGATCGTCCATCGGATCCATGTGCACTCGGCCAAGCACATTCATGACCAGGACCGTCCGGCCCGAATGGGTCTCGAACAGATTGGCCCCGGCCCCTGGCGCATCCATCAGGCGCGGATAGTTGGCCGGACGGATCAGGCGCGGCTCGCGCACGATATAGGTCAGGGCCTCGCGTTGGTCCCAGCTGTGGTTGCCCAGCGTCAGGCAGTCGGCGCCCGCCATGAACAGCTCGCGCGCCGTGTTCTCGGTGATGCCGAAGCCGCCCGCGGCGTTCTCCGCATTCACGACCACGAAGTCGAGCTTCAGGTCCCGCTTCAGGCCCGGAAGATGATCGCTGATCCCGTCACGGCCGGACTTGCCGATGACGTCGCCGAAAAATGCCAGTCTCATGCAAAAAGTCTCATTCGAAAGCCGTATAGCCGGTCTCGGTCAGAACGCCATGCAGTCGAATGTCGTGCGGCTCCAACGCCAGCCGCTCGACCCTTTGGCCGGCGTAGGCGAAACCGATGCGGATGGCGTCGGGTCGCGCGGCGAAGGTCCGGTCATAATAGCCGCCGCCCTGCCCCAGGCGCCCGCCCTGATCGTCAAAGGCCAGCAGCGGCGTCAGGATCAGGTCCGGCAGGACGACCTCGGCCAGCGGCAGCGGCGCGGGGCATCCGGCGGTGTCCATCTCCAGCGGTTCGCCGGCCGACCAGGCGCGGAACGCCATCGGCGCGTCGCGCTGGACCACGACCGGCAGGCACAGCCGACGGCCCGCCGCCTCCAGTGCCGCGGCCAGGCCGTCGGTATCCAGCTCCGACCCCATGGCGCGATAGAGCGCGACGATCTGGGCGGCCGGAAGCGCACCGGCATGGTCCGCCGTCCGGCTGGCGGCCAGCGGATCGGCCTCGGCCAAACGCTTGCGCAAGGCGCGGGCGGCCGATCGAAGTTCGTGCTTGTCCTGGATCATCGAACCGCCCCTACGCGTGCTCATGCAGGGAGCCGCCGCGCGGCGAGCGATAGCACATCACAGAGAGAGAGGGTGGCGGCGCCGCGCGAACCGTGAAGAACGTTTAAATCCTCTCGACCTGGGTAGCCAGGTGGGCTCCGTATGCCCAAGCCCTCAAGCCCGGACAGGGACAGATCCCGTAGAGTGAATTAAGGTCAGAAGGATATGTTGTCTTCGACGTGAGCCGCAGCATGACCCGCCGTCGATCAAGATAGGCGTTCACCGGCCCCGACGCCAGCATCCGCAGACGAATAATCGACTACAGGTTTTGGGCGATCTTTTCGATCCGTGCGGCGACGGCGTTCAACGCCTCGGCGACCCCGTCCGTCGAGGCCGGAGCCGGGGCTGTCGCTGACGAAGGCCCCGCCTTGCCGGCGTTCAGCCGCGCCTCATGCAGTTCATCGGCCAGGATCAGGGCTGACATCAGAAACAGCCGCAGATCGCCGACATGGCCCACGTCGCCTGCGACCTGACGCACCTGGTTGTCGAACTGTTTGGCCAAGATGCGGACCCGCTCTTCCTGCCCGTCGGCGCAGCCCACTGCATAGGGGCGTCCGTTGACCTCGACCGTCACCGTCGCCATCAGCCGGCCTCGCCTTCGGCCAGGGCGTCGCGCACGGCCTGGGCGGCGCGGCCCAGCGCATCGGACGCCTCGCGCCCGGCGGCCTCCAGCTCGGCCACGCGCTGATCTGCGGCCCCATGATCCGAAGACCGGGGCGCGAACAGATCGTCGTCCGCGATCGCGGGCGCCGAGGCGGGCCGCGCCTTCAGCTCCAGAATCTTGCGTTCCAATTCGGCCAGGGCGCGGTCGATACGCGCCCGTGCGGCCGTGGTGGCGTCTGCCATCGGTCGCTCCTTTAGATTCCGTATAGAAGCCGAGGACGCGCCGGGGTAAAGGGGCGCGCCCCCTTTTTCCGCCTTCCCAACAGAGGTCTCCACAGTGACCGACGCCAAAACCGCACCAAAGGCCACGCCCGAGCAGATGGCGAACGCCATTCGCGTCCTCGCCATGGACGGCGTCGAGAAGGCCAAGTCCGGCCACCCCGGCATGCCGATGGGCATGGCCGACGTCGCCACTGTGCTGTTTTCTCGGTTCCTGAAGTTCGACGCCTCGCGCCCCGACTGGGCTGACCGCGACCGCTTCATCCTGTCGGCCGGCCACGGCTCGATGCTGATCTACGCCCTGCTGCACCTGACCGGCTACAAGGGTGCCACGAAGGAAGAGCTGTCCAACTTCCGCCAGTGGGGCTCCAAGACCGCGGGCCACCCGGAATACGGCCATATGCCGGGCGTAGAGGTCACCACCGGCCCGCTGGGCCAGGGCCTGGCGACCTCGGTCGGGTTCGCCATGGCCGAGCGCCATCTGGCGGCGAAGTATGGCGATGATCTGGTCGATCACCGCACTTGGGTCATCGCCGGCGACGGCTGCCTGATGGAAGGCGTGTCGCAGGAGGCGATCGCGCTTGCCGGCCGCTACAAGCTGAACAAGCTGCACGTCCTGTGGGACGACAACGAGATCACCATCGACGGCAAGGTCTCCTTGTCGGACACAACCGACCAGAAGGCTCGCTTCAAGGCCGCCGGTTGGGCGGTCAAGGCCATCGACGGCCACGACATGAACGCCATCAAGGGCGCGATGAAGTGGGCCATGCGTCAGGACAAGCCCACCCTGATCGCCTGCAAGACCAAGATCGGCAGGGGCGCCGCCACGATGGAAGGCAGCCACAAGACCCACGGCGCGGCCCTGGGCGCCGCCGAGATCGCCGCCACGCGCCTCGGCCTGGCCTGGGATCACGATCCCTTTGAAATGCCCCACACGATCGCCGACGCCTGGAAGAAGGTCGGCCGTCGCGGCGCCAAGGACCGCAAGAAGTGGGAGGCCCGCCTCGCCGCCTCGGCCAAGGCCGCCGACTTCACCCGCGCCATGAAGGGCGACCTGCCCGAGGCCGCCTTCGACGCCCTGAACGCCAAGATCGCCGAACTGGTCGAGACCCAGCCGGCCCAGGCGACGCGCCAGTCGTCGGGCGCGGCGCTGGACGAACTGTTCGCCGCCATTCCCGAACTGGTCGGCGGCTCGGCCGACCTGACCGGCTCGAACAACACCTTCGTCAAGGGCACGCCGATCCTGGACGCGCCGACCTATGAGGGGCGTTACGTCAACTGGGGCATCCGCGAGTTCGGCATGGCCGCCGCCATGAACGGCCTGGCCTTGCACGGCGGGGTCATCCCGTATGGCGGCACCTTCATGGTGTTTTCGGACTACAGCCGCCCGGCCATCCGTCTGGGCGCCCTGATGGGGGTACGCGCCATCCACGTCCTGACGCACGACTCGATCGGCCTGGGCGAAGACGGCCCGACGCACCAACCGGTCGAACATCTGGCGGCGCTGCGCGCCATTCCGAACCTGCTGGTCTTCCGCCCCGCCGACACCATCGAGGCGATGGAGTGCTGGCAGATCGCCCTGCAGACCAAGACCGCGCCGTCGGCCCTGGCCCTGTCGCGCCAGAAGACCCCGGCCGTCCGCACCGTCGCCGCGACCGAAAACCTGTCCGCCAAGGGCGCCTATGAGATCAAGGCCGCCAACGGCGAGGCCAAGGCCACCCTGTTCGGCACCGGCACGGAACTGGCTCTGGCGCTGAAGGCCGCCGAGACGCTGGAAGCCGAGGGCGTGGCGACCCGCGTCGTCTCGGTCCCCTCGTTCGAGTTGTTCGAACAGCAGGACGCCGCCTATCAGGCCTCGGTCATCGGCCGCGGCACGGTCCGCGTCGCCGTGGAAGCCGCGATCAAGCAAGGCTGGGAACGCTTCATCGGCGAAGACGGCGCCTTCGTCGGCATGACCGGCTTCGGCGCCTCGGCCGCGGCCGAGGTTCTGTACGAGAAGTTCGGCATCACCTCGGACGCCATCGTCTCGGCGGTCAAGGCGCGCCTGTAAGTCTCAGGTCCTCCCCCGCTTGCGGGGGAGGGGGACCGCGCGCAGCGTGGTGGAGAGGGCGGATATGGGCGAGATGTATCCGCCGGCTCTCGAACTATAATGGCGACCGCCGGTGCGAGGTCCGCCCCCTCCACCGCTTCGCGGTCCCCCTCCCCCGTTTCGCTGCGCTTCACGGGGGAGGATTTCAGGAGCCTCCGATGAAACGCCTCACACTCGGTCTTCTTCTGGCTCTCGGCGCGGCACCGACCCTCGCCCAGACCGTTCCCCAGACGCCCGCCATAGCCGAAACCCCCATCGTCATCGGCCGGTCCTACGCCCTGCCCTCCGGGATCATGGGCGCGACGCGTGAGATCAACATCTGGCTGCCGCCTGGTTATGCCGACAGCGGCAAGACCTATCCCGTCCTTTATGTACTCGACGGCGGTCAGGATCAGGACTTTCACCACATCTCGGGCATCGCCCAGTTGGGAACCGTCGTCGGCACGACCCGCGACGTCATCGTGGTCGGGATCGCCTCGGTGGATCGCCGCGACGAACTGGCCCTGCCCACCACCGATCCTGACCTGATCGCCCGCTATCCGACCCAGGGCCATTCGGACCGTTTCCGCCGTTTCGTGGCCGAAGAGGTCCTGCCCTTTATCCAGACCCGCTTCCGCACCAGCGGCGAAACCGCCCTCGTGGGCGAATCGCTCGCCGGCCTGTTCGTGGTCGAAACCTTCTTGAAGGAACCGCAGATGTTCGACGCCTATGTCGCCGTCAGCCCCAGCCTGTGGTGGGATGGCGGTGAGCTGGCGCGTCAGGCGGGGGCCCGTCTGCGCGACCAATCGAACGACCCGCGGACCCTGATCCTGACCCTGGGCGACGAAGGCCCGGAAATGCAGGCGCCGATGGACGTTTTGACCGGCAACTTGCGCGACTACGCCATGCCCGGTGTGACCTGGAGCTTCACGCCGCGCCCGACCGAGACCCACGCCACCATCTATCACGGCGCGGCCCTGGACGCCTTCCGCCAGCTCTATGCGGAGCCTGCGAAATGAGCCGGCCCATGCACCGGCTCGGCGCGATCAGCCTGCTGGTCCACGACTATGACGCGGCCATCGCCTTCTATGTCGGCAAGCTGGGCTTCGCGCTCAGCGAAGACACCGACATGGGCGCAGGTAAACGCTGGGTGCGGGTCACGCCCAAAGGTGGCGAGACCAGCCTGCTGCTCGCCCGCGCCATGACAGACGCCCAGAAGGCCCAGGTCGGAAACCAGGCCGGCGGCCGGGTCTGGCTGTTTCTGGAAACCGACGACCTGATACGCGACCACGCCGCCTGGCTTGCCGCCGGCGTCCACTTCCGCGAAACCCCGCGACATGAGACCTATGGCAAGGTGGTGGTCTTCGAAGACCTCTACGGCAACGCCTGGGACCTGATCGAACCCGCTACCGGAGCCTGACGCCCATGAAACTCGGCACCCCGCTTTCCGACACCGCCGTGCGCGTCATGCTGCTGGGCTCGGGCGAACTGGGCAAGGAGGTCGCCATCGAGCTTCAGCGGCTCGGCGTCGAGGTCATCGCCGTCGATCGCTATCCCAACGCGCCGGCCATGCAGGTCGCGCACCGCAGCCACGTCATTCCGATGACCGACGCACAGGTGCTGAACGGCGTCATCCTGGCCGAGGCCCCGCACTTCATCGTGCCCGAGATCGAGGCCATCGCCACCGAGGTTCTGGCCGATATCGAGGCCGCCGGCCTGGCGACGGTCATCCCGACGGCTCGCGCCGTGCAACTGACGATGAACCGCGAGGGCATCCGCAAACTGGCCGCCGAAGAGCTGGGTCTTACCACCAGCCCCTACGCCTTCGCGGGCTCGGCCGAGGAACTGGCCGCCGGCGCAGAGGCCGTCGGCTATCCCAACTTCGTCAAGCCGGTCATGTCGTCATCCGGTAAGGGGCAATCCTTCGTCGAAAGCGCCGATGAAATCGCCGACGCCTGGACCTACGCCCAGGACAGCGGTCGCGTCGCCGGCGCCCGCGTCATCGTCGAGGGACGCATCGACTTCGACTTCGAGATCACGCTGCTGACCGTCCGCTCGCGCGACGCCGACGGCACGACCCGCACCGATTTCTGCGCGCCCATCGGCCACCGCCAGGTCAAGGGCGACTACGTCGAAAGCTGGCAGCCGCAGCCCATGACGCCCGCTGCGCTGGCCGCCTCCCAGGACATCGCCGCCAAGGTTACTGCGGCCTTGGGCGGTTACGGCGTCTTCGGCGTCGAACTGTTCGTCAAGGGCGACCAGGTCTGGTTCTCCGAAGTCTCGCCCCGCCCGCACGACACCGGCCTGGTCACCCTGGCCAGCCAGACCATGAGTGAGTTTGCGCTGCACGCCCGCGCCATCCTGGGCCTGCCCATCGACGTGAGCCAACGTGAACCCGCCGCCAGCGCCGTCATCTATGGCGGCATTGACGCGCAAGGGATCGCCTTCGAGGGCGTTGCGGAGGCCCTGTCGGTCCCGACCGCCGATCTGCGTCTGTTCGGAAAGCCCGAAGCCTTCGAGCGCCGCCGCATGGGCGTGGCTGTCGCCCGCGGGACCGACGTCGAACAGGCCCGCGAACGCGCGCGTGAAGCCGCAGGCTGTGTGAAAGTCGTTCGGAACTGACACTGCCGTCTTCTCCCCACCTGTGGGGAGGGGGACCACGAAGCGGTTGAGGTTGTTGAAATCCCACTCGCGCCCGCGATGCGTCGCAGAACTCCTCCGTCACGACGCGAAGGCGCGCCGCGCCACCTCCCGCTCCGCAAGGAGGAGACGCCTGATCCCTCATTTCTACGACTTTAGTCGATTGGCCTTGTCCCGCATTGTGGTGCAAACCAAGGGCGAGGGTCGCAGTCAGCCGGCCGGGAGGGATCTGTCGTGGGCAAACTCAGCACACCCATAATCTTCGGCGCCATCGCCATCCTGGGGGCGGTGTCCCTCGGCATCATCGCCTTGCATCAGGGCGAAAGCATCAGCGCGGTCTGGATGGTGGTCGCCGCCGTCTGCACCTATGCGATCGCCTATCGGTTCTACAGCCGCTACCTGGCCAACAAGGTAATGCAGCTGAACCCCGCGCGCCTGACCCCGGCGATGCGCCGCAACGACGGGCTGGACTATGTGCCGACGCCCAAGAACGTCCTGTTCGGCCACCACTTCGCCGCCATCGCCGGCGCAGGCCCGCTGGTCGGGCCGGTGCTGGCCGCCCAGATGGGCTATCTGCCGGGCGTCCTGTGGATTTTGGTCGGCGCCGTGCTGGCCGGCGCAGTGCAGGACATGATGGTCCTGTTCATGTCCACGCGTCGCGACGGCAAGTCGCTGGGCGACATGATCCGCACCGAAATGGGCAACATCCCCGGCATCATCGCCCAGGTCGGCGTCCTGATGATCATGGTCATCATCCTGGCGGTTCTGGCCCTGGTCGTGGTCAAGGCCTTGGCCGAAAGCCCGTGGGGCACCTTCACCGTCGCCGCCACCATCCCCATCGCCATCTTCATGGGCCTATACACCCGCTTCCTGCGGCCGGGCCGCGTGGGCGAGGTGTCGGTGATCGGCGTCGTCCTGTTGATGCTGGCCATCATCGGCGGCGGCCATATCGCGGCCGATCCGTTCTGGGGTCCGGCCTTCACCCTGACCGGCCCGACCCTGGCGATCCTGATGATGGTCTATGGCTTCATCGCCTCGGTCATTCCGGTGTGGCTGCTCTTGGCGCCGCGCGACTATCTGTCGACCTTCCTGAAGATCGGCGCGATCGTGGCCCTGGCCGTCGGCATCCTGATCGTGCGTCCGCACCTTCAAATGCCGGCCATCACCCCCTTCATCGACGGCACCGGCCCGGTCTTCGCCGGCGCCCTGTTCCCCTTCCTGTTCATCACCATCGCCTGCGGCGCGGTGTCGGGCTTCCACGCCCTGATCTCGTCGGGCACCACGCCCAAGCTGCTGGAGAACGAAGCCCAGATCCCCATGATCGGCTACGGTGCCATGCTGTGCGAAAGCTTCGTCGCCGTCATGGCCCTGATCGCCGCCACGGTTCTGGACCCGGCCGTCTATTTCGCCATGAACAGCCCGGTCGCCGTCATCGGCAACGATGCGGTCTCAGCCGCCGCCGCCGTGGCCCAGTGGGGCTTCCACATCACGCCCGGAGAGCTTGAACAGCTGGCGCGCGACGTGGGCGAACATTCGATCCTGTCGCGCGCAGGCGGCGCCCCGACCCTGGCGGTCGGCATGGCGCACATCCTGTCCGGCGTGATCGGCGGCAAGGCCATGATGGCCTTCTGGTATCACTTCGCCATCCTGTTCGAGGCCCTGTTCATCCTGACCACCGTGGACGCCGGCACCCGCGTGTGTCGCTTCATGATCCAGGACCTGCTGGGCGTCGCCGTGCCCAAGATGCGCGAGACCAAGTCGTGGGGCGCCAACGTCGTCGCCACGGCCCTGACGGTCGGTCTGTGGGGCTATTTCCTCTACACCGGCGTGGTCGATCCGCTGGGCGGCATCAATAGCCTGTGGCCCCTGTTCGGCATCGCCAACCAGATGCTGGCCGCCGTCGCCCTGATCCTGGGCACCGTCGTCCTGTTCAAGATGAAGCGCGAGAAGTTCGCCTGGGTCATGGTCGTTCCTGCGACCTGGCTGCTGATCTGCACACTGACGGCGGGCTTCCAGAAGCTGTTCCACCCGGATGTCCGCATCGGCTTCCTGTCCCACGCCCGCAAATATCAGGAGGCGCTGGGCGCCGGCGAACTGATCGCCCCGGCCAAGAGCATCGGCGACATGCACCGCATCGTGGTCAACGACTACGTCAACTCGACGCTGACGGCGGGCTTCCTCTTCGTGGTCGTGACCATGGTCGTCTATGGCGTCCTGGCGTGCCGCAAGGCCTATGCGAACAACCGCCCGACGGTCCGCGAATATCCGGAAAGCCACCAACTGACGGCGGCCGACGAGGCGGCGGATGCGGCCCGTGCCTGAGGTCCAGGACGATCTGCTCTGCCTGTGCCGCGACACCGCCCTGCGGTGGGGTCGCGGCGTCAGGCGCACGGCCGGCGCCATGATCGGTCAGCCGGATTATCAGGCCTATGTCGATCACGCGGCGGCGACCCATCCCGACCAGCCGCCGCTGGACAAGACCGCCTTCTTCCGCCTGCACGAACAGCGCCGCTTCGGCGGCGCCGGCGGGTTCAAATGCTGCTGATCTAGAGGCCGCTGGCGCGGGTGTCGGCCCTGGCGCGATCCTCGGCCTGAAGGGCGGCGATCGCCGTTTCCAGTGTCGGGTCGTCGCCCGCGCGGCGCTGGGCCACCGTGCGGGGCGCGGCGATGTCAGGCGTGACCCCCCGCTTCTCCAGCCGAATCCCGCCCGAAGTCACGAAGTCCGCCCGGCTGAGCGTCAGCCGCCCGCCGTCCGGCAGATTGGTCTCCTGCGCAATCAGCACCGATCCCCCCGTCTTCTCGCCCACCACGATGCCGCGCCGCGCCTCCTGCAAGGCGGCCGGCGTCAGTTCGGCGGCGCTGCGGCTGCCTTGATCCACCAGAACCGCCACATCATTGGCCAGGGGATCGCGCCGATCGCCGCAGTCGCCCGCCGCCCTCAGCACCACCGGCCGGCCGCTGCGCCCCGTCCGCGTCGCCCAGACCTGATCGCGCGGCAGGAAGCAGGTCAGGACCGATTCCGCCTCCATCAGCCGCCCGCCGGGATTGCCGCGCAGGTCCAGCACCACGTCGACATCCGGCGGCAGGCCTTCCAGTTCACTGCCCATCCAGGCGCCCAGGCCTTTGTCGAACTGCTCGACGCGCAGCACCAGCACCCCCGGCCGCGACTTGTCGGCGGTGAACGGCTCGATGGCCTCCATCACCCGCGGCGTCAGGGCGATCTCGCGCCTCTGTCCCGCATCGTCGGTCAGGACCAACTGCACCGGAACCCCGTCATAGGTCTCGACATCCGGTCCCCAGGGCTTCCCATCGACCGACTTCAGGGCCCAGCCCATCTGCACCCCCGCCGCCTCGGCCGGTGACCCTGGCCGGACACGCTCGACGGTCCAGTCGTCCGGCGTCTCGCCCCGCATCAGGGTCAGGCCCATCACGGCGCGCCGGGCGAACTGCGCCTCCTGACGCCGCACCGCCGCCGGCGGACTGGCCGCCGCATGACCGTCGTCCAGCAGATCCAGCATCGCGTTGATGACGCGGTACAGCCCGCGCTCATCGCTAGCCGCCAGGGCCTGGGGCCGGAACGTCGCCCGCGCGGCGTTCCAGTCCACGCCGTGCAGGGTTGGATCGTAATAGCCCCGCCGCACCTCGCTCCACACCCGGTCGAACACCCGCTGATTCAGCCGCGCGCGGTCACGCGTCTGGGGCGCCGCTATGGACTGGATGGACAGGGTCGAACCGCCCGGGTGGGCCATGGCCGGGCCGCTCAACGGCAGGCCGAGCAACAGGAGGCTGAAAAGCCGAGCGGAAACTCTGACGCGCATGAACGGCATCTGACGCCAGACGCCTCTTTCGCTCAAGTCACGACTGCGCGTTATTCCGGCACCCGCGCCCCGTCCCAGGCGAAGACCCCGCCGCTGTCGCCCGGCGTCAGGCCCGACAGCACCGCCAGCAACCGCTCTGCGGAATGGTCGGCCGTGAACAGCTTGCCCTCCGCCACCCCCTTCTGGAACGGCGCGCTTAGGTCTGTCGCCACAGTACCCGGATGCAAACCGGCGATCACCGCCTGCGGATGGCTGCGCGCCATCTCGACCGATAGAGTGCGCAGGATCATGTTCAGCGCCGCCTTGGACGCCCGATAGGCATGCCACCCGCCCAGCCGATTGTCGGAAATCGACCCCACCCGCGCCGACAGGGCCGCGAACACAGCCCGCCGATCGCGCGGCATCAGCGGCAGCAGATGTTTCGCCGCCAGCGCAGGCCCCACTGCATTGACGCGGTAGTCCCGCAACAGGTGTTCCGCATCCAACTGACGAAACGACCGTTCCGGCTGAAGCCCGTCGTGCAGCACCCCGGTCGCCATGACGATCAGGGTTGGGGCCGGCCCATGGCCGATCCGCTCGGCGGCGGTCGCCAGACTGGCCTCATCCTCCAGATCGGCGGCTAGCGCCTGCGCGCCCGCCAAATCCGCGCCTGAGCGCGACACGGCCCACACGGTCTCGAACGCGCCGTCCGCCACGATCCGCTCGACCATCGCCCGGCCGATGCCGCCCGTCGCCCCGATCACCACCGCCGATCCGTTCATCGCGTCTCCCTTCCTCGTTCGTCCCATGATAGGGGCGCGGCATGAGCATCACCACGGTCGGCCTCGATGCCGACGACACCCTCTGGCACAACGAGACGATCTTCCGCCTGACCCATGCGCGGTTCGTCGATCTTCTGGCCGACCACGGCGACGAGGCGACCATCGAGGCGCGCCTGGCCGAAACCGAGCAACGCAACCTGCGGCTCTATGGCTACGGCATCAAGGGCTTCACCTTGTCGATGATCGAGACGGCGATGGAGCTGACGAACGGCGAGGCTCCGCCCCATGTCGTGCGCGAGATCCTGGCCGCCGGTCGCGAGATGCTGGCCCACCCGGTCGAGACCCTGCCCGGCGTAGACGCGGTCGTCGCCGAACTGTCCGAAAAATACCGACTTGTCCTGATCACCAAAGGCGACCTGCTGGACCAGGAGCGCAAACTGGCCGCCTCAGGCCTGGGCGACCTGTTCAGCGCCGTCGAGATCGTCTCCGAAAAGGATCGCGCCACCTACGAGCGGGTCTTCACCCGCCACGGCACGGGCCCGGCCGAAGCCGTCATGGCCGGCAACTCCATGAAGTCCGACGTCCTGCCCGCCATCGCCGCCGGCGCCTTCGGCGTCCACATCCCCTATCACGTCACCTGGGCCCATGAACTGGCCGACGCCCCGGTGGACGAGTCCCGCTATACTTCCTTGTACAGCATTGCGGATTTAAAAGACACAATCGACAGTTGGTGTACTGAATAGATTTCATCCAACACCAGATCAATATTAGCTCAATAATCCAACGCCCTTACCACTCATTTTTAGACTGGAAGACGGCATCTGACTGAAAATCAATGCGACAAATAAGGCGTTGCATTGAGACCACATTATCGCAATACCGACGTTATATTGACACGAAAGTCAAAGGCGAAGCTTGACCCCTTTGGATGTGTCCGGTCTGTGGCACGCCTGCGGCAGTTCAGCGACGGCTCTACTAGCACTCCTGATCCCCCCTGCTGCGATCATTGGAGAGTAAATGCGCAACTTCCTTCTGACTTCGACGGTCCTTGCGGGCGCCTTGGCGGCCTCTAGCGCCTTCGCCCAGACTGCAGATCAGCCCATCAGCACCGCCCCCGCTGCTGATAGCCAACAAGCCGCCGAGCTTGGTGAAATCGTGGTGACCGGGTCGCGTATCCGTCGCGACGCAACCAACGCCCCCACCCCCCTGATCCAGGTGTCGCGCGACGAACTGCTGTCGACCGGCCAGACCACGGTCATCGATTACCTGTCCACCATTCCGGCCCTGTCGAACTCGGTCGTTCCGTCGGATACGACGGGCTCCAACCTGGGTGACGGCGGCCTGTCGCTGCCGAACCTGCGTTCGCTGGGCTCCAACCGCACGCTGACCTTGGTCGACGGTCGCCGTCACGTCGGTTCGTCGGGCGGTTCGCTTTCGGTGGATATCGACACCATTCCGCGCCTGCTGATCCAGAACATCGAAATCGTCACGGGCGGCGCCTCGTCGGTGTATGGCGCAGATGCCGTCTCCGGCGTTCTGAACTTCATCCTGCGCAAGGACTTTGAAGGCCTGGAAATCGACGCCAACTATGGCCAGATCAACCAGGACGGCGAAGCCAACCAGCGTGTCTCGGCGCTAATCGGCAAGAACTTCTTCGACAATCGCCTGAACGTTTACGCTCATGCCGAGTATGAGAAGGTCGATGAAGTCACGTCGATGGACATCGATTGGATCCGTCGCGCGCCGGTCCGCATCGGCGTCGATGCCGACCCAACCTCGGCGCCCTTTGACGGTCGTCAGGACGCCTTCCTGTTCACCGGCGTTCGTCGCCTCGACATCCCGCGCTGGGGTCAGACCACGCTCGCTAATGTGCAGCAGCCGAGCGACCTGACGAATCCGAACGTCCCGTACGCAAACTGCTTCCCGGGTGGCAATGCTGCCGGAAACTTCAGCTACAGCGCCAACTGCTTCGGCGTGACGCCTGGCAAGACTTACTGGTACGACGGCACGACCGCGCGCCTGGCCGACTTTGGCCAGCGGGTCGGCAACACGGGTATCAACCGTCCGTACAACATCGGCGGTGACGGCGAAAACCCGGCCGACTTCTCGACCGGCTCGCGCGTTCCGCGCTCGGAATCGCAACGCTATCAAGTCGGAAGCACCTTCAAGGTCACCGACTCGATCGAAGCGTACGCCGAAGCCAAATATGTGACGGAAGACACCTTCGACGTGGGTCAGCCGACCTTCTTCGACATCGACCTGGTGAACTCTTACGGCGCAAACGCCGTGAACCCGATCTATGCCGTCAACAACTTCGATCTGCGTTGGTCGGACAACGCCTTCCTGCCGCAAAACATCAAGGATGCGATCCGCACCAACGTCGTTACGCCCTACGCGCCGCCGACCGCGACCAACCCGGGCGCCGCGCAAACGGGCGTCCTGCTTCAGAATGCGCGCCACACCCTGTTCGGGCCGGATCGTACGCAAGACAACACGCGTGAACTGCAGCGTTACGTGCTGGGCCTCCGCGGCAACCATGACCAGATTTCGTTCGTCAAGGACGTCAGCTGGGATATCGGCTACACCTACGGCAAGGTTGAGATCGAAAACCGTGAACGCGCGGTCGACGGTCAACGCTTCGCGCTCGCAGCGGACGCGGTTGTCGACACCCTGGGTGTTGTAAATGGCCGAGCCGGTGAGATTGTCTGCCGGTCGCAACTGTTGCTGAAACAGGGCGCCGCCCTGGACGACTATCAGCGTGGCGGAGATCTGCGTGATACGCAGTATGGTCGCGACTCGGTGGCGCAATGCGCCCCGCTGAACGTGTTTGGCAAGGGCAACCAGAGCGCCGCAGCGCTTGACTATGTCGGCGCCGAAATCGGCATCACCGAGCGTAATGAGCAGCAGCAGGCGATCGCGTCGGTTTCCGGTAGCCTCTGGGACTTCTGGGGCGCTGGCCCGATCGGCGTCGCTCTGGGTGGTGAGTATCGCAAGGAAACGACGGAAGCCACGGGTCGCGACCGCGACACCGACGGGCGCCTGCTGTTCCTCAACTCCGGCCCTGATTTCCCCGAAGCCAGCTATGAGTCTAAGGAAGTCTTCACGGAAGTCTCGCTTCCGCTCTTCCGCGACAGCATGCTAGGCGAATATGCCGAACTTAGCGGTTCGTATCGTTATGCCGACTATACGACAGTCGGAAATGTCGACGTCTATGGCGTGAACTTGGTCTACCGTCCGATCCGGGACATCACCTTCAAGACCAGCTACAACACCTCGGTTCGCGTTCCCGACTTGGCCGAAAACTTCGCTCCGAACAGCGAGACCTTCCTCAACTCGTTCACCGATCCCTGCACCACGGCTGCGATCGCCGCGGTCAACGACAATGAAACGAAGGCCAACCGCATCCGGAACTGCACGGCCTTGGCCGCGCAGCAAGGTCTGACGTTCGACTTCGCCGGCGCGACACCGCAAAATACCGACGACTTCAACCCGACCTACACTTCGGGCATCTCGGGCGTCTCCGGCGGCAACCCGAACCTTCAACCTGAAGAGTCGAACAGCTTCACCTTCTCGACGGTGCTGCGTCCGCGCTTCATGCCAAACTTCAGCCTTGCGCTCGATTATTACGAGATCAAGATTGACCGCGTTATTGCGGCTGTCACCGCCGATACTGCGGCGGCGAACTGCGTTAATGGTGCGGAACTGAACGTCGATGCCTGCTCGACAATCTTCCGCAACAATCCGAACATTCCGTTCGGCATTGGCGCGCCGGCTAGCGATCCGATCGGCGGCTTCATCGAGCGTTCGTTCAACTATGCGTCGCTGGAAACCCGCGGTCTGGACTTCACGGGTCGTTATCGCCTCGACACCAGCGACAGCTTCGGCCGTAACTGGGGTGTGTTCGATTACTCGCTCGCCGGCTCGTGGCTGATCGAACAGAAGCAGTTCCTGAATGAAGCCGATCCCGGCGATTTCGATGAACTGGCCAGCACGCTGCAATACCCGCGCGTTCGCTTCACCTCCTCGTTGACCTGGACCCCCAACGAAACCTGGAGCGTGAACTGGACTGCGGACTGGCAATCGGCTCAGAACATCGTCTTCCGCCGCGACTTCGTGAACAATGCGGACGGCCGTTCGGCCGATCAGCTGGACACGGGCAACTTCGTGCGCAACGACTTCACCGTCCGCTACAACGTCAACCAAGATCTGACGCTGCGCGCCGGCGTCGTGAACGCCTTCGATTCGGAACAAGCGCCATACCTCGGCACGACGCTGTATTCGAACTTTGATCCTTACGGCCGCCGCTTCTTCATCGGCCTGAACTACAAGGTGTTCTAAGACTCACATATCCTATGATCTTGAAACGAGGGGGCGACCGGCGACGGTCGCCCCTTTCTTTTTGCGCAATCCATGCCGCGCCCAAACACTGGGAATTCTGCTTTGCATCTTGCCCCCTCGCCCCTCCCTCTCTAAACGGGCCGCTTGACCGACAAGCAGACGTGAGCGTCGCAGGGCCAGGCTCTGCGGGGGCTTCTCGCGCGCGTAGAGAACGAAGGACGACGCACTCCCTTGGACGCCTCGGACATCTGTCATGACGAACGCGACGCCATGGTGCGCGCGGCGCTGGCCGAACAGGGCGACAGCGGCGTGACGCCGCGCCATACGCTGTTCTTCTTCCTCGGCGACGAGGACGCGCACGGCGACCTGTGCGAGGTGGCGCGACGGGCGGGCTTCATCGCCCGTGGCGAGGGCGACATGACGATTCTCGAAACCACCATGGCGGTCGATGCGGTCAGTTTCGCGCCCGTCTCGGCCATGATGCAGACCTGGGCCGCGGCCTTCCAGCTGGAGTATGACGGCTGGGAATGCGCGGTCGTGACCCACTAGCGTTCAATAAGAAGAAGAGCTGGCGATGCCCAAGCGCACAGACATCAAGTCCATCCTCATCATCGGCGCCGGCCCGATCGTCATCGGCCAGGCGTGCGAGTTCGACTATTCCGGCGTTCAGGCCTGCAAGGCGCTGAAGGCTGAAGGGTATCGGGTCATCCTGGTCAACTCGAACCCCGCCACCATCATGACCGACCCGGAGGTGGCCGACGCCACCTATATCGAGCCGATCACGCCCGAGATGGTCGAGAAGATCATCGTCAAGGAAAAGCCCGACGCCCTGCTGCCGACCATGGGCGGCCAGACCGCGCTGAACACCGCCCTGGCCCTGCATGAATCCGGCGCGCTGGCCAAGCACGGCGTCGAGATGATCGGCGCCAAGGCCGAGGTGATCGACAAGGCCGAGGACCGCCAGAAGTTCCGCGACGCGATGGACAAGCTGGGCCTGGAATCGCCCCGCTCCAAGGCCGCCCATTCGATGGAAGAAGCGCTGGAGGGGCTGGAGTTCGTCGGCCTGCCCGCCGTGATCCGCCCGTCCTTCACCCTAGCCGGCACAGGCGGCGGCATCGCCTTCAACCGCGAGGAGTTCGAGGAGATCGTCCTGCGCGGGCTGGACCTGTCGCCGACCACCGAGGTGCTGATCGAGGAATCGGTCCTGGGCTGGAAGGAATATGAGATGGAGGTCGTCCGCGACACCGCGGACAACTGCATCATCATCTGCTCGATCGAGAACGTCGACCCGATGGGGGTCCACACCGGCGATTCCATCACTGTCGCCCCTGCCCTGACGCTGACCGACAAGGAATATCAGCGGATGCGGACGGGCTCGATCAATGTGCTGCGCGAGATCGGCGTCGAGACGGGCGGCTCGAACGTCCAGTGGGCGATCAACCCCGCCGACGGCCGCATGGTCGTGATCGAGATGAACCCGCGCGTGTCGCGCTCGTCGGCCCTTGCGTCCAAGGCCACCGGCTTCCCCATCGCCAAGGTCGCGGCGCGTCTGGCGGTCGGCTACACCCTGGACGAACTGACCAACGACATCACCCAGGTGACGCCGGCCAGCTTCGAGCCGTCGATCGACTATGTCGTCACCAAGATCCCGCGCTTCGCCTTTGAGAAATACCCGGGCTCGGAGCCCCTGCTGGGCACCTCGATGAAGTCGGTGGGCGAGGTGATGGCCATCGGCCGCACCTTCCAGGAATCGATGCAGAAGGCGCTTCGCGGGCTGGAGACCGGCCTGTCGGGCTTCGACGAGATCGAGATTGAAGGTGTGGCCGGCGCCGAAGACGACGCTACGGCCCGCGGCGCCGTCGTGCGTGCCCTGGGCGTTCCGACCCCCGACCGTATCCGCGTCATCGCCCAGGCCTTCCGCCACGGCCTGACGGTCGAGGAGGTCAACGCCGCCTGTTCCTACGAACCCTGGTTCCTGCGCCAGATCGCCGACATCGTGCGCGAGGAAGGCCATGTGCGGGTCAAGGGCCTGCCGACCGACCCGACCGAGTTCCGCCGCCTGAAGTCCAAGGGCTTCTCAGACGCCCGTCTGGCGCAACTGACCGGCCAGAGCGAAAAATCCGTCCGGACCGCCCGTCGCGGCCTGAACGTCCGCCCGGTGTTCAAGCGGATCGACACCTGCGCCGCCGAGTTCGCCAGCGCCACCGCCTATATGTATTCGACCTATGAGACCGGCGCGCTCGGCCAAATTCCCGAGTGCGAGTCGGAGCCGACGAACAAGAAGAAGGCCATCATCCTGGGCGGCGGTCCGAACCGGATCGGCCAGGGCATCGAGTTCGACTACTGCTGCTGCCACGCAGCCTTTGCGTTCGGCCAGATCGGCGTCGAGAGCATCATGGTCAACTGCAACCCCGAAACCGTCTCGACCGACTACGACACCTCCGACCGCCTGTATTTCGAGCCGCTGACGGCCGAGGACGTGCTGGAGCTGATCGAGGTCGAGCGCTCGAACGGCGACCTGATCGGCTGCGTCGTCCAGTTCGGCGGCCAGACCCCGCTGAAACTGGCCCACGCCCTGCAGGAGGATGACATTCCGGTCCTGGGCACCAGCGTCGACTCCATCGACCTGGCCGAGGATCGCGAACGCTTCCAGCAGATGCTGGAGGGCATTGGCCTGCGCCAGCCGCCCAACGGCCTGGCCCGTTCGGCCGAAGAGGCCGCGCAGACGGCCGAGGAGGTCGGCTATCCCGTCGTCCTGCGCCCCTCCTACGTTCTGGGCGGACGCGGCATGATGATCGTCCACGACCGCGAGCAACTGGACCGCTACGTCCACGAGGCGATGCGCGTCTCGGGCGACGATCCGGTCCTGATCGACCACTATCTGAACCGCGCCACCGAGGTGGACGTCGACGCCCTGTGCGACGACGAGACGGTCTTCGTCGCCGGCGTTCTGGAACATATCGAGGAAGCCGGCGTGCACTCGGGCGACAGCGCCTGCTCCATGCCGCCCTTCTCGCTGCGGCCCGAGATCGTGGACGAGCTGAAGCGTCAGACCACCGAAATGGCCAAGGCCCTGAAGGTGCGCGGCCTGATGAACGTGCAGTTCGCCATCGAGGAGCCGCACAGCGAAAACCCGCGCATCTTTGTGCTGGAAGTCAATCCGCGCGCCAGCCGCACGGCGCCCTTCGTGGCCAAGACCATCGGCCAGCCTATCGCCTCCATCGCCGCCAAGGTCATGGCTGGCGTGCCGCTGAAGTCGTTCGGGCTGACGGACAAGCCCTACGACCATATCGCCGTCAAGGAAGCGGTCTTCCCGTTCGCCCGTTTCGCCGGGGTGGACACCGTCCTGGGCCCGGAAATGCGCTCGACCGGCGAGGTCATGGGGCTGGACTTCAAGCGGCCGGGAGAGGCCGACATGGCCCCCGCCTTCGCCCGCGCCTTCGCCAAGTCCCAGATCGGCGGCGGCACCACCCTTCCGACCTCGGGCTGCGCCTTCATTTCGGTCAAGGATGAGGACAAGCCCTTCATCGTCGACGCCGCCCGGACGCTGCTGGCCGAAGGCTTCAGCCTGATGGCCACCGGCGGCACCCACGCCTATCTGGTCGAACAGGGGCTGGAGGTGAAGCTGGTCAAGAAGGTGCTGGAAGGCCGCCCGCACATCGTGGACGCGATGAAGAACGGTGAGGTCCAGCTGGTCTTCAACACCACATCGGGCAAGCAGTCGCTGCAGGACAGCTTCTCGCTGCGCCGCACCGCCCTGATGATGAAGATGCCCTACTACACCACCACAGCCGGGGCCCTGGCGGCGGCCCAGGCCATCGGCGCCATCAAGGCCGGCGACCTGGATGTGCGGGCGATCCAGGACTACGCCTGACGTTGACGAAATCTCCGGTTTTCGGCCGCACGCCGCAAGGTTGTAGCGGCCGAACGCCGGAGCCACGCCGATGTCCAATCTCGACCTCGCCCTGATCGCCATTCTGTGCGGCGAAGTCCTAGGGTTTATCGCCTTCGCCAGGGACAAGCAGCGCGCCAAGGCCGGCCTGTGGCGCACGCCGGAATCGACGCTGCTCCTGTTCGACCTGATCGGCGGTCTGGGCGCCTGGATGGGTCAGCACATCCTGCGCCACAAGACCCGCAAGGAGCCGTTCAGGACGCAGTTCGGCCTGGTCGTCCTGCTCCACGTTATCCTGCTGGCGGGCGGCGCCGCCTGGGTCATTCTGTAGCGCGACCGTCTTCGCCCGCCCCATCTTCGCCCGCCACGATCCGGGTTGCGGCCAGGTCGGCGGTGACATTGCCGACGGTGCGGAAGATGTCGGGGATGACCTCGACCGCCAGCAGCAGCGGCAGCACCCCCAGCGGCAGGCCCATGGCCAGACAAATGGGGCCGATGGCGGCGAAGAAGCTGACCTGGCCCGGCAAACCGACCGAGGCGATGGACACGGCGATGGCCGTCAGACCGCCGGCGATCAGCACGCCGAGCCCCAACTCCACCCCGTGCAACTGCGCGACATAGAGGCAGACCGCCAGGTTCGCGACCGGGCTGGTGATGCGGAACACCGCCACCGCCAGCGGCAGAACGAGGCCGGCGGAGGTCTGGGGCACGCCCAGCCAGTCGCGCGCGCGCTCGATCATGACCGGCAGGCTGGCCAGCGACGACTGGGTCGAGACGGCGACCACCTGGGCCGGGGCCACGGCGCGCGCGAAACGGGCCAGCGAAATCCGCCCCCACACAATCGCCACGACATAGATGATCAGGATCAGCCCAATCTGGCTGAGGCAGACGATGGCGACATAATGGGCCAGCGTCCCCGCCACCCCGAGGCCCGCACGCAAACCCACGCCTAGCGCCAAAGCGAACACACCGAAAGGCGCGGCCAGCAGCACCCAGTGGACGATGACCACCATGGTCTCGGCCACCGCCTCGAAGAAGCCGGCCAGGGGCCGTCGCAGCTCGGCCTTGATCCGCGTCGCGGCGAAGCCGAAGGCGACGGCGAAGACCACCACCGCCAGCACCCCGTCGTCGGACGCCGCCTTGATGACATTGGCCGGCGCCAGACTGGCCAGGAAGGCGCGCAGGCCGTCGGTGCGCGCCGCCTCGCCCACGGTCGCCAAGGATTCGGCGCTGACGCCCGCCAGCAGGCCACGCCCCGCCTCCGGATCGATCGGCCAGACCGCCAGCAGGCCCAGGCCCGCAAGGATCGCATAGATCGTCGCCCCGACCAGCAGCACCGCGAACACCACCAGCGACCGCACCGCGATCCGGCCCGTCGCCGCCGCATCGGCGATGGAGACGATGCCGGTCACCAGCAGGCTGAACACCAGGGGAATGACGGTCATGCGCAGGGCGTTCAGCCACACCTGGCCCAGGCTCTCGACCACGCCCAAGGCGCCGGTCAGCCAGGCGGCCTGCGACCCTTGCGCCAGGGCGCCGACGACGACGCCGGCGACCAGGGCGGCGATGACGAAAAAGCTCAGAGAGGTGAAGAAGGCGGCGATGCGGGATTGGCTCATGCCCTAGCGCTAGCACCGCTCGGCGCGTCGCGCGCGCCAAACCTTCTGTGGGTCGCTGACAGTTCATGTCGTCGCAGGGCGAACCCCGATCACGCACGGCGCGTTGGGACGACGAAAGGAACTCAATCATGTCCCGTCTGAACAAACTCGTCCCGTTGATCGGCAGCCTGCTGCTCTCCAAGGGCGGCCGCCGCGTCGCCGGTCGTCACGCCGGCAAACTGGCTCTGGCGACCCTGGCCTATGAGGTCTGGCGCAACCGCCGCGAAGGCGCCAAGCCCAAGGTCGCGCCGCAACCCCGCGGACGCTGGAGCGGCCGCCGCCCGCGCTGAGGCCGCAATCGCCGCTCGACTTCTGGGGCGGCGTTGCGAATAGTCACGCCTCGCCGCCCGGAGCCGACCCATGATCAAAGTCCACCATCTGAACGACAGCCGCTCGCAACGCGTCCTGTGGCTACTCGAAGAGCTGGGCCTGGACTATGAGGTCGTGCGCTACGAACGAAACCCTGGAAACCGGCTGGCGCCCCCCGAACTGCTGGCGATCCATCCGCTGGGCAAGTCGCCGGTCATCGAGGACGGCGCGGTCAAGGTCGCAGAGACCGGGGCCATCGTCGAATATCTGCTCGATACCTATGGTCAGGGCCGGCTGCGTCCGGCGGCGGGAACCGAGGACGGCCGTCGTTTCACCTATTGGCTGCACTATGCCGAGGGGTCGGCCATGCCCCCTTTGCTGCTGAAGCTAGTGTTCAGCATGCTCCCACGCCGTGCGCCGGCCCTGCTGAAGCCGATCGTCAATGGCGTCGCCAACAAGGCGATCACCAGTTTCGTCGATCCACAGCTGCGCACCCATGTCGGCTTCTGGGAGGACGAACTGGGCCGCTCGGAATGGTTCGCGGGCGATCAGTTCACCGCCGCCGACATCATGATGAGCTTTCCAGTCGAGGCCGGTGCCGACCGCGCCTTCAATGCCGAGACCAAACCTCATCTGAAGGCCTTCTTGAACCGCATCCACGCGCGGCCTGCCTATCAACGCGCGCTCGAACGCGGCGGTCCCTACAGCTACGCGTGATCGGATCGTGATCGCGGCGGCGCAACCCGCCGTGGTCGAGGGCGTTAAGGTCTCATGCGCCTTCAAACCATTCAGATCGTCGCCGGATTGGCTGCGGCCGTCGCCTTCGTCCTCGCCTTCATGGCGGCAGGAGCCGCCCTGATTTCCGGCCTGTTCATGCTCGCCGGCCTCGCCGCCGTCGGTTGGCTGGCCTACAGCCTCATAAAGGGCGTCCTGCGCCGCGACCACAAGCCCGAACCGCCGGCCCGCGCTTGAGCGGTCAACCGGCGCGGGCATCGCGCTCTTGAATTCCTGAGCGAGAAACCCTAGTCTTGATGCCCGGCCGCGCCCGCCCCGCGGCCTTTTGTGTGCTTATCTCGCGTCTTTCCAGTCTCCGGGCGAACCAGAAAAATCACGACACAAATGGAAAAAGTGCCGATGACGGGCGAGGGCTACCGTGCCCTCGACGATCAACTGAAGCAATTGAAGTCGGTCGAAAGGCCGAGCGTGATCGCCGCCATTTCCGAGGCGCGTGAGCACGGCGACCTGTCCGAAAACGCCGAATACCACGCCGCCAAGGAGCGTCAGGGCTGGATCGAAGGCCAGATCGCCGAGATCGAGGACAAGATCAGCCGCGCCCAGGTCATCGACGTGTCCAAACTGTCCGGCAGTCAGGTCAAGTTCGGCGCCACGGTCACCGTGGTGGACGAGGACACCGAGGAAGAGGCCACCTATCAGATCGTCGGCGAACACGAAGCCGATGTGAAGAAGGGCAAGATCTCGATCGCCTCGCCGATCGCGCGCGCCATGATTTCCAAGGAGGTCGGCGACGTCGTGGAGGTCAACACCCCCGGCGGCGTGAAGGCCTACGAGATCCTCAAGGTCGAGTGGAAGTAATAGCGGTGGCTGGGGCAGCGTCCGCGCAGCCCCTTTCCATCTGGGTCGTCTCCGACGGCCGCGCCGGCATCGAGAATCAGGCGCTGGGTCTCGCCGAGGCCGTCCAGCGCCTGACCCCGGCCGAGGTTACGATCAAACATACCCGCTGGCGGCCGATCTTCGACCGCCTGCCGTCGGCGTTAAAGATTCCTGCCATGCTGGCGTCCGCGCCGTTGACCGCCCCCTGGCCCGATCTGTGGATCGCCACGGGTCGTGCGACCCTGCCGCTGTCGACCCGCGTCAAGGCCTGGAGCGGCGGCAAGACCTTCGTCGTCCAGACCCAGGATCCACGCTGGGCCGACGATCGCTACGACCTGATCGTCGCGCCCGCCCATGACGGTCTGTCGGGCGACAATGTCTTCGAAATCACCGGCTCACCCCACCGCATCACACCGCAGCGGATCGCCGAGGCCGCGCCGCTCTTCGCCGACCGGATCGCCCCCCTGCCCCATCCGCGTATCGCCGTGCTGATCGGCGGCAAGTCCAAGGCTTTCGACCTGACCGAGGCCCATGCGGCGGACCTGGCCGACCAGATCGCGGACGCCGTGCGAGCATCTGGCGGCGCACTGATGCTGACCTTCTCACGTCGCACGCCCGACGCGGCGAAGGCCGTCATGACCGCTCGGCTGTCGGACCTGCCGGGCTGGATCTGGGACGGGACAGGCGACAACCCTCTGTTCGGCTTCCTGCATTTCGCCGACCACATCCTGGTCACCGAGGACAGCGCCAACATGGCCGCCGAGGCCGCCTCGACCGGCAAGCCGGTCCACGTCCTGCCGATGATCCCGCTGAAGGCCGGCGACAAGTTCGCTCGCCTGTACGACGACCTGCAATCGCGCGGCGCAACCCGTCCGTTCGACGGCGCGCTGGAAGGCTGGACCTACGACCCGCTGGCCGAAACCGACCGCGCCGCGCGCGCCGTCCTGGAAGCGATGCAGACGCGATAGCGAGACCCACATCCGTTCCTGACGCCGTCATGCCCCATGGTGACGACCGTCATCAGGAGATTTTCAAAGAACGGCTCACAAAAATCTGCACGAAAGTGCACTAACAGATTCTGGAGTGGCCTTTTCAGTCGCCGCCGCCACCGCCGCTACCGTCACAGCCGCTGTCCCCGCTGCAGTCTGAGCCGCTGTGCTGCGACGTATCCGACGACGGCAGAACCGCGCCGCCGTCCGACCCGCCGCTCTTCTTGGCCTTGGCGTTCGCCGCGCTCATCAGGGCCACGCCAAAGCCCGATCCGATGGCCGTGCCCAGCGCGAGACCTAGGCCGACATTGTCTAGGGCCACGCCCAGCGCCACGCCGATCGACAAGCCCATGCCGATCCCGATCGGCAGGAAGGCTGCGTTCTTGTTCGTCATCCCCATCTCCCCTGCGTGTCAGGCGAGACTAGCATCGCGCAAACGGGAATCACCGCCTAAATAGGGGCCATGACCCAAGCTCGTACCGTTCGCGTCGCCATCATCGGCTCCGGCCCCGCCGGCTGGACTGCCGCCATCTACGCCGCCCGCGCCTCGCTGAACCCCGTCGTCATCGCCGGCATTCAGCCCGGCGGCCAGCTGACCATCACCACCGACGTCGAGAACTATCCCGGCTTCGCCGACACCATCCAGGGCCCCTGGCTGATGGAGCAGATGCAGGCCCAGGCCCTGCATGTCGGGACCGAAGTCATCCACGACATCGTGGTCTCCGCCGACCTGTCGCAACGCCCGTTCCGCCTGAAGCTGGACAGCGGCGAAGAGATGCTGGCCGAGACCATCATCATCTCCACGGGCGCCCAGGCCAAATGGCTGGGGCTGGAGAGCGAGGCCGCCTATCAGGGCTTCGGCGTCTCGGCCTGCGCCACCTGCGACGGCTTCTTCTATCGCGGCAAGGAAGTCGTGGTCGTCGGCGGCGGCAACACCGCCGTCGAAGAGGCGCTGTTCCTGACCAACTTCGCCTCCAAGGTCACGGTCGTTCACCGTCGCGACGAATTCCGCGCCGAGAAGATCCTCCAGGACCGGCTGTTCGCCCACCCCAAGGTGGAGGTGATCTGGAACTCGGCGATCGAGGAGATTGTCGGCGTCGTGGACGGCATGGCCAAAAATGTCACCGGCGTTCGGCTGAAGAATGTCCAGGACGGCTCGACCCGGGAAATCCCCGCCGACGGCGTCTTCATCGCCATCGGCCACGCCCCGTCGTCGGAACTGTTTAAGGGCCAGTTGGAGACCAACGCCGGCGGCTATCTGCGGGTGAAGCCCGGCACGGCCTCGACCGAGATCGAAGGTGTCTGGGCCGCCGGCGACGTGACCGACGACGTCTATCGCCAGGCCGTCACCGCCGCCGGCATGGGCTGTATGGCCGCCCTGGAAGTCAGCCGCTTCCTCGCCGAGGAAGACCACGCCAAGGCCCACAACCCCATCAGCCACGCCGAGGCGGAGAAGATCGGGGTCTGGTGACCCCGATCCTGCGCGATCAGTAGGCGCTCGCCTCCATCAGTTCCGCCACGTCCTCGTCCGACAGCATCAGGGTCGCCGCCTTCAGCGTGTCGGCCAGCTGTTCGGTCGAGGTCGCGCTTACAATCGGGGCCGTCACGCCCGGCTGGGCCAGCAGCCAGGCCAAGGCGACCTGGGCCGAGGTGGCCTCGGCCTTCTGGGCCACGGCGTCCAGGACCGCCAGGATACGCACGCCGCGCACGTCGAACTTGTCCTTCAGCATTCCCTCGCGCTTGGTCCCGGCGATCTGATCGACGCTTTTGTATTTGCCGGTCAGGAAACCGCTCTCCAGGCTGAAGTAGGTGATGACGCCCAGGCCCTGTTCGACGGCCAGGTCCTGAAGTTCGCCCTCGAAGGTGTCGCGGCTGTAGAGGTTGTAATGCGGCTGGATCGTCGCATAGGCGGCCAAAATCTCGCGCTGCGAAATATCCAGAGCTTCGGACACCTGTTCGGCCGAATGGTTGGACGTGCCGATGGCGCGCACCTTGCCGGCCTGCACCAGCTTATCCAGCGCGCGCAGCGTCTCCTCCTGCGGTGTCTTCGGATCGGGCCAGTGGGTCTGATACAGGTCGATATAGTCGGTCTGCAGCCGGCGCAGCGACGCCTCGACCGCCGTCTCGATCCAGGCTGGCGACAGGTCGTTGTGGCCCTGTCCCATGTCCGATCCGACCTTGGTGAGGATCTTGACGTCGTCGCGCCGGCCGCGCGCCTTCAGCCACTTGCCGATGATCGTCTCGCTTTCGCCGCCGGAGTGGCCCGGAACCCAGCGCGAATAGGCGTCGGCGGTGTCGATGGCGTCGAAACCGGCCTCGACGAAGGCGTCCAGCAGGGCGAAGGAGGTCGCCTCGTCCGCCGTCCAGCCGAAGACGTTGCCGCCGAACACCAGGGGGGCGATGTCCAGGTCGCTGGAGCCGAGCTTGCGTTTGGTCAGGGTCGTCATGGGGGAGGTCTCCTTGTAGGGAGGCCTCGACATATGCCGCATGGCGGCGACCGCAACCGCCTCGGCGGCGGTCAGGCGAAGAGTTGAAGACCCGGGGGCGCGTAATCGACCGGCTGCCCCTGGCGACGACGAAGAGCGTAATCCACAGCCGTTTGCACTGCATGTTCGTCTGTCGGTTTGGACAAGACGCCGATGGTGCCGGCGACGCCGTCTCGCACCATGCCGGGGTTCGCCGTCATGAACAGGACGGAGACGCCCATATCCTGACCCAGTTCGCGACCCAGGTTGATCCCTGTAGGACCATCGGAAAGGTGGATATCGACCAGCGCCAGATCAACGTCATTCTCGCTCACCAGATCGCGCGCGGCCTGTGCGGTCGCGGCGACGCCCAGAACCTCGTGACCGAGATCCTCCAGGACGAACCTGAGCTCCATCGCAACGAGAGCTTCGTCTTCGATGATGAGGATACGCGCAGTCATGGGTTCAATCAGTGCTCGGGAGCGTACGTAACGTCAGTGTGAGGGATAGGTTTCAATAGAAGACTAATTTGAATATCCGCCTGCCGCGCGGCGCCTCGACAGGGCCGTCGCCGGCAGGTCCACGACCACCTGGAGCCCCTCCGGCCGCCACTCGCGCGACAACCGCCCGCCGAGTTGTCCCTCGACTGAAAGGCTGGCCAGGGACGAGCCGAAGCCGGTGCGTTGCGGCATGCCCTGGATGACCGGACCGCCCGTTTCCGACCAGGTCAGGACGAAGCGGTCTTCCTGCCGTTCCGTCGTCAGCGTGACCACGCCGCCACGCTCGGATAGCGCGCCGTATTTGGCGGCGTTGGTCGCCAATTCATGGAACAGCAAGGCCACGGAGGTCGCTGCCTGATCGTCGAACACGGCGTCCTCGCCGCGGATGACGACGCGTGAACCGCCCGTCTCGTCCGCATAGGCCTTGAACAGGTCGGACAGGAAGGAATGCAGGGTCGTCGCCCCGATCGTGGTCTTGGACGTCTCGGTGTGCGGCCGCACGAACTCATGCGCCCGGGCCAGGGCGGCGATGCGCGTGCGCAGCGAGGCCGAAAACGCCTTGGCCTCCGGATACTGGCGCGCCGACAGGGCGACCAGGGCGGTGACGACGGCGAAGATGTTCTTGATCCGGTGGCTCAGCTCCTGGCTGACCAGCTCGCGGCCTTGCTCCAGCCTCTTCAACTCGTCGATATCGGTCAGGGTGCCGAACCAGCGGGTGATCTCGCCCGCCTCGTCGCGGATCGCCACCGCGCGGCCCAGGGTCCAGCGATAGACGCCGCTGTGATGCTTCAGCCGGTATTCGATCTCATAGGGCTCGCCGGTTTCCAGCGAGTTGCGCCACACGGTCCACGCCCGTTCGCGGTCGTCGGCATGGAACATGTCGTTCCAGCCCTCGCCATCCGTCGAGCCCAGGGGCACGCCCGTGAATTCGTACCAGCGCGCATTGTAGTAGTCGTGAAAACCGTCCGGCAGGGTGGACCACACCATCTGCGGCATGGCGTCAGCCAACACCCGAAACCGACTCTCGCTTTCGCTCAGGGCCACGGCGGTTTCGGCGAGGTCTGTCTCGATGGTCTTGCGTTCGGTGATGTCCACCGCGACGCCGGGGAAGCGGATCGGCTTACCCTCCGCGTCGAAATAGACCTGACCGCGCGCCAGAATCCAACGCACGTCATCGCTCTGGCCCAAACGATATTCGCTGACGAAGGCGCCGTCGCCCGTCATGGCTTGGTCAATTTCGTCGGCGACCCGCTCGGCGTCGTCGGGATGGACGCTGGAGGTGAAAACCTCGATGGCCGCGCCCTCGCGCGCCGCTTCGGGATCCACGCCATACATCCGCGCAAAGCGTTCGTCGGCGATCACGCGGTTCTCAGGAATGTCCCAGTCCCAAGCCCCCACATAGGCCGAGGCCTCCATCGCCAACCGCGCGGTGCGGTCGCTGAGGTCCCGGTCCAACAGGGCGCGACGCAGCTCCAGTTGCGTCATCACCTGTTGCGCCAGGGTCTTGAGCGCCATCAGCTGAAGCTCGGTCAGACCTTGCGGGCGCGGCGTGTCGTCCAGCACGCACAAGGCGCCCAGCGGCACGCCGTCGGGCGTCCTCAGCGGATAGCCGGCATAGAAGCGGATGTGCGGCGCGTCCGTCACCAGGTCATTGTCGATGAAGCGGTCATCCTGCGTCGCGTCGGGGATGACCATGACGTCGTCGCCCAGCATGGCGTGGGCGCAGAACGACAGCGGCCGCGGCGTTTCGCGCACGCCCAGACCGACCTCGGACTTGAACCACTGACGCTGGGAATCGACCAGACTGAAGGCGGCCATAGGCGCTTCACAGATGCGCGCGGCGAGCGACGCCAGATCGTCGAACGACCCTTCGGGCGTCGTGTCCAGGACGCCGTAGCTTGTCAGGGCCTTCAGACGGTCGGCTTCGTCCCACCTCGGACAATCGACTTCGGGGTGGGTCAAGCAGGCGTCCTCGCTGGGCCGGTCAGGTCCGGCCATCGACATCAATGCTTGGAGTGGCGAAGCGTTGCAATGCAGGATGTCAGTTCGCGGGGCGACCGACTTCCTCCACATCCATTGTCGTGACGCCTGTGGGCGCCGTGTCGGCGGGTTTGGTCGACGATGCTGGCCGCTCCAGAGCGTTCAGGCGCGCGTTGATGGCGGCGACTTCATCACGCGTCGGCAGGCGGCGACCGCCCAGGCTGACCACGCCGACGACCCGCTGCTGACCATGGATCTCGACCGTCTTCAACGGCGCGTCTTTCAGCGGAGCGTCGGGATCGGCGCCGCCGGTTGCAGAGCCGGCCGCGATCGTCATGCGCGGACGCGAGAAACGCGCCTCGTCGATCGCCGGCTCGCGCCCATTGTAGGTTTTGCGGAAGGCGGCCGTTTCGCCATAGACGCCCTTCCAGCGATAGAAGATGTGCGCGCCGATTTGCGTCACCTTGGCCACCGTCGGCGCCCACCAGGGATGCACATAGTCGGCGTGATAGTGTGTGGCGGTCCCCACCTCCTGAGCCACGGCGCCGTTCAGCGCACGCTCCGCCACCTTGCGCGCCCGCTCCCAAGCCCAGCCGACCGGCGCCTGGCCCAGAGAACCGTCGCAGGTGAAGCTGAACTGACAGCCGGTGACGCGTTCGGCGCCCTCGAACACCACGCCGCAGACGGTGCTGGCGTAATTCGGATCGCGCACGCGGTTCAGGACCACCTGCGCCACGCCCGCCTGGCCGTTGTCCGGCTCAAGCGCCGCCTCATAATAGACCGCCTGGGTCAGGCAGCGCAAAGCCCGCCTGCGATCCTCGGCGCTGCCCTTGAACACGAACGGCAAGGCGGGACGCAGCGCGCCGGACGCGGGCGCCATGGCCGCGTTCAGACGTTGGGCCTCAAGGCCGCTCTTGCCCGATTCCAGACCTGGCTTTCCGGCCAGCGTCAAACTCTCCCAGCCTGGCGTCAGCCCGTAGAGAGCCGGCTGCAGAAGGTTGGGATCATGCCGCATGGCGACGGCCAGCTGTGACGGCGTCAGTCGCCCCTTGATCGCGGCCAATCCGCCCGCACCGAGGTCGCCGCCAGTGATGCGCGAAACCGCCTCAGCAGTCCGATCCATATCGGGCCGCACGCTGGACCCCGCCGCCATGGCGACGCCCAGCACCGCGCCGGCTGCGGGCAAGGCCGCCGCCGAACGCCGCAGCGCCTTCCACATCGTCTTCCAGGGCAACCGGGTCATTCAGGGTCCAATAGCCGCGATCGGCGCACCGGCCTTTCGCTGAGATCGCGCGTCTAGTCCGACTTATAGGCCATTTTCCGGCGTCACGACGACCGCCGTTATCAAACCCCCTGCGCGTCAGGGGTGGTCGCCCCAAACGCAAGGTGTAAAACTATGTTCCAGCGAGGCAAACGCGTCGCTGGTGGGGCGAACCGACGATATGAGCGCAGGCGGATCGAAACGGCGGATCGCGGTCATGGATCGCTGGCTGATCGGCCTGGCGCGCCTGTCGACGGCCTCGCCGACGCATCGCCTTTTGATCGGGATCGGCGTCGCCCTCGCGGGTTTGGCGATCCGTGCGGCGGCGTCGCCGCTGTATGGCGAGGTGACCGGCTTCACCATCCTGTTGCCGGCGGTGACCCTGGCGGCTCTGGCGGCCGGCTGGACCGGAGCCTTGACGGCGCTGGCGGTGTGCACCGGCGGCGGCTGGGCGATCGTCGCGCTGACGGCGACCGGCCGGGATGGCGTGCTTGACGCCATCGGTGGTGCGGCGACTTGGAACTTCGTTCTCGTCGGCCTGTTCATCGCGGCGGTGGGGGCGTCGCTCCGCAAGGCCCTGTCGCGGCTGAGTGAAAGCGAGACCCGGTTCCGCGAACTGGCCGATACCGCCCCCTCGCCGATCTGGCTGCTGGACGCCAAGGGCGAGTTCGAGTTCGTCAACGCCGCCGTCTTCACCCTGCATGGACTGGACATCGAGGCGTTGCGCGAAGGCGGCTGGAAGACCGCCGTCCACCCCGACGATCTGGAGACCGTAAAGGCGGCCGAGAAGGCCGGCGCCGCTGATCGCAAGCCGTTTCAGATGGAGGCGCGCGTTCAGGGGCAGGACGGCGTCTGGCGCTGGATGCGGGCCGTCGTGCGGCCGCGCTTCGATGGGCAAGGCGCCTTCGTCGGCTATGCCGGCATTTCGTTCGATGTGACCGAAACCCGTGAGGCGCTGGATGCGGCGGCGCGCGCCGCGCGACGTCAGGCGTTCCTGCTCGACCTCAGCGACCGGCTCCGCGACCTGACCGATCCCGAAGACATCATGGCCGACGTGGAGAGCACGCTTGGCGCGCTGCTGGACGTCGACCGGGTCGGCTATGGCGAGGTCGATCAGTCGGCGGGCGTCGTGTCCATGAGCCGCGACTGGACCGCCGGCGTCGAGAGTGCCCAGGGACAGTTCAGCCTGAACGCCTTTGGCGAAGGTCTGATCTCGGACCTGAATGAAGGCCGCACCATCCAGATTTCAGATGTGCGCGAGGACCCTCGCACGGCGGCGGTCGCCGACGCCTTCGACGCCATCCAGACCCGCGCCCTGGTGCGCGCACCGCTGATCCGCACCGGACGTTTGCGCGCGTTTCTCTATGTCCATTCGGCGACACCGCGCGACTGGACCGAGGCCGAGGTCAGCCTTGTCGAAGAAGTCGCGGCGCGCACCTGGGCCGAGGTCGAGCGCGCCCGCGCGGAAAACGAGACCCGTGAGAGCGAACAGCGGTTCCGCGCCATCGCCGACACCGCGCCGGTGCTGATCTGGGTCACCAAACAGGATCGCACGCGCGCCTTCGTGAACCGCGCCTATGTCGATTTCCACGGCTCAGACTATCAGACCGTGCTCAACCTGGATTGGCGCAGCGCGCTGCATCCCGAAGATCAGGCGCGCATCCTGGCGGAATCGATTAACGGGGAAGCGACGCGCGAGCCCTTTTCGATGGAGGCGCGCTATCGCCGTCACGATGGCGAATGGCGCTGGCTGAAGTCCTTCTCCCGTCCCCGTCTGGCGGGCCAGGAGGTCGTCGGCTTCGTGGGCGTGGCGTTCGACGTGACGGACATGCGTACGGCCCAGGCGCGCCTAGAAGAATCCGAGAACCGCTTCCGCACGGTCGCCGACAGCGCGCCCGCCCTGATCTGGATGAGCGACGACGCCGCGCAGATGGTGTTCGCCAACAGGCGTTATCGCACCTTCTTCGGCGTCGAGGCGGACGCGCATCTGCCCGACAGTTGGAGGCGACTGATCCATCCGGACGACGAGGGGGTCTTCGCCGCCGCCTTCATGCGCGCCTTCGAGGCCCGGGATCGGTTCGAGGCGCTGACGCGGATCAATCATCCAACGCTCGGCCCGCGCTGGCTGCGGACTGAAGGCGTGCCGCGCTTCGACGCCTCGGGCCTTTTCCAGGGCTATGTCGGCGCCTGTCTAGATGTGACCGACGCCAAGCGGGCCGAAGACGACCTGAAACGCATCAATGAACTGCTGGAAGAACGGGTCGACGAGGCCCTGATCGAAAAGGCTCAGGCCGAGGCGCAACTGGTCCATGCCCAGCGGATGGAGGCGGTCGGGCGGCTCACCGGCGGGGTCGCGCACGACTTCAACAATCTGCTGACCGTCGTGATCGGGGCGTTGGACATCATCCTGCGCAGCGAGGACGCGGCCAAGCGTAAGAAGCTGGGCGAGGCGGCGTTGGCGGCGGCGCGTCGGGGTGAGAGCCTGACGCATCAGTTGCTGGCCTTCTCGCGTCGTCAGGCTCTGCGGCCCGAGCCGATCGATCTGAACGCCCTGATCCGCGAGAGCGAACCGCTGCTGCGTCGGGCCGTCGGCGAGGCCGTGGACTTCAAGGTCAAGCTGAAGCGTGGCGGCGCGCCCGCCAATGTCGATCCGGCCCAGTTCGAAGCCGCGCTGCTGAACCTGATCGTCAATGCGCGCGACGCCCTGGGCGATGTGACCGGGGCCAAGGGCCGCCAGGCCCGCATCACCGTGCAGACGCGGGCCTGCACCGTCGAGGCCGGACAGATCGCCGAACTGGCGGCGGGCGACTATGTCTGCGTCAGCGTCGCCGACAACGGCGAAGGCATGTCGCCGGACATCCGCGACCGAGTGTTCGAACCCTTCTTCACCACCAAGGGCGTCGGCAAGGGGACGGGCCTGGGGCTGAGCCAGGTCTATGGGTTCGCGCGCCAATCCGGCGGCGGCGTCCAGATCATCTCCGAGCCGGGGCGCGGGGCCGAGATCTGCATCTTCCTGCCGCCCCTGTCGGCGGAAGACGCCGCGATGACGTCGAACCTGGTCGCCGCCGATGGCGCCCCCTTGGTCGAGGGCGGGCGGATGTTGCTGGTGGAGGACGACGCGGGCGTCGCCGCCATCGCGCTCGAAATCCTGGAAGGTTTCGGGCTGGAGGTCGACTGGGCCGAGACGGGCGACGATGCGCTGAAGTTCCTTCAAGCCGACGACTTCGACCTGATGCTGACCGACGTTGTGATGCCCGGCGGCATGAGCGGGATCGATTTGGCGCGCGAGGCGGCGGCGCGCTGGCCGGATCTGCGGATCGCGCTGACCTCGGGCTACGTCGGCGAGGACGTGGATGCGGTGCTGGCCGACACGGTCTGGCCCCTGCTGCGCAAACCCTATTCGTCGGACCAGTTGCGTGCTCTGCTGGAACGCCTCAGCGCCGCGACGACGAACTAACTAACAAGGGAACTGACGGCCAAAGAAAAACGCGCCGCAGCAATGCGACGCGTCGATCTATTTGGAGCTGCAGCTGGATTTAGCGGCGGGCCTTGCGGGCGGCGTAACGCGCGTCGCGCTTGGCCTTCTGCTCTTCCTTGGTTAGCTGCTTGCGCGCCTTGCGGTCGGCGCGCTTTTCGGCGTCGATCTCTTCCTGAGCGGCGAGTTCGGCGGCCAGACGAGCGGCTTCCTTTTCAGCCTTTTCACGACGCTGCTCGGCCTTGGCTAGTTCGTGCTGCTGACGCAGAGCTTCCTTTTCGGCGGCGCGCTTTTCAGCCAGACGCTCGAACTCGGGATCGGGCGCGGCGGCCTTGGGCTTGAATTTGGCGAGCAGGGCCTTCTTGGCCTCTTGCTGGGCGGTAATGCGGTCGGAGAATCCGGTCTTCAGATCTTTCATGCGAAAGCGTCAGGGTTCCTTGTGAGCGACCAGGGCGGTCGTCGGGGGTCAGGCTGCGCCACGCACGGCCCGAAGCGGGGCGCACAAAGCCGATAAGCGCGCGAAAATCAAGGTTCGCAGCCCGCAAATCGGCTTGATGCGTCATTTGGGGCGTCGCGGCGGCGTGGCCGCAACACTTCGTTCAGATAGGCGACGCAGCCCTGATCGCAAGCGCGGCGATAAGAGCGTGCGTCGATCGAGGCGGTCTTAGTTCGGCTTTTGCGCCTGGCCGACAGCCGTCCCAGCAGCACCGCCCACGGCGGCGCCGACCGGCCCGCCGACGACCGCGCCCGCGATAGCGCCGCTGGCGGCCTTCTGTTCGATGGTCGCGCCGCAGGCAGACAGGGCGAACGCCGCCGCAGCGGCCGCAGTCAGGGTGATGATTTTCGTCATGAGCTTCTCTCCAAAGGCCACGCTTGAACGCGAACGCGGCATAGCGGTTCCTGGCTTGGGGTCTAGTTGCGCCGACAACCACCGCCACAATTCTAAACAGCTTTGTTCGCTCCATTTAGTTTGCTGCGATGCAGCATATATAGACATAACAAGTTCAACAGTTGATGGATACAGTATTCGGCCTATAGATTTATCCAGTCTTGCCGTTTTGCAGCCACACGGGTCGCCGCGACTGAAAAATACCTACCGAATCCGATGCGTTAACCATCGGATTGCGAATCGAACACATTGAGGCCATAAAAGGCTGGCTAAAGGCCCGTCCTCGACGCCCGGGCCACTGAGCCGAGCGCCGGAATTTGCAGGCTGGACCGCGACCGCAATGGGTCGCCTCGCCGGCAAGACTACCCCGGGGGCCGCGTTTCTCGCCCTGCTGAACAGGACTATCTCGTTGTCGCATTCCTCGCAGACGCGCGCCATTTTGCGCGCCGATCGTGTGGCCAAGATCAAGCCCATGACGGCTGCTGCAGCCTTTGGCGGTCTGTTGGGACTGGCGATCGGATGCGCCTATCTGGGCGGCACGACGGCGCGCGCGACGACGCTGCGCGCCCAGGCCGAACGGATTCAAGGCGCCACCGCCGCCGGTTTCACGGAAGAAGCTCTCGCCGCCGCCGCCGGCGGCCTCGACGCCAGCGCCCTGACCATCGCGCGTCGACACGATCCCTACACCAGCGCGGGCTCGGCCCAGCGCGATCGCCAGGCCGAACTGCTGGCCGCCCGTCTCGAACAACTCCGTGCGCCGGGCGACCCCAACCTTCGCCGCGCCAGCCTGACAGCACCGACCGCCGCGCCCGCGTTCCGCGTCGCCAACGCCCTGGACGCCAGCCGCGATCTCGATTGCCTGACCCAGGCCGTCTATTATGAAGCCCGCGGCGAGGGCGCCGACGGCATGAAGGCCGTGGCCCAGGTCGTCCTGAACCGCGTGCGCCACCCCGCCTTCCCCAAGACCGTCTGCGGCGTCGTCTTCCAAGGCGCGGCGCGCAGCACCGGTTGCCAGTTCTCCTTCACCTGCTCGGGCGCGATGCGCGGCCGCGTCAACCAGGCCGCCTGGAACCGCGCCAAGACCGTAGCCTCGAACGCCATGTCGGGGTCGGTCTTCTCGCGCGTCGGCAATGCGACCCACTTCCACACCACAGCCGTGACGCCGGGCTGGCGTTCGTCGCTTGTGCAGGTCAGCCAGGTCGGCAGCCATCTGTTCTATCGCTTCGGCGGCCGTTCAAGCACCGGCGGGACCTTCACCTACGCCGCCCGTCGCGCGGCGCCGGCGGACCAGCCGCGCCTGATCCAGGCCGGCCTAAACCCGGTCGAAACCGCGCGCCAAGCCGGACAAGCGGTCGCCTATTCGATGGTGCTGGCGCAGGAAGGCCGCGCCCTGCCCGCGCCGGCGGCCCAGTCGACGACGTCCTCGCCTGCCGCCACGCGCGCCGCCGTGTCCCAACCGGCTTCCCGCCCTGCGCGGGCGAACGAGACCTCGGCCAAGACCGACGTCGCCGAAACGGCCTCCAGCCCCGCTTGATCGGCGGAGGCCTGGAGGCCGTCAGAGCGCGTCCAGGCCGATATCCAGAACCGGCGCCGAATGGGTCAGGGCGCCGACCGAGATGACGTCCACCCCCGTCTCGGCGATGCCGCGCACGGTTGTCAGATCGACCCCGCCCGAGGCCTCAAGCACGATCCGCCCTGCGACGCGCGCCACGGCGGCGCACAGGTCGTCGAGGCTGAAGTTGTCCACCATGATGACATCGGGCGCCGCGCCCTCGTCGATCAGGGCCAATACGGCGCCCAGTTGATCCAGCCCATCGACCTCGACCTCGACCTTCATCAAATGCGGGGCGAAGGCCTTGGCCCGCCGCACCGCCTCGGCGACGCCGCCGCAGACAACGACGTGGTTGTCCTTGATCAGGATGGCGTCATCCAGCCCGAAGCGATGGTTGATACCGCCGCCGCAGGCCACGGCGTGCTTCTCCAGCGCGCGCAGGCCTGGCGTGGTCTTGCGCGTATCCGCGATCCGCGCCTTGGTCCCGGCGACGGCTTCGACATAGGTGCGCGTTAGAGTCGCCACGCCGCTGAGCCGTCCGACCAGATTGAGCGCTGTCCGCTCGGCCGACAGGAAGGCGCGCGCGTCAGCCTCCACCACCGCCAGCACGTCGCCGGCCTCGAAGGCGTCGCCGTCTCTCAGCCGCAGATCGACCGAGGCCTTGGGGTCCATGGCCAGCACGGCCAAGCGCACGCAGTCGATGCCCGCGAGCACGCCGGGCTTTCTGGCCGAAAAGGCCGCCTTCATCCGCGCACCCTCAGGGATGCAGGCAATGGCGGTCATGTCGCCGGCCCGACCCAGATCCTCGGCCAGCGCCAGGCGTACGACAGGCTCGATCAGAACGTCTGGAAGTCGTCTCATTCCGCCGCCTCCAACGCCGCCGGGTATGGCATCCGCACCCGCGTATGCACAGCGACCCCGTCCGTCTGCGGATAGTCCGAGCGGTAGTGCCCGCCCCTGCTCTCGCGCCGGTCCAGAGCCGCCTGGGCAATGAGCCTCGCCGCCAACAGGACGGCCGCCGGCCCGTGCTGGCTCTGCAGCCGGTCAATCAGGGAGATGAGGGTCTGTAGTCCCTCCGCATCACGCACCACACCCGCATGCGCCGTCATGGCGGTCCGCAGTTCGGCCATCGCCGCATCCGGCAGGTCAGGCGAGATATCAGCCGCCAACGCGCGGCCGCCGCCGACTTCCTGGGCCGCCGACCGGCCCGCGCGCCGACCGAAGGCCGCCGCTTCCAGCAGAGAGTTGGACGCCAGCCGGTTGGCGCCGTGCACGCCGGTCGCCGCGCACTCCCCGACCGCATAAAGGCCCGCAACCGTCGTACGGCCGTCCGCGTCGGCGGCGGTCCCGCCCATATGATAGTGGCACGCCGCCATCACCGGGATCGGACTGATGCGTGGGTCCAGCCCGGCGCGCATGCAGGCGGCGAAGACGGCGGGAAACGCGTGAGGAAACTCGCCCCCGATCGCTGCCCGCGCATCCAGAAAGGCCCCTCGCCCGTCGGCGCGCGCCGCATGGACCGCCCGCGCCACCACGTCGCGCGGTTTCAGATCGGCGTCGTCCGCCTCGCCCAATAGAAAGCGCCCCTGACCATCGATCAGCCGCGCGCCCTCGCCCCGCAAAGCCTCGGTCGCCAGCGGCGTGGGGTCCAGTCCCACGTCGATAGCCGTCGGGTGGAATTGTACGAACTCGGGATCGAGGATTTCCGCGCCGGCGCGCGCGGCAAGGGCCATCCCCTCGCCCTTCAACGCCGCCGGGGTCGTGGTCGCTGCGAACAGACCGCCCGCCCCGCCCGTGGCCAACACCACCGCCGTCGCCGTGATCTCGACCAGGCGGTCGCCGCGCACGACCATCGCCCCGACCACTCGGCCGTCGGCATCCTGCGACAGGGCCTTCAGCCGCGCGTCGTCCCAGACCTCGATCAACTTTTCAGCCCGCACCGCCGCAACGACAGCAGACAGGATGGCTCGGCCAGCGCCGTCGCCGCCGACCCGGGCCACGCGAGGAACGGAATGAGCCGCCTCCAGACTGACCACAAAGCCGCCGTCCGCATCCCGGTCGAACGGCGCGCCCAAGGCCGCCAACCACTCGACCGTCTCGCGCCCGGCTTCGGTCAGGGCGCGCGCCGCGACCGGCTCGACCAGACCCGCGCCCGCCGCCTCGGTATCCTTGGCGTGCAATGCGGCCGAGTCCTGCCCTGTCAGCGCCGCCGCCATCCCGCCCTGCGCCCACGCGGACGAACAGGCGTTCAGCAACGGCTCGGGCGTCACGACCAGAACCTTGGCCCCAGCCTTCGCCGCCTCAAGCGCAGCCGACAGCCCCGCCAGCCCCGCCCCGACGATCAGAGGTCCATCGTGCCGCGTTCGGTTCATCGTCCAAAGCCCAAATAGTTGAGGCCGAACTGCACCGCGCCGGCCGGATCGCCCCCGGTCATCGGCATCAAGGCGCCGACGGCCGCCGCCGCGCAGATCGCGAGGGTCAGCAGATAGAGGGCCAAGCTCTTGCCCGCCTCGGGCCAGCTCAGCGTTCCCCAGGCCGCACGCCAGACGCCGCGCTTCAAATGGCTGAACACCGATAGAGCCAGAAAGGCGGCCAGAATGAACCGCCCGGTCGTCAGCCCCCACCAGACCACCGCCACGCCGATGACCAGCAGCACGATCTGCTCCAGACGCGGATGCACACGCGTCAGCACCGGGCCCAGAGCCTTGGACCCGTCCAGAGGCGGCGCCGGCACGAGGTTCACCAGATTGAGCATGGCGATGAAGAAGGCGCCCATCAGCCACTCTCCCTGCCCCAGAACCATCCAGACCCCGACGAACGGGATCATGGCCAGCAGGCCGAAGGCCGGTCCGGCCAACGACACGAGAACCCCGTCCCACTCGCTTTTCGGCTCCCGCCGCGCCTTTGCCAGGCCGCCCAGGAAGGGGATAATGTAGATGCGGGCCGGCCCCATGCCGAGCTTGTTCATCACCAGAGCGTGACCCGCCTCATGGACGAACAGCCCGATCAGCACCGCGCCCGCCACGATGGCGCTGCCCGTGATCCACCACAGGAAGCCGCCCATCAACGCCGTGGATAGCAGCGCCCACACCAGGCTCTGGTCCTTCTCGACCGGCGCTTCGGCTGCCGGCGTCGGCGCGGTTTCACGCGCCGATGTCGCTTCGGGCTTGGCGTCCCAAGGTCCCGGCGTACGGCCAGGCGTCTGATCTGTGGTGTCTGTGTTGCTCATGGCGTCCAGATGGGCGCGGACGACCGTCCCGTCGCCGGGACCGATCGCCGCGTCACGCTCAGATCAGCTCCACATCGACGTGGTGGCGCGCCTTGACCAGATCGTAGCGCGCGGGAATGGCGGGCGGCGGCAGGTCGATCATTCGCTGCACCGCCAGGCGTCCACGCTCGATCATGTCCGTCGGCACCGTGACCTCGAACTGCATGTGCAGCAGGCAGTCATGGATGTTCTGAAGCGTGATCCGCTTCATGTGCGGGCACAGGTTGCACGGGCCGATGAACTGCACGCCCGGCACGTCGCCAGCGACGTTCGAGGCCATCGAACATTCGGTGATCATCACCACCTGTTTGGGCCGGCGCGCCTCGACGTAGTCGGTCATCGCCGCCGTCGAGCCGGCGAAGTCCGCCGCCGCCAGCACGTCTTCGGGGCATTCGGGATGGGCCAGGATTTCGGCCCCCGGATAGGCGGCGCGCATCTCGGCGATGTCGTCCACCGTGAACCGCTCATGCACCTCGCAGCGACCTTTCCAGGCGATGATGCCGACCGTCGTCTGGGCCGCGACGTTGCGCGCCAGATATTCGTCGGGGATCAGGATGACGCGGTCCACGCCCCATTCCTTCGCCGCCCACTCCACCACCTGAACAGCGTTGGCGGAGGTGCAGCAGATGTCGGTCTCGGCCTTCACATCGGCGGTGGTGTTCACATAGGTCACGACCGGCAGACCGGGGTAGCGCTGCTTGATCAGCCGCACATCCGCCCCGGTGATCGATGAAGCCAGCGAGCACCCGGCGCGCAGGTCGGGGATCAGCACGGTCTTCTCGGGCGACAGGATCTTGGACGTCTCGGCCATGAAGTGAACGCCCGCCTGGACGATCACGCTTGCGTCCGACCGCGCGGCCTCCTTGGCCAGGCCCAGGCTGTCGCCGACATAGTCCCCGACCCCATGGAAGATCTCGGGCGTCATATAGTTGTGGGCCAGGATTACGGCGTCGCGTTCACGCTTCAGCCGGTTGATCTCGCTGATCAGGCGCGCCTGTTCGGGCCACTCCAAAGGCGTGACGTGGTCCTTGACCTTGGCCCACACCCCGGCGGTTTGCCGCGCCAGCTCTTTCGTCAGACCAAAGGCGCCGTCAGCCATGATCATCTCCATACCCTTATGCTCACATTTAGCATAAGCAGGCGCAATGTAGGCCTATGCGGGCGCTGTGCAAGAGGAAATGCATGCCGCCTCCTATCCGCCACCGAAGACAAAGATTTGCAAAAACCGTTCCCATTTCGGCGAATATCGCCTAGACGGCAGCCCACTTCTTTGCTTCCAAGCGCCTATCCGCAGCATTTCCATGCAGGACACCATCCGCCGCATCCTCACCGCCCGCGTCTATGACGTGGCGGAGGAAACGCCCCTCGACCCGTTGCGCCGCCTGTCGGCCCGGCTCGACCGGCCCGTCCTGCTGAAGCGCGAGGATTTGCAGCCGGTCTTTTCGTTCAAGATCCGCGGCGCCTACAACAAGATCGCCGGCCTGTCGGAGGACGAACTATCCAGGGGCGTCATCTGCGCCTCGGCGGGCAATCATGCGCAAGGGGTGGCCCTGGCGGCCGCACGTCGCGACATCCCCGCCACCATCGTCATGCCCACCACCACCCCCGGCATCAAGGTCGCGGCCGTTCGCGCTCTGGGCGGCGACGTGGTTCTGCACGGCGACAGCTTCGACGAGGCCTACGCCCACGCCCGTGAGCTTGAGGGCCGGACCGGCGCGGCGTTCATCCATCCCTTCGACGACCCCGATGTCATCGCGGGCCAGGGCACGGTGGGCCTCGAGATCGCCCGTCAGCACGCCGATCCGATCGAAGCCATCTTTGTGCCTATCGGCGGCGGGGGCCTGGCCGCCGGGGTGGCGGCGATCGTCAAATTCCTGCGTCCCGAGACCCGGATCATCGGCGTCGAGCCGGTGGATGCCCCGACGATGAAATCCGCCATCGATGCGGGTCAGGTCGTGACCCTGAACGAGGTCGGCCTGTTCGCCGACGGCGTCGCCGTGCGTCGAGCCGGGACCGAGACGTTCCGGCTGTGCAAGGATCTGCTGGACGAGATCGTGCTGGTGGACACCGACGCCATCTGCGCCGCGATCAAGGACATTTTCGACGATAGCCGCGCCATCGCCGAGCCCTCGGGCGCCGTCGCGCTGGCGGGGCTGAAGGCCTGGGCCGCCGCCCATCCCGGTAGAGGCAGTCTGATCGCCGTCAACTCGGGCGCCAATCTGAACTTCGACCGCCTGCGTCATGTCGCCGAGCGGGCCGAGATCGGTGAGGGCGCCGAGGCCCTGCTGGCCGTGGCGATGAAGGACGACCGCGACGACTATCGCCGCTTTCTCGACGACCTGGACGGCCGTTCGGTGACCGAGTTCAACTATCGCTGGTCCGGCGACGGGCAGGCGCAAATCTTCGTCGGCGTCGCCCTACGAAACGGCACTCACGAGCGCGACGATCTGATCGCCCGCCTCCGCACCGGCGGCTACGCCGTCGAGGACATGAGCGACAATGAGACCGCCAAGCTGCACGTCCGTTACATGGTCGGCGGCCGCACCGTCGGCCTGCCCCACGAGCGTATCCTGCGCTTCCAGTTCCCCGAACGTCCCGGCGCCTTCCTGCGGTTTCTGAACAGCCTCCAGCCCGCCTGGGCCCTGACGCTGTTTCACTATCGCAACCACGGCGACGACGTCGGCCGGGTGCTGGCGGGCATCAGCGTGCCGCCCGAAGAACAGGATCATCTGACCGCCGCCCTGGCCAATCTGGGCTACCCTTACGTTGATGAGACCGCCAATCCGGCGTGCCGCCTGTTCCTGGACGGCGCGTAACTACGTAGTGCGCCCTTAACCGGGTGTTTGCGGGCGCGGATGCATAGTGACAGGCCTACGGAGCCTGTCATGTTCTCGTTCAATCGCCTGTCCATCGCCCTGAAGCTCGCCGTCGTGGCGGGGCTCGCCATCGGCGCCTTGATGATCGTCGCGGCCATCGGCGTGACGGCCTATTCCGGCGCGATCGTTCGCGACATGGCCGGCCGATACGCCGAAAGCGCTGCGCAAGAGGCCTCGCAAGAGATCCGCAACGAGATCGTCTCGGCCGGCACGGGCGCCAAGACCCTGGCCGCAACCTTGGGCGCCGCACTACAGACGGGACTGACCGACCGCACCGCCTATATGGGCCTGGTCAAGCCGAACGCCGAAGCCACCGATCAGGTCATGGGCGCCTGGTTCATGGCCGCCCCGGACGCCGTCGGCGCCGACGCCGCCCACATTGGTGATGCGGCGACCAGTTCGAACGTCAACGGACGACTTTCCATCTATTGGGTGCGCCGCGACGGTCAGATTTCCCTCGAGCCTGAGGCTGACGGCTCAGACTTTGAACAGGCCTATTACACCGAGCCGATGGCCAGCGGCGCGCCGGTCGTGGTCGAACCGTACGAAGAGAGCATTGGCGGCGGCAAGGTCGCGATGACCTCGGTCGCCTATCCGGTGCGCGCCAACGGCCGCATCATCGGCGTCGCGGGCCTGGATATCACCTTGGCCAACCTGTCGCAGCGCTTGGCGGCGATGAGGCCGTTGGGCACGGGCCGCGTGACCTTGGTGTCGAACAAGGGCGTCTGGGTCGCCCATCCGGACACCGCCGTGCGAGGTCAAGCCTATGCGGACGCTGGCGCGGACATCGTGCGCAATGTCATCGCCGAACGTCAGGCCCAGGCGGTCGAGGGCGTCAGCGTAAACGGCGAGCCGGTTCGGCGCCTGGTCCAGCCTGTGATCCTGCCCGGCCAAAAGGCGACCTGGGCCGTCGTGCTGGACATTCCCGTCGCGACGATCGAGGCCCCGGCGCGGCAGCTGGCCTTGATGCTGCTGGTCGGCGGTGTTCTGATCATCGCCGCCATCATCGTCGCCCTGCTGATCACCAGCGACCGTTTAATCCGGCGCCCGTTTGCGCGTCTGACGGCGGATGTTCGGACCATGAGCGAAGGACGTTATGACATTCCCGTCGCCGGTGCGGACAAGGCCGACGAACTGGGCCAGATTGCGCGGGCGCTCGAAGGGTTCCGGCTTGAGCTTGCGGACGGTCTGGCGCGGCGCGACCAGCAACAGCGCGAACGTGCGGCCGCCGAAACCGATCGTCGCCGGCACGCCGAGGAGACGGAGCTCTTCGCCGCCTCGCAAACCCGCGCGGTCGAGACTTTGGGAGAAGGTCTGTCGCGCCTCGCCGCCGGCGACCTGGCCTGGCGGATGCCGGAGGCGGGCTTCACCGCCGACACGCGTCGCATCCCGGAAGATTACAACGCCGCTTTGCATCAGTTGCACACGACGATGACCGGCATCTGGACCACGGCTCAGTCGATGCGCGGCGGATGCCAGGACATCGCCGCCGCCGCCGACAGCCTGTCGCGCCGCACTGAACAACAGGCCGCGGGTTTGGAGCAGACCGCCGCTGCGCTGGACGAGCTGACGCAGACGGTGCGCAGCAGCGCCGAAAACGCCGAGCGCGCCCGCGACATCACCCAGGCCGCTCAGGCGGCGGCGGACAAGGGCGAGGCCGTCGTGCAGGACGCAATCGGCGCCATGTCGGAGATCGAGCAGTCCTCGACCCAGATCAATCAGATCGTCGGCGTCATCGACGAGATCGCCTTCCAGACCAGCCTTCTGGCCCTGAACGCCGGCGTCGAGGCCGCCCGGGCCGGGGAAGCCGGACGCGGCTTCGCCGTCGTCGCCTCCGAGGTAAGAGGCCTGGCCGAACGGTCAGCCAGCGCCGCCAAGGAGATCAAGGCGCTGATCGCCCTGTCGCAAAGCAATGTGCAGCGCGGATCCGATCAGGTGTCGCTGACGCGCGACAGCCTCAGCGCCATCGCTGTCCAGGTGGCGGAGGCCAACGCCCTGGTTCGCACCATCGCCGCCGCGACGCGCGAACAGTCGGTCGGCATCGGCGAGATCAATGTGGCGATCAATCAGATGGACCAGTTCACCCAGCAGAACGCCGCCATGGTCGAGGAATCCACCGCCGCCAGCCACGCCCTGACGAACGAGGCCGGCGAACTGGAGGGTCTGATCAGTCGCTTTGATCTGGGTCAGACAACGCAGTCGAGACGCGCCGCCTGATCAGGCGACAGGCGCCACGCACAGCGCCCGTCTGTCTTCACGCCTTGTCGATGGCGGCGGCGATCTGATCGCTGGAATGGCCCGTCAGATCCTTCGCGATCTCGCCGACCAGCTTGGCTTGAAGGTCCTTGTGCCAATGCTTGCGCAGCTCGCCCAGCGTCTTGGGCGCGGCGATCACCAGCAGTTCGTCGATCTTGTTGGTGACCGACCATTTGTTCAGCACCTCGGCGACGCCCATGGCGAAACCGTCCTCGGCCTGGGTGTCATTGTCGGGGTTCGCCTCATTGGATCGGCGGCCGGCCGAACCCGACACCCGATCCGCGATGGCTGGCGTTTCCAGCGGCGTCAGCTTGATGTCCGAAGCGTTCGTATTCTTGAACAGGGCCAGCTTCTCGCCATCGACCACCGCCACCAGCGCGCCATTGGAAAGTTTCATCGTCGATACTCCAGTGTGTAGGGATCGAGACAACGAACCGGGACGCAGGCCGTTGCCTCGGGCCGCCGATCCCATAGTGTCGCGCGACAAAACCGCCGAGAGATGAACCATGCCTGACGTCCTGCCGCTGGACCGCCGCCGCCTGATGGCCTTGGGCGCATCGGGCGCCGCGGCTGCGATCCTGCCGGGGTGCGCGACCATGACGGCTGCATCGCCGCGCCAGACGGTGTGGACCTTCGATCGCCTGACCAACATCGGGGAGATCGAGACCCGCGTGGAGGGTGCACCAATCCTGATCGATAGTCCGTTCGGCCGAGCGGTTCAGTTCGACGGCGTGGACGATGCCCTGTTCATCGATCAGCATCCGCTGGCCGGGGCCGAAACCTTCACCTTCGAAGCCCTGTTCCGACCCGACGGCGGCGCATTCGAGCAACGCTGGTTTCATCTCGCCGAAGAGGCGCCGGCCGGCCAGCCGCCGTCGCAGACGCGCTTCCTGTTCGAGATCCGCGTGGTTCAGGACCGCTGGTACCTGGACGCTTTCACGCGCGGGTCTGGCTACAACCACACCCTGATCTTCCCCGAGCGGCTCCATCCGTGCGGACAGTGGTTCCACGTCGCGCAAACCTTCGACGGCGTCCTGTACCGGGCCTATGTCGACGGCGTCCTGCAAGGCGAACATGCCGTGCCGTTCAAGCCGCAAGGGCCAGGCCGGGCCTCGGTCGGTTGCCGCATCAACCGCGTGAACTACTTCAAAGGCGCGGTGCGTCAGGCCCGCTTCACCCACGCCGCCCTGCCGCCTGAACGGTTCACGCGGGGCTAACGACAGGCGCTGCGCGCTAAGCCTCGCCAAATCGTCCAGGTTGCGCCTATGGTCAGACGATCGATGGGGAGCGAAAAAATCATGCTGAGAACTTTGGCTGCAGCACTGGCGCTGTTGACAGCTGCCTTGATGACGCCGCCCGCGCCAGCTCTCGCGGCGGCCGTCGCCGCTACGCCACAGATGTCGCGCCAGGAATCCCGAGATCACGACCTGTTCGTTCAGGCCAACACTGACTTTCAACAAAGGGGCTATTCCGCTCTCGCCCGGCGTCTTCCCGCGCTCCGTCAAGCGCTGGATCGGATGCCTGCGGATTATGGACAGTTGGTCGAGCAAGCAGGCCAGCACGTTGTGAGAGTCTCCGATCCCGGCGACGTGCTGATGATGATGGTCGGCCTGTCGGCAGCCGCCGGCAAGAATGGAAGCGGCGCAACGGGCGCGACGGCCCTGCCCAATGTCTACGGCGACATCGCCCTGATGCTCGCCTCGGAAGCCGTCGAGGCGCGTCGGTACGAAGAAGGCATCAGCTATCTGGATCGCGTGCTGAAGGTACAGCCGAAAAACTGGTTATTGCTTGTCGAAAAGGCCGCCGCCCTGCAGGGGTTGGGACGTTGGAACGACGCCCTGGTTCTGGCTGACGCCGCATTGGCGGACGACGATATGCTGATGCTTTTGCATCGTGGCCCGTTCCATCGCCGGCGCGGTTTCAGCCTGATCGAACTGGGTCGATTGGACGAGGCGAAGGCCGCTTATGAGGCTGCGCTTCAAATCGATCCCGACGACGCAAACGCCAAACGCGAACTGGAATATATCGCTGAGCTGAAGGGTGGCGCATCGCCTACTGCGCCCCAAGTGCTCTCACCACTCTCGCTGACGCCTGCTCCACCCATCCGCTAGAGCAGCCGACCGCCCGCTTCATGCGCCAGCAGCCAGCGTTTGCGCTCAAGGCCGCCCGCATAGCCGGTCAGCGTCCCGTTCGCTCCGATTACACGGTGGCACGGCACGATGACGCCGACCGGATTGGCGCCGTTGGCCAGACCCACGGCGCGGACGGCCTTGGGCGCGCCGATGGCCGCAGCGAGATGACCATAGGTGCGGGTCTCGCCGGTCGGGATGTCGCGCAACGCCTTCCACACCGCGCGTTGGAAATCCGTACCGCCGGTGCGGACCGTGATGGCGTCGAAGGCGGTCAGGTCGCCGCCGAACCACGCCTCGACCGCCCGACGCACCGGCTCCGGCGCGCGGCCTTCGGTCAGCACGACCTCACCGTAGTGTCGGCGCAGCAGCAGGCGCAGACGGGCTTCGTAGTCGTGGAAATCCAGCGCGCGCACCGCGCCGTCGGCGTCGGTGACGACCAGCACCTCGCCTACCGGGGACGGGATGCGATCCAGGGTCAGATGCATGTCAGGCTGCTCGGTCATTTCGCCGTTCCTCGCTCAGGGCGCAATAGAGTGCGCCATAGGCCCGCCACGGCCGCCACCGCTCGGCGCGCGCCAGCAGCGCGGCGTCCGTCGTCGTCAGCCGGTCGCTGGGCGCATCCTCACCCGCATCGATCCAGTGGCCCGCAAGCCTCAACCCCGGCCTAGCCCTGATTGCGGCATACAGAACGGGATCGGCCGACAGGTCGCGCGTGATCGCCTCGGGATCGGCGGCGAGGTCAAACACGCGCCGCACCCGCGCCAGCACGCCCGGCAAGGCTTTCAGATTGTCGATCCGCGCCTCGACCGCCGCCTTGCCTTCACCGGCCGGCCGAACCGTCACCGCGCCATCGGTTTCGTCCACGTCCAACCGAAGCCGCCGCGTCCAGGCGCCGTCCACCACCGCCTCGTCCGCGACATCGCGCGTCGCCAAGTTCGTCATCATGGCGTCCCAGTCATAGGGCGGGCGGTAGGACAGACCGATCTTGATCACCCCGCCCGGTTCCGCCTCGACCTTGCGACGCCGCAGGTCGGACGGTGCGCGCCCATACAGGGCCTGAAACGTCTCATTGAATCGTCGTACGCTGCCGAAACCCGACGCCATCGCCACCTCGGCCATCGACAGGGTGCTCTCGTGGATCAACTGTTTGGCCAACAGCACGCGCCGCGTCTGGGCCACGCTGACCGGGGCCGCGCCCAGATGCTGGCGGAACAGGCGGCGCAGCTGCCGCTCGCCCATGCCCAGCCGTATCGCCAGTGCGTCCGTGTCGCCGACATCCAACGCCCCCGCCTCGATCAGGGCCAGGGCCCGGCTTACAGTGTTGGACGTGCCGCGCCAGGCGCCCATTTCCGGCGCCGTCTCGGGCCTGCACCGCAGACAGGCCCGCAAGCCAGCCGCCTCGGCCGCTGCGGCGCTGGGGTGAAAGGCCACATTCTCGCGCTTCGGCGTCCGCGCCGGGCAGACGGGCCGACAGTAGATGCCCGTCGAGGTCACGCCGGTGAAGAAACGCCCGTCGAAACGGGCGTCCCGCGCCACGACGGCGCGCCAGCAGGCCTTCTGATCCAACAGCTGATCCATGCCCGCAGGATGCGCCGCCCGCCCGACGATGTCTCGCGGTTTTCGGACATGGATCGGATCAGTCTCTCAGGAAGAACAAGGCCTCCACCGTCGTGTCCAGGGCCCGCGCCAGTTCCAGGGCCAGCACGGTCGAGGGCACGAAGACGCCGTTCTCGACCGTATTGATGGTCTTGCGCGAGACGCTGGCCTTGTCGGCCAGCCCCTGCTGCGTCAGGCCTGCGGCGGTGCGCGCCTCCTTCAGCCGCGAGCCGAGCCTGGGATCACCCATCGCGACCGGCCTCGCGATCCAGCCAGGCGAATCGCAGACCCGCTGACGCCCCGCCCAGCGCCAGGACATAGGGCAGAGCCAGCACGCCATAGTCCGCGCGCCACAGACCCAGACCCAGCGCTACGGTCACCCCGCCCATCAGCACGACGAAGGCCAGGATCATCGATCGCGCCCGCAGCACCTGCGTCAGCTCGTCTTCCATCAAGCGGCGATTTTTCTGCGCATTCCAATCCCAGCCCATGACGAGCACAGGGATCAGCCAGCCGTACAGAACCGGCAGCAGGATCTGCACATAGGCGCCGAGGTTGTGGTCGCCGCCCAGGACCCTCTGCATGGCGAGATGCGCCTGAGCCATGAACAGCAGCAGCACCAACGGATAGAGGACCAGCTGTTGCGTACGCCCCCGCTGCAGCTTTTCGCGGCGGGCGCCGTCACGGCTTTCCGCCACATCGATCGGCTGACCGGGGCGGCCGCACCAGGCCATCATGGCGCCGATGATCATCAGCCCGAAACCGAAGCCGGCCGCCACGCCCGCGGTCGTCGCCTGATCGCCCTCCGTTCCATGCACGAGCGCGAAACCGGCGCCGCCGGCCAAGGCGGCGGCGCCGATGACGAGCATGGCGACGCCGCCCCACCAGTATCGACGCCGGCTCGACTGCACCCGCAGAACCGCGGCGTTTTCGTCCTTGTTCACGACTTCCTCCTGAAGTAACCTTGAGGTGACATATCACCTATAGGTTACACGCCGTCAAGAGGAGATGTCGCCTTATCGACCGACGACCAGTCGCGCCGCCGCCCGGATGACCCGCACCACCTCTGCGGCGAAGGCCCAGACGACCACGACCATCAGGATCGTCGCCACCCCGCCGACATCGTCGCCGGAGCGGCCGATCAGAACCCGAATCCGATCCACGAAATCGGTGACGCTGCCGACCCAGATCAGCGGCGACAGCGCCGACCAGAACCAGACCCACAGCAGACCCCAAGCGGCGGCGATACCGAACGCCAGGTCGCCCAGCGCCGTCAGTCGCACATTGCCGCCCGACGCCGCCCGCATCAGGTCGAAGCCGATGCGGCAGGCGGCGAACAGGGCGACCGGCCAATAGGCGACGCTGATCATGTCCGTCAGAATGCGGCCGTAGTTGACGCCGTCGATCACGCCGAACAGCTCGTCGGGCGAGACCGGCCGCGTCTGAAGCAGGCCCGTCCACCACAGCAGCACCACGGTCCAGCCGATGGCGCTGGCCACCGCGCGGGCCACGGGCGACATCTCGGCGCTCTTGCGCACGGCGCGGCCTGACTTCGAGGCGCCTTCAGCGCCCCTGGTGAACCATTCGCCCTTGGCCATCCGTTGGGCGGTCCACTGTTCGGCATCGAAATCGCCGCCCAGCTCGAACACACCCAGATCCTTGACGCGCCATTTGGCGATGAAGTCCGGCTTCTTCGACTGACGCTCCAGGACGAAGCCGACGGCGGTCAGAAGCCCGACGACCGTGATTGCCCCGCTGATCAGGCTGGAGATGCCCTGCCCGATCGCCTGGCCGACATAGACGTCGCCGACCAGAACCCGCACCGCCAGGCCGATCAGGGTGACGGCGACCATGACCGTCAGCCCGACCTTCAGCCCGAACATCCACCAGGGATAGAGCTCAGGCCCGATCAGGGCATGCGGTCCAGGGCGATAGCGCGCCGCCACGCTCAGCGGATGACCGACCTCGCGCAGCAGGGCCTCGACCTCGTCGTCGGTCGGCGCCCGGCCCAGACGGGCCTCAAGAGCCTCAAGACGGCCTATGATCTCGTCGCGCAGCTCGGCGACGATGTCCTCGCGATTGTCCTTCGGCAGCTGGGCCGCCACGGCCTTCAGATAACGTTCGACCAGGTCCATGCCGGTCTCTCCCTCTTTCCCGGTGTTCACAGCATCTTCTCCAGCGAGGCCGACAGGCCGCGCCATTCCACAGCGAGCCGTTCCAGCATCGCCTCCCCGCGCGGCGACAGGCGGTAGAACCGCTTCTTGCGCCGCTCCTCCTCGCGCCATTCGCTGTCCAGCAGCCCCTGGCTCTCCAGCCGGCGCAGCAGCGGATAGAGGGTGCTCTCCTCCATCTCGACCCCGACCTCGCCCAGGGCGACCCGCAGCGAATAGCCGTATTGCTCGCGCCGGAGGCTCGCCAGCACGGCCAGGATCAATGACCCCCGCCGCAGCTCCAGCCGCAGGCTCTCGAACAGCAGCGCCTCGTCGTTCTCGCTCACCCGCCAACCTCCATGCGTCACATAGTGTGTGCCGCACAGTGTATGGGACATACTGTGCGAGGGTGTCAAGCGCGAACGGCTTCATTCCCGCCTTGCAACCTCTCGGCGATCTAGGCCAAGTGCGCCCTTCTTGGGGGAGACTGACTTGGACGTCGACACGTTCATCGAACGCTGGAGCCAGGCCCGCGGCGGCGCCGAGCGCGCCAACTATCAGATGTTCCTGACGGAGCTTTGCGAAGCGCTGGGCCTTCCGCGCCCCGATCCGGCCAGCGACGACACCCGCACCAACGACTATGTGTTCGAGCGAGGCGTGAAGCGGCGCGAATCCGAAGGCCTGGCCTCGACCCTGCGGATCGACCTGTACAAGCGCGGCTGCTTCATCCTGGAGGCCAAACAGTCGCGGGCGGCGCATCGCGACGACGGGCAGGGCACGCTGTTCAAGGCGGACGAAACCGCCTCGACCGCCGCGTCGCAGGGCAAGTGGGACGTGCTGATGCGCAACGCCCGGCGTCAGGCCGAGGACTATGTCTTCCGCCTGCCGGCCGACCACGCCGCCCCGCCCTTCATCATCGTCTGCGACGTCGGCTATGTGTTCGAGGTCTATGCCGACTTTTCGGGCAGCGGCCGGGCGTACTCCCACTTCCCCGACCGCAAGGGCTTCCGGGTCCGGCTGGAGGATTTGCGCGACGCGAAGATCGTCAAGCGGCTGAAGGCCATCTGGACCGAACCCCTGTCGCTGGACCCGACGCGCGAGTCGGCCCGCGTCACCCGCCAGATCGCAGAGCGGCTGGCCGAGGTGTCGAAACGGCTGGAGAAGAAGCATCCGGCGGAAGAGGTCGCCCATTTCCTGATGCGGTGCATCTTCACCATGTTCGCCGAGGACGTGGACCTGTTGCCGCGCGGGCGGTTCACCGCCCTGCTGAAGGACCAGCTGGACCATCCCGAGAGCTTCGCACCGATGCTTCAATCCCTGTGGAAGAGCATGGACGCGCCGGAGTATGAGAACCGCTTCTATGCCGGCTTCGGCCTGCATCTGCGCCATTTCAACGGCAGCCTGTTCAAGAACGCCAAGGCCTTCCCCTTGGGACGCGAGGAGATCGGGGAACTGCTGGCCGCCTCCAGCCACGACTGGCGTTACGTGGAGCCGGCCATCTTCGGCACCCTGGTCGAACAGGCGCTGGAGCCGGGCGAGCGGCGCAAGCTGGGCGCCCACTACACCCCGCGTTCCTATGTCGAACGGCTGGTCGAGGTGACGGTGATGGAGCCGCTGAGGGCCGACTGGAACGCCGCCCTGATCAAGGCGGGGGATGCGCGGGAGCGAGGCGACGCCGCGCACTCAAGCAGCGCGGAGCGCGATAGTGCAAAGAGAGAGGCGGTGGCGGCCATCCGCGCCTTCCACCATCAGCTCTGCATGACCCGCGTGCTGGACCCCGCCTGCGGCACCGGCAACTTCCTCTATGTTTCGCTGGAGCTGATGAAGCGGCTGGAGGGCGAGGTGCTGGAGGCGCTGGCCGAACTGGGCGAGACCGAGGGCATCGGCCTCGAGACCGTCGATCCGCACCAGTTCCTGGGCATCGAACTGAACGTCCGCGCCGCCGCTATCGCCGAACTGGTGCTGTGGATCGGCTATCTGCAACAGCATTATCGCAACAGTGTCGAACACCCCGCCGAACCGATCCTGAAGGCCTTCGGCAACATCCAGCAGAAGGACGCGGTCCTGACCTGGGACGGCTATCCCGAGCATCAGTTCGAAATGAAGGACGGGGTTGCTGTTCAGGTCTATCCGAACGCGCGGCGGCCGGACTGGCCGACGGCGGAGTTCATCGTGGGGAACCCACCGTTTATTGCCGCGAGCGATTTCCGTAAGGCGTTTGGATCGCCTTACGCGGAGACTCTTTGGCGGGTCCACTCGCACGTCAATGGCAGCGCGGACTTCGTCATGTACTGGTGGGACCGGGCTGCGGAACTCCTGACGCGGAAGAAATCACAAGTTCGCCGTTTTGGCTTCGTTACGACGAATTCGATCAGCCAAGTCTTCCTTCGTCGCGTCGTGGAACGCCATCTTTCCGCTAAGCCCGGCCTGTCCATTATCTTTGCCGTGCCCGATCATCCGTGGGTCAAAGGGACGCCCGGCGCCGCTGCTGTTCGGATTGCTATGACAGTTGTCGCTCAAGGCCGCAACGACGGTGTGCTGAGCGAGGTCATAGGCGAGGCTGGGTTAGACACCGACGATCCCAAACTCGACTTCAGGGCACTTCGGGGGCGTATCAACCCCGATTTGTCTGTTGGCGCTGATGTGACGACGGCGGCCAAGCTCTCGGCTGGGGCAGGCATGGCTCACGACGGCGTAAAGCTCCACGGCGCGGGTTTCCTTCTGCGTCAGGGGGAAGCAGAACATCTAGGCTTGGGCACCCGTCAGGGATTAGAGCAGTACATCCGACCATATCGAAATGGCCGCGACCTCACTGCTTACTCGCGCGATCTGAAGGTCATCGACCTGTTCGGCGTGTCTGCCGAAGAGGTCAGACGTGCTTATCCGGAAGTCTACCAGCATCTTCTGGATACAGTGAAGCCGGAACGGGATCGCAACAATAGGGCCTCATACCGCGACAATTGGTGGGTTTTTGGCGAACCCCGCCGTGATCTTCGACCCGCTTTAGCCGGCATCGAACGGATGATCGCTACAGTAGATACCGCTCGCCATCGCTTGTTCCAGTTCGTGGCAAGCAAAGTTGTGTTGGACGACAAATCTGTCGTGATCGCCCACGATGATGGGGCTACGTTGTCCATCCTATCGTCGAAAATCCACGTGACCTGGGCATTGCGTGCAGGGGGCTGGCTCGGTCAGGGCAATGATTCCGTCTATACAAAATCCCGCACCTTCGACCCCTTCCCCTTCCCCGACCCGTCCGACGCCCTCCGCACCATCCTCAGCGACCTCGGCGAGGAACTCGACGCCACGCGCAAGACGGTGCAGGCCGAGCATCCGGACCTGACCCTGACAGGCCTCTACAATGTGCTGGAGAAGATCCGCGCCGGGACGCCGCTGGACGCCAAGGATCAGGACGTCAAGGAACGCGGCCGGGTGTTGATCCTGAAGGATCTGCACGATCAGATCGACCGGGCGACGGCCGACGCCTATGGCTGGCCCCACGACCTGAGCGACGAACAGATTCTGGAACGGCTGGTCGCCCTGAACGCCGCACGCGCGGCGGAAGAGGCGGCGGGCCATGTCCGCTGGCTGCGGCCCGACTATCAGATTCCGCGCTTCGCCAAGGGCGCCGCCGCCAAGTCCGGTCGACTGGACCTGAGCGAGACGGTCGTCGCCATCGACAAGAGCCTGCCGGCCTTCCCCAAGGACAAGGGCGAACAGGCCATGGCCATCCACGCCGTGCTGGAGGCGGCACACCGTCCGATGGACGCCGCCGCCGTGTCGCGCGCCTTCAAGGGCGGCGGCAAGCGGATCGAACAGCGGGTGGTCCAGGCCCTGTCGACCCTTGTCCGCTATGGCTGGATCACCGCCCTGCCGGGCGGAACCTACGCCGCGCGCCGCGCGGCCTGACCGGCGGGAGCAACCCTTGCGGTCGTGCGGCGCTATGGCGAGAGACCTCCTCACGCACTAAGTTCTGTTCATGAACCGTTCTTCGACGCCGAAGCCCGCCGCCGCCAAGCCGGCCAAGCCCGTTCACGTGCCCAATCCGGGGGTGCAGGAGGTGTCGGCCGCCTTCCTGCGCGACACCGGGAAAATGCCGATGTTCGCCCCCGTCGCCGGGCCGCGCCTGACGCCTGAGGAGCCGGTCGCCGCGCCCGCCGACTGGGTGCCGCACCGCCCCTCGTACGAGGGCAAGAAGAAGGGCGGCCGCTTCCGGCTTGAGACCAAATACACGCCCGCCGGCGACCAGCCCGCCGCCATCGCCGAACTGGTGGCCCAGGCCCAGGCCGGGGACCGCGACCAGGTCCTGCTGGGCGTCACCGGCTCGGGCAAGACCTTCACCATGGCCAAGGTGATCGAGGAAACCCAGCGCCCCGCCCTGATCTTGGCGCCGAACAAGACGCTGGCGGCCCAGCTCTATTCCGAATTCAAATCGTTCTTTCCCGACAACGCGGTCGAATACTTCGTCAGCTACTACGATTACTACCAGCCAGAGGCTTATGTTCCGCGTACGGATACGTACATTGAAAAGGATTCAAGCATCAATGAGCAGATTGACCGAATGCGGCACTCTGCGACTAGAGCTATACTAGAACGCGAAGACGTCATTGTTGTGGCGTCGGTGTCCTGCATCTACGGGATCGGGTCGGTTGAGACCTATACGGCGATGACGTTCACGCTGAAGGTGGGGGACCAGATCGACGAGGCGAAGCTGCGGGCGGATCTGATCGCGCTGCAATACAAGCGCAACGATCTGAACTTCGACCGGGGGATGTTCAGGAAGCGGGGCGATGTGATCGAAATCTTCCCGGTCCACCTGGAAGACCGGGCCTGGCGCATCAGTCTGTTCGGGGACGAGCTGGAGGCTATCCAGGAGTTCGATCCGCTGACCGGCAAGAAGACGGCCGATCTGAACGAGATCACCGTCTATGCCGCCAGCCACTATGTGACCCCGCGGCCGACGCTGAACCAGGCCGCCGCCGGCATCAAGGCGGAGCTGAAGGAGACGCTGGATTGGATGGTCGAGAACGGCAAGCTGCTGGAGGCGCAACGCCTCGAACAGCGCACCCGGTTCGACCTGGAGATGATGGAGGCCACCGGCAGTTGCGCCGGCATCGAGAACTACAGCCGCTGGCTGACCGGCCGGGCGCCGGGCGAGCCGCCGCCGACCTTCTTCGAATACATCCCCGACAACGCCCTGCTGTTCGTGGACGAGAGCCACGTCACCATCGGCCAGATCAACGGCATGTTCCGGGGCGACTACCGCCGCAAGTCGACGCTGGCGGAATACGGCTTCCGCCTGCCCTCCTGCATCGACAACCGCCCGCTGAAGTTCGAGGAATGGGAGGCCATGCGCCCCCAGACGGTGCACGTCAGCGCCACCCCCGGCCCGTGGGAAATGGAACAGGCGGGCGGCGTCTTCGTCGAGCAGGTGATCCGCCCCACCGGCCTGATCGACCCGCCGGTCGAGATTCGCCCCGTCTCCGGCAAGACCCGCAACCAGGTCGACGACGTCATCGACGAGGTCAAGGCGACGACGGCCAAGGGCTATCGCAGCCTGGTCACCACCCTGACCAAGAAGATGGCCGAGGACCTGACCGAATATATGCATGAGCAGGGCATCCGCGTCCGCTACATGCACTCCGACGTGGACACGCTGGAGCGGATCGAGATCCTGCGCGACCTGCGGCTGGGAACGTTCGACTGTTTGATCGGCATCAACCTGCTGCGCGAGGGGCTGGACATCCCCGAGTGCGGCCTGGTCGCCATCCTGGATGCGGACAAGGAGGGCTTCCTGCGCTCGGAGACCTCATTGATTCAGACCATCGGCCGCGCCGCGCGCAATGTGGACGGCCGCGTCATCCTGTACGCCGACCGCATGACCGGCAGTATGGAGCGCGCCATCGCCGAGACCGACCGCCGCCGCGAACGCCAGGTCGCCTACAACACCGAACACGGCATCACGCCCGAAACGGTCAAGCGCGACATCAAGGAGATCATGGACAGCCCCTATGAGTCGCGCGAGATGGATCGCCTGACCAAGCCGGGCGTGGCCGAAGCCTCCAAACCCTTCGTCGGCTCCAACTTCCAGGCCGCCCTGCGCGACCTGGAAGGCCGCATGCGCGAGGCCGCCTCCAACCTGGAGTTCGAGGAAGCCGGCCGCCTGCGCGACGAGATCAAGCGCATGAAGCTGATGGACCTGGAGTTCGCCAACGAAGCCCTGACCGGCGCCGGCGAAGCCGTCGACAAGTCCGCGCCCAAACGCTGGCGCGCCGAGGCGGCGGCGGAAGCGCAGGAGCGGTTCAGGAAGGGGCGGCTTTAGAGAGTACTACGCTCATCGCAAAAGGTTTTGCTCGCCGTGTTTCGGTGGGCCGGGCGTAAACCGCCTGCCATCGCGATGCTTGCCAACCACGCCGTCATTGTACAAGTTCACACAACTACAACGGAGGCTTAGATGGCCAAAAGCCACAAGATTTTTATCGCGTTTGCAATCGAGGATAAGTGGGCGAGGGACTATCTCGTCGGCCAAGCCCTCAATGCTCGGAGCTCTTTCACCTTCACCGATATGTCGGTGAAAGAACCATGGGATGAAAAGTGGAAGACGCAATGCCGCGCTCGAATCCAAGGTTGCGACGGGGTCATTGCACTCATCAGCAAAAACACAGCGAAGGCCGCCGGCCAGCTTTGGGAAATCGGGGCGGCGAACCAAGAGCGGGTACCAACGCTGGGGATTTACACTACGACTGAAGATCGGCCAGCGAGTCTTCCGCTTGATATTGCTGGGCTCTCGGTGAAAGCTTGGACCTGGGATAACATCAGCGCATTTCTTGCCAAGCTCTGATCGGATGAAGCTTCCTGTATTCGTTAGCACGCCAAAGAGTTTTCTTAGCGTACAAGAAGATTTCATCGTAGAGGTTGAGAGACATCTCGATGGTTGCGGGCTTCAGCCAATAACATTGGGCCGGTCGGAGTATGATATGTCTGCGCCCTTGGAGGCCATTCGTCGGCTTATGAACGGGTGTTGCGGCCTAGTCTGTATTGGTCTCCGACGCACGTACATCTCCAAAGGTATCGACAGGCCTGATTCCGACATGGAGGAGGAACAGCAATCAAGGGATGGTACTTGGCTTAGCAGCCCTTATTGCCAGATTGAGTCAGCGATGGCTTATCAGATCGGACTTCCAATACTTCTGTGGCGCGAACGCGGCGTCGTGGCAGACGGCATCTTCGACCGTGGCGCACTCGGCCTTTCTATGCCGGAGTTTGATCTTTCGAAACCGCCTTCATTGACGGAACCATGCTGGAGCCAACCTCTGGCGCAATGGATAGATCGAGTAAGAGCAGTTCATCAGAACCGTGGGAGCGCACCCCAACTGTGGTAACCGCAGAAAGGCCTAACCGGCCACCATCAAGCAGCTCCAGCGATGGCAAAGCTGCTAGCCGAGCGGAAGAAATTGAACTCTTCAAACTAATGGTTGAAATGGCTGATCGTGTCAGTCAGCGTCGCCAAGCCGCAAACAGCTTCTATCTGACTCTTAATACGTTGATATTTGGATCGAGCGCGTACATTCGAACCTCAGATTCGCCGTTTCACGTAATTATAGCGGTTTCTTTAGCCGGCATATTGGCATCCCTTTTATGGATTGCCGGTATTGATAGCTATAAGACGCTCAACACAGCCAAGTTTTCTGTCATTCAAGAGATGGAAAAAGGCCTTCATTTTCAGCCTTTCGGCCAAGAATGGCGACTTCTAGATCCCAATCAGGATGGCATACGACATCGTCCTTTTCACGTGACAGAATTACTTGTCCCGCGAATATTTATTGGCCTTTACTTGGCGCAGATCGTATTCGCCACTCCTTGGCTAACTGTAGGCAAAGCCCTTAATTTGGCGTTTTCAACCGCCTGTGGACAATCCGCATGAAAGTGGGAGTAAGCGGACATCAAGATCGAGATGGTGCAGACTGGAAGTGGACTGTCGATGAGATCGACACGTACATTCGCAAACTGTCCCAATCAGACTCCGCCTATTCATCACTGGCAGCCGGAGCCGACCAAATCTTTGCCGAGAGAGCAATCGATAGAGGCTTGACCCATACGGCCGTTATTCCTTCGTCTGGTTACGAGCGAACCTTCGAAGAATCTGTTGATCGCGAGCGATTTGATCGATTGCTGTCTCGATCTAAGGTGGTGAGATTGCCTGCAGATGTCGCGGACCCCAAAGCATTTTTGGCCGCTGGGCGTTGGATCGTTGATCAAGTCGATGAGCTACTCGCTATCTGGGATGAAAAACCAGCGGCAGGAATTGGCGGAACAGGGGAAGTTGTTAGCTACGCAATGAGCTTGGGCCTTCCAGTCTTCGTGATTAATCCTATAAATCAGTCACAAGGTTATCTTCGATCTACCCCAGACGAACATCACGGTTAGACTGATCATAACATCACTATGTAGGATTGTCAGAGATAATCCTATATAGATTATAGGCTTATATTTATCATTACGCCAAGTTTTCAATTTCGCCGAGATGAGAGCGCGGTTAGAGCTCATCAAGCGTCTTGTCCCACTCCTCCATCGTGATGGTCCCGCGCGGCTCGCCGACGTAGAGGTCGATCCCTTTGGAGATGCGGCGGTCCTGTTCGCGTTCGATGACGGGGTCGAGGCCGGCGGCGCGGAGCTGGTCCTCGAGGGCGGCGATGCGGCGGTCCAGCTGGACGCGGCGGGCCAGTTGGGCGTGGCCCCATTCGGTGTTGGCGCGCTCCAGCTTCTGCTTCGCCTGCCAGTATTGGCCGCGCAGTTCCCAGTCGCTCTTGTCGCTGGTGTTCATGGCGAAGCGGCGCTCGGCCTCGGCCTCATTGGTCAGGATGTCGAAGACCAGTTGCAGGGGCGCGTTCTTCACCGTCAGGCGGGCGGCGCGGCCGGGGCCGTCACGGTCGGCCAATTTGCGATAGGTCTCGGCCAGGGCCGCCAGGGCGCGGGCCTGGGCGAAGTCCTGGGCGTGCAGGGCGCGGCCCGAGGCCTGGGCGGCGGCGCGGGCCAGGGCCGCCGGGTCGTTGGGGTCGTCGGGCGACAGGTCGGCGGCGTCCTGAGGCGACAGGGGCTGGGGCCCGGGCGTCGCGGCCTCGCTGCGCGGATGGCGGGACCAGCCCTCCTTCGTCGCGCGGGCGCGGATGGAGGCCTCGGTCACGTCGTGGCGGGCGGCGACGGTCTTGGCGTCGAGGCCGGACAGATAGTCTTTTCGGACCTGGGTCCAGACCTCGGGCGGTTTGATCTTGTAGCGGCGTTTTTCCATGCGGGCATTATGGGGCGGTCTCTACCCCAGGCCGGAAGAAGGCCGATTTTCGAGGCTAGAGATTTGATTTTCCACATCGCGACATGTCAGGGGTCACGCGCCAGCTGCGCATGAGGCGCGGGTGCGACCGATGATGACGCAGGGGCGTGCGACACCCCCGTCCCATGAGCCAGGGCATACATCGCAAGATCCGGCCGGACGCCGTCTGGGCTGAGGTTCGCAAGGCGTGGGAGGACGGCGAGACCGCGCGCTCCGTCGCCGCACGCTATGACGTCGGGGTGCCCGCCCTGTGGAAGCGGCGCGAGGCGGAAGGCTGGAAACGGCCCGAACCGACGCTGGCGCCGATCGAGCCTGCCGAGGGCTGGGACCGGCATATCCAGGCGCGGCGCGACGCCTTCAACGCCCAGCTGGAGGACGCGCGGGCGCTGGCGGAATGTCTGGCGGCGGCGATGACGGACGAGCGGCTGAGCCGGGCGCCGCACTGGCATATTCCGTGGCTGTATCACTGGCGCGCGACGCATCTGGGGCCCGAGGCGACGGCGCGGGACCGGGCGCGGGCGATCGAGACGGGCCAGCCGTGGGCCGAGCGGTTCTGGGACGACGGGGCGCTGAAGCCGCTGGCGTGGCTGGATCTGGAGATGGCGCGGCTGCATCCCGAGGACTGGCGCGCGGCCATCGGCCTGCCCGACGGACTGCCCGAGGCGGCCACGCGATACGCGCCCTGATGGGCGCCGCAGTTGACTTATCGGCGATAAGCGCCCATTTGCGCGGCGTCGCACACTCGCGATCTCCGGCGTCTCCAGCGCGTGTGGGTCCCCTTCGGACCTGTCTGTAGAAGCCGCCGGCCCCTCATATCCATTCGCTGCCCGGACACGCGGGGCGGCGCCCGATCCACCCCGCAGGCCTCCTCCCCGAGGCCCCGTCGGGACTGGCGGTGCGCGGCCCGACGGCGTCATGCCATGGCTGATAGCGCCCTGCCGCTACGCGAAAGATAGACTGCTGTGAGCACCACATTCGAATCCATGGGCCTGAACAAGGCCCTGCTGCAGGCCCTGGCCTCGACCGGCTACACCAAGCCGACCCCGATCCAGGAAAAGGCCATCCCCGACGTCATGGCCGGCAAGGACCTGTTGGGCATCGCCCAGACCGGCACCGGCAAGACCGCCGCCTTCGCCCTGCCGATCCTGCATCGCCTGGCCGAAAACCGCATCGCCCCCAAGCCGCGCACGACCCGCGTGCTGGTCCTGAGCCCCACGCGTGAACTGGCCACCCAGATCGGCGACAGCTTCAAGGCCTATGGGGCGCACCTGGGCTTCCGCGTCGCGGTGATCTTCGGCGGCGTGAAATACGGCGGTCAGGAGCGGGCCCTGCAACAGGGTCTGGACATCCTGGTCGCCGCGCCCGGCCGCCTGCTGGACCACATCCAGCAAAAGAACCTGGACCTGTCCTCGACCGAGATCTTCGTCCTGGACGAGGCCGACCAGATGCTGGACCTGGGCTTCATCAAGCCGATCCGCCAGATCGTCGCAAAGATCCCGGCCAAGCGCCAGAACCTGTTCTTCTCGGCGACCATGCCGTCTGAGATCGGCAAGCTGGCGGGCGAACTGTTGAAGGACCCGGTCAAGGTCCAGGTCACGCCACAGTCGACCACGGTGCAGCGCATCAGCCAGTCGGTCGTCTATATCGAACAGGGCAGGAAGCGCGCCCTGCTGACCGAGATGTTCAGCGATCCCGAATACACGCGCTGCCTGGTCTTCACCAAGACCAAGCACGGCGCCGACAAGGTCGCGGCCTATCTGGAAGCCGGCGGCGTCGAGGCCGGGGCCATCCACGGCAACAAGAGCCAGCCCCAGCGTGAACGCACCCTGGAAGCCTTCAAGAAGGGCAAGCTGCGCGTCCTGGTCGCCACCGACATCGCCGCGCGCGGCATCGACGTGGACGGCGTCTCGCACGTCGTAAACTTCGAACTGCCGCACGTGCCGGAAAGCTACGTCCACCGCATCGGCCGCACGGCGCGGGCGGGCAAGGACGGCACCGCCGTCAGCTTCGTCGCCGGCGACGAGATGAAGCTGCTGCGCGACATCGAAAAGGTCACACGCCAGAAGATCCCGGCCATCGACCGTCGTAACGACAAGGCCCTGGGTCAGCTGGACGCCACCATCATGGCGACCGGCGTCGGCAAGAAGGCGACCATGCCGGAACGCGAGGGCGGCGAGCGCAACGAGGGCGGCCAGGGACGGGGCGGTCGCGGCCGTCGCGCGCCACACCGCGAGGGCGTGCGTCCGGAAGGCGGCGGCCAGCCGCACCGCCAGCGTCGCAACCGCCCGGGCGAGACCCCGGCGGCCCCGCGTCCCGAGCGCGCCTACAACCCCCTGGCCGGCGAGCGCGTCCCCTCGATCAACGACAATGTCAAACCGGCCGAGGGCGAAATGAAGCGCCGCCCCCGTCGCCGCCCGTCGAACGGCGGCAAGGGCTACGGCGGCGCCGCCAAGGGCTGAGCCTGCGGGGCGGGGAGCGTTTGCTCCCCGCCGCCTTCATGTTGAGACAAAAGAAACGGCGGCTCCTGCGAAGGAGCCGCCGTTCTCATGTCAGCCGGGGCTGAGCGGAACTCAGAAGTTCCAGGTCGCGCCCAGCGAGAAGCCGACGCCCGAGCCTTGCGCTTCGCCGCGCAGGTTCGAGACGACAAGGCCGTTGCCATAGACGTCGCGCGTGTCGTTGATCGTCGCGGTGTCGATGTCGATGTAGGTCACGGCGCCGTCGAAGGTCATCGAACCGATCGTCTTGGACAGGCCGGCGGCGTACAGCCAGCGGTCGCCGTCCGGAATACGGGCGGTGCGGTGATCGTCCGGCGTCGGGGTCGGGTCGTAGCCCAGGCCGGCGCGGAAGGTCATCGACGGATCGATCTTGTAGTCGAAGCCGATCGCGCCGGTGGTGACGTCGTCATAGTCCTGAACGATGGTCGAGCCGCCGCCGGTGTAGGCGACGCGGATGGCGTCGAACTCGCTCCAGCCGATCTGGTTGACCTGGGCGTTCAGGGTCAGGCGATCGTTGACGGCGTAGCGGGCCGAGACGGTGGCGTACCAAGGCGTGGTGAAGGAGGCGCCGCCATCGGTCGAGACGTTGGCGCCGGCCAGGACGCCGGTCAGGCCCGAGATGTTTACCGAACCTTCCAGCTCGTGTTCGATCTTGGAGCGGTAAGACAGACCCAGGTCCAGCTTGCCGAAGTGCATCTGGGCGCCGGCGTTCCATCCGTAATCCCAGCCGTCGCCTTCCAGCTGGTTGCGGCCGTCGGTGGCCGAGGGGATCAGCACCAGCGGAGCAACGCCAGCAACGGTCGGCAGGTTCGGCAGCGCCGACGACAGGGTCGCCTTGGCGTACTGGGCGTCGAAGCCGGCGCCGATGTCCAGCCAGTCGGTGACCGTCATGGCGGCGACCAGGCTGACGTTGGCCGAACGCAGTTCCGACGTCAGGGCGTCGTAGCGGGCGAAGTCGGGCTGTTCGTACTTGGTGGTGAAGTTGTAGGGCGCCTGAACGGCCAGACCGACGTTGAAGCGGTCGCCGATCGGCATGGAGACGGCGAAGTTCGGCACGATGCCGCTTTCGACGACGTCGTGGACATGCGGGTCGCCAGCCACAACGGTTGAGCCGCTGAGGATGGTGCCGGCCGGGAACGGCGGCGTCGGGGCAGGCAGGTTGTAGCTGAGCGTGGAGCCGCGGTTGTCGACGTCGGAGTCCAAGATCAGGCCGTGCATGCCGACATAGACTTCGCGCTGGGTTCCGGCGATGGCGGCAGGGTTCCACCACAGCGACTGGACGCCCTTGTCGGCGCCGACGCCGGCGTTGGCGCGACCCTGGCCGCGGGTCGATTGTTCCTGGACATAGAAGGAGCCGGCCATGGCCGGGGCGGCGACGCCGGCCAGCAGGGCGGTCGTCAGGGCGATCCCGCCCACGCGGGCGAAGTTCCTGGAGGTCATTTCATACACCTAAGTAAGCGCCGGCCGCATTACGCGCGGTCGATCAGGGGAGGAGCCCTCTCAGCGTTCGCGGCGCGAAAGCGTTGCGGGCAAGGCCCCCATCGGACCGGAAACAGGCGAAACCGTGGCGCCTGAGCCGCACACGATCACGGCTTTGCGAGGTTACGCAGCGGCAACATCGATGCCTAGATTACGCAGTTCTGCGATCAAATCATGCGCCGCCGCATCGACCTGATCGGCGTTGCGGCCACGAATGACCAGATGGGTTCCGATCTCGCCGACGCTGCCATGGCCGAACGGATAGCTGCCGAACGACAGGTCGCGACGCTGGTTGGCCGCCGCCCGCAGCACATCGGCCACCGCCCCCTCGCCCACGCCGCCGACCTTCAAGGTCTGGGCATGAACGATCGCGCCGGTGCGCAGGCGCGGGGCCACATCCTCCAGCATGGCCTGCATGATCTTGGGCACGCCGGCCATGACGAAGACATTGCCGATCTGGAAGCCGGGCGCATCGGTGACCGGATTGGCGATCAGAACGCCGCCTTCGGGGATGCGCGCCATGCGACGGCGCGCGGCGTTGAAGTCGTCGCCATAGCGGCGCGACAGGATCGCCAGCGCGTCGGGATGTTCATGCAGGGCCACGCCGAAGGCGGCCGCCACGGCGTCGGCGGTGATGTCGTCATGGGTCGGACCGATGCCGCCGGTGGTGAAGACATAGTCCCAGCGTGAGCGGAGGGCGTCCAACGCCTCGACGATCCGGCCGTGATCGTCGCTGACGACCCGCGCCTCCATCAGGTCGATCCCCAACGCCGCCAGAAACCGGGCGATGGTGTTGGTGTTGGTGTCCTGGGTCCGGCCCGACAGGATTTCGTCGCCAATGACCAGGACGGCGGCGGTCGGGCCGGAACGGTCGGTGTCAGCGTCGGTCATGCGGGAATCCGGGGGCAGGCTTGAGGTTTCATGCTATAACGCCCATCTGCGGCGAACGGATTGCGCCGTATCCCGCCTTTTGCAGACCGATCGCCCCATGTACGAAACGCCCGAACTCGAAACCGACGTCCTGGTCCGCTCCAGCGCCATCCGCATCCATGAGGCGGAAGACTTCGAGGGCATGCGCAAGGCCGGCCGTCTGGTCGCCGAGGCGCTGGACATGATCGCGGCGCATGTGAAGCCGGGCGTCCTGACCAGCACGATCGACGATCTGGTGCGCGAGTTCACCCTGGACAACGGCGGCCTGCCCGCCTGCTTGGGCTACAAGGGTTACGAGAAGACCGTCTGCACCTCGATCAACCACGTCGTTTGCCACGGCATTCCCGGCGACCGGGTGCTGAAGGACGGCGACATCGTCAACATCGACCACACCGTGATCGTGGACGGCTGGCATGGCGATTCCAGCCGCATGTATGCGGTGGGCGAGATCAATGCGCGGGCCAAGAAGCTGATCGACGTGACCTATCAGTCGCTGGATCTGGGCCTGGAGCAGGTCAAGCCGGGCAACACCTTCGGCGACATCGGCTATGCGATCCAGAAATTCGTCGAGGCTCAGCGCATGAGCGTGGTGCGCGACTTCTGCGGCCACGGCATCGGCCGCGTCTTCCACGACAGCCCCAATGTCCTGCACTACGGCCGTCGCGGCGAGGGCGCGGTGCTGAAACCCGGCATGTTCTTCACCGTCGAGCCGATGGTGAACCTGGGCAAGCCGCACGTGAAGGTGCTGTCCGACGGGTGGACCGCCGTGACGCGCGACAAGTCCCTCTCGGCCCAGTGCGAGCACACCATCGGGGTAACGGAAGACGGACTGGAAATCTTCACGGCGTCGCCGGCGGGGCTGTTCCGACCAAACTGACGGACGGCGCGTCATGCGCTGACACAACCACTTTCGTGATCCACGGCGCGACGTTAGGTTGCTGATACGCAACCGGTGGATTCGCCTATGAGGAATGCCTACGCCGTAATCGGCTTAGCGACGCTGTTGTTGGGCTGCGCTGCTGATCGTGCGCCTTCCACGCCAGATGCGCTCACCTTGATTTCGGATCATGGCGCTGAGGTCGAGCGATGCATTCCGCTGAAGACGAAGGCGTTGTTCAGTTGCTGGTGGTCCGGACCGGACGCCCCGCTGACCCACTGTGTGAATTATGAGGATGATGAACCCGCCTGCGGCCTGAAGGCGCGAGGGGGCGCCTATCTGAGCCGAGGCGCTCCGGGCGGTGGCAATATGTTCGAGCGTCAAGGTGGGACGTGGCAAGTCATCTCCGTGTTCGAGGACAGCGAAGGCCGTGTTGGCATGGCGGCGGAGCGGATGGATGGCACACGATACCTGAGCCACCATGACCAGTCGCCGCCAGCGGACGCCGCACCGTCGCAACCCGTGTGGCCAAGGTGGCCCGTGGGGCTGGAGTTCGGTCCCGAGCAGGCGGTGCGCTAATGTCGCTGGACGAGGCTTCAGACGGATCGCAACACGCAGACCGGACCAAGCCGATTCCGCGCCACAGCGGTCATCGCGACCGGCTGCGTGAGCGGGCGGCGAAGGGCGGTTTGGGCACCCTGCCCGACTATGAGTTGCTGGAACTGCTGCTGTTTCGCAGCGTGCCCTATAAGGACACCAAGCCGCTGGCCAAGGATCTGCTGGCGCGGTTCGGAGGGCTGGAGGGGATCGGGGCGGCCAGCCATGAGGCGATCGAGGATCAGGTGGCGCGGTCGATGGGATACGCCGTCGGCAAGGCGACGCGGGCGGTGGCGCTGGACCTTCAGCTGATCTTCGACGTGACGCGGCGGATCGCGAAGGAGCCGACGGCGAAGCGGCCGGTGATCTCGTCCTGGACGGCGCTCCTGGCCTATGTCCGCGTCGCCTTGCAGCACGAGCCACGCGAGCAGTTCCGGGTGTTGTATCTGGACAAGAAGAACCAGCTGATCCTGGACGAGGTGCAGAACCGCGGCACGGTCGATCATGCGCCCGTCTATCCGCGCGAGGTCGTGCGGCGCGCGCTGGAGCTGTCGGCCAGCGCCCTGATCCTGGTGCACAATCATCCGTCGGGCGATCCGACCCCCAGCCGCGCCGACATCGAGATCACGAAACAGGTTGTGCAGGCCGGCCGCGCCCTTAACGTCGAGGTTCACGACCATCTGGTCGTCGGCCGCGACGGGGTGGCCAGCTTCAAGCAACTGGGCCTGATGTGACCGACAGAATTCTGACGACCGAGCGACTGGTGATGAGCCCCGTCTCGACTGACGATTTCGGTGAGCTGCTGACGCTGTGGTCCGATGAGGACTTCACGCGCCACATCATGGGCCGGGCGCTGGGGCGCGAAGAGCTCTGGTTCCGGCTTCTGCGCGATCTCGGCCATTGGGCGGCTATGGGCCATGGCAACTGGACGATCCGGCTGCGGGACGGCGGCGCCTATCTGGGCAGCGTCGGGGTGTTCGACTATCGCCGCGAGCTGGAGCCGCCGTTCGATGCGCCGGAGCTGGGCTGGGGCGTGGCGCCGGGATTTCAGGGGCGGGGCTATGCGGCCGAGGCCCTGACGGCGGCCCTGGCCTGGACCGACCGGAGGCTGGAGGGGCGAACCGTCTGCATGATCTCGCCCGAGAACCTGGCCTCGCTGAAGCTGGCGGCGCGGGTCGGTTATCGTCCCTATGCGACGACGACTTACAAGGATCATCCGGTGCAGTTGTTCGAACGGCCACGGCGCGCGCCGTAGGTCGGCATTAAGGATTACCGGGCAAACTGGCGTTGAACGAAGTACGAGCGCCCGCCATGCCCATGTCCGTCGAAACGCTGCGCCAGCATCTGGTCGAAGCCTTCGCCGACGCCGAGATCGAGATCGAGGATCTGGCCGGCGACGGCGACCACTATCGCGCGCGGATCGTGTCGAGCGCCTTCACCGGCCTGCCGCGCGTGCGTCAGCACCAGATGGTCTATGCGGCGCTGAAAGGTCAGATGGGCGGCGAGCTGCACGCCCTGGCGCTGGAGACCTCGGCTCCGGCCAAGGAGGTCTGAAGACCATGCGCTATCGCCCCTTCGGCGTCTCCGGCGCCGCCATTTCCAACCTGACGCTCAGTTTCGGCGCCGAGGCGTTGAAGCGCGGGCGCGAGGCCGGGCTGGACCTGCTCTATTCGGCGCTGGAGGCGGGGATCAACAGCTATCGGCTGGAAACGGCCGACCCGGTGGCGGCCGAGGTGCTGGGCGAGGCGCTGTCGCATGTGGAGCGAAAGCTCGTCTATGTCAGCCTGACGCTGGGCGCCGGCGACGGTCGCGACCAGCAGCGCGACTTCTCGGCCCAGGGCATGACCGCCGCCATCGATCGGGTGCTGCATTTCTCCGGCCTGGGCTGGGTCGACATGGCGGTGCTGCACGAGCCCGGCGAAACCGAACTGGCGCAGTCATCGCTGAGCGCGCTGAAGGCCATGCGCGCCACGGGACGGATCAAGCTCCTGGGCATCGCCGGCGGCGGCGACGTGATGGACGCTTATGTTTCCACCGGGGCGTTCGACGCCCTGCTGACCCCGTTCGACATCAATGCCGACTGGAAGACCCGAAACCGCGTCCGTGCAGCCCGCGAACAGGACATGGCGGTCTTCGCCTATGACTTCTACAAGGATCGTCGCTCGGGGCCACGTATCGCGCCGATCGTGAAGAAGGGCCTGTTCGGCTTCGGGGGCCAGAAGCGGCCGCAGGATTCGCCGCAGAAGGATGCGTTCGGCTTCCTGTATCGCACGCACAACTGGACGGCCGAGGCGATCTGCCTGTCCTACGTGCTGACCGACCCGTCGGTATCCAGCGTGATCGTCAATCCGACCGACACCGATCGGCTGGCGACACTGGCCGCTGCGCCCGAGCGGGACATGCCGCCGGGCCTGGCCGCGCAGATCGAGATGGCGCGCGTCGTGGCCAATCAGGCGGCCTGACCAGGCCCAGCGGCTGTGCAGAACGTCGCGGACGCCTTGACCGCGCCCGTTCGGCTCCCTAGCTGACGGGCTTCACGAAAGGCCCTTATCCGTGACCGACACCGCCCAAGCCGCCGATCCCGTCCACGCCTTCATCGGCGAAACCGTCGCCCAGAACGACGTGGTTCTGTTCATGAAGGGCACGCCGGACCAGCCGCGCTGCGGCTTCTCGTCCCTGGCGGTGCAGATCCTGGATCATGTCGGCGCCGGCTTCGTGGGCGTGGACGTGCTGCAGGACGAGGCCCTGCGCGAAGGCATCAAGAGCTTCACCGACTGGCCCACCATTCCGCAGCTCTATGTGAAGGGCGAGTTCGTCGGCGGATCGGACATTATCCGCGAGATGTTTCAGGCCGGCGAGCTTCAGGCCCTGATGGTCGAGAAGGGCGTGCCGCTCGGCGAGGCCTGATGGCCAGGAAGACCCTCACGCCGCGCGAGGACCGCGAGGTCTTCGTCGTGCCGCTGGACGTGCGGCCCGAGCACATCGACGCCAACGGCCACGTCAACAACGTCGTCTATGTCGGCTGGCTGCAGGATGCGGGCACGGCCCACTGGAATGCGCGCTTCGACGAGGCGACGCGGGCGAAATGGTCGTGGGTCGCGACCCGGCATGAGATCGACTATCTGCGCGGCATCGAGCCGGGCGCCGAGGGCGTGGTCGCCTGCACCTGGGTCGGCGATCCGCAGGGACCGCGCTTCACCCGCTATGTCCGCATCGAGGACGCCCAAGGGCGCGTCTGCGCCCAGGGCGTCACCGAATGGGTGCTGGTGGACGCTGCGACCCTGAGACCGCAGCGCATTCCGCCAGACATGCTGGTCGTGTTCGAGACGCCTACTTCAGCGCATTGAGGATGCGGGCCGGCGTGCCGGGCTCCACGCCCAGGTCGGCATAGGTCCAGCGCAGCTCGACGCCGTCCGGGACCAGGGCCTTGCACAGGTCCTGTTTGGTGCGGCGAAGCGTGATCTCGGCCGGCGAGCCGTCCGACACCGACACTTCGAAATCCGACGCCTGGGTGCAGCCGTTGGAATCGACGCGCGCGACCAGGGCGCCGTCGGCGAACCGGGCTTCGCGGATGGCCTCGGCCGGCGGGGCGTCGTCGCGGCGCAGGTTCACCGAGACATTCTCGCCCGCGTCGCTGTCATAGATGACGCAGGCCGACAGCAACGGCGCGACCAGGGCCGCGACCGCCAGACCCTTGATCATCTGGCCCTTGATCATCGGGCCCTTGACCAGGCTGCGCATCACTGGCCCGAGGCCGGCGCGGTGATGACGCGCGTGGTCGGCTTTTCGGTCGAGACGATGATGCAGCCCGACAGCAGCGGGGCGGCGATGGCGATGGCGAGAGCGAGACGAAGCATTGGTGTGTTCCCCAGTTGAAGCTTGACCCTTTTGTGCCGCGCGGGCCGGGCGCGCACACGTGAATAATCGGAAAGCTGGGTGAACAATCGGAAAGGATCGGGGTTGAACGTGACCGCAACCGCCATAGCTACAGTCCCCCCCTCTCCTGCCCCACGGATCGTCCTTCATGAGCCAGCTGTTCTCGCCCCGCGCCGTCGGCCCCCTGACGCTGAAGAACCGCGTCGCCATCGCGCCGATGTGCCAGTATTCGGCCATCGACGGCGTGCCTCAGCCCTGGCACGTGCAGCATCTGGGACGACTGGCGATCTCCGGCGCTGGACTGATCATCGTCGAGGCGACGGGGGTCGAGGCGGCGGGACGGATCACGCCGGACGACACCGGCCTGTGGAACGACGGCCAGGAAGAGGCCTTCGCCCGGATCATTCGCGACATCCGCACCTACAGCGACACCCCGATCGGCATCCAACTGGCCCACGCCGGACGCAAGGCTTCGACCAGCGCGCCGTGGAAAGGTGGCGGCGCCCTGACGGCCGAAGACGGCGCGTGGGAAACCTTCAGCGCCTCGGCCGAACCGTTCAAGGATGACTGGCACACGCCGACCGCCATGACCCCGGCCGACATGGACCGCGTGGTCGCCGCCTTCGAGGACGCGGCGAGGCGGGCGGACCGGGCCGGGTTCGATCTGGTCGAACTGCACGCCGCCCACGGCTATCTGCTGACCCAGTTCCTGTCGCCGGTGTCCAACCACCGCACCGACGAGTTCGGCGGATCCTATGAGAACCGGGCGCGATTCCCGCTGCGGGTCGCCCAAGCCCTGCGCGACGCCTGGCCCCGGACCAAGGCGCTTGGCGTACGCTTCAACGGCTCGGACTGGGTCGAGGGCGGCATCGCCCTGGACGAGGTGACGGCCCTTGGTCAGGCGCTGCACGACATGGGCTACGACTATCTGCACCTGACGTCGGGCGGGAACGTCGCGCAGGCGCAAATCCCGGGCGGTGAGCCGGGCTATCAGCTGCGGTTCGCCCAGGCCGTGAAGGCGGCGACGCCTCAGGCCAATGTCATGGCCGTCGGCATGATCTTCGATCCGCAGCAGGCCGAGGACATCGTGGCGTCCGGTCAGGCGGACTTCATAGCCATTGCACGCGCGGCGCTGGACGACCCGCACTGGGCGCACCATGCAGCCGTAGCCCTGGGCGAGGACGAAGGCCTGCCGGTCCAGTATCGCGGCGCCGGCAAGGGCGTTTGGCCGGCATACGGCAAGGCCGACGTTTAAGGCCTGATCAGGCGGCCTTTTCCATCGACGGATCGACGGCCCATAGAACGCGTGCAGCGGCTTGAACCTCTGCATCGGCCGTCTTTTGCGGGCGGCCGAGCAGATAGCCCTGGACCTCGTCGCAGCCCTGATCGCGCAGGAAGGCCAGCTGCTCCAACGTCTCGACGCCCTCGGCCAGGACGGGGATGTGCAGGCTTTCGCCCAGGGCCAGGACCGCGCGAATGATGGCGGCCGACTGGGGTCCGCCGTCAAGTTCGGACATGAAGGAGCGATCCAGCTTGATCTTGTCGAACGGGAAGGCGCGCAGGGTCGACAGCGACGAATAGCCGGTGCCGAAGTCATCCATGGCGATGGAGACGCCCAGCAGCTTCAACTGACGCAGGACGTGGGTCGTGCGCTCCATGTCGGTGATCATGGCTGTCTCGGTGATCTCCAGCTCAAGCCGCGACGGCGCCAGGCCGGTCTCCACCAAGACCTGATGCACCAGGCGCGGCAGGTCGACGTGGCCTAGCTGCACCGGCGACAGGTTGACGGCGATCTTGTGCGGTTCGGTCCAGCTGGCGGCCTCGGCGCAGGCGGTGCGCAGCACCCATTCGCCGATCGGCAGGATCAGACCGTTCTCTTCAGCCAGAGGAATGAAGTCGGCCGGCGAAATGAAGGTCCCGTCCGGCTGGATCCAGCGCAGCAGCACCTCATAGCCCGTGATGTCGCCGGTATCGACGGCGGCCTGAAGCTGCCAGTTCAGGCTGAACTGGCCCTGATCCAGGGCCTCGCGCATCTGTTGGGCCATGCGACGTCGATTGCGCACCGCCTCGTCCATCTCCTCCTCGTAGAAGCAGACGTCGGTCCCTAGCGAGGCCTTGGCCCGGTACATGGCGAGATCTGCGTCATTGATCAGGGCGGACGGGTCGTGGGCGTCGTCAGGCCAGATCGCGATGCCGGTGCTGAGACCGCAGGCGACCTCGGCATGGTCGAGCACGACCGGGGCGGTGACGGCGTCGCGCAGGCGCGCGACCAGATCCAGGGCGTCGTCCTTGTGCTGGATCGGCACGACGGCGACGAACTCGTCCCCGCCCAGGCGGGCGATGAACTCGTCGTGGCGCAGGCAGGCGCGCATCCGTTCGGCGATCTGGATCAGCAGCTGGTCGCCGGCGGCATGGCCGTGAACGTCGTTGACCTCCTTGAACCGGTCCAGATCCATGGCCAGCAGGGCCACCTTGTTCGGAACGGTCAGGTCGGCGGTCTGGCGCGTCAGCCATTCCAGGAAGGACGAGCGGTTGGGCAGGCCGGTCAGGCCGTCGTTGCGCGCCAGATGGGCGATGCGACGCTCCTGCGCCTGACGCATGCGCAGATCGCGCACGGCGTAGATCATGACGTGATCCATACCGCAGTCGCGGCGCACGGCGATCTCGACGGGGATGTCCGCCCCGCCTTCGGCGACCAGTTTGGACTGGCTCAGGCCGTTTACTGTCAGATCGGCAACGCCGGCGATCCAGCGCGACAGCGGCTCGCCGACCAAGGCCTGATGCTGGACGCCCGCCAGATCGGCGAAGGCGGCGTTGGCGGCCAGGATGACGCCGTCCTGTTCGACCACCATGCCATCGACGCTGCCCTCGATCAGGTGATCCAGGCGCGCCTTGGCCTGCAGACGGGACTGGACGTCCAGGGCGTGGCTGGCGACGCCGGTGCCCAGCATCATCAATCCGACGGCGGAGACGGCGAAGGCCAGGACCAGATTGGTGGATCCGACAGCGCCCATATCGACCAGCGCGCCGACCGGCACGATCGTCATGGCGGCCATGCCGGTGAAGTGCAGGGCCACGATGCCCATGACCATCAGCACGACCGGGACGACCTTGCCGGACTGCCGGGCGCGATTGAACGCCAGGGCGCCCAAGACGACCGCCCCCGCAACTGAAGCGGCGACATATGGGGCCGACCAGTGGATGACGGCGTCGGTCGCAAAGGCCGCCATGCCGGTATAGTGCATGGCCACCACGGTCAGGCCGAACAGCACGCCGCCGATCTCGGCCGAGGCCGGCATCCGGCGCGAGGCCACCCAGAGCGCCAGCGCGCTGCCGGCGATGGCGACGCCCAGGGACAGGCCGGTCAGCACGGGGCCATAGCTGATGGTGACGCCGGGCTCATAGGCGATCATCGCCACGAAATGGGTGCACCAGATCGTCGCCCCGGTCGCCACCGCGCCCATGAAGGCCCAGGCCAGACGCGTGCCCTTTTGGGCGGCGCGCAGGCGGCGATACAGGCGGAAGGTGATGATAGAACCGATCAGGCACAGGCCGGCGGCCAACGCGACGAGCCAAAGATTGTGGTCGTCGGTCAGGCAGGTGAAGAAGCGCATGAAGCTACAGACCTTGGGGGGACGGTCTGTCGTCGTAACGGACGTTGCTTAATCAGACGCGCTCGAACAGGCTTAACGAAACGCTACAGCCGTTTTCAGGAGCGAGGCATCTGATAGGGGTTGTTGACGCTGACGGGCGAGCCGGGCGTCAGGCCCAGTTCCTCGAACGACCACTTCAGCTCGACGCCCTGGACCAGGTCCTGCTTGCACTTGTCCTCGTCGATGCGGCGCAGAGTGATGACGGCGCTGCCGCCCTGCAGGCTGACGATCGGGATCAGGTCTTCCTTGGCCGTGCAGCCGTTCGAACTGACCCAGAAGACGGCCTGGTCCTTGGTGAAGGCGGCGGCATGGATCGGCTCCAGCGCGCCGGGCATGCCCGCGGTGGAGACAGTCGGCTCGCCGCGGCTGGCGCAGGCGGCCAGGCCCGCCGATGCGGCGGCGATCAAAGCCAAGCGTTTCATGATGGAGTCGCGCAACTGACGACCTCCCCTGCCTCAAAGCCTGAACCGGCCGAGAATGCGCCTGTTCTCCCTTGGAGGGAACAGGATAAAAAACGAAAGGCCCCGGACGAATCCGAGGCCCTCCAAACTGAACACTTCAAAGGGACCGCCACGGGGCTCAAGTAGCCCGAAGGGCGATAGCCCCCTTGAAGAAAGCTTCGTAAGCTTCGCTTACGAAGCGTAGTATTCGACGACCAGGTTCGGTTCCATCTTCACGGCGTACGGCACGTCCGACAGTTCCGGCACGCGGACGTAGCGAACCGAGAACGAGCGGTCCGACAGTTCCAGGTAATCCGGCACGTCGCGTTCCGACGACTGCTGGGCTTCCAGCACCAGAGCCATGTTGCGCGACTTTTCCTTCACGGTGACGACGTCTTCCGGCTTAACGCGGTAGGAGGCGATGTCGACCTTCTTGCCGTTGACCAGGACGTGGCCGTGACTGACGAACTGGCGGGCGGCCCAGACGGTCGGGACGAACTTGGCGCGGTAGACGACGGCGTCCAGGCGCGATTCCAGCAGGCCGATCAGGTTTTCCGAGGTGTTGCCCTTGCGACGCGCAGCCTCGTCATAGGTCTTGGCGAACTGCTTCTCGGTGATGTTGCCGTAGTAGCCCTTCAGCTTCTGCTTGGCCTTCAGTTGCAGACCGAAGTCCGAAACCTTGGACTTGCGACGCTGGCCGTGCTGGCCGGGACCGTAAGAACGCTTGTTGACCGGCGACTTGGCGCGGCCCCACAGGTTCTCACCCATGGCCCGGTCGATCTTGTACTTGGCGCTGTGGCGCTTGGACATTCTATTCTCTTTTCGACGATACGGCCCGGCATCCCCTGGATTGGGAATGCGATCTCAACGGCGGTCCACGCATCTTCCGTCATTCATCCCGGCCCCGCCGAAGCGGACCCGTGGAAGGCGGCGCTTATGGCCAGCGAGGGCGGCGGAGTCAAGCACGGCGGGCTGTTAAGCACGATGGGATGGAACGATCCCGTCGCCCCACCCTTCCTTCGATGCAACCAAACCACGCATGAGGACAAGGAGGAGTGGAATGCAGCCCGAACCCAGCAGCTTTCAGACCGGACTGTCCGACGAGGCCATGCAGACGCTGAAGACCCAGCTGGTCGATCTGGTCGAGCCTTTGAGCGACCACCAGCTGCTCGATCTCGCCGACGGCATCCATGAGATGCTGCGCCAGCGCCGCGTGGTCCGCCAGCACCATGCCGAGCGCATGAACGCGCGCACCCGGCACGGCGTGGACCTTCGCATCTAGTCCTTTGCAGACTGGGCTTCGGAGATGAACATCGCCCGGCCTTCGCGGGTCGCGACCTTGCCCAGGCCCGGGAAAGGGAAGTGATAGGCGTAGATGTGGGCGCCGGAGTTGCGCAGCGCCGTCACCTCGTCCAGCCGCGCCTTCAGGCCTGCCGCCTGATCGTCGTCATAGCCGACCTTCCAGTCCGGATGTTCGACCGACAGGATCCAGTGATGCATCAGGTCGCCGGTGTAGAGCAGCTGGTTCTGGCCGTCGGCGATCAGATAGGCGACGTGCCCCGGCGTATGGCCGGCCGTGTCCTGGGACTGGATGCCCGGCGCGACCTCGCCGCCCGGCTCGAAAGCCTGGACCTTGGGCGTGATGATCCGCACCAGATCGGCCAGTTCGGGATTGGCGCGGATGGACGCCCATTCCGCCTGCGACATCCGGATCGCTGCATTAGGGAAGGCCAGGCCGCCGTTGCGGATCAGGCCGCCGACATGGTCCGGGTGGCCGTGCGAGATCAGGACGTCGGTCATCGAGGCCGGATCGACGCCCGCCTTTTGCAGGCTGTCCATCAACTGGCCCTTGCCCTCGCCCAGGCCCGTGTCGAACAGCATCGTGCGGGCGCCGTTCCTGACCAGAAGCGGATGGATTTCCAGCATGATCGGATCGGCCGGCTGTCCGGCGGCGGTGAGCGGCGCGGAGACCGCCTGCGGCGTCAGGCCGACGCCGAAGGTCTGGTTGTCGTTCTTGACCGGGTTCTGGCCGTCGAACAGGGCGATGGCGTCCAGCGCGCCGATCTTGAAGCGATAGACCGGCTTTTCGGCCGGGGCCGCGACGGTGTGGGTAGGGTTGGGCGGCGCGGGATCGCCGGGCTTCGGCGCGTTTGCGTTGGGGTTACAGGCCGCCAACATCAGGGCCGCGAAAGCAGCCCCCGTCATCATCATCCGCATCGCTTCGATCTCCGTTTGCGATGACGCAATCGAAAACGCCCGCCGGAGGTTCCGGCGGGCGTCGTCATCTCTCGATCGCTGGGCTGTACCGGCCTTATTTGGCGGCGGCGTAGAGTTCGTTGACCTTGCTCCAGTTCACCACCGTCCAGAACGACTTCAGATAGTCGGCGCGGCGGTTCTGGTATTTCAGATAATAGGCGTGCTCCCAGACGTCGGCGCCCAGGATGACCTCGCCGCGCTCGTCCACGACGTCCATCAGCGGATTGTCCTGGTTCGGGGTCGAGGTGATCTTCAGCTTGCCGTTCTGCACGATCAGCCAGGCCCAGCCCGAACCGAACTGCGCGGCGCCGGCGGCGTTGAAGTCTTCCTTGAACTTGTCCATGCCGCCCAGATCGGCGTCGATGGCGGCCTTCAGCTCGGCCGAGGGCTCACCCGCCTGATCGGCCGGGGCCAGCAGTTCCCATAACAGGCTGTGGTTCCAGTGGCCGCCGCCGTTGTTGCGCACGGCCTTGGGCGCGGTGGAGATGCTGGTGAAGATTTCCTCCAGCGACTTGCCCTGCAGGCTCTCATCGGCGTCGACGGCCTTGTTCAGGTTGTCGACATAGGTCTGATGGTGCTTGTCGTGGTGGAAGGTCATCGTCTCCTTGTCGATGGCCGGCTCCAGCGCGTCATAGGCGTAGGGCAGCGGGGGCAGGGTGAAGGCCATGGGAGGTTCCTCTCGCGACAAGTTTCCGATGCGCCTCATCTAGGCGCCCGTTCATGAAACCCAAGCGACAGCGCCTGGATTTGTTCCGACTTATCGACCCGTAACGGTCAAGCTGGCAAGTTCGCCTTCAGGCAATCGCGAACGGCCCGCTTCACATCGCCCGGCGCATTGGGTTCATCCACGCCCTCTGCCGCGAAGACGGCGCGCACGGCGGCGTCCAGCCCCTTTGGCAGCGCCTCGATCACCCGCTTCTGCCCCTTGGCGTGCAGGCAATAGCCCACCTCGCGGCACAGGGCGGAAAACATCGGTTCATAGGGATCAGGAGCGCTCATGCCGGCCCTGTAGCATCGCTGACCGCTCAGGTCTTCAAGCGTTCGGCGTGGAAGGCGATGTGGTCGGCGATGAAGCTGGCCATGAAGAAGTAGGAGTGGTCGTAGCCCGGCTGTATACGGATCGTGACCTTCTGGCCGGCGGCGTCGGCGGCGGGTTGGAGCAGCTCGGGCTTCAGCTGCTCGGCCAGGAAGGTGTCGGCGTCCCCTTGGTCGATCAGGATGTCGTCATAGACGCCGCGCGCCGCGCCGGCTGCGATCAGCTTTGCAGCGTCGTGACGGTCCCAGGCGGCGCGGTCTTCACCCAGATAAGCGGTGAAGGCCTTTTCACCCCAGGCGCACCGGGTGGGCGAGCAGATCGGCGCGAAGGCGGAGACCGAACGGAACAGGTCGGGGTGGTTCAGCGCCAGCGTCAGGGCGCCATGGCCGCCCATCGAATGGCCGCTGATCGAGCGGACGCCCGTGGTCGCAAACTCGGCGTCGATCAGGGCGATCAGTTCCTCGGTGACATAGGTCTCCATGCGGAAATGCGGCGCCCAGGGCGCCTGTGTCGCATCCACATAGAAGCCCGCGCCCTGGCCCAGGTCATAGGCGGGATCGTCGGCGACGCCCTCTCCGCGCGGGCTGGTGTCGGGCGCCACGATGATGACGCCGTGTTCGGCGGCGGCCTGGTAGGCCCCCGCCTTGGTGGTGAAATTATCCTCGGTGCAGGTCAGGCCCGACAGCCAGATCAGCACCGGGAAAGGCCCCTCGCCCGCCGGCGTGAAGACCGACAGCGTCATCGGCGTGCCGGTCGCCGTGCTGTCGTGCTTCAGATAGCGCAGGGTTCCGCCGTGGACGGCGTGGGTCTTGGTGGTCTGCAAGGTCATGACTTCTGGCTAGTGCAACCGGCCGATGTCCGCAACGCGCGAAGCTCGTGATAGAGTCGGCGAGCGACCGACCATGAGGATCAAAAGATGATCACCGTCACCGCTTTCAAATGGGTTCCGCCCTTCGCCGCCGGACAAGTTCGGGATCACCGCGTGCGATGGATCCTGAACGAGGCGGGCTGGGCCTATGAAATCCGGTTGCTGGATGCAGTGGACCAGAAGTCGGCGGAATACCGTGCGCTTCAGCCGTTCGGTCAGGTGCCGACGCTGGAGGAGGACGGCCGCGCTCCGATGTTCGAGAGCGGCGCCATCGTCTGGGACATCGCCGAACGAGCGGGCGTGTTGATCCCGTCCGATCCGGTGATGCGAGCGCAGGTTCTGACCTGGTATTTCGCCGCCTTGAACAGCGTCGAAGGCGCGCTGATCAACGTCAGCGAGGCCGAGTTCTTCCTGCCCGACGAAGCGGCCAAGGCGGCGCGGCGGCCGCAGGTTCTGCCCTTCGCCGAAAAGCGATTATCCGAGCTCCAGCTCGCGCTGGGCGACCGTCTGTGGCTGGTCGGAGAAACCTTCACGGTCGCCGACCTGATGATGAGTTCAGTCCTGAAGATCGCCGCATCGCTGGACATGTTAAAGGCCTATCCCGCGCTGCAGGCCTATTTCGACCGCTGCCTGGATCGCCCGGCCTATCGAAAGGCCGTCGCGGACCAGTGTGCGACCATCGCCGCACATGGCCCCCGCGACATGCGATACCGTGAGGCCCAAGCCGCCGGCTGACGCCCTTCACCCCACCCGGTGCATGGCGCAGATCTTGTTGCCCGAGGGATCGCGCAGATAGGCCAGGATCATGGGGCCGAAGGGGCCCTTGCGTTCGCCGGGCGGGTCCTCGATGGCGCGACCGCCCGCGGCGACGCCGGCGTCATGGAAGGCCTGGACCATCTCGGCCGTCTTGGCGTGAAAACCGATGGTTCCGCCGTTGGCATGGCAGGCCGGCTCGCCGTCGATCGGCGCGCCGATCGCAAAGGCGCCCATGCGGGTGCGCCACCAGTAGCGGCCCTTGGGATCCGGCCCCTGGCCCGGCTCGACGCCAAGGGCGCCGAGCGCGGCGTCATAGAACCGGCGCGACGCCTCGATGTCGTTGGCGCCGACGGTGACGTGGGTGAACATGGTCAGATTTCCCTCTTTCAGTCCGTTTTCTTAAACAACGAAAACGACGACGCGCAAGGCGTCAGAACACCACGACCGAGCGGATGCTCTTGCCCTCGTGCATCAGGTCGAAGGCCTTGTTGATGTCGTCCAGGGCGAAGGTGTTGGTGATCATGGGGTCGATCTCGATCTTGCCGTCCATGTACCAGTCGACGATCTTGGGCGTGTCGGTGCGGCCGCGCGCGCCGCCGAAGGCCGAACCGCGCCAGACGCGGCCGGTCACCAGCTGGAACGGGCGGGTGGCGATCTCCTTGCCGGATTCGGCGACGCCGATGACGACGCTCTCGCCCCAGCCGCGGTGGCAGGCCTCCAGCGCCTGGCGCATGACAACGGTGTTGCCGGTGCAGTCGAAGGTGTAGTCCGCGCCGCCGTCGGTCAGCTGGACCAGATGGGTCACCACGTCCGGCACATCCTTCGGATTGACGAAATGGGTCATGCCGAAGCGACGGCCCCATTCTTCCTTGTCGCCGTTGATGTCCACGCCCACGATCATGTCGGCCCCGACCATCTTCAGCCCCTGGATGACGTTCAGGCCGATGCCGCCCAGGCCGAAGACGACGCAGTTTGCGCCGGGCTCGACCTTGGCCGTGTTGACCACGGCGCCCACGCCGGTGGTCACGCCGCAGCCGACGTAACAGGCCTTATCGAAGGGCGCGTCCTTGCGGATCTTGGCCACCGCGATCTCGGGCAGGACGGTGAAGTTCGAGAAGGTCGAGCAGCCCATATAGTGGGCGATGGCCTGACCCTTGTAGCTGAAGCGGCTGGTGCCGTCGGGCATGACGCCCTTGCCCTGGGTGCCGCGAATGGCGGTGCACAGGTTGGTCTTGCGCGACAGGCACGACTTACACTGGCGGCATTCCGGCGTGTACAGCGGGATGACGTGATCGCCGACCGCGACCGAGGTCACGCCCGGCCCCACCTCGACCACCACGCCCGCGCCCTCGTGGCCTAGGATCGAGGGGAAGACGCCCTCGGAGTCCAGCCCGTCCAGCGTATAGGCGTCGGTGTGGCAGATGCCGGTGGCCTTGATCTCGATCAGCACCTCGCCCGCGCGGGGCCCCTCCAGATCGACCTCGACGATCTCCAACGGACGTTTGGCCTCGAAGGCGACGGCGGCGCGGGTTTTCATGGCGGGGGCTCCTGAACGATTCCCTCCTCTTCTAAGGCAGGCGCAGGATGGTATGAAGCCGTCATGTCACACACAAACCTCGTCGTCCTGACCGGGGCCGGCATATCGGCCGAGAGCGGCGTGCCGACCTTTCGGGCGTCGGACGGGCTGTGGTGCGGGCATCGGGTCGAGGATGTGGCGACGCCCGAAGGCTATGCGGTCGATCCGGCGCTGGTGCAGGACTTCTATAATCAGCGGCGGCGGCAGTTGGCCGATGTCCGGCCCAATGCGGCGCACCGAGCGTTGGCGGACTTGGCGGCGCGGTGGGAAGGCGACTTCCTGCTGGTGACGCAGAACGTCGATGATTTGCACGACCGGGCGCATGAACAGACGCCGCCGGCCGCCGGGTTCGAGCTGATCCATATGCACGGCGAACTGCTGAAAGGCCGCTGCACCCGGTCGGGCGTGGTGATGGGCTGGGCCGGCGACATGGCGGCGGATCAGGCCTCGCCGCATCATCCCGAAGGCGTCATGCGGCCGCACATCGTCTGGTTCGGGGAGATGCCGCTTCAGATGGAGCGGATCGAGCGGGCGCTGGAGGCCTGCGACCTGTTCGTGTCCATCGGCACGTCGGGCGCGGTCTATCCGGCGGCGGGGTTCGTGCAGGCGGCGCGGTATGCCGGGGCGCGGACGGTGGAGATCAACCTGGAGCCGACCTCGGTGGCGCGCCTGTTTGACGAAGGCGTTTACGGGCCGGCGACGCAGGCCGTGCCGGCCTTCTTCGACACGCTGTAGAGACGAAAACGGCGGCCGCTGCGAAGGCGGCCGCCGTTCCGGCGTTCGAGGTCGAGGCGGCTTAGGCCAGGACCACGATGGTCACGCGGCGGTTCTGCGAACGGCCCTCGGGCGTGTCGTTCGAGGCCACCGGCTGTTCCTGGCCATAGGAGATGGTGGCCATGCGGTTCAGGGCGACGCCCTGGCGGTTCAGGAAGCGACGCACGGCCTCGGCGCGTTGCTCGCCCAGCTGGTCGTTATGCTCGGGCGTGCCGGTCGAGTCGGTGTAGCCCTGGATTTCCAGATAGACGTTCTTGTTCTCACCCTGCAGACGCTGGGCGAACTGGGCCAGGCGCTGCTCGGCCTCGGGCGACAGGGCCGCCGCGTCGGTGGGGAATTTCACGGAATCGTCCGACAGCACGACCTGATAGAGGAACTTGCCCTCGGCCAGTTTGTGCGCGTCGTTGGCGCGTTGCAGGGCCTGGCCTGCGGTGCCTTCGACGGTGGTCACGCGGTTGTCGACGACTTCGACCTGATCACGCACGAAACGATGGCTGGCGCAGCCGCTGGCCGCAAAGCCGAGGGCGATGAGGGCGCCGCCGACGACCGCCGTCCTGAGTTTCGATCTGCTCAAGTTCTGTCTCCTTCTTGCCGGGAGCGCCACACCCAGTTCATGCGCAAGATGAAAATGGCGTATGAGACAAGGCGGAGTAATGACGCGCTTTAGGCGGCATCATGTCAGCTTGACCATAAGCAGATGGAATATTCGCGTTATTCTTGCATGAGCACGGAACCATCACCTCAGTGAAGACGTTGCGCCGCCGACGGCCAATGCCGGAGGGCGGATACGCTCATCTATCGCCGCTCTGCGCCGTCGCGCGGTTGTATTCACGACGACGCCACTTTCCTGACGCGACCGAATGTTTTCAACGGAGCCTGGCGGTTTTTACAGGCGTTTTGTCCCGATGACCATGCGGCGGCGTGTTCAACTCCCATCACGGATAGGCGATTGAGCGCGGCGCGCACACGGCGCTGGGCGCTGGCGGCGACGCCGATCCTGGCCGCGCATCTGGGGCTGGCGCTGCTGATGCGCGGCGGTGCGGAGCCGATCGTCGAGGCGCCGCAGTCGCCGCCGATGATGGTCGAACTGGTCGAGCCGCCCCCGCCGCCTCCCCCGCCCGCGCGCGTGATCGCGCCCGATCCCTCGCCCAAGCCCGACGCGCCGGCCGCCGCCGCCCAGGCGGCCGCGCCGCCCAAACCTGCGCCCCAGCGGCGACCGCCGGCCGTGGCGGCGGCGCGACCGCGACTGGTGGTCAGCAAACGCCCGCCCGACGTCGAACCCCTGCCCGCCGCGCCCGCCCCGCCGGGTCCGCCCCTGCCCCTGCTGGGCGCAGCCCAGATCGCCGGTGCCATGACGGTCGGCGCCGGCCCAGGCGGCGGCGGCGGAACCGGCGTGGGCGGATCGGGCGGATCGGGCGGGACCGGCGCCGGTTCCGGCTCCGGCTCCGGCTCCGGCTCCGGCTCCGGCGGAGGGTCGTGCGACATGGTGCGCTGGGTCCAGGACGCCGTGCGCGATGACCAGGCCGTGCGCCGCGCCGTCATAGCCGCATCCCAGGACATGGATGCGAACGGCCGCGCCATCCTGGTCTGGAACGGCGACTGGCTGCAAAGCCGCAACCAGGCGGGCAAGGGTCTGGCCGGCGTGCGCCAGGCCATCGCCCTGGAAGTCGCCTTCGCCCCGGCCGAATGCAAGAGCCAGCGCATGACGGGCCTGGCCGTGCTGAAGCTGGAAGACCGCCCCGGCGGCGCGCAGCTCGCGTTGGGCAAGGGCAGCTGGCGCTGGTCGGACCTGCTGGGCGCGGGCTGACGCGCCGACGCCCATTCAGACAGTCGTCGGCAAAACACCGTCTAATTAGTCTAATTCGTCTGATTTCTTTCTCCCCGACTATGCGGTGCGTTTCGTGCGAACGAACCGAGACAGGATCGCACGGCTTGGAAGCGTGGGCAGGAAGAAGACGCCGGCGAGCGAGAGAAGATTGAAAACATTAGACTGACCTCAGGCGAATAGGATGCCTGGCCCACCCCGTAGTGATCGTGCGGCGAGCAGAGCGAAACTGGGGGATCACGAAAGAAAGACGTGCGCGCGGTTGCGCTCCTCTCCTTGGACACGCACCTAGCCTGCCATGCCCGTCTCCCCAGCCTACCGCCCCGAACCGCGTTTTTTTGACTTGGGCGCGGACTATGCCGATGCGGTTCAGGCCGCGGACTTTCCGAAAACGATCCTGCGGTTTCGCAACGACCGCGCGGCGGCCGAGGTCGGGCTGGAGGGGCTGAGCGAGGCGGAATGGATCGCCGCGTTCGGGCGGTTCGAGCCCCTGCCGGGGCAGCCCGGTCCGATCGCCATGCGCTATCACGGGCATCAGTTCCGGCACTACAATCCCGATCTGGGCGACGGGCGGGGGTTCCTGGCGGCGCAGATGCGCGACGCATTGGGCCGGCTGATGGATCTGGGCACCAAAGGCTCTGGCCAGACGCCCTGGTCGCGGGGCGGTGATGGGCGGCTGACGCTGAAGGGCGGGGTGCGCGAGGTGCTGGCGGCGACGATGCTGGAGGCGCAAGGCGTTCCGACCAGCCGCGCCTTCTCGCTGATCGAGACCGGCGAGGCGCTGGAGCGCGGGGACGAGCCGTCGCCGACGCGGTCGGCCGTGCTCGTGCGACTGTCGCACAGCCATGTGCGGTTCGGGACGTTCCAGCGCGCGGCCTATCTGGGCCGCAAGGACCAGATCGAAGCGCTGATCGAACACGTGCGTAGCCTGTATCACCCGAGCGTCGCCGCCGGGGATGCGCCCGGTCTGCTGCGGGCTGTTGTCGAGGCCTCGGCGAAACTGACGGCGCGGTGGATCGCAGCGGGCTTCGTGCACGGGGTGCTGAACACCGACAATCTGAACGTCACGGGCGAGAGCTTCGACTATGGCCCTTGGCGGTTCCTGCCCAAATACGACCCGGCCTTCACCGCCGCCTATTTCGACCAGACGGGCCTCTACGCCTTCGCGCGCCAGCCCGAGGCGGTGTTCTGGAACCTGACGCAGCTGGCCGGATGTCTGAAACTGGTCGCCGAGGTCGAGCCTTTGACCGATGCGCTGAACGGCTTCGGCCCCGCCTATATCCGTGAACTGCGCGCCGCGTTCCTGATGCGACTGGGCGTCCACAGCCTGGGCGAGGCGGCGGATCAGCGGCTGGTCGATACAACCCTGGCCCTGCTGCGAGAGGGCGGCGCGGCCCTGCGGTGGGAGCCGCTGTTCTTCGACTGGTTCGGCGGTTTCGCCTCCTCGGCCCGCGCCCTGTCGGGACCACGCGCGAAACTGTATCAGGGCGAGGCCTTCGACGCCTTCCGCTTCGCGTTGATGGAACACGAACCGGATCGGATCGAACGGCTGGAGCATACGATGTTCGCGGCGCGCGAACCGGAGGAGATGCTGATCGACGAGGTCGAGGCGATCTGGGCCGCCGTCGCCGACGCCGACGACTGGGCGCCCTTCCAGGCCAAGCTGGATCGGCTGGAGGCGGCGCGACTGGCCTGGAGCTTCACGGCCTGACGCCGAACCTTACGAAAGCTTCATCTCGTTTATCGATAATTCTCTTGCCCGTTTATCGATAAATCCATATCGATAGTCACCAAGGCGGTCGCGGAGGGCGACCCGAAGGGAAGGGCTTTCGAGATGAAACTGATCGGCAAATATTCAATCGCAAGCGCCCTGCGCTGGTGCCTGGGGTTCGCAAACGTCTTCGTCATGCTGGCGACGATCGTCATGGCGATCTGTCTCTTGGGCAGCGTCGTATCGGCCGACTTCGCAGCAGGTTTCATCGACGGACTGAAGGACATGAACAGCAGCACGGGCCGTGAGCTGCAATGGCCGGAGCGTCTGACCTTGCTCGGCGCTTTCTTGGCCTGCGGCTTCACCTGGTGGATCATCAATCGGCTGCGGCGCATCCTGCTGTCGGTCAATCAGGGCGACGCCTTCGAGTTCGCCAACGTCAAACGGCTGCAAGGCGTGGGTCTGGGCCTGATCGGCATTCAGCTGACGGCGCTGCTGCTGGTCTTCGTCGCCCCGCAGAGCATCGGCCAGTCGCCGGCCGACTATGACTTCGACCTGGGGTCCTGGCTAGGCATTCTGGTGGTCTTCATCCTGGCCGAGGTGTTCCGGCAGGGGTCGGCCATGCGCGACGAACAGCTGACCACGGTCTGAGGAACGCGCGCCATGATCATGATCCAACTGGACCGGCTGCTGCTCGAACGCCGGATGTCCCTGACCGAACTGTCCGACCGCGTCGGCGTCACCCTGGCCAATCTGTCGATCCTGAAGACCGGCAAGGCCCGCGCGGTGCGCTTCTCGACCCTGGACGCCCTGTGCCGCGAACTGGATTGCCAACCCGGCGATCTGATCGTCCAGACGCCGGGGCCGCAGCCCGAAGACTGAAATCGCGCGTTGCAAATCCTTGTGGGGCATTGGGAATCGGCCCAATGCCCCCGGCTCGTAACAGAAAGTCATCAGCTGATGTCATCAGTTGATGTCATCGCATGATGACAACCGTCTGAAGCGCCGCTATATAGGCTTCAGCGAACGGCTCCCCGGGGAACGCCCCCAGGCCGGATCGCAGCCGTTCATGACCTTCAGGCGTCCTCCCCGATGACCACCTCGACCTTCACCACCGCGCCGTCGCGCAACCGCGCCGCCTACGCCAACATCGCCCTTTGGACGCTGCAGGGCTGGATCGCGATGTTCTTCATCGCCGCCGGCTACGCCAAGCTGACCGAGCCGATGACCAACCTGATCAATCTGATGGGCTGGCCCGCCGTCGCGCCCGAGAACATGGTGCGCGGTCTGGGCGTGGTCGAGATCGTTCTGGCCATGGGCGTGCTGAGCCCGCTGATCTCGTGGCGTGTGGGTCGCCCCCTGCTGCTGACGGCGGCGGTCGGCCTGATCGTCATGGAAGCGACCATGATGACGATCCACGCGTTGAGCCAGGACTTCGGACTGGCGGCGGTCAACGCCGTCCTGCTGGCCATCACCGTCCCGGTGCTGCTGGGCCGCCGCAGAGCCTGATTGCTGCAGGCCTGATTGAAAGAGATCGAACGCCGGACCCCTCTCCCCCCTGCAGTCCGGCGTTTGCGCCCGGAGCCTCCCCCCAGGCTCCGGGCTTTTTCATGCCTGATCGTCGGCAAGGATGAAAAGCTTACCCTTACGTGCGCGTAAGCCTCTTCCCTTTACGCGCACGTCAAGTTATGAAGGCGTATGGCCACCGCCGACGACCACCGCACCTATTCCATTCGCCAGCTGTGCCGCGAGTTCGGCGCCACGGCGCGCGCCCTTCGATTCTATGAAGACAAGGGCCTGCTGACGCCCGCGCGCAAGGGCCAAACCCGCGTCTATGACGCGCGCGACCGCGCCCGGTTGAAACTGATCCTGAGGGGCCGTCGCATCGGCTTCACCCTTCAGGAAATCCAGGACATGATGGATCTCTATGATCAGAAGGATCACAACGTCCATCAGATGGCCGTGGCCCTGGTGCGGCACCGCGCCCAGATCGCGGCGCTGAAACAGCAGCTGGAAGATATCGAAGGCGCCATCGAGACGGCCGAACAGGCCTGCGCCTGGATGGAATCCAAGCTGTCCGAACACCGCCCCGACCTGCTGCCGGGCGCCGAAGACTATGAGAAGCTGCTGCGCGCGCGTCTCAACCACGACCACCACCACCCCTTCAAAGCAAGAGCGTAATCCATGGCCTACAAGGCGCCTGTCCGCGACTTCACCTTCATCCTGAATGAAGTGCTGGAGATCGACCGCTACACCAACCAGCCGGGCTTCCAGGACGTCTCTTCGGATCTGGTCAGCCAGATCCTGGAAGAAGGCGCCAAGTTCGCCGACGAGGTCATCGCCCCGATCAACAATCCGGGCGACAAGGAAGGCTGCCACTGGGCCGAGGGCGGCGTGGTGACCGGACCCAAGGGCTGGAAGGAAGCCTACAAGGCCATGTCCGAAGCCGGCTGGATGGCGCTGGCCGCCGACCCGGCGTACGGCGGTCAGGGCATGCCCAGCGTGGTGGCCTCGGCTTTCGGTCAGATGACGGCCGGCGCCTCGGCCGCCTTTTCGATGTATCCGGGCCTGACGGCCGGCGCCTATGCCGGCATCCACGCCAATGCCTCCGAAGAGCTGAAGCAGAAATACCTGCCCAAGATGGCGACCGGCGAATGGTCGGGCACGATGAACCTGACCGAGCCGCAGTGCGGAACGGACCTGGGCATGGTGCGCACCAAGGCCGTGCCGAACGGCGACGGCTCCTATTCGATCACCGGCCAGAAGATCTGGATCTCGGCGGGCGAGCACGACTTCGCCGACAACATCATCCACACGGTGCTGGCCCGCGTCGAAGGCGCGGTTCCGGGCATCAAGGGCCTGTCGCTGTTCGTCGTGCCCAAGTTCCTGGTCAATGAGGACGGCTCGCTGGGCGAGCGCAACAGCCTGGAATGCGCCGGCCTCGAGCACAAGATGGGCATCCACGGCAACGCCACCGCCGTCATGCAGTACGACGGCGCCAAGGGCTGGCTGATCGGCGAAGAAGGCCGCGGCATGAACAATATGTTCGTCGTGATGAACGAGGCGCGCCTCGGCACAGGCCTGCAGGGCCTGGCCATCGGCACCGCCGCCTATCAGGCCGCCGTCGAATTCGCCAAGGACCGCCTGCAAGGCCGTTCGCTGACCGGACCGAAGAACCCGGACGGCCCGGCCGACAGCATCATGGTCCACCCCGACGTTCGCCGCATGCTGCTGGAGGCCAAGGCCTTCGTCGAAGGCGGCCAGGCCTTCATCCTGTGGACCGCGCTTCACGCAGACCTGGAGAAGTCCGAAGACGCCGCCGTCGCCCAGAAGGCCAAGGATTACATGGGCCTGCTGACGCCGGTGCTGAAAGCCTATCTGACCGACAAGGGCTTCCACGTCGCCTCGCTGGGCATGCAGGTGCACGGCGGTTCGGGCTACACCGAACACTTCACCGCCTCGCAGTATCTGCGCGACGCCCGCATCACCATGATCTACGAGGGCACCAACGGCATCCAGGCGCTGGATCTGGTCGGCCGCAAATTGCCCGCCAACGGCGGCCGCGCGATCATGACCTGGTTCGGCGAGATCGACGCCTTTGTCGCCGAAAACAGCGGCAATGAGGCCATCAAGCCCTTCGTCGACGGCCTGGCCGACGCCAAGGCCAAGCTGCAGGACGGCACCATGTGGCTGATGCAAAACGGCATGGCCAATCCGGACAACGCCGGCGCCGCATCGACCGACTATCTGAACGTCTTCGGCCTGACGGCTCTGGCCTATATGTGGGCGCAGATGGCCAAGGTGGCTCAAGCCCAAGTCGAGGCCGGTTCGACCGACCCCTACTACGCCACCAAGCTTCAGACCGGCCGCTACTTCGTCGAGCGCATCCTGCCCGACGCCGAAGCCCATCTGAAGAAGATGAAGACCGGGGCCGACGTGCTGATGGCCATGCCGGCCGAGGCGTTCTGATCTCAAACTGACGACGAAACGGGTCGGCGATCTCGCTGGCCCGTTTTTCTTACCGACCAGACGGGCAAAAGCCCGCGAACCTCAGGGACGAAACCGATGAACGTGCTGGGCAGCCCCGATCCCGACTTCATGCGTGAAGAAGAGATCACCCTTTTCTCCGACAGCGTCGGCAAATGGATCGACGAGCACGCGCCGCTCGAGAAGGTGCAGCAATGGATCGCCGACTCCTCTGTGCCGCGCCAGCTGTGGAACGACGCGGGCGAGGCGGGTCTCTTGGGCCTGTCGCTGCCGGAAGAGGACGGCGGCTTCGGCGGCGACTATCGGCACGAGGTCGTCTTGATGCGTCAGCTGGGCTGGAAGGGCGCAGACCACTTCGGCATTTCGCTGCACAATGCGATCGTCATGCCCTACATCTGGCATTACGGCACCGAGGAGCAGAAGGCGCGCTGGCTGCCGCGCCTGCAATCCGGCGAACTGGTCGGCGCCATCGCCATGACCGAACCGGGCGCGGGCTCGGACCTGCAAGGGGTCAAGACCACGGCCATCAAGTCGGGCAACGGCTATGTCGTCAACGGCTCCAAGACCTTCATCACCAACGGCCAGCTGGCCAACTTCCTGATCGTGGTCGCCAAGACCGATCCGGCCGAGGGCGCCAAGGGCACCTCGCTGATCGTGGTCGAGACCGATGGCGCGGAAGGATTCGAACGTGGTCGCAACCTGCACAAGATCGGCATGGAGGCCAACGACACCTCCGAACTGTTCTTCAACGACGTGAAGGTGCCGGGCGACAACATCATCGGCGGGACCGAAGGCCAAGGCTTCGTCCAACTGATGCAGCAACTGCCCCAGGAGCGGCTGAACATCGCCGTCCAGGGCGTCGCCGCAGCCGAGCGCGGCCTTGAAGCCACTCTGGCCTACGTCAAGGAGCGTAAGGCGTTCGGCAAACGCGTCATCGACTTCCAGAATACCCAGTTCAAGCTCGCCGAGGTCAAGACCAAGCTCACCGTCGCCAAGGTCTTCACCGACCACTGCATCGGCCTGCATCTGCAGGGGAAACTCGATGCCGCCACCGCCTCCATGGCCAAATACTGGGTCACGGACATCCAGGGCGAGACCATCGACGAGATGCTCCAGCTCCACGGCGGCTATGGCTATATGAACGAATATCCGATCGCCCAGCTGTACAAGGACGCCCGCGTCCAACGCATCTACGGCGGCACCAACGAGATCATGAAGCTCTTGATCGCGAGGACGCTGTAGCCACTTTCCCAATCGAACGGAGAATGCGGCGATGATGGAGTGGGTTGTGGCGACGGCGGTGCTCATGGCAGCGCTCTGGCTGATGCCGATGCTGGTCGGCGCCATGAAGCGGCGCAGGCGAGACGCCGCCTCCATCGGCGTCGGCAGCGCGTTGCTTGATATCCAGAAGATCGTAAGCCCCTCGACCGAACGGCTGATAGAAGCGCAGCGCGAAGCGTCCCGAGAGAAGGCGGACCAAAAAGAGACGCCCGACAGGCCTTAGACGCGACCTTGCATAAATGTACTTAATCACGTACATTCATGCCATGAACGCGATGTCCGTCACCGAACTCCGCAAGAACCTCGCCTCGGTCATCGACCGGGTGACGGCGGATCATGACTACACCATCATCACACGCGAGGGCGGCAAACCCGCAGCGGTGCTGATGTCGTTGGAAGACTTCGCCTCTTGGCAAGAGACCGAGTACCTGCTGCGCAGCCCGGCGAACGCCGCGCGATTGCGTGAGGCGATCTCCGAACTCGATGCGGGCGGCGGTCAGGTTCGCGCACTGATCGAAGAATGAAGCTGACCTTCCAGACCTACGGGTGGGAGGATTATCTTCACTGGCAAGACCATGATCGCAAGATGGTGCGAAAGCTCAATCGGCTGATCAGGGAATGCCAGCGGACGCCTTTTTCCGGGACTGGAAAGCCAGAACCGTTGAAGGGCGATTTTGCGGGATGGTGGTCGCGGCGCATCGACCAGGAACATCGTCTCGTCTATCGCGTGACCGACGATGCGCTTTTGATCGCCCAATGCCGCTATCACTACGACCGATGATCCGCCTTTACGTCACATCGCCGCTCGCCGCCGCCGCTCCCGTTGCGCCCACGCTGGACCAATCGCGCTATCTGACCCAGGTCATGCGGCTGAAGGCCGGGGACGATCTGCTGGTGTTCAACGGGCGCGATGGGGAGTGGCGCTGCACGGTCGCGGAAGTGCTGAAGAAGGGCGTGATCCTGCGCGCCGAGGAACAGGTGCGACCCCAGACCTTCGGTCCTGATCTGGAACTGATCGTTTCGGTGGTGAAGAAGGCGCGCGTCGAGACCATTGTGGAGAAGGCCGCCGAGTTGGGCGCACGCCGGGTGCGGTTGGTTCTGACGAAACGCACCAACGCCGACCGGATCCGCCTGGACCGTCTGGACGCCATCGCCGAGGAAGCCGCCGAACAGACCGGGCGGATGGACGTGCCCGCCGTCGGTGATCCGATCAAGCTGGACGCCCTGCTGGATGGCTGGGAGACCGGACGCCGGCTGATGTTCTGCGACGAGACCGGCGGCGCGCCGGCGATATCGGCGCTGGCGGCGGCAGGCGCGGGTGCCCAAGAGCAAAAATGGTCCATCCTGATCGGGCCGGAGGGCGGGTTCTCGCCGGAAGAGGGCGAGCGGCTGCGGTCCCTGCCCTTCACCACCGCCGTGTCGCTGGGCCCGCGCATCCTGCGCGCCGACACCGCCGCCATCGCCGCCATGACCCTGTGGCAGGCGGCCGTCGGTGATTGGGAACGATAAGTCCGCCCCTCAGGCACTAGCCGACGCGCGACGAGCGTCAGGGAAAGACGAAAGCCCTCTTGAGCCTTGCCGCAATCTTGCCCATCTAGCCGCGACACACGGTCGCTTACGATGCGCCCGCAGGGGACTGACGCATGACCGATAACGCGCCGCTGACCCGGACCGACCTCATCGAGGCCATGTCCAAGGGGATCAAGCCCAAGGACCAGTGGCGCATCGGCGCCGAGCACGAGAAGTTCGGCTTCGACAAGACCACCCTGGCGCGCCCCGCCTATGACGGTCCGAACGGCATCAAGGCCATGCTGGAGGGGCTGCAACGCTTCGGCTGGTCGCCCGTCGAGGAAAACGGCTTTCTGATCGGACTGGAGCGCAGGAACAGCGAAGGCTTCGTCGCCTCCGTCAGCCTGGAGCCGGGCGGTCAGTTCGAACTGTCGGGCGCGCCGCTTCTGACCATCCACGACATCTGCAACGAGACCGGCCAGCACCTGATGGAGGTCAAGCAGGTCGCCGACCAGATCGGCGTCGGATTCCTGGGCGCCGGTTTCGACCCGCTGTGGACCCGCGAACAGGTGCCGGTCATGCCGAAGGGCCGCTATGACATCATGCGCGCCTATATGCCCAAGGTCGGCACCCTGGGTCTGGACATGATGCTGCGCACCTGCACCATTCAGGCGAACCTGGACTTCGATTCAGAAGCCGACATGGTGATGAAGTTCCGCACCTCGCTGGCGCTGCAACCCATCGCCACCGCCCTGTTCGCCTGCTCGCCGTTCACCGAGGGCCGCCCCAACGGCTTCCTGTCGGCGCGGGCCAATGTCTGGACCGACACCGACGCTGACCGCACCGGCATGCTGGGCTTCGTGTTCGAGGAGGGGTTCGGCTTCGAGCGCTACGCCGACTATGCGTTGGACACGCCGATGTATTTCGCCAAGCGCGACGGCCGTTATGTCGATGCCTCGGGCCAGTCGTTCCGCGATTTCCAGGCCGGCAAACTGCCCGCCCTGCCCGGCCAATATCCGACCCTGAAGGACTGGAACGACCATCTGACCACCCTCTTCCCCGAGGTGCGGCTGAAGGCCTATCTGGAAATGCGCGGCGCCGACGGCGGACCCTGGAGCCGGATTTGCGCCCTGCCCGCCCTGTGGGCCGGGGTTCTGTACGACGCGCCGTCGCTGGCCGCCGCCTGGGACCTGGTCAAGGACTGGGACATCGCCGACCACGAACGTCTGCGCCGCGACGTGACCCGCCTGGGTCTGAAGGCCGAGGTGGCGGGCCGGTCCGTGCGCGACATCGCCGTCGATCTGGTGAACATCGCCAAACAGGGGCTGAAGAATCGCGCCAAATTCTCGGGCGGCATGGTGGACGAGCGCGGCTATCTGTCGGAACTGGAAGACATCGCCGACAGCGGCGTCACGCCGGCTGAGCGCCTGCTGGACCTGTATCACGGCGCCTGGCAGGGCGACGTGAAGCGCATCTACGCCGACTTCGCCTATTAGGGGACGGTGTAGTCCGAGCAGTCGGGCAGCGGGCTGTCCGGTTTGTATTCGCCGGCCTTGGCGTCGAAGGTGAACCGACGAATGAAGCTGCATTTCGGATCGCGCGCGGCGATCAGGTCGGCAGGCTTCAGCGGCGGCTTCTCCAGCGAGTCCTCGGATCGCGAGGCGCCGCGCGGATAGGCCGTGGCGGTCGTCTCATAGGTCAGGACCGGCATCGCATCCGCCGCGTCGCTCGCGGTCAGGGTCGCAGCGAAACTGTATTCGTCGCGGCATGCGCCGGCGCGCTGGGTCATGTCCTCCTCGCTGAAACAGGCGCGGATCATCAGCGAACCCTGGATCGGCACGGTCAGCACCGGGGCGGCGCCAACCTCGCCGTCCGCATCCAGCCGATAGAGCCGCAACTCCGTCGCCTGCCCGCCGCCGCCGGAATACATGCTGCGGCTCTCCATCTCGACCCGGCCAGAAACCCGCCGTCCGCCAGCCGGATCAGGCCAGCCCAGGGCTTGTAATTTTCCACCTCGCCCGACGCCTCTTGCGGCGCGGCCGGCAGGGCGTCTGGCGCACGAACTACCGGGGTGAAGACCGGCTCGCCGTCACGCGTCTGCTGCGTCAGACCGACGCACTGAGCCCCGTCGTCCGTGCAGGCTCGATCCTCGGCCAGGGTCAGGGGTTCGATTCCGTCCCCTGATAGCGGGGATTGGAGCATGGCGATCGCGGCGAGAAGCAAGATCATGAGTTGTTCCTAACTGACACGGCGCACGATGCCATCGGCTCTTTTCGATCCTTTGCAAAGGCGAGCTTAACCGATGCGCCGTAACATGGGTCTCAGTTCGAGAGAGTGCGCAATGACCTGTTCGCCCGTTGCGGCCCTGGCCTTCCCCACAGCCGATGTGGATCTGGACACGTTCTTCGATGTGTCGCTGGATCTGCTGGTGGTGCGCGAGCTGGATGGGCGCGTGGTCAAGGCCAGCGCCTCCTGGTTCACCATGCTGGGCTATCGCCCCGACGAGATCGAGGGCCAGGGCCTGTTGCGCCTGATCCACCCGGACGATCACGCCGCCACCCGCCAGAGCATCGTCGAGGTCGAAAACCGGCGGCCGGGCGATCCGGTCTTGGGCCAGATCAACCGATATCGCCACAAGGCCGGTCATTACGTCGCCGTCGAATGGCGCGCCCATCGCCAGGGCGACCGCATCTATGGCATTGCGCGCGACGTGACTGAAAAGGTTGCGGCCGAACGCGCCCTGCGCGAAGCCACAGCCGCCGCCGAGGCCGCCAACCGCGCCAAGTCAGACTTCCTGGCCAATATGAGCCATGAAATCCGCACGCCCCTGAACGGCGTGATCGGGATCGTCGACGCCCTGTCGCGCACCGAGTTGACGCCCGAGCAGGCTGAGATGGTGGCCCTTATCGCAAGCTCCGGCGTAACGCTGGAACGGCTGGTGTCCGACATTCTGGATGTGTCCAAGATCGAGGCCGGGCATCTGGACCTGGAAAGCCGGCCCTTCGATCTGGACGAGGCCGTCGCCGTCCCGCTGGACGTCATGCGTTTGAAGGCCGAAGCCAAGGGACTGACTTTCGACATCCGCCGCGACGCCGATGCGCGCGGCATGTTCGTCGGCGACAGCACCCGCATCCGTCAGGTGCTCGACAATCTGCTGTCCAACGCCATCAAGTTCACCCATCAGGGCTCGGTCGGCGTCGCCATTGCGGTGGACGAGGATTCCGACGGCCTGACCCAGCTAACGCTGCGGGTTGAGGATACGGGCGTCGGCTTCTCCTCCGACCACGCGGCCCGCCTGTTCGACCGGTTCAGCCAGGCGGACAGCACCATCACGCGCCGGTTCGGCGGCACGGGCCTGGGCCTGTCGATCTGTCGTTCGCTGGTCGAACTGATGGGCGGGCGGATTTCCGCCGCCTCCACGCCGGGCGTCGGCAGCCGGTTCACCGTCGAGATCCCGCTGACGCGCGCCGCCTCACTGACCGAACACGATGCGCAACGACGCGCGCGTGCGGCCGAGGCCGACCGCGCTCTGTCGCCGCTGCGCGTGCTGCTGGCCGAGGATCACCCTGTCAACCAGCGGGTCGTGCAGTTGATCCTGGCGGCGCACGCCATGCAGGTCGTCACCGTCGCGGATGGCGAACAGGCCTTGGCCGCTTTCCAGTCCGAGACGTTCGACTTGATCCTGATGGACATGCAGATGCCGGGAATGGACGGCCTGACCGCCACCCGCGCCATTCGCCGGATCGAGGCCGCCCGTCCCGATCAGGACCGTACGCCGATCATCATGTTGAGCGCCAACGCCATGAGCGAGCACCGCGACCAGGCGCGCGATGCCGGTGCCGACCTGCACGTCCCCAAACCCATCACCGCCGCCAGCCTGCTGGCCGGCATACAGGCAGCGACCGCGCCCTGATCCGACGTTGACAAAGTTTGCCAACCGACCATTCTCGTTGAGAGGAGGCTGACCATGGCGACGATGAACATCTCCCTGCCCGATCCAATGAAGGCCTGGGTCGAGGAACAGGCGAAATCCGGCCGCTACGCCAACACCTCGGACGTGGTGCGCGACCTGATCCGCCGCGAGCAGGTCAAGGCAGAGAAGATCGCCAACATGCAAAGGTTGATCGACGAAGCCTATGCATCAGGCATCAGCGACCAAACGCCACGAGAAATTTTCGAAGAGGTTCGCGCCGAATATCTGGCCTAAACGACTCGCAAGGCAGGCTGACTTGGCCAAGCTGCGGGTATCCAAGGCCGCGCGAACCGATATGCGTGCGATCTTTCGACAGAGCGTCGAGATGTTTGGGTTGAGCCAGGCTGACGCCTACGTCGCCGCTCTTCACCACGCGCTCGATCTCATCGCGACATATCCCAAGTCGAACCGGGAAAGAGCAGAGACCGCGCCGCCTGTGCGAGTTCATCCTTACAAGGCGCACGTCATCGTCTATGCCATCGACGATCAGGGCGTTCTGGTGCTCCGCATCCGACATACGCGAGAGGACTGGACAGCCGATCCCATCCGAGACCGCGAAGCCGGAGACGAACCATGACCCATTCCATCCATGTCGGCATCGGCGACTGGACGTTCGAGCCGTGGCGCGGGGTCTTCTATCCTGAAGGGTTGGTTCAGAAGCGCGAGCTGGAATATGCGGCGTCGAAACTGACCTCGATCGAGATCAACGGCACCTATTATTCGACCTTTAAGCCCGACAGCTGGCGCAAATGGCGCGACGAGACGCCGGACGGCTTCGTCTTTTCGGTCAAGGCCAGCCGCTATTGCACCAATCGCAAGGTGCTGTCCGAAGGCGCCGACAGCTTCGACAAGTTTCTGAGCCAGGGCCTGACCGAACTGGGCGACAAGCTGGGCCCGATCAACTGGCAGTTCATGGGCACGAAGAAGTTCGATGCCGAGGACTTCGAGGGATTCCTGAAGCTGTTGCCCAGGGAGAAAGACGGAGTGCGGCTGCGGCACGCGCTGGAGGTTCGCAACCCGACCTTCGCCACCGAACAATTCTATGACCTGGCCCGCAAATACGGCGCGGCCATCGTCTATGCGGTCGATGACGAGGAGCCGACCTGGCCCCAGATCGACGAGGCGACCGCCGACTTCAGCTACGCCCGGCTGATGTCCAGCCGCGACGACGAGCCGACCGGCATGACAGCGACCGAGTTGGTTGCGGTGGCGGATCAAGCGAAAACCTGGGCCAAGCGCGGCGAGGTCTTCGCCTATTTCATCTCGGGCGCGAAGGTGCGGAACCCTGCGGCGGCTCAGGCGCTGATCGCCAAGCTGAAATAGCGGTCCGTACGCTTGCGGACCCGCAGCCGTCCCCACATCTGAGGCCGGCTCAATGCAAAGTCTGAAGGACTATTCCCATGCCGATCGCCACACGCGCCTTCGCCGCGACCGCCGCCGACAAGCCGCTGACGCCCTACAGCTTCGAGCGCCGTGATCCGGGCCCGGACGATGTGCTGATCGACATCAAATACTGCGGCGTCTGCCACTCCGACCTGCACGCCGCGCGCGGCGAGACGGGCGGCACGGCCTTCCCCCTGGTGCCGGGTCATGAGATCGCGGGCGTGGTCAAGGCGGTCGGATCGAACGTCACCCGCTTCAAGGAAGGCGACCGCGTCGGCGTCGGCTGCATGGTCGACAGCTGCCGCGAATGCGCCTCCTGCCAGGAAGGCGTCGAGCAGTACTGCATCCCCGGTTTCACCGGCACCTATGGCGGCAAGGACAAGAAGGGCGGCACGTCGGAAGCCATCACCCAGGGCGGCTATTCCGACCACATCACCGTCGATCAGCATTTCGTCCTGTCCATCCCCGACAGCCTGGCGCTGGACGTCGCCGCCCCCCTGCTGTGCGCCGGCATCACCACCTATTCGCCGTTGAAGGAATGGGGCGTGGGACCCGGCTCAAAGGTCGCGGTTATCGGCTTGGGCGGCCTGGGCCATATGGCCGTCAAGCTGGCGGCGGCCATGGGGGCGGAAGTCACCGTCCTGTCCACCTCGGACCGCAAGAAGGCCGACGCCGAGCGGATGGGCGCCAAACACTTCCTGATCAACTCCGACAAGGATGCGATGAAGGCGGCCGCCGAGAAGTTCGACCTGATCATCAACACCGTCTCGGCCACGCACGAGATCGCCAGCCATATCCAGTTGCTGGCGCGCGACGGCACCATGATCATGCTGGGCCTGACGACCGAGGGCCTGCCGGTCTTCGCCCTGCCCCTGCTGTGGCGTCGTCGCCGCATCGCCGGCTCGCTGATCGGCGGCATTCGCGAAACCCAGGAGATGCTGGACTTCTGCGCCGAGCACGGCATCGCCTGCGACATCGAGACCATCGCCCCGGACCAGATCAACGACGCTTATGAGCGGATGCTGAAATCCGACGTCCGCTATCGCTTCGTCATCGATATGGAAAAGCTGGCCGCCTGATCGCCGGGACGAAGATCAACGAAACGCGACGGAGGCATGAAACTTCCGTCGCGTCAGATTCTCGCCTTGCGCGCTAGCGCTCGCACGGTAATCCTGAACTCCGACAAGGCCTTCTAAGGGTCTGCACAGGGACAGGAGACGATATGGCGCGCGTAGCTTTCGTGACGGGCGGGACCCGGGGCATCGGCAAGGCAATCGTTCAGCGCCTTCACGAGGACGGCTTCAAGGTCGCCGCCGGCTATTCCGGCAACGACGAGGCGGCCAGGGCCATCGCCGACGCGCTGGACGTCATGGTGGTCAAAGGCAACGTCGGCAGCTTCGACGACTGCGCCCGCGCGGTGAAGGAGGTCGAGGATCAGCTCGGCCCCATCGACATCCTGGTCAACAACGCCGGCATCACCCGCGACGGCTTCTTCCACAAGATGAGCCACGACCAGTGGTCCGACGTGATCCGCGTCAACATGGACAGCGTCTTCAACATGACGCGCCAGGTCATCAACGGCATGCGCGACCGAGGCCACGGGCGCATCGTCAACATTTCCTCGATCAACGGTCAGAAGGGTCAGATCGGCCAGACCAATTATTCCGCCGCCAAGGCCGGGATGATCGGCTTCACCAAGGCGCTGGCTCTGGAGAATGCGCGCAAGGGCGTGACCGTGAACTGCATCGCGCCCGGCTATATCGACACCGAAATGGTCGGCGCCATGGACCCCAAGGTGCTGGAAGGCATCATCAGCCACATCCCCGTCGGCCGCCTGGGGAAGGGCGAAGAGATCGCCGACATGGTGTCCTGGCTGGTGGGCGAGCGTGCCGGATATGTCACAGGCTGCACACTGTCGCTGAACGGCGGTCAGTACCTGGTGGGTTGAGGCGGGCTTCGCCCAAAATCCGCCGCGCGCGGGTTTCATCAAGTCTGTCATGAAGTTGTTGGGATCGGTCAGGGCGAAAAAATCGCCACGCGTGACCGCGATGGCGGTCGCCGCCATCGCGGTCATCGGCGTGGGCGTCGCCGCGCCCGTGGTCGTCCCAACCGAAAGCCAAGCTCAGTCCCGCCGGACCGTGCCGCCGACCGCCCGCTACGTCAGCAGCAGCGGCCAAGGCTTCATCCTGGACACCTCCGGATCGCGGCCGCTGATGCGGCTGGAGCGGTCGACCGAGGTCTGGGTCTTGCGGCCCACGCCCGCCCCGCGCGGCGACATCATCTACCGCAACGACAACGGCGATCAGGTACTGCGCGTCACGCCCGACGGTGCCGTCACCTTGTATACGACCGCGACGCCCCAAGGCTCGCCCGCCTCGCGCGTCGGCGAGGCACAGGGCCTCGCCAGCGCGGCGATGACCGGCGCGCAGTTGGTCGATTATTTTATGCGCCAGAGCTACCGCGCCAGCCAGGCGATGGGCCGTCTGATCGTCATCGACGTGGACATTCAGCCCGGCTCTGAACAGGTCGCCGCTGACACCGTCTCGGCCGCCAGCGACGCCATCGTGCGCATGGCGCGGTCCTCCAACCTGCGCGCCCAGGTCGAGCGGGTGCGCCGCGTCGTCGTGTCGGATCAGGGGCGTCCCGGCGTCAGCCTGGTCCAGGGCACGCTGCGGATCGTCATCGACGCCGACGCCGGCATCGCCGGCCGCCCGTCGTCGGCCCGGATCGTGCGGGTCGTGGGCGGAGACGCCCTGAACCGCTAGCCCTGGAAGCTGTCCTTGGCCGCCCGTCTCGCGGCGAACTGATCCGCATCCGTCGCGGTCAGGAACGGATTGAACCGCTTCTCCACCCCCAGCGTCGTCGGCACGGTCGGTTCGCCCCGCGCGCGCGCCTCGAAGATCGCCTCGGCATGGGCGGCGGTCTCGGGCCGGTCGTCCAAGCTCAGGGTGAACCGCGCATTCGAGGCCGTATATTCGTGCGCGCACCAGATCACGGTCTGGTCGGGCCAGGCCTTCAGCCGCTGCAGGCTGTCGAACATCTGCTCCGGCGCACCCTCGAACAACCGGCCGCAGCCCAGGGCGAACAGGGTGTCGCCGGTAAAGGCCAAGCCGTCCGCCGGCGCATGAAACACCACATGGCCGAGGGTGTGACCCGGCGTTTCGGTGACCTCGAACCGCGTCTCGCCCACCATCACCACATCGCCGTCGGCGATCACCCGGTCCAGCGGCGCGACCTTGCGCACCTCTTCCGGCCCGACGATTTCGCAAGCCCAGTCGGCCTTCAGTCTCGCATTGCCCTCGGTGTGATCCGGGTGCCAGTGGGTGTTCAGGATCAGGTCCAGCCGGCCCCAGCCCAAGCCTTCCAGCTCTTCCAGAATGCGCGCCGCGTCCGGGGTATCGACCGCCGCGACCACGCCGGTCGCCGCATCGCGGATCAGGAAGCCGTAGTTGTCGGCGCGGCAGGGAAACAGATGCACATCCAGGGTCATGCGCCCATCCTAGCAGCAGGGCCGCCGACAGGCCTATAGTGGGCCCATGCGGCGCAGCATCGACGAGCTTCGAACCTTCTACGGCGAGCCGACCGGGGCGCTGGCGCGACGGCTGGTGGCGCGACGGCTGGACGACGCCTGGGGCGAGGCGGCCGATTGCGACGTGCTGGGCGTCGGTTACGCCACCCCTTGGCTGGACGCCTTCGTCGGCGCGCGGCGCGTCGTCGCGGCCATGCCGGGCGGGCAAGGTGTCGAGCATTGGCCGACGGTCGGGCGCAACCGCACCCTGCTGGTAGACGACCGCCGCCTGCCTTTTCCCGCCGGATCGTTCGACCGCATCCTGCTGGTCCACGCCCTGGAAGAGGCCGACGATCCCGCCGCCCTGCTACTGGAAGCGGTGCGCGCGCTTTCGCCCACCGGGCGCATCATCCTGGCGGCGGCGGCGCGCGGCGGCCTGTGGGCGCGGGCGGACAACACCCCCTTTGGTCACGGCCGACCCTTCACCCGGCGCCAGCTGGAGCGGTTGGTGCGTGATGTCGGGCTGGAGCCGATGGCCTGGTCCCAAACCCTGTATGTACCGCCTTGGGGGCCGATGCTGCCGCTGGCCGAAGGGTTCGAACAGGTCGGGCGACGGGTCTTTCCCGGAACCGCCGGGCTGATCCTGTTGGAAGCCTCGCGCCACAGCTACGCCCGCATCCGCCCCAGCGGCCATGCCCAGCGCGTCGCCGCCCCCGTCCTGGCGCCCCAACCCGCCGCCTCCGTCTCTTCGCGGGGCGAACATCGCGACTGACGGGGAGTTGACCGTCGCTCCATCTGGCGGGCCGGGCGAAACCGCCTTATGGCGAAGGCCATGCACCGACTGATCCTGATGCGGCACGCCCAGGCCGAATCCTCCGCCCCCTCTGGCGGCGACGAAGCCCGCCCCCTGTCCGCCGGCGGCCGCGCCGAGGCTCTGCTGATGGGGCGCGCCCTGGCCGAGCGGGGCCTGAAGCCGGACCTGGCCCTGGTGTCCACCGCCGTGCGCACCCGCCAGACCTGGGAGCAGATGCACGACGCCTTCGGCGATGTGGAAGTCCGCGACGAGGACGCCCTCTACAACGCTCCCTTCGACGTGATCCGCCGCTTCGTCGAGGCCAGCGAGGACGAGGCGGGCTGCCTGCTGATCCTGGCCCACAATCCGGGCATCCACGTGCTGGCCGCCGAATATCTGATCGAAAGCGCCGCCTCGCCGGCCGTGGTGGACAAGCTGTCGGCTGGCTTCCCGACCGGCGCCGCCGCCCTGTTCAGCGTCGATGTCGCCGGCCGCTGCACCTACGAAGGCTTCCTGACGCCGCGCTCGCTGGGCGCACCCTCGGCATGACAGACATCGCCTACAAGATCGTCGACGCCGCCGACTGGCGCGCCGCCGTCGCCGAGGGCCGATACGAGGGCGCGCCCGTCGATCTGGCCGACGGCTACATCCACATGTCGACCGAGGCGCAACTGGCCGAGACCGCGCGACGGCACTTCGCCGGGCGCGGCGACCTGCTGCTGCTGACCGTCGATCTCAGCGGGTTCGGCGACGACCTGATCTGGGAGCCGTCGCGCGGCGGCGATCTGTTCCCGCATCTCTACGCCCCCCTGCCCGTCGCCGCCGTCACGGCCTCGCGCGCCTTCTCGGTCACGGCCGACGGCGAGATGGCGTTCGAGGACGACCGATGAGCCCGGTTGATGTGGGCGCCGCCCTGCTGCGTCGGCTGGACCCGGAGCAGGCACACCAGTTGGCGATCAAGGGTCTGGCCCTCGCCCCCCTGCCCGTCCCGCCCGCCGACGATCCGATCCTGAGAACACAGTTGGCGGGACTGGATCTGCCCAATCCGGTCGGTCTGGCGGCGGGTCTGGACAAGAACGGCGAGGCCCTGCGCGGCCTGTCGCGCCTCGGCTTCGGCTTCGTCGAATGCGGCTCGGTCACGCCCCGGCCCCAGCCCGGCAATCCCAAGCCCCGCCTGTTCCGCCTCAGCGAGGACCGGGCCATCATCAACCGGATGGGGTTCAACAACGCCGGGCTAGACGCCTTCGCCGAGCGGCTGGACCAGCGCCCGACGGGCGTCGTCGTGGGAGCCAATCTGGGGGCCAACAAGGACACCGAGGACAAGGCGGCCGACTACGTCGCCGGTCTGCAACGCCTTGCCGGCCGCGCTTCCTACTTCACCGTCAACATCTCCTCGCCCAATACGCCGGGCCTGCGCGCGCTTCAGGGCCGCGAGCAGTTGGACGACCTGTTAGGCCGCATCGACGCCGCCCGGCCGGCTGTCGCGCCTGACCGCGTGCCGGTCTTTTTGAAGATCGCGCCCGATCTGATCGCCGAAGAGATCGGCATGATCGTCGAGGCGTCGCTGGCACATCGGATCGACGGCCTGATCGTATCCAACACCACGCTGGAACGGCCCGAGACCCTACGCTCTCCGGACGCCCGCGAAACCGGCGGCCTGTCCGGCGCGCCCATCCGTCCCTTTGCGGAAAAGGCCCTGCGCGCGGCGGCCGAGGCGGCGAACGGCCGCCTGCCTCTGATCGCTGTCGGCGGCATCGACAGCGGCGCCGAGGCCTATGCCCGCATCCGCCTGGGGGCATCGGCGGTCCAGATCTATTCCGCCCTGATCTACGAGGGCCCCGGCCTGGTCGCCCGCATCAAGCGTGACCTGGCCGCCCGCCTGCGCGCTGACGGTTTTTCCGCAGTAACAGACGCGGTCGGCGCTCCCCGTTGACGGAGCGTTAGTGTCGACACGTCTAAGGTGACCGATGCGAGCGACCTGCGTTCGTCATTCGAGAGCCTGAATGAAATCGACCGCCGTCGATATCGCTGAAAGCAGCTGGACCGCCGCCGTTCGCCAACGCTCGGGCGCTGCGGTACAACGGCTCGTGGCGGCGGCGGCTGTCGCCCTGGTGGTGACACCGATGGTCGGGGTGCGGTTCACCTTCGGCTGGGTCGTCCTGTATATGGCGGTCCAGGCCATGGAGGTGGTCGTCTATCGACCGATCCTGAAAAGTCCCGACGAGCTTTCCACGGGCCGCAAGCTGGCGATCCTGGCCGTCGTCTTCGCGAATTCGACGGTCTTCTCCTCGCTTTCCCTGGTCCTCTGGTGGATCGGCGGCGCGTTTGGCGGCGTCTGTGCGGTCCTGATGCTGACCGCGGTCATGCTGACGGCGATCGTGAACGCCACCCGATGCCAAGCCGTGATGATCGCCGGCCTCACGCCCCAGGTCGGCTTCCTGCTGGCGACCCCCTTCTTTGTCTATGCGCTGCACGCCCCCGGCCCGCTGGTCATGTCGGCCGCAGCGGCCGTGGTGCTGTTCACCTTCTATGTCGCCATCACCGGTCAGCGCATGGTCGAGGCCAGCGTCACCGTCATTCGCGCCCATGCCCTGGCTGAGGAATCCCGCCTAAAGGCCGAGCGCAGCCTGGCCGACCACACCACCTTCCTGGCCGCCATCGGCCATGACCTGCGCACCCCGATCGGCGCGATCCTGGCCGGCGCCGCCGAGCTGCGCACGCCCGACGCCCAGTCGCGCAACAGCGCCAATCTGATCACCGACGCCGGCCTCATGATGAAGGCCCTGCTGGACGACTTGCTGGACCACACCCGGATCGGCGCCGGGCGGATGACGGTCGAGGCCAAGGATTTCGACCTGCGGCAAATGCTGGCCCAGACCCTGATGCTGTGGCGCGGCGTCGCCGACGCCAAAGGGCTGAAGCTGCGCATCGAGGGCGCCTCCGCCATGCCGCGCCACGTCAAGGGCGACGTCATGCGCATCCGTCAGGTGCTGAACAACCTGATGTCCAACGCCATGAAGTTCACCGAGCAGGGCCAGATCACCCTGCGCGTCCAGGCCTGGCCCGAGGAGCCCTCGGGCTACGCCCTGCTGTTCGAGATCGTGGACACGGGTCCGGGCATGACGACCGATCAGCTGGCCCGCCTGTTCACCCCGTTCGATCAGACCGCCGACGGCGTCTCCGCCCGCTACGGCGGCTCGGGCCTGGGGCTGGCGATCAGCCGCAATCTGATCGACCTGATGGGCGGCCGACTGACGGTCCGCAGCGCGACGGGTCAGGGCTCGCGCTTCACCGTCTCGCTGATCCTGCCGCGCGGAGACGAGGCGGTTCAGATCGTCGAGGTCGTCGACCAAAGCCGCCTGGACATCGCCCGCTCGCTGACACCGGCCGTCGTGGCACCCGCGCCAGTCGCGCCGGAGCCTGAGCCCGAGCCGGTCGCCTCGACGCCTGCGGTCGCCGACGAGGTCGAAGACCAACCGCTGCGCCTGCTGGTCGTGGACGATCACGATATCAACCGCCGCGCCGTGCAGCTGATCCTTCAGCCGCTGGGCTGCGAGATCACCACCGCCGCCGACGGCATGATCGCGCTGGAACGCTGTCAGGAGGCGGTGTTCGACGTCATCTTCATGGATGTCCGGATGCCCGAACTGGACGGGCGCGAGACGACGCGTCGCTTGCGCGCCGGCGGCGGACCCAACGCCGCCACCCCGGTCGTCGCCGTCACCGCCGACACCGCGCCCGAGGACGTCGCGGCCTGTCAGGCGGCCGGCATGGCCTATTTCGTCTCCAAGCCCCTGACGCCGCCCGCTCTGATCGGCGCCTTGCAGCACGTCTTGAACGACACCGCCGCTCAGGCCGCGACCGAGGCCGCCTGACCCCGGACGGTCGCGATCAGGCGCGCGGCGAAATCAGGCTGTTTCATCTCGCATTCCCAGACGATTACCACGCGCCAGCCTGACGCCTCCAGCGCCTGACCAGCGGCGGCGTCGCGCGCGCGGTTTCGGTCAATCTTGGCGATCCAGTAATCGGCGTTGGTCTTGGGCTGACGCGCGCCGCGCGGGCACTCATGGCCGTGCCAGAAGCAGCCGTGGACGAACAGGGCGACCTTGCGGCCTTTCATCACCACATCCGGACGGCCCGGCAGACCCATGCCGCCCAGCCGATAGCCGATCCCGGCCGCACGCAGGATCCTGCGCACGGCCAGTTCCGGCGACGTGTCCCGCCCCTTCACGCGACGCATCACGGCGCTGCGCTTCTCGGGGCTGAACACATCCGTGTTCACGATCAATCCACGCTCAAGTAGCGAAGCGGTAGCGTGGATTGATCCAACTTAAAGCTGCGCCAGCAGATGCTCGGCCGAGGACACCTTGAACTCGCCGCCCTGCTCGATGTTCAACTGCTCGACCACGCCGTCCTTGACCAGCATGGAATAGCGCTGCGAGCGCTCGCCAAGGCCGAAGCCCGTACCGTCCAGCACCAGACCCAGGGCGCGGGTCAGTTCGCCGTTGCCGTCGGCCAGCATGACGATGCTGTCGTCGGTGATGCCCTGGCTCTCGCCCCAGGCCTTCATGACGAAGGCGTCGTTGACCGAGATGCAGGCGACCGTATCGACGCCCTTGGCCTGGATGTCGGCCAGATGATCCTTGAAGCCCGGCAGGTGACGCGCCGAGCAGGTGGGGGTGAAGGCGCCAGGCACGGCGAACAGGGCCACGGTCTTGCCGGCGAAGATGTCGTCGGTGCTGACGGGCTTGGGGCCCTCGGCGGTCGCCTGGGCGAGGGTCGCGGCGGGGATGCGATCGCCGATCTGAATGGTCATGTCTGTCTCGCTGAGGTTTGAGGCCGGCGCGTTTGAACGGCCGTTTGCGACACATAGACACCACGGGCGACACCGCAAGCACCGGTTCGGCTTGCTTGCGCCGCTTTCCGGACGGATGATGCCAGGATCATGAGCGAAGCCTCCACCCTGACCGGCCGACTGCTGGTCGCCATGCCCGGGATCGACGACGCCCGGTTCGAACACGCTGTCATCCTGATCTGCGCCCACGGGCCGGATCACGCCATGGGCCTGCGGCTGGATCGACCGGCGCCGGGCGTGGATCTGAAGACGGTTCTGGACAAGCTGGACGCGCCGGCGCCCGATCAATCCATCGGTCGCGCGGTCCTGATGGGCGGACCGGTCGAGCGCGAGCGCGGCTTCGTGCTGCATACCGACGACTGGACGGTGGGCGACGACACCCTGGCCTTCGGCGACGGTCTGGCGATGACCGGCACGCGCGAGGCGCTGGCCGCCATGACCGACGAGATCGCCGGTCCGCGCCGATCGGCCCTTCTGCTGGGCTACGCCGGCTGGGGCGAGGGGCAGTTGGAGGAAGAGTTGGCCGAAAACGTCTGGCTGACCGCCGACGCCGATCTGGACTTGATTTTCGACAGCGAACACACGTCGAAATGGACACGCGCCCTGGCCCAGCTGGGCGTGGACGCGGCCATGCTGTCGAGCCAGGGCGGCCGGGCCTGAGGCCAGACCGCCCCGCTTGACGATCAGAAGCGGTAGTTCATGCCGATGCGGAACATGTGCGTTCCGAACTTGCCGTTGCTGCGCACCATGTCCGTGCCCGTCGTGTTCGGGGCCAGGACAAACGGGTTGGTGGCGGGCGCCGTGCCGCGGCCGACGCGGATGACTGGGCTGTCGACGTCCAGCGAGGTGTAGAGGTATTCGCCGCTGACCGTCAGGCCGCGACCCAGGGCGTATTCCACGCCGCCGCCGGCCTGCCAGCCGTCGCCGTCATCGCCTTCGCTAGTTTCGGTGAAGCTGTTGGCCAGGTTCGACGTGCGGAAACGGTTTTCAAACTTGCCATAGGCGTAACCGCCGGTGCCGTAGATCAGCGCCGGTCCGTAGGCGTAGCCCAGCTTCAGGCGCGCGGCCGCCGTGCTCTGCAGCTCGCGCGTGAAGGTGTAGAAGGCCGGGGTGGTCGAGAAGCCGGTCACCGAGTCTTGGACATTGTTGACGCTGTATTCGGCCAGGGCGCCGACCACGAAGTTGCCGAACTGCATGTCGTAACCGGCGCGAACGCCCGCTTCGACGCCGTCGTTGTCGTCACGGCAGCCCGTTCCCGGCGCGGTGCTTGTGGCCATACCGCCGCAGAAGCCGGGGCTGAAGGCGTTGGTGCCGACGGTAGCAGGGGCGATCGGTACGGTCGTGACCTGATCCCCATAGATGCCATCGAGGTTGCGGTCGAAGCGCAGGGTCTCGTCACCGTCGTCGTTAGACTGGTTGTAGCCGCCGAAAATGCCGATGTAGGGGCCGGACCAGTCGGGGGCGACGGACTGGGCCAGGGCGGGGGTGGAAACCATGGCCAGGGCCAGGGCGCTGCAGGCGAGGGTCTTGATCATTTGGGGAGGCTTTCGTGCCGAAATTGCGGGCGCGACATCCCCGCTCGCCGTCACAAAAGCCGAAGCTGGGCACAGGTTCCCTCAAACTCCCATCGCCAAATGTCGCACATCCAAAGGCTTAGGTTGAACGTACGCCGGCCTAGCGCGTCGCCATCGATACCAGAAAAGCGATCAGCAGGACCAGGCTGACCGCCTGCCAGAACCGCACCGGATCGCGCTCGATCAGGGACAGCTGGCGCGGCGGCGGGGCGGCGACGGCGCTGCCGGTTTCCAGCACATGGATCAGTTCCTCCACATCCTCGAACCGCTCGTTCGGATCGACGGCGACGGCGCGCATGATGGCCGCCTCCAGCCAGGCGGGCATATCCGGCCGATGTCGCGTCGGCGGCGCGGGCGCCCGGTCAAAGCGCGGCGCATCGGCCGGATCTACCTCGCCCCACGGATAGGTTCGGGTGAACAGGCGATACAGCGTCACCCCCAGGGCGAACTGATCCGTGGCGGCGTCGCCGCTCTCGCCGGCATACATTTCCGGCGCCTTATAGCCGGCGGTGCCGGGCGCCTCGGCCTCGGCGAACTCCTCGGCCAGCCGCAGCCGCGCGACGCCCAGGTCGACCAGTTTCAGCCCGCCCTGTGTCTCCAGGATCACATTGTCCGGCTTGATGTCGCGGTGCGTGACCCCCGCCCGGTGCAGGGCCGAAACCGCCCGCGACAGGCGCAGGGCCACGCCGATCCCTTCGCCGATCTCGAACGGCCCTTCCTCCGCCAACCTCGCATGCAGGGTCTGACCGGCGTGGAAGGGCTGGGCGATATACAGACGGCTCTGGCGACCCGCGTCCAGGCTCAACACCTTGCCGACGAACGGACTGTCGATACGCCGCCCGATGAAGGCCTCGCGCAGGAAGGCGGTGCGCGCGCTGCGTTCCGACACCACGGCGGGCTTGGGGAATTTCAGCACAACCGTGCCTGCGTCGCCCAGGGTGTCCTTGGCCAGAAACAGCCGCGTATAGCGCCCGTCGGCGACGAGCCGCTGCAAGGCGAAGCCGTCGACATTGTCGCCGACGGCGGGCGGCGCCAGGATGGCGAGGCCCTCCGCCTCGGCCGTGATCGCCTCCCAGTCGGGCGCGCCGGTGCGGACCACGTCGATGACGATGGCGGTGGCGTTGTCGCGCGGCCCCGCCGCCTCGACCTCGGCCAAGATCGCTTTGGCGTCCGCGTCGGGCGAACTGCGCCGTCCCAACAGGCCCGCGATCATCGCATCGGCCAGCACCCCATGCACCCCGTCGGTGGTCAACAGCAGACGATCGTGCGGTTCCAGCCGCATCTGCCGGACATCCAGCTTCACATCCGCCTCGATGCCCACCGCGCGATACAGCACATGGCTCAGCCCCTGCTGGGCGCGCGTGTGGTCTTCGGTCAGCCGCGTCAGAACCCCGTCGCGGAAATGCCAGGCCCGGCTGTCGCCCACATGAAGCGCCGTCGCCTCGCGCCCGCGCAGGATCAGGGCGGTAAAGGTGGTCGCCGCCCCCTCCATCGCCGGATCGATCCGCCCGCGCGAATGGAGCCAACGATTGAAGCCGCGCAGCGCCTTGATGCCGTTGGCCGCGATGCCGTTCAGCGGGTTCTGATCCAGATAGCCGTCGATGAAGCTGCGCGTCGTCAGCTCCGCCGCCATCCGCCCGGCCTTCGACCCCGACACCCCGTCGGCGATCACCGCCACCACCCCATGCTCGCGCTGCTCGGCCGCCGTGCCGATATGGACGCCGCCGAAATCCTGATTATCCGCCTTGGGCCCCTGCAAGGTCGCAAAGCCGGCGGCGATCTCCAGTCTGGCGTCGGTCATGGGCGGAACTGTCGTCGAAAGACGGCCCGCTGAACAGAGGTCTCAGAGCGCCAGGATCGCGCGCACCGCGACATAGGCGGCGACCACCAGGATCAGGCCCGCGAACAGGATGCGCCCAAGCCGGGCGTTCGACCCCAGTCGACGCGCCAGCGGCAGACCCGCCGTCGTGCCCGCGACCCCGCCGACCGCCATGGCTGCGACGAGGCCCGGATCGACCCAGCCCGACAGCGCATAGTTGCCCGCCGTGGTCGCGCCGAACGCAGCCACGCTGAGCAAAGACGTCGCCTGGGAGGTCGCCAGGCTCATGCCCGTCGACGCCATCAGGCCGGGCACGATCAGAAAGCCGCCGCCGATGCCGAAGAAGCCTGCGGCCGAGCCGACGCCCGCGCCCGCCATGCCGACGCGCGGCGACATCGACCAATTCAGCCGGGGTTCGTCCCGCGCGACCGCCGCCTTGGGACGCAGCATCGTTACGCCCACCGCCGCCATGGCCACAGCGAAGATCAGCAGCAACTGATGGCCGTCTATCATCTTGGCCAGGGACGATCCGAACCAGGCCCCGGCCGCACCGGTGATGGCGAACAGGGTGGCGCAGGGCCAGCGCACCCGCCCTGCCCTGGCGTGACCGGCCAGAGCCGTCAGGGCGTTCAGCGCCACGCCCGCCGCCGACACGCCGATGGCGACGTGGGGATCGGCGACACCGACGACATACAGCAGCAGCGGCACGGCCAGAACCGATCCGCCGCCGCCGAACAGGGTCAGCAGCAGGGCGACGACGCCGCCGCTGAAGGCGGTCAGGACCAGCGGGGTCAGTTCGGTCGTCATCGGATCACGCCGCTCTCGTCGCGGGCCGGGTCGCGGTTTTGTTCCAGGGCATGACGGCCAGCAGCCGCGCCATGCCGCAAAAGCCCGTCGCGCCTGCGAAGAACAGGCCCGCGCCGACGAAGGCGGACAGACCCCAGAAGGCCGGATGCACCAGCAGGCCCAGCGCTGCGCCGATCAGGATCAGGCCGCCCGCGACCATCTGCACCTGACGCATCAGTTCGATCGGCTTAGAGCGGTCGGCGTGGGTGGCCAGGCCCTGCGCCTTCCACGCGTCCAGCCCGCCTTCCAGGACAAAGGCTTGCCCCGTCGTCTTGGCCGCCAGGCGGTCGCAGTTGACGCCCGTCCGATTGCCGGTTCGGCAGGTGAAGATGACGTCGCGCCCGTCGATGCCCGCCGGCGTGAAGGCGTCTAAGGCCGACAGCGGCGCATGGACGGCGCCGACGACATGCTCTCTGGCGAACTCGTCGGGCTCGCGAATGTCGATCAGCACGGCCGCGTTCTGCTTCAGCCGATGCGAAACCTCGGCGGGGGACAGGGGGGTCAGGACGCTCATGGAGATCATGCCTTTTCGGAGGAAACAGGGGGACAGTAGATTTCGGCCAGCACGGCGATGACCTTCAGGACGGCCGGATCGGCGATGCGGTAGAAGATGGTCGTGCCGTCCCGACGCGTGCTCACCAACGCCTCGTCGCGCAGCTTGGCCAGGTGCTGGGAAAGGGCCGATTGCGACAAGCCGACTTGAGGCAACAGCTGGCCGACGGCCATCTCGCCCTCGCCCAACTGACACAGGATCATCAGCCGCTTCTCGTTGGACAGGGCGCGCAGCAAGGCCGCCGCCTCGCCCGCGCTGGCCTGGAATCGCTCAAGTCCGATGGTCTGAAGGTCGATCATGGCGCGCAATATATTCGAGGTTGCTAAATAAGCAATACCTAATATATTGGATGGCGAAGGAGCATTCACGCATGACCCAACCCCCCGATGTTCGCGGCTTTTTCGATCCCGCGACCCACACCGTCACCTATCTGGTCAGCGACCCCGCGACGGGTCAGGCGGCGATCATCGACCCCGTCCTGGACTTCGACGCGCCTTCGGCCCGCACCTCGACGCGGTCGATCGACGCCGTCATGGCGGCGCTGCGGTCGGAGGGCCTGACCTTGGCTCTGGTTCTCGAAACCCATGCCCACGCCGACCACCTGACGGCGGCGGCGCACCTGCGTGCGATGACGGGCGTGTCGATCGGCATCGGCGGGCGGATCACCCAGGTTCAGTCGGCCTTCGGCCCCCTGTTCGGCGCCGACGACGTGCGCCCGGACGGCGCGGTGTTCGATCATCTCCATGCGGACGGCGACGCCTTCGCCCTGGGCGATCTGACGGTGGAAGTGATCCACACGCCCGGCCACACTCCCGCCTGCGTCAGCTACCGGATCGGCGATGCGGTCTTCACCGGCGACACCCTGTTCATGCCCGACTACGGCACGGCGCGAACGGACTTCCCCGGCGGCGACGCCCGGACCCTGTATCGCTCGATCCAGCGCCTGCTGGGCCTGCCGGATGAGACCCGCATCTTCGTCGGCCACGACTATCTGCCCCAGGGCCGCACCGACTACCGGTTCGAGACCACCGTCGTCGAACAGCGGGCGCACAACATCCACATCGGCGGCGGCGTATCGGAGGACGCCTTCGTCGCCATGCGAGAGGCCCGCGACGCGACCCTGGGAGCGCCGCAGCTGATCCTGCCCTCGCTTCAGGTCAACATCCGCGCCGGCGACCTGCCGCCCCCCGACGCCAACGGCCAGCGCTACCTGCGCCTGCCTCTAAACGCGATCTAAGCGCGCGGTCGTGCCCCTCTCGCCTCGGCGATCGCGCACGCCGGCCAGCGCCTCGGCCAAAGCCTCGGAACGGCAGGACGCTTCGCCCGACAGCCACATACGGATCATGGCGAATCGCGCCGCCGCAGAGCCTGTGGCGACCAGCGACGGCAGGTGGACGGCCGCACTCGCGATCCTCGCTTCGATAAAGGCCGCCAACCGGCGCTGCAACTTCGCCTGCAAAGGGGTTCGAACAGGTGGCGCGTCAGGGCGCGGCGATCCCACAGATGGTCCAGCATGATCCTGAGCCGCGCGGTATTGCCCGACCGCGCCCCGGCCAGCGCCAGGGGCATGAGGATGGGTTCGACGATGAGTTCGAGCACTGCGTCCTTGCTCTGGAAATGCTCGTAGAAGGTCGAACGGCCGATGCCGGCCGTCTCGATCACATCGGTCGTGCGAATGGCGGAGTAGCGTCGCTCGGACATCAGCCGGATCAGGGCGTCGGTAATCGCCTGCCGCGTCCGCGCGCGACGACCGTCCCCCTCGTGCGTGTCGTCTTCGATCATGCCGGCACCCTAAGTCACCCGGCGCATGCCTGGCAGCCTCTTTCGAAGCCTGGCGGACAAGGTGGCCCGACTGTCCGGAAACGGCCCAGATATGGGCATTGCGGGTTTCACCAGTGGCAGCCGAACGGCATCATGGCCGCGCGATCAGAGAGGCTCCAATGACTGACCAACACCGCGCCGTCGCCATCGTACCCGCCCGCGACATGGACGCCAGCGAAGCCTTTTACCGGCGTCTGGGCTTTGTGGTCGCCGCCGACTACGGCGACTATCGCATTCTGGAGGATGGGCGGGGCGGCCATATCCATCTCAACGCCACGCCCGGCTGGCCCGCAAGGCTCGAGGACAACGCCCTGGGCCTGTATCTGTATGTCGAGGACGTGGACGCCGCCGCCGACCGTGTGCGCGAACTGATCATCGGCGCGGGGCCTGAGACCAAGCCTTGGGGCACGTACGAGTTCGCGGTCAGCGACCCCAATGGCGCGCTGGTGCGGATCGGTCGGGTCGTGGACTAAACTTCTTACGCCGACCGCTGCTTCAGCGGCGCGGTGCCGTCGGCCAGGCTTTCAGCCAGATAGACCTCGGCCTCCTGCGCCGGCAGGGCGGGGGCATAGCCGAAGCCCTGGCCGTAGTGGCATTGGGCGTCCAGCAGCAGGCGGGCCAGTTCGGCGTTCTCCACGCCTTCGGCGACGACTTCCAGCGAGAGGTCGCGGCCCAGATTGACCACCGACTTGACGATCTTGGCCGAGCCCTCGTCCTTGTTCATCGTCAGCACGAAATAGCGGTCGATCTTCAGCGTATCGAACGGCAGGCGCGCCAGATAGGACAGGGACGAGAAGCCGGTGCCGAAATCGTCCAACGCCAGAGAGGCCCCGACGTCCTTTAGCGATTGCAGCACCTCGGCGGCGCGCGCGGTGTCGCGCATGATGTCGCCCTCGGTGACCTCCAGCTTGAGTGCGCCTTTGGGCAGGCCGGTCTCCTTGATGATGCGCGCCACGTCCTCGCACAGATGCGGGCGCTCGATCTCGCCGACCGACAGGTTGACGCTGCAAAACAGCTTGCCGGCCAGCGGATGGCGCTCGATCCATTCGGCCAACTGCCGCGCCGACTGGGTCATCATCAGCAGGCCCAGGTCGTTCATCATCCCCAGGTCGGCGGTCAGGCCCAGGAACTCGTCCGGCGGCACCAGACCCCGGCGCGGGTGACGCCAGCGCGCCAAGGCCTCGAAGCCAGCGACGGCCCCGGTGTTCAAGTTCACGATGGGCTGGAAGAAGGGCACGATCTCGCCGCGCACGAAGGCGTTCCTCAGATCCGCCTCCAGCGCCAGACGGCTCAAGCTGTCGCTTTCCAGCGCCCGGCCATAGGCGGCCGAGCCGCCGCGCCCGGCGCCCTTGGCCGATTCCACCGCCAGCTCGACCCTCCGCAGCAGTTCGGCGGCGTCTGGCGCATCCGGCCCGCCCTCCACCATCACCGCCCCGATGGAGACGGTCGGATAGATGTCGAAGCCCGCGACCCGCAGCGGCTGTTCCAGCGCGTCTCGAACGCGATAGCTGGTGTGGGATGCGGTCTTGGGGACGATGATGGCGAACTCGTCCTCGCCGATCCGCGCGGCCGAGGCGTCCTTGTTGAAGGCGGCGGCCAGACGCGAGCCCAGGGCCGACAGCACCAGGTCGGTCCGTTCGTGCCCCAGCGCCTCGTTCAGGCGCCGCAGCCGGTCCACGTCGCCGACCACGATCTCGTATTCGCCCGGCTGGGTCAGCACCTCGCTGACGCGGGCCAGGAAGGCGCGACGATCCAAAAGGCCCGTCAGCGTATCGCGGTCCGATCCGGCGAACTTGGTCTCCAGCGCCACGACGCCGGCGGCGCGCAGGCCGTCCTCCAGCCAGACGCCGCGCCACAGACAGGTCTCGGACCCGCGCATGCGCAGACGCACGGCGATCTCGGCGCCCTCGTCCTGGGGTTTGAGCATCCGCTCGGCCAGGCTGCGATCCTGCGGCATGGCCAGGGCGACGAATCCGGCGGCCGTGCATTCCGGCGCCAGCGGTCCCAGGCCCAGCGATCGCGTAGCCCCGGTGAAGCGCAGTTCGTCGGTCGCCGGGGTCCAGACCCACAGGGCCGTCTCGGCGGCGGCCAGCGCCTCGATGGCGGTCGTGGCGTCCCAGGCCAGCGATCGGGATCGTGGTGTCACGCGTCTCGCCCTTCCAGACGGCGCCCGGCCGTCAACGCTCGTCCTCGACCAGGCCGAACAACAAATGGTCTGCCCACTCGCCGTTAATTTTCAAATAAGCGCGAGCCCGACCTTCGTTGCGAAAACCGGATTTCTCCAGCACCCGTCGCGAGCCGTGATTGGTAGGCAGACAGGCCGCCTCCAGCCGGTGCAGCTTCAGCTTGTCGAACGCGTAGCCGACCACGCCCCGAACGCCCGCCGTCGCCACGCCCTGACCGGAAAACGGCTGACCGATCCAGTAACCCAGCGTCCCGGTCTCCGCGACGCCGCGCCGCACGTTCGACAGGGTCACCGCCCCCGCCAGGGTCTTGCCGTCCTGCACGAAGACGAAGAAGGGCCAGGCGTTGCCCAGCTCCATCTCGCGGGCATAGATCGACAGCCGGCGCCGGAAGGCCGCCTTGGTCAGGTCGTCCTCGGGCCAGGCCGGCTCCCACGGTTGCAGATAGTCGCGCGAACCGTCGCGCAGCGTGGACCAGGCGGCGTAATCGGCGGCGCGCGGCGGGCGCAGCAGCACGCCGTCCCCCCGGATCACGGGCCCGGCCACATCGCTCATCCAGTCCAGAAGCGCCATCGATGGGACTATAGCATCAAGATTCTGCTCTGAACCTTACGGTTCGGCCAAAAGTGTCGCGGTCAGCTTCAGCGCCAGGTCGCGGCCCAGCCCCTCGGGCGCGCCCAGCATCGGCGTCAGGATGTCCCCAATCAGCCCCTCGGCGAAGGCCATATAGGCCGCCGTCACCACCAGGGCCTTGGCCCGCTCGGCCGCCTTGGGATCCTCGGGCGCCATGGCCGCCAGCCGTTCGGCCAGATCGCGCACCACCTCGGCGAAGCTCTCCGCCCGGCCCTGCTCGCGCGCCAGCGCCAACCAGGCCGCCATCTGAGAGGCGCCGCCCGGCCCGAAAGCGTCGAACACGACGCTCATCAACCGCCCCGGCTCGACGCCGTCGCGCCCCTCTCCCACGCTCTCGTTCAGGCCGGCCTCGATCCGCTGCGCCAGATCGCGCACCATCGCATCCATCAGCGCGCCCTGGAGCCCCGCCGCCGAGCCGAAATGGTGGATCAGATTGGCGTGACCCACGCCCATCCGCTCGCCCACCGCCTTCAGCGTCACCGCCGCCGGCCCGCCTGACAGCAGCAGGTCGCGCGCCGCCTCCAGCGCCTCTTCACGCGCCACCGCCCCGCGTCGTCTCTTCACCGGACTATTAGTTGACATTGATGTCAGTTAACTCCATCCTCCGCTCGAAATCGAGGAGCAGAACCATGGCGAAATCCGCCACCCCCGCCGACCTCCAGATCAAGCCGCGCGACCTGCATATCGACCGCGAGGCTCCGACGCCACGCTGGTGGCTGAACGGCGACCCGTTCGGCACCGCCGTGATGAACGCGCTCAGCCTGACCTTCCCCGACGGCGAGCGGTTCTTTATCCAGTCGGTTAAGCGGTTCGCCAAGGACGCGCCCCCGGCCCTGGCCGCCGACATCCGCGCCTTCACGGTTCAGGAAGGCGCCCACACCCGCGAACACATGGCCTTCAACGCCATCACCGAACGAGCCGGCTATGACACCGCCGAGATCGAGGCCTATGTCACCGCGCGTCTCGACATCGCCCGCGCCCGTCCGGCCCTGGCCCAGCTGGCGGCGACCATGGCGCTGGAGCATTTCACCGCCGCCTTCGCCCATCGGCTGCTGGCCGATCCGGAGCTGCTGAAGGGCTCTCCCCACGACCTGGCTCGCCTTTGGCGCTGGCACTCCATCGAGGAGATCGAGCACAAGGGCGTGGCCTATGACGTCTTCCTGCACGCGACCCGGGACCTCAGTCCGCTGAAGCGCTGGCGCATCCGACGCTGGGCCATGTTCCTGACGACCCTGCTGTTCACCCGCACGGTGCGCGAGACGACCTTCATGCTGCTGAAGCAGGACGGCATCGTCGGCTGGCGCGCGCGTCTGGGCCTGTTCCGCTGGCTGTGGCTGAAGCCGGGTCTGTATCGCCGGATGATCGGCGACTACTTGGCCTTCTACAAACCCGACTTCCACCCGTGGCAGGTCGATGACCGCGACCTGATCGCGGACGCGGAGGCCGGCCTGGCCCAACCGGCCTGATCTCAGCGCATAGACGCCCCTGTCCGTCATTCCGGGGCTGAGCGTCGCGAAGAACCCGGAAGCCAGGGGGTTCGCATTCGGCGTCGATGCATCAGACAAACCGCGTGCGGTCCTGGGTTCCGGGTTCGTCCTGCGGACGCCCCGGAATGACGGTGGTCTGCGTGTCGCGACGGAAATCTGCATCCTCGTGCGTTTAGGCTTCGGGGGACGGAGAGGAGAAGGCCATGGCTTCATCACCGACCGACGCCGCCGTCGCCTTGTCCCGCCTGGGTCTGGGCGCCCGGCCGGGCGAGATCGACCGCGTCGCCGCCGATCCGCGCGGCTGGGCCATGGGCCAGATTCGGTCCCAGGGCGCGCCCCAGCCGTCCGGCCAGTTCGCCGACACCGCCGAACGCGTCGCCCAATATATCGACTATCAGAGCGACGCTGGCCTGGTCCGCCGCGACCGACGCGCCGCCGCTCCGGCGATGGCCGAGTCCGCACCCTCCCCTGCCCCCGCTCCCGGCATGCCGGACGCCGCCGATCCGCAAGCCGTCGCCCGGCGCGAAGCCCGCCAGGCCGCCCGCCGCGACATCACCCAGGACACGGCGCAGGAGTTCCTGGCCCGCGCGCAGCTGGGCGCGACAACCGACGACGGCTTCGCCGAGCGCTGGGCCCTGTTCTGGTCGAACGCCCTGACCGTCTCGGCCGCCAAGTTCGCCAGCGGCGCCTTCGTCGGCCAGTACGAGCGCGAGGCCATCCGCCCCCACGTCTTCGGCCGGTTCGAGGATCTCGCCCTGGCCGCCGAACAGCATCCCGCCATGCTGCTCTATCTGGATCAGGCCCGCTCCGTCGGTCCCGACAGCCTGGCCGGCGCACGCCGCAACGCCGGGCTGAACGAGAACCTGGCCCGCGAGATGATGGAGTTGCACACCGTCGGCGCCGACGGCGGCTATACGCAGGGCGACGTGACCGAACTGGCCCGCGCCCTGACCGGCTGGTCCGTTCCCGCCGCCCGCGACCAGCGTCAACCGAACCGTCCGCGGCGCGCGCGCAATATGGCCGCCCAGGCCGAGCCCGGTCCCGACGGCTTCGTCTTCCGCGCCAATGTGCACGAACCCGGAACCCGCGCGGTGATGGGCAAGACCTATCCAGCGGCGGGCCTGGCCCAGGGTCAGGCCATACTGCGTGACCTGGCGCGGCATCCGGCGACGGCCAAACGTCTGTCGCGCCGCCTCGCCGCCCATTTCGTCGCCGACGATCCGCCGCCCGCTCTGGTCGCCCGGCTGGAAGCGGCGTGGACCCGCTCCGGCGGCGATCTGGCCCAGGTCGCCCGCGCCCTGATCGACGCGCCCGAGACCTGGACGCCCCAGCCCGCCAAGATCAAGACGCCCTACGAGTTCATCGTTTCGGCCCATCGCGCGCTGGGGACACGGCCCCCGCGCGTCCAGCCCCTGCGTCAGGCCCTGCTCGACATGGGCCAACCGCCGTTCTCGCCCCCGTCGCCCGAGGGTTGGCCCGACCTGGCCGCCGACTGGGCCGGTCCCGACGCCCTGGTCAAACGGCTGAACTGGTCGCGCACCGCCGCCGACGCGGCCCAGGCGGCCGACCCCAGCGCCGTCGCCGCCTCCGCCCTGGGCGCCCGCCTCAGCGAACGCACGCGCCTCGCCGTCGCCCGCGCCGAAAGCCGCCCCGAGGCCCTCACCCTTCTCTTCATGTCGCCGGAGTTCCAACGCCGATGACCGCCCTCAAAATGAACCGCCGCCGTCTGCTGGCCGCCGCCTCGGCCGGGGTCGGCCTGGCCTTCGCCGGACGGGTCGCCGCCCAGTCGAACGGCCCGGCCAACAAGCTGGTCGTCGTCATCGCGCGCGGCGCCATGGACGGCCTGTCCGTGACCGTGCCTCACGCCGATCCGAACTACGTCCCCTTGCGCGGCGGACTGGCCATCGCCGCGCCCGGCGAGGCGAACGGCGCCTTGGCCTTGAGCGAGGGCTTCGGCCTGCATCCGGCGCTGAGCGGCCTGCACGCCCTTTATGGTCAGGGTCAGATGCGGTTCGCACCCGCCGTCGCCCTGCCCGTGCGCATCCGGTCGCACTTCGACGCCCAGGACGTGCTGGAGAACGGCGGCGAAGGTCTGCGCCAGCAATCCGACGGCTGGCTGAACCGCGCCATCGTCGCGGCCGGCGGAACGTCGCTGAAAGGCCTGTCGATCGGCGCCCAGACGCCCCTGATCCTGCGCGGCGACGCCCCGGTGTCCAGCTGGGCGCCCGGTGGTCTGGTGCGCGACGGCGACCGCATCGCCTCCCTGCTTCAGGACCTCTATGTCGAGGATCCGATGCTGGGCCAGAACCTGGCGCGGGGTCTGGCGACCGAGCAGCTGGTCGGCATGGAGGGCGGCGACCAACGCCTGCGTCGCAACGACGTCCAGGGCCTGGGCCAGGCCGTCGCCAAGCTGATGACCGGACCGGAGGGCGCCGACATCGTCGCCGTCTCGCTGGACGGCTGGGACACCCACGCGGGTCAGAGGGCGCAGCTCCAGACCCGCCTGACCGGACTGGATCAACTGGTCACGGGCCTGAAGAACGGCTTGGGCGAGACCTGGTCGCGCACGGCGGTCATCGTCGCCACCGAGTTCGGCCGCACCGCCCGCGCCAACGGCACGCAGGGCACTGATCACGGCACTGGTTCCTCGTTTCTGCTGGCGGGCGGGGCGGTGAAGCGCGGCGGCCCCATCGGCGACTGGCCGACCCTGGCCGACAACCGCCTGTTCGAGAACCGCGACCTGGCGCCGACCCTGGATATCCGTTCGGTGTTCAAGGGCGTGTTGCGCGATCACATGGGCCTCGACCGCGCCGCCCTGGACGCCCGCGTCTTCCCCGGCAGCGCCGCCGAAGCGCCGGCCATGGATGGACTGATCTAGCCTTCACGCTTGCCTTTCGCGGCGCAACATCGCATCAGGACGCCATCACCTTGGACCCGGCCCTGTTCGCAGGCGACGGGTGGCTATCCCCGCCGCCGATCCGCTGGGAAACTGAGCCGCCAGAAACCGAAGCATCGGTAAGGCTCATCCAGATGAAATCCTGAAATGTCCATTATCGCCTCCGCGCGCCAGCAATGGCTCGCCAATCCTCGCCGCGATCTTCTGGCGGGGACCGTCGTGGCCCTGGCCCTGATCCCCGAAGCCATCGCCTTTTCCATCATCGCCGGCGTCGATCCCGCCGTCGGCCTCTACGCCAGCGTGGTCATCGCCGTGACCATCGCCTTCGTGGGCGGCCGGCCGGCCATGATCTCGGCCGCGACCGGCGCCATGGCCCTGCTGATGGTCACGCTCGTGCGCGACCACGGGCTGGAATATCTCTTCGCCGCCTCGATCCTGTGCGGCGTGTTCCAGATTGTCATCGGCCTGCTGAAGCTGGGCCGCTACATCAAGTTCGTCAGCCGCAGCGTCATGACCGGCTTCGTCAACTCCCTGGCCATCCTGATCTTCCTGGCCCAGATGCCTGAGCTGATCGGCCGGGGCTGGATCACCTACGCCCTTGTCGCGGCGGCCCTTGTCGTCATCTACGGCTTTCCACGCCTCACCAAGGCCGTGCCCTCGCCCCTGGTCGCCATCGTCGCCATCAGCGCCCTGGTGATCGTGCTGAAGCTGGATGTGCGCACCGTCGGCGACATGGGCCAGATGCCGACCAGCCTGCCGATGTTCCACCTGCCCGCCGTCCCCCTGACGTGGGAGACGCTGGTCATCATCGCGCCCATCTCGGCGACCCTGGCCTTCGTCGGCCTGCTGGAAAGCCTGCTGACCGCGAACCTGATCGACGACATCACCGACACCCCGTCGGACAAGGATCGCGAGACGCGCGGCCAAGGGATCGCCAACGTCCTGTCGCCCCTGTTCGGCGGCATGGCCGGTTGCGCCATGATCGGCCAGTCGATGATCAACGTCACCTCGGGCGCGCGGGGACGACTATCGACCCTGTGGGCCGGGTTGTTCCTGCTGTTTCTGATGCTGGCGCTTCAGACCTGGGTCGCCCAAATCCCGATGGCCGCCCTGGTCGCCGTCATGATCATGGTCTCCATCGGCACCTTCGACTGGTCCTCGGTGATGAAGCTGCGCTCCACCCCGCTTCAGTCGTCCATCGTCATGATCGCCACGACCGTGACGGTCGTGGCCACCCACGACCTGTCCAAGGGCGTCATCCTGGGCGTGCTGCTGTCGGCGATCTTCTTCATGCGCAAGGTCGGCAAGACCATTGCCGTGACCGAGATTCCGACGCCGGAACCGGGCGTGCTGCGCTACCGCGTCTCAGGCCAGCTGTTCTTCGCCTCGGCCGATCTGTTCGCCGCCAGCTTTGAGCATCACGGCCATCCCACGCGCGTCGAGATCGATCTCAGCGACTCCCATCTGTGGGATCTGACCGGCGTCGCCGCCGTGGACAAGGTCGTCTTCCGCTACCGCCGTCAGGGCGCGGAGGTGCAGGTTTTGGGCATGAACGACGCCGCCCGTACCCTGGTCACGCGGGTGGGGCGGTTCGAGAAGATGCATCTGCCGGACGGCGCCGGCGCGCATTGAGCCGTCAGGCGGCGTTGGAGGTCGGTTCGAGGTCGGGCTTGGGCATCTTGCAGATGCGGTTCAGGTCGGCCCGGATGGAACTGCCCTGGAAGTGCGAGATTTCGGCGCCCGAATAGCCCTCGCCCGACAACGCTTTGACGACATCGCCGGTGTTCAAACAATCGTTGGTCCGAGCGAGCTGGTAGGCGCGCTCCACGACGTGGGTGCGGTTCATGTTGGAAGCCTTTCGTGCCCTCCAACAACGCGTGCCAAGCTAAACCGTTCCCATTATTGGATTTTCGGCCCGCCCGGCCCGCGCTTGCATCTGTCATGAATATCTGCGCACATAGAGCTCGTCGATCTCTCTGCGTAACGCCCACTCTCTCTGCGAACGCACGAGTCAAGGCCGCTCCCATTCAGACCCGACAGGCCGCAGGGACGTTCCCTCGGTCAATTTCTAACGGAGGTCTCAAAATGGCTACCGGCACTGTCAAATGGTTCAACCCGACCAAGGGTTACGGCTTCATCCAACCCGACGACGGCGGCAAGGACGTCTTCGTCCACATCTCGGCCGTCGAAGGCGCTGGCCTGCGCGGCCTGGATGAAAACCAGAAGGTTTCCTACGAGCTGGAACGCGACAAGCGTTCGGGCAAGGAATCGGCTGGCCAGCTGCAAACCATCGGCTGATTTCAGCGTCACAGCTGATCTGGCGACGGCGGCTCCTCACGGAGCCGCCGTTTTCAATTGGGGCGGCGAAACTGCTCCCCGACAATCTTCAAGTCTTTGGTCAGACGCCGCGCCCCTGCAGACGGACTTCGATCCAGTCACGAGCGTCTTGAAGGATCTGATCGGAAAGCGCGTCATTATCCAGGGCACGCGCCATGATCATTGCGCCGACCATGGTCGCCCAGGCACCGGTGGCGTCACGGCGCGCCTGAGCCGAAGGCGTGTCGGTGATCGTCGCTGCGATCCTTTCGATCTGAGCGCGAACGCCCGAAGTCAGAGCCTCGCGCGCTTCCGGCCCCTGGCGACGGATATCCGAGACGAGCGCCGCCGTCGGGCATCCCGCCGCAACGCCTTGTCTGTGCTGGGGTGAGAGATAGGCGTCCATGAAGGCAGAGAGATCGGCCGTTTCGGATTTTGCGCTGTCCGAATGCTCGAACACATGGGCCACCGTCTGGGCGATCAGATCGTCCTTGGACGAAAAATGCCCGTAAAATCCGCCGTGAGTCAGGCCCGCCGCCTGCATCACCTCGGCCACGCCGACGGCGTCGAAACCCTTAGCGCGAAACAGCCGGCCGGCCTCCGTCAGAATGCGTTGGCGGTTCGCCTTCATCTGCTCGCGGCTGACCTTCATGACGCAATCTCCCTTTCACCCATTGACACATACATGATGGCGGTCATATTTGGCAACATAGATGATAGCGGTCATGAATAATCAGATCGCAATGGAGCCTCTCATGTCCGACCTTCCCGCAGTTCTCATCACCGGCGCCTCCAGCGGCATCGGGGCGACCTATGCCGACCGCTTCGCCAGGCGCGGCCACGATCTGGTGATTGTCGCGCGCGACAAGGCGCGGCTGGACGCTCTGGCCGAGCGGCTTCGTGGGGAGGCCGGCGTGGCGGTCGACGTCATCCAGGCCGATCTGACAAACAACGCCGATCTCGAAGTGGTCGAGGCCCGACTGCGCGACGACGCCCGCATCGGCGTGCTGGTGAACAACGCCGGGCTTTCGGTCGCGGGACGCTTCGATCGCCAGGCCGCGTCCGACATCGCGCGGCTGGTGGCGGTGAACATTACGGCCGTCCTGCGACTGGCCCATGCGGTGTCGCCCCGCTTCGTCGAAGCCGGCCGGGGCGCGATCATCAATGTCGGCTCGGCGGTCAGCCTGGTCCCCGAGTTCGGCCAGACGGTCTATGGCGCCACGAAAGCCTTTGTCCTCTACCTGTCGCAAGGGTTGGCGTTCGAACTCGGTCCCAAGGGCGTTTATGTCCAGGCCGTACTGCCGGCCGCCACGGGCACCGAGATCTGGAGCCGCGCCGGCGCCGATCCGTCGCAACTGCCCCCCATGATGGACGTCGGCGAGATGGTGGACGCCGCGCTGGTCGGCTTTGACCGTCGTGAACCGGTGACGATCCCGCCGCTGCACGACGCCGGCCAGTGGGACGCCTTCCAGGCCGCCCGTCTCGTCATGCTGCCCGGCTTTGGGCAAGTCACCGCCGCCCCCCACTACAAGGCGGACGCGTGATGAGAGCCTTCTTCCTCAACCATTACGCCAAGAAGGCGACGCTTCGATTGGGCGAGGCGTCGGAGCCCAAGGTCGGCGACAGGGATGTGCTGGTCGAGGTGCATGCCGCCGGTCTGAACCTGCTGGATTCAAAGATCAGGGACGGGGCGTTCAAACCGATCCTTCCCTACAAGACGCCGCTGGTTCTGGGTCATGACGTGGCCGGCAAGGTCGTGCGCGTCGGCCGGGCCGTGCGACGGTTCAAGGTCGGCGACGAGGTCTATTCAAGGCCTCGCGACGGACGGATCGGGACCTTCGCCGACTATATCGCCATCACGGAAGACGACGTCGCGCCGAAGCCGCGCAATCTGTCGATGGAAGAGGCGGCGGGCGTGCCGCTGACGGCGCTGACGGCATGGCAGGTGCTGGTGGATCGGGCCGATCTGAAGCCAGGGCAGAAGGTTCTGATCCATGCCGGTTCCGGCGGGGTCGGCATCCTCGCGATCCAGTTGGCCAAACATCTGGGCGCCAGCGTCGCGACGACCGCGAGCGCAGCGGGCGCGGACCTGGTTCGCAGCCTGGAGGCGGACGTGGTGGTCGATTACAAGACCGAGGATTTCGCCCAGGTGCTGTCAGGATACGACGTGGTTTTGAACAGCCTGGACGGCGAGACGCTTGAACGGTCGCTGGATGTGCTGAAGCCGGGCGGCAAGCTGATCTCAATTTCCGGCCCGCCCGATCCGGCCTTCGCCAGGGCGCAGGGTCTGAACTGGATCATCCGCCAGATCATCGGCCTGGGCAGCCGCAAGATCCGGGCAGCCGCGAGGGCGCGTCAGGCGGACTACAGCTTCGTTTTCATGCGTGCGGACGGTGCACAGTTGAGCCGGATCACGGCCTTGATCGAAGCCGGCGACATCCGTCCGGTACTGGATCGCGTGTTCCCGTTCGAAGAGTTGAATGCAGCGCTGGCCTATATCGAGACGGGCCGCGCCAAGGGCAAGGTCGTGGTCAGCCTGAGGCCCTAAACTGATCGTTGTCGAAGGGCCGCGGCGCCAATCGCCCTACGCCTTCGTCTTGTCGATCCAGGCGGCGAAGGCGTCGGTGAAGCTTTTCAGGAAGGTTTTGGTGTCGTCCTTCTTCAGCTTGCCGTTCTCGTCCAGCAGGTCCGCGACATTGCCGATATAGGCCTCGGGCTGCTGCATCGTCGGCATGTTCAGGAACACAAGCGGCTGGCGCAGGTGGTGGTTGGCGCCGAACGCCGCGACGGCGCCGGGCGAGACGCTGACGATGGCGGCGGGCTTGCCCTGCCAGATGCTGTGGCCATAGGGGCGCGAGCCGACGTCCAGCGCGTTCTTCAGCGCGCCGGGAATGGAGCGATTGTATTCGGGCGTGACGAACAGCACCGCCTCGGTCGTCGCCACCTCCTCGCGGAACCGCTCCCAGGCGGGCGGCGGGTTGTCGGTTTCCAGATCGGGGTCATAGAGCGGCAGGTCGCCGATCTCGACCGGCTCGATCTCCAGCCCCGGCTCAGCCAGCGCCTTCAGCTCCATGCCGATGGCGCGCGAATAGGAGCCTTTGCGCAGGCTGCCGACGATCAGGGCGACGCGGACGGTCATGGAAGTCTCCAGGCTGGACGGGTTCAAGCGCCAGCATAACCGATCCGCGCCCCGGCGCGTTCCCTCAGCCCCCGAACAGGGCCGCCGCGAACGCTTCGCCTGCTGGTGCGGCCGACTTCGGGCCCAGGACGGCGCTGGCCGCCTGGCCTGACGCCAGTAATCGACCGCCGACCGCGCGCACGGCCTCGATCGTCTGGCCTTCCAGTTGCTCGGTCATCGACAGGCTGGAGCGCGGGGCGCCGAAGATCAGAGTCTGGGCGGCGTTGCGCCCGGCCCGGCTCATCGGGTTTTCGTCCGACATCCACAGGCCGGCCTTCATAACAGCCTTGGCCCGCGACAGCTCCTTTTCGGTGGGCCCGTTCTCGGCCAGGGCCCGCACCTCGGCCGCCGAGACCTCGGCCAATTCCTTCGCCCGATCCGCCGCCGCTCCGGCGTAGATGCCCAGTACGCCCGTATCCTCATACGGCTCCTGATAAGCGTCGATGGCGTAGGCCAGGCCGCGTTCTTCCCGCGCGCTCTGGAACAGGCGCGAGGCCATGCCGCCGCCCAGAATCTCGCCGAACAGCCGCATGGCCGAAAGCGCCGGATCGGTAGCGGACAGGGCCGGCAATTGGAACACAAGATTGGCCTGTTCGATCTTGCGCGTCAGCTTCGCGTGTCCGCCGACGAAGGCGGCCGGCGCGGGTGCGTCAGCCGGCGTCGCGACCGCATCGCCGAACCAGCGCTCGGCCAGGGCCAGCAGTTCGGTCTCTTCCACCGCGCCTGAGACCGACACCACCATCCGGTCGGGCGAATACAGCCGCGCGCGCCACGCCTCGACCAACGCCTTGTCGGCCGGCTTCAGACTGGCGACAGAGCCCAGGATCGGCCGGCCCAGAGGTTGTTTGGCGAAGGCGCGCGTCTGCACCATCTCGAACACATGGTCGTCGGGCGTGTCGAAGGCCTCGGCGATCTCCTGGGCCACCACGTCCTTCTCGCGCTCAATCTCGGCCGGGTCCAGCGTGGGGCGGAACACCAGGTCCGACAGCACCTGCATCGCCAGCGGCAGCGAGCCGTCCAGCCCCCGCACCTCGAAACTGGTCCGCTCGTATCCGGTGGAGGCGTTGATCGTGCCGCCCTCGGCCTCGATCCGCTCGACGATCTCGCGCGCGGCCATATCGCCGGCGCCCTTGAACACCAGATGCTCCAGCAGGTGCGACCAGCCGGACCGATCCAGCGGCTCCCAACGCGCCCCGCCCTTGACGGTGACGACGACGGCCAGGGTCTTCAGCCCCGGCATCGGATCGCAGATGACGCGAACGCCGTTGGACAGGGTGTGAAGCGTAGCGGTCAGGGGATGTCTTTCTTGGTGCGACGGCGAAGCAGGGCCACATAGAAACCCGCAAGCGCGATCGCCAGTCCGAACCATGTCAGGGCGTATCCGAAATGGTTGTTGGAAAAGGCCGCAGGCGGCGCGGACGGCCTCAGCGCCGGGAACTCGGGATTGACGGCGGTGATGGCGAACACGGCCTCGGGCCGGACCGGGCCGGTGACGTTCAGCGCCTTGGCCATCGCCGCCGTGTCGCGGGCGTAGAAGCGGCCGTCGCGGGGCGCCGGGCTCATGGCGCCGGGCTTGTCGAAGGTGCGGAACTCTCCGACCATCACTAGCGGCAGGGTGGTTTCGACCACGCGCGGACGCGCCGTCACGCCGTCGCCGACAAAGCCGCGATCGACCAGCAGGGTGAAATCCGCCCCCGCTGGCTTGCAGGCCGAGATCAGCCGCACTCCGGCCTCGCCGTCATGGATGCTTTGAAGCTCGACGAAGGGCGCGCTGGCCAGGCCGGGACAGACGATCAGCGCCTTCCTGAACTCCAGATCGCCCCCACTCCCCGTCTCGGCAAGCACCTGATCCAGTGGCGCGGGCGGTTTCGCCGCCGCCGCATCGGCCGCCGCGATCAGCCCTTCCTTCCACTTCAGCCGCTCGACCTGCCACACGCCCAGCCCGATCAGCAGGATCAGGCCCAGCACCGTCAGCACGGTCAGGATCCACGGGAAACGCTTCATCGCTGATTCCGATATTGCAGCCCGATCATCAGCCCCCGGCCCGGCCGCATCAGGGCCAGCGACAAAGCGATCACCAGCGGCAGCCAGACGATCAGATGCACCCACATGGGCGGATGGTATTTGATTTCGACGAAAAGGGCCGAGAAGCCGACGATGAAGCCGGCGATCTGCATGATGAAGCTGGCGGGGCCGTCGCCCGTCTGGATGGTGGAATAGTCCAGACCGCAGGCCGTGCAGCCGGGCGCCACCTTCAGAAAGCCCGCGAACAACGCGCCCTGGCCGCACCGGGGACAACGCCCCCGCAGCGCCCAGCGAACCGGCGTATCGGAAACGACGACGGCGCGGGACGATTCCTCGTTCCGCGCCGCTGCGATGTCTTCAGGGCCGTCTTGGTTCAACCGAAGACGACATAGACGAAGGCGAACAGGAACAGCCAGACCACGTCCACGAAGTGCCAGTACCAGGCCGCCGCCTCGAAGCCGAAATGCTTCTGCGGGGTGAAGTCGCCCTTCAGCAGGCGGATCAGGCAGACCGCCAGGAAGATGGTGCCGATCAGGACGTGGAAGCCGTGGAAGCCCGTCGCCATGAAGAAGATCGAGCCGTACAGGCCCGAGTTCACGGCCTCTTCGTTGAAGAACAGCTTCTCGTGCAGGATGTGGTTGTACTCATAGGCCTGGACGCAGGTGAACAGCACGCCCAGGGCCACGGTGATGATCAGGGCCAGCTTGGCGCCCTTGCGGTCGCCGACCTGGATCGCGTGGTGGGCCCAGGTGACGGTGCAGCCCGAGAGCAGCAGGGTCACGGTGTTCAGCAGCGGCAGTTGCCACGGCGACAGAACCTCTACGCCCTTGGGCGGCCAGGTCGACCAGGCCTTGGCGGTATCGGCCCAGGTGCCGACTTCCGGCGTCAGCGCCCGCGACTCATGGAACAGCGCCATGTCGAAGAACATCCAGAAGAAGGCGACGAAGAACATCACCTCCGACGCGATGAACAGGATCATGCCGTAGCGCAGGCCCAGCGAAACGACCGGCGTATGGTCGCCCGCCTTGGATTCCTTGATGACGTCCGCCCACCAGCAGAAGGCCGAGATCAGCACGCCGGCCAGACCAGCGAAGAAGACGCCCGGCTTGCCTTCAGCCAGGAAGTTGGCGGCGATCGGGCCGCCGTCCGCCGGGGCCAGGCCCTTCATCCAGATCACCGCGCCGATGAACATGATAGTCGCAGCGACCGAGGACACCAGCGGCCAGGGGCTGGGTGCCACCAGGTGGTAGTCGTGCTGCGGAGTGGCGTGGGCGTCAGCCATGAATCGCGTCTCTTCGTCGGCCAGAGTCGGTTGTTATAGCGGCTATAGCGTTCGATTTTCCCCGACGCCAGAGCCACGCCGTCTTTCCGCCTTGTTCGGGCATGCGGACGGGGCTCAGCTCTTGCGGGCCATTGGATCGGCGGGGTCGTCCGGGCTGTCGCCCAATGCGCCGCCCATGCCCATTCCACCGCCGCCCATCCCTGCGCCCATGCCGCCCCCGCCCTCGCCACGGCCGCCCGTTGCGCCGGCCCCGGCGCCGCGGCCTCCGGTCGAGGACGGGCGCGTCGGGCCTTGCAAGGGCATGTCCGGTCCGGTCGGCACGGGCGCCAAGTCCAGCGCCTGACGGATGAAGTCGCGCAGCGAAACCACCAGATCATGCGTCCGCACCGGCCGCCCGGCGACCAGTTCACGCGCCGCCTGTTGCGCCAGTCTCACCTGGTCCTCGGTGCCCAGCAGGATGATATCCGCAAGACTGGCCTCGACCGCGTCGCGGATACGCCGGGTCCGGTCCGACCCCGCCGTCGCCTCGGCGCTGAGATCCAGTCCCGCCTCGCCTTGCGAGGCGTTGCGGCGGCTCAGGTCGCGCTTGTGCGTCGGATCGACGGTCAGGTCGCCGGTGAAAGATCCGCCCAGCACCTTGTAGGCGGAGATAAGGGTCTTCAGCCGTTCGTTGATCTGGCGGTTCATCCGCTCGCGCCGCTGCTGGATGGTGAACATCATCACCAGCCGGATGCCCATGCCGATCAAAGTCACGAGCGCCAGCCCGACCAGGGTCAGCAGCAGACTGTGCCAGTTGGTGAAATCCAGACCGCGCAAATCCCGTCTCCGTCTCCGCGTGCAGCATGCACCTGGAGATGAAACGCACGCCGACGCGAACGGCGCCGTGTGATCAGCCGTTCATCGCCGCGAACGCCTTGGCCGAAAAAGCCGACAGCGGCTGGGGAAGGTCGTCCAGCGCGAACCAGCCGATGTCCGACAGCTTGTCCGGCTCGGTCAGCGTCGGCTCGCCCGTGAAATCGCGGGTGACATAGATCAGCGACACCCAGTGCTGGCCGTCGGCGAGAATGATCTCTTCGGCCAGGCACAGGAAATCGACCGCGCCGATCTTCAGCCCGCTCTCCTCCTCGGCTTCGCGCCGCGCGGCGTCGATGGAGCGCTCCATCAGGTCGACCTTGCCGCCGACGATGTTCCAGAACCCGGCCTCGGGCGCCTTCAGCCGCTTGCACAGCAAGACCCGCCCGTCGGCGCGCTGGATCACCAGCCCGCAGCCGACGCCGGGAAAGTCCACGCCCGGCTTCAACGTCACGCCTTCGGCGCGTCCACGGACGGATAGAAGGTGTAGCTCAGGGTGATGTCGCGCGCGCCCTTGGCCTCACGGTCCGTGGCCAGTTCGGGGGCGATGAAATACTGGACCGGGAACTGGCGCGTCTCGCCCGCCGCCAGCGTCTGGTCGGTGAAACAGAAGCATTGCAGCTTCTGGAAATACGGCCCCGTCTGCTCGGGTGAGACATTGTAGCTGGCGCGCACCTGGATCGGCTTGTCCGAGGTGTTGGTCACGTCGAAATAGGCCAGGCCCGTCTCGCCGATCCGCACCCGCTGGGTCGACTGCTCGGCGCGGAAGGTCATCGGCACGCCACGCACATTGGTGTCGAACCGCACCATGACCGTCTCGTCCAGCACGGTGTCGGAGGCCTTGTCGGCCTTCATCGTCGTGCCGCCGAAGCCTGTGACCTGACAGAACATCCGATAGAGCGGCACCGCCGCGAACGCCGCCCCGGTCATGCCCATCACCCCGAAAACACAGATGATGGCGATCAGATTCTTGCGGCCCGCCTTCATGGCTGTGAGGTCTCCACCGCCGTCGCCAGGGCGCGCTCGGCCGCCTGGTTCTGTTGCAGGCGCAGCACCGTGGTGGCGAACACCAGCACTATGAAGGCCACCAGCGCCGAGGCGATCCAGACGTTGCGACGCTTGCGCGCGCGAAGTTCCTCAGGCGTCAGACGCATGGTTTTACGCTCCCAGACCGGACAGGGCCTCGACCAGCAGCGCCGAGAACAGCGCCATCAGATAGAGGATGGAAAAGGCGAACAGGTCCCGCGCCGGTTTGGCCTGGACCTTGACGTCATACAATGCGGCCTCGCGTCCCACGGCCTCGGCCTTGTCAGGCTCGTCGCCCGCGCGCGAGCGATAGAGACGCACCGCCAGGCCCAGGAAGCCCAGACCGCCCGCGACCGACACGACCAGATAGACGATCCCGCCCAGCCCCGCGAAGGCCGGGGCGATGGCGACCGGCACGAAGACCAGGGTGTAGAGCAGGATCTGCAACCGCGTGGACTTGGCGCCCTTGGCCACCGGCATCATCGGAATGCCCGCCTTGGCGTAATCGCCGGCCGAATACAGCGCCAGCGCCCAGCTGTGCGGCGGGGTCCACAGGAAGATGATGAGAAACAGCAGCCACGCCTGCCACGGCGCATGGCCCGTCGCCGCCGCCCAGCCGATCACTGGGGGAAAGGCGCCCGCCGCGCCGCCAATGACGATGTTCTGGGGCGTCCGCCGCTTCAGCAGCAGGGTGTAGAAGCCGGCGTAATAGACGATGGTCATGGCCAGCAGACCGGCCGCCAGCCAGTTGGTGTTCATCCCCAGCAGCATGACCGAGAACAGGCTCAGGATGACGCCGAAGGCCATGGCGTCGTTCTTGCGCACGCGTCCCGCCGCCACCGGCCGGCCACGCGTGCGCCGCATCAGGGCGTCGGTTTCGCCTTCCAGCGCCATGTTCAGCGCCCCGGCCGCCCCTGCGCCCACGGCGATGCACAGGATGGCGATGGCCGCGACCAGCGGATTGACCGATCCGGGCGCGACGATCAGCCCGGTCGCAGCGGTGAACACCACCAGCGACATCACGCGCGGCTTCAGCAGCTGGAAGAAATCCTCCGGCTGGGCGGTCGAGAGAACGGGTCGGGTCTGAACTTCGGTCATCGGTGAGGGCCGCATAGCATACCCAAATGAAGAAGGCCGCCCCTTCCGACGGAAAGAGCGGCCTTCGATTTCATATCGCTGGAAAGGCTTAGTGCTCTTCCGCCTTGATGACCGGCAGTTCGTTGAACTGGTGGGCCGGGGGCGGCGAGGACAGGGTCCACTCCAGGGTCGTGGCGCCTTCGCCCCACGGATTGTCGACGCCCGGACGACGACGGATCGCCGCCTCGGCCAGCATGATCAGGAAGACCAGCACGCCAACCGCCGTGATCGCATAACCGATCGACGAGACGTGGTTCCACAGGGTGAAGGCTTCCGGATAGTCGATGTAGCGACGCGGCATGCCCTGCAGACCCAGGAAGTGCTGCGGGAAGAACACCAGGTTCACGCCCACGAACATGATCCAGAAGTGGGTCGCGCCCAGGAACTCGTTGTACTTCACCCCGAACATCTTCTCGAACCAGTAGTAGAAGCCCGCGAAGATCGCGAAGACGGCGCCCAGCGACAGCACATAGTGGAAGTGCGCCACGACGTAGTACGTGTCGTGCAGGCTGTAATCGATGCCGGCGTTCGACAGGACCACGCCGGTCACGCCGCCGACGGTGAACAGGAAGATGAAGCCGATCGCCCACAGCATGGGTGTCTTGAAGCTGATGGAGCCGCCCCACATGGTGGCGATCCAGCTGAAGATCTTCACGCCCGTCGGCACCGCGATGATCATGGTGGCGGCGATGAAATAGGCGCGCAGATTGATGCTCATGCCGACGGTGTACATGTGGTGCGCCCACACGATGAAGCCGACGAAGCCGATGGCCACCATGGCGTAGGCCATGGCCAGATATCCGAACACCGGCTTGCGGCTGAAGGTCGAGACGATGTGGCTGATGATGCCGAAGCCCGGCAGGATCAGGATGTACACTTCCGGGTGACCGAAGAACCAGAACAGGTGCTGGTACATGATCGGGTCGCCGCCGCCGGCGGGATCGAAGAAGTGGGTGTGGAAGTTGCGGTCCGTCAGCAGCATGGTGATGGCGCCGGCCAACACGGGCAGCGACAGCAGCAGCAGGAAGGCGGTGATCAGCACCGACCAGGCGAACAGCGGCATCCGGTGGATCGTCATGCCCGGCGCGCGCATGTTCAGGATGGTGGTGATGAAGTTGATCGCGCCAAGGATCGAGCTGGCGCCCGCGACGTGCAGGGCGAAGATGGCCAGGTCGAAGGCGGGGCCGACGTGGCCCGTGGTCGACAGCGGCGGATAGGCTGTCCAGCCCCCGCCGAAGCCCTTGCCCGGTCCGCCGTCGGTGAACATCGACAGGATCAGCAGGCACCAGGCGGCGACCAGCAGCCAGAACGAGATGTTGTTCATGCGCGGGAAGGCCATGTCCGGCGCGCCGATCATGATCGGCACGAACCAGTTGCCGAAGCCGCCGATCATGGCGGGCATGACCATGAAGAAAATCATGATCAGGGCGTGGGCCGTCACGACGGCGTTATAGCCGTGCTTGGACTGCTCCACGAGACCCAGCAGCTGGATCGACGAGCCTTCCTTGAAGATCTGGATGCCCGGTTCGGCCAGTTCCCAGCGGATCAGGCCCGACAGGGCGCCGCCCACGATGCCCGCCATGATGGCGAACATCAGATACAGGGTGCCGATGTCCTTGTGGTTGGTCGACAGGAACCAGCGGGTGAAGAAGCCCAGCTTGTGGTCGTGATGGTGGTCGTCGTGAGCGTGACCGATGTGGGTCGCGTCGCGGGTTACGGTAGCGTCAGCCATGTGTCTCTGTTCGCCTCTTACTGGGCGGCCGGCGCGGCGGACGCCGCGGCGGGAACGGGTTGGTCGGCGGTGGCGCCGACGGGGGCGGCGACCGGGGTCGCGGCGTCGGCGGCGGGCGCAGGCGCGGCTGCGGCCGGAGCGGCGGCTGCGGCGGGCGCGGCGACCTTGGGCGTCATCGAACCGCCCTTGGAGGCGATCCACTGTTCGAACTGGGCCTGGGTCACCACCCGGATCTCCAGCGGCATGAAGGCGTGGTCGACGCCGCACAGTTCCGAGCACTGGCCATAGAAGACGCCGGTGCGCTCGGCCTTGAACCAGGTGGTGTTGATGCGGCCGGGAACGGCGTCGGTCTTCAGGCCGAACGCCGGCAGGGCGACGGCGTGGATGACGTCCGAGGCGGTGATGACCAGCTGGACCGTCTTGCCGACCGGCACGACCATCGGCTCGGTCGCGGCCAGGCGATAGGGCACGCCCTTGGCCTTGGCTTCCTCTTCCGGGAGCATGTTGGAGATATATTCCGCGACGCCCTGGTCCGGATACTCATAGGCCCAATTCCACTGGTTGCCGGTCACCTTCACCGTCAGGTCCGGCGACGGCATGTCGTGATAGGCGAACAGCAGGCGGAACGAGAACAGGGAGATGAAGACCAGGATCAGCACCGGCAGCACGGTCCAGATGATCTCGATCGTGGTGTTGTGGCTCCAGCGCGCGGGCGTCGGATTGGCCTTCTTGTTGTAGCGGAACACGATCCACGCCAGCAGGCCCAGCACCAGCAGGGTGATGGCCGTGATGATCGGCATCAGGATCACATCGTGGAAGAAGTGCGCATCATGCTTCAGTGGCGACGCCGCCGGTTGCAGCGTGATGCCGCCCGGGGTCGGCTGACCCATCAGGTCCTGCGCCCACGTCGGCGCCGCAGCGAACATCGCCAGTCCGGCGCCCAGAACGATGGAGGACGCGCAAGTCGCGGCCTTCCTCAACGTCCCTTGGGCTCGCTTGCCCATCCCCATATGAGACTTCCCCATAAAACCGTTATGCAGCAGATACTTGCGAATGGCTCGCAAGAGATCACGCTGGCGCGATTCCCACGCCCGGCGTTCTCGGTCACCTATCGGATCGCTTTCGGCTTGCCAAGCGATCAACGGCGCTCAGGCCGCAAAGCCGCCTTCAGCCGGCCTCGATTAAATCGCTGTCATGTTTCGATAGCTACCTTGCGTCACAAGATACCTTGTCGTAGTCAATGACCATCAACGGGAGAGCCGAGGTGCCAGAAACTATCGAGATACAGCTGAAAAAGGGCGTGTTGGGGCTTTGCGTCCTGGCCCTGCTGAACCGGGCGGACAGCTACGCCTACGAGATCGCCAGCCGCCTGTCGGACGCGATCGATATGGGGGAAGGCACGATCTATCCCCTGATGCGCCGCATGCAGTCCGAAGGACAGGTCGAGACCTATCTGGTCGAATCCTCCGCCGGGCCGTCACGCAAATACTACCGACTGACCGAAGCGGGCCGGGGGGCCCTCGCCGCCCAGACTGCCGAATGGTCCGCCTTCACCAAGGCCGTCGACGCCATCGTGGCGAACGACGCCGATCAGGGAGCCGCTCAATGACGCGCGCCGAATTCATCGATCGTCTGAAGGAAGGCCTCGTCGGCCTGCCGACCACGACCGCCAACGACATCATCGCCGACTATCAGACCCACTTCGACGACGGCCTGGCCGCCGGCCGCACAGAGGCCGAGGTCGCCTCCGCGCTCGGCGATCCGGTCCGCCTGGCTCGCGAACTGAAGGCCGAGGCCGGCATCCAGCGCTGGCATCAGGAGAAGAACCCCTCCGCCGCCGCCGGCGCCGTCTTTGCGGTCCTGGGCCTGGGGGCGCTGGACATCCTGATCCTCCTGCCCCTTCTGATGGGCGTGATCGGGACCGTGTTCGGCTTCTTCATCGCCGCCATCGGACTGTTCATCGCAGGCGGCGTGATCATGGTCGCCGGCCCCTTCGCCGGCTTCCCCGGCGGGCCGTTCGCGGCGATCCTGATGGGGCTGGGCCTGATGGCCGGCGCCGTCTTCATCGGCGCCCTGCTGACCATCTTCACCATCTGGCTGGTCAACGGCGTCGTCTGGTTCGCCCGCCTGCACTACCGCCTGCTGAAGCCGGCGCTTGAGCCGACCAGCGTTCAATCCACCTCGACCTCGGGAGTCTCGGCATGATCCGCACCCTGTTCATCATCGCCGGCGCCGCCCTGGTGCTGTGCCTGGTCACCGTCGGCGGCGCGCTGGCGATCGGCGGCCACGACCTCCAGCGCCACGGCTGGGCCTGGACCATCAAGGACCAGGACGGCGAGACCATCCGCTTCGAGCGGGTCAAGGGCGGCGGGACCGACGACCTCGGCCCGCTCACCACCCGCACCCTGCCTTGGACCGGCGGCGAGACCCTGACCGTCGATTCCAGCATCGACGTCGACTATGTCCAAGGTGACGCCAACACCGTCGTCATCACCGGGCCCAAGGGTCTGACCGACCGTGTCCGTCTGATCGACGGCCGCCTCGATCTGGGCGACGGCGACGAGCGGGTCGTGTTCGGCTGGAGCAACGGCAACTTCTCCGCCCGCTCCGAGCGCGACGAACTGAAGGTCGTCATCACCGCGCCCAAGGTGAACCGCTTCAACGCCAAGGGCTCGGGCGACCTGCAGATCACCGGCTATGACCAGCCTTCGCTGGCGCTCGACATCGCCGGATCGGCCGAGGTCACCGCCTCGGGTCGCACCGACGAGCTGAAGCTGGACATCGCCGGCTCGGGCGATGCGTCCCTCGGCGATCTGGCGACCCGCGACGCCTGGGTGGACATCGCCGGCTCCGGCGACGCCCGCATCGCCCCGACCGGCGACGTCAAGGTCGCCATCGCCGGCTCCGGCGACGTGGCCCTGGCCACCCGCCCCGCCAACCTGAACAGCACCGTCTCCGGCTCCGGCGACGTCTATCAGGACTGACGATCGCGCCGATCACTGTGGAAAGGGGCTGGGTTCACCAGCCCCTTTTTCTGTGCGCCCGCCTTGGAAACGGGGAGCGGCGCCTTCACCCCTCGGGCCCTACGCGCTAAGTCAGCCGCATGACTTTCGCTCCCCTCCCCGACGCCGGCGCCAACTGGGTCGATCGGCATGCGCCGGAGGGGCTGAAGCCGTGGTTGAAGCTGGGGCGGTTCGATCGGCCCATCGGCATCTGGCTGCTGCTGTTGCCCGGCTGGCAAGGGATCGCCCTGGCCCTGGCGCAGTATCGGCAGGCGCCGGGTCTCTATGATCTGTGGCTGTTCGTTGGTTTCGGCATCGGCGCCTGCCTGATGCGAGCGGCGGGATGCGCCTTCAACGACATCGTCGATCGGGATTTCGACGCCCGGGTCGCCCGCACCGCCCAGAGACCCATCCCGTCCGGCCGTATCTCGGTCAAACAGGCCTGGGCCTTCGTCGTCGCGTGCAGCCTGATCAGCCTTTTGGTCCTGCTCACCCTGCCGACCGTCGCCGTCGGGCTGGGCGTGGGATCGCTGGCCCTTGTCGCCGCCTATCCCTTCATGAAGCGGATCACCTGGTGGCCCCAGGCCTGGCTGGGCCTGACCTTCAACTGGGGCGCCCTGATGGGGTTCGCCGCCGCCCTGCCCTTGGCGGCGGCCGCCTTGCTGCTGCCCGCCGATCTCGCCGGCGAGTTCCGGCCCTTTCTGTGGTCCCCGGCCAGCGAAAGCGGCCATGCGATCGCCCTGACGTGGCAGGCCTATCTCCCCGCCGTCCTGCTGTGGATCGGCGGCGTCTTCTGGACCCTGGGCTACGACACCATCTACGCCCTGCAAGACATCGAGGACGACGCCATGATCGGCGTGAAGTCCTCGGCCCGCCGACTGGCCTCGGCCGTGCGGCCCGGCGTTGCGGTCTTCTATGGTCTGGCGGTCGCGCTCGCTGTCTTGACGGGCCTGTCCGCAAATCTCGGTCCGCTGTTCTGGCTCGGACTGCTGATCTATGCCGCTCATCTGGCGCGTCAGGTCGTGCGGCTGGACCGCAACGACGGCGCCCTGGCGCTGAAACTGTTCAAGTCCAATCGCGAGGCCGGCCTGATCCTGCTGGCCGCTATCGCTCTTGGCTCAATCTCCCTGTGATCCCCCGATGATGGAGTTTCCCATGTCGCGCACCGCCCGAATCCTGCTGTTGTCCGCCGCCGTCGCCGCCACCCTGGCTGCCTGCCAGCGCAAGGAAGACAAGGCCCAGGCGCCGGCCGCGCCGGCCCCGGCCGCTGCACCGGCCATGTCGAACACCCCCGTCGGCTATGACAGCAAGACCCCCTATGCCGCCGTCAAACTGACCCTGCCCCCGGCGATCAAGACCACGCCCGCCCTGCACGCTGCCCTCTATGCCGACACGGTGCGCGACCTGAAGCAGTTCGAAGAAGGCGCCCAGGCCGACCTCAGCGAGGCCGGCGGCGGCCCGAACCCTTATGAAAAGTCCATCGCCTTCGCGCCCGGAGCCGAGACTGGCAAACTGGTCAGCCTGGCCCGCACCGATTTCGAGTTCACCGGCGGCGCCCATCCCAACACCAGCTTCGACGCCGTGATCTGGGACAAGACGACCAACAAGCGGCTGGGCTTCGCCGACCTCTTCCGGCCGGGCGCCGACCTGTCGGTTCTGGACAAGGCCCTGTGCGCCGCCGCCAACGCCGCCAAACAGGCTCGCTCGCCGGGTTCGGAGGCCGCGACCCTGGACGGCAAGATGTGGACCTGCCCCAAGGCCGTCTCGACCCCGTTCGTCCTGACGCCGGGCACGACGCCGGGCAAGGCGGGCGGCGTGACCTTTCTGATGGGGCCCTATCAGATCGGCCCCTATTCGGACGGCCCCTACTGGATCGCCCTGCCGCAGAGCGTCTTCCGCGCCCTGCTCAACCCCGCCTACGCCGAGCAGTTCGACGGCGCCCCGGTCAAGGCCGGCGACGTGACGCCGAAGAACGGCTGAACCAATCCTCCCCCGTTTGCGGGGGAGGATCTTCAAGGCTCACTTCGCCAGAAACGCGTCGACCAGCTCGGCGAACCGCTCGGGCTGGTCCGCCATGATGAAATGCCGCGATCCATCGACGCGGATCAGGGTCACGCCGGGCAAGGCCGCATACTCTCGGGTCCACATCGCATCGGCCATCGCCGCCGGCGCCCCGCCGTCCGCATCGGCAGCGTAAAGCGCCGTCACCGGCGTCGTCATGGCCGCCAGCCCCGGCCGCGCATCGGTGGTCATCACATCCTTGATCGCCGCCGCCATCGCGTGTCGGTCGCCCGCCATGGACCAGGCGACGATGTCCGCCTGGGTCGCCGGATCGCGTGAATAGCCCGCCGCCGTCTGCGTCTGGCCGTTGCGGAAGGCGTCCCGCGGGGTGTTCAGAATGCCGCTCGCCGCCTGATCGGCGAAGGGACGCGCGGTCTCGGCCGTGACCTGCGGCCCGAACAGGGCGGAAAAGAAGGGCAGGCTGTCGACACTCATCAATCGTCCCACGGCATCGGGATGCGCCTGCGCCAGCCTCAGCCCGACAAGCGCGCCCATGGAATGGCCGATGACCGCTGGTCGGTTCAGGGCCTCCTGGCGAATGTAGCGATCCAGCTCATCCACCACAGGCTGCAGGAAGGGGCCGTCCCCATGCGACCACGGCTCGCCGGCGAAACCCGCCAACTGCACCAGATGCACACGGTGCGTCGCTTTCAGCCGATCGGCCGTCGCCCGCCAGACCTCCCGCGAACAGCCGAAGCCGGGGATCACGATCACGTCGGGGCCTTGGCCCACCACCTCGACCGACAGCCGGTCGGAGTTGAAGGGCGCAGCGTTGGACGCCGCTGGTAGCGTGGTCTGGGCGCGGGCCTGATCGCTGGCCACGGCGCAGGCGATCACAACGCCCAGGATGACGGCAAGGCGCGACGGGGCGAAGACGCCCCGGCAAGGGCGAATGACGTTCGACATCACAGTCTCCAATTGTAAGGTTATTCTGACTTTTCGGTCAGCCCGCGTGAGGGTTTTCAAAGATCTCTTCGACCGGCCGCTCGAACACGGCGGCGATCCGGTAGGCCAGGTCCAACGACGGATCGTGCCGCTCGGTCTCCAGGGCGATCACCGCCTGACGCGAGACCCCCAGCGCCTGCCCCATCTGTTCCTGGGTCCAGCCGCGCTCGACGCGCAGAAGTTTCAAACGGTTCTTCATCGGCTGCTCCGGATGAAGGGCGAAACGACCCCATACAAGGCCCAGAAGACCGGCACGATCAGCCAAGTCTGCATATGCGGCGCGCCGGCGAAACTTTCGCCAAAGCCCCAGAAGGTGGCGGCGGCCATGGTCAGTCCTGCGGCGACGATGAACTGTTTGGCGGTTACGCCGCGCACGAACTCGTCGCTCTCGCGCATCAGCGCCAGGGTCGCCCAGATCTGCCCGATCACCGGGGCCGACACCGCCGCCGCCAGCACCCAGGCCGCCGGCTTACCCATCAGATCGTCGAACGCGTCCGTCGTCATCATGGCGATACAGATCGCGACATAGGGCACGGAGAAGGCCATCGTACGAACGATGTAGCGTCGATGCGCAGGCGTTCCGGTCTTCCAGGCGGTGAACATATCGGGTCTCCTTGTGTAAGGACAACCTGACACCGACCGAATGTCATGTCAACCTGACTTTTTGTCAGGCGCGCCCAACATTTCTCCGTTGCTTTTCCAGAGGGGCTTCCGGGGCTAGACTCGCCTCATGTCCGCCGCCCCACGCATCGCCCCGTCGGCCCTGTTCACGCCTCGGGAGTGGGCGCCGTATCAGATACGCTCGGCCTGGGTCGGCCCGCTGCTTGTGGCTCACGGCTGGGCCGTGACCGCCCTGGCCGTGATAGCGGGCGTCCTGACCCCCTGGCTGATCCCGCTGTGCGTCATGATCGTCGGCACGCGCCAGCTGGGTTTGGCCATTCTGATGCACGAAGCGGCGCATGGCGGCCTGTCGAAGTCGAACCGCCTGAACGATTGTCTCGGCCACTGGCTATGCGCCGTGCCGATCGGCGCCAGCCTGAAGGCCTACCGCCCCTATCATCTGACGGCATCATCGGTTCGCCCAGCAGGCGGAGGATCCCGATCTGATGCTATCGGCGCCGTTTCCCGTCAGCCCGGCCTCGCTGCGCCGCAAGCTGATCCGCGACCTGACAGGCCAGACCTTCTTCAAGCAGCGGGTGCTGCTGCCGCTAGCCCAAGCGCACGCGCGCTCAAGCAGCCCGAGGGGCGATAGCGCAAAAGGAATGAGCGACAGCGCCCATGATTACGAGTCGATCGTGACGGGCCGATCCGTCCTGCCCTTCCTCGCCTTCAACGCGGTCCTGCTGGCGGGCTTCATCGCCGCTGGCGTCTGGTGGGCCTTTTTCGTGTTGTGGCTGCTGCCGATGGCGACGTGGTTTCCGATGGTTACGCGCCTGCGAAACATCGCCGAACACGCCTGCGTCGAGGGTTCGTCGGCCGACCCCTTTCGCGCCGCTCGCACCACCAAGGCCAGCCTGTGGGAACGCGCCTTCATCGCGCCCTACTGGGTCAACTTCCACGCCGAGCACCACCTGTTCATGCATGTGCCCTGCTGGAAGCTGCCGCGCCTGACCGCGCCATTCGTGCGAAGCCGCAAGCCGAGGCGATGGAGGTCGCACCCGGCTATGCCAGCGTGCTGAAGGCTGTTACGCGCCAGCCGGAATGACCGTCCTCGATCCCGCCGCCTTCATCCGTGACAACACCCGGCTTCAGCCCGTGCCGCACGCGCCCGAGATTTCTTTGTGGCTGGCCGACGAGATCACGCCGATCTGGCGGCTGACGGAAGAAGAGCTCGGCGAAATGGGCGTGCCGCCGCCCTTCTGGGCCTTTGCCTGGGCCGGCGGTCAGGCTCTGAGCCGGTATCTGCTGGATCATCCGCATGAGGTCGTCGGCAAGCGCGTGCTGGACTTCGCCGCCGGTTCGGGCCTGGTCGGCGTGGCGGCGATGCAGGCGGGGGCGACCCATGTCCTGTGCGCCGACATCGATCCCTTCTGCCAGGCCGCGGTCGCCGCCAATGCGACGGCGAACGGCGTGACGCTGGACTTCACCCAGACCAATCTGCTGGACGCCGCCCCGCCGGATGTGGACGTCATCTGCGCGGGTGACATCTGCTACGAGCGTCCGATGACCGACGCTGTTCTCGCCTGGCTGGCCCAGGCCCGCGCCAAGGGGACGCGTGTCCTGATCGGCGATCCGGGACGCACCTATTTCCCGCGCACGGGCCTGGATTTCCTGGCCGAATACCGCGTCCCGACCTCGCGCGAGCTGGAGGACCAGGAAATCAAGCGGTCCTCCGTCTGGGCGATGCCTTAGGCTGCGGCCTGGCCTTCGTGGCGGCCTTCGGCGAACTCCTCGATCATCTTGGCGTTGAAGGCGGGAATGTCGTCGGGGCAGCGGCTGGTCACCAAGCCCTGATCCACCACCACCGCCTCATTGACCACATTGGCCCCGGCGTTCGTCAGGTCGGTGCGGATGCTTTCGAACGACGTCATCGTGCGTCCCTCGACCACGCCCGCCTCGATCAGCAGCCAGGGCGCGTGACAGATGGCGGCGACCGGCTTGCCGGCGTCGAAGAAGGCCCGAACGAACTTCACCGCGTCCTCGTCCGCCCGCAGCAGGTCCGGGTTCGCCACCCCGCCCGGCAACAGCAGGGCGGAATAGGCCGAGGCGTCCACCGCCGCCACCGCCTTGTCGGCCGTGACCTTGTCGCCCGGCGTCAGATGGTCGAAGCCCTGGAACTCGCCGGCCTTCAGCGACACGATCTCGACCACCGCGCCCGCATCCTTCAGCGCCTTCATCGGTTCATTCAGTTCGACCAGCTCGACGCCATCGGTCGCCAAGATGGCGACGGTCTTGCCGGAAAGGGATTGGGCCATGAGGAATGCTCCGTTCATAAAGGGGGTTCGGCGGGATGAACCCACAGAAACTCAAAGGGTTGCGGCTCCGCTTGGCGGCGATGGCGCGCGTCCCCACATGGTATCCATGCGATCGCTCCTGCCCCTGACCGCCCTGTTGGCCGCTGCCGCCACGCCGGCCTTGGCCCAGACCTATCCTCAGGCCGGCCGCCCCTACGGCGCCTATCCGGGCGGCGTCCCCGCCGCGATCGCCGACCAGCACCGCTACGAGAACGACCGCCTGCGTTCTCAGGCGCAGTCGAACGCGGACCAGGCGCGTCAACAGCAGATCGAAACCCAGCTTCGCCTGCGCACCATCGAAGGCGCACGCGAACCGAGCGTCACCCAGCCCTTGCCACCCCGCCCGCTCTACAGCCCCGAACAGGAGCGGACCTTGCGCCAGTCCGCCGCCGAACGCCGCCAGCAGACAGCCCAGGGCATGAGCCAGATCGACAACTGGCTTGCCCGCCCCCAATGAAGCGTCCGAACTGACGCATCCCTTCCCTTGCACCCGCGTTCCTGCCTAGCTTAACCAGGATCGGGCGGAGGGATACGAGATGCGTTGGAAGGGCGGAGACACGAGCGGTCGGATCGAGGACCGACGCGGCATGGGCGGCGGCGCCATTGCAGGCGGCGGCCTGGGCGTGGGCGTTCTGGCCATCATCGGTTACCTTGTGTTCGGCATCGATCCTTCGACCACAACGCAAATCGCCAGCCAGTTTGGCGGCGTCGGCGCTTCTGAGCAGCAGGGCAAGGTCGGAACGCCCGAAGACGAGGCTGGCCGGTTCGTCGATATCGTCGGCACCAATATCGATCAGGTTTGGGCCACGAAGCTGGAGGGTTATCAGCCTCCCAAAGTTCGACTCTACGAACAGGGCACGCCGACAGGCTGTGGCTATGGTCAGTCGGCCATGGGTCCCTTCTACTGCCCGACCGACAAGACCGTCTATCTCGACCTCGGCTTCTGGCAGGAGATGGAGACCAAGCTTGGCGCCTCAGGCGCCGACTTCGCCCGCGCCTATGTCATCGCCCATGAATTCGGCCATCACGTCCAGACCCTGACCGGAACCTCGGATCAGGTTCGCCAGGCCCAGCAGCGCGCCTCCGGTCAGGCCGAAGCCAATCAGTATTCGGTGGCGCTGGAGCTTCAGGCCGACTGCTACGCCGGCGTCTGGGCCCGGAACGCCTCGGCCGTCTCGAACGGTCAGGTCGCGCTCGAGCCCGGCGATATCGAAGAGGGTATGAAGACGGCCCAGGCCATCGGCGACGACACCCTGCAACGGCGCAGCGGCGGCCGTGTCTCTCCCGAGAGCTTCACTCACGGCTCTTCGGCGCAGCGCGTCGAATGGCTGCAGCGCGGCTATCAGTCGGGCGATCCGGCCTCATGCGACACCTTCAGCGGCGCCTGATCGCCGCGCCCCTTCAGAACGATTGATTGACTGACGATGCATGACCGCGCCGGCACGACCGCACGCCCCGAAGACCTGATCGATCTCGACGCCCTGCTCGGCGCCTATCAGACGACCCGGCCCGACATGGGCGATCCGCAGCAGCGGGTCGTCTTCGGCACATCCGGCCACCGGGGATCCAGCCTGGACGGCGCTTTCAACCAGGCGCACATCCTGGCCATCGCCCAGGCGATCGCCGAATACCGCGCGGCCCAGGGCGTCGACGGCCCGCTGTTTCTCGGCCGCGACACCCACGGACTGTCCGAGCCCGCCTTCCGCACGACGCTGGAGGTGCTGATCGCCAACGGGGTCGAGGTGCTGATCGACGCCCGCGACGGCTTCACCCCTACGCCGGCCGTTTCGCACGCCATCCTGACCCATAACCGCACGAATAGCCGGCAGGCGGACGGCGTCCTGATCACCCCGTCGCACAATCCGCCGCGTGACGGCGGCATCAAATACAATCCCCCCTCCGGCGGCCCGGCCGGGGGCGAGGCCACGTCCGCCATCGCCGCCCGAGCCAATCAGCTGATCGAAGGCGGCCTGACCGAGGTCCGTCGCGTCCCCTTCGCCCAGGCGCATGCGGCGGCGGGCCGGTTCGACTACCTGTCCGCCTATATCGACGACCTGCCCAGCGTTCTCGACCTGGAAGCCATCCGCAACGCCGGCGTCCGCATCGGCGCCGATCCGCTAGGCGGCGCGGCCGTAGCCTATTGGGGCGAGATCGCTGAGCGCCACCGACTGGACCTGACCGTTGTCAACGACGCCGTCGATCCGCGCTGGGCCTTCATGCCCTTGGACGCCGACGGCAAGATCCGCATGGACTGCTCATCGCCCAGCGCCATGGCCGGTCTGATCTGCATGATGAAGGGCGGCTCGGCCTATGACGTCGCCTTCGGCAACGACGCCGACGCGGATCGCCACGGCATCGTCACGCCCGACGCGGGCCTGATGAACCCCAACCATTTCCTGGCCGCCGCCATCGCCTATCTGTTCGCCAACCGCCCCGGCTGGGGCGCGGACGTCGCGGTGGGCAAGACCCTGGTCTCATCGTCCATGATCGACCGGGTCGTCGCCGGCCTGGGTCGCCGCCTGCTGGAAGTTCCCGTCGGCTTCAAACACTTCGTGCCCGGCCTCTTGGACGGAACCGTCGGCTTCGGCGGCGAGGAATCGGCCGGGGCCTCCTTCCTGCGCCACGACGGCACGGTATGGACGACGGACAAGGACGGCATCCTCCTGTGCCTGCTTGCCGCCGAGATCCAGGCCCGCACGGGCCAGAGCGCCAGCCAACTCTACGCCGGCCTGACCGACCAGTACGGCGCCCCCGCCTACGCCCGCGTCGACGCCCCGGCCAATCGCACGGAAAAGGCCCGTCTTTCCGCGCTCAGCCCCTCGGATGTGTCCGCAACCACCCTGGCCGGTCAGCCGATCACCGACATCCTGACGAAGGCCCCCGGCAACGGCGAGGCAATCGGCGGGCTGAAGGTCGTCACGGCCGACGCCTGGTTCGCCGCCCGCCCCTCGGGCACCGAGGACGTCTACAAGATCTACGCCGAATCCTTCCTCGGCCCCGACCATCTGGCCACCGTTCAGGCCGAGGCCAGGGCCGTGGTGGCGACGGCTCTGGCGAGCTGAAGTCGGTGTGTGTCCGCCGTTTCGAGATTTTCGCGGACTATTTCCAGTTCTACGTTTGCGACGAGACCTACGTCACCGACACCGCCGCCCTGTGGAGCTCGGACAGCGACCCCATGCTGGCCGTCGGCCCCGACCTGATCGCGATCGGCACGGTTCGCAACATGCTGGTCCCGGTCGAAGTTGAAATCCTGACCACAGCGCCGAAGCCCGACGCGGACGCCTGGGACCAGATCCGCGACTGCGGCCTGCGCCTGGCCAGCGGCGCGCTGATCGTGTTCGGCTGCACGGACGATCCGGATCAGGCCGAGCGGATCGCTGTGCCTGCCGGCGACTATGCGGCCCGCATTTCGCACGGCGGACTGAACACCCTGTCCGAAGACGGGCTTGACGGCGACGACCGCTATCGCATCCAGCTCTGGCCGGGCGCGGTTGGGCCGATCACAGTGCTCAAGCCCCGACCGTAATCTCCATCGGCCGTTCGACGAACAGGCCGGGGCCGCCCAGGTCCAGTGCAAGCTGTCGGTTCTCGAACGCGGCCATGCCGATCAGGGCCTTGGGGAAGCCCGGCACCGCGACGTCGTCATAGATGGCGACCGCCGCCTGACGATACAGTTCGTCGCCGATGGTCAGGGTGCGCACGACGACGGTCTCGGCGCGCACGGTGCCGCCCAGGACGATGCTCTGGCCCGGCGTGCGTTCGCGGCCGTCCAGCAGGCCGGCGGCCTCGGCCGTCTCGCGCGTGACGGCCAGCACGGCCGAGGCGCCGGTGTCGATCACCGCATTGACCGTCGCCCCTTCCAGGGTGATGCCCGCCTGCAAGGCCTTGCCGGCCCGCGTCACCGGCACGGGTTTCAGCGACGACGGCGGCGTCCAACCCTCGCGCGGCAGGAACCGGACCCGATGCTCGGCCGTGTCCAGCTCCAGCACCAGTTCGCGCAGCACGTCCTGCCCCAGGATCAGCGCCGCACCCAATCCCTGATCGCTAGCCAGCGGCCCCAGGCCAAGAATCGCCGCGCGCAATCCGGTCAGCCGCAAGCCGCCGATCGCCACATCCAGCGTCGTCCCGCGTCCGACCTGGGCGTCGCCGCCGACGCCGTAAGCCACCATCGGGATGTTGAAGACGTTGGTCAGGCTGAGCCGCTCGACCAGCGACCGGTCGATGACCGAATACTGCGCCCCGGAATCGATCAGGGCCCGCACCGGCTGTCCGTTCACCGTCACCTCAACTGTCGGGGTCGGGGCGCGCGGCTCGGCATAGGGCAGCCAGCCGCTGGAGCCGTTCGCCGCGAAGGCGACCGTCGGCCCGCGCCAGACCACATGGTCGCGCAGCCACCAGGCCCCGCCCACCCCGCCGGCGACCAGCCCCAGCCGGATCAGAAGATCGCGTCGTCTCATGGCTCCTGACATGGACCGTCGCAGCGATCCGCGCCAGCGGGGCGATGTCGCAACCCTCTTGCAGGACCGACCCCAATTGCCCCCTGAGGCGGCAAAAATGTGCGCCTAAACCGCCACTGCAACGTCCCGACGTGGATTGTCGGGCCACAGCCCGCGAAAACCCGACAAAATCATCCAGAAAGCGGGTGACGCCGCCGCCCCGTCTGGCTACGACCATCGGCGTCATGAGCACCTCCAGCGCCCGCTACGTCTCGACCCGAGGCCAATCGCCCGAAACCGATTTCGCCGACGCCCTGCTGCGCGGCATCGCGCCCGACGGCGGTCTCTATATGCCGACCGCCTGGCCCAGCTTGTCGCCCGAGACCTGGACCGGAAAGGCCGACTATAAGTCCATCGCGCTGCAAGCCATCGCCCCCTTCATCGGCGACGCCCTGCCCGACGGCGCGCTGGACCGCGCGCTGGACCGACTGACCGCAGGGTTCGGCCATCCGCTGGTCACGCCTCTGGTCGAGCTGGAGCCGGGCCTGTTCGTGCTGGAGCTGTTCCACGGCCCGACCGCCGCCTTCAAGGACCTGGCGATGCAGCTGGTCGCCAGCCTGACGGACGACGCCCTGGCCGCCTCGGGCGAGCGTCTGACCATTCTGACCGCCACGTCCGGCGACACCGGCGCTGCCGCCGTGCGCGCCTTCGCCGGCGCCAAGTCGGTGGATCTGGTCGTGCTGCACCCGCTGGACCGCGTCTCGCCGGTTCAACGCAGACAGATGACGACGGTCGAGGCCGACAATGTCCTGAACCTGGCCGTGCGTGGTGATTTCGACGACTGCCAGCGTCTGGTGAAGGGCCTGCTGGCCGACGAGGCCCTGCGCGAACGCGGCCAACTGTCTTCGGTCAATTCGATCAACTGGGCGCGGCTGGCCGGCCAGATCCCCTACTATGTCTCCGCCACGGCTCAGTTGGGCGAGGCCGCGACCTTCGTCGTGCCGACCGGCAACTTCGGCGACGCCTTCGCCGGCATCGCGGCTACGAAAATGGGCCTGCCGTCGAACGGCTTCGTCGCGGCCGTGAACCAGAACGACGCCCTGGCCCGCGCCCTGAATGACGGCCTGTATTCGCGCCGTCCGGCGGTCGAAAGCGGCAGCGTGTCCATGGATGTGCAGGCGCCGTCCAACTTCGAGCGTCTGGTGTTCGAGGCGACGGGCCGCAACGCCCAGGCGACCCGCACGGTTTTCGAAACTTTCGCCCGCGACGGCGCCATCGCCTTCGATCCGGATCTGCTGACCGCCCTGCGCGACCACGTCTCGGCGGTCTCCATCGACGAGGATGAGACACGCGCCGAGATCGCCCACGCCTATGAGGCCTGGGGCCGCGTCGTGTGCCCGCACACGGCCGTGGCGCTGGCCGCCGCGCGTCGCCAGGACCGCTCGAAAGGCCCCGTCGTCGCCCTGTCCACCGCCCATCCGTCCAAGTTCGGCGACTTCGTTTCGAACGTCCTGGGCTTCGAACCCGAACCCGCAAACGTCATCGCCGCCCTGGGCGACAAGCCCGAGCGGTTGACGATCGTCGATGGGACGATGGAGGCGGCGCGTGACGCCGTGGCGGCCTTTTCAGGCCGCCACTAAAACGTCTTAGCGACGGCCGCCGCCGGTGAGGGCGCGCAGCAGAAGCAGGCCTACGCCGGCGACCGAGAGGGTCGTGACCAGCGGACGCTTGCGCGCCTCGGCGGCGACGGTGCGGGCCTTGTCGCGGTAGTCGACGGGGACCTTTTCGACCAGGCGATCGACCGAATCCATCGCCTTGCCGAAGGTTTCCAGCGAACGGCCCTTGGCGTCGTTATAGGCGCCCTCGACCTGCAGCTTCTGGTCGCCGACCAGCTTGCCGACGCCTTTTTGGAACTTGCCTTGCGCCTGCGAGGCGGCGCCGTTGATGGTTTCGTCAGTCATGATCTTCGTCCTCGGGGAGCGGCGGACTTCGCCGTTGCACCATCAAAATCCCGGCCAAGCTTTCGGTTCCAGCGACGAAGCCGCGCAGGCGCCTCAGGCCGGTTCGGTCGCGCGCCAGTGGTCCATCCGACGCAGGAAGACCGCCGGATCCTTGGGCGTCACCAGATTGGCGGGATCGTGGAAGATGCGGTCGTGCAGCCGGGTCACGGTGAACCGCAGGGCCGCCGCTTCGCCCAGACGCGGCAAGGCCTCCCGCTCGGTGCCGTTAAGCGGCCGCACGGACTCATAGCCGCGTTGGAAGGCCGCCAGGGCGTCCGGCATGGCTCGCCCCTCGGCGTCGAAGCCCCAGGCCGACAGGGCAATGGCGAGGTCATAGGCGAAGGCGCCGATGCAGCCGAAATAGAAGTCGATCACCGCCGACACGGCGCCGTCCTCGAACAGCACATTGTCGGGGAAATAGTCGGCATGGATCGCCCCGCCGGGCAAATCGGCCGTAAAGGGATCGTCCAAGCGCGCCAGCGAGGCGTTCACCTGATCCAGCAGACGTCGATCCTCGCCCGAGGCCGCTTGAGCGCAGCGATCGGCCAGCCGACGCCACATGGCCGGCCCGACCGGATTGACGCGCTTCAGATCAAAATCAGCCGCCGTCAGATGAAGCCGCGCCAACACCGCCCCCGCCGCCGCCTGATCGGCCGATGACGGCGTGCGCAGCCAGGCCCCGGTCTTCCATTCGATCACCGCCACCGCCCGGCCGTTCAACCGCCCGAGCCAGCCGCCCGTCCGGTCCTCGATCGGCGTCGGGCAAGGGAAGCCGCGCGCCGCCAGATGGGCCGTCAGCCCTAGGCAGAAGGGCAGCGAGGCCTCGTCCGTCCGCCCCTCGAACAGGGTCAGCACAAACCGGCCCTGCGTCGTGTCCAGTCGATAGTTGGTATTCTCCACCCCCTCGGCGATGGCCGTCAGTTCGACCACCTCGCCGATGTCGTAGCCGGCCAGGAACGCCTTGGCGTCGGCGATGGAAACGGGGGTGAAAACGGCCATGGGCTTAGTTTAGGCCCGCATCGGCGCGCCGTGCACGCACGATCTCGGCCAGGTCCGCCATGATGCTCTCGGTCGTGGCCCAACGCCCGGCGCCCCGGCCCCGGCAGCGCCAGACGCGCCCGTCGGCGCCGTAGACCTTCAACGCATTGCCCTCGCCGCGCAGGGTCGAGAACAGCGGATCGCCATGGTCGGCGTTCAGCGACACCGACGGGCGGATCACCCCGTCCTTCAGATGGGCGGCGCCGATCTGGCGCACGCCGCCTGCGGCCGAGGTCGCCTCGGTCAGGTGGTCGCGCGGCACGTCGCCGTCGGGCGAACGGCCGAACGCCTCGTGGCACAGCAGCCGCACCTTGGCCGCCGCATCCAGACCTTCCAGATCCGAAGACGGGTCCTCCTCCGCAAAGCCCGCCGCGCGGGCGTCCGCCAGGGCTTCGTTGAAGGCCGCCCCGTCGCCCAGCCGCTCCAGCATGAAGTTGACCGTGCCGTTCAGCACCGCCTCGAAGCCGACCACCTCGCCGGCCGCGCGGGCCGCGCGCACCGTCTCGATCATCGGCGATCCGCCGCCGACCGAGGCCGACCAGAACATGCGCCGGCCATTGGCTTTCGCCAGTTCTTGCAGGCCGCCCGGATCGCGGCTGACCGCCTGTTTGTTGGCGCTGGCGACATCGCAGCCGGCCTCAAGCGCGGCGCGGATCACCGCGTGGCCCGCCTCGCCTTCCGACAGAGCCTCCAAAACGACGTCGGGCTTCTTGGCCCACAGGTCCGCCGGGTTTGAGGTGAACAACGAGGCCGGACAGTCCACGTCGCGGGCCTTCTTCGGATTGCGCACGAGCACGCCCACGACCTCGTAACGGGGATCATTGAGCAGCTTGCCCAACACGCCGCCGCCGACCACGCCGCATCCGGCGACCGCGACCTTCAGCGGCGGCAGGGCGGGCGCGGGGCCGGGCGGCGCCGACCGGTCGCCAATGACCGTGCCGTCGGCGCGGTCCAGGGCCGCCACCTCAATTTCGACTCCGCGGCTTTCGCCCAGGTCGATGGCGTCGTGCTGGACCAGCGCCCCGCCCAGCTTGCGCGCCACGTCCCACGACGCGCGGCGATAGCGCAGGGCCGGGGCCGTCTTGTCATTGGGATCGTGGTCGTAAAGGCCGTCCACGTCCTTGACCAACCGCACCTTCTTCAGCCCCAGCTCGGCCGCCAGGAAGACCGCCGTCAGATCCGATCCGCCCCGTCCCAGCAAGGCCACCTTGCCGTCCGGACGCACCGCGCCGAACCCGGGCACCACCACCACCTCGTGGCGATCCAGCGCCTGTTTCAGATGGTCGGGACGCAGGCCGCAGGGGCGCGAATGCTCCGGCTCGCCCTCCGCCACGATGCCCAGTTCCCGCACCGACAGGGCGCAGGCGTCCAGGCCGATTCGGTCGCAGGCGATGGCCACCAGGGCCGCCGACTTCTCTTCGCCCAGGGCCACATAGCCGGGCAGCAGGTCGTTGGAATGGGCCAGGCCCAGCGCCCGCGCCTCGCCCAGCAACCGGTCCGTCGCCCCGCCGAAGGCCGAGACCACCGCCACCACCTTTCGGCCAGCCCGCACATGGCCATAGACGGCCGAGGCGACCAGCGGCGCCTCCGCCGGGCTGCGCAGGATGGACGAGCCGAACTTTAGCACCACCACCTCGGGCCCAACCAAGTCGGGTGAAGGCTGACTGCTGGGACCGAGGCTTTCGGATTTTTCTACGACGGCGAGTTGGGCGGACA